>NZ_BMMX01000001.1:0-31005 GCF_014646155.1 Mangrovihabitans endophyticus
AACGCCCGCCCCGCCCCGCCCCGCCCCCGCACCCGCGCCGCCCCGCCCCGCACCCGCGCCGATCTTGGACTTTCGGGTCGGACAAGTCGGATCTGGCGCCCCTTTTCGGGCACACATTCTCCTTGATCGACGGGGTGCTGGGGGTCAACCACGTCGATCTTGAACTTCGTGGTCGGACATGTCGGTTGTGCTGGCTTATATCTAGCACGCAAAGTTCAAGATCGGCGGGGCTCGGCGGGGCTCGACGGGGCTCGGCGGGGTGGGGCGTGGTGGGGCGGGGCGTGGCGTGGGTGGGGCGGCGTTGGCGTGGCGTGGGGCGTGGGCGGGGCGTGGCGTGGCGTGGGCGGGGTGGGGCGTGGCGTGGTGGGGCGGCGTTGGCGGGGCGTGGCGTGGTGGGGGCGTCGGGTGGGGTGGGGTGGGGCATCGAGCCGTTGGAGTGCGCGGGGGCGGGTTGCGGTCAGTACCAGATAGCTATGTGGGTGCCGTCTGCCTCCTCGGGCGGGTTCGGATGCGACAGCGCCGCACCCGTCGCCATCCGATGTGCGCTCCACGCCACCGCCGCCGCGTCCAGGATGTCGTCCGGTGGCGCCTGGCCTGCCGGTCCCAGGTGGTCGGGCAACACGATGCCGTGCCGCGCCAGCAGGTCTCGCCGGCGTCCCTGACCGGTCCAGGTCTTCTTCGCATACGCCAAGGGCTCACCGGCCATCTCCCGGAACGACACCTCCGGGTGCGCCTCGAACAGTAAACCCGGGTGACGCTCCCAGATGGCGTTGGCTTCCAGCAGTTTCGGGCGCAGCGCCCAGGACTGGCGGGACAGGCCCGCGCCGGTGAGTTCGCGGCACAGGCGGTTCGCCGCGGCGAAGTCGTTCTCCTGCCAGACGGCGCGCGGCGGCACCCGGAACACGCTGCTGCGGCGCGGTCCCAATTGGTCGGCGGCGACCGTGTCGGCGGCGCGCCACCGGTCGGGCAGCATGCCCAGGGGGATGTCGACGCCGATGACCGCGGCTCCGGAGCTGGCGGCGACGATTTCGTACAGGGTGGAGGCGAGCACGGCGCGGGCGAATCGTCCGTCGCGTAGCTCGATGCCGACCCAGCCGAGCGGATACGCGTCCACGCCGATGACGTTGATGCTCATCGACTGCTCAGTGGGGCGGCGGCTCGTCGACAGCGGACGGCCGCGCTCCGAGATCCTGCTGCACGGCGGCTGCAGCCAGGGGTTACGACCACCGGGGTGGCCCGCCGGAGGCAACGGTTCGAAGGTGTGCCTCCGGCGCGGGCGTCGATATCGACGTCGGGGATGGTCATGTCCGAAGACTACGCGTTGTCATGGCTCGATGGCACACCGTTGAGATTGGAGGCGAAAACTTGAGCGGGTGCTTAATCCCGCTGACCTCCCTTGACTGATCTTCTTTGATGTGACTACCGTCTCTTCAAGATTCCATTTGGAAAGTTTCCTAACTGTTGCCCGAGGAGACGCCTTGAAGAAATCCGTTCGCCGCGCTCTCTGGGCCGGTGCCATCGTGGCGGTCGCCGCCTCGACGGTGCCGATGGTCCAGGCGTCCGCGGCTGCCGCCTGTGCCCCCGCCTGGAGTTCCTCTTCCGTCTATGTCAAGGACGATCGGGCGTCCTATCAGGGCATCAACTACACGGCGAAGTGGTGGACCCAGAACGAGAACCCGGCCACGCACAGCGGCCAATGGGACGTCTGGATCAACAACGGGTCCTGCGGTGGCGGCGGCACCCCGACCACGCCGCCGACCACCCCGCCGACCACCCCGCCCACCACGTCGCCCACCACCCAGCCCCCCGGCAACCCCGGTGGCAGCGGCAAGAACGTGGTCGGCTACTTCGCCGAATGGGGCGTGTACGGCCGCAACTACCACGTCAAGAACATCGTCACCAGCGGCTCGGCCGCCAAGCTGACGCACATCCTGTACGCCTTCGGCAACACCACCGGTGGCCAGTGCTCGATCGGTGACTCGTACGCCGACTACGACAAGGCGTACACGGCGGCGGACAGCGTCGACGGTGTCGCGGACACCTGGGACGCGGGCGCGTTGCGCGGCTCGTTCAACCAGCTCCGCAAGCTCAAGAAGATGTACCCGAACATCAAGGTGATCTGGTCGTTCGGCGGCTGGACCTGGTCCGGGGGCTTCACCCAGGCCGCGGCCAACCCGACCGGGTTCGCCAACTCCTGCTACAACCTGATCAAGGACTCCCGCTGGTCGGATGTCTTCGACGGCATCGACATCGACTGGGAGTACCCGAACGCCTGCGGCCTGTCCTGTGACAACAGCGGGCCGGACGCGTACAACAAGGTGATCAGCGCGCTGCGCAACAAGTTCGGTTCCGGCTTCCTGATCACCTCGGCGATCTCGGCGGACGGTTCGAACGGCGGCAAGCTCGACGCGGCCGACTACGCGTCCGGCATCGCCAAGCTCAACCTGGTGTTCCCGATGACCTACGACTATTACGGCGCGTTCAGCCCGCAGGGCCCGACCGCCCCGCACTCGCCGCTGAACTCGTACGCGGGCATCCCGACCCAGGGCTTCTGGTCCGACGCGGCCATCCAGAAGCTGAAGGGCAAGGGAGTGCCGGCCAGCAAGATGCTGCTCGGCATCGGCTTCTACGGCCGGGGCTGGACGGGTGTCACCCAGGCGGCTCCGGGTGGCAGCGCGACCGGCGCCGCGCCGGGCACCTATGAGCAGGGCATCGAGGACTACAAGGTGCTGAAGAACAGTTGCCCGGCGACCGGAACCGCGGGCGGCACCGCGTACGCCAAGTGCGGCAACAACTGGTGGGGTTACGACACCCCGGCCACCATCGCGGGCAAGATGAGCTACGTGAAGCAGCAGGGCCTGGGCGGCGCGTTCTTCTGGGAGTTCTCCGGTGACACCAGCAACGGCGAACTGATCAGCGCGATCAAGAACAACCTGTAACACCGGGGCGAGAAACGCAGCGGGGCGTCGGCCGTTCGGGCCGGCGCCCCGCTCGCCGTATGGGATGGGGAGGGGATCGGTGGTTTCGCCCAGTCCCGCTCGCCGTAGGCTCATCCGCATGCGCGAGTGGCATCAGCTCAGCTATCCCGCGGTCGGCAGCCCGGCTCTGCAGACCTCCCGTCCCTCCACCGACTCCGCCGAGGACGCGGCGCTCGGTCTCGACGTGTGGCGCGGCCTGCCGCGTGTGCAGATGCCACCCTGGCCGGACATGGCCGAGGTGGCGTCGGTGTGCCAGGTCCTGGACAACGTCCCGTCGGTGGTGGCGCCCTACGAGGTCGACCACCTGCGGCACCGGCTCGCCGAGGTGTGCGAGGGTCGGGCCTTCCTGCTGCAGGGCGGGGACTGCGCCGAGACGTTCTCGGACAACACCGAGAGCCACCTGCTGGCCAACGCCCGCACCCTGCTGCAGATGGCGGTGGTGCTCACCTACGGCGCCTCCATGCCGGTGGTGAAGGTGGCCCGGGTGGCCGGGCAGTACACCAAGCCACGGTCGTCGCCGACCGACGCGCTCGGCCTCCCGGCGTACCGGGGCGACCTGATCAACTCGCTGGACGCCAACGAGGCCGCGCGGGTGGCAGACCCGCAGCGGATGATCCGGGCGTACGCGAACTCGGCGGCGGCGATGAACATGCTCCGCGCGTATCTCGCCGGCGGCCTGGCCGACCTGCACGGCCTGCACGACTGGAACAAGGACTTCGTGCGGGCATCCCCGGCGGGGGAGCGCTACGAGGCGATCGCCCGGGAGATCGACCGGGCGCTGGACTTCATCCGGGCCTGCGGCATGACCGACAACGACGAACTGCGCAAGGTCAGCCTGTACTGCTCGCACGAGGCGCTGGCCCTGGAGTACGACCGGGCGCTGACCCGGGTCTCCGACGGTCGCGCGTACGGACTGTCGGGGCATTTCCTGTGGGTCGGCGAGCGTACCCGGCAGTTGGACCACGCGCACATCGACTTCATCAGCCGCATCGCCAACCCGATCGGGGTGAAGCTGGGCCCCGGCACCTCGCCGGAGACGGCGATCGAGCTGTGCGAGAAGCTCAACCCGGACAACATCCCGGGGCGGCTCACACTGATCAGCCGGATGGGCAACGGCAAGGTCCGGGACACGCTGCCGCCGATCGTGGAGAAGGTCACCGCGGTGGGCGCCAAGGTGGTCTGGCAGTGCGACCCGATGCACGGCAACACGCACGAGTCGTCCAACGGATACAAGACCCGGCACTTCGACCGCGTCGTGGACGAGGTGCTGGGCTACTTCGAGGTGCACCGCAACCTGGGCACCCATCCCGGCGGCATCCACGTGGAGCTGACCGGCGAGGACGTCACCGAGTGCCTGGGCGGCGCGCAGGGCATCGAGGACCTCGACCTGCCGGACCGGTACGAGACCGCGTGCGACCCTCGGCTGAACACCCAGCAGAGCCTTGAGCTGGCCTTCCTGGTGGCGGAGATGTTGCGTGGCTGAGCAGCGGTCCGGCCGTCCGATGATCGATCTGCGGTCGGACACCGTGACACGGCCCACGCCGGGGATGCGCGAGGCGATGGCGTCCGCCGAGGTGGGCGACGACGTCTTCGGCGACGACCCCACCGTCGTCGAGCTGGAGGCGCACGTCGCGGCGATGTTCGGGCACGAGGCGGCGTTGTTCTTCCCGTCCGGCACGATGGCCAACCAGGTCGCGCTGCAACTGTGCGTGGATCGCGGCGGCGAGCTGCTGGCCGGCGCCGACGCGCACGTGGTGACCTACGAGGCGGGCGCCGCCGCCGCGATCGGTGGCATCTCCACCCGCACCTGGCCGGCGGTGGGCGCGGCACTGGATCCGGAGGTCGTGGCGGCGATGATCCGCCCGTCCGGCTTCCCGTCGGTGCCCACCCAGGCGCTCGCCGTCGAACAGACGCACAATCTCGGCGGCGGCGGCGTGGTGCCGCTGGCGACGCTGCACCGGCTGGCCGAGGTGGCGTTGGCGGCCAGTCCGTCCGGGCTGGCCCTGCACTGCGACGGCGCTCGGATCTGGCACGCGCACGTCGCGGACCGGGTGCCGCTGTTCGTCTACGGCCAGCTCTTCCAGACCCTGTCGGTCTGCCTGTCCAAGGGGCTGGGGGCGCCCGTCGGGTCCCTCGTGGTGAGTTCCCGGCAGCGCATCGCCCAGGCGCGGCAGATCCGCAAACGAATCGGCGGCGGCATGCGCCAGGTGGGCGTCCTCGCGGCGGCCGGCCGGTACGCGCTGGACCACCATGTCGCCCGGCTCGCCGAGGACCATGCCCGCGCCCGGCGCATCGCCGACACGCTCGCGCCGTACGGCGTGGTCGACCCGGCCCAGGTGCGCACCAACATGGTGCTGCTCGACCTGACCAAGACCACGCTTGACGCACCCACCCTGGCCGCGCGGGCGGAGCAGCACGGGGTGTTGATCGCCGCGATGCTGCCGCACCTGGCGCGAGTGGTCACCCACTTGGACGTGGACGACGAGGACGTGGACCAGGCAGGCACCGTGCTGGGCGCGCTGCTGGCGGCCGGATAGCCGGGGTCAGGCCGCCGGGCGCAGCGACTTCAGCAGGCCGATGTCCGCGGCGTGGCCCTCGTGGGCGGTGCCGCTGGGCGTCTCCACGATCACCGGCACGCCCGCGGCGACCGGATGAGCGAGCAGCTCGGTGAACGCCGCCGCGCCGATCTGCCCCGCCCCGATGGTTTCGTGCCGGTCGCGTGCCGAGCCGCACCCGTCCTTCGAGTCGTTGGCGTGGATCAGCCGCAGCCGTTCCCGCCCCACCGTGGCGACCAGCGCGTCCAGCGTCGCGGTCATGCCACCCGGGCTGGCCAGGTCATGCCCGGCCGCCCAGGCGTGGCAGGTGTCGAAGCAGACGCCCAGCCAGGGGTGGTCGTCCACCGCGGCGAGGTAGGGGCCGAGATCCTGCACCTTCGACGCCAGGCTGCGTCCGCCCCCCGCGCTCGGCTCCACCAGCAGCCGCGGCCCGTCCTCCGCGGCGGCCCGGTCGAGCAGCGGCAACAGCGCCGCACGCACCCGATGCATCGCCGTGGCGTCGTGCGCCGGGTCGACCGAGCTGCCCGCGTGGAAGACCACCGCGGTCGCGCCGATCGCGGCGCCGCGGGTCAGTGCGTGCTCCAGGGTGGCCACCGACCGCTCCACCGTCAGATCGGTCGGCGATCCCAGGTTGACCAGCAGGGACGCGTGCACGTACGCGGGCAGGCCGCGCTCGCCGCACCCGTCCCGGAACAACGTGTCCTGCCGCGGGTCGCCGCCCGGCAACGCCCAGCCACGGGAGTTGGACACGTAGACCTGCAGCGCCTCGGAGCCGGCCGCGTCCGCGTACGGCAGGGCGGCCTTCGCCAGCCCGCCGGACGTCGGCGTGTGCGATCCGATGCGGCTCAGAAGCACTGGATCGCGACTTCGCTCTGCGGCGCCACCGGCGTGCCCTCGCCCGGCTGCTGGTTGCGTACCGTCCCGTTGGGGTTGAAGTCGACCCGCACCTTCAGGTTCATGCCCTGCAACTGCTGCTGCGCCTGTTGACACGGCAGGTCGATGACCCGCGGCACGGTGACCTGCGGCGGCCCCTTGCTGACCGTCAGCTTGATCTCGGCGTCCTTCGCCACGCCGGTGCCCGCCTTCGGCGTTTGCCCGATGACGGTGTCGGCCGGCGCGTCGTTGTCCTCGTACTGCTCCACCGCGCTGAGGCCGAGCTGCTGCAACTGGGCGCGGGCGTCGTTGATGTTCTTGCCGCCCAGATCGGGAACGTTGATCGGGGCGTTGCCCTTGCTGACCACCACGGTGACCGTGGCGCCCGGCTTGAGGGGCGTGCCAGGCTTCGGGTCGGTGGAGATCACCGCACCCTCCGGGGTGGCGTCGCTGTACTGGCGCTCGCCCTCCTTGAGGGTGAGCTTCGCCTCCTCCAGGCCCGCCTTGGCGGCGGACAGCTCCATGCCCGTCACGTCCGGCACCGGGTACCGTTCCGGGCCTAGCGACAGCGACAGGGTGATCGCCCCGCCGCGCACGATCCTGGCGTCCGGCGCCGGGTTCTGGCCCAGCACCACGTCTTTCTTGACGGTCTCGCTGTATTGGCCGTCGCCGATCAGCAGCTCGTAGCCGTCCCGCTGGGCGCGCTGCTCGGCTTGCGCCCGGGTCATGTTGACCAGTTCCGGCGCCTGGCCGTACCTGCCCAGGGTGACCCACCAGGTGCTGCCGACCACGGTCAGCACCATCAGCGCCACCGCGGCCAGGATCAGCACTCGCCGCCGGTCGACACCACTCCGGCCGGGTGCCCGGCCCGAAGCGCCCGGGTGCGTCTGCCCACCGGGGGTGCGGCGGCGCTGCCCGTGCACCCGGCCCTGGTCGGGGAGGCGGGCCCAGGAGGGCCGGTCCATCGGGGCGGTGCGGTCCAAGGGGGCGGTGTGGTCCGGACCGTGGCGGTCCGGGACGGTCGGGACCACGGTGGTCGCGTCGGTCGCCGCCGGGCGGTGCGACGGCACCTGCCGCAGCAGCGCCGTCTGCACGTTCGCCGCGCCCAGGTCGTCGCGCACCACCTGCACCTCGGCCAGCAGCGCACCGGCGTCGGTCGGGCGGGCACCCGGGTCACGACGGGTGGCGCGGGCGACCAGTTCGTCCATGCCCGGCGGCAGACCGCGCACGATCGCCGACGGCGGCGGTACGTCGTTGTCCACGTGCTGCCACGCGACGTGCACCGGGTCGTCGCCGTCGAACGGAACCCGGCCGGTGAGCATCTCGTAGAGCACGATGCCGGCCGAGTAGACGTCCGTCCGGGCGTCCGCGTGCCCGTCGGTGACCAGTTCCGGAGCGACGTACGCCACGGTGGCCAACAGGTGCCCGTCGTCCTCGCCGCCGCTGCTGGCCTCCACCGCACGGGCCAGGCCGAAGTCGGCGACCTTGACCACGGCGTCCACCAGGTTGGCGACGCCGCCGCTGGGCGCCTCGGCGACCAGCACATTCTCCGGTTTCACATCCCGGTGGACGAGGCCCGCCCGGTGCGCCGCGGCGATCGCCGCCAGCATCTGCTCGACGATGGCCAGCGCCTCCACCGGGTTCAGCCGGCGGCGTTGCGTCAGCAGGTCACGCAGGGTGCGGCCCTGCACGTACTCCATCACCAGATAGGGCAGGCCCTCGTGGCGACCCTGGTCGTAAACCGCGACCACGTTCGGGTGGGCGAGCCGGGCGATCGTCTTGGCCTCGTCGGTGAACCGGTCGACGAAGTGGACGTTCGTGGCCTGGGACGGATGAATGATCTTCAGCGCCACGGTGCGGCCCAGCCGGTCGTCCGTCGCGGTGTACACGGTCGCCATGCCCCCGCGGGCGACACGACCGGTAATCCGGTAGCGCCCGTCAATCGTGGTGCCGATCAACGCGTCGGCAACAGTCGTGTCCATCGGCGTGAAGTGTATGTGTCCATCCGGTAGGGGCAGTTCAGGATGCCACAGGTGAGACCGAATGGGTACGTCGGCGGTGCGGCGTGCCGCTCATCACCTACCCGGTGCGCCCGAACCGTCCGGATCGGGTGGCGGTGCGGCGTACCGCAATGACCGGCACGCGCCGGGCCGGGGTTCCGCGTGGTGGGCCGTGTGCGCCGCATGGCACGCTGGAGCGGTGACCGATTTCGTGACCGCCGGTCCGGCCGGTTGGATCGACCTGCCGGACGTCGCCGAGAAGCTCGGCGTGTCGATCAGCAAGGTGAACCAGATGATCCGCGAAGGTTCGCTGATCGCCGTGAAGCGCGACGGTGTCCGCAGGGTGCCGGCCGAGCTGGTGGCCAACAGCACGGTGCTCAAACACCTCCCCGGCGTCCTCACCCTGCTCCGCGACGCCGGGTACAACGACGAAGAAACACTGCGGTGGCTCTATCAACCCGATCCGGATCTGGACGGCAACGCGGCGCTCGGCCTGGGCGGTCCGCGTGCCCGGGAGGTCAAGCGGCGGGCCCAGGCGCTCGGTTTCTGACCCGGCCATGCGCCATTTGTCGTACGTGGCGGTGCTGGCCGGATGCCTGATCGCGGCGCTGTGGCTGGAGCCCGTCCTCAGGGTCAACGTGTTCCGCCGCTGGCGGCGGCTGCTGTTGACGCTGCTGCCGGTGGCGGCGGTGTTCGTGCTGTGGGATCTGGCGGCGATCGCGGCGGGGCATTGGAGCTTCGACCCGGCGCAGACCACCGGGATCGTGTTCCCCGGCGGCCTGCCCCTGGACGAAGTGCTCTTCTTCCTCGTGGTGCCGGTCTGCGCGGTGCTCGGCTTCGAGGCGGTGCGTGCGGTGCTGGGCCGCCCGGCGGGTGACGAGTGAGCTACACCGCGGCGGCCCTGCTCGGGGTGGCCGGGGCGCTCGCCGTCGACCTGCTGGTGCTGCGCACCCGGCTGGTGACACGCGCGGTGTTCTGGGCCACCTATCCCATCGTGGTGCTGTTCCAACTGCTCTCGAACGGCATCCTGACCGGGCGGCGCATCGTGATCTACGATCCGGCCGCGATCCTCGGATGGCGCATCGCGTACGCGCCGGTGGAGGACCTGATGTTCGGGTTTGCCATGGTCACGCTCACCCTGTCCACCTGGGTCTGGCTGGGACGACGCGGCGTGCAGCGGACACCCGTCGCGGGCCGGGGCAGCCGGGTGCTGGAACGCGCCCGGCGCGGGCATCGGTGACGACGGTCAGACCGTCCGGCGGGTCGCCGCGTCGGCCAACTCGGTCAGCACCGCCCGCGCCTGCGGTTGCACGTCGGCGGAGTCCAGCGCGGTAAGCGCCGCGGTGGTCAGCTCGGTGATGCGGCGCTCGGTGCGCGAAAGCGCCCCGCTGTCCCGGATGACGGCACGCAACCGCTGCACCCGGGCGTCGTCCATGCCCTGATCGCCCAGTCCGGCCTCCAGATCGGCGCGCTCCGCCGACCCGGCCGCCGCGAACGCCGCGGCCACCAGATAGGTCCGCTTGCCCTCGCGCAGATCGTCGCCGGCCGGCTTGCCGGTGCGCTCCGGGTCGCCGAACACCCCCAGCACGTCGTCGCGCAGTTGGAACGCCTCACCCAGCGGCAGTCCGAACTCCGCGTACGCCCGGCTGAGCTTCTCCGGCGCGCCGGCCAGCGCGGCGCCTAGCAGCAACGGCCGCTCCACCGTGTACTTGGCGGACTTGTACCGTGCGATCTTGCTCGCCCGTTCCAGCGAGGTGTCCCCGGTTGCCTGTGCGTGCACATCGAGGTATTGCCCCACGGTCACCTCGGTGCGCATCGCGTCGAACACCGGCCGGGCACGCGCCAGGTCGGCCTGTGCCACGCCGCTGGCCTGCAACATCTCGTCCGACCAGACCAGGGTCAGGTCGCCGAGCAGCACCGCCGCGCTGTCCCCGTACGCGCTCGCGCCGCCGCGCCAGCCGCGCTCGGTGTGCTGCGCGGCGAACCGCCGGTGCACCGCGGGCTCGCCCCGCCGGGTGTCCGACCGGTCCATCAGATCGTCGTGGATCAGGGCGCTGGCCTGGACGAGTTCCAACGCCGAGAGCGCGGTGACGATCTGGTCCGAGTCGGCGCCGCCGGCACCCCGGTAACCCCAATAGGCGAACGCCGGCCGCAATCGCTTGCCGCCGCCCAGCACGAAATCCTCGATCGCCCGCGCCACCTCGTCCAACGCCGGATCCACGGCGACGAGCCGGGCGTGCTGTGCGGTCAGGAATGCGGTGAGAGCCGCGTCCACGCGGGCTCGGAGTCCGGCACGGTCCACCGGCGTCGATGCTGTCACCGAGCCAACGTAGCGGCTCGCCAAGGGCTCTGCCGCGCAGGCACGGACCGGTAGGATCGCAGCGTGTCTCACGGACTTACTCCCCGGCGTCCGGGGTCTCCGGCAATCGGCGACCTCATTCGCCGTCCCGGGCCCACGTTCTCCTTCGAGTTCATGCCGCCACGGAACCGCGAGGGTGAGCAACTGCTCTGGCAGACCATCCGTGAGCTGGAGCCGCTGCGTCCGGACTTCGTCTCGATCACGTACGGCGCGGGTGGCAGCACCCGGGACACCACGGTCTCGGTGACCGAGCGGGTGGCGACCGAGACGACGCTGCTGCCGATGGCGCACCTGACCGCGGTGAACCACTCGATCGCCGAGCTGCGCAACGTGATCGGGCGGCTGGCCGGTGCCGGCATCCGTAACGTGCTCGCGGTGCGCGGCGATCCGCCGGGGGACCCCACCGGCGAGTGGGTGCAGCATCCCGACGGCGTGCTCTACGCGGAGGAACTCGTCCGGCTGCTGCGCGAGTCCGGCGACTTCAGCGTGGGGGTGGCCGCCTTCCCGTACAAACACCCCCGATCGGACGACATCGAGTCGGACACCCGGAACTTCGTCCGCAAGTGCCGGGCGGGCGCCGACTTCGCCATCACCCAGATGTTCTTCGACGCCGACGAATATCTCCGGCTGCGGGACCGGGTCGCGGCGGCCGGCTGCGACACCCCGATCGTGCCCGGCGTGATGCCGGTGCTGCGGATGGGCACCATCGCACGGGCGGTCCAACTGTCCGGCGCGCCGTTCCCGCCCGCGCTGCTGGAGCGTTTCGAGCGGATCGCCGGCGACGACGCCGCGGTCCGGGCGCTCGGCATCGACCTGTGCGGCGAGATGTGCCGCCGGCTGCTCGACGAGGGCGTGCCGGGCATCCACTTCATCACCATGAATCGTTCGACGGCGACCCGCGAGGTGTGGCAGCGCCTGGCCGCGAGCGTCTCGGCCTGATCCGGCTTCGACCACGGTGACCTGGGACGAGTACGCCGCCGCGTGGAGCGAGTTGCATGGCGGCTTCGATCCTGCCAAGGCGTCACCGGTGATCCGCGGCTGGATCCGTGCGGCGTACGCGGGAGGCAGCCTGCTGGCCCGCTGGGGCGCCGGGCCGACCCAGGTCACCGTCGCGGGTCTGCTGCTCTGCCTGGCGGTGCCGTTGGTCGCGTGGCCGGGGCCCGGTGGGCTTCTGGCGGGCGGCCTGCTCGTGCTGCTGGCCAGCTTCGCCGACGGCCTGGACGGCGCGGTCGCGGTGGTCACCGGGCGGACCAGCCGGATCGGTTTCGTGTACGACTCGATGGCCGACCGGCTGGGCGAGGCGGCGTGGCTGGCCGCGTTCTGGCTGGCCGGCGCCCCCGGCTGGCTGGTGGTCGCCGGCGGCGCGGTGAGCTGGCTGCACGAGTACGTGCGCGCCCGTGCCGCTGCCGCGGGCATGCCGGACATCGGCGTGGTCACCGTGGCCGAACGGCCCACGCGGGTGTCGGTGGCCGCCGCCGGACTGGTGGTCGGGGGAGCGGTGGGCCTGATCTTCTCCGGTACGGGTGCCAGCGACCGGGTGGTGACGGTGGCCGCCGCGGCCTGGCTGGTCCTGGCGTTGGCCGGGTTGGCACAACTCGTCGTCGTGGTGCGCCGCCGCTTGCGATAGGCGGCTTATTCGGTTGTTCATGGCGATCAACGGCCCTACGGTGGCGAAGTGCCGGGCCTCATCCCCACAGAGGCGGACAAAAGACGAATCACACCACTCCTCGTGCGCCGACCGCGCCGCGATGACGACGGCCGGTGGGTTGACACGGGGGCAGGCCCGCCGGCCGTCTCCCCCTTGTCTCCTGCTCCGTCACCACGGGATGCCGTGCCGGTCCGGGTGTCAACGAACCGTTGACGAGTGCCGGGCACGCCGGGCACGGTGACCGTGTGATGCTGTCCGACCTCGCGGGGATCGCCGCCGCCCGTGCCGACCTCGATCGGCGCGAACTCGATCTGATCGACCGCGCACGCCGTGCCGGCGCCACCTGGGGTGAGATCGCCGCGGTGCTCGGCCTGACCAGTCGCCAGGCCGCCGAGCAGCGCCGCGGGCGCCTCGCCGCCTCCACCGCCCGTGCCGCCGCGACGCGGCGACGCGATGCGGACCGGCGGCACGGGCTCACCGAGTTGCGGTCCGCCGTCGGCCGCCTGGACGCGCGAATCACCGCGGACTCGCGATGGGACAGGCGTTTCGTCCGCGCGGCGCTGACCCGCGCCACCGTCGCGGCGGCCGTCCAGGCCCCGCCGGGGGCGATGTTCGCGCTGGTGGCTCAGGCGATGACGGACATCGCCGGGTCGAGCGTGTGGCGCCTGCCCGCACCTCTCGCCGCGGCCCTGGCCGACGTGCGGGACCGCTTGCGGGACGCGTCACCCCCGCCGGCCTCTTGAGGCCGACACCCTTGTCAATGAATCGTTGACGATATTGACCCGACTTCGCGCAGGGTTGAAGACTTGCGCCGATGCGGCTCAACCATGGGCCGCGCGTGCGGGAGCGGGGCCGGTATGCAGCGCAATGCCTTCCTTTTCGTGGCCGTTTCGCTGCTCTCCGGGTTTGGCAGCACGGTGCTGACCCTGGCCGCGGCCGTGTGGATCCTGGATCTGTCCGGATCGGTCAGCCTCGCCGGCCTCGGTGGCCTCGCCGTCTACGCGCCCGTGCTGGCCGCCCCATGGCTCGGCGCCCTCGTCGACCGGCTGCCCCGTCGGCGACTGCTGATCACGGCGAACGTCCTGCTCGCGGGAGTGCTGCTGGCGCTCGTCGCGGTGCGGTCGGCGGGAGAGATCTGGCTGATCTTCGCGGTGCTGCTCACCCGCGGGGTGGGGTACGTGATCCTGGGCGCGGGAGAGTCGGCCCTGCTGCCCGCGTCGGTGCCGGCCGAGGTGCTCGCCGACGTCAACGGGTGGCGTTCCAGCGCGCAGGAGGGCATGAAGTTGATCGGCCCGGTGGCGGGCGCGGGCCTGTACGCCTGGCAGGGCGGCGCGGCGGTGGCGGCGGTGAGCGCCGCGACGGCCCTGGGCACCGCCGACCTGTACGCGGCGCTGCACCGGCTGGACGACGCAGCGGCCTCGCCTGCGTCCCACGTGCCGCCTGTGCCTCGGGCGGCGCCTGCGTCCCGGCGGCCGTCCCCGTCCCATCGCCGGCCTCGGCGCGGGTCATCGCGGGTCGGGCGGCCGTTGGCCGGGCTTGCCGTCTGGTGGCGCGCGCCGGCCGTCCGGACACCGGTGACAATCGCCGCCACGGCCATCGCGGCGTCCGGCTTCACCACGGCCGCCGTCTACTCTCGGGTCACCGACGGCATCGGTCTGCCGCCCGCCTTCCTCGGCGTGCTCGGCAGCGCCCAGGGCGCCGGATCCCTGGTCGCCGGTTTGATGGTGGGGCGGCTGCTGGCGCGGGCGGGCGCGACCACCGTCGCGGCGGCGGGGGCGGCGCTGTTCGCGGCCGGATGTCTCGGTTGGATGCTGCCGTGGTGGCCAGCCACCATCGCGGGAAGCATGGTCGTGGGCGTCGGCCTGCCGTGGGCGCTGATCGCCGCGATCGTGGCCGTGCAGACGCACACACCAGCGCACCTGCTCGGACGCGCCTCGGCCACCGCCGACGCGGCGATGTTCGGACCGATCGCGGTGGCGAATCCGCTGGGGGCGGCGGTGGTGCACCTCGGCGCGTACGTGCCGCTGGTGCTGGCGGCTCTGGTGGTGCCGACGGTCGCGGTCCTCGTGGTGAGGCCGGGTAGGTGGTGACAGCCAACCCGCGACGGCCGGGCGCCACCACGGGCGGTCCCGGCCCTCCCCGATCGTGGTGGTCGCCGCCCCGCGCCGATCGTGGTGGTCGCCGCCCCGCGCCGATCGTGGTGGTCGCCGCCCCGCGCCGATCGTGGTGGTCGCCACCCCACGCCGATCTTGGAGTAAGCGCACCCGATTAGCCCGGATATAGCCGACTAATCGGACCGGAAACTCCAAGATCGGCGCACGGGGGGCCGACGGGCGCGCCGATCTTGAGGTTAGTGTGCCGGATTCAGACGCCTATATCGCATTAGTCGGACCGGAAAGTCCAAGATCGACGGGCGCACGGGCGCACGGGCGGGCACGGGCGGACGGGCGGGCACGGGCGTGCGGGCGGGCACGGGCGTGCGGGTCGGGGCGGGTGGGGGTGGTGGGGTGGCGGGATCGCCGTGGGTGGTGGGGGTGGGGCTAGTGGGGGGTGCGGGCTGCCTTGCGGTAATCCGTGTTCAGCCGGCCGATCAGGTTCAGCGGGATGCCCTTCGGGCACACCGTGGTGCACTCTCCCATGTTCGTGCACCCGCCGAAGCCCGCCTCGTCCTGTGCGTCGATCATGTCCAGCACCCGGCCGTCGCGTTCCGGCTGGCCCTGCGGCAGCAGGCCCAGGTGGGCCACCTTCGCCGCGGTGAACAGCATGCTCGACCCGTTCGGGCACGCCGCCACGCATGCTCCGCAGCCGATGCAGGTGGCCGCCTCGAAGGCCGCGTCCGCGTCCGCCTTCGGCACCGGGGTCGCGTGCGCGTCCGGGGCGGTGCCGGTCGGCGCGGTGATGTAGCCGCCCGCCTGGATGATGCGGTCGAACGCGCTGCGGTCCACCACCAGGTCTTTGATCACCGGGAACGCCGATGCGCGCCATGGTTCCACGTCGATCACGTCGCCGTCGGCGAAGTGTCGCATGTGGAGCTGGCACGTCGTGGTCGCGCGCTCCGGGCCGTGCGCCACTCCGTTGATCATCATGCCGCACATGCCGCAGATGCCCTCGCGGCAGTCGTGGTCGAAGGCCACCGGGTCGTCGCCGTCGAGGATCAGCTTCTCGTTCAGCACGTCGAGCATTTCCAGGAAGCTGGCGTCGGGCGAGATGTCCTTCACGTCGTACGTGACCATCCGGCCCTTGTCATCCGGGCCGGACTGACGCCACACGCGTACCGATAGATTCATTACTTGTAGCTCCGCGTGCTCGGGTGAACGTACTCGAATTCGAGGTTTTCCTTGTGCAGGGTGGGGGTCTCCCCGTGCTCCCACGCGGCGACGTAGCCGAACTCGTCGTCGTGGCGCAGCGCCTCGCCGTCGTCGGCCTGGCTTTCGGCGCGGAAGTGGCCGCCCGCCGACTCGCGGCGGTGCAGCGCGTCGATGCACATCAATTCGGCCAGTTCGAAGAAGTCCGCGACCCGGCCCGCCTTCTCCAGGTTCTGGTTGAGCTGCTCGCCGGTGCCCGGCACCTTGACCCGGGACCAGAACTCGTCGCGCAGGCCGCGGATCAGGCCGATCGCCTTGGTGAGCCCTTCCTCCGTACGTTCCATGCCGCAGTACTCCCACATGATGTGGCCGAGTTCGCGGTGGAACGAGTCCACGGTGCGGTCGCCGTCCACGGCCAGCAGCCGGGACAGCCGGTCCTCGACGGCGGTGCGCGCCGCGACCACCGCCTCGTGGTCGGCGGACAGCGGCTCGAACGGCCCGGAGGCCAGATAGTTGCTGATCGTGTTGGGCAGCACGAAGTAGCCGTCGGCCAGGCCCTGCATCAGGGCCGAGGCGCCCAGGCGGTTCGCGCCGTGGTCGGAGAAGTTCGCCTCGCCGATCACGAACAGCCCCGGCACGGTGGACTGCAGGTCGTAGTCGACCCACAGGCCGCCCATCGTGTAGTGCACCGCCGGGTAGATGCGCATCGGCACCTCGTACGGGTCCTCGCCGGTGATGCGCTGGTACATCTCGAAGAGGTTGCCGTATTTGGCCGCCACGGCGGGACGACCCAGGCGCGCGATGGCGTCGGCGAAGTCGAGGTAGACCCCGAGGCCGCCGGGGCCCACGCCGCGCCCCTCGTCGCAGACGTTCTTGGCGGCGCGCGACGCGATGTCGCGGGGGACCAGGTTGCCGAACGACGGGTAGATCCGCTCCAGGTAGTAGTCCCGCTCGTCCTCGGGGATGTCGCCGGGTGCGCGTTTGTCGTCGGCGCGTTGCGGCACCCAGACCCGGCCGTCGTTGCGCAGCGACTCGCTCATCAGGGTGAGCTTGCTCTGGTGCGTGCCGGACTCCGGGATGCACGTCGGGTGGATCTGCGTGTAGCAGGGGTTGGCGAACAGCGCGCCCTTGCGGTGCGCCCGCCAACTGGCGGTGACGTTGCAGCCCTTGGCGTTGGTGGACAGGAAGAACACGTTGCCGTAGCCGCCGGAGGCGAGCACCACGGCGTCCGCGAAATCGCATGTGATCTCACCGGTGACCAGGTCGCGCACCACGATGCCGCGGGCGCGTCCGTCCACCACGATCAGTTCCAGCATCTCGTGCCGGGCGTGCATCTCGATGGCGCCGGCCGCGATCTGCCGTTCCATCGCCTGGTACGCGCCGAGCAGCAGTTGCTGACCCGTCTGCCCACGGGCGTAGAACGTCCGGGACACCTGGGTGCCGCCGAACGAGCGGTTGTCCAGCAGGCCGCCGTATTCGCGGGCGAACGGCACGCCCTGGGCCACACACTGGTCGATGATGTTCACGCTGACCTGGGCGAGCCGGTACACATTGGATTCGCGGGCGCGGAAGTCGCCGCCCTTGACGGTGTCGTAGAACAACCGGTAGACGGAGTCGCCGTCGTTGCGGTAGTTCTTCGCCGCGTTGATGCCGCCCTGCGCGGCGATCGAGTGCGCGCGGCGCGGGCTGTCCTGATAGCAGTAGGACCGCACCCGGTAACCGGCTTCGGCGAGGGTGGCGGCGGCGGAGCCACCGGCCAGGCCGGTGCCGACCACGATCACCGTGAGCTTGCGCCGGTTGGCCGGGTTGACCAGTTTGGCGGAGAACTGGCGGCGCTCCCAGCGGGTCTCCACGGGTCCGTCCGGCGCGGCGGTGTCGGCGATGTCGTCGCCGAGCTTCCACAGGTCCGACATGATCAACTAACCAATCCGGTAAGTACGGCGAACGGCACCGACAGGTAACCGACGACCAGGACGAGGGCGAGGGCCAGGGCGGCGCCGCGGGCGATGCGCTCGCCGCGCGCGGTCTGCTGGCCCAGCGTGCGTGCCGCGCTGAACAGGCCGTGCCGCAGGTGGAAGCCCACGGCCACGATGGACAGCGTGTAGAACAGCGTCACGTACCAACGCGCCGGCGCGAAGTCGGCGACCACGTTGGCGTACGGGTGCTGCGGGTCGCTGTTCGGGTTCAGCGTGCCGGTCGTGAGGTCCAGGATGTGGTAGATCACGAACAGCAGGATGATCACTCCGCCCCAGCGCATGGTCCGTGCGGCGTAGCTGCCCTGCACCTTGGGGCGGTGCACGTAACGGACCGGGCGGGCGGCGCGGGCGCGGCGGGCCAGCACGGTGGCGGCGGCGATGTGCGCCAGCACGGCCACCGTCAGCACGGTGCGCTGGATCCACAGGTACCAGGTGTCCGGCAGCAGTGGCGCGCCGAGCTGGCGCAGCCAGTGCGCGTAGTGGTCGAACGAGGTGGCGCCCAGGAAGATCTTGAGGTTGCCGGCCATGTGCGCGAACAGGAACAGCACGAGCAGGAGGCCGGAGACTGCCATCAGCAGCTTGAGCGCCACCGTGCTGCGGGCCGTCCGGCTCCCGGTCGTGTGCCGGTTGGCCCTTGCGGGAACCGGCCTGGTTTTCGTATCAACCGCCACGCTTAGGACGGTAGGTAGGAGCGTGGCATTCGTCTAATGCATGATCGGACTCGTCTGGATAGCCGTAGGCTATGAGAGTGCAACTGCAACAGCTTCGGTACTTCCTCGCGGTCGCGGAAACCCGTCATTTCACCCATGCGGCGGACAATCTAGGGGTTTCCCAGCCGACGCTGAGTAAGCAGATTCACACCCTGGAGGTGAGCCTCGGCGCGGCGCTGTTCGAGCGCACCCGCGGGGCCGTCACGCTCACCGCGGTCGGGCACACCCTGCTGCCGCTGGCCCGGCGCATGGTGGCCGACGCCGAGCAGGCCGAGCAGGCCGTGCAGGACGTGGTCGGCCTGCGTCGCGGCGCGGTGCGCCTGGGCGCGACCCCCAGCCTGTGCTCGTCCCTGGTGCCTGCGGTGCTGCGCACGTACCGGGCCGAGCATCCCGGCATCTCGCTGCACGTGACCGAGGGCAGCTCGTCCGATCTGATCGGCGGCCTGCTGGCGCGCAGCCTCGACCTGGCGCTGATCGTGCAGCCGGAGCGCGGCGTCGACCCGGCGCTGCACGCCGCCCCGATCCTGCGCGAGAGCCTGGTGGTGGCGTCGGTGGCCGACGCGCCCGCGCCGCCCACGCCGATGCCGCTCGCGGAGCTCGAACACACGCCGCTGGTGATGTTCCGGCCCGGCTATGACCTGCGTGACGTCACCCTGGAGGCCTGTCGCCACCGCGGCTTCACCCCGCGCTTCGCGGTCGAGGGCGGCGAGATGGACGCGGTGCTCGCCTTCGTCGAGGCCGGCCTGGGCATCGCCGTCGTGCCCAGCATGGTGCTGGTCAACCGGCCGCGGCTGCGGGCGACGCCGCTGGCGCCGCCGGGCATGCGCCGCACCATCGCGCTGGCACACCGGGAGCAGGCCGTGCTGCCACACGCGGCGCAGGCGTTGCGCTCGGTCCTGCTCGATCACATCGGCGGCGGAGGGGCCTTGCCGCTCGGAGTGCGCATCCTGCCCTCGGTTGCGGACAGTGATCATCGTTCGGCGTGATGCGCGTTCCTCCTACCGGGCGAGGGTGTTGATGCGCGTGCCGCGTTTTGCCGCCGATCTTGACAAAGTGGACATTGATATTGCGAGGAGTGAATGCGGCGATACGATTCGCTGCCATGTCGTCTCGGCGTAATCGCCTTTTTCTGGTGTTCGCGGTTCTGCTCAGCGTGATCGTCACGGCCGGTGGAGCCGTTTGGTGGCAGCGATCCCGCTGGCAGAGTACCGACCCGTCGGAGTTCTGCCCGGCGCCCGCGCTGCGCGTGGTCGCGGCGCCGGAGATCGAGCCGGTGGTGCGCCAAGCGGTGCGCGATGGCCTGCGGGTCGGCAACGGCGCCTCCTGCCGGCCCATCGAGGTGACCGCCCAGCAGCCCGCCGCCACGGCGGCCGCCGCCGGCCAGCCGGACATCTGGATCCCCTCGTCCAGCGCGTGGCTGCGCACCGCCGCGGTCAACGGCGCCCGCTACCGCGTGGACGGCCCGCCGATCGCCTGGTCGCCGGTGGTCATCGCGGTGCCGGAAGGCATCGGCAAGCTGGTCATCGACGACGGACGTACGAGCTGGGCGCGCCTGGTCCAAGGGGTGGCGAAGCACGACATCCCGGCGGTCGCCATGCCGGACCCGCTGCACGACACGGTGGGCATGCTGAGCGTCTTCGGGGTGCAGGCGGCAATGGCGCGTACCACCGATGACGCGGGCATCGCCCAGTTGCGCGCGCTGACCCTGCGCAGTCGCCTCCGCGACGCCACCGCCGACCCTACGAAGCTGCTGGCGCATGACGCCGCCGCGTCCGAACAGACCGAGGCCGTCTACGACGTCGGCGTCTTCCCGGTGCTCGAACAGCAGTGGCGCGCCTACCAGCGGTCCGAGCCGAGGGTGCGGCTCGCCGCGGCCCGCCCGGCCGACGCTCCGGTGACCGCGGACTATCCGGTGGCGGTCTCGCCGGGCGCCGAGGGCAAGAACCTCACCGCCCGGGTCGTCGACCTGCTGCATGGCGCCGACACCCGCGCCGCGCTGACCGGGGCGGGCTTCCGGATCGAGCCGGATTCGTCCGCCCCGGATCTGCCGGACAAGGCGGATCAGTTGCTCGGCCCGGCGCTGCAATGGTCGCAATACCGCCGGCTGTCCTTCCAGGTGCTGCTGCTGGTGGACGCGTCCGGATCGATGAACGACCGGATCAAGGACAAGTCCGGGAAGATCACCACCAAGGAGGCGCTGCTGCGGCAGTCCGGCGTGGCCGCGTCGGAGCTGTTCGGCGAGGACACCAGCATCGGCATGTGGGTCTTCGGCACGCCCGAGGCCACCAGCCCGCCGCACGCCGAGGTGGTGCCGTTCGGGCCGATCACGGCGGCGGTGGACGGCACGCCGCGGCGCGACGTGCTGAGCGCGACGATCAAGAAGTACGACGCGCCCGACGTCGCCGGAACCCCGCTGTACCGGACCGTGCTGGACGGGGTGGCGGCCATGCGCAAACGGGTCAAGCCCGGCGTGGTCACCCTGGTGGTGGTGCTCACCGACGGGCAGGACCGGGAGTCGCGGTACGCGATGAGTCGTGCGGACTTCCTCGATCGCCTCGGCGGTGGGCCGCCGGTCCCGGTGTTCGGCGTCGGATATGGGCCGACCGCGGACATGGGCACCTTGCAGCGCATGTCCGAAGCCACCGGCGGCAAGGCGTTTGCCGCGACCAACCCGGCCGACCTGGCCTCGGCGATGGCCCGGACATTCCTGGCCGCGCACGCGCCGGACTGAGCGGCGGCGCATGCGCCGGACCGGGCGGCGCCGGACCGGGCGGCGCCGGACCGCGGTCAGTCTCCGGGGCGCGCCGGTCCGACCTGGTCCGCCACGATGCGCGCGGACAGGGTGACCATCGGCAGCCCGCCGCCGGGATGCGTGGATCCGCCCACCAGCCACAGCCCGCCCACCGGCCCCCGGTTCGGCGGGCGCAGCAGGCCGCCCGCCGTGCCGTAGATCGTCCCGCCCGGCGCGCCGGTCGCGTCGGCCAGATCGGCCGGGGTGCGCGTCTCCGCGAACAGCAGCCGGTCGCGCACGTCCAGCCCGCGCCGGGCCAGCACGCCGAGCAGATGCCGGGCGTACGCGTCGGCCAGCCCCGGTCGGCGCCAGTCCACCGCGTGCGGTCCGTTCCCCTGCGGCGGCGCGTTCACCAGCACGAACCATGCCTCATGGCCGGGCGGGTGCACCACCGGGTCGAGCGCCCGGGTGACGAACACCGTGGGGTCCGGCGCCGGGCGTGCGCGTCGGCCGGGGCCGCCGAAGACCGCGTCGAATTCGGCGTCGTAGTCGCGCGGGAAGAAGGCCGTGTGATGCGCCAGCGACGGCGTCGCGCCGCGCACCCCCAGCAGCAGCACGAAGCCGGCCAGGCTCCGGTCGGCCAGCCGGGCCAGCCGGTCCGGCGCCGGCCACAGTTCCCGGTACGTGGTGAGCGCGTCCACGTTGGACACCACCACGTCCGCCGGGCGCACCGCCCCACCGGCCAGACGCACGCCACGCACCGCGCGATCGGCGACGATGCGGGTCACCGGCGAACCGGTGTGGACCTGCACCCCCAGCGCGCGGCATCGCGCCAGCAGCGCGGTCGCGATGGTGCCCAGGCCGCCGGGCAGATACCAGCCGCCGAAGGCTAGTTCCGCGTACGGAACGGCGGCCAGCGCGGCCGGGGCCCGCCGGGGGTCGGCGCCGGTGTAGGTGGCGTACCGCTCCAGCATCGTGCGCAGCCGCGGATCGCGCAGGTAGTGCCGGCCGAGGGCGCGCAGCGACCGCCACGGCGCGATGGCGGCCAGGTCGCGCACCCGCCAGGACATCCGGGCCACGGTGGCCGCGGTGACCGGCCGCTGCAGCACCGACGTCCAGGAGGCGTCCCAGATGCGCCGGGCCCGCGCCCAGAACCGGTCCCAGTCGGCGGCGGCTGCCGGATCCCCGAGCGCGGCGGCGATACGAGAAAGAAAGACCTCGTGATCCGACGACGAGTCGAGCACCGCGCCGTCGGCGAACACGTGCCGCACCACCGGATCCAGCGGTTGCGGCGTGAGCCCCAGCCCGTCGAACACCCGCGGCAGGGTGAGCAGGCTGGGCCCGGTGTCGAAGCGGAAGCCGTCTCGCTCGTACACGCCGAGTTTGCCGCCCACGACGGGGGCGCGTTCGTGCACCTCGACCCGGTGCCCCGCCTCGGCCAGCCGCACGGCCGCGGACAGTCCGCCCACGCCGGCGCCGATCACCACGACCCGGCTCACACCGGCCGCCCGCGCCATTCCAGCCGGCCCCGGCGGCGCAGCCGGAACGACCGCACGACCAGGACGGCGAACGCCGCCACCGACACCGGGTGGACGAACGCGTCGACCGGCCGGCCGCCGGTGGCCATCGCGGACACCGCCCTGCCGAGGACGCCCAGCGCGTACGCGGACAGCCAGAACGCCGGCGCCCCGGCCAGCAGTGCGAGCAGCGGCGGAGCGGTGTAGAGAAGGAGCAGCACGAGCACCACGGCGGTGGCGCCGGCGGCGGAGCCGAACGATGCCCAGAGCGACTTGCCGTACCCGTCGGCCAGGTCCCGCCACGACTCGTACATCCGGCACGTGGCCAGCCGTGACCCGTCCGCGAGCGCGATCGTGCCGCCGGAGCGCTTCACCGCGCGGGCCAGCGCCACATCCTCCAGCACCTGGTCGCGCACCGCGGCGTGGCCGCCTGCCGCGTCGTACCCGGCTCGTCCGACGACCAGCCACTGCCCGCCCGCGGCGGCGAGCGACGGGCGCGCGGAACGTTCCATCGCCCGCAGCGGCAGGAACGTCAGCCAGGACCACTGCAGCAACGGCTGCACCAGGCGGCCGGCCCCGGTGATCTTCGGGTACGGGCTGAGCAGTGTCGTGGTCCGGTGCGTCACCGCGGCGGCGACAGCGTCCGGGGCGAGCACCACGTCGGCGTCCACGAAGACCAGCACCTCGGCATCCGGCGCCGCGTCGGCCAGTTGCTGGCAGGCGTGCGGCTTGCCGAGCCAGCCGTCGGGCAGCGGCGCGCCGGTGAGCAGGCGCACCTTGTCCCCGCCGACCGCACGCACCACGTCGGCGGTGCCGTCGCCGGACCCGTCGTCGAGCACCACGATGTCCAGGTGCGTGAGCCCGCGCTGGCCGAGCAACGCCGCCAGGCACGGGCCGACCCGATCGGCCTCGTCACGCAGCGGCAACAGCACGGCGACGCGTGTGGCGGTGGCGGCGCCGGGGGAGGGACGGCGCAGCAGCAGCGCGTTGACGATGGTGTGCCCGGTGAGCATCACCCACAGCAACAGCCCGGTCCAGATCACGGGCGAGCCCGCGGGACGCGGACGGCGGGGGCGCATTGCCGGGGGACGGCGACATGATGCACCAACCGCGCGATCAACGGGATCACCACGGTGCCCATGCCGAGGCCGCCCCAGACTGCCGACGCCGGCATGCCGAGGAAGACGGCATGGGCGAGCACGCTTGACGCATAGGTCCAGAGCCACAACACGATCATCACCCGGTCGTCGCCGCCCGTCGCCGCGCAGCGCCCCGCCGCCCGGGACAACGCGGTCATCAACAGCACCGCGAAACCCAGCCAGCCCAGATAATTGCCCACCGGGATGCCCGGCACCCCCGGCAGGGCCGGTGTCGGCGACCGCCACGTCCAGTAACCCTCGGCGACCATCTGCGGGTCCAGGAACAGATCCCACGCGGCCAGGCCCGCCGCCGCCAGCGCCACACGCCCCCACCGCGAAGCGGTCAGCCGCGTCGCCGCGAGCCATGCCGGCCACGCCATCCACGTCCAGGCCAGCGGAATGATCAACGGCACGCCGAGCAGCTTCGGGCCGAGCTGGCCGGAGTAATCGTACGTGCCGAAGGGGAACCCGGTCGCGACGCCGACCCCCTCCACGGCGAAACCGCCGAGGGTGGCCGTGCCGATCAGCGCGAGCGCCGCCCGTGGTCCACGGCTGAGCAGCGCGTGCGTGACGGACAGGAGATATCCGAGCAGCACGGTGAGCACGGTGAGCGCGGCGCGCACCCGGCCGTCGGCGAGCGGATAGCAGATCTGGGTGAGCACCAGCGCACCCAGCACCGCCCAGGGCAGGTGTCGGATCATGACATCAGCCGGCGTCGCGGCGCGCGTTCACCGGCCGCTCGGCCAGCGGCAGCTCCCGTCCGAGGATGGCGAACGCCCGCTCGTCGCCGGGGAACAGGAAGTCGCGCAGCACGTCGACGAAGCCGAAACGGCGGTACAACCGCCAGGCGCGGGAACGTTCCTCGTCGGCCTCCGGCGTGGACAGCAGCACGGTCCTGCCGTCGGCCATGGCGAGCAGGGCGCGCAACTGGCGGGCGCCGACTCCATGACCCTGCGCGGCCGGGCGTACGTGCAATTCGACCACCTCGAAGCAATCGGTCAGCCAGTGCCGCCGGTCGTCCTCGTCGAGGGCGGAGCGGACCTGATCGTGCCACCACTGGCCGGGGCCGGACCGGTAGCCGTACCCGAAACCGGCCAGGCTGCCCTCGGTGGTCAGGGTGGCAACGGCGCGGAACCCACGCCGGCGTGCGTGTGCGCCGATGTAGCCGCGGCGGGTCTGGAGCAGCTCGGACCGGTAGCCCATCGCCTCGCCGTAGACGGAGACCACGTCATCCAGCCGCCGGAGCAGATCCTCCGGCTGCCACGGAACGAGCCTCATAGATCCTCCCGCCAATCGAGCACCGCACGGTCGCCCTCGACACCCACGACGGCGAACCGGGCGAACAGGTCTTCGGCGTACCACCGATCGGTGGGTGTTCGCGCGATCACCGCGCGGTGTTCCGGCTGACGGTACGCGAATGCGGTCAGGTCCGCCGTGCCACGCCAGACGCTGACCGTGCCTTGCCACCCGACCGGGGCCTCGCCGATACCGAATCGGGCCAGCAGGCCGGGGGCGGCGTGCAGTTCGGCGGCGACCGGGGGCACCGAGCGCCAGAATGTCAGCGCCTTCGCCGGGCGCAGCCGGGCGCGGGTGAGCGCGAGCACCGGCCCGTCAGCCCGGCCGGTGCGGCGGGTACGCGGTACGCCGAAGGGCGCACGCCCCGACCATCGTCCACGGCTGGCCAGCGGGTTGAGGCGCAGGCGCGCGCGGGCGACGGCGATCCGGTCCCACCCGGGCCACGTCACCTCCGGCGCGTCGTGGTCGCGGACCACCAGGGCGGCGTACCGGGTGGCGTCCACGTCACCCGGACCGAAGCCGGTGCCGGTCCCTGTGCCGAGCAGCTTGACGAAGCGCACCCCCGGCAGCGCCCGCGTGCGGCGCGGATCCACCGCCATGCGCCACAGCACGGCCGGGATGGCCCGGCGCGGCACTCGCCAGACATACAGGTCGACGTGCATCCGGCCGACGACCGCCGATCAGGCCACGTCGGCCGGGGAGCCGGCGGCGACGCGCAGCAGTTCCGCGTACGTGATCGGGAAGACCGCCCGAGGCACTCCGCCGGCCGCCCAGATCTCGGAGTACTGCGCCAGGGCGGTGTCCACCACGGTGCGTACCGGCTTGGGATGGCCCAGCGGCGCGACGCCGCCGATGGGCTGGCCGGTGTGCGCCCGGACGAATTCCGGGGTGGCCCGCCGGAGTGCGTCGACGCCGAGCGTGGCGGCCACCTTGCCGGTGTCCACCCGGTGGGCGCCGGAGGTGAGCACGAGCAGCGGCTCGCCGTCCGCGTCGAAGATCAGCGAGTTGGCGATCTGGCCGACCTCGACGCCGAGCGCGGCGGCTGCCGCGGCGGCGGTGTGCACCGCGTCGTCCAAGATGATCACGGACGGCGGCGCCCCCGCCGAGGTGCGCGCCCCGGCCGCGTCGAGCGCGTCCTGGACCGCCACGACGTTGGGATGTGTCTCCATCTCCCTATCTTGCCCCGGCCGATGTTCGCGGCACACGGCCGCTGCCAGGGGGCGGCGTTCCCTGTGCTATTCGGCGGTAATCCGGCTGAAAAGGCGATATCGGTCGTGCAACGTGCTTAATGTCGTTTTCATAGCCGCCTGCCCTCAGACTCGGGTTTCGCGACCGAGGAGGTCCCAGGTCCTGCGACCGAGGAGGATCGATGTCGCGCATCGTCGTCGTGGACGACCAGCCCGCCCTGCTGGAAGCCACCGCGGCCCTTCTGGCATCCGCCGGGCACACGGTGACCGCGGTCGCCGATCCGGCCGCCGCCGCCGACCACGCGATCGGGGCGGACGTGGTGGTCTCCGAGCTGCTGATGACCGGCGTCGACGGATTTCAGCTCGCCCGGCTGCTGCGACGGCGGGCGGGCACCCGATTCGTTCCGTTGATCTTTTATTCGGCACACTGCGACGACGAGGCGCGTCTGCTGGCGGCGGCGCTGGGCGTGCGGCAGGTGATCCCGCGCGGGGAGCGGCCGCAGGCGCTGCTGGAGGCCGTCGGTCGGGCTCTGCACGAGGGTCCCGCGGTGTCCGAGGACGTGTTGCTCGCGGAACAGGCGGCGGTCCAGCGACGCCACCACACCGAGCGCATCGACAGCCTGTCCCGGATGGCGCGCAGCGTGGCCCACGAGTTCAACAACATCTTCGCCGCGATCGAGGGCTACCTCACCTTCGCCACCGAAACCATCGAATCCGCACGGGCGGACATGCCCGCCGACGCTGCCGACGACGCCCTCACCGACCTGCGCCGATGCGGGCAAGGGCTGGAACGTGCCGCCCAGCTCAGCAACCGCCTGCTCGCCTTCGGCCGGTACGACATCGCGCGCGCCGAGCCCACCGACCTGTGCGAGCTGGTGCGGGCGCGCCGTGACACGCTGGCCGACGGCCTGCCGCCCGGGGTGCAACTGGTGCTCGACCCGTGGCCCACCCCGCTCACCGTCCGAGTGGATCCCGACCAGCTCATGGTCGCCCTGCAGCATCTGATCACCAACGCCGCGGAGGCGATGCCGGCCGGCGGGGTGTGCCGGATCGGCCTGCGTCCCGCGCTGCCTTCCGGGAACCATCCCGGGGACCGGGCGCACCTGGACATCAGCGACGGCGGGCGAGGGATGACCGCGGAGACCGCCGAGCATGCCGTCGAGCCGTTCTTCAGCACCAAGTCCGACGCCCAGGGCACCGGGCTCGGCCTCACCCAGGCGCACGGCATCATCACCCAGGCCGGAGGCGAGCTCGCCCTGCGGTCGGAGCCGGGCAGCGGCACCAAGGTCTCGATCACTCTGCCGTTGCTCAACGCGCCGGTCGAGCCGCCGCCTCCGCCGAGCGACCGGCGCGGCAGCCGGGACGTGCCGACCGTACTGATCGCCGACGACGACGAAGATCTGCGGTTCATCCTCGACCGGATCTGCCGCAAGGCCGGCTATCGCACGCTGACCGCCGGGGACGGCCGGGAGGCGCTGGCCGTCGCGGAGACCGCCGACGAGATCGCCTGCCTCGTCACCGACGTGCAGATGCCGCTGATGGACGGGCGGGAACTGGCCGACCGCCTCCGCACGCTCCGCCCCGGCACCCCGGTGGTCTTCGTCTCCGGGTACGCTCCGGCGCTGCTCAACGAGGGCTCGCTGGCGCCGGACGCGCGTGTCGTGAAGAAGCCGTTCACCCCGTCGGACATCCTCGACGTGCTGTCCGAGGTGGCGCCGGTCGCGGCGGCCGCCCACGCGTCCTGACCGGGCACTGTCACACGCGGACGGCCTTGGCGCTGGCGTCCCACAGATCCGCGGCCCGCGCCGGATCCACCGACGGCTTGGTGGCCCGGTGCCCCACGTAGTAGCCGCCGTCGACCAGAGCGTCCGCATTCGCCAGCCACACCAGCAGCCCGCCCGCCTTCTCCGGTGACACCAGGAACGGCGCGTACCGGTAGAGGAACCGGACCGCCTTACCCGCGCCGAAGTTGGTGCGCACCACGCCGGGATGGAACGACACGCTCAGCACCTCCGGCCAGCGGCGCGCCGCCTCCTGGGCGAACAGGATGTTCGCCGACTTGGTCACCCCGTAGGCCGGGAAGGACCGGTACGACCCGGGAGCGCCGGCGAAGTCGTGCGGGTCCGGATCGCCCGCCCGGTGCGCGGCCGAGGAGGTGTTCACCACGCGACCGCCGCGCAACCGCTCGCGCAGCAGGCTGGTCAGCAGGAACGGGGCGAGATGATTGCCCTGCATGGTGGCCTCGAAGCCGTCCACGGTGCGCCGGTACCGCTCCACCATCCCGCCCGCGTTGTTGGCCAGCACGTCGATCGTCTCGTACGTGTCCAGCAGGTGCGCGGCGAGGGCGCGTACGTCGTCCAGCTTCTCGAAGTCGGCCTGGAACCGTCCCGGCTCGCGCCCGTCGCCGGCGGCGCGCACCGCGTCGACGGCACCGGCCAGCCGGTCGGGGTTGCGCCCCACCACCACGACGTGGTCGCCCTGCGCGGCGAACTGCTCGGCGGCGGCCCGTCCCACCCCGGAACTGGCGCCCGTGACGACGATCGTCCGTGGCATGTCTGCTCCCTTGCTCGTTGTCGGCGTCCGCGTGGGCCGCCTCCGTCAAGCTCTTTGTTCCCCCGGGGTGCATCCTGACACCGTGAGCATCGAGATCCACGTCCCCGAGTCCATGGACAGCCCGGTCCGGCCGCATCAGCCGGCGCACCGGATCACCCGGTGGCTGCTGGCCGACCGGGTGCAGCCGGTCGGGCCCGAGTCCGGCGAGGGAACCCACCAGCAGGCCTGGTGGAAGGTGATGTGCCTGACCGGCGTGGACTACTTCTCCACGCTCTCGTACCTGCCCGGCATCGCGGCGCTGGCCGCGGGCGCGCTGTCCCCACTGGCCACCCTGCTCATCGTCGCGCTGACGCTGTTCGGCATGTTGCCGATGTACCGGCGGGTGTCCCGGGAGAGTCCGCACGGCCAAGGCTCGGTGGCGA
The DNA here is from genome assembly GCF_014646155.1 of Mangrovihabitans endophyticus. GTDB lineage: Bacteria > Actinomycetota > Actinomycetes > Mycobacteriales > Micromonosporaceae > Actinoplanes > Actinoplanes endophyticus. Next base: position 29,250 of record NZ_BMMX01000001.1, read on the forward strand.
TGCTGGAGCATCTGCTGCCGTTCTGGCGGGGCAAGCTGTTCGTGCTGGTCCTGCTCGGCTTCGTGGCCACGTCGTGGATCGTCACCATCACGCTGTCCGCGGCCGACGCGGCCGTGCACATGTCGGAGAACCCGTACACGCCCGGCGCGTTGCGCGGGCACGTGCTGCCGATCACCATCACGCTGCTGCTGATCCTCGGCTTCGTCTTCCTGCTCGGCTTCAACGAGGCGGTCGGCGTGGCGATCCCGCTGGTCGCGGCATTCCTCGGACTGAACGCGGTGATCACCGTCGTCGGCTTCGTGGACGTGTTCACCGTGCCCGGCGCGTTCAGCACCTGGACAGGGGCGCTCACCACCAGCCACGGCGGTGTGGCCGGCGCCCTCGGACCCGCGGTGCTCGCCTTCCCCGCGCTGGTGCTCGGGCTGTCCGGGTTCGAGACCGGCGTCAGCATGATGCCGCTCATCGCGGCCCGCGGCCGGGACCGGGCCGAACGGCTGCGCTCCCGCATCGGCAACACCCGCAAGCTGCTCGCCACCGCGGCGCTGATCATGAGCGTCTACCTGATCGCCACCAGCTTCGTCACCACCGTGCTGATCCCACCGGAGGCGTTCGCCGAGGGCGGCCCGGCGAACGGGCGCGCGCTGTCCTACCTCGCCCACGTGCGGCTCGGCGAAGTCTTCGGCACCGCGTACGACATCAGCAGCATCCTGATCCTCTGGTTCGCCGGCGCGTCCGCGATGGCCGGCCTGATCAACATCGTGCCGCGCTACCTGCCCGGTTACGGCATGGCGCCGGAATGGGCGCGGGCGGTGCGCCCGGTGGTGCTGGTCTACACGGCGATCAGTGTCGCCCTCACCATCGCGTTCGACGCCGACGTCAACGCGCAGGCGGGCGCCTACGCCACCGGCATCCTCGCCATGATGGTCTCCGGCGCCGTCGCGGTGACCATTTCAGCCGTACGCCGCCGCCAACGCCGGGCGGCCGCCGGATTCGCCGTACTCACCCTGGTCATGCTGTACGCCTTGGGCGACAACATCATCGTCAAGCCGGACGGGATCGCGATCTCGGCGGTATTCGTGGCGGCGATCGTCGCGGTATCACTGATCTCCCGCGTCTCGCGGACCACCGAGTTGCGCGCCGACCGCATCGAGTTCGACGAGGCGGCCCGGACGTTCGTCACCGAATCCATCGCCTACGACGGGGAACTCAACCTGATCGCCAACCGCCGCAAGGCCGGGAACGGGCAGGAATACTCGGGCAAGGAACGCCGCCAGCGCGGGATGAACCCGGTGCCGGGCGCGGCGGACGTGCTGTTCCTGGAGGTCGACGTGGTGGACCCGTCAGACTTCAGCAACGTCATCTGCGTCCGGGGTGTCGAAGTCGACGGGCACCGGATCCTGCGGCTGGAAAGCCCGGCGGCGCCGAACTCGATCGCGGCGGTGCTCCTGGTGCTGCGCGATGCGACAGGATTGCGGCCACACTGCTACTTCGAATGGGCGGAGGGCAGCCCGCTGATGCACCTGTTCCGTTACCTCTTGCTGGGACGCGGCGACACGGCACCGGTGGTACGCGAGATCATCCGCTCGATCGAGCCGGATCCGGCGCGGCGGCCGGGCATCCACGTGGGCGGATAGCAGAAGCCCGCCCCGTCCCGCCCCGCCCTGGCCCGTCCCGTCCCGCCCTGGCCCGTCCCGTCCCGCCCTGGCCCGTCCCGTCCCGCCCTGGCCCGTCCCGTCCCGCCCTGGCCCGTCCCGGG
>NZ_BMMX01000001.1:31099-235620 GCF_014646155.1 Mangrovihabitans endophyticus
CCCGTCCCGCCCGGTCGCGCCTTGGCCGGTCGCGTCCTGGCCCGTCGCGTCCCGTCCTGGCCGGTCGCGCCCTGCCGGTCGCGCCCTGCCGGTCGCGTCCCGCCCTGGCCCGTCGCGTCCCGCCCGGTCGCGCCCTGGCCGTCGATCTTGAAGATTCGGTGCCCTTTCTGGGTTGGCATAACCGACTTGTCCGACCGCGATGTTCAAGATCGATGCGGCGTCACGCCGCTAGCCCGCCGATCTTGGACTCTGTGGTCGGACAGGTCGGAAATGCCATGTCGAGTCGGTCACCTCGACTTCGCCGTCGTGCTGGTCCGTGTGATCCGTGACCGGTAGGCCGGCCGTCGGCGGCCGGACCGCCCACGGCGCGGCGTCCAGCCGTCGCGGTTGGCCGACTCGGCCTGCCCTGACCCGCCCGGCCGTTGCTGGTGGTTGTCAGCCTGGGCCCGGGTACCCGCCCGGCCGTAGCTCGTGGTTGTCACCCTGGCTCGGGTATTGCTCGGCCGTTGCTGGTGGCTGCCGTCTTCTGGTCGGCCGTAGTGCAGGGCTGTCACGCGAGGCGCATGACGTCCGGGAACGACGGCCGAGCGCGCGATGACAGCCGTCGGCTACGGCCAGACCTCGCCGCGGGCGCCCGCGTACGTCGGCGAACCTCCTCGGGCACCGCCCCCGCGGCCACGCCGCCCACCGCCCCGCCGCCACCGAAGCCGACAAAACAGATATGAGGCGTGAACCGGGTCGGCGTCGACCTCGGGGCTTCCGGGAGGAACTGGCCAAAGTCGAGGGGCACCCGGTCTGCCCTCCGGTTGCCATTGGCTTCGTATGTGTTCGAGCGTGGCCGAAGGGCTGACCCGCGTCCTCCAAGGTCGTCTTTACCCCTTCTGAGCTGCGCGAACGTTGGCGTTGCGTTTTTGTCGGAGGTGAGTGCTAGTCTCTGGGTAGTTAGAACGAGTGTTCGATTGATTCGAACCTTCGTGCTAACGATCCGGGAGTGGCGATTCGCGGCGCAGCTCCCGGGTGCGGCACCCGCGAAGCGCCGCAGACGAGGCTCGGATTTTCGCGGATCCGGGCCTGTGCACCAGGCAGGACCGTCGTCCGCCGCCCTTTGACCCCCGGGCGGCGGACGACGGACCCGCCGGCTGGCCCGGCCGGGCGTGGCGTGGGGAAGCTCTGCGCCCGGCCGGCAAGCCTCAGCCGTTTTCGGCATCCCCGCTGTGTCTTCCTCCGCAGCGGATCGGTTCGACCCGGCACGTCGGATACGACACACGCGAGGAGACATGACCATGGCGAGCAACACGGCGCACGCGCCGACCGCTGCTGCCCTCATTCCCGGGCCCGACGCGCCCACGGTGCCGGCGCACATGCTGCCGCACCGCACTCCCGCCCAACTGCTGACCATCGCTCACCAGGGCTTGGCCGAGGCGGCGCAGACCGGTCCCGACGGCCTGCGTTATGCGACCGCCCATCTGGCTGCCCTGCGCGCGGCGGCCGCGGTCCTCGCCGCCCGTGCCCGCCCGGCTGCTCCGTCGCGCCGCAGCCGGGTGACCAGCGCATGGTCCCTGCTCGTCATGGTCGCTCCCGAGTTCAGTGAGTGGGCGAGCTACTTCGCCCTGGGTGCGGGCAAGCGCGCTGCCGCGGAGGCCGGCATCCCCCGCGTGGTGAGCCCTCGCGAGGCGGATGACCTGCTCCGAGCGGCGGAGCAGTTCGTCTCGGTGGTCGAGTCGGCGCTGGGGTTGAGCTACCAGCCGCCACTGGACCACACGATGAGCCTGCCCGCGCAACGAGCCCCAGCAGCGGCGTAAGGGCAGCGATACCAGCCGGACACGGAGGCGGACTGGCTGGCAGGCACGAGGCCCGGAGTGCCGCTCGTGCGGAAATGGCGACAGGAGCAACACCATGGCGGGGCGGATGATCAACGGGGCCGCCGCGCTGGCCGAAATGATCCGGACGGCCGAGGAAACCACCGAAGCCGGCTTGCGCCGGGTGCTGCCTGTGGCGCCCGAGTTGAGCGGACTGCTTCCCGGACGGGGCCTGCGGCGGGGGAGCACCGTGGCGGTGGCGGTCGGCCGGGCCGCTCCGGCGAGCGGCGGGACCTCGCTGCTGCTGGCGTTGCTGTCCGCGGCATCACGTTCCGGTTCCTGGTGCGCCGTGGTCGGTGTGCCCACGCTGGGCGCGATCGCGGCCGCAGAGAGCGGCATCGCGCTCGATCGCCTCGCGCTGGTGCCCAATCCCGGCCCGGAATGGCCCACCGTGGTCGCCGCCCTCATCGACGGACTGGACATGGTGGTCGCCGCCGTTCCCGGGCCGGTCTCCGCGTCGGTGGCGAACCGGCTCGCCGCTCGCGCGCGGCAGCGGGGAAGCGTTCTGGTCCCCTTCGGACGCTGGGACGGTGCCGACGTCCGCTGGGACGGCGCCGACGTCACCCTGCAAGTGGGCCACAGCAGATGGGAGGGCCTGGGCGCGGGGCGGGGCCGGCTGCGTCGCCGTCGAGTCACCGTCCTGGCCCGCGGGCGCGGCGCGGCCGCCCGGCCGCGTGAGCTCACCGTGTGGATGCCGGGCGTCGCTGTCATGCCGGGTGCCGTCATGCCGGGCGCTGTCGTCATGCCGGGTGCTGTCATGCCGGGCGGTGCTGTCACACCGGGTGCTGTCATGCCGGGCGTCGCTATCATGCCGGGCGGCGCTGTCACACCGGGTGCTGTCACGCCGGGCGGTGCTGTCACACCGGGTGCTGTCACGCCGGGCGGTGCTGTCACACCGCGAGTTGTCGCCTTCCCGGCGGTTCGGGGGTCGTCGTGAGCGCGCCGGACCTGCGGACGCTGATGCTCTGGTGCCCGGATTGGCCGGTCGTCGCGGCGGAGATCGCCGCCGGGGTGCCCGCTGCCGAGACGGTCGTGGTGCTGCACGCCAACCGGGTACTCGCCTGCTCCGAGGCCGCGCGGGCCGAAGGCGTGCGGCGTGGGCTGCGGCGGCGTGAGGCGCAACGGTTGTGCCCGCGCCTGATCGTCGTGGAGCACGATCCGGGGCGGGATGCGGCCGCTTTCGAACCGGTGGTGGCGGCAGTCGAGGACCTGGCCGTGGGGGTGGAGATCGTCCGGCCGGGCGCGTGTGCGGTGGTCGCCCGTGGTCCGGCTCGATACTTCGGTGGAGAGGAGGCCGCCGCCGAGCGGATCGTCGAACAGGTGGCCCAGAACTGCGCGGTGGAAAGTCAGGTGGGCATTGCGGACGGCGTGTTCGCCGCCGGGCTCGCGGCGCGGGCGGGTCGCATCGTGCCGCCGGGGGAGACGCCCGGTTTCCTGGCCGCGATACCGGTCGAGGCGTTGGACCGGCCGGACCTGACCGATCTGTTACGCCGGCTCGGGGTGCAGACCCTGGGCGACTTCGCGGCGTTGCCCGACGCGGACGTGCTGACCCGGTTCGGCCCGGACGGGGCGCTGGCGCACCGGCTGGCGGCCGGCCGGGACGATCGGCCGTTGGCGGTCCGGAAACCCCCGGTCGACTTGGACGTGTCCGACACGTACGACGAGCCGCTGGACCGCGTGGACGTGGCCGCCTTCGCCGGGCGGGTGCTGGCCGAACGTCTGCACGACGGGCTGGCGGCGCACGGTCTCGCCTGCACCCGGCTGGGCATCGAAGCGGTCACCGCGAACGGGCAGGAACTGCACCGGGTGTGGCGGCACGACGGGTTGCTCACCCCGTCGGCCATCGCGGACCGGGTGCGCTGGCAACTGGACGGCTGGTTGACCGGAGGCCGGCGCGGCGCCCCGGCCCGGCCGACCGCGGGACTGGTGCGGCTGCGGCTGGTGCCCGACGGAGTGATCGTCCGCCTAGGACTGCAACCCGGCCTGTGGGGTGACGCGGGCGCCGAGCGGGATCGGGCGCACCGGGCACTGAGCCGGGTGCAAGGTCTGCTCGGCCCGGAGGCGGTGGTGTCCCCGGTGCTGGACGGCGGTCGCAGCGCGGACGACCAGGTGCGATATGTGCCCTGGGGCGACGAACGCTCCGCGGCCAAGGCGTCCGCGGAACGCCGCGAAGCCTATCCGGGCCCGGCGAGCGTCCCGGTCGCGGCGATCACCACGGATCCGCTGCGTACCGTCCCCCCGATTCCGCCCCCAGACGGCGCACCGATGCCGGACCCGCCGCCGGGAGCCGTGCGTCCGGCGGGGGAAGCCGCGGAGCCGGTCCCGCCCGCGACACGGTTGCGGATCGTTGCAGGGCGCGGTTCGCCGGTTCCGGTACGCCGCAAGCGCCCCGCCCTGCACCCGATCGCCGGTGGCGCCGAGGGGCCCGGTGGCGACGGCGCGCCGTCAGGTGGTGCCGGGCCGGAGGGGGACGGGCTGCCCGGTGCCGGGTCGCAGCGGTCCCGGCGGTCGAGTCGTCGGGCCGGGACGCCGCCGGCGTCGCCGCCGTGGCCGGGACGGCTTCCCCGCCCGGCGCCCGCGGTGGTGCTGGACCAGCCGATGGCGGCCGTGGTGACGGACGCGGCCGGCGTGCTGGTCGGGGTGAGCGCCCGGTTGGAGCTCAGCGGGATACCGGCCCGGCTCGTCATCGACCGGGCCGCCCCGGTCGAGATTGCGGGCTGGGCCGGGCCGTGGCCGGTCGACGAGCGGTGGTGGGCGCCGGCCGAGGCGCGGCGGCGGGCACGCTTCCAGGTCGCCCTCGCCGACGGCCGTGCGTTTCTGCTGTCGCTGGCCGACGGCCACTGGCGAGTGGAGGCCGTCTATGACTGAGGCGTCGGTGCCGGATGGGCCGGTGCCGGACGGGCCGGTGCCGGACGGGTCGGTGCCGGACAGGCCGGCGCCCGGGGCATCGGTGGCCGGGGGCGGTGAGGAGCGGCGGTGAGTTTCCACAACCCCCGGATCTCGTGGTCCCGGCTGGAAAGCGCGCTGTCCGGCCCGGACCAGCAGGCCAGCGGCCCAGGCGACCAGAGCGGCCCAGGCGGACAGAGCGGCCCAGGAGACCAGAGCAGCCGGGACGGCTGGCCGCGTCCGCTCGCGCCGGGCCAGCGGTACACGGTCGACCCGCTCGCGGTGGACGGGGACGGCGGGGACTCGCCCGCCTGGAGCCGCAAACGACAACCCTATGCGGCGCCCGGCCTGGTCCGTTCCGTCGGCGAGGTGGCGTACGCGGAACTGCACAGCCACAGCAACTTCAGCTTCCTGGACGGCGCCAGCCACCCGGAGGAACTCGCCGAAGAGGCCGCCCGGCTGGGGCTCACCGCGCTGGCCGTGACCGACCACGACGGGTTCTACGGCGTGGTCCGGTTCTCCCAGGCCGCACGGGAGCTGGACCTGCCCACGGTCTTCGGCGCCGAGCTGTCGCTCGACCTCACCATGCCGCAGAACGGCGAGCCGGATCCGCAGGGCCGGCATCTGCTGGCGCTGGCGCACGGGCCGGAGGGGTACGCGCGGCTGGCCCGCACCGTCGCCCGTGGACAGTTACGCGGTGGGGAGAAGGGCAAGCCGCAGTACGGGGATCTGGAGGAGATCGCCGCGGTGCTGCGCGACCACGTGCTGATCCTCACCGGCTGCCGCAAGGGTGTGGTCCCGTACGCGCTGGCGGCCGAGGGGGTGCCCGGCGCGGCACGGGAGCTGGACCGGCTGATCGCCCTGTTCGGGCGCGGCAACGTCGCGGTGGAGCTGACCGATCATGGTGACCCGTACGACGACGACCGCAACGACGCGCTGGCGGCGCTGGCGGGCAGCCGGGGACTGGAGGTGGTGGCGACCAACAACGTGCACTACGCGGTGCCGGCGCGGCGGAAGCTGGCCACCGCGCTGGCCGCCGTGCGGGCCCGGCGCAGCCTGGACGAGATGGACGGCTGGCTGCCCGCGGCGGGCGCCGCGCATCTGCGCAGCGGCGCGGAGATGGCCCGCCGGTTCGCCGCGTACCCGTCCGCGGTGCCCAACGCCGCCATGTTCGGCGAGGACCTGGCCTTCGACCTGAACCTGGTGGCGCCCCGGCTGCCCGACTATCCGGTGCCGGCCGGGCACACCGAGATGACCTGGCTGCGGGAGCTGACCCTGCGTGGCGCCCGGGAACGCTACGGGCCGCGGCAGGCGCACCCCCGAGCGTACGAGCAGATCGATCGCGAGCTGCGGATGATCGAGGAGCTGGACTTTCCCGGCTACTTCCTGGTCGTCTACGACATCGTCGACTTCTGCCGCCGGGAACGCGTCTACTGCCAGGGCCGCGGGTCGGCGGCGAACTCGGCGGTCTGCTACGCGCTGTGGATCACCAACGTCGACGCGGTCGAGTACGACCTGCTCTTCGAACGGTTCCTGGCACCGGAACGGGACGGCCCGCCGGACATCGACGTGGACATCGAGTCGGATCGGCGCGAAGAGGTCATCCAGTACGTGTACCGCAAGTACGGGCGGGAGCACACCGCTCAGGTCGCCAACGTCATCTCGTACCGGCCGCGTTCGGCCGTCCGGGACATGGCCAAGGCCTTCGGCTTCGCACCCGGCCAGCAGGATGCCTGGAGCAAGCAGATCGACCGCTGGGGGAGTGTCGCGGCGATCGACGCGGAGGACATCCCCGAGCAGGTGGTGCACTTCGCGAACGCGGTGCAGAACTTCCCTCGCCACCTGGGCATCCATTCCGGCGGCATGGTGATCTGCGACCGCCCGATCATCGAGGTGTGCCCGGTGGAGTGGGGGCGGATGCCGGGACGGACCGTGTTGCAGTGGGACAAGGACGACTGCGCGGCCATCGAGCTGGTCAAGTTCGACCTGCTGGGACTGGGCATGCTGTCCGCGCTGCATTACGCGTACGACCTGATCGAGTCCGACCTGGACATCAGCGCCATGCGCCTGGACGATCCGGAGGTCTACGCGATGCTGTGCCGAGCCGACTCGATCGGGGTGTTCCAGGTGGAGAGCCGCGCGCAGATGGCCACCCTGCCGCGGCTCAAACCGGAACGCTTCTACGACCTGGTGGTCGAGGTGGCGCTGATCCGGCCGGGACCGATCCAGGGCGGCTCGGTGCATCCGTTCATCCGGCGCAAGAACGGCCGCGAGCCGGTGACCTACCCGCACCCGTTGATGCGGGGCGCGCTGGAGAAGACGCTGGGCGTGCCGCTGTTCCAGGAGCAGCTCATGCAACTGGCGATCGACGTGGCCGGGTTCGATCCGGCCGAGGCGGATCAACTGCGCCGGGCGATGGGGTCCAAACGGTCGGCGGAGAAGATGGAACGGATCAAGAGCCGCCTGTACGCCGGGATGGCCGACCGTGGCATCACCGGCGAACTGGCCGACGACCTGTTCGTCAAGCTGTCCGCGTTCGCCAGCTACGGGTTCCCGGAGAGCCACGCGATGAGCTTCGCCTATCTGGTGTACGCGAGCGCCTGGCTCAAGCGGTACCACCCGGCGGCGTTCTGCGCGGCGCTGCTGAACGCCCAGCCGATGGGCTTCTATTCGCCGCAGTCGCTTGTCGACGACGCCCGTCGGCATGGGGTGGAGGTGCGCCGCCCGGACATCAACGCCAGCGACGCGGCGGCCACCCTGGAATCGACCGCGCGGACCCGGTGGGGCGCCCCGGCGGGGGAGCCGCCGCACGCCTGGGGGCTGGGCGGTCCGGCGGTGCGGATGGGGTTGTCGAGCGTGCGCACCCTCGGAGCCGACCTGGCCGGGGAGATCGAGCGGGAACGCCGCGCCCATGGCCCGTACCGGGACCTGTCCGACCTGGCCCGGCGGACCGGGTGCCGCGGCACCCACCTGGAGGCGCTGGCGACCGCGGACGCCTTCGCGAGCTTCGGGCTGAGCCGGCGTGAGGCGCTGTGGGCGGCCGGCGCCGCGGCGCAGGACAAACCGGACCGGTTGCCGGGCACCGCGGTGCGTGCCGACGCGCCTGCCCTGCCCGGCCTGGCGGACGTGGACCGCCTGGTGGCGGACGTCTGGGCCACCGGGCTGTCCCCGGACGCTCACCCGGCGCAGTTCCTGCGCGACCAACTGGACCGTGCCGGGGCGCTGCCGATCGCCCGCCTCGGCCGGGTCGAGGCGGGAACCCGGATCCGGGTGGGCGGCATCGTCACCCACCGGCAGCGGCCGGCCACCGCGGGCGGGGTCACGTTCGTCAACCTGGAGGACGAGACAGGGATGCTCAACGTGACCTGCTCGCCGGGACTGTGGCAGAAGTACCGGCGGGTGGCCCGGACCAGCGCGGCGCTGGTGGTGCGGGGGCGGCTGGAGAAGGCCGAGGGCGTGCTGAACCTGGTGGCGGACCGGTTGACGGCGCTCACCCCGCCGATCAGTCCGGCATCCCGCGACTTCCGCTGACGTCGCCCACCGATCCCTCGCCCGCCCCGGTGACCGATACGCTGCGGTTGTGGAGACCACACCGATGCGAACCGCCCGGCCGCTCGTCACCGCCCGCACCGCCGCGGTCTGGGCGGTGTTACGGCGTGAGCTGCAACGGCACGCCGACCGGCCGATGACGGTGCTGGACGTGGGCGGCGGCACCGGCGGATTCGCGGTGCCGCTGGCCGAGGCCGGGCATCGGGTGACCGTGGTGGACGCCAGCCCGGATGCGCTGGCCGCGCTGACCCGGCGGGCCGCCGACGCGGGCGTGCCGGACCGGGTGCGCGCGGTGCAGGGCGACGGGGACGCGCTGGCCGGGCTGGTCGCGCCGGGCAGCGTGGATCTCATCCTGTGCCACGCCGTCCTGGAGGTGGTGGACGACCCGGCCGAGGTGGTCGCGGCGATCGCCGGGGCGTTGCGTCCGGGCGGGGCGGTCAGCGTGCTGGTGGCCGGCCGGGCGGCGGCGGTGCTCGGCCGGGCGGTGAACGGTCAGCTCGCGGCAGCCGGGGCGCTGCTGGCGGACCCGGACGGGTGCGCCGGGCCGCGGGACACGTTGCGGCGGCGGTACGACGCGCAGACCGCGACCCGGCTGCTCGACGAGGCGGGTCTCACGGTCGAGGAGACCCACGGCGTACGGGTGCTGGCCGATTTGCTGCCCGCGGCGATGGTGGAGTCCGATCCGCAGGCCCTGCTCGATCTGGAAAGGGAGTTGTCCGCGCGGCCACCGTTCCGGGACATCGCCGCGCAGCTACACCTGTTCGCCCGGCGTCCGTGACCGCGCCCGCGTCACCGTCCGAGCTGCCCCGGGTGCCACCGGACCACCTGCCGTCCGAGGCCTTCCGCGAGCGGCGTCCGGCGTACGGCGTGGGCAGCCTGGCCGACCTGCTGCCCAGCGTGTGCGCGCATCTCGGGGTGCCGGGCACGGCCGACGTCATCGGCCTGCGCGAACCGCTGGACGGCGTGGACCGGATCGCGGTGCTGCTGGTGGACGGGATGGGCGCGTACCAACTGCCGCTGATGGCGCCGCACGCGCCGGTGCTGGCCGGTCTGGCGGCCGGCGGTCGCACCCTGACCTCCGGCTTTCCGTCCACCACACCGGTCAGCCTGGTCACCCTCGGCACCGGTACGCCGCCGGGTGCGCACGGCGTGCTGGGCTTCACCGTGCGTACGCCCAGCGGGGCGATCCTCAACCACATCCGGTGGGGTGACGACCCGGATCCGCGGGACTGGCAGCCGGTGCCGAGCCGGCTCGCCGTCGCGGCGGCGGCCGGTGTCACGGTCACCACGGTGACCCGGCCGGAGTTCGAGGGCAGCGGGTTGACCGTGTCCGCGTACGGCCGGGACGGCTTCCGTGGCGCACCCGACCCGGACCGGTTGGCCGGGCAGATGCTGGCCGCGCTGTCGGCCGGCACCGGCCCGGCGCTGGTCTACGGGTACCACCCGGACCTGGACCGCTGCGGCCACGAGGACGGGATCGACTCGCCGCCGTGGCGCGCCGCCGCGGCCGGGGTGGACCGGCTGCTCGACCGTTTGGCGCTCGGTCTGCCACCCGGGTCGGCGGTGCTGGTCACGGCCGATCACGGGCAGCTCAACGTGCCGTCCGGCCGACGCTACGACCTGGGCACGGATCCGGCGCTGGCGGCCGGATTGAGCGCCGTGGCGGGTGAGCCGCGGCTCCGTTACCTGTACCCCGCGGCGGGTGCCCGGGACGACGTGCTCGCCGCGTACCGGGAGGTGCTCGGCGCCGACGCCCGGGTGATGACCCGCGACGAGGCGATCGACGACGGATGGTTCGGTCCGGTGCCGGCCGGGCATCGCGACCGGATCGGTGAGGTGGTGGTGCTGTGCCGGGACCGGGCGGTGCTGCTCGCCTCCGGCTGGGAGCCGCCCGCGGTGGGCCGGCTCGTGGCTTACCACGGCTCCTCGACCGCCGCCGAGATGACCATCCCGCTGCTGCTGATCGTGCGCTGAGTTTTTGTCGGTGGGTGGGGTTAGCCTACCGGCAACGGCTTGACTGGGGGGCCCAGCCGGCAACGGCTTGACTAGGGGCCCTGCCGGCAACGGCTTGACACGGGAGCAACGCATGGGGCGCAGTCAGCAGATCGGTCCGGCGGGCCGGACGCCGGGGAACGGTCCGGGTTTTGCGGCGGACGCCGACGACACCGACTGCACCGTTCTGCACGTCGACATGGACGCGTTCTTCGCCTCCGTCGAGGTGCGCCGCCGACCTGAGCTGCGGGGCAAGCCCGTCGTGGTCGGCGGGACCGGCCCGCGCGGCGTGGTCAGCTCGGCCAGCTACGAGGCGCGGCGCTACGGGGTGCGCAGCGCGATGCCCGCCGCCCGCGCCCGCGCGCTGTGCCCGCGAGCGGTGTTCCTGCCGCCCGACTTCACCGAATATTCGGCCGCCTCCGAGACCATGATGCGGATCTTCCGGGACGTCACCCCGCTGGTCGAGCCGCTCTCGCTGGACGAGGCGTTCCTCGACGTGTCCGGGGCGTTGCGCCTGCTGGGCCGGCCCGCCGTGATCGCCCGTGACATCCGTCGCCGTGTGCGGGAGGAGCAGCAGTTGACCTGTTCCGTCGGGGTGGCGCCGAGCAAGTTCGTCGCCAAGCTCGGTTCCACCCGGGCCAAACCGGACGGCTTGCTGGTCATCCCGGAGAAGCGAGTGATCGAGTTTCTGCATCCGCTGCCGGTGGCCGCGCTCTGGGGCGTCGGCGAGCGCGCCGCCGAGTCCCTGCAGCGTCTGGGCCTGCGCACCGTGGGAGATCTGGCCCAGGCGCCGCTGGGCATGCTCCGCCGCGCGGTCGGTGAGTCCTCCGCCGCCCATCTGCACGAGTTGTCCTGGGGCCGGGATCCCCGCCGGGTGGTCGCCGAGCAGGTGGAGAAATCGATCGGCGCGGAGATGACCTTCGACACCGACGTGTCCGACCCGCGGCTCCTGCGGCGCAGCCTGCTCGCCCTGGCGGAGAAGGTCGGCGCCCGGCTGCGGGCCGGCGGACACGCCGGACGGACGGTCGCCATCAAGGTGCGGTCGGCGGACTTCCGCACCGTGAACCGGTCCAAGACCATCTCGACGACCACCGATGTGGCCCGGGAGATCTTCGAGATCGCCTGGGCGTTGTTCCTCGCCCTCCAGCCAACCGGGCAAATCCGACTTATCGGCGTACGGGTGGAAGGTCTCCTCACCGCCGCCACGGCGTCCCGGCAGCTCACCTTGGGCGAGCCGGAACGCGGTTGGCGGGACGCCGAAGCGGCCGCCGACGCGGTGGCCGCCCGTTTTGGCCGTTCCGTGGTCGGTCCCGCGAGCCTTCTGGGCTCTCGTGACCTGCGGCGAACCGAAAATCACCCGCACTCGACCGTCGTCCCGCTTTCCGACCCGCCGAGCCGCTCGTAAACTTGCCTCTAAGGCAGCCCTACGGCTGTCTAGCGTCATCGGTCACACTTGCTTCACACCGACCCCAACCTCGGGGCCGGAGATGCGCCCGGGGAGGAATGCCGTGCCGCTCTCGGAGCACGAGCAGCGGCTGTTCGATCAGATCGAGCGGTCGCTTGCCGAGGACCCCAAGTTCGCCTCGGCTGTGCGGGCCAGCGACCCGCGTTTCCATGCACGGCGCCGACTGGTCGTCGCCGCTTTCGTCATCGTCGCCGGTCTAGCGCTGGTGGTCTATGGCACGGTGAGCAGCAACACGCCGCTCGGCGTCGCCGGCTTCGTCGTGATGCTCGGTGCCGCGGCCTTCGCCATGCAGAGCCGTCGCAAGGGCCAGGCCACCGACCTGCACGCGGTCGGCGGCAACGCCACCCGCCGCACCCGGCAGTCCACGCGCAAGTCGGGCATCGTCGACCGGCTTGAGGAGCGATGGCGCGGACGCCCCGAGGGGCACCGCTGACCGAGCGACCCGAGTGATGACCGATGGCGGCCGAACAGGCCGCCATCGTCGTATCCGCGCACGGGCCGCCCCCACCCCGCCACGCCCCGGGGTGCGTCGATCTTGGAGTTTCCGGTCGGATAAGACGGATTCGCCATCACGAATCGGGCACACAATCTCCAAGATCGTGCGCCCGATTCGCGACGGGGTGTGCCAAGACGGTCGATCTTGAGGTTAGTGGTCGGACATATCGATTCGTATCCGGGCAAGCCTGGCGCAGAAACTTCAAGATCGCCCCCGGCGGCCGGGCGCCGGGGGCGCTGCGGGCGCTGCGGGCGCTGCGGGCGCTGCGGGCGCTGCGGGTGACGCCGGGGGGCGTCCGCGGGTGACGCCGGGGGCGCCGCGGGTGACGCCGGGGGGCGTCAGCGGGCTCGTGCCAGCAGGCGGCGCGGGCTCCAGCGGCTCATCGCGTCTCGCGCCCGGCCGAAGGTGCCTATCCATCGGGCCGAGGCGTCTGCCGCACCCAGCCTCCAGCGCAGCATCACCGACGGCGGCATCAATGCTGCCACCAGCCGGTCCCGTCGCGTCGCCGTGCGGGACAGTCCCTTGCGCACCAGGGCGAGTGCCCGGGTGAGCTCGCCGCCACGCAACGGTTCTCGGGCGTACCGGGCACGTTCCTCCGCGCGGCCCAGCAACGCCGCCGAGTCCGCCGCCGGCGAGCCGCTCAGTTCCGCCTCGCGGACCAGCCGCTGCGCGGTGTGCCGGGGCGTCTCGGTCGGGTCGACCGTCACCCGGTAGTCGATCATTGTGTCGATGAGTTCGTCCCAGGCGGCATGCGCGTCCGCCCGCGCCCGCGCGCTCTCGGTGGTGATGGTGACCGCCCGCGAGTCGCCCGGCGCCTCCGGGTCGTCCGCGGCCCGGGTCACTGTCCGGGTCGTGGTGTGCGTGTCCGTCGCGGCGTGGCGTCGGCGGCGGACCAGCACCCGCCGCAGCGCGGGCACCAGCAGAAGGGCCAGGATCAGGGCCGCGATGCCGATGATCCAGAGCGTGGTGGCGCTCGGGCCGCTACTCAGCGAGGCGCCTCCCGCGCCGAGGCTGGGGTCGTCGAACGCGCGGTCCGGACGATCCGCCCCACCGGCGTCGGCGGACGGGCCGGCCCCCGGCGCTGCGCCGCCCGCGGACGCGGACGGCAGCGGGTCGACCGCGTCGGTGTCCGGGGCCCACTGCGAGCGGGTCGACCCGGCCACTCCGGCGGCGGGGGTGGCGTCGAACGGCACCCAGCCGAAGCCGTCCAGATATACCTCGGCCCAGGCGTGCGCGTTGCGGTTGGTGATGATCCAGGCGTCCCCGTCGCGCGAACTGCCGCGGGTGAAGCCGAACGCGACCCGCGCCGGCACCCCGGCCGCCCGGGACATCCAGGCCATCGCCGCCGCGTACTGCTGGCAGAAGCCGGCCTTGTTGGTCAGGAACGCGGCGATGTCGGAGCCGGAGGTGCCGGCGGTTTGCAGTTGGTAGGAGAAGCCGTTGTCCGCGGAGAAGTAGTCATAGATCGCGCGCACCTTGTCGTAGTCGGTGCGTTCTCCGCCGGTCAGCGTGGCCACCAGGTCGTCGACCACCTTGTCCTTGGGCACGCTGGTGTATCGCACCCGGAACTCGTCGTTGCGCGGCAGCGACCGGGCGGTGCGCAGTTGCTGCGGGGTGTAGGTGGCGCGCAGGTAGTCGAACGAGTACTGCCGATTGCGGGTGGTGGTCCGGGTGGAGAACACCACGTCCTGGTTGCTGTCGTAGGACCAGCCGCCGTCCAGCCCGTCGGTGTCGACGACCGAGTTGTAGATCGGCGCCAGCGCCATGTTGAGATCCTTGATCTCCACGTTGGCGTGGTAGGGACGGTACGTCGCCTCGTTGGTTCCCGAGTCGCGGCGCGGGTCGGGCAGACCGCGGGACAGCGAGTTGCCGGTGGGTGTCCGGTTGCTGAAGCCTTCCACGGTGACCGCGTCCGCCACGCCGAGGCGCAGATAGAAGGGGCTGCGTTCGGTGGTGGTCACCCGCAGCATCTCGCGGGTGTCGTTCTGGGTGAGTTGGCCGCTGAGCGAGGCGAACAGGTTGACCCGCCCGCCCGCGCCGGGGCCGAAGCCGCCCGCGCCGGAGCCGGTCCCCACCTGGGTGAGCCGGGACAGCAGGCCACCGGTGACGCTCGGCACGGCCAGCGGCAGGATCACCGCGGCCACCACGCCGACCACCGCGAGCCGGCGCCCGGCCGCGCCCAGCGGGGACGGCTCCCAGACGTCGACGTCGCGGCCATCGCCGGTGAACCGGCGGCCGAACCGGCGCACCCGGTCGACGTTGTCGGCGACCAGCAACCACAGGAAGCCGGCCGCGCCGATGACGAACGGCAGCGCCGGGACGCTGTCGATGTAGACCGCCACCGGCACCGAGTAGATGGCCAGCATGGGCAGGCCGGCCAGGGCGGGGCGGCGCAAGATCACGGTCAGCGTGTCCACCAGCACGGCACAGCCGCCCACCCCGAGGACGGTGACGAACAGCAGCCCGTCGCGGTCCGGGACCGGCACGCCGTACGAGCGGGTGTCCGCGGACGCCTGGGTGAACAGGTCGCCGAAGTACTCGAACGTGCGGGTGGAGGGGAGCAGCGACATGACCTCGTCGCCGCTGGGGAAGATCCAGGTCAGCACCACCAGCAGCATCACGACCATGCTGGCCACCTGAGCCCAGTCGGGCAGCCGTGCGGTCCGGGCCAGCATGGCGGCGCCGGCCACCAGCCCCACGGCCAGGATGCACTCCAGCAGCCAGGTCCAGCTCTCGAAGATGGCCGACAGCGGCGCCGAGGCCAGCAGGGTGGCGCTCGCCGCCACCAGGCCCAGTCGCCTGCGCCCGATCATCCGTTACCTCCGGTGGTGCTCATCGGCGCCCGCCGCCGGCCACCGTCTCGGCCATCGCGGCCCGCCACGCGAATCCCTGCGAGCCGCGTCCGGCCGCTGGCCAGAGGGCGGGCAGGGTCTCGCCGTGCACGACCGGCAGCGCCCGCCAGCCGCTGCGGATCAGCGACAGCGTCGTCGCCTCCCGCGCCTGGTCGGCCGCCACCCGGTCGGCCTCGGTCACGTCGATCCAGGTGGAGGTGTCGAGGGCGAAGCCGATGCAGGTCGCCCCGTTGCCGCGCAGCCCGCTGAGCGCCTCGGCCTCCGGCACGGTCAGCGCACCGAACAGACCGATGATCAGCCCGCCGTCGGACCGACGCCGGACATGCTCGACCAACACCGAGATGTCGCCGTTCTGCGCCGGTTTCACGTCGGCCAGGGTATCCAGGATGAGCCCGTCACCGGCGATCTCACTTCCGTCGATGTCCACCCCGGTGCCGGTGACCAGCCGCAGCTTGTATCCCGCGCGGCGCAGATGCATGGCGACGCTGGCCGCGGCGGACACCGCCCACTCGAAGCTGGCGGCCGGGCCCTCGCCCTGGTGGGCGTACTGCCGCGTGTCCAGCACCACGGTAGCCCGGCTCTCCCACGGCTGTTCCTCACGCCGGACCATGAGGTCGCCGGTGCGGGCGGTGGACCGCCAGTGCACCCGGCGCAGGTCGTCGCCGCGGCGATATTCGCGGGTGGCAGCGTCGTCCTCGCCGTGCACCGCCACCGAACGGGCGCGACTGTCGCCGGCGCCCGCGAACTCGCCGGTCAGCCGAACCATGGGGAGCTCGACGACCTGCGGGATCACGGTGAGCCGGTCGACGCTGGGGAACGAGCGGTTCAGCTCGCACAGGCCGAACGGGTCGGTCAGCCGGATCACCAGCGGGCCGACCGGGTAGCGGCCCCGCACGTCCGCCCGCACCGTGTATCCGACCGAGCTGGCCTGATGCGGGGCCAGCCGTTCCAGCACCACCCGCGGCCGGCTGCCCAGCGCGTACGGCAAACGGTCTTCCAGCATCAGGGTGCCGGTGGGCAGCCGGGACAGGTTTTGCAAGCGCAGCACGACGCGGGCGGTGGACCCGACCGGGGCGCGGCCGGGCTCCAGCGACCGGGTGCAGGCGAGCTTGTACCGGCTCCGTCCGACGTACGCGGCGGCGAGCAGCGGCAGCGCGGCGAGCAGCACGGCCACCCGCAGCAGGTCACGCTCGCCGAGGATGATGGCGGACAGCCCGGCCGCGGCCGCGGCGGCCAGGAACGAACGGCCGCGGGTGGTGAGTCCCCGCATGGCCTCCCGCATCGTCAGTGCCCCCGCGGCTCGTAGCGGGCCCGTCCGTCACCGCTGGGACGGGTGTCGTACGGCGAGCGGCTGCGTTCGTGGGGCAGCGGCAGCCGGTGCACGATCTCCGCCACGATCGCGTCGGTGGTGCGGCGGTTCATCTGCGCGTCGGTGGTCGGGATGATCCGGTGGGCCAGCACCGGCACGGCGAGCGTCTGCAGGTCGTCGGGGAGCACGTAGTCCCGGCCCTCCAGGGCGGCCACCGCCTTGGCGGTGCGCAGCAGTTGCAGGGTCGACCGCGGCGACGCGCCGAGGCGTATCTCCGGCGCTTCCCGCGTCGCGGTGACCAGGGCGATCGCGTACTGCTGCACGGCGTCTGCGGCGTGCACGTCGCGGACCGTGGCGATCAGCCGGCGGACCAGCGACGCGTCGGAGACCGCCCGCAGCGTGCTCAGCGGGTCGAGGGAGCCGTGCGCGCCCAGCATCGCCAGCTCGGCGCGCGGGTCCGGGTAGCCCATCGCGATCCGCGCGGTGAAACGGTCGCGCTGCGCCTCCGGCAGAGGGTAGGTGCCCTCCATCTCGATCGGGTTCTGGGTGGCGATCACCATGAACGGCGCCTGCAGTTCATAGGTGGTGCCGTCGACGGTGACCTGGCGCTCCTCCATGCATTCCAGGAGCGCCGACTGGGTCTTCGGCGACGCGCGGTTGATCTCGTCGCCGACCACCAGGTTGGCGAACACCGCCCCCGGCTTGAACTCGAAGTCGCGGGTCTCCTGGTTGTAGACGCTGACTCCGGTCACGTCGCTGGGCAGCAGGTCGGGGGTGAACTGGATGCGCCGCACCGAGCAGTCGATCGACCGGGCCAGCGCCTTGGCCAGCTTGGTCTTGCCGACTCCCGGCACATCCTCGATCAGCAGGTGGCCTTCGGAGAGCAGCACGGCGAGCGCCAGCCGGACGGTCGCTTCCTTGCCCTCGATGACCCGCTCGATATTGGCCATGATGGCGTCGGTCGCGGCTCGGAACTCCTCGCTCGGCAGCGGTCCGCCGGGCTCGTCCCAGGTTGGCGTTGTCACGGGCCTCCTTCAGTTCGCTTCGTGCTCCGCCGACGGCCGAGGACGGCGGGACACCGCAGGTCAGCGGGCGGCCGGCGGTCGCGTGGGGCCTCCGGCGCTCCGCCGCCCGTCCCCACAGGTTAACCCCGTCACAGGCGGGTGCCGAGCGCGCGGCGGCGGATCCGAAAGACCATGATCAACGGCTCATGTATATCGGATGAGTAACGAATCGGACATCAATCTTTTCGCCTATACCGATACGCTCCAACATCACGCATTGACGGGCGGGGACACCCGAGCCCCGCCGAGAGGGGCTTTTGAGTGAACCCGTTATCCAGGTGGGGGGCGGCTGCCGCAGGCGCCGTCCTGCTCGCCGGACTGCTCCCCGCCGCCGCGCAAGCGGCACCCCGACCGGGTGCCGCGGCGGAGAAGGCAAGCCGTCCGGACCGGGCCGCCGACTATGACTCCCGTGATCAGATCAGCAAGCCGTCCGCCGGGCCCGCGGCGCAGCGCGCCGCCATCGCCGCGCAGCCCGGCAGCGCGGTGCGCAAGCTGCGCCAGGCGCTCGGCGTGCAGGGCATCGTCGAGATCGACAAGGCCACCGGCACGCCGCGGCGGGTCGCCCGGACCGACGGCTTCCTGACCGCCGCCAGCGCCCGCGAGCCGGAAGCGATCGCCCGCGACTACCTGACGTCGCACGCCGACGTCTTCGGCCTCGGCTCCGCCGCGGTGGACCGGCTCACGCTGCGCCAGGACTACGTCGACATCGCGGGCACCCACCACCTGAGCTTCGTGCAGACGGTGAGCGGCGTGTCGGTGTTCGGCAACGGCGTCAAGGCGCACGTGGCCAAGGACGGCCGGCTGATCCAGATCGACGGCTCGCCGCTGGCGGACCTGCCCGCCACCGCGGGCAGCCCGGCGCTGAGCGCGGCCAAGGCCCGCGCGGCGGCGGTCAAGGACGTGTTCGGCGACTCCGCGGCGAAGGTGACCGGCAGCAAGGCCGGCGTCACCACGTTCGCCGACGGCGGCAACGCCACCCAGGTGATCTTCCAGACCGCCGCCGGCCCGCGCCTGGCGTGGCAGGTCCTGAACATGGCCGAGGGCTACCTGCACGTGGTGGACGCGGCGAACGGCACGGTGCTGCTGCGGCAGAGCACGATCGACAACGACACCGCCATCGCGTTCCCCAACTACCCGGGCGCGCCCAAGGGCGGCGTGCAGCGCGCGGTCAACCTGACCCGCTGGCTGCCGGTCAACTCGCCCAACCTGGCCGGCAACGTGGCGCACGTCTACACCGACGTCAACGACGACGACGTGGCGAACCCGGCCGAAGAGGTGGCGCCGCGGTCGAAGCGCGACTTCAGCTACCCGTTCACCGACTTCACCGCGCAGGCGGCGGAGACCGGCTGCACCGAGGACTACCAGTGCTCCTGGGACCCCAAGGTGCCGTACTCCTGGGAGGCCAACCGGGAGCAGAACGCGGTGCAGATGTACTACTTCCTCGGCACCTGGCACGATCACCTGCGCAACAAGCCGATCGGCTTCACCCGTGAGGCGGGCAACTTCGAAGCCGTGGACGGCGACGCCGTGCAGGGGCAGGCGCTGGACGGCGCGGACACCGCGAACGGCCTGCCGGACGCCGGTCACGACGACAACGCCAACATGAGCACCCCGCCGGACGGCACCCCGCCGCGCATGCAGATGTACCTGTTCCACAGCCCGGGTAGCGCGACCGACCCGTTCATCGCCGGCAACTCGGGCGACGAGTCGGACATCGTCTACCACGAGTACACCCACGGCCTGTCCAACCGCCTGGTGGTGGACGCGAATGGCGTCTCCACGCTGGGCGACGTGCAGGCCGGGTCGATGGGCGAGGCGTGGAGCGACTGGTACGCGCTGGACTACCTGGTCGCCGAGGGCCTGGAGAAGGACACCAAGGCGGCTCGGGACGTGCGCGTCGGCAAGTACGTGACGGCCGGCGGCACCATCCGCACCGAACCGATGGACTGCCAGGTCGGCGACACCTCGCCGGACTGCCCCGGCGTCGCGGGCACCGGGCCGGGCGGATACACGTACGGGGACTTCGGGCACATCTACCGGCTCGGGCCGGAGGTGCACGCGGACGGTGAGATCTGGGCGCAGACGCTCTGGGATCTGCGCACCGCGATCGGCAGCGGCAAGGCCGAGTCGCTGATCACCCGGGCCATGGAGCTGTCCCCGGCGAACCCGTCCTTCCTGGACGAGCGCAACTCGATCCTGCAGGCCGACCTGGTGGTCAACGACGGCAAGCTGCAGAAGAAGATCTGGCAGGTGTTCGCCAAGCGGGGCATGGGCTTCTTCGCCGCGTCCCTGGACGGCGACGACGCCCAGCCGGTGGAGAACTTCTCCATGCCGCCGTCGGCGAGCACCCCGCGTGGCTCGCTGACCGGCACGGTCACCGACGCCGACACCGGCGAGCCGATCGGCGGCGTCGACGTCGGGTTCGGCGGCCACGCCTCCGGCTTCGCCGGCGACTACGCCGCCACCACGGCGGCCGACGGGACGTACACCATCTCCGACATCATCCCCGGCACGTACGCGAAGGTCTTCGCCCGCGGCAACGGGTACGACCCGGTGACCCGGACGGTGTCCGTCAACTCCCGCCCGACCACCGCAGACTGGCAGCTCCGTCGTGACTGGGCGGCGCTGTCCGGCGGCGGCGAGGTGGTCAGCGCGACCGGGCCGGACTACACGCCGTACGGCTGCGGGCCGCCCCAGTTGATTGACCAGTCGCAGGCCTCCGGCTGGGGTTCCGATGTGGCGCAGGGCGGCCAGAACGCGGTGGTCCGCCTGCCGGTCGCGGTGGACATCGGCGAAGTGGTGATCAACCCGTCGGCCACGTGTGGTGACGACGAGACCGCCGGGACCGGCGGCTACCGGCTGGAGGGCTCGGCGGACGGCTCGTCCTGGAGCACCCTGTCGGAAGGCACGTTCCCGAACGGCACCGACACGCCGACCACGGTGGAGCTGTCCGGCGCCACCACCGGCGTGCAGTTCCTGCGCTGGACCATGCTGACCACGCAGGGCCAGGACGCGGGCCTGTGCCCGGCCGGTCAGGCGCCGCAGTACAGCGGCTGCGTGTTCATGGACTCGACGGAACTCGCCGTCTACGGCGCGCCCGCCGGGAGCTGACCCACCTCGGTGATACCGGTCGCCGCCACGTGGCGGCGACCGGTATCATGCCTCCATGGCCCGGTCCTTCCTGCTTCTTAGCCGGCCGTGCTGAGTTCCTGACCAGGGGCCGACGAGGCCCGTCGGTCACCGGCCCAGCGCGGCGCCCCCTCCTGCGAGAGGGGCTTTTTTATGCCCTGAGGCAGGCCGACCCCCGTCCGAGACGTCGACGAACGAGATGATGACGATGAGCGAGTCCGACACCCCACCGTTCCGCTACACCGCGGCGATGGCCGGTGAGATCGAGCCACGATGGCAGCGTCACTGGGCGGAGAACGGCACGTTCCACGCACCCAACCCGAGCGGCGACCTGGCCGATCCGAGCCACCCCCGGGCCGGTGCGCCGAAGCTGCACGTGCAGGACATGTTCCCGTACCCGTCCGGCGCCGGCCTGCACGTCGGACACCCGCTGGGCTACATCGGCACCGACTGCTACACCCGCTTCAAGCGGATGGCCGGCTTCAATGTGCTGCACCCGATGGGGTTCGACGCGTTCGGCCTGCCCGCCGAGCAGTATGCGGTGCAGACCGGCACGCATCCGCGCACCACCACCGAGGCCAACGTGGCGCGGTACCGCGCGCAACTGAGCCGGCTGGGCCTGGCCTACGACGACCGCCGTTCGTTCGCCACCACCGACCCGGACTACTACCGCTGGACTCAGTGGATCTTCCTGCAGATCTTCAACTCCTGGTACGACCCGCAGGCGCGCACGGCCCGTCCGATCGACGACCTGATCGCCGCGTTCGAGTCGGGGGAGCGGCAGCCGAAGGACGGCGCCTGGGCCACCATGTCGGCGGTGCAGCGGCGCGAGGTCATCGACTCGTACCGGCTGGCCTACGTCAGCGAGGCGCCGGTGAACTGGTGTCCCGGCCTGGGCACCGTGCTGGCCAACGAGGAGGTCACCCCGGACGGCCGCAGCGAACGCGGCAACTATCCGGTCTTCCAGCGCAGCCTGAAGCAGTGGATGATGCGCATCACCGAGTACGGCGACCGGCTGCTGGCGGACCTGGACGGCCTGGACTGGCCGGACAAGGTCAAGCTGATGCAGCGCAACTGGATCGGCCGTTCCTCCGGCGCCCACGTCGACTTCCGGGTGGACGCCGCCGGCGACGCGGTGATCTCCGTGTTCACCACCCGGCCGGACACCCTGTTCGGGGCGACCTACATGGTGCTGGCGCCCGAGCACGACCTGGTCGACGGAATCGTTCCGCAGGCGTGGCCGCAGGGCACCCAGCCGTCGTGGACCGCGGGTCACGTGACGCCGGTGGAAGCCGTCACCGCGTACCGGGAAGAAGCCGCGGCCAAGACCGAGCAGGAGCGGACCGCCGAGAGCAAGGTGAAGACCGGCGTCTTCACCGGGGCGTACGCGATCAACCCGGTCAACGGCGCCCGCATCCCGGTGTTCATCGCCGACTACGTGCTGGCCGGATACGGCACCGGCGCGATCATGGCGGTGCCCGGCCAGGACGAGCGGGACTGGGACTTCGCCGAGGTCTTCGACCTGCCGATCATCCGTACGGTGCAGGCCCCCGACGGCTTTGCCGGAGCGTTCACCGGCGACGGGCCGGCGATCAACTCCGACTGGCTGAACGGCAAGAGCGTGACCGAGGCCAAGGCCGCCATGATCGGTTGGCTGGAGGAGCACGGCCACGGCCGCGGCGCGACCACCTACCGCCTGCGTGACTGGCTGTTCAGCCGGCAGCGCTACTGGGGCGAGCCGTTCCCGATCGTCTACGACGAGACCGGCATGCCGGTGGCGCTGCCCGAGTCGATGCTGCCCGTGGTGCTGCCCGACGTGGACGACTTCTCGCCGCGCACCTTCGACGCGGACGACGCGGACAGCGAGCCGGAGACGCCGCTGTCGCGCAAGAAGGACTGGGTCGAGGTCGAACTGGACCTGGGGGACGGGCCGCGGCGTTACACCCGGGAGACCAACACCATGCCGCAGTGGGCCGGTTCCTGCTGGTACGAACTGCGCTACCTGGACCCGCACAACGACAAGGTGCTGGTCGATCCGGAGAACGAGGCCTACTGGATGGGCCCGCGGGGCGCCGGCGACTGCGGCGGGGTCGACCTGTACGTCGGTGGCGTCGAGCACGCGGTGCTGCACCTGCTGTACGCCCGGTTCTGGCACAAGGTGCTGCACGACCTGGGACACGTGTCCTCGTCCGAGCCGTTCCGCAAGCTGTTCAACCAGGGCTACATCCAGGCGTACGCGTTCCGTGACGCGCGCGGCGTGGTGGTGCCCGCCGAGGAGGTCGTGGAGCGCGACGGCGCCTACTACTACGGCGAACAGCAGGTCACCCGCGAGTACGGCAAAATGGGCAAATCGCTGAAGAACGTGGTGACGCCGGACGAGATGTGCGAGCAGTACGGCGCGGACACCTTCCGGGTGTACGAGATGGCGATGGGACCGTTGGACGTCTCGCGCCCGTGGGAGACCCGTGCCGTGGTGGGCTCGCAGCGTTTCCTGCAGCGCGTGTGGCGCCTGGTGGTGGACGAGGAATCGGGGGCCGTCCGGGTCACCGATGAGCCGCTGGACCCGAAGGTGCGCAAGACGCTGCACCGGGTCATCGACGCCGTCCGGGGCGAGATGGAGGAGCTGCGCTTCAACACCGCGATCGCCAAGCTGATCGAGCTGACGAACGCGCTGACCCCGCTGGCGGTGACGTCACGCGAGGCGGTGGAGCCGCTGGTGCTGATGATCTCGCCGTTCGCCCCGCACATGGCCGAGGAGCTGTGGCGCAAGCTGGGCCACCCGGAGACACTGGCGTACGCCGAGTTCCCGGTGGCGGACCCCGCCCAACTGGTGGCGGAGTCGGTCACCTATCCGGTCCAGGTGAACGGCAAGGTCCGGGGACGGATCTCGGTGGCGCCGGACACCGGCGATGCGGACGTACGAGCCGCGGCGCTGGCCGAGGTGGGCGAGGCGCTGTCCGGACGGGAACCGAAAAAGGTGATCGTGGTGCCGGGACGCCTGGTCAGCGTGGTGGTCTAACCCGCCGCCCCGCCCGCCCCGCCGCCGCCGCGCCCGTCCCGCCGTCGCCCCGCCCGTCCCGCCGCCGCCCCGCCGGGGCGCCCGCCCCGCCGGGGCGCCCGCCGGGGCCGCCCGCCCGGAGCGAGCGCGTCGATCATGGACTTCGTGGTCCGACAAGTCGGTCATATCCGTGCAAATTCCGCCCGCTTTGTCCAAGATCGGCGCGCACACTGGATCTACCGGGGTGCGAGGGGGGCGGGTTCTGCGCTTAGGGAGCCTCGCGCAGCGCCGCCGCCTCGCGCCGGTTCGCCCACCGCCAGCGCAGCACGATCGCGCAGGTCAGGGCGAAGCCGACGACGGCCGGCGCCAGGGTCAGCGGGCTCATCGAATCGGGTGCGGTCACCGCCGCGCCGATCACCGCGTAGGACACCGCGGACGGCACCGCCGCCAGCGTGGTGCCCAGCAGATAGCGCACCCGGCACACCGAGGTGGTGCCGTAGGCGTATCCGATCAGGCCGTACGGAGCCAGGGGCAGGAACCGCACCAGAAGCACGGCGGCCAGGCCGCGGCGGTTGAGCCAGCCGTCCAGACGCTGCATCCGGCTGCCGTGCCGGGCACTCAGCGCGCCCCGTCCGGCCCAGCGCCCGGCGTAGTAGGTGGCGATCGCCGCGATCACGGCCGCGGCGAGCGCCGTTGCCGCGCCGGTGGCCGGTCCGAGCAGGGCGCCGCACGCCAGCGTGATGGCCGTGCGCGGAACCAGAACGGACAGCAGCAGGCCGCCCAGGACGGCGATGGCCACCGCGGCGGCGGGTCCGAGGGCGACCACCGCGTTGGCAAGCTCCCGCAGCGGCAGCGTGGACGCGGCCGCGCCGAGGCCGACGACGGCCAGGGCGAGGACCCCGAACCGGACGATCCGCTTGGTGCGGCTCGTCCGGTTGCCGGACGGTTGCGCGAGCGCCGGGGTCGGAGTGGGCCGATCGGCCTGAGGGTCCGCGGCGGGGTTCGCGCCCCGCGGGGCGATCAGGATGTCGGTCATGCAGGATTACCGCCCCAACGCTCGTCGGTCCAGACCAGATCGGTGCTGCTCACACACCTGCCGCAGCCAGTCGTTCGCTGCGTAGCCGGTCGGCCCAGGTGTCGTCGAGAGTTGCAAGACTATCCACGCCGATTGCCCAACGCAGTAGCAGATCGGCTATATCCGGGTTGCGAGCGAGTGCGGGCCCGTGGGAGTAGGTTCCGATGATCTTGCCGTGCCAAGCACCCTCGGTTTGCCCGTCGTTGCCGATGCCGGCGGTCACCCGGGCCAGCGGTGCGACGTCGGCACCCAGGTGGGTGCGCCCGCCGTGATTTTCGAATCCGCTCAGCGGCGGCAGACCGAGCCGCGGGTCGATGTCGCCGCGCAGCTCACCGACGGCGCGTGTCTCGCCCCGGTCCGAGCCGATGTCCAGCAGGCCCAGGCCGGCGCACTTCGCGCCCTTGGCGAAGAACGAGTGCCCGAACAGTTGATATCCGGCGCAGATGGCGAGCACGGACGCGCCCTGGTTCACCGCGCGGTGCAGGCCGCCGTCGGCGATCAGGCGTTGCGCGGCCAGCGCCTGCGGGCCGTCCTCGCCGCCGCCGATGAGGTAGATGTCGGCGTTGGCGGGCATCGGCTGGTCGGAGCGCACCTGGAGGGTCTCCACCGGGATGCCGCGCATGGCTGCCCGGCGGGCCAGGATCAGCAGGTTGCCCCGGTCGCCGTAGGTGGATAGCAGGTCCGGGTAGATCCAGACGATGCGCAGGCAGCTCTCCGTGGTGCGCTCAGTTGACACGGTTCAACTCCGCTCGGATGTCCTGGAACGCGGTGTAGTTCGCGATGACTTCGAGGCGTCCAGCGGGGGTGGATGCGATGGCCTCGTCGAAGGTACGTACGTGCCGGAACGGCACATCGTTCACTTCCAGCCGCACCGCGAGGTCGTACGCGCGTTCGCCGGTGATCAGCACCGGACGTCCGCGCAGTGGGGAGAAGTCGACGTCGTACAGCCAGGAGGTGTCGAATCCGTCGGGGTCGCGCGCGTTGATGGACAACAGTGTGGGTGCCAGCTCGGCCATGTCGAAGGCCTCCAGCCAGCTCGCCGGGTTCTTGGCCAGCAGCAGCCGGATCAGCCGCCCGTCCCGCTCCACCTGCGCGTAGCGGCCGGCCACCGAGGCGACCGTGGACAGACGGGACACCGCTTCGATGGGGCGCACGCCGAACTCGGCGGCCAGCGCCAGGGCGGTGGCCGCGTTGCCCAGGTTGACCCGGCCGGGCAGTTGCAGCTTGATCAGGTGCCAGTCGCCGCCGGGGTCGACCACGCCGTCGTCTTCCACCTGCCACTGCGGCGCGGGCCGGCGCAGCCAGCAGCCGGTGCACCACCAGTCGCCGCCGGAGCGCTCGATCGGATCGCCGCTCTCCGGGCAGACCCAGGAGTCGTCGTGCCACCGTTGCCCGGCGCTGAACCACCGCACGTGCGGCGCGTGCGCCGCCGCCCATACCACCATCGGATCGTCCGCGTTGGCGACCACGTGCACGTCGGGGTGGGCGGCGAGGGCGGTGCGCCACATCTGGGCCATCATCGCCACCTCCTTCGCCCGGTCTAGCTGGTCGCGGCTGAGGTTGAGCAAGGCGACCACGTGCGGGGTGGTGTCCTCGATCACCCGGGGCAGGTAGTGCTCGTCCACTTCGAGCACCGCGTACGGCGTGGTGCCCGCCTTGGCCAGCGCGGAGGTGTGCCCGGTGGGCATGTTCGCGCCGAACGAGTTGGTGGCGACCGGGCCGAGCACGCCGACGGCGGCGGCGGCGAGCCGGGTCGTGGTGGTCTTGCCGTTGGTGCCGGAGACCAGCGCAATGGCGCGGCCGTGGGCCAGGTTGCGGAGCAGGTCCGGATCGATTTTGAGGCCGATCCACCCGCCGATGACCGAGCCGTCGCCGCGTCCGGCGGCTCGGGAGAGAGCAGCCGCAGTGCGCGAGACGGAGCTCGCGACCTTGGCGCGGATGGGCATTCTCGGGTCAGTCACGCGAGCGAGGGTACCGGACCCGAGGCGCGGTTCCGTCGCCCGCGCGACGCGCTCCGCGCACCGGTTCCGCAGCGTCGGGCGGAGGTGCCCGGGACGGCCGCCGCGGCGGCGGTGGAGCTCCGCTTTTCGGCCGATCAGGGGCGGCCGGTCGGCCGGTGCTTGCGCACCGTCTGTGACGTTTGGCCGGATGATCGGCCGAATCCGAATGCGGCGGTGATCGACCTTGATGCCGGAATTATTGTGAGGTGATTCACCGGTGCTGATGGACCAGGCGTGATTGCTTGACCACGCACTGGGGTGGCATTTTCCGCGGCGCACATCCAAATCGGGCAGTGAGGGCTGTGCCAAACACGCTCCGTGACGAATTGCCCGGCGGCGGCGCCTGGATGTTTTCGGTTATGAAGGTTCCGCTGGCGAGCACCCGCTCGCCGCTCGCGTCGATCCGGATCACGCCGAGCCCTGCCCCGGTCCGGTCGCTGCGACCATCGCACCGTTCGACCACAAGGCAGTGGGGGCAGGGACGGGGGACCCGATTTTCCGGTTCCCGCGTCGGCGATCCGCTCGGCGGACCGCCGGGGAGCCTCGGGGTGAAGCCGCGCCTGCGGCCGGGCAACCTTCTGCGCCCGAACCCGACAGCTAACCTCGCAGGCGTGCCGGAGGGATATCTCCACCGTGCACCACAGCAGTTCGGGTCGGGTCCGGGCGACGTTCGCCGGCACCGGCCGCACCGCGACGTCCCTGAGTCTGGCCCTCGGTCTCGGCCTCGGCGCCGGCCAACTGGTCGCCACCCCGGCCGCGTCCGCCGCACCTGTCCTGCAGGCGGCGACGAGCTCGACGGTGAAGACGACGCTTCTCGACTCGGTCAACACCACCACTCTCGGGTGGGGGTCGAAGGTCCGGGTGACCGCGAAGCTGCGGGACGCGAAGACCGGCAAGGCGGTCGGCGCCGGATACATCAGGCTTCAGGCCTGGCGCAACGGCGCGTGGCACACCTGGCAGGTCAAGAAAGTTCCGGCCAGCGGCACGGTGCGCTTCTACACCATGCCGCTGATCAGTGGGTACCTGCGTACCTTCACGTACGGCACGAGCAAGTACACCCGGGCGTACGGCAAGACGCTGCACGTCAAGGTGGTGCCGAGTGGGCGCGAGGTGCTCGCCGAGGCGCGGAGGCACACCGGCGCGCTGTACAAGTACGGCGCGTCGGGTCCCAAGCGCTTCGACTGCTCCGGGTTCACCAAGTACGTCTACAAGAAGGCGGCGGGGCGCAAGCTTCCGCACAAGGCGAACTCGCAGCAGCGGTACGGCAAGGCAGTGAGCAAGAGCAAGAAGCGGATCGGCGACCTGATCGTCTTCCGTTCCGGGTCGCACGGGTATCACGCCGCGGTGTACGCGGGCGGCGGGTACATGTACGACTCGCCGCACTCGGGTGCCCGGGTCGGCAAGCACAAGATATTCAGCAAGAGTTACGTGGTGCGGCGGCTGACACCCGCCTGATCCCGTGACGCCGCCGCCCGCGCGGAGCAGATCCGTGGGGGCGGCGGCGCGCTAAGCGCGAGGGCGCGGCCCGGAGGTTCTCCGGGCCGCGCCCTCGCGCTTTCCGGTCGTCCTCCACTTTCCTCCCCGGCGCGTCTCGTAGCGCCGCGTCAAGCCCGAATTGCGCGGAATTTCATGCCCGCTTGGGCGGCATGTCGGAAACCGGACGGGCGTACTGGTGCCGATCCGCTCCACCCGGCACGCACCGCCGCTGACGTGCTGATACGCAAACGTTCTCGCTTCTGTTGCGGCTCGATTCCGGTTGCAGGTGGAGGGAAGTGGAGTAGAGTGGAGCGCAGTGGCAGGGCCGATCGCGGACCTGTCGGCCCGGTTGACAGGCGGACCGCGAACCGCCAAGGGGCAAGGGGGGCACGCCGATGTTTCTCGGCACGCACACCCCGCGCCTCGACGACAAGGGCCGGCTGATCCTCCCGGCCAAGTTCCGAGACGAGCTGGCGGGAGGTGTCGTGATCACTAAAGGGCAGGAGCGCTGCCTCTACGTCTTTCCGATGCCCGAGTTCCAGCGGATCGCGGGGCAGTTGCGTGAGCAGCCGGTGACGCACAAGGCCGCCCGGGCATACAGCCGGGTGTTCTTCGCCAGCGCGCACGACGAGATCCCGGACAAGCAGGGGCGGGTCACCATTCCCGTGCATCTGCGGGAGTACGCCGCGCTGGATCGGGAGCTGGTCGTCATCGGAGCGAGCACACGGGTGGAGATCTGGGACAAGCAGTCCTGGGAGCAGTACCTCTCGGCGAGCGAGGACGACTTCGCCGACATCGAGGAGGGGGTGCTGCCCGGCGGGCTGTAAAGGCGTGACACCGGCACGGGACCGCGCGGCGGTCCGGACGTCGCTGCCGCCGTACTGCGAGATCTCCAGCCGCTCTGCGCTCCTGACGCCTCTTCCCCGGCGCCAGGCGCGTGTCCGGCAAGGGCGCGCCCTCACGGGCACGAGCGGATGGGGATCTGGCGGTACGGAAACGACGATCGGGTGACCGGGACGGCGCGGGTGGGCTATGGGGGTCGACATGGGGGAGCTTCGCGGCACGCACGTGCCGGTGCTGCTCGAGCGATGTCTCGAGCTGCTCGCCCCCGCGTGTCGGCTGCCCGGCGCGGTGCACATCGACTTCACGCTCGGGCTGGGTGGGCACGCCGAGGCCGTGCTGGAGCGGTTTCCGGACGTGGTCCTCGTCGGACTCGACCGGGACCCGGAGGCGCTGGCACACGGCCGGCAGCGGCTGGCCCGGTTCGCCGGGCGTACGCACCTGGTGCACGCGGTCTACGACGAGCTGCCCGCGGTGCTGCGCGAGCTGGGGTTCCCCGCCTTCCACAGCGGACTGTTCGATCTCGGGGTGTCCTCGCTGCAACTGGACGAGGCGGATCGCGGGTTCTCGTACGCCCAGGACGCTCCGCTGGACATGCGGATGGATCAGACCGGCGGTCGCACCGCGGAGGAGGTCGTCAACGAGTACCCGGTCGCCGACCTGGTCCGGGTGCTGCGGAACTACGGCGAGGAGAAGTTCGCGTCGCGGATCGCGAAGGCGATCGAGCGGGAGCGCACGAGGGCGCGAATCACCTCGTCCGCCCTGCTCGTGGAGCTGATCCGGGGTGCCATTCCGGCCGCCGCACGACGAACGGGTGGAAATCCCGCGAAAAGAACGTTTCAGGCGCTACGTATTGAGGTAAATGGCGAACTCGTCGCGCTTGAGTCGGCCGTACCGGCTGCTGTGGACTCATTGGCCCCGCAAGGGCGCCTGGTGGTGATGAGTTATCAGTCGTTGGAGGACCGGATCGTGAAGCGTGCCCTCGCCGCGAGGGCGCGCAGCACCGGGCCTGTCGACCTGCCGGTCGAACTGCCCGGGACAGGTCCGCAACTGCGGTTGCTGACCCGCGGATCGGAGACGGCGAGCGCGGCGGAGGTAGCGGTGAACCCGCGTGCGGCATCGGTCCGGCTGCGCGCGGTGGAACGGAGGCACGGGCCGGATTCGACATCCGGGGGCGCCCGCGAACGGCCCCGGATGTCGGCGAACGGGGGGACCGGACGGACACGTCCGGCGAGGCAGCAAGAGGGGGAGGACAGATGAGCGAGCGCACGTACGTGCCGCGGTCGGGGGGCCGGATCGCGGAGCAGCGCAGTGCCGGGCAGAACCGTCGTGCCGGGGGGCGCGGCGAGGCCGACATCCCGGTGCCCGGCACGCGCCGGACCGGTGCGCGCGCCGGAGGACGCGCCCGGGCGGGGGACCCGGTGCAGGCGCCCGTCGAGGGAACCGCTGCGCTGCAGCTTTCGGTGCAGCCGACGCGTGCTGCGGACGCGCCGGAGCCGTCGCTGCGGGTGGCGCCGCCGGCACCGGTGAGCGCTCCTCGGGCACCCTTCATGGTGCTGGTCATCGGTTTGGTGGTGGCCGGCGTGCTGGGCATCTTGCTGGTCAACACGAAGACGAACGAGAACTCCTTCAAGATCAGCAACCTGGAGGATCAGCAGGCCAAGCTGGACACCCAGCAGCAGGAGCTGGAGAACCAGATCGCCACGTACGAGAGCGCGGGCAACCTGGACGCGGCCGCTCGCCGGCTCGGCCTGGTGAAGGCGGGCGCGCCGGCCTACATCCGGCTCCCGGACGGCAAGATCATCGGGGTGCCGCGGCCGGGCGAGGGCGCGCCCGCGGTGACCGCACAGAACGGCTAGCCGGCCGTGTCGCCGCGCTCCGACGACGACCAGCCGCCGCGCCGGGCCTCGCAGGCCCGGCGCGGCGCGTCTCGTGACGTGCCTGCGCAGGAGCGTCCGGGTCGCCGCGGCGACCCGGACGCCGACGGTGCGGCGCGGCGGGGCTTCGGCGGCATCGGCGAGGCCCGTGCCTACACCCCGCGCGGGCGCACCGTGGCCGAGCGGGACCAGCGCACCCGGTCGCCACGGGCGGCGCGCACCAGCGATCCGTTCCGGCCGCCGCTGAAGGTGCTCGACGGCGGTCAGCCGGACGAGGGTGCCGACCGGCGCGGTCGCCGGGATGGCGCGCGGGACGAACAGGACAGGTCCCGGGAGCGGGACCGTGCCGGGCGGCGTTCCGGCGCGGATGCCGGGGGCGCGGGGCGTGCCGACGGCGCGACCCGGGGCGGTCGGGAGACCCGCAACCCCCGACGCGCCGGGCGTCCGGCGGCGGGTCCGGAACGCGGGCGCACCGTGGCCGCGGCGCCCGAACCGCGGCGTACCGCCACCGGCCGCCCGGACCGCGGTCGCACCGGATCCGACGGGGCCGGCGCCCGGGCGGACCGGGCACGTGCTTCCTCGTCGCGGTCGCGACCCGCTCCGCAGCGCGCCTCCGGCGCCCGGCCGGGTGCGGAATCCCGGCGGGCCGCCGCGCCGGCCGCGCCGCCCCGGCTGGCCAGCAGCGGCCGTCGGCTGCGCCTGAGCACGGTGCTTGTCCTGGTGCTGTTCGCGACCATCGGCGTGCGGCTGATCGTGCTCCAGGTCGCGGTGTCGCCGGACGCGGTGCAGAGCCTGATGCAGCAGCGGCAGAACCGCCTCACCGAAGTGATCCTGCCGGCCCCGCGCGGCAGCATCCTGGACAGCTCCGGGGCGGTGCTCGCGCAGAGCGTGGAGGCGCGCTACATCTACGCCGACCCGGTGCTGGTGGAGAACGGCCGCGCGGTGGCCGCGAAGCTGTCGCCGTTGCTCGGCGTGCCGGCGTCCAAGCTGGTGTCGCTGATGGCACCCAAGAAGCGGCCCGGTGGCGGCCAGTCCCGCTTCGAATACCTCGCACGTGGCGTGGACATCCAGGTGGCCGACAAGATCGCCGCGATGGACCTGGCCGGCATCGGCGAGGGTCGCGACGAGCGGCGCGACGTGCCGGGCGCGGACCTGGCGGCGAACCTGATCGGCTTCACCGGTGAGGACCACACCGGGCTGGAAGGCTTGGAGGCCCGGTACGACGACCTGCTGCGCGGCACCGACGGCAAGCGTGTCTTCGAGATCGGCAACCCGAACGCCGGCAAGGGCGAGCTCGCCAAGGAGATCCCCGGCGGCTACCACAAGTACACGCCGGCGCAGCCGGGCACCTCGCTGCAGTTGACCATCAACCGCGACCTCCAGTTCGAGGTGCAGCGCATCCTCACCGAGCAGGACAAGAAGATGAACGCCACCAAGGGTGGCGCGGTGGTGCTGGACGTGCGCACCGGCGAGGTGCTGGCGCAGGCGAGCTTCCCGACGTACAACGCGGCCAAGCCGTTCGACTACAAGCCGTCGGAGCGGGAGGACGTGCCCAGCACGGTCATCGCCGACCCCGGCTCGACGCACAAGGCGTTCGTCTTCGGGGCGGCGCTGCAGGAGGGCGTGATCACGCCGGAATCCACCATCACGGTGGGCCCGGCGCTGGAGCGCGGCGGGTACCCGTTCCCGGACACCCACCCGCAGCCCCGCGGCACCAAACTGACCATGGCCGGAGTGCTCGCGTACTCGTCCAACGTGGGCACCATCCTGATCGGCGACAAGCTCGGCCCGGAGCGGCTCTACGAATATCAGCAGAAGTTCGGCCTCGGGCAGGCCACCGGCGAGGGCATGCCCGCAGAGGCGTCCGGCAAGCTGCTGGCACCGGACCAGTGGAGCGCCTCGGCGAGCGGCTCGATCCCGATCGGGTTGAGCGTCAACGCGACGCTGATCCAGATGGCCGCCGGTTACGGCGCCATCGCCAACGACGGCACCTACATCCAGCCGCACCTGATCAAGGCGACGATCGACCCGGACGGCACGCCGGTGCCCGCCATCGCGCCGGAGACGCATCGCGTGCTCAGCCCGGCCGTGGCGAGTGAGCTGCGCACGCTCATGGAAGCGGTGGTCGACGAGAAGGACGCGACGGGCACCCAGGCGGCGGTGGACGGCTACCGGGTGGCCGGCAAGACCGGCACCGCCCCGCGATGGATCGACGGGCAGTACACCAGCTACAACACGGCGTCGTTCATCGGCATGGCACCGGCCGACAACCCGCGCTTCGTGGTGGCGGTGTCCGCCATCGTGCCGAGGGGCGGCGGCGGTGACGTGTCGGCGCCGGCGTTCAGCGAGATCATGTCGCTGGCACTGCGCCACTACCGAGTGCCACCGACGGGCACGCCCAAGCCGACCTTCAAGATCCATCCCTGAGTCGCGCTGTGGCGTTGCCGATCACGCGGTGCGCACCGGGTAGGGTCTGACGCCGTGTCCGGCATTCCCCGTCCCCCCACGGTCACGCCGACCGGCCTGTCCCGACTCGCCGCGGCGCTGCATCTCGCAGCCGCCGACGCGGACGTCCAGGTCAGCGGCGTGACGCACGCGAGCGCCGAGGTGCGACCCGGTGATCTCTACGCGGCGTTGCCCGGTGCCCGGCGACACGGCGCCGAATTCGTCGGCGTCGCCGCCGACGCCGGTGCGGTCGCCGTGCTCACCGACGCGGCGGGCCGCGCCGCCGCCGAGCGCGCCGGCCTGCCCGCGCTGATCGCCGACGACCCGCGCGCGGTGCTCGGCACGGCGGCGTCGCTGATCTACGGTGACCCGTCCGCGGACCTGAGGGTCATCGGCATCACCGGAACCGCCGGCAAGACCTCCACGGCATACCTGGTGGAGTCCGGGTTGCGCGCCGCCGGGCTGACCACCGGCCTGATCGGCACGGTGGAGACCAGGCTCGGCGACATGGTGATCGACAGCGCCCGGACCACTCCGGAGGCGACCGATCTGCACGCGCTGCTGGCCACCGCGCGGCACCGCGGCGTGCAGGCGGTGGTCATGGAGGTCTCCAGCCACGCCCTGGCGTTGGGCCGGGTCGGCGGGGTGCGCTTCGACGTCGGTGGCTACACCAACTTCGGGCAGGATCACCTGGACTTCCACACCAGCTCCGCGGACTACTTCGCGGCCAAGGCCCTGCTGTTCGACGGCCGGTGCGCGCACGAGGTGCTCAATCACGACGATCCGGCACTGCGCCCGCTGTTCACCGACGCGACCGTCAGCTATTCCGCGGCCGGTGCTGCGGAGGCCACCTGGCGCGCCGCCGACGTGCGCCCGTCGGCGTTCGGGCAGCGGTTCGTCGCGTACGGGCCGGGCGGTGCGGTGGAGTGTGGAGTCTCCCTGCCGGGCCGGCACAACGTGGCCAATGCGCTGCTCGCGCTGGCGTCGCTGACCCTGGCCGGGGTGGACGCGCCGACCGCGGCTAGCGGCGTCGCGGCCTGCCCCGGCGTGCCGGGACGGCTGGAGCAGGTCAGCGCGCCGGGCGAGGTGCTCGGGGTGGTCGACTACGCGCACAAGCCGGACGCCATCGTGGCCGCGCTGGCCGCGCTGCGCGAGCTGGCCACCGCCCGCGGCGGACGGCTGCTCTGCGTGATCGGGGCCGGCGGTGACCGGGATCGCGGGAAGCGTCCGTTGATGGGCGCGGCGGCGGCTCGCGGCGCGGACCTGGTGGTGGTGACCGACGACAACCCGCGCACGGAGGACCCGGAGGCGATCCGGGCGGCGGTGCGCGGCGGCGCGGAGGCCGCGGCCACCGGTGCGAAGATCATCGAAGTGGCCGGGCGTCGTGCCGCGATCGACGAGGCGGTTCGCCTCGCCGCCGCCGGTGACGTGGTCGCGGTGCTGGGCAAGGGACACGAGCGGGGCCAGGAGGTGGACGGCCGGATGCTGCCGTTCGACGATCGGATCGAGCTGGCCGCGTCCCTGGCGGGCGCCGCGTGATCCGCATGACGCTGGGCGAGATCGCCGCCGTCACCGGCGGCCGTCTCGTCAACGCCGACGAGGACGCCGCGGTCACCGGGCCGGTCGAGTTCGACTCGCGCCGGGTGGAGCCGGGCGGCCTGTTCGTCGCCTTCGACGGGGAGAAGGTGGACGGTCACGCGTTCGCCGCCGGGGCCGTCCGGGCCGGAGCCGCGGCCGTGCTGGGCGACCGGGACACCGGCGAACCCGGCCTGGTGGTCGGCGATCAACTGGCCGCGCTGGCGGCGCTGGCCCGCGCGGTGCTGGACCGGTTGCCGGAGCTGACCGTGGTGGGACTGACCGGTTCCTCCGGCAAGACCACCACCAAGGACTACATCGGTCAGCTACTGTCCCGGCTGGGCCCGACCATCGCTCCGCCCGGCTCGCTGAACAACGAGCTGGGCCATCCGTACACGGTGCTGAAGGCGACGCCGCAAACCCGTTTCCTGGTGCTGGAGATGGGTGCCCGGGGCATCGGGCACATCCGGCATCTGGCGCAGATCGCGCCCCCGCGCATCGGGCTGGTGCTCAACGTGGGCGCCGCGCACCTCGGCGAGTTCGGCTCGGTCGAGGGCACCGCGCGGGCCAAGGGCGAGCTGGTCGAGGCGGTGCCGGCGGACGGGGCGGCGATCCTCAACGCGGACGATCCGCTGGTCGCCGGGATGGCCGGGCGCGCGTCCGGCCGGGTGGTGACGTTCGGCGAGTCGGCCGCGGCGCAGGTCCGCGCCGAGGAGGTGACGCTGGACGACCGGGGTCGCGCCGCCTATCTGCTGCGCGGGCACCCGGTCCGGCTCGGCGTCACCGGGCGTCACCAGGTCAGCAACACCCTGGCCGCGGCGGCGGTCGCGCTGGAGGCGGGCATGCCCGCGGCACAGGTGGCGGCGGCGCTGACCGAGCTGAGCGTGGTGTCGAGCCGCCGGATGGACGTGTTCGACCGGCCGGACGGCGTGACGGTGATCGACGACTCGTACAACGCGAACCCGTCGTCGACGGCGGCGGCGCTGCGGGCGCTCGCCGCGATGGCGGGTGACCGGCGCACGGTCGCGGTGCTGGGCTACATGGCCGAACTCGGCGAATACGAAAAGTCAGGACATGAGGAGGTCGGGCGGTTGGCCGCGGAACTGGGCGTCGAACGGCTGGTCGCGGTCGCGGACAACGCCGCACCGATCTTGGACGGCGCGCGAGCGGTCGTCGGCTGGACCGGTACGGCGATCTTCGCCGCCGACCAGGCCGCCGCGATCGCCGCGATCGCCGTCGAACCGGGGGACATCGTGCTGGTCAAGGGCTCTCGCTATCGCACCTGGGAGGTGGCGGACGCGCTGCGCCCGTCGGCTCCCGGTGAGACGACCGTGTCCGGAGCGCAGGGGGGTCGCCGGTGAGGGCCGTCATCGTCGCGGCGGCGGTCGCGTTCATCATCTCGCTGTTCGGCACCCCGGTCGCCATCCGGGTCTTCACCGCCATGAAGGCGGGCCAGCCGATCCGCTCCCTCGGTCCCAGCACCCACCAGGGCAAGAAGGGCACGCCCACGATGGGTGGCGTGGCCTTCGTGGTGGCCACCGTGCTGGCGTACGTGGCCGGGCACGTCGCGTTGACCACCCTGCCCTCGGCGCAGATCGCTCAGGTCGGTCCGACGATGACCGCGCTGGTGCTGCTCGGGCTGTTCGTGTTCTGCGGCGCGGTCGGCTTCCTGGACGACTTCCTCAAGGTCCGCAAGCGCAACTCCGACGGCCTGAGCGCCAAGGGCAAGCTGCTCGGACAGCTCCTCGTCGGCGGCGGGCTGGCGGTCGCCGCCCTCTATGTGCCCAGCACCAACGGCCAGACGGTGGCCAGCGAGCACATCTCCTTCATCCGAGACATCAGCTTCCTGGACGTCGGCAAGGTCGGCTCGGTCATCGTGTTCGTCTTCGTCATCATGTCGATGTCCAACGGCGTCAACCTCACCGACGGCCTGGACGGATTGGCCACCGGCGCGTCCATCCTGGTGCTCGGCGCGTATACGCTGATCGGGTTCTGGCAGTACCGGCACTGGTGCGGCGACCTGGACTATGCCAACGCGGCGAAGTACTGCTACGAGGTGCGCGACCCGCTCGAAGTGGCGCTGATCTCGGCGGCGGCGGCCGGTGCGTGTGTCGGCTTCCTCTGGTGGAACACCTCGCCCGCCCGGATCTTCATGGGTGACACCGGGGCCCTCGGGCTCGGCGGCCTGATCGGCGGCCTGGCCATGGCCACCCGCACCACGCTGCTGTCGATCATCATCGGCGGCCTGTTCGTGATCATCACGATGTCCGTGGTCATTCAGATCATCTCGTTCAAGACCACCGGCAAACGTGTCTTCCGGATGTCGCCGCTGCAGCATCACTTCGAACTCGCCGGATGGAGCGAGGTCAACATCGTGGTGCGGTTCTGGATCGTGGCCGGCATCTGCGTGGCGATCGGGCTGGGACTCTTCTACTCCGACTTCCTGGCGGTCATGGGGTAATGGATATCTCCCGCGACACGCCACGTCTGTGACACCGTCTCACGTGTGGTGGCGACCATGATGAGCCCATGGTGGAGGACCGCGGGAACCGTCCGTCGCTGAGCCGGCAGCTCCTGCCCGGACTGCATGGGCTGCTGGCCCGGCCGCTGTCCTCGTACTACCTGCTGATCGCCGCCGCCGGGCTGCTGCTGCTCATCGGCCTCACCATGGTCTTCTCGGCGACGAGCGTGCAGGCGTACGCGAAGGACGGCAGCGCGTTCGCCGAGATCAGCCAGCAGGCGGCCTACGCGGCGCTCGGCGTGCTCGGCTTCTGGGTCTGCCAGCGCCTGCCCGCCGGCACCTTGCGCACCCTCGGCACGTACGTGCTCGGCGTGGCGGTGGTGCTGCTGTCGGTGCTGGACCTGCTGGTGGCGTTGAAATCGGTGGGTGCGCTGGACGATGCGCGGATCGGGCCGGTGCACGCCTATCAGCTCTGGCTCTACATCGGGCCGCTCGGCGTGCAGCCGTCCGAGCTGGCCAAGCTGGGCATGGTGCTGTGGGGCGCCGACATCATCGCGCGCAAGGGCGCCGCCCTGGCGCACTGGCGGGAACTGGCCATGCCGTTGTTCCCGGTGATCGGACTGCTGTTCGTCCTGGTGGGCTACAACGACCTGGGCACCATGCTGGTACTCATCGCGCTGATCGTCGGGCTGCTCTGGACCGCCGGGATCCGGCTGCGGTTCTTCGCCCCGCTCGGCGTGCTCGGGCTGGCCGGCGTCGGCCTGCTGGTCGCGGCGGCCTCCCGCGGGGCCGGCTCGGGCACCGCCGGTGCGCCCAACTATCGGCTGGAGCGCCTCACCAGCTTCCTCACCCCGCTGGACAAGTGCGATCTGGACGGGCCGTGCTACCAGATCATCCAGGCTCGCTCGGCGATCTTCGAGGGCGGCTGGTTCGGCGTGGGCCTGGGCAAGGGCGCGTTGAAATGGGACTGGCTGCCGGAGGCCAAGAACGACTTCATCTTCGCCGTGGTCGCCGAGGAACTCGGGGTGGTCGGCTGCGCCGTGGTGCTGGCCCTGTTCTCGGTGCTGGCGTACACCGGGTTCCGGATCGCCCGGCGCAGCCAGGATCCGTTCCGTCGGCTGGCCGCCGCCGGGATCACCGTCTGGCTGGTCGCCCAAGCCGTGATCAACATGGGCGTGGTGGTGGGCCTGCTGCCGATCACCGGCGTGCCGCTGCCGTTCATCAGCACGGGTGGCAGCGCGCTGGTGGTGACCCTCGCCGCGATCGGCATCCTGGCATCCTTCGCCCGTGCCGAACCGGATGCGGCCCGAGCCCTGCACGCCCGTCCGCCCGCCCGATGGGTACGGCTAGTCTGGGCCCCGCTGCCGCCGCTTCCCCCGTCGCGGCGGCCACCGAATGGCCGGGCGAAACCCGCCCGCACACCCGTCCCGGCGGGGGACGAGAGGAGACGGTGATGGCTCTGCTGCGGTCGGTCGTGCTCGCCGGAGGAGGCACCGGCGGACACATCTACCCGCTGCTCGCCTTCGCCGACGCGTTGCGCCGCACCTTCCCCGAGGTGCGCATCACCACGCTGGGCAGCCCGAAGGGCATGGAGAACGACCTGATCCCGCCGGCCGGATACGACCTGCGCGTGATACCGGCGTTCCAGTTGCCGCGCACCGTCAACCTGGACCTGATCCGCACGCCGGACCGGATGTACCGGTCCGCCCACGCGGCCGGCAAGGTGATCGACGAGGTGCAGGCGAACGTGGTGGTCGGCTTCGGCGGCTATGTGTCCGTCCCGGCCTATCTCGCCGCGTGGCGGCGCGAGATGCCGATCGTGATCCACGAGGTGAACGTGCCCCCCGGCGTGGCCAACCGGATGGGCATGAAGTTCACCAAGAACGTCGCGGTGGGCTTCCCGCACCAGCCGAAGCAGGCGGAGTCGCTGCGCGACGCGCGGGTGGTCGGCGTGCCGTTGCGCACCGCGATCGCCCGGATGGACCGCGCGGCGGTGCGCCCGCAGGCGCTGGCGCAGTTCGGCCTGCGTCCGGACCTGCCGGTGCTGTTCGTCTCCGGCGGGTCGTCCGGCGCGCGCACCATCAATCTGGCGGTGGCGTCCGCGGCCAAGAAGCTGGCGCACGCCGGCATCCAGGTGCTGCACGTGCGGGGCGGGCGCAACGAGGAGTTCGAGGTGCCCAGCGACCTGCCCGTGCCCTACGTGGTGGTGCCGTACCTGTCGGACATGCAGCTCGGCTACGCGGCGGCGGACTTGATGCTGTGCCGCGGCGGCGCGATCACGGTGGCCGAGACCACGGCGATCGGCATGCCCGCGATCTACGTGCCGTACCCGCACAGCAATCAGGAGCAGAAGCGCAACGCGCTGCCGGTGGTCGAGGCCGGCGGCGGACTCCTGGTGGACAACGCGGAGCTCACCAGCGAATGGATCGAGCGTACGGTGATCCCGCTGGCCCGCGACGGCCAGCGGCTGCGGCAGATGAGCGCCGCGGCTGCCGCGTACGGCCGGCCGGATGGCGACGAGGCGTTGCTGGACTTCGTGTGCGAGGCGGTGGCCCAGCGATGAGGTCTGCTGAGCGGGGCACCATCGGAGCTGACGAGCAGGACAGAGGAGCAGAACAGTGAACACGGCGGAGCTGACCCCGGCCGGCGAGTTGACCGCCGAGGACCTGGGCAGTGTGCACCTGATCGGGATCGGCGGGGTCGGCATGGGTGGGCTGGCCCGGTTGCTGCTCACCCGGGGCGTCCCGGTGTCCGGCAGCGAGCTGCGGGAATGGCCGGCGCTGGCGGCGTTGCGCGCGCTCGGCGGCACGGTGCACATGACGCACGTCGCGTCCAACCTCGACGGGGTGGACACGGTGGTCTACTCCACCGCCATCCCGCAGGACCACCTGGAACTGGTCGAGGCGCGCCGTCGCGGTCTGCGGGTCATGCACCGCGCCGAGGCGCTGGCCGCCGCGATGACGAACCGGCAGACCATCGCGGTGGCGGGCACCCACGGCAAGACCACCACGACGTCGATCATGACGGTGATCCTGCAGCACGCCGGGCAGGACCCGTCGTTCGTGATCGGCGGCGAGATCTCCGAGGCGGGCTCGAACGGTCACCACGGCACCGGGCCCTACTTCGTGGCCGAGGCGGACGAGAGCGACAAGTCGTTTCTGATCTACCGCCCGCACGTCGCGATCGTGACCAACATCGAGGCGGACCACCTGAACAACTGGGGTGACCTGGATGGGCTGAAGGCGGGTTTCCTGGAGTTCGCCGAGCTCGCCCACGCGGACGGTTTCGTGGTCACCTGCGCCGACGACCCCGGGGTGCAGGATCTGATCGCGACGCTGCGCGCGGCCGGGCGCACCGTCTACACGTACGGCGAATCGCCGGCGGCGGACCTGCGGATCACCGGCGTTGCCTCCTCGGTGAGCGGGGTGCGTTACGACGCCGCCCTGCACGGCGAGGAGCTGGGCGAGATCAAGCTCGCGCTGCCCGGCACGCACATGGGTCTGAACAGCTCGGCCGCGGTGCTGACCGCGCTGAAGCTGGGCATCCCGCTGTCCACGATCGCCGAGGCACTGGCCTCGTTCCCGGGCGTCCGGCGCCGGTTCGAGCGCAAGGGCATCGCGGCCGGGGTCCGGGTCTACGACGAGTACGCGTACCACCCGACCTCGGTGAAGGCGGCGCTGCGCACCCTGCGCGAGGTGGCCGGCGACGGTCGTCTGCTGGTGGTGTTCCAGCCGTACCGGCTGTATCGCACCCGTGACCTGCAGGCGGAGTTGGCCGAGGCGCTGGCGGTCGCGGACGAGGTCATCGTCATGGAGGTGTTCGCCCCGGGCGAGGTGCGCGGGCCGGGTGAGGGTGGGGTCGCGCTGACCGCGGTGATCGCGCTGCCGGATGACCAGAAGGTCTTCGTGCCGTCCTGGGCGGACGTGGCGGTCGAGGTGGTCCGGCGCAGCCGACCCGGTGATGTCGTGGTCACCATGGGTGCGCCGCCGATCTCGCTGATGGGCGACGAGTTGCTGGCGGCGCTGGCCGCGGTCGGCGCGGACGAGGCATCCGGGGAAACCGTGACCGGGGAGGTCGCGGCGCACGAGAAGGAGTGACGGCGGGATGTCCAGCGGGGGCGGACGGAACTGGCGGTTGGTGCGCGCGGATACCGACGCGGTGCCGTCGTCGGTGCGGCGGTTCATGGCCCGTGCCCGCCACCGGCGGCTGCGGGCGGCGCTGCCCTGGGGGGTGGGCGCCGGGGTGCTGCTCGTGCTGGGCGGCCTGACCTGGATGGTGTACGGCACGTCGCTGCTCGGGGTGCGCACGGTCCAGGTGGCCGGGACGCGCACCA
This sequence comes from Mangrovihabitans endophyticus, assembly GCF_014646155.1. GTDB lineage: Bacteria > Actinomycetota > Actinomycetes > Mycobacteriales > Micromonosporaceae > Actinoplanes > Actinoplanes endophyticus. The sequence goes on from NZ_BMMX01000001.1 coordinate 72,781, forward strand.
TCACGCCGCAGATGGTCGAGCGGTCGGCCGAGGTGGCCATGCGGGAGCCGCTGGCCCGGGTCGATCTGGATGCGGTACGGGACCGGGTGCAGCGCCTGCCCGCCGTGGACCATGCGGTGGTGTCGCGGTCGTGGCCGGCCACCCTCCGGATCGAGATCGTGGAGCGGGAACCGGTGATGGCGGTGGTGACCGGCCGGTTGTGGACGCTCGTGGATGACGACGGCGTCGCGTACCGGCAGACGCCGGACCGGCCGGTGGGGGTGCCGGTGGCCCGGCTGAGCAGACCCGGCCCGCACGACGTGAACACCCGCGCGGCGCTGACGGTGCTCGCCGCGCTCACCGGCGAGCTGCGCGACCAGCTCGCGTCGATCACCGTCACGGCGCCCGCGCGGATCCGGCTCCAGTTGCGCGACGAGCGCATCGTGATCTGGGGCGACGACACCCAGAGCGGGACGAAAGCCGAGGTCGCGACCGCTTTGCTGCGCCGTGAGGGAGCGACGATCGACGTCAGCGCACCGTCCGTGGTCACCATCCGCTAAACGGACATCGGCACCAAACGTCGCATTACGTTCGAGGTTACGGCTGAGTCGGATAGTCACCACGTAAGCGGACGCCGACACGCCGCGTAGGTCCTTGGATGTGGCCTGGTGGCCGCTTACGTTGCCCCAGAGGCCAGATGGTTGACATAAACCTAAGCCTCTAGTAGAGGGTGAGGGTTTCCTCGCCCTCCCTTGTACGGCAGCGGCTGTCGAAGTGCGGTTCCCGATCGGATCCGCAGGGGCCTTCGGCGGTCGCCAACCCCGGAAGGGAAGGCTGAGCCCGTTGACACCTCCGCACAATTATCTTGCGGTCATCAAGGTCGTCGGCATCGGTGGTGGCGGTGTGAACGCCGTGAACCGCATGATCGAGGTTGGGCTCAAGGGAGTCGAATTCATCGCGATCAACACGGATGCCCAGGCGCTGCTGATGAGCGACGCCGACGTGAAGCTTGACGTCGGCCGGGAACTGACCCGTGGGCTGGGCGCCGGCGCGCAGCCGGAAGTCGGCAAGAACGCCGCCGAGGACCATCGCGACGAGATCGAAGAGGTGCTCAAGGGCGCCGACATGGTGTTCGTGACGTGCGGTGAGGGCGGTGGCACCGGCACCGGCGGTGCCCCGGTGGTCGCCAACATCGCCCGCAAGCTGGGTGCACTCACCATCGGCGTGGTCACCCGGCCGTTCTCGTTCGAGGGCAAGCGGCGGCAGGTGCAGGCCGAGACGGGGATCGACGAGCTGCGTAACCAGTGCGACACGCTGATCGTCATTCCCAACGACCGGTTGCTGGCGCTGGGGGACCGCGGCATCAGCATGATGGACGCCTTCCGCCAGGCCGACCAGGTGCTGCTCTCCGGTGTGCAGGGCATCACCGACCTGATCACCACGCCGGGTCTGATCAACCTGGACTTCGCCGACGTGAAGAGCGTGATGAGCGGCGCGGGCAGCGCGCTCATGGGCATCGGCAGCGCGCGCGGCGACAACCGCGCGGTGGAAGCCGCGGAGCGGGCGATCTCCAGTCCGCTGCTGGAGCAGAGCATGGACGGTGCGCGGGGTGTGCTGCTGTCCATCGCCGGCGGTTCCGACCTGGGCCTGTTCGAGATCAACGACGCCGCGCAGCTCGTCACGGATGCGGCGCACCCGGACGCGAACATCATCTTCGGCGCGGTCATCGACGACGCCCTCGGCGACGAGGTGCGGGTCACCGTGATCGCGGCGGGATTCGACGGCGGTGCTCCGTCGTACAAGCCCGTGGAGCAGGGACGCAAGGTCGTGCAGCAGGCGTCGGCGCCACCGGCGACCGCGCCGGCGAGCCCGGCGGCGCCGCCGGTCAGCCCGGCGCCCACGTCCGCCGCGCCGGCCACGCCGCCGCCGCGCCGGGTGCTGTTCGACGACGTGGACGTGCCGGACTTCCTGAAGAACGGCTCCTGAACCGCACCGGCGGGATTCGGCACGGCCGGTGACTGACGAACGGCGCGCGCAGCTCGCCGCCGCACTCGACGCGGTGCGGCGGCGGATCGCTCGTGCCTGCGCGGACGCCGGCCGTCGGCCGGACGACGTCACGCTGGTGGCGGTGACCAAGAACTATCCCGCCGCGGACGTCCAGGCGCTCGCCGAACTCGGCGTCACCGACGTCGGGGAGAACAAGGATCAGGAGGCCGCCGCCAAGTGGTCGGCGGTCACCGCGCCGCTGCGCTGGCACTATGTCGGCCGGTTGCAACGCAACAAGGCCGGCTCGGTGGTGCGGTACGCCGATGTGGTGCAGTCCGTGGACTCGGTCCGGTTGGCGGGTGCGCTGGACCGTGCGGCCGGACGACACCGGACCACACCGCTCGACGTGCTGGTGCAGGTAAGCCTGGACGGCGACGCGCAGCGGGGCGGCGCGGTGATCGACGGCGCGGACCCGGAGCGTGATCTCTGGCGGGTGGCGGAGGCGGTCGCCGCATCGGAGACCTTGCGTCTGCGCGGTGTCATGGCGGTAGCGCCGATGAATGCGGATCCGGATCGCGCATTTGCGATTCTGCATGATGTGGCTTCGCGACTGAACGGGCATCATCCGGGCGCCGACGCGATCTCCGCGGGCATGAGTGGGGACTTGGAACAGGCCGTTGCGCACGGAGCGACACACGTGCGGATCGGCACTTCTTTGCTCGGGATGCGAAAGACGCTGCGGTAGCCTTGCGGCGGGCAGCAAACTACATAGGTGTTGTTCACGCGCGTCGTGCCTTTCCCGGCCAGCGCGCCCGACGGCACGGCGTCGCTGCGGTTCCGGGCCTCCCGGGATCGGGCCAAGGGGGGACGCGGCACGCCGAGGGGGCGCGGGCCGCACAGCGGAGGAGATGGTGACTGCATGAGCGCTCTTCGCAAGGCGGGGGTCTGGCTGGGCCTCGTCGAGGAGGACGACGACCGCGGCTACGACGACCGGGGATACCGCGACAACGGCTACCGTGACCGTGACCGTGACCGGGATGCTGGATATCGCTACGCCGACGACTTCGCAGACGAGGACGACGACGTCGAGGAGGCGCCGTCGCTGCCGCGCGCCCGCACCTCCGACCGGGGCAGCGGCCGGCTGGAGCGGGCGGCGGCCGCGCTGGAACGCGAGGAGGAGCGCGAGCGCGCGGAGCGTGCCGGCAGCGTGCGGTCGATCACCCGGACGACTCCCGGCGACTCGTCGAGCGCCCATGGCTACCAGACGCGTGACAACCTGGCACTGGCTCCGCAGGTCCAGCCGCATCCGCGGCTGCCGGAGGAGGAACAGCGCTATCAGATCACCACGCTGCACCCCACCACGTACCGGGAGGCGCGAACCATCGGCGAGCACTTCCGCGACGGTGTGCCGGTGATCATCAACCTCACCGAGATGGATGAGGGTGACGCGCGTCGCCTGGTCGACTTCGCGGCCGGTCTGGCGTTCGGTCTACGCGGTACGATCGAGCGCGTGACCAACCGGGTGTTCCTGCTCTCGCCGGCAAATGTCCAGGTCACCGCGGAGGACAAGGCCAAGATCGCTGAGGGCGGTTTCTTCAAGTAAGAGTTGACCCGAACGAGGGATCCGCCGAACGTGCTGTCGATCGTCTTCCAAATCCTCTACTTGCTGGTCTACGTCTTCTTCCTGACGTTGCTCGCCCGGTTCGTGCTGGGCGCGGTGTTGCAGTACGGCCGCCGGTGGCAACCGGGACGGGGTGCGTCCGCTGCGCTGGAATCGGTGTGGAGCGTCACTGATCCACCCCTGAAGGCGTTGAGGCGTGTGATCCCGCCACTGCGAATTGGTAACGTGAGCTTGGACCTGGCATCCCTGGTTCTGCTGGTTATTCTGTTCGTGCTTTTGAACTTCGTGTTAGCGCGTCTGATCATCGCCTTCAGCGTCTGACGGACTCGCCCCACGCGGCCGCAACTGACCCGAGGAGTTTCGATGCCGCTGACCCCGGCCGACGTGCACAACGTCGCCTTCAAGAAGCCCCCGATCGGCAAGCGGGGGTATGACGAGGAGGAGGTCGACGCCTTCCTGGATGAGGTCGAGCGCGAGCTCGCCCGTCTGATCGAGGAGAACAACGAGCTGCGTGCCCAGGTGGAGCGCGGCGGCCGGGGTGGCGCACCAGCCGGTCCGGGTGCCGACCCGCGTCTGGCGGCGGAGCTCAACGACATCAAGGCCCAGCTTGACCGGGTCCAGCGTGACAAGGCGGCGGCCGAGCAGGCCGCGCGGTCGATGCAGGCCGAGCTTGAGCAGGTGCGTGCGCAGGGGCCGGGCGTCGGCGCCGGTGCCGCGGCGGCCGGTGGCGGCGACGGTGAGCAGCAGGCGCTGCGTGTGCTGATGATGGCCCAGCGCACCGCGGACGACCACGTCGCCGACGCGCGTCGCGAGGCCGACAAGCTGCTGTCCGACGCGCGCTCCAAGGCCGAGGAGGTCACCCGCGAGGCGCGGGCCAAGGCGGATGCTCTGGAGCGCGACGCGCGTCAGCGGCACCAGGAGGCCATGGGCGGCCTGGACGCCAAGCGGTCGGCGCTGCAGAAGCACATCGAGGAGCTCAAGCAGTTCGAGCGCGAGTACCGCACGCGCCTGAAGGCCTACCTGGAGAGCCAGCTACGCGACCTGGACGGCCGTGGGCAGGGCCTGGAGGCCGAGATGACGCGGGCCGACTCCGGCCGCGCCGTCGGCGGCTCCGGCGGTCTGGCCGCCGCGGGCCTCGCCGGCTCGTACGGCGGTGGCCGCGCCAACTCCATCGAGTCCGGTCGCTGATCCGGCGCCCGGCTGCACCTCGGCGAGGATGAGCCATGATCGTTGTTAGTTTGCTGCTCATCCTCGTCGCGGTGGGCTTGCTTGTGCTCGGCTTGGCCGGCGGCTCCAGCGCTCTTCTGATCAGCTCGATCGTGGCGAGTCTGCTCGCCGCGGTCGCGCTGGTCGTGGGTGCCCGGCAGGCCGCTGCGGCGAGCGATCGGCGGAGCGCGCCGACGCCCGCCGGTGAGGACGGGTTCGCCACCTTCCCCGCGGCGGACGAGGCGCCGCCCGCGGTGCGGGAACCCGACGTCACGCAGTCGTTCGATCCGGCCGCTTACCGGGGCGACGAGAGCGTCGGCGCGGAGCAGGCGGTGCCGATCGCTGAGACGGATCAGCCTGCGGGCGATTTGTCCCACTCTGACGCTGATAGTGGCGATAGTGATGATTACCCGGATGAGGCCGATCGTCGTGCCGACGCCGATCGGGCGGCGCCGGACTACGCACGAGCGACCGAATTCATCGGTTCCGCCCGCAGCGACGAGCCGACCGCCGACGCTGCGGAGGCCGAGCCGTCACCCGAGGGTGAGAACGTCGACGAGGGTCGCGCCGCGTCGTCCTCTCCGACCACGGGAGAGTTCGCGGCGGTGACCGGCGAAGACCCGGACGACGAGCCGTCGCCGCAGGTGGTGCAGCCCAACGACGCGGTGCGGGTGGCCCGGATGGACGCCGAGGTGCTGGTCGTCGACGGGCGTCCTCGATACCACGTGGCCGGTTGTCCGCACCTGGATGGCCGGGCCGGCGAGCCGCTGCCCGCGGCCGAAGCCGTGGAACTGGGATTCAGCCCCTGCGGCCTGTGCCGTCCGGTGGACCGGTTGATGTCCGCCGCGGAGGCCGGTCGGCACTGAGCCGTCCCGGCCCCGGCGACCGGTCGGCACAATGAGCGGATGGTCATACGGCGAGCATCCGCGTCCGCCGGAAGCGAGCGCGGCATGCGCCGCCGCCCATCCGACGGGCAGCGATGACCGGAGACCTCGACCGTGCCCTGCTGATCGGGACGGCCGTGCTGCTGGTCGCGGTGGCCGCGGTCCGCCTCTCCACCCGGCTGGGTCTGCCGTCCCTGCTGGTCTATCTGCTGATCGGGGTGGTGATCGGCGAATCCGGGCTGGGCATCCCGTTCGACGACGCCAACCTGACGCGCACCCTCGGGTTCTGCGCCCTCATCGTGATCATCGCGGAGGGTGGTCTGACCTCACGGTGGAGTGCGCTGCGTCCGGTGCTCGCGCTGTCCGCCACGCTGGCGACCGCGGGCGTGGCGGTCAGCGTGGCGGTCGTCGGCGTGCTCGTGCACCTGGCGCTCGATCTGGACTGGCGGCTGGCGCTGCTCTACGGCGCGGTGCTGAGCTCCACCGACGCTGCGGCGGTCTTCGCCACGCTGCGGCGCCTGCGGCTGCCTCCCCGGCTGGTGGCCACCCTGGAGGCGGAGTCCGGCATGAACGACGCCCCGGTGGTCCTGCTGGTGGTCCTGCTGTCCGCCGAGGCCTCCGGGCGATCCTGGTGGCACGAGCCGGTGATCGTCGCGTACGAACTGGTCGCGGGCGTGGTCGTGGGCCTGCTCGTGGGCGGCGCCGGGCGGATGCTGCTGCGCCGGGCCGCGCTGCCCGCCGCTGGTCTCTATCCGATCGCGGCTGTCGCCCTCACCGTCCTCGCGTACGCGGCGGGCGCGGCGGTGCACGCCTCCGGGTTCCTGGCGGTCTACGTGGCCGGAGTGGTGCTGGGCAACGCCCGGCTGCCGCACCGGCGGGCGATCCTCGGCTTCGCCGACGGGCTGGCCTGGGTGGCGCAGATCGGCCTGTTCGTGTTGCTGGGGCTGCTGGTGTCGCCGGGCGAATTGGGCGACGCGTGGGCGCCCGCGCTGGTCGTGGGGGGTGCGTTGGCGCTGCTGGCGCGCCCGCTGTCGGTCTGGATCTCGGCGTTGCCGAGCCGCGCCGGCCGCGGGCTGGGCTGGCGCGGGCAGGCATTCCTGTCCTGGGCCGGGCTGCGCGGGGCGGTGCCGATCGTGCTCGCCACCATCCCGATGGCCCGGGCGGCACCCGGCGCGGGCCGCCTCTTCAACGTGGTGTTCGTGCTGGTGGTGGTCTTCACCCTGGTTCAGGCGGGCACCCTGGCGCAGGTCGCTCGGCTGCTGGGCATCACCGCCCCGACCGAGGCGACGGAAATTCACGTGGAGACGGCACCCCTCGAACGCATGCACGCGGACCTGCTGCAACTCGATGTGGCCCAGGGGTCGCGGCTGTCCGGCGTGCACATCGACGAGCTGCGCCTGCCGGTCGGCGCGTCGGTGACCCTGGTGGTCCGCGACGGCGCCGGATTCGTGCCCGGGCCGGACACCCGGCTGCGCACCGGCGACTCGTTGCTGATCGTCGCCACCGCGCAGGTCCGCGACCTCGCGGAGCGGCGAATGCGGGCGATCAGCCGGCGCGGGCGGCTGGCCGGCTGGTTCGGTGAGGACGGACGCGAGGCGCCGCCGGGCCGCCCGCGCCGGCGCCGCCGCGCCTCCGGGCGGCCCGACAAAAGATCATGACGGGCGGGCGTCGGCAAACCGACCGTGGATCGCGACGGTTTACGCCCCCTTCGGGCTATAGGTGCGGAGTGCCGTGTTGTCCAGACCCTTCACAGTCCGTATCCTTGCCACCCTCTGGAGTGCGCGGTCGTGGATGACCGCGCCGTTTGTGCACGTGGGGCCGGTTTGCGCGGGAGGGACGCGTGGGTGACATCGCCGGCGGCGCGGCACACCGGCATCCGCGCGGTGCACGTCGGAGGGGGTTTCGGCGAGCGCGCTTGGACCGGCGCGCAGGGGGTAGCACCACCGCGTGGGCACCGACCACGCACCAGCACCAGGCGACCGCGCCGGAACCTCGGCCGCGGTTGCCCCCACGGGGTTCCGGGCATGACCGGAGCTTCAGGAGGAGGGCAGGTGAGGACGGCCGGCATCGGCCGCACGCACCGCGTCCCGCAGACCGTCGATCGCCGCACACCAACAGCGGCACAGGGAGGGACGATGGCCAAGACAACCGAGACCGGATCCGCCGCCGCGGCCAAGAAGCGGGCCCGCAGCGCCGCGGAGATCGAGGAGTTGACGTCGGCCCTCACGCAGCGCCGCGACGAGTTGCAGGCGGAATACGACCAGACGTTGAGTGAGATCACCGAGCTGCAGCGGGAACGCTTCACCGATTCGGCCGGCGACGACCAGGCCGACACCGGCACCAAGACGTTCGAGCGTGAGCAGGAGATCACCCTGGCGAACAATCTGCTCGAACGGATCACACAGGTGGAGCGCGCCATCGAGCGGCTCGGCGAAGGCAACTACGGTTATTGCGAACGGTGCGGCAACGCCATCCCGGTCGAGCGGCTGGCGGCGTTCCCCTCCGCGACACTGTGCGTGTCCTGCAAGCAACTGGAGGAGCGGCGCTGAACGTCGACGAGGCTCCGGGCGAGGCGGCGGTGTCCGGCCGGCCCGGCTTCACGCGTACGGCCGTGTCGGTGCTGGCCGGCACGGCCGTCGCTGCGACGGTGCTGGACCAGGTGGTCAAGCATCTGTCCACGGAACATCTGACCGAGGGTGAGCCGGTGCGCATCCTGGGTGGCCTGATTTATCTGTCGCTGATGCGCAACAGCGGCGCCGCCTTCAGCATGGGCAGCGGTTACACGTGGGTCTTCCCGCTGATCACCGTTGCCGTCATCGGCTGGATCGGGTGGATGACCCGGCGGCTGCGCTCGGTGCCCTGGGCGATCGCCCTGGGACTGGTGCTCGGCGGGGCGCTCGGCAACCTGATCGACCGGCTGTTCCGCGCGCCCGGCCCGATGCGCGGGCACGTGGTGGACATGATCAGCGTCTTCGCGCCGTACGCGGAGAAGTTCCCGGTGTTCAACATCGCGGACAGTTGCCTGACGGTCGGCGTGGCGCTGGCGGTGCTGCTCGAACTCGCCGGGCGACAGCGCGACGGCACCCGCACCGCTCGCAAGCCGGCGCAGGAGACGTCGTGACGGCACGGTCGTTGCCGGTGCCCGACGGCCTCGACGGCATGCGGCTCGACCAGGCGGTGTCCCGGTTGTTCGGGCTGTCCCGCACCGCCGCCGCGGCCCTGGTGGAGGCGGGTGACGCACTGGTGGACGGCTTCCCGCGACCCAAATCGGACAAGGTCGCGGCCGGTTCCTGGCTGGAGGTGACGCTGCCGCCGCCCCCCGCGCCGGTGACCGCGGCGCCGGAACCGGTGCCCGGCCTGTCCGTCGTGTTCGACGACGACGACATCGTGGTGGTGGACAAGCCGGTAGGGGTGGCCGCGCACCCCAGCCCGGGATGGACCGGCCCGACCGTGATCGGCGGGCTGGCGGCCATGGGTCAGCGGATCGCCACCAGTGGCGCGGCCGAGCGGCAGGGCGTGGTGCACCGGCTCGACGTGGGCACGTCGGGACTGATGGTGGTGGCCAAGAGCGAATCGGCCTACTCGGTGCTCAAGCGTGCCTTCAAGGAGCGCGAGGTGGACAAGCGCTATCACGCCGTGGTTCAGGGCCACCTGGATCCGCTGCGGGGCACCGTGGACGCGCCGATCGACCGGCATCCCAGCGCCGACTACCGGTACGCCGTGGTGGCCGGCGGCAAGCCGAGTGTCACGCACTACGACACCCTGGAGGCGTTCCGCGCCGCCAGCCTGGTGGACGTGCGACTGGAGACGGGACGCACCCACCAGATCCGGGTGCACTTCTCCGCGCTGCGGCATCCGTGCGTCGGCGATCTGACGTACGGCGCGGATCCCACCCTGGCCGCCCGGGTGCGGCTGCAGCGGCAGTGGCTGCACGCTCGGGAGCTGGCCTTCCGGCATCCGCGCACGGCGGACGAGGTCCGGTTCACCAGTGCCTATCCGGAGGACTTGGAGTACGCGCTGCGCGTGCTCCGCGACGCGGGCTGAGCACACCCCGTGATCATGTGCCCACGGGGTGGCACATCCGGTCTTGCTCCGGAGTGTGCGACGCGGCTAACCTGATCGGCCGGGGTCGTTGTGACATCTGCCTCACCCGATAAACGTGCCAACAGGTCCGCCCGTTCTTCCCCGATGTCCCAGGACCGATCTGCCGTACGCTCTGCACCAGTCGCGACCCCGCCGGGCCTCGTCGCCGGGGCTTCGGGAGCATCCTGACGGCGTTCCCGCGCGTTGATAGTCGGTCGGCCCGTCTGTGGCCGGCACCGAGACCGAGCGAGGTGTTCGTTCGGGGGGAGTGGCCCGAACCGGGTTCACCTCCGTAGCCTGTTCCCGGGCACACGTGCCCGTGGAGCGGAACGTCGAGCGGAGAGCAGGGAGGACGCGCCGTGGAGGGGACCGAGACCGGCTGGGGCCGGCCTGCGGAACCAGCCCCGCGCTGGCGGGCGCTGCTCGACCGGGCGCGGCACGGGTCTCGCGGCGCTGACGAGACGGCCGATGGTCCGTCCACCGACGAGCAGCCGGCCGACACGCGTCGCCCGCCCTCGCGTCCGTTGGAGCGCCGCCCGGCCAACCCTCTGGACCAGCGCGCCCCCCTGGATCAGCGCGCCGGGGCGTATGACCCCCGCGGCTACGACGAGCGCGGTGTGGATCAGCGCGGTGTGGATCAGCGCGGGTACGACCAGCGCGGCTATGACCAGCGGGGCTTGGATCCGCGGGGCCTCGACCCGCGTGGTCTTGATCCGCGTGGTCTTGATCAGCGCGGTCTTGATCAGCATGGTCTTGATCAGCGCGGTGCGGACCCCCGAGGCTTTGATCCCCGCGGCGGTCTCGACCCGCACGGTGCCGCCGTCCCGCCGTCCCGCGGGCTGCCACCGGACCAGCATTTCGACTCCCGCCCGGCGAACCCGCTGGACCGCCGGCCGGTGAACCCGCTGGACCGCCGCACGTCCCAGCGCAACGGCACGCCCCCGCCGGCCGAATCGCGCCCGGTGAACCCGCTGGAGCAGCGCCGCCACTCCCGCCTCGCGGAGGGCTTCCACACCCGCAGCCCCGAGCCGGAGCAGCCGCACAACTTCTTCAACCCGCCCAGCCGTCCGGTGTCCACCCCGCCACCGTCGCGCTCGGGCCAGGCCCCGCCGGCGCGGGCGGCGGCCTCCGTCGGATCCGCCTCGGTGCTCCCGCCCCCGCCCCCGCCCGCGACCGCCCCGCCGTCGGCTGCCCCGCCGTCGGCTGCGCCCGCCCCCGCCCCGATGTCGCCGGCCGCGGCCCGCATCGAGTGGCGGCAGGCCCCACCGGAGGACACCGATCGGGCGATCGCGGTCATGCGCCGCAAGCTGGGCAAGCCGCGGGTGCTGGCATTCGCCAATCCGAAGGGCGGCGTGCACAAGACCACGGCGACCGTGCTGGCCGCGGCGACCATCGGCAGCGTCCGCGGCCGGGGCGTGCTGGCCTGGGACGACAACGAGCTGCGCGGCACGCTCGGCCTGCGTGCGGGCAGTGCGCGGCACGCCCGCACGATCCGGCATCTGCTCAGCTCCCTGATGCAGATCGAGAATCTGCACGGCGACGCCCTGCTGCAGGAGCTCGACGGGTACCTGCGGCACGCCTCCGACGGGTCGTACGACGTGCTGGCCGGTGAGGAGAACCCGCGCTTCGCCCAGCGGCTCGACCAGCACACCGTGCGCCGGGTGATGGACCTGCTGCGCCGGACCCACGACGTGATCTGCGTGGACACCGGCAACAACGTGGAGAGCGTCAACTGGCAGACGGTGATGCGCGCGGCCGACCAGCTCGTCATCACGACCGTGCCGCGCGAGGACGCGGCGTTCACCGCGGACTGGATGCTGGATCTGCTGAACGACACCGGCATGGCGGACCTGGTGGCGAACGCGGTGACGTTGATCTCCTGCCCGTCGCCCGGCGATCTGCCCCTGCTGCCCGATTTGACCAAGCACTTCCGCACCCGCACCCGCGACGTCGTGGTGGTGCCGTACGATCCGGCGCTCGAAGTCGGCTCGTCGATCGAGTACGGCGATCTGCAGCCGGAGACCCGGCAGGCGTGGATGCGTGCCGCGTCGACGATGATCGAGCCGTTCGCCCAGTAACCGCCGGCCCGCCGGCCTCGGCGATCACCGGGGTGTCGTCCATGGTTCTTGTCGGACCCGCGGACTAGGCTCGGCTCGCCACAGCAGCGGAAGGGGATTCGGGTGTCTGACCCGTTCGTGCACCTGCATGTGCACTCCGAGTATTCGATGCTCGACGGGGCCGCCCGGCTCAAGGATCTGATCGCCGAGGCCGGCCGGCAGGGCATGCCCGCCGTGGCGATCACCGACCACGGCAACATGCACGGGGCCTACGACTTCTACAAGCAGGCCACCGCGGCGGGCATCACGCCGGTGATCGGCGTCGAGGCCTACGTCGCGCCGGAGTCCCGGCTGCACAAGGGCCGGGTCAAGTGGGGACGGCCGGAGCAGAAGCGGGACGACGTCTCCGGCAACGGCGCGATCACCCACATGACCATGTGGGCGCGCAACGCGACCGGGCTCAAAAACCTCTTCCGGCTCAACTCGCGGGCCTCCATCGAGGGTCAGATGGGCAAGTGGCCGCGGATGGATCTCGATCTCATCGCGGAGCACGCCCAGGGCATCATGGGCACCACCGGCTGCCCCTCCGGCGCGGTGCAGACCCGTCTGCGACTGGGACAGTTCGACGAGGCGCTCAAGGCGGCCGCGGCCTACCAGGACGCGCTGGGCAAGGAGAACTACTTCCTGGAGATCATGGACCATGGGCTCGACATCGAGAAGCGGGTTCGCGACGGCCTGATTGAGGTCGGCCGCAAACTGAACATCCCTCCACTGGTCACCAACGACTCCCACTACACGCACGAGGCCCAGGCCGAGGCGCACGATGTGCTGCTCTGCGTGCAGACCGCCAGCAACATCGCGGATCCGAACCGGTTCCGGCTGGAGGGCGGCGGCTACTTCATCAAGTCGGCCGATCAGATGCGCGCGGTCGACTCCTCCGACCTGTGGCTGGAGGGCTGTCGCAACACGTTGCTGATCGCCGAGCGGGTGGACACCGAGGGGATGTTCACCTATCGCAACCTGATGCCCCGGTTCGAGGTCCCGGAGGGGCACACCGAGGAGTCCTGGTTCCGGCATGAGGCGTTCGAGGGTCTCCAGCGACGCTTCCCCGATGGTGTGCCGGAGACGCACGTCAAGCAGGCAGAGTACGAGTGCCAGATCATCATTCAGATGGGCTTCCCGTCGTACTTCCTGGTGGTGGCCGACTTCATCCAGTGGTCCAAGCGCAATGGGATCGCGGTCGGCCCGGGGCGTGGCTCCGCGGCGGGGTCCCTGGTGGCGTACGCGATGGGCATCACCGACCTGGACCCGCTCCCGCACGGCCTGATCTTCGAGCGGTTCCTCAACCCGGAACGCGTCTCCATGCCCGACGTCGACATCGACTTCGACGAGCGTCGGCGTGGCGAGGTCATCCGCTATGTTACCGAGCGCTGGGGCGACGACAAGGTCGCGCAGATCGCGACGTTCGGCACGATCAAGGCGAAGGCCGCGATCAAGGACTCGGCCCGGGTGCTGGGCTATCCGTACGCGGTCGGTGACCGGATCACCAAGGCGATGCCGCCCGCGGTGATGGGCAAGGACATCCCGCTGTCCGGCATCTTCGACCCGAGCCACAAGCGCTACAACGAGGCCGGCGAGATCCGCGCGCTGTACGAGCAGGACCCGGATGTCAAGAAGGTCATCGACACGGCGCGCGGCATCGAGGGGCTGATCCGGCAGACCGGCGTGCACGCCGCCGGCGTGATCATGAGCGCGGAACCGATCATCGACCACATCCCGCTCATGCGCCGGGAGGCGGACGGCGCGATCATCACGCAGTTCGACTATCCGACCTGCGAGACGCTGGGCCTGCTGAAGATGGACTTCCTCGGCCTGCGCAACCTGACGATCATGACCGACGCGGTCAAGAACATCGAACTGAACCACAGCAAGAAACTCGACCTGCTGAGCCTGCCGCTGGACGACAAGGCGACCTACGAGTTGCTCGCCCGCGGCGACACCCTGGGCGTGTTCCAGCTCGACGGCGGCCCGATGCGTTCGCTGCTGCGGATGATGAAGCCAGACAACTTCGAGGACATCTCCGCGGTGCTGGCGCTGTACCGGCCCGGCCCGATGGGCGCCAACTCGCACACCAACTACGCGTTGCGCAAGAACGGCCAGCAGGAGATCACGCCGATCCACCCGGAGCTGGAGGAGCCGCTGCGGGAGATTCTCGGGCCGACCCACGGGCTGATCGTCTACCAGGAGCAGGTGCAGCGCGCCGCGCAGAAACTGGCCGGCTACAGCCTGGGGCAGGCGGACCTGCTGCGCCGCGCGATGGGCAAGAAGAAGAAAGAGGTCCTGGACAAGGAGTTCATCCCGTTCCGCGACGGGATGCGCGCCAACAAATTCTCCGACCAGGCCATCCAGGCGTTGTGGGACGTGCTGGTCCCGTTCGCCGACTACGCCTTCAACAAGGCGCACACCGCCGGGTACGGCCTGGTGTCCTACTGGACCGGCTACCTGAAGGCCAACTACCCGGCCGAATACATGTCGGGTCTGCTGACGAGCGTCGGCGACGACAAGGACAAGATGGCGATGTACCTCGCCGAGTGCCGGCGGATGGGCATCCAGGTGCTGCCGCCGGACGTCAACGAGTCCTCCGGTCCGTTCACCCCGGTCGGCGACGACATCCGGTTCGGCCTGGCCGCGGTGCGCAACGTGGGCAACAACGTGGTCGACGCGATCGCCCGGTGCCGGGAGGCGAAGGGCGCCTACACCGACTTCTACGACTTCCTGTCCAAGGTGGACGCCATCGCCTGCAACAAGAAGACGGTGGAATCGCTGATCAAAGCGGGTGCCTTCGATTCCCTGGGGCATTCCCGGCGGAGTCTGCTCGCGGTGCACGCCGAGGCCATCGACGCGTACGCCGACGTGAAGCGCAACGAGGCGGCCGGGCAGTTCGACCTGTTCGGCGCGTTCGGCGACGTCGACGGCCCGGGCGGCTCGGCGACGGTGGCCATGCCGCCCATCGGCGACGACGAGTGGGACAAGCGGGACAAGCTTGCCTTCGAACGGGAGATGCTCGGGCTGTACGTGTCCGACCATCCGCTGGCCGGGCTGGAACAGGTGCTGCAGAACGCGGCCGACACCACCATCGCCGCGCTCAACGAGGAGGGCTCCGTCCCGGACGGCCAGGTCGTCACCCTGGCCGGCATCCTCACCGGCGTGCAACGCCGGATCACCAAGCAGGGCCGCGCCTGGGCCTCGGCCACACTGGAGGATCTGGCCGGTGGTGTGGAGACGTTGTTCTTCCCGAACACCTACGAGGTGATCGGTCAGTACATCGCCGAGGACGCCATCGTCGTGGTCAAGGGCCGGGTGGACCGGCGTGACGACACGCCACGGATCATGGCGATGGACATGTCGATGCCGGATGTCAGCCACAACCCGGACGCCAAACCGGTCACCCTGACCATGCCGATCACCCGCTGCACGCCGCCGCTGGTGAGCGAACTCAAGGACATCCTGGTCAGCCACCCCGGCGATGCCGAGGTGCATGTGCACCTGCAGAACGGCAGCCGCACCACGGTGATGCGCCTGGGCGGGTTCAAGGTGGCGCCGACCCCGGCGCTGCGCGCGGATCTGAAGATGATTCTGGGACCCTCCGCAGTTGGCTGAGCCGGCCTGGCAGACTCGGGGTGTGTACGACGCCGAGATGCCCCTGTCGCCGCCGGTCGGCGGCGCCGACGGGCACGGGCGATCCCTGCGGCGGTCGCTGGCGTCCGCGGGCGTGGCCGCCGCGGTGATTGCCGTGGCGGGCGCCCCGGTGGGCGTGTTGTGGCACGTCGTCGCGCCCACGGTGCCGGTGATCAACACCGGTCAGGTGATCGTGGTCAGCGACCCGTCGCCGGAGGAGTACATCGCGGCCGACGGCTGGTTCACCCTGATGTTCCTGGCGTTCGGCGTGGCCACCGCGGTCACCTCCTGGATGCTGCTGCGCCGCCATCGCGGTCCGCTGCTGCTGGCCGGCGTCACGCTCGGCAACCTGCTGGCGCCGCTGGCCGCCTGGCAGGCCGGCCACATGATCGGGCTGAGCGCCTACCAGGACTGGCAGGGCAGCTCCGCGGCGGGCGACACCTATGCGGCGCCGCCGGACCTGCGGGCCTACGGCGTGCTGCTGGTCCCGGCGTTCGTGGCGGTGATCACTCTGACCTTGATGGCCGGCTGGTCCAACGACCCAGACCTGGACCGCCCCGGCGCCAAGCCCGGCTACGCGGCCAATCAGCCCGCCGACCCGGACCCGATCAGTTCGGACTTGCCGGCCGCGCCAAGTCCGACAGCGGAACCGGCACCGCCCGGACCCGGGCCAGCAACCCCGCCTCACGGTTGAGCAGCTTCAGCTCGGTGCGCAGCCGGGTGGTGGTGTCCGGGGCGGCCAGCAGCAACTGACGCTCCTCCGTGGTGAGCTGCGTGGTCGCGGCGACCAGATGGGACAACACGGTCGGGTCGTCCGGCACCTGGTCGAGCACCTCGGTCTCCGGGCGCAGCAGGTCGAGGTAGGCGCGGAACGCCGCCAGCACTCGCGCGGCAAGTATCTCGGCGGTGTCGCCGGCGTCGTCCTCGGCGTCGTCCAGCCACTCCACCTCGGCGGTCAGGTACGCCGTCGCCGGCGTGCCCTGCCCCAGACGCAGCACACGGAACCGGCGCCGTCCCACCGTGACGATGTCGAACCGGCCGTCCGGCAACTCGGTGACCTGGCGCAGCTCCGCCGTGCACCCGACCTCGTAGAGCGACCCCGCGGTGATCTGCACCTCCTCGGGCGCCGGATCGTCACCGGACTCGATCGCGTTCAGCACCTCGGCACCCCGGCGCAGCGTGACCACGCCGAACTCGTGTGGCCCGTCGGCCGTGTCGGCGACCAGCTCGCGCACCAGGGTGCGGTAACGCTCCTCGAAGATGTGCAGCGGAAGCACCAGGCCCGGAAACAGCACGGTGCCCAACGGAAAGACTGGCAGTACGTCGCCCACGTCAGCAGCGTATCCGCCCGGTGGCGCGGCGCGCCGGACCGCATACCCCGGCAATCTGAGCGGCTTGCCGTGGCAATCCCGGCGGCTCGCCGCCCGAGGCGTTCTCAGCCCCTGGTACAGCCCCGATCGGCCGCCGGACACGCAGCCTAAACTGGTCGGGTGCTGAAACGGATCGACCTGCGCGGCTCCCGCTGGGACCCGCGCGACCTGCTGCCCCGCGCCCAGCTCGACGTCTCCGAAGCCGTCGAGCGGATCCGCCCGGTGGTGGAGGCGGTCCATGCCCACGGCTTCCGCGCCATCGCGGAGGCGACCCGCACCTTCGACGGGGTGGAATTGTCGCGTCTGCGGGTGCCGGCCGACGAGATCGCCGCCGCGGCGGGCGAGCTGGACCCGCAGGTGCGCGCGGCGCTGCTGGAATCCATCGCCCGTGCCCGCAAGGTGCACGCCGACCAGCGGCGCGCCGACGTCACCACGCAGGTGGTGCCGGGCGGCACGGTCACCGAGCGGTGGGTGCCGGTGGGCCGGGTCGGGCTCTACGTCCCGGGCGGCCTGGCGATGTACCCGTCGACCGTGGTGATGAACGTGGTGCCGGCGCAGATCGCCGGAGTCGGCGCGCTGGTGGTGGCGAGCCCGCCGCAGAAGGAGAACGGTGGCCTGCCGGACGCCCGGGTGCTCGCCGCGTGCGCCCTGCTCGGCGTGGACGAGGTCTACGCGGTCGGCGGCGCCCAGGCCGTCGCAATGCTGGGCTACGGCTCCGCGGGCCGCGACGGCGCGGCCGAGGCGGACGGTCACGACCAGGCCGACCAGTGCGCCCCGGTGGACGTCATCACCGGGCCCGGAAACATCTGGGTCACCGCCGCGAAGCGGCTGCTGCGCGGTCATGTCGGCATCGACGCCGAGGCGGGACCGACCGAGATCGCGGTGCTGGCCGACGACACCGCGGATCCGGTGCACGTCGCGGCCGACCTGATCAGCCAGGCCGAGCACGACCCGCTGGCGGCTTCGATCCTGGTCACCGACGCGCCCGCACTCGCCGACGCGGTGGACGCCGAACTGGTGCGCCAGGTGCCGGCGACCAAACACGAGGCACGCATCCGGGAGGCGCTCACCGGCGCCCAGTCGGGCGTGGTGCTGGTCGACGACCTGGAGCAGGGACTTCAGGTGGTGGACGCGTACGCGGCGGAGCACCTGGAAATCCAGACCCGGGACGCACGGTCGTGGGCGATGCGGGTGCGCAATGCCGGAGCGGTGTTCGTCGGGCCGTGGTCGCCGGTGTCGCTGGGCGACTACGCGGCCGGCTCCAACCATGTGCTGCCCACCGGCGGCTGCGCGCGGCACTCCTCCGGCCTGTCCGTGCAGTCGTTCCTGCGTGGCATCCACGTCGTCGAGTACGACCAGGACGCGCTGCGCGACGTCGCGCCGCACGTGGTGACGCTCGCCGGGGTGGAGGACCTGCCGGCGCACGGCCAGGCGGTGACCGCGAGGTTCACGCCGTGACCACGCTCGACGACCTGCCGCTGCGCGACGACCTGCGCGGCCTGACGGCGTACGGCGCTCCGCAACTGGATGTGGCGGTGCGGCTGAACACCAACGAGAACTCGTACCCGGTGCCCGACGAGGTGACCGCGGCGATCGGCAAGGCGGTGCAGGCCGAGCTGCGCGACCTCAACCGCTACCCGGACCGCGACGCGCGAGCCTTGCGCGCGGACCTCGCAGACTATCTGGGCCACGGGCTGGGCACCGCGAACCTGTGGGCGGCCAACGGTTCCAACGAGGTGCAGCAGCAACTGCTGCAGGCGTTCGCCGGGCCGGGCCGTACGGCGCTGGGCTTCGGGCCGTCCTATTCGATGCATCCGCTGCTCGCCGCCGGCACCGGAACCCGGTGGATCGGCGCGCTGCGCGACCCGGATTTCGGGCTGACGCCCGACGCGGCGACCGAGCAGATCCGCGCGCACGACCCGGACGTGGTGTTCCTCTGCTCGCCGAACAACCCGACCGGCACCGCGCTCGAACCGGCGGTGATCGACGCCGTGCTGGCCGCGGCGCCGGGCATGGTGGTGGTGGACGAGGCGTACGCGGAATTCGCCCGGCCCGGCACGCCCAGCGCGCTGAGCCTGCTGAGCGGGCATCCGCGCCTGGTGGTGACCCGCACCATGAGCAAGGCGTTCGGTTTCGCCGGGGGCCGGCTCGGCTATCTCGCCGCCGACCCCGCGGTGGTCGACGCGGTGCAGCTAGTCCGTTTGCCGTACCACCTGTCCGCGCTCACCCAGGCGGCCGCCCGTGCCGCGCTGGCCCACCGGGCGGCCCTGCTGTCCACCGTGGACGCCATCAAGCAGCAACGTGACCGGATCGTCGCGACGCTGCGCGAGCGCGGCATCGCGGTGGCCGACAGCGACGCCAACTTCGTCCTCTTCCAGGTCGGCGGCGACCAGCGTACGGCCTGGCAGGAGCTGCTGGACCGGGGCGTTCTGGTACGCGATGTGGGGCTGCCCGGCTGGCTGCGGGTGACCGCCGGCACCGAGTCCGAGACCACCGCCTTCCTGAACGCCCTCACATGCCCCTTGAAGGAGTCGACGGCATGAGCCGCACCGCGCGCGTGGAGCGCGTCACCAAGGAGACCAAGGTTTCCGTCGAGATCGACCTGGACGGCACCGGCCGTGGCGACCTGTCCACCGGTGTCGGCTTCTACGACCACATGCTGAACCAGCTCGCCAAGCACGGCGGTTTCGACCTGACCGTACGCACCGAGGGCGACCTGGAGATCGATGCGCACCACACCATGGAGGACACCGCGATCGCGCTGGGTGAGGCGTTCGCGCGGGCGTTGGGGGACAAGGCCGGGATTCGCCGGTACGGGTCGGCGACCATCCCGATGGACGAAGTGCTCTGCCGGGCCGCCGTGGACCTGTCCGGCCGCCCCTACGTGGTGCACGACGAGCCGGCCCTGGCGCCGTACATCGGGCCGGTGTACCCGACCAGCATGACCCGGCACATCTTCGAGTCGTTCGGCTTCGCCGCCCGGATCACGCTGCACGTGAGCGTGCTGCGCGCGGCCCGCGACGGCGGGCACCCGGACGCCCACCACGTGGTGGAGGCGCAGTTCAAGGCGTTCTCCCGGGCGCTGCGCGAGGCGGTCGAGATCGATCCGCGGGCCGCGGGCGCGCTGCCGTCCACCAAGGGCGTGCTGTGATGGCGATCGTGCTGTTCCTGCTCGCCGGTTTCCTGATCGGCGGGACGATCCAGCTCGTCAAGTCCGGCGCCACCAAGTTCAGCATCGGTCTGGTGGGCGCGCTGGCCCTGCTCGCCGCGGCGGGCGGCGTGGCCTGGCTGCTGCCCGGGGACAGTTGATGGCGTCGGTGGTGGTGCTCGACTACGGATCGGGCAACCTGCGATCGGCGGAACGGGCGGTGGCGCGTACCGGCGCGGACGTGACGGTGACCGCCGACCTGGCCGCCGCGGCCGCCGCGGACGGCCTGGTGGTGCCCGGCGTCGGCGCGTACGCGGCCTGCATGGCGGGCATCGAGAAACTGGGCGCCGGACCGGTCATCGCCCAGCGGGTCGCCGCCGGGCGTCCGGTGCTGGGCATCTGCGTCGGCATGCAGATCCTGTTCGACTCCGGAGTCGAACACGGCGTGCAGACCGAGGGTCTCGGCCTGCTGCCGGGGGTGGTGAGCCGGCTGACCGCACGGCGCATCCCGCACATGGGTTGGAACACCGTGCAGGCGCCGGACTCCTCGACGCTGATGGCCGGGCTGGCCGCCGAGTCGCGGTTCTACTTCGTGCACTCGTACGCGGCGGGTGACCTGGAGGCGTTGCGCGCGGCAGGGGCGCAGGTGACCACCGCCGTGCACGACGAGCCGTTCGCGGCGGCGGTGGAACTCGGCTCGCTGTGCGCGGCCCAGTTCCACCCGGAGAAGTCCGGCGACGCCGGGTACGCGCTGCTGTGTAACTGGGTCGCCGGGCTGTAACGGTGGTCAAGGAACGCGCCCGGCGGCGGGCGGAGCGTCTCGCCGTGCTGGAACGGGAGAAGGCCGCCCGTGCCCGCGTGGTGCAGCGCCGGGAGCGGCGTCGCGCCCTGATCCGGCGGTTGCGGCCGGCCCCCTTCCGGTCGGCCCCCTTTCGGTCGGCCCCCTTCCGGCCGGCCCCCTTTCGGCCGGCCCGGTTGCGGCCGCGTCGCCGCGGCGCCGGACGGCTGACCCGGTTCACCCGCGCGCAGCGGACCGGGATCGTCGTGGTTCCGCTGCTGGCGGCGGGTGCGGTCTGGTACCTGGTGCCGGAACTGGCGCTGCGGATCCTGCTCACCATCATGATCATTCTCGTTCTGCCCGCTCTCGTGGTGGTCGCGCTCGGCCGCCGTCTTTAGGAGATTCGATGTCGCTCACCCTGCTGCCCGCCGTCGACGTCGCCGACGGTCAGGCGGTACGCCTGGTCCAGGGCGCCGCCGGAACGGAGACCGGCTACGGCGACCCGCTGGACGCCGCCCTGGCGTGGCAGAACGACGGTGCCGAGTGGGTGCACCTGGTCGACCTGGACGCCGCCTTCGGCCGCGGATCCAACGCGGAGCTGCTGGCCGGCGTGGTCGGCCGGCTGGACGTGAAGGTGGAACTGTCCGGCGGAATCCGCGACGACGAGTCGCTGCGCCGGGCGCTGGACACCGGCGCGGCGCGGGTCAACATCGGCACCGCGGCCCTGGAGGATCCGCAGTGGTGCGACCGGGTGTGCGGCGAGCACGGCGACCGGATCGCCATCGGGCTCGACGTGCGCGGCCGTACGCTGTCGGCGCGTGGCTGGACCCGCGACGGGGGCGACCTGTACGAGGTGCTGGAACGGCTGGACAAGGCGGGCGCGGCGCGTTACGTGGTCACCGACATCACCAAGGACGGGACGATGCGCGGACCGAACCTGGATCTGCTGCGCGAGGTGTGCGCGCACACGCCGGCGCCGGTGATCGCCAGCGGCGGCGTGTCCACCCTCGACGACCTGCGCGCGCTGGCGGGGCTGGAGGGCGACGGCGTTGAGGGCGTGATCGCCGGCAAGTCGCTGTACGCCGGCGCGTTCACCGTCCGGCAGGCGCTCGACGTGCTGGCCGCGGCATGACGGTCGCGGTGCGGGTGATTCCGTGTCTGGACGTGGACGCGGGACGCGTGGTGAAGGGCGTGAACTTCGCCGACCTGCGGGACGCGGGCGATCCGGTGGAGCTGGCCGCCGCCTACGACGCGGCGGGCGCCGATGAGCTGACGTTCCTGGACGTCACGGCGTCCTCGGACGACCGGGGCACCACCCTGGACGTGGTCCGACGCACGGCCGAATCGGTGTTCATCCCGTTGACGGTGGGCGGCGGCGTGCGCTCAGTGAGCGACGTCGACGTGCTGTTGCGCGCGGGCGCGGACAAGGTGGGCGTGAACACGGCGGCGATCGCCCGGCCGGAACTGATCGGGGAGATCGCCGAGCATTTCGGCAACCAGGTGCTGGTGCTGTCGCTGGACGTGCGGCGGTCGCGGACCGTTCCCAGCGCGCCGACCGTTCCCAGCGCGCCGACCGTGCCCGGTGGTGCCGGCGTGCCCGGTGGTGCCGATGGTGCCGGTGTGTCGGGGGGTGCCGGTGTGTCGGGGGGTGCCGGCGTGCCGGGTGGGTGGGAGGTGACCACGCACGGCGGTCGTCGGGGTACCGGGCTTGACGCGGTGGCGTGGGCGCGCCGAGTGGCCGAACTGGGCGCGGGCGAGATCCTGCTCAACTCGATGGACGCGGACGGAACCAAGGCCGGTTTCGACCTCGCGCTGATCGAGGCGGTGCGGGCGGTGGTGGACATTCCGGTCATCGCCAGCGGGGGAGCGGGCCGGGTGGAGCATTTCGTCCCAGCGGTGGCGGCCGGGGCGGACGCGGTGCTGGCAGCGAGCGTCTTCCATTTCGGCGAGTTGACCATCGGCGAGGTCAAGGCCAGCCTACGCGAGGCGGGCAACCCGATCCGCTGACCCGGCTCTCGACCTGGCTCGCCGTTCACCGCCCTCGGCGGGGGTGCCGTTCATCGCCGGTCGGCGAGCCGCCGCTCGTCGCCGGTCGGCGAGCCGCCGCTCGTCGCCGGTCGGCGGGGTGCCGTTCATCGCCCGTCGGCGAGCCGCAGCGAGTACTCCCGGACGGCGGCGGCGTAGGTCTCCTCGTCCAGGCTCCAGTCGGGCCCGCCGGGCCCAGCCGGATCGGTCGGATCGGTCGGCTCTCCGAATCGGTTTAGCTGGGTCTGCAAAGTCAGCACCGCCGAGGACAGGCCGCTGAATGGGCGGGTGCGCCACAATTGCTCCCCGGCCGGGGCCACCTCGACGAAATCGTCATCGACCTCCAGCAGCCCGGCCCCGACCAGTTTGCGCATCGAATCCTCCAGCTCGGCGCGGTCCGGGATGCTGTGGTTGAGGAAGTCAGCGGCGGCGAGCAGATCGGCCAGGCTGGCACCGGTGACAGGCAGCGCGGCATGCATCGCGCGATCGCGTTCCAGACGCTCGGCGATGACCGCGCTCACGAATATCCATGCGTCGTTCCACTGCCACCGCCCCGCCGCCATGGTGGCCATGATGCCGCGCGGGTGCACGTACCGGAAAGCGAATGTGTCGTGATGATCACCAAGATGTGTCCCGAGCGGGCGAAATCCGGGATTCGTCGGCATCGCCGGTGAGCCCGGCGGCGGTCTGCACGGTCCCGGCTTCCGCGGCGGTGGTCGCCGAAGTGCCGGCTTCCGCGGCGGCGGGCGGGGCCACGGCGGGCGGGGCCACCGAGGCGGGCGGGGCCGCGGCGGCGGGCGGGGCCACCGAGAAAAGCCCGAGGAAGAGCTGGGCGAGCGGGCCGATGCTCAGCGCGAACGCGAGCGTGCCGATCCCGACAGTGCCGCCGAGCAGCCAGCCGGTGCCGAGCACGATCAGTTCGATGACCGTACGCACCGAGCGGATCGACAGCCGCGGAAAGCGGTTGACCAGTCCGGTCATCAACCCGTCTCGCGGCCCAGGGCCGAAGCCGGCGCCGACGTACAGGCCGGTGCCGATGCTGATCGCGCCGATGCCGGCGGCCAGATATCCGGTGCGCAACCACAGCGGCGCGGTGTGCGGCAACAGGGCGAGCGCGCCGTCGAGGACCAATCCGATCACCACCAGGTTGGCCACCGTGCCGACTCCCGGCCGTTGCCGCAGCGGAATCCAGAGCGCGAGCAGCGGCACACCGACCAGGATCACCACGGTTCCGATCGGCCATCCGGTCACCGTCGCCAGGCCCTGGTGGAGGACGTCCCAGGAGGTGAGCCCGAGACGCGACCTGACCATGAGGGCCATGCCGAGTCCGTACAGAACGACGCCGACGAGGAGCTGGCCGGTGCGGCGGACGAGGCGGCGATCGGAGTTGCCGGTTGATCCCATGACTGCCACTCTGGATGCCAATTCTTCGCCCCAGTAGTGCCAATTTCGCGGAGGTGGTCGTGGCGGCATCGGTCCGTGGAGGCCAATTGAGTCGGCTTCTGGGTCAGTGGCATGCCTTGCCGGGTCGGCGCAGGAGTCCCGACTACGTCGCCCTGGCGGGCGCGATCCGCGGCCTGCTCTCCGACGGCCGACTCGCCCTGGGCATGCGGCTGCCCGCCGAGCGTGAACTGGCCGAGTCGCTCGGTGTGAGTCGTACCACGGTGACCGCGGCGTACCGGTCCCTGCGAGAGAGCGGCCACCTGATCAGCCGGCGCGGCGCCGGAAGCTTCTCCACACTGCCGAACGGGCACCGGGTGGCGACCTCCGGCCTGTGGACGCCTGCCGACGACCTCGACATGATCGACTTGGGCGTGGCGGCGTCCGCGGCGCCGGTCGAGCTGGTCGAGGCGGCGCGCGCGGCGGCCGACGACCTGCCGTGTTACCTGGGCAGCGCGGGCTATCATCCGACCGGTTTGATCGAGTTGCGCGAGGCGGTCGCCGACGGCTACACAGCCCGGGGCGTGCCGACCGCTGCCGACCAGATCCTCATCACCAGCGGCACCCAGCAGGCCCTCGACCTGGTGCTGCGGTTGAATGTGCCGGTGGGCGCCAGCGTCCTGGTGGAGTCGCCCACCTATCCGAACGCGTTGGCGGCACTCGCCGCGCGCCGGGCGCGAATCAGCACGCACGGGGTGGACGCGGCGAGCGGGTGGGACGGGGAGATGCTGCTCGGGACGATCCGGCAGCTACGGCCGCGGCTGGTCTACCTGATCCCCGAATTCCAGAACCCCACCGGCCACCTCATGTCGGCCGCCCTGCGCGAGCAACTGGTCGCCGCGGCGCACACCGCGGGCGCCGATCTCGTCGTCGACGAGTCATTCGTCGAACTGCCGCTGGACGGCGCGGGGGTGCCGCCCCCGGTGGCGCTGTTCGACAGGCGTTCCCGGGTGGTGTCGATCGGCGGGATGAGCAAGCCGTACTGGGGTGGCCTGCGCATCGGCTGGGTCCGCGCCTCGGCGCCGCTGGTGCAGCGGCTGGCCGCGCTCCGGGTCGGCGTCGACATGGCCAGCCCGGTCATCGAGCAACTCGTCGCCGTGCGGCTGCTGCGTCAGGCTCCGGCCATCGTGTCGGCACGCCGCGCGCAGCTCGCCGTCCGGCGTGCCGCACTCGTGCGGGCGTTGCGGGAGGAGCTGCCGGAGTGGAGCTTCCGGGTGCCGACCGGCGGCGTGATGCTCTGGGCCGAGCTGGACGGGCCGATTTCCAGCGCGCTTGCCCGGGCCGCCGAGGAGGTCGGTGTCCGGCTCGCCCCGGGACCACGCTTCGGCCTGGACGGCACGCTGGAGAGGTTCTTGCGCTTGCCGTTCAGCCTCCCGGAAGCCGACCTGGAAGACGCGGTACGCCGCATCGCCTCCGTGCGCCATGACCTGGACCGGGCGGCGCGCCCGTCGTGGCGTACGCCGACGGTCATCGCCTGACGGATGCCGGAACCGGCGGGTGTCACATCTGGACGAGGGTGCCCGAGTACATCTCGTCGATCTGCTTCGCGAAGTTGGTCTCGACGTTGCGCCGTTTGATCTTCATCGACGGGGTCATCTCGCCGGCTTCGATGCTGAGGTCCCGCGGGAGGATCGTGAACTTCTTGATCGTCTCCCAGCGGTTCAGCTTCTGGTTCAGCTCCTCGACGTACCCGGCGATGAGCTTCTCCGCCTCCGAACTGCAGCAGATCTCCTCGTAGCTCTTGCCGCCGGCCGGGCCGCCGGCGGCCCATGCGGTGATCGCGTCCTCGTCCAGTGAGATCAGCATGGTGACGTAATTGCGCGATTGCCCCACGACCACCACCTGCGACGTGTACGGGCACACGGCCTTGAACATGCCCTCGATGCGGCTGGGCGCGATGTATTTGCCGCCGGAGGTCTTGACCAGGTCCTTCTTGCGGTCGGTGATGGTGAGGTAGCCGTCGCTGTCGAGCTCGCCGATGTCACCGGTGCGGAAGAACCCGTCCGAGGTGAACACTTGGGCCGTCTCGGCGTCCAGGTTGTGGTAGCCGCGCATGACCGGGGCTCCGCGCAGCAACACCTCACCGTCCTCGTCGATGCGGCATTCCAGGTCGCCGAGCGGCTGCCCGACCGTGCCGATCTTGAGCTTGCCCATCCGGTTGACGAAGTTGGCCGCGCTGGACTCGGTCAGCCCGTAACCCTCCATGATGGGCAGGTTGGCGGCGGCGAAGAACTCCGCGATGTCCCGGCTCAACGGCGCCGACCCGCTGACCAGCACCCGGAGCCGACCACCGAGACGATCCTGGAGCTTGCGGAACACCAGGCGCTCGGCAATCGCGTACCGGGCCTTGAGGGCCAAGCCGACCGGACGGCCGTCCTGCTCGCGCCGGACCTTCTCCTTGCCGGTCGCGACCGCCCAAGAGAAGATCTTCGCCTTGGGGCCGCCCTCGCCGACGGCGGTGGTGACGGTCTTGTTGTATACCTTCTCGAAGATGCGCGGCGCCGCGCACATCAGCGTCGGGCGCACCAAAGCGAGCATGTCGACCAGCTTGTCCACCCGGCCGTCCACGTAGGTCGGCACGCCGACGTGCAGGATGCCGCACAGCAGGCTCTTGCCGAAGGAATGCGACAGCGGAAGCCACAGGTATTGCAGGTCGGTCGACTCGAACAGGCCGAGATCCTCCTGCGCCACGCCCTCCCAGGTCCAGCCGCCGTGCAGGAGCTGCACGCCCTTGGGCCGGCCGGTGGTGCCCGAGGTGTAAATCAGGGTGGCGATGTGCTCCGGGGTGATCTCCTTGACGTACCGCTCGATCGCCCCCGGGTCGCGGGCCAGGGCCGCGCGACCGCGCTCCTCCAAGTCCGCCAGGGTGACCTGGGGCGGAAGCGCCGAGGCGTCGGCCAGCCCGTCGATCAGCACCACGTGCGTCACCGAGGTGTCCGCGCCGGCGAGCTTGAGTGCTTGTTGCGGGTTCTCCGCCACCAGCACCTTGGAGCCGGAATCGGCCACGATGTACGCCGCGTCCTCCGGCTCGGTCGTCGGATAGACGGTTGTGGTGGCGCCGCCGGCGACGTTGACCCCGAGATCGGCCAGGATCCACTCCAGCCGGGTGCCGGAGAGGATCGCCACCCGATCCTCCAGGCCGACCCCCAGCTCGCGCATGCCGGCTGCCACCGCGCGTACGCGCTCACCGATCTCCGCCCAGGTCAGCCACTTGATGTCGGTGTCGTCCGCGGTCGGCACCGCGAAGGCCTTGCCGCTGGGTGTGGCGGCCACCCTTTTGAGGAGCATGTCGGGAATCGACCGGTACGGGACATCGAGAGCCATGCGGGCCGCCTTATGACTGTGCCGGCCAGTGACTGCGCCGGGTTGCGTTGCGGGTGCCAGGGTGCGTTACGTCGGTGTTACCGGAGGGTGTCCGTGTTACCGAAGGGTATTGCGGGCGTGGCTCGGAGGCCAGCGTCTCGGAGGCCAGCGTGCCGCGGCGAACGCCGCCTCCCGGTGGCGGCGTCGACCCCAGATCTTAGCCGTTGCGGCCGAGGCGGCTCGGATGCAGGCGGCCCTGCCTGGGATTGACTGAGTGCTCGGGTCGGGTGCTCGGGGGTCGGGGTCAGGTGCTTGGTGGCTCACGGAAATTGTCGTACACATGTTCGAAGATGCTCGCATGATCGAAGAGCTTGAGCAAGCGCGGGCCCGGACACAGAAGTGCGCCCTGGCACCCGCATGGTCGTTGACCGATGAACAGTTGATCGACGCGTTGGACACCGCGCATCGCGTGGAACAGGCTGCCGCGGCGGTAAAACTGCACCTGATACGCCAGATCGACCTGCGAGATCCGGAGCAAACCCGGGCATGGCGCACCACGGCGTCGTGGTTGCGCGATCACCTTCGACTCGATCCGCGTACGGCCCGTGACCTCGTCGCTCAGGCCGGCGCGGTCGCGCGTCATCCGCTGGTCGACCACGCGCTGAGCATGGGCGCGCTGGACCAGCGCCGCGCCGGGAGCGTGCTGGCCGCGCTGGACGAGCTGCCGCCCGAGGTCTCGACGGCAACCGTCGCCGCGGCGGAGTCGATGCTGACCGGCCTCGCCGAGGAATTCGCCCCCTCCCAGATGCGCAGGATCGGTGCCCGAGTGCTCGAGCACGTGGCCCCCGACGAAGCGAAACGGCTGGGGAAGAGCCTGCTGGAGCGGCAGGAGCGGCGGGCGCGCCGACGTCGCGCGTTCAGCCTGTCCGCGCCCGCCGACGGTCAGGTCTCGCTGCGGGGGACGCTGAGCGTGGAGGATGCCGCCGTCGTACGCGCGGCCCTCGATCCGTTGTGCCGGCCGTCCCGCTCGCCGGTCGCCTCCGACGAACGAACACCGCCGCAGTCCCGGGCCGACGCGCTCGTCGAGGTGTGCAACCTCGCGCTGCGCACCGGCGAACTGCCGTCGTCGACCGCCGGGCCCGCCCAGCTCGTGGTCACCGCGCCCTACGACGTGTTGGCCGGTGAATTCGGCCGGGGCCACTTGGACGCCGGAGAGCGCATCAGCGCCGCATCGGTGCGCAGGCTGGCGTGCGATGCCGGCATCCTTCCGATGGTGCTCGGCGGGGCAGGTCAGCCGCTCGACGTCGGCCGCGCACGCCGGGCGTTCACCGGGGCGCTGCGGCGAGCCGTGGTGACACGGGACCGCGGCTGCGCGTTCCCCGACTGCGACCGCCCGGCGCGCTGGACCGACGTCCATCACATCGTTTCCTGGCTCGACGGGGGTGAGACGAGCGTCCGCAACGGAGTGCTGCTCTGCCGGCGGCATCACCGTGTGGTTCATGAGGGCGAGTGGACGGTACGGGCGGGGCCGGACGGCGTTCCGGAGTTCGTGCCGCCGCGCGGGCACGCGCTTGGCCGGACGCGGCGCAATCGCTTTCATCGGCTGACATGAGCGTCGGGCGCGGTGACCGGGCGTGCTGTGCGGATGCCGCGGCTCATCGTCGCTGCGGCCGCCGATATGCCGACTGCTGCGGCGAACAGGAGCAGCGCCGTCGCCCCGTTCCATTGCGCCACCAAGACGCCGGCCAGGATCGGCGAGGCAGCGGACGCGGAGTTTGCGCAGAGAAAGATGACGCTCAACACCCTGCCCTGCAGATGATCTGGCGTGATGGCGGCCTG
Organism: Mangrovihabitans endophyticus; assembly: GCF_014646155.1. GTDB lineage: Bacteria > Actinomycetota > Actinomycetes > Mycobacteriales > Micromonosporaceae > Actinoplanes > Actinoplanes endophyticus. The sequence goes on from NZ_BMMX01000001.1 coordinate 102,178, forward strand.
ATGCCCGAACAAGGCTGCATTGCAAGCTGGACCTAGAAAAAGCGCCGCCGCCAGAGGGAACGCCATGGCGATGCCTCCGGCGAACGCCGCAGACAGCGCCAGGAGGCCGATGGACGCCCAGCAGATCATCCGGGAGAGCGTGGACAGCGGCAGCCTGCGCTGCAGCGGCGGGCACGCCAGCGCGCCGGCGAGGCCGCCGACCGCGGCGATCGTCTCGACCAGGCCGATGACTGCAGGCTCGGTACCGGTCCGCTGCAGCGAGATGATGATCGCGAAGATGGCGCCGCTCAGCGCGAAGTTCAGCGGTGCAGCAATGAGCAGGACAGCGCGCAGGAATGGATGCGAGATCGTGAAGTGGATGCCCTCGGTCAGGGCCGCGGCGTGTCCTGACGTCGGCTGATCACGGACGGCCTGCATCGGTTTGCGGATCAACGCCACGCCGGTGATCGAGAGGATGCTGGTGAGGGCGTTGCCCGCGAACGGCAGTGCGTGGGCGAGACCAAAGAGGAGGCCGCCGAGCGGTGGGCCGGCGAGGCCCGCCGCGTAGGTGCGCGCCTCGTTGCGCGCCACCGCCGTGGCCAGGTGCGATGCCGGGACGATGCTGCGCAAGGAGGCGTGCTCGACGGTGCTGAAGACGGTGCTGCCGCCGGCGTCGAAGACCGTGACAGCCAGGATGACGGTGATGCCCGCGTGCCCGGTCGCGACACTCGCTGCCAGGCCGACGAGTGCGGCAAGCCGGAATGCGTCGCAGGCGATCAGCGCGCGGCGCCGGTTCACCCGGTCTGCAAGGACGCCAGCAGGCAGCCGGGAGACGAGCCGGGCGATGAGCCCGACCGTACCGACCAGGCCGGCTTGCACCGGTGAGCGGGTGTACGTCAATACCAACAGTGGCATCGCCAACGCGCTGATCGAGGCGCCCAGATCGGAGAGAGACTGGCTGGTCCACAGCAGAGCGAAGTCGCGATTGCGCCACAAGGATGTCGACGGCGCGGGTGCGTTCACTCGGCGACTCTCCGTGGGTAGGCCAACAGCGCGATGACCACCGTTGCCGCGTCGTCGTCCTCGGCGCGTCCCGCCTCCTCATGGCGCGCGATGACCTCGCCGATCTCGCCGCGCAGGGCGGACAACCGGCCGGGCGTGAGGCGAACAATGGAGTCACCGGCTCCGGCCGCGCGGCGCCAGGGGGCGCTCCATTCTCCCCGTGCGACTTGCTCCCGGTAGGCGGCCGCGAGGCTGTCCCACGTCTGCAAAGCGGCGCGGTCCAAAGCGCCGACAGCCGCTGCTTGCAACGAGCGCGGATCGTCGCCGTCGTCGGAGAACACCGTCGTCGTGCTGGCGGCCTTCCACCAGCGTTCCCGGCCTCGGAGCCCCTTGCCGAGCTCCGGGGCATCGATCACGAATCCGTGTCGCGCCAGCGTCCGCAGGTGGTGGCTGGTCTGGCCGGAGTCGGTGTCGAGGCGGCGGGCGAGGATGGCGGCCGTGGCGGGGCCGTCGATGCGAAGTGACCCCATGATCAGCATGCGCAAGGGATGGGCCATGGCGCGCATCCGGCCCGGATCGGTGAGCCGCAGTCGTCCCGCGGTGGGTTCATCGGACGTTGCCGGGGCCGGGGGATCAGCATCCATCACCTCAACGTATCTATCGCAGAGAATCTATGCAATAGATGGTCGCGGTCACGTCCCGGCGCAGCGGCGCCGCCAACGGCGGGGGAGACCGATCCGGGCCGGCCTCGCCGCGCCGCTGCTGCCGGTTCACATGCCGAAGTCGGCGTCCTGCAGCCGTTCTGCCAGATCCTCCGGGCCGTCGATGTCGACCCGCGCCGCGCGTTGCCTGCCCGAGGCGAACAGCACCAGCTCGCCCGGTTCGCCGCTCAGCGTCGCGTGCGGTTCGCCGTCGCCGATGCGGACTTCGCCGTGACCCGGCGCGCGCACCAGCAGCGGCACTCCGGCCCGCCGCAGGGCGAAACGGCCGATCATGCGGACCGCGCCCCATAGCGCTTTCTGCTGGCCCTCGTCCAGGACGCGCGGCGCCCAGGCCGTACCGGCGCGACGGACGTCCTCGTGGTGGATGAAGAATTCCATCGCGTTGGCCAGTTCATCGGTCAGCGGATTGCTCAGCGGGCTCCACCAGGGCGGGTTGCGTACCAGCTCGATCAGGTCCGGATAGGCGCGGTCGGCCAGCGCCTGCCGTACGTGCTCGCCGTGTCCCGCCAGCGGCGGGACCAGCATGCCGATCGCCGCGTCCGGCCGGCGCTCACGTACGACGAGGTGCGCGGCCAGGTCCCGCGTCCGCCATCCGGCGCACAATGTCGGGGCGTCCGGGCCGGTCTCCAGCAGCAGGTCTGCGAGGCCGCTGCGTTCACGGCGCGCGTAGGCAGTCATGCCGCCGATCGTATGGGGTGTGTCGGCAGACACACGGTTTCGGGTGTCGTCGCGCGTCGCCGGTTCGGCAGGATGGATAGCGGTAAGGCCGGGAGCTTCGGCAGACACTTACAACAGGGTGGATCACTTGACCACGAGTGCCAGCCGGACGACGAGGGCCAGCCGGACGACGAGGGCCAGCCGGACGACGAGGGCCAGCCGGACGACGAGGGCCAGCCGGGACGTGGTGGCCCGCGGGCTGCGGGTGCTGGCCCAGGCGATCCGCACGGAACCCCGCGTGTTCGCCGTCGGGGTGGTGGGCAGCAGCCTCTTCGGCCTGTTGATCATCGCTAATTCCTACGTCGTCGGCTACGTCATCGGGCATGTCGTGGTGCCCGCGTTCACCGAGGGCCGGGCAGCTCTCGGCGGGACCATGCTGATCGCCAGCGCCTTCCTCGGGCTCAGTGTGCTGCGGGTCGCCAGCATCTTCGGCCGGCGGCTGGGCGCCGGCTGGATGCAGTTCCGGTTGCAGGCGCGGTATCGCCGCGCCGTCACCCGGCGTTACCTCGCCCTGCCGCCGTCCTGGCACCAACGGCACGCCACCGGCACACTGCTGTCCAACGCCAACTCCGACGTCGAGGCCGCGTTCGTGCCGATCGCACCGTTGCCGTTCGCCGTCGGCACCATCGTGATGATCCTCGGCGCCATGATCTCGCTGTTCGCCACCGATGTCGTGCTGGCGCTGGTCGGCGTGACGCTGTTCCCGGCGCTGTTCGGCCTCAACCTCATCTATTCCCGGCGGATGTCGCCGCGGCAGATCCGGGCCCAGCGGCTGCGTGCACGGGTGAGCGCTGTCGCGCACGAGAGCTTCGACGGCGCGCTCGTGGTCAAGACGATGGGCCGCGAGGCCGACGAGGCCGGGCGCTTCTCGGTGATCGTCTCCGAACTGCGCGACGCGCTGATCTCCGTGGGCCGCCTGCGCGGCCTGTTCGATCCGCTGATGGACGCCCTGCCCAGCATCGGCACGTTGTCCGTGCTGCTGCTCGGCGCCATCCGGCTGCAGTCCGGCGCGGTCAGTGTCGCCGAGCTGGTCAGCGTCGCGTTCCTGTTCACCGTGCTGGCCTTCCCGGTACGCGCGATCGGCTGGGTGGTCGCCGAGATGCCGCGCAGCGTGGCCGGGTGGGAACGGGTGTCCGCGGTGCTCGCGGCCGAAGGCGACCTCCGCTACGGCACCACCCGGCCGTCCGGCACCGGCGCCGGCGAGCTGAGCTTCGAGCGCGTCTGTTACCGGTACGCCGACGGGCCGCAGGTGCTGCACGACGTCACCTTCACGGTGCCCGCCGGGCGGACCGTGGCCCTGGTCGGCTCCACCGGCTCGGGCAAGTCGACGATCGCCTCGCTCGCGGTCCGCCTGGTCGACCCGACCTCCGGGACGGTGCAGGTCGACGGGCATGAGCTGCCGCACCTGTCCGGGACGGCGCTGGCCGCCACGTCCGCCCTGGTGCCTCAGGTGCCGTTCGTCTTCGACGACACGGTGCGTGGCAACGTGCTGCTGGACCGGGACGGTCTGGACGACGGCGACGCCTGGTCGGCGCTGCGGCTCGCCCAGGCCGACACGTTCGTCGACCGGCTGCCAGACGGCCTGGACACCGCCGTCGGCGAGCGCGGCGCGTCGCTGTCCGGTGGCCAGCGGCAGCGGCTCACCCTCGCCCGGGCGCTGGCCGGGCGTCCCCGGCTGCTGGTACTCGACGACGCCACCAGCGCGGTCGACCCGCGGGTGGAATCGGCCATCCTGTCGTCGCTGCGCGGGCGGGACACGGCCGCCTCGATCCTCGTGGTCGCGTACCGCCGGGCGACCATCGCGCTCGCCGACCAGGTGGTCTATCTGGACCACGGCCGTGTCGCCGCCCGCGGCACGCACGCCGAGCTGCTCGCCCGCGTTCCCGGGTACGCCGACCTGGTCACCGCGTACGAGCAGGCGGAGGACGCGGACCCGGTGAGCGCGTGACAGCCGTACGCGAGGAGGGCGCCCTCGCCACCGTGCGCCGCGGTCTGGTGCTCTCGCCCGAGCTGCGACCCGGCCTGGCCGGCACGCTGGCCCTGGCGACCGTCTCCATGGCCGGCCGGGTCGCCGTGCCGATCGCCGTCCAGCAGGGCATCGACCGGGGCATCCGCGCCCCCGGCGGCCCGGACCTGAGCATCGTGGTCATCATCGTGGCGATCACCGCGTCGGTCCTGGTGGTGTCCACCACGTGCGGATACTGGATGACCCGCCGCCTGTTCACGGTCAGCGAGACCGCGCTCGGGGCGCTGCGGTCGCGTACCTTCCGGCACATCCACGACCTGTCCACGCTGCACCAGCAGTCCGAACGGCGCGGCTCGCTGGTCTCCCGGGTCACCGGCGACGTCGACCAGATCAGCCAGTTCCTGCAGACCGGCGGCATCATGCTGCTGCTCACCTCGGGTCAGCTCGTGGTGACCACCGTTGTCATGGCGGTCTACTCCTGGCAGCTCACCCTGGTCGTGTTCGCTGCGTTCCTGCCCGCCGCGGTGGTGATACGGCTGTTCCAGCGCAGACTCGCGGCGGCCTACCGCACGGTCCGCGAACGGACCGGCGTCATGCTCGGCACCATCGGCGAGAGCGTCGTCGGTGCGACAGTCATCCGGGCGTACGGGGTGGCCGGGCGCACCGAGAAACGGCAGGACGCCGCCATCGACGGCTTGCGCGTCGCCCAGCAGCGCGCCCTGCGCACCAGCGTGATCAGCTTCTCCACCGGCGAGCTGGCCGCCGGGCTGGCGCTGGCCGCGGTGGTGGTCGTCGGGGTGCTGCTCGGCGTGGACGGCGGGCTGACCGTGGGCGAGCTGACCGCGTTCCTGTTCCTGGTTACGCTCTTCATCCAGCCGGTGCAGATCGCCACCGAGGTGCTCAACGAGGCGCAGAACGCGGTGGCCGGCTGGCGCCGGGTGCTGGACGTGCTCGACATCGAACCGGACGTGGCCGATCCGGGCGAGCACGGTGTGCCGTTGCCGCCGGGTCCGCTGTCGGTGCGGTTCCACGACGTCGCGTACCGCTATCCCGGCGGTCCGATCGTGCTGTCCGGGGTCGACCTGGAGATCCCGGCGCGCACCAAGGTCGCCGTGGTGGGGGAGACCGGCAGCGGCAAGACCACGTTCGCGAAGCTGCTCACGCGCCTGATGGACCCGGTCTCCGGCGAGGTCACGCTGTCCGGAGCGGCGCTGACCGCGGTGCCGTTCGTATCGCTGCGCGCACGGGTGGTGATGGTGCCGCAGGACGGGTTCCTGTTCGACGCCACCGTGGCGGAGAACGTGCGTTTCGCCCGGCCCGGCCTGTCCGACGACGAACTGCGCGGGGCGTTCGCCGAACTGGGACTCGCCGACTGGGCGGCCGGGCTGCCGCACGGCACGGACACCCCGGTGGGCGAGCGCGGCGAGGCGCTCAGCGTCGGAGAGCGGCAGTTGGTCGCCCTGGTACGCGCGTACGTCGCGGACCCGGACCTGCTCGTGCTGGACGAGGCGACCAGCGCCGTCGACCCGGCCACCGAGGTGCGCCTGCAGCGCGCCTTGGATGCGGTGACCCGGGGACGCACCACCGTGGCGATCGCGCACCGGCTGTCCACTGCCGAGTCCGCCGACGAGGTGATCGTGGTGGACGCGGGCCGCGTGGTGCAGCGCGGCCCGCATGCCCGGCTGGTCACCGAGACCGACGGCATTTACGCCAAGTTGTACGCCTCATGGCTGGAGCAGACCCGCTGAACCGGGCCCCGCGCTGCGAGGCTCACCGCGCGGAGAGGCTCACTGCGCGGAGAGGCTCACTGCGCGGAGAAGATCACCGCGCGTAGAAGATCACCGCGCGTAGAACTCGACGACCAGTTGCTCATCGCACGTCACCGGGATCTCGGTGCGCTCCGCCCGGCGCAGCACGGTGGTGCGCAGCTCGTCCAGCACGGTGGACAGGTACGGCGCGGACCGCCCGTCGGCGTGTGCGCCCGCGGCCGCGATACGGAACGGCGGTTTCTGCCGGCTGCGTTCGCGCACCGCCACCACCTGGCCGGGGCGCAACCGGTACGACGGCCGGTCCACCTTCCGGCCGTCCACCGCGAAGTGGCCGTGCGACACGAGCTGACGCGCCTGATAGATGGTGCGGGCCAGCCCGGCGCGGGCGACGGTGGCGTCGAGGCGGCTCTCCAGGAGCGCGACCATCGTCTCGCCGGTCTTGCCGGGTCCGCGGTGTGCGTCGTCGTACGCCCGGCGCATCTGCGCCTCGCTGATGTTGTACTGATGCCGCAGGCGCTGCTTCTCCAGCAGGCGCACCTGGTAGTCGGACTGTTTGCGGCGGCTCCGGCCGTGCACGCCCGGTGGGAAGGGACGCCGCTCGAAGTACTTCACGCATTTGCGGGTGAGCGGGATGCCGAGGGCCCGCGACAGTTTCGCCTTGGGACGGGGGTTGTTCACCGACACTCCTGTATGGTTAGCCTTGCCTAACTAAGGTAAGCCTAACCGGTCCCCGGAGGTTCGTGACATGCAGCCCACCCACGCCGAGGTCGCCCGCACCCTCGCGGCCGGTCACCTGCCCGCCACGGCGCAGATAGCCTGCCGGGCCGGGCGGTTCCCGGTTCGGCACGTCACTGACACGCACGGGCGTGTGCTGCTGCTCACCCCGCGCGACGGCACCCTCGCCGCCGCCCTGACGCCGGTCGACGGTTCCGGCGACGTCGCGCTCGTGCTGGACATCGCCGACGTGCCGCCGACCACGGGCGGTCCGTCGACGGGCCGGGTGTACCTCGCCGGCTGGGCGGCCCGGCTCGACGGCGACCAGGCGCGCGCCGCAGCCCTCGACTACGCCGACGTCGACGCCGCTCCGGACCTGCTCGACGTCGGCGACACCCGGCTGCTGCATCGGATGCACGTCGCCGAGATCCGCTGCGACCGGGACGGCGAGACGTTCCCCGTCGACCCGGACGAGTACGCCGCAGCCACCCCCGACCCGTTGCGCATCGTCGAGTTCGATCTGCTCGCCGACCTGGTGGGTCATCACCGGGCGGAGCTGGACGCGGCGGTGCGCCGGCACCTGGGCCCGGCCGCCCGTGCCGCAGCCGGCGACATCGTGCCGGTGCGTCTCGACCGGTACGGCGTGGTCCTGCGGCTGGGTGAACGGCTGGCGCGTCTGGCCTTCGCCCGGCCGGTGCGGGACCGGCACGACCTGGCACACCTGCTGCACCCGATGCTCTGCCCGCGCTGCGCCACCGACTGATCGCCTCGGCGGCGCAGCGGCGGGGACGGCAGCGGCGGGGACGGCAGCGGCCGGGATCACGGCCGCCGGGGGATCAAAGCTGCGGCAGATCACCGGTCAGATAGTGCTGCACGCTGGGGCCGACCGCTCGGGTCAGCGCCTCGGCCGGCATGCTCGCCACCGGCTCAATCCGCAGCACGTACCGGACGAACAGCAGGCCGGCGATCTGCGTGGCCGTCAGCGCGGACCGGATCGGCGCCTCCGCCGGATCCAGGCTCAACTCGGTCACCGCGCGGCGCAGCACCTGGGTGACCACGAACTCGCGCATGAGGCGGGCGGTCCACTCGTTGGACAGCGCGGAGCGGAAGACAGCGAGGGCGGCCGCGCCCGCCGGGCTGTCCCAGATGCGCAGCACCAGCCCGACCAGGCGCACACCCGCCGACTCGCGCGGGCCGGCCAGCGCCTCGGGCAGCAGCTTCGACGGGTCGATCGGCATGTTCATGCTGGCCAGGAAGAGCTTGTCCTTGGTGCCGAAATAGTGGTGCACCAGCGCTGGATCCACCTCCGCGGCGCCCGCGATGGCGCGGATCGACGCCTTGTCGTATCCGCGCTCGGCGAACACGGCGCGGGCAGCGTGCAGGATGGACTGCCGGGTGTCCTGGTTACCCGGTCGCCGCCCGGTGCGCCGTACCACGTCAGCCCGTCCTTCGCCGTAACGTCGCCGCGGCCATGACCAGGGCGAGCACCGCCGCGCCAGCCACCACCAACAGGTCCCGCCACATCGTCATGGTGGGGTTTGGGTGAGCCCCGACCTGCATCAGCGCCTCCACCGCGTAGGACAGCGGCAGCGCGTCGCTGACGCCCTGAAGCCATCCCGACATCTGCCCGCGGGGCACGAACAGCCCGCACAGCAAAAGCTGCGGCACGACCACCACCGGGAGAAACTGTACGGCCTGGAATTCGGTGTGTGCGAAGGCACTGCAGAACAAGCCGAGGGCGACCCCCAGCACCGCGTTGACCACCGCGATCACGACCACGATGCCGGCGCCGCCGTTGGTGGAGAGACCGAGCAGCCAGTACGCCGCACCGACCGCCACCGACGCCTGAACGGCCGCGGCGAGGCTGAAGGCCAGCCCGTACCCGAACAGCAGATCGAGCTTGGCCAGCGGGGTGGTGAGCAACCGTTCCAGCGTTCCAGTGGTGCGTTCGCGGAGCATCGCGATGCTGGTCACCAAGAACATGATCACGAAGGGGAACACCCCGAGCATGATCAGGGCGATCCGGTCGAAGGTGGGCCCGGCGTTGTCGTACATGAAATAGAGCAGCGAGAGCAACGCCGCCGGGACCACCAGCAGCAGGGCGACGGTACGGCGGTCGTGGCGCAACTGGCGCAGGATCCGTCCGGCCGTGGCCAGGGTGATGCGTACGCTCATCGGGTCGCCTCCTGCGGTGCGTGTTCGGTCTCCTGCTCGCGGATCATCTGCAGGAAGGCGGCTTCGAGGTCGTCGGTGGCGGTGGCTGCCCGGATCGCTGCCGGAGTGTCGTCGGCCACCAGCCGGCCCTCCCGGATCAGCAGCAGCCGGTCGCACCGTCCGGCCTCGTCCATGACGTGGCTGGAGACCAGCAATGTGGTTCCGGCGTCGGCGAGGTCGTGGAACTTCCCCCACAGGTCGGCCCGCAGCACCGGGTCCTGGCCCACCGTCGGCTCGTCCAGCACCAGCACCCCGGGCCGGCCGAGCATGGCGCAGGCCAGCGAGGCGCGGCTGCGCTGACCGCCGGACAGGTTGCCGACCAGTTGACTCGCGGCGGGCTTGAGGCCGACGTCGTCGATCGCTCGGCCCGCCTCGGCGGCGCCGAGGCCGTGCAGCGCCGCGAAGTAGCGCACGTTCTCCCGCACCGACAGATCCGCGTAGACGCTGGGTGCCTGAGTCACGTAGCCGACCGCGTGACGCAACTCCGCCGCGCCGGCCGCTCGGCCGAGCACGGTCACCGTGCCGGACACGACGATCTGCACGCCGACGACGGCGCGGATCAGGGTGGTCTTGCCGCTGCCGCTCGGCCCGAGCAGCCCGGCGACGCAACCGGCCGGCACCGCGCACGAGATGCCGTGCAGCACCCGCCGCCCGCCGCGGTCGACCACCAGGTCGCGAACCTGGATGGCGTCCTCCATGGTCATCCCTCCCTCGGTGTGGCCCGCAGCCGCGGCTTCGCCCACGGATCCGGACGCGCACCCCGGAAAACTCATCGTCTGTTGATTTCAACGCTAGATGAATTTCTCGTACGCGTCCATGGCAGCCGGTCCCGCGGCATGCCCCCTGTTTTGGCGCATGCTGAACGGGCCGTCGCGGCCCTGTTGGGCGTGGCGGCTCTGTTGGGCGTGGCGGCGGGTCAGAGGGAGAGGAGACGTTCCAGGAACTCGCGGTATGCGCCCATGGCCATCCGCATGCTCTCCGTGTCCGGAGTACGGGCATCCGGAGTCTCGTCGCCGGGGCCTTCGCCTCCCGGACCGGAGCCTGCGCTGGGCCTCTCGCTGCTGGGCCTCTCGCTGCTGGGCCTGTCGGCGCTGGGCCTGCCGCTGCTGGGCCTGCCGGAGCCGGGCCTGCCGGAGCCGGGCCTGCCGGAGCGGTGGTGCAACGGATCCAACTGGTCGCGTTCCGCCAGCAAGGACTGGGTGAGCTCGTCGACCGCGTCGGTCAGCAACTCGTGCGCCTTGGTCAGTGCGGTCACCGGATCGTCGACGAAGTCCGCCTTCACCTCGTGCCAGGCGGTGCGGTACCGCTTGACGGCGGCGTCGTCCCAGAACGCGATGAACGTCTGGCCCACGTCGCCGGGGCGCATCGGCCGGTCCGGCCCCGCGGCGGTGCGCCTACCGGGGTCTTCCGCGGGCTCCTCGGTCACGGGAGCGTCGGCGCCCGCGTCAGCAGTCTTGTCGGCGGCGGCCGTGCCGGTGGGCGGCGCGGAGCGCGGTGCGGCATCCGCTGCCGGGTTGGTTGAGGAACCCGGCCACGGAGCTTCCGGTGCGGACACCGGGTAGCGGCCGGCGGCCGGCGGCGTCTGGTCGGCCAAGGTGGGCACGCCCGAGGTGGGCACCGATGCCCAGGCAGAGACGGCCGGAGCGCCCGACCGGCCGGATCCCGCCCTCGGGGATCCGGAGGCGTCCGGGGTGTTCGCGCGTGCACCGGCCGGTTGCGCAGGCGTACTCGCCACTTCCGCGGTCGGCATGTCCGGCTTCGCCATATCCGATTCAGTCATCTCCGCCTTCGGGTTCTCCGCCTTCGGGTCCGCCGTGTCCCGGATCGCCATCTTCCGGGACACCTGTTCCGCCGACGCCGAATCCGAGGATTCCGCCGTCGTCGATGCCGGATTCGGGGACGCCGGAGGGGCAGGTGCCGGATGCGGGGAGGCCGGATGCGGGGAGGCCGAAGGCGGGGAGGCCGGATGGGGAGACGCCGGGGTTGGGGATGCCGCCTTCGGGGGCTCCGCGTTGGGGTCCGCCTGATGAGGGACGGACGGCTCGAATGCGAACGGCGCCTTGCCGGCCAGGCCGCCGTCGGCGAGGCGCCCGTTGCCCGGGGCCTCGGTGGCCGGGCTCGGGCCGGGCTGTGTGCCCCCGGGCTGTGTGCCTCCGGGCTGTGTGCCTCCGGGCTGTGTGGCCCCGGGCTGTGTGGCCCCGGGCTGTGCGCTCCCGGGCTGTGCCGGGGTGGGCCGTGCCGGGCCGGTCTGCGATGGACTGGTCTGCGATGGACTGGTCTGCGATGAGTTCGGCTCGGCCGGGCCGAACTGGCGGGTGCCTGCCTGGGCGGACGGTGCCCAAGGCGAGCCCGTCGGCGCCGCCGCGTCCCGTTGCGCGCCGGGCGGTGGCAGGCTCGTTCGGGGCGTCGCCTTCTGCGGGCCGGATGGTTGCGGGCCGGATGGTTCCGGCCGGGACGGCTGGGGTCCGCTCGGGGTGCCTGCTCTCGGTGCGCCACGGCCCGGTGCGCCAGCCGGCCCGCCAACGGAGCCAGGCCCGCCCGAGCCAGGGCCGCCCGAGCCAGGGCCGCCCGAGCCAGGGCCGCCCGAGCTGGGACCTGCGGGTGTGGGACCTGCCGAGGTCGCTCCGGCCGAGCCCGGCCGATCCGTTGCCGGGCCATCCGACGAGGCCGAGCCACCCGACGATGCCGGCCTGGACTGGGCTGGCGCGGACTGGGCTGGCGCGGACTGTGCTGGCGCGGGCTCAGGATCCGGGCTCGGGAGGGCGAACGGCGAGGGCGCTCCCGGACCGCCGAGGGGGAAGGAGAGCGAACCACCGCCCCCGGGAGTCGGGCCGACCGGGCGGAACGAACCCTGCGAGGGGGACGCTTCCGCGGGGAAAGCGGTGCCCCCGGAGGCGCCCACGCCGCCGGGGGTGAACAGCGAGCCGGGGGTGGCCGCGTCCGTACCGGCCGTCTCGCCTGCCAGCCGGGCCGCCGCCGCGGCCTGCGTCGAGCCGGAGTGAGAGGTCATCGGATCGAATGGCGACCGGTCGATCGGCAGGCGCTCCGACACGTGCCGGTCCGCGTCGTCCCGGTCTGCCGCGTCCTCGTCGGCGAGGTGCTGCGACGGCATCCCGTGGCTGTGCCAGAACCTGGCCAGCCCGCGGGATTGACGGGCGTCTTCGGTATTGGGCGTCGGCTCCATGATCCGGGCTCCCGTCGGAGGGGTACGCACCTGTGGCGACGTGCGGCTGGCGAAGCGTGCGACGGCGGTGTGCCGCCGCAGGGTCACCGAGGGTGGCGCAGCGCCTGACGACCGTACCGTCTGATGCGTCCGCACACATCCCCCTGTGCGTAACCCATGCCCGGATGGTGGGTTGTCCACAGGCTCGCGAAGCCGCCCCCACGGGCTCGGGAGGGCTGAGAGAGAATGTCGGCGTGTCCACTCCTGACCTTGAGACCCGGCTGGATCCGGCCATCGCGGCGCGGTTGAAACGCAACGCCGACGGGCTGGTCGCCGCGATCGTGCGCGAGCACGGCAGCGGCGACGTGCTGATGATGGCGTGGATGGACGATGAGGCGTTGCATCGCACCTTGACCACGGGCCTGGCGACGTACTGGTCGCGCAGCCGCCGCGAGCTCTGGGTGAAGGGCGCGACGTCCGGCCACTACCAGCATGTGCGTCATGTGGCGCTGGACTGCGACGGCGATGCCGTGCTGGTCACCGTCGAGCAGGACGGCGCCGCCTGCCACACCGGCACGCACACCTGCTTCACCGATGAGCTGTCGCTGACCCCCGGAGGTGACCGATGACCAGCGGGGCCGTGACGCCCAGCGAGGCCGACTTCGTCGCTCAGCGTCGCCGGGTGGTGCCGGTGGTCCGCCGGCTGCTCGCCGATGGCGAGACCCCGGTCGGGGTCTACACGAAACTCGCCGGTGGGCCGGGCACGTTTCTGCTGGAGTCCGCCGAGCAGGGGGCCGGGCCGTCCGGGGCCGCCTGGTCGCGCTATTCGTTCGTCGGCGTGCGCAGCGCCGCCACGCTCGTCGCGCGCGACGGCCAGGCGCACTGGCTGGGCACCCCGCCCGTCGGCGTGCCCGATGGCGGGGACCCGGTGACCGCGCTGCGGGAGACGGTCGCCGCGCTCACCTCGCCGGCGCATGGCGAGGCCGCCGGGGAGATGCCGCCGCTGACCGGCGGGATGGTCGGCTATCTGGCGTACGACCTGGTGCGGCGGTTCGAGCGGCTGCCCGCCTCGGCGGCTGACGATGTGCCGCTGCCGGAGCTGGGCATGATGCTGGCCACCGACCTGGTGGTGCTGGACCACTACGACGGCTCCGCGATCCTGGTGGCCAACGCCGTGCTCGCCGAGGACGCGGACGACGGCGCCCGGCGCGCGGCCTACCACCACGCCGTGGGCCGGCTCGACGCGATGACCACCGCGCTGTCCCGGCCCACCCCACCGATGATCTCCACTGTGGAGCGTGCGGCGCCCGGAGAGGTGGTCAGCCGCACCCCTGCGGGGGAATATCAGAAGGCGGTGGAGCAGGCCAAGGAGGCGATCCGGGCGGGCGAATGCTTCCAGATCGTGGTGGCCCAGCGGTTCGAGCGCGCCACCGACGCCAACCCGCTCGACGTCTACCGGGTGCTTCGGGCCACCAACCCCAGCCCGTACATGTACCTTCTGCGCTTCGACGATTTCGACATCGTCGGGTCGTCGCCGGAGGCGCATCTGAAGGTGTCCGCCGACGCCGACGGGGTGCGCCGCGCGCTGCTGCACCCGATTGCCGGCACGCGGTGGCGCGGCACCACCCCGGAGCAGGACAACGCGCTGGCCGCCGAGTTGCTGGCCGATCCCAAGGAACGTGCCGAGCACGTGATGCTCGTCGACCTGGGCCGCAACGATCTGGGCCGGGTGTGCCGGGCCGGGTCGGTCGAGGTGCCGGACTTCGCGCGCATCGAGCGATACAGCCACGTCATGCACATCGTGTCCACGGTTGTCGGCGAGTTGCGGGACGACCGGTCCGCGTTCGATGCGCTGGCCGCCACCTTCCCGGCGGGCACGCTGTCCGGCGCGCCCAAGGTGCGTGCCATGGAGATCATCGAGGAGCTGGAGCCGACGCGGCGTGGCCTGCACGGCGGGACGGTCGGCTACTTCGGGTTCGCCGGTGGCATGGACATGGCGATCGCCATCCGGACCGCGCTGATGCGTCACGGAACGGCGTACGTGGGTGCCGGCGCGGGCATCGTCGCGGACTCCGACCCCGCGGCGGAGGAGCAGGAGACCCGCAACAAGGCCGCCGCCGTGCTGGCTGCGATCGCGGCCGCGGAGACCCTGCGCGCGGCTCGGTGATGAGGGCGGGCGTGCCGGGGGAGCGCAGGCCGTTCCTGACGGCCCTGGTGGCGTGCCTTGCCGGGGCCGGTCTGGTGGCGTACGGCTCGACGCGCACCTGGTCGCTCGTGGTGGTGGAACGACCGGGGCTGACCGATCTGCGGACCGCCACCACCGGAGCGGCCGCCTACCCGTGGCTGATCGGTCTCGCGCTGGTCGCGCTGGCCGGGGCCGGCGCGCTGCCGGCCACCCGCGGTGTGGTGCGGCGTGGCCTGGGCGTGCTGGTGGCCTCGTGCGGTGCCGCGAGTGCGGCCGGGGCGGTGGTCGCCCGCGCCGGCATGCACGCCGGCGCGGCCGGTGCGGGAGCGGTTGCGTGGCCGGTGGTGTGCGTGGCCGGTGGTCTGCTGGTGGCGGCCGGTGGTCTGGCGGCGGCGTGGCGTGGGCACCGGTGGCCGTCCATGGGGTCGCGGTACGAGCGTCGCCCAGCCGGTCGCTCCGCCGGTCGCCCATCGGGTCGCCCAGCCGGTCGCGTCGCCCCGGGCGCCGGTGAGGCCGGTGGCCGGGGGGACGCTCAGGCGGCCGGTGCGCGCGTGTCGCGGCCGTCGGCGGGGCCGGTGGACACCAGGGCGGCCTGGGATGCGCTGGATCGCGGCGACGACCCGACCGACACCTGACCGTCTCCGCCGCGCGCGTGGCCCGGCCCGCTGACCAGCAGCGCGCGGACGAACTGGTCCATGTCGTCGCGTGCCCGCGCCCGTGCCCGGTTGGCCTGGACGGCGTCCCAGGCGTTGCCGCGCGCGGTGACAATCCGGCCGTCCGGATGCAGCGCGCGCTCGACACCCGTGACGAGGTCGGCGGCGGCGCGGACGGTGGCGCACACACCGGCGACAAATCCGCGGGGCGACGTGCTCATGCGGGGGCTCTCCTTCCGGCTGCGGGCGGGGCAGGCGCTCGTGCGAGTGGACCGCTGACCAGTCTGCCCGCGTCCGATGATGACCGAGACGTGTTTCCGCACCGTGAAGTCATCGTCACACCGCCGCTGGGCTGGGTGGATGCGTCACTCCCCAGTCGCTCGTCGGCGACCGGGCAAACGCGAATGTGATCGACGTGACAGGATGTCCCGAGGCGGCGCATTATGCCCCAGGCCACGGCACACGCCGCCGCACCCCGGCCGGTCGTCGATGCCACCGGCCACCTAGCATCGGGCGGAAGACACCCGGAGAGGGGAGTCATTACGTGACATCCGATCAGGCGGGAGCAGGCGGCGGCTCGGCGGGGCACGGTCCGGGACACGCGAACGTGCTGGAGGAGATTCTGGCCGGGGTTCGCGAGGAGGTAGCGGCGCGGCAGGAACGGACGCCGTTGGAAGAGGTGCGAGCACGGGCGGCGGCCACGCCGGCGGCGATCGACGCGTACGCCGCGTTGCGCAAGCCGGGGGTGGCGGTGATCGCCGAGGTGAAGCGTTCGTCGCCGTCGCGCGGAGCGCTGGCAGACATCCCCGACCCCGCGGACCTGGCCGAGCAGTACGCCGCGGGCGGCGCACGCTGCATCAGCGTGCTCACCGAGGGGCGCTGGTTCGGCGGTTCGCTGGCGGATCTGGCCGCGGTGCGTGCCGCGGTGGGCGTGCCGGTGCTGCGCAAGGACTTCGTGGTCTCCAGCTATCAGGTGCATGAGGCGCGGGCCCACGGCGCCGACCTGGTGCTGCTGATCGTGGCCGCGCTGGAGCAGAACGTGCTGGTGGGCCTCCTGGAGCGGATCGAGTCGCTGGGCATGACCGCGCTGGTCGAGGTGCACAACGAGGAAGAGGCCGACCGGGCACTGGACGCGGGCGCCCAGGTGATCGGGGTGAACGCCCGTGATCTGCGGACCCTTCAGGTGGACCGGTCGGTGTTCGAGCGCATCGCCCCCGGCCTGCCGAACAACGTCGTGAAGATCGCCGAGTCCGGGGTGCGCGGCCCGCACGACCTGATCCGGTACGCGTCCGCGGGCGCCGACGCGGTGCTGGTGGGCGAGGGGCTTGTCACCCAGAAGAGTCCCCGCGACGCGGTCGCCGAGCTGGTGAACGCGGGCAACCATCCGGCCACGCCGAGGCCGGTGCGATGAGCGACCTGCCGGATCTCGCCGGTCACTTCGGCCGGTACGGCGGACGATTCGTCCCGGAGGCTCTGGTCAAGGCCCTGGACGAACTGGACGAGGCCTACCGCAGCGCGAAGCAGGACGCCGATTTCCAGCGGCGGCTGCACGACCTGATGACCGGGTACGCGGGCACCCCGTCGCTGCTGTACCGCGCGGAGCGGCTGTCCGAGCGGCTGGGCGCGGAGATCCTGCTCAAGCGGGAGGATCTGAACCACACCGGGGCGCACAAGGTGCGTAACGTGCTCGGGCAGGCGCTGCTCGCCCAGCGGATGGGTAAGCACCGGGTGATCGCGGAGACCGGTGCCGGCCAGCACGGCGTGGCCAGCGCCACCGCCGCGGCGCTGCTGGACCTTGAGTGCGTGGTCTACATGGGGGAGACCGACACGCAGCGGCAGGCCCTGAACGTGGCCCGGATGCGGATGCTGGGTGCCACCGTGGTTCCGGTCGCCACCGGGTCGCGCACCCTCAAGGACGCGCTGAACGAGGCGCTGCGCGACTGGGTCTCCTCCGTGGGCACCACGCACTACCTGCTCGGCACCGCGGCCGGCCCGCACCCGTTCCCGGAGATCGTGCGGGACTTCGTGGGCGGCATCGGCGCCGAGGCGCGCGCGCAGTGCCTGGACCGGCTCGGCCGGCTGCCGGACGCGGTGGCCGCCTGCGTGGGCGGCGGCTCCAATGCGATAGGCATCTTCCACGCGTTCGTCGGCGACGAGTCGGTGCGCCTGTACGGCTTCGAGGCGGGCGGCGAGGGCGTGCAGACCGGACGGCACGCGGCGTCGATCACCGGTGGCTCGGCCGGTGTGCTGCACGGCGCCCGTACGTACGTGTTGCAGGACGACGACGGTCAGACGGTGGCGTCGCATTCCATCTCGGCCGGCTTGGACTATCCGGGTGTCGGCCCGGAGCACGCCTGGCTGCACGACAGCGGCCGGGCCGTCTACGAACCGGTGACCGACGCCGACGCGATGGCCGCGTTCCAGCTCCTCTGCCGCACCGAGGGGATCATCCCGGCGATCGAGAGCGCGCATGCGCTGGCGGGCGCCGCCCGCATCGCCCCGATGCTGCGCGCGGAGCTGGGCCGGCCGCCGGTAATCGTGGTCAACCTGTCCGGCCGCGGCGACAAGGACGTGCACACCGCGGGCGCCTACTTCGGGATTCTCGACGAACGCGAGCAACTCGCGGCCGGGGAGCAGACGTGACCATCGCCGACGTGTTCGCCAAGGCTCGCGCGGAGAACCGCGGCCTGCTGGTCGGCTGCATGCCGGCCGGGTTCCCAACGGTGGACGACAGCATCACCTCGATGGTTGCCATGGCCGAGTCCGGATGCGACGTGATCGAGGTGGAGCTGCCGTACTCCGACCCGGTCATGGACGGTCCGGTGATCCAGCGGGCCAGCGACATCGCCCTGGCCGGCGGGGTGCGTACCCGGGACACCCTGCGGATCATCGAAGCGGTCGCCGGCACCGGTGCCACGGTCGTGCTGATGACGTACTGGAACCCGATCGAGAAGTACGGCGTGGACGCGTTCGCCCGCGACCTGGCCGCCGCGGGCGCCACCGGCATGATCACACCCGACCTGATCCCGGACGAGGCGGCGGAGTGGATCGCCGCGGCGGACCGGCACCGGCTGGACCGGACGTTTCTGGTTTCGCCGTCGTCCACCGACGCGCGGATCGCGATGACCGTCGGGCAGTGCCGCGGATTCGTCTACGCCACCGCCCTGATGGGTGTCACCGGCGCGCGCACGTCGGTGTCCTCGCAGGCGTCCGAGCTGGTGGCCCGCGTGCGAGCGGCCGACCCGGAACTCCCGGTGGGCGTCGGGCTCGGCGTCGGCACCGGCGCGCAGGCGGCGCAGGTGGCCGCGTTCGCGGACGGGGTCATCGTGGGCAGCGCCCTCATCCGGTGCGTGCTGGATGCCCCGGACCGGGCCACCGGCCTGCGCCGGCTGGGCGCCCTGAGCACGGAACTGGCCGACGGCGTCCGCGCGGCGGCTCCCGCCGGAACGGAAACCCCGCCGCGGCGGTAGCGTGTGCATTCGTGAACCTCGCCGCGATCCCCAGCCCCACGACGTCCGTGTGGCACGTGCTCGGCCTGCCGATCCGCGCGTACGCGATCTGCATCGTGCTCGGCATCGTCGCCGCTGTGCTGGTGATGGAGGCGCGACTGCGCCGCCGCGGGGTGGCGCCCTGGGCCTCGCTCGACCTGGCCGTCTGGGCGGTGCCGTGCGGCATCGTCGGCGCGCGGATCTACCACGTCATCACCTCGCCGGGTGACTACTTCGGCGCGGGCGGCGATCCGGTGCGTGCCTTCTTCATCTGGGAGGGCGGCCTGGGCATCTGGGGCGCGGTGGCCGGCGGCGCGCTGGGCGCTTGGCTGGCCGCACGGCAGATGGGCCTGCCGCTGACCGTCTTCGCCGACGCGCTGGCGCCGGGACTGCCGCTGGCGCAGGCGATCGGCCGGTTCGGCAACTGGTTCAACAACGAGCTGTACGGGCGCCCCACCACCCTGCCGTGGGGGCTGCGGGTGCACGACATGGACCGCTCGAACCCCGGCCACGCGACGGTGATCGACGGTCAGCCGGTGGATCTGCCCGGCCTCTACCACCCGACGTTCCTCTATGAGGCGCTCTGGGACGTCGGCGTGGCCGGCGTGGTGTGGGCGCTGGACCGCCGGTTCCGGTTCGGGCGGGGGCGGGCGTTCGCGCTGTACGTGATGGCGTACACGCTCGGCCGGTGCTGGATCGAGATGCTGCGCACCGACCAGGCGACGCACTTCTTCGGCATCCGGCTGAACGTGTTCACCTCGATCATCGTGTTCCTCGCCGCGCTGGCCTACTTTCTGCTGGTCCGTGGGCCGCGGCAGTACGTCGTTCCGGTCGGTGCCGGCACCGCCCCGGACGGACCCGGCACTGAGGCCTCCGGCACTGCTGAGGCCTCCGGCGCCGATGCCGGCGAGCCGGGCGGTGGCAAACCGGGCGGGGAACGGTCGCGGGCCTACCGGGTGGTCGGCGAGGAGGAGTTCCGGGCGTACCAGGAGTCGGGTGCGTTGCCGTCCGCCGTCGCTGACGGCGGCGCCGGTGCGGGTGACACCGATCCGGGTGACGTTGGTGCGGGTGACGCTGCTGCGGGTGACGCCGGTGCGGGCCCGAACGAGACGGCCGGATCCGCCGCCCGGTCCGCCGACGAGCGCTGAGACCGCGATGCGCACGGCCGTGGTGGTGGGCGCCGGGGTGGCCGGGCTGGCCGCGGCCGGTGCCCTGGCCCGGACCGGGTGGCAGGTCACCCTCCTGGAACGCGGTGAGCGTCTGACCGCCCGCACGTCGGCGTTGGTGCTCTGGCCGGGTGGCCGGCGCGCGTTGGAGGCGCTCGACCCGGACGGTGGCTGGTCGGCCATCGCCATGCCGCTGCCCGACCGCGGCGTGCGCCGGCCGGACGGGCAGTGGCTGGTGCCGCCGCGCACCCGGCCGGGCGCGGATCCGGCCCTGTCCGTGGTGCTCATGGAGGATCTGCACGACGCGCTGATGGCCGGTCTGGGGGAGCGTGTCGTCATCCGCACCGGCGTCGAGGTCGGCACCGTCCGGGTGGGCGCCCGGTCGCGTCCCGTGGTGGGCGCCGGCGACCTGCACCTGGAGGCCGACCTGGTGGTCGCCGCGGACGGCGTGGACAGCGCGGTCCGGCGTGCGCTGGCACCGGAGGCGGCGGTGGTGCCGTCCGGCTTCGCGGCCTGGCAGGCCGTGGTGCCCGGGTTCCGGGCACCGTCGCTGTCCGAGGGTGCCGCGCTCGGCGGGGAGATGCTGGGCGCGGGTTACCGCTTCGTCTGGTTGCCGCTGGGCGAGCACGTCGGCGGCCGGGGCGGCGTTTACTGGGTGGCCACCGCGGCCGGCGCCGCCCGGCCGGAATCCCCGGCGACCCAGCTCGGCCTGTTGCAGCGCTGGTTCGCCGGGTGGCATGCGCCGGTCGGTTCGCTGCTGGCGGCCACCCGAGCGGACGACCTGATCCCGCAGCAGGTGCGGGAGCTGCGGCCGTTGCCCCGCTCGTCGTGTTTCCGGTCCGGCCCCGGCGGCGTGGTGTTGCTCGGCGACGCCGCGCATGCCATGCCGCACCATCTCGGGCAGGGTGCCTGCCTGGCCTTCGAGGACGTGGCCACGTTGCTGGCGCTGACCGCCGAGGCGTCGCCCGGCCGGCAGTTGGGCGAGGCGATCGAGACCTATCACCGCAGTCGCCGCCCGCGGACCGCCAGCATGATCCGGCAGACCCGGCGGATGTCGGCGGTGGTGCAGGCGCGCGGGCGCCTGGCGCTGCGCGCCCGGGACGCGGCGTTGCAGCAGTTGCGCCCGCGTCTGCTGGGCCATGCGGGCGACCTGGCCGCGGACTGGCATCCGCCGCAGTGACCCGCGCGGCCTGATCCGTCAGAGCGGGAGTCCGTCAGAGCGGGAATCCGTCAGAGCGGCGGGGCCGAGTGCGGCTCGGCGATGCAGGCGGTGCCGACGCGGCGGAATCCGATGCGCGCGTACAGCCGGGCGACGTCGTCGTCGCCAGCCGACAGGAACACCAGGGTGACCCCGTTCTGCAGGGCGTGGCGGGCCAGCGTCGCGGTGAGCTGGGACGCGTACCCGCGCTGGCGGGCCGACGGCAGCGTGGCCACCCCGGCGATCTCCGCGACGTCGCCGACGCGCTGATAGAGGCCGGTCGCCAGGATGCCCTCGGACGGCGCGTGGACCACCGCGGAGACCACCTGCCCGGTGGTCGCCTTGGCGCGGCTCGCCGTGATCAGCTCCGGGTCGAGGGGCCCGGCCGCATCCCGTTCCCGCGGCCCGGCCACGTCCGTGGACAGCGTGCCGGCGGCCAGCACGTCGGTGGACAGCCCGGCCGCCACCGTCGCGGGCGTGCCGAACCCTAGGGACGCCACCGCCCGCGACGCGCGCAGATCGGCGGCGAAGGAACTGGCGTCGGGGTCGAGCAGCCGGATGGTGGCGTCCGGCACCGGCAGGTCCGGCACCAGCGCGTGCGGGTCCAGCACGAGCAGCGGAGCGAGCAGCACGTCGAGGCTGGCCGAGCGGGCAACGGCGAGCAGATCCGGCCGGAGGTCGTGGATCCACTCGAACGCCTCCGGCATGCCCAGTTCTCGTTGACGCGCACGAACAGCAGTAATATCGGCGGCAGACGGCGGGTCCGCTCCCGGACGAGGCCGTGCGTAGAACGGCCAACCGGCACCTTCCCGGACGAAAAGGACGAGGCCGCCGAACTCCTCCACCCGTGCGTCGGTGCGAGGCACGGCGTCGGAGAACTCTTCGAGCCGGGCAAAGACCTCGCTGTGCACGTGTGCCACGGCGCGACACTATCGGACCGGCGCGGAGCCCGCTTCGGGTGATGTGATCCCCCGCTAGCCTGGTGGAGATCAGCCGCCCTTAACGTAGTATCGAGAGACTTTGCAGGGCCGACGTCGTCCCGACCTTGATGTGAAACGCCGTGACGACAGGAGGCCCGGTGGCTCTTCCGCACCCGCAGCACTTGCCCGCGGCAGACGGCCGAGAGCGGCAGCTCGGCTTGTACGACCCGGAGCAGGAGCATGACGCCTGCGGTGTGGCGTTCGTGGCCGACGTGCACGGACGCCGCTCCCACGACGTGGTCGCCAAGGGCCTTTCGGCGCTGATCCGGCTGGACCATCGCGGTGCCCGGGGCGCCGAGTACAACACCGGCGACGGCGCCGGCATCATGATCCAGGTTCCGGACGCGTTCTACCGCTCGGTCACCGACTTCGCCCTGCCGCCCGCCGGGTCGTACGCGACCGGGCTGTGCTTCCTGCCGAACGACCCGGACGCACGGGCCCGCGCGATCGCGGTGTTCGAGAAGTACGCGCTGGTCGAGGGTGGCGAGGTGCTGGGCTGGCGGGACGTCCCGGTGGATCCGGCGGAGCTGGGCGAGACCGCGGAACTGGCCCGGCCCTGGATCAAGCAGGTGTTCCTGGCCGCGCACCGGCTGACCGGCACCGCCGACGGGCCGGCCGGCGAGGCGCTGTCCGGCCTGGAACTGGACCGCATCGCGTTCTGCATCCGCAAGCAGGCCGAGCGGGAGACCTCGCAGCGCCAGGTGGCGGCCTACTTCCCGACGCTGTCCTCGCGGACCATCACCTACAAGGGCATGCTCACCCCGGATCAGCTCCCGGCGTTCTTCCCGGATCTCACCGACGACCGGGTGGACAGCGCGATCGCCCTGGTGCACTCGCGGTTCTCCACCAACACCTTCCCGTCCTGGCCGCTGGCCCACCCCTACCGGTTCATCGCGCACAACGGCGAGTTCAACACCATCCGCGGCAACCGGAACTGGATGCAGGCGCGTGAGGCACTGCTGCAGTCCGCCGCCCTGCCGGGCAGCATCAAGCGGCTGTTCCCGGTGATCACCCCGGAGGCGTCCGACTCGGCCGGCTTCGACGAGGTGCTGGAGCTGCTGCACCTGGCCGGGCGCAGCCTGCCGCACGCGGTGCTGATGATGATCCCGGAAGCGTGGGAGAACGACCCGGCCATGGAGCCCGCCCGGCGGGCCTTCTACCGCTTCCACGCCAGCCTGATGGAGCCGTGGGACGGCCCGGCCAGCGTGGCGTTCACCGACGGCACCCTGATCGGCGCGGTGCTGGACCGCAACGGCCTGCGGCCGGGCCGCTGGTGGCACACCAGCGACGGCTTGGTGGTGCTCGGCTCCGAGGCGGGCGTGCTGGACGTCGACCCGGCGTCCGTGGTGGCCAAGGGCCGGTTGCAGCCGGGCCGCATGTTCATGGTCGACACCGCCGCCGGGCGGATCGTGC
This sequence comes from Mangrovihabitans endophyticus, assembly GCF_014646155.1. Taxonomy (GTDB): domain Bacteria; phylum Actinomycetota; class Actinomycetes; order Mycobacteriales; family Micromonosporaceae; genus Actinoplanes; species Actinoplanes endophyticus. The sequence continues at coordinate 125,507 of NZ_BMMX01000001.1, forward strand.
ACGACGACGAGATCAAGGCGGGGCTGGCCGCCGCGCAGCCGTACGACGAGTGGCTGCACGCCGGCCTGATCGACCTGGCCGACCTGCCGAAGCGCGAGCACGTGGTCTACACCCACGACTCGGTGACCCGGCGTCAGCAGGTGTTCGGGTACACCGAGGAGGAACTGAAGATCCTCGTGGCGCCGATGGCCCGCAACGGCGCCGAGCCGCTCGGCTCGATGGGCACCGACACCCCCATCTCGCCGCTGTCGCAGCGCCCGCGGCTGCTGTTCGACTACTTCCACCAGTTGTTCGCCCAGGTCACCAACCCGCCGCTGGACGCCATCCGAGAAGAGCTGGTGACCAGCCTGGCGATGACCCTGGGACCGGAGGGCAACCTGCTCGATCCGGGACCGGCCAGTTGCCGGCAGATCGTCATGCCGTACCCGGTCATCGACAACGACGAGCTGGCGAAGCTGCTGTCCATCGACGACGACGGCGACATGCACGGCTTCAAGGCGGTGCGGGTCTCCGGCCTCTACCCGTTGCGGGACGGCGCCGCGGGCATCAAGGCCCGCCTCACCCAGATCTGCCGGCATGTGTCCGAGGCGATCGAGGACGGCGTACGCGTCCTGGTGCTCTCCGACCGGGACAGCAACGCCGACCTGGCGCCGATCCCGTCGCTGCTGCTGACCGCGGCGGTGCACCAGCACCTGGTGCGCGAGCAGACCCGCACCCAGGTGGCGCTGGTGGTGGAGTCCGGCGACTGCCGCGAGGTGCACCACGCCGCGGTGCTGATCGGGTACGGCGCCGCCGCGGTCAACCCGTACCTCGCGTTCGAGACCGTGGACGACCTGATCGCCACCGGCCCGCTGGCCGGGATGGAGCCGTCGGTCGCGGTGCGCAACTACGTCAAGGCGCTCGGCAAGGGCGTCCTCAAGATCATGTCCAAGATGGGCATCTCCACCGTCTCGTCGTACTGCGGCGCGCAGGTCTTCGAGGCCGTGGGGCTGGAGAACAAGCTGCTGCAGCGCTACTTCGTGGGCACCAGCGGGCGGATCGGCGGTTCCGGGCTGGCCGAGATCCACGCCGAGATCGCGGCGCGGCACGCCAAGGCGTACCCGAGCAACCCGGCCGAGCGCAGCCACCGGCGCCTGGAGGTCGGCGGCGAATACCAGTGGCGCCGCGAGGGTGAACTGCACCTGTTCAACCCGGAGACGGTTTTCCTGCTCCAGCACGCCACCCGCAGCAAGCAGTACGACGTGTTCCGCCGGTACACCGCGAAGGTGGACGAGCTGGCGGCGCGGACCGGATCGCTGCGCGGGCTGTTCCGTTTCGCCTCCGGGCGCACCCCGATCGCGCTCTCCGAGGTCGAGCCGGCCTCGGAGATCGTCAAGCGGTTCGCCACCGGTGCCATGTCGTACGGCTCCATCTCCGCGGAGTCGCACGAGACGCTGGCCGTGGCGATGAACCGCCTCGGCGGCCGGTCCAACACCGGCGAGGGCGGCGAGGACGTGGAGCGCCTCTACGACCCGCAGCGCCGCTCGGCGGTCAAGCAGATCGCGTCCGGCCGGTTCGGCGTCACCACCGAATACCTGGTGAACGCGGACGACCTGCAGATCAAAATGGCGCAGGGGGCGAAGCCCGGAGAGGGCGGCCAGCTACCCGGCAACAAGGTGTGGCCGTGGATCGCCAAGACCCGGCACGCCACGCCCGGCGTCGGGCTCATCTCTCCGCCGCCGCACCACGACATCTACTCCATCGAGGACCTGGCCCAGCTCGTACACGACCTCAAGATGGTCAACCCGGACGCGCGGGTGCACGTCAAGCTGGTGTCCGAGATCGGCGTCGGCACGGTCGCCGCGGGCGTCGCCAAGCTGAAGGCCGACGTCATCCTGATCTCCGGCCACGACGGCGGCACCGGAGCGTCCCCGCTGAACTCGCTCAAGCACGCCGGCTCACCGTGGGAGTTGGGCCTGGCCGAGGCGCAGCAGACGCTGCTGCTGAACCGGCTCCGCGACCGGGTCACCGTGCAGGTGGACGGGCAGATGAAGACCGGCCGCGACGTGATCGTGGCCGCCCTGCTGGGCGCCGAGGAGTTCGGCTTCGCGACCGCGCCGTTGATCGTCTCCGGGTGCATCATGATGCGGGTCTGCCACCTGGACACCTGCCCGGTCGGCATCGCCACGCAGAACCCGGTACTGCGTGAGCGCTTTACCGGCAAGCCGGAGTTCGTGGAGAACTTCTTCCTGTTCCTCGCCGAGGAGGTCCGCGGGTACCTCGCCGAACTGGGCTTCCGGTCGATGGACGAGGCGATCGGCCACGCCGAGGTGCTGGACGTGATGCCGGCCGTGGACCACTGGAAGGCCCACGGGCTCGACCTGAGCTCCGTGCTGTACGTTCCCGAACTGCCCGAGGGCACCGCCCGCCGCGGGATCGTCGAGCAGGACCACGGCCTGGACACGGCGCTGGACAACCGCCTGATCGAGCTGGCCGCGCCGGCCCTGGCTGACGGCACGCCGGTCCGCGCCGAGGTCGCGGTGCGCAACGACCACCGCAGCGTGGGCGCGATGCTCGGCGGCCAGGTCACCCGGCGGCACGGCGGCGAGGGACTGCCCGACGACACCATCGCCGTCACCCTGCGCGGCACCGGCGGGCAGTCGTTCGGCGCGTTCCTGCCGCGCGGCGTGACCCTGCGGCTGATCGGCGACGTCAACGACTACGTGGCAAAGGGCCTGTCCGGCGGCCGGGTGATCGTGCGCCCGGACGAGAACGCGGCCTTCGTCGCGGAGGAGAACATCATCGCCGGCAACACCATCCTCTACGGCGCCACCGGCGGCGAGCTCTATCTGCGGGGCCGGGCCGGCGAGCGGTTCGCGGTACGCAACTCCGGGGCGCGGGCGGTCGTCGAAGGAGTCGGCGACCACGGCTGCGAATACATGACCGGCGGCGTGGTGGCGGTGCTCGGCTCGACCGGCCGCAACTTCGCCGCGGGGATGTCCGGCGGCACCGCGTTCGTGCTGGATCTCGACCCGTCCCGGGTCAACCCGGAGCTGGTGGACCTGGCGCCGCTGACCGACGCGGAACGCGACATCCTGCACGACATGGTGCAGCGGCACTTCGCCGAGACGGACTCGGCGGTCGCCGGGCGGCTGCTCAAGGACTGGCCCGCGGCGGCCGAGGAGTTCACCGCGGTGGTGCCGCGCGACTACAAGCGCGTGATGGAACTGATCAAGACCGCCGAGGCTGCCGGTCGCAACGTGGACGAAGCGGTTATGGGAGTGCAGAGTTGACTGAGGTGCGACGTGCCTGACCCCAACGGTTTCCTGCGCTACGAGCGGCAGTTGCCGCAGCGGCGCCCGGTGCCGGTGCGGATCATGGACTGGCGGGAGGTCTACCCCCCGGCCGGCGAGGACCTGATCCGCGACCAGGCCACCCGCTGCATGGACTGCGGCATCCCGTTCTGCCACGACGGCTGCCCGCTCGGCAACCGCATCCCGGACTGGAACGACCTGGTGCGCACCGGGGCGTGGGAGGCGGCGGCGGAGAGCCTGCACGCCACCAACAACTTCCCGGAGTTCACCGGACGGCTCTGCCCGGCGCCCTGCGAGGCCGCCTGCGTGCTCGGCATCGGCGACGACCCGGTCACCATCAAACAGGTCGAGGTGGAGATCGCCAACCACGCGTTCGATCTCGGATATGTCCGGCCGCAGCGGGCCACCTCGTCGTCCGGGAAGTCCGTCGCGGTGGTCGGCTCCGGACCGGCCGGTCTGGCCGCCGCGCAGCAACTGGCCCGGGCCGGACACGCGGTGACCGTGTTCGAGCGGGACGACCGCATCGGCGGCCTGATGCGCTACGGCATCCCCGACTTCAAGATCGAAAAGCATGTGATCGACGCCCGCCTGGCCCAGATGGAGGCCGAGGGCGTGATCTTCCAGACCGGTGTGCACGTCGGCGTCGACGTCACCGCGGATGATCTGCGGGAACGGTTCGACGCGGTACTGCTGGCCTGCGGGGCGCTGGCGGGCCGGGACGCGCCGGAGACCCCGGGCCGGGCGCTGCGCGGCGTGCACCTGGCGATGGACCATCTGGTACCGGCGAACCGGATGGTGGCCGGGCTGCAGGACGGCACCCCGGTGGACGCCGCCGGCAAGCACGTGGTCATCATCGGCGGCGGCGACACCGGGGCGGACTGCCTCGGCGTGGCACACCGGCAGGGCGCGGCCGCGGTGGTCCAGCTCGACCAGTACCCGCTGCCGCCCTCGGCGCGCGCCGGCGCCGTGCACCCGTGGCCGACGTGGCCGGTCATCCTGCGCAACTACCCGGCCCACGAGGAAGGCGGCGACCGGGTGTTCGGCGTCGCCGTCCAGGAGTTCGTCGACGACGGGTCCGGTCAGGTGAGTGCCGTCCGCGTCGCCGACGTCATGGTGGAGCGGGTCGACGGCCGGCGCACCGTGACCGTCGCCGAGGGCACCGAGCGGGACATCCGCGCGGACCTGGTGCTGTTGGCCATCGGCTTCGACGGCACCGAGGAATCCCCGTTGCTTGAGCAGTTCGGCGTGCGGCGTAACGGACGCGGCGTGCTGGACACCGACGACGGATGGCAGACCTCCGCGCCCGGGGTTTTCGTGGCCGGTGACATGCACCGCGGCGCGTCACTGATCGTCTGGGCGATCGCCGAGGGGCGGGCAGCCGCCGCGGCGGTGCACACCTACCTCGGATCGCACGGCGACCTGCCGGCTCCGGTGGAGCCCTCATCACAACCCTTGGCCGCTACTCGCTGAGGTCCCACTGTGGACGGCACGTGACACCATAGTGGTCTATGGATGTCACGACCGAGCCCGCCGAGCGCGCCCGTTCCGGCGTGCGTGCCTGGGTGCGCTCGGCCCGCTCCGGCCTGCGCCGGGCCACGCCGTACGGCATCGTCGCCTTCCTGACCGCCTCGGCGGTGGCGCCGGTCGCCGGCGCGGGCCTGGGGCTGACCGGGGAGTACGCCGCCGCGCTGGACCAGATCGGCGAGCTCGGCTCCAACTACCTGGCCGGTCTGCTGGCGCAGACCGCGGAGCGGGTGCGCGGCACCGACGAGCAGACCTGGCGCGACGCGGTCGCCGAGGAGCTGCTGGCCCGGCTGGAGAGCGGCGACGCCGCGTTGCGCGACGAGGTCTCCGCGGTGTTGCACGCGGTCGGCGCGGTGGACGCCGCGCTGCAGGCCGCCGACGAGAGCCTGCGGCTCGAACTGGCCACCGCCTTCGGCTCCTTCCGCCACGACATGGGCCGGTTGCACCTGCTCGCGGAGGACGCCGCCGTCTCGCTCACCGAGATCCAGCGGCACCTGGCCGAGCAGAGCCGGGAGCAGCGTCAGCAGACCGACCTGCTGCGGCAGTCCCTGGTGCTCACCGTCCAGTTGCGGCAGGCGGTGCAGGACGGGCGGCGTACCTCCGAATCCGAATCCGGACCGGCTGCCGCACCGCCGTCCGGCGGCGCGGACGACGACGTCTCGCCCTATCCCGGGCTGGCCGGCTTCGACGCCCTGGATGTCCGGTTCTTCCGCGGGCGCGAAACCCTGGTCGCGGAGCTGATGGGCCGGCTGAGCGAACAGCAGGTGGGCGGTCCGCCGCTGGTCGTGGTCGGCGTCTCCGGGGTCGGCAAATCCTCGCTGCTGCGGGCCGGGGTGCTGCCGGCGATCGCGGACGGCGGCCTCGGCTCGGACGTCGCCGGGTGGCCGTGGCTGGTGATGACGCCGGGGCCGCGCCCGCTGGCCGAGTTCACCACGCGCATGGCCGCGCTGGGCACCGACCGGATCGTCATCCTGGTCGACCAGTTCGAGGAGTTGTTCACCCAGTGCGCCGACCCGAGGGAACGGGTCGCGTTCGTCTCCGCGCTGGCCGCGGTCCGCCCCGCCCTGGTGATCGTCGCGCTACGGGCCGGTTTCTACGCGCACTGCACCGAGATCGCGCCGATGGTGCCGATGCTCGGCGCGGGCCAGTTCGTGGTCGGGCCGCTGGACTCCGACGACCTGCGCCGGGCGGTGCTGGAACCGGCCGCCGAAGCCGGTCTCACCGTCCAGCCCGGCCTGGTCGAGCTGCTGCTCACCGACCTCGGCGCACCCGGGTACGAGCCGGGGGCGCTGCCGCTGCTGGCGCACGCCCTGCGAGCCACCTGGGAGCGGCGGGACGCCCGCACCCTGACGGTGGCCGGTTACCGCCGCACCGGGGGCATCCAACGGGCGGTCGCCGAGACGGCCGAACGCGTCTATGTGGACCTGGACGAGCGCACCCGGGCCGGACTGCGCCGCGCGCTGCTCGGCTTGGTGACCGTGGTCGACGGTCTGGCCGTGCGCCGCCGCGGGTCGCCGGCGGAGGTGCACCTCGAGGCGCTGCGACCGCTGATCGACGCTCGGCTGGTCACCGCCGGTGAGGACCTCGTCGAAATCACCCACGAGGCGTTGCTCATCGGCTGGCCGCGGCTCGCCGGCTGGATGGAGGAGGCCCGTGAGGAGATCCTGCTGCGGCAACGCCTGAGCCAGGCGGCGGCCGAGTGGGCCGCGTCCGGGGACGACCCGGACGTGCTCTACCGCGGTTCCCGGCTGGACGCCGCCCGCGAGTGGGCCGCCGACAACCCGGACATCACGGCCGAGCAGCGCCGCTTCCTGGCCGCCTCGCAGGAGGCCGCGCAGGCCCGGAAGCGGACCAGGCTGCGCACCACGCGGCGGCTGCGCCGGCTGGTCGGCGGGCTCGCGGTGGCTTTGCTGCTCGTCGTGGCCGGCGCGCTGATCGCCGTGCAGCAGGGCTCCGAAGCCCGCCACCAGCGGCAGGAAGCCCTGTCGCGTCAGCTCGCGGCCGAGTCGCGTACCGATCACTTCCCGGACCAGCTCGGCTCGGTCCGTAAGGCACTGCTGGCCTGGCAGGCCGCGCCGACCCGGGAGGCCCGGGACGCGCTGATGTTCGCCCAGCAGACCTCATTGGTGGGCCGTCTCGGCGCGCGCGCCGCGGAAGCGAGCGTGGCGGTCAGCCCGGACGGCCGCCGGGTGGCCGTGGGCTACCGGGACACCAACGAGCTCCGGCTGTTCGACGCGATGACGCTGCGCCCGGTCGGCCCGGCGCGCCGGTCGCCGGGCGAGAACCTGATCTCGGTGGCCTTCTCGCCGGACGGCCGTTACCTGGCCACCGGCGCGGTCACCGTGGTGGACGGCCTGGCCCTGTGGGACGGGATCACCGGCCGTCCGCTGCGGAACCTGCCGGCCTTCGGTGCGGTGGCATGGCTGCCGGATTCCAGCGCGGTGCTCGCGGTGCGCACCGAGGAACCGCTGCGCCTGGTCGCCTGGGACCCGGCCACCGGCCGCCCGATCGGGGCACGGCAACTGGACCGGCCCTCGGTGACCAGCCTGGCGGTCAGCCCGGACGGCCGGTATGTGGCGGCGGCCACCGGCGGTGACGGCGCGCTGCTGCGCTGGTCGGACGGCCATCTGCTGACCACGCTCGGCAAGGCGACCGACGTGGGATTCGCCGCCGACGGGACGCTGTTCACCGTGCGGCTGGACGGGCTGGTCCAGGTGCGACGTGCGGCAGACGACTGGGCGCCGGTCACCGCGTACGACGGGCCGGACCCGCTGCTGGACGACGCGGGCAGCCGCTTCGGGGTGACCCCGGACGGCACCGTGATCATTTCCGGCGACGACCCCGGCGAGGTGCTCCGCCTGACGGCCGGTGGCCCGCGGCCGACGCTCGCCGGCTTCCGCGGCTTGTTGACGGATGCCGCGACGTCCGCGGACGGCGGCCTGCTGGCCGTCGCCGGGCTCGGCGAGGCGCCCACCCTGTTCCGGCGGGACCGGATCATGCCGCACCCGCAGGTGGTCGGGCGGCTGGCCTACGGCCCGGCCGGCGCGCGGCTGGCCACCGGCTCCAGCGATCCGGTGGTCCGGATTTGGGACGCGCACACCGGTGGATTGCTCGACACCCTCCCGCTGGCCGCCGACGACGGGCCGCTCGGCCTGGCGTACGGCCCGGACGGCTCGCTCGCTGTCTCGGTCCGTCAGGGCAGCCGGGTGCTGGTGTTCGGCCCCGACGGCGGCCTGCGCCGCACGCTGCGGATGGCCTCCGATCTGTTCCCCAGCGCCGTGGCCTTCTCTCCGGACGGATCCCTGCTGGTCGCCGTCGCCAACCCGACCGCCCAGCTCGACCCCGGCCAGGACCGGGCCCCGGTGCAGGAACGCGACGACCCGGACGCCTATGTGTGGGACACGCGGACGTGGGCGGCCCGGCCGCCGGTGCGGCTTCCCGGGCACCTCTCGATCGACACGGCGTTCACCCCGGACGGGCGTTACCTGTTGATCTCGTCGAACCGGAGTCGGGATCCGCTGCCCCAGCAGGGTGCCGTGTGGCGGTTCCGGGCACCCGGCCTGACACTGGTCGATTCGCGGGCGTTCGGCGGCGCGGTGCACCATTTCGCGGTCAGCCCGGACTCCGCCACCGTTGCCCTGCCGCGTGGGCAGGGCGCCGACCTGGTGCGCGTTGACGGGCTCACCCCGGCTGGCGTCCTCGGCCACCATCCGTTCGACGTGAGCGAGGTCGCCTTCTCCGCCGACGGCCACCTGCTCGCCACCGGCACCGACTCCGACACCGACCTGATCCGGGTCTGGGACACCGGCACCGGCGATCTGGTCACCGAGTTGCGCGGGGAGAGCAGCCGCACCGGGGATCTGCGGTTCGCCCCGGACGCGCCGGTGCTGGCGTCCGGCTCCAACGACTGGACCGCGGTGCAGTGGCGGCTCGATCCGGCGGTCGCCGTGTCGCTGCTGTGCGAGCGGCTCGCGCCCTCGGCGCACGTTTCGGGGGAGGGTCTGCCGGAGGTCTGCGGATGAGCCCGGCCCTGCCCCCGGTCCTCTTCCGCGGCCGATAGGCTTCAGCGGCGCGGTCGTCGACGCCCGCGAACGATTCCACGCAGAGGAGGGGTCGGCCGCCCGGCCGATCCGAAAGAGGGACTAGCCTGATGGCCGTGACACGCCGCGTAAAGATCGTTTGCACCATGGGTCCCGCCACTTCGTCACCCGAGCGCGTTCGCGGGCTCGTCGAGGCCGGCATGGATGTGGCCCGTCTGAATTTCAGCCACGGCAGCCATGAGGACCACCGGAAGGTCTTCGATCTGGTCCGGGCGGCCGCCCAGGACAGTGGCCGCGCCGTCGCGATCCTGGCCGACCTGCAAGGCCCCAAGATCCGCCTGGGCCGGTTCGCCGACGGGCCGCACGAGTGGCGCACCGGTGACGCCGTCACCATCACCGGCGACGACATCGTCGGCACCGCGGAGCGGGTGGCCTGCACCTATCGCAAGCTTCCGCAGGAGGTGAAGGTCGGCGACCGGCTCCTGATCGACGACGGCAAGGTCGCCGTGGAGGTCTCCGCCGTCGCGGGCAACGACATCGGGTGCCTGGTGGTGGAGGGCGGGCCGGTCTCCAACAACAAGGGCGTGTCGCTACCCAACGTCGCGGTGAGCGTGCCCGCGATGAGCGACAAGGACGAGGAGGACCTGCGCTTCGCGCTGCGGATGGGCGTGGATCTGATCGCGCTGTCCTTCGTCCGGTCGCCCGACGACATGAAGCTCGTGCAGCAGATCATGAGCGAGGAGGGCGTGACCCGCCCGGTGCTGGCCAAGGTGGAGAAGCCCGAGGCGGTGGACCACCTGGAGGCCATCGTGATGGCGTTCGACGGCGTCATGGTGGCGCGCGGCGACCTCGGCGTCGAGCTCGCCCTCGACCAGGTGCCGCTGGTGCAGAAGCGGGCCGTGCAGCTCTGCCGGGAGAACGCGAAGCCGGTCATCGTGGCCACCCAGATGCTCGACTCGATGATTGAGAACTCGCGGCCCACCCGCGCCGAGGCCTCCGACGTCGCCAACGCCGTGCTCGACGGCACCGACGCGGTGATGCTGTCCGGCGAGACGAGCGTCGGGAAATACCCGGTGCTCACGGTCAGCACCATGGCGCGGATCATCAGCACCACGGAGGGCGGCTCGCTGGGCGTGCCGCGCCTGCAGCACGATCCGCGTACGCACGGCGGCGCGCTGACCGTCGCCGCCTCGCAGATCGCCCGCAACATCGGCGCCAAGGCGATGGTGGCCTTCTCGCAGACCGGCGACACCGTCCGGCGCCTGTCCCGCCTGCACTGCGAGCTTCCGCTGTTCGCCTTCACCCCGGTGCCCGAGGTGCGCGACCAGCTCGCCCTCTCGTGGGGCGTGGAGACGTTCCTGACCGACTTCGTGCACCACACCGACGACATGTTCCGCCAGGTGGACGCCAAGATGCTGGGTCTGGGCCTGGCCAAGCCGGGCGAATACGTGGTGGTGGTGGCCGGCAGCCCGCCGAACGCGCCGGGGTCGACCAACACGCTGCGGGTTCATCAGTTGGGCTCGCTGGCCGCGCCGGACCTGGTGTGACGTCGCCGCTGCGCGGGCAGGCGGCCGTCGACCAGTTGCTTGAGGTGTTGGACCTCAAGCAACTGGACGAGGCCACGTTCCAGGGGGAGAGCCCCCAGGTCGGCGCGCAGCGCGTCTTCGGCGGCCAGGTGGCCGGGCAGGCCCTGGTGGCGGCCGGCCGCACCGTGGACCGGGCCCGGCGGGTGCATTCGCTGCACGGTTATTTCGTGCGGCCGGGGGATCCCAGCGTGCCGATCGACTTTCGGGTGGAGACGATCCGCGACGGCCGCTCGTTCTCGGTCCGCCGGTCCACCGCGGAACAGCACGGCCGGACGATCTTCTTCATGTCGGCCTCGTTCCAGGTGGCCGAGCAGGGCCTGGACCACCACGCCCCGGCGCCGTTGGACGTGCCCGGCCCGGACGAGGTGCCCACCATGGCCGATTGGCTGTCGCGGTACCCGGACCGCGCCGGCGCCTTCGCCAGCTCCCCGCGGGCGGTCGATGTGCGCTACGTCGGCGTGCCCGGCTGGGTGCCGGCCGGCGACCGCCGTCCCGAACCGCAGCAACGGGTGTGGATGCGCGTGGCCGGCGAGCTTCCGGACGATCCGCTGCTGCACGCCTGCGCCCTCACGTACGCGAGTGACCTGTCACTGCTGGACGCGGTGCTCTCCATGCACGGCGAGGTGTGGGGGCCGGGCGGGGTCATCGGCGCCAGCCTCGACCACGCGTTGTGGTTGCACCGGCCGTTCCGCGCCGACGAGTGGTTCCTCTACGACTCCACCAGCCCGTCCGCGAGCGGCTCGCGGGGCTTCGCCCAGGGTCGGATGTTCACCCGCAACGGTCTGCACATCGCCAGTGCGGCCCAGGAGGGTTTGCTGCGCCGCGTCGGCGCGCCGGTCAGTCGGCCCGACGATCGCGGGCGGTGAGGGACGTCTCGTCCGGTTCCGGCCGCGTGGCGTCCGCCTCGTCGTCTGCGGCCTCGGGTGCCCGGTGCCGCGCCCGGCTCGTCTGATCCGTCTCCCTCGCAGGCGTCGTCTGCGGGATGGTCTCGCCCTGGTCGACGCCCTCCGGCGTGTCCGGCACCGGGGGAAGGTCGACGTCGCCGGTGTGCGCGTCCGGTGCCGGTGCGGTCAGGCCGGCCATGGCCAGCATCGCGTCGAGGTCGGCGGTGGTGCGCAGGACTTCCTGGTGGAAGCTGTCCGCGCCGGTGTCGTCCGACGGGGTGCTGGCTGCCGGGGTGCCCGCCGCCGGGGTGCTGGCTGCCGAGGCGTCGTCTGCCGGGGTGCTGCCGGCCGGGGTGCCGTCTGCCGGGGTGCTGCCGGCCGGGGTGCTGCCGGCCGGGGTGCTGCCGGCCGGGGTGCCGGTGTGACCGGTCTCGAAGTCGAGATGCCCGGCCGAATAGCCGGTGAGACCGACGGCGCGCTCCGATGGCAGGTTCAGGATCTCGGCGCGGAACGCCGACAACTCGTGCAGCCGCAGGGCGGCGACCAGGTCCACGATGCCGCGGCAGAGGCCCAGCGCGCCGAGCACCACCACGAGCAACTCGCCGGTGCGGCCGAACGGTCCCGAGGCGAAGAATCCGAGGCCGGTTTCCAGCACGCCCGCCACCATCAGCATGCCCCACGTACGGTCGGTCTCCCGCACCATCATCGACACCGCGATGTCCGCGGCACCCCGGACGACGAGGTACCAGCCGACCAGCGCCGCCGGTGTGGCGAACGACGAGTCGTTGCCGGTCAGCAGCACCGCCCCGGTCAGTGCGAACAGCACCGTCAAGCCGGCGTTGAGCCACCACGCCTTGGCCTTGGCCAGCGCGCGCACCGCCTCAGCCGCGGCGGCAAAGATCAGCACCGCGCCGCCGACGCGCACCACGTCCGCCGGGCCCAGCCGAAGCACGGTCCATCCGATCGCCAACCAGGTCACGCCGGTGCAGAGCAACAGCGCCCACATGCCGTTGCGCACCACGGTCAGGGGCGAGGAACCGGACCACAACATCAAGCCTCCCGGGCACAGCCGTCTCCCCATCACAACATCACGTCGGTGCGCCGACCGGCGCTTTACCGGAAATACCGGCGTCTTCGGGCATTCGCCTGACCGATCTTGGGCGACCCATGACCGGTGCCGGGCATCGTCGGAGGTGTGGATGCCACACCTTCGGGCGTGTCGTGCCGGCGGAGGCTTTAACGAAGATGTAACGCCGGGGCCCGGGCCTGCGGTCGCGCCCGGCCCGATGTGCCAGGGGAGGTGCCGTGCCGCGGCCCCGGGCCGCTGCCGGACGGCCACCCGGCGAGCAGCTCGTCGAGGGCAGGATGAGCTGCGGTTTCACAACATCGCCGCACCCGCCGACGCGGCGCTGCGCGCCCGCGGGCGGAAAGAGTGTCCCCGGTGGGATTCGAACCCACACTGTATGGATTTTGAGTCCATTGCCTGCTGCCGATTGGGCTACGGGGACAGGCCTGCCCGGTTCACCGGTCGCGAACGACCGCGCCAGGCTGATCCTCGGACAGCCTACCCACTACGCTGAGGGCGGTGACACCCACATACCCGGGTGTCGCATCTTCTCGAGCGTTGAGGGGTAGGGGCTGGTGGCCGACACGCAGGCGAGCGCCGAGCGCAGGCGGGTACTGATCGCCGAGGACGAGGCCCTCATCCGGTTGGACCTGGCGGAGATGCTCGTGGAGGAGGGGTACGACGTCGTCGGCGAGGCCGGTGACGGCGAGACCGCCGTGCGGCTCGCCGAGGACCTGACTCCGGATCTGGTGATTCTCGACATCAAGATGCCGATCATGGACGGTCTGGCCGCCGCGGAGCGGATAGCCGGCGGGCGCATCGCCCCGGTCGTGATTCTCACCGCATTTTCTCAGCGGGACCTGGTGGAGCGCGCCCGCGCCGCGGGCGCGATGGCCTATCTGGTGAAGCCGTTCCAAAAATCGGACCTGGTACCGGCCATCGAAATCGCGTTGTCACGCTATTCCGAGTTGTCCGCGCTCGAATCCGAGGTGGCCGGGCTGAGCGACCGCTTGGAGACCCGCAAGTCGGTCGAGCGTGCCAAGGGCGAGCTGATGACCAAGTATTCGATGACCGAGCCACAGGCGTTCAAGTGGATTCAGCGCACCGCCATGGACCACCGGATGACGATGCGTGAAGTGGCCGATCGGATCATCGCCGAGCCGGATGAGCCGGGGACCGCTTCGGCCTCCTGAACCGCGCGGGGGCGACCGGAGCGGTCATGCCCGTTGTGACATCGCAGCCGCCCGCGAAATCACCCCACGTAACGGTTCGGTGAATGCCGGGTCGGAGTCTTACGACAAACGCGAGTACTGGGATAGCGTCCCGCCCCATAACGGGCTTGAGCTGTGCCGTGCCGGTGCGCAAGTGCCAATCGCACAGCCGTGGCTCGGTGGTTCGGTATGGAGGAGGGTTCCAACCTTGAGGCAGGTTCTCGCACGAGCCATCGGTGGGGTGGCCCTCGTCGGGCTTCTCGCCGGCACGGCCGCCTGCAACAGCGACTCCGGCAGCGGCGGCGACTCGGCCGACGGCAACTGCGGATTCAAGATCGCCTACTTCGGCGCCTTGACCGGCCCGGCGGCCAACCTCGGTGTGAACATCGAGCAGGGCTACGAGCTGGCGATCAAGCAGTACAACGACAAGAAGGGCTCCGACTGCATCCAGGTCGCGAAGTTCGACTCCCAGGGTGACCCCGGTGTCGCGCCGGGTGTCGCGCGTAACCTGGTCTCGGACACGAAGATTCTGGGCATCGTGGGCCCGCCGTTCTCCGGTGAGTCGGAGGCCGCCGACCCGATCTTCGAGGAGGCCGGCATCCCGACGGTCACCCCGGCCGCCACCCGGGTCTCGCTGTCGGCGAACAACTGGAAGACCTTCCACCGCGCGGTCGCCAACGACGACGCGCAGGGCCCCGCGGCGGGCAACTACATCAAGGACGTCCTGAAGGCCGAGAAGGTCTTCGTGGCCGACGACCAGTCCGCGTACGGCGCCGGTCTGGCCGATGTCGTCAAGCAGACGCTCGGCTCCTCCGTGGTCGGCACGGACAAGACCGAGGGTGACGGCAAGCAAACCGACTTCTCGGCGACCGTGCAGAAGGTCATCGCGTCCGGCGCGACCGCGATGTTCTACGGCGGCTACTACCAGAACGGTGGCCTGATCCGTAAGCAGCTGACCTCGGCCGGCTGGAAGGGCACGCTGGTCGGTGGCGACGGCATGAAGGACCCGGGCTTCACCAAGGCGGCCGGTAACTCCGCCGCGATCGGCACCGTGGTGACCTGCCCCTGCTCGCCGCCGGAGAAGGCGGGCGGCTCGTTCGTCAAGGACTACCAGGCGGAGTGGAACACCGCGGCCGGCACCTACTCGGACGTGGCGTTCGACGCGGCGAACATCTTCCTGCAGGGCATCGATCAGGGCAACACCACGATCGAGAAGATGAACGACTACCTGGGCTCGGTCAACTACCAGGGCATCGCGAACACCTACAAGTTCACCGCGACCGGTGAGCTGGACCCCAGCCTGATCAAGGTCTGGGCCTTCAAGTTCGACGACAGCGGCGACGCGGTCGCCGACCAGGAGATCAAGACTTCCTGATCGAAAACTGGTAACTCTTTGCAGGGCCGGTGTGGCCGGATGATCTCCGGCCGCACCGACCTCTTCGTTTCAGGAGTCCCCCTGTGAATTTCTCCGGTCTGATCCACAATTTCGGGCCGCTCACCGTCACCGGGCTCGCCCAGGGCGCGATCATCGCGCTGTTCGCCCTCGGCTACACCCTCGTCTATGGCGTGCTGCGGCTCATCAACTTCGCTCACTCCGAGGTCTTCCTGCTCGGCACCTACGCGTCGATCATCGTGTGGGGCTTCTTCGGGCTGGACCAGAACTCACCCACCCCGGGCATGTTCGCGGTGATCGGCCTGATCATCCTGGGCATGGTCGCGGCGGTGGTCGCCTCGGGCGTCACCGCGATCGGGGTTGAGCTGATCGCCTACCGCCCGCTGCGTCGCCGCAACGCGCCGAAGCTGGCATTCCTGATCACCGCCATCGGCGCCTCGCTGGCCATCTCGGAGACCGTCGGCGTGATCACCGGGCGCAACATCCGTGGCGTGCCGCGGCTGATCCGCCAGACCGACGTCGTCGTGATCGGCAACACGCACATCACCAACCTGCAGATTCTGATCGTCGTGCTGGCGCTCGTGATGATGTTCCTTCTGGACCGGTTCATCAACCGGTCACGGCTGGGCCGCGGCATCCGCGCGGTGGCCCAGAACCCGGACAGCGCCGCTCTGATGGGCGTCAACCAGGGCCGGGTGATCTCGCTGGTCTTCCTGCTCGGCGGCCTGATGGCGGGCATCGCGGCGGTGATGTACAACCTCAAGATCGGGGTCACCCGCTTCGACGCGGGCTTCCTGCTCGGCATCGAGGCGTTCACCGCCGCCGTGCTGGGCGGCATCGGAAACCTGCGCGGCGCGCTGCTGGGCGGACTGCTGCTCGGCGTGTTGCAGAACTACGGCGCCGGACTGTTCGGCACCGAATGGCTGCACGCCGTCTCGTTCGTCCTGCTCGTGGTGATCCTGCTGTTCCGGCCGACCGGGTTGCTGGGCGAGTCGCTTGGCCGAGCACGGGCATGAGGGGAGATCTGGCATGAGCTCGACTGCTGCCACGCCGGGCAAGAACGGCCGGCGACTGAATGGCAATCTGCGCGGCTGGTTCGCTCGTCAGCCCGTCTGGGTGCGGATCGTCGGCGTGCTGGCCGTCATCGCGCTGGCCTATCTGCTGCCGTACACCGCGGAGATCCCGCTGATCGGACCGCAGATCGTCACCGAGGGCATCGACTGGCCGTCCGCGCTGTTCAACATGTCCTACTACGTTCTGCTGGCTCTCGGCCTGAACGTGGTGGTCGGCTACGCCGGCCTGCTGGACCTCGGATACGTCGGCTTCTTCGCGGTCGGCGCCTACACCGTCGCCCTGCTGACCTCGCCGGACAGCCGGCTGGGCACCGAGTGGCCGTGGCTGGCGGCGGTGCCGTTCGCGATCGCGGTGGCGATGATCTCCGGCCTGATCCTCGGCTGGCCGACGCTGCGGCTGCGCGGCGACTACCTGGCCATCGTGACGCTCGGCTTCGCGGAGATCATCCGGATCGTCGCGCAGTCCACCGAGACGTTGCGGGGTGACCGGGGCTTCACCGACATCCCGCACCCGCCGGGCCAGCAGACCGACGGCTCGGCACTGTTCGGTGTCCGGGACGCGACCCCGTACTACTGGCTCGGTCTCACGGTGATCATCCTGGTCGTGCTCGGGGTGCGGAACCTGGACCGGTCCCGGGTGGGCCGTTCCTGGCTGGCGATCCGCGAGGACGAGGAAGCCGCGGAGATCATGGGTGTGCGGACCATCAAGTACAAGCTGTGGGCGTTCGCGATCGGCGCCTGCATCGGTGGCCTGGGCGGCGTGATGTTCGCCGGGCAGCAGGGCTTCATGAACTCCGGCACGTTCGTGCTGCAGTTCTCGATCCTGGTGCTGGCGGGCGTGGTGATGGGCGGTTCCGGCAACATCCCGGGCGCCATCCTGGGCGGCGCGCTGATCTCGTACATTCCGGACCGGCTGCGGGGCATCCAGGACCCGATCTTCCACACCGACCTGTTCGGCTTCCGGTTCGCCATCTTCGGCGCGGTGATCATCCTGATCATGATCTTCCGGCCGCAGGGTCTGATTCCCAGCCGGCGCCGGGCGATGGAGCTCAAGGACCGGGAGAAGGAGGCGGCGCCGTCATGAGCGGGAGCGGGGAGGCTGCGGCCTGGACCACGACGGTAATTGATCGCCGAGCCGCGGAGCGGAGGCAGGCATGAGCGAACCGCACATCGAGTCGCCGCAGGAGATGGACGACGCCAACGCGCGTCCGGTGGACGCGCCGGCGCCCACCGGTCCGGCGGAGTCCGCGCCGGCGCCCACCGGTCCGGCGGGCGACGCGCTGCTGGAGATGCAGAACGTGACGCTGCGCTTCGGCGGTGTGGTGGCCCTCAACGATGTCAGTTTCGTCCTGCGCAAGGGCGAGATCTTCGGCCTGATCGGTCCGAACGGCGCGGGCAAGACGACGTGCTTCAACGCGATGACCGGCGTGTACCGGCCGACCAGCGGAGCGATCCGGTTCCAGGGCCGGTCCATCGTGGGCCGCAAGAAGCACCAGATCACCCGCGGCGGCATCGCCCGGACGTTCCAGAACGTGCGACTGTTCCCGGAGATGACCGCGCTGGAGAACGTCATGGTGGGCGCCGACGCGCACCACAAGACCAGCGTGATCGCCGCGCTGTTCCGGCTGCCCCGGTTCTGGCACGAGGAGCACGAGGGCCGGCGCCGGTCGCTGGAACTCCTGGAGTTCGTGGGGATCGGCAAGCGGGCCGGCGATGTGGCACGCAACCTGTCGTACGGTGAGCAGCGGCGTCTGGAGATCGCGCGGGCCCTGGCCACCAACCCGACGCTGCTGTGCCTGGACGAGCCGGCGGCCGGATTCAACCCGGCGGAGAAGGAGGATCTGCTGCAGTTGATCCGCCGGATCCGGGACACCGGGGTGACCATCCTGCTGATCGAGCACGACATGCGCCTCGTGATGAACGTGACCGACCGGATCGTGGTGCTGGAATTCGGCAAGAAGATCGCCGAGGGGACGCCCGCCCAGGTGCGGGACGACCCGAAGGTGATCGCGGCGTACCTGGGGGTGCCCTCCGATGCTGCTTGAGCTGCAGGAGATTTCGCTGTCGTACGGCCGGATCCAGGCCCTGCACGAGATCAGCCTCACCGTCGACCAGGGCGAGATCGTCGCGCTGATCGGCGCGAACGGCGCGGGCAAGTCGACCACCATGCGGGCCGTCTCCGGTCTGCGCCCGGTGTCCCACGGCAAGATCATTTTTGACGGCCAGGACATCACCAAGCTGCGCGCCGACCTGCGGGTGGTGCGCGGCGTGTCGCAGTCGCCGGAGGGCCGGGGCATCTTCCCCGGCATGACGGTGCGCGACAACCTGGAGATGGGCGCGTACACCCGGCGCAACCGGGTCGAGATCAACAAGGATCTCGACCGGGCCTTCAGCCTGTTCCCGCGGCTCAAGGAGCGGGAACGGCAGATGGGCGGCACCATGTCCGGCGGCGAACAGCAGATGCTGGCGGTGGGTCGCGCGTTGATGAGCCGCCCGAAGCTGCTGCTGCTGGACGAACCCTCCATGGGCCTGGCGCCCATGCTCATCCAGCAGATCTTCGACATCATCGTGGAGATCAACCAGCAGGGCACGACGATCCTGCTCGTCGAGCAGAACGCTCAGCAGGCGCTGTCCCGCGCGCACCGTGCGTACGTGCTGGAGACCGGCCGGATCGTGAAGTCCGGCACCGGCAGTGAGCTGCTGAGTGACCCCTCGGTCAAGGACGCCTATCTCGGCGTCGCTTAGAGATCCGCCACCCCTTGAGGAGTATCCGCATGTACCGCTTCACCCCTGGCCGCCGGGCGATCCTCGGCCTGGCCGTCGCGGCGGCGATGACCGTGTCGCTGTCCGCCTGCGGCGAGGAGACCGGCGACGACACCGGCGGCGCCGCCCCCGCGCCGTCGGCGTCGGCCGACAGCACGCTCGCCGAGAAGGTCCCGGATGACATCAAGTCGGCCGGCAAGATCACCATCGGCACCGATTCCACGTACGCGCCGAGCGAGTTCCTGGACACCGACGGCAGCACCGTCGTCGGCTTCGACGTCGACCTGTTCGACGCGGTCGCACAGAAGCTGGGGCTGACCACGCAGTGGCAGTCGGCCAAGTTCGACGCGATCATCCCCGGCGTCAGCTCCGGCAAGTACAACATCGGGGTCTCGTCGTTCACCGTCAACTCCGAGCGCCTGCAGCAGGCCACGATGATCTCGTACTTCTCGGCCGGCACCCAGTGGGCGGCGAAGGAGGGCGCCAGCATCGACCCGGAGAACGCCTGCGGCAAGAAGGTCGCGGTGCAGGTCGGCACGGTGCAGTTGGACGACATCAAGGCCAAGTCCAAGGCGTGCACGGACGGCGGCAAGCCGGCCATCACGATCGACCAGTACCAGGCGCAGAGCGACGCCACCAACGCCGTCGTGTCCGGCAAGGACGACGCGATGCTCGCCGACTCGCCGGTCTGCGCGTACGCGGTCAAGCAGACCAACGGCCAGCTCGCGCTGCTGGGGGAGATCTACGACTCGGCGCCCTACGGGTACGTGCTGCCCAAGGACCAGACCGAGTTCGGGGACGCCATCAAGGGCGCGCTGGACGCCCTGATCGCGGACGGCACCTACAAGTCGATCCTGGCCAAGTGGGGCGTGGAAGCCGGCGGCATCTCCGATCCGACGGTCAACCCGCAGGGCTGACCGGCGTCCGCCGATGACCGAGCAGACACCTACCGAACGGGCACGGCCGGAGGCCATCAAGGCCGTGCCCGTTCGTCACCCGGGCCGCTGGATCACGATCGCCGTGCTGGCGGTGCTCGCCGCCATGTTCGTGCACCTCGTGGTGACCAACGACCAGTTCAATTGGCGCTTCATCTTCGTCAGCATCGGCGAGGGCCGGCGCGGCGTGATGTTCACCGGGCCGGTGCTTGCCGGCCTGCGCGGGACCATCCTGCTCACCGTCCTCTCGATGATCATCGGGGTGGCGCTGGGCGTGGTGATCGCGGTGATGCGGCTGTCGCCCAATCCCCTCCTGTCCTGGGTGGCCTGGCTGTACACCTGGGTCTTCCGCGCCGTGCCCCGGCTGGTGCTGGCGATCCTGTTCGGCAACCTGGGCATCCTGTGGGAACGCATCGGCTTCGGTCTGCCGTTCGACGCGCAGATCGGCCGGTTGTTCGGGATCACCGACCTGAACGCGCAGTTCTTCAGCATCAAGGCCACCGACCTGCTGTCCGGCTTTGTGGCCGGCATGCTCGCGCTGGGGCTGTCCGAGGCGGCGTACATGGCGGAGATCGTGCGGGCTGGCATCCAGTCCGTCGACTCCGGGCAGTCCGAGGCCGCGGCGGCGCTCGGCCTGTCCCGTGGGCAGGTGCTGCGGCGGATCGTGCTCCCGCAGGCGATGCGGGTGATCGTGCCGCCGACCGGCAACGAGACCATCGCCATGGTCAAGGACACGTCGCTGGTGGCTTTCGTGCCGGTGAGCACGGAGCTGTTCTTCCAGTTGCAGGCGATCAGCTCGCGGACCTTCATCGTGCTGCCGGTGCTGGTGGCCGCTTGTCTCTGGTACCTGGTCCTGTGCAGTGTGCTGATGGTGGTGCAGTTCTTCGTGGAGCGGCACTTCGGCCGGGGCTACGGCGCCCGTACCCGTACCCGGACCCGCACCCGGAACGCGCAACGCCGGCAGGAGGTCAACCCATGAGTGAGACGGCGATGGTCCGCGCGCAGGACGTGCACAAGTCGTTCGGGTCGCTGGAGGTGCTCAAGGGCGTCGACCTGGTCGTCGAGCCCGGCGAGGTGTGCTGCGTGCTGGGCCCCTCGGGCTCGGGCAAGTCCACGTTCCTGCGCTGCATCAACCACCTGGAGAAGCTCAACGCCGGCCGGATCTTCGTGGACGGCGACCTGATCGGGTACCGCGAGCGCGGCGGCAAGCTGCATGAGCTCAAGGAGAAGGAGGTCGCCGAGCAGCGCCGGTCCATCGGCATGGTGTTCCAGCGGTTCAACCTCTTCCCGCACATGACGGTCTTGGACAACGTCATGGAGGCGCCCTGCCGGGTGAAACGCGAGAACAAGGGCGAGGTCCGTGAGCGGGCCGCGGCGCTGCTGGACCGCGTGGGCCTGGCTGCGAAGGTGGACAGCTATCCGGGTCAGTTGTCCGGCGGACAGCAGCAGCGGGTCGCTATCGCCCGGGCGCTGGCCATGCGGCCGAAGTTGATGCTGTTCGACGAGCCGACCAGCGCGCTCGACCCGGAGTTGGTGGGTGAGGTGCTGGACGTGATGAAGGACCTGGCGCGCGACGGCATGACCATGGTGGTGGTCACCCACGAGATCGGGTTCGCCCGGGAGGTGGGCGACAAACTGATCTTCATGGACGGCGGCGTGGTGGTCGAGCAGGGCCCGCCGCGCGAGGTCATCGCGAATCCGCAGCAGGAACGAACTAAGGCGTTTCTCGGCAAAGTGCTGTAAAGCGGGCGGGGCGGTGGGCGTCGTTGTCGGACCCCCGGACTAGAGTTCACCCCCGTGAACGCCGACGCCCAGACCCCCCGCTTGCTGCTGCTGGACGGCCACTCGCTGGCCTACCGGGCCTATTACGCCCTGCCGGTGGACAACTTCTCGACGCAGACCGGCCAGCACACCAACGCCGTGTTCGGCTTCACCTCGATGCTGATCAACATGCTGCGCGACGAGAAGCCGACGCACATCGCGGTGGCCTTCGACGTGTCGCGCAAGTCCTTCCGCACCGAGAAATACGCCGACTACAAGGCGGGCCGCGCGGAGACCCCGAAGCCCTTCCTGGGCCAGGTGAGTCTGGTCAAGGAGGTACTCGAAGCGTTGCGCATCCCGGTGGTGGAAAAGGCCGGCTACGAGGCGGACGACGTCATCGGCACGCTGGCCTGCCAGGCGCGCGAGGCGGGCATGGAGGTCGTGGTGTCCACCGGAGACCGGGACGCCTTCCAGCTCGCCGGCGACCGCGTCACGATCCTCTACCCGGTGCGTGGCGTCTCCGAGGTGTGGCGCATGACGCCGGACGCGATCGAGCAGAAATACGGCGTGCCGCCCGGTCGCTACCGGGACAAGGCCGCGCTGGTCGGTGAGACCAGCGACAACCTGACCGGCGTGCCGGGCGTGGGGGACAAGACCGCCGCCAAGTGGATCGTGCAATACGGCGGGCTGGAGGGCGTGGTCGCACACGCCGACCAGATCAAGGGCAAGGCCGGCGACAACCTGCGCGCCCACCTGTCCGAGGTGATGCGCAACTACGACCTCAACGCCCTGGTCTGCGACCTCGAGTTGCCGCTCGCCCCGCCCGATCTGCGATGGCACGGCTGGGACCGGGAGGCCGTGCACCAGGTCTTCGACGCGCTGGAGTTCCGGGTGCTGCGCGAGCGTCTCTACTCCTACCTGGACGCGGTCGAGCCGGAGGCGGAGTCGGGGTTCGACCTCGACGGTTCGGTGCTGGCCGGCGGGGCGGTGGCGGCCTGGCTGGCCGAGCATGTCGCCCAGGCCCCGGTCGGCGTCGCGGTCACCGGGCGGTTCGGCCGTGGCACCGGCGAACTGACCGGCATCGCGGTGGCCACCGGTGACGGACCGGCCGCCTGGTTCGACCCGGCCGCCCTGGACGAGAACGACGAACGCGCGGTGGCGGCCTGGCTGGCCGACCCGGACCGCCCCAAGGTGATCCACGACGCGAAACCGGCGACGCTGGCGTTCCGGGCGCACGGATGGGCGCTGGCCGGGGTGCGGGTGGACACCGCCCTGGCGGCCTATCTGGCCAAGCCCGACCAGCGCTCCTACGACCTGACCGACCTCGCGCTGCGCTATCTCAAGCGGGAGTTGCGCGTCGAACCGCCACCGCAGGACGGCCAGCTCACCCTCGACGGTCTCGGCGAGGAGGAGACGGAGGCCGTGGAGCAGGGCGTGATGCTGCGTGCCCGCGCCACCCTGGACCTGGCCGACACCATCACCGCCGAGCTCTCCCGCGACGACGACGCCTCGCAGCGGCTCCTCACCGAGGTCGAGCAGCCGCTGTCGGTGGTGCTCGGCGAGATGGAGCAGGTGGGCATCGCCGCCGACACCGACTATCTGTCCGAGTTGGAGGCGCACTTCGCGGCCGAGGTCAAGGCGGCACAGCAGGCGGCGCACGCGGTGGTCGGGCGGGAGTTCAACCTCGGATCACCGAAACAGCTCCAGGAAATCCTGTTCACCGAGCGGAACCTGCCCAAGACCAAGCGGATCAAGTCGGGTTACACCACCGATGCGGACGCCCTTCAGGGACTCTTCGCGCAGACCGGCGACCCACTGCTGGAGCACCTGTTGCGCCACCGTGACGTGGCCAAACTGAAGTCCACCGTGGACGGTCTGCTCAAGTCGGTGTCCGATGACGGCCGCATCCACACCACGTTCAACCAGACGGTGGCCGCCACGGGCCGCCTGTCGTCCACCGACCCGAACCTGCAGAACATCCCGATCCGCACCGCCGAGGGCCGGCGCATCCGTCGCGCCTTCGTCGTCGGACCGGCCTTCGACCAGCTCATGACCGCCGACTACAGCCAGATCGAGATGCGCATCATGGCGCACCTGTCCGGCGACCAGGCACTGATCGACGCCTTCAACTCCGCCTTCGATTTCCACGCGGCCACCGCCTCGTCGGTGTTCCACGTGCCGGTCGAGGAGGTCGTCCCCGATCAGCGGCGCAAGATCAAGGCAATGAACTACGGCCTCGCGTACGGGCTGAGCGCCTTCGGCCTGTCCCACCAGCTCGGCATCTCGACCGAGGAGGCGCGCGGGCTGATGGAGGAATACTTCGAGCGCTTCGGCGGCGTCCGCGACTATCTGCAGGCCGTGGTGCGGCGCGCGGTGCAGGACGGCTACACCGCGACCATTCTCGGCCGGCGTCGTTATCTGCCCGACCTGACCAGCGACAACCGGCAGCGCCGCGAAATGGCTGAGCGGATGGCGTTGAACGCGCCCATCCAGGGTTCCGCCGCGGACATCATCAAGATCGCCATGCTCCGCGTCGACCAGGCATTGCGGGACTCCGGCTTGCGTTCGCGCATGCTGCTGCAGGTGCACGACGAGCTGGTCTTCGACGTGGCGCAGGGGGAGCGGGAGCCGTTGGAGGAACTGGTCCGCCGGGAGATGGGCGGGGCCTTCCCGCTGTCGGTGCCGCTGGAGGTGTCGGTGGGCTCCGGACAGGACTGGAACAGCGCCGACCACTGAACCGCCGGCCTGGGGCTCGACAGGCCCCGGCGCCTGCGGGGCCGGGGTGGTTGCGGGGCCCTGTCACGCTGGGCCGGTGCCGAGGAGACTGCCGGAGATCACCGGGACTGAGACGCTGCGTGTGCCGCTGACGCGGGCGGCGCTGGACCCGGAGCAGGCGAGCCTGTTCGCCCCGATGTTCAAGGCTCTGGGCGACCCCGTGCGGTTGCGCCTGCTGTCGATGATCGCATCGGCCGGCGGTGGTGAGGTCTGCGTCTGCGACATGACCGACTGCTTCCCGCTGTCCGGACCGACCATCTCGCACCACCTGCGGGTGCTGCGGGAGGCGGGGCTGGTGGCCGGCGACCGGCGCGGCACCTGGGTCTATTACCGCCTGGTGCCGCGTTCGCTGGCGGTGCTCGGCGCGTTGCTGGAGGCGGGCCGCCCGGTGCCCGCGAGCTGAGCCGGGGCGTGCGTCACGGCCGGTCGGCGACGAAGATCGCGGTGCCGGGGAAGAGCCGGCCGCGCAGCGGGCTCCACTGGCCCCAGATCTGCTCGTGTCCCTCCGGCCATTCCGGTTCCACCAGATCGCGCAGCACGAAACCGGCAGCGACCAGCTCGCGGATCCGGTCGCCCAGGGTGCGGTGCTGTTCCACGTACGTGGGGACGCCGGACACATCCTGCTCGACGTACGGCCTGCGGTCGAAGTAGGGATGCACCGCGGTGAGACCGGCTTCCCCCGGGTCGTCGAGGAAAATCCACCGGATGGGGTGGGTGACGGAGAACACCCAGAGGCCGCCGGGGATGAGTACCCGCGCCACCTCCCGCATGACAGCCGCGGAGTCGGCCACGAACGGGATCGCCCCGAACGCGGTGCACACGATGTCGAACGCGCCGTCGGGGAAGGGCAGCGCCATCGCGTCGGCCTGCACCAGCGGCACCGGCACGCCGCAGCGGGCGCTGGCCGCCGCGGCGTGCCGCAGCATGCCCGCCGACAGGTCGAGGGCGACCGGGTGCGCGCCGCGTCCGCGCAGCCAGCGTGCGCAGGAGGCAGCGCCGCAGCCCAGCTCCAGGATCCGCTTGCCCGACAGGTCGCCGAGCAGGCCGGCGTCGGCCTCGCGCAGTCCTTCCGGACACCAGACGAAGTCCGCATCGCCCAGGAACGTGCCGTGTTCCGCCTGATAGGCGTCCGCGTCGCCGTCCCACCAGCGGCGACCCGCATGACGGCTTTCGGCATCGGTCACCGGACGGCGGCCGACCGAGCCGCTCGATTCCATTTCGATCACGAAGCAACGGTACGGGAGTCCGGATCACGCCCTAGAAACGGACATATCTCCCCTGGTGGCGGACCGTGCGAGAACAATGTGCCTGGGTCGTCCGGAGGGCTTGCAACCTGTGGTAATGCGCACGGTAAGCTAGTCGATGCGCTCGCGGAATCGTGTGCCTCGGCAGGGAGAAGGCTCCGCGGTCGTCGGTCGCAGCATGATCAGGCTCGAACGGTCAGACTTACCCGTCATGATCACGCCGGGTGTTCGTGTTGCGCCCGCCGGCAGGTCCGCCGGGCGCGAGAGACACCACGAATCCATCCGTTCGGAGCAACAGTCCACATGACGAGCAGCATCGAGGCCACCTCGAGCGCAAGCAAGGTCACCGTCGACGATTTCGGCTCGGAGGAAGCATTCCTCGCGGCCATCGACGAGACCATCAAGTACTTCAACGACGGCGACATCGTCGAAGGCACCGTCGTCAAGGTCGATCGGGACGAGGTCCTGCTCGACATCGGCTACAAGACCGAGGGCGTGATCCCCTCGCGTGAGTTGTCGATCAAGCATGACGTGGACCCCGCGGAAGTGGTGTCGGTCGGTGACCACATCGAAGCCCTCGTCCTCACCAAGGAGGACAAGGAAGGTCGCCTGATCCTCTCGAAGAAACGCGCGCAGTACGAGCGGGCGTGGGGCACGATCGAGAAGATCAAGGAGGACGACGGCGTCGTGCGCGGCTCCGTCATCGAGGTCGTCAAGGGCGGTCTCATCCTCGACATCGGCCTGCGCGGCTTCCTTCCCGCGTCCCTGGTCGAGATGCGCCGCGTGCGCGACCTGCAGCCTTACGTCGGCCGCGAGCTCGAGGCGAAGATCATCGAGCTGGACAAGAACCGCAACAACGTGGTCCTGTCCCGCCGCGCCTGGCTGGAGCAGACGCAGTCCGAGGTCCGCACCGAGTTCCTCAACAAGCTGCAGAAGGGCCAGGTCCGCAAGGGCGTCGTGTCCTCGATCGTCAACTTCGGCGCCTTCGTCGACTTGGGCGGCGTGGACGGCCTGGTGCACGTCTCCGAGCTCTCCTGGAAGCACATCGACCACCCGTCCGAGGTCGTCGAGGTCGGCCAGGAGGTCGAGGTCGAGGTGCTCGATGTCGACCTGGACCGCGAGCGCGTCTCGCTGTCGCTGAAGGCGACCCAGGAAGACCCGTGGCGTCAGTTCGCCCGCACCCACGCGATCAACCAGATCGTCCCGGGCAAGGTCACCAAGCTGGTGCCGTTCGGCGCGTTCGTCCGCGTCGACGACGGCATCGAGGGCCTGGTGCACATCTCCGAACTGGCCGAGCGTCACGTCGAGCTGCCCGAGCAGGTCGTCCAGGTCGGCTCCGACGTGCTGGTCAAGGTCATCGACATCGACCTGGAGCGGCGCCGGATCTCGCTGTCGCTCAAGCAGGCCAACGAGGGCTTCGTCGAGGGCGAGGAGCACTTCGACCCGACCCTCTACGGCATGACCGCGACGTACGACGCCGAGGGCAACTACATCTACCCGGAGGGCTTCGACCCGGAGACGGGCGAGTGGCTCGAAGGGTACGAGAAGCAGCGCGAGACGTGGGAGCGGCAGTACGCCGAGGCCCGCGAGCGTTGGGAGGCGCACACCAAGCAGGTGCAGGCGTCGCGCGAGGCGGAGGCCGACGCGGCACTCAGCCCGGCACCGGCGGCCAGCGCGTCGTCGTCGTCCGCCTCCTCCTCCAGCGCGCCGGCCCCGGCGCGTGCCGAGGAGCCGGCCGGCACCCTGGCCACCGACGAGGCCCTCGCCGCGCTGCGCGAGAAGCTCGCCGGCGGCAAGGGCTGATCGCTACGCATCAAGCACGAGCCCGCCCCGGACGGTTCGCCGTCCGGGGCGGGCTCTTTTGCCCCCGTCGTCGGGGATACTGATCCTCGTGCTGAGTGTGGGGCTGACCGGCGGCATCGGTGCGGGCAAGAGCACGGTGTCGGCCCGGCTGGCGCTTCGGGGCGCGATCGTCATCGACGCCGACGTGCTGGCGCGGGAGGCGGTGGCTCCCGGCACCGCGGGGCTCGCCGAGGTGGTTGCCCGCTTCGGTCGGGACGTGCTGCGGGCGGACGGCGCGCTGGACCGGCCCGCCCTGGGCTCGCTCGTGTTCTCCGAAGAGACGGCACGCCGCGACCTGGAATCCATCATCCACCCGCGGGTGCAGGCCCGCCGCGACGAACTAACCGGGCGGGCCGGCCCGGACGCGATCGTCGTCCACGACGTGCCACTGCTGGTCGAGACGGGCCTCGCCCCGCACCATCACCTGGTCGTCGTGGTGCACGCCGACCAGCAGACGCGGGTGCGCCGCCTGGTGCACACCCGGGACATCACCGCGGAGCAGGCCACCGCCCGGATCGCCGCGCAGGCCGGGGACGCGGAGCGCCGCGCCGCCGCGGACGTGCTGATGGACAACGCGGGCAGCCGGGCCGATCTGGAGGAGGCGGTGGACCGGCTGTGGGACGAGCGGCTGCGGCCGTTCGAGCGGAATCTGCGCCACGCGCGGGTACCTCCGCGTGGCGCATGGCTGCGGCTGGTCCCGTACGACCCGCGGTGGCCGCAGGAGGCGTGCCGGCTCGCCGGGCGGATCCGGCAGGCCACCGGTGCCCCGGTGCACCACATCGGCTCGACCGCCGTACCGGGGCTGCTTGCCAAGAACGTCATCGACCTCATGCTGGGCGTGCGCACGCTGGCGGATGCCGACGCGCTGGCGGACCGGCTGACGCGCGCCGGGTTCCCGCCGCGCGCGGGGGAGTGGTTCGACAACGCCCGGGGCATGCCCGGCGAGACGTGGCCCAAGAGGCTGCACGGCAGCGCCGACCCGGCTCGTCCGGTGAACCTGCACCTGCGGGTGATCGGCTCGCCGGGCTGGCGATTCGCGTTGCTGATGCGTGACCACCTGCGGGCGGTGCCGCAGGCCCGCGCGGACTATGCCACGAGCAAGCAGACGTGGCGGGAGGAACACCCGGAGGTCGATGCCTACGCACAGGCGAAGGAGCCGTGGTTCGACGCCGAAGCGCGTGCGGCGGACGACTGGGCCGAGGCGGTCGGCTGGCAGCCGGCGTGACCCGTGTCCGCTGCCATGGTGGCGCGAAAGGGCGCCCGCGGCGGCCGGTCGGCGCTGGGCACGACCCCCGGGCGATGCGCACGCCGACTCACTGCCGGGGCTGCAAATCACCGGGCCGGCGGCGCGGACCGTGAACCGGTCCGGCAGACCGCCGACGGCCGCCGCGAGCGGCCTACCTGATCAGGGTAGGGCGGCCGGAATGCGCCGACAACGTCCGGATGCGGGACCGAATGTGCACCTACCGCACAGCGCCGCCGGGCGCGCGCCGCGGCCGGGCGAAACTTGTCGTACCCCCGACGTAGGTTGGGTGCCATGGCGCTCGACATCCCACGTCTGGACGGCCGTTTCGAGGTCGTCAGCGACTACCAGCCCGCCGGTGACCAGCCCACGGCGATCGCGGATCTGGAGCGGCGCGTGCGTGCCGGCAACCGGCACACCGTGCTGCTCGGCGCGACCGGCACGGGCAAGAGCGCCACAACAGCCTGGCTGATCGAGCGGTTGCAGCGCCCGGCGCTGGTGCTCGCCCCCAACAAGACGCTCTGCGCGCAGCTCGCCAAGGAGTTCCGCGAGCTGCTGCCGCACAACGCGGTGGAATACTTCGTCAGCTACTACGACTACTACCAGCCTGAGGCCTACATCGCGCAGACGGACACCTATATCGAAAAGGATTCGTCGGTCAACGAAGAGGTCGAGCGTCTGCGGCACTCGGCGACCATGTCGCTGCTCACCCGGCGGGACACGGTCGTGGTGGCCACCGTCAGCGCCATCTACGGCTTGGGCACCCCGCAGGAATACCTGGAGCGCGCGGTCCGGGTGAAGGTCGGTGAGGAGGTCGACCGCGACAAGCTGTTGCGTCGGCTTGTCGACATTCAGTACGCCCGCAACGACGTGGCCTTCCAACGCGGCACCTTCCGGGTCCGGGGCGACACCCTGGAGATCATCCCGGCTTATGAGGAACTGGCCGTGCGCATCGAGCTGTTCGGCGACGAGGTGGAGAGGCTCTACTACCTGCACCCGTTGACCGGCGAGGTCGTGCGCGAGGTCACCGAGCTGGCGATCTTCCCGGCGACGCACTACGCGGCCGGCCCGGAGCGCATGGAGCGCGCCATCTGGGACATCGAGGCAGAACTGGCCGAGCGGCTGGCCGAACTGGAACGGCAGAACAAGCTTCTGGAGGCGCAGCGGCTGCGCATGCGCACCACGTACGACATCGAGATGATGCGTCAGGTCGGCTTCTGCAACGGCATCGAGAACTACTCGATGCACATCGACGGCCGCAGTCCCGGTGACCCGGCCTACACCTTGCTGGACTACTTCCCGGACGACTTCGTGACGGTGATCGACGAGTCGCACGTGTCGATTCCGCAGATCGGCGGGATGTATGAGGGTGACGCCTCGCGCAAGCGCATCCTCATCGAGCACGGTTTCCGGCTGCCCAGCGCCGCGGACAACCGGCCGTTGCGCTTCGACGAATTCCTTGAGCGGGTCGGCCAGATGGTGTTTCTGTCGGCGACGCCGGGGCCCTGGGAGAAGCAGCAGGCCGCCGGCGAGTTCGTGGAGCAGATCATCCGCCCCACCGGCCTGGTCGATCCCGAGGTGGTGGTGAAGCCGACCAAGGGTCAGATCGACGACCTGATGCACGAGATCCAGCAGCGCACCGAGCGCGACGAGCGAGTCCTGGTGACCACGCTGACCAAGAAGATGGCCGAAGACCTCACCGATTACCTGTTGGAGAACGGCATCCGAGTGCGCTACCTGCACTCCGAGGTGGACACGCTGCGCCGGGTGGAGCTGCTCAAGGAGCTGCGCAAGGGCGACTACGACGTGCTGGTCGGCATCAACCTTCTCCGTGAGGGTCTGGACCTGCCCGAGGTGTCGCTGGTGGCGATCCTCGATGCGGACAAGGAGGGCTTCCTGCGCAGCGGGCGCTCGCTGATTCAGACGATCGGTCGCGCCGCACGGAACGTCTCCGGCGAGGTCCACATGTATGCGGACAAGATCACGCCGTCGATGCGGGATGCCATCGACGAGACGGACCGCCGTCGTGCGAAGCAGATCGCGCACAACGAGGCGAACGGCATCAAACCGCAGGCGCTGCGCAAGAAGATCCACGACATCCTGGACGACATCTACCGCGAGGCGGAGGACACCGACACGGCGGTCGGTGGCCAGCTCGTCGGTGGCGGCGGCAGGCAGATGTCACGCGGCAAGGGACCGGTCCCGGAGACCCGCTCCAAGAGCGGCCGCGCGGCAGCGACCCCGGCGCGCGAGGGCATGGCACGGGCCGAACTCGCTCAGCTCATCCAGGACCTCAACGATCAGATGCTGGCCGCGGCCCGCGAGCTTCAGTTCGAGTTGGCGGCGCGGATCCGCGACGAGGTGGCGGACCTGAAGAAGGAGCTGCGGGGGATGGACGTGGCCGGCGTGCGGTGATCGGGAGCCGGGGCCGGACGCGCGAAACCCCGGCCGGCCCCGAGGCCGCCTCACCTCGGCTGGGCGGAGCGTTTGGGGCGGAGCGTTTGGGGCGGAGCGCCCGGAGCAAGTCGGCTAGCCTCCTAGGATGCCTGGGGATGGTGAGGGGCATGATGCGCTAAATGTCGCATTGATGCCGCCTCTTGCCGAGAGGCGGCACACCTTTTCGCCGCCTGCGTTTCACGCGTCGACGGGGATGGGCCAGAATGGCCAGCAGTGGGAGGGGAGTATTCCTCTGCGCCGGTCTCGTCAACACGGCTCCTTTTGGGGCCCGGGGCCGGCGGTTGCGGGGCCGGCCAGGTGTCGCGGCGGAAGAGACCTCTGACAGCCGTGCGTCGTCGCACCTCCATCGAGGTGCGACGACTGACCGTGTCTGCCGGAGGACCTCTTGAACGTGACTGGCTGGGCGTGGACCGCCACCCTCATCGCCCTGGTCGTGGTGTTGGCGATCGATCTGCTGATCATCGGCCGTCGGCCGCACGAGCCGAGCATGCGCGAAGCCAGTGGATGGGTGGTCTTCTACGTCGGCTTCGCCCTGTTGTTCGGCGCCGGCCTGTGGGTGTTCGTGGGCGGCACCGCGGCGGGCGAGTTCTACACCGGTTGGCTCACCGAGTACAGCCTGTCGGTGGACAACCTCTTCGTCTTCTTGATCATCATGAGCCGGTTCGCCGTGCCGCGGAAGTTCCAGCAGAAGGTGCTGCTGATCGGCATCGTGCTCGCGCTCGTCATGCGCGGGGCCTTCATCGCCGCCGGGGCCGCCCTGATCGCGCAGTTCAACTGGGTGTTCTACCTGTTCGGCGGCTTCCTCGTGTACACCGCCGTCACCCTGCTGCGGCACGGCGACGAGGACGGGGACGAGTTCAAGGAGAACATCCTCATCCGGTGGTCCAAGCGGGCGTTGCCGGTCTCCTCGTCGTTCGACAGCGGGCGCCTGACGCTTGTCACCTCGACCGGCCGGCGACTGTTCACCCCGATGCTGATCGTCATGATCGCGATCGGCACCACCGACCTGATCTTCGCGCTGGACTCGATCCCAGCGATCTTCGGCATCACCAAGGAGCCGTACCTCGTCTTCACCGCGAACGTGTTCGCGCTGATGGGGCTGCGGCAGCTTTACTTCCTGCTCGGTGGGCTGCTGGAGCGGCTGGTCTATCTCAACTACGGGCTGGCGGTGGTGCTCGCCTTCATCGGCGTGAAGCTGGTCCTGGAGGCGTTGCACACCAACCAGTTGCCGTTCCTCAACGGCGGCGAGGGCCTGCATTGGGCGCCGGAGATCCCCATCTGGATGTCGCTTCTGGTGATCGTCGGCGCCCTCGGCGTGGCGACGGTGGCGAGCCTGGTGAAGGCGGCCGTCGACCGTCGCCGCGAGCTGAGCAGGGTCTGAGGAGCCCGCGCCCCTGCGGGTTTACTGGTGCTTGCGGCGTGCCGCGGCCCGTCCCCGCGTGTGCTGGTCCAGCATCACCTTCCGGATCCGCACCGCCGCCGGGGTGACCTCCACGCACTCGTCCTCGCGGCAGAACTCCAGAGCCTGCTCCAGGGACAGTTTGCGCGGCGGGATCAGCTTCTCCGTCTCGTCCGCGGTGGACGAGCGCATGTTGGTGAGCTTCTTCTCCTTGGTGATGTTCACGTCCATGTCGTCGGCGCGCGAGTTCTCACCGACGATCATGCCTTCGTAGACCTCGGTGCCCGGCTCGACGAAGAGCTGACCGCGCTCCTGGAGGTTGGTCATCGCGAACGCGGTCACCGCGCCCGTGCGGTCGGCGACAAGTGATCCGGTGCCGCGGGTGCGCAGCTCCCCGAACCAGGGCTCGTATCCCTCGAACAGGTGGTGCAGGATCCCCGTGCCGCGGGTCTCGGTGAGGAACTCGGTGCGGAAGCCGATCAGGCCGCGGGCCGGCACCAGCCACTCCATGCGCAGCCAGCCGGTGCCGTGGTTGGTCAGTTGCTCCATGCGTCCCTTGCGGGTGGCCAGCAGCGTGGTGATGGCGCCCATGAACTCGTCCGGGGCGTCGATGGTGAGGCGCTCGACCGGCTCGTGCACCTTGCCGTCGATGGTCCTGGTGACCACCTGAGGCTTACCCACGGTCAGTTCGTAGGACTCCCGGCGCATCTGCTCGACCAGGATGGCCAGCGCCAGCTCGCCGCGGCCCTGCACCTCCCACGCATCGGGGCGCTCGGTGGGCAGCACGCGCAGCGACACGTTGCCGATCAGCTCCCGGTCCAGGCGTTCCTTCACCATGCGGGCGGTGACCTTGGCGCCCTTGACCCGGCCCACGAGCGGCGAGGTGTTGGTGCCCAGGACCATCGAGATGGCCGGCTCGTCGA
This sequence comes from Mangrovihabitans endophyticus, assembly GCF_014646155.1. GTDB lineage: Bacteria > Actinomycetota > Actinomycetes > Mycobacteriales > Micromonosporaceae > Actinoplanes > Actinoplanes endophyticus. Next base: position 158,919 of record NZ_BMMX01000001.1, read on the forward strand.
CGCTGATCAGCGGCAGCGGCTTCGGGTCTTCCGCGTCGGCCAGGGTCTCGCCGATCATGATCTCGGGGATGCCGGCCACCGCCATGATGTCGCCCGGACCGGCGCTCTCGGCGGGCTTGCGTTCCAGGCCCTCGGTGATCAGCAGCTCCGAGATGCGCACCCGGTCGAGGGTTCCGTCGGTGCGGCACCAGGCGACCGTCTGCCCCTTGCGGATGGTGCCCTCGTGCACCCGGCACAGTGCGAGCCGGCCCAGGAACGGCGAGGCGTCGAGGTTGACCACGTGCGCCTGCAGCGGCGCGCCCTCGGTGTAGGTGGGCGCCGGAATGGTCCGCAGGATGGTGGTGAACAGCGGGTCCAGGTTGGCGCTGTCGGCGGGCACGGCGCCGTCGGCCGGCTGGGTGAGGGACGCGATGCCGTCGCGGGCGCAGGCGTAGATGATCGGGAAGTCGATCTGGTCCTCGTCGGCGTCCAGGTCGAGGAAGAGTTCGTACGTGTCGTCGACGACGTCCTTGATGCGCGCGTCCGAGCGGTCCACCTTGTTGATCACGAGGATGATCGGCAGCCGGGCCTGCAGCGCCTTGCGCAGCACGAACCTCGTCTGCGGCAGGGGGCCCTCGGACGCGTCCACCAGCAGCAGCACGCCGTCGACCATGGTGAGGCCGCGTTCCACCTCGCCGCCGAAGTCGGCGTGGCCGGGCGTGTCAATGATGTTGATGGTCACGGGCGAGCCGTCGGACGGCTGGTAGCTGATCGCGGTGTTCTTGGCGAGAATGGTGATGCCCTTTTCGCGCTCCAGGTCCATGGAGTCCATGACGCGATCGGCCATCTCGCCCCGCGCGTGCGACTGTCCGCCCTGTCGGAGCATGGCATCGACCAGGGTGGTCTTTCCGTGGTCGACGTGCGCGATGATGGCGACGTTGCGGAGGTCGGTGCGGGTCTGCATGGGTTCATTCTCGCCGGTCGGTGCCGCTGCCGTGGTTCCGGGGTGAGTTGAGGTGCGTCACCCGGCCCCGGCCGCGGCCGGGGCAGCGCGATGACGATCATCGGTGTTACGGTGCCGCCTCGCCTGACGGGGAGGTATGCGCGTGCGACGAGGACCTCGGCCGGTGCGGGGACGAGGCGCCCCCGCGTGGATGGTCGCCGCCGCGGTGGCGATGCTGGTGCTGACCGGTGGTTGCGGGCTGGTCCGGCCCGGTGGCGACGACACCGGCGGCTCCGGCGGGGTGGCCGCGCGGCCGGTGGCGACGCCGGAGGAGACGTTCCCCATCGAGGCCGTTCCGGAGACCAGTTCGGCGTCGCCGTCACCCTCGTCGGCATCCCCGAAACCGTCCCGGACGGCCCGTTCGCACGCGACATCGTCGCCGACGCCGACGCAGGATCCGAACTTCTTCCAGGAGCCGGCGTGCGCCGAGCATGAGGGCACCAAAGTGTCCAAGGCCAAGGCGAAGTCCGCGCTTGTCGCCGCGGCCGGCAAGCGCTACTGGCCGACGTCGGCGCCCGGCATCAAGATCTCCAAGGATCTGGTCAAGAGCGTCGCCTGGCATGAGAGCGGCTGGCAGTCGAACATCGTCAACTGCGACGGCGGGCGCGGGCTGATGCAGGTCATGCCGGACACGGAGGCGTTCATCAATCAGCGCTTCGGCCAGTCGTACGACGTGCGCGACTACCGGGAGAACGCGGTGCTCGGCGCCAATTATCTGGCCTGGCTGACCAAGGCCCTCGGGGACGATCACTTCGACGGTGACTACGATCTGAGCCCGTCGAAGTGCCCGAGTCACGGGTCTCGGTGCCTGCTCAACCTGGTCATCGCCGGGTACAACGCCGGGCGCGGCGCGGTCGACGAGGCGTACGCGGAAAAGCGCCTGCCAAATCCGGAATACGTTGATTCGGTGCGCTCGCTGATGGAGTCCTGCTACTGCGACCGCTACTGACGCCGGAGGCGCCGCGCACGCCGGTGGCCGGACGCCGACGCCCGGCGAGCGCGGGCTACACTGGGGCGGAACCCGGGACTCACGCCGCCGTTTTGACCCTGTTCGCGGCGGCGCTGTAGAGTTCCGGGGTTGTTGTGCGTTCAGTTGCTGGCGGCGCTCCCACTTTCGGCCCGTGCAGCACACACGAAGGAGCCCTGAAGCAATGCCGCCCAAGAAGAAGACTCATGAGGTAACCCTCGCGCTTGAGGCGGGTAACGCCGCGATGGTCGACCTCGGTAAGATGCTCGGCCCGACCGGCGCCAACATGCGTGCCGTGAAGATGGAGTACGACGAGGCCACCGCCAAGAACCGCGGTGAGATCATCCCGGTCGTGGTCAGCGTCTTCGAGGACCGCAGTCACAAGCTGACATATAAGACGCCGCCGACCAGCTTCCTGATCCGCAAGGCTCTGGGCATTCAGTCGGGCGCGTCGAACCCGCTGACGCAGACCGTGGGCACGCTGAGCGCGGACCAGATCAAGCAGATCGCGGAGCGCAAGCTGCCCGACCTCAACGCGAACGACGTGGACGGCGCGATCAAGGTCATCGCTGGCACCGCGCGATCGATGGGCGTCAAGATCGCTGAGTGACGTGCGACAGGTGAACCGGCCCGGGTGCGACGCACCCGGGCCGGTTTCGCTGTGCGAGCCACCGTCAATCGGTGCCGATGATCCGGTCGATGAGCCCGTAGTCCTTCGCCTCGGCCGCCGACAGCCGGCGTCCCGCGGCCAGGTCGTCCTCGATCCGGCTGCGCGTCTGCCCGGTGGCCTCGACCAGCCGCAGCACGACCTCTTCCAGCTCGCGTAGATGCTGGCCGGCGGCTGCGGCCACCTCGTCGGCGGTGCCGGTCAACCCCGCAGCGCGCGGCTCGGCCAGGGTGAACCGGGCATGCCGGTACGCCGCGCGCCGGTCCGCCGCGGCCAGGACGGCGAGCACCGCCCCGCCGGCCTCGGAGGTCACCACCGCGTGCACCTGACCGGTCATCGCATCGATCACGTCGATGATCGTGTGCGCGGCGACGAGATCACCGCCGGGGCTGGCGATGTGCAGTTGCACCGGGGCGGGGTCGCCGGTGTGCGCGCCGCCGTCGAGGGTGAGCAGGGCCGCGGCTATCCCGGAGGCGGTCGACGGGGTGAGCGTTCCACGCAGCATGACGATCCGCTGGTCGAAGAGCCGCTCCTCCAGCCATCCGGGCATGCCGGGGCCCCCGTCGCCGGGCGTCGGCGGGACCGGTCCGGGTTGCCACGGCTCGGGTTGCCACGGCTCGGGCGGTCGCGCCGGGTTGGGTCTCCAGCGCATCGGGTCATGTCGCGGATCCACGGGCAACCTCCGCCTCCCCATCGGGTTCCGCAAGCCTATCCACGGGTGGCGCGGCTCGGCTCCGGCATCCGCTGAGGGCGGACGCGCGAGCGTCGGTAACACGCCGATAACGGGCTCGGCATCCGGCCGCCACCCGTACGGCATAGGGTCGTCAACCATGCCGGGACCGCGCCGCCGATCGATTCTGATCTCGCGGCTCGCGGACCGCCCGGTGGGCAGCCCGCAGGGCGTCATCCTGGATGAGCTGCGCCGGTGCATTCTGGACGGCGAGGTGCCGCCGGGTTCACCCATCCCGGTGGACGGTGTGGCCGCCGCGTTCGGGGTGAGCCGCATCCCGGTCCGCGAGGCGTTGATGACGCTGATCGGGGAGGGCTTGGTGGATCACCGGCCGAACGGCGGCTACCGGGTGGCGATGATGACCGCCCGCGAGTTCGCCGAGTTCTACCTGGTGCGCGAGGCGCTGGAAACGGCGGCGCTGAAGGCCGCGGTGGCGCTCGCCGGGCCGGACGACGACGACCGGGCGCGTGCCGCGCACGCCGCGCTGGACCGGGCGGTGTCCGAGGGGGACGCCCGCGCCCACCACCGGGAGAGCCGGCGCTTCCATCTGGCACTGATCGGGCCGTGCCGGATGCGGCGGCTGCTGCGCATGCTGGACGCGGCCTGGAACATGACCGAGCCGTTGCAGCCGATGGCGCACCTGGGCGAGGACGAACGTCACCGGCTGCACTCCGATCACGCCCAGATGCTTGCCGCGTTCATCGCCCGGGACGAGCCGCGCCTGATCGCCGTCTTCGCGGACCATCACCACCGGCTGCAGTCGTTCATCGACGCGTTGCCCCGCGACACCGGCTTGTTCGCCGAGCCCGGGTAGACCACCGGCTGGCCCGGCAAGCGAAGATATACCGTTCGGCTCATCGGCCGGAAACAGGACGTTCCTAGCGTGTGTCCATGGCCGACACACTTCCGCCCGAGGGGCACGAAGACGTCGTCGAGGCGGCCGGTCAGCCGGTCGGCATCGGCGAGATCAAGCCGGGGTACGACACCCGGCTCACCAACGAGGACCTGGCCCCGCTGAGGCATCAGTCGTGGGGCTCCTACAACATCTTCGCGTTCTGGATGTCGGACGTGCACAGCGTCGGTGGGTACGTGACCGCGGGCAGCCTGTTCGCGCTCGGCTTGTCGAGCTGGCAGGTGCTGATCTCGCTGCTGGTCGGCATCACCATCGTCTACTTCTTCTGCAACCTGGTCGCGCGGCCCAGCCAGGCCACCGGCGTGCCGTACCCGGTGATCAACCGATCCGCGTTCGGCGTGCTCGGCGCGAACATCCCGGCGGTGATCCGGGGCCTGATCGCGGTCGCCTGGTACGGCATCCAGACGTACCTCGCCTCGGCGGCGCTGGACGTGGTCGTCCTGAAACTGTTCCCGTCGTTGATGCCGTACGCCGACGTCGACCAGCACGGCTTCCTCGGATTGCCGCTGCTCGGCTGGTGCACGTACGCGTTGCTCTGGGTCTTGCAGGCGGCGGTGTTCTGGACCGGCATGGAAACCATCCGCAAGTTCATCGACTTCTGCGGTCCGGCCGTCTACGTGGTCATGTTCCTGCTCTGCGGCTACCTGATCTACCGGGCCGGCTGGGGCGAGATCGACCTGAACCTCGGCGAGGTCGAATACACCGGGGCCTCCGCGATCCCGATCATGCTGGGCGCGATCGCCCTCGTCGTGTCGTACTTCTCCGGGCCGATGCTCAACTTCGGCGACTTCTCCCGGTACGGCAAGTCGTTCCGCGCGGTGCGGCGGGGCAACCTGCTCGGGCTGCCGGTGAACTTCCTGCTGTTCTCGCTGCTGGTCGTGGTGACCGCGTCGCTGACCGTCCCGGTCTTCGGCGAGCTGATCACCGACCCGGTGACCACCGTGTCGCGCATCGACAGCACGTTCGCGATCCTGCTCGGCGCCCTGACGTTCACCATCGCCACCATCGGCATCAACATCGTGGCGAACTTCATCTCGCCCGCGTTCGACTTCTCCAACGTCAGCCCGCAACGGGTCAGTTGGCGTACCGGAGGCATGATCGCCGCGGTCGGGTCGGTGCTGATCACGCCGTGGAACCTCTACAACAATCCGGACGTCATCCACTACACCCTGGAGACGCTCGGCGCGTTCATCGGCCCGCTGTTCGGTGTGCTGATCGCCGACTTCTACCTGGTTCGCCACCGGCAGGTGGTGGTGGACGAGATGTTCACCATGTCGCACAGCGGGCGGTACTGGTATCGCAAGGGCTACAACCCGGCGGCGGTCGCCGCGACCGCGGTGGGCGCGGTCATCGCCGTGGTGCCGGTGCTGTGGACCGGCGGGCCGGGCATGCACACGACCGCGCAATATAGCTGGTTCATCGGGTGCGGGCTGGGCTTCCTGGCGTACCTCCTGCTGGCCCGGCGTACCGGCGTGGCCGAGCAGTCCCGAGTCGGTGAGCCCACGGCGAACGAGGGAGCGGGTGACGCCGCCGAGCCGGTGCCCGCCGCCGAGCCGGTCTGATGCTGCTGCGCGTCATCAACCCGAACACCACGGCGTCGATGACCGCAGTGATCGCCGCCAGCGCCCGGGCCGCCGCCGGTCCGGGCGTGCGCGTCGAAGCGATCACCGCGCCGATGGGTCCCGCTTCCATCGAGAGCCATTACGACGAGGCGCTCGCGGTGCCCGGCGTCCTCGCTGCGGTGGCCGAGGGCGAACGGGACGGCGCCGACGGGTACGTGCTGGCCTGCTTCGGCGATCCGGGACTGGACGCCGCCCGGGAGCTGGCGACCGGTCCGGTGATCGGTATCGCGGAGGCCGCCATGCATGCGGCGACGCTGGTCGGGCGCGGCTTCAGCGTGGTCACCACCCTGGACCGCACCCGCGGGCGGGCCCGTGACCTGGCTGCCCGCTACGTGGCCGCCGACGCGTGCCGTGGCGTGCACGCGTGCGACATTCCGGTGCTGGATCTGGAGAACGATCCGAGCGTGCGCATGCGTGTGGTGGCGCTGGGCCGGGCGGCGCTGGAGCAGGACGGATCGGAGGTGATCGTGCTCGGCTGCGCGGGCATGGCGGACCTCGGGGCCGCGGTGTCGGCGGAACTGGGCGTGCCGGTCATCGACGGGGTGGCGGCGGGCGTGGCGCTGGCGGAGGCGCTGGTGCGGATCGGTGCGCCGACGTCGAAACGGGGCGAGTACGCGACGCCGCCGGCCAAGCCGTACGTCGGGCGGCTGCGAGCGTTCGGCACTTGACCGCGGTCACGTCCATCCGGCGCAGCGCGGACACCTCACCCCACCCGGTGGTCTCCGGAGAAAATCTAGTCTGTCTAGACAGGAGGTGGAGTGCGTTGGTAATCTGCTTCGCGTGAAAGGGGCTACCGTGCATTGGCAGGTGCAAGAGGTGAAGCAGCGCTTCAGTGAGGTGCTGCGTGCCGCCGAGGCCGGCGAACCGCAAATCGTGACCAAGCATGGTGCGGAGGTGGCGGTCATCATCGACATCGCGGAGTACCGACGGCTCCACGGCGACCATGTCGGGCTCATGGACTATCTGCGCGCCGACCCCGTCGACGACGTCGACCTCGACGCCGAGATCGACCGCCCGCGGCAGCCGCCGCGCCACATCGAGCTGGCCGACTGACGTGGCCTTCCTGCTCGACACGAACGTCGTCTCGGAACTGCGTAAGAGCGTCCCGCATCCGCAGGTCGCGCGGTGGCACGCCGCCAACTCCGAGGCGGTCGTCTACCTCAGCACCCTCGTGATCGGGGAGATCAGGCGCGGCATCGACCGGCTGCGGCTGCGGGACGTGAAGCAGGCGGACCTCTTGGAGCGCTGGCTGGCCGGGCTGACGGCCTCCTACCGGGAAAAGCTCCTGCCGGTGACGCACCAGGTCGCCGCGGAGTGGGGCCGGCTGAGCGCGACGGCTCAGCCCCCGCCAGTCATCGACGGGCTGATGGCGGCGACGGCAAGCGTGCACGGCCTGACGCTCGTCACCCGCAACGTCGCGGACGTCGACCGCACGGGTGTCTCGGTGGTCAACCCGTTCGACTGAACATCCAGGGGAGCCGGGCTACCGGCCGAGCCGGGCTAGCAGGGGAGCCGGCTACCAGCCGCGTGCCCGCCACTGCGACAGGGCGGGGCGCTCCGCACCGAGCGTGGAATCGTTGCCGTGGCCCGGATAGAACCACGTGTCGTCCGGGAACCGACCGAAGATCTCCTCTTCCAGGTCGTTCATCAGGCTGGTGAAATCTCGCCGGTTCCCCGGCGGCCCGGGCCGCCGGGGAACAGCGAGTCGCCGGTGAACAGGTGCGCCGTCCCCGCCGGGTCGCGGTAGGCCAGCACGATCGACCCAGGCGTGTGCCCGACGACGTGGATCACCTCCACGGTGCAGGCGCCCACCGGCACGGTGTCGCCGTCGCGCAGAGTGCCGGTCGTCACGGGTATCTGCGGTGCGTCCTCGGCGTGGGCCAGCGACGCCGCGCCGGTCCGCCGGACCACCTGCGACAGCGCCTGCCAATGGTCGGGGTGGCGATGGGTGGTCACCACGGACGCCAGCCCGCCGTCGCCGACGAGCGCGAGCAGTGCGCCGGCGTCGTTCGCGGCGTCGATCAGCACCCGGCTGCCGTCCGCGCGGCAGCGCAACAGATAGGCGTTGTTGTCCATCGGACCGACCGACACCTTGGTGATGGTCAGGTCGCGCAGTTCGCGGACCGCCGCGGGGCCGCCGGGCGTCACCTCTCCGGTGTATGCGGTCGTCATTTCCACCTCGGGGGTCGGGGTAGCTCGCCGTCCGGCGAGACGGTCAGGTCGGCGCCGTCGCCGCGGCCGGACAGCCAGGCGGCGATCGAGCGGGTGGAGCCGCCGATCACCGGTGCGCTCGGATCATCCCCGATGGTGATCGCATGGTCGAGTCCGTGCGGGCGCAGCACCACGGCGAAATCCTCCGGCGCGCCGCCGGCGATCTCGCGGACCAGGCGCAGGGCGAAGGCGTCGGTCCAGTCCCCAGGCGTGTATCCCCGGCCCACGTCGACGTGATGCACCTCGACTTCACGCAGCCGCGCCCACGGCACCACGGCCGCGGGCTGGCCGAGCGCGGGCAGCGGAAACGCCCACGCCTGCGCCGGCATCGCGGCGCCCGCGTCGGCGAACCTCTCGTGCGCCGCGCGGATGTCCGCGATCTGCTCCCGCAGCGGACGGCGGGCGCCCGCCTCGATCCCCTCGGCGCGGGCGTCGGCCGAGGCGTACGGCAAGGTCTCCACGCCGGTGCGGGCCCAGGTCAGCAGGTTGGTATAAGCGTCGGCGTTGCGCGCCACGTGGGTCAGCAGGTGGCCGATCGACCAGCCGGGCAGACGGGACGGGGCGGACACCGCGGCGGGATCGAGATCCTCGACGGCGTGCAGCAGGCGCTCGGTCGCCGTGTCGACGTCGGTGAGCAGAACGAGAGGGTCGATCGTCACGCCGTCGACCCTACGGCAGCGGGCGGACAAGAATTCGCTTTCCCCGGCCGACGCCACGACCGTACCGTCTGAGACGTACGCATCGATCGAGCCATGCAGGGGGTGGGAAGCGTGCCGTTCGTCGTTGCTGCATCCCGTCGCGTGGAGGTGTGCGGCTGAGGCCCGCCCGGCCCGCCAACGCCTCCCCTCCCCAAGGGGCCCCGCATGACCCACGATCTGTCCCGGCTCGGCTGGGACGAGTTCTTCGCATCCGCGTACCGGCCACGCAGCCGGACCGACACCGCCGCCGCCCGGGTGTTGCGCGCCGACCGGGGTGTGTGCACGGTGTTCGGCGCGTCCGGCACGCTGCGCGCCACGCTGGCCGGCGGCGTCCTGCTGGACAGCTCCGGCGATCCGGCCCGGCTGCCGTGCGCCGGCGACTGGGTGGTGATCCGGCACTGGCCGGACCGCCGGGTGACCGTCGAGAGCGTGCTGCCGCGGCGTACCACCCTGATCCGCCGTACCGCCGACAAGGATTCCAGCGGCCAGGTGCTGGCGGCGAACATGGACACCGTCGCCGTGGTCGAGCCGATGCATCCGGCGCCGGATGACGCACGCGTCGAACGGTTGCTGTCGCTCGCCTTCGATTCCGGCGCGGCGCCGCTGCTGGTGCTGTCGAAGAGCGACACCTGCGCCGACCCCGAGGCGATCGCCGGGCAGTTCGCCGGGCTCGCCCCGGGCGTGCCGGTGCTGCCGGTCAGCGTGCCGGCCGGGACCGGCCTCGCGGGCTTGCGCGAACGGGTGGCGCCGGGCCGCACGCTGGCGCTGCTGGGCCGCTCCGGCGCGGGCAAGTCGACCCTGGTGAACATGCTGGCAGGCGGTGACGTGATGCCGGTGCGGCAGATCCGCGCCGACGGCAAGGGGCGGCACACCACCGCGTACCGCAATCTGGTGCCGGTGCCTGGCGGTGGCGCCGTGCTGGACACCCCGGGCATCCGCGGGGTGGGCCTGCTGGACACCGGCAGCGGCCTGGATCGCACGTTCGCCGACATCGCCGATCTGGCCGCGCTGTGCCGGTTCGCGGACTGCCGGCACGGCGCCGAGCCGGGATGTGCGGTGCGGGCTGCGGTGCACGACGGTTCGCTGTCGGTGCGGCGGCTGGAGAGCTGGCGCAAGCTGCAACATGAGGTCGCGGTGCAGAGCTCCCGGCAGGCGGTGCGGTTGCGGTCGGCGGACCGGCGGCAACGCCCGTCCTGACCCGCGCAGCCGGTCCCGGCGGAGGCCGGCGCGGGTGCTGGCAGAATGCACCGGTGCGCGCGGTTCAGGTCGATCAGCCGGCGGAGCCGGCGGCCCCGTCGTCGCCGCCCGCCGCGTCTGCACCACGGGGACGCTGGTGGGTGGCGGGCGCGGCCTACGGCAGTTATCTGGTCTTGGCGGTGCTGGTGCTGATCCAGTTGTGGATCGCTCCCGGCCGTCGCGTGCTCGCCAGCAACGACGACGATCACGGCTTCTTCCTGTTCGTCATGGCGCACGGCGAACGCGTGCTGTTCCACGGCGCCAACCCGTTCTTCTCGGACCGGATGAACGTGCCGGACGGGATCAACATGATGGCGAACACCTCGGTGCTCGCGTTGAGCGTGCCGGTGGCCCCGATCACTCACCTGTTCGGCCCGGGCGTCTCCGTCGTGCTGCTGCTCACGGTGGGCCTGGCCGGCACCGCCGCGGCCTGGTACGGGGTGCTGTCACGGCATCTGGTCCGCCGTCGGCTGGCCGCCTGGATAGGCGGGCTGTGGTGCGGCTTCTGCCCGGCGATGGTGGCGCACGCCAACGGGCACATCAACTTCGTCAGCAACTTCGTGGTGCCGTTCCTGGTCTGGCAGGTGCTGCGGCTGCGCGAACCCGGACGGGTCTGGCGGTCCGGTGTGGCCGTCGGCGTGCTGGTGACCGTGCAGGTCTTCATCAACGAGGAGATCCTGCTGTTCACCGCCCTGACCATGGGGGTGTTCGTGATGGCGTACGCGGCGTTGCGGCGCCGCGAGGCCCGGGACGCGGCGGGCCGGTTCGCCGCGGGTCTGGGCGTCGCCGTGCTGACCGCGGCGGCGCTGCTGGCGTACCCGTTGTGGTGGCAGTTCGCCGGCCCGGGCAGCTATTCGGGGCAGCCGTTCACGGCCGGCAAGTACGTCACCGACCTGCTGGCCGTCGGTGCGTACGCGCGGCAGTCGCTGGCCGGCAACGGCGCCGTCGCCCGTGCGCTCAGCGTCAGCGCCACCGAGGACGACACGTTCTTCGGTCCGGGCATGCTGGTGATGTTGGTGGTCGCGGTGATCATGTTGCGGCGCTCGGCGGCGGCGGCGGCGACGGCGACCGCGATCGCCGGGCTGGTGCTGCTGGTGGTCTCGTTGGGCCCGCGCCTGCAGGCGGCGGGCGTGACCACGCCGATCCCGCTGCCGTTCGCACTGATCAGTCATCTGCCGGTGATCGACCTGGTGAGCGTGACCCGGTTCGCGATGGTGCCGGCGACCGTGGCCGGGGTGCTGCTGGCGCTGGCGGTGGATGCCGCGCGGCGGCTGCCGGACCGGCGGCGTACGGCGTTCTGGGTGGGCCTCGTGGTGGCGCTGGTGCCGGTGGCGCCCAAACCGCTGCCGGTGGTGGCGGCTGATCCGCTGCCGCCGTTCCTCGCCGACGGGATGTGGCGCGCGTACGTCCCGGAGGACCGCACCCTGGTCACCGTTCCGTTGCCGGAGGTCACCACCGGGCGGACCGGGATGCGCTGGGCCGCGCTGTCCGGGTTGGACTATCGCTCGCCGCGCGGCTATTTCATGGGGCCGGTGAATCCGCCGGAGGACCGCACCGGATCGTGGAGCGCGCCCCGCCGGTTCACCTCGGATCTGTTGCGGCAGGTCGGCGAGTACGGCCGGGAGCCGGTGCTCGGCGCGGCGGACCGTCGGGCCGCGCGGCGTGATCTGGCGTACTGGCGGGCGGCCGTGGTGGTGCTGGTGCCGGACGGCCGCAACGGCGCCGTGCTGCAGGCCACCGTCACGGACCTGGTGGGCCGCGGGCCGCAGCGGGTCGGCGGCGTGCTGCTCTGGGATGTCCGCGATCTTCCTCCGGCCGGGTGACATGAGTTGCCGGTTCTGCGGGAATTCGCAGTCCGCGGACGGCGCTGCACTAGCGTCGCCTGTTTTTGTCACACCCCGTGGCTAGAGTTGCCGCGACTCTGCCCGGACCTCATACACACGTACGGAGTGGCTGGCTGTGGCCGACCGATTGATCATCCGCGGCGCGCGGGAGCACAACCTGCGCGACGTGAGCCTTGACCTGCCCCGCGACGCCCTGATCGTGTTCACCGGCCTGTCCGGTTCGGGCAAGTCCAGCCTCGCCTTCGACACGATCTTCGCCGAGGGCCAGCGTCGATACGTTGAGTCACTGTCTTCGTACGCTCGGCAGTTTCTCGGGCAGATGGACAAGCCCGACGTCGACTTCATCGAGGGACTCTCGCCGGCCGTCTCGATCGACCAGAAGTCGACCTCGCGCAACCCGCGCTCGACCGTGGGCACCATCACCGAGGTCTACGACTATCTGCGGTTGCTGTTCGCCCGCACCGGTGTGCCGCACTGTCCGGTGTGCGGCGAGCGGATCAGCAAGCAGAGCCCGCAGCAGATCGTCGACCGGGTGCTGGCCATGGAGGACGGCGTCCGATTCATGGTGCTGGCGCCGGTGGTGCGCGGGCGCAAGGGCGAATACCTCGACCTCTTCGGCGAGTTGCAGGCCAAGGGCTACGCCCGCGCCCGGGTGGACGGCGTGGTGCATCCGCTGACCGACCCGCCGAAGCTGAAGAAGCAGGAGAAGCACACCATCGAGGTGGTGGTCGACCGGCTCAGCGTGAAGGCGAGCAGCAAGCAACGGCTCACCGACTCGGTGGAGTCCGCGCTGGCACTGTCCGGTGGGCTCGTTCTGCTCGACTTCGTCGACCAGCCGGAGGACGACCCGCAGCGCGAGCGCCGTTTCTCCGAGCATCTGGCCTGCCCCAACGACCATCCGCTGGCGATCGAGGACCTGGAACCGCGGGTCTTCTCGTTCAACGCGCCTTACGGCGCCTGTCCGGAGTGCACCGGCCTGGGCATCAAGAAGGAGGTCGACCCGGAGCTGATCGTTCCGGACGAGGAGCGCAGCCTGCGGGAGGGCGCGATCCAGCCCTGGTCCGGCGGGTCCACGCTGGAGTACTTCCTGCGACTGCTCGGGGCGCTGGCCGAGTCCGAGCGCTTCAGCCTGGACACGCCGTGGCGGCAGCTACCGAACCGTGCGCAGAAGACCATCCTGTACGGGTCGGAGGACCAGGTCCACGTCCGCTATCGCAACAAGTACGGCCGGGAGCGCTCCTACTACACCGGCTTCGAGGGTGTGGTGCAGTGGATCGAGCGGCGCCACTCGGACACCGAGAGCGACTGGTCACGCGACAAATACGAGGGCTACATGCGTGACGTGCCGTGCCCGACGTGCGGCGGCGCGCGGCTCAAGCCCGAAGTGCTGGCGGTGACCATCGCCGGGCGCAGCATCGCCGAGGTGTGCAACCTGTCCGTGGGCGAGTGCGCCGAGTTGCTCGCCACGATCGAGCTGGACGATCGGCAGAAGATGATCGCCGAGCGGGTGCTCAAGGAGGTCAACGCGCGGTTGCGCTTCCTGGTCGACGTGGGCTTGGACTACCTGTCCCTGGACCGGCCGGCCGGCACTCTCTCCGGTGGGGAGGCGCAGCGCATCCGGCTGGCCACCCAGATCGGCTCCGGGCTGGTGGGCGTGCTCTACGTGCTGGATGAGCCGTCGATCGGGCTGCATCAGCGGGACAACCACCGGCTGATCGAGACCCTGGTGCGGCTGAAGAAGCTGGGCAACACGCTGATCGTGGTGGAGCACGACGAGGACACCATCCGCACCGCGGACTGGGTGGTCGACATCGGCCCGGGCGCCGGCGAGCACGGCGGCAGGATCGTGCACAGCGGACCGGTCAAGGGGCTGCTGAGCAGCAAGGCGTCGCCCACCGGCGCCTATCTGTCCGGTCGTCGCGCGATCCCGACGCCGTCCACACGGCGACCTCGCTCGTCCGGCCGTGAGCTGGTGGTGCAGGGCGCCCGCGAGCACAACCTGCGCAACCTGACCGTGGAGTTCCCGCTCGGTCAGTTCGTCGCGGTCACCGGGGTGAGCGGGTCGGGCAAGTCGACCCTGGTCAACGACATCCTTTACACGGTGCTCGCAAACACCATCAACGGCGCGCGGATGGTGCCGGGCCGGCACACCCGCATCTCCGGCATGGACCACGTGGACAAGGTGGTCGGCGTCGACCAGTCGCCGATCGGGCGCACCCCGCGGTCCAACCCCGCCACCTACACGGGGGTGTTCGACAACGTCCGCAAGCTGTTCGCCGAGACGACCGAGGCCAAGGTCCGCGGGTATGGGCCGGGCCGCTTCTCGTTCAACGTCAAGGGCGGGCGCTGCGAGAACTGCGCCGGGGACGGCACCATCAAGATCGAGATGAACTTCCTGCCGGACGTCTATGTCCCGTGTGAGGTGTGCCGGGGCGCCCGGTACAACCGGGAGACGCTTGAGGTGCACTACAAGGGCAAGACGATCTCCCAGGTGCTGGAGATGCCGATCGAGGAGGCGGCGCACTTCTTCGAGGCGATCCCAGCGATCCACCGCCACCTCAAGACGCTGGTGGACGTGGGACTGGGATACGTCCGGCTGGGCCAGCCAGCACCGACCCTGTCCGGCGGCGAGGCGCAGCGCGTCAAGCTGGCCTCCGAGCTGCAGAAGCGCTCCACCGGGCGCACCGTGTACGTGCTGGACGAGCCGACCACGGGGCTGCACTTCGAGGACATCCGCAAGCTTCTCATGGTCCTCAACGGCCTGGTGGACAAGGGCAACACGGTCGTCGTGATCGAGCACAACCTGGACGTCATCAAGACGGCGGACTGGTTGATCGACATGGGTCCCGAGGGTGGCAACAAGGGCGGCATGATGATCGCGGCGGGTACCCCGGAGGAGGTCGCGGAGGTTCCGGACAGCTACACCGGGCAGTTCCTGCGGCCGGTGCTGGGGCTGAGCGGCGATCCGTCCGGATCGGACGCGGCGGTGGCCCGGGCGGCCAAGGCCAACGGCGCCGGCAAGGCGCGGACCGGCGGGAACCGGGGCAACGGCGCGGCCAAGCCGGCCGGGGCAGCCAAGGCAACGGGCGCGGCCAAGTCGACCGCGGCCAAGTCGACCGCGGCCAAGTCGCCGGCGGCTAAGTCCACGCCGGCCAAGTCCACGCCGGCCAAGTCCGCGCCGGCCAAGTCGACGGGCGCGGCGAAACAGACCAAGGCTGCCGCCGCGCCGGCCAAGTCCGGCACCGCGGCGCGAACCCGCAGCCGGGCGGGCGTTTGATCCACAGGTAACGCACAGCAACGGTCGCCGGTGGCGAGGCCGCGGCCCCGCGGCCCAGGTCGGGGCGCTGATTGTTGGCGTACTGTCGGATTCCGCGCCGGATATGAGTAGATTTGTGAAACAGAATCCGGCGGTAATTTGGGCGCCGCGCATGAACCCGATCGAGGGGGCGCTGCGTATTCAGTGGCGACGCCGCGTGATGACCGCGCGGGGCGAGCCGACGAGGGGTTACCGGAAAGGTTCCGAGCGATGACAGACATGCAGACCAGGCCCGGCACTGAGGATCGGGCCGAGGGGACCGCGGGCGCGACGGCGCCCACCCGGAGAGTCGTGCTGGCCGGCGCCGGGGCCCTCGGCGCGACCTGTGTGCTGGCCGCGTGCGGCACCAACAACACCTCGGGCAACTACAACGGAGGCGAGTTCACCAATGACCCCGCGCCCGCGGGCAGCGCCGGCACCGACGGTCAGCAGCAGGACCCCGGCAGCGACAGCGGCGCGTCGAATGGGACGCTGGCGGCGGTGGGCGACGTTCCCTCGGGCGGCGGCGTCATCAAGGGCGACTACGTGATCACCCAGCCCGCCAAGGGACAGTTCCGGGCGTTCAGCAAGGTGTGCACGCACCAGGGCTGTGACGTGAGCCGGGTGGACAACGGGGTGATCATCTGCCCCTGTCACAACAGCACGTTCTCCATCGAGGACGGGTCGCCGACCGGCGGGCCGGCCACCCGCGCGCTGCCCGAGACCAAGGTCAAAGTGGACGGCGACAACATCGTGGCGGCCTGAGCCGTCCGAGTCCGCCGGCCGGGATGACGCCGGAAGCCCGCAACCGTGGCGGCGGCCACGGGCCTCCGGCCGGACAATCATGTCAGGGGGTCGCACTAGGCTTTGAACCGTGCCTGACCCGTCGAGCTACCGGCCAGCGCCGGGGACCGTTCCCGACGCTCCGGGTGTCTACCGTTTCCGTGACCCCTCGGGTCGCGTCATCTACGTGGGGAAGGCGAAAAGCCTTCGCAACCGGCTGAATTCCTACTTCGCCGACACGTGGAGCCTGCACGCGCGCACGCAACAGATGGTCACCACGGCCGCCGCGGTCGACTGGGTGACGGTGGCTTCCGAGGTCGAGGCGCTCCAGTTGGAGTTCTCCTGGATCAAGGAGTTCGACCCCCGGTTCAACGTCAAATATCGCGACGACAAGTCCTATCCCTTCCTGGCGGTCACCCTCAATGAGGAGTTCCCGCGGCTGCAGGTGATGCGCGGCGCCAAGCGCAAGGGTGTGCGCTACTTCGGGCCTTACTCCCATGCCTGGGCCATCCGGGAGACGCTGGATCTGCTGCTACGCGTCTTCCCTGCGCGGACCTGTTCGACCGGGGTGTTCAAGCGCGCCGGCCAAATCGGCCGGCCCTGCCTGCTGGGTTACATCGGCAAATGCTCGGCGCCGTGCGTCGGTTCGGTCACTGCCGAGCAGCACCGGGCCATCGTCGACGACTTCTGCGATTTCATGGCCGGGCGCACCGACACCTTCGTGAAGCGGCTCGAACACGACATGCTGCAGGCGTCCGAGGACCTGGAGTTCGAGCGGGCCGCGCGGCTGCGGGACGACATCGCGGCGCTACGCAAGGCGATGGAGAAGCAGACGGTGGTGTTCGGCGACGGCACGGACGCCGACGTGGTGGCGTTCGCGGAGGACCCGCTGGAGGCCGCCGTCCAGGTGTTCCACGTCCGTGACGGCCGGGTGCGCGGCCAGCGGGGCTGGGTGGTGGAAAAGGTGGAGGACCTGACCACCGGGGATCTGGTGCATCACTTCTGCAGCCAGGTCTATGGTGCCGAGCACGGCGAGGGCGACGTCCCCCGCGAGCTGCTGGTGCCCGCGCTGCCGCCGGACGCGGAGGCGCTGGAGAGCTGGCTCACCGAGCACCGCGGCACCCGGGTGCATCTGCGCGTGCCGCAGCGCGGAGACAAGCGGTCCCTGCTGGACACCGTGGCCCGCAACGCGGGCGAGGCCCTGGCGCGTCACAAGCTGCGCCGCGCCGGCGACCTGACCACCCGCAGCAAGGCGTTGGACGAGATAGCCGAGGCGCTCGGCATGGACTCGGCGCCGCTGCGCATCGAGTGTTTCGACGTGTCGCAGATCCAGGGCACCGACGTGGTGGCCAGCATGGTGGTCTTCGAGGACGGCCTGCCGCGCAAGAGCGAATACCGGCGTTTCGCGGTGCGCGGCACCGCCGACGGAGGCGGCACCGACGACCTGGCCGCGATGAGCGAGGTGCTCCGGCGACGGTTCGCCCGCTACCGAGCACAGGCCGAGCCCGAAGCCGGGGCCGGGCCCGAGCCCGAAGCCGGGCCCGAGCCCGAAGCCGAGCCCGAAGCCGGGGCCGAGCCCGAAGCCGAGGCCGTGTCGGAGACCGCCCCGGAGACCGGCCCGGAGACCGCCCCGGAGACCGGCCCGGAGACCGCGGGCTCGGCCCCGGACGACGTCGCGACGAGCGATCTGCCGGGCATCGACCCGATGACCGGCCGGCCGCGCCGGTTCGCCTACCCGCCGCAACTGGTCGTGGTGGACGGCGGGGCGCCGCAGGTGAACGCGGTGGCTGCGGTGCTGTCCGACCTGGGCATCACCGATGTCGCCCTGTGCGGGCTGGCGAAGCGGCTGGAAGAGGTGTGGTTGCCCGGCGACGACTTCCCGGTGATCCTGCCGCGCACGTCGGAGGCGCTTTATCTGTTGCAGCGGGTGCGCGACGAAGCGCACCGATTCGCGATCACCTTCCACCGGCAGCGCCGTTCCAAGCGGATGACGGCATCCGGGCTGGACAACATTCCGGGACTGGGGGAGACCCGGCGCAAGGCGCTGCTGCGGCACTTCGGCTCGATGAAGAGGCTGGGCGCGGCCTCCGTGGACGAGGTCACCGAGGTGCCGGGGGTGGGACGCCGTACCGCGGAGGCGGTGCTCGCGGCGCTGAACCCGGCGCCTGCGGCCGAAGCCGGCGCGGCGGCGGCCGGCGGCGCCGAGGAGAACGGCCCGGCAGTGTCGCCCGGCGGTGCCGGCCGGACCCGGGCCGGGGCGAACCGTTCCCGCGTCGCGCGGCCCGCCCCGTCGGCCCCGGAAGGGGCCCAGCCGGCTTCGGAAGAGGCACCGTTGGTCGCGGAAGAGGGCACCGACCTCCGGTGAACGAGCGGTGGCCACATCGGATGCGCGCCGCGGGCCGGACCCGACCGGATCGGGTGCCGACATCGTGTCCGGGGGCCGCGGCGTGCGCCGTCGGCCTAGGATGCGGTGTCCGCCGCCGCGCGAGCAGACCGGCGGCGCGACCACGGACGACGGCGAGATCAGGAGGCACGTGTGACCGAGGCGATGCCCGGGTTCACTCCCGAGCCGGGTGAGGTGGACACCGACCTGGTGGTGGTCACGGGATTGTCCGGCGGCGGGCGCAGCACCGTGGCGCGCGCCCTGGAGAACGTCGGCTTCTACGTGGTCGACAACCTGCCTCAGGCGCTGATGCTCGACATGGCACAGTTGGCCTTCGCCGCCGGTGGAGCGGCCCGGCGCACCGCCATGGTCCTGGACGTCCGCAGCCGGGCGTTCTCCACCGACCTGGCCGGCGCGGTGCGCGAGCTCAGGGACCGCGGCTTCTCGCCTCGCGTGGTCTTCGTCGACGCCGACGACGAGGTGCTGATCCGCCGCTTCGAATCGGTGCGCCGGTCGCATCCGCTGCAGGGCGACGGCCGGCTGGCCGACGGGATCGCCGCCGAGCGCAAGCTGCTCGAGGAGGCGCGCGACCAGGCCGATGTGATCATCGACACCAGTCATCTGAACGTCAATCAGCTACGCCGCCGGGTGGAGGAGCTGTTCGGCGGCGAGGACGCGCGCAAGCTGCGCATCACCGTGCTGTCCTTCGGCTTCAAGTACGGCCTCCCGCCGGACGCCGACTACGTGCTGGACGCCCGGTTCCTGCCCAACCCGTTCTGGGTGCCGGAACTGCGCGACCACACCGGCTTGGAGGAGGGCGTCAGCGGTTACGTGCTGGGTCAGGAGGGTGCCGCCGACTTCGTCACCACCTACGCCTCCCTGATCGCCGCCACCGCGCCCGGCTTCGAACGCGAGGGCAAGCGCTATCTGACCGTTGCGGTCGGCTGCACCGGCGGCAAGCACCGCAGCGTGGCGATCGCCGAGGAACTCGCCGCCCGGTTGCGCGACATCCGGCTGTCCGCGCACTCCTCGCACCGCGACCTGGGGCGGGAGTGACCGCCCGGCGGCCGATCCGGGTGGTGGCGTTCGGTGGCGGCCACGGCCTCGGCGCGTCGCTGCGGGCGCTGCGGCGCAGCGCGTCGTCCGTGGAACTGGACATCACCGCCGTGGTTACGGTCGGTGACGACGGCGGATCCAGCGGCCGGCTCCGGGCCGAGCGGGACGCGTTGCTGCCGCCCGGTGACCTGCGGCAGGCGCTCGCCGCGCTGGCCGACGACGATCCGGTGGCGCAGCGCACGGCGGCCCTGCTGCAGCATCGGTTCGCGCCGATCGGCCGGGTCGCCGGCCTCGACGCGGCCGATCCGCTCACCGGGCACGCGGTGGGCAACCTGCTCCTGCTCGGTCTGATGGAACTGGTCGGCGATCCGGTGCTCGCCCTCGACCATGCCGCGGCGATGGTCCAAGCGCGGGGGCGGGTGTTGCCCATGGCCACGCACGCCGTGGGCATCGAAGCGGACGTGTTCGGCGGAGACCCGTCCCGGCCGGGGGAGACGGTGACGGTGCGCGGCCAGCACGCCGTCGCGGTCACTCAGGGCCATGTGGAGGCGGTTCGGCTGACCCCCGCGGAGCCGCCCGCCTGCGAGGCCGCGCTCGCCGCGATCGCCGATGCCGACTGGCTGATCTTCGGGCCGGGTAGTTGGTACACCAGCGTCCTTCCGCACCTGTTGGTGCCGGAACTGGCCGCGGCGATCGTGGCCAGCCCGGCACGCAGGCTGATCACCCTCAACCTCGGCTCGGACAACGAGACGGCCGGCTTGTCGGTGGCCGACCATCTGGCGGCGCTGCACTGGTATCTGCCGGGACTGCGCGCCGACGCGGTGCTGGCCGACGCCCGCTGGGTGCCGGAGCCGGAGCCCGTGCGTGACGCTGCGAAAGCCCTGGGTGCGCGCCTGATTCTGGCATCCTTGGCCGTTGCGGACGGCAGTCCCAGGCATGATCCTGAGTCGTTGAGCGTTGCACTGGTTCCCCTGCTGGGCGCCGTTCGTTAAGCATCAGGCATACCAAGTCACACTTTTTTCACATCTGTACGCACGAGGTGACAACACAATGGCGATGACGGCAGCGGTCAAGGACGAGCTGAGCCGCGTGGACGTTCCCAAGCCCTGCTGTCGCCGGGCCGAGATGGCTGCCCTTCTACGCTTCGCGGGCGGCTTGCACATCGTGTCCGGCCGCGTCGTGGTCGAGGCGGAACTGGACACCGGTTCAGTGGCCCGCCGGCTGCGCCGCGAGATCGCCGATGTCTACGGCTACCCCAGCGAGATCCACGTGCTGGCCTCCGGCGGCCTGCGCAAGGGCAGCCACTACATCGTCCGGATCGTCAAGGACGGCGAGGCGCTGGCGCGCCAGACCGGCCTGCTGGACGTGCGTGGCCGCCCGGTCCGCGGCCTGCCGCCGCACGTGGTCTCGGCCAACGTGTGCTGCGCCGTCGCCGCATGGCGAGGGGCGTTCATGGCGCACGGTTCGCTGACCGAGCCGGGCCGCTCCAGCGCCTTGGAGATCACCTGCCCCGGCCCGGAGGCGGCGCTGGCGCTGCGCGGCTCGGCGCGCCGCATCGGCATCACCGCCAAGGACCGCGAGGTGCGCGGCGTCGACCGGGTGGTGATCAAGGACGGCGACGCGATCGCGGCGTTGCTCACCCGCATCGGCGCGCACTCCAGCGTGCTGGCCTGGGAGGAGCGGCGGGTACGCCGTGAGGTGCGGGCGACCGCGAACCGGCTGGCCAACTTCGACGACGCGAACCTGCGCCGTTCGGCGCGTGCGGCGGTCGCGGCCGCGGCCCGGGTCACCCGCGCGCTGGAGATCCTCGCCGACGAGGCGCCGAACCATCTGACCTCGGCCGGGCGGCTGCGCCTGGAGCACCGGCAGGCCTCGCTGGAGGAACTGGGCGCCCTGGCCGATCCGCCGTTGACCAAGGACGCGATCGCCGGGCGCATCCGGCGGCTGCTCGCACTGGCCGACAAGCGCGCCCGGGACCTGGGCATCCCGGACACCGAAGCGGCCGTCACCCCGGAGATGATGGCCTGCTGACCAGGCTCCCGAGGGTTTCCGGAGGGCCGCGCCTGAGGTAACGGTCAGGTTGCGGCCCCGATGGCATGCCGGGAAGGTCACTCGGATAGGGTCGCTGTGACGGCGACGTTGCCGGAGCATGGCCGCCCGCGCCGTGACCCGCCGACTGGCCGCGGCGGTCCGTCCGGGCGCGGCGGCCCGATCATGACGCCGGCCCTCGCATACAGGTCGGCACACAGACCTCCGCCGGTCCCGATTCCGGCGGACCGAAACGAGGAGACCCACCTGTGACCATCCGGGTTGGCATCAACGGCTTCGGCCGTATCGGCCGTAACTTCTTCCGCGCGGTGCTCGCCTCCGGCGCGGACATCCAGATCGTCGGTGTGAACGACCTCACCGACAACGCCACGCTGGCGCACCTGCTCAAGTACGACTCGATCCTGGGCCGTCTGCCGCTTGAGGTGAAGGCCACCGCCGACGAGATCACCGTGGGCGGCAGCACCTTCAAGGCCTTCGCCGACCGCGACCCGGGCAACCTGAAGTGGGGCGACCTGGGCGCCGACGTCGTCATCGAGTCGACCGGCTTCTTCACCGACGCGACCAAGGCGAAGGTGCACGCCGACAACGGCGCGAAGAAGGTCATCATTTCGGCGCCCGCCAAGAACGAGGACATCACCGTCGTGATGGGCGTCAACGACAACCTCTACGACGCCGCCCAGCACACGGTCATCTCGAACGCCTCCTGCACCACCAACTGCCTGGCGCCGATGGCGAAGGTCCTGAACGACGCGATCGGGATCGACAAGGGTCTGATGACCACCATCCACGCGTACACGCAGGACCAGAACCTGCAGGACGGCCCGCACAAGGACCTGCGCCGTGCCCGCGCCGCCGCGCTCAACGTCGTGCCGACCTCGACCGGCGCGGCCAAGGCCGTCAGCCTGGTGCTGCCGGAGCTGAAGGGCAAGCTGGACGGTTTCGCGATGCGGGTGCCGATCCCCACCGGCTCGGCGACCGACCTGACCTTCACCGCCAAGAAGGAGACCTCGGTGGACGAGGTCAACGCCGCCATCAAGGCCGCGTCCGAGGGTGCTCTCAAGGGCATCCTGACCTACACCGACGAGCCGATCGTGTCGGCCGACATCGTCACCGACCCGGCCTCCTGCATCTTCGACGCCGGCCTGACCAAGGTCATCGGCAACCAGGTGAAGGTGGTCGGCTGGTACGACAACGAGTGGGGCTACTCCAACCGCCTCGTCGACCTGGTCAAGCTGGTCGGGGCCTGATCCTGCCGTGAAGACTCTCGACGACCTGCTCGGCGAGGGGGTCTCGGGTCGGCGCGTGCTCGTGCGCGCCGACCTGAACGTCCCGTTCGACAAGACGAATCCCGGCACCATCAGCGACGACGGCCGTGCCCGTGCGGTGCTGCCCACCCTGGTGGCGCTGCGCGACGCGGGCGCGAAGGTGATCGTGTGCTCGCACCTGGGCCGTCCCAAGGGTGCGCCGGACCCGCGATACACCCTCGCCCCGGTGGCGACCCGGCTCGGTGAGCTGCTCGGCTCGCCGGTCGCGTTTGCCGCGGACACCGTCGGCCCGGATGCGCAGGCCAAGGCCGGCGCGCTGGACGGCGGCCAGGTGCTGCTGCTGGAGAACCTCCGCTTCAACGAGGGTGAGACAAGCAAGGACGACGCCACCCGCGGCGCCTTTGCGGACCAGCTCGCCGCGTTCGCCGACGTCTACGTCGACGACGCGTTCGGCGCGGTGCACCGCAAACACGCATCGGTGTACGACGTGCCTGCTCGCCTGCCGCACTACGCCGGCGGTCTCGTCCTCACCGAGGTCGAGGTGCTCCGGCGCGTGTCGCAGGCCCCGGATCAGCCCTACGTGGTGGTGCTCGGCGGCTCCAAGGTCTCGGACAAGCTCGCCGTCATCCAGGCGCTGCTGCCGAAGGTCGACAAGCTGCTCGTGGGCGGCGGGATGTGCTTCACCTTCCTCAAGGCCCGCGGACACGAGGTGGGCAAGTCGCTGCTCGAAGAGGAGATGGTGGCCACCTGCCGCGACCTGCTCGCGCAGGCGCAGGGCCGGATCGTGCTGCCGGTGGACGTGGTGGCGGCCACCGAGTTCTCCGCCGAGGCGGACGCGGTGACCGTGCCCGCCGACCAGATCCCCGCCGACCGGCTGGGTCTGGACATCGGTCCGGAGTCGGTGGCGCTGTTCGCGGACGCCGTCGGCTCGGCCCGGACGGTGTTCTGGAACGGCCCGATGGGCGTGTTCGAGCTTGCCCCGTTCGCGGCCGGCACCCGGGGCGTCGCCGAGGCGATCACCAAGATCGACGGGTTCTCGGTGGTCGGCGGGGGCGACTCGGCCGCCGCCGTGCGCGTCCTCGGCCTGGACGAGTCCGCCTTCGGGCACATCTCAACCGGTGGCGGCGCGTCCCTGGAATACCTTGAGGGCAAGACGCTGCCCGGCGTCGCGGCGTTGGAGAGCTGAGGCATGAGCGACCAGACCCGCCGGCCGATCATGGCCGGCAACTGGAAGATGAACCTCAACCACTTCGAGGCCATCCTCCTGGTGCAGAAACTCGCTGCCGGTCTCACCGAGCAGCAGCTCGCCGACGTCGAGGTGGCGGTGCTGCCGCCGTTCACCGACCTGCGCAGTGTGCAGACCGCGGTGGACGGGGACAAGCTGCACCTCGTGTACGGCGCGCAGGACCTGTCTCCGCATGCGGGCGGGGCGTACACCGGGGACATCTCCGGCGCCATGCTCGCCAAGCTGGGCTGCACGTACGTGGTGGTCGGCCACTCCGAGCGTCGCGAGTACCACCACGAGGACGACGCGCTGGTGAACGCCAAGATCAAGGCGGCGTTCGCGGCCGGGCTGACGCCGATCTTCTGCGTCGGCGAGGGACTGCCGGTCCGGGAGGAGAGCGGGCAGGTGGCACACTGCACCGCTCAGCTCGACGCCGGGCTGGACGGCCTCAAGCCGGAGCAGATCAAGCAGATCGTGGTCGCGTACGAGCCGGTCTGGGCGATCGGCACCGGCAAGACCGCCACCCCGGAGGATGCGCAGGAGGTCTGCGGCGCGCTGCGGGCTCGCATCGCCGAGCGGCACGGCAAGGAGGTCGCCGACGCGGTACGCATCCAGTACGGCGGTTCGGTGAAGGCGGCGAACATCGCGTCGATCATGGCTCAGCCGGACGTCGACGGTGCTCTGGTCGGCGGCGCCAGCCTGGACGCCGAACAGTTCGCGTCGATCGCGCGTTTCCGGGAGCACGTGGCGCGCTAAGGGTGTGTTTGACGTACCCGGCCGTCCGACGGCGGCCGGGTACGGCTATTGTGGGTCCGCGGATCTGCCCCTTCGAGAGGAACGAACCCGACCATGCCGATCGCGTTCGCATACACGTTGATCGTGTTGCTGATCATCACCAGCGTTCTGCTGACCCTGCTGATCCTGCTGCACCGTGGCAAGGGCGGCGGCATGTCGAGCATGTTCGGCGGTGGCGTGTCGTCCAGCCTGGCCGGTTCGTCGGTGGCGGAGAAGAACCTCGATCGCTACACGGTCCTGGTGGGTGTCGTGTGGTTCGCCTGCATCGTCGGCCTCGGACTGTGGTTGAAGCTGGCCCAGACATCCTGAAGCCCCTATACTCTGCCGCGCGGTCCGGCCACCCCGGGTCGCGCGGCGCTTTTCTTGCACAGGTTTCACCCCTTCGTGCCCGCCTCCTTCAAGGAGTGACAACGGTGTCCAGTGGCAGCGCGATTCGTGGCAGCCGCATCGGCTCCAGCCCCATGCGCCCCGACGAGCGCAGCGAGCCCGCCCCGCGGCGAGAAGTCACCTATTTCTGCTCCGCCGGTCACCAGGCGGAGGTGCGGTTTGCCGCCGACGTGGCCGCGCCGGAGACCTGGGACTGCCCGCGCTGCGGCCAGCCCGCCGGCCTCGACCAGCAGAACCCGCCCGGCCGGTTGCGGGCCGAGCCGTACAAGTCGCATCTGGCCTATGTGAAGGAGCGCCGCTCCGACGCCGATGCCGAGGCCATCCTGGCCGAGGCGCTGGCCAAGGTGCGCCAGCGCCGAGGCGAGTAGGGTGCCGCCAGCGCCGGGGCGAGTGACGGCGGCGGCTCAGAGCGGGCGCGTGTCCCGGCCGAGATAGATCACGCCGGAATCGCCGACCGGCAACTCGGTGAATCCGAGCCGGTGATAGAACGTGCGGGCGCCGGTGTTGTCCGGGGCCATGCCCAGGTGAACCCGCGCGACGCCGGCGTCGTGCAGGCCGGCCAGGAACGACGCCATCAGCTTGCGCCCGAGCCCCCGTCCCTGCCACGGCGGCAGCAGATCGATGTGCAGGTGCGCCGGATAATCGGCGAGCTCCGGAACCGCCATCCGTTCCGGGTGGTGGTGCATCCAGAGCATGCGGTGCTCCCGGGTGACGGGCGGGTCGGGCGGCAGCGGCCGACGCAGCGCCGGAATCCACTCGTCGCGGTAACGACGGGCGAATCCGGCGCTGTCGGCCGTGCCGACGACATAACCGACGGGGGTGCCGTCCCCGTCGTCGAGGATCCGGGCGCGTTCCGGTTCGAGCGTCACGTACGGCGCGGCGAACAGGTCACCCATCAACCTGTCGTCGGAGTACATCCCACGGGCGTCACCGCCGCTGTCGGCGGTGCGCACGCAGATGTCGTAGACGGTGTCGAGGTCGGCGGGGCGGTAGGTCCGGATCATCGGTTGCACGCGTCGCAGTCTAGGAGCCCGCGATGATCCGGCCGCGGACCGGAGCCGGGCGGCTCAGCGCTTGGCCGCGGCCGCCTCGTCCAGCATCCAGAGCGTCCGTCGGCCGCCGGTGGCGTGCGCGGCCGGCAGGTCGGCGCCGGACAGGGCCGCGCCGACCACGTCCGCCTTGCCGTCGCCGGCGGCGATCAGCCACACCTCGTCGGCACCGCGGATCACCGGCATGGTCAGGGTCACTCGCACCGGCGGTGGTTTCGGGCTGTCGTGCACCGCCGCGGTGATTCCGGTGGCGTCCCGCACCGGGTGGCCCGGGAAGATCGACGCCACGTGGCCGTCCTCGCCCACGCCGAGCATCAACACGTCCAGCCGCGGCACGGCCGAGCCGCCACTGGTGAGCTCCGCCGCGTACCGGCGAGCCGCAGCCTCCGCGTCGTCGCCGTCCGGACCGTCCGACGCCGGCATGGCATGCACCCGCCGGGGATCCAGCGGCAACTGGTCCAGCAGCGCGGCGCGCGCCTGGGTTTCGTTGCGTTCCGGGTCGCCGGCCGGCAGGAACCGCTCGTCGCCCCAATAGAGGTCGACGCGGGACCAGTCCACGGCGCGGGCGGCCGGCGTCTCGGCCACCGCGGCCAGCACCTTGGCCGCGATCTGTCCGCCGGTCAGCACCACGGCGGCGGTGCCCCGCTCGGCCTGCGCGTCGACGATTCTGGTCACCAACCGGGCCGCGACCGAGGACGCCAACACGTCGGCGTCCGGCACGACAACTACGGTGGTCTCGCTCATGATCTCCTCATCCGTACGCAAAAGGGGTGGCGGTCTCAGGCCGCGCTGCCGCCCGGTCCGGCGAAGGCACCGGTCGCGTCTCCTGACCGGGCCGCCAGCGCCGGGTCCTTCCAGACGTGTACCCGCATCGGGGAGCGGGCATTCAAGCCGGGCACGCCGGCCATCGCGCCCAGCGCGTCGCCGTAGATCTGGTCGGGGTCCAGCCGGCGCAGTTCCTCCGCCAGCTCGTCGCCGACCGGCCGCTTCGGCAGCGGCATGTACCGGTCCTCCTGACCGCTGCGGCTGAACAGCGCCGTGCCCTCATCCCGGGTGACCGTGACGCAGTCACCGTTGGCGCACTGCAACTGCACCGAATGCATGCGCGGGGCGCGGTCGGTCGGCTCCCACACCGGCTCGACGCCCAGCCGGGACTGCAGCCAGCCCTTCATCAGGGCGGCGGTGGGGTCGTTCGGCGGCGCCACGATCGTCGCCCCGGTGACCCGCTCCTCGGTGGTGTCGAATGCGCCCGCGACGAGCGTGCGCCACAGGGTGATCCGGGTCCACGTGAGGTCCGTGTCGCCGGGCGCGTAGTCGTCCGCCCGCCGACGCAGCGCGGCGACCGGGTCGTCGGCCAGCTTGCTGTCGGTGATCCGGCGGTCCGCCACCACGCCCAGGAAGTCGTTGGCGATCACGTCCGGGGGCGTGTCGTGCCACCAGGTCACCACCGGCACGTCCGGCGCCAGCAGCGGCATCACCACGGACTCGGCGTGCAGCGCCAGACGCCCGTACATCCGCATCACCACCGCCTCGGCCGGTCCCAGGCGCCCGCCGACCACGATCTCCGCGTCCAGCCTGCTGCGCCCCTCCAGATCGGAGCGGACCACGATGAGCAGGCGGCACGGGTGTGCGGCCGCGGCGATGGTGGCGGCTGCCTCCGCCTCCCGGACCTTCTTCTCCTCGACCACTGCGACAAGCGTCAGCGCGAGGCCGGAGGCCACACCGCCCGCGCTGCGCCGCTCGGCCGCCAGGGCCTTGACGACCTCGTTGCCGGTGGTGTCCCACAAGCCGATCACTTCGTTCCCCCTGCCATCAGGCTCGCCGCCACGCGCGGCCCTCGCGGGCCAGCATTTCGTCGGATGCGCGCGGTCCCCATTCGCCCGCGCGGTAGCGTTCCGGCTTGGTGCCCGCCCACCCCGTCTCCAACGGGTCGATGACGCGCCAGCTCTGCTCCACTTCGGCCGCGTCCGGGAACAACGTCCGGTCGCCGACCAGCACGTCCAGCACGAGACGTTCGTACGCCTCCGGGCTGGACTCGGTGAACGCCTCGCCGTACTGGAAGTCCATCGCGATGTCGCGGACCTCCATCGTGGTGCCGGGCACCTTGGAGCCGAACTTGAGCACCACGCCCTCGTCCGGCTGGACCCGGATGACGAGCTGGTTGTTGCCCAGCATCTCCACGTCGGCCGGGTCGAAGGGCAGGTGCGGCGCCCGCTTGAACATGATCGCGATCTCGGTCACCCGGCGCGGCATGCGCTTGCCGACCCGCACGAAGAACGGCACGCCGGCCCAGCGGCGGTTCTGAATGCCGAGGCGCACCGCCACGTACGTCTCCGTGGTGGAGTCGTCCGGCACGCCCTTCTCCTCCAGGTAGCCCACCGCACGCTCGCCGGCCACCCAGCCTTGCAGGTACTGGCCGCGTACGGTGCCCGTGGCGATGTCGTCGGGGATGCTGATCGCCTTGAGCACCTTCAGCTTCTCGGCCCGGATCTCGTTGGGGTCGAAGCTCGTCGGCTCTTCCATGCCCACCAGGGCCAGCAACTGCAGCAGGTGGTTCTGCAACACGTCACGGGCGGCGCCCGCCGCGTCGTAGAACGCGGCCCGGGTGCCGATGCCGACGTCCTCCGCCATGGTGATCTGCACCGAGTCGACGTACTTGGAGTTCCACACCGGCTCGAACAGGCTGTTCGCGAAGCGCAGCGCGAGGATGTTCTGGACCGTCTCCTTGCCCAGATAGTGGTCGATGCGGAAGACGTCCTCCGGGGTGAACACCTCGTCGACGAGCTGGTTCAGCGCCTTGGCGGTCTTCAGGTCGTTGCCGAACGGCTTCTCCACCACCACCCGGCGCCAGCCGCCGGACTTGGCGTTGTCCGCCATCCCGGTGCGGTTGAGCTGGTTGAGCACCAGCGGGAACGCGGCGGGCGGGATGGAGAAATAGAATGCGGCGTTGCCCGCGATGCCGTTGCGTTCGCGCAGATCGTCCAGCGTGGCGGCCAAGTGGTCGAAGGCCGCGTCGTCGTCGAAGGAGCCGGGCACGAACTGGAACTGGCTGGCCAGCCGCTGCCAGACGTCCTCACGCCAGGGCGTGCGGGCGCCCTTCTTGGCGGCCTCGTAGGCCAGCGACTCGAAGTCGCCGTCGCCCCAGTCGCGCCGGGCGAAGCCGAGCACCACGAAACCGGGGGGTAACAGGCCGCGGTTGGCCAGATCGTAGACGGCCGGGATGAGTTTCTTTCGGGACAGGTCGCCCGTGACTCCGAAGATCACCAGAGCACACGGCTCGGGGATCCGGGGTAGCCGACGGTCCTGTGCGCTGCGCAGCGGATTACCCACGTCTGCCATCCTGCCAGTTTCCTGCGGTCATGCAGGGTTACGTCGAAGAGTCGCCGCGATTGCCCGCGTCGACTCGATTGCTGGGGCGTGGACGCACCGCCGGGCCCGCCGTGTGACGACGGGCCCGGCAGTCAGTGCGCCGGTGGCGCGGGTTACTTCGCGGCGGCGTCGCTCGGGTTGCCCGCACCCTGGGCGGCGGCCTTCAACGACTTGTCGACGTCCTCGAGCAGCTCCACCCAGCTACTCTCGAACTTCTCCACGCCCTCGTCCTCCAGGACCTGCACCACGTCGGCCATGTCGACGCCGACGGCGGCCAGATCGGACATGGCCTGGCGGGCCGCGTCGTACGCGGTGGTGACGGTGTCGCCCTTGGTCTCGCCGTGGTCGGCGTACGCGGTGATCACCGACTCCGGCATGGTGTTCACCGTGCCGGGGGCGATGAGCTGCTCCACGTAGATGGTGTCCGGGAAGTCGGGGTTCTTGGTGGACGTGGACGCCCACAGCGGACGCTGCGGGTGCGCACCCGCGTCGGCCAGCGCCTGCCAGCGGTCGGTGGCGAACGCCTCGGTGTACGCCTCGTACGCGAGCTGGGCGTTGGCGATCGCCGCCTTGCCCTTGAGCGCCTTGGCCTCGTCGCTGCCGATCTTGTCGAGGCGCTTGTCGACCTCGGTGTCGACACGGGAGACGAAGAAGGACGCCACCGAGCCGATCTTGGTCAGGTCGTGTCCGTTCTCCTTGGCCTGCTCCAGACCGGACATGAACGCGTCCATCACCGCGCGGTAGCGCTCCAGCGAGAAGATCAGCGTCACGTTCACGCTGATTCCGGCCGCCAGGGTGGCGGTGATCGCGGGCAGCCCGGCCTTGGTGGCCGGGATCTTGATGAACAGGTTCGGCCGGTCGACCAGCCACCACAGAGTCTTGGCCTCGGCGATGGTCTTCTCGGTCTGGTGGGCCTTGCGCGGGTCCACCTCGATGGAGATCCTCCCGTCCACGCCGCCGGACGCATCGTACGCCGGACGCATCACGTCGCACGCCCAGCGTACGTCGTAGCCGGTCATCAGCCGCACGGCCTCCTCGACCGTGACGCCCTGCGCGGCCAGCTCGCGCACCTGCGCGTCGTAGGCGTCGGCGTCGGCCAGCGCCTTGGCGAAGATGGTCGGGTTGGTGGTGACGCCCACCAGATGCTGCTCACGGCGCATCTGGTCCAGCCCGCCGCTGGACAGGCGCACACGGGAGAGGTCATCGAGCCACACCGCCACCCCTGCGGCGGAGAGCTCGGCCAGCCTATCGGTCATCGCGATCGCTCCTCAGTCGTCTTGTGCAGTGTGGCTCAGTTGCCGGTGGTTCCGCCGGTGATCTCGCCGACCTTGGCGAGCGCGGCGTTGGCCTTGGCCACCACGTTGTCCGCGGTGAACCCGAACTGCTCGAACAGGGTCTTGGCCGGGGCGCTGGCACCGTAGTGCTCGATGCTGACCGCCTCGCCGGCCTCGCCGAGCAGCCGGTCCCAGCTCATCCGGATGCCCGCCTCGACGCTCACCCGGGCCTTG
Source organism: Mangrovihabitans endophyticus (assembly GCF_014646155.1). Taxonomy (GTDB): domain Bacteria; phylum Actinomycetota; class Actinomycetes; order Mycobacteriales; family Micromonosporaceae; genus Actinoplanes; species Actinoplanes endophyticus. The sequence continues at coordinate 189,953 of NZ_BMMX01000001.1, forward strand.
ACGCCCCGCGGCAGTACCCGCTGCTGGTACGCGGTGTCCTGCTCGAAGAACCACTCCTGGCAGGGCATGGAGACCACGCGGGTGGGCGTGCCCTGCGCCTCCAGGCGTTCCTGGGCGGTGAGGCAGTGCTGCACCTCGGAGCCGGTGCCGATGAGGATGACCTCGGGCGTGCCGCTGGACGCCTCGGACAGGATGTAGCCGCCACGGAGCACGCCCTCGGCCGAGGCGTACGTGCTCCGGTCGATGGTCGGCAGGCCCTGGCGGCTGAGCGCCAGTGCGGTCGGGCGGTCGGTGTGCTCCAGCGCGCCGCGCCAGGCCCAGGCGGTCTCGTTGGCGTCCGCCGGGCGCACCACGTCCAGGCCGACGATGGCCCGCAGCGCGGACAGCGTCTCGATGGGCTGGTGCGTCGGGCCGTCCTCGCCCAGGCCGATGGAGTCGTGCGTCCAGACGTAGGTGACCGGCAGCTTCATCAGGGCGGCCAGCCGCACCGCGGGACGCATGTAGTCGCTGAACACCAGGAACGTGCCGCCGTACGGGCGGGTGCCGCCGTGCAGCGCGATGCCGTTGAGGATCGCGCCCATGCCGTGCTCGCGGATGCCGAAGTGCAGCGTGCGGCCGTATTCGTTACCCGGGAACGACTTGGTCGCGTACTCCGACGGGATGAACGACGGCTCGCCCTTCATGGTGGTGTTGTTGCTCTCCGCCAGGTCGGCCGAGCCGCCCCACAGCTCCGGCAGGACCGGGGCGAGGGCCTCCAGTACCTTGGCCGAGGCGGCGCGTGACGCGATGCCCTTGGCATCGGCGGGGAACTCCGGCAGCGCGGCGGCCCAGCCGTCGGGCAGCGTGCGGGTGGCCATCCGGTCGTGCAGCTTCTTGGCGTCCGGGTTTGCCCCGGCCCAGGCGTCGTAGGACTTCTGCCACTCCGCGTGCGCCTGCGCGCCGCGGGCGGACACCTGGCGGGCGTGCTCGATCACCTCCGCGTCGACGGCGAAGGTCTCGTTCGGGTCGAAGCCGAGGATGGTCTTGGTGGCCGCCACCTCGTCGGCGCCCAGCGCCGAGCCGTGCGCCTTGCCGGTGTTCTGCTTGTTCGGCGCGGGCCAGCCGATGATGGTGCGCAGCACGATGAAGGAGGGGCGGTCGGTGACCGACTGGGCCTCCATGATCGCCTGGTGCAGCGCCTCGACGTCCTCGTGGTAGTCGCCCTTGGCCGGGTCGCCGGTGCGCCAGTCGACGGTCTGCACGTGCCAGCCGTACGCGGCATAGCGGGCCCCGGCGTCCTCGTTCTTGGCGATCCGGGTGTCGTCCTCGATGGAGATCTCGTTGTCGTCGTAGATCAGCGTGAGGTTGCCCAGCTTCTGCACCGAGGCCAGCGCGCTGGCCTCGTGGCTGACGCCCTCCTCGATGTCACCGTCCGAGCAGAACGCGTAGACGTGGTGGTCGAACGGCGAGGCGCCGGGCTCGGCGGCCGGGTCGAACAGGCCGCGTTCGCGGCGAGCGGCCATGGCCATGCCGACGGCGTTGCCGATGCCCTGACCGAGCGGGCCGGTGGTGACCTCGACGCCGGGCGTGTGGCCGTACTCGGGGTGGCCGGGCGTCAGCGAGTCCCACTGGCGCAGCGCGGCCAGGTCATCCAGGCTCAGGCCGTAGCCGGCCAGGTAGAGCTGGATGTACAGGGTGAGGCTGGAGTGCCCACAGGAGAGTACGAAGCGGTCCCGGCCGACCCAGTTCGGGTCGGTCGGGTCGTGCCGCATCACCTTGTTGAACAGCAGATATGCGGCGGGAGCCAGGCTCATCGCCGTGCCGGGGTGGCCGTTGCCGGCCTTCTCCACGGCGTCCATGGCCAGCACCCGGACGGTGTCTACCGCCTTGCGGTCGAGGTCGGACCAGTTGAGAGCAGGATGTTTGGCAGCCACGTCGGTGAGCTCCTCGGGCATGGAATGTTCGAATCCTTTTGCACTTGACCCTATCTACATGGGCTAAACCCCCGCCCGGGGAACGGGGGAGGCCCATACGCTGAGAGCGGACACGATGGTTCACGGACGGTCCGCTGCCGGGGATCACCGATGTGACGCCGTGCACCCGCGACGGGTCGCCCCGGCTGCGTGCCGCGCTGCGCGTAGTCTGTCCGAGCGTGCCGCCGGCCCTGGCCGGCAAGGGCCCGTGTGTCAGGCCGTGCCGAAGCCGGAAGGTGGCTGTCCGTGAGCATGATCACCGAGCGTCCCGTCTACGGGAAGCCCGGCCTTCCGGACCGCCCTCGGCAAGAGGCGGCCCCGGTGCGGCGTGACCTGGCCGGCGTGATCAAGGCGTACGTGGCGCTGACCAAACCGCGCATCGTCGAGCTGCTGCTGGTCACCACGGTGCCCGCCATGATGCTCGCCGCGGGCGGGCTTCCCGACCTGGTCACGGCGGTGGTCGTGCTGATCGGTGGGTCGCTGGCCGCGGGTGCCGCGAGCGCGCTGAACTGCTACATCGACCGTGACATCGACCAGTTGATGCGGCGCACCAAGCGGCGCCCGCTTCCCGCGCACAGCGTGACTCCGCGGGCGGTGCTGATCTTCGGCTTGGCGCTGGCGGCCGTTTCGCTGGTGCTCATGGGCGTCTTCACCAACGTGCTGGCCACCGTCCTGACCGCCGCCGCGATCGTGTACTACGACGTGGTCTATACGATGTGGCTGAAGCGCCGCACGCCGCAGAACACGTTCTGGGGCGGGATTTGCGGCGCCGCCCCGGTGATCATCGGATGGGCCGCGGTGACCGGCTCGGTGGCCCCGCTGGGCTGGGCGCTTTTTGCTGTTGTCTTCTTTTGGCAGATGCCGCATTTCTATGCGCTCGCCATCAAGTACAAGGCCGACTATGCCCGCGCGGGCATCCCGATGCTCCCGGTGGTGCGGTCCGCCGCCCGGGTGAACCGGGAGATCCTGGTGTTCACCGTGCTCACGGTGGTCGCGTCGCTGGCCGCGTGGCCGCTGGGCATGGGCCCGGTCTACGGCGTGGCGGCGGTGCTCACCGGCGGTCTGTTCCTCGCCGAGGCGGTGCGTCTGGTGTCGCGGTCGCGACGCGGTGAGCCGCTGCACGCGATGCGGCTCTTCCACCTGTCCACGACATACTTGACGCTGCTGTTCATCGCGGTGGCGTGCGACGCTCTCCTCTGAGTGAACCGCCCGCCGTTTTGCCCCATTTGTCGATGAACCGGGCGTAGCTCATTCGGCGGATTGCGGTCACCCCGCAATTCAGGCGCAATACGGTCAAAGCAGGGTGAGGAACGGCTAAACTCCCTGGTAATTGGCATCACACAACAGGGGTGAAGTTACTTGCGATGGGGCCAAGGTTGCTTAGGCTGCCCCCCATGGCAGAAGGTTCCGGCACATTGACCGCCGACATCAAGTCGTTCGCCGGCCAGCACGGCGGCGCGCGTGCGGTCATCGAATACGTCGGCAAGCGGGGCGCACGCATCGTCCTGGTCGGCGAAGACGGCGAGTGGTCTGACCAGTTCGTCGCCGGCGGCACCGACGTGGCCCGCCGGGCTTGCGACGAGGCGGGTGTCCAAGTGGAGAACGAGTGGGAGCGCGAGCTCATGGAGCAGATGCGTCCCAGCAACGACCTCTGGCGCTCGATGGCCCGACGGAGCATGGCCCGATGACGCAGCCCGGCTAGCTTCTCACCCATGACCTCAGCGCACTCCCCTTCCACCACCCATGTCGCAGCGACCCGGGAAACCTCCCGGGTCGCTCTTGTCACCTGCACCCGGATGCCCGACCTGCACCCCGACGACCAGGGCTTGCGCGCGGCGTTGCGCGCCCGCGGCGCCCGGGTGGACGCGGTGAGCTGGGACGACCCGGCCGTGGACTGGGCCGGTTACGACCTCGCGGTGCTGCGCTCGACGTGGGACTACACCCAACGGCGCGACGAATTCGTGGCCTGGGCGAGCCGGGTGCCCCGCCTGGCCAACCCGGCGCCAATCGTCGCCTGGAACACCGACAAGCACTATCTGCGCGACCTCGCCGCGGCCGGGCTGCCGGTCACGCCGACCACCTTCGTGGAACCGGGACAGCGGTGGACGGCGCCGGACTCCGGCGTCTGGGTGGTCAAGCCGGCGGTCAGCGCGGGCAGCCTGGACACCGGCCGGTACGAGATGCCCGGCGCGTCGCACGCCGCCACGGCACATGTGGACCGGCTCACCGCGGCCGGGCGGACCGTCATGGTGCAGCCCTACCTGGAGGCAGTGGACACCGTGGGGGAGACGACGGTGCTGTGCTTCCCGGACGCCACCGGTGCGCTCGCATACAGCCACGGCGTCCGCAAGCCCGCGATGCTGACCGGCCCGGATGGCGGCGACCCGGAGCCGTGGGCGCGGGAGCGCATCGCCGCGTGCACCCCCGCCCCCGCCGAGCTGGCGGTGGCCGAACGGGTGCTGGCCGCGGTGCCCGGCGGGACCGGACAGTTGCTCTATGCCCGGGTCGACCTGATCCCCGGTCCGGACGGCGAGCCGCTGCTGCTGGAGCTGGAGCTCACCGAGCCGTCACTGTTCTTCGATCACGCGCCGGGCGCGGCCGACCGGATGGCGGACGCGGTGCTGGCACGCGCGTGACCGGCCGGCGCCGGGGACGCGGAGATCGGTGTCTCCGGCGCGGGCGCGCTCGCCGCGGGCGCGTCGACGGCGGACGGCACGGCGACGGCGTGCGCCCGCTCTCGCAGGCTCCACAGCATCGCCAGCGTGCCGATCCACACCAGCGTCGCGCCCAGCATGTGGGCACCCACCAGCAGCACCGGCAGGTGGGTGAAGTACTGCACGAAGCCGATCAGCCCCTGCGCCAGCTCGATCCCGACCAGCACGGCCGCCGCCCGCGCCGCGGCCGGCGGCGCCTGCACCGCGCGCAGCGCGAACCACAGCGCCGCGGACAGCCCGATGAGCAGGAAGACCAGGTCGGCGTGCGCCTGGGCGACGGTGGCCGGGTCCAGGCCGGTGCGCCGGGCATTCTGGTCGCCCGCGTGCGGGCCGCTGCCGGTGACGATCACCCCGGCCACCAGGACGGCCGCGCTGGCCACGGCGGTGAGCCGGGCCAACGTCCGGACGTGCGCGGGCACCAGCGCCCGCGCCGGGCCGTCGCCCTCGCCGGTGCGGCGCCACAGTGCGTACGCCCCGGCGATCAGCGCCATGGAGAGCAGGAAATGCAGGCCGACCACCCACGGGTTGAGGCCGGTCAGCACGGTGATGCCGCCGATCACGCCCTGGCCCGGGATGCCCAGGCCGACCGCGAGCGCGAGCAGCACCAGCGAGCGGCGGCGCGGCCGCAGCAGCGCGACGACGAAACAGGCCAGCGCGATCAGGGCCAGGGCCACGCCGAGCACCCGGTTGCCGAACTCGATCACCCCGTGCGCGCCCATCGCGGCGGTGGTGGTGTAGGAGTCGGCGGTGCACCGCGGCCACGTCGGACACCCCAGGCCGGAGCCGGTCAGCCGGACCGCGGCGCCGGTCACCACCAGAGCGGCGTTGGCGATCAGAGATGCCAGGGCAAGGGGACGCAGCAGACCGAACCTCACGTCACGGATCGTACGCGTGGGCCCTGCGGCCGCTCGGCGGCGGCACCGTCCGGTGTCCGGTGTCCTGGATCACCGCGTCGGCGGTTTGCAGGGACCCCGCGAAATACGTAACGTTGTCGTAGTGAAAAAAGAGGTGCGTGTCCGGACCGGCGTGGCGGCGACCGCCACGACGGACGGTCGCACCCGCGATCGCGTGGCGCGGCTGCTGCTGGAGCGGGGTGCGGCCACCGCGGCCGAGCTCGGCGCGCAACTGGGCCTGAGCCCGGCGGCGATCCGCAAGCATCTGGACGCGATGTTCGCCGAGCGGCTGGTGGAGACGCGCGAGTTGCGCGTCGCCGGCCGGCGCGGCCGGGGCCGCCCGGCCAAGGCGTTCGTGCTGACCGCCGCCGCCCGGGAGACATTCCCGCACTTCTACGACGACATCGCCACCGCCGCGCTGCGGTGGATCGCCGAGCACGGCGGCCCGGAGGCGGTCAGCGCGTTCGCCGCCACCCAGGTCGCGGCGCTGGAGGAGAGTTGTCGCGGTGCGTTGCGCGAGGCCGGGCGCGACCCGATCGCGCGGGCGGAGGCGCTCGCCGAGGCCCTGACCGACGAGGGCTACGCTGCGAACGCGACCACGATCGCGTCCGGTGGGCAGCTATGCCAGCACCACTGCCCGGTGGCACATGTGGCCGCCGAATTCCCGCAGCTGTGCGACGCCGAGACGGAGGTCATCTCCCGGCTCATCGGCACCCACGTGCAGCGGCTCGCCACCATCGCGCACGGTGACGGGGTGTGCACGACGCACATCCCCACGCTACCCATGACCGGACCGACGACCGCGCCAGAGACCACGGTCCAGAACACCACGGTGAGGACAGACACATGACCGACCAGATCGTCACTCAGGAAGAGCATCTCGCCGCCCTGGGCAAGTACGAGTACGGGTGGGCCGACTCGGACGTCGCCGGCGCGTCCGCCCAGCGCGGGCTGTCCGAGGCCGTGGTGCGCGATATCTCGGCCAAGAAGAGCGAGCCGGAGTGGATGCTGGAGCGTCGGCTCAAGGGCCTGCGCCTGTTCGACCGCAAGCCGATGCCGAACTGGGGCGCGGACCTCACCGGCATCGACTTCGACAACATCAAGTACTTCGTGCGGTCCACCGAGAAGCAGGCGGCCTCGTGGGACGACCTGCCCGCGGACATCAAGGCGACGTACGACAGGTTGGGCATCCCGGAGGCGGAGAAGCAGCGCCTGATCGCCGGTGTGGCCGCGCAGTACGAGTCCGAGGTGGTCTACCACAAGATCCGTGAGGACCTGGAGGAGCAGGGCGTCCTGTTCCTGGACACCGACACCGGGTTGCGCGAGCACGAGGACCTGTTCAAGGAGTACTTCGGCACGGTCATCCCGGTGGGCGACAACAAGTTCGCCGCGCTGAACACCTCGGTGTGGTCCGGCGGGTCGTTCATCTATGTGCCCAAGGGCGTTCACGTCGAGATCCCGCTGCAGGCCTACTTCCGGATCAACACCGAGAACATGGGCCAGTTCGAGCGCACGCTGATCATCGTCGACGAGGGCGCGTACGTGCACTACGTCGAGGGCTGCACCGCGCCGATCTACTCCTCCGACTCGTTGCACTCCGCGGTGGTGGAGATCGTGGTGAAGAAGAACGCGCGCTGCCGCTACACCACGATCCAGAACTGGTCGAACAACGTCTACAACCTGGTCACCAAGCGCGCGACCTGCGAAGCGGGCGCGACGATGGAGTGGATCGACGGCAACATCGGCTCCAAGGTGACGATGAAGTACCCGGCGGTCTACATGACCGGGCCGCACGCCAAGGGCGAGGTGCTCTCGGTCGCCATGGCCGGCGAGGGCCAGCACCAGGATGCCGGCGCGAAGATGGTGCACGCGGCGCCGCACACCTCCTCGACCATCGTGTCCAAGTCGATCGCCCGGGGCGGCGGCCGCACCTCGTACCGCGGGCTGGTGCAGGTGCTGGACGGGGCCAACCGCAGCGCCAGCACGGTCAAGTGCGACGCGTTGCTGGTCGACACCATCTCCCGCAGCGACACCTATCCGTACGTCGACATCCGCGAGGACGACGTGGCGATGGGCCACGAGGCGACCGTGTCCAAGGTCAGCGAGGACCAGCTCTTCTACCTGATGAGCCGCGGCCTGACCGAGGACGAGGCGATGGCGATGATCGTGCGCGGCTTCATCGAGCCGATCGCCAAGGAGCTGCCGATGGAGTACGCGCTGGAACTGAACCGCCTGATCGAGCTGCAGATGGAGGGCGCGGTCGGCTGACCGCGTCCACCCACCGGAACCAATCCGCGCAATCGCAGAGCAAGGACGAGATGAGTACCGAGGCCATGGCACCGCCCAGCACCAAGTCGCAGGTGCTGCGTTCGTTCGACGTCGCCGACTTCCCGGCCCTCACCGGGCTGGAGGAGGACTGGCGCTTCACCCCGCTGAAGCGGCTGGGCGAGCTGGCCACGGCCACGTCGCTGAACGGTGCCGCGCCGACCGTGCAGCCGATGGGCGACCTGCCCGCCGGCGTCACCGTGTCCGAAGTGCACCCGGGCAAGGTCGAGCCGCTGCTGACCCCGTTCGACCGGATCAGCGCGCTGGCGCACGGCTCGGCCGCGGCGGTCAGCCTGATCGAGGTGGCGCCGGAGACCGAGAGTGCCGAACCGGTGGTGATCCGGGTGACCGGGCAGGGCGTGACCGCGGCCGCCGCGCGGACCGTGGTCCGGGTCGGGGCGTTCGCCCGGGTCACGCTGATCCTGGAGCAGCTCGGCACGGCCACCGTGGCGGACAACCTGGAGGTCGTGCTGGCCGACAACGCCCAGCTCACCTTCGTCACGCTTGCCGAATGGGATCTGGGCGCGGTGCAGGCCCAGCACCTCCGGTTCCGGGTCGGCCGCGACGCCCGCGTCAACCACGTGCAGGTCGCGCTGGGTGGCGACCTGGTTCGCCAGTTCACCAGCGTCGAGTACGCCGGACGGGGCGGCGAGGCGGAGCTGCACGGGCTGTACTTCGCCGACGCCGGCCAGCACCTGGAGCACCGTCAGTTCGTCGACCACGGGGTGCCGGACTGTCGCAGCTACGTCGGATACCGTGGCGCGTTGCAGGGCGCGTCGGCGCACACCGTCTGGGTCGGCGACGTGCTGATCCGGGCCGCGGCGACCGGCACCGACACCTACGAGATCAACCGGAACCTGGTGCTGACCGACGGCGCGCGGGCCGACTCGGTGCCGAACCTGGAGATCGAAACCGGCGAGGTGGCCGGTGCCGGGCACGCGAGCGCCACCGGTCGGTTCGACGACGAGCAACTGTTCTACCTGATGGCCCGTGGCATCCCCGAAGACGAGGCGCGCAAGCTCGTGGTGCGCGGCTTCTTCGCCGAGCTGATCAACAAGATTCCGTGGCCGGAGCTGCGCGAGCGCCTCGGCGACGCGATCGAGGCCCGGCTGGCCAAGGCGGGAGCGTAACGGACGTGAGCTTCCACCTGGTCGGCCCGGCGGACGACGTCGCCAAGGGCTCGGTGCGCAGCGTCGAGGTCGACGGCGTCGAGATCGCCGTGGTCCGCGCCGACGACGGCGAGCTGTACGCGGTGCGCGACGAGTGCAGCCATGCGGCGATCGCGCTGTCCGAGGGCGAACTGGACGGCTGCACCCTGGAGTGCTGGCTGCACGGATCGCGCTTCGACCTGCGTACCGGGGAACCCACCGGCCTGCCCGCCACCGAGCCGGTGGCGACCTTCCCCGTCGAGATCCGCGACGGAGACATCTATGTTTCGACGACACCGAGCAATGGAGTGAACCCGTGAGCACCCTGGAGATCCGTGACCTGCAGGTTTCGGTCAAGCTGCCGGAGGGCGAGCTCAAGCCCATCCTGGCCGGCGTGGACCTGACCGTGAAGTCGGGCGAGACGCACGCGATCATGGGCCCGAACGGCTCCGGCAAGTCCACTCTGGCCTACTCCATCGCCGGTCACCCGAAGTACGAGATCACCGGCGGCCAGGTGACCCTGGACGGCGACGACGTGCTGGCCATGACGGTCGACGAGCGGGCGCGGGCCGGGCTGTTCCTGGCCATGCAGTACCCGGTCGAGGTGCCCGGCGTGTCGGTGGCCAACTTCCTGCGTACCGCCAAGACCGCCATCGACGGCGAGGCGCCCAAGCTGCGCACCTGGTCCGGTGAGCTGCGCGGCGCGATGGAGCGGCTGCACATGGACCCGGCGTTCGCTCAGCGCAACGTGAACGAGGGCTTCTCCGGCGGGGAGAAGAAGCGGCACGAGATCATGCAGCTTGAGCTGCTGAAGCCGAAGATGGCGATCCTCGACGAGACCGACTCGGGCCTGGACATCGACGCGCTGCGCGTGGTGAGCGAGGGCGTCAACCGGGTCCGCGCGGGCGGCGACAGCGGCCTGCTGCTGATCACCCACTACACGCGGATCCTGCGCTACATCAAGCCGGACTTCGTGCACGTCTTCGTGGCCGGCAAGATCGTTCAGGAGGGCGGCCCGGAGCTGGCCGAGCAGCTCGAAGCCGAGGGTTACGAGCGCTACGTGAGCGCTCAGGTCTGACGGTCGGGAGAACGCCGTGAGCTTCGACGTGGCCAAGGTGCGTGCCGACTTCCCGATTCTTTCCCGGGAGGTGAACGGGCACCCGCTGGTCTATCTGGACAGCGCCAACACCTCGCAGAAGCCCCGCCAGGTGCTGGACGCGATGCGCGAGTTGCAGGAACGGCACAACGGCAACGTGTCGCGCTCGGTGCACACCCTGGGCACCGAGGCCACGTCGGCGTACGAGCATGCGCGCGCCAAAGTCGCCGCGTTCATCGGCGCGGCGTCGGCCGACGAGGTGGTCTTCACCAAGAACTCCACCGAGGCGATCAATCTGGCCGCGCACAGCGTGGGCCGGATGCTGGAGATCGGGCCCGGGGACGAGATCGTGATCTCCGAGATGGAGCATCACTCGAACATCGTGCCGTGGCAGATGCTCTGCGAGCGCACCGGCGCCACGCTGCGCTGGTTCGGCGTCACCGACGAGGGCCGGCTGGACGAGTCACGCCTGCACGACCTGGTCAACGAGCGCACCAAGATCGTGTCCGTGGTGCACGTGTCGAACATCCTGGGCACCGTCAACGACGTGGCGCGGATCGCCGACCGAGCCCGTCAGGTGGGCGCGCGCATGCTGCTGGACTGTTCCCAGTCCGTGCCGCACATGCCGGTCGACGTGGCCGCGCTGGGCGTCGACCTGATCGCGTTCACCGGGCACAAGATGCTCGGGCCGACCGGCATCGGCGTGCTCTGGGGCCGGTCCGCGGTGCTGGAAGCGATGCCACCGTTCCTGTCCGGCGGCTCGATGATCGAGACGGTGACGATGGAGCGGACCACGTACGCGATGCCGCCGGCCCGGTTCGAGGCGGGCACGCCGCCGATCGCCGAGGCGGTCGGACTGGGCGCCGCGGTGGATTACCTGTCCGCCCTGGGCATGGACGCGGTGCATCGCCACGAGCGGGAGATCGCCGCGTACGCGCTGAAGTCGCTCGCGGACATCGACGGCGTGCGGATCTTCGGCCCGGCCACGCCGGAGGGGCGCGGCGGCACGGTGTCCTTCGCGGTCGACGGTGTGCACCCGCACGACGTGGGGCAGATCTTGGACGATCTCGGTGTCGAGGTGCGGGTGGGACATCACTGCGCGCGGCCGGTGTGCGCACGCTTCGGGGTGCCCGCCATGACCCGCGCCTCGTTCTACCTGTATACGACGACGGCCGAGATCGACGCGCTGGCACAGGGCATCGAGCAGGTCAAGAAGGTGTTCAACCCATGACGGATCAGCTGTACCAGGAGATCATCCTGGACCATTACAAGAACCCGCACGGCCGCGGCCTGCGGGAACCGTTCGCGGGTGAGGCGCACCACGTCAACCCGACCTGCGGTGACGAGATCACCATCCGCGTCACGCCGGACCTGTCCGACATCTCGTACGACGGTGTGGGCTGCTCGATCAGCCAGGCGTCCGCTTCGGTGATGCACGAGCTGCTCACCGGGCGCACGCCCGAGCAGGTGCGCGTCATCGAGGAGGCATTCGTCGCCCTCATGCAGGGCCGCGGGCAGGTCGAGCCGGACGAGGACGTGCTCGGCGACGGCGTGGCGTTCGCCGGTGTGGCGCGCTACCCGGCGCGGGTGAAGTGCGCGCTGCTGCCGTGGATGGCGTTCAAGGACGCCGCGGCGCGCGCCGGTGCACTGGCGGAGTCGGGGGACAGGCAGACGGCGGGGACGTCGAAGGGAGCAAACTCATGACCGACAGGACTGTGGACGACGTCGTCACCGACGCAGCGACGACGGCGGCTCCGGAGGCCGCGCCGGTCGCCGAGGCCGCGCCGGTCGTCGGCACCGCGCAGGCCGGCGCGACGGCGAGCGTGGCCGACGTCGAGGAGGCGATGAAGGACGTCGTCGACCCCGAGCTCGGCATCAACGTGGTGGATTTGGGTCTGGTCTACGACACGCACGTGGATGACGACAACGTGGCGACGCTGGACATGACGCTGACGTCCGCGGCGTGCCCGCTGACCGACGTGATCGAGGACCAGACGCGGCAGGCGCTCACCCAGGGTCCGGGCGGCGGCCTGGTCAAGGACTTCCGCATCAACTGGGTGTGGCTGCCGCCGTGGGGACCGGACAAGATCACCGACGAGGGCCGGGAACAGTTGCGCGCGCTGGGGTTCAACGTCTGATCGCCTGCCGTACTCACGGCAGGTGGTCGACCGTGTTGTATTCCTGCAGCACGAGCGTGCCGGACGAGCCGTCGAACCGGGTGAGCGAAGCGTTGCGCACCCCGCCGCTCGCGGTGATGCGCATCACGTCATCCCACGCCAGTTGCTCGATGACGAACCGGGTCATCAGCACCACCGCGTCGTGCGCGACCACGACGACGCGCTGCCCGGCGTGCTCCCGGTTGAGATCGTCGAGAAACGACGTGAGCCGTCGGCTGATGTCCGTGAAGGACTCCCCGCCGGGCGGCCGATAGTCGAATTCGCCCGCCTCGCTCCGGCGTGCCGCCTCGTCCGGGTAACGGCGCCGGATGGCGGCGCGGGTGAGCATCTCCAGCTCGCCGAGCAGCCGGTCGACCAGGCGGTCGTCGGTGGACGGCGGGGGTAGCTCCCGGCCGGACGCCTCGGCGGCGATGCGCCACGTCTCACGGGCACGCACGTACGGCGAGGTGACGGCCACCTGCGGCAGCCGCTCGCCGGGCAGGGTGGCCAGCCACCGGCCGACCGCCTCGGCCTGCCGCACGCCGACATCGGTGAGGGGGACATCGGTGTCCCGGCCGGTGAGCCCCGACTCTTCCCGACCGGCCGCGTCCGCCCGGGGGAAGGCCACGTTGGCCGCGCTCTGCCCGTGCCGGACGAGGACGAGTTCCGCGACGACATCCATGATCGCGACCCTATCCCGGCCGGGTCGCCGGAAATTCGGTGGTCGCACCGAACGGCATGCCAGGACGATGTCGAGGTGATGGGGGCATTCCTGGCCGGCGCCGCGGCCGGATACGGCATCGCGATGCCCGTCGGGGCGATCGGGGTCTTGATCGCCGGTCTCAGCGCGCGGCACTCGTTGCGGGTCGGTGCCGCGGCGGGGTTGGGAGCGGCCACCGCGGACGGGCTGTACGCGCTGGCCGCGGTGCTGGGCGGCGCGGCCGTGGCGGGCATCGTCGCGCCGTTCGCCGGGCCGTTGCGGATGGTCGCCGCGGTGACCCTGGTGGCGCTGGCCGTGGTCACCGCGGTCGGTGCGATCCGGCGGCGCGCCCGGCCACCGGAGGACCGCTCGCGTCCCGTGTCGCCCGGGGCGGCCTATTCCGGCATCCTCGCGCTGACCTTGCTGAACCCCGCGACGGTGGTCTATTTCGCGGCCCTGGTGCTGGGCCGGGGCGGCCGGTTCGGCGGGGGCGGCGCCTGGTTCGTGACCGGTGCGTTCCTGGCATCGGCGAGCTGGCAGTTGTTCCTCGCCGGCGGTGGGTCGCTCGTCGGGCGGTTGCTGGTCGGTCCGCGGGGCAGACTGATCACGGCCCTGGTGTCCAGCGCGGTGATCGCCGCGCTCGGCATCGGCTTGTTGTGAGGTGCGCGGACCGCGCGGGGCGTTGTGCCACGATGAGGAACGGCCACCACGAGAGTGGGCGAGGGCACGGACCACGATCGGGGAGTCACGGTGAAGGGACGGCCGGCCGCGGGCGGCGGGCGCTGGGTGGACGTCGCCCCGGACCGTCTGCCGCGCTGGCTGGAGAACTTCGCGGTACGCCACGGCGCGTACCGGAGCGAGGGGTTGACGGTCACCGCCGCGGACGGTGCCGTCGCCCGTTTCGAGACGCCCATCGGTGCGGACCCGGTGGATTCGGTCGATGATCTGGTGCGCACCGCGGCGCGGCCCCGTCGGCTGGGCCTGCTGCTGGCCCGCAAGGCCGCGGTTGCGGTGGGCGTCGCGGACGGCTCGCGGCTGCTTGCGTCCAAGGTGGACACCCACTACGTGCAGGGCCGCACCGCCGCGGGCGGTTGGTCGCAGCAGCGGTTCGCGCGCCGCCGGGCGAATCAGGCCAAGGCCGCCGCCGCGGGCGGTGCCGACGTGGTGGCGCGGGTGCTGCTGCCGCACGCGGACGGGCTGGCCGCGCTGGTGACCGGCGGCGACCGCGCGGCGATCGACGCGATCCTGTCCGCGCCTCACCTGAGTCCGCTCGTCCTGGTGCGCGCGGCTCGGGTCCTGGAGGTGCCCGAGCCGCGGCACGCGGTGCTGCTGGCCGCGATCGATCAGGCTCGCGCGGTGCCCGTCCTGGTGCGGGACCCGTGACGGGCGGGCATCACTTCACCGCGCCGGCGGCGAAGGTGTCACAGGACTTGGGGTCGCCGCTCTCGTAGCCGGTGCGGAACCACTGCTGGCGCTGGGCCGAGGTGCCGTGGGTGAACTCGGCCGGGTTCACCGAGCCGCCGCTGCGCTGCTGCAGCGTGTCGTCGCCGATCTTGCTGGCGGTGTCCAGGCCCTGCTGGATGTCGCTGTCGGTGATGCTGGTGAACAGCTTGGTGCCGTCGCTGCCCTCGGTGTCGCTGGCGCCGTTGGCCCAGGCCCCGGCGTAGCAGTCGGCCTGCAGCTCCAGTTTGACCGAGAGGTGATTGGCCTCGTCCGGGTCTCGTTGCTGTTCCCGGCGCATCTCGGCCTCGGTGCCCAGCAGATCCTGCACGTGGTGGCCGTACTCGTGGGCCAGCACGTACGGCTGGGCGAACTCGCCCGGAGCGCCGAGCTGATCGGCGAGCAGGCGGTAGAACGTCAGGTCGATGTAGACGTGGTCGTCGGCGGGGCAGTAGAACGGCCCGGTGCCCGAGTCGGCCGCGCCGCAGCCGGTGCTGACCTGGTTGGAGAAGTAGCGGGTGGTGGCCGGCTCGTAGGTGGTCCCGAACGCGGCGGGCAGCTCGTCGGTCCAGTACGCCTGGATCGAGTTGATGTAGAGCAGGTTGCGACAGTCGAGCTGCTTGAGCCGGTCCGCATTGGCGCTGCCGCATTCCTGCTCCAGGCCCGGCCCGGCCGCGGGTTGCCCGCTGGGGTCGCCGCCGTTGAGGGTGTCGATGCCGAAATATCCGCCGACCAGGGCCAGCAGCACGGTGACGATGACGCCGGTGAGGCCGCGACCGCCGATCGGGAGGCCGCCGATGCCTCCGCCGCCGCCGCTGCCGCGGAGGTCTTCCACCTGGCTGGTGTCCAGATCTGCGTTCTCGTTGAGTCTCATGTCGTCCTCGCTCGCGGCGGTCCGGGCACGGATGCACGGCAGGTACCCGTTGATCTTGGTCGCTAATCGGGTGGGTAGCGTGCCGGGCCGCCCGGTAGTATGCACGGGTGCTGCTCTGCGAAGGCTGACCCCACCCTCGGCCGTCACGGCCGGCCGTTCCGGTCGGCGAAGTGACGGTCGCCGTTCTTTCGTGCCCCGAGTCAGCCGTCCATTCCGAGAGCGAGAAAGCCTTTTCATGATCACCGCTACCGGACTCGAACTGCGTGCCGGCGCCCGCATCCTGCTGTCCCCGGTCACGTTGCGCGTGCAGCCCGGCGACCGGATCGGCCTGGTGGGCCGCAACGGCGCCGGCAAGACCACCACCCTCAAGGTGCTGGCCGGTGAGGGCCAGCCGTACGCGGGAGAGGTGACCCGCACCAGCGAGATCGGCTACCTGCCGCAGGACCCGCGCACCGGCGATCTGAACGTCACTGCCCGCGACCGCGTGCTCTCCGCGCGTGGGCTGGACACGCTGCTGGCCGAGATGCAGAAGCTCGAGGTGCAACTGGAGGAGAGCGCCGACGAGAAGCTGATCAAGCGGTACGGGCAGTTGGAGGACCGGTTCGCCGGGCTGGGTGGGTACGCGGCCGAGGCGGAGGCAGCGCGGATCTGCGCCAACCTCGGCCTGCCCGAGCGCGCCCTGGCACAGACGATCGGGACGCTGTCCGGCGGCCAGCGGCGGCGCATCGAGCTGGCTCGCATCCTGTTCCAGGACGCCGGGCAGAACGGCCGCGGGATCCTGCTGCTCGACGAACCGACCAACCACCTCGACCAGGACTCCATCGCCTGGCTGCGCGGATACATGGCGCAGCACAAGGGCGGCCTGGTGGTGATCAGCCACGACGTCTCCCTGTTGGAGGCGGCGGTGAACAAGGTGTGGTACCTGGACGCCAACCGCGCGGTCGCCGACATGTACAACATGGGCTGGAAGACGTATTTGGAAGCCCGCGAGACCGACGAGCGGCGCCGCCGCCGCGAGCGCGCCAACGCGGAGAAGAAGGCGGGCGCCCTGATGGCGCAGGCCGACAAGATGCGGGCCAAGGCGACCAAGACGGTGGCCGCGCAGAACATGGCCAAGCGCGCGGAGCGGTTGCTGAGCGGACTGGACGAGGTGCGGGCCCAGGACAAGGTGGCCAAGGTACGGTTCCCGAGCCCGGCGCCGTGTGGCAAGACGCCGTTGACCGCGGCGGGGTTGTCCAAGTCGTACGGGTCCTTGGAGATCTTCACGGACGTCGACGTGGCGGTGGACCGGGGTTCTCGGGTGGCCATCCTGGGCCTCAACGGCGCGGGCAAGACCACCCTGCTGCGCATCCTGGGCGGCCTGCTGGAGTCGGACACCGGTGAGGTACGGCCGGGCCATGGCCTGCGGCTGGGGTACTACGCCCAGGAGCACGAGACGCTGGATGTGGACCGCACCATCCTGGAACACATGCGCAGCGCCGCGGCCGAGCAGACCGACACGGATCTGCGCAAGATCCTCGGGGCTTTCCTGTTCTCCGGCGACGACGTGGACAAGCCGGCGGGTGTGCTGTCCGGCGGTGAGAAGACGCGCCTGGCGTTGGCCACCCTGGTCTGCTCGGGGGCGAACGTGCTGTTGCTGGACGAGCCGACGAACAACCTCGATCCGGTGAGCCGCGAGCAGGTCCTGGACGCGATTGCGAACTATCCGGGCGCGATCGTGCTGGTGACGCACGACGCGGGGGCGGTCGCGGCGTTGAACCCGGACCGGGCCATCCTGCTTCCCGACGGCGACGAGGACGCCTGGAGCGACGACCTTCTGGAGCTCGTGGAGCTAGCGTAATTCGCGCCTTTGGTCCGATATATGGTGTTTAGTGATTGAGGATCATCGTTATCGCCCATTGTCAACTGGCACCCGCACAGAAAGTGCGACAGATGACCATGTTCGGGCGGCCTGTGGCGCGGTCCGGGCATCACGAATCGGGCGTACTGCCCTCTCGGCGACCGTTCGGGCATCGAGTGACGTCAGAGGGTGAGCGTCGCATAGACGGTGGGTTACAACCCGCATGGGGCGGTGTTTATGCAGGTGATCGGGGGTCGTGGGTACTGTCGGGTTTGTTTACGACTCGGTGTGGAAAGCCGCTGGAGGGCCGCGTGGGCCATGCCCGGAACTGCCTGCGGCTAACTGTCTGACATTGATGCGAGTTGTCATCGTCAAGTTCCTGACAGTGGTAAATGGGCACGTTGGTTAACCCGAGATGCCTAGCGCATGATCGTTGTAGGCGGTCTAATGGGTGGGACCGTATCCAACCGCACAGTGACCGACGTGAGGATTGAGCATGGCAGCCACCGGCACAGCCACCAGCACCGAGAAGGGTCGTCGAATCATCGGCAGTGAGCGACAGACCCTGGCCAAGGATCTGGTCAAGCGATACACCTCCGGCGAGAGCATTCGTGCCCTGGCTGCCTCGACCGGACGGTCGTACGGCTTTGTGCACCGGGTGCTGACCGAATCGGGTGTGCAGCTCCGCCAGCGCGGCGGCGCCCGGCGCCGCAAGAAGGCGTGACCGGCTCGACGTCGCAAGCCGGGGTTCGCTTCGAGCAGGACGGGCCGGTGGCAACGGTGACGTTGTGCCGACCGGAAGTGCTCAATGCGCAGACGCCGGCGATGTGGGCGGAGCTCGGCAACATTTCCCGGAAATTGACTGGCGACGTCAGAGTCGTCATTGTCCGGGGCGAGGGACGCAGTTTTTCCGCGGGTCTCGATCTGTCCGTGGCCCGCGGCGAAGGTGTTTCTTCGCTGGCACATCTGGCGCAACTCTCCGAGGCCGAGTGCGCCGAACGGATTGCCGGCAGCCAAGAGGCTTTCACCTGGCTGCGGCGACCCTCGTTGGTCACCGTGGCGGCGGTCCAGGGGCATGCCATCGGTGCCGGCTTCCAGCTCGCACTGAACTGCGATCTGCGGATTCTGGCCGACGACGCACGGTTCTCGATGGCCGAGGTCACCCTCGGCCTCGTGCCGGATCTCGGGGGCACGAAGCGTCTCACCGAGTTGATCGGTCCGTCGCGGGCGCTTGAGGTGTGCCTGACCGGGCGCCGGATCGAGGCCCGTGAAGCGGAACGGATCGGTCTGGCCACCGCCGTGGTGTCCGGGGACGAGCTGGACACCGCGGCCCGTGACCTGGCGGCGGCGGTGCTCGCGGCGGACCCCGGGGCGACGGCGGAGATCAAGGCGTTGATCTCCGGTGCGTCCGGCCGGTCGTACGCGGACCAGGACCGTGCCGAACGGGAGGCGCAGACGCGGCGTCTCCGCGACCTCTTTTTTGTAACGCCCGATTTGGAATAAGGCCCTTACTGGCCGATGTTGTCGTACCCGCGGGGCAGACTGGGGTCTGTCGTCGGGAGGTGAACATGTCGGCCGGTTCGAATTGGATGATGTTGCGGGCGATCCGTGATCAGGAGCGGGTCACCCAGCACAAGATCAGTCCGGGCACCACCAGGCGCATCGCCGCCTTTGCCCGGCCCTACCGGCGCGACATCGCGGTGTTCCTGGTCACCGTCGTGATCGCGGCCGGGATCGGGGTGGCCACGCCGGTCCTGGCGGGTCATGTGGTCAACGCGATCACCGGCGGGGGCGCCGACGCGGCGTCCCTGGTGATCAGGCTCGCGTTGCTGATCGGCGCGCTCGCGGTGGCCGACGCCTTCCTGTCGCTGGCCCAGCGGTGGTACTCCGCGCGCATCGGCGAGGGCATCATCCTCGACCTGCGGACCCTGGTCTACGACCACGTCCAGCGGATGCCGCTGCAGTTCTTCACCCGCACCCAGACGGGCGCCCTGGTGAGCCGGCTGAACAACGACGTGACCGGCGCCCAGCGCGCCTTCACGTCGACGCTGTCCGGCGTGGTCAGCAACGTCATCCAGTTGGTGCTGACCGCGGCCGTGATGTTCACCCTGTCCTGGCAGATCACCGTGCTGTCGCTGGTGATGCTGCCGCTGTTCGTGATCCCGGCGCGCCGGGTGGGCAAGCGGCTGGCCGAGATCACCCGCGAGTCCTACAACCTCGACGCGAAGATGAACGCCACCATGACGGAGCGCTTCAACGTCTCCGGGGCGTTGCTGGTCAAGCTGTTCGGGCGCCCGGAGGCGGAGGCGCAGCGCTTCGGCGAGCGCGCCGCCCGGGTCCGCGACATCGGCGTGCAGCAGGCGATGTACTCGCGCACGTTCTTCGTCGCCATGCTGCTCGTGGCCTCGCTGGCACAGGCGCTGACCTATGGTCTGGGCGGCTGGCTGGCGGTCACCGGCAGCGTCACCGCGGGCACCGTGGTCACCCTCGCGCTGCTGCTGACACGGCTGTACGGCCCACTCACCGCGCTGAGCAACGTCCGGGTCGACGTGATGAGCGCGCTGGTGTCGTTCGACCGGGTCTTCGAGGTGGTCGATCTGCGCCCCGGCATCGAGGAGAAGCCGGATGCGCGGGACATCACGCCCGGCGCCGGCCGGCTGGAATTCCGCGACGTGCACTTCCGCTACCCCAGCGCGGATGAGGTCTCGCTGGCCACCCTGGAAGACGTCACCACGCTCGACCGCACCGAGAACGCCCCGGTGCTGCGCGGCGTCGACTTCACCGTCGAGCCGGGGCAGATGGTGGCGCTGGTCGGGCCGTCCGGAGCCGGCAAGTCGACCACCTCCATGCTCGTCTCGCGGGTCTACGACGTGACCTCCGGGGCGGTCCTGGTGGGCGACGTGGACGTCCGGGACGCGACACTGGACTCGCTGCGCGACACCATCGGGGTGGTCACCCAGGACTCGCATCTGTTCCACGAGACGATCGCGGAGAACCTGCGATACGCGCGGCCGGACGCCACCGAGGAACAGATGTGGGAGGCGCTGCGCGGGGCGCAGGTGGCCGAACTGATCAGGTCGCTGCCGGACGGCCTGGACACCATCGTGGGGGAACGTGGATACCGTTTCTCCGGCGGCGAGAAACAGCGCATCGCCATCGCACGGCTGCTGCTCAAGCACCCGTCGATCGTCATCCTCGACGAGGCCACCGCGCACCTGGACAGCGAGTCCGAGGCCGCCGTGCAGCGTGCGCTGTCGGTCGCGCTGCAGGGACGCACGGCCTTGGTGATCGCCCACCGGCTGTCCACGGTCCGCGACGCCGACCAGATCCTGGTGCTGGACGAGGGCCGCATCGTGGAGCGCGGCCGGCATGCGGACCTGGTCGCCGCGCACGGGCTTTACGCCGAGCTCTACCGCACCCAGTTCGCGGTGGCCGACAGCCCCGCGCCGATGGCGGAGAACGTCGAGATCCTCACGGTCCCGTCGACCACGATCGAACCCTGAAGCCGCGGCTCAGCGCGCCCGGTATGCATCCGTGACCCGACGATGGCCGATAACGCCGTCCAGAGCGATACCCCCGCCGACGCCCTGGCTCAGGCCGCACCGCATCAGGGTGGCAACGGTTTCGCCCGGTTCACTCCCCGGCGGCCGGCGGCCGGCGGTGTGCGGGTTCACTGTCCGGCGGCGGCGCGCAGGCGGGCGAATTCGCCGGCGAGCCGGTCGAGCTGCCATGCCGCGTTCAGGCCGCTCGGGTTGGGCAGCACCCACACCGGCGACCCGGCGATGACGTGCTCCTGCCGGCCGATCGCCGCCCGCGGCCGGCCGAAAGCGGCGCGGTACGCCGTGACGCCCAGCACCGCCACGATCCGTGGCCGCCACCGGCCGACCAGCTCGGCGAGGACCACGCCACCGGCGACCAGCTCGGCCGGGGCGAGCTCATCGGCACGTGCGGTGGCCCGAGCCACCACGTTCGTCACGCCCAGCCCGCGGGCCGGCAACTCGGCCTGCTCGCTGGGATGCAGCAGCCGCTCGGTGAAGCCGGAGCGATGCAGCGCCGGCCAGAACCGGTTTCCGGGCCGGGCGAAGTGCCAGCCGGTCGCCGCCGAGTAGAGGCTCGGGTTGATGCCGCAGAACAGCACGCGCAGCCCGGGGCCGCCCACGTCGGCGATGGTTCCGCCGGCCGCGCCCGCCAGCTCGGCGCGGCTGGGCCGCCGCACGCCGCCGTCCCGCGCGGCCGGGGGAGGAGGCGTCACAGGCTGCGCATGGCGCCGCCGTCGACCGGGACCATCACCCCGGACAGGTAACTTGCCGCGGGCGACAGAACGAAGGCCGCCACCCGGCCGAACTCCGCGGGCTCGCCCAGCCGGCCCAGCGGGATGGCCGCGGCGGCCTCCGCGGCGGCGGCCGTCGGGTCGCCGGTGGCCTCGAACAACTCGCGGTTGCGGTCGGTCATCACACGGCCCGGCAGCAGGCTCAGGAACCGAACGTTGCGCGCGCCGTACTCGTCGGCCATGTCCTTGACCACCCCGGCCAGGCCGGGCCGCAGGCCGTTGGACAGGCCCAGCCCGGCGATCGGCGCCCGCGCCGAGGTGGACAGCACGAGCGCCACCGCGCCGCCCTCGGGCATCCGCGACGCGAACGTGCGCGCGGCGCGGACCGAACCGAGGAAGACCGTCTCGAACGCGTCCCGCCACTGCTCGTCGCTCATCTCGGCGGCGGTGCCGGGGGTCGGTCCACCGACCGAGATCAGCGCCCCGTCCAACCGCCCGAACCGCTCGACGGCCAGATCCGCCAGCTCTCGGGGCGTGGCCGGGTCGGCGAGGTCGAGCGCCGCCCCGGCGGCGTGCGCGTCGCCGCCCAGCTCGGCCACCGCCTCGTCGACCCGATCCCTGTCCCGCGACGAGACCACGACCCGCGCGCCGTCGGCGACCAGCGCCTGCGCGGTGGCGAACCCGAGACCCCGGGAAGCGCCGGTGAGGACGAAGACACGACCCGCCAGACCCAGATCCATAAGACCCGAGCCTAGTGGCGGTTCAGTCGATGGTGTGGCCGCCGTTCACGGTGATGCGCTCGCCGGTGATGAAGCGCGCTCCGTCCGAGGCCAGGAAGGCCACCACGTCGGCCACCTCGCCGGGCGTGCCCATCCGGGCGAGCGGAACGTCCGCCATATAGGCGGCGAGCTGCGCCGGGTCCGCGTCGGCGTGCCGTTCCACCGGGATCCATCCGGGGGCGACCACGTTCACGGTGATGCCGAGCGGGCCGAGTTCCCGCGCCCACGTGCGCGTCAGCGAGATCTGTGCCGCCTTGGCCGCGCTGTAGGCCGACATGCCGGGGATGGCCCGCTCGACCATGTCCGATCCGATCTGGATGATCCGGCCGCTGCCCATCCGGCGCATGCCCGGCACGGTGGCCCGCATCAGCAGGGTCGGGCTCTTGACGAAGAAGGTCAGTTGATTCAGATGGTCTTGCCAGGTGACGTCGAGCGCATCGAGGGCCGGTTGCGGGCCGGTCGCGTTGGGCACCAGCACCCGCACCGGTCCGAGATCCGCGGCGACCGCGGCGACCAGGGCGGCGACCTCGGATTCCTCGGTGGCGTCGGCGCGGTACATCGCCGCCCGGCCGCCCTCCACGCCGATCTCGGCGACGACCCGCTCGGCGCCCTCCGGGTCGGGCAGATAGTTCACCGCGACCGGCCAGCCGTCGCGGGCCAGCCGGCGTGCGATGTGCGCACCCAGTCCCCGGGAGGCCCCGGTCACCAGCGCCGATCCCGGCATCCGTGCCTACCTCGTCCGGCCTGCCGGGCGCTCGGGCACCCGGAACACCGTCACGCGGCCCGCCGCTTGAACGGCCACCGACCCGGCGACGCGGCGCACGGCCGGTGCCCGGCGGGGGCGGAGACCGCCGATGTCGTACCGCAGGGTTGCCTCCCGCACGGCCAGTTCCGGCGCGGCCATCTCCGGCAGCGTGCGCCGGGCCAGCAGTTCCCGCGCCAAGTCCCAGCCGTCGCGCAGCGATCCGCGGGTGGGCCGGGCCGCGGCCCAGGCGGAGAACGCGGGCAACCAGCCGGGGCCGAGCCCGGCCGCCATCATCGGCCAGTGCCGGGCCACCTCCCCGGCGCGCTTGCGCAGCAGGGCGACGCGGGCGATCTCGACGCGCCGGGCGTCGAAGCCCGCGGGCACCGGCGCGCCGCGGGTCAGCGCATCGACCAGGGCGGCCTGGCGCGCGGCCAGGCCGGGTCGGGCCTGCGCACCGCCGGCCCGGGCGGGGCGGCCGGTGGCGGGGTCCGGGACACCGGTGGCGCCGCGCCCAGCCGGGGTGAGATCGCTCATGTGACGGCGACGAATCCGGAGGCGGCGGCGATCGCGTCCAGCTCGGCACGCAGCGCCGCGGCGGGCGGGTAGGCGCCGTCGCGTTCGAGCATCAGCGCGGGTGGGCGGTGGCGCTCGCACAACTGCGTCACCAGGTCGAGCACGGCCCGCGGCACCGCGTCGGTGTGCGTGTCGTGGTAGACGCCGTCGTGTTCGGCTCCACCGGCGACGTGCACATAGGCGACGCGTTCCAGCGGAATCTCGTCGAGCAGCGCGGCGGGGTCGGTGCCGCGGTTCACCGCGTTGGCGTAGACGTTCGCCACGTCCAGCAACAGCAGGGCGTCGGTGCGTTCCAGGATCTCGGTGAGGAAGGCGCCCTCGTCGAGCTCGTCATCGGGCCAGTCGAAGATCGCCGCGATCGGTTCCAGCGCCAGCGGCACCGGCAACCGCTCCCGGGTCCGGCGCACGTTGGCCACGACCGCGTCGATCGCTTCCCACGTGCGCGGCAGCGGCAGCAGGTGACCGGCCTCCACCCCGGCCGCCCGCACGAAGGCGATGTGCTCGCTGACCAGCGGGGCGTGCAACCGGGCCGCGGCGCGGGCCAGATGGTCGATCCGCTCGGGCTGCACCGGCTCGGCCCCGCCCAGCGACAGCCGCACCCCGTGCGGCACCACGGCGACGCCCCGGCCCAGCAGGTCGTCCAGCCCGGCGGGCAGTTCGCCGTCGTCCGGCACGGACTCGGCGACCACCTCGGCGAAGCGCAGACCGGGCAGGCCGGCCACGAATCCGGCGATCTCCGGACGCCAGCCGATCCCCACGCCGTACGGGGTGCGGGCGGCCGTCATCCGCCGCAGCCCCCGCCCCCGCCGCAGGAACTGCCCCCGCCACAGGAGCTCCCGCTGCTGCAGGACGCGGACGACGCGTCGCCGCCGGACAGGCTCCCGGTGGCGCGGTGGATCTCCGCCTCCGCGGCGAAGGCCGGGTCCATGCTGTACAGCGACGCGGCGCCGAACAGCGCGACGCCCAGGGCGGCACCGGCGGCGCCATAGGTCGCGTACGCCGGCGACTGCCGTGGAGCGAGGTGCTGGTGTCGCCGGCGCAGGTCGGCCAGCCCCTTGGTGGCGGCGCGGGTCGCGGCGCCACCGCGGCGCAGCAGGAACAGCGCCAGCAGGAACGCCATGAAGGTCAGCGGAACGAGGAACCCGACCGGCTTGCCGTTGGATGTCCCGGCGATCACCCGCGCGACGCCGAGCAGTCCCACGGCGATCGCGGCGAGGCCCCACAGCCGCGCCACCCGCAACCGTTCCGGGCTGGCCACCAGGCCGGACGCCTGCAGGCCGTCGCGCAGTTGTTGCAGGGCCGAGCGCACCCATTCGTCGGCCGCCAGGTCCCGGGCGCGGATGCGGCGCCCCGCCGCGTTGTAGACCGCGGTGTCCAGCGGCGTCACCCCGGCGGGCAACGGGCCGGTGGGGCGCAGCGTCTTGTCCGGGGCGCTTTCGATGGCACCGGCCGCGCGCAGGCCGCCGAGCGCGGAGTAGACGGCCAGCCGGTCGCCGCCGGTGAGATGGGCGACCTGTTGCGGGCCGAGCCGGCCGACCGCGTCCGGGCTGCCACCGGCGAGCAGCCTGCGGCGGTGCACCGCGGCCAGGATCGCGACCGCCACGATGGCGGCGCCGTAGAACGCCAGGAAGTCGGGGCCGGAAACGCCCCAGGTGTCGCCAGAAGCCGAGAGCGCCATCGCCGCCTCCGGTGCTGTGTCTCGATGGGCTCTTAAGTGTCCACGGTCCGCGCAACGGGGCCCGGCAGCACGCGCCGGGCGGGGTCGGGCGCCGCGTCGGGCGGCGCGGTCGGGCGGCGCGGTCGGGCGGCGCGGTCGGACAGCGCGGCCGGACAGCGCGGCCGGGCAGCGGGGCCGGGCGCAGGGGCCGGGTTCAGCCCCGGCGGACCGCGCCCTCGACCACGTCCAGGACGCGGTTCAGCTCGCCGGGCGGCCGTCCGGTGGCCAGGTGCAGCACCATGCCGTCGTAGGCCAGCTCCAGGAACTGCGCGAGCACCTCGACCGGCACGTCCGCGCGCAGCACACCGGCGTCGCGCTGACGGCGCAGCCGGTCGCGGGTCGCCTCGGCGATGGCGGCGGAGCGTTCCGCCCAGCGCTGCGCGAAGGCCGGGTCGGTGCGCAGCCGACGGGACACCTCAAGCTGGCTGCCGAGCCATCCGGTGGTGTCCGGGCTCTCCGCTCGCGCCAGCATGTCCCGCATCACCTGGACGAGGCCGTGCCGAGCGACGGTGGCGACCATGGTGGCCGCGTCGTCCTCGGCGACGGCGAGGAACAGCGAGTCCTTGTCGCGGAAATGGTGGAAAATCGCGCCGCGGGACAGGCCGGTGGCGTCCTCCAGACGGCGCACCGTGGCACCCTCATAGCCGAACCGGGCGAAGGCACCGCGGGCCGCCGCGAGGATCTCGTGGCGGCGGGCGTCGAGCTGGTCCTGGCTTACCCTGGGCACGCGTCGATCGTGGCATGACGGTTCCGGAGGTTGCAATCCGTACGTACGGCTTGCATCCGCCCGGACGACGCGCCGATCGGATGATGCGAAATCGACCATCTCGCCTATGGTCTGTTAACAGTTCTGGGCTGTCGGCTGTCACTCGCGCTCGCGTAAGGTGCTTTGGTGCCTCTCGTCTTCCTGGCTCTGGATGACACCCTGCTGGACCGCAGCGGTGCATTCCGGCTGTGGGCCAAGGGTTTCCTGGACGAGATCCGGGCGCCGGCGGAGGATCTGGACTGGTTGCTGTCGGTGGACGCCGACGGCTTGACGTCGCGCTGGGACCTGGCCGACGCCATCCGGGAACGTTATCAACTGAACGTGCCGTCCATCGACCTGCTGGAGGAACTGCACGAGGGCCCGCTGGCCTATGAGCGGCTGGATCCGCTGGTGGCGTGCGCGTTGCAGATCGCCGGCGACGCCGGATGGGTGCCGGTGGTGGTCACCAACGGGCCGCAGGAGCGGCAGGAGACCCGGATCCGGCGCACCGGGCTGGACCGGTGCGTGGCGGACTGGGTCATCTCCGGCCGGGAGGGCGTCAGCAAGCCGAATCCGCGGATCTTTGCGCTGGCCGCGCAACGGGTGCGCATGCGGCTCGGCGGTGCCTGGGTGGTCGGCGACAGCCCGGAGGCGGACATCGGCGGCGCGGCCGCCATGGGCCTGCCCAGCGTGTGGCTGCACCGCGGACGCGAGTGGGTGGACCAGCGGTACGCGCCGACCCGCGTGGTGGGCAACGTGATCCAGGGGATCTCCGCGGTGATGGCCACCCGATAGCCGCGGCCGTCGGTCGGGGCCGTCGGTTGGGGCCGTCGGTCGGGGCCGGGCCGCGACGGAAATCGGTTGCGCCGCCCGGGCTGCCACGACCACAGTGCATCACGACCACAGTTCACCACGACCACCGCGCATCACGACACCGCGCATCACGACCACCGCGCATCCCGAGCGCGAGTCGTCTCGGAGGACGAGAAGGGGGTGAGGACCGATGGCTGCCGTCTTTGCCGTGCCCGGCATTCCGCGTCTCGTTCCCTGCTTCCCGATCTCCGAGGAGACTCTCCCGTGCGCAAGCACCCCGACGACAGCCGTGACGACGGCTACGACGACGGCTTCGACGACGGCCGGGCCCGGCAACGCCGTGGCCGCCGCCGGTTCGACGACGACGAACCGCATCACCTGACCCGCGGACGCGTTCCCGCGGCATCGTTCGAGGGGCCGCACCCGAGCGGTGCCGATGCCGCCTCGCCCGCCGGTCTCGACACGCCACCGCCCGGCACCGAATGGTCCACATGGGAGGGGTCGCTGCACGGGCCGGACCCCCGTCCGGACTGGGTCCGCACCGAGGCCGGCGCGGTGGACACCGAACTCGGCGTGGTGAAGACCGGCAAGGAAGCCGATGTCTTCCTGGTGCGCCGGCACCTGCCCGGCACCGGGGAGGTGAGCATGCTGGCCGCTAAGCGCTATCGCGACGGCGGGCACCGCATGTTCCACCGCGATGCCGGCTATCTGGAGGGGCGGCGGGTACGCCGATCCCGCGAGATGCGCGCGATGACCCGGCGTACCGCGTACGGCAAGGAGCTGATCGCGGGCCAATGGGCCGCGGCCGAGTTCGATGCCCTCGGCCGCCTGTGGCGGATCGGTGCGGAGACCGGTCTGGTCCGGGTGCCGTACCCGGTGCAGTTGCTCGGCACCGAGCTGATGCTGGAGTTCATCGGCGACTGGCAGACCGGGGTGGCCGCGCCCCGGCTCGCACAGGTGCGCACCGATCCCGCCGGGTACGCCGACCTGTGGCGGCAGATGGTGGACGCGCTGTCGACGCTGGCCCGAGCCCAGGTGGCGCACGGCGACCTGTCGCCCTACAACACCCTGGTGTGCGGCGGGCGGCTGGTGCTGATCGACCTGCCGCAGATCGTGGACGTGATCGCCAATCCGCGGGGCGCCGAGTTCCTCGACCGGGACGTGCGCACCGTGGCGGCCTGGTTCGCGGCCCGCGGCGTGCCGCCGGAGACGATCGACGTCGACGGGCTGGCGGAACGGCTGCGCGCGGAGGCGGGCCTGCGATAGAGGTGCCGAGGTGGTCCGCGGCGCAGGTGCGGGCGCGGACCACCGGGTCACTGCAGGTACCCCTCCACCTCGCTGGTGCTGTGCGCCCGCTCGCCGTCCGGGTCGTTGCCCACCTCGCGGGCCGCCCGGCGCCGGCGCAGCAGGTCCCAGCACTGGTCCAGGGCCTCCTCCAGTTCCCTGAGGCGTCCGCGCTCATCGTCGCTGGAGATCTCGCCGCGGCCGATCCGCTGGCGCAGCTTGTGTTCCTCGTCCACCAGGCCGTTGATCCGGCTCAGCACTGTCTCGTCGTCCATGATTGAGAGCCTATGCCCGGCGCGGCGGCAACCCGGCCGGTACGCACGCCGCCCCGCCGCCCGGGGCGGGCGACGGGGCGGGACGGGCCGGTGCCGGATCAGCCGGCCAGCATCTTGCGCAGCACGTACTGCAGGATGCCGCCGTGCCGGTAGTAGTCGGCCTCGCCCGGGGTGTCGATGCGCAGGTCGGCGTCGAACTCGACGCCGGTGTCGGTGCGCACCGTGACGGTCGCCGGGATGTCACCGTCGTTGAGCCCGGTGACGCCGGTGATGCTGAACGTCTCGCCGCCGGTCAGACCCAGCGACTCCGCGCTGGCCTTCGCCGGGAACTGCAACGGCAGCACGCCCATGCCGATCAGGTTCGAGCGGTGGATCCGCTCGTACGACTCGGCGAGCACCGCCCGCACGCCGAGGAGCATGGTGCCCTTGGCCGCCCAGTCGCGCGACGATCCGGAGCCGTATTCCTTGCCGGCCAGGATCACCAGCGGCACGCCCGCCTCCTGGTACGCCATCGAGGCGTCGTAGATGCTCGCCTGCTCGCCGGTCAGATGGTTGACCGTGTAGCCGCCCTCGACGCCCGGCACCAACTGGTTGCGCAGCCGGATGTTGGCGAACGTGCCGCGGATCATCACCTCGTGGTTGCCGCGCCGCGACCCGTACGAGTTGAACTCGTGCCGGGCCACGCCGTGCCCGGCCAGGTATTGCCCGGCGGGGGAGTCCGGCTTGATCGCGCCGGCCGGTGAGATGTGGTCGGTGGTGACCGAGTCGCCCAGCTTGGCCAGCACCCGCGCGCCGGAGATGTCCCGCACCGGCTCCGGCTCGGCGGCCATGCCGTCGAAGTACGGTGGCTTGCGCACGTACGTCGACTCGCCGTCCCAGGCGAACGTGTCGCCGGTCGGCGTGGGCAGTGACCGCCACTGCTCATCCCCGGCGAACACGTCGGAGTAGGCCGCGTTGAAGCCGGTGGCCCCGATCGCGGCGGCGATGACGTCGTCGATCTCCTTGGCGCTGGGCCAGATCTCGGACAGGTAGACCGGCTTGCCGTCCGCACCGGTGCCCAGCGGCTCGGTGGTGATGTCGATGTCCATCGAGCCGGCCAGCGCGTACGCCACCACCAGCGGGGGCGAGGCGAGGTAGTTCATCTTCACATCGGGGTTGATCCGGCCCTCGAAATTGCGGTTGCCGGAGAGCACCGAGACGGCGGTCAGGTCGGACTCGTTGACCGCGGCCGAGATGGCCTCGGGCAGCGGGCCGGAGTTGCCGATGCAGGTGGTGCAGCCGTACCCGACCAGGTTGAAGCCGAGCTTGTCCAGGTAGGGCGTGAGGCCGGCCCGCTCGTAGTAGTCCATGACCACCTTGGAGCCGGGCGCGAGCGTGGTCTTCACCCAGGGCTTGCGGGCCAGCCCGCGCTCCACCGCGTTGCGCGCCAGCAACGCGGCGCCGATCATCACCTGCGGGTTGGAGGTGTTCGTGCAGGACGTGATCGCGGCGATCACCACGGCGCCGTGGTCGAGCTCGAACTCGGTGCCGTTCTCGTCGGTGACCCGGGTCGGCTTGGAGACTCGGCCGTCGGCACCGTTCGCGGCGCTGTCCAGGGCGTGCGGCTTGTCAGCCGGGGAGTCGGTGTGGTTGGCCGGTGAGTCGGAAGCCGGGAACGACTCCTCGCTGGCCTCGTCGGCCGGGCCGTTATCGTCGACGTAACCGGTCAGCGCGTCGCGGAACATCGGCTTGGCCGCGTGCAGCGGCACCCGGTCCTGCGGACGCTTCGGGCCGGCCAGCGACGGGACGATGGTGGACAGGTCCAGTTCCAGCTTCTCCGAGTAGTCCGGCTCGGCGTCCGGGTCCAGCCACAGACCCTGCCGCTTGGCGTACGCCTCGACCAGTGCCACCTGCTCCTCGCTGCGGCCGGTGAGCTGGAGGTATTTGATGGTCTCCGGGTCGATCGGGAAGATCGCCACGGTGGAGCCGTACTCCGGCGACATGTTGCCGATGGTGGCCCGGTTGGCCAGCGGCACGGCGCTCACGCCGGGACCGTAGAACTCCACGAACTTGCCGACCACGCCGTGCTCGCGCAGCATCTCGGTGATGGTCAGCACCAGGTCGGTCGCGGTGGTGCCGGCCGGCATCGAGCCGGACAGCTTGAAGCCGACCACCCGCGGAATCAGCATGCTGACCGGCTGGCCGAGCATCGCGGCCTCGGCCTCGATGCCGCCCACGCCCCAGCCGAGCACGCCCAGGCCGTTGACCATGGTGGTGTGCGAGTCGGTGCCCACCACGGTGTCCGGGTACGCCTGCCCGTCCCGCGCCATGATCGATCGGGCCAGGTATTCGATGTTGACCTGGTGCACGATGCCGGTGCCCGGGGGCACGACCTTGAACTCGTTGAAGGCGCTTTGGCCCCAGCGCAGGAACTGGTAGCGCTCGTGGTTGCGCTGGTATTCCAGTTCCACGTTGCGGGCGAAGGCATCCTCGCGGCCGAACAGGTCGGCGATGACCGAGTGGTCGATCACCAACTCCGCGGGGGCGAGCGGGTTGACCTTCGCCGGGTCGCCGCCGAGGTCCCGCACGGCCTCGCGCATGGTGGCCAGGTCGACCACGCACGGCACGCCGGTGAAGTCCTGCATGAGCACCCGGGCCGGGGTGAACTGGATCTCCACGCTCGGATCGGCGGTGGCATCCCAGCCGCCCAGGGCCCGGATGTGGTCGGCGGTGATGTTCGCGCCGTCCTCCGTGCGCAACAGGTTCTCCAGCAGCACCTTCAAGGAGTAGGGCAGCCGTTCGTGCCCCTGCACCTTGTCGATCGTGAATATCTCGTAGCTCGCGTCCTGGACGCGCAGTTCGCTCTTCGCACCGAAGGTGTCGAGACTGGCCACGTCATCTCCTTCCCGCCCAAGCGACCGTGAGTAGTCCTCAGCAGTCTTTCGCACCCGTGACGTGCGTGCCCGTGTGAGGCGCACCTAACCATCGCCGGTGGCGTCGTGCGCCCGACGGCCGGCAACTTGTAAACCGTACGTCCGTCTTGCTATGGCGCGCAAGCGGCTCGCACCGGCCGGAAGCGATGTCAGCCTTTGTGGTGTCGTTCGCCGGAAAACACGTTTTCCGCGTCGGCGCACCGGGCAGACTGCGTCTCGTGAAGGCACCCACGGATCTCGATGACCTCACGGACTTCTTCGACCGCTACGGGTCCGCACTGACCCGGGGCGACGTCACCGCGGTGGCCGGCTGCTACGCGCTGCCGGGCATGGTCGTCGCGGACTCCTACAGCTTCACCTTCACCTCGCCGGCTGCGGTCGCCCTCTCCTTCCTGGGCGCCGCACCGGCGTACCGGGAACAGCAGATCGTCGCCGCCAACGCGCAGCTTCGCGAGGTGCAGCATCTCAGCAAGGCGCTGGCGATGGTGGCGGTGGAGTGGGAATACCTGGACAGCGCCGGCAACGCGGTGCCCGGTGAGCGCTACCGCTACCTGCTGCGTTCCGACGCCGACGGGCCGCGCATCACCACCGTCATCGCGACGCACTGAACCGTGGCCCCGAGCCGCACCGGCCGGGGAGCGTGACGGATCACGCAGAGGCCGTTGGCCAGGACATCGGCCCGCACCGGTGCGAGGATGGCCCGGTGACTGCACCGGAGATCACCACGACCGGCCGCACCGGCACCCGGCGCGGCGACCCGGACGACGCCCGCCCGTGCTGGCTGATCGTGCACTACCCGGCCGATGCCGCGGCGGACCGGGCGCTGCACGTCTGGGGCGACGTGGCGCCGCACGCGGTGACCGACTATCCGGCCGGTCACCGGTTCGACGGCGAGGACGCGCACGGACGGTTCGCGTGGGTGCGGCTGGCCGAGGACGCGCGCCGGGTCGGCTTCCTGGTCGTCGACGGCCGGGGCGGCAAGGACGTGCCGCAGGACCGGTACGTGGACCCGTCGGTCACGCCGGAGATCTGGTTGCGGGCTGGGGAGGCGGAGATCGGGTCCGAGGCGCCGACCGCGCCCGCTCCGGTGCCCGCGGACACCGTGGTGATCCATTACCGGCGCCCGGACGGGGACTACGACGGCTGGGGCGTGCACGCCTGGGAGGGCACGCCGGTGAAGCCGCAGTGGCGTCATCCGCTGATGCCCGCCGGTTTCGACGACTTCGGCGTGATCTTCCGGGTGCCGGTGCGCCCGGACGCGGTGGGGCTGCGATATGTGGTGCACCGCGGCGACACCAAGGACCTGCCGGACGACCAGCGACTCGACCTGTCGGCGGTCCGCGAGGTGTGGCTGAGCGCGGGCGACCCGGCGCCGGTGCGACCGGACCTGCGCACGCTCGGACCGGCCCTGGACCCGGCGCGGGCGCTGGCGGTGTTCCTCGACCGGACCACCGTCGCGGTGCCCGCGGACGTGAGCGGCGCCGTGGCGACGCTCACGGTGGTGGCCGCGCCCGACGGCGGCCTGCGGCGCGACACCGACCTGTCCGGGGCGCCGGTCACGCTGCCGCTCACGCCGCGGCCCGGCGGCCTGTTCCAGGCGCAGATCCGCCGCTACCCGCACCTGCGCGGCTATCGGGCCTTCTCGGTGCCGGAACGCGGCGACGCGGCACTCAGCGACCTGCTACGTGGCCAGATGCTGGTGCACGGCCGGGACGCGCGGGGACGGACGGTGCTGCTGACCGGAATCCAGATCCCCGGGGTGCTCGACGATCTGCACGCCGAGGCGGTGGACGCGGACCTCGGCCTCACCCTGGACGAGGACGGCCGGCCGGCGCTGGCGGTGTGGGCGCCCACCGCCCGCGCCGTGACGCTGGAACTCTTCCGGGCACCCGGCGACGAGCCGCGCCTGCTGCCGATGAGCCGCGACGCGGTGACCGGGGTGTGGTCGATCGGGGGCGAGACCGCCTGGTTGGGCGGCTGCTACCGCTACCGGGTCGAGGTGTGGCACCCGGCCGCCCAGCGGATCGTGACGACGTCGGTGACCGACCCGTACTCGGTCGGCCTGGCCGTCGACTCCACCCACAGCCTGCTGGTCGATCTGGCCGACCCGGCGCTCCGCCCGCCCGGCTGGGACACCCTGGCCAAGCCGCCGCCGGTGGCCGCGGCCCGGATGCAGATCGCCGAGGTGTCGGTGCGGGAGTTCTCCGTCTTCGACGTGTCCGTGCCGGCCGAGCGCCGCGGCACCTATCTCGCGTTCACCGAGGCCGGTTCGGCCGGCATGCGGCACCTGCGCTCGCTGGCCGACGCCGGGCTGACCCACCTGCACCTGCTGCCCGCGGCGGACTTCGCGACCGCGCCCGACCGGCGCGCCGACCAGGCGGTGCCCGCCTGCGATCTGGCCGCCCTGCCGCCGGACTCGCCGCGCCAGCAGGCCGCGGTCCTGGCGGTGGCCGACACCGACGGCTTCAACTGGGGATACGACCCGTGGCACTACACCGCCCCGGAGGGCAGCCTCGCCGTCGAACCGTCCGGCCCGGCGCGCATCCGGGAATTCCGGGCGATGGTGGCCGCGCTGGCGCGGGCGGGCCTGCGCGTGGTGATGGACGTGGTCTACAACCACACCATGGCCGACGGGCTGGCCCCGTTCAGCGTCCTCGACCGGATCGTGCCCGGCTATTACCACCGGCTGCTCGCCGACGGCTCCGTGGCCGAGTCGACATGTTGCTCGAACACCGCACCCGAGCACGCCATGATGGGGCGCCTGGTGGTCGACTCGGTGGTGACCTGGGCCCGCGACTACAAGGTGGACGGTTTCCGCTTCGACCTGATGGGACACCACCCGCGGGCCAACATCCTGGAGGTCCGCGTCGCCCTGGACCACCTCACGCGCGAGGAGGACGGCGTCGCCGGGCGCGACGTCTACCTGTACGGAGAGGGCTGGAACTTCGGCGAGGTCGCCTCGGATGCGCGGTTCGCTCAGGCCACCCAGGGCAACATGGCGGGCACCGGCGTCGGCACCTTCAACGACCGGCTGCGCGACGCGGCGCGCGGCGGCGGGTCCTTCGGCGACCCCACCGTGCCCGGATTCGCCAGCGGGCTGGGCGCCGCGACCCCGCTCGCCGTGCACGACGCGATAAAGGTGGGGCTGGCCGGCGGCCTGTCCGCGTACCGCTTCACCACCCACACCGGCCAGGAACGAGCGGGCGCCGAGATCGACTACCACGGCTCGCCCAGCGGGTACGCGGCGTCACCCGGCGAGACGGTCAACTATGTGGACGCGCACGACAACGAGATCCTGTACGACGCGCTGGCCTACAAGCTGCCCCCGGACACCGCACCCGCGGACCGGGCCCGGATGCAGATCCTCGCGCTGTCCCTGGTGGTGTTCGGCCAGGGCGTCGGCTTCCTGGCGCTGGGCAGCGAACGGCTGCGCTCCAAGTCACTGGACCGCAACTCGTACAACTCCGGGGACTGGTTCAACCAGATCCGCTGGGACCCGGCCCAGGGCAACGGTTTCGGGCTGGGCCTGCCGCCGGCGCCGGACAACGCCGAGCAGTGGCCGCGCGCCGCTCCGCTGCTGGCCGACCCGGCGCTGGTGCCGCCGCCGGAGGTGGTGGAGATGGCCGCCGAACGCTACCGCGAGATGCTGCGCATCCGCCGGGATTCGCCGGTCTTCGGGCTGCCCACCGCCGAGGAGGTGCAGCGGCGGGTCACGTTCCCGCTGGGCGGGCCGGGCGAGACGCCCGGCGTGATCGTCATGTGCCTGGACGCCACCGGCCTGAGCGGCGCCGAAGCCGACGGGGGAGCGCAGCGGCTCGTGGTGGTGTTCAACGCCACGCAGGACGCGGTCTCGCCGACCGTGGCGTCACTGGCCGGCCTCGATCTGCGGTTGCACCCGGAGCTGGTGACCTCGGCGGATCCGGTGCTGCGCACCGCGTCGGCGGACGCGGCCACCGGCACCCTCACCGTGCCGGCCCGGTCGGTGGCCGTGTTCGTGGCCTGAGCCGCCGGGCCGGGCCTCCGGGTCGGTGGGTCGGCTACCGCGGCAGCCGGGGACCCGCCGCGCGCTGCTCCGCCATCCAGGTCTCCACGTCCGCGGCGGCCCGCGGAAGCCCGGCGGACAGGTTGCGGCAGCCGTCGCCGGTGACCACCACGTCATCCTCGATGCGGATGCCGATGCCGCGCAGTTCCTCCGGGACGAGGTCGTCCTCGGGCTGGAAGTAGAGGCCGGGCTCGACGGTCAGCACGTACCCCTCCCGCAGCGGGCCCTCCCGGTAGGACTCCTTCCGGGCGTGGCTGCAGTCGTGCACGTCGATGCCGAGCATGTGCCCGAAGCCGTGCAGCGTCCAGCGCCGGTAGACGGTGGACTCCTTGGACATGGCCTCGTCGACGCTCACCGGCAGCAGTCCCAGATCGTTCAGTCCCTCGGCCAGCACCCGCATGCACACCTCGTGCACGTCCTTGAAGACCACGCCGGGCCGGACGGCGTCCATGCCGGCCTGCTGCGAGGCGTACACGATGTCGTACACCTGGCGCTGCAACGGGCTGAACGATCCGGAGACCGGCAGCGTCCGGGTGACGTCCGCGGTGTACAGCGCGTTGCCCTCGACACCCATGTCCATCAGCAGCAGCTCGCCCGGCCGGGTGACGCCGGTGTTGCGCACCCAGTGCAGGATCGTGGCGTGCGCCCCGGCGCCGACGATGGAGCCATATCCGACGTCGTTGCCGTCGGTGCGCGCCCGCAGGCCGAACACGCCCTCCAGCAGCCGCTCCGGCACGCCGCGGTCGGCCGGCAGCACGCGCGCCACGTCCTCGAACCCGCGGACCGTGGCATCGATCGCCTCCTGCAACTGGGCGATCTCCCATTCGTCCTTGACCAGCTTCAGCTCGGAGATCACCCGGGCCAACTCGCGGTCGCGGCCGGACTCCGCGGACGGCTCGTACGGCAACACGCCGCGGTCCACGGCCGGATCGAACCCGCGCAGCACCCGGGTCCGCGCGGCGGCGCAGTCGGCCAGGGCGGCGTCCAGGTCCTCCAGCGGCGCGGTCTCGATGCCCAGCTCGGTCGACTTCTCCGCCAGGGTGTGCGTGCGGCCGACCCAGAGTTCGCCGTTGCGGCTGCGGAAGAACGCGTCGGTGTCCTTGGAGTTGCGCTGACGGGTGTACAGCACCGCGTCGTGGCCGGAGCCGGACGGGCGCAGCAGCAGCACGCCGTCCGGGTCGTGGTCGCCGGTCAGGTAGGCGAAGTCGCTGCCCGGCCGGAACGGGTAGTCGGTGTCGTTGGCGCGGACCTTCTCGCGCCCGGTCGGCACGACAAGCGTCTCGCCGGGGAAGGCGTCGGACAGGGCAGCCCGCCGCTTGGCGAAATGGGGTGCCTGCGGCAGGGGCGACACCGGCAGCGCGTCGTCCCGCCATCCCTGGCGCATGAACTGGAGAAACGCCTCCGGAAAGTCCGGGTCGTGCGTTTCCGTCCGGGTCTGGGACGTGGCCTGCTGCGCGGACCCGACGTCCTCCTGCTCCGCCATGATGAACCCTCCCGTCGCGACGCTCCCCGCTGACGTTACCTTTTCGGCCCGGCCCACGGCCGGTGCAGGTATGTTCCGGGCAACCGGAACTGGTGTTCGCCGCGGGCGGCGGCGAGGCTGACGGCGAGAGTCGCAAGGCGCGGAGATGAGGGAGTCGGCATGGGCTACGCGGTGGTGCTCGGGGAATCGCTGGTCGACCTGCTGGAGCAGACCACCGGCGGTGAGCTGATCTACCGTCAGGCGATCGGCGGGGCGCCGCTGAACGTGGCGGTCGGCGCCACCCGGCTGGGCGGCGACGTGCGGTTCGTCGGCTCGCTCGGCAGCGATGTGCTCGGCGACCGGATCGCGCAGATGCTGCGCGGGGTGGGCGTCGGGACGCTGGGCGTGAAGCGGGTACCGGTGCCCACGACGCTGGCGGTCACCACCTTCGAGGGCGCCGAGCCCACCTTCACCTTCTACGGCGAGCCGCCGTCGTACGCGTTGCTGGAGCCCGCCGACGTGGACACCGGGCTGGTCGGCGGCGCCGACGTGCTCTACGCCGGGTCGATCAGCCTGTTGCGCGAACCGTTCCGGTCGGCGGCGCGCGCCGCGTGGGCGGTGCCCGGACCGGTGCGGGTCTTCGACCCCAACGCGCGGCCCACCCTGCTCCCGGACGCCGCGGCGGTGGCCGCGCTGCGCGCGCTCGCGGACGAGTTCTGCGCCACCGCCGACCTGGTCAAGCTCAGTTCGGCGGACGCCGAGGTGCTGTACGACGGCGCGACGCCGGAAGCCGCCGCGGACCACATCCTGGGCACCGGCGCGCGGAGCGTGGTGGTCACCTGCGGCGCCCGGGGCGCGTACACGGCGACGCCGGACGGTGCGGCGATGCTGCCCGCGCCCGCGGTCACCGCGGTGGACGCCACCGGCGCGGGCGACTCGGTGATGGGCGCGCTGATCAGCCGGCTGCTGGCCGATGGGCGCCCGGCGGACCTGGCCGGCTGGCAGCCGTACGTGCGGTTCGCGCTGGCCGTGGCCGGGCTGGTCTGCGAGCGGCCGGGCGGCGCGGTGGCCATGCCGACGAACCAGGAGCTGATCGCGCGGTGGGGCGCGCTGGTGTGAGCCCCTGCGGGTCGCGCGGTCAGGCCCCCAGGGCGGACGAGATGAACCGCTGCCGGTCGAGCAGCACGCGTTCCACCCGCACCTCCGCGACGACGTCCGCACCGTCACGCAGGACCACCTCGAACACCAGACGCTTGCCGTCCCGCTTGGCGAGCGTCGCGGTGGCCGTGACATGACCGCCGACCGGGGTCGGGGCCTTGTGCTCGATCTCGGCGCGGGTGCCCACCGTGGTCACCCCGGTGGGCAACAGGCGGCTGGTCGCCGCCACGGTGGCCGCCTCGGCCAGGGCGAGGGCCCGCGGGGTGCCCAGCACCGGCACGTCACCGGAGCCGAGGGACTGAGCGGTGTCGGCGTCGGTCACGGTCAGCTCCACACGGGCGCTCAGGCCGGGTGCGAACTCCGGAAGCTCCATCGGCTCAGCTTAGGCCGGTCACGTGTACGTCAGAACGGTGCGCGACGCCTCGGTCGTGGTCCGGTCATTCCGGGGTGTGCGCCACATCGGGCGAATCGGCCACCACGTTGCGGGTCAGCGGCTCCGGGGTGCGCGCCAGCCGGGCCCGGACGGCAAGCTGCTGTGCCAGCAGCCACGCCTCGCCCAGGTCCCGGTCGCGGGCGGCGATCGACCGGCCGCCGGCCGCGTCGCCGTAGACCGTGGCCAGCCGCAGCACCCGCTGCACCGGTCCCTGCACCACGCGCACGCTCTGCAGCCGCGCGTACGGCACCAGGTGCAGTTCCCGCGTCAGCAGCCCCCAGCGCACCACGAACACCTCCGGCCCCAGCCCGGCGCCCAGGCGGCGGACGGCGAACGGGTGCAACCAGCGGGCCCGTGCCGGCGGCGGGGAGGTGGGCAGCGCGGCCAGGTCGGCGCCGGGCAGCACGTCCCAGACCAGCGCCCGTCCGGTGTCGTTGTCGCCCACCGGCAGCAGCCGGTCCGAGCGCTTGTCGGCGCCGTTCTGCGGCCCGGCGTACCCGGCGATGTCCAGCCGCAGATGCAGCCACCGCATGCCGCGCCAGAGCAGCGGCCAGGTCACCCGGACCGACTGCACCCGGTGCAGGGGCACCACCTGGCTGCGGGTCTCCAGCAGTCCGTAACGCACCACCAGCCGTCCGCCGCCGTCGCGGGCCAGCCGGAAATCCCAGTCCTGCAACACCCGCCGCACCGGTTGCAGCAGCACACCGGCCATGGCGGTGACGGTGCTGGCGATGCCGACGAACGACCAGGTCGCCTCCAGCACCGTCTGGGTGATCACGAAGGCGACGCCGACCGGCAGGAAGAACGCCTGCGGAGTGAGCAACTGGCTGATCAGCAGATCGCGATTGGCCACGCGGAGCAACGCTTGCTCCGGCACGGCCGGCGACGACGGTGCCGCCGGGTCGTCCGCGGCGGCCTGGCCGGCCAGGGCCAGCAGCCGTTCCCGCAGAGCGGCGGCGTCGCGGACGGTCAGGTACGCCAGCGGCGCCTCGGTCTTGCTGCCGCCGACCACTTCCAAGCGCAACTCGGCCAGCCCGGTGAGCTGGGCGAGCAGCGGTCGGCGCAGCTCGACGGCCTGCAGCCGTTCCAACGGGATCGCCCGGTTGCGCTGCCACAGCAGGCCATCCTGAATCCGCAGCTCCTTGCCGACCACGTGGTACCCGGTGTTCAGCCAGCCGATCACCGAGAAGACCACCGCACCGACCGTGACGACGGCGACCACCAGGGCGAAGCGTTCTAGCCCCACCTGGGACAGGGTCTGCCAGGACAACGCGGCGACGATGACCGCCAGGGTCTTGAAACCGTGCAGCAGCGGGCTCAGCGGATGCAGCCGCCGGCGGGGCTCCTCGGCCGCGGGCGGGAGACCGGGCGGCGTCACAGCCCTTCGGCCCGATCCTCGCCGAGGGCGGTCAGCCGGTCGCGCAGCCGCGCCGCCTCGGCGGGTGGCAGTCCGGGCACCCGTGCGTCGCTGGCCGCGGCGGCGGTGTGCAATTGGACGGTGGCCAGCCCGAACACGCGCTCGATCGGTCCGGCGGTGACATCCACGTACTGCATTCGCGCGTACGGGACGATGGACAGCTTGCGGACCAGCAAGCCGTGCCGGACCAGCAGGTCGTGGTCGCGCTCGGCATAGCCCCAGGCGCGCACCGCGCGCACGGTGACCACTGACCGCCAAACGGTGAACACCACCAGAACGGCGATGCCGGTGGGCCACAGCCAGTGCCCTTGCAGGGCCCAGCCGCCGATGAGAACGATGAGCATCACGACGAAGGAGACGGCGCGCGCCAAGAGCTCCACTGTGATCAGCTTGGCGGAGACCGGACGCCAGTGGACGGCATCGGGCCAGGGCTCGAGGGCACTGGGCACGGGAGTCACCTGTGTCAGCCTAGGAGATCGATGCGTCGGGCGCTGTCGGGTACGGTGACGCCTCGCTTGCGGGTGGCACATCCGGGAACGGTGTCACCTCGCGGAGGAAGCCGCGCACGTCGAGGAAGTCACCGAGCCGCTCACGGTGCGCGTCGCAGGCGAGCCAGGTCTTGCGGCGCTCGGGCGTGTGCAGCTTGGGGTTGTTCCAGCGGAGCTGCCAGGAGGCGGGCGCACGGCAACCCTTGGCGCTGCACTGCACGACGATGTCCTCGGCCACGCTGACCAAGACTACGGCCCCGGTGCGCCCCCGGGTCGGCGGAGCCGCGTCGGGGCCGGGATGACGGGAGAAGTCGAGCGCCGGGCGGC
Source organism: Mangrovihabitans endophyticus (assembly GCF_014646155.1). Lineage (GTDB taxonomy): Bacteria > Actinomycetota > Actinomycetes > Mycobacteriales > Micromonosporaceae > Actinoplanes > Actinoplanes endophyticus. Next base: position 230,531 of record NZ_BMMX01000001.1, read on the forward strand.
CACGGGGGAAGCCGCCCGGCGACCCCCCGAATTTTACACGGGCGCATGCCCCTTTCGTCCACCCGTGCGGCCGGTCGTTCCTCCGGATCGCGGAGGAAGATCGACACGACGTCCCATGCCCGGGTGGCGGCGCGGGCAGCGTCCCCGGGCGAGCGGAGCGACCGGGTGGTACGGCCGTGGCGAGCCGGTGTCCGTTCCGCCGAGGCGCCCCTTGCGCGCCCCGGGTCGCGGTATCCGGATCGTCGCGGATGCGAAAGTATCGGCGCGTATGACGACTCCGGCAGGGAACTGTCAGGCGGGTCGTGTAAGTCTTGAGCGTCGGCAGTTTGCGCCGGCGTGACACGACACTGCTGTGGAGGACCGGTGGCCCAGCCGACCACACCTGAGACCGAGACCAGCTCCGCGGGCGCGCCGCCCGTGACCCCGGCACAGGACGCGACTCAGCTTGAGCGCGCGATGTTCGAGGTCAAGCGGGTGATCGTGGGCCAGGACAGGCTCGTCGAGCGGATGTTTGTGGCGCTTCTGGCGCGCGGTCACTGCCTGCTGGAGGGCGTGCCCGGCGTGGCGAAGACGCTGGCCGTGGAGACCATGGCGCGCGTCGTCGGTGGCACGTTCTCACGGGTGCAGTTCACTCCCGACCTAGTCCCCGCCGACATCGTCGGCACCCGGATCTATCGCCAGTCCAGCGAGAAGTTCGACGTCGAGCTCGGCCCGGTCTTCGTCAACTTCCTGCTCGCCGATGAGATCAACCGCGCGCCCGCCAAGGTGCAGTCGGCCCTGCTCGAGGTGATGGCCGAGCACCAGGTGTCGATCGGTGGCGAGACGCATGAGGTGCCCGACCCGTTCCTGGTGATGGCCACCCAGAACCCGATCGAACAGGAGGGGGTCTATCCGCTGCCGGAGGCGCAGCGGGACCGCTTCCTCATGAAGATCCTGGTGGGTTACCCGACGGATGCGGAGGAACGGGAGATCGTCTACCGGATGGGCGTCAGCGCGCCGGAGCCGCAGACCGTGTTGAACCCGGCCGAGTTGCTCGCCCTGCAGCGCCGCGCGGACCAGGTCTTCGTGCACAACGCGCTGGTGGACTACACGGTGCGGCTGGTGCTGGCCACCCGCGCGCCGGCGCAGCACGGCATGCCCGACGTGGCACAGCTCATCCAGTACGGCGCGAGCCCGCGCGCCTCGCTGGGCATCGTCCGCGCCACCCGGGCGCTGGCCCTGCTGCGCGGCCGCGACTATGCCCTGCCGCAGGATCTGCAGGACATCGCGCCGGACATTCTGCGCCACCGGCTGGTGCTGAGCTACGACGCGCTGGCCGACGACATTCCGGCCGACCACGTGGTGGCGCGGGTCATGCAAAGCGTCCCGATGCCCTCGGTGTCACCCCGCCAGGGCGTTCCCGGCCCCAGCGGCCCGCCGTCCGGGAACGGGCAGGGCGCGCCCACCAGCGGTGTGCCGGCGGGACCGTTCCCGCCGCAGCCGAACACCCCCGCCGTCTGGCCGGCCTCATGATGGCGCCACGCCACACGGCGCCTCCCGGGCCGCTGGTGACGGTGCGACGGTGAGCCAGGCCGGCCTTTCCGCCCCGCTGCCCAGCGCGGAGAACGCCCGGGCCGAAGCGGTGCTGTCCCGCCTGCAACTGTTGGTCACGCGCAAGCTGGACGGGCTGCTGCAGGGCGATTACGTCGGTCTGCTGCCCGGCCCCGGCAGCGAGGCGGGCGAGTCGCGGGAGTACCGCCCCGGCGACGACGTGCGCCGGATGGACTGGCCGGTGACCGCGCGCACCACGCTGCCGCATGTGCGGCGCACGGTGGCCGACCGCGAGCTGGAGACCTGGCTGGCCGTGGATCTGTCCGCGAGCCTGGACTTCGGCACCGCCCGATGGTTGAAGCGCGATCTGGTGATCGCCGCCGCCACCGCGGTCGCCCATCTCACGGTGCGTGGCGGCAATCGCATCGGCGCCGTGGTCGGCACCGGTTCGGGCGCGTCGCAGGAGACGCCGACCGGATTCTGGCGCCGTCGGCGCGCGGCTGCGGCCGCGGCGCCGGACCGGCAACCGCCGGTGGTCCGGCTGCCCGCCCGGCCGGGGCGCAAGGAGGCGCAAGGGTTGTTGCGGGCGATCGCGCGCACCCACATCCGGCCCGGCCGCACCGACCTCGGCGCTCTGATCGACATGCTGAACCGCCCGCCCCGGCGTCGCGGGGTGGCGGTGGTCATCTCCGACTTCCTGGCGCCGGTGGACTCCTGGGCGCGGCCGGTGCGCAAGCTCGCGGTGCGCCACGACGTGCTCGCCGTCGAGGTGGTGGACCCTCGGGAGCTGGAACTCCCCGACGTTGGTGTGCTCTCGCTCGCCGACCCGGAGACCGGCGCGCTGCACGAGGTGCAGACCTCCGACCCGGAACTGCGTCGGCGTTACGCTGAAGCGGCCGGCCGGCAGCGCGCCGGCATCGCGGGCGCGCTGCGCTCGGCGGGCGCCGCGCATCTGCGGCTGCGCACCGACACCGACTGGCTGCTCGACATCGTCCGCTTCGTCGCCGCACAACGACACGCACGCACCCGGGGGACCACCCGATGATCCGTTTCCTGCAGCCGTGGTGGCTGCTCGCGTTGATACCGGTGCTGCTCATGGCTGGCGCGTACGTGTGGCGGCAGTTCCGTCGCCGCCAGCACGCGATGAAGTTCACCAACGTCGACCTGTTGCGCACGCTGGCGCCGCGCGGGTTGGGCTGGCGCCGGCATGCCGCGGCGGGCGCCTTCCTGCTCAGCCTGTTCACCCTGGGTACGGCGATGGCGCGTCCCTCGGTGGATCGGGAGCAGCCGTTGGAGCGGGCCACCGTGATGCTGGCCATCGACGTGTCGCTGTCGATGGAGGCGGATGACGTACAACCGAACCGGATCGAGGCGGCGCAGGAGGCGGCGCGGTCGTTCGTGGAGGAACTGCCGCCGACCTACAACCTGGGACTGGTGTCCTTCGCGAAGGCGGCGAACGTGCTGGTCTCACCGACCAAGGACCGGTCGGCGGTGATCGCCGGGATCAACAGCCTGACCCTGCAGGAGGCCACTGCCACCGGCGAGGCGGTGTTCACCGCCCTGGACGCCATCCGCACGGTGCCCGCGGACGGGGCGGAAGGTGCGCCGCCGGCCCGGATCGTGCTGCTGTCCGACGGCTATCGCACCTCGGGCCGCTCGGTCGAGGATGCGTCCGCCGCGGCGGCGGCGGCCAACGTTCCGGTGTCCACCATTGCCTTCGGCACCGACAACGGGGTGGTGGACATCCGCGGGCAGTTGCAGCGGGTGCCGGTGGACCGGCTTTCGTTGCAGAAGATGGCGGATGCCACGAAGGGGTACTTCTACCAGGCGGCGTCGGTCGGCGAGCTCAAGAAGGTGTACGAGGACATGGGCTCCTCGATCGGTCACCGGGTCGAGCCGCGCGAGGTCACGCAGTGGTACGCGGGAGTGGCGTTGCTGCTGGGCCTGGCCGCCGCCGGCATGAGTCTGCTGTGGACGTCACGCCTGCCGTGACCAGGCCCGCCCGCCGGTGACGGTCACGGCGTGCTGTGTGCCAGGACGAAAAGGACGACCACCCAGCAGGCGGCGATGGTGAAGCTGAGCGGAGCCACGTAACGGCGCATGATGAGCCTCATTCCGGTGGTGACTGACGGAGGAAGCGCGCGTCACGTCGTGGCCGGATCCCCTCGCGCAATGGTCGCGGCGCACACGACCGGCCCGAACCGTGACGTCCGGGTGGCGGGGGAGTGGAGGGTGCGTCGGGCCTCAGGGGCGCCGACGTGCGGCCCGGCCACGACTAGGAGGATCGCTATCTCGCACAGCGATCACCTCCGTCGGTCGTGGGCGGGCATGCAGTCTCAGTGGCATCAGAGCCGCGTCGCATCCTACTCCTTGACGGTCGTGTGACAAACGCCGGTGCCCGCCCCGCGTCGCGTGTCATCCAATCGGGTGAGCGGTCGGGCGAGGAGCGCGAGCGTCGTGGCCAGCACCGGCATCCAGGCGATTCGGGCGGCCACCCAGCCGGCTCCGTCCGGGGCGTCGAGCAGCCCCGGTGCCGCCCCGCCGGTCGCGGCGACGGCGACCGCGACCACGACGAGCAGCGCACTCTGATGGGTGAGGTAGATCGCCGGTGCGTGCCGGTTGAGCGCGGCGACGGCGCGTTGCACGGCCGGCGTCCACGGCCGAGCGAGGAGCCGCGGCCGGGCGAGCGCGAACAGGCCGATCTGGACGGTTGCCAGCGCGACGGTGCACAGCGACGGCGGGTCGAGATTGGACCGTCCCGCGCCGGGCACGCCGACCGCGCTGACCGGGTAGCCGCCGGCCACCATCAGCACGGCCATCGTGGTGGCCCCGCCGGTCAGCGCCGCGACCGCATGCCTTCGGTGCAGCCGCCCACGGGCCAGGGCGATGCCCAGCATCCACGGCACCGACCACGCCGCCGCGACGGCGAGCCATCCGGGGAGCACTCCGGCGTCGGTCGCGGCCACCACCGCGACGCTCGGTGCGACGGCGGCCGGGCCGAACCGGTCGACCAGTCGCGCGGCCGGACCGGTCAGGGCGCCCAGGATCGCGTACGGCAGGAGGAACCACAGCGGGCTCACCACCAGCGTGGCGAGGGTGCGCAGGGTGCCCGCCGGGACTCCGGCGACGGCGCCGACCGCCAGCGCGGCGCACCAGCAGCCGAGCACCACGGCCGCCGGCCTGAGCAGCCGGGTGGTCCGCGGGGACCATGCCGGGCCCGCGCCGGGGCGCCGTCGCGGCTGTGCGGCGGGGCGGTGTGGCGGCTGTGCGGCGGGGCGGTGTGGCGGCTGTGCGCCGGGGCGCCGGGCCGCGGCGAATCCGGCCGCGAAGAAGAAGAGGCCCAGCGTCTGACACACCCAGGTCAGCGGCGCGAGTTCCGGCATCCGCGACAGCGGGCTGGCGCTGCGCCACGTGCCGTCCGGGCCGGTCACCAGCGCGGTGACCAGCCAATGCCCGGTGACCACGCCGGCGATGGCGAGGGCGCGAACCGCGTCGACGGAGCGGTCCCGCGCCGCGACGTCGGTCACCGCGCCGGCGATCCGGCTGGGACGCCACCGCGC
>NZ_BMMX01000001.1:235719-1216320 GCF_014646155.1 Mangrovihabitans endophyticus
GCCACCGCGGTCAGCGTCGGGCTGCCCGGCACCAGGTAGCCGTCGTGCCCGTCCACCCCGGCCACGGGCAGCGGCCGGGCGCCGAACGCCGCCGTCGACGGCCGCCGGCCGTGGCCGAGCCCGAACAACCGTAGCTGCGGGATGCGCCGGATCCAGTCGGTCTCGGCCAGGGCGGACCACACCCGTACGCCGTCCAGGTCCCGGGCGTGCTGCACGCCCATGCCGGGTGCGCCGAGCGCGACCACATCGGTGACGGCGGGCAGGCCGGGCGCGGCCAACCCGACGACCAGGGCGCCGTAGCTGTGGCCGATCAGCGTGACCCGGACATGTGGGCGGCCGGCGGTCAGCCGGGTCACGAAGGCGCGCAGCGCGGCGGCACCGCTGCGGGCCCGCGTCTGCCGTGCGGCCTGCAGGCCGAGGCCGTCCGGCGGGTCGTAACCCAGCCAAGCGACGACGGCGACGCCGGGTGCCGCGGCGTGCAGCGCGCGGGCCTGCACGGCGGGCGCGCGCCGGGCGACGCCACCCAGGCCCCGGTCGAAGTCCCGCAGGGAGGTGTTCACGCCGGGCACGAGGATCGCGACGTGGGTGGCGGTGGACGGGTCGCCGAGGACTTCGACGGCGGTGCCGTCGCCGGTGGCGTCGAAGGCGAGGAAGTGCCGGCCGGTGACGGCCCATGACGCGTAGGGCTGTCCGGCCGCCCGCATCGCCCGGACCACCGCGGGCGGGGTGCCGCCGGACTCGGGCGGCGCGGTGGGCACCGTCACGGCGGGCCGTGGCGTGGCGGGCCGGAGCGCGGTGGCCGGGCCCGCGGTGGCCGGGCCCGCGGTGGCCGAGCCCGCCGTGGCCGAGCCCGCGGTGGCCGGGCCCGCGGTGGCCGCAGTCCCCCGCAGGGGTGCCGGGAGGCCGCCGGGAAGGCCGAACGTCAGCAGGACCGGCAACACGAGGATCGATGGGGTGCGCATGCCGGGAAGGGTGCGAGCGTGGACGGTGGCGAATCGTCACACCGGGGGCGGAACGTGCCGGGGCACCCACGGTGCTACCGGCGGGCCGGGGTGGCACCGCGGACCGGTGCCGTCTCAGCGGTCGCCGATGACCACCAGCCCGCTCTCGTACGCGAAGATCACCGCCTGGGCGCGGTCACGCAACGACAGCTTCGCCAGGATCCGCCCGATGTGCGTCTTCACGGTCTGCTCGGCGACCACCAGCTCGGCCGCGATCTCCTGGTTGGACAGGCCGCGCGCGATCTGCCGCAGCACGTCGGTCTCCCGTGGGGTGAGGCCGTTCAACGCGACCGGGCGGGCCCGGCGCGCGGCCGGGCGAGCGGCGAACTCGGCGATCAGCCGGCGCGTCACCGACGGGGCGAGCAGGCCGTCGCCCGCGGCGACCACGCGCACCGCGTGCACCAGGTCGGCCGCCGGGGCGTCCTTGAGCAGGAACCCGCTGGCCCCGGCGCGCAACGCTTCGTACACGTAGTCGTCCAGGTCGAAGGTGGTCAGGATGATCACCCGTGGCCCGTCGTGGTGACCCGCCCCGAGGAGTTGCCGGGTGGCCTCCAGCCCGTCCAGTTCGGGCATCCGGACATCCATCAACACGACGTCGGGACGCAACCGGCGGGCCGCCGCGACCGCCTGCGCGCCGTCCGCCGCGTCGCCGACCACCAGCAGGTCGGACTGCGCGCCCAGCAGCGCGCCGAAGCCCTCCCGCACCATCGCCTGGTCGTCCGCGATCAGCACCTTGATCATGCCGTCGGCCCCTCCGGCTCATACCGCGCCGCCGGCCCTTCCGGCTCGTACGGCAGAGTCGCCCGGACCAGGTAGCCGCCCCGGTCGTCCGGGCCGGCCGACAGGGACCCGCCCAGCAGCTCCGCGCGTTCCCGCATGCCGACCAGGCCGTGCCCGTCGCGGGCCGGCGTGACGGGATCGCCGGGCGGGAGACTGTTGCGCACGGTCAGCGCCAGCGACCCGCCGTCGGCGCGCAACCGGACCTCGACCGTGCCGCCCGCGGCGTGCCGTGCCGCGTTGGCCAGCGCCTCCTGGGCGATCCGGTAGACCGCCAGGCCGGTCGGGTCCGGCACGCCGGGACACGGGTCGCCGTCGTAGGCCACCGACATGCCCGCCCGCCGCGCGGTCTCTACCAACGCCGGCACGTCGGCCAGTCCGGGTTGCGGCGCGCGCATCGCGTCGCCGGTCTCCGCGCGCAGCGTGCCGAGCAGCCGTCGCATCTCGGTCAGCGCGGACCGTGCCGACCGGGCGATGGACTCCAGCTCGGCGCGGGCCGGCTCGGGGAGGCCGGCATGCCGGTAGGGCGCGGTCTCCGCCTGCACCGCGATCATCGACATGTGGTGCGCCACCACATCGTGCATCTCGCGCGCGATGCGAGCGCGTTCCTCCAGCAGGGCCCGGCGGGAGCGTTCCCGTTCGGTCAGCTCGGCCTGCCGGGCGAGTTCCCGCCGACCGGTCCGGCGGCGCGCGACCACGTCGCCGGCCAGCGCGACCACCACCATCAGCGCCGCGAAGCCGTACGCGTTGGCCTGATCGGTGTAGAGGAACGGCACCACGACGGCGGCGGTGGTGGCCCAGAAGGTGAGCGCGGCCGTCTCGGTGGCGGCCAGCACCGCGATGGTCGCCAGGAAACCGATGATCTGCACCGGGGACCACGGCCAGGACTCCGACGCCCGCGCGTGCAGGGTGCCGAAGAAGAGCATCGGATAGGCCACCCGCCAGGCGACGATCGGGTTGCGCACGACGAGCACGAGCGGCAGCACGGTAGCGCCGGAGAGCAGGACCGCCACCAGCTCCGGCATGTCCCGGTTGCCGGACAGGTACTGGGTGTTCGCCGCCGCGAGGCCGAGCGCGGCGAGCAGGAGCAGCGGGACGGCGTACCGCAGGAACCGGTGGCGCGGCATCGTCAGGCGTCGTCCCGGTCCGAGAAGCAACCGGCGCAGCGGGGCCGCAGCCTCGTGCGCCACCGCCATACCGATAGGCTCCATCCCAGCAGGTTACGGCGGTGTTGCCGCCGCGTCGTGCCCCCGAGGTGCCGCCCGGCGCCTGCCACCGGGGTATGACGTCGACACGACCGGGAGGGGATCGTAGTGCCGCGGACCGTGCTGGTGACCGGGGGCAACCGGGGCATCGGGCTGGCCATCGCGCAGGCCTTCGTCAAGCAGGGCGATCGGGTGGCGATCACGCATCGTGGCAGCGGCGCGCCGGAGGGCATGTTCGGTGTGCAGTGCGACATCACCGATCCGGACGCGGTGGACGCCGCCTTCGCCGCCGTGGAGGCCGAACTGGGCCCGGTGGAGGTGCTGGTGGCCAACGCCGGCATCACCGACGACACGCTGCTGATGCGGATGTCCGAGGAGCAGTTCACCCGGGTGATCGACACCAATCTGACCGGCGCCTTCCGGTGCGCCAAGCGGGCCAGTGGCAAGATGCTGCGGGCCCGGTGGGGGCGCATCGTGTTCATCTCCTCGGTGGTCGGCCTGTACGGCGGGGCCGGCCAGGTGAACTACGCGGCGAGCAAGGCCGGCCTGGTGGGCATGGCCCGCTCGATCACTCGTGAGCTGGGCACCCGTAACATCACCGCGAACGTGGTCGCTCCCGGCTTCATCGACACCGACATGACCGACGCGTTGCCGCAGGCCCGCAAGGAGGAGATCCTCAAGGCCATCCCCGCGGGCCGGCTCGCGCAGCCGGACGAGGTGGCCGCGGCGGTCACCTGGCTGGCCGGTGACCAGGCGGCGTATATCTCGGGCGCGGTCGTCCCGGTCGACGGCGGCCTCGGCATGGGTCACTGACCCGCGACACTTCAAGGAGATATCGTGTCCGGATTGCTGGCTGGCAAGCGGCTGCTCGTCACCGGCGTCATCACCGACGCCTCGATCGCCTTCTCGGTGGCCAAGATCGCGCAGGAGAACGGCGCGACGGTGGTGCTGACCGGCTTCGGCCGGATGTCACTGGTGGAGCGGATCGCCAAGCGGCTCCCGCAGGAGGCGCCGGTGATCGAACTCGACGTCACCGACCCGTCGCACCTGGATTCGTTGCCGCAGCGGGTGCGCGCGCACGTGGACGGGCTGGACGGCGTGGTGCACTCGATCGCCTTCGGGCCGCAGAGCGTGCTCGGCGGCGAGTTCCTCAACGCGGGCTGGGCGGACGTGGCCAAGGCCCTGGAGGTCTCGACGTACTCGTACAAGTCGCTGGCCACCGCCTGCCTGCCGCTGATGGACGCCGGGGGCAGCATCGTCGGCCTGACCTTCGACGCCACCAAGGCCTGGCCGGTGTACGACTGGATGGGGGTGGCCAAGGCCGGGCTGGAGTCCGCCTCCCGCTACCTCGCCCTGCACCTGGGCAAACAGGGCATCCGCAGCAACCTGGTGTCGGCCGGCCCGCTGCGCACCATGGCCGCCAAGTCCATCCCCGGCTTCGAGCAGTTCGAGGATGCCTGGGCGCAGCGGGCGCCGCTGGGCTGGGACCTGACCGACCAGGGGCCGGCCGCCCGCGCGGTGTGCGCTCTGCTGTCCGATTGGTTCCCGGCCACCACCGGGGAGATCGTGCACGTGGACGGGGGATATCACGCCCTCGGGGCGTGACTTCGCACCCATCGGGCACACCCGGGCGCGCGACGCCGGGTGTGCCCGCGAGAAGATGTCCCGGTGGCGTACGACGCGTTTCTCCTGCTTTCCTTCGGCGGCCCGGAGCATCCCGATGACGTGATGCCGTTCCTGCGCAACGTGACGCGCGGGCGCGGCGTGCCGGACGAGCGGCTGGCCGAGGTGGCCGAGCATTACCTGCACTTCGGCGGGGTGTCGCCGATCAACCAGCAGTGCCGGGATCTGCTGGCCGCGGTGCGGGCGGAGTTCGCCGCGCACCGGGTGGACCTGCCCGCGTACTGGGGGAACCGCAACTGGCAGCCGATGCTGGCGGACACCGTGGCGCAGATGCGCGACGACGGGGTCACCCACGCGCTCGGCTTCGCGACAAGCGCGTACGGCGGCTACTCCTCGTGCAAGCAGTACTGGGAGGACATCGCCGCGGCGCGCGCCCACGTCGGCCCCGGCGCGCCCGCGATCAGCAAGCTGCGGCAGTTCCACGACCACCCCGGCTTCGTGGGCCCCCACACCGACGCGGTGCGTGCCGCGCTGGCCACCTTGGACCCGGCGCGCCGGCCGACCACCCGGCTGGTCTTCACCGCGCACTCCATCCCGACCCGGATGGCCGAGACCGCCGGCCCGGACGGCGGGCGTTACACCGCCCAGTTGCAGGAGATCGCGGAGCTGGTGCACGCCGCCGCGGCCCCGGACCTGAGCTGGGATCTGGTCTGGCAGAGCCGGTCCGGTCCGCCGCAGGTGCCGTGGCTGGAACCGGACATCAACCACCACCTCACCGCACTGGCCGGCAAGGACGTGACCGACGTGGTGGTCAGCCCGATCGGCTTCGTCTCCGACCACCTCGAAGTGCTGTGGGACCTGGACAATGAGGCCCGGGACACGGCGCGAGACCTCGGCCTCGGGTACGCGCGTGCGGCCACGCCGGGCACCGACCCCCGGTTCGTCACCATGATCCGCGAGCTGGTCGAGGAACGTACGCGTGACGCCGCCCGGCAGCGGCTGGGTACGCTGCCGGTCTGGGACGTCTGCCCCGCGGACTGCTGCCCGTCCCCGCAACGCCGAGGAGCCTCATGACCGAGCGCAAGGCCATCGAGAGCTGGCTCACCGACATGGACGGTGTGCTTGTCCACGAGGGTGAGCCGGTGCCCGGAGCACCGGAGTTCGTCAACCGGATGAAGCAGTCCGGCAAGCCGTTCCTGATCCTCACCAACAACTCCATCTACACCCCACGTGACCTGCAGGCCCGCCTGCTCCGCATGGGTATCGACGTGCCCGAACAGGCCATCTGGACCTCCGCGCTGGCCACCGCGCAGTTCCTGGCCGACCAGCGGCCGGGCGGCACCGCGTACGTGATCGGCGAGGCCGGCCTGACCACCGCCCTGCACGCGGTGGGCTACGTGCTGACCGACTACGCGCCGGATTACGTGGTGCTCGGTGAGACCCGCACCTACAGCTTCCAGGCGATCACCTCGGCCATCCGGCTGATCAACGACGGCGCGCGGTTCATCTGCACCAACCCGGACGCGACCGGCCCCTCCAACGAGGGGGCCCTGCCCGCCGCGGGGTCGGTGGCGGCGATGATCTCCAAGGCGACAGGCGTGGAGCCGTATTTCGTCGGCAAGCCCAATCCGATGATGATGCGGTCGGCGCTGAACACCATCGAGGCGCACTCGGAGAACACCGCGATGATCGGCGACCGGATGGACACCGACGTGCTGTGCGGCCTGGAGGCGGGCCTGGAGACGATCCTGGTGCTGACCGGCATCAGCACGCGGGCGGAGAGCGAAAAATACCCGTACCGCCCGTCGCGCATCGTCGACTCGGTGGCCGATCTGACCGGCGAGATCTGACCGATCAGGTTTGGAGAAGCGCCCGCCGCCGCGGGTGGCTAGCGTGATCGTCCTGGGCGTCACCGGGTGCGAACTCCCTCGCCGGGAGTGATGTGCCGCCGAACCGCGGATGCGGGGCTCGCCGGTGCGCCAGACTGACCCGACCGGCCACAACCGCAGGAGTGACCATGCCCGGCGTATCCACCGAGGGAGCCAAGACGCTGCTCCACCCCGTCTCCGACCTGACCGCCGCGAAGAAGGTGTACGCCGCGCTGCTGGGCGTGGAACCGCAGCACGACGCGCCCTACTATGTCGGCTTCGACGTCGCCGGCCAGCACATCGGGCTGGTACCCGGCGGCGGGCCGCAGGGCATGACCACGCCGGTGGCGTACTGGCATGTGCCCGACATCGAGGCGAGGCTTGCCGAGGTGACCGCCGCGGGCGGCACCGTGCGGGAGCCGGCGCACGACGTCGGCGGCGGGCGTCTGGTGGCCACCGTCACCGACCCCGACGGCAATGTGCTGGGGCTGCTGCAGGACCGTTGAGCGGCGGACCACGCCGGAGGACAGAGGGGGGACCTGAGGATGGCCGCGAGGACGAACGCCCGGGCCGCGGCGGCGCACGTCGCCGACAGCCACGATCTGATCCGTGTGCACGGCGCGCGGGAGAACAACCTCAAGGACGTCAGCATCGAGCTCCCGAAGCGGCGCCTGACGGTGTTCACCGGCGTTTCCGGATCGGGCAAGAGCTCGCTGGTGTTCGGCACCATCGCGGCCGAGTCGCAGCGGATGATCAACGAGACGTACAGCGCGTTCATCCAGGGCTTCATGCCCACGCTGGCGCGGCCCGACGTCGACGTCCTGGACGGGCTGACCACGGCGATCATCGTCGACCAGGAGCGGATGGGCAGCAACCCGCGATCCACCGTCGGTACCGCCACCGACGCGAACGCCATGCTGCGCATCCTCTTCAGCCGCCTCGGCAAGCCGCACATCGGCTCGTCGCAGGCGTTCTCGTTCAACGTGGCGTCGATCAGCGGCGCGGGCGCGGTCACCGTGCGCAAGGGTGGACAACAGGTCAAGGAGCGCCGGTCGTTCCGGCTCACCGGTGGCATGTGCCCACGCTGTGACGGTCGCGGCTCGGTGCAGGACTTCGACCTGTCCGCGCTGTACGACGCGGACAAATCGCTCAACGAGGGCGCCCTCACCATTCCCGGCTACACCATGGACGGCTGGTACGGCCGCATCTTCCGGGGCTGCGGCTTCTTCGACCCGGACAAGCCGATCCGCAAGTTCACCAAGCGGGAACGGGCCGACCTGCTCTACAAGGAACCCACGAAGATCAAGATCGAGGGCATCAACCTCACGTACGAGGGACTGATCCCGAAGATCCAGAAGTCGATGCTCGCCAAGGACGTCGACGCGATGCAGCCGCACATCCGCGCCTTCGTCGAGCGGGCGGTCACCTTCACCGTCTGCCCGGACTGTGACGGCACCCGGCTCAGCGCCGAAGCCCGGTCCTCGAAGATCAACGGCAACAGCATCGCCGACGCCTGCGCGATGCAGATCAGCGACCTTGCCGACTGGGTGCGCGACCTGCGTGAGCCGTCAGTGGCGCCGCTGCTGGAGGCGCTGGGGGAGACCCTCGACTCGTTCGTGGAGATCGGGCTCGGTTACCTCTCGCTGGACCGGCCGTCCGGCACGCTGTCCGGCGGCGAAGCGCAGCGCACCCGGATGATCCGGCACCTCGGCTCGTCGCTCACCGACGTGACGTACGTCTTCGACGAGCCGACCGTGGGCCTGCACCCGCACGACATCCAGCGGATGAACGACCTGCTGCTGCGCCTGCGGGACAAGGGCAACACGGTGCTGGTGGTGGAGCACAAACCGGAGACGATCGTCATCGGGGACCACGTCGTCGACCTGGGACCGGGCGCGGGCACCGGCGGCGGCGAGGTGGTGTACGAGGGCACCGTCGCGGGGCTGCGCAAGAGCGGCACCCGCACCGGGCGTCACCTGGACGACCGTGCCACGCTGAAGTCCGCGGTGCGCTCGCCGTCCGGGAAACTGGCCGTGCGCGGCGCCGCCACGCACAATCTGCGCGACGTCGACGTGGACATCCCGCTGGGCGTGCTGGTGGTGGTCACCGGGGTGGCCGGGTCGGGCAAGAGCTCCCTGATCCACGGCTCGGTGGCGGGCCGCGACGGCGTGGTGGCGATCGACCAGGGCGCCATCAAGGGTTCCCGCCGCAGCAACCCGGCGACCTACACCGGCTTGCTGGACCCGGTCCGCAAGGCGTTCGCCAAGGCCAACGGCGTGAAGCCGGCCCTGTTCAGCGCCAACTCCGAGGGCGCCTGCCCGGTGTGCAACGGCGCCGGCGTCATCTACACCGATCTGGCCATGATGGCCGGCGTCGCCACCACCTGCGAGGAGTGCGCGGGCAAGCGATTCCAGGCGGAGGTTCTCGAATACCACCTGGGCGGCAGGGACATCGCCGAGGTGCTCGCGATGCCGGTGGCGCAGGCGGTGGAGTTCTTCGGCGACGGTGACGCGCACCTGCCCGCGGCGCACCGGATCCTCGACCGGCTCTCCGACGTGGGCCTCGGCTATCTCACCCTCGGCCAGCCGCTCACCACGCTGTCCGGCGGCGAGCGGCAGCGGCTCAAGCTGGCGACGCACATGGGGGAGAAAGGCGGCACGTACGTCCTCGACGAACCGACGTCCGGCCTGCACCTGGCGGACGTGGAACAACTGCTGGCCCTGCTGGACCGGCTCGTCGACGGCGGCAAGTCGGTCATCGTGATCGAGCATCATCAGGCGGTCATGGCGCACGCGGACTGGATCATCGACCTGGGGCCGGGTGCGGGCCACGACGGCGGGCGAATCGTCTTCGAGGGCACACCGGAAGACCTCGTCGCGGCCAGGTCGACGCTGACGGGTGAGCATCTGGCGACCTACGTCGGGGCATGACGCCGGGCACGCGGGTCAGGGGCACAGCGGGGCGTTGCAGGCGGCCACCAGCGCCTGGCGGCACGCCGCGGTCAGCGGGCGCAGCGCCGCGTCCCGTTGCTGCGCCTCGTAGCCGTTCACCGCGCTGCCGGGCGCGCTGTGCTCGGCCAACGCCAGCACCTGGTCGAGCACGCTGGCGCGGGCGAACAACCGGCGGGCGCGCGGGTCGAAGCCGACCGGCAGCGTCGCGGTGCTGTCCGGGCGCCGCAACGCCTGCAGCGCCCCGGCCAGCTCCGGCCGCCACTGCGCCACGTCCAGGCGGGTGAGCAGGGTGGTGGCCTCGGCCAGCGCGGCGGTCAGCTCCGCCTCGGCCTCGGGGGCGCCCATCTGGAACACCGGCCGGTGTTCCGGGGCGGGGAAGACCCGCCACAGCACGGTCTCGAACTCGACGCCGGAACCGGAGGTGTGCCGGCGGACCTCCGGCACCACGCCGAAGCCGCCGGCCATCACGGCCTCCCCGGCGAGCATCGCGGCGCCGGTCAACGGGCCGGGGCCGGGCAAGCCACGCGGGTCGCCGGGCGCGGGCAGCACCAGCCGGATGTCGTCGGGGTGCAGCTTGGCGAAGACCGGCAGGCCCTCGTTCAGCGGCACGTCGGTCCAGGTGCCGGGCGCGTCGGAGACCAGGTGCTCCTCGTCACCGGCGATCTCGTCGGCCAGCTCGTCGAACGGGACGAGTCCGGCGCGCCAGGCGCGCACCCACGCCACGAACCGGGTGGACCGGCGGGGCGTGAGCGTCGCGGCATTCGCAGCGCTGGACATGCGAGCAAGGGTACGTGGACGCGTACCGGCTTGTCTCGGCCGGAGCGTCGGTGAACGAAGTGTCACAGCAATCGGGTTACCGTGCCTGCATGTATGGGGAGGACGTGCTGGCCGGCAACTGGCGGCGGCGCAAGACGGTGCCCGAGGTGGACGCCGAGCCGGACATGGTGGTGGAGGACGCCGACTCGGGGTTCTGCGGCGCGGTGGTCGGATTCGAGCTGGACGCGGTGGTGCTGGAGGACCGGCACGGGCGACGGCGCAACTTTCCGCTGGCGCCGGCGGCCTTCCTGCTGGACGGTCAGCCGGTGACGCTGCGCCGCCCCCGGGCGAGCGCCCCGGCGCCGGCCCGGCAGCGCACCGCTTCCGGCTCGGTGGCGGTGCGCGACGCCCCGGCCCAGGTGGCGCGGGCGAGCCGCATCTGGGTGGAGGGCATCCACGACGCCGCGCTGGTCGAGCGGATCTGGGGCGACGACCTGCGCATCGAGGGCGTGGTGGTGGAGCCGCTGGACGGGATCGACGAGCTGAGCGCCGCGGTGCGCGACTTCCGGCCCGGCCCGCAGCGCCGCCTGGGGGTGCTGGTCGACCACCTGGTGCCCGGTTCCAAGGAGAGCCGCATCGTCGCCGCGGTGACACACCCGGACGTGCTGGTGACCGGCCACCCGTACGTGGACATCTGGCAGGCGGTGCGGCCCGAGCGGATCGGGCTGCGCGCGTGGCCGCGGATTCCCCGCGGGCAACCGTGGAAGGAGGGCGTGTGCGCGGCGGTGGGCGTGCGCGAACCCGCCGACCTGTGGCGGCGCATCCTGGCCTCGGTGCACAGCTACAAGGACGTCGAGACGCCCCTGATCAACTCGATGGAGCGGCTGATCGACCACGTCACCACGTGAGCTGCGGCGGTCCTAGGCCAGGTGGCGCGGGTCGCGACGGAACACGAACGTGGCGATGTCCAGGCCGGCCACCTCGCCGTCCGGGGTGCGCTGCACGGCCAGCACCTCGCCGTGGTTCGTGCCGTCGACGCCGCGCCAGCGGTCCGGGCCTTCCCGGGTGAACCGCGACGGCCGTCCCGGGCGGGCCACCTCGTCCAACGTCAGCTCGTCCCCGTCGGCGCGCATCTCGAACTCGCGGCCCATCCACCACCAGCGGCCGCACAGCGGGGCTGCCTCGGCGCTCGGCGGCGCGGGTGCGCGCCACGGCTCGGGCGCCGGCGGCTCCGCGTCCAGCACCGCGCTCAGCGCGCGCAAGCCGACCTCCTGGATGCTGGTGCCGGTCATCCCGTACGCGTTGGCGAACGCCACCACGCCGATCCGGCTGCGACGGTGCACGCTCAGGTGTGCGACGTACCCGGGCATGGAACCGCCGTGGCCGACGTAGATGCGTTCGCCGACCCGGTAGAGCTGCGGGCCGAGCCCGTGTCCCGACGTCCAGGACTCCAGGTCGCTGAGGAACACCGGGGTGCACATCTCGTCCACCGTCTCCGGGCTGAGCACCTCGCTCGGCGGATCGGCCAGGAACCCGGCCCAGGTCGCCATGTCGGTCACCGTGGACCACAACTGTCCGGCCGGGGCCATCGCGCCGGCATCCGGCCGGGGTTCCTCGTGCAACGAGCCGTCCAGGGCGTGCACCACGTAGCCACGGGCGAACGGCTCGACCGGTGCGTAGCTGGTCCGGGTCATGCCCAGCGGGTCGAGCACGCGCTTGCCGACCAGATCCGCCCACGTCGTGCCGGTGACCCGTTGCAGAACCGCGCCGAGGAGCCCGTACGCGAGATTGGAGTAGCGGAACCGGCGGAACGGCGGCCCGGCGAGCTTGTCGAACGCCAGGTCGGCCAGCAGCCGGTCGACGTCGCCGCCGGGGTTGCGTTCCCACCACGGTCCGTTCGGCTCGCGTTGCAGCCCGGACACGTGACCGAGCAACTGCCGCAGCGTCACGCCGCCCACCGAGGTGCCCGGCAGGTGCCGGTAGAGCAGGTCGTCGAGGGCGAAGAAGCCTTCGTCGCGTAGCTGCATGACCATGGTGGCGGTCAGCGTCTTGGTGATCGAGCCGATCCGGTACTGGGTCTGCGGGTCGGGGACCGGTTGCGCACCGGCCGCGGCGAAGTGCAGCACGGCACGGTCCCGGACCACGGCCAGTGCCAGGGACGGCACCCGTCCCGCGGACTGGGCCCGGGCGGCGATCTCGTTCACTCGACGGCCGGTTTCCGGCAACAGGGACACGGCAAGCCTTTCGCAGGGGACGTCCCTGTCTAACTTCCCGTCCGGCATATGGCTACGCCCGTCCCACGCCCCGGCTCGGTGCCGCTCCGGCCCGTGCGGTCGGGGCGCCGGTGTGGCTGAGCGTGCGGCCGGTGCACGAGGGCCGGACATCTGTCGCCGTACGTGCGCCGACGTGTCACGATCGAGGGGTGGAGGCCGTCATCTGGATCGTTCTCGGCATCGCGCTCGCGATCGCCGAAGCGTTCACCGTGACCTTCCTGGTGATCTTCTTCGCGGCGGGTGCGCTGGCTGCGGCCGGAGCCGCCGCCCTGGGCGCGCCGCTGTTGCTGCAGGTGATCGTCTTCGCCGCGGTCTCCGGGCTCTCCGTCGGCGCGATCCGGCCGATCATCATGCGCCACCAGCGTCCCGCGGTGGAGTCCGGACAGACCCCGTTCGGTCTGGAGGCCATCGAGGGATCCGCGGGGACCGTGCTCGAAGAGGTCGACGCCGAGCACGGCATGATCAAGATCGACGGGGAGCTGTGGACGGCGCGCGCCTACGACCACACGGAGAAATACCAGCCCGGTGAACGCGTCCGGGTCATCAAGGTTCGTGGCGCCACCGCTCTGGTGTGGCGTGACGACATGCCGAACATATAGAGGGGCGCCATGGAAGCAGTTGTGGGTGTACTCATCTTCGTGATCGCCCTGTTCGCGGTGATCACGCTGGTTCGTGCCGTGCGGATCATCCCGCAGCAGCGGATGGACGTGGTGGAGCGGCTGGGGCGATACAAGCGCACCCTGTCGCCCGGCCTGAACCTGCTGGTGCCGTTCGTGGACGCGGTGCGCACCAAGGTGGACATGCGTGAGCAGGTGGTCAGCTTCCCGCCCCAGCCGGTGATCACTTCGGACAACCTGGTCGTGTCGATCGACACGGTCCTGTACTTCAAGGTGGTCGACCCGGTCCGGGCGACGTACGAGATCTCGAACTTCCTGCAGGCCATAGAGCAACTGACCGTCACCACGTTGCGTAACGTGATCGGCTCGCTGGACCTGGAGCGGGCGCTGACCAGCCGCGAGGAGATCAACCGGCACCTGTCCGGTGTGCTCGACGAGACCACCGGCCGCTGGGGGATCAAGGTGACCCGGGTCGAGATCAAGGCGATCGAGCCGCCGCCCAGCATCCGCGACTCGATGGAGAAGCAGATGCGCGCCGAGCGGGACCGCCGCGCCGCCATCCTCAACGCGGAGGGCCACAAGCAGGCGCAGATCCTCACCGCCGAGGGTGAGAAGCAGGCGGCGGTGCTGCGTGCCGACGGTGACCGGCAGTCGCGCATCCTGCAGGCCGAGGGGCAGGCGAAGGCCATCCGGACGGTGTTCGACGCGATCCACACCGCGAACCCGTCGCAGAAGGTGCTGGCCTACCAGTACCTTCAGTCGCTGCCGCAGATCGCCAACGGCTCGGCGAACAAGGTCTGGATCGTGCCGACCGAGCTGACGAAGGCCCTCGACGGGCTCGGCGGCGCGCTCGGCGGCCTCGCCAGCATGGCGGGCGACGAGCCCACCGAGGACGTCAACTCGGGTGCCGTCGAGCGCGAAGCCGTGGAGGCGGCGCAGGCCGCGGCGGCCGAGGCGGCGGCGGTCAACGCCCAGGTCCGCGAGGCGGAGGCGCAGGTGTCCGGGGACAAGCCGGCCCGTGTGCCGGTCACCGGCGCCGGCGGCACGCCCAGCCTGCCCGCCCCGGAGGCGGTTCCGCCGTCGGCGGCGCTGGGCGGGGCGGACTACGCCGAGGCGGAGTCCGACCGCGCCTGAGGCTCGCACGACGATGAGGCGGAACGGCCCCGGCCGTTCCGCCTCATCCGTCACCGGCGTCGCAGATGTCCCTCGCCGGGCCCGATTTCCCCGGTTTCCCGGTTGACAATCCGGTCCATTTGGGATGCTGATCCGTGGACCAGACGCGGCGACAGGGAGACCTCGATGAGCGTCAGCGAGCACCAGACCGCCAGCGGGCGACCGCTGCGGGTGGCGCCGGCCTGGGTCGGCGGCGCGCGGCCCGTCGTCGACGACCCCAGCCTGCCGGTCCGCGAGGCGGTGTGGATCTGGTCGGTGCGCCGGTACGCGCGCGCCGGTCTCTGGGCACTGCCCGTCGGGGCGGTGCTCTACGGGTGGTCCACCCTCGGCGTGACCTCCCCGCCCGGGCCGCTGGCGGTGCGTCTGCTCGCCGGCTGGCTGTCCACCATCGCGATGATCGCGCTCACCGGCCTGCTGGCCGGTTCCCGGACACGCCGGTTCGCCATCGCCGGCCTGCTCGTCGGCCTCGCCGGTTCCATCCTGCTGCTCTCCCTCGTGGCGCTGCCGTCCGGCGTGGGCCCGGACGGTGCGGCAGTGACCGCCGACCATGTCACGACCCTGGCAACCGTCGGCGCGGCCGTCACCGGCACCGGATGGCTGCTGCTCGGCTGGGCCGTGCTCCGGTCCCGGATGGCCAACCCGGCCGACGGCGTGTTGCTGATGCTGGCGGCGGTCTCGATCGGCGCCGGTTCCTACGCGGTACGGCCGCTGCCGACCGTCGGCGCGCTGCTTCTGCTGGCCGCCGGCATGGGGCTGGCCTGGACCGGCAGCCGGCTGATCCCGCGCGTCTGAGCCGGGTCGCCGGTGGGCGGCACGCCGGTGGCATGCTGCGGGAGGGGTGGCCGCAGCGGGCGGGGGCCGGAGGGGGAGAAGCGATGAAGGTGGTCGGTGACATCTCGATGTCCCTGGACGGCTTCGTGACCGGGCCGGATCCGGATCTCGACCACGGCCTGGGCCACGGCGGCGAGGGCCTGCACACCTGGGCGTTCAGCGACGACCCCGTCGACGTCGAGGTGCTGGCGGAGTCGACCGCGGCGACCGGCGCGGTGGTCATGGGGCGGCGGCTGTTCGACATCGTGGACGGCCCGCACGGATGGAACGACGAGGTCGGCTACGGCGCGGGACACGCCGCGCGGCCGCCGGTGCTGGTGGTGACGCGGCGCCCACCCGAGCAGGTGCGGCTGGGCGACCGGTGCACCTTCGTGGTGGACGGCATCGCCAGCGCCGTCGCGAAGGCCGCCACGCTGGCCGAGGACCGCGACGTGGTGGTGATGGGCGGCGGGCAGACCATCCGCGGCGCCCTGGACGCCGGCCTGCTCGACGAGGTGCGCCTGCATCTGTCGCCGGTGATCCTGGGCTCGGGCACGCCGCTGTTCCAGGGCGGGGTGGCCCGCGCGTTGCGTCAGATGCACGTGCGGTCGTCCGGCAACGCGACCCACGTGACGTATCGCGTCGACCACACCTAGTCCGTCCGGGAGAGCTCGTAGAAGGCGATCGCCGCCGCCGTCGCCACGTTCAAGCTGTCCACCCCACGACGCATCGGAATCGCCACGCCTGCGTCCGCGGCCCGCAACGCCTGGCGGCTCAGGCCGGGGCCCTCGGCGCCCAGCAGCAGCGCGGGGCGGGCGCGGTGCTCGGCGGTCAGCCGTGGCAGCGCCACCGCGTCGTCCGCCGGGGTCATCGCCAGCAGCGTGAACCCTGCCGCGCGCACCGTGTCCAGGGCCTGTGGCCACGGCGCCGCCTTCGCGTACGGGATGGCGAAGACCTCGCCCATGCTCACCCGCACCGCCCGGCGGTAGAGCGGGTCGGCGCAGTCCGGCGACAGCACCACCGCGTCGATGCCCAGCGCGGCGGCGCTGCGGAACAGCGCTCCGAGGTTGGTGTGCGTGTTCAACCCCTCCAACACCGCCAGCCGACGGGAGGTGGCCAGCAGGTCCGGCAGGTCGGGCAGCGGACGGCGGTGGAACGACGCCAGCACGCCGCGGTGCACGTGGAAGCCGGTGATCGCCTCCAGCACCACCGGGGCGGCGGTGAAGACCGGCGCCTGCGGACGCAGATCGTCGACCTGGTCGGCGCGTTTGCGGTCGATGAGCACCGACCGCGGCCGGTATCCGGCACGCAAGGCCCGGCGTATCACCAGTTCGCCCTCGGCGATGAACAGTCCGTTCGGCGGTTCCCACCGGGTGCGCAGCTCGACGTCGGTGAGCGCCCGGTAGTCGGCGATCCGGGCGTCGTCGGGGTCGGTGATCTCAGCGTCCGGCACACCGGCATTCTGCCCGCGGCCCGATCGCCGCCCGGACACCGGTCCCGCGCCCTCGCGCCGGAGACGACCGACGCCGATGTGCAGTACGGTTGTCCCATTCGACGTGGGCCACGGGGAAGGGGCGCCGGGTGTCCGATTCCGACCAGCATCGGACGGCTGCCGAGGGTGCCGGACCCCACGGTGTCGAGCGGACGCCCCACCTGCCCGCGCTGCGGCGTGTCCCCGCGCTGCCCCATCTGCCCGCGCCGCCCCCTCCGCCGTTGCCGCCCCCTCCGCCGTTGCCGACCGCGCACGCGCCCGGCCCGCCGAGCCCATCCCGCCCACCGGGCCAGCCCGGCGTCATCGGCCAGCCCGGCGTCATCGGCCAGCCCGGCGTCATCGGCCAGCCCGGCGTGACCGGCCAGCCCGGCGTGACCGGCCAGCCCGGCGTGACCGGCCAGCCCGGCGTGACCGGCCAGCCGGGCCAGCCCGGCGTGACCGGCCGGCCCGGCGTGATGGGGTCGCGGGGTGTGCCGGGCCCGTCGGCGCCGGTGGGCAGCCCGGCCGGTACGGCTCTGCCCGGCTCGGACCGGCCGGCCGACGGCATGGACCCCGCCGACCAGGCCGCGCTGCGCGAGATCCAACGGCTGCTCGGCAACAGCCTGTCGATGGCCGGCGGGCCGGAGGCGGTCGCCGAGCGGCTGCGCGCGACGTTGCTGCAGGCCCGGCCAGAGATGCTGACGCGGCTGCCGGGCGGCCTGGCGGAGCAACGCGCCCAGCTTGCCCAGGGCCTGATCTGGCTGGTGCATCACTGGGACGACCCGCCGCGAATGGCGGCCGGCTGCGCGCAACTGGGCGCGGTGCTCGCCGCCTGCGGGGTGCCGGTCGCCGAACCCGCGCTGATCGGCGCCGCCCTCGCCGAGGCGATGCGCGCCGGCATGGCCGCGGGCGGCTGGCGGCAGGACTTCGACCAGGCGTGGCGGTCCACGCTGCGCCGTGTGCGGGGATGGGTTGCGCACGGGGCGTCCGTCGCGGCGTACCAGCCGACGACCTGGCTGGCGGTGGTGGAGTCGCACGAACGCCGCCGGCCCGACCTGGCCGTGCTCCGCCTGCGGCCGTACCTTCCGATGCCGCTGCGTCCGGGCCAGTACGCGCGGATCGAGGTGCCGCAGCTACCCGGCGTGTGGCGGCCCTATTCGCTGGCCCTGCGCCCGGACGGCGCGTTGGAGCTGCACGTACGGGCGAAGTCCGCGACCGGGGTGAGCGGCACGCTGGTGTATGACACCGCTCCCGGCGACCGGGTGCGCCTGGGCCCGCCGGAGGGCGACATGGTGCTGGCCGCCGCTCCCGGCCGCGATCTGCTGATGATCGCCGGGGACACCGGCGTGGCGCCGCTCAAGGCGTTGCTCACCGAGCTGGCGGTGACCGCCGATCCGCGGTCCGCGGTGCTGTTCTGGGGCGTGCGTGATCTCGACGAGCTGTACGACGTCGAGGAGATCACCGCGATCGCCGGCTCGTGCCGGCGCGCCACCGTGGTGCCGGTGGTCTCCGAGGGCGAGGCCGGGCGGTACGCGTCCGGGCTGGTGACCGACGCGGTGGCGGCCTACGGCGAGTGGTCCGGGCACGAGGTGTTCCTCGCCGGCCCGCCGCTGATGCTTGCCGCGACAAGTGCCGCGCTGCACCAGCTCGGGGTGGACGGCGGGCGGATTCACCACGACGACCCGACGGCCGGCTGAGCTCCACGGGCGCCGGAGGAGTCAGCCCGCGGCGTCCGCCAGGATCTTCGCGTATGCCGGTGGCACGAACGCGGGCCCGCCCGGGGTGAGCACCTCGTCGCGGGACGCCGCCGCCCATGCCGACGGCGGGATCTCGGCGCGTAGCGCGGTCAGCACGGGCGCGTCGTCGGTGAGCATGGACAGCGCCACCACCGACTCCGCCACCTCGCCGACGCACTCGAAGGGCTTGTGCGCGTCGAGGCCCAGCAACTCCCGGAAGCCGGGCAGTTGCGCCGGGTCGGCGAACAGGTCGTGACCGAAAATGTGGGCCAAGCGCGCCCGGTCCATGGCCGGCGCCATGGCCAGGAAGACGAACCGGCACTTCGGGCAGTCGGCGCACCAGCGCGCCGTCGGGTCGTGCAGCTTGAACGCCTTGTTGCAGCTCGTCACCACGTCGTCATAGCGGGTGTGCTGCGCGAACAACTGGGCGATGTGCAGTTCGGACAGTGTGCGCAGCAGCGAGAAGTAGGGCTCGGTCAGCCCGGTGTGTGCGGTCACCGCGGCGCGGAGCAGCCCCTCGGCGACCACACCCTTGGACCACTGATGGTTGACCGCGTGACCGTTCCAGATCAGGTTGGGGTCGGAGGCGGAGCGCTCGTTGGACATCACCACCGGACCCAGCCCGTGCAGCACCGCGGTGGCGATCGCGATAAGCGAGTTGATGGCGGTCACCGGGATGTGCCCGTTCAGCGCGCCGGCCGCGTTCAGCTCGAACAGCCGCGGGTCGAGGCGGCGGCGTGCGGACAGCGCGGGCAGGCCGGAAGCGGCGTTGACGCTGTCGATCACCCGGTTCGGGTTGACCGAGAACGGCACCGGATCGAGGCCGGCCGAGCGCAGCATCTCCAGGGTGACGATGGAATCCTTGCCGCCGCCGACCGGCGACAGCGGGCGGCCGTGCGCGTTGTCCACCGGGTCGGCGGCCGGCGTCGTGCCCGGCGTGGTGACCCGCAGCTCCAGCACGTGCGGCAGATCGTTGCGGTACGCGTATTCCGCCAGCCCGTCGGTGTAGACGGCGGTGAACAGCGCGGCCACCTCGGCGGGCACCGGCCGGGGCGCCTCGATGCGCGGCGGCGCGCCCACCTTGTAGTAGCTCACCCCGGCCACCACGTGCAGCAGCTCCAGCACCCTGGCGAAGGCCGGCGGGACCTCGCCGCGCTCCGGCATCGGGAAGGTGATCGTCTCGGTGAAGGTCAGGTCGTCCAACGCGTAGTCGAACGTGGCCACCCCGGTGGCCGGATCGAACGCGTACGCGGGAAACCGCATGACCTCGTACCGCTGGCGCACCCGCACACTCCCGTCGTCGTACCGGCCCGCCATACTAGTTGCTGCCGATGCAAAGGGAGGGACGACGTGCGCCTGGCAGACCTGCAGGGCCGGTCCGTGGCGATCTGGGGTACCGGGCGGGAGGGCCGGGCAGCCGTGCGAGCGGTCGCCGCGCACGGCCCGAGTCGTCTGCTGGTGGTGGAGGACAGCGCCAACTACCTGTCCGTGCCGTGGGAGGGCGAGCTCGCCCGGCTCGCGCCGCTGGCCGGCGGCGACCACGCATTCGGCGCGCTGCTCGCCGCCGACGTGGTGGTCCGGTCGCCGGGGGTGCCGCAGACGCATCCGTGGATGAGCCGGCTGCGCGAGCGGGGCGTGGTGATCACCGGTGGCAGCGCGGTGTGGATGGCCGACCACGCGTCCCGGACCGTCGGCGTGACCGGGAGCAAGGGCAAGAGCACCACGTCCAGCCTGATCAGTCACCTGCTCGCGGCGGCCGGCCGGCCGAACGTGTTCGGCGGCAACATCGGCGTGCCGCTGCTCGACCTGCCCGACGCCGAGCGCTACGTGCTGGAGCTGTCCAGCTATCAGTGTGCGGACCTGACGGATTCGCCGCGGGTCGCGGTGGTCACCTCACTGTTCCCGGAGCATCTCGACGCGCACGGCGGCGAGGAGGCGTACTACCGGGACAAGCTGAACATCCTGGCGCACGATCCGGAGCTGATCGTGGTGAACGGCGCGGACCAGCGGTTGATGTCGGCGACCGCGCATCACCGCACGGTCGCCGCGGCTGCGTCGGACTCCGACTTCCGGATCGACGGCGACATGGTGTCGCGGCGCGGGGAGCCGGTGTTCCCGCGCTCGGCGTTGCGGCTGCGCGGCGTGCACAACGGACGCAACCTCTGCGTCGCGCTGGCCGTGCTGGACGGCATGGGCGTCGACGTGATGGCCATGCGGGACGTCTTGCAGCAGGCGGTGCGCGGGTTCGAGGGGTTGCCGCACCGACTCGCCGAGAGCACCGACCCGTCCGGGCTGACGTTCGTCGATGACACGCTGTCCACCAGCCCGTACTCGGCGATGCACGCCATCGACGCGTACCCAGACCGGCCGTTGACCGTGCTGGTCGGCGGCACCGACCGTGGCCTGGACTACGCGCCGTTGCGGGAGCATCTGCGCGGGCGCGACATCACCGTGATCGGCCTGCCGGACAGCGGCCCGCGCATCCTGGAGGAGCTTGCCGGGCTGCCCGGCGTGCGTACCGAGAACGCGGAGGACCTGCCGGCCGCGGTGCGCCTGGCGCGCACGCTCACGCCGGCCGGCGGCGTGGTCCTGCTGTCTCCGGCGGCGCCCAGCTACGGCCGGTTCCGCAACTTCGAGCACCGGTCCGAGGTGTTCCTGCGGGCGGTCCGCGACAGCGCCTGATTTTTATTTCCATCGCCACCCCGGCTGTTTCCGGGAGGTTGCGCGTGCCCGGGGAGTCGGCCCGACGGGTCGAGCGCGCATCGGGCGTTCGGCCGAGTGAAAAACCGGCATAAGTTACCGAACGCGCTTTTCTCCCCGTGCGACAAATGCGACACGAACGTCGTTATCTGGCGTCGTTTAACACCAGTTCACCGACATGGGCCGGGTAACGGTTTGAAAACTTCATCCACAGGCTTGACATGGAGGGGTGGTTAGTAAGAACTTTTACCGCGACAGTTAACACTCCTTCCTGAAGGGCGGGCCCATGGTCGAGCCGGAGATCGATGGCGCCGCACACACTGCGGTCGTCGATTCCCTGGCGCGCGACCAGCGCAACCAGGGCGCGCCACCGGCCGTTGAGGGCGCCCTGGTCCGGGTGCGCGCCCTGCTCCCGGAGTTCACCGGGGCCCTGCGCCGCGTCGCCGAGCGCGTGCTGGCCGAGCCGGCGGCCGCGTCCCGGGCGACCATCGTGGAGCTCGCCGAGCGCAGCGGCACCTCACCGGCCACGGTCACCCGGTTCTGCCGGGCGCTGGGCTTCGACGGCTACGCGGATCTGCGCCTGGGCATCGCGGCGGAGACCGGCCGGGCCCGCTCGGCCGGATGGACCATCGACATCGGCCGGGAGATCCAGCCGGGCGACCCCCTCGAACGGGTGCTGGGCCAGATCATGGCGGCCGACACGCGGGCCATGCACGACACCGCGGCGCTGCTCGATCTCCACGAGGTGGAACGGGCGGCGGCGGCCATTGCGAGCGCCCCGCGGGTGAACATCTTCGGCGCCAGCGGCAGCGCGCTGGTCGGCGAGGAGATGCAGTTCAGCCTGCACCGCATCGGCGTTCCGGTGTGGGCCTGGAACGACGTGCACAACGGCCTGGCCAGTGCGGCGCTGAGCCGGGCCGGCGACGTGGCCTTGGGCGTCTCGCACAGCGGCGAGACCCGGGAGACCATCGAGATGCTGGCCGAGGCGAGCAGCCGTGGCGCCACCACCATCGCGCTGACCAGCTTCCCGCGGTCGCCGCTGGCCGAGCTCGCCGACGTCGTCCTGCTCACCGCCACCCAGGCCACCACCTTCCGCCCCGACGCGCTGTCCGCGCGCCATCCGCAACTGGTGGTCCTGGACCTGCTCTACGTCGCCGTCGCGCAGCGGACCCACGAACGTTCGCATGCCGCCTTCCAGCGCACCGCGCAAGCCGTCCACGGTCACAAGGCCGTGGACGCGGAAGGGGAAAAATGAGCCGAATTCGTAACAATGCGGGCTCGACTCGTGTCTCCCCGGGTGCCAGCATGGTCTGCTCCCGGGCTGCACATCACCTCACATCCGGGCTGTCGTCGTCCGTACGGCGGCGGTCTCTCCATTCCCGTACGCAATGTCGCAGCGGACCTGACGGCACCGTCGTCAGGGGCTGACACTCCGCACCACACCCCTCGAGGAGACTGTTGATGTCCGAGATATTCGGCACCCCCGAGCTCGACCGCCGTACGCTCCTGCGCCGCGCCGCCGCCGTCGGCCTGCTCGCCACTCCCGCCGTCGGCATGCTGAGCGCCTGCGTGGGCAGCGGCGGAAGCGACGACGACCAGGCCGACAAGCCGCAGGGCGAGGTGTCGTCGACCAACCCGCTGGGCGTCGACCCGAACACGCCCGTCGAGATCGTCATCTTCAACGGCGGCCTGGGCACCAAGTACGCCAGCGACGTGGACACCCCGTCGTACAACAAGCTGTTCCCGAACTCCAAGGTGAACCAGACCAACACCGAGGAGATCGCCACCGTGGTGCAGCCGCGGTTCACCGCGGGCAACCCGCCGGACATGATCAACAACTCCGGCTCGAAGCTGATGGACCAGGGCGCCCTGGTGCAGGCCGGCCAGGTGCAGGACCTGACCGACCTGTTCGCCGCACCGTCGGTGGACATCGAGGGCAAGACCGTCAAGGACACCCTCATCCCCGGCACCGTCGAGCAGGGCACGTTCAACAACAAGCCGTACGTGCTGAACTACGCCTTCACCGTCTTCGGCCTCTGGTACTCCGGCAAGCTGTTCTCCGACAACGGCTGGACCGCGCCGACCACCTGGGCCGACTTCACCGCGCTGCTGGACAAGATGAAGGCCAAGGGCATCACGCCGTACGGCTACGCCGGCGCCAACGCCTCGTACTACCAGTACCTGGTGATCCTCACCAGCGCCGCCAAGATCGGCGGCCCGGACATCCTGAAGAACATCGACAACCTGGAGGACGGCGCCTGGCAGTCCGACGCCGTCAAGCAGGCCGCCAAGGCCTGGGGCGAGATCGGCGCCAAGTACTCCAACAAGGCGTTCCTCGGCCTCAAGCACACCGAGGTCCAGCTTCAGCACGACCAGTACAAGGTGGGCTTCTACCCGTCCGGTTCCTGGCTGGAGAACGAGCAGGCCAAGGACACCCCGGACGGCTTCGACTACCAGGTCATGCCGGTGCCGAGCGTGACCACGGCGGACAAGATGCCGGCCACCGCGATCTACGCGGCCGCCGGTGAGCAGTACTTCGTCGCCAGCAAGGGCAAGAACCCGCGCGGCGGCATGGAGTACCTGCGCCACATGCTGTCGAAGGCGGGCGCCAAGGGCTTCACCGAGCTGACCAAGGTGCTCACCGTGGTCGCCGGCGCCACCGAGGGCGAGGACATCAGCCCCGGGCTGACCAGCGGCAACAAGATGCTGTCGGCGGCCGGCTCGGACTACTTCAGCTACCGCTTCGACACCTGGTACAAGAAGCTGGACGACGAGGCCCGCGCCGCCACCAACGAGCTGATGTTCCAAGGCGGCACCGCGGACAAGTTCTGCGCGCGCATGCAGAAGGTCGCCGACGCCGTGAAGGCCGACGACTCCATCGAGAAGTTCACCCGCTGACCCCTCCTCGCACGGCTGACCGCGACCACGGACGGAGCTAGACAACCATGAAGCACGGCAGGTACCCGTTCATCATCGGCTTCCTGATCGTGCCGGTGGCCATCTACGTGACGTTCGTGGTCGCGGCATACGTGCAGGCGTTCCAACTGTCGTTCACCGACTGGCGGGGCTTCTCGCCGAACGTGAACTACATAGGCTTTGACAACTTCGTCAAGCTCTTCCACGACGACACCTTCTGGAAGGCGATCCGACACCACCTCGTGCTGCTGATCTTCCTCCCGCTGTTCACCATCGTCCTGGCGTTGTTCTTCTCCTTCCTGCTGAACGTCGGCGGCGGGTCGAAGGGCGGCAAGACGCGCGGCGTCTGGGGGTCGAAGTTCTACCGCGTGGTGTTCTTCTTCCCCCAGTTGCTCGCCCTGGCCCTGGTCGCGGTGATCTTCGCCCGGGTCTACTCGCCGGACGACAGCGGCCTGATCAACGGCCTGCTCAACCAGTTCGGCGCCGGTCCGGTGCTGTTCCTGGCCGACGGCAAGCTGGCGCTGTGGTCGATCCTGGCCGTCCTGGTCTGGCAGGGGGTCGGCTTCTACGTGGTGCTGTTCTCCGCCGGCATGGGGTCCATCCCGACGGAGATCTACGAGGCGGCGGCGCTGGACGGCGCGACCCGCGGCGTGCTCTTCTTCCGGGTCACCCTGCCGCTGCTGTGGAACACCCTCCAGGTCGCCTGGGTCTACCTCGGCATCGCCGCGTTTGACGCGTTCGCCCTGGTCAACGTCATGTCAGTGGACCGTGGTGGTCCGGACGGCGCGACCACGGTGCTGGGCCTGGAGATCTTCCGAAACGCCTTTGACTACGCACAGTTCGGTTACGCCTCGGCCATGGGCGTCGTGCTGTTCTTCCTCACCATCAGCTTCGCGGCGCTGACCATGCGGGTCACCCGCCGCGACGCCATCGAGATGTGAGCCGGACGGGAGCCTGAAGAGATGAGCACCATCAACGACACCGCCCCGACCACGCCCCCCGGCACCGTCCGATACCCCGGCACCGGCCGGCGCTCCTCGTCGGCTGCCCGGGACAAGCGGGACCTCAAGCTGTTCAGCAGCTTCGCGCACATCGCCCTGGCGGTGTGGGGCATCCTGGTCATCGCCCCGCTGATCTGGGTCGTGCTGGCGTCCTTCAAGAGCAACACCGAGATCTTCACGCATGCGCCGTTCAGCCTGCCCAGCAAGATCTCCTTCGAGACGTACCGCACCGCGTGGTCGCAGGCGCACGTCGGGCGCTACTTCCTGAACAGCGTGTTCGTCGTCGCGATCAGCACCGCCGGCACCATGCTGTTCGGCTCCATGGCGGCGTACGTGCTGGCCCGGTACCGCTTCTTCGGCAACCGCTTCCTCTACTACCTGTTCGTCTCCGGCCTGGCGTTCCCGGTCTTCCTGGCCCTGGTCCCGCTGTTCCTGATCCTGCAGAACCTGGGCCTGCTGAACACCTACACCGGCCTGATCCTGGTCTACATCGCCTACTCGCTGCCGTTCACGGTGTTCTTCATGACGGCGTTCTTCAAGACGCTGCCGAACTCCATCGCGGAGGCCGCGATCGTCGACGGCGCCTCGCACACCCGGCTGTTCTTCCAGGTGATGATGCCGATGGCGCGGTCCGGTCTGGTGTCCATCACGATCTTCAACATCGTGGGTCAGTGGAACCAGTACCTGCTGCCGGTGGCCATCATGCAGGGCCAGGGCGCCGACCAGAAGTGGGTGCTCACGCAGGGCATCGCGAACATCTCGGTGTCCGCCGGTTACCAGGCGAACTGGGCGGCGCTGTTCGCCGCGCTGACGCTGTCGATCCTGCCGATGATCCTGGTGTACGCGTTCTTCCAGCGGCAGATCCAGGCCGGCCTGACGGCGGGCGCCACCAAGTGACACGCTGACGCGGACGCGTTTCGGCGGCAGACTCGCCGGCGGTGCCCTCTGGGGAGGGAGGTGCCGCCGGCGACCCGCATCCGGCGAAGACTGTCGTACCTCCGGTGCAGAATGAGTCTGTGCTGGTAGCGGTGGTTGCCGAGGGGGCGGGCGGGTGGCTGCGGGAGGTCGATCCCGCGGGTGCGCCGGCGGGTCCGCCACGACGGGTGGCCGACCTCGCCACGGCGATCGCCGAGCGGGAGGCCGCCGACGCGCCCCGCTGGATCTGGTCGTCCACCACGGAGATCTATCCGTGGCTGTTGCGCGCCGGCGTGCGGGTGGCCCGATGTCATGATCTGGAGCTGACCGAGGCCCTGCTGCTCGGGCATGCCGGGCGGTGGGGTGAGCCGCGTTCCCTCGCCGCCGCGCACGCGCGGCTCATCGGCGCGCCGGTGCCGGCCGACCCGCGGCCGCGCATGGCGCAGCCGCCCGGGTTTGCCCAGGGCGCCCTGTTCGAGGCCGGCGGCGTCGCAGGCGGCGGTGCCGGGACCGGCGGTGCCGGGGCGGACGAGACGCCGCCGTCCGCGGTGATCGCCGTGCACGCCGACCAGGTCGCCCGCATCGCCGGCACCGCGCACCCCGGCCGGTTCCGGCTGCTGGTCGCCTCCGAGTCGGCGGGCGCGCTGATCGCCGTGGAGATGGGGCACGCCGGCCTGCCCTGGCGCGCCGACATCCACGACGACCTGCTGCGCGAGCTGCTGGGCCCGCCGCAGCCGGTCGGCCCGCCGAAACGCCTCGCCGAGCTGTCCGCTCAGGTCAACGCGGCGTTCGGCACGCACGGCCTGCACCCGGACTCGCCGGCCGAGGTGCTGCGCGCGTTCGCCCGGGCCGGCATCGACGTGCCGAACACCCGTGCCTGGGTGCTGCGCCGGGTCGACCACCCGGCGGTGCCGCCGCTCCTGGAGTTCAAGGAGCTCTACCGGATCTGGACGGCGCACGGCCGGGCCTGGCGCGAGGCGTGGGTCAGCGGCGGCCGGTTCCGGCCGGAATATGTGCCCGGCGGCGTGGTCTCCGGCCGGTGGGCCACGCGCGGCGGCGGGGCCCTGCAGGTGCCCAAGGTGGTGCGCCGGGCGGTGGTGGCCGATCCGGGGTGGCGGTTCGTGGTCGCCGACGCCGGGCAACTGGAGCCGCGGGTGCTGGCTGCCGTCTCCGGCGACGCCCGGCTGGCCGCGGCGGGTGGCGCCGGCGACCTTTACGCCGCCCTTGCCGCGGACTCCTTCGGGGGCGACCGGGCCACGGCGAAGGTCGCGCTACTCGGCGCGATGTACGGGCAGACCGGCGGGAACGCCGTGCCGGCGCTCGCGGTGCTGCGGCAGCGTTACCCGACCGCCTTCGCCTATGTCGAGTCCGCCGCGCGCACCGGGGAGGCCGGCGGCCTGGTCCGCTCCTGGCTGGGGCGCACCTGCCCGCCGCCCGCGACCGCGGGGCGACAGGCCGGACTGGAACCGGCCGAGGAGTCCGGCCCGGCCGACTCCCGGGGCGGCGCGTCCGGGCGCGCCCGGGGCCGTTTCACCCGCAACTTCGTCATCCAGGCCACCGCCGCCGAGTGGGCGCTGGTGTTGCTGGCCACGCTCCGCACCGCGCTCGTCGGCATGCGCGCCGAGCTGGTGCTCTTCGTGCACGACGAGGTGGGCGTGCACTGCCCGGTGCAGGAGGCCGAGCGGGTGGCCGCGGCGGTCCGCACGGGCGCCGCGCGGGCGGGGGAGATGATGTTCGGGGACACGGCCGTGCGCTTCCCCCTCGACGTGTCCATCGTGGAGTGTTATGCCGACGCGTGAGCGGCCCGTGTCATCCCTGCGTGCACGTCACCCCTGCGTCCACCGTTCCGGATCGACGTAGGTCAGCGCGTGCGGCGCGAACATGCCCAGCACCGCCAGCACCGACACGGCGGTGAAGACCGTGCGCAGCACCAGCGTCTCGCCCCGTCCGCCGGTGCGCACCGCGATGCCGTCCGGCACGCCGACCATGCGCCACATCCGTCGCCCGACCGGCACCGGCCAGAACAACGGCACCCCGTTGCGGGTGATCATGTCGCCGAACAGATGCACCACGCAGCCCACGCCCACGGCCGTGCCGAGCATCGGATATCCCCGGCCGCCGGGCAGGTGCGCCGCGGTGAACCACGCGATGGCCGCGGCGGTGATGGTGACGATGAGCCACCCGGCGCGTTCCGCCCATTCGTCGAACAGGCCGCGCAGCGCCAGCCCGGCCATCACGAACATCACCCCGACCACGGCCCACTTGCCGACGTGGGCGCAGAGCGCGGTGGTGCCCCAGCCGAGCAGCGCGGCGAACGGCAGCGTGTGCGTGAACGTGCGATGCCCGTACGTGCGGCGGGGGTCCTTGCTCGTCCGGGTCGCCAGGTAGATGCCCAGGCTGACCTTCTCGATCACCTCGGCGACGAACAGGGAGAGCACGCCGAAGGTGCGCGCCACGGTGGCGCCACCCTGATTGCGCGTGACCTTGCCGGACAGGTCCAGATCGGGCAGCAGCGCGGCGCCCGCGCAGACGGTCGCCCCGACCGCCACGGCCAACGGCGACTGACCGTACCCGGCGAAATGGTCCAGAGCCCAGCTACCGGCCAGCCAGACGGCGGCGCCCGAAAGCGCATGCGACGGACCCATCATCGGTGATTGCCCACCCCCCGTGAAGATTCCGGTCACTGTCGCAGAGGGACGGAGGGCGGGCAACGACCGCCACGGTCAGCCGGCAGTGCTGATGATCACCGGTAGTCGGGGGCGTTCCACGGCGCCACCCGGTGCCGCTGGTGGTGCCACTGCGGGTGCCGTCCGTGCCGGGCGTGCCGCCGCAACCCCGCGAACAGGAAGATCAGCGGGAAGATCGGCCAGAAGAAGGGCGCGTGGGACAGCAACCAGGCGCCGACGAGGAGCAGCGAGACGACCACCACGAAGCCGGCGTGCCGGCGTAGGTCCCGCCGCGACTCGGCGACCGCTTCCGGGGTCTGCTGCAGCGCTTGGCGTCCCTGGTCGGGCAGGTCCGCGGTGAGCGGGGCCAGCTCGTCGCGATAGGTGGCGGCGTACGCGGCGGCCATCCGTTCCTCGCCCTCGGCGAGGCTGAGGCGCCCCTCGGTCATGGCGGCGCGCAGGATCGTGGCGACCCGCTCCCGTTCGGTGTCCGAGGTCCGCAGACGGTGGGGGCCGGACCAGGTGGCTTCGTTCGGATTCACGGGATCCTCCTTGAGACGGGTGGCACGGTCTCCAGCATCGGCGCCGGGGGCGTTTCCGGGCGTCGGCCGCGCGGCGCATCCCGGACGCGGCGGCGGTGGTACGGGCACCGGAGCGGCTACTCCTCACGGGGTACGCCGCGGGGGCGCACTACCGCCGTGGGAGCAGGCCGGGCCGCCGCGCCCTGTGGATGTTCCAGCCCCGGCGGGTGCCGTAGGTTCGGTGCCATGCGCGAATCCGGCCGGTCCCATCCACGGCGGCGCGGCCGGCACTCGGACTGGCCGGTCGGCGCCGTGGTGGTGGCCGCGCTGTGTCACGTTTTCGGCGCGCGGGCCGAGGCCGCCGACGGGGTGCTGCTGCGCCCGCTGGACGCGCTGACGTACGCGGTGCTGCTGCTCGGCCCGGCGGCGCTGTTCTGGCGCCGGCGTGCACCGATCGGCGCGCTGGTCGTGGCGCTGGCCGGCGGGCTCGGGCTGGCCGCGGTCGCGCCGCCGGTGTGGAACTTCGCGGTGGCGCCGGCGATCGCGGTGTTCTCCGCGGTCAAGGCCGGCCGGGGCCGGGCCGCGGTGCCGGTCGCGATGATGGGCTACCTGGCGTGGGTGGCCGTCTACGGCGTGTTCGCCGGCGCGCTCGGCGTGCCCGGCGCCGCGCGTCTGGACACGCGCACCGCGCTGATTGCCGCCGGCGGGCTGGCGCTGGTGTTGTTCCTGGGCGGGGCGGCCAAGGCGCAGTCCGAGCACGTGGCCGAGATGATCAAGGTGCGGGCGGAGCGCGAGCAGGCCCGCGAGGAGCAGGAGCGGCGGCAGGCGTCGGAGGAGCGGCTGCGGATGGCTCGGGAGCTGCACGACGTGCTGGGCCATCACCTGTCGCTGATCAACGTGCAGGCGGGTGTCGGCCTGCACCTGATGGACAACCGGCCGGAGCAGGCCCGCGAGGCGCTCACCGCGATCAAGACGGCGAGCTCGGAGGCGCTGCGCGAGGTACGGGCGGTGCTCGGCGTGCTGCGGCCGGAGGAGGAGGCCGCGCCGCGGCAGCCCGCCCTGGGCCTGGACCGGATCGAGGAGCTGACCGCCGGGGCGGGCCTGCCGGTCACTGTCACGGTCGCCGGTACGCGCCGTGCGCTGCCCGCCGAGGTGGACCGCGCCGCGTACCGGATCGTGCAGGAGGCGCTGACGAA
The DNA here is from genome assembly GCF_014646155.1 of Mangrovihabitans endophyticus. GTDB lineage: Bacteria > Actinomycetota > Actinomycetes > Mycobacteriales > Micromonosporaceae > Actinoplanes > Actinoplanes endophyticus. Next base: position 265,896 of record NZ_BMMX01000001.1, read on the forward strand.
CGTGCGCAAGCACGCCGCGGCCGGTGCCACGGCGCAGGTGACCGCCGCGTACGAACCGGGGGAGCTGCGCCTGACCGTGCGCAACGACGGCCCGGCGCCCAGCCGGCTGCCCAGCATGACCACGCTGCTGGGCGGCGCGCGGGGCGAGGACGCCGCGACGGGTGGCAGTGGCATCGCGGGGATGCGGGCGCGGGCGCGGAGCCTGGGCGGAAGCCTGACCGCAGGCCCGCTGGCCGGGGGCGGATTCGAGGTGGTGGCCGTGCTGCCCGCCGGGGCGGCGGAGGAGGGGGACGCGTGATCGCCGTGCTGCTGGCCGACGACCAGGCGCTGGTGCGGGCCGGATTCCGGGCGTTGCTGGGCGCGGAACCGGACATCGAGGTGGTGGCCGAGGCTGCGGACGGGGTGGAGGCGGTCCGGCTGGCCCGGCAGACGCGTCCCGACGTGGTGCTGATGGACATCCGGATGCCGGGCGTGGACGGCCTGGAGGCGACGCGCCGGATCGCCGCCGAGCCGGAACTGGCCGACACCAAGGTGGTCATCCTGACCACGTTCGAGCTGGACGAGTACGTCTTCGAGGCGCTGCGCACCGGCGCGTCGGGCTTCCTGGTCAAGGACACCGAGCCGGTGGAGTTGCTGCGCGGCGTGCGCGCGGTGGCCGCCGGGGATGCCCTGCTGTCGCCGAGCGTGACCCGCCGGGTGATCGGCGAGTTCGCCGCCGGTGGGCGGGGCGGCCCGGCGGTGGCGCCCGCCGAGCTCGCCCAGCTCACCGACCGTGAGCGCGAGGTGATGGTGCTGGTCGCCGAGGGCCTGTCGAACGACGAGATCGCCGCGCGGCTGGTGATCAGCCCGGCGACCGCGAAGACGCACGTCAGCCGCACCATGGTCAAGCTCGGCGCGCGGGACCGGGCGCAGTTGGTCGTCTATGCCTATGAGGCGGGGCTGATCCGTCCCGGTTGGCTGACCTGAGCGCACGCCCGGCCGGCCCCGAGCGAAGGACGCGCCTTTGTAACACCCGTCGGTGACAATGCGGGTAGTCGATCAGTGGAAACGTGGAGGTGAGCGCGGGCGTGTCGGAACGCGGGCGCCTGGCCCAGGCCGACTCCGGGGAGCAGCCGTGGCGGGCCTGGGGGCCCTACCTCGCCGAGCGGGCCTGGGGGACCGTCCGCGAGGACTACAGCGAGCACGGCACCGCCTGGGACTATTTTCCGCACGATCACGCCCGGTCGCGGACATACCGGTGGAACGAGGACGGCATGGCCGGTCTCTGCGACGACCGGCAGCGCTTCTGCTTCGGCCTGGCCCTGTGGAACGGCCGCGACCCGATCCTCAAGGAGCGGATGTTCGGGCTGGGCGGCCACGGCGGCAACCACGGCGAGGACGTCAAGGAGTACTGGTGGTACCAGGACTCCACGCCCACCCATTCGTCCATGCGCTGGCGCTATCACTATCCGCAAGCCGCCTTCCCGTACGACGAACTGGTCGCGGTGAACGGCCGCCGGACCCGCGAGGAGCCGGAGTATGAGCTGGTGGACACCGGCGTGTTCGACGACGACCGGTTCTGGGCGGTGACCGTCGACTACGCCAAGGCCACGCCCACCGACATGTGCATCGTGATCACCGTGTCGAACCGCGGTCCCGACCCGGCCGAGTTGCACGTGCTGCCGACGCTGTGGTTCCGCAACACCTGGTCGTGGGGCGCGCCGAACCGGCCGGTGCCGGTGATCGAGGGCAGCCCGGGACGGCTGCTGGGCCGGCATCGCGGCCTGGGCGTGCTGACCCTGGACGGCGCGTCCGGCGACGGCGACGCCCGCCCGGCGGCGTTGCTGTGCGACAACGAGACCAACGCGCAGCGGCTGTGGGGCCGGCCGGGCACCAGCCTTTTCCCCAAGGACGGCATCAACGACCACGTGGTGTCCGGGGCGCCCACGGTCAACCCGGCCGGGGTCGGCACCAAGGGCGCCCTGCACTACCGGGTCCGTCTGGGGCCGGGCCAGACCCGGCAGATCCGGTTGCGGCTGACCCAGAGCGACGAGCCGCCCGGCCCGCTGGACCTGGGCGACGGCTTCACCGAGGTGCTGCGCGACCGGCGCGCCGAGGCCGACGACTTCTTCGCCGAGCTCGTCCCGTCCGGCGCCGCGGCGGCGGAGGCCGCGGTCGCCCGGCAGGCCATCGCCGGGCTGATGTGGGGCAAGCAGTTCTACCACTTCGACGTCCGGCAGTGGCTGGCCGGTGATCCGGCCGAGCCGCCACCCCCGCCGGGCCGCCGGTACGGGCGTAACAACGCCTGGTGGCACATGAACAGCTTCGATGTCATCTCGATGCCGGATCCGTGGGAGTACCCCTGGTACGCCGCCTGGGACCTGGCCTTCCATGTGGTCACCATCGCGCGGGTGGATCCCGGCTTCGCCAAGGCCCAGCTTCTGTTGCTGCTGCGCGAGTGGTACATGCACCCCAACGGCCAGATTCCCGCGTACGAGTGGTCGTTCAGCGACGTCAACCCGCCGGTGCACGCCTGGGCGGCGCTGCGCGTCTTCGAGATCGACGGCGGCCGGGACTTCGACTTCCTCGCCCGGATCATGCAGAAGCTGCTGCTCAACTTCACCTGGTGGGTGAATCGCAAGGATGTGGGCGGCAACAACGTGTTCGAGGGCGGCTTCCTGGGGCTGGACAACGTGGGTCCGTTCGACCGCTCGGCCGCGCTGCCCGTGGCCGGCGTGCTGGAGCAGTCCGACGGCACCGGCTGGATGGCGATGTACGCGCTGAACCTGCTGGACATCTCGATCCGGCTGGCCCTGCACGACCGCACCTGGGAGGACATGGCCACCAAGTTCTTCGAGCATTTCGCGTACATCGCGGAGGCGGCCTACCGGCAGGGGCTGTGGGACGACGAGGACTGCTTCTTCTACGACGTGCTGCGTCTGCCGGACGGGCACCGGCTTCCGCTCAAGGCCCGGTCGGTGGTGGGGCTGCTGCCGCTGGCGGCCACCACCCGGTTGTCCGCCGGCACCCTGAACCGGCTGCCCGAGCTCGCCGCGCGGCTGCGGTGGCTGCTGGGCCACCAGAGCGACTACGCCGATGTGATAAGCGCGCGGCGGCTGTCCTCCGACGGCCGCCAGCAGCGGTTGCTGTCGCTGGTCGGTCAGGACCAGTTGCTGCGCATCTTGGCGCGCATGCTCGATCCCCAGGAGTTCCTTTCCGCGTACGGGCTGCGGACGCTGTCGCGCTCGCACCTGGACAAGCCGTTCACGGTCTCCTTGGGCGGCTTCGATTTCACCGTCGGTTATGAGCCGGCGGAGAGCACCAGCGGCCTGTTCGGCGGAAATTCCAATTGGCGCGGTCCGGTGTGGATGCCGGTGAATTTTCTGTTGGTGGAGGCATTGCGGGAATTCGCGGCTTTCTACGGCGACGACCTGATGGTCGAATATCCGACAGGTTCGCAGCGCAAGGTTTCCCTGACCGACGTCGCCGATGATCTGTCGCGGCGGCTGATCTCCCTGTTCGTGCCCGACTCCGACGGGCGTCGACCGATTTATGGGGCATGCGAGCTGTTCCAGAAACATCCGGACTGGCGGGATTTGCTGGTCTTTCCGGAGTACTTCCACGGCGATAACGGGGCCGGTTTGGGTGCTTGGCACCAAACGGGATGGACCGCTCTGGTCGCCGATCTCATCCTGACGATCCATCGCCGATCGTAAACCGGTCAATCTGTCTGACTACCCGTCCGTTGTCGCGGTGGCGCCGAATTTCTAACGTGACTTTCATGGCGGACGATGACGAGGCGAAGATCCGTGCCGATGCGGCGGCCCGGCGGGCCCGCGGGGTGGCGCGGGTCTCCCGGCGCGACGAGGTGACCGGTCGGCTCTACCCCAAGGTCGAGCAGGCACGACCGGTCTTTGTGGACGACAGTGGCCGGCGCGGGCGCTGGCTCACCCTGCTGTCGGTGGGGGTGGCGGTGATCGGGTTGGCGCTTGTCGCGGCGGTGTGGTGGAGCCAGGCCTCGGTGGCGAGCGGCTGATGGGTCTCTGGGTCCGCACCGCACCGGTCGCCGATGCGGCACCGGCCCGCCGCCGCGTGACGCTCCGCCCGCGGTTCATCGTCGCCGCGGTGATCGTCTTCGTCGTGCTCAACCTGCTGGTCATCGAGGCGTACGCGAACGCGCGTTTCGTCCCGGACCAGCGTGGCGAGGAGAACGGGCCGCAATCTCAGGTGCCCGCGTCGGTGGTGGACGGCGGTCCGATCGTGTCCCCGGACGGCTCCTACGCCATGCCGCCCCGCACGGTCGCGCTCACCTTCGACGACGGGCCGGATCCGCGGTGGACGCCGCGGATCCTGGACGTGCTGGCGCGCTTCCACGTCCCGGCGACGTTCTTCGTCGTCGGCTCCCAGGTCGCCCGGCATCCGGACATCGCCCGCCGGATCGTCGCCGAGGGACATGACCTCGGGGTGCACACGTTCACCCACCCGGACGTGTCCGGACTGCCGCAGTGGCGCCGCCGCGCCGAGTATGCCCAGACCGAGATGGCGATCGCGCACGCCACCGGAACCACCACGCGGCTGCTGCGACTGCCGTACTCGTCCGGTGCGGACGCCCTGGACAACGCGAACTGGGAGCTGACCGAGGAGGCCAGCCGGCTCGGCTTCGTCAGCGTCTTCAGCGACACGGACAGCCGGGACTGGGCACGACCCGGAGTCGCCTCGATCGTGCGCAACGCCACCCCGGCGGCCGGTCGCGGCGCCGTGGTGCTGCTGCACGACGCGGGCGGGGACCGAGCGCAGACGGTGGCCGCCCTGGAACGCCTGATCCCCTCGCTGCGGTCCCGCGGCTACACGTTCACCGGGCTGTCCGGCGCGCGGTCCGGGCTGGTCCGGGTGGCCGCGGTCGGCAGCGCGCCGGCGCTCGCCGACCCGGCGGCGGTCTCCGCATCGGACTGGCGGGCCTCCGCGGTCGTCTGGTCGATCCAGTCCGCGGACCGCCTGGTCGACCTGTTCTGGCTGGTGCTGATCCTGGTTGGCGCGCTCACCCTGCTGCGCACGGTCTTCCTCTTCGTGTTTGCGATCGGGCACGCCCGGCGGCGCCGCCGCGCGGGCTGGTCCTGGGGGCCGGAGGTGACCGAACCGGTGTCGGTCGTGGTGCCCGCCTGGAACGAGCGCGAGGGCATCGTCGGCACCGTGCGGTCGCTGGTCGCCGGCTCGCACGAGGTGGAGGTGGTGGTGGTCGACGACGCCTCCACCGACGGCACCGCCGCAGCGGTGGAAAGCCTGCGCCTGAGCGGGGTGCGGGTGGTCCGGGTGCCCAAGGGCGGCAAGGCAGCGGCGCTGAACGCCGGGATCGGCCTGTCCCGGCATCCGCTGGTGGTGATGGTGGACGCGGACACGGTGGTGGAGCCGGAGGCCATCCACCGCCTGGTGCAGCCGTTCGCCGATCCGCGGATCGGCGCGGTCGCGGGCAACGTCAAGGTCGGCAACCGGGTCAGCATGATCGCCCGCTGGCAACACATCGAATATGTGATCGGCTTCAACCTGGACCGCCGGCTGTATGAGAGGTTCGACTGCATCCCCACCGTCCCCGGCGCGCTGGGCGCGTTCCGCCGGGTCGCGGTGCAGGCGGCCGGCGGGGTCACCGAGGACACCCTGGCCGAGGACACGGACCTGACCATCGCCCTGCACCGGGCCGGCTGGCGGGTGGTCTATGTGGACGATGCGCGGTCGTGGACCGAAGCGCCCGCCTCCGTCGGCCAGTTGTGGAGGCAGCGGTACCGCTGGAGTTACGGCACCATGCAGGCGCTGTGGAAGCACCGCGGCGGGCTGAACGATCCCGGCAACCCGGGCCGTTTCGGGCGCCGTGGCTTGCCGCTGCTGGCGCTGTTCACGGTGGTCCTGCCGTTGCTGGCGCCGCTGGTGGACGTCTTCGCCGTGTACGGACTGATCTTCCTGGACCGGACCGAGACCCTGCTGGCCTGGGCGGCGGTGATGCTGGTGCAGGTGATCACCGCGGTGCTGGCGTTCCGCCTGGACCGGGAGAGCCTGCGGCCGTTGTGGGCGCTGCCGTTGCAGCAGATCGCCTATCGCCAGTTGATGTACCTGGTGCTGGTGCATTCCATGGTCACCGCGGTGAGTGGCGGGCGGCTGCACTGGCAGAAGCTGAACCGGCACGGCCAGGCGGCGCAGAGCGCCCCGGCCCCTCAGGTCACGTCGACCAGACCTTGATGCCCAGGTGGGCGAGGGCCTGGTCGGGGGGCAGGCCGCGGGGCAGGCCGCCCAGGAAGTCCGCCCAGTTGCGCCGGTCGCGGTGCCAGGCGCGCAGGTAGGACACGCACAGGTGCGGGGTGATCTGGTCCACGCTGCGCAGCGAGGTGTGCAGCGCGGCGCGCATCCGCTCCCGCCGCGGCACCGCCAGCGGCGCGGTCGGCAGCCGGCGCAGGATGTCGGTGATCAGCTCCATGCGCCGCGCCAGGAAACCACGCCAGTACGCCAGGTCGGCGTCGGCCACCGAACGGCCCTCGTCGAGGAGCGCGAAGATGCCCTCGGCCAGGCAGTCGCCGAACTCCTCCTGGCGGGCGCGGTCGTGATTGGCGTACGGGTCGTACCGCGCCTGGCGGTAGGAGCCGGTCACCGCGAGATCGGCCAGCCGGTCCCCGGCGAGCAGGAAGAACCAGTCCTCGTTGTAGATGTCGGGGAAGAACGACGTGGTGCGCGTGGCCGGCACCAGCAGCGCGCCGGCGCCGACGAAGGTGCCCTGGCTGCCGCCGGTGTCCCGGTTGGCGTGGCACACCACGCTGTTGTCGAAGAAGCCGTCGTTGCGCAGGCACACGGCGTCGTATCGGTCGAGCAGCGCGGCCGCTCCGCGCAACTCGTCGGCGCTCACCCCGGCGATGTCGTCGTCCAGGAACAACACGCGTTCCCAGCCGGCCATCCGGCCCAGGGCGAGGCCGATGTTGCGTTTGGTCGAGGTGTCGGCGCGGCGCTTGAGCGACGCCGCGGCCGGCCGGCTGGCTTCGAACTCGGCCAGCTTGCGGTTGGCCCGGAAACCGGGCAGCCGGTGACCACCGTCCACGAGCGCCGCCAGCACGGTGGTGCGCAGCGGCCGTTGCCAGCACCTCTCGACCACCGCGGCGGGGCTGGAGGACTGGCTGCACAGGGCGACCAGCGGTGCGCCGAGCCGCTCGGCCAGGTCGAGCGCGGGGAGCAAGGCGTCGGGGCGCCGTGACGTCGGAACCACCACGGCGTCGACGCGGGCCGTCCCGGTGGGCGGACCGTCGAAGGCCAGCAACCCGAGGTGGGTCGGGTGCTGGTCGTACCGCTCGGGGGCCGGCGGGACGTCGAGGATGTGCGGGGCAGTCACGCGCCGACCTCCGGCCATTCATAGAGCCGGATGTCATCCAGCGTCCAGTCGGGAACAACCACTTTGTTGGCAACGACGCGGACGCGGCTGAGGATGCTGTACGTCTGGTCGCCGGCGAAGCGGGCGCTGAGGTACTCGGTGTTGCGGCCGGCGACCTTCGAGTCGGTCAGCGCGCGAACCATACCGTATGTGCCTCGGGCGTACATCCCGTTGCAGAGGAAGGCCGTGCGGTCCTCGGCGTACGGGTTCGGGGTCCGCAGGAACAGCGCCACGTCCTCGCGCAGGGTTGTTCCGGGCGGACGGTGCGAGAAGCGCGGCCGGAACCGTTGGTCTCCGCTGCCGGCCCGGGCGAGGAAGCTGCCCGGATCGTCGTCGTCGTCGCGGGGCAACTGGGAGACCGGCACATGCGACAGGTAGGGCAGCAGGTCGGCGGCCAGCGGGTTGAAATCGATGCCGCCCAGCACGATGAGGTGCGAGGCCCGGTCCTCGTCGGTCAGCTCGGGATAGGTGCGGATGTGCACGCCGCTGTTCGGGTTCAGCCCCTTGACGTGGCCGTAGAGCTCGATCAGGGCGTCGATGTCGGCGTACCGGTAGGACGCGATGTGGTTGGGGTCGCGCGGATCGGCGTACGGCAACTGGGCCCGATGCGCGTCATCGAGTTCCGAGCAGACGATGGTGACCGCCTGCCCGGCGGGGAACCGCCACGGGTGGGCGGACGCGGCCGCAGGCGGCGGCTCCGGCCGGGGTGAACGGGGATCCAGCGCGGTGAGCGCCGCCCGGCGCAGCTCACCGAGCTCGCGTTCCAGGGCCTGGAAGGCGAGCATCTCCGGATTGGTCATGTCGTCGTCGAGGGCCATCCGCGGCCGGCCCTTGTCGGTGATCCGGGGTGCGCCGAACATCCGCGCGTACCCGGTGAGCCGGTGCGGCGGCGGGAGGGATTTGCCCTTCTCCCACGACGAGATGCTGGGCGTGCTCACGCCGAGTGCGCTCGCCACCTCGGGCTGGGTCAGACGGGGGGCGAACGGCCATCCGCGGCGCAGCGTCCGCAGGCGCGCGGCAAGCGTGCTCACGTCCACCGGTCCGGCCATGTGTTCCCCTCTTCCAAAACTTCAGAAGACTTCTGAATTATGGCGATGCTGTGACAGTCGCATGTAGTGCGACGTCGAATTTAGCAGACTGAGACAGCAATCTGTGTTTGCTTTCGCTTTCGGCTTACTTCAGGTCACTTCTGAAGTTTAGAGTAACTGAAGGAGCGTTAAGGCGAGGGGGTCGCAAGTGGCCAGTCGTCGAGCCAGGGAGCCGCCGCCCATCGAAGGGATCCGGCGCATCGATCGCGATCGTGTTTGACGAAGTCACAGACGGTGACGGAATCACTGATCGCCCAAAGACAAGAGAACGCCTCCGGGTCGCAGCCGGAAGCGTCCTCGTCAGCAATCGCCATCTCCCAGGACAGGGAAAGGACTGCCGTTGTTTACGTTAGACGCCTTGCACACCGTCGTAAATCACCTTCCGGTGTCGACTTCGCCCGGCCCGCCGGACGCGGTGAACTGGATGGACGGCCAATATCGCCCGATCGTTTTCGTCACGATCATCATCGCGATCATGATGCTGGGCGGCGCGCTCAAGCATCTGGGCCGGGCCACCGTGCCGCTCGGCGAGATGCTCCGATGGGCACTGTCCGCGCTGGCCGTGGCCATCCTGCTGGTCGGTGCTCTGGCGCTGCTGGCGGTGGCGCTGGCGACCACCGTCGGCAGCGAATAGGTTGACCCGCCGGCCCCGGGCCAGCGCCCGGGACCGGCATGCGGCGCTGGCAAACTCGCAGCGGGTCACGTTAGCTGGCCAGGTGGACGTGAAGATCCGTCGTGCGCAGCCGCACGACCTCGACCGGCTGTCGGCCACGCTGGACCGTGACGACCACGCCTACTACCTCGACTGCATGGCCTACCAGGACACCGACAGCGGCGAGGTGGTGGTCGCGGTGGTCGGCGACGAGCCGGTCGGTGCGTTGTTCGCCCGATGGAGCGACGCCGACGAGCCGGAAGTGATCGAGCACCTGCCGAAGGTGCCGATGCTGTACCGGGTCGTGGTGCGCGCGGATGTGCGCGGCCGGAAGGTCGGCACGACCATGGTGCTCGCGACAATGGACCGGCTGCGGGAGCGGGGGTACGACCGGGTTGCGCTGGGCGTGGACCAGTCCAACGCCGGTGCCCGGCGGCTCTACGAGCGGCTCGGGTTCGTGGTGTCCGACGCACCGGGACTGCGCGGGCTGCGCACCGCGCTCAGGCCGCACGAGAACGGCGTGCGGACGGCGCCGTACGACATCCTCGTGGCACGCCTGGACGCCCCCTTCGTGGCGCGTCCGGATGGTCCGGGGGACGCGCCGTGACCCCGGCGCAACGGTTCGCCACCGCGCGGGTGGCGCGGCTGGCCACCGTGCGGCAGGACGGCACGCCGCACCTGGTGCCCATCGTGTTCGCCGTGGACGGCGACACCATCTGGAGCGCGGTCGACCACAAACCCAAACGCCACCGGCGGCTGCGCCGCCTGGACAACATCGCGCACCAGCCGCGCGTGTCGGTGCTCGCCGACCACTACGACGACGACTGGGACACGCTGTGGTGGGTGCGTGCCGACGGCGTCGCCGAGGTGCTGGACAGTGCCCCGGCGGCGGGCGCGGCGCTGGCCGCGCGGTACTCCCAGTACCGCGATCGGCCACCGGGTGGCCCGTTCCTGCGGATCTCGGTACTCAAGTGGGTGACCTGGCGCTCCTGAGTACGCCGACTCAGGAACCGGCCCCGGCCGGTGACCAGGATCGGGACGTGACCTACCCATGCCCGCATTGCCGGACCGCCGCCGACCCCGGAACTGGATGTCCCGGATGTCACCGCCCGAGCGATCCGGACGCCGTCGAGGTGGTCCGCCGCGACGCGGAGATCGCCGACCTGACCGCCCGACGCGACGCGACCCACCGGGCCCTGCTCGACCTGGACGCTCGCCTGCGGCAGGCGTGGCAGGCCCGGCACGCGGCCGCCGCCCGGGTCCGTGCGGCGATGGCGGCACAGGTCGGCACGGCGGCGCCCGGCCGGGGCGCGACGCCGGTGTCCGGTCCGCCCACGGCCGCCGCACCCCCGCGCGCCAAGGAGGCCTCCACGCGCCTGGTCCAGACCGCGTTGTTCCTGCTCGGCGGTCTGCTGCTGGCGGTCGCGGCGATCGTGTTCACGGCCGTCGCGTGGGCGCAGTTCGGGGTGGCCGGCCGGGCGGTGCTGCTCGGCGGGTGCACCGTGCTCGCCCTGGCCGCGCCGCTGCTCGCGCTGCGCCGTGACCTGCGTGCCACCGGGGAGACCTTCGCCGCGGTCGGGTTGGTGCTGGTGCTGCTGGACGGATACGCCGCGTGGTACGTGAACCTGTTCGGCGTGGCGGGGTACACGCCGCTCGGGTATGCCGGCGCGGTGTGCGCGGTGACCGCCGCCCTGGCCGCGGGCTATGAGCATCTCACCGGTCTCGCCGGTCCCCGGTTCGTCGCGGTGCTGGCCGCGCAGCCGGTGCTCCCGTTGCTGATCGCGCCGCTGCACCCGGACGCCGCCGGATGGGCCTTCGTGTGCGCCGCGGTGGCCGGGCTGGACGTGGCCGTGAACCTCCTGCGCCCGGTTCCGTGGACGGCGATCGGTATCACGGCGTACGCGTGCGGTCTCTGCTTCATCGTGGCGTCCGGATCGAGCGCTCTGGTCTCGCTGGCCGGCGCCGCGCGGCCCGGCCGCGCGGCGGTCGGCGGGACCGCGCTGATCGTGGCGGCCGCGGTGGTGGTGGCCGCGGCGGTGACGACCCGGTCATCGGGGGCCGTCGCGGTCGCCGCCGGCGTCCTGGTGGTCGCGGCCGGCGCCGCGGCCGGACGGGTCGCCGGGCTGCTCGGCGGCGATGTGGCAGTGGCCGCGGTGGTGCTGGCCGTGGCCGTCGCGGTGTCGCTGGTCCGGCTGCCACGGCCGGCCGCCCGCGGTGCCCGGCTCGCGGCGTTCTTGGTGCTCGCGGTGCCGGGGGTGGACGCGACGATCCGGGTGGCGGCTGCGGCGACGCGTCCGGTGGACGCGGCGTCGGCGTTCTTCGCCACCCCGTGGGACCGGACCGTGGTGCCGTCCGGCTGGCAGTTGGTGGCGGTCACCGCGCTGCTGTCGGCCGCCGCGGGGGCGGTGCTGTGCCGGGCGGGGGTGACGCGGCCGGCCGTGCCGGCGCTGGCCGGTGCGGCGCTTGTCGCGCTGGCGACGCCGGCCGGCTGGGGTCTGCCGTGGTGGTCCGCGTGCGTGGCCGACCTGCTGGTGGTGGTTGTGGCCATGGCGGTGGCAGCGCGGTGGTCGGCGGGGTGGCCGGTGCTGGTGGCGGCGCCGATCGGGGTGCATGCCGTGCTGGCCGGGTTCGGCCGTCCGGGCACCGCCGCCGTGGTGCTCGGCACGATCGTGCTGGTCGGCGTCGGCGCGGGCATCGCGCCCGGCCACCGGTCGGTGCGCCGCGCGGCGCCCGGCGTGGGCGCCGCGCTGCTGCCGGCCGTGGCGTGGACGGGCGCGGTGGCCCTGTCGGCCGGCGGCGCAGCGCAGTCCCGGGCGGCGCTGGCCGCCGCGGCGGCGGCCACGCTGCTGGCCGGATGGGCACCGCTGGCACGGCGGATGCCGGGCGTGCCGGTGGGCGCGCTGGTCGGCCTGACCACGGCGCCGTTATGGGCGGCGCCCGCCGGTGACGCACCGGCGGTCTACGGCGCGCTGGCACTGGTCGCCGCCGCGGTGCACGCACGGCGGCGGGTTGCGGGGCCGGCCGCGCCGCTGCCGGCGCTGGCCGTGGTGGTCGGCGTCGCGGGCAGCGTGGCGGCGCTGGCGGTGCGGCCCGACTCGGTGGCGCCGGTGTCCGACGTGGTGTCCGTGGCGCTGGCCGGGCTCGCGGCCGGGACCATCGGGGGCGTGCGGCGCGGCGCCCGGCGGGCGGGGTGGGCGGCGGCGCCGGTGCTGGCGTTCGTGCCGCCGCTCATCGTTGCCGCGGCCGGGGCGGGCTGGCCGTTCGTGCCGGCGGTGTCGCTGGCCGTGGGCCTGGGTGGGTTGCTGGTCATCGGGTTGCGAAGGGACGGTACCGACGGACTCGGGGCCGCCGGTGCCGTGCTCTTCCTCGCCGGATTGCTGCCCGCCTTCCAGGCACGGTGGTCGGCGCTGATCGCCCTCGGCGCGGTGATGGCGGCGGGCGCCGTGGTGGCGACGGCCGGCCGGGACCGCGCGCGGTTCGCGGGGTGGGTGGTGGTCGCCGTCGCCGCGCCCGCCGCGGCGTTCGCGGCCGTGCCCGGCCCGGCCGCGGCGTTCGCGGTGCTCGGCGCGGCGGCAGCGGTGCTGGCGCTGGGTGCCGGGCTGGCGCTGGGTGCCGGGCTGGCGCTGGGCACCGGGCGGGCTCTCACGAGGGGACCGTCCGCCGGTGGGCGGGCGGCGACCGCCGGGCGGGCGGTGCAGGCCGTCGCGCACGTCGCGGCCGGGGTGGCGCTGCTGCTGGCCGCCGGGACGACGGCGCGGGCGGCGGCGGTGCTCGCGTTGTGGGGCCTGGCGCTGGGGCTGCGGGCGCTGGTGCCGGGGCGGCGCCGGTGGCACGCCGTCGCCGCCGCCCTCGCGGAGCTTGCCGGATGGTGGCTGTTGCTGGTCACCGTGCGCGTGGCGGTGCTGGAGGCGTATACCGTTCCGGCCGCCGGGGTGGTGCTGCTTGCCGGGGCGCTGGCTTTGCGCGCCCGGCACGCGCCGTCGAGCTGGGTGACGCTGGGCCCGGCGCTCGCCGCCGCCTTCCTGCCGTCACTGGCCTCGGTGCTGGTGGCGCCGGACCAGCCGGCGCGTCGGCTGGCGCTCGGCGCGGCGGCGGTCGCGGTGGTGATCGCCGGGGCGTGGGCGCGCCGGCAGGCGCCGGTGGTGGTCGGCGGCGTGGTGACGGCCGTGGTGGCGCTGCACGAGCTGGCCCGCGTGTGGGATCTGGTGCCGCGGTGGATTCCGCTGGGTTCGGCCGGCCTGCTGCTGGTGGGTCTGGCCATGACACTGGAACGGCGGCGTCGCGACCTGGCCCGGTTCCGCGCCGCGCTGGGCCGGATGTCCTGACGTCCCCGGTGGACCGTCAGCCCGCCACGATGGACCGGGCCACCTGGGTCAGTTCGGCGTGATCCGGGTGGAAGCCGTCCGCGATGTCCGGGTGCAGGCCGGCCTTGGTCTCCTCGAACAGCCATGCCGTCACCTCGGGCAGGCTCTGTCCGGTGTAGGCGTGCCGGACCCGCTCGGTGGCCGCCTGCAGGGCGGAGGTGAGCTGTTCCTCCAGCGGGACCCGCAGCTTCTCCTCGATCGGGTTCAGCGACTGCGGATCAAGCGTGACCTGGGGTTCGCCCGTCATGGTGCGCTCCGGCCTCGAGTGTGGGACATCGGCGGCGCCGTGGTACCCCGGACGCGGGTGGGACAAACCGGTGCGGCCGGACATTCACCCCCGCCTCACGCGGCGACCATCGCCAGGTTAAGTAGTCGTTTCGCGTTTGTGTCCGACCCGCTCAGGGCAGGGAAAACCGCACAGGCCGGTCGTGACGGAGATCACCTTCCGCCCCGGCCGGCGGGGGAACAGACGCGTCCGCCGACCCTCGGGTGGCATCCCACTCGTCCGTGCGGCGGGTGCCGGATGGAGGGTCGATGGCAAGAGATGACCGACATCCGCGACGGCGCACGATGCGCGCCCGGGTCGCCGCGGCGGGAGCCGCGCTGGCTCTGACGGCGCCGATGGCGGCGTGCGGATCCGATGGCGAGGGCGGCGTGCCGACCCTCAACCTCTACCAGTTCCCGGTGGAGAGCTTCCAGCACGTGATCGACACCTGCAATCAACAGGCGAACGGCCGCTACCGGGTGGTCTATCAGGTGCTTCCCCGTACGGCGGACGACCAGCGGGTGCAGATGGTGCGCCGGCTCGCGGCCGAGGACGACAGCATGGACATCCTCGGCCTGGACGTGACGTGGACCCAGGAGTTCGCCAGCGCCGACTGGATTCTGGAGTGGACCGGCGCGGACAAGGCGGCGATCGAGGACGGCACGCTCCCCGGCCCGCTGGCGTCGGCGGAGTACAAGAACCGGCTCTACGCGGCGCCGAACAACACCAACGTGCAACTGCTGTGGTATCGCAAGGACCTGGTGTCCTCGCCGCCGAAGACCTGGGACGAGATGATCAGCCAGGCCCAGCGGCTCAAGTCCGCGGGCAAGAAGCCCTTCCAGATCCTCACCATGGGCGCCCAGTACGAGGGGCTGGTGGTGCTGTTCAACAGCCTGGTCGCCAGCGCCGGCGGGCACGTGGTCGACGACAGCGGCGACAAGGCGGTGATGGACGCCGGCACGGTCAAGGCGCTGCGCGTCATGAAGAAGCTGGCCACCTCCGGCGTGGTGAGCCCGTCGTTCAGCAATTCCATCGAGGACGACGTGCGGCTGGCCTACCAGTCCGGGGCCGGCGCTTTCGAGGTGAACTGGCCGTACGTGTACGCCTCGATGCAGGGCGACGCGCCGCAGATCCTGGCCAAGACCGGCTGGGCGCGGTATCCCGCCATCGACGCGAACACCCCGAGCGTCACCACGATCGGCGGCTCCAACATGGCGGTGAGCGCGTACAGCAAGCATCCCGGCCTCGCCTTCGAGGCGATCAAGTGCCTGCGGAACGCGGAGAACCAGGAGTACCTGGCGATCAACGCGGGGCAGGCGCCCAGCATCGAGGCGGTCTACGACCGGCCGGACATGGCCAAGGCCTATCCGATGCGGGAGACGCTGCTGGAGGAGCTGAAGGACGCCGCGCCACGGCCGCGGACTCCGGCGTACCAGAACCTGTCCACCGTGGTGGCCGCGGAGCTGTCGCCGCCTTCGGCGATCGACCCGCAGCGGACCGCGGATTCGCTGCGCACATCGATTCAGAAGGCCATCGATTCCCAGGGGGTCCTGCCGTGAGCGTCTCGTCGACCACCCCCGCGACCACCGCCGAGGAGCTCTCCGAGGGTGGCCGCCGCGAGCTGCCGCAGAAGCGAGCGAAGGCGGCGCTCAGCGAGGGCAAGCGCCAGGAGCGGCGGCTGGGATGGCTGCTCTGCGCGCCGGCCGCGCTCGTCATGGTGGCCGTGACCGCGTACCCGATCCTGTACAGCTTCTGGCTCTCGCTGCAGCGCTACGACCTGAAGTTCCCCTCCGAGCGGGAGTTCGTCTGGTTCGCCAACTACGCCACCGTGCTGAGCAACGGCTACTGGTGGACCGCTTTCGGGGTGACCCTGCTGATCACCGTGGTCTCGGTGGCGGTGGAACTGGTGCTGGGCATGGCGCTCGCGCTGGTCATGCACCGCACCCTGATCGGCCGGGGACTGGTGCGCACGTCGGCGCTGATCCCCTACGGCATCGTCACCGTGGTCGCCGCGTTTAGCTGGCGGTACGCGTGGACGCCGAGCACCGGCTACCTGGCGAACCTGCTCTCCGACGGGGCACCGCTGACCGAGCGGGCCAGTGCGCTGTCCATCATCATCCTGGCGGAGATCTGGAAGACCACGCCGTTCATGGCCCTGCTGCTGATGGCCGGTCTGGCGCTGGTGCCCGAGGATCTGCTGAAGGCAGCCTCGATGGACGGCGCCTCGGCCTGGCAGCGGTTCACCCGGGTGATGCTGCCGGTGATGAAACCCGCGATCCTGGTGGCGCTGCTGTTCCGCACGCTTGACGCGTTCCGCGTGTTCGACAACATCTACGTGCTGACCAACGGCGCGAACGAGACCTCCTCGGTGTCGATGATCGCCTACAACAACCTGATGAAGGGCCTGAACCTGGGCATCGGCTCCACCATGTCGGTGCTCATCTTCCTCGCCGTGGCGATCATCGCGTTCGTGTTCGTGAAGCTGTTCGGCACCGCCGCACCCGGCAGCAGCGACGAGGGGAGGCGCTGATGGCCACGCTGGACACCGGGCCCCGTGCCAAGCTCAAGTGGGGTCTGCTGGACGCCGTCGTGGTGGTGTTCGCCCTGATCCCGGTGTTGTGGGTGGTGTCGCTGTCGCTGAAGACGACGGCGACGCTGACCGACGGCAACTTCATCCCTCGCGAGTGGACACTGGACAACTATCGGCTGATCTTCCAGACCGACCAGTTCGTCCGCGCCCTGATCAACTCGATCGGCATCGCGCTGATCTCCACGCTGATCGCGGTGGTGCTGGGCACCATGGCGGCGTACGCGATCAGCCGGCTGGATTTCCCCGGCAAGGCGCTGCTGGTCGGGGTGTCCCTGCTGATCGCCATGTTCCCGCAGGTCTCGCTGGTGTCGCCGCTGTTCAACATCGAGCGGCAGACCGGGCTGTTCGACACCTGGCCGGGGCTGATCCTGCCGTACATCACGTTCGCGCTGCCGCTGGCCATCTACACGCTGTCGGCGTTCTTCAAGCAGATCCCGTGGGACCTGGAGAAGGCGGCGAAGATGGACGGGGCGACGCAGGCCGAGGCGTTCCGCAAGGTGATCGCGCCGCTGGCGGCGCCCGGCGTGTTCACCACGGCGATCCTGGTGTTCATCTTCTGCTGGAACGACTTCCTGTTCGCCATCTCGCTGACGTCGACCGAGCAGTCGCGCACCGTGCCGGTGGCGTTGTCGTTCTTCACCGGCGCGTCGCAGTTCGAGGATCCGACCGGGGCGATCTCCGCGGCCGCGGTGGTCATCACCATCCCGATCATCCTGTTCGTGTTGTTCTTCCAGAAGCGCATCGTCGCGGGCCTCACCTCCGGCGCGGTCAAGGGATAGGTGACTTGAGATGGCTGACATCGTTCTCGACAAGGTGACCAAGAGCTTCCCGGACGGCACCACCGCCGTGCACGGCATCGACCTGGAGATCGCGGACGGCGAGTTCGTCATCCTGGTCGGGCCGTCCGGCTGCGGGAAGTCGACCACCCTGAACATGATCGCCGGGCTGGAGGACATCACCTCCGGCGAGCTGCGCATCGGTGGCCAGCGGGTGAACGACCGGGCGCCCAAGGACCGGGACATCGCGATGGTGTTCCAGTCCTACGCGCTCTACCCGAACATGACCGTGCGGGAGAACATGGCCTTCCCGCTGAAGCTCGCCAAGATGGCCAAGGAGGAGATCGACCGCAAGGTCGGCGAGGCGGCGAAGGTTCTGGAGCTGACCGAGCATCTGGACCGTAAGCCGGCGAACCTGTCCGGTGGGCAGCGTCAGCGGGTGGCCATGGGACGCGCCATCGTGCGCAGCCCCAAGGCGTTCCTGATGGACGAGCCGTTGTCCAATTTGGATGCCAAGCTGCGGGTGCAGATGCGCACTCAGGTGTCGCGCCTGCAGAAGCAGCTCGGCACCACCACGGTCTATGTGACGCACGACCAGACCGAGGCGATGACCCTGGGCGACCGGGTGGTGGTCATGCGCGGCGGTCACCTGCAACAGGTCGGTGATCCGCAGACGCTCTACGACCGCCCGGTGAACCTTTTCGTGGCCGGTTTCATCGGCTCGCCGTCGATGAATTTCCTGCCCGCCACGGTGGAGGAGAACGCGTTGCGCTGCCCGATGGGTGAGCTGGCGCTGGACGACCGGCTGCGGCGGCTGCTCACCGCGGCCGACGCCCCGCGGCAACTGGTGCTCGGCATCCGGCCGGAGCACTTCGAGGACGCCGCTCTGGTCGATCAGGCTGGCAAGGGCTTCACCTTCACCGCGCCGGTCGATCTGGTCGAGTCGATGGGCTCGGACAAGTACGTCTACTTCTCCGTGGAGGGTGGCCCGGCGGTCGCCGCCGACCTGGAGGATCTGGCCGCCGATGCCGGCGGTGCGGACGTGCCGCACGACCGGGCCAACCTGGTGACCCGGTTGTCGGCCGAGTCGCGGGTCCGGGGCGGCCAGGAGGCCCGGATCTGGATGAACGTCGACAAGATCCACCTCTTCGACCCGTCGAGTGGACGCAACA
This sequence comes from Mangrovihabitans endophyticus, assembly GCF_014646155.1. Classification (GTDB taxonomy): domain Bacteria; phylum Actinomycetota; class Actinomycetes; order Mycobacteriales; family Micromonosporaceae; genus Actinoplanes; species Actinoplanes endophyticus. Next base: position 284,184 of record NZ_BMMX01000001.1, read on the forward strand.
TCACCCTGCAGGAGGAGGAGCCGGCCGGCGTGGCCGCCTCCTGAGCGCGCGTCACCCGTCGCCGCGGTGGCCCCGCCGCGGCGACGGATCGACCTCCCCATGAGTAGTGGCCCGATGACACAATGTATTCATGGCCGTGCCGAACGCTCCGTCGTCCGCGTCCGCCGTCATCGGGAGGCATCCCGCCGCGATCGTCCGCGCGGGCTTCGTCTGCCTGGCCTTCGTCGCCCTGATCCTGGGATACATCGGCCTCGATCAGTATTTCGTCGGGGAGGCCCTGGAGGGCCGTGGCTTCCTCAACCTGCTCTACTCCGACCTGCAGTTGTTCGTGCTGGGCTCGGACCCGTTGCAGGAGGCCACGAACTTCCCGCCGGCGCTGCAGGTCGCCCGCTTCGCCGCGCCCGCGGTGACCATGTTCGCGGTGGCCGAGGCCGTCCGGCTGCTGCTGTCCGCGGAGCTGCGCCGGATGCGCATGCGCAACGCCCGGGGGCACGCCATCGTCTGCGGCGACTCGGCAGCCGCGGTCACGCTCGCTCGCGGCCTGGCCGCCGCCCGGCGCCCGGCGGTGCTGGTGCGCAGCACCGCCACCGACCCCTTCGAGCTGCGTCGTGGCCGGCTGTTCCGGATCACCGGCGATGCCACCGACCCGGACGTGCTGCGCGGCGCCGGTGCGCGGCGGGCCACCACCATCTACGCGTGTTCCGACGACGGGGCCACCAACGTGGCGATCGCGGCCGCGGCGGGCCGGGTGGTCGCCGCGGGCGGCGGGCGCGCCCGGGTGTACGCGCAGATCCACGACCCGGACCGGGTGGTGGCCCTGCAAGCCCGGCGGCTCGGCGTGCACGCCGCCCCCGGCCTGCGGCTCGACTTCTTCAACTTGGACCAGCTCGCCGTGCAGGTGCTGCTTGCCGAGCGGCCCACCGTGGCGGTGGGCGGCCGGGCGCCGCGCCTGCTGGTCGCCGGGGACGCCATGTTCGTCCGGGCGCTCCTCGTCGCGCTCGCCCGGGACTGGCGGCTGCGCCGGCCGGACCCGGCGATGCGCGCCGAGGTCGATCTGGTATCACCGGACGCGCCGCGGGTGCTGCATGCGCTGCACCTGCGGTACGCGGTCCTCGGCGAGGCGTGCGCGATCACCGCGTACGCCTCGGACGTGCCGGACATGCTCTCGGCCGAGCCGGAGCGCCGCTACGACGAGGCCTTTCTCTGTTACCGGGACGAGGAACAGGGACTGCAGGTCGCGCTGACCGCGCACGAGCTCTGGCACCGCGTGCGCGGCACCGTGCTGGTCCCGGTCGACCGGCTGGCCGGGCTCACCGACGCGTTCGGCGACGCGGCCGGGCGGCCGCTGCTGGACGAGGTGGACGGCAAGATCAGGCTGTTCGCGAAGAACGCCGTCGCGTGCCGGCCGGAGCTGATCGCGGAGGACCTCGTGGAGCGCCTGGCCCGGCTGATCCACGAGCGGTACGTGGTCGCGTGCCGGGAGAGCCCGGACCCGTTCACCGATCAGGCGGCGCTTGTCGACTGGATCCTGCTCGACGACGACCGGCGCGGGTCGAACCGGGCGCTGGCCGTCTCCATCGGCGCCAAGCTGCACTCCATCGGCTGCACCATCGTGGCCCGCAGCGGAACCGACGACTTCTGCCTCACGCCGGGCGAGGTGGAGAAGCTGGCCGAGGCCGAGCAGGACCGCTGGTCTCGGGCGGCCTGCGCGCGCGGCTGGCGGTACGGGACGCGCCTCGACCGGGCCGCGAAGCTGTCCCCGTACGTGCGCCCGTGGCGCGACCTGCCGGACGAGCACCGCGAGAAGACCCGCGCGGCGGTCCGTGACCTGCCGGCGGTGCTGGCCGACGCCGGGTTTCAAGTGATCCGGCTGACCGACGGACGGGCCCAGCGGGTCACCGCCGGGACGCCATGAGGCGGCCCGGGACGGTTTCGCGGGTGAGAGATGATGGAGGGGTGGCGATGAGCAAACGCGTCGTGCGTGTCGGGGTCACCGGCCACGTCCGGCTGACCCGGGGATCGGCGCGCCCGATCTACCGGGCGCTCGTCGACGTTCTGCGGGCCCAGCAGCAGCATGGTGTGCTGCACGGCGTCACCTGCCTCGCCGACGGCGCCGACAAGCTGTTCGCCCGCGCCGTGCGTGACCTGGCCGGCACCTTCGACGTGGTGCTGCCGGAACCGCCGGGCGGCGCCCGCGACATCCGCCGCCTGCTGCGCCGGGCCCGGTGGGTGCTGCGGATGCCCGCGCACCCACGGCCGGAGGCGCGCTACGCCGCCGCCAGCGCGGAGATGCTCCGGCAGTGCGACCTGCTCATCGCGGTGTGGGACGGCAACCCGGACGGCATTCACGGCGGCACGGCGCACACCGTCGCCCGTGCCCGCGAGATGGGTGTGCCGGTGCGGGTGATCTGGCCGCCGAAGGCGAAGCGGCGCGGACATCAGGTCGGCGGTGGTTCCGCGTCGCACTCCATCCTCGTGCCCGCCGTGGCGGCCAGCACCTCCGGGTGATCCGGGCCGAGCATGGCGGTCAGCCGTTCCGTCGCCGCGCGGCGGTCGGCGTCGCCGTCCGGGCCGAGATCGAGGGCGAGATTCAGCGCGCACGCCCACGTCTCGGGGTGATCTTCCCCGCGGGTATGGCGTAACCCGGCCAGGGTGGCCCGCCCGAGCACCACCGCCTCCTTCGCGTTGTGCTGGTGTGCCAGGTCGGTGGCCAGCCCGACGGCGGCGACCAGGGTGTGCGGGTGGGCGGGGCCGAGCACCCGGACGGCGTCCTCGTAGGTCTGCTCGTCGTTACCCGCCGCCTCCCGCCACTGGCCCACCGCGCGTAGCGCGACCGCCAGGTTGGTGGCCGCGGCGAGCGTCAGCGGGTTGCGCCGCCCGAACAGCCGCCGGTATCGGTCCAGCGCCTCGCCGGCCAGCCGGCGCGCCCCGATCGGATCGCCCGCGGCGCGCAGCGTGTTGGCGTACGTCATGATCGCCGCGAGAGTCAGATGGTGATCCGGGCCGAAGCGTTCCTGGCAGGTGCGGTAGCCGGCGGTGGCCTCCTCCAGCGCCTCGCGGTGGTGTCCGAGCCGGCGCAGCCCGACGGCGAGGGTGCGGCTCACGATCGCGGTCTCGTCGAAGCGGACCCGGCCGGGCAGGTTGGCGCGCTGCGTCCGCACCGCCTCGCCGAACCGTCCCACGTCGAGCAGGCTCCAGGCCAGGTTGCGGGCCGCGACGAGGGTGCGCGGATCCGCCGAGCCGAGATCCGCACGCAGGATCCGTACCGTTTCGTCGTCGAGGCGGAGGGCGTCCCCGGCGCGACCATCGAGCCGCAGGCTGACCCCGAGGTTGCCGGCGGCGTCGGTGGTGCGCGGGTCGCGCGGGCCGTAGAGCCGGGTGAGCAGGTCCACCCGGCGCTGATCCTCGTCCACCGCCTCGGCGTAGGCGCCGCCCAGCCGCAGGTGGAAACCGGCCACCGCGGCCATGGTGAGCGTGTCCGGATGCTCCTCGCCGTACTGGGCGCTGGCCCGCAGCCTCCCCAGCGCGGTGATCACCAGGTGCCGCGACTCGGCGTACCGGCCGAGCGCACGCAGCGCGTTGGCCAGGTGCCGGGTGGCCAGCACGGTGAGGCGGTGCTCCGGGCCGCGGTCGACCCGCCACGCCTCCTCGGCGGCACGGGCCAGGCGCTCGGAGGCCTGGAAGTCGCCGATGCGTTCCAGGTAGCGGATCTGGTGCAGCAGGGCGGTGCGCGGCTCGTCCCGGTCGGCGTGCAGCGCGTCCGCGGCCAGCAGGTGCGGGCCGATCTCGCCGTGCAGCGGCCAGGTGCGCGAGTCGTCCGGGTCGCCGGGATTCGCCGCGGCCAGCAGCCGGTGCACGTCCGAGCGGCGGGCGCTCGCCGCGTCCGGCGGCAGCCCGTTGCGCACCACCAACTGCACCAGCCGGTGCACCTGGACCTCCTGCCCGCCGCCGTCAACCTGGGCCAGCCCGTACCGGCCCAGCCGGGCGACGATGCGTGCCAGCTCGTCGGTGCGGTGCAGCGCGCGTCCCAGCGGCGCGGCCACCGGCGCGTCGCGGCCGCGGTGCAGCAGCGCGACGGGCACCGGCATCGGCGCCATGAACGCGAGCATCTCCAGCAACTGGGCGGCGGCCACCGACTCGGTGCGCAGGCGGCCCGCCGCCACGTTCACGAACGTGGTGACGGTGGTGGTCCGCGAGCCCGCGCGCAGCCCGGCGGCCAGCAACTCGTCGAAGTGCTCGGCGAACAGGCGCAGATACTCCGCCACCGGCATGCCGGTGGCGGAGTGCATGGCGCACACCTGGTCCAACCCGAGAGGCAGGTCGCCGAGATGGTCGGCCAGCGCCTCGCAGTCCTCCGCGGACCCGGTGAGCCCGGCCTCGCGCAGGAACGACAGGCTCTCTGGCCGGGAGAACACCCCGACGCGCACCGACGCGGGCGCGGCCTGCGCCCACGCGGTGTTGCGCGAGGTGACCAGGGCGTGGCCGCCGATCGCCGGCAGCACCGCGGCCAGGTCGTCCGGCTGGTCGGCGTTGTCGTAGATGAGCAGCCAGCGCAGCGCGCTGTCCTCCAGGAAGCTGAGCACGTCGCGCATCGTCTGGCGCATGTCGGCGGCGGGGCGGATCTCCAGTTGCTCGCCGAGCGCGGCAAGCGCCGCGATCGCCTGCGACGGTTGCTCGGCCGGCACCCACCAGGCCACGTCGTACTCGGCGGTCCAGCGGTGGGCGTACTCCAGGGCGAGTTGCGTCTTGCCGACCCCGCCGAGGCCGACCAGGGACAGCGGCGGCCCCTGCGGCCCGGTGACCGTCGCGCGGATCTCCTCCAGCATCCCGGTGCGGCCGGTGAAGTGCCGGGGCCGGGCCGGCAGGTTGCTGATCGCGGGGCCGCCGCGGGGCGGCTCGCGTTCCGGCGGTGCGGGGGAGCGGGCGACGAAGTCGCGGCGTGCCGGGGACGGGGCCCCGGCGGGAACAGGACTCGGCGCGTCGTCGGCGGCCAGCCACAGCCGGTGGAAGCGGCGGATCTCCTCGTCGGTGTCCGGGCCGGTCACCGCCCAGGCGACGAGCTGGCGGACCACACACTCCACCTTGACCCACTTCGGCAGGCCGCCGCCGCGCAGCATGGCGCTGACCGTCTCGTGGCTGACCGTGTCGCGCATGTCGTCGCTGTCGCGGATGGCGGCGCTGATCTGCCGGGCGCCCGGCTTGCCCGCGGCCCGGTGCAGGCCGCGCAGGGCCAGCACGAGGTCCCGCAGTGGGCCGTCGGGGAGCGGACCCGGTCGCGGTGCACTCGCCACTGATCCGCCCTTCGCCGGCCGCCACCGTCAGCAATCGTCAAGTTTCGACAAACGCCGTGCGTCCATTGGACGGTGTGGTGCCAATAGCCGTCAACTATCGCGCACTACCGACAGAAGTGCGTCGGGCCGGTCCACCCAGATCGATGATGAAGGGGCGGCTTCACCGGCCGCGGAAAGGCAGGTCCACGGCGTGGAGCGGATAATGAACCCGGAACCGGTGCTCACCCGGGAATTGCTGGCGCGACAATTCGCCCGGCTGGGTGTGCGCCCCGGCGAGGTGGTGCTCACGCACGGTTCGATGCGCGCCCTGGGGTGGGTGTGCGGCGGTGCCACCGCCGTGGTCCAGGCCCTGCTCGACGCGGTCGGTCCGGAGGGGACGGTGGTCGTACCGGCCCAGACACCGGACAATCGCGACCCCTCCCGCTGGTCGCATCGCCGCGTGCCGGAGGAGTGGTGGCCGGTCATCCGCGAGCATCTGCCCGCCTTCGAGCCGGCGTTGACGCCCAGCGCGGGCATGGGCGCGATCGCGGAGCGGGTGCGCACCTGGCCCGGATCCGCCCGAAGTGGACACCCGCTCACCTCCTTCGCCGCGGTGGGCGCGCGGGCCGCCGAGATGATGGCCGTGCACGACCTGCGCAGCCTGCTCGGCGATCGCTCGCCGCTGGCCGCGCTGGAACGCGCCGACGCGCGCGTTCTGCTGCTGGGTGTCGGTTTCGACAAATGCACGGCATTTCACCTCGCCGAATCCCGGATTCCGGATCTGCCGATCATTGAATTGACCGCGGTGATCAGGACCGCAAGGGGGCGAGAGTGGGTAAGATACGAAACGGCCGGTCTGAGCGATCACGATTTCGGTGATCTGGGCGCCGACTTTGAGTTCGCCTCGATCGTCGACGGCTTCCTCCGGCAGGAGACGGTCGGCGCAGCGACGGGCCGCCTGTTTCCCCTCCGCGCGGCGGTGCGCTTCGCGAGAGATTGGCTGGCCCCCCGGCGTCACGCACACCGTCCAGCCCTGTCCCGGTGAGGAATGCGAGTGATCATGATCTCTGCCAGTGCCACACCGAATCCGACCGGCCTGCTCCGCGCCGCGGATCTGCCGCTGGACGAACTGTTGGCCTTGCGCCGCGAGGGTGACACGGTGCTGGACCACTGCCTGCGCCGCGTCGTCCAGGACGCGACCTGCGGCAGCCGCGACCGGGCCGCGGCGTTCAACGCCGCCCCGCTGCGCCGTCCCTGACCGTGCGCATGGAGACCGTCCCGTTCCGGCAGTTCATCGTCAAGCTGCACAGTCGCTGCAACCTGTCGTGCGACTACTGTTACGTCTACCACCACGTGGATCAGAGCTGGCGTGGCCGGCCGACGGTGATGAGCCCGGAGACGATCGCCGCGCTGGCCCGGCGGATCGGCGAACACGCCCACCGGCATGAACTGCGCAACGTCGACCTGGTCCTGCACGGCGGCGAGCCGCTGCTGGCCGGCCCGGCGGTGATCGAGGACGTGGTGACGGCGGTCCGCTCCCGCGTCCCGTCCGCGACGACGGTCGAGGTGACCCTGCAGACCAACGGGACGCTCGTCGACGACCGATTCCTCGCGGTGTTCCGCCGGCACCAGGTGGGCGTCGGGGTGAGCGTCGACGGCGGCCGCGCGGTGCACGACCGGCACCGCCGCTACGCGGACGGACGGCCGAGCTTCGACCGCATGGCGCGCGGCCTCGACCTGCTGCGCGAGGCCAGCGTGTGGACCGGCCTGCTGTGCACGATCGATCTGGACAACGACCCGGGCGAGGTCTATGCGGACCTGCTCGCCCTCGGCCCGCCGCAGATCGACCTGCTGCTGCCGCTGGCCAACTGGGTGCACCCGCCGGCGGGGCACGGGGACTCGGACGCCACACCGTACGCCGACTGGCTGGTCGCGGTGTTCGACCGCTGGTTCGGCGCTCCGCGCCGGGCGACCGGCATCCGGCTCTTCGAGTCGATCATCGCGTTGCTGCTGGGCGGGCACAGCGAGACGGAGGCCGTCGGGTTCGATGCCGCGCACGCGGTCACCATCGAGACCGACGGCAGCCTGGAAGCCACCGACGCGCTGAAGACGACGGCCCCCGGCCTCGGCGCCCTGGGTCTCTCGGTGCATGGTCACTCGCTCGACGAGGCCGCTGGACACCCGCTGGCGTGCGCCCTGCGGCGCACCCGGGAATCGCTGGCGACGGCATGCCGTGGCTGCCCGATCGTCGCGGTATGCGGCGGGGGACAGTACTCGCATCGCTACGGCCCTGACGGAGGGTTCCGGCACCGGTCGGTGTACTGCCGGGACCTCGAGCGCCTGATCCGGCACATCGCGAGCCGGCTGGACGCCGAGGTCGCCGCCCGGGTGCACGCCCATGCGTGAGTACGTGCTGACCGGCGGCCTGCTGCGCGGGCTGGCCACCGGCGGCGGATCGGCGGAAGCCGTCGACCTGCTTGTTGACGCGCAGCTCTCCCGCCGTCGCCTGTTGCTGGTCGCCGCCGCCGAGCAGGCCCGCCGCATGCCGCCGGAGCTCGGCGAGGCCCTGGCATTGATCGCCCGCATCGACCGCACAGCCCCGGCCGCCGGGCGTGAGCTGCTGCGATACCCGTTTCTCGGGGCATGGTTCGCCGGGCTGGCCTCGGCGGCGGACGAGGCCGGGCGGGACGTCGCGGCCGGCCGCCTCGGGGCGCTCGCCGCGTCCGCCGCCGTCGCCGCGCGGGTGCCGTTCCGCCTGGACGTGCCCACCGCGACGCCGGACCTGGTGTTACCCGGCCTGGGCGTCGCCGTCGGCGTCGGGCCGGGCCGGGTGCCGCTGCGCTTCGACGGCGGCGCGACGGTGCGGGTCGGCGCCGTGCGGGTCGGCGTGCCGGGTGCCGGCGCGCCGGCCACCCCCGCCCGTGGCTCCGCGCCGGGCTGGCGGCCGGAACCGCGCGTCGACCTGCCCGGCCTGTGCCTGGCCGTCATCGACGCCGACCCGCTGCGGGACCGGTTCTCCGCGCCCGCCCTCGCCCCGCTGGAACCCGTCGGCATGCACGCCTTCGAACGGACGGTCGCCGCAGCGTGGCGGCTGCTGCGCACCGAGCAGCCGGCGCACGCGCGAGCGATGCGGGGCGGCCTGCGCGCGATCGTCCCGCTGCGCGCGCCGACGGACGGCACCCAGGTCAGCGCGTCGGTGCGGGGCTGCTTCGGCGCCGTCGGCATGTCCCCGACCGACGATCCGGTGCTGCTGGCCGAGCTGCTCGTGCACGAATTCCAGCACGAGAAGCTGAACGCGCTGCTGGACCTGGTGGACCTCTGCGCAGACGACGGGCCGGCGCGGTTCCACGCGCCGTGGCGCCCCGACCCCCGCCCGGCCGCCGCGGTGATGCAGGGGGTGTACGCATTCGCCGGGGTGGCCGGCTTCTGGCGGGTGCACCGCCGGGACCTGACCGGCGACGCGCGGCGGCACGCCGAGTCCCGGTACGCGCTGCTGAGCGAGCACGTCCGCGGCGCGCTGGCGGAGCTGCGCGGCTCCGGGGAGCTGACCGGCCTGGGCGCGCGGTTCTTCGGCGAGCTGGCGGCCACCGTCGAGGCGTGGGGCGCGGACTCACCCGCCGCCGACGACGCCCGGCGGCAGGCTGCGGCCGACGAGGCAGCGTGGCGGCGGACGCATCGACCGCCCCCTGCCGCCGAGGCGCCGACGGCGGGCCCGGCCGGAGCCGGCCCGGCCGACGGCTCGGGCGGGACCCGCGCTGCCGGGCGTCAGACGGCGAAGGGCGCCACGTCCTGATCGATGCGCTGCCAGTCCCGGGCCGCCGCGGTGCTCGGGTGGTGCGGGCCGAGGCCGGTGGCGAGCATCTCCAGCGCGTTCCCGCGGGTCTCGGCGGCGTCCTCCGGGTCGCTTTCGCGGTGGCTGATCGCCCAGTTCACCATGGCGGCGAGCACGGTCGGGTGGTCGTCGCGGAAGGTCTTGCGCAGCCGCTGCAGCACACCCGCGTCGGTGTCCGCGGCCAGGTGCAGCAGCCCGCTGGCGTACCGCGCGTTGGCCAGCGTGATCATCCCGGCCAGGGTGTACGGGTGGCCGTGGCGGAACTGGCCTTCCAGCCGTTCGAAGGTGAGCTCCGCCAGGTCCAGCGCCCGCTCCAGGTCGCCGTCGACGCGGCGGAAGATGGCCAGGTCGTTGCCGGCGGCGATGGTTTCCGGGTGGTGTTCGCCGCGCAGCTCCCGCAGGTCCGCGTAGACCTCCTCGCCGGCCGCGTGGGCCTCCTTGATCCGGCCCTCGGCGCAGCGCACGTCGGCCTGCTCCAGCCGGCAGTTCAGCGTCAAGCGGTGCCGGCGGCCGAAGATCTTCTCGGCGGTGCGGGTGGTCTGGTCGATGATCCGGGCCGCCGTGTCGAGCTCGCCGAGGCGGCGCAGGGCCACGCTGTACGTGTTCGCCAACCGGATGGTGCGATAGCGCTCCGCACCGTAGACCCGCAGGAACGCCTCGTAGCCCTCTTCGAGCAGGTTGCGTGCTCTGCGGAGTTCGCCCAGCTCGATGAGGTCTACGCCGAGCACCTCCACGGAGACGAGCGTGTATTCGTGCTCTGAGCCATGCAGCTCGCGCCGGCGCTGCATGGTGTCGCGGTCCAGGTCGGCGGCGCGTTGGAAATCGCCGACGAATCGCAGCGACACCGCGAGGTTGTTGACCGCGTTCAAGGTGTCCTGCTGGTCGTCGCCCAGGGCCGCGCGGAAGCCCTTGACGGTCTGCTCGTCCAGCGCGGCGGCCTTCTCGTATTCGCCTCGCGCGCGCAGGTCGGCGCCGAAGCTGGACGCGGTGAGCAGGGTGTACGGGTCCTGGTCGCCGAGGGTGCGGCGCAGCCGCTCCAGGCTGTCCTCGTTCATCGCGTACGCCTGGTCCTCCAGGCCCAGGTCGCGCAGCGCGAGGGCGAGCCGGCGGCGCATCCGCAGCACGGCCACGTCATCCGGGCCGGACTCCGGGATCCACTTGCCCAGCGCCGCCTCGGCCACCTCCCGGCAGACCGTGTACTCGCCGCGGTTCCACAGGTAGCGGACCATGTCCAGGGCCAGTTGCCGGGACTCCGGCCGGTCCGAGATCAGCGTCCCGGTCGGTTCGAGGTGGGGGCGCAGGGCCTCGTAGGTCGCCCAGTTGTTCCGGTCGTTCGGGTCGCCCCGCTCGGCCTCTGCCAGCACGCTTCTGGTCTCCTGACTTCGGTCAAAACGGTCACTGTCCGACAAGTACGACTGAATCGTATCCTGGGTGAGGCGGTGCACCACGATGCCCCGCCTGCCCGGGGCGCGGCCGCTCTCCGGGCCACCCGCCGTGCCGGCGTCCACGCGCGCCAGGCCCAGGCGGCCGATGTCCTGGATCAGGGTCGCGTGCCGGGACGCGTCGTGCATGGTGGCGTCGATCGGCGCCAGCAGCGCCGTGAGCTGCCTGTTGCTGATCATCCGGTAGGGGATGACCTCCGGGGCCATGAATGCGAGAAGTTCGATGAGCCGGGCCGCCGCCGGGTTGGCCGTGCGCAGCCGCTGGTAGGCCACGCCGACGGTGGAGGCGACCGACTCCTCGGAGCTCGCCTGGGCGATCTCGCCGATGGCGGCTGGCGTGCTGCGGTCCAGCAGGTCGAGGTAGTCCGGCACGGTCATCGCGGTGGTCGCCAGCAGGCCGCTGGCCTGTTCCAGGGCGAGCGGCAGGTCGCCGAGGCGGGCGGCGAGCCGGTCCGCGTCGGCGACCTCGACGTTTGCCACCCGGCGGGTGAGCAACTCGACGCTTTCCCGGCGCAGGAACACGTCGACGTCGACCGCTTCCAGGGTGTTGGCCCACTGCGGGTCGCGGGAGGTCACGATGAGGTGCCCAGGTCCGGTCGGCAGCAGCCCGGCCATGTCGGCCGGCGACTCCACGTTGTCCAGCACCACCAGCCAGCGGCGCACGGGGGAGGCCATCCGGAACGCGGCGAGGACCGCGGCCAACTGCTGCTCTACGCCGGTCTCCGGCAGGCCCAGCGAGGGCGCGATGTTCGCCAGCGCCACCCGGGCGCGGGACTGCTCGGCGGCGGAGATCCACCACACGCCGTCGTAGCTGGCCGCGAACCGGTAGACGTACTCCAGGGCGGCCTGGGTCTTGCCGACCCCGGGCAGGCCGGTCAGGGCCAGCCGCCCGCCGTGCGGCTCGTTGGTGATCAGCCGGTTGCGGATGTCCTCGATGACCCCGCCGCGCCCGGCGAAGCGCGGGTTGCGGGTGAGGCTGACGTGGAAGTGCGGCGGCAGTTCGGCCGGGTAGCGGACCGTCGGGGCGGTGCCCGGCAGTGGCGCGGTGTCCAGGGCAAGCGCGGCGGCCACCATCTCCAGGACGCGTTCTTCGCCCGGCCCCATCACGTCCACCAGGACCCGTGGCGGGAAGCGGTGCTCCAGCGGGGTCGCGTCCACCCGTAGCAGCGTGGCGAAGTCCCGGGCGCCGCCTGCGATGAGGTTGCTGGCCTGGCGCAGCAGCCGCCGGCCGCCCTCGCGGCCGACCAGGTCACGGGAGTAGACGATCACCAGGTTGTCCAGGGTGTCCAGCTCGGGCACCGAGTCCCGGATGCTGTGCATGGACACCCGATGCCCGGCGGCGCTGAGCCGGTCGCGCAGCCATTCCGCCCAGATCCGGTCCAGCGGCGCGTAGGCCACCACGATCCGGCGCATGTCCTGCGCGCCGGTCTGCTCGTAGGCGTTCAGCACCCGGGCGCGGTCGGCCTCGCCGATGACCGCGGCCGGGCAGTCCCGCCCGGCGAGCAGGCCGGCCAGCCGCACGTACGGGTCCAGCAGCGGACCCTTCTGCTGCGGGACGTCGCCGAAGACCGCGAGCACCTCTTCGTACGCGTAATAGGGGATGTAGGGCACCTCGACGCTGTTCCAGTACGCGTCCGCGCTCTGGTCGCCGAGGAACGTCAGGTACGGCTCGAAGCCCCGCCGGGAGTGGTTGCGCCCGCGCTCCAGCTTGCCCATCTCGCCGTGCTCGATCCGGGTGGGCACCGGGTAGACCTGGATCTCCGGGGCCTGTTCGAGAATCGACCGGGTGACCGCGACGGCGCCCTCGATGCTCTGCGTGTTCAGGGTGAAGCAGTTGACCACGCTGTCCGGTAGCTGCACGGTGCAGATCCCGCCGGTGTCGCTGGTGCCGGTCCGGCTGTCGATGAGCACGACGTCGTAGTTGCGGATCATGTCCTCGCGCAGCGCGTCGAGCAGCCGGTTGCCGTGCCGCTGATGCCAGAACGAGTCCCAGTCGAAGGTGCTCACCGCCTCGGTGTATCCGAGGTCCTGGCGGCCGGCGGGCACGAAGTCGATCAGCCCGCCGCGCGGGAAGTTCCAGTCCAGTGAGGCGGCGAACTCCTGGATGCGGGGTGCCGGCGGTTCCGGCCGCCCACCCGTGGCGCGCAGGCTCGCGTCGGTCCACGAGCGGATGAGGTCGAGCAGGCCCTCGGAGTGCCGCAGTTCCTTGTCCTTGAGGAAGGGGTGGAAGTAGCGGTGCAGGCCGGGCGACTCCAGATCCCAGTCGATGGTGAGCACCTTGAAGCCGTTGGTGGCCAGCAGCCAGGCCACATTGGCCAGCGCCATGGTGCGCCCGGTGCCGCCCTTGTAGCTGTAGAAGGTGACGATGCGGCCGGCCCGGCCGGCCTCGGCGGTGGCGCTCATCGGAGATCCTCGGGCAGTTCGGGGGGCAGGTTGGTGTTCAGGATGGGCCGACGCTGGCTGCGTGGCCGCGGTGTGGTGCGGCGCGCGGCCGGCCATGGCGGGCCGGCCTGGTCGTTGCGGGCGGCTGTGCCGTGGCGGCCGGTGGCCGGCCGCCAGTTCTGCGGGGCGTCGTCGAAGGCCGACCGGACCTCATGGAAGCCGGGGCGGTCGAGGGCCTCGGCGACCGGCAGGCCCTCGCTGAGGACGACGATGCGGCGGGCGAGTTTCTCCACGAACTCCAGGTAGTCGTCGTGGTGCCGGCCGTCGCGGATCAGCGCGCGCAGCTTGACATGCTCGTAGGTCGGCCCGAACGCCGCTTCGCGGTATTGGAACGGCTCGGCGACGGGCGGGATCCGGGTGTCCACCCACAGCAGCGGGATGATCGACGATTCCCGCGTGCGTGCGCGACCGCTGGCCTGCAGTCGCGCGGCGAACACGGCCCATTCCTTGCCGCAGGCTTCGCTGTTGAACAGGGGCGGACTGAGTAGTGGGATGAACACCTGCGCCCGGCTGAGGTTGTCGATCAGCTCGGTGGACCAGCGCTCACCCAGGTTCAGCACCACGTCGCAGAAGCCGGCGACCTGATCGCGTCGGCGGCCGGCGAACATCAGCACATCGTGATGCAGATCGTGGAAGAACGTCGCGACGTGCTCGTCGTCGGCGGATCCATCGTGGGCGTAGCTGATGAAAAAGAGCGGACTGTTGTCCGATGGGCGCGGGGTCACGTGCGATCTCCCGTGGCTGGTTGCCGTGAGGAATCGATCACTGAGAGTGTATGTGATCGGTGCCATCGTCATCAGGGCCCACGCAGGATCGGGCGCTTGGCGACGGTCACCCCGTTGTCCCGGGTGCCGGTCGTCTCGGCGCGGAACAGCCGGTTGCGGGCCTCCTCCAGGACGCCCGCGAGGTCGGCGTCGAAGGCGTCCGTGTCGCCGATCTCGGTGCGCATCAGCGAGTGCGATTGCCCGCTGCTGCGCCGGAACGTGCGCCGGAACCCGAAGCGCAGCCGGGGCAGGTTGTCCATGGTCTCCGCGTCGTCGCTGCTGGCGGGCACCAGCATGGCGGCGTCGCCCAGCCCGCGCCGGTCGATGTCGGCGAGCATGGTCCGGTAGTCGTCGAGCTGGGTCAGCCACCAGTCGCAGAGGATGACCACGATCTCATGATCGGCCCGCGCCCGTTCGATGCGGTCGGCCATGCCGTCCAGAGTGGACACCTCGGCGTGCAGGGCGCGGTCCGCGGCGATCAGGCGGGCCCGGTCGGCGAGGGGTTCGCGCGGATCGGGGCGGTAGGGTGCCCAGTCTCGCCCGTCGTCGCCGTAATAGTCGAGATCCTCGCGGATCCGGTCCATCTCGGCGCGCGAGGCCGCAGCGACCACGACATGCACGCGGGGGTCGGCCGCGGGCGGCGTGAAGGCGTTCGGCACGGCGGCGAAGTCGGCCACCGGGTCGGCGGAGGGCGCCGGATCGGACGCGCCCACGGAGACGATGCGCCGGGCCAGTGCTTCGGCGAACGTCTCGTAGTCCTGCCGGAGGCTGCGGAGCCGGATCAACTGACGCAGGCCGCGGGAGCCGTCGTCGGTGGGGGTCATCGGCGTGCCGATCCCGGCGGGCGTCTCGGCGTCGCCGGCCCACGCCACCGGGATCATCGGGGCCGGGTCCGCGCCGGGGGTCAGCCGGTCGGCGAAGATCTGCCATTGCCGTCCGCAGGAGGCGTTGCGCAGGTAACGCGGCGAGACGAGCGCGACGAACACGTCGCACGACGCGAGGCGCAGCAGGGCGTCGGCCGGCGGGGCGGCGGCCCGGGGATCGGTGACGCTGAGGTAGGACAGTGTGGCGCGTTGATCCGTGCTGTGCGACGCGACGCGGCGGCGAAGATCCTCGAAGAGCTGCCGCACGTAGGGATCATCGTCGCCGGCCGCCGAACTCAGAAAGAAATTCGGCACAGCGATCCCCTTGACTCGTGGCGGCGCCAGGACAGGGGTAGTCTAGCGACAACGTGGCACGCGGCATAGGGGTGCTGTGCAAAGGGGACGATGACCCTCGATGCTGTCATGGAGCCCCTCTCTCACCGGTCGTCGTGTCGCTGACCGCCGCGGGCGACGCGCTCTGCCGGGCGAGAAGCCTGCCGTGGTGGCAGTCTGCCGAGGACAGAACCCGAATGATCAACGTGGAGTCACGGGTTGGTTCAGCCTAGTGGGTCCGGGCAAGCCAGCGGCATTCGAGGAATGGACATTTATCTCTGGATCTTTTCGGCATTGATCTTATGTGGACCAATGCCGACTGGTCAGCGCGAGGTGCGGTGATGATCCACGCCGTTCGGCGGCCGGGACGGCGCAGCGGAAAGTCATGCGCAGGTGGGATGCGGGCCGGCGGCCCCAGCGGAGGCTCTCGGTCCGCTGGAACCGCCGGCCTCCTCTTCGCTACCCGGTGTGCGAGCGGCTAACCACGTCGGTCAGCAGCGGTGGGAGGAGATCACCGAGGACTGTCACGCCGTCGCGACTGAGCACCGATTCGGCGTGGAACTGCACGCCCGCGAAGCGCGCGCCGCGGATGGCGTGCACGGCGCCGTCGGCCGGGTCGCGGGCCACGTCGAGCAGCCCGTACGCGCAGGCCAGCCGGTCCGCCGGGGCGTGCGCGGTGAAACTGGAGTAGAAGCCGACGCGGCGCGGCGTGCCGAACAGATCGATGTCGCGGGCCAGCCCCTGGTAGGGGGCGTCGCGGCGGCGCAGGGACAGGCCCAGTTCGGCGGCCAGGATCTGGTGGCCCAGGCAGACCGCGAACAGCGGCTTGCCGGCGCCGAGCAGCCCGCCGACCAGGCCGCGCAGGAAGGCCATCTTCGGGTCGGTGCGCGAGGACGGGTCACCGGGTCCCGGCCCGGCCACGACCAGGTCGGCGGTCAGCGGGCCGGGGGTGTGCCAGGGCACCACGGTGACCGCCAGTCCGAGGGCCCGCAACTGGTGGGCGAGCATGGCCGTGAACGTGTCCTCGGCGTCCACGATCACCGCGCTGCGCCCGGACAGGGCCGCGACTTCCAGGGCGCCGGGAGTGCGCTGGTCCAGCCAGAACCGGGACAGCTCGTCGTTGCGGGCGGCCAGTGCGGCGCGCACCTGCTCGTCCTCGACCAGCGGCGCGGCCGGACGCGGGGTGGCCCGCACGGCGCCCAGGGCGGAGAGCACGCCCGCGGCCTTGGTGTGCGTCTCGGCCACCTCGCCGGCGGCGGTGGAGTGCCGGACCAGGGTCGCGCCCACCGGCACCCGCAGGGTCCCGTCCGGGGAGATCTCCGCGGTGCGGATCAGGATCGGCGCGTCCAGGGTCTGCCGTCCGCGCTCGTCGTGGCCGAGCAGGGCGAGCACCCCGGCGTAGTAGCCCCGCCCGCGATGCTCGTGCCGGGCGATCACCCGGCAGGCGTTCTCGATCGGGCTGCCGGTCACCGTGGGGGCGAACATCGTCTCGCGCAGCACGTCCCGCACGTCCTGATCGCCGCGCCCGGCGAGCAGGTATTCGGTGTGGGTCAGGTGGGACATCCGCTTGAGGAACGGGCCGATCACCTGGCCGCCGTGCTCGGCGACCGCGGCCATCATCTTGAGCTCCTCGTCGAGGACCATGTAGAGCTCCTCGATCTCCTTCTCGTCGCGCAGGAAGGAGAGCAGCGCCGCGCGGGGATCGTCCGCGCCGTGCCGGAGGGTGCCGCTGATCGGGTTCATCATGGTGAGCCCGTCGTCCACGCTGACGTGCCGTTCCGGGCTGGCGCCGACCAGCGTACGGGTGCCGGTGTGCACCAGGAACGTCCAGTACGCGCCCTGTTCGGCGGCGAGCAGGGCGCCGAAGGCGGCGCGCGCGGCGGCCAGCGGGTCGCCGTCCACGGCGGCGGTGAACACCCGGTGGATGACGAAGTTGGCCCCCTCGCCGCGACCGATCTCCTCGCGCAGCACGGTTTCCACGGTTTCCGCGTATTCGCGATCGGAGACGTCGAAGGCTCCGCCGGTGAGGCGTACCGGCGCGGCCGGGAATTCCGCCGGGTCCGCGGCCCGGCGCTGGGTGACCACCAGACATTCCAGCGGCGCGTGGTCGTCGACGCAGGCGAAACCGCGCTCGGTGATCTGCCGGTACGGGACGACGGCCAGCGTCTGCCGGCCGGGGTGCAGGGGGATGTCGGCCAGGGCGCTGACGGTGACGACGTCACCGGTGAGGACGTCGACGTGGTCGGCGCCGGCGCGGTGCAGCAGGGCGAACGGTGGCATGGGCTCCTCGGTCCGGGTGGGGCCGTGCCGACCGGGGAGGCCACACGTCGACGGCCGCCTCGATCGAGGCGGCCGCGGTGGTGGATGAAGCGTTACGCGCGGGTGGGTGTGGCCGCCGGATCGGCGGGCCACCACAGGCCGGGACGCGTACGCATGGGCGGATCATATGACGGGTTGCGGCAACGGCGCCAGCTTGCGTGGATCGCCGGCTGGTCGCCGCGGCGGCGCTCATGCCGCCCGGTAGGCCTCCTGCACCGCGTGCCGCGCCCAGCGCATGCGTCCCAGGGCGCAGTCCGGGTGCTCGCCGAACTCCTGGGCGACCAGGGCGGCGCAGCCGGTGGCGCCCAGCCGGTCCACGCTCGCCTGCACCGCGGCCCGGATGGATTCGGTGCTCGGTCGTTGGGAGCTCTGCAGGGGGGAGACGAACAACGCTTCGGCGCGGACGTCCTCTCGGTCGCGTGATCCCATCGAATCCTCCTGCCCGTCCCGGTCAGCGCGGTGGTGCCTCCCAGCAGACCGGAACCCGGATGCGGCGGTGCTGCAGCACGGTTGCCGTCGGGTTGCCGCGCGGCCTTTGCCGGACCGAGGGCGTACGGGTGATAGAGGCGTTATGGTGCTTTCAGGGTGAGTTGAGGGGGAACCGTGACGACGGTGCTGGTCGCGGACGACGACGCGGACATCCGTGAACTGGTCTCGTTCAAGCTGGAGCAGAACGGCTTCGAGGTGATCGCGGTCGAGGACGGGCAGGCGGCCCTGGCGCAGGCCCGGGAGCACCGTCCCCGGCTGGCGGTGCTGGACCTCTCCATGCCCGGCCTGTCCGGCATCGACGTGTGCCGCATGCTGCGTGCCGATCCGGAGACCGCGGACATGCTCGTGGTCATGCTCACCGCCCGGGTGCAGGAGCAGGACGTGGAGGGCGGTTTCGGCGCCGGTGCCGACGACTACGTGACCAAGCCGTTCAGCCCACGGGAGCTGACCTCCCGCATCCAGGCCCTGCTGAGCCGCGCCCGCACCTGAGCCGGGGGCGGGGCATGGGGAGTGCCGCGGGTCACTGGGAGTACGTGGACAGGAACCTGGCCAGCCGGTCGGTGGCGTCGTCCAGCACGTCGACCGGGGCCAGGAACACCATCCGTAGGTGGTCGGTGGTGGGCAGGTTGAAGCCGGAGCCGTGGGACAGCAACATGAGCTGCTGCTCCAGCAGGTCGATGATCATCCGCTGATCGTCGTGGATCTTGTGCACCGCCGGGTCCAGGCGGGCGAACAGGTACAGCGCCCCGCGCGGCTTCCAACAGTCCACGCCGGGGATCGCGGTGAGTTTGCGCCACGCGTGGTCGCGCTGCTCCAGCAGCCGGCCGCCGGGCCGGATCAGCTCCTGGATGCTCTGATATCCGCCGAGCGCGGTCTGCACCGCGTGCTGGGCCGGCACGTTCGGGCACAGCCGCATGTTGGCCAGCAACTGCAGGCCCTCCAGATACTCCTCGGCGGCCGGCTTGGGTCCGCTGATCGCCATCCACCCGGACCGGAACCCGGCCGCTCGGTAGGTCTTGGACAGCCCGCTCATGGTGAGCACCAGCAGGTCCGGCGCCAGCGCTGCGGCGCACTCGTGCACCGCGCCGTCGTAGAGGATCTTGTCGTAGATCTCGTCGGCCAGCACCAGCAGGTCGTGCCGCCGCGCCAGGTCGAGCAGCCCGAGCAGGGTCTGGCGTGAGTACACCGCGCCGGTCGGGTTGTTGGGGTTGATGACGACGATGGCGCGGGTGTTCGGGGTGATCGAGGCGGCAATGTGGTCCAGGTCCGGTTCCCAGTCCTGCGACTCGTCGCAGCGGTAGTGCACCGCCCGCCCGCCGCACAGCGTCACCGCACCGGTCCACAGCGGGTAGTCCGGGCTCGGCACCAGCACCTCGTCACCGGTGTTGAGCAGGGCCTGCAACGACATCACGATCAGTTCGGACACGCCGTTGCCGAGGAAGACGTCGTCCGGTTGGACGTCCGGCACGCCGAGCGTCTGGTAGTACTGCGCGACGGCGACGCGGGCCGAGTAGATGCCGCGGGCGTCGCTGTATCCCTGGGCACGGGCCAGGTTGTGCACCACGTCGGCCATCATCGGCTCCGGCGCGTTCAGCCCCCACGGCTCGGGATTGCCCAGGTTCAGCTTGAGGATCCGGTGACCGGCCGCTTCCAGCTCCTGCGCCCGGCGCAGCACCGGTCCGCGTATGTCGTACCGCACGTTCTTGAGCCTGCTCGCCTGCATCACCATGGCTGCCAGCGTAGTGCCGCGCTACCGCCCGCCGGGCCGTCGATCATCGGCGACCCCGGACCCACCGAACGTGCATAACGGATATATTGGCCGGTGACGTCATCGGAGCGGGGGAAACGATGCCGGCCAGGTCGCACGGCCCACGTCGCCGCGCCGGAGCCGCGACGCGGGCGGATCGCTGATGGCGGGTGCGTTCACCGCCGTGGTGCTGGTTCTCGCCGCGGTGGTCGCGACCACCGGCGCGGGCATCGTGGGCGCCCGGCTGTGGCGGCAGGCGCGGCGGCGGCGGCAGGCCGAGCTGGCCGCCAGGCCCCGGCGTCACCTGCTCGCCTTCGCCGCCGACCATGAGGCGCAAGGCGCCGACGCGTTGGTCGCGATCGCCGAACCCGCATGGCGTGCCGCCGAGCCGGGCGCGCTGGGCCTGCTCGGCAAGCTGCGTGGGGACGCGCACCGGGCGCTGGCCGCGGTGTTCGTGCGCCGCGGCGCGGCGGCGCGGGCGATGGCCGCCCTGCATGCGCGCGGCCGGGTGCGGCGGGCCCGCGCCGCGCAGATCCTCGGCGACCTGGAACACCACGCGGCCGTGCCGGATCTCTGCGGGCTGCTCACCGACCGGCACCGGGAGGTACGCATCGTGGCCGTACGCGCCCTGGGCCGCATCGGCGAGCCGACCGCGGCGTGGCGGCTGATCGCCGCGCTGGACCACGCCGACGGGCTGCCGTCCCTGCTGGCCACCCACGCGCTGGCGCAACTGGGCCCGGAGGCCGAGATCACGCTGTCCGCCGCGCTCGACCATCCGGCGGCCCGGGTGCGCGCGGTCTGCCTGGACGCGCTCGGCCTGCTCGGGGCCGCGGGCAGCGCGCACCGCGTGGCGCGGGTGCTGCGCGACGACCCGGTGCCGGAGGTGCGGGTGACCGCGGCGGCCAGCCTCGGCCGGCTCGGTACCCCGGCGGCGGTGGACCCGCTGGTCCGCGCCACGGACGCCGCCGAACCGGTGGCGCTGCGCGCGTCCGCCGCCCGCGCGCTGGGCGAGGTGGGTGCCGGCGCGGCGGTCCCCGCGCTGGCGGTGATGCTGGGCGACGCGCAGTACCGGGTGGCTCACGAGGCGGCGCATGCGCTGCGGCGGCTGGGCCCGGCTGGGCAGCGGGCGCTGCGGGCCGCCCGGGAGGAGCCCGCGGACGCGCACGCCACCGGTTCGACCGCGGCGATGCACGCCCGTGAGGCGCTCGCCCTGGCCGAGATCGCCACCACTGCGGCCCGCCGGTGAGCGTCGACCTGCTGCGCGAGGTGCTGCGCGCGGCCGACTGGGCGATCCTGTGCTATTTCGTCGCCTTGAACAGCGGATACCTGGTGCTGATCGCGCTGGCCGGGGTCGAGTTCGTCAAGCATCTGCGGCGCAGCCCGTTCGCCGGTACGGACGACATGTTCCGCAGCCCGCTCACGCTTGCGGTGTCGCTGATCGTCCCGGCGTACAACGAGGGGCCGGGCATCGTGGCCGCGGTGCAGGCGCTCACCTCGCTGCGCTACCCGCGGTACGAGATCGTGGTGGTCGACGACGGCTCGTGCGACGACACGTTCGACCGGCTGCGCGAGGAGTTCGACCTGGTGGAGGTGCCGCGGGTGATACCGGCCGAGGTGCCGTGCCGCTCGCGGGTGCTGTCCGTGCACGTGTCCCGGGACAACCCGCAGACGCTCACCGTGGTGCGCAAGACCAACGGCGGCAAGTCGGACGCCCTGAACATGGGCATCAACCTGGCCCGGCACCCGCTGGTGTGCATGGTCGACGCCGACTCGGTGCTCGACCCGGACGCGTTGCTGGCGGTGGCCAAACCGTTCGGCGACGACCCGCTGCGGGTGGCCGCGGTGGGCGGGGTGGTGCGCATCGCCAACGGGTGCACGGTCGTGGGCGGGCGCGTGGTCGAGGTCGCGATGCCCCGCCGGTGGCTGCTGCGGGTGCAGGTGGTGGAGTACCTGCGGGCCTTCCTGATGGGCCGCACCGGCTGGTCGCGCCTGGGCGGCCTGGTGGTCATCTCCGGCGCGTTCGGGATCTTCCGCCGGGACCTGGTGGTGGCCGTCGGCGGCATGGACCCGGACACCATCGGCGAGGACGCCGAACTGGTCGTGCGTCTGCACCGGCATCTGCGCGCCCGCGGCGAGGATTACCGGGTGGTGTTCGTCGCCGAGCCGGTGAGCTGGAGCGAGGCCCCGGCGAGCCTGCGGGCGTTGGGCCGGCAGCGGCGGCGGTGGCACCGCGGCATCGCGGAGATCCTGAGCAAGCACCGGGGGATGATCGGCAATCCCCGGTACGGCCGGATCGGCGTGCTGGCGCTGCCCTACTACGTGCTGTTCGAGCTGGCCGCGCCGTTCGTCGAGTTGTCCGCGCTGGTGCTGTTGCCGCTCGGGCTGTGGCTGGACGCGGTGGACGTCGCCTTCGCGTGGCGGTTCGCCCTTGTCGCGTACGGGTACGGGCTGCTGGTCAGCCTGGCCGCGCTGTTCATCGAGGAGATGTCGTTCCACCGCTATCCGCGGTGGGGTGACCTGGTCCGCGGCGTGTCCGCGGCGCTGCTGGAGAACGTCGGCTACCGGCAGATCCTGACGGTCTGGCAGGTGAGCGGCGCCCTGGCGGCGTGGTGGGGCACGACGGCGATCTGGGGCACGATGAAGAGGCAGGGATTCGGCGAGCCACCGGCCGACGCGCCAAAACCGGCCCGCGCCGGCCGGCGATGACCGCACACCGGCGGGCGTCACCCGGCGCCGGCCGCGACCGGGGCCGCGGACCAGGAGGTGGGACATGCGCGCATGGCAGGTGCACCGGCCGCAACCGGACGTGGCGCAGGCCCTGCGCCGCGCCGAGATCCCCGATCCGCGGCCGGCGCCGGGCGAGCTGCTGGTGGCCGTCGACGCGTGCGGGGTGTGCCGCACCGACCTGCACGTCGCGCAGGGTGACCTGCCGGCGCACCGGTCGCCGGTGGTGCCCGGGCACGAGGTCGTCGGCCATGTGGTGGCGCTGGGGGAGGGCACGACCCGGCACGCGGTCGGTGACCGCGTCGGCGTGGCCTGGCTGCGGCACACCGACGGCACCTGCCGGTACTGCCGCTCCGGACGGGAGAACCTGTGTCCCGCGTCCCGGTACACCGGATGGGATGCCGACGGCGGGTACGCGGACCTGACCTGCGTTCCGGAGGATTTCGCGTACGCGCTGCCGGACGGCTATGCCGACGCGGAGCTGGCGCCGCTGCTGTGTGCCGGGATCATCGGCTTCCGGGCGTTGCGGCGGGCCGCGTTGCCCCCCGGCGGCCGGCTGGGCATCTACGGCTTCGGCGCGTCCGCGCACCTCACCGCGCAGGTGGCGATCGCCCAGGGCGCCACGGTGCACGTGCTCACCCGCGGCGCGGGCGCCCGCGAGCTGGCGGTGGAGCTGGGTGCCGCCTCGGCGGGCGCCGCGGACGCCGCGCCGCCCGAGCCGCTGGACGGGGCGATCCTGTTCGCCCCGGCCGGCGAGCTGGTGCCGGTGGCGTTGCGCGCGCTGGACCGGGGCGGGACGCTGGCCGTGGCGGGCATCCACCTGAGCGACGTCCCGTCGCTGAACTACCAGCGGGAGTTGTTCCAGGAGCGGGACCTGCGCAGCGTCACCTCCAACACCCGCGAGGACGGCCGGGCGCTGTTGGAGTTCGCCGCCGCGCATCGGCTGCGGGTGACCACCACGCCGTACCCGATGGCGGAGGCGGACCGGGCGTTGACCGACCTCGCCGCGGGCCGGGTCCGCGGCGCGGCGGTGCTCACCCCCGGCTGACCGCCTATCGGCCCGGACGCCGGCCGGGGCGGGGATCGCCCGGGGGCGGGATTTGACGGCTGGCAGGGATGCCGGTGGCGGTCGCGTCGCGGCAGGGTGGGCCGCATGAGGTACCGGTGTCTGCTGGTCGACGACAGCGCCCGCTTCGTGCGCTCGGCGCGGCGCCTGCTGGGCCGTGAGGGGGTCGACGTGGTGGCCGTGGCGGCCACCCGCGCCGAGGCGATCACCGCCGCCGGTGCCGCCGCGGTGGACTTCTCCCTGATCGACGTGCAGCTCGCGGGCGACAACGGCGCGGCGGTGGCCGACGCGCTGGCCCGGCGGGGCGTGGGCGGGCGGATCGTGCTGGTCTCCGCGCTGGACGCGGAGGACGTCGCCGAGCTGGTGGCGGGCAGCGCCGCGGTGGGGTTCGTCGCCAAGGCGCACCTGTCACGGGCGGCGATCGAGCGGGTGCTGGCCGGGCGCCCGGACTGAGCCGACCGGAACTGGGCCGCCCGGACTGAGCCGGCCGGAACTGGGCCGCCCGGAACTGGGCCGCCCGGTGTCAGCGCGAGCTCAGGTAGGTGACCACGGCCAGCACGCGGCGGTGGTCGTCGCCGGTCTCCGGCAGCTCCAGCTTGGCCAGGATGCTGCGCACGTGCTTCTCCACGGTGCCCTCGGCCAGCCACAGCCGCCGGGCGATCCCGGCGTTGGACCGGCCCTCGGCCATCAGGGCGAGCACCTCGCGCTCGCGATCGCTCAACGGCGCCAGGGGGTCGTGGCGGCGGCGGGCGTCGACCAGTTCCCGGACCAGGTAGGGGTCCACCACCGACCCGCCGGCAGCCACCCGCTGGACCGCCTCCACGAAGCTGTCCACGTCGGTGACCCGGTCCTTGAGCAGGTAGCCCACGCCACCGTCGGCGGTGAGCAGGTGCACGGCGTGGTCCACATCCACGTACGCGGAGAGCACCAGCACCCCGGTGGACGGGTGCCGCCGGCGGATGACAGCGGCGGCGTCCAGGCCCTCGGTGCGGTGTTCGGGCGGCATGCGCACGTCCAGCACCACCACGTCGGGGGTGTGCCGCTCGGTCAGCGCGAGCGCGGCGGCGGCGTCGCCGGCCTGCCCCACGACGGTGATCCCGGCGCGGGTGAGCAGCCCGGCGAGTCCCTCACGCAGCAGCACGTCGTCGTCGGCCAGCACCGCTGTGATGCCGTCGGTCACGGCTGCTCCTCGCGTGTCGGCGGCCGATCGGAGCCATAATCGTAGCGGCGTGACCCGGTGCCCGGCCTGCCGTACGGCGCGGAGCGCGCCGTGGAGGAGGATGCGGCGGTGCGTGTCGGGCTGGTCGGCCGGGTGCTGCTCAGCGCCGGCGTGCCGACGCTGCTGGCGGTCGCGGCCTTCGTCGCGATGATGGTGTCGGTCGGGCATCTGCGGGACACGCAGTCGCGGGCCGCCACCTCACAGGCGCTGGTCATCGCGGCCGAGGGCCTGTCCCGCGCGGTCGGCCAGGTGGAGCTCGCCGACCGGGGCGCGTTGCTGGCCGACCCGGCGGCGTCCGAGGCGCGGCGTCAGGCGGCGCAGCGCGCCCGGCGCCAGGCGCAGAACCTCGTCGCGCTGGCCGGTGACGAGCCCGGCACCGGTGCGCGGGCCGGGCAGGTGGTGGCCGCCGCCCGGGCGTACCTGGACATGCCCGCCCCGGCCGCGGGCGCGGGCATCGCACCGCGCGAGACGGACCTGCTGGCGGTCTTCACCAGCCGTCTGGAGACGTTCCTGGGCGGCGAGCGGGAGACCGTCACGGCGCTGGAGTCCGACGCGGACGCGGCCACCCAGCGGGCGGTGGCCGCCGCGGTGGTCGGCCTGATCGCCTCCCTCGTTGCGGTGGTCGGCCTGGGGATTTACCTGACGGGCGCGGTCACCCTGCCGGTGCGCCGGGCCGCGGAGGCCGCTCGCGAGTTCACCGGGGGCGAGCTCACCACGCGGCTGCCGGTGGGCGGCGCCCGGGAGATCCGCGACCTGCACCAGGCGCTGAACACGATGGCCGCGGCGCTGGCCACCGCCCGCGAACAGCTTGCCGCGTCCCGGGCCCGGATCATGTCGGCCGGCTGGCAGGATCGCCGTGAGCTGGAGCGCAACCTGCACGACGGGCTGCAGCAGCGGCTGGTGGCGCTGGGCCTGGATGTGCGGGCGCTGCAGGCCGATCTGGCCGGCGAGCCGGACGGGCTGCGCGATCAGGTCGCCGAGATCGGCGATGCGCTCACCGCGGCCACGGCGGAGTTGCGCGAAGTGGTGCACGGCATCCAGCCCGCGGTGCTCACCAGCAGTGGTCTGCCGGCCGCGCTGCGCGCGATGGCCCGGCGGTCGCCGCTGCCCGTGGAGGTGGCGGCGGACCTGCCCGGTCGGCTGCCGCCGGATGTGGAGTCGGCGCTGTACTACATCGCCTCCGAGGCCGTCACCAACGCGGTCAAGCACGCGCGCGCCGGCTACGTCCGGGTCGACGTGCGCGTGCGGGACGGGGCTGCACGCCTGGAGGTTGGCGACGACGGTGTGGGCGGTGCGGACGAGCGCGGATCGGGGCTGGTCGGCCTGCGCGACCGGATCGAGGCGACCGGCGGCCGGATGCTGGTGGACAGCGTGCCGGGCACGGGCACCACACTGACCGCGACGGTCCCGCTGGACGAGGAGTCCACGCCCCGGTACCCGTGACCGAGGGTGCTCCCGGGTTCGTGCCAGGGTCATCTCGGGCCGCGCCGGTCGCCCCCTTCATCGCCGATGATGAATCCCGAAAAGGATGAAACAGTGTCTGAAGGGAACAAAAGCGATGTATCACCGCACCGCGCGTGTCCTCACCCTCGCCGCCCTGGCCGGTGTCCTGGGACTCACCCAGCAGGCCTGCGGCAGCAGCGGCGATCCGGCCGCCCCCACCTCCGGCGCCGCCGGCCACGCGGCCGGAATCGGGGACGCCGCCGTGACGGCCGCGGGGGACGCCGCGGGCCGGGACGCCGACGCGAAGCAGGACGACAACGGAGGCCAGGCGGCCGGCGGCGCGAGCCGCAGTGACGCGGAAAGCCGGGGCGACGCCGGCCGGACGGACGACAACGGGGGCGCGAGCCAGCACAAGGGCTCCGGCCAGACCGGCGACGACGTGGCCGCCTGCCGCTCGCAGGACGTGACGGTCGACGTCACCTTCCAGCCGCAGCGTGTCGACGGCGACACCCGCATGGGGCTGGTCGCCGTGACCAACGACTCCGACCAGCCGTGCACCGTCGACGGCCGTGCGTCGATCTTCCTGACCAACGCCGCAGCGGAAGTGGTCGACGTGCCCACCAGCAACGTCGCCCAGCCCGGAGCGGCGTCCGAGATCACCCTGCAGCCGGGCACCACCGCCTTCGAAGGCATCAAGTGGACCGTCTGCGACAAGGGCGACGAGACCTGCGGCGCCGGCAACAGCCTGCAGTTCAGCCTGGAGGGCACGGCCGACGGCCGGTACGCGAAACTGATCGGCTTCCCGGCGCCGGAGCGCAGCGACATCACCATGGCCGAGCTGCTCGTCGGCACGCTGCAGCCCAGCACCCAGGGCGTCGTCGCCTGGTGATCGGGCCGGGGCGGCCCCTGGTGGTTACCGGCTAGCCGGTAACCACCAGGGGCCGCTGGCATCGCTGTCGCGGCGCCGCGACAGCGCAAGACTGGAGTGCAGGACATCGGCACGCACAGTCTGGGAGCACGTCATGGTGAGCACCCTGCCGGGACACCCGGTCACCACCCCTACCGCCGCTGAGCGCCGGCGCCGGCATCTGCCGCCCTGGGCGCGGATATTCCTCGGCGGCGGCGCCCTGTGGATCGCCGCCGTCGTGGTCACCTTCGTCACCGGCAACGTCAACCTCGTACCGACCATCATCCTGGTGGGCGCGTTCCTGGTGCCGGTGACCTTCGTGGTGTGGGCGTTCGGGCACGCCGACCCGGTGCTCACCCCCTCGAAGATCTTCACCGCCTTCCTGTACGGCGGTGTCACCGGCGTGCTCGGCGCGTCGGTGCTGGAAGCCGCGTTCGTGCACAACGCCTCCGCGGCGGGTTTCCTCGGCGTCGGCCTGATCGAGGAGGGCGTCAAACTCGTCGTGCTGTGGCTGATGGCCCGCAGACTCGGCCGGTACTCCATGCGCGACGGGCTGGTGCTGGGCGCCACGGTGGGTCTCGGGTTCGCCGCGTTCGAGAGCGCCGGTTACGCGTTCCAGGCGTTGTTCACCCAGCAGGGCGGCCTGTCGCTGATGGGCGTGGTGCAGACCGAACTGCTGCGCAGCGTGCTGACCCCGTTCGGGCACGGGCTGTGGACGGCGATCGCCGGTGCCGCGTTGTTCGGCGTGGCCAGCCGCCGCGGCCGGGTCACCCTGCGGGCGTGGCCGGTTGCCGGCGCGTACGTGCTGGTGGCCGTGCTGCACGCGCTGTGGGACGCGGCGCACCTGGCCGCCGCCTGGCTCACCCTGTACCTGACCGGCTCGGCGCAGCAGTGGTACGCCATCCGCAACGGGCTGGGCGCCTATGCGACGTCGGCCCAGGTGCACTTGGACGCGATGCTGGGGTTGGCGCTGCCGGTGGTCGACGCCCTGGTGAGCCTGGCGATCGTGGCCGGGTTCGTGGTGCGCGCCCGGCACCAGGAGCGGTACGCGGTCCGGGCGTTTGCGGGGCATCCGATCGGGTGAGCCCGGCCGGTGGTGTTCACGACCGGGTCCGGGTTCGCCGCCGGTGCCAGCGCAGCGGGCCCGGGTGCACACTCCACCACGCCCGCCGCCACCAGGAACGCCGTGCCCGCAACGAGTCCGCGAACGCCACCGCCTGCGCCCCGGCCCGGTCCGCCGCGGCCGGGTCCGCCGCGCCCGGCGCGAACGCCGTCGCGTTCACCCCGGCCACCAGACCGTCCAGCGGCGGCCCCTCCGGCTGCGGCCCCTCCCGCTGCGGGACGTCCGCCGCGGCCGGGGCCGCGGCGCGCAACCGGGCGAATCCCGCCGCCTCCGTCGCCGCCAGATGCGCCGGCACCGGACGGCCCGCCAGGCGCATCGCATCGGTGAATTCGTGCCACGCTCCCGCGATCCGCTCGTCCGGGCTGCCCTCGAAGAGACGCCGGCGGCGCTGGGCGCGCCGCGCCAGGACCACCGCCGCGGCCGCGGCGCCCAACATCGCCACGACCGTGCCGGAGGCGCCGGTGGCCACCACCGCCGTGGACGGGCCCGGCCCGGGGCCACCGGACGCCGCCGTCGGCGTCGCCGGCACGCTGGCGCTGCGGCTCGGCGGCGGGGGCGGCGAACTGCTCGGCGGCGGGGTGCTGGGCTGCGGCCGGAAATCCTCCTCCACCGGGCGTGGATCATCGCTGGTGGGCATCGGGTCGAACGCGATCCAGCCCAGGTCGTCGAACAGCACCTCCGGCCAGGCGATCGCGTCGCCGCCGGTCACCGTGCCCCCGCCGGCCGGCGCGTCGAAGCCGACCACCACCCGGCTGGGCAGCCCGGTGAGCCGCGCCAGCACCGCGAACGAGGCGGCGAACTGTTCCGACGTGCCGCGCTGGCCACCCTGATCGCGGGGCCCGAACAGGAAATACTCCAGGTTCGGGTACGCGTGACCGCTGGGCGCGTCCGGCACGGCACGGTAGTGCTCGGCCAGGAACTGCTCGATCGCCGCCGCCCGGTCGTACGCGCCCGCGTTGCCGTCGGCCAGTTGCGCGGCCAGCCGCCGCATCCGTGGTGGCGGCTGCGCCCCGACCGCCAGGTATCGGGCGACCGCCGCCCCGGCCGGTGCGTCGGCGGTGGGCAGCAGGTTCAGGTCCGGTGCCGGGCGCTGCGAGGTGACCCGGTAGCGCAGCCCGGCGCGCAGGCTTTCCGGGCGCATCAGGGTGCCGGTCGCCGCGTCGTAGGCGATCCGGGCGCCGGACACCTCCACCGGGGTCGCCGCCGCGGGCAGCAGCCGGCCGGTCAAGCCGTCCACGGTGATCGTCTGCGTCGCGGCGCGCACCCGCACCCCGGAGGGCTGCGGCGGCCGGGGCAGCACCCGGCCCGCGTTGCGGTACGTCGCACCCACCCGCCAGGTGACGCCGTCGTAGTCGGGCAGCACCGCCAGCCGCAGCCGCACCCGCTGGCCGGCGTCCGGGGCCAGCGGCGACACCTGCAGCAGCGGCTGCCGCGGCGTCAGCGCCCAGCCGGAGATCCGGTTCAGCGGGCTTTCGTCCAGGCTGTCCACTTGCGGCGGTTCGACGTACCGGCGCGGGTCCGCCGGGGACGCGCTCACCTGCCCGCCCAGCCACGGCGCCACCAGCGCCACCACGGCAGCGATCGCCGCCAGCGCCGCCGCCGAACCCGCCAGCGCGCGGGCCCGCACCGCCAGAGCGGCCGCCCCCGCCCCGCGCGCCCCCACCGGACCGCCGGTGGGGCCCGGATCGCCGGTGGGGGCCGGATCGCGCGGCGCCGCCACCGCCAGCGCCAGCCCGGCCAGCCCGGCGAACGCCAGCGAGGTGCCCGCCTGGGCCGCCGCGTTCGGGCCCACCACGTACAGGGCTCCCGCATACAGCGCCACCGCCGGCACGCAACCCAGCAGGACCCGCCCCGCGCGTACCGCGATCTCGGCCCCCGCCAGACCGGCCAGCCAGGCCGCCACCACCGGGACGATCACCGTGTCCGGCGCGGGCTCCACCGGGATCAGCGCGGTGAGCATCCGCGGGATCCCGTTGGCCAGCGCCGCCCGCAGAATCGACGGCAGCGGGTCGGTCAGCCCGGCCCGGTCCGCGGCCAGCACCATCGCCCCCACCGCGTAGCCGGCCAGCAGCACCACCGAGATCGGCGCGGCACTCCACGACGGCAGCCGGCGGGCGGCGGCGCCGGTACCCACCGACAGCACCGCCGCGCCCGCCACCAGCAACGGCAGCAGCGCGTCCACATAGATCCGACCCAGGGCCACCCCGGACAACGCGATCATCCCGGCCAGCGCCACCGGCACCAGCAGCCGCCTCACCACCCGCGGACCTCGTCCCACGCCGCCGCGAACTGCGGCCCGTCCGGCGCCTCGATGACGATCAGCCCGGCGCCCGCGGCGGACACCGGTGCCGCGTCCGCGTCCCCGAACAGGCCCGCCAGCACCACCGGGTACGGCCCGCGCAGCCCGCTCACCTCACCCAGCCCGGTGCGCCCGCCCGGACCGGTGAGGAACACCAGCGTGTCACCCAGCCGGCCGCGGCGCAGCCGGCGCACCGTCGCGGTCAGATCGCCCTCGCCCAGCGTCGCCTCGGTCAGCACGTCCAGGTACGGGCCGGTGGCGTCGCCGGTCACCAGGTGCAGGCTGACCGGCAGATCCTCGCGGACCGCCGCGGTCACGATCGACGCGGCCGCCTCACACGCCGACTCGAACGATTCGGCGATGCCGTCGGACACCTCCGGATGCGCCCGGGCGCGGTCGTCCAGCACCACCACGATCGTCGGCTCGCTGGTGTCCAGTTGCTCGCGCACCATCAGCTCGCCCACCTTGGCGCTGCTGCGCCAATGCACCCGGCGCAGCTCGTCACCCACCACGTACTCACGCAGGCTGTCGAAGGTGATGGTGCCGTGCGGCACCTTGTCGATGCGTCCGTCCAGGCTGCGCGCCATCCCGGCGGGCACCGCCCGCAGCAGGTGGATGCGTGGATGCACCCACACCCGGGCCGGTTCGCCGTACCGGCGGGACAGGCTGACCAGCCCCAGCGGGTCGGTGCGGGTCACCCGCAGCGGGCCGATCGGCACCACGCCGCGCCGCCCGGTCGGCACCGGATAGTCCACGGTGGTGGAATGCGCGGGCCGCAGACGCAGCAGCGGCACCGGCACGTCCCGGCGGCCGCAGCGGTCCACCGCGATCAGGTTCGCCGCGCGCAGCCGGCTGGTGTTGTCCACCGTCAGCGTCATCCGGGCCGGATCGCCGCGGGCCACCCGGTCCGGCTCCGCCCGGCGCCGCACACCCAGCCGGGGCCGCCACAGCGCGAAACCCGCCGCGCCCGCGGTCGCCGCGACCGCCGCCGCGCCCAGCAGCGCCAGGTCCGGATAGCCCCCGCCGAAGCCCGCCGCCAGCAGCAGCACCGCCGCCGCGAGCAGGCCGGCGCCCCGCGCGGTCATGCCGTGGTCTGCTGGTCCGGCAACGGCACCGGCACCGACCGGACGGCGTCGTCCAGCACCTCCGCCGGGGTCACCCCGCGCAACTGGGCGTCCGGGGACAGCAAGACGCGGTGCGCGAACACCGGATGCAACAGCCGTTTCACGTCCTCCGGCAGCACGTAGCCACGGGCGTTGATCAGCGCGTACGCGCACGCCGCCCGGACCAGCGCGATCACCCCGCGGGGGCTGACCCCGACGCGCACCTGCGGATGGTTGCGGGTGGCCGCGGCCAGCCGCACCGCGTACGCGTACAGCGGATCGGCCACGTGCACGCGCTGCGCCAGCCGCACCATCTCGCCCACCGTCGCGGTGTCGGTGACCGGATCCAGCGCGTCCGGCGACCGGGTCGCCGACCCGCGCAGCACCTCGATCTCGACGTCCTCGTCGGGGTAGCCCACCGACAGCTTCACCAGGAACCGGTCCAACTGCGCCTCCGGCAGCCGGTACGTGCCGTCCATCTCCACCGGGTTCTGCGTGGCCACCACCAGGAACGGCTGCGGCACCGGATGCGCCACGCCGTCCACCGTGACCCGCCGTTCCTCCATCACCTCCAGCAGCGCCGACTGGGTCTTCGGCGACGCCCGGTTGATCTCGTCGGCGATCACCAGGTTGGCGAACACCGGGCCCGGGTGGAACTCGAAGCCCCGGCTCGCCTGGTTGAAGATCGTCACCCCGGACACGTCGGAGGGCAGCAGGTCCGGAGTGAACTGGATGCGCCGCCACTGGCCGCTGATGGAGGCCGCCATCGCCCGCGCCAGCGTCGTCTTGCCCACCCCGGGCACGTCCTCCAGCAGCACATGGCCCTGAGCGAACAGCGCGGTCAGCGCCAGGCGCACCACGTCGGCCTTGCCCAGCACCACCGCGCCGACGCGGTCGGCCAGTTGCGCGGCGATCTGCGCGAACGTCTGAATGTGCTGCGGGGGCAGCGGTTCGGTGTGCACGCACGCTTCCTAGCAGGCCGGCAGGTCACCGAGGTCGTCGCCGCCGTCCAGGTTCAGCCACGCCCACGGAATGTAGTTCTTGCCTTTGTAGTTGACCTTGACCCACCAGGTGCTGTGCTTGTGGTGGTTGTAGATGTAGGAGTCGACGTCGTCGCCCTTGACCTTGCAGTACGACTGCAGCCGCGTGCCGGGTTTGGCCCAGCCGACCTGCTTGTCGTTGTTCTGGTCCGGCACGCTGAAGATCTCGTTGCCGTTGCGTCCCGCCCGGTCCTCGTCGCAGTAGGTGGCGGTGTCGCCCTCCTCGCCGTTGTTGCAGGTGGCCGTGCCGTACAGGGCCGCGGTGGTGCGTTTGGCCGTCGCGGTGACGGTGCCCGCCGCGTTCTTCGCGGTGACCGTGACCGTGTACGCCGTGCTCGGCTTCAGCCCGCCGACCGTCAGCGTGGAACAGTTGCCGTTCGCCGCACCGCCGCCGCTGCTCGCCGACGCCGAACACGCCGCCGTGCCGCCGCCCGCGTCCACGCTGAACGACACCGTCGCGGTGTTGAACGTCGCCGACGACCCGGTGACCGTCAGCTTCGGCTCGGCCACGGTGCGGGCCGTCGCGGTGCCCGGTTCGCTCGCGCCCGCCGCGTTGACCGCCCGCACCCGCACCGCCACGTCCTGCCCGGCGCCGAAGCCGCCGATCTCCGCCGACGTGTCGGTGGCCTGCACCGTGCGGTCGCCCGCCGTCACCTCGTATCGGCTGATCGGGCGGCCGTTGTCCGCCGGGGCCGACCAGGTCACCCGGACCGTGCCCGCCTTGTCGCCCACGGTCGCCGCGTCCACGTCGCCGGGCTGCTCCGGCCGGGCGTACGGCACCACCGTCTCGCTGATCGGCGACGCCTGGGACCCGGCGCCCCGCTCGTTGACCGCGACCACCGTGAACGCGTACTGCTTGCCGTAATCCAGGGCGCCCGCCTTGATCGTCAGCGACGTCCCCCGGGCATCACCCACCGGGGCGCTGCCGCCTTCCGCCACGCCCGTCACCTCGTACCGCACGATGTCCAGGCCCTGACCGTTCGCGGCCGGCCAGCTCACCACCACCGTGCCGTCCGGCTTGGCCTGCGCGGTCGCCGACGCCGGCGGATCCGGCACCTCGGCGGTGGGACGCACCGGGTTGCTGGTCCGCGACGGGCCGTCGCCCTTCTTGTTCACCGCCCACACCTCGAACCGGTAGGTCTTGCCGTTGGTCAGCCCGGTCACCTCCAGGGCGCGCTGGTCCGCGCCCACCTGGAAGGTCCGTCCCGCGCCGCGCACCACGTACCGGGTGATCGCCGCGCCGTTGTCGTCCGCCGCCTGCCAGGTCACCCGGGCCTGCGCGTTGCCCGCCGCCGCGTGCACGTTGCGCGGCGCGCCCGGCTCGGTCACCGGCGGCTTCTTCGGCTTCTTCGGCGGCGGGGGCGGATCCGGCGGGGTCGGTGGCGGGTCGCCGCCGAGCACGTCGTCGGCGTACTTGTCCACCGTGCGCACGTGGTGCGCGTCGTCCACCACCCGCGCCGTGGACGCGCCCGGCGCGTTGATGAACAGGTAGTTCTCCCGCACCTCCAGATCCAGCAGGCCGCCCGGGTCGTCCACCGCGATGCCGTCGCGTGGCCGCCCGGCCGCGTCGAACACGTGCACCCGGCCGGTCTCCGCCTCCGGCACATACACGTATCCCTGCCAGGCCACCGCCGGCTGCAGGGTGCCGTCGCCGGGGACCGTGAACGTCGCGCGGACGCCCTCGTCGCCCACCACGACCACCTGCCGGTCGTCCGGGACGGTGATCGGCACCGCACGGCCGTCGGTGTGCGCGGCGAGCGTGCCCGGCCCGGTCAGCGGCACCGTCGTGGTGCGCACCTGGTCGCCGCGGACCATGGTCAGCGCGTTGGTGGTGCGGTCCAGCACCGCCACCCCGTCGTCCAGGGTGGACACCGCCAGATCGTGGTTGGGTGCGGCCACCGACTCGGTGCGCACCTGCGGGGTGCCGCCGCCGGTCGCCGGGCTGATGCCCGACACCGTGCCCTGCCCCGGCACCCCCACCCACAGGGTGTCCGTGCCGTCGAACGACCCGCCGGTGATGCCCGGCGGGTAGCGCAGCGGCTGGCCCATCGGCGCCAGCGTGTGCGGGTCGATCTGCTGCACCTCGCCGCGCACCGCGTCCACGATGAACGCCGCGTGCTCGCCCAGCGCCACGCTGACCCCGATGCCGGACTGCGTAGTCAGGGTCTGGAACTCCTTGAGCGAGGCCAGGTCCATGGTGCCGACCTGCCCGGTGTTCACGTCGCGCAGGATCACGAAGCGGTCGTTCTGGCTGACCTGCAACTGGTGCCCGCGGGCGCGCGGCACGTCCACCCGGGTGTCCACCTTGGCCGTGACGCCGTTGATCCGCGCCATCTCACCCTTGCTGGTGGACCACACCCAGGATGCGGCGTCGAAACTGGCCACCGCCTGATCCGCCGCCCCCAGTCCCAGCGCGGTCAGGCCCAGCCCGGTGACCAGGCTCAGCACGGTGCCGATGGTCACCAGACCACCGCGGCTGCGCCAGCGGCGCACAGGTGCCGTCACGACCCGATTCCTCCTGACCTGTTCGAAGACGGAGGCCATCATAGGGGCGGGCGAGACGCGGTGGACACCCGTGAATGTCACGGTTCCGAATAGGCATGATCGCTTACGGTGATCATTTTCTGCGCGCCGTCACGAGTTCTCTACTTGCCGTGCGCGCGGCTCGTGCAGGATTGCGGTGAGCTGGCAAATTCGTTCGTGCCATAGACCGCCACCACCGCGAAGCAATAATCCAGGTCCGGGTTCAACCCGTTCAAATCGATCGACGTGGTGCCCGGACCCACCTGACCCAGCGGTTTCAGCAGCTCACCCGGATGCCCGCCGGTCACCATGAACGACGTACGCCCCTGGGCCGGATCGGTCCAGAAGACCTGGATGGACGAACCGAAATCCTTCAGCCGCACGTCGGTCGGCGCCGGCCCGCCACCCAGCGTCGGCTTGCCCGGCTCCTCCGGCTGCGCCGGCGGGTTGTTGCGCGCGAGCACGAACACCAGGGCCACCACCGCGATGACCGCCGCCAGCACCGCCGCGATCGCCGCGAACAGCACCGGACCCCGTCCGGACCGTTCCTGCTCCGGCTGCCGGGCAGGCCCCGGCGTGTGCGGATCCGGCAGCGGCCGGTCGTCCGGCCCCGGCCACGGCGCTTGTTCGTACGCGGCCGGCACCGGGTGTTCGTAGGCGGCCGGCGCCTCCCGTCCGTGGGCGGCCGGTTGTTCGTCCGCGGCCGGCACCGACCGGTCGTACCCGGTGGGCGCGCTCGGTGGCGGACCGGACGGTGCCGTCTGCCGGAACGGATCCGGCTGCGCCCAGTCCGCCGGCGTCGGCAGCACCATGGTCGACTCGACGTCCGGCCCGGGCGTCGGCGACCGGCCCGGTTCCGGTTGACGCGGCGGTCCCGTTGGGGCCGGTCCCGTTGGGGCCGGTGTCGTCTGCGGCCATGGCTCAGCCGGTTGCGGGCCTTCTGGTGGTGGCTCTTCCCGTCGTCGCGTGTTTCCGGGCGGCGGGGGAGTGGCGGGGGGCGGGGGCGTCTCTGGGGGTGAGATCGTCGTCGGGGAGGGAGCCGGCGCCGGGGACGGAGCCGCCGCGGAGGCGGGAGCCGCCTCCGGTGATGCGGTCGTCTCTCCCACGCGCTGGCGGGACTCCGCCACCGCCCAATGGTCGCCACCCAGCACCGGCGCGCCGAACTCCGCCACCCGTCCGAACGCCTTGCGGGCCTCGTGGCGGTTCCCCAACTCCTCCGCCACCACGCCGATCGCGTATGAGATCTCCAACATCAGCGGATCCGCGTCACCCAGACGCCACCGGCCCGCCGCGTACGCCTCCTCCAGCACCCGCCGCGCCGACGCCGGATCATCCACATACTGGTAGAGCCCCGCGAGCTGATGCGCCGCCGCCAGCACGCCCGGATCATCCTCGCCCAGGTTCACCTTGCCCAGGCCCACCGCGTGCTCCAGCATCGCGATCGCATGCGGGATCTGCCCGGTACGGGCCAGCTCGTCGGCACGCTGCCGGGCCGGCGTCAGCGGGGACGGCTGCGACACGCCCGCCATGCTGCCCGGTACGCGTCACCGCCGCCAGACCACCCCGATCTCAAGGGCGAAATGGACGAATTTGTCGCTTGGCGCGCCCGCACCCGGACCCGTCCGTGGAGCCGCCGCCCGAGCCGTGTACAGTTCACTGTCATGCAGCCCGCCGGGCTGCCGCTCCTCGGTGCATGCCGAGCGACGGCGCAGGCGGCGACTCGCAGAGCAAGTCCGGGTGGCGGAATGGCAGACGCGCTAGCTTGAGGTGCTAGTGCCCTTTATCGGGCGTGGGGGTTCAAGTCCCCCTCCGGACACAGATAAATCGCACTGAGAAGTGGCCGCTGACCAGCGATTATTTGGTTGGCGGCCCTACTTGTTCCGTGGGGTTGGACTGCCGTGGGAACACCGTCCTCTCGCGGAGTCCATTCCGGTGTCGGCTCGGACTTGGATGATCCATTGCTGGACCAGGGTGAGGTCGGTCAGCATCGAGAGCAGCCAGTATCGGCAAAAAGATCCGCTGCCGCTGGACGGCCTCGCCAGGTCGCTCTAAAGTGACGACTTCGGCAGGTTGTCACGCAATGTGGTGGGAAAGCTACTCACTCGGCCTGGTCTCCATGGATGTCGCAGCGCAATCACCGGAGAACGGAGAACAAAGCTGTGGTCGATACCGAGGTTCGTGGCGATGACGGTAGGAGGAATGCGCAACCGACGTGGCGGATTGCGTTCCTCTTTCATGCCGACCTGGCGCTCTTCTCCCGCACGGTCATCCGCTGCCTGGACGCCTTAACCAATTCAACTTCTGAGTCGTTTGAGGTCGTCGTTCTGGCGGACGGCACACCGGAGCACGTCGCGGACAAACTTCCTGGTTTGGCCACCGGTTGGGGCATCGACGAATTGCAAATTCGTTCACGCAAACGCTATGTTGCCAGCGGTGATCCGTCCAATAACGGCCACCGGCGAATGTTTGTTCCGGGCGTCCGTTATCTCGTCGTGGTCGAGGATGACGTCGTCATGTATCGGACGGAGCCCTCATTCGACATTCTCGCGGCATGTCGGGAACTGTTCGAACTGCACCCGGATGTCCCGGTTTTGTCTAAAGTGAACGACTACCACCAATGGTCGTGGAAACTCTTAGACGAGGGGCCGCCGATCGAGGCCGGAGTGCGGTCGGTGAACCGGCTCTCCACACACTTCGTCGCCTATGACGTCGCTCGCTTCGTGCCAATTGCGGAACGGTTCGGTGGTTTCGATCTGGATGTTTTCATAGATCGGCCGGATCTCAGCTATAACTGGGAGGATCTGGTCTCCCACGTCGGTACAACGGGTGGACGAAGGATCGCTTTTCCAGAATCGTGGCCTTTCCATGTTTTTCACTGCGATCGCAAGGTTGACCCTGAATCTATTTACCACACGCAGTGGCCGCCGGTGAAGGCCGAGATACTGGCTGAACTGGAGCGTCGCTATCGGTCGGCGGGGGCGACGGCGTGAAGTCCATCGATGATCCTCTTTCCGGGCGGCACCGGGTAGCAGCATGGAGGCGGGCACTGGCCGCTGTCCGGTCGCTGTCGCCAAGGTTTCTTGACCGCCATGCCGTGGTGCTCGCCCATCTGGAACGCTTTGCGCCAGACGAGGCGGTGAGTGCCGCGATGACGTCGATCGGCCTCGGGGACGTCGGTCGGGCGGCCGCTGTCCTTGCCGGCACTCCCGAGCTCCGGATTCCCGAACCGCTTTCAAGTGCAAAGCCTGTCATCAGCGGATCGGCGCGGATGGTCAGTGTGGTTCACGAGCTGATGGTCAGCGGCCGCAACATCGACGCATGGATCTCGGGGCAGCCGGTCCTGGAGCAGACTGCTGTACCGCTCCATCCCTCGCGAGAGGCCCACCTTGTCCGTACCGGTGATTCCGAGTGGGTTGCGCTGCGGTGGCCCACCGGTTCTGTCGCTGCTCGATCGGCATACCAAGGTCATCTGGAAGCGGTTTTCCGTACGGCCTCGGCCGCCTCGGGGACGCCAGTGCACGCTCAGGAGCAGTACGCAGTGATCGAAGGTGTTGGAAGCGACCCCTGGGTGCTTGCGCCAAACCTTGGTCGTACCGTCGAGGACCGGCTGCGATGCAACGAATTTCCGGCAGAGGAACGACACAAACTGCTAACCACCCTGACTGCACTTCGCAGGGCCATGGTCGAAACAGGAATGATCTGGCAGGGCTTCGCGCCGCGCAACATGTTCTTCAGAGATGGCAGTTTGACTCTCATCGACTTCGAAGAGGTGGTTGACGCCGCGCGTGAACCGGCGCGGGCTGCCGAGTGCCTGACCTGGCATCGAATATTCTTCGCCGATTGCCTAACCGAACGGGAATCGCTCGAGCTGTTCCAGCCGTTGGCCGGTGAGCCAGAGATCCCGGACGACACGATTCGCGAAGCAGACCGGTTCGAGAGAGCTTTGCTGGGGACGCCCTCGATTACTTGGGCACGTCGACGGGAGTTGCTGCATGTGAGCATCGTTCTGGAAGGTAGGCATCAGCGACCCAGCAATAAGCGAGACGCCGGAGTCCTATTCGGACACGAACTCGGCCACTTCTGGGGCGATTTTCTGTCCGCCGACCACGAAGCGCGGCTGTTTGCTCAAATGCGATCTGTCGACTCGTCGGAGGTACTCGCGGCCTGTCTGGAAGCGTTCGAGGCTGCCATGGAGGCTGACATCTGCCGAACGTTGCGGCAGCGCGCTTATGGCACGGAGGATGTCTCTACTCCTCGTACCGTCGCGATGATCGACGTGCTCGAGGCGACTGGACCAGCTCACTTGGCGGCCCACCGCGCCCGGCAAAGTGGCTGGTACGAAGGTCTGGAAACCGACCCCGGCCAATTGGTCGACGAATTTCTGCATGAGGCAGGGACGGCCGTCAACGGACTCGACCGATCCGTCCTGGACGAGTACCTAGTCGGTGGGGGCGACGCCCGCAAAACTCACGAAGAATCCCTGGCTCAGGCAACCCGTATCGGGTTGGACTTCCTGCACCGCACGGAGGAGCCGTTCCTTCATCACCGCAAACCTGAGGAACTCCGCGCTGTGCTGGGCGGGCCGGTACCGCTTACCGGTAGCGGCATGGATGCGGTCCTTGCCGAAGTTGAGGAAGTCATCGCCCACCTCTCTGTTTCTCAATCCCACCCCGACTATCTCGCATTCCCTGACACGGGGAACGCGATCGCTTCTCTCGTCGGAGGGACGGTAGGGCGACTGCTGAACCAGAACCTGATCGCGGTAGACCGGAGCGCCCCAGCGGCCACGTTTGTCGAGATCCAGGTGGTCGAGTGGTTGCGAGAACTGGTCGGCTACGAAACGGTGCCGATCACCGAACTCCGAGGTGTTCGAGACATCGCGGGGCTGTGGGCGACCGGCGGTCACTTGTCCAACCACATTGCGATGTTGGTTGCTCTGGGCCGCCAATTCCCAGAGGTACGCCGGAGCGGTTTGATGGGACTGAACAGCCAACCGGCCGTGGTGATGGCAGGTCCGATCGCTCACTACTCGCACAGCGACGCAGCATTCCACCTTGGACTGGGCTGGGATGCCGTGATCAGTGTGGGCGCCGAAGGTGGCTTCACGACCGATCCGGACGCTGTGGAAGCAGCGCTGACCAATCCACCCAACGGCAAGACCCCGTTCATGGTGGTGGGCGTGGCCGGCAATTGCCGGACGACAGGCGTCGACGACCTGGCAAGGCTCGCGGAAGTGTGCCGCAGGCACGGTGTCTGGTATCACGTAGACGCTTGTCACGGTGGAAGTTTGATCTTCAACGAGAGACTCCGGGAACGCTACCTTGCGCGCATCGCCGAGGCGGATTCGGTGTCGCTGGACCCCCACAAGGGATTATTCACCCCGTACCCGTCGTCGTACGTCCTTTTTCGCGAGCGTGGCATGCTCGGCCAATTCAGCCGTCATTCTTCCGCGGTCAACGCCGATGGCAACTGGGATCTCGGCCTGATTACCCCATTCCTCGGGTCGCGTGGGTTCGAGAGTCTGGCAACCTGGACCATCCTGCGGCATGTCGGCGTACGCCGCCTCGGAGACCTGGTGGAGAGCCGCCAGGCGCATGTGCGTTATCTTGAGCGTCGCATCGATGACAACGGCTTGTTCGTGCGGTTCAACGACGTCGACTTCTACCGGATGGCCTTCGTCTTCTGCCCTCCGCCGGTACGTCGACTGTTGAATTGCCTCGACCGGGAGTTGCGTCGGCGGGCGGTGCAGACGATCAGCCGCTACACTTCTCGACTCAACGACAGCCTCTACCGAGCCGGAGCGGTATGCTTCGACGAGCACACCCTGACCGATCTAGACAACCGGGTCGGGGCAGGCGCTGACGCCTCATTCACCATCATGGCAGCGTGCCCGGGGAACCCATTACTCGGCCGCGGCGATCTGGATCGCGCTTTGAGCCATCTCATTGAAGGGGCTCTGCAGCTCGTTCCGAGTTTGATCGCTGATCTTACTGAAGTCAGAGACGGCGGCCGGATGCTGACTGGGCCGGCTAGTTGGGGAGATCTGCTGTGAACCACGAGCCGGTGACAGCGTTCCTGGAGCAGCACTTCGCTGAGACGCTTGAAGCGGGGTTCATTTACGGTTCACTGGCCGCGGGCCACGCCGGCCCAACCAGTGATGTCGACTGCTTTGTCATCACTGGAGACGACTTCGACATTGCGCAGCGCTGTCAGGTGGGTATGGCGTTCGCGGATCTGCAACGCCAGCTCGGTTTCACCCCGGACAAGAATTATCCCATTGAGATCTTCTCGGCCGGAGCGTGTCGATCGATCTTGCAGGGCGGCGAGCTCAACCGCGTACTCGAGGCCGCGGGTAGGGCGGGGGCTCTGGAGCGCAGCATGGACGAGTCCGACGAGGTGGAAGTGCTGCGTGCCCTCATCGACCGACGGTTGGTGCTCCGGTGTTCGCCCGTACTCGATGAACTGACCAGTCTGGCTCAGGAACTTGGACGGAGACACTCGGTAGAGTTGCTCTGCGTTCCCGGGACGGTCGGCGTGTCACTGCCAACGCGATGATCGTCGCCGCCGAGCGGCTGGTCCCGTCACCAGTCTTCATTTTGAGCTCTATCCGGTCCGGATCGACGCTGCTTCGATGCTTACTGAATAGCCACACACAGATCCACGCTCCGCACGAACTGCACCTGGTCGATCTGTCGGTCCGGCTCGACAGCGAGTTCTCTCAGCTCGCCATGCGAGTTGCCGGCTTGGACGGTCGACAGTTGGAGCATCTGCTGTGGGATCGCGTTCTACACCGCGAACTCGTGCGTTCAGGGAAACAAGTCATCGTCGACAAGACTCCGGCGAATGCTTTGCGCTGGAAGCGGGTCGCCGAGTGCTGGCCGGATGCTCGCTACCTTTTTCTTCTCCGACACCCAGTCCGGATCTTGGAGTCAGCGATTCTTGCCCGCCCTCACGCGACGCCGACCGAGAGTGCCGAACTTGTCAGGCTCTTTCTCACTCGGCTGATCGAAGCCCGTGAAGAAAATCAGGGCTGCACGGTCCGGTACGAGGATCTGGCCCGAGACCCGACGGTGATCACGAAGAAGATCTGCGATTGGCTGGACGTTCGATGGGAACCGCAGATGATCAATTATGGCAGTCGGGACCACGGGCCGTTTCTCCCCGGAATCGGAGACTTCACGCAGCGGATTCGGGTCGGCCGGGTGTTGCCCGGCCGACCCGATCCCGGTTCAGCCGAGGTGCCTGAGGAACTACGAACCTTTTGCCAGTCCCTCGGATACTTATGACTACATACGCTCCGGAGCGGCGATTCCTAGCAACTCAAGACCCTGGGCCAGTACCCGTGCGGTGAGGTCGGACATCGTGAGGCGGCTCTTCTGGACGTCGCCTTCAGAGCGAAGCACAGGGCAGTGTTCATAGAATTTGGTGAAGGTTGACGCAAGGGTGTACAGATACCCAGCAAGACGATGGAACTCCAGCGATTCCGCGATGTCCTCGATCAGGCTGGGGAATGCCAGCAATTCGATCGCAAGCGCGCGCTCAGCCGGTTCTGTAACCAGGATGACAGGCGCGCCAGCGGGCGCTGAGATGGACCCCCGACGGAAGATCGAAAGTATTCGAGCACGAGCGTACTGCAAGTAAGGCGCGGTGTTGCCATCGAAATTCAACATCCGTTTCCAATCGAAGACATAGTCCTTTAGCCGGTCGTTGGACAGGTCGGCGTACTTGATGGCACCGATGCCGACCATTTGCGCCACGTTCGCGCGGGTTGCGCCATCCAGTTCGGGGTTCTTCACCTCGACCGAGACCGCTGCCCTCGAAACGGCCTCATCCAGCAATTCGACCAACCTGATCGAATCACCGGAACGGCTCCGCAACAT
The DNA here is from genome assembly GCF_014646155.1 of Mangrovihabitans endophyticus. Lineage (GTDB taxonomy): Bacteria > Actinomycetota > Actinomycetes > Mycobacteriales > Micromonosporaceae > Actinoplanes > Actinoplanes endophyticus. The sequence continues at coordinate 327,012 of NZ_BMMX01000001.1, forward strand.
CTTGCCGTCAGTCCCCAGAATTGAGCCAAAGCCGACATGTTGCGCCCGTGCCGGCGCGACGAGCCATCCGGCTTCGCGGGCTACTTCGTAAACCATCTCGAAATGCTGCTTCTGCGGTAGGCCGACCACGTACAGTAGCCTGTCGGCCTTCAGTTCCTGGGTTCGATAGCGGATCGCGGCGAGGTCGGTGGCTCCATACCCGAATCCACCGTCGCGTTTCTGCACGATGACCGGCAGCGGATCACCATCGCGATTGGTGAAGCCTCGCGGGAAGACGACCTTGGCGCCGTCGCTCTCTGTCAGCAGGCCGATGCGGCCGAGTTCCTCGACGACCGAGTGCAACATGTCGTTGTAGAAACTTTCACCGAAGAAGTCATCTTCGGTAAGGCGGACCCCCAGCCTGCCGTAGACGGCGAGGAAGTACTTCTCTGATTCGTCGACGAGCAGTCGCCACAGCCGCAACGTCTGCGGGTCTCCACCCTGCAACGCGACAACCCGGTTCCGTGCCCGCTCCTTAAAGCTGTCATCGGCGTCGAACTTGATCCTAGCAGCCTTGTAGAAGCCATTGAGGTCGCCTTGGGAGAGCTCGTGCGCCCCTTCGGATTCGCCCATGTCGAGGAGATGTTCGATCAGCATTCCGAACGGTGTTCCCCAGTCGCCCAGATGATTGGCCTTGACGACACGGTGGCCCAGCCAATCCAATACGCGCACGGCGGCGTCGCCGATTACCGTCGAGCGCAGGTGCCCGACATGCATCTCCTTGGCGACATTGGGCGCGGAATAGTCAATGACTACCGTATGCGGGTCCTCAGCGCGTGAAACGCCGAGCCGAGCATGACTAGCCATTTCTGCGACCAGTGGAGCCAGCGCCTCATCGGAGAACGTCAGATTGATGAATCCGGGTCCAGAGATCTGAACCGACCTGCATAGATCATCAAGCCTAGCGTGGCTGACCACCTCTGCGGCGATGTCGCGGGGGTTGCGCCCGAGTCGTCGAGCTAGGGCTAGGGCGCCGTCGGCTTGGAAGTCGGCGTGCTGCGATCGGCGCAGCGTCGGGTCGGCCGGTGCTCCGGCGACATCCTCGAACGCGGGCGCGAGTCGATCATGCAGTAGCTGTTCCAGGGAAGCCATAGCAAGACAATCTAGTCGAACCCCGTTGGGGGCCTCGACGGGACGGCCGGTTACTCCTGTGTCGTGCACCCAGCACCGGGGGGTGGTCACCGACCCATCCATCGATCGATACTGATCGGTGTGTCCAGGCCACTCTGTGTCTTGCTGCCCGAGATCGGGGTCGTGAGCGAGACGTTCATCCGCTGGGACGTGCACAATCTCCTACCACGGGGAACTGCGGTGATAGCCGAACCGCCACCGGCGGGCGAATCGGTACGTCAAGGACCAGCGTGGCGCACGGTGCCCTGCCCTACGTTGGCCTTCAACCCCCTGCCTGGCGATCCTCTTCCCTCGCCGGAACGTTTCGACCTGGCGGCTGAGTTCCTGACTCGCCACCGAGTCGAGGCTGTCCTGGTGGAGTACCTCGACTTCGCCGATCGATGGTTCGACTTCCTGCGAAGCCGCAACGTCCGAGTCTGGCTTCGTGGGCATGGGGTCGATTTTTCGGCGCGCCTTACCGAAGCCCGCTGGCGCAACGCTTATCTTCGCTATTCCGACGCTGCCGGCATCGTTGTGCCCAGCAATTTTGCCGCCAGCGCCCTCGTGACCCTCGGTCTTCCGGCCAACCGCGTTCACGTCGTCCGATATAGCGTTGACGTGCCGCCCTCAATGCCGGCGCGCGCGCCGACGGAAACCGTTCGTTGCACCATGGTCGGCAGACTCGTTGCAAAGAAGGCGCCGATGCTGACGCTCGACGCCTTTAGGCGAGCTGCCCGGCATGACCCCCGACTGGAACTGCACATCGTCGGTGACGGACCACTCATGGAGGTGGTCCGCAGTTACCTCGTCGAACATGAACTAGCCGAGCGCGTCCATCTGCATGGCCGCCTCTCCCACGCACGAACCCTTACCATGATCCGCTCCTCCGACATCCTGTTGCACCACGCCATTACCTCGCCAACCGACGGGGATACTGAAGGACAGCCGCTCGTCATCTTGGAAGCGATGGCCGTGGGAGTGCCTCCCATCTCGACGCGCCATGCGGGGATACCAGAAGTCGTGATCGACCGGCATAATGGGCGACTGGTAACCGAGCGCGATGTTCGGAGCATGGCTGAATCGATCGTAGAGTTGTCCGGCAATCGTGCCGAACGCTGTCGGCTGGGCGCCTCAGCGCAGCGGACCATCCGGGAACACCATAGTCATCAACTGGCCCGACGCACCTTGCTGGGCCTGCTGGAAATCTCTGAAACCTCCACGCGCGTGCGGGCAGAGGTGCCATGAGAAGCGCCGTCATACTGGTCAAGAATGGCATCGGTTTTGGGCACATTCGGCGAGCGCTACTGATCGCCGAGGCGCTCCAACACGCTGGCCGAATCCGGCCCGTCATCATTAGTCAGGCCAGTTCGCTTGCCCTCTATCAAGCCACCTCGGTTCGGGTCGTCAACTTCCCTCTTTTGCACCGGGTACCGTCGGCGATAACCGAGGACTTCTACACGGACCTGATGAACCGGGTGCTCGAGCGGCTGAGTCCGGCGGTCGTTATCGAAGACACTTACCCCGACGCTCGATACCGGCACCTGGCTGCGCTGATCGATCGACCACGAATTCTCGTGATGCGTCGGCTCGATGAGACCTCATTCGACCGTATCCGGGAACGTGGTGACTTTGCACACTACGACCGGATTCTCATTGCGCAGGACGAACGCGACTTCCGTCAAGAAGAACACAGTCCCGAATCGCTGGCGGCAATCGAGTACGGCAGCCAATTCGCCTTCGTCGGAAACATTTTCGCCACGGCATCGTCGGCAGACATCGCGGACGTACGGCGCGCATACACCTCGACTCGTCCGCTGATCGTCGTCAACGGCGGTGCTGGAGGAGACCAGATGCCGGACGGATACGGTGATCGTCTCTTCAATGCCTGCAGCCAGGTCGCTGCGGCCCTCGCAGAGGAGGGAAATCCGGCCCGGTTCGTGTTCGTCACCGGGCCGTACTACGCCGGAAGGCCGCTACACCCGACCGAGAACGTCGAGGTCCGGCGTTTTGAACCCCGTCTGTCAGCTCTGCTGGCAGCAGCCGATGTGGCCGTCATCAAGCCGGGTAACAACGCGTTGTCGGAGACGCTCGCCGGCCAGGCCCGACTGATCCTCGTTCCCGACGTGTCATTCATGGAAGGGCTCGATGAGCACGCCGAGCGCGTCGCATCCCGGTATGACGGTTCGGTCGGTGAACCGAGCCGGGCCAGCTTGGAGCCTCTCATCAGAGAAGCGCTCATTCGCCCCCCACGCGTCGAACGCGTCGGACCGTCACGGGCGGCGATCGATGCGGTGGTCCGGGAGGTACACCGCATGGCCGATCAAAGTAGCCGGCCTTCCATCCAGCCGAAGTCACTCCTGCTCATGTTGTTTCCGCCTGGTCACGGTGACGCCGAGTCAATCAGAAAATGCCTCCCGCGGGAGTTGGAAGACGCCGTTGTTGTCGGCGATGGCGGGCCAGCCGTCAGGTTCGGTCAGATCCTCCCCTCCATGAGCACTGGGCCGCGCGCCGTGGTGGTCGGCGCTGATACCAGAGGTATCCAGCCCCAGGAACTGGTCGAAGCCGGCGTCCAACTGCTGATTCACGGGCGCGAATCTGCGCCGGTGGCCCGCTGGCTTCGCCTGCACCCACCGTCGCCTGCCCTCTTGTCAATCTCCGCAGAATTCGTCGTTGCGCGAGTCGAATCCGCGGAGCGTGTGCACCGACGGCTGGCACGCCTCCTAGAACGTAGTGCATCTGCCGTGCTGGTGCTTGACCTGGGCGGAATGCCGACCGAGGAGTTACCCACCTACCTGCAGTTGGTCGGAAGCTGGCTATCTGCTCAGCCGGTACAACTGGTCAACTTGCAAGCGATTGTTAGTGCCTCGGCGGCCCGGCTGCTGGAGAGGAAGGATTAGCATGACGGACGATTCGGCCCCCTTGGTGGTGGAGCCGATGACCATCCTTGTGTGCGCATTCCACGTACGACGCGACGACCGCCTGGACTCACTGGCGGACGACATCGTCGCCTTACTCGAACCAGATGGCACCGTGCTGGATCTGTCTCGGTTCGACCGCCGCGCCGATGTAGTCGAACTGCGGAAAATTGACCGGCGTCCGAAGGAGCGGAGATGACCGTAGTGCCGAAGCTGCTCGCCAAAAAAGTGCGACAAGTCGGATATGCCGAATGGCCAGCTTTTGCCTCGGCGGAGCAGTGCACGCTGCTGCGGCGGGCCACTGCGAGCCTTACGAGTAGCGAGCACGCCCATCGTTATCCGAGGTCAACTCGAGTTTGGGACCTTCATCAGTTCGATTCCGTATTCATTGACGTTGTGGCTCATGCTGGCCTCGCGGGAATTCTCGATGACCTGCTCGGCGAGTATTACTTGCTGTCGGACTACAGCCTGAACGTTGTCAATCCTGAGCAGCCGGTAGACGACTGGCATATCGACTATCCTTACAACGAGATGCATGAAATCGTGGCGGGTGGCGTACTCGGGGTCCAATGCGTGCTGGCGCTTGACCCCTTCACCGAGAAAAACGGAGCTACCCGAATGGCACCCGGGACTCATCGGCGCCCACAACGGCCAGCCGACCCATGGCCGACCAGTTCCGAAGCCTTCATCGCCGAACCCGGAACCCTCTTGATCATGGCTGCGTCGACATGGCACCGATCCGGCTACAACAGCTCAGGCCGACCGCGAGCCGCCCTGCTGTTGAGTTTCGTCGAACGCTGGATCAAGCCTCTCTCGGACCCGCTCCCTCCCGGCGCCTGGACACACGACCAGCGGCTCCAGAAGATGCTAGGTCTTCAACGCCCGGCCGAAACGATCAACGGCGTTCCACTCTGACCCGCGGCAGACCTGACATCCTGAGCAGCCGACACCGAGCGGCGGTCTCTGGCACCCGGCGGCACCGTCACGAAGTGGTGCCGCCGGCCGGCTTGTGCCCGAGCAACGCCACCACTCTTTGCATCGAGGCGACGATGTGCGGACTCGCCTCCCGGATCGACTCGGCCACCAGATCACCCTCGCCGTACCGCTCCAGGATCTCCGCCAGGCGCTGCTGCACATGCACCGGCTCACCGTCCGGCGTGGTCGTCATGTCCGCGTAGGTCATTGCGTCTGCGATCAACCCCTCGGTCGGCGGGAACTCGTCTACGAGTTGACCGTGCAGACCCCTGTTGTGTGCCTCGATCTCGGCGCAGGAGTGATGCGCGACCAGCCGGCACAGCAACTCGTCCGCCCCCGCCACGTCGCGCAGGTAGCGGGCGCCGTCGAGCTGGTGCATGCCCGTGTCAACCAGCGTGGGGGAGTAGCCGATGTCGTGCAGCCACGCCGCGCACACCACGGTTGGCGCGTCCGCACCTAACAGGTGCGCCACCGCTTCCGCCTTGCGGCCCACACCTTGGGAGTGCGCCCAGCGGCGGGGGAGAGGCTCGGCCAGCAGTTCACGCGCGAGCATGCGTGCGTCGTCGGCCTCCACATCGGGAGGCTAACCGATCATCGGTGGATCGGCTGACCAGTGCCCTCTACCTGTCGCCCTCCTCCGTGATCACGATGCCCGCACCTGCCGCGTCGGACAGCACCCTGGCCGGTCGTTCCGCCGTCACCGGACGAACATCGCCGAGCCGCACCACCGCAACGCCCTGACGACCCACCGCGTCGTGCAGCACCGGGAAGTCCCGGCCGACATCGAAACCCCCATCCTCCAGCGCCGTCGCCAGACGGTCCGCCGCCCGCTGCGCCACCGCCTGCGCGTCTGCGTCCCCGTCCGTCATCCGTACGCCTGCTTCCTGGTCTCGGTTCGCTCCGAGTCTGTCCACACCGTCACCTTCCGTGAACCACACGGCAGGGACGTCTTGGGACTTCTTGGCTAGGATGGCGTACTCGCCGTCGATCGGAGTCGATGCGTGAACCACCCGCTTGCCCGCGCGCTGAGCGGCGCCGGGATCTCCACCGTCGACGTCGCCTCGCGTCTCGGCGTCGACCCCAAGACCGTGCAACGCTGGATCAGCGGGCGGGTGCCCTACCCTCGCCACCGCACCGCACTCGCTCGCCTCACCGGGTGGTCCGCTCACGACCTGTGGCCCGCGCTTCCCCGCCCCGCCGCACCGTCCGCCGTCGCTGACGAGGTACGGGTCGTCTACCCGCACCGCTCCGCCGTGCCGCCCGACGCGTATCGCCGGATATTGGCCGAAGCCAAGCGAGAGATCGACATCCTCGCCTACAGCGCGCTCTTCCTCGCCGAGGACGCTGCCGTTCCCACCCTCCTGCGGTCAAAGGCTCATTCCGGCGTACGGGTACGCATCGCGCTCGGTGATCCGGCGGGCAAGCACATCGCCGAGCGCGGGATGGAAGAGGGCATCGGGGAGGGTATGAGCGCCCGGATCCGGACGGCGCTGGTGAGCTTCGGGCCGCTCGCGGCGGAGGATGGCGTCGAGCTTCGGCTGCACGACACCGTGCTGTACAACTCGATTTGCCGAGGCGACGACGAGATGCTGGTCAACACCCACGTGTACGGGCGCCCGGCAGCGCACGCCCCAGTGTTGCACCTGCGTGAATTTCAGAGAGAGGGGATGACGGGCACCCATCGCCTGGCTATCGGGCGAGTGTGGGCAAATGCTCAATCAATCAACTGACTGTCTCGCCGTGGTGGGAACGGCGGTCGTGTCGGACCGGAAGACTGAAACCTGGCAAGGTCCCGCTGCACTCGCCTCGCAGCGGTTTCCGCCTTCCCTGTGGTTGTTATTTGGGGCGTTGTGAACCGAATGCCTGCGGCGGCGAGGCGGGGCAGGGGCGGGATTTAGCGGCGCGTCCCGGCCGTCTTGTTGTCGGTCTGAAGATGCGCGTATCGGTGGCGGAGCAGACCCGGCAGGTCACCGATCGCGGCGAGCGTAGGCCCCTGCCAGTCCGGATCGGTGTCGTTCAGTTCGGTGATGCGTAGCGTCGTCAGGCCGGCTGCTGTCGCTCCGGCCAGTTCTTCGTCTGCGCCGTCACCGACGTAGATGCAGTTTGCCGGGTCGGCGCCGAGCCGGTCGGTGGCGGTGAGGTAGATCGCCGAGTCGGGCTTGGCGACTCCGACGTCGCACGAGAAGACAACGACGTCGAATCGTTCGGCCAGTGGGCTCTGCGGCCACGCTTCTGCGGTGTCCGAGGTGGCGTTGCTGATCAACGCCAATCGGTGCCCGTCGGCGCGCAGCGAGTCCAGTGCGTCCAACGTCGCGGCGGGGACGGTTGCCAAAACCCGGCAGGCGAGTGCTCGTCGATGTTCCCCGGCGTGTGCCACTTGCTCGCGGGAGGGGTCCGCGCCGAGGCGTCTACTGAGGATGAGGATCGTCTCCTCGACGGTCCATCGGACCATCCGGTCACGCCAGGTGTCGTGGTAGGCGTTGACCAGCGCGTCCGGGGCCACGTTCACCATGACCGCCATCTCGGCTACGACCCGGTCGCGTTCGTCGTTCGCGCCGTGGATCAGGGTGTGATAGAGGTCGAAGATCACCGGCTGGACCATGGCCGGGATGCTACCGGGGTCGTCCCCGCGGCGGGCTCGGTGTGGCTTGAGGCGGAACGAGCCGGCAACCTTCTGCTGGTAGATCCGCCGGGTTTCTGGGTTCCAAGGGATGCATCAGTGTCCGCCCGGGGCTCGGCGGGCTGGTTGATCTTCCCCGGGTTCCGTGGAGTCGGCATCGACGTGTGGCGGCGGCAGGAAGCGATCGACAACGGCGAACTGCCTGGCGTGACGTCCACCGAGCTGGCCGAGCTGAGCAAGGCCCGCCGGCGGATCGCGGAACTCGAGGCCGAACTGGCGATCCAATCGCCGTGCCGCGGATTTGCTGAGGGAGGCGGTGCCCCCAAAAGCCCGGTACGCGGCCATCAAACCCTGGCCGCTGAAGGGTTCTCCGTCGACCTGTGCTGCCGCGTTTTGGACGTGTCGGTGTCCGGCTACTACGCCTGGCGCAGCCGGCCGCCGCGCGACACACCGACCGCCAGTGACCTGGTCAACCGCCAGTTCGACCGCGAAGCGCGGGATCTGTTGTGGGTCACCGACACCGAACACCCGACCCGCACGCAGGTCGAACCGTCAGCCGGGGTTCGTCCAGCCTCTCTCGCAGCGGCTCCGCGAGCGTATCGACGCGGTCGTCCGTCACGCCTTCTCCTACCCGTGCGATGCGATCCGTTCGACGATGATGCGCTCCCGGGCTCTATGCCGCGTCTCCGGACCGGGCTGCGCCCTCCAGCAGCTCCGTGACCGCGACGACCCCGGCGGGGTCGTTGCTCTGACTGAACAGGGCGAGTGACTGCCGCAACCACTTGTCGGCGTTGGCGTCGGCCGATCGGCGCAAGGCGACGCCGATACGCATGAGCGCGCGGGCCTCTCCCTTGCGATATCCGAGTGCATGCAAAGCTTGGCGCGCCTCATGCAGGTAGCCGAGGCCGACGCCGACGCTACCGATGTTGACGTAAAGCTCGCCTATGCTGCTGGTGATCAGCGCATCGAGCTGGCGCTCATCCGTCTCACCGGCCAGCCGGCGGGCGTGCTGCAGCCGGGTCAGAGCGGCGCCGAACTCACCCATGACGGCGAGGGTTTCGGCCGAGTTGAACAACGCGTGCACGACGAGTGTGGTGTTACCCGCCGCCAACGCGAGGTCTTTCGCTCGTTCAGTCTCGGCGAGCGCATCGGCCAGCCGTCCCTCAGCTTCCAAGGCCCAGCCGATTCCCAGGCGGGCGCCGGCCGCACCGCCGAGGTTGTTCGCCGCCTCGTAGAGTTCGGCCGAACGGCGCATGTGAACCACGCCCTCGGCCAGCTCCTGGATGACCGCGCACGCTCCACCCAGAGCGTGGTGCAGGTGGGCGCGTGTCAGTTCATCCTTGATCTCCTCCGATCGGTCGGCACACGAGCGCCACACGCCCACGGCCGCGGTGGGAAAGCCGGAACGGACGTAGTAGCTGTGCAGGTAATAGATGAGCTCGACGGTCGCCTCAAGGTCGATTTCCAGCGTCGCCGCAGTGACCGAGGCGAGGCTCTCACGCTCGCCCCCGAGGAAGTCGATGGCCTCCCGGACCGTACGGAATTCGCCGAGGTGGTCCTCGGGGAGTGGGACCCGATCCTCGTACGCGTCCCGGTCCGGGCGCAGCACCCGGCTCGCCTTCGCCGCGACTGACAGATACCAGTCCCGCAGCCGGTGCAAGGCCTCGGTTCGCGCGGCCGGGTCGGTGCGGTCCAACGTTTCGGCGGCGAAATGCCGGACCAGGTCGTGCAGGGTGATGTGTTCCGGGCCCGTCTTGGTCACGAAGTTGATCGCCGCCAGCGAGCCGACGATGCGCCGGGCAGCCGGCAGGGGAAGGCCGGTGATCGCGGCGACGAGTTCAAGACGGAATCGGCGTCCCGGGTGGACGGCGAGCAACCGGAAGACCGCTTGCTGCAGCTCCGGCAGCGCTTCGTACGTGCTGCGCAGGACTGAACGCACGCTGCGGGCGTCGCCGTGGAGCAGGAAGCCGTCGAGCCTCAGATCGCTTCCGGACAGTTCGGTGAGTAGATCGCCGGGGGTGAGCAGGGGTTCGGAGAGCAGGCGGGCGGCGAGAATGCGCAGAGCCAGTGGCATACCCCCGCAGAGTGCGCCGAGTTCACGAACCTGCGGGGCGAGCTTGTCCGCTGACCTCGCCGGGGCGTCGACGGTCAGCAGCTCGATGCTCTCTTCGGGGCTCAGCGGCTCCACTGTGACCAGTCGCACGGCGGTGTGCGCGTGCAGCGCCGCGAGCCGGCGGCGGCTCGTCACGATCAGCCGGGATCCGCCGCCGACGGGGATCGACGGCAGGACTTGGTCGATGCCGTCGGCGTTGTCGAGCACGATGAGCACCCGACGGCTGCTGACCAGCGTGCGGAAGAGCGAGACCTGCCGGTCGAGCGAGTGGGGCATCTGCTGGAGGGTGGGCTGCAGGCTTTCGAGGATGTGGCCCAGGACGGCGCTTGGGGCCCGGCGCGTCGTCGTGTCGTCGCCCCGGAGATCGAGGAAGATCTGCCCGTCGGGATACATGTCCCGCGCCTGAGCCGCCCACTGCGCCACGAGCGAGGTCTTTCCCATGCCGGCGGCGCCTGTCACGACCGTCACCTGCCCGGGCTCCGGGTCCCGGTGCAGGAGCGCCATCTCACGGAGATGACCGACGAAGTATCCCAGCGGGGGTGGCATCTCGGCCGGCACGGCCGGGCCTGGCGAGGCGACCGCCACGGGCCGGCCCGGTTGGGCGGTGCCTGCGGAACCCAGCAGCGTCGCGTCGCTGCGCAGGATGCGCTGGTGGAGCTTGCGAAGCTCGGGCCCGGGCTCGATGCCGAGCTCGGCATCGAGGCGCGCACGCTGGTCCTGATAGGCCTGCAGCGCGTCGGTCTGCCGGCCCATCCGATAGAAAGCCGTCATGAGCAGGCCAGTGAGCTGTTCACGGTAGGGGTATTCCGCGACGAGAGCGGCCAGCTCCGGAATCACATGCTCGGCGGGCCCGATGGCGAGCTCCAGCCGGATGCACTCCTGAAGGGTGCTCACCCGCTGCTCGTTGATCTGTGCTGCGTATGTCTCGATCACACGGCTTCGCATGCCCGCGAAGGCCGGCCCACGCCACAGGGCCAGCCCTTGCCGCAGGGCGCCGACGGCGCCTGCGGTGTCGTTCGCCAGCTCCAGCCGCCGACCCTCGGCGACCGACTCGCGGAAGTTCTCCAGGTCGATCTGCCCGGCTCCGGTCTCCAGGCGGTATCCGCTGTGCGCCGTGCGCAAGATGGCGCGGGCGTCGATGACTTGCGCGTTCAGCCAGGCTTGGCGGAGCTGAGAGGCCGCGTTCTGCACCTGACGTGCGGCGGAGTCGGGGGCCTCACCGTCCCAGAGCGCCTCGGTGAGCGTCTCAATCGGAACGGTCGTGTTCGGGCTGAGCAACAGGCGCGCCAGCAGGCGTCCTTGCCGAGGCTTGAGCGCGGGCAACGGTCTTTCTGCACGAATCTCCAGGGGACCCAGTATGCCAAATTCCACCGGCTTTACCTCCGTGTGCAAAATGCATCAGCCTGTGGTGATTTGTAGCTTATCGCGGTATTAAGTCCGACGACTCCCCATCGTAGCTAGTGGACCTTCATCCCGCTGCCCTTCTCGACGGCGCCCCGCGCGAGCCCGTGAACGGCGCAAACCCCGGTGCGATGAAAGTCGGATGAAGAACTGTGGCAGCCTCGCGATCGATCAACGGTCCGGCGTGATGCCCGAGGCCGACGCCGCGAGGACGAGGAGGAAACGATGGAACGTGTCGACGAGCAACTGGAGCAGCTCGACAGCCTGGTCTCAGCCCTGCAGGACCTCGAGATGACAAGTGACGGGCCCGAGGCCCTGTCCGCGATCCAGCACCACGTCACGGGTGGCGAGATCTGATTTCGGCGGGAGGCGGCAGGCGACTGCCGCCTCCCGCATCGTCTTGCCGATCGGGGGAGGACCGGCCGATGTCCTGGCAACGACCGCACCGTCATGCCGAGTTGATCGCACACTACGACGCCGTGGCCGATGCGGCGGCGCTGCGGTACGGACCGGACAGCCAAGGACTGTCGTTCGTGCTGTATGGACAGCTATGCGCGATGCGGACCGCGTTGCTCCAAGACCCGGACTCCGTCGTGCTCGCCGCCCGCATAGCCGCCGTACGCGAAGAGATCCAGCGAACGTACCGCCTCACCACGGCGCCGCGGCATGATTCCGCGCCGGTTCGTACGATCGCTGCCGCACCCAAACTGTACGAGTACGACCGGGCGACGTTCGACCGTCGCTATGCGTCCGTGGTCGAGGCCGTCCAGCCGGAGATCGTGACTGTCGACGGTCCCGACATCGCCCCCCTGCGGGCAGGCGAACCGCACATCTTCGCCATCGACGATGTCGGCGGTCTGCGGGTGTGGAACCGTTCGCAATCCCTGGCCGACCTGATCTTCGGGCGCAACCGAGTCATGATCGGCGGTGTGCCGGTGGTCCATCCCGTGCTCGTTCCCGACCGCCTCCAGGTCGCTGCGGCCGGCGAGATCATCTTTCTGGGGGGACCGAAGGTGCGGGCGGTCGTTGCCAACACCAAGTCCGGCCACTTCCGCCCCGACCCGGACAGCGCGGACGTGATCCGCCAGACCTGTCGAGCTCTCTTCGGGCTCAACGACCGCGACATCGACGTCTTCACCTTCGACCTGACCGTGTGGACGCGCGCCGGTCGTCAGCATCGGCCGTGACAAGGAGGGCGACCATGCAGAACGGTGGGATTCCACGCGTTGTCAGCGGGGTCGAGCACGAATACAAGTGGCTGGTGACGCACCCGACCGTGCCCGGCTTCGACAGCGGCCCGCACGGCATCGTCCGCCGGGTCGGGATGCCCGCCGACTTCTGCCTCGCGCCGCAGGTCACCACCGTCCAGTCGGCTGTCTATCTGGACACGGCCGACGCCCTGCTGGCCGCCGAGGGGATCTCGCTCGCCGTCGTCGTCAACTACGGCCCCAACCGGCACATCCGCTGGCTGGTCATGAAGGAAACGCTGCTCTGGGCCCAGGGCCGCCGCGACGCCCTCGAGATCGCGGATCGGATCGACGGCGTCGCACTCTCCGAGGCCCTCACCACCTGGTCGGCCCAGCCGCTGATCAGACTTGGCCGCCGGTTCGGCGGTCCGCTGTCTCTGCACGCGTTCGGCGCCGCGACGCAGCGCCGGACCCAGGCCCGGGCCGTCTCCGAGTTCGGCACGCTCGGTATGAGCGTCGACGAGACGACGATCCGGGACACACATAACCGAGCGGTCAGCGTGGACCGGTGGCTTGAAGTGGAGACCAACCAGAGCGAGTTGCGCTGCCTGCGCGGCCTGACCGAGTGGGCCGACCTGATCAGCGCGGCACTCGGGTCGTCGCCGTTCGAGGAGTCCAAACCGGAGCGGATCGCCCGCCTCGCCAGGGCCGGCCATGCCGCCTGAGGCGCCGGTCGATGCCGGCGTCCCACCGCGAATGCGCATCTTGTACGTCGCCCGTGGGCTCTCTCTCTTCGGCAATTACCTCCAGTTCACCGCGTTGCCGCTGTGGATCTTGGCAACCACCGGATCGCCGGCCGCCACCGGACTCGGATTCACGGTAGAGGTCCTTCCGGTGGTGCTGCTCGCTCCGATCGTCGGCTACCTCGTCGACCGCTACGATCGGCGCACCGTGCTTGCCGTCGGTGAGGGGCTGTCCGCAGTGGCCACTGCGGCCCTGATCGCGGCGACCAGTTCCCACCTTCTTCCCGCGGTTTACGGGGTCATGTTCGTGCTGCGGGCCTTCGACGCCTTCGCCACCCCGGCCGCGACCGCGATCCTGCGGGCCCAGGTGCCGGCAACCTCCTTGCCACGGGCGATCGGCACGATCGAGGGTCTCTTCGGCTTCGTCGTGACGGTCGGTCCGATCATCGGCACCCTGTTCTCCGCGAGATTCGGCATCCAGGCCCTGCTGGCGATGAATCTCGCCACGTTCGTTGTGAGCAGCGCGCTCACCTCCGTCCTGCTCCCACGCTGTCCGGGTTCGCCAACGGCGAGCCGTGCCATGCTGGCCGTTCCGGAAGCGCTCCGCACGGTCGTGGGCGACCGCGAACTCCGGGCGCCGGCGTTCGGCGAGATCGCGTACTTTCTGTTCTTCGCCGGAATCACGAGCGTCGCCCTGGCCGTCGCCCACCAAGGGGTCGGTAGCGACCTGACCGGTCTCTACACCAGCGGTATCGGGGTCGGCTGGCTGCTCGGTTCGCTCGTTGTCGTCCGCCGTTTCGGCAGCCACACGCGCCCGCTACTGACCGTCGGTTTCGGTGGCTGCGCCGTGGGCGGGCTCGCGATCGCGTTCGTCGTCGGCGCCGACCCCGTCGGCTGTTTCCTTGGCGGCGCTGTCTGCGGCCTGACGAACGTCATGGTGGTGACGACTGTGTCGACCGTCTACGCCAAGCGGGTACCCGTCGACCGGATGGGCCGGGTCGTCGCGGTCCGGCGAGCCTGGATGAACCTTGCCCTGGTGATCTCCAACGTGGCGCTCAGCTCGGCCGCGGCCGCCTGGGGCCTGAGATGGACCGCCGTGGCCGCGGGCCTGCTGACCGCGGCGTGCGGCGTCGGGCTTGTCGGCCGACGGATCAAGTCTCCGGCTCCTGCGGCCCTCGCCGTCGCCGCAGGAGCCGGAGTCCGGGGAGGATAGATGTCCACACTGGTCTTCTGCGGCGGTCTTTCCGGACTGGCCCTGCTCGCCGCCCTTCGCCGGCACCATGCCGCAAACGAGTTCACGGCAGCCGTCTTCGACCCGGCCACCGTCCGTGTGGCACGAACCCAATCGTGGTTGGACGGGACGGAGATTCTCGACGGCACGACCGGTCGGCACCGCAACTTCTCCCGAGCCGTCGCGCTGTTCTGGCCCGGCCCGGACACCGACTTCACCGGACTTCCCGTGGTCGAGGTGCAGGCCGCCGGCGGCGGTACGGAACGCGCGGCGGATCCCCTGCCATGGGCGCTCGCGGCCGGCCTCCCCTCGTTCGACCTGCGCCTGCGCCTCGGCGTGATCGGCGAATGCGGTCACGACGTGGCCGTTGCGCCCGGGGCGGGCCTGCCCGAGGTGGCCGATGCCGCCGCCGGTGTGTTGCTTCCCTGTCTGGACAAGCCCTGCAAGACAGCGTCGGCAACCAGCCGGATAGCTGCGCGGGGACGGCTCCCTCTGCACACGCGCATCGACTGGAACGCGCCGATCGGTCGGATCATCGGCCTGGTCCAGGCGTGTGCGTGGCCCGTGCCGGGCGCATGGACGACGTGGCGCGGCGTCCGCCTTCACATCTCGTCCGCCTCGGTCGGCGAAGATCCGGGCGGCCCTTGTCCGCCGGGTACCGTCCTGGACGCGTCCCCCTCCGGTCTTCTCGTCGCCCACGCCGCCGGCACGGTGCGGTTGAGCGGCCTGCGCGACGTGATCGGCTCGATCGGGCCGGGGACGATCGAGCCCGGCGATGTTCTCGGTGTCGGCGCCGAGGACGTCAGCCGACTTGAGCGGCGTGTGCGCGACCTTGAGTGCGTCGTGATGCGACTCGCGGAGGGCGTGGACTTCCTCTGACGGACGTTCGCGCTCACCAGCCGCGGGCGTGCCACTCCGCGAGCGACGGCCGTTCGGCTCCCAGCGTGGTGCCGCGCCCATGCCCGGGATAGACACGGGTCTGATCCGGCAGACGGTCGAAAACCTTGGTGCTGACGTCGGTGAACAGCGAGGCGAACAGGTCAGGGTCACCGAAGGTGTTGCCGATACCACCGGGGAACAGGGAGTCGCCGGTGAAAAGGTGCGACCCTTCCCGCGAATCCTGGTAGAGCAGAGCGACCGAGCCTGGCGTGTGGCCGGTGAGCCGGATCACCTCCACCGACGAGTCGCCCCAGGCGATGATGTCACCGTCCTCAAGACGCTTCTGCGTAGGGACCTCGATCGCGTCGGCGTCGGGTGCCCCGGCATACGTCGTCGCGCCGGTCGCCGAGACGACCTCGGCCAAGCCGTATCTCCAGTGATCCCAGTGCTGGTGAGAGGTGACGACGGCGTCCAGCCGACCGCCGCACACATCGAGCAGGCGGGCTGGCTCGTTGGCCGCGTCAACCATCAGTTGGGCACCCGTTGCCCTGCACCGCAGCACATAGCAGTTGTTGTCGCCGCGCCCGACGGACACCTTGGTGATCGTCAATCCGTGCAGTTCCCTCACGTCGGGCACCGCGCCAACAGGTTCGCTCATTCAGCCAGCATAGTGAGCGTTTCAACCTGGCTTCGGGCTGCCGGATCCGGGGCCGTCGACCTGCACCGGGAATCGGCATCCCGGCCACGTGTTCGCTCAGGAACCGCCCCCCGGCAGTTCCGGCCGCATCGCGAGAACCCGTTCGGCGGCACTGTCCAATGTCGCCGTCACCCATTGCTCGACGTCCACGCCCGCATAGTCGGCCGCCTCGTGCCAACGATCAAACCGTTCGCCAGGCAGAGCCAGGCGGCGAACGCCAGCCACCTCCTCCTCGGGCTCGGCAGGCGTCGTCGTGCCCAGTCCGCGGGCCGTCCGTACGGCCTCTCGCAGCCGACGGATCGACCAGCGTTCCGCCAGTGCGCGCTGCAGCCACCGCTCCCGGTCGTCGACATCGAGCGCGGCGATCTCGGCATGGTGCTGGAAGCTCAGTCCCTGCCGACGCTGACATGCCGGGTAGCGGCCGGCGACCCATGCGTAGTTGCGCAGCGTCTGATATTGCAGATTGCATGCCTGAATCGCCCGCTCGTACCGGTCGCTGTAGTGGCGCTTGCCGTAGATCAGCCAGTCACCGAGCCACCAGGCAGAGGAGCTCAGCAGTCCGGCCAGTTGACGACCGGTGCGTTCCCACTGGTCGTACGAGAAGTCTCTGGGGAAATCGAGCGCGACCTTGGTGGTCATCACCCGGGGGACGGCGGCCTGCCGGCCGGCGACGGCCGGCAACTGTGTTGAGCCACCCCTGCTCCCTGCGGCGAAACTCATGCGTGGCTCCCCTCGCGACGCTCGTGTTCGGCGCGTTGCCTGCATCAACGACCACTATGACGATCACCGGTATCGCTCTTTCACTCGTTCGTCCTCGGCTACGATCGACAGCGTGCGGGAAAGCGGCGAACACCGGCTGTGCGTCGGTGGAATCTCCCATTGGGTGCGCATCGCAGGTGCCGGCAAATCCGAATTCCCCCTGGTCATCGTCCATGGTGGACCGGGCACCAGCGCTCACTCGCTGGAGGAGATCGGCGACCGGTTGGCCGAGTCGGTGACCGTGGTTCTCTACGACCAGCGCGGCTGTGGGCGCTCGGAGATACCCGGCGATCCCGCGACGTATACCTTCGCTCAGCTCGTCGACGACCTCGAAGATTTGCGTGCCGCGCTCGGCTACGGCCGGATCAGCCTGCTCGGCCACTCGTTCGGCGCCGTCCTCGCAGCCGAATACACCGTGACGCATCCTGGCCGTGTGCGGTCCCTGGTGATGTCCGGCCCGCCGGTGGTCGGACCGCTGCACCCCGGACCGCTCGCACTGCGCGCCGCCGCAGTCGACGCCTACGCGACACCGGCCACCCGCAAGGCGCTGCGCGAGGCGGCAATCGCGGCGAGCGACCGCATCGATGGCCTCCGGCGCACCGGCACCGCACTGCGGGCGGACGAGGCGACGATGAATCGCACCCTTTACCACCGTGCCATTCCCGAGCCGGACACCGTCCGGCCGCGACCGTCCGCGCCGGTCAACCAGGAAATGGCATGGCGGCTCATCGCCGCCATCCGCCCCGGACTGGTCGACGACCTCGCCGACGTCGACCCGCCGACGCTGGTCACCGTGGGGCTCTGGGACGTTGCTGTCGGCGTCGACGGGCCGCGTGACCTGTCCGTCCGCCTCCCCCGGGGGACGCTGCGCCTGTTCCTGGAGAGCGCGCACAGCCCGCATCTGGAGGAGCCTGCGGAGTTCTCGCTCGCGATCAGAAGGTTCTTGCTCTCCGCGTGAGCTCCGTGCCGGTCACCCGTTGAGGCCGGCGAGGTGCGCCGCGAACGTGTCGATGGTCCGGTGCCGGAAGAGGTCGGTGACCGAGAAACCGTCGGCGCCCTGGTTGCGCAGGGCACTGTTGAGCCGCAGCAACATCAACGACGTACCGCCGGCGGCGAAGAAGCTGACATCCCCCGGCAGATCGTCGTGGCCCAGCACGTCACGCCATGCGGCGCGCACCTTCCCGGCCCAGCCGGCCCGGTCGGGCGTCGGCTGCGCAGTCGTGATCTCCGGTGCCGGCAACCGCTCACGCAGGGCCTTGCGATCCCTCTTGCCGGCGTCGGTAGTTGGTAGGTCGTCCAACTGGACGTACACCCCGGGAACGAGATGGGCGGGCAGGCGTTGCGCGAGTTCGTCCCGGATCCAGCCGAACTCACCTTCGGCGGTGGGCGCGCCGTCGTCGAGACACACGAACGCCACCAAACGCACGTCCTGGGTGCTGACCCGCTGCGGGAGCACTGCGGCCTGCCGGACTCCCGGCAGGCCGGCGAGCGCTCCCTCGACCTCACCCGGTTCCACGCGGTATCCGAGCACCTTCACCTGGTCGTCGAGCCGACCGAGAAGCTCCAGCGCGCCCGCGCCGGTCCACCGGGCAAGGTCGCCGGTGCGGTACAGGCGACCGCCGGGGTCTCCGAAGGGATCGGGCACGAAACGCTCCGCGGTCGCCGCGGCGAGGTGGCGGTAGCCACGAGACAACCCGGCGCCGCCGAGCAGCAGTTCGCCCGGTACCCCCACGGGTACGAGCCGGAGTTGGTCATCGACGACGTACGCCGTGGTGCCGCGGATCGGCACACCGATCGGTACGGCGTCACCACTCGGCAGCTCCCGCACGACGTGAGCCGTGGAAGCGACAGTGGTCTCGGTCGGCCCGTACTCGTTGACCAGAACCGTGTGCGGCGCCCGCCGGACCCAGCGCCGCACATAGTCGCCCGGCAGATTCTCGCCGCCGATCGCCACGACGGGCGGCCACCGCCCGGAGCCCTCGTCGGTCGTCTCCTCCAGCATGGCGAGCAGGTGGCTGGGTGTCCCTTTGACGAGTTGATAACCCTGGCCGAGATCTTCTGCCACCGCGAGCGGCCCGCGCTGTTCGCCGAGGATCTCGACACACCCGCCGGCGTAGAGCGGCCCGAGGAGGCTGGTCATGGCAAGGTCGTAGGCGACGCTGGTGTGCAACGGCACGCTCGATCGGGCGTCGAGGCCGTACGCGTCCGCCGCCCAGGCGAGATAGTTGGCCAGGCTGCCACGGCTGATCTGAACGCCCTTCGGCGTGCCCGTCGAACCGGACGTGTTGATCACATAGGCCAGGCAATCCGGGTCGTCGGCCGAGGGGGAGGCCACGGCCGGGCTCGTCGGCAGTACCGCTGTCCCGTTCACCACGAGCTTCGGCTCCGCGCTGCCCGGCGGCGCCACGAGCAACGCTCGCGCGCCGGACTGGCTGATGAGCGCCTCACGACGGGTGGCCGGGTCGCGGGGGTCGAGGGGCATGAAGGCAGCCCCGCTGCGCAGCACGCCGAGCACCGACACCAGCAGCCCGGCGGCCCGCGGCTGGCTGATCGCGACCAGGTCGTCCGGGCCGACCCCGTGTTCCTGTAGCTGGGCTGCGACCCGCCCGGACCGCGACCAGAGTTCGGCGTAGCTGAGTCCGCCGTCCGCGCAACGCACGGCGAGCGCATCCGGCTGGTTCCGGACATGGCCGGTCACACGGGCGAGCAGTCCGTCCTGCCCGCCGACGGCGGACGGTCCGGCCGACCACCGCAGGACAGCCGCCCGGTCGCGTCCGGGTAGGTCGGGCAGGCCGGCGCCGGCGGCCGCGTCGGCGATCGCCTCCCGGAAGTGATCGACCAACCGCTCGACGAGCTCGGCAGGGACAGCCGACCGGTCGTGCGTGACGGCTACCCGGTGCCCGGAGCCGTCCAGCCACACGTGGAACGAGAGCCCGAACATGGTGTGCCGGGCAGGCACCGGCTGCCCTTCGGCGGTCAACCCGCCCATGGTGAAGCGTTGCGGCCGGGCCCGTTCCACCACGAACGTGACGTCGTGCAGCGGATCACCGTAGCCGGCCAGCGCGGCACGGATCTCGCCGTGTGGCACGTGCGCGTGCTCCAAGGCGGCGAGGACGGCCGTCCGAGCCCGGGCCAGCAATGCGGGCAACGCCGGCCCGTCGCCGACCTTGATCGGCATCGGCAGGCTGTTGACGAAGAAGCCCAACGCGCGTTCGACTCGTGGAGTTGAGCGGGTGCTGACCGGCGAGCTGAAGATCACGGTCTGCTCGCCGGTCCAGCGCCCGAGCACCCAGGCGAACACGGCGCTCAAGGTCATCGCCGGCGTGCAGCCGTACTCGGCACCCACCGCCAGCAACGCCGTAGTGGGACCGGCGTCCAGCTCGTATTCGCGGGTTCCGGCGGGCCCGACGAGCTGCTGACGAGACACGCCCGGCAGGGGGCGGTGTTCTCGTCCGGCAGCGCTCAGGTCCGCCAGCCACCGCCGGGACGCCTGCTCATCGGCCGTCCACCGGTTCCGTTCGGCCACCGCGAAGGCGAGGTGCCCGTCGTCCGGGGCTCCCGGGCCGTTCTCGCTCCCGGCGCATGCGGCCTCGTACGCGTCGGTCAGACACCCTTGGAGAAGCCCCGAAGTCACACCATCGCAGACGATGTGGTGCAGCACCATCACCAGGAGGTGGTGCTCGGCATCGAAGCTGACCAGGCCGACACGGATCGGCCATTCGCCGCCGAGGTCGAACGGCTCGTGCGCGAAAGCGTCCACGGCCGATGGCACACCCGGCTGGACCGGGGCCGAATCGTCGTCCGGCGCGAGCGGCACGATCGGGACCGCACGTGCCGGCGTCACGACTTGCCGCAGGTCGAACTCGCCGGCGCGGAGCACGGTTCGCAGGACGCTGTGCCGCTCCACCAGCCGGTCCACGGCACGTTGGAGCGCCGCCCGGTCCAGCGGGCCGCAGAGGTGCCACGCGTGGGGCACGTTATTGGCCGGGTGGTGTCCGGCAGCCTGCTCCGCGAGCCAGAGCTGTTCCTGACCCAGGGAGGCCGGTGCGCCGGCGGTCATGCCGTCGCCGGTCCGGTGCCCTGCCCGATCTGGCGGCCGATCGCTGCCAGATGGCGGGCGTCGACGCGCATCAGGGGGAAGTCGCGGAATCCCTCACCGGCCGCGGTCCGGCTCTCCTCCGCCAGCTCCGTGACGATGGCGGCGAACCGCGAGACCAACGTCGTCGCGTCGCGGTCGGCGACCATGTCTCCTGGATAGATGAGATCCATCAGGAGCGCACCGTCGACGCCGGACACGACAACGTCGATCAGGTGGCGGCGGACGGCCGCATCGCTTTGCAGCAGACCCGGGATCTGTACGGGTGGCCCGAAGAGCGCATCACTACCGGTGCGTTCGAAGGAACCGAGGTAGTTGAATGTCAGATGAGAGGGCGGGAGGTCGGCGAGCTCCGCTCCCGCGCGGCCCCCCAGATACCGCAACAGCCCGTACCCCAGGCCGTTGCGCGGTATCGACGCCATCTGGCGGGCGACCGCGCGAACCGCGGGAATGCCTCGCTCATGACTCAGCAGGCTCAACCGGGCGGGGTAGATGGCGGTGAACCAGCCAACTGTCCGGTTCACGTCGAGCGGCTCGTCGAGCGGCTCACGGCCGTGCGATTCCAGGTCGAGCTGCAGCTCGCTGCGGCCGGTGAGCTCCCGCCAGGCCATCAGGAACGCGGCGAGCAGGACGTCACGCAGCGTCGTCCCGGGGATGGTGAGAACGTCACGCCGGATGCTCGCGACCACGTCCGTCGGCAGCATCGCCGAAGCGCGGCGTGACCTGCCCACCGTGTTGGGGACATCCGTCCGCGTGACGACCGGCAGCTCGGCTGCGTCCCGCCGCGGTACTGCGCGCCAGTAGTCCAGCTCCTCGTGAATCTCGGGATCGCTCCCATATCGCGCCAGGCGCTTCGCCCAGGTCCGGAACGACAGGGTGCGTCCGGGCAGGTCGGCCGGCCGCCCGTCGCGAAAGGCCCGGTAGGCGGTCTCGATGTCTTCGAGCAGGATCCGCATCGAGACCCCATCGACGACCAGGTGGTGCACGACCAGCAACAGGCGCTGGGACCCACCGCTGGAACGCAGGAGTGCCACCGACATCAGCGGCCCGGTCGCCAGGTTCAGGGGCGACTGGGCGGCGGTGACGGCGGCGCCGGTGGGGTCGCTCCGAGCACTGTCGCTGTCGCGGGCTTCCGCCACGACGACGCAGGCCGGTTCCGGCGCGTCGACGCGGACCTCTTGCCGCCATTCGCCGTCGGCCATGAAGAAGCGGCTGCGCAGGACATCGTGGTGCTCGGCCACCGACTGCAACGCCCTCAGGAGCGTCGCCTCGTCCAACGGCTCGGTGACATCGACAAGCACCGTCTGGTCCCAGTGATGTGAGTCGGGCAGGTCCTGTTCGAAGAACCAGCGCTGGATCGGTGTCAAGACGGACTCGCCCACGGCGACGTCGGTGACCGCCGCGGCGGCCTGGCCCGCCACGGCGACCTCGGCCAATCGCGTGATGGTCTCTGCTTCCAAGACCTGGCGCGAGGTGAGCCGAAGACCCGAGGCCGCGGCCCGCGCGGATATCTGCAGGCTGGAGATCGAGTCACCGCCGAGAGCGAAGAAGCTGCTGTTGACGCCGACGTCGGGCAGACCCAGGACCTCGCACCAGATCCGCGCCAAGATCAGCTCCTTCTCGGTGCGGGGGGCGTCGCGATCCTCGGGTTGCGCGCGGGCCTCGCTGATCAGCTTGCGGCTCAGCTCCGTGCGTTGGTCGGGGGAGAGTCGTGCCAGCCGGGCACCGAGCTGTTCCGTCGGGGTGCTACCACCATCGCTGACAGATGTGTTCACACGCGCTCCTCCTGGGGATGGGCGGTGACGGCGCGGAGGGAATGAACCTTTTCAACGTGGCGAGGCCGGCAGGTGCCGCCACTGGTCGACGGCGCGCAACCGACGGGCTCGATGCCAGGTTGAAAGGGCTCAATGTGCGGACACGCGAGGAGTCCGTCCGCACCGGCCACGATCGTGGCGTCCGCGGGAGACGCTAACAACGGCTTTCGGCAACGACAAGCGAACGCGGAAGGTCCGTTGTCCTGACGGCAGGACATGGCCGGCAGCCCGTTCAAATGCCGTTGCCGCCACGGGGTCATGGGCTGCGTGCCCGGGATACCGTGACGGCGCTGTCGCATGGTCGGCGGCGGGAAGGCTGCGCATGTTCGATGTGATCGTGGTCGGTGCGCGCTGCGCCGGGGCTGCCACAGCGATGTTGCTGGCACGCCGGGGCTGGCGTGTCCTGCTCGTGGACAAGGCGCGTGAGCTCACCGAGTCCACGTCCACTCTGTACATTCAGCGGCCGGGCGTCATGATGCTGCGCGAATGGGGCCTTCTGCCGCAGGTGATCGCCTCCGGCTGCCCGGGACTGGAGCGGACCCACTACGAGGTGAACGGCGTCCGTCTGGTCGGCGGCGCGGCCGGTGGCGAGGTGTCGTACGCGCCGCGCCGGGGCGTCCTCGATCCGATCCTCGTGGAAGCCGCTGTCGGCGCCGGCGCCGAATTCCGGGCCGGATGCGCCGTCACCGACCTGGTCTGGCACGCCGACCGGGTAGCCGGCGTCCGGCTGGGGACCTCCAGCGGCCTGGCCGAGACCGTGCGCGCCCCGCTGGTCGTGGGCGCCGACGGCATGCGGTCGACCGTCGCGAACCTCCTGTCGGCCCCGGTGGAGGTGAGTGATCCGCGGCGTACCTGCGTGTATTACAGCGTGTGGGCGGACCTGCCGGCGTGCTTCGAAACCTATGAGCGAACGGGTAACTGGATCGCCGTCATCCCGACCAACGACGCCCTGACGATCGTCGCCACCTACGTCCCGCAGTCGGCGTTCGCGGCCGTCCGGCTCGCCCCCTTCCAGGCCCATCACACGGCGATCAGCCGAACGGCCCCGCAGTTGTACGAGCGAATGCGCACGGCCACACAGGTGGAGCGGTTACGCGGCCGTGGCGACCAGTTCAACTTCTTCCGGCAGGCGGCGGGATCGGGCTGGGCGCTGGCCGGAGACGCCGGTGTGCACAAGGACAGCATCACCGCCCGCGGGATCACCGACGCCTTCGTCCAGGCGGACCTACTGAATCAGGCCCTCGACGTCGACCCGGGCGACCCGGCCGCGCTGCGGCTCGGCCTGACCGGCTACGCCGACAGCCGCAACCGTGCCCTGGCGGAGTCCTACCGCGGGGCGTTGGCCCTCGCCGAGCTGCGAGTGACCGAGAGCCGGCTGAGCATGCTCCGCGCGATCAGCGAGTCGACGGAGCTCACCGAGCTCTACTTCGCGGTGACAGCCGGTCTACGGACCATGGATGACCTGTTGGTGCCGGAACTGCTCGAGCGGCTGTGAGCCGGCCCGGCTGAGCCTGAGCGGATGAAGTGAGGAGCCGCTGATGAAATGGGTTGAGCTCGCGCGACGGCTGGGGCGCGACGACGGCGCGGGGGATCCCGACCCGCATCCCACCCTGGCCTGGCTGCGTGCCACGTCGCCGATCTTCCGCCTGCCCGGGCCGGGCGGCGCGGACAGCGGCGGCCACTGGCTCATCACCTCCTACGATCTGGCACGGCAATGCCTCAACGACCCGCGGCTGAGTTTCGATCCCCGCAATGCGGCGGTTCCCCAGAACGCGCCCGGGCACACGCCCTACGTCCTGGCCAAGGACCCGCCGGAGCACACCGTGCTGCGCGGCATGGTCAAAGCCGCGTTCAGCCCGGGTTCCGTGGCACGGCTACGCGAGCGGGTGGCCGAGGTCTGCGCGCGCACCGTCGACACCTTCGCCGACCGGGAACGCTTCGACCTGTTCGCCGACTACGCGCTGCCGATTCCCGAACTGGTGGCCTACGAGTTCTTCGGCATCGCGCCGGAGGACCGGTTGCCGCTGGGACGGGCCACCGAGCTTTCCCTGGTGATCGCCCTTCGGGAGCAATACGCCGGCGGCCCGGCGACCGATGAGATGCACGCGTACGTGGCGCGCGTGGCCGACCGGACCAGTCCCGAGGCGGACGGCCTGGTCGGCGCGGCGCTGCGCGCGGCCGGTCGCGGCGAGGCAACCCAGGAAACGGTGCTTGGCCTGCTGTATCTGTTGTTCGCGACCGGTCAGCTCAGCACCGCGCCGTTCATCGCGGCGACGTTGACCCGAGCCCTGCAACACCGCCCGATACCGTCACGGCCGACCGGTGCGCAGGATTGGCGGCCGCTGATCAACGAGGTATTGCGCCTCGACTCACCGGTTCAGACGTCGATGCCCCGGTTCGCCTTGCAAGATCTGATCCTGGGCGGCGAACGCGTCGCCAAGGGGGAGGCGGTGTTCATCTCGGTCGCCGCCGCGAACCGGGACCCGGAAACGTTTCCCGGCCCGGACGAGCTCCGCCCGGACCGGCGGAATCAGAGCCACCTGGCCTTCGGTTTCGGTGTGCACTTCTGTGTGGGCGCCCCGCTGGCCCGGATGGAGGCGGAGATCGCCGTGGATACTCTCTTCCGCCGGCTACCGGCCGTACGGCTGGCGGTTCCACCCGATGATCTGGTCTTCGGCTGGGGTCCGTTGCTGCGGTGCGCCACGGCGGTACCCGCCACGGCTACGGCCGCGGATTGAGCGGATCGTCCTCCTCCTCGGTGTTCCGCGGCCCGGGCCCGGTGCCGGCCGCAGTTGCCGGCACCGCGACTCGCGGCAATGTCGCACACAGCGCGGCGGCCGCGAGCGTCACCACACATGCCGCCGCGGCCACCGTCCTGATGCCGAAGGCCTGGGCGGTGCTCGGCCCGACGACCGCACCGATCAGGGTGGCCAGCGCCTCCGCCGCGAAGAACACCGAGCTGACCCGGCCCAGCACCGCGTTGGGCAGCGCACGCTGAAGGGCGGTCTGCGGAACGACCAGCGCCATGGAGCCGAAGACGCCGATGGCGACGGCCGCCGGTGCGGCCGCGGTGAGCGATGACGCGGAGAAGAGCGTGATGAAGCCGGCGGCGACCCCGGCGAGGCCGGCTGCCAGCAGCCGGCGGGGCTGGGTGCGGTCCAGCAACGCCCGGATGAGAGGGCCGCCCAGCAGGAACCCGACCCCGAGCGCGGATACCACGAAACCGGTCTGCTCCGATCCGCCGAGCCGCGTCACGCCGAAGGGCACCAGCAAGGCGCTCAGAGAGGCGTTGGCCGTCAGGAACAGCGTGCTGATCAGCAGCAGACCCCGTGCGATCCGGCTCTCGCGCAGAGCGGTCAAACCCTCGTGCAATTCGGTGCGGTACCGGGAGATCGCCGCGTCTGTGCGGTCGCGGCCGAGGGGCCGGCGCGTGCTGAGTGCGATCGCCAGAGCGGATATCAGATAGCTGGCGATGTCGGCTCCGATCACGAAGTCGATGCCCACGAACGCGGCTAGCGCAGCTCCCAACGGCGGGCCGACCAAGCGCACCGTGCCATCGGTTATCGAATTGAGCGCGTTGGCGCTGCTCAGCGCACTTCCGGTGCCGATGAGAGCCGGTACGTGGGCCTGCGCGGCGGGCCGGAACAGCACAGAGCCAGCACTTTCGGTGAAGAGCGCGACGTAGATCAACCACACCATGCCAGGGGAGTCCACGACCAGCAGCAAGGACACGGCAACGGCGCGGAACAGATCCGTCGAGTACATGAGCCGGCGCCGGTCCCACCGGTCGGCGAGCACACCCGCGAACGGCCCGAGCAGCAGAAGCGGCAGGTATTCCGCGGCCAGCGTCAGGCCGGTGGCCATGACAGAGCCGGTCAGCTCGAGAACGTACGCCGGGACGGCGATCGTGAGCAGCCAGGTGCCGAGTTGACTGACCAGCCGACTCGACCAGAGCAGACGGAAGTCGCGGATGCGGAGCACCGCTAGCATCAATTCTCCGTTTCCACGCGCCAGAAGTGGATGATCACCGATCTGATTCGCTGGACAGCGCCATGAGCGTGCCGAGACTTCTGTGCGTCCCGACGTCGCTGCGAGCGAAGAAGTCGGCGACCACCTGCCGGATGGCCGGCGTCTGCTCCTGGCTCAGCTTGAACATCGCCGCGACATCGTCGACATCGATCCGGAACGCCCCCACACCCGGCAGGATCCGGCGGAAGTACTCGGCCGACGTCCCCATCCGCCAGCCGAATCCGAACCGGGACTCAAACGCCCTGACGGTGGCGGTCACCACCCGCATGGTCTCGGCGGGCTGCTCCAGCCGGCGCAGTCGCCCCCGCAGGTGCACGGAGGTGAAGTTCCAGGTCGGCGCGGCGGGTGTGACGCCGTACAGGTGGGGTGAGACGTAGCCGTGGGGGCCGGTGAAGACAACCAGCGCCTCCTGGCCGTCGGTCAGGGCCGACCAGTGCGGGTTGGCCCGGTTGAGGTGTCCGAGTAGGACCGTGCCGGTCAGATCCGCCGCCGGGTCCTCGGTGTGACCGAGAGGGTCCGCGATGATCGGCACATGGGTGGCGTGCGGCGTGCGTTCGCCGTTCGTCGACAGCAGCGCGAGCGGGTTCTGGTGGACCAGGTCCCGGATCCATGACGGATCCGGCGCGACGTACTCCGGAGGCGTGTACATGTCATCCGGCCCGTTCGTGCCGCCGGCGCTCGTCACGGCCGGTCAGGGAGGAGACGATCTGGCCCGCCCGGACGGCCGCATTGGACAACAGCGAGGACGACAGCCCGTGCAGATGCTCGGTCGCGCCCTGCAGATAGATGCCGCACCTCATCGTTCCCGTGGTTTCCACCCGGTAGTCGAGGCCGACCCGCAGGCGGCCCTCGGTGTCCCGCTTGCACAGTGCGGCCGTCGTGGCGAGCGTCTCAGCCGGATCGACGGGCAGATAGCCCGTCGCGCAGATCAGAACGTCGGCGTCGACCCGCTCGACGGTACTCGACGGCAGGTATTCGATGTCCAGCCGGACCCGGTCACGGTCCGGGTGCGCCGCCACCACTCGCGACATGCGGCGTAAATGCAGGCGTGGTCGGCCGGACACCAGTTCCTGATAATGGCGCCGGTACAGCTCCCCGATCAGGTCGCCGTCCACCACCGAGTAGTTGGTGTTGCGGTGGTACGCCAGCAGCGCCTCCTTGACCTCTGCCGAGGCGTCGAAGAAGGTGCCGACCGCGTCCGGGTCGAAGATCGCGTTGACGAACGGGCTGTCGTCCGCCGGACTCAACCCGTACCGGGCGAAGACCCAGTGGATCCGGCCGGCTGGAAACCGGTCGTGCAAGCATTGCACCGTCTCGGCGGCGCTCTGGCCGGCGCCCATGACGACGAATGCCGGAGCCGCCGGCAGCGTCGTCTGCCGCAGCCGGTCGAGCAGGTTCTCGCTGTGCCAAACCCGGTCGCCGGTGGTCACCCAGGCAGGCGCGGCGGGCCGCAGCCCGGTGCCCAGCACCAGGTTGCGCGCGCGCCAGTGGTCGGCCGAGCCGGCCACCACCACGTCGAGTTCCGTGATGTCGCCCTCCTGCGCCACCGGCCGCACGTCGACCACCTCGCGGCCGTAGTCGACGGCGTGTCGCAGGCGTGCCGCCGCCCAATCCAGATAGTCATGAAACTCTACCCGGGACGGGAAGAAGCACTGGTGGTTGATGAAGGCGGCCAGCCTGCCCTGAGCGTGCAGGTACGACACGAATCCGAAGTCGCTGGTCGGATTGCGCATGGTCGACAGATCCTTGAGAAACGAGATCTGCATGGTCGTTCCCTCGATCAGCATTCCGCGGTGCCACCCGAACGTCGCTTGCCTTTCCAGGAACCGGTAGCTGAGCCGCTGATCGGGAGCGACGGAACGGTTGTATTCGTCAAGGGCGACGGCAAGGGCGAGGTTCGCCGGCCCGAAACCAATTCCGATGACATCGAATGTGGTTTCCGTGCCGTGTGAAATCTGGCCCACTGTAACCCCTCACGCCAGTTGATTCGGCTCGCGTGCACGCGACGAATCTTCAGCAAAGCCGGTCGGGGCGGTGGAGACAATACGGTCAGCGGGGAATCTCGTGTCCCGGCGGCGGGACAGGTTCGAACGGCGTGCCGGCCGCAGCGCTTGTTGCGGCCCGGTGCCATTGCTAGCGTTCGCCCGGATACTCGCTCGGTCCGGGTGGAGCTCGGGCGGCCCGCGAAAAAGGTCGATCGGATCGCCCGGCCGCCGGTGCGCCCTGCGGTCCGGGCACGCGCCGTCACGGCCGCTCCGGCAGAACAGTGAACCCTTTCGACATGGCCAGGTCGACGGCCCGGACCCGGCGGCCCGAACCCGGAGGGAAAGGGTTCAGCGAACTTGGCATCGCCGCTTGCTGCTTCGAATTCTGGGAGGCTTCCGTGGAGTGGACCACGACTGTAGTGGAGAAGCTGAACGCAACAGTGCTCGAGTCGTTGTTCGAAAACCGGATCGCAGCGATCCGGGTTCCGGGCTTTCTGGATGAGGCCGCGTCCCGTGCGGCGGTCGGCGGTATCAAGCGGCATGGACTGCATTACTACGAGAACGTATTTCCGCCGATCGGCAGGGCGGGCATCACTCAGTTCGAGCACCGTCAGGATGCGGCGAGCCGGGCGCGGTACTTCGCCGCTGCCCCGGCCGCGAACCAGACCCGCCAGGAGATGTTCGCGGGTAGCGGAGACCTGGTCGGCCAGGTGATGGACGCGCTCGCCGGGGCGTGGCCGGCCGAGGTCGCCGTGGCCCGCGAGCCGGGCGGCGAGCAGTACTTCGCCGGCCTTGTCCGGGTCATCGGGGAGGGACTCCTGCATTGTGACTGGGCACCGCACGACGCACCGTCCACGCTGTGGTCGATCGGCGCCGTCAACGCCCAGATCACCTGGAACGTGTTCTGCCAGATGCCGCGCGATGGTGGTGTCACAGTGGTCTACAACCGGCCGTGGACCGCCGCGGCCGAGTCCTTCCACATTCCGGACAGCTATGGATATTCGGACGCCCTGGTCGAGGGCTGTGATCAGGTCCGGATCGAGCCCTCGGTGGGTGATCTGGTGCTCTTCAACAGCCGAAACTTTCACCGGATCGAATCCGGGGCCGGCGACGACCGCATCAGCGTCAGCTCCTTCATCGGTCGCTTCCCGGACTCGACGCTCACGCTGTGGTCGTGATCGCAGCGGGGGAACGCGGCGAACGCGGGCCATCCCATGGTGACCGGTGACCAGCAGTGGCGAGCAGACGGAGGACGACATGAGTGAAGAGCAGACCGACGAGCGCATCTACACCGTCGTGCGCAACGCCGAGGAGCAGTATTCGATCTGGTGGGTTGAGCGTGATCTCCCGGCCGGATGGGTCGAGACAGGAATGTGCGGCACGCGTAGCGCATGCCTGGCCCACATCGACCAGGTGTGGACCGACATGCGGCCGCTCAGTCTCCGTGAACGGATGGCCGGCCCCCGTCAGGCCTGACCTCGTGCGCGGGGCCGGCAGTCCCCACGTCGAACCTGACCAGCACCGTCGCGGGGCCGCGCAGCAGCGGTCCGAGGGCCCACTCGCCCCGCCCGGCAGACCCACCTGGCCGCAGTCCGGGCAGCCGATCGACCAGGACCGACAGGGCGACCTCGCCCTCCATCCGGGCCAGCGGGCCACCGAGGCAGTAGTGAATCCCGTGCCCGAAGGCGAGATGGGACCCCCCGGCCCGGCCCGGGTCGAAGCGGTCCGGATCCGCGAATCGGCCGGGGTCGCGGTTGGCGGCGGCCAACGACACGAGCACGATGTCACCGGCGGTCACCCGCGTGCCACCGATCTCCAGGTCTTCGCGCGCGCGGCGCGGTAACGCCGACTGGACGGCCGAGTCGAACCGCAGCGCCTCGTCCACCGCCCTACGACATCCGGCCGGATCTCGGCTCACGGCCGCATAAAGTCCGGGCCGTTCGAGCAGCCGCACGATGGTCGCGCCGATGGCCGGCCCGGTACTGAGCTGCCCGGTGGCGAACAGCAGGTAAGCGGCGTGCAGCGCGGCGTTCTCGTCCATGGCGGCCAGCAGCCGGGTGACCAGGTCGTCGCCCGGCTGCCTCCGCTTGTACTCCAGGACCTGTCGCAGGTGATCGAGCAGCTCCCCGGTGAGCGGGCCGCCGTCGGGTTGCTCGCTCAGCGCACCCGCCACCGACAGCGTGGTCGCGCGCCCCTCCGGCAGCCGTTGCGCCCGCGGCACGCCGAACAGTTCGTAGGTCAGATGTTCGGGGATCAGCAAGGCGTACTCGGTGAGCAGATCCGCCTCGCCGCGTCCAGCGAAACGATCGATGAGCTCGTGGCAGTAACGGGCGGCGGGTTCCCGAAGCTTCTCCACGGCCCGCGGGCTGAACGACGCGGCGACGGCCTGCCGCTGCGCGTCGTGCACGGGAGGGTTGGTGGCCAGGAAATGCGGAACGGGCACCGCGTCGGCCCGCAACCGTGAGGCCGGCACCCCGGGTTCGCCCGGCGCAGCCGACATCTCCAGCCGGGGATCGGCCAGGCAGTCGCGGGCGAGCGCGTAGGACGTGACGAACCATGCGGTACCGACGCCGCCGGGGCCCGGTACCCGCGTTACCGGCGATTCCCGCCGCAGCCACGCCAGATTCGGATACGGATCGGGATCACCGCCAGTGTGGTCCCTGTCGGAACGGGCAAGCGCCGCGAGATAACCAAAATCTATGGCCATTGCAGAGAGATACCACGGAAAGTGGCGGGAGCGGTGCGTGCGCGACACCACTGTCCCGGCGACGGGACAGTGCGTCCGGCGGATCCGTTGTTCGACGTTGCCCCCGTTGTTACGTTGTCCGCGCTGCTAGCGGAAGCCGCGATTTCGAGGAGCATGGCAACGTGACGGCGAACGGCGAAACGGAAACGGGCTCACAGGACATCGAAGACGTTTACCCGCTGACCCCGATGCAGAACGGAATTCTGTTCCACACTCTGAAGACTGACCATTCTGGTCCGTATATCGAGCAGTTCCTGTTCGACGTATCGGTGGCGTTGGACCGTGACCGGTTCATCCGATCCTGGCGCATCGTGTTGGACCGGCATACCGCATTGCGGTCCGCCGTCGTCTGGGAAGGCGTCGACGAACCCCTTCAAATCGTCATGCGCGATGCTGCCGTTTCAATGTCCGAAGTGGATACCACCGGCTGGGCATCCGAGCGGTTCGACGAAGAGGTACGCACATGGCTCGATGCGGATCGGGCCCGCGGCATTCCGCTCTCCGAGGCGCCGCTGATGCGACTGACCCTGCTGCCCCGCCCGGCCGGCGGCGGAGTGCTGGTCTGGACCCTGCACCACCTCGTCATGGACGGCTGGTCGATGCCGATCACCGTCCAGGAGGTGGCGACGGTGTACCGGGCGCTCGGCGACGGCGGCACCGGGGCGGAGCTACTGCCCGCAGCAAAGCCCTTCCGAGACTTCGTGGCCTGGTTGCAAGGGGCAACCACCGTCGGCGCGGAGCGGTTCTGGCGTGATCGGCTCGCCGGAATGGTCCGCACGCCGATACCGGCACCACGTCCAGGACACGTCGAGGCAGGCACGGCGGCTGGGGGCCGGGCCTACCTCGACCTCGGACCGGACCTCAGCCGCTCGATCCTCGCCGCAGCGCAGACGGCCAAGGTAACCGTCAACACGGTCTACCAGGCCGGGTGGGCGCTGATGCTGGCGAGACTCGCGGGCACCACCGACGTGGTCTTCGGAACCACGGTGTCCGGGCGACCGGCGGCCCTTGAGGGGGTGGAACAGATGGTCGGGTTGTTCATCAACACCATCGCGCATCGGGTCCGCCTGCCCGGCGGGCAATCGGCGAGGCAGTGGCTGGCCGAGCTTGCGCAACGACACCTGGACACCCTCGCCCATCAACACGTGGCGTTACCGCTCCTGCAGAGCTGGACGGACGTACCGCCGGGCGAGGCGATGTTCGACAGCATCGTCGTCTTCGAGAACTATCCCAGTGAGAATCCGCACTTCGATCTCGGCGAGGGAGCGACCCTGCGGATCCG
Source organism: Mangrovihabitans endophyticus (assembly GCF_014646155.1). GTDB lineage: Bacteria > Actinomycetota > Actinomycetes > Mycobacteriales > Micromonosporaceae > Actinoplanes > Actinoplanes endophyticus. Next base: position 359,633 of record NZ_BMMX01000001.1, read on the forward strand.
GGAGGTCATCGAGGACGCCGGGTATCCGTTGACATTGACGGTACTGCCCCGCGCCGGAGGCACCCGGCTCCAGTTGCTCTACGACCAGGGCCGGTACTCCGATGGCGCCGCAGGGCGACTGCTCGCCGCCTACGCTGCCGCCCTGCAGGCGATTGCCGGTGGTCTCGACACGAATGTGGCGGACCTGGTCCCCACCCTGTCCACCCCGGCGGCTCCGGTCCGCGTCGCGCAGCCCCCGACGTCGGCGCCGGCCCCCGCCACCGGGGCGGCCGGGTTCTTCACCGACGCACCCGACGCCGAGGCGATGCGCCTGCTGTGGAGCGAGGTCCTCGGGCGTGAGGTCACCGATCCCGACAGCGACTTCTTCCGCCTGGGTGGCGACTCCCTGGCCGCCGTCCGCCTCGTCGGCCGGCTACGGACCGTTCTGCAAAGTCAGGTGGGGGTGAGCGCCCTGTTCGAGGAGCGGACTCTGCGAGCGCTGCTCCAGCGCGTGCACCGGCTGGCCGGTGCCGAGGCAGCCGGCGGGGTCGTGACCGCCACCCGCGCGACGACCGCGAACGACCGGGAGGGCTCGTGCTGATCTGCGGCGTGAAAGTGACCCACGACGGCACGGTCGCGCTCCTCGACGACAACCGGCTGATCGGGAGCGTCGAGATGGAGAAGCTCGACAACGGCCTGCGGTACGCCGAACTCACCGACCTGGCGACCATCGAACGAATCGTCCGCGAACTGGGCTACGACGTCCGCGACGTGGAAGCCTTCGTGGTGGACGGCTGGGGCTACGGCGAGCGCCGACCCACCGTGCGCACCGGCGGACCGGACGGACCCGTGCACCTGCCGGTGGCACCGTACCGGGAAGCCGCGCTCACCGATGACACCGCGAAGGTCTGGGAATTCGACGGGCTTCCACTGGCCGGCTCCGAGCTGAAGTACACCAGCTACCACCACGTCACCGGCCACATCTACGCCGCCTACTGCGCCAGCCCTTTCGCCGCCGCGGGTGAGCCGTCGTTCGTCCTCGTCTGGGACGGCGGGATTCTGCCTCGGTGCTACTACGTCCGACCGGACGGACCGCGGGTGGAGAACCTCGGACCGGTGCTCGGCCTGATCGGCAACATCTATCCGACATTCGCCATGCGCTTCCCGCCGTTCCGCCCGCAAGACCTCGGTGGGCCTCCGGAGAGACAGGCGTTCCACCAGCTCACGGTTCCCGGCAAGGTCATGGCCTACACCGCCCTCGGGCAGGTACGGCCGGAGCTGTGCGAGGAGTTCGACCGGATCTACGACACCGAACTGACAGTCTCCATGGCGTTCGCAGCGACCTTCGCCGACCGGTTTCTCGAACGCACCCGGACCTGGGCCTACGAACCGTCCGACGCGATGGCGAGCTTTCAGCACTGGGTAGGGGAGCGGCTGGTCGGTGCGCTGCGCCGGGTGCGGGAACGGGCCGGGGACCGAGTACCCAACCTCTGCCTGTCCGGTGGCTGCGCGTTGAACATCAAATGGAACTCGGCCGTGCGCCGCAGCGAACTGTTCGACGCGGTCTGGGTTCCGCCGTTCCCCAACGATTCCGGCTCGGCCCTCGGTGTGGCATGCGCGGAGATGGTCCGCCGTACCGGCACGGTCGCCTTGGACTGGTCGGTATACCGGGGACCGGCCATGCCGAAACCGACGAGCGTCGAGGGATACCGGAGCGACCGCTGCACCGTCACGGATCTCGCCGAAGTGCTGCACCGCACGGGCGAGCCGGTGCTCGTGCTGCACGACCGCGCGGAGCTCGGCCCGCGGGCGCTCGGCCACCGCAGCATCCTGGCCGCGCCGACGGCTTCGGAGATGAAGCACCGGCTCAATTCGATCAAAAAGCGTGAAGCGTACCGGCCGGTCTCGCCGATCTGCCTGGAAGACCGGGCACAGGCCATCTTCGATCCGGGCACACCCGATCCCTACATGCTGTTCGAACACCAGATTCGTCCCGACTGGCGCGCCCGCATTCCGGCGGTGATGCACCTGGACGGATCGGCACGGTTGCAGACGGTCAACCCCCGCCAGGCGCCGGTCATCGCCGAGCTGCTGGCCCGGTACGAACAGCTCAGCGGAGTGCCCGTCCTGTGCAACACGAGCGCCAACTTCAACGGATCCGGGTTCTTCCCGGACCTCGACTCGGCCGCCCGATGGGGACAGGTGCGCTATATCTGGAACGACGGTGTGCTGTGGACCCGCGAGCAGGCCGCGAGTTGAGCGTTCCTCGGCCGTCCCGGCGATGGCAGCCCGACGCCGAGTCACCGGCGCTTGCCGACGTGATCGCACGGATCCTGCACCGCTGGCCTGAACACGCAGGCTTCGTGCAGCGACGGTTCGATGCGGCCGACAGGGCTCACCTGCGTCTCTGCGAACGGCTCGCGGCCGCGATCGCCACGATCGTGGCCGACGACCCGGACGTGGCAGTCGACAACTACCGCTGGACCTGCGAACTCCTGTTGGCTGAGGAGTATCGCTTCTCGATCACCGGCGCGTACCGGTATCGATCATTCGCTGAGGTGGCGAAGGCCGTTTACGCCGACGCGGATTTCATGCGCCGCTATACCGACGGGCTGTTGCTGTCGCAGTTGATGTGGGCGAATCACGCGAACGCGATGCAACTGTACGAGTCGAGGTTCCTGAGCCGGCTGCCCGTGGGCGGCAGCCTGCTGGAAGTGGGCCCGGGGCACGGCCTGCTGCTGGCGAGTGCCGCGCGCCGGCCGGCCGGCCGGTTGACCGGCTGGGATGTCAGCGACGGGAGCCTGCGGTCGACGCGGCGAACCCTCAACCTGCTCGGCCTCACCGATGTCACCCTGGCCCGGCATGACGTGCTGCACGCCCCCGCCGGGCGTTCCTTTGACCTGGTCGTCGCCAGCGAACTGGTCGAGCACGTCGACCGGCCCGCCGACGCGCTGCGCCGGCTTGCCGCGCTGACCGGCGCGGAGGGCTGGCTCTACCTGAACATCCCCGTGAACAGCCCGGCGCCTGACCACATCACGCTGTGGCGGACGCCGGAGTCACTGTTCTCGTTCATCGCCGATCAGGGCCTGGAAATCGTGGAGCGGCATGTCCTGCCGATGACCGGCTACACCGAGTCGGCCGCACGGGCCGCTCAGGTCACGATGTCGTGCGTGGCGATCTGTCGTGGCGGGAGAGATCCGGATCTTCCCCGCCCGCGCCGCTGATCGCGGACACCACGGCACGGTCGACCGCGGAAGCGACAATCGCGGGCGGGAACAGCTCCAGCGCCGCGCGCTCGGCGCGCCGTATCGCCGCAGCGCGCCGGAGGGGATGCGACCGGCGGAGAACCTCGCACATCCACATTTCGAGATCCGCCCCATCCGTCGGCGGAGGGGCCGCCGTACCGGCCACCCAACGCCCCGACCTACTCACCACCCGGTCGGTCATCGAAGGCCCGGCCTCACGCCTGCTCGATGAGGGCGGACGCGCCGATCGCCATCGACACGCGGCCATCCGGAGGCTCCAGCGGCTCCGCGGCCAATCCGGCGAGGAACAACCGAGCCGGCGTATTGCGGGTGGTGTACCGGTAAGGCAATTCGATCGCACGCGCGCCGGTCTCGGTGGCGTGATGCAGCAGATGCCGTACGAATTGCCTCTCGACGCCGCGGTTCAGTACCCGGCAGCTCATCAGCAGCAGGCGGACCGCAACCACCGGGCGGTCCTCCCGCTCCGCCAGGAGCAGGCCCACCGTGCCGTAGTCGCCGAAGCGATCGCGGACGACGACCGTCCAGCCCGCGCCGGTGCGCAGGAACGCGCGAAGGTCGGGAACGCTGAACACCTCCCCGGTGAGCGTGAACTGGGTGGTGCGACTGGTGAGCTGGGCGGCCCGGTCGAGCACGGCGACGTCGGACGACGCGGTCAGCGGCAGAAACTCGACCACAGTGGCGCATCGGCGGAGAAAGTCGGCGTAGTCCGTACTCGCCTCCCGGGCGTCCCGGCGGTGCTGCTCCTCGGCGTAGCGGGCGGGGCGGAGACGGTCGTCGTCGGTCACCGTGAACTGATCGAAAACCCAGGTGTGCCGGAGCTGGTCGGGGATGGCCCCGGCGTCGGTCGGAACCTGGACGACCGCCACGTCGGGCAGCGTCTGCTCGACAGCCCCGCACTCGATGGGATCGTCATCGACGAAGATCACGGCATCAAGGGCGAATCCGAGTTCGTCGGCGAGTTCCCGGATGGCCGCCGGCTTGCCGAGCCAACCGATGCGATGGCTCGTGATCTCGGTGAGCGGCAACTCCATGTCGTCGCGGGCGAACACCGCGCGGACGTCGGCCACCTCGTTGCGGCTGCACAGCGCCAGCAACCGCCCGGCAGTCCGCTGCCGACGCATGAAGCGCTGCAGGTACCGGTGGTCGTCGGTGACGACGACGCCGTCCGGGCCGTCCTCACCGCAGACGCCCGACCACAGCGTGTTGTCACAGTCGAGCACGATGAGCTTGCGCGGCCGGGCCCAGGCAGCCTCCGCGCTGCGGGCTATCCAGGTCCCCAGCGCTGCCAGGTAATCGTCGGTGTAGGGCAGGTGCGCGTGTACGTCGCCATATTCGTCGTGGATGGCGTCGACGTGATAGCAGTCCACCATCTCGGTCAGGTCAAGCGACCGGATGCTCGCGTCCCGAGCGGCGGCGACGATTCTCCCCGTCACGCGCTCCACCCACGCCAGCGCCTCGGAGTGCCGGGCCAGCCTGGGTGACGGGGGAGGGATACCGAGCAGCCACCGGGCCGTGCCGGTGGCCGCGGCCCGAGTCAGGGCGGCGGTGATCTCGGTGACCAGGGCGTCCGCGCGGCGGGAACAGACAAGGCTCGCGTCGTCGCCCTGGCGAAGCAGATCCTCCGGGCGCAGCACGATGACGTTCAGGCCGGCGTCGGGGCGCAGCGCACCGGCCGGGTCGTGCAGCGCCTCCAGCAACTGGCCGTACGGCGCGGTGGTCACCCGGGCCTCCGGGCGCACCCGAGCCAGCCACCAGGCCGTGGTCTCGGCGATGAGATCCTGCGTGAAGGTACAGGCGAGCGCCACGGTCGGGGTCGCCGTCATGCGGGCGGGCCCTCGGTGAGCCGCATCCCGGCGGGCTCCGGCATCTCCACCTGGGAGAGCAGGTCCGCGAGCCGTGCCGGGCTCACATCGGCGAGCGCCCGGACCAGATCGATGTCGACTTTCCCGTTGGCGGTGAGCGGGAAGACCGGGATCAGATGAACGAGATCGGGGACCGTGTGCTGCGGCACCGATTGATTCAGCCAATGGCGCAGCCGTTCGCCCAGACCGTCGCCGGCGTTTGCGGCCGGCTGGACATACGCCACCAGACGGGCCTGGCCCGATGGCCCGGCCTCGGCGCGGACGATGGCGTCGGCGACCTCCGGCGACCGGCGCAGGACGGTTTCGACCTCGCTCGGCTCGATCCGATAGCCGCGGATCTTCACCTGATGGTCGAGGCGACCGACGAACCACAGGTCACCCGACTCTCCGCGGCGTACGAGATCACCGGTGTGGTACAGACGCGCGCCGGGTACCGGCGAATACGGATCGGGAGTGAACCGATCCGCCGTCTGCCCGGGTCGGCCACGGTATCCGCGACCGACCGCGAGCCCTCCGATGCACACCTCACCGACAGCGCCGGGGGGAACCGGATCGCCCCAGCGGTTCAGCACATAGAGACGGACGTTGGCGAACGGGCGTCCGATCGGCGGCGGTCCGTCGGCGCGGGAATCCTGCCGGCATTCCTGCCACGTCTGCACGATCGTCGCCTCGGTGGGACCGTAGGCGGCGAAGAAGCGGCTGTGGGGCAGCCAGCGGTCGCGAAGGTTCGCCGAGACCCGGTCGCCGCCGGTGATGACGAGACGGACGCTGGGCACCTCGTCGGGCTCCACCGTCGCCAACAGGGCGGGAGTCAGGAATATCAGCGTGGCGCCGCATCGGCGGATCGTCTCGGACACGGTCTGTGTCGAGTCCGCGTGATCGGCCGGGCCGAGACACAGCGTGGCACCCCAACCCAGAGCCATGAAGATCTCCCACACCGACGCGTCGAAGCTGAAGGAGACGAACTGCAGCACTCGGGTGTGCCGATCGATACCGAAGTCGGGACCGGAGCATACGATCACGTTGGCCAGCGCACGATGGGTGAGCTGGACACCCTTGGGTCGGCCGGTTGAACCGGAGGTGTAGATCACGTAGGCCAGACCGGCCGGATCCGGCCGGATCCGCAGATCCGTCGAATCCGGTTCCCCACCGGCACTCGACACGTCGATGATCGTCGGCGGGTTCCGCAGACCGGATAACCACGGGACGTCTCCTGCCGCGACGATGTGCCGCACCCCGGCATCCTCGGCCATGTAGCGGAGACGATCAGGAGGGTAGGCAGGGTCGAGCGGTAGGTAGGCGGCGCCGGCCTTGAACACCGCGAGCAGCGCGGCGATCTGGTCCGGTGACCGGGGAAGATGGATCCCCACCAGATCCTCGGCCCCGACGCCCTGCCGTCGCAGCACTCGGGCGAGCCGATTCGCCTGGCCGTTGAGCGACAGGTAGGAGACATGGTCTCCGGTGTGCCACAGCGCCGGCCGGTCAGGCTGCTCAGCGGCGAACCGTTCGACCATGGCGACGACATCATCAGCGACCCCGTCCTCGGGCGCCCGGTCGGCGGGCGGCGCGTACTCCGCGATGATCCGATCGCGATCCGGGCCGGTGTGCAGCGGGATCCGGTGCACAGGCAGGTCCCGGCCGGCTGCCATGCCGTCCAGTACCGTGCCAAGCTGGGTGACCATTCGTTCGACCAGCGCTGTGGAGTAGCGATCGGCGTCGAACTCGACATAGCCGCGGAGCCCGTGCGTCGTCTCCTCCACGTACCAGCTCAGGTCGAACTTGGTGGTGCCGGTCGGCACGTCTCGCCGTCGGAAGGTGAGGCCCGGCACCGCGGCATAGTCGTCAAGACCGGCCAGCAGTACCAGCGCGACCTGGAACAGCGGGTGGCGCCCTGGCGTGCGGTGCGGCGCCACGGCGGTGACGATCTCGTCGAACGGCAGATCCGCGTGGTCAACGGCCGCGACGACGCCATCGTGGGCCTGTGCTACCAACTCGCCCACCGTCATGGTGTCGACCGGCCTCATACGCAGCGGCATCATCTGGGACAGGTAGGCCACGACATCCTGGATATCCGGATCCGCCCGGCCGGCAACCGGAAATCCAATGACCAGATCGTCCTGCTCGGTGTATGTCCGAGCAAGAAGGGCCAGCCCGGCCGCCAGCACGCTGAACAGCGTTGCTTCGCAATCCGCGGCCAGAACGCGCAGATGCTGGTCGCGTTCCAGAACGACAGGTACCCGCGCTCCGCGCGTCTGCGGCCGGTTCGACTCCGGCAGATCGCCCGGCAGGCGAGTCTCTTCGGGCGCGCCCGCCATGGCGGTGCGCCAATGGGCAGCCAGCCGTTCCCGCCGTCCTCCGTCCAGGCGTGCCTCGCTCGCCGAGGCCAGATCGCTGAGCCGGTGCCGCAGGGCCGGCAGAGTACCCGGACTGTCGTCGCGGTACAGCCGGGTCAGGTCGCGCAGGAGAATGCGTACCGACAGGCCGTCACAGACCATGTGGTGCAAGGTCAGGACCAGCAGGTGCCGGTCGGCGGCGGCCCGGATCAGACGGACCCGCACCGGACGGTCCTGCAGGTCCAGCGGTGCGCGCGCGGCCAGGTGCACTTCCTGTTCCGTCTCGGCTTCGCTCTGCGTCGCGCATTCTGCGTAGTCCAGCGCAGCGACCGGTGCTACCCGGCCGACGGTCTCGCCGTCGCGCACATGGAAGGTGCACCGCAAGGCCTCATGCCGCTCGGCCAGCAGACGCAACGCCCGGCGCAGCCGCTCCCGGTCGAGCACACCGGCGATGGTCAGCTCCACGACGACGTGGTAGGTCGCCTCGTCCGCGGCGATGGCCCGCAGGCTGGCGAGTGCCTGCATGCCGGGTGTCAGAACGACGTCGCCGCCCGTCGCGTCGGTCTGGGGTCCGGCCGCGGCGGTGCTCGCCGGCTCGGCCGGGTCGCCTCCATGCTCCCGCATCGAATCCAGCAGACCGCTCAGCGGCACACCCGGACCCAGCGCGCGCAGCGGCAACTCCACTCCGAACACACGTCGGCACTGCGACAGAATCCGCACCGCCATGAGGGAGTCACCGCCCAACTGTCCAAACGGGACGCTCAGGTCCACGGACCCCGCGTCGGTGCCGAGAATCGTCGCGACGATCTCGACAAGCCGAGGCGCCCTCGGATCTGTGCCGGCTCGGATGGTGTGCGGTGCGTCGGCCGCTGATGATGGTTCTTTCTTGCGAACCCGTACCTCTCGCAGAATGTCTTGAGCCCGGCGCAAATTGCCCGCCATGATGCCGCCCCTCGCTTGACCCGAGAAAGTCGTTCGCGGGTGGCCACCGCGGAGCGAACGTACAGCGGCGCCTTCCGGGGCTGCAACAGATGCGGTACGCACTCCCCAGACCCGTGAACCGTTGCAACGCCGAGAGAATGGAGTGCCACCGTGCAGTTGACCGGGGGAGACGTCGCGCAGTTCGCTGCGGCCACAGGTGACCTCAACCCGCTGCACTCCTGCGAGGAGTTCGCCCGCCGCCTGCCGTACGGTCGGCCCATCGCGCACGGCGTGCTCGCCTGCCTCGCTGCGCTTGACGAATCCAGCCCGCGACTCGGCCGGGTGAACGGAATGGACATCGAGTTTCGTCGGCCCGTGGTGACCGGCATTCCATATCGGACCGAAATATCCGCGCGACCGTCCTGGACCGCTCTGCAGGTACTCGACGGAAGCACGCTGTGCATCGACGTCCGGCTCACCGGGGCCGATCGGCCCGTCGGCCGGCCGACGGCCCCGATGCCGTCCGTGAAGCTGTCGATGCCTGCCGAACCCGCGGTGTATCCGGCCGAAGGACCAGCCGTCGGTACGACCGTCGCAGGGGTCTACTCGCCGCCCGACGATCGCTTCGCGGCGCTGGCACGACGGTGGCCGCGGGCGTACGAGGTCCTAGGAAAGACCGCTTTCGAGGCTCTGGCCTGGAGCGGCTTCCTGGCCGGCATGGAATTGCCCGGCCGGGGCGCGCTCCTCTGCCGCCTTTCGCTCTCGCTGACGGGAGCGGCTGGTTCGGGGCGACGGGTGTACGGCGCGCGCGTCGCCGACGTGGACCGCCGATTCCACTTGATCACCGTCAGCGGCGACCTGTGTGCGGACGGGGCGCCGTACGTCGTGGCCGAAATCGAGGCGATGGTGTTGCATCACGTGGCTCCGCCGGCACTCGCCGCGCTGGACCAGGTGCTGGCGCCGTCGCGGAGGCTGAGCGGCCGGACCGCCGTCGTCGTCGGCGCCTCGCGTGGGCTGGGCGCAGCCCTGGCGATGGGGCTGGCAGGCCAGGGCTGCCGCGTGCTTGTCGGACACCGCCACGCCGGTACCGAGATCGAGGAACTGAACGCACAGCTCGGCGCGCGGGGAGCCGTCACTGCGGTGCGCGGAGACGCGACGGAGCCGGCGTGGGCGCAGGCCGTGCTCGATCATCTGAGCCGGGACGGCAGCGGGCTGGACTTCCTGATTCTCAATGCTGCCCCCACGATCGGCGCTCTGATGTTCGAACCGGCTGCGGTCGACCGGCTGACTCGCTATGTCGCGGACTCGGTGGCCCTTGTCGCCACACCGCTGGCCGGGCTGCTCGCGCCGTTGGTCGCTGCGGCAGGGCGGTGCCTGCTCGTCTCCTCGGCCGCACTCGCAACCCGGCCCGCTCCGTGGCCGCACTATGTCACCGCGAAGTCAGCCGTCGAAGGGCTTGTCGCGTGGACGGCGGCCCAGCAGCCCGAGGCGCGCTTCTTCACCGCACGGCCCGGCCTGGTGCTGACGGACCAGACGAACACGCCGGCGGCCCGCGAGCAGGCCACACCCGTCGAGCGGGTCGCGGGACCGATCATCGAGCGTTTCCTCACGACCGTGGGCAGTCCCGGCCGGGCCGTTCGGTTGGATCGAGACTGAACCTTTTTCAACGTGGCGAGGCCGGCAGGTGCCGCCACTGGTCGACGGCGCGCAACCGACGGGCTCGATGCCAGGTTGAAAATGGTTCACTGACTCGCGTCCCGCCGACGGGACAGGGGTCGTACCGCCGACACTGGCCATAGCATGGCCCGGATGCGGTCTGCGGAGGCAATGGAGTTCAGAATTCTGGGCCCGGTCGAAGCTCAGGCAGGTGGGGCGGCACTCGACCTGGGCACGGCGAAGCAGCGGGCCATCCTCGCCGTCCTACTCATCGACGCCGACGCCCCCGTCAGCTTGGAATGCCTTGTCGACCGGGTCTGGGGGGATGCGCCGCCGCCCCAGGTCCGCAGGGTGGTGCAGGCGCACCTGAGCCGGATCCGGGCCGTGCTGGCCAGTGCGGCGCAGGTGACCGGCGAGCCGGTGGCCTTGTCCCGGCGCTCCAGCGCCTACCGCCTGCACATCGACCGTGACCGCGTCGACCTGCACCGCGTACGCGGTCTGGTACGTCAGGCCAAGTCGATGCCGGACTGCTCGCCGGAGCGTGCGGCACTACTGACGGAGGCGTTAGGCCGATGGCAGGGTGAGCCGCTGACCGGCGTGGCCGGTGACTGGTTCGCCAGGATGCGGGAGAGCCTCGTACAGAACCGGCTGGACCTGGTGGCCGAATGGGCCGACCTGCACATCGAACTGGGACGGCACCAGCCGGTGATCGAGCTGGTAGGCCCGTTGGCGGCCGAGCATCCGCTGCTGGAGTCATTGGCCGAACCGCTGATGCGGGCGCTGCATGCGATGGGCCGCCGGGGGCAGGCGCTCGCGTGCTACGCGCGAACCCGGTCCGGCCTGGCCGAGCAGTTGGGCGCCGACCCCGGCAGTGCGTTGCAGGCCGTGCACGCCGCCATCCTCCGGGGCGAGGAGTCCGACTCATCCGGCGCGGAACTCCGCAGCCCGTCCGCCCGGGTCACGGCGCACCGCCAGCTACGGCCGGATATCGGCGAGTTCGTCGGGCGCGCCCAGGAAATCGCGGCGCTCGTCTCCGCCGGCAGCGCGGCCGGGCGCCGCGACCGGGACACCGCCATGACCGCGGTGCTGATCGAGGGCATGGCCGGCGTCGGCAAGACCCGGCTCGCGCTGCACGCCGCGCACCGCCTTGTGGCCGGCGGGGACTTCGCCGACGGTCAGCTATACCTCGATCTCGGCGGGCGAGTGGCGCCCGAGACCGCCCTGGAGTCACTGCTCCGCCTGCTCGGGGTGGACGGTTCGGCCCTTCCCGGCGAGCTCGCCCAACGGTCGAGCCTGCTCCGGGACCGGCTGGCGGGGCGACGGGTGTTGCTTGTCTACGACGACGCGGCGGACGAGAAACAGTTGGAGCCGCTGTTGCCCGGCAGCTCGACGTGCATGGTGGTCGTCACGAGCCGGCGCGCTCTCGCCCTCCCGGGCCTGCGCACGCTCCACTTGGACGGTTTCACCATGGAGGAGGGGCTTGCGCTGCTCGGCACGGTCGCCGGCGGCACGCGGCTGATGGCCGAGCCGGAGGCGGCCGCGGCGGTGGTGGCCAGATGCGGTTACCTGCCGCTGGCCGTCGCTCTCGCCGCGCACCGGCTCCAGGCACGTCCCGCGTGGCCACTGGCCCACCTCGCCGATCGGCTTCGCGACCCGTCTCACGTGCTCGACGAGCTGACGATCGGTCAGTCATCGGTCGAACGGGTGATCGCCACGGCGTACGACATGCTCACTGCGCATCAGCAGCGCGTGCTGCGGCAATGCGCCCGTCAGCCCGGCACCGAGGTCAGCGCCGGTCCGATCGCCGCCGTGACCGGCGACCCGCCGACCTGGATCGACCGCAGTCTGGAAGCCCTGCTCGACCAGAACCTCCTCCGACAGCGCCGGGTCGGCCGTTACGAGATGCATGAACTCGTTCGGGCATTCGCGGCTCGTCGTGCACACGCCGGTGATCCGCCCGCCGCGCTGCGCGACGCGCCTAGCAAGTGCGTGCCGGCCACGTGACCGTCGAATCGTTCGCCTCGCCCAGAGCGGCAGCACCCGACGCAGGTCAACGGCCCGTACGAGGCGGGCCCGCGGCGGGACAGAACCATTCATCGTCTCCGGTCCACTATGGAGACCGCAACACCCCGCGGCTCCCCAACTGATGCGCGAAACGCCGACCCCGGTCCGCAGGAAAAGCACAGCAGAACCGAGGAGCGGGGCTGACAGGCTGAGTCCACTGTTCCGACGACGGGAAGGGAGATGATTGCCATGACGCGCAAGCCCACTCTTCGTAACGTCTGCTGATCGGTACCGGGCGTGGTGTGGTGCGCAGGCGCACCGCACCACGCCTGCCGGCGCAGGTCATGTCGCCGTCCTCGGAGGAGAATTGCCGAACCATCCGATCACCGCACCGTTGACCTTCGGGCAGTTGTCACTGCTGCGGTCGCTCCAGCAGCTCGGTCCGGCCGGTGCGACGGAGGTCAACCTGGCCCAGGCCTGGCGGTTGCCGCCGGACGCCGGCTTCGAGACGGCCGAGCGAATCTGGTACGACCTCGTCACCCACAACGAGTCGCTGCGGACCACCTACGAGTACGACACCGCGGAACCGGTCCAGATCGTGCACTCGGTGAGCCCTCAACCACTGCAGCGGATCGAGCTGCCCGGCGGCGGTGTGGAAGCGGCGACGGCCCACGTGGTCGGTATGGCCGCCCAACCGATGGCCGTCGACACCGACCTCCCGTGGCGGGCAGTGATCCTGACCGAATCGGGCCGACCCCGCTTTCTGGGCCTGACCGTTCACCACGTCGCGGTGGACATGATCGGAATGTCCACCCTGCGCGCGCAGTACGAGGCACTGATCAGCGGCCGGAATCTCGAAACCGGCTGCCAGCCTCGGGAGCTGGCGCGAGTGCAGATGGAGTCGCACGCCTGGCGACGTGAGGTGCTCGCCTACTGGGCGCAGGAATGGACGCGGTTGGCACCCGAGGACAGGCGGGGCGCGGACCCCACCGAACGGGTCCAAGCGGCGATGCGTTCGGTCGACGGACTGCGAGCCGCGCGCACGATCGCGGAACGGCTCGGGATTTCGCTCCAGTCGGTGGTATTGGGCGCCGTCTACCTGGTCCTGTGCCGGTTCACGGGACGTGACCGGGCCACCCTGGGGCTGACGTCGTCCAACCGGTACGACGAACGGTCGGCATCCGTCGTGAGTAGCATGAACCAGCTCGCACCCCTGACGATCGCGGTCGACCTCGCCGCCCACCCGCACGACTTCCTCACCCGGGTGTTCGAGAGCAGCATGGTGGCCTATGCGCATGGCTGCTACAGCGTCGATGAGTTGCACGATCACCTGGCCCGGCACGGTGTGCCGGATCCAGATCCCATGAAATTCGACTGCTATTTCAACTTCCTGGGCGACTCCGGGCGCGCGCCTGACAGCGATGGGCACGAGATCACGAGCATCGAGTGGCAGACCCCGGCACGACGGACCGGCCCCTCCCTGAGCCTGCTCGTCTCAACCGGTCCCGCGCTGCTGGTCGTGCTTCGTGCGAGCCGCCGCTACCTGGGCGACGGCGACGTTCCAGGGATCCTCGGCGGTGTGGAGTCGACACTGATCGAGATCGCCGCCGGACCGCCGGCTGACCTGGCCGCCGTGCGCGTCGAGCCGCGCGCCGAACTCCGGCAGACGTAAACATCTCCCCCGCGGGGTCGTATCGCGGAATGCCGGCCGGCCGCGGACGAATGAACCTTTTTCAACCTGGCATCGAGCCCGTCGGTTGCGCGCCGTCGGCCAGTGGCGGCACCTGCCGGCCTCGCCACGTTGAAAAGGTTCAATGGTGGCCGGTATCGCCCGGAAGGATGTATGCGACGGTGACCATCGAATACACGACTGCCCTGTGGGGTGGCGAGGCCAATCCGCCGTGTCTGATCGATGCGGTTGTGGCCGCGGCCCGGCGCCACCCGGACCGTCCGGCGTTGGTGACCGGCGAATCAGCCTTCACCTACGCTCAGTTGATGTCGTGGGCCGCCAGCATCGCCGATGACCTGGAACGAGCCGGCAGCCGAGCCGGTGAGCTGATAGGTGTCGCGTGCCCGCGCGGCGCCGAAGCGGTGGCAGCCATGGTCGCGGTGTTGCTCAGCGGCCGGGCATATGTGCCGCTCGACCTCGACTACCCGCGGTTGAGGCTGGAGCACATGCTGCGGGACAGTGGGGTCGGCGTGGTCTTGCACGCGGGCCCGGAGCTCGACCTGGCAGTGTCGGCGGTGACCGTGCCGGTGCGCCGGCCAGAGGTCGGCGAGCAGGTCGATAGCCGTTCGCCCCGTCTGTGGGACTGGGTCGCCAAGCACGAGCCCGACCTCCCCGGATATGTCATCTATACCTCAGGCTCGACCGGTTGGCCCAAGGGTGTGCTGCTCCAGCACAGGTGCCTGGACAATGTGGTGCAATGGCAGGCGGAGTGTTCGCCGGCGCCCGACCTGCGCACAGCCCAGTTCGCTCCGCTCAACTTCGACGTGTCGTTCCAGGAGATTTTCGGAACGCTCGGCGGCGGCGGCACGGTCGTGGTAATCCCGGAGCGACTCCGCCGGGATCCGGGGGAGATGCTGGATTGGCTCGCCGAGCAACGGGTCCAGCGGCTTTTCCTGCCGTACGTCGCTCTCCAGATGGTGGCGGTCGCGGCGGGCAACCGTGAGTCCGTCGCGGACCTGACGCTGGTAGAGATCAATGTGGCCGGTGAGCAATTGGTCTGTACGGAAGACATCCGAGAGTTCTTTCGCCGGCTGCCGACCTGTCGCCTGGTGAACCACTATGGTCAGAGTGAGAGCGCCATGGTCAGCTATCACATCCTCGGCCCGGACCCGAACGACTGGCCGACGATGGCCCCGATCGGGTCGCCGTTGCCCGGCTGCGAGTTGTTGATCGACACGGATGCCTCCGGTGACGGCACTGGTGAGTTGCTTGTCGCGGGAATGCCGGTTTCTCTCGGATACATCAACCAGCCAGAGCTGAACCGGCGCCGATTCATCCACGTGCCGGCGACCCGTCATGGACACCGTCAGCTCTTTCGCACCGGCGACCTCGTGCGATTCGAGGAGGGACACGCGCGCTACCTCACCCGTATGGACGAAGATGTGAAACTGCGTGGTATCCGTATCAACCTCACGGAGGTGGAGGCGCAGTTGCTCATGCTCCCGGAAGTCGCCTCGGCGACGGTCGTGCTCTCCGCCGTTCCCGGACGCCCGCGTGCGCTGCGCGCGGCGGTGGTGCTCAGGGATCCGGGATATCCGTTCGACGAGGATCGGGTCCGGGAGGCATTGGATCTCGTGTTGCCTGCGGTCTCCGTTCCCCTGTCGATTGTCGCGTTGGAGCGGATGCCCCGGACGCCGAGTGGCAAGGTGGACCGCGATGCCGTCGCCCAGGTGATCGAGGACGCCCTGTCGATCGGTCCGTCGCTGTAGGACAGGGTCTGGCCGCGCTCAAGGGTCTCCTTCACCACCGCCGCGGACCGGCCAACCCCTCCGTTCAACACAGGCAGTTCATGCCCGCGACTGCGCCACGATCCTTTGGTTCGCCCGCCTCGCGGCCGGCCTGACCTTGCAGCAGGTTGAACGGTTCATTCAGGACGTGGACTCCCGCGGCGTACCTGAGAAGAACGGCGTCGATGACGGCGAGGTGAAGAACGGGCTTAGATGAATCCGGGGTCGCCGCCCAGTTGGAGCGCGGAGTGCAGTCCCACCGTGCGCAGCGTGAAGGCCGCGCTGTTCGGCCAGGTGATCGGGTGCGTGGCGTTGAACGCGAGCAGATCGATGTTCGGTGCCCGGTCGGTGTTGACCGCGGCGATCATCTGCGGTGTCATCCCGGCCACACCGAACAGCAGGCCCGCCACGAGGCCCGCGACCAGCAGCGCGATCCCTTCGGTGAGGATCGCCAGGATCACCGCCACCAGCACACCCAGCACGATCAGCACGATCGTGGTCACCATCGACTCGATGGTCGTGCCGTGCTGCTCCACCGGGGTCCCCACCGGCCGGTACACCAGCGTCTGCTGGCCATGGGCGTTGGTGCCCAGGCCGATGGTGTAGCGGTGGACGGACTGGCACCACCCGGTGACCCCCAACCCCAGGTCGACCTTGGTGTACGCGTCGACCTGGATCACGGAGTTGACGATGGTGAGGGTGAAACGGGTCAGGTGCGGGGTGTAGCTGCGACCGTTGTGATGCACGTCGGGCAGGCGCACCGACGCGCCATCGGCGAGCGTGATGCTGTGGCCGTCGCTGCCGGGAACGAAGTCCGAGGTCCGGGCGTGACTCCACGCCAGGGGGATGGTCGGCAGGATCATGTCCTGCAGCAGCCGGCCTTCGCCGATGTTGAACCCGGCCCGGGTCCCGGCCGGAATGGCCAGCGGGGTCAGTTGCTGCGCGTTGTTCCCCGGTGGCCGGCCGCCGGTCATGCACAGCACGCCGAGGATGCCGTCGCGCCCGCTGTCGGTTTCCACGTACGCGTAGCTGAGGTATGTCGGCTTGCAGAACGCGAAGTCGCCGCTGTCGATGTACCGGTTCAGTTCGACTGTCGCGAAGACGTGCGCGAATTGGTCGAGATGATCATTGCACCAGCCGACGAGTGCGCCTTCGATGAGGTACTTCGCCACCGCCTGGGACGGCTCGGCCCCGGCCCAGTCGACGGCCACCAGCGCCGCGACCGGGTCCGCCGGGTCTTCGGTGGCCGACCGCGGCACCAGATCGTGGGGCACCGGCCCGGGTCGTGCCGGGTCCACCGGCACCGGAGCGGGCTGTGGCAGATAGTGCAGCCGGATCTGGACGGTCGCTGTCATCGCGGGATGACTGAACGTCACGGCTGCGTCCGGGCCAGGGTAGGAGCCGCGTACGTCGCTGATCGGAAGGCTGAGCCAGATGTTCGCACCGTCCCCGCCCAGGGTGATCTGCCAGTCCCCGAACTCTCCGCGGCAACTGATGCCCCAGGACTCGTCCCGGAACTCGAAGCCGGCCGGGGAGGAGCGGTGGTCCACGATCGCCCGGTTGGCGTCGGTCAGCGAGATGGCGAAGACGGTGTCCCAGCCGAACGTGTCGACGGTCTGGGTGCCGCCGTCTGTGGCGGCCTTGGCCGTCGAAACATCGCTGGCCGCAGAGGTGTCAAGGGTTGCCGGGGCGCCACGGGGCGCGATCCGACGGGCCCCGACCGGCGTGCTGGACCGGGCCGTCGTGTGGGACCGGGTCGTCGTGTGGGACTGGGTCGTCGTGTGGGACTGGGTCGTCGTGTGAGGCGCGGCCGCCGAACGGGACCGGGTCATCGCATGGGCGGTGCGGGGACCGCCCACCCTGGGAATGTCGAGCAGCTTGCCCGGCAGGGCCGCGCGCACATCATCGGGCACGTCGGTGGCGGAGCCGCTCACAACCGGCTCCCGGCGGGTCTGCGGGAGCCCGCGGCGTCCCGCCCGATCGAGCGGGACGCCACGCTCATGGGCGGTCGGCCGGAGGGGTCGATGGCGTTCACGATGGTGTATCTCCTCGCGTTGTCATGGTCCTGGACTGGCACGGGCGTGGTGGCCCGCCCGCTCGGCGGGCCACCATGGAACCCGGTCAGGTGCTGAGTTCGCCCCGGATCACCAGCGGACCCTGGAGGCCGGCGGTCGACGGCTTCCACGTGTCGCCGACGTTCGGGAACGTCGTGGAGCCGATGCATTGGGCGGCGAACTTGTCGAACGCGGGGATCTTCTCCACGTCGCCGTCGGCCACCGCCTTGGTGATCTCGCCGATAAGACCGACCGGGGTGGCGAGAATGCTGCCGATCATGCCGCCGAAGATCTTCCACTTGTTGGCGAGCAACGCGGTGGTGAACTTCTGGTAGTAGCTGGGGTTGGCTGCGTGGGCTATCGACTCGGCCGCCGCAGAGGCGGCCTCCCGCTCGGCTGCCCGCACTGCCTGACTTCCGGCCTCCCCGACGACCTCCTCGATGGCGGCCTCGCTGACCTGCACCGCACCCTCGGTGGCCGACGTGACACCCTTCTGGGCCGCGCTACCCAGCCGGGCACCGAGGGCACTGCCGATGCAGGCGAGCGCGATGCCGACGGCCACGCCAAGGACGATCTCGAAGATCAGCACATCCTTGTCGGAGATGACCGAGGCGGTGACGGTCTTGGTGCCCACCCCCTCCTTCGGCACGAAGATGTACCCCTGCGGGGCTTCCTGCAACTCGAAGGCGAACTCCTGGACGTAGTTCATGTGGACGGTGATGTGGCCCGGTCCGTGCCAGCCCGGCCAGTCGAAGGTGGCGTCGGTAACCTCCACCCGGACGAACTCGCCCTTCAAGCCGATCTGGAATTTGTTCTTCGCGATTCTCGGCTGGACCCGGTCACCGTTGTCCAGTTCGAAGTTGCCCCAGATGACGTCGTTCTTGTTGGCGACCCACAGGTTGTCGTTGATGATCTCGAAGTCGCTCGCGTCCGAGCCCTGGATGCAGTGAATCGCGCCGGGCAGCAGCAGCTTGGACGTCACCCGCTCCGGAGCGATCGCGAATGCGGAGTTGGCGGTCGCCGGCATGTCGGCCAGCAGGCGCGAGTCGATGCTCTGCGACAGGTTCGGGTTGTCCGACGTGGTGCGCCCCTCGGTCAGGCACAGCGAACCGAACACGCTGTGGTCCGGGGAGTCGTCGATGGCGTCCGCACAGGCGTAGCTGACGTCGGTCGGTTTGAGCCACTGGTAGTCCCCGACGTCGGCAAGCGTATTGATCACCGTCACCGCGAACACGTGGTTGAACTCCTCGATGTGGGCGTTGAACCAATCGAGGAACAGCCCGGGAACCACGTATTTCCACAGCCCGGTAAGGGTGTCGAACGAGGTCGAGATGAGCGACACCGCCGGACGGGCCGGTGTGCCCGCGGTGCGCACCGGCATCTTCACCGGCGTGCCACCGGTCCCGGTCGGGTCCTCGTAGACGTATGACGGGTCGGGAATCAGGTCGAGCTGGACCAGGATCTCCACCCAGCCACCGGAGAGGTCGATGTTCTCGGTCCCGTCGGTGGCGGTGCCGGTCAAAATGGGGCAGCGCATCTGAACGTTGTGGCCGTCGCCGCCGGTGGACAGTTGCCAGTCCGACCAGTCGCCGGACAGTTCCAGGCCGGTCTCGGTCTGGGCGAAGTCCGGTGGCGTGGTCTTCGACTTGACGATGGCTTCGTTGAGCTTCGTGTAGTTCACCGCGAACACGGTGTCCCAGCCGAAGAGGGTGAGCATCGGGGGTGCCATTCGTTCTCCCATCACGATGGTGGTGCGTGCTCGGTATCTGGTGGTGCGTTGTTGCCGGTCGGGTGTGTGGTGCTGATCCAGCGGGCGCCGGGCGCCGCCGGTGTCGGTGTGGACGTGCCGCGTTGCCGGGCAGGCAGCCCGGCCGGTGTGTGCTCCGGCGTGGTGGACCCCGGAGGCGACCTGTCAGTCCGCCGCGGCGAAGGCGCCGCGCAGGTAGAACGCGTTCGACAGACCGGCTTCCTGGACGTCGAATGTGGACAGTCCTTGCCAGTGCACGGCGATGGGCGCGACGGCGGCGATGGACAGCTTGCCGTCGGTGCCCAGCGACGAGCTGACGGAGTTGGCCACGCCGGTGGTGACACCGGTGGTCACGCCGTAGACGATGCCCAGCACCACCGGGCCACCGATCCCGCCAATCCACTTTTCCCACTTCGGGATGTGGATGTCATAGTGATGGCTGGGCTTCGGGTCGGTCGCGAAACTGATCTTCCCCTTGGCCGTGTCGTACCGGCAGATGTTGGACGCGCCAAGGCTGAAGTTGACGTACGCCTTGCGCAGTCCGGTGATGTCGAACCTGCCGGAAGCGGCCGAGACGACCCGGTTGCCGTCCACCCGGATGGTGAGGGAGGTCAGGTAGGGGTGGTAGTCGATCAGCCCTCGGCGGAACGTTCCGCAACTGAGCCGCCCATTGTTGTGCACCTCGCCGTCGCGCGCCACGAAGTTGCCCGGCTTGGCGCCATGCCCGTAGGCAGACGGCAGCGCCGGCATCACGACGTGTGATAGGAAAAGATCCGGCGAGATCATGAAGCACAGCGGGTGCTCGCCGGTCAGCAGCGAGGTGTCGATGGCGCGCGGCAGCTTCGAGGTGTCCCGGGGCGTCACGACCGATAGGACCCCGAGGTAGCCGGTGTCGCCGGCAGCCGGCTGCACGTACACGTAGTCGTACGCGTGCGGGGCCAGCCAGCTTGCCGAACCGGGCGGCACCAGGTTGACGCTGGCGAAGATGTACGCCAGTTCTTCTCGGTGGGCGATGAGGCAAGCGGGTAGCACGTCGTGCAGCACACCCCAGGCCGGGCTGCCGGGCGGCACCTTACCGGTGGCGTCCGCGGTGATGGTGGTGACCGCGCCCGGGGTGGCGTCGCCCGGTCCGGCACCCGGGACTTGCAGATCGAAGACCAGGTCCTGAACGGTCGAGGTCGATACGCTGTCGATGAAAGCGAGTTGCAGTTCCATCTGCGGGACAACGCCGGCCAGGTCGTACGATCTGCCCGCCAGGGTCAGCTTGCCGCTCACGATGGGGGTCTGGAATCGCAACCGCTTGTTCGACCCGCCCGGCACCAGTTGCCAAGGGCCGAACACCCCCTCGACCCGCACGTCGCCGTCGCTGTAAACGAATTCCGTGACCAGGTCACCTGTATTGTTCCGCAATCCGACGTTGACCTGGTCCATCGCGCAGACGAAGACCGTGTCCCAGCCCATGGTGTCCAAATTCCCCTCCTCATTGAAGCTTTTCAACCCGGCATCGAGCCCGTCGGTTGCGCGCCGTCGACCAGCGGCGGCATCTGCCGGCCTCGCCACGTTGAAGAGGTTCATTCTTCGCACGTATCCGCCGGTTAGCGCACAGCGTCCTTCGACTGCGCATTCCACTGTGGGGAGTAATGCTCGCGGAGTCATGACGTATACCTGAGGGATATATGAGGAAAATGAGCGAGCTTCCAAGCGTCCCATAGCTGACCAATCGTTTGTCAAAAAGGCGACAGTGGGTCGCTGTGAAAGGTGCTAGTTAACGACCCGCGAATTGGTTCGCATGAGCGGGATCGTCGGCTCGGCCGCTTGCGCCGATCAAGTCGGGTCGGCCGATCCGGGCCGGATCGACGCACTCGCCGACGGCGCTCACCCCGCCGGCCACCTCACTTCCGGGGAGGTAGCCCTCCCCGGAAGCCGGAGCTGCCCAGGGTGCCGCGCCGGATGACGGCTGATCGCTGCCATGTGGCAGCGAACGTAACGGACGCCCCCGTCCACTTCGCTGGTCCTGGTGGTTAATGTCGCCCGCCTGTTTCGGCCGTAGATTAAACACCTTTCCCGTACGTGCCCGGAATAGGCGGACGTCGGTATGGTCAGGGTGTGCGCGGAATCATTCTCGCGGGCGGCACCGGGACGCGATTGTGGCCGGTGACCCGTTCCGTGTCCAAACAGCTCATGCCGGTTTTCGACAAGCCGATGATCTATTACCCGCTGTCCGTTCTGATCGACAACGGCATCCGCGAGATAATGATCATCACGACGCCCCGGGAACACGACCAGTTCCGTGGCCTGCTCGGCGACGGCAGCCAGTGGGGCATCCGGATCGAGTATGGGCTCCAGGAGAGGCCGGAGGGGATCGCCCAGGCGTTCCTGATCGCCGAGAGGTTCCTGGACGGCCGTCCGGTCGTGCTGATCCTCGGGGACAACCTGTTCCACGGCATCGACTTCCGCGATCGCACCGGCGGCCCGGAGATGACCGGCGGGCACATCTTCGCCTATCCGGTTGTCGACCCCTCGGCCTACGGCGTCGTCGAGTTCGACGAGTCCGGCCACGTTCTGTCCATCGTGGAGAAACCCCGAAATCCGCTTTCCCGGTACGCCGTTCCCGGGCTGTACCTCTACGACGCCGACGTGGTGAAGATCGCCCAGTCGCTGACGCCCAGCGCCCGCGGCGAACTCGAGATCACCGCGGTCAACGAGGAGTACCGCCGACGGGGCACGCTGACCGTCAGCGTGCTCGGCCGGGGCGCGGTGTGGCTGGACACCGGCACCTTTTCCGACCTGGTCCACGCCGCCGAATACGTCCGGGTGATCGAACAGCGTCAGGGCCTCAAGGTGGGCTGCGTCGACGAATCCGCCTGGCGGGCCGGGCTGATCACCGACGACCAACTGCGCTCGCTGGCCGATCCACTGACCCGCAGCGGATACGGCGAGTACCTGCACGGCCTGCTCGAATGGCGGACCGGCACCGGGAGGATCGCATGAGATTCGATGCCGCCTCGATCGACGGCGTCTGGGTGGTGACTCCGCGCCGGCACGAGGATCACCGCGGGGTGTTCCTTGAGTGGTACCGGGCCGACCTGCTGGCCGAGACCGCCGGGCGGGAGCTGCCGCTGGCCCAGGCCAACATCTCGGTGTCGGCGCGGGGGGCGATCCGCGGCATCCACTTCGCCGACTCGCCGCCTGGCCAGGCCAAGTACGTGACCTGCGTGAGCGGGGCCATCATGGATGTGGTGGTCGACATCCGGGTGGGGTCGCCGACCTTCGGGCACTGGGAGGGCATCCGGCTCGACGACCGTGAGCGGCGCGCGGTCTACCTGGCCGACGGGCTCGGGCACGGCTTCTGCGCGCTCACCCCGGCGGCCACCGTGCTCTACATGACCTCGTCCCGATACGACCCGGGGGTCGAGCGGGCCCTCGACCCCCTTGACCCGGCCGTCGGTATCCGATGGCCCACCGGCGACCCGGTGCTCTCCGACCGCGACCGTGCCGCCCCCACGCTGGCCGAATTGCAGGCCCGTGACCTGCTGCCCGGCATGCACGTGGTTCCGCATCGGTGACCACTCCTGTCACTTTGCTGTCCTCGCCGGCGGTCCACGACATTCGGCCCGAGCTTAAGGAAGATGCGCATTCCCGGTCGCTCCCCCTAATGTCGCATCGGCCGGTCCGGGCCAATTCCCAGAAAGGGAGAACCCCTGTGGCCAGATATCTGCTCGCGCCGTTTCCGCTGCACGGTCACGTCGTGCCGATGGTCGCGCTGGCGGCCGAGCTGATCGCCCGCAACCACCACGTCGAGGTGTTGATCAGCGAGCCGTTTGCCGAGGTGTTCCGCGAGGTCGGCGGCCGGGTCACGGTGATACCGATCCGCGCCCGGGGAGGGGTTCCCGAACAGCGCACGCTCGGGCATCGGGTACGGCGGGTCCGTCGCATGTGGGAGGTGTTCCGAGAGCGACGGCGGCTCGGCCGTACTCTGATCGAGGGTTGGTGGTCGTCGGATCCGGACGTGGTTGTCGCGGACATCATGGCAATCTGGGCTGTCCGTGCCGCCGTCACGACGGGTACGCCGTACGCATCGTTCCATGCGGCTTATGCGGTGAACGAGGCCGTGCTGCTCGACGAGGTCGACCGGAACATGGGTCCGCGGGCGGCCCGGGTGGTCCGCGGGCTCGGGCTTGCCAAGATCCAGCCGGGGCTGGGCCGCAAGGTCGCCGCAGGGGCCACGATCGCGCTGGTCAACACCGTGCCCGAGCTGCAGCCGGGGCGCGATTCGTTCGACTCCCGCTACCACTTCGTAGGGCCGTTGCGCCGCTCGCCGAGCGAGATCGGCGACACCGACCTGCCCTGGGACCGGATCGCGGCGGAGCGGTCGATCTACGTGTCGACCGGCACGGTGTTCACCCGCGGGCCGGAGTTCTTCCGCAAGATCGCAAACGCCTTCGCGGGCACGCCGTGGCTCGTTGTGCTGGCCACCTCGCATACCGACCCGGCCTCCCTGGGACCGCTGCCGGAGAACGTGATCGCCCGACGCCACCTGCCGCAGTCGGCCGTGCTGGAGCGGGTTGACGTGTTCCTCACACACGCCGGGATGAACTCCGCGCTGGAGGGCCTGGTGCTGGGGAAACCCATGGTGCTGGTGCCGCGGGCGTCCGATCAGCAGGAGAGCGCCCGGCGGCTGGTCGAGATCGGGGTGGGGGAGCTGGTTCCAGCCGCCAGTGAGGGTGCGGCGTTCGTGGCGGCGGCCGACCGGGTGCTGGCCGACGCGAGTATCCGGGCCCGGCTCGGCGAGATCTCGGGGCGGATGGGCCGGGTGAACGGGCCGTCGGCGGCGGCGGATCTCCTGGAGAAAGTCGCGGTCGCTCAGGTGCAGCCCTAGCGCTACCGCCGACGGATCAGGCAAACCGTTTCGGTCGGTCCGGTGGCCGTGCGCACCTCGCTGGGCGCGCTGGCACAGCGTCCGCTCCGCTGTCAAACGGCGGGCGGCGCTGTCGCGCGGCGGGTCAGGAAGCCGACGAGCTGGTCGTGCCAGTGCGGCTGGTCGGGCAGGCCGGCCGCGGCCCAGCGCGTGTGCGCGAGCACGGTGTACTCGGGCCGTGGCGCGGACGGGTCGTACTCGGCGGTGGTGACCGGCAAGACCAGGTCAGGATCGGCCCCGGCCAGCGCGAACGCCGCCCGGGCCAGCTCGTACCAGCTCGCGTGGCCGGCCGACGTGCCGTGGTAGATGCCGGGGGCTGCGGTGCCACGCCGGCCAGCGCGGCCGAGCGCGATGATCTGCCGGGCCAGCGCGGGTATCGAAGTCGGCTGGCCGCGCTGGTCTGTCACCACGTTGACCGGCTCGCCGCGGCGGCCCCGGCCCAGCACCGACACGAGAAAGTCCGGGCCGTCGTCGCCGTACAGCCAACTGGTCCGTACGACGTGGCCCAGCTCGGGCAACTCGGTCAGGAGTGCCTGCTCACCGGCGAGCTTGCTCCGCCCGTACGCGTTGATCGGCTCGGCCGGGGCGTCCTCGCGGTAGGGGATGCGCGCGCGTCCGGAGAACACGTAGCCGGTGGAGACGTGGATCAGCCGGACCGACCGGCGGGCGCAGGCGCGGGCCAGCCGCCGCACGGCGTGGCTGTTGATCTCGGTCGCGGACGGCTCGTCCTTCTCCGCGCCGTCGACGTCGGTCCAAGCCGCGGCATTGACCACGATGTCGTGGGCGTCCAGCAGGTCGAACGAGGTAGCCGGATCGGTCAGGTCGAGCGTCCGGCGGTCGGCGGCGGTCGTCTCGACGTCGTCGCGGGCGGTCAGCAAGCGCACCAACTCCCGTCCCAGCCGCCCGTTCGCGCCGGTGACCAGCCAGCGTTCCCCGGCGCTCATGATGCCAGCGCCGGAGTCGTCGACAGGGGCTCCCACCAGCCGCGATGCTCGGCGTACCAGCTCACGGTGGCGGCCAGCCCGTCGGCGAACGTGATGCGCGGCGCGTAGCCCAGCTCGCGGCTGATCTTGGTGATGTCCAGCGAGTAACGGCGGTCGTGCCCCTTGCGATCCTCCACCGGCACGACGCTCGACCAGTCCCGGCCGGTCAGAGCGAGCAGTCGGCCGGTCAGCTCGCGGTTGGTGATCTCGGTGCCGCCGCCGATGTGGTAGGTCTCGCCGGGGCGACCGCCGGCCAGCAGCAGCGCGAGCGCCCGGCAGTGGTCGTCGACGTGCAGCCAGTCCCGCACGTTGCCGCCGTCGCCGTACAGCGGGACCGTACGCCCGTCGAGCAGCCGGGTGACGAAGTGCGGGATCACCTTCTCGGGATGCTGGTTAGGGCCGTAGTTGTTCGAGCAGCGGCTCACCACCACCGGCAGTCCGTGCGTACGGTGGTAGGCGAGCGCGAGCATGTCCGACCCGGCCTTCGCGGCCGAGTACGGCGAGTTCGGGTCGAGCCGGGCCGACTCGTCCCACGACCCGGCCGGGATCGACCCGTACACCTCGTCGGTCGACACATGCAGGAACTTCTCGACGCCGTGGCGCAGCGCCGTCTCCAGCAGCACTCGGGTGCCGAGCACGTTCGTGGTGAGGAAATCCGCGTCGGCCCGGATCGACCGGTCCACATGGGTCTCGGCCGCGAAGTGGACGACCGCGTCATGCCCGGGCAGCACCTCGGCGACGATCCGCGGATCCGCGATGTCGCCCCGCACGAACCGCAGCCGCGGATTGGCGGCCACCGGGTCGAGGTTGCGGCGGTTACCGGCATAGGTCAGCTTGTCCAGAACGGTAAGGCCGTCGCAGTTCGGGCCGGGTAACTCACCACTGAGCGCGGCGCGCACGAAACGGCACCCGATGAATCCCGCCCCGCCGGTCACCAACAGTCGCATGCCGACAAGATAGTCGCGCCGCACGGAAACCGTCCTGAACATTCGCCGTGCATTTCATGACGGTGGTCAGAGGTCTCTTTTGAACCCATTGTCAAGCGACCGTTGAACAGCCCGATCCGAGCGGCGAAGCGTTCCTGTCGTGGAACGAATCCGCATCGAATCGGGGGTGCCGATGAAATCGCCGATGAGCTCGTACCAGCTCGCGTGGCCAGCCGATGTGCGTGGTAGACGCCGTAGCGGGCGATAGAGTCGCCAGCCCGAGTACGTGGCGTCGTCGACGCGCACGGATTTCCCGTGAACCAACAGTCATCACCTCTCCGGCGATCTGCGTGCGGGCGTGCCGGAGCTCACGGACGCGGGGGACGTATGGTGCCGGGGTGACGCAACCCATGAGTGCTCCGCACCGTGGCCGTCCGGCCATGCCGGACGGCTACGGTCTGCCGACCACCGACGACGGCATGCTCGCCTGGGCGGATGTGGAGGCCAGACTGGTGACCGCCACCGCCTACTGGCTGGCCACCGTGCGGCCCGACGGGACCCCGCATGTGGTGCCCCGCTGGGGCGTGTGGCTCGACCATCGCTTCTGGTACGACGGCGCCCCCACTACCCGGCACGCGAGGAACCTGGCGAGCAACCCGTCGTGTGCGCTGCACCTGGAGAGCGGCACCGAGGCCGTGATCGTCGACGGGACGTCCGCGGCGACCCGGGCACCAGCCGCGACGCTCGGCACCCGACTGGCTGAGGCGTTCGCGAAGTACCACGACCTCGGTTACCAGCCGGCCGCTGACGCCTGGGACGGGGCCGACGGTGGTGGCCTGCGGGTGCTCACCCCGCGGCGGGCCCTCGCCTGGTTCAGCTTCCCGAGCGACGCCACCCGGTTCACCTTCCCCCCTGCCACGGCAGCACCCTCCTGATCGTGCCTGGACGGACGGAGCCCCGGTGGTCCAGGCAGCGGATCGTCCTCACCGCGCGAAGGTCAAGAGTCCACGTACCGGGGTTCCACACCGTTTCGAACGGCCTCCCGGCCGGAAAGCCGGGAGGCCGGGGGAGTCAGGTCGGGGGAGTCAGGTCGGGTCGCTCTCGTAGTCCGGACGGATCGCCAGTTCGCCGGCCGCCCACATCCGCTTGGTCTCCGTCAGACAGTCCGCCTCGGAGTCCACCCGGTCGGCGAGCTCCAGACCGATCCGGTTGTTTTTCTCGTCGGCCCGGTTGTCGGCGTCCGTGCCGGGAAGCGCCTCCTCGTGAGCAGTGCCCATATCCTTGGCGAACTTTTCACCGAGCCGCTTCTTCAGCACGCACTGCCAGTACACATGCCGCACCGCGTTCTGCTCCTCGGGATCGGTCATGTGCTCGACTTCCTTGTAGACCATGGCGTGGACGCCGAGCCAGCGAAAGAGGTTCTGCGGCTGCTTGAGGATGACAATGACCTCCTTCAGGGAGATGTTCTTGCCGAGGAGCCAGATGTAGTGCCCGATCACCGCGAGGGCGGCCGACGGGTCCTTGGCCGCTTTCACGTCGCCGGTGACCTTGTTCAAGATCCGCGAGATGTCCGCCATGCTCTGCGCGTTGCTGTGCGGCGTGCCGGAGAAGTCGACCAGCGCGACTCCGCCGGCCACCAACCCGATCAGCCCCGCCACGGGCAGGGTCAGGGTCACCACCCCCATCACGGTGGCGACGGTGGCGAGGCCCAGGAACGCCGTAGCCTCCAGCAGGCCGCGAGGTTCCAGGCCCGTGCGGGCCAGCTTCTCCCGCGTCTTGACCATCGTGTCGTAGTAGTCGGCGCTGGGAACGGCGTTGCACTCGCAGTGGTACCGGGCGCCGCTGGGGGCGCTCATCAGCATGGTGTATTCCCCCGGCTGCGGGTCCTTGACGACCAGGCAGCGCACGGAGGAGCCGTGCATGACGACGGTCAGGTTGTCCTCTCGCACGTCGCGGTCGTAGTAGTTCCCTTTCGGGTCCCTGATCGTCATGACCACGCCGTCGGGGAAGTCGGTGGAGTCGCTGTCGCGGGTGAGCGCCGCGTAAAGGTACGGGGTGCCCGGCTCGACGGTCATCGTGCTCATGAGGTGCTGCCAGGTCACGTTGCCGCCGGGCGGCGACACGGTGCTCATCGTGCAGTAGAAACAGCCGTTGTCGCCGATGGCGTGACCGACCCGGACCGGAACGTCGTCGCCGCCGTTCTTGACGTCGAAGAAGCCCCAGAAACCGCCGATGCCCTGGTCGTCGTGGGCTGAGGGTTTGTCGAAGTACTGACCGGCGACCAGGGCGGGCGTCTTCTCCGAGGAGCCGACCCAGTCGCCGCCGAAGGTGGGCAGGCCCCACAGCCGCGCCGAGTACCGGGTGTAGCCCACCGGCGTCACGTCCGCGGTCGTCATGTGGCCCCAGTTCCAGTCCGGGACGTCCGGGTCCTCGAAGACGTCGAACTCGCCCCACAGGCCCATGGCGCCCTTGTCGACGATGCGGGTCGGCCGGTTGAAGTACTGCCGCTTGATCACGGCGGGGGCACGCTTGGCAGCGCTCACCCAGTCTTCCCCGTCCGGCACGTTCCACAGCCGGGCCGAATATTGGCGCACGCCGTCGAGGACGAACCCGTCGTCCTTGAACTGGTAGTCCGAGTCGGAGCCGCCGAGGAATCCGGTCGAGTCCCACAGGTACTGGCCCGGCCGCTCCTCCAGCGGGTCCTCCGAGGGCAACGCCGGCGGGATGATCGGGTTTCCGGAGGCACGGTAGAGGGCCTTGATGATGCTCTTGTTGTCGTCCCAGACGTCGTTGGAGAGTTCCCAGATGATGACGCCCTGCGCGCCGACGTCCTTGAGGAAGTTCAGCTTCGCGACCGCGGTGTCGGGGGTTTCGAAATAGATGTTGTTGGCGTAGGGATAATTGCCCGGCGGCAGCGGTTCGGCGAGAGCCGGACGGGGCGTGCTGCCCGGCACCGCGATGTGCGCGTCCCGGGCGGTGTTCGCGTCCGGGAAATCGGCGAGGATGTCCTTGTAACGGACCGCCTTGTAGCCGCTGGGCACCAGCCCGGTGACGTCGTCCGGCTCCTTGCCGTGTGCGAAGTCGTAACCGTAGATCGGCACGCCCGCCGCGACCTTGTGCCGGGGGAAGTTCTGCCCCTCGCCCTGCCAGTTGACGAACATCGGATTCGTCCAGTACCAGAGGGTGTCCTCGACCGAGAGGATCGGGTTGTTCTCCGGGCCGCCGCCGGGCCACGGCCCCTGCTGTTCGTCGGCGTAGGACTCCAGGTAGACGTCGGACTTGCGGATCGAGGACGTCGACTCGGGCCGGATCGAGTGCAGGGCCGTGTGCGGCCCGACCGGCGACTTGTCCCAGGAGCCGGTGAGGTCATAAGTCATGATCGACAACCAGTCGACGTGGTCGGCGAGCGCCGCGTCGTAGTTGTTGCCGTACCAGGAGGTGCCGAACGTCGCCGCCGAGACGAGCTTGCCCGGCATGGCCTCCTTCAGCTTCTTCGCGAACTGCACCAGCGCGCGCCCGGCGGGGTGCGGGCCGTCTGCCTTGGCCCGGCCGCCCTGGTCGGCGTCGCCGGGCTTGCCCCACCAGCACTCCAAGTCGAGGTCGACGCCGTCCAGCCGGTGCACGTCGACGAAGGCAGCGATCGCGGCCACCGCCTGATCGAGCTGGGGCAGGCCCGGGTTGTTCCCGGCCGCCGTCATCAGGTTGAGGAACCCGTAGTCGTTCGCGCCGCCGATCGCGATCATGATCTTCGTGCCGTGCGCCCGGCCCGTGCGGACCACATCGGGCAGCACCGAGAGCACCTCATCGACCGACGCGCCGTCGAACTCGCCGAGCCGGGTTTCGCTGAAGGTCAGGAAAGAGATCAGCCCGTGGGTGATGTACTGAAACATCTCCCCTTTCGCATAATTGAAGCCTTCCTGCTTACGCCAGGTCGGGATGTAGGCGATGATCTTCGCCTGCTCGGTGCGCTGGTGCGGGGTCCGGTCGTACAACTCGTCGAAGAACCGCCAGCCGTTGGAGTTGGCGTCACCCACCCCGGGCTCCGAGGCCCAGAACGCGGCACGGAAAATGTTTCCCTTGTGTTTCACCACCGAACCGGTCTGGTAGCCCTCGGGTTTCTCCGTCCAGTCCGGAACTTGTGGATAATCGCTTGAGAGGCCCATCGATCTTCCCCACGCTCGACGTTTTCCCCACCTTTGCAGAGGCGTGCAACATGGATTCGCGCATTGACGGATTTGAGACTAAAGGTATTTAGTCGCGAAGACGGCGTACGGCAGGCCGTACGCGAGTGCCCGGAGAAATCCCCCACCGCAGCCTGCGATGAATGAACCTGTCAACGTGGCGAGGTCGGCAGATGCCACCGCGGGTCGACGGCGCACAACCGACGGGCTCGATGCCAGGTTGAAAATGGTTCAACGGACCCGGCTACGCGCGGCGTGGCCGTCTGGCCGACTCCACCCGACGTGGTTTCGGCGATGCGATCCAGTAGGTCGCCGCGCGCCGGTCGCGTCGTCGCGACAACGGGTCACGAACGAGCCGGCTCGCCCAGCCGATGGGCGTGACAACCAGGAAATAGGCCATGACGAGTAAGAGGTCGGTCATTGTGGCGCAAGCCTCCGCGGCAATCATGGGATGCTAATCCAGGGGGATCTCTGTTCGCCAGTCACGGTCCTCCGACCAGGCGGGCTGGTCGGACTTGTGCAGCAGGAAGCTGCCTATGGCGAGCATGTCGATGTTGGTGCGCATGAAGCAGGTGTAAGCGTCCGCGGGCGTGTTCACGATGGGCTCGCCGCGGACGTTGAACGAGGTGTTGACGAGAACCGAACAGCCGGTACGCGCCTTGAACGCGGTCAGAAGCTCGTGAAGGGCCGGGCTGCTGTGCGCCGTGACCGTCTGCACGCGTGCGGATCCGTCGACATGGGTGACGGCCGGAATGGTGGAGCGCGGCACCCTCAGCAGGTCGAGGCCGGTCGCCCCGTTGTCGGCCGGGGTCGACAACTGCCGCGCCGCCGCCACTTGCGCCACCACCAGCATGTACGGGCTCTCCTGGCGGAGGTCGAAGTAGTCCTTGGCGTCAGAGGCCAGCACGGCCGGCGCGAACGGCCGAAACGACTCCCGGAACTTGATCTTCATGTTCATGGCGGACTGCATCCCGGGGTCGCGCGCGTCGCCCAGGATGGATCGAGCTCCCAATGCTCGGGGACCGAACTCCATCCGGTCCTGGAACCACCCGACGACCTTGCCGTCGGCCAGGGCCGCCGCCACCTCGGCGATCAACTCCCCGGCATCCAGACGGCGGTGCGGAATGTGGTGGCTGTCGAGGAACCGGTCGATCTGCTCGTCGCTGTATGCCGGGCCTAGCAGCGCACCGGACATCGCATCGCGTGCGCGGCGGACGTGGTCACGCGCGGCGCCCCGATCTATCGACACAGCCATCGCGGCCCCCAGCGCGCCACCGGCGTCGCCTGCGGCCGGCTGGACCCACACCTCGTCGAAGATCCCGCTGTCGGCAATCTTCCCGTTGGCGACACAGTTCAGCGCGACGCCACCCGCCAGGCACAGCTTCGACTCCCCGGTACGCTCCCGGGCGGTACGCGCAAGCCGGAGCAGGACGTCCTCGGTGAGGCTCTGCACCGATGCGGCGAGATCGAACTCCCGTTGTGTGAGCGGCCCTTCGGGGGTTCGGCGGTGCCCGTCGAACAGCTTCTCGAACGCCCGGCCGGTCATCACGTGCCCACGCAGGTATTCGAAGTACCGCATGTCGAGCCGGAACGACCCGTCTGGCTTGATGTCGATCAGGCGCTCTCTCATCAGACCGGCATATCGAGGCCGGCCGTACGGAGCGAGACCCATGAGCTTGTACTCTCCGGAATCGACTTTGAATCCGCAGAAGTAGGTCACGGCGGAGTACAGCAGTCCGAGGGAGTGCGGGAACCGGATCTCGGCCAATGGCTCAAGGGCCGTGCCGTGACCGTGCCACAGGGTCGTGGTGGCCCATTCGCCGACACCGTCCACGCAGAGAACCGCCGCCGAATCGTACGGGCTGGGAAAGAAGGCCGATGCCGCGTGGGACTCGTGGTGACGGCGCACCACCACCTCCGGTACGGCTCCAAGGCCGAGTGACGTGAGCTCACGCCGGACGATCTCGTCGGCGCGGCGCTTGCCGTCGGCCCGCAGCCAGGTCGGCAGCGTCTCGCGGAACGACGAGAAGCTGCTCGGCGCGGCGCCGATCATCGTCGCCAGCACCCGGCGGAACTTCAGCCGGGGATCCTCGTAGTAGGCGACCGCAGACAGGTCCGCGACGCTGGCACCGCACTCGTCGAGACAGGATCGGATGGCGTGGGAGGGAAACGCGGCGTCGTGCCGGCGTCGGCTGAAACGCTCCTCTTGAGCCGCCGCGACCGGTACGCCGTCGCGGACGAGCGCCGCGGCGCTGTCGTGGTAAAAGGCTGAAATGCCGAGGATGAGTTCAGGCATCGCCGCGCTCCGCTACCGTCACCCGGGTGGTGCCGGAACGCTGCCGTGTACGCGAGGCACGTCGGCCTGCCCATCGAGCCAGCGGCCCGGCGGGTGGGCTGAGCGAGCGATATCCGGTTCGGACGCGCTCCCATACCTCCGGTCGACTACTCGGCCCCGAGGAGTCCGGAAGTGCGGACATGAAGGTGTCCACAGCGTCCGCCGCCCAGGCGGAGTGTCCGGTTGCCACGTTGTCGATGGTGTTGTGGATGTCCACGAACCGGGTGCTGAAGCCATACTCGCGCAGAGCGACGCGGGCCCGGCGGTAGGCGCCGCCCACCC
Source organism: Mangrovihabitans endophyticus (assembly GCF_014646155.1). Lineage (GTDB taxonomy): Bacteria > Actinomycetota > Actinomycetes > Mycobacteriales > Micromonosporaceae > Actinoplanes > Actinoplanes endophyticus. The sequence continues at coordinate 392,536 of NZ_BMMX01000001.1, forward strand.
CGGACAGCTCCATGGCCAGATTGAGTCCGAGCAGTTCGGGCAGGAACGTACGCGGATAACGTCCGATGCACAGCCAGTACACCGGCAGCTCGAAAGACTCGTTGCGGAACCCCGGCCAGCGGGCGAACTCCAGCGACGAGGTCGGCGGGAGGTCGACGCCCATCTCGTGGAGCACTTCACGGTAGATGAGCGGATGGTTGAGCCTGGGCTCGCCGTTGCCGAGCTCGTCCCAGTAGGTCGCGAAGAGCGAGAAGCCGATCTCCGAGGGCGCCAGCTCGTAGTCGGTGAAGCCCTGCAGCCAGCTTCCGTCGATCAGGGTCAGTGGCGCGGTCTGGATGGCGTCGTCGATCACGGCCTCACGGGACGGCGGCGGAGCGTCCGCGCTTGCTTCGAACTCGTTGCTGTGCCTGTCGTGCTGCGCCTGCAGCCACGGCCGGAGACCTTCGGTCGTCCAATGTGGCGGCAGCGGCCCGGTCCGCCGGTCCACGCCGTACCGTGACCGGGCCAGCCAGCCCCGGACGTACCGCAGGGACCAGTTGTCCAGCGCCGGACCGCCGGCGCGGGACATCAGCAGGTGGTAGGCGCCGCGTGTGTCGGTGGGGCAGGGCCCGGGCGGTGGCTCGGCCGCCAGCAGGCCGGACAGCGGGGCCAGGCGGTGCTGGCCGACCGCGTGCGTGGCAGCCGCCGGGACGGTAACGGCACCGGCCGCCACCGGGGAGGACGAGGGGAGCGCGTCGATCCACCGCCGGATGACGGCGAGATCGTCGGGGGAGAAGATCCGGAACATCGGGCCGCGCTCGCCGATCATCCCGGTGACCAGCGGGCTGGTCGCCGAATTGCCGGGTTTGATCAACCGGCTCCGGGCCAGGACGGCGAGGAACGGTCGCGGGTCGCCACGACAGTCGCGCAGCCATGCCGACAGCGGCCGATCCTCGAGCATCACCTGGCCGTGATACACCGAGGCCTCCCGGGCGCGGAGCCCCATCAGCTCGGCCATGGCGTATCCGGGATCGAGCGATGCGGTGACGTCGGCGTGCAGCGACTCGACCGTTTCGCGAAGCGTGGCCAGCGCCCAGCCGAAGCCCGCGTACACGCTGCCCTTCGATTCCGGTCCGTCCTGGATCAGGGCGTCGGCGATGACCCGGCACTGTTGTGTGGCCGGCGCACCACCATTCCCGGCGCACGAGTAGTCGATGGCCGACCAGTCGGCCCGGATCTCCGCCCGTGCGATGGCGAGCGGGGGTGGGAAGCCCACCGCGCGCAGACAGAGGTCCGCCCCGACGATCTCCGGGCGGAAGTCGTCCGGCCGCCGGCTCATCAGCAAGAGCACCGCGGGCAGGCGGAACGCCGAATCGGCGATTCGCGTGTCACCGGCCAATCGGGCCAGGGGAACCGCGTATTCGGATGCGTGGATGTGGCGCAGCAGATCCAGGTACACGCCACCCCGCGCCGCTCCCGGGCGGCCCACGCCGATGTCGGATGCGTACAGCGCAAGGGCGCGCAGCGGCAGCATCGCGTCCGCGTTCCCCGGGCTGGTCATCCACTGCAGCCATGCGCCGGACGCGACACCGAGCGGCGCCCACCCGAGGGCTGCCCGGCGAACTGCCAGGCGACGGTTGTCACGGCAGGCGGCCTCGTCGATCGCTTCGAACCGCTCGGCGGTGGCCGCTGACCAGTCGGCTGCCTCCCGCGTGAGCTCGTCGAGTGAGCGAGCCGGGTCGGCGGCGACCCGCCGCAGCTCCGATCGCACGAGTTCCACCAGATCGCCACCGGGAATCGACGCCTCGGGGTCGGCCGACCGCGCGTAGACCCGGCGGAACACCGAGTCGGCGCCCTCGACGCTCGCATCGTCGTGCATACTCGCTCCCTCAACAACCAACCCGACACGTCCGGTCCAGCGGTGGAGCCTTCTAGAACATCGGGTAGATCGATGCGTCCTTACCCCGGCCCGGCGGGCGCTTGCGTCGGAAGAGCCGGTTGATGATCCTTCGCAGGAACGACACGGTGAACACCTCGTCTCGTGATGTCGACGACGCGCGCTAGGAGAGTTTCAGCGCCTCGGCCGTCGCCCTGGCGACGATGTCATGTCCCGTGTCGTTGTAGTGAACACGGTCGACGAACATCCAGTCCGCTTCGCCGGCCAGTTCGGCGACGACCGGATTGAGGTCGACGAAATTGACGCCCTGGCTCGCGCAGGCGGCACTCAGCGCGGTCGCGAAGGATCCGGCAAAGGCCGTCGAGGCGATGTCGGCGTATGCCTCATCCCACGGCCCCAATTCGGACATCTGATCGTACTCATCGAAGAGTGCCTGCTCTTGTGGCGCGTAGGCGTATCGCATCCACCGCGTCATCGGCTGGAGAACGTACGAGATGCGCGTGTCCGATCCGGCGATGCGACGCCAGATGTCGAGTTGGCGATGTGTCGTCTCGGTGGCGGAGGTGATCACCATTTGCGTGTCTCGGCGCAGGTCGTCCATGGTAGACACGGTCGGGGCCTGCTTGCCCCGGCGCCCGAAAAGCCTGGCACCCGGGCCGGCGGCCCGGCGCAGTTCCGCCATCTTCTCGAAGTATTCGCCACAGAAGAAGAAGGCGCCGTGGTCACCCTGCTGCCACTCGGGCAGTCGCGCCATGATGACGGCGTTCACTCCAGAGAAGATCACGATCTCGTCGATGTCGCCGAGCAGGTGCCGGTAGAGCGCAAGGAGGAGCACCTCCTGCGTCGGGTTGAAGCAGTAGCTGCCGAAGTTGAGCCAGGGCGCCGACGGGGCATACCGGCTCCACAGCAGTGACGCCAGCGTGTGCGAGTCATCCGTGGCGCCCACGCCCAGCGCCGACGAGCCGCCGGCCAGGATCCGGACCGGTCCGGGCGGGACGTTCCCCGCCGCGGAGGCGGTCACGCCCCCGCTCCCGACGCTCACCCGGAAACCGGAACGGTCGGTGTTCACCGACGGCGACACGAAGTTGGTCCGATGAAAATACATCAGGTACGGCACGTAATTGCGATGAGCCGGGTCCTTCAGCGCATCGTAGTCGCGCATTTGTGGAGTCAACTCGTAGCGTTTCGACTGGGCGGGCATTCAGGCCGTCCGCTACTCAAGCTCGCGCGGCGACGCCGCAGTGAAGATGGGTGTCGACAATGTAGGCCTTCCCCCGTGAAGCTCATGAGCCTTATGAGAGGTCACTGTGCCATACCAGTAAACGCATGGGCAACCCGTATCCGCAGAGATTTCGTGGGGTGCCGGGCTGTGAACGTGCGCGCTACCAGCGTCTTTTGCCGACATCTTTCGCCCACTGTGGTGCGTCGCCGCGCGGCTTCGCGTCGCTTGTGGACAAGGGGTGGCGTGAGCCGTGAGCATCGCCTAAGGTGAGGCGTAGAGATCAACAGACGCCGATGGTAGAAACCGGTAGTGGCATCGACCGACGTCATGGCCTTTGCCTCTTTTTCGTTGATCGGCATTCCGTGCGACGTTGAGCCGTGACGACTGCGAATGTGCGCGTCCTTGTCGCCGACCATGCTCCCGTTCGCCACCGACTGACGAAGGACCTGCCACGATGATCACCGCGCAGGGCATGCTGGACACGCTGACCGATCATGGTCATGCGCTGGTCACCGGCGTCCCGTGCTCCTACTTCGCGGGCCCGCTTCGGCTGCTGGATCGCGGGGTCGGACCCCGGTACATACCCGCGGTGAACGAGGGCAGCGCGATCGCGATCGCTGCGGGCGCGCAGCTCGGTGCGGAGCTGCCGGTCGTGCTGGCGCAGAACTCCGGCTTCGGCAACATGATCAATCCGCTCACCTCGCTGGTGCTTCCTTACCGGGTCCCGATGACGGTGATGGTCAGCATGCGGGGTTGGCCCACCGCGAGCGCGGGCGAGCCTCAGCATCACTGGATGGGACGTACAGTGCCGGGCTGGCTCGACTCCCTCGACGTCTCGCACTGGATGCTGACCGCCGACGGCCCGTCCCTGTCCGACCTGCTAGGGCGCGCCCGCCCGGTCCTCGACGACGGCCAACCGGCGTTCATTCTGGTCGCGAAGGGCGCCATCGCCGATGACGCGCCGGCCCCGGAGGCGCCGAGCGACGCGCGCCCGACCCGCGACGAGGTGGTCACGGCGTTGCTGGCAGAGGTGGGCGACGCCCACGTGCTGAGCACGACGGGATACCTGTCGCGCAGCTTGTTCAACCACGGCGACCGTGCTCGCAACTTCTACATGCAAGGCTCGATGGGGCACGTCTCGGGCATCGCGCTCGGTGCCGCACTGGCTCGCCCGGAGAGCCGATTCGTGGTGCTCGACGGCGACGGTGCCGTCCTGATGCACATGGGTGTCATGGCGACGGTCGGCGCCAACGCACCGTCCAACCTGACGCATGTCGTCTTCGACAACGGCGTGTACGACTCCACCGGCGGCCAGCGCACCGGCTGCTCGCACACCGACTTCGCGTCGGCCGCCATCGCCTGCGGCTACCGCGACGCCCGGACGGTCGAGACGATCGACGCCCTGCGCGGAGCGTTGCGCTCGGCGCTCGCCGCCTCCGGACCCATCGCCATCGTGGTACGTGGTGCCGCAGGTGGAACGGCCGGTGAACGGGCTTCGAACAACCTGCCCGTCGCCGAGATCGGCGCCCGTTTCCGCGACAGTCTGGCCGTCGCCGCACATCAGCCCGGCGGTCGGGTGCCGGCATGACGCCCGACGTTCGTATCGGCCGCGGGGTGGTGAGCCGGCTGCCCGAAGTGCTCGGTCAGGCTCGGCGGGTGCTGATCGTCCACGGCCGGCGCTCGTTCCGCGCCGGGCCGGCCGCGACAGCGGTGGACGGCCTCGCCACCGGCGTGCGTTACTACGCGGGCGTACGCCCGAATCCGGCCCTGCAGCAGGTTCGTGAGGCTGTCGCGCTCGCCCATGAGTTCAAGCCGGACACGATCGTCGGGATCGGTGGCGGCAGCGCGATGGACGTCGCGAAGTGCGTCGCCGTCCTGGGCCGGTGCGCCGCCGACCCTCGCTCGTTTCTGCTCGGATCAAGCCCGATACCCGACCGCCGATCCGTCCGCCTGGTCCAGATCCCGACGATCGCCGGCTCGGGCAGCGAACTCACCTGCTTCGCCACGGTGTACTTCGGGCACCGCAAGCTCTCGCTCGACCATCCGAGCGCACGGGCTGACCATGTCCTGATCGACCCGGATCTGGCTGCGACGGTGCCGATGCCGGCGGCCGCGGCGAGCGCCCTGGACGCGATGGCGCAGGCGGTCGAGTCGGCTTGGGCTGTCGCGGCTACCGTCGAGTCCCGCGACCTCGCCATGCGGGCGCTCGAGACCTTGACACCGGTCCTCGCGGCGGCGACGAGCGGGAGGACGTTTGCGGAGCCAGGACTGCGCACCGAACTGGCCCGCGGAGCCGCCCTTGCCGGTGCGGCGATCAACACGTCGCGCACCACCGCTGCGCACGCGCTGTCCTACGCACTGACCGCCAGGTACGGCATCACCCACGGCGCCGCGGTGGGGCTCCATCTGCGCTGGCTGATCGGTCATAACTCCGCGGTGACCGCGACCGATACACGCCATCCCGGTGGCCCCGACGCTTTGCGGCGCCTCATTGACGACCTGCAGCGGATCTGCCTCATGGGCGCCGGCGTTCCGCTGGAGACGATGATCGACCGTTTGCTCTCGATGCACGGCGCGGACGGGTTCCAGATACCGCGCCGCGAATGGCATGAAGATCTGTCCGGCGGGCGGGCGCTGAACAATCCACGTCAGGTGAGCCACGAGGACGTGCTGCGCAACACCTGCGTGCCACGACGCTCAAGCGGAATCGGCGCCGTCGCCCCCGGGCCGGCTCCGACGTACACAGGAGGTCTCATGAAGGCGTCTACCGATTCGTTGCCCTGTTTCATCGGCGAGCTCCCTGTTCCCGACCTCGAAGAACGGATCAAGGCTTCGGACGGCCTGCTGACGTTCGAGTGCGGCGACGAAGAGGCTGTGCTCCGGGCCGCGCGGAGTGTCGGCGAGGTGATGTTGCACCCGGACAGCGACGCCCGTGGTGTCACACCGATCCGGCTGACCGAAGGCCGGACGGACGTCGGGCTCACCACGGGCGAACTCATGGCGCACACGGACCGGCCGGCGACCGAGAACCCTCCCAGATATCTGTTCCTGTGGTGCAAGCGGGGATCCGACGACGGCGGCGAGACGGTCGCCTATCGTGGCCGCGATGTCGTGCGCTATCTGGAAGAACATGACCCGGACACCCTCACGGCGGTGACCTCGTCGCAGGCGGCGATCTTCCGGACCGCGCAGTACGAGCATGTCGGTCCGATCATCCGCATCGAGGATGGTGAAGTCGTGAGCGTGCGGCTGCGGTTCGATCGGCTCATCCATTTCTCCTGGGAGGTCGCACGGAACCTGCCCGCATTCCTCGTCGCGCTGGAATCCGTGGCAAGGCGTTTCGCTCTCCAGCCCGGCCAGGGCTACATCCTCGACAACCTGACCTGGTTCCACGGCCGGACCTCGTACACCGGCGACCGCGAGGTGTCCCGAATCATGGTTGCCTGAGCCGACCCGCCGATCCGATCCACTGAGAGTTGAAGAGGGCCCATGCGCATCCTTTTTGCCAGCCACTGCCCGCTCGACGCCTCGGGGAGCGGGATCTACATCCGGAAGGTCGCGGAGCGTCTCCAGTCGCATGGGCACGAAGTAATGACCTTGTGCCCCGCCGGAAGCGCGACCGACAGCTTCCCGTTCCCGCACGAGCTTGTCGGAACTCCGGGACGGCCGTCGCGGTGGAATCTCCCGTTTGAATTCCCCAATTTCAGCGGCCACCGCGACAGTCACCTGCTCTACGACGAACTCGACGCCTCCGGCATCGCTACCTACCTTGACGTATGGGAGTCCGCGCTGACGGACGTCATCCGGGAGTTCAAGCCAGATGTGATGCACGTGAACCACGCATTCCTGATCGCGTACGCGGCGTCGAGCATGCCTCTGCCCTATGTTGTGGTCTCACACGGCAGTGAATTCCTGCGACCGCGCCCGAATGCCTCGTTCGATGAGTATCGGCGGCAGGGCCTGCGGGGGGCGCGCGGAGTCGTCGCCATCACACCCGACATCGCAACGCTGATGTGCGAGGCGTCCGGCATCGACCGCGAACGCGTGCACATCGTGCCTCCCGGCTACGACCCAGAGGTGTTCCGTCCGTCGGCGGTCGACCGGAAGGCGATCTTGGAGTCGTTCGGTCTGTCGGCAGTGGCCCCGTGCGTCGCGTACATCGGACGGGTCGTCGAATACAAGCGCGTGCCCGACATGTTGACGGCGCTCGCGACGATCTCCGCTCCGCAGCGCCCGCAAGTGCTGGTGGTAGGGGACGGCCTGAGCCTGCCGCACTCGATGGAGGTCGCGAAGCGGCTCGGCCTGCATGACGTGGTCTTCGCCGGCCACATCGCCGACCGGTACCGGCTGACCGAGGTCTTCAACGCGATCGACCTGCTGGTGCTGCCCAGCGAGAACGACCCATACCCGATGACGGCGATCGAGGCCCTGGCCTGTGGCACGCCCGTGCTGACCAGCGACCGTTGCGGTGTGACGGACATCGTCGCCGACGTGGCCGGCGCCGTGTACCCCGTCGGTGACACGGGAGCCATCGCGGCGCGCGTTCAGGAGGCGGTGCGCGACGACTGGAAGGCCTCCCGCGGGCCGCACGGGCCGGCTCGCGTCGCTGCCAAGGCGTGGCCGGGCATCGTCGACCAGTTGCTCGACGTCTACCGCCAGGCTGTCCAGGTCTAGGAGGATGGTCTTGCAGGGTATCGTCGTCCGCACCGCGGAGCCCACACATCTCGGCGGCATACTCGAGCTGTGGCGTGCGGCCGGACACCGGAAGAGTGCCACCGACAACGTCGAGAGCCTTGCCGCGGTCCTTGCCCATCCGAACGCGACAATCCTTGTCGCCCTCGACGGTCATGCGCTGGTGGGTTCCGCGCTACCGGCCTGGGACGGCTGGCGCGCCACTGTTTACCGCGTGGTGTTACATCCTCGATGGCGGGAGCACGAGGAGATCGGCCTGACCTTGATCACAGCCGCTGTGACATGGCTGCGCAGGTTCGGCGTCGAGACCGTCAGCGCTCCCGTCGGTGACACCGCCGCCGCGCAACTGCTGTGGAAGCGTGCGGGATTCCGCCATGACGTGCAGACTCACCGCTTCACGCACGATATCGACCCGGATGGTGGCGAGCGTTGACGAGTCCCACGAGATCAGATGAGAAGGGGCCCGGAGCGGGACACGGCGACGACCCGCTGGCCCGGCCGGCCGTGGAGCGTGCGGACCCCAGCGGCATGATCGATGACGTCGTCGCGCAGCCGGCCCATCTCCGGGAAGCCTTGGCCCTCCTCCGCGACATGGAGCTACCCGGCGGTGATTTCCCCGGAGGGCTCGTGGTCTGTGGCATCGGCGGGTCTGCGCTCGCCGGGGAGATCGCCGCCGCGATCATCGGTTCCCGGGCACACCGTCCGTTGCAGACCGTGCGCGGCTATCGTCCGGAGCCGTGGGTCGGCCGGGGAACCTTCGTGTTCTGCCCTAGTTATTCGGGCAACGCCGATACGACGCTGGAATACTTCGCGGCCGCGCATGCGGCGGGGGCGACCGTGGTCGGACTGACCAGTGGAGGTCGTCTGGCCGAGCTCGCCGACCGGCGGGGGCTGCCGCTCGTGCGGGTCCCGGCCGGTTCCCAACCACGAACCATGACTTCCTTTTCGATAGTGACGGCGCTCTGTCTCGCCACGGCAGCCGAGGCCGGGCCGGATTTGCGGGATGAAGTCGCCGACGCTGCGGATTTTCTCGACGAACTGGTGCGGGAGTGGGGTCCGGAGGCTCCCGCCGACTCGCTGGCCAAATCCCTCGCGCGTGCGTTACACGAAACGCCCGTGATGATTTACGGTAGCGGTCCCACCACCCCGGTCGCGCACCGGTGGAAGACGCAGCTCAATGAGACCGGCAAGAAGGTCGCCTTTTCATCCGAACTGCTGGAAGCCGACCATCACGAACTGTGCACCTGGGGACATCTGCGCGATCCGGGATCCTGGGCGGGGATCTTCCTGGAGAACCGCGCGGACCAACACCCCCGGGCCGTGCGCCGCATGGAACTCACCGCCGAGATCATCGCGGACACCGGCGCGCCGACACACTGGGTTTCCGCTCGCGGCGCAACTCGGGCCCAGCGAATTCTCTCACTCGTGCTGCTGGCTGACTTCGTCAGCGTCTACACCGCGGCCTTGTCCAAGGTCGACCCGTCGGACATCGAACTGATCTCCAGGCTGAATCGATTGGTCGGCTGACCAACACGAGATAGGCGCATCTTGTCATGAATAACTACGAATGCCATGAATCCGGCCATGAGTCCTGATACGCGGAAGCAAGGTGAGGGCTTCAGCCACTTCGATGGAGACGTAGCACTTTACGATTCCTCCAAACCGGTATATCCGAACGACCTGGTCACGCGAATTGTCACTGCGATGCCGGGGCGCGACATCTTGAATGTTGGATGCGGCACCGGCATCGAGGCCCGCCAGTTTCAGGCAGCCGGGTGTGCCGTGCTCGGCGTCGATCCCGATGAGCGCATGGCGGAGTTCGCCCGCGGGACCGGCGTGCCTGTCGAAACCTCGAGGTTCGAGACCTGGATGTCGGTCGGCCGGACGTTCGACGCGGTCGTCGCCGGGACGGCCTGGCACTGGGTAGATCCGGGCGTCGGCGTGGCCAAAGCCGCTCAGGTTCTCAGACCGGGTGGGCTTCTGGCGCCGTTTCACCACGCGCAGCACACGCCGCCCAGGCTGGAGGCCGTCGGCGATGGGTTGCCGGCCTGGTCATCCCGTTCCGCGGAGGCCTACCGACGGGTGGCGCCCGACTCCGTATTCGACCCCGGCGGCCGACGGAGGTCGTCCATGGAGCTCTATCAGATGCTGTTCGACGAGTTCGCCAACCAGATCCGGCAGGCGGACGGGTTCAGCGAACCTGAGCAGTGGCAGTTCGGTTGGGAGCGGACGTACACACGAGACGAATGGCTGGATCTGCTTCCCACCTATGGCGCGGTCGCGAAGCTTCCGCCCGCCGAGCTGGCCCGGGTGTTGGAGAGGGTCGGGGCCGCGATCGACGAGATGGGCGGCAGCTTCAGCCTGCCGTTCACCACCATCGCCGTGATCGCGGTGCGGAAAGACACGGATTGACGACCGCGGTCACTCCCCGTCTGCGCCGGTGAGCGGCAGCAATTGCGACAGCAACTCCAGGTGATCGATATCGGTGAGATCGAGCACTTGCAGGTACATCGTGCCGGCCCCGGCCCCGGCGTACTCGGCGACACGCTCGGCGATCTCTGCTGGTGAACCGCCTAGGCCGTTGCGGCGCAGCTCGCTCGGCTCGCGCCCGATCGCCGTAGCCCGCTTGGCCAGCTCGGCATCGTCGCGGCCGCAGCACACGACCTGCGCCGCCGAATACACCATCGAGGCCGGGTCGCGACCAGCGGCGATGCATGCCCGCCGCACCCGGCCGAACGCGGCCGCCGTCTCCGGTACGTTCCGGAACGGCACGTTGAACTCATCGGCGAAGCGAGCTGCCAGCCTGGGGGTGCGCAGGGGACCGAATCCGCCGACCACGATCGGTGGCCGGGGCCGCTGCGCGGGCTTGGGCAGTGCGGGGGAGTCGGTCACCGAGTAGTGCTTGCCGGCGAAGGAGTACCGCCCGCCCTCGGGCGTCTCCCACAGACCCGTGATGATCTCCAACTGCTCCGCACAGCGCTCGAAGCGCTCGCCAATGCCGGGGAACGGGATGCCATAAGCCGCATGCTCCACCTCGATCCAGCCGGCGCCGAAGCCGAACTCGATCCGGCCACCGCTCATCTGGTCGACCTGCGCGACCGAGACGGCCAGCGGGCCCGGCAAGCGGAACGTAGCGGGGCTTACCAGCGTCCCGAGCCGGATGTGCTCCGTCTCGCGCGCCAGCCCGGCCAGCGTGATCCAGGCGTCGGTCGGGCCGGGCAGCTCCCTGACCGGGCCGCTGCTCATGTAGTGGTCCGAACGGAAGAACGCGTCGAAGCCCAGCTCTTCGGCCGCTTTGGCCACGGTCAGCAAAGTCGAGTAATCCGCGCCCCGGTGCGGTTCGGTAAAGATACGAAATCGCATGCTCACCCTTCGCGCCTTCAGGAGTCCGCTTTCGCGATCCACGTCCGCAACATGAGCCGCTGGCTGTCACCGGCCTCGTCTTCGAAGGCGACTCTGCCGTGCAGCGTCCAACGATTGTCGATGAAAGTCATCTCACCCGCGCTCAACCGGTCCACGAATTGCAGGTCGGGCGATTCGATGAGCGCGTCCAGAGCGTCGAACGCGAGAGTTTGGGCCGCGGTCAGACCCGGGACGCCGGGCTGCCGGTGTCCGAGTTCGATGTATTCCCGCAGGTAGCGGATGTGTTCTGAACCGTTCCGCTTCTCCAGGACCGGACGCGCCACGGTTCTGGGGACTCCAGCGGTGTCGTCACGTGTGTCGAAGTGCACGGGCTGGCGCAGCGTTTCGAGGACGTCGGGCATGTCCCGGAGACGATGAATGACGTCGGCCAGGCGCACCAAGACGAGATCACCGCCGACCGCAGCCTGGTGGACGCACGCGAGCGCGAAATAGTCGGGTACGGCGGTGGGCCGGTGCGGCGAATCAGTGTGGAGGTTCCCGCCGTCGCGGGAATCCGAGTACCGGCCGGTGGCCCCCTCACCAAGCTTTACCCCGCGGTAGCGGACCTCTCTCAGCAGCGTGCCACTGCTGTCCTGGGGCAGCAGCTCGCCGAGCGCTGCCGACGCGGCGAGCGCGAAATCGCGCATTTCTTGCTCGTCGAGATGTTGCAGACCGGTCAGGACGAAATAGCCGGGGCCGCCGTCCAGGTGTTGGTCGCCCAAGCCGCGCAGCCAGGCACGCATGTCCTCGGGTGCAGCGTCGCCGGCGAACTCACTCGGAATGTCGAAACGGACGGGATCGAAGGCTCGGTGCGTGGTCAATGACATGTCCCCTAGATGTGATGCGGTGCGGAAGACCTACGACAGGTGGTCGGTGAGTTGCACCGGCACGCTGCCGGCGCGGGCCGTCCTCAGCCCCGGTCGGCCGGCTCCGAAACGCCCTGCCACGGTATGTCGCCGAGCACATCGCTCATGCCGATGACCTCGAACAACTCGCTCAACGTGGTGATTTCCGACTCGACCTCGGCGGTCGAATCGTGCTTGACGATCGAAGCCAACACATCGATGACCGCTTTGGTCGCGGCACGGACCACATGGTTGGCGTAGATGACACCGCTGATCCCCATCGCACCGAGTTCTCGGGCGGTGACATTCGCGTAGGTCGTCGGCACGCACAGCACGGGCACGTCGTATCCGGCACCCTGCCATCGGGCACAGAATTCCTGGATCTCGCCGGCGTGCGATTCGCGGCTGTGGATGAGCAGCGCGTCGGCGCCGGCCTCGTGGTACAGCTCGGCCCGAGCCAGCGCGTCGTTCATGCCCTGCCGAGCGATCAGCGACTCCAGCCGGGCGACGACCACGAAGTCGGGGCCGGACTGGGCAGCCTTCGCGACGGCGATCTTCCGCGCGAAAACGCGCGGGTCCTCAAGCTCGTGGCCGTCGCGGAAGCTGTTGCGCTTGGGGTACTGCTTGTCCTCGATGCAGATCGCATCGATTCCCGCCGCCTCGTACATCTGGACCATCCGGCGCACAACGTTGACGTCGCCGAATCCGGCGTCCACATCGGCGATGATCGGCAGGCGGCAAGCCGCCTTCATGGACACTGCTGCGCCGAGGAACTCCGTCATGGTGAGCAGTCCGGCGTCCGCGACCTGGTACGACGCGGAAATGCCGAGGCCACCGGCCCAGACGGCATCGAAGCCGGCCCTCTGGGCCAACGCTGCCGTGAGTCCGTTGTGCGCACCCACGATCCGCAGGTGCCCGGGGCGGTTCAGGGCAGAGCGAAATGTTCCGTTCATGTGTGGAACCCCCGTTGCTCGGCGCATGTCGCGTACCGGCGACCATGCCCTCTTCGGACGAGATGATGATCTGTCTCAGTCAATGTTCTTCATGGCGCCGGAAGCTCGAGTCGTGACAAGACCGCGCCTCATGGACACCCATCCGTGCCGTCACCCGGCGACGGGCGTCATCTCATGTGATGGTCAGGAGGAGGCGATCGACCCGTCGGCGGCGGGCGGGTGGCCCAGGTGTCCGACCGCCCGCACGTCATCGATCCGCGCGGCGTTCAGCGGTGCGGCCGACGTGTTGTCGGAGCGCACCTGTTCTGGCGGCTGACGTCCATGACGAGCCGGCTGCACCGGTGCGCATGGCGATGATGGCTACGGTTCAGTCGTACGCTGCAAGGAGCCGACATGGGCGATGGCGATCTCGGCGACAGCGTCGAGGGCTTCTGCGGGAGAACACTCGTTGATGTCGACAATGTGCCAGCCCCACTTGGTGGCCGCTCGCTCATATTCTTCGTGCAGGGCGCCTTGTAGTTCTATAAATGACGACGGGCCCGCCTTGCCCGTGAAACCCATGTCTTCGAACGGCCCGACGCCGCCGCGTGCGACGATGCGCCTGTAGCACTCCTCAGGTGCGACTTTCATGAATACGCCGACATCGGGCTGCAAGAAGGGGCTGGAGCACGTCTCGGATACAAATTCGATCGCTCTGGCGATGAAATCGTCGGGGATGTCGTCACGTGGAATCTCGTTAGCTACCTGCAGCACCTTCATCGCGTTTCGGTAAGCGAATCCGTCTCTGACGACTATTCTGCCGCTGGACAGGTACTTTTCCACGACCTCCGTGTGAATCAGCATTTCGGTGACGAATTCGAGCATCGCGGACGCCACCATGCCGGAACGGTGGGCATCGACCGGGTAGACGGGGCCGGGATCTAGTCGAGCGCGCTTGAAATCCTCGTAGGAGGGTGGTCCGTGCTGCACTCGCAGCGAGTGTGCATCCGTGGCGCCGCCGTAGCGCGTCCGCCATATTTCCACCAGAAGCTGGCGGACGGTGACGTACGGGAAGTCGCCTCGATCGACTTGGTCGAGAATGTCGTGCCATCGCATGAACTTGGGCTTGTGTCCCTGTGCGGCCAGCCGATCGACCAATCCACGAGCGACAGTCGTTTTACCGGACCCGTCCAGTCCTAAGAGAGCAACGTGCACGCCCCGGCCTATCCCGGGCACATCCGTCGTAGTCATGAAAGGAGTCCTCACTGTGATTCTGTCGTTGCCCCCGATGAATTGTTCGAGTGTGACTGAGGCTTCCCGCTCGCCAGTCCGTCTCCACCCGACAACGCCGCACGCCGCTCACTTCATGAGTGGAGGAGCACCTCTGATGCATCTGAACGTATGTCGATGGGTGGACTCTGCCATAACGGACAACACGTCGGCAAGTCTCGGCGTCACACCAATTCCCGTCAGGCGCATGAGTCAACTGTCGCCACGGAGCCCGGCCGTCGGGCCGGCAGTTCTGAGTGGGTGTTGATGATCGCGGACGTCCGTATTGAACCTTTCAACATGGCGAGGCAGGCAGATGCCGCCGGTGGTCGACGGCGCGTAACCGACGGGCTCGATGCCAGGTTGAAAAGGTTCATCGAGTTGGCCCGGCGCCGATGTCCCCGACCGGCCGTCGGCGTCGGCACCAAACCACCGCGCATCGTCCACATCCGGGCCCTGGCCCTGACGATCCCGTGTAGCTGAGCGGACCGCACTTGGTTGCCGCGGCACGGGGCGGTGGTTCGCCATGTCGATGGCGCGATCGTGATGTGCTCGTCGCGGCAGCAGGCCGAGACCGCGCTGCAGCGGTTGACGCAACTGCTGGCCGAGCTCGGTCGGGAACCGGAGGCGCCCAAGACCCGGATCGTGCACCTGCAGATCGGTTGGGGAGGGTGCGTCTGAACAGGGCGCAAGCCGTCCGCGGCGACGAATCGACATTGATGGCGGTCTTCCAATGTGGGCAGTGCGGCTGTTACATTCGGCGCACTGACAGGGGTTGATTGATTCCGAACCGCCTTCCGGGTGAGTTCGTTGTCTCATGACGGGGGCCACTTGAAGTGGGTAGTTCTTCCGTGCGCCTGAAATCTGACGAGGCGGTATTGCGTGGTTGCCTCGAGGAACTGAAGCACCGAGGCATGCCACCCGAATCGCTGGATGATGCCGTGGCGGGCGACCAGGATTACGGTTCCCGGCCGCCGACGCACGAGGCGCCGGAGGCGGTGGCGTGAGCGCCGTCGTGGCGCAGCGAACCGAACAGGCCAGCTTGGTCCCGACGCTGCTCGACCGCGCCGCTCGCGAGCGGCCCGAGGCGACCGCTGTGCGCGACCCGGACGGCGCGCTGACCTATGCGGCGCTGGTCCAGATGTCCTGGGCCGCCTGCACCTGGTTCGCCGAACAGGGCGTCGCCCCCGGCGACCGGATCGCCATCCAAGCCGCCGGGCGACGGCTGACGATCGCAGCGTTGTTCGGGTGCCTGCGGCTCGGCGCCGTCGCCGTGCCGTACAGCCCCGAGATGACGTCGCACCAACTCGCCTACCTGCTCGCGGACACCGATCCCACCCTCCTGATCGATGACCGGGGGCCGCTGGTCCGGTGTGCGGTTCCGCGCGCGACTTCCGAGGACTTCGCCGCGGGGCTGGCAGCGGTGCTGGAGCGTCCTGCGGCTCCTGCCGCACCTCCCGGGCCGGCTCCCGACGACCTGGCGCTGCTGCTCTACACCTCCGGCAGCACGGCCCAGCCCAAGGGCGTGGCGTGCACCCATGCGCAGATTTGCTTCGCCGCCGGCGCGATCGCGCAGCGGGTCGTCTACCGGCCGGACGACGTGGTGTTCTGCCGCCTTCCGCTCTCCTTCGACTACGGCCTCTACCAGGTCTTCCTCTCGGCGATCGCAGGCTGCACGCTGGTCCTGGCCGATGCCGCGCAGCACACCGACCTGATCCGGCAGCTAGCCTCGCACGGCGCCACCGTGATGCCGCTCGTGCCGTCGTTGGCCACCATGCTGCTCGCCCTCAGCGCCCGACTGCCCGCGGCCACGGGGGAGCTGCGGCTCAGGCTGTTCACCAATACGGGAGAACATCTGCCGCCCGCCACGGCAGACGCGCTACGTGCCCGGTTCCCCGGGTCGGGTGTGCAGATGATGTTCGGCATCTCGGAATGCAAACGGATAACCATTGCCGAGGTCGACGGCTACCTGACCCGGCCCGGATCCGTGGGCCGGGCGTTGCCTGGAACGCAGGTATGGATCCGTGACCCCGCGGGGGAGCTTCTGGCACCGGGGGAGACCGGGGAGATCTGCGTCACCGGTCCCCATCTGATGGAGGGCTACTGGAACGCTCCCGAGCTCACCGCCCAGCGCTATCGGCTTGATCCCACCACGGGAGAACGCGTCCTGCACACCGGCGATTTCGGCCGGCTGGACGCGGACGGGCAACTGTATTTCGAGGGCCGTCGTGACCAGATCTTCAAGCTGCGCGGCGTCCGGATCTCCACGACCGAGATCGAGGCCGCAGCCGCCGCGCTGCCCGGAGTGCGCACCGTGGCGATGCTTCCGCCGGTCGCGGACCGGGAGGCGACGCTGTGCGTGGCCGGCGAGGTCACGGCCGAGGAGGTGCTGCGGCGGCTGCGTGAACTGCTCGGCCCGGCCAAAACCCCGCCGCGGTGCCGGGCGCTGCCGGCCCTTCCCTTGACCCGCAACGGCAAGGTCGACCGGATCAGGCTCGACCGGATGGTGCAGGGGAGCGAGACATGAGCGGCACCATGACCCCCGGTGGTGCGCGCACGTCGAGTGACACCTCGTCGACGTCGGCGGCGCTCGTCGCCGACTACGGCAGCCCTCTCTACGTCTACGAGCTGCGGGAAGCCGAGCGAGCCGCCACCGAACTCCGGCGATGTCTGCCCGGGCCCAGCACGCTCTACTACTCGCTCAAGGCCAACCCGCATCCGGTGCTCGCGGGTGCCCTTCACGCCGCGGGCTGCCAGGCCGAGATCAGCTCGACGGGGGAGCTTGAGGCGGCCCTGCAGGCGGGTTTCCCCGGCCGCCGGTGCCTGTACACCGGCCCCGGTAAGAGCCGGCCGGAGATCTCCGTCGCCCTCACCGCAGGCGTACGCAACTTCTCTGTCGAGTCCGCGGTCGACTATCGCAAGGTCGCCGGGGCGGCGTCGGCGCTCGGTGTCACGGCGCGCTGTCTGCTGCGCGTCAATTCGCAACGCAGCCACGGCGGCAGCGGGCTGCGGATGACAGGTGCCGCCACGCAGTTCGGCGTGGACGTGGCCGAGGTGCGGCGCGTCCCGGGTGCCTTCGCACCGCTGCCGGGCGCCCGGATCACCGGCTTGCACTTCTTCCCGCTCAGCAACGCGGAGGCATGGCAGACGATTGCCGACGAGATGGTCGCGAGCATCGCCGAAGCCGTCCACCTGCAGGCGCAGCTCGGCGTCGAGCTGCAGGTGGTGGACCTGGGCGGCGGGTTCGCCGCGCCCTATGCCGTCGGCGGTGCGCCCGCGGACTACTCCCCGCTGCGCCCGGTTCTCGAGACGGCGCTGGACTCGCATGTGCCCGGCTGGCGGTCCGGAAGACCCGAGATCGCCTTCGAATCCGGACGGTTCCTGGTGGGCCGGTGCGGCCGGCTGCTGTGCACGGTCGAGGACGTGAAGCGCAGCGGAGACGGCACCTTCGTGGTGCTGGACGGTGGCATCAACCAGTTGGGCGGCCTGTCCGGGCTGGGGCGTCTGCTGCCGCTCAAGGCCGAGATCCAGCAGGTCGCGGAGCGCGGCGGCGATGCCCGCCCGGATGCGGAAATCGCCGGCGCTCAGGTGTTCCAGGGCGCGGCCGCGGTCGTCGGACCACTGTGCACGCCCGCGGACCGGCTCGCCGCCGGGCAGGCGCTGGTGGGCGTACGCCCCGGGGATCTGATCGAGATACCCAACGTCGGCGCGTACGGCCTGAGCGCGAGCCTCGTCGGGTTTCTCAGCCGGCCCGCGGCCGCCGAGGTGGTATTGCGTGACGGGAGGCCGTGCGATGCATCCCGTCTGACGCTGCGCCGCGTGCCCGTCCGCCGGTCCGCGCGAGACAGCCCCGACCAACCGGGAGAGTGATGGAGTTGTCCCAGCGAAGTGCGGCGCTTGAGGCAGCGGCCCGGGTACGTACGATCCTGCGTCAACACGCGGGCGCAGCCGACGAGCAGGCTCGGGTCTGCGAACCGGGCATGGCCGAACTGCGGCGCAGCGGCCTCATGGGGCTGCTGGTTCCCCAGGAACGCGGCGGCCTCGGCGGTGATCTCTCGGACCTGGTCGAGATCGCGCAGGTGCTCGCCGACGGCTGCACCTCCACGGCGATGATCTGGGCCATGCACTGCCAGCAGGCCGACGTGCTGATCCACTTCGCCGCTCAGCCGCTCCGCGACCGGCTGCTGCCCCGGATCGCACGGGGAGAGCTCTATCTGGCGTCGGTCACCACCGGTCCGAGCACCGGCGGTCATCTGCTGTCCAGCGCCTCCCCGCTCACGGACACGGAACAGGGACTGTGGGTCGACCGCGAGGCGCCCATCGTAACCGGAGGGCTCGTCGCCGACGGCTTCCTGATCACGATGCGCAGTTCACCGGACGCCCCGGAGAACGAGGTGTCGCTGGTCTACGCCGACCGTGATCAGATGGACGTCGTCGAACGTGGGGACTGGGACACGCTGGGCATGCGCGGCACGCATAGCGTCGGGCTCAAGCTGAGCGGTGCGGTGCCCCGCTCCCAGGTGGTGGGCGGGGACGGCGCGTTCCGCACGGTGGCCCTGGAAAGCATGGCCCCGGTGGGGCATCTGGCCTGGGCCGCCTGTTGGCTCGGCGCGGCCCGCAGCGCGCTGGGCGAGCTCGTCGGCCTGCTCCGGTCCGCCGAACGGCCGGGCAGCATCGACATCCGCTCCGAACTGGTGGCCGAGCGGCTGGCGCGGATCCGGATGGACCTGGAGCTGGTCGGCGCCTACCTGTGCAGGGTGACCGCCGAGGTGAGCCAGTTGCGAGCCGCGGGCGCGAGCCTGGCCGGTACGGCCACGCAGATTCATCTGAACACCCTGAAGGTCATCGCCGCGGACCTGACCTTCCGCAGCGTCGACCGGATGGTGCAGCTCGCCGGCCTGTCCCTCGGTTATCGGCGCGGGTCTGCCCTGCCCCTCGAACGCCACTTCCGCGACCTGCGCTCGGCCGCACTGAACTATGCGAACGACCGCCTGCTGACCGCCACCGGAGCACTGACGCTGATGGACCGCTCGGTAAACCTGGCGTGACCACGCCGTCTAGGCATGAACAGGAGAATGAAGGATGACGAGTGCCGACTGGCCGGATGACTTCGAGAAGGCGGTCCGTCAGCACCTCCCGCTGCTCGCAGACGGGACGGCGCTCACCTCGGAAGCGTCCCTGCTCGCCCTGGGCCTGGACTCGCTGGCCACGGTGGGATTGCTGGTGGAGGTGGAGGAGACCTTCGCCGTTCAGTTCCCCGACGAGGACCTCCGAGCCGAGACCTTCGCCACCCCCGCCACGCTGTGGGCGGTCGTGGTACGGCTGCGCGACGGGGCCGCAACGTGACCGGCGACCACACGCCGAGCCCGCTGACGTTCGGCCAACTGTCGGTGTGGCGCGTCATGGAGACGTATCCGCTGGAACGCTGGTCGGAGACCTATCTGCGGGATTGCATCCCGGTGCCCGCCGACACCACCACGGATCAGGTCATCCAGGCGATCGGCACGCTGTCCCGCAGACACGAGTCGCTGCGCACCCTGTTCGACGACTCCCAGTCCGGCCCACGCCAGCACGTCCGGCCCGCGCAGGAGGCGGTGGCCGTCGAGGTCGTCGAGCACGACGACGCCACCGCGGTCGCCACACGGCTGGCCGAGGAGCGGATGGTCAGGGAGAGCGAATTCGGCCGCCGGTTCGCCGTGGTCACCCGCGAAGGGGCGCCGCACCACGTCGCGGTCGTCGTCGACCACATCGTTTCCGACGGCTTCGGGCTGATCCGACTGGTATCGGAGTTGTCCACACTGATGGGAGCGGACAGTCCAGCAGGCGAGCGGTGGCTGGCCGAGACCCCGCCCGCCCCGCGCGACCTCGCCGTGGAGCAGCGATCGGAGGCACATCACTCGCGCCGGACCACGGTCGTGCGCCATTGGCAGCACCTACTGCGTACGCTGCCGGACAAACACTTTCCGGTCCCCCGATCCGCCGGGGACATCCCCGGCAGGATCGAGGCCGTCCTGTACTCGGCGGGTGCACGGGTGGCGCTGGAACTGCTCTCCGCGCGCACCGACGCCTCGCCACAGACGTTGCTGCTGTCGCTGAGCGCGGTGGCGTGCGCCACCGTCACCGGTGCCGAGCAGCCGGTGCTGACTCTGCAGTCGGGCAATCGGTTCGACCCGCGCTGGAAGTCCATCGTCAGTTCCATGAACCAGTACGCACCGATTCCGGTCGACCTGGGCCCGCCTCAGGCGCCGTACGGCGATTATCTGTCCCGCCTGAGCACATCGTCTCTCACGGCGTACCGGAGGGGCTCTTACGACTACGACGCGATCACCGACCTGGTGCGTCGGGAAAGAAAGGTCGAGCTCGGCTTCGACAACTTCTTCAACTTCATGCCGACCGACATCGTCGCCCGGCCGGCCGGCCAGTTGGACGGGTATCCGCCGCCTCGTGTCGTGCAGAGCAGACCGAACCGGCAGATCGGACCCCGCTTCGACATCAAGATCCGCCCGGGTGCCGAGATGCCGGTCGTCATTCGTGCCGACCCCCGGCTGTTGCCGGCACCGCGATTGCAGGCGCTTGCCGGATGGTTTCACGAGCAGCTTTACCGGCTGGCCGACGGAACCGACACCACCGTGCGTCAGGTAGCCGACCGCTGCGCACTCGCCCTGGAAGTGTGAAACTCGATGACCCGATGGCGAATCGTGGGACGGCAACGCCTCCAACTGCTGAAGCTGCTCCGCTGGGCAGGGCGCCCGGCGCTGAGTGGGCTGCTGCTGGCTCACCTGGCGGCTGCCCTGGCGCCGGCGGCCACCGCGCTGGTTACAGGTTGGCTGCTCACCCGGGCCCTCCAATCGAGGTCGGCCGGCGAAATGCTGCCTCACCTGGTCTTCGTGGCGGTCGTGGTGTTGGTGGGCCAGTGCACGGAGTTCCTCCGCGAGCCGCTCGACATTCTCGCGGCCCGCAGAATCGACGGCCGGCTGCGCTCCGAGGTGCGCCGTCGGGTGGCCGAGCCACCGGGCATCGCCCACCTCGACGAAGCCGGCTACACCATGGACGTGGCCCGGGTGTCAGAGCTCGGTGGCTGGCGCACCCGCACCCCCGGCACCGGTGCCGTCGGCCAGCTCATCCTCCTGGGGCGGCTGGCCGGAGCCATCGGCTGCGCCGCGGTGCTGGTCCGGTTCGAGCCCTGGCTGGGTATCGCGCTGCTGGCCGCCACCCTGCTGATGCGGTCCGTCATCCGGCGGCAATGGGTTCGCCTGGGCACCATTTGGGACGCCCGGGCCGGAGACCGGAACCGGATGGAGTACTGGTCGGACACGCTCACCGGGTCGGCGGCGGCCAAGGAGGTGCGCCTGTTCGGCCTCGGCGGCTGGCTCAACGCCCGGCATCGAGCGCAGTCCGAGGAATGGCTGGGCGAGATCTGGCGGGAGCGGCGCGGCATCCTGCGCCGGCAGTGGGTCACGTTCGCCCTCGCCGGGGCGGCGGGCTTCGCGGCGCTGTACGCCCCCGGCACGGCCATGGCGGACGGTGACCTGACGTCGGGAAATCTGGTGACGATGATCCTCGCTGCGTGGGGGGTCTTCGCTGCGGGCGTCATGGGCCATGAGGCGTTCGACATCGAATACGCCACGGGGGCCCTGCAGGCGTTGGGGCGAATGCGCAGGCACGGGCACGCCACCGCAGCGCAGGACACCGGGAACCGGTCGGCCCCCGAAACGGCCCCGCACGTCAGCTTCCAGGGAATCGGGTTTTCCTATCCGGGGTCCGAGCGCAAGGTGCTCGACGGCCTGGACCTGGAGATCCGCCCCGGCGAGGTGCTGGCCGTCGTGGGGCGCAACGGCGCGGGGAAGACCACCCTGCTGAAGGTCCTCGCCGGATTGCAGCAGCCGACGAAGGGGCGGGTGAGTATCGACGGAACCGACCTGGACCGGATCGACATCACGTCGTGGCGAAGCCGCATCTCCGCGGTCTTCCAGGACTTCGTGCACTATCCGCTCACGGTCCGAGAGAACATCGCACTCGGCGCGCCGGAGGCTGAGGCCACCGACGAGACCGTCATGGCCGCGGCCGAGGCTGCGGATGCCGGTGATCTGATCGACCGGCTTCCCCGGGGGCTGGACACGCTGCTCACCCGCGAACACCGGGGCGGTGTCGATGTCTCCGGCGGGCAGTGGCAGAAGATCGCCATCGCCCGCGCGATGTTCGCGGTGGCCCACGGCCGCAGACTGCTCATCCTCGATGAACCTACCGCCCATCTCGATGTCAAGGCCGAGATGGCCTTCTACGAACAGGTGATCGCGACCGTCACGGGTGTGAGCGTCGTGGTGATCTCACACCGGCTGTCCACCGTGCGCAGGGCCGACCGGATCCTGCTGCTGACCGGGGGGCGAGTCACCGAGGCGGGCAACCACGTCGAGCTCATGAACCTGGGCGGCGACTACGCGAGGCTGTACCGGCTCCAGGCCGACCGCTTCGGCGGCGGCCTGACGGCCGGCGCGGCGACGACCGTGGCGACGGCGCATACCGAGGGAGCAGAGGCATGAGGACCGATTCCAGCGTGGTGCTCGCCATGCTCCGCATCGCATATCGGGCCGACGCCAAGGCCACCACCACCGTGCTGGTATTGGCGTTCATCAACGCCGTTGCCGTGGCCGCCACCGGCCTCAGCGTGCGCAACCTGTCCAACGCCGCAGGGCTCGGCGCTGAGCGGCGCATCCTGCTGGCGGCCGCGATCGGCGCCCTCGCCTACGCCCTGATCGCCTCGGCCCAGCGCGTGCAGCACAACCTGCAGGTCGACCTGACCGAGCGGGTCGACCTCGTTCTGTGCCAGCGGCTGAACGCGATGACCGCCGGCGCCCCGACCCTCGAGCATCTCGAACGCACCGATTTTCTGGACCGGTTGAGCCAGATCCGGTCGAGCACGGAGACCCTCGCGGGCGCCTGCTGGGGAGCGATCAGCGGTGCGTCGTCTCTGCTGAGCCTCGGGCTGAGCGCGTGGCTGCTGGCCGGCGTGCACCCGGTGCTGTGCGCGTTGGTACTGCTCGCTGTCCCACCGTTGTATTTCTCCCGCCGGGCGTCGGCGCTGCTGGCCCGTGCCCGGGACGAGAGCGCCGAGGGCGAGCGCCGCGAACGACGCCTTCATCGACTCTGCACCTCGCCGGGGGCGGCCAAGGAACTGCGGATCAGCGGCAGCGATCAGGACGTGGACAGGCGCGCGTCCGACTACTGGGACGGCGTCACCGTGCGGCTCGTGCGGGCGATGCGTGCCGCGTCGCTCTGGCAGATCGCGGGCTGGGCCGGCTTCGCCGTGGGCTATCTGGCCGCCTTGGCCTTCGTTGCCGACGAGGTGAGCCAGGGCCGGGGCACCCCTGGTGACCTGCTGATGGTGGCCAGCCTTTCGGCATACCTGCGCACGCAGCTCTCCACCACGGTCACCGGCCTGTCCCAGCTTGCTGAAGGGCGCCACACCATCCGCCATCTCCGTTGGCTCCAGGCACACACTCGGCAGCAGGCGCATCGCGGCACCACGCCGGCGCCGGAGCGGCTCACCGACGGCATCCGGCTGAGCGGGGTGACTTTCACCTATCCCGGTACGGACCAGCCCGTGTTGCGCAACGTGGATCTGCACCTGCCGGCGGGCTCCACGGTGGCGGTCGTCGGCATCAACGGCGCGGGCAAGACGACCCTGGTGAAGCTGCTCACCGGGATGTACGAACCGGCGCAAGGCGACGTCCTGGTCGACGGCGTACCACTGCGCGAGATGCGTCTGGAGGACTGGCGTGCCCGAACGACCGCCGCCTTCCAGGACTTCTTCACGCTGGAGGGCAGAGTCCTGCACACCGTCGGCGTCGGCGACGTGCCGCGCGTCGACGACGCCGCCGCGGTGGGGGCAGCGGTGGAGGCGGCACAGGCAGGGGAGGTGGTGGAGCGACTGCCGCACGGGCTCGACGCGATGCTCGGCCGGACCTTCGGCGGGCCCGAACTGTCCCACGGCCAATGGCAGAAGCTGGCGCTGAGCCGCGCGCTGATGCGGACCGGGCCACTGCTGGCCGTGCTGGACGAGCCGACCGCCGCCCTCGACCCCCAGGTCGAGCACGAGCTTTACGCGCAGTTCACCGGACCCGGCCGACCGGCGAACAGCAGCGTCGGCGGCATCACCCTGCTGGTCTCTCATCGATTCTCGACGGTCCGTACTGCGGACCTCATCGTCGTGCTCGACCGAGGCCGCGTGGCGGAGCTGGGCACACACGACGAACTCAGCCGTGGGCAGGGCCGGTACGCCGAGCTCTACGCCGCCCAGAGCATGGCGTACGCGCCGTGATCCCCCTGTCGCACGCGCAGCAGCGACTGTGGTTCCTCGATCGGCTGCACGGATTCGACCCGACCTATCATCTGCCCGTCCTCCTGCGGCTGCGGGGTCCGCTGGACCGTGGCGCGTTGCGTGCCGCGCTCGGTGACGTTGTCGCCCGGCACGAGTCGCTGCGCACCGCCTTCCCCGACACGGAGGGGGTGCCGCACCAGCACGTGCTGCCCGCCGCGGCGGAGGTCCCGAGGTTGACGGTGACCGCCTGCGCGGCGGCGGAGCTTGATGCGCGCATCCAGGCCGCCGCTTCGGCACCGTTCTCGCTGGCGCAGGAGCCACCCCTGCGGGCTGACCTCTTCGTGTGCCCGCAGGACGAGGCCGTGCTGCTGCTGACGCTGCACCACATCATCGCGGACGGCTGGTCGATCGAGGTGCTGCTGCGCGACCTGGCGACGGCGTACCGCTGCCGCAGCAGCGGCCGCGGCGCGCCCGGCTGGCCGGAGCTGCCGGTGCAGTATGCCGACTACACGCTCTGGCAGCGAGAGCTGCTCGGCGACCCGGCTGAACCGGGAACCGTGTCCGGTCGCCAGCTCTCCTACTGGCGCGATGCCCTCGCCGGCGGCCCCACCGCGCTGCCGCTTCCCGGCGCCCGCCCTGGGCCCACCGCCGCGGGGCGCCGCGGAGCGGGCGTTGCGATCGACTGGAACGCCGCCCGGCACCGGCGGGTGCTCGGCCTCGCCCGGCAGCAGAACTGCACGGTGTTCATGGTGGTACAGGCGGCGCTGTGCGGACTGCTGTCCAGGATGGGCGCGGGCGATGACATCCCGCTGGGCTCGGTCACGGCCGGGCGCACCGACCCGGCACTCGACGACCTCGTGGGCTTCTTCGTCAACACGCTCGTGCTGCGCACCGACCTGTCCGGCGATCCCACCTTCACCGAGTTGCTCATGCGTGTCCGGGACGTGGACCTGCAGGCGTACGCGCACCAGGACCTGCCCTTCGATCTGCTGGTGGAAGAGCTCAAGCCGCCGCGTTCTCCCGACGGCAACCCGTTCTTCCAGATCATGCTCGCCTTCGAGACGCGCGCCGAGCAGAGGCTGGACTTCGGTGCGGTCATCGTCGAACAGTCTGTTGTCGACGTTCCGGCGGCGAAGGCGGATGTCAACCTGCAGCTCGTCGAGTTCGTCGGTGCCGACGGCGCTCCCCGGGGGATCTCGGGAATGCTCGAATACGCCACCGGTCTCTTGTATGCCGAAACGGCCCGGATGCTGGCCGACCGGCTGTCCCGCTTTCTCGACGCGGCCGTCGCGACGCCCGGCCGACCGATCAGCGAGCTTCCGCTTCTCACCGTCGAGGAGCGCGAGCAGGTTCTGCATACCTGGAACGACACGGGTCGGCATCTGCCCGCCACGACCCTGCCGGCGGCCTTCCGCGCACAGGCCGCCCGTACTCCGCACGCCACCGCCCTGGTGTCGGGCCGGGGCACGTTGACGTACGCAGAGGTGGACCGGCAGACCGACAACCTGGCCAGGGGATTACGCGGGCTGGGGGCAGGCCCGGGGAGCATCGTCGCCGTCGCCCTGCCGCGCTCGGCCGATCTGGCTCTGTCGCTGCTCGCAGCGGTGAAGGCCGGCAGCGCCTACCTGCCGCTCGATCCCGGCAACCCGGACGAGCGGATCCGGATGATGCTGCTGGAGGTCCGGCCGGTGTGTGTGCTCGGCGAACCGGAGCTGCGCGCGCGCCTGGACGACGGCGAGACGCGTGTGGTCACGCCCGGCGAACTGGCGACCGATGCCATGACGGGGGATGCCGATCCGCTCGGGACGGTTCCGGCTCCGCGGCCGGAGCACCCCGCGTACGTCATCTACACCTCCGGCTCCACCGGGCGCCCCAAGGGCGTAATCGTCTCCCACGCCGCGATCAACAACAGGCTCCGCTGGATGCAGGCGGCCTACCCATTGGCCGCCGACGACCGCGTCCTGCAGAAGACCCCCAGCGGATTCGACGTGTCCGTGTGGGAGTTCTTCTGGCCGATGCAGGTGGGAGCCGCGCTGGTCGTGGCCGAACCGGACGAGCACCGGGACCCGGCGACGCTGGCCCGCACCATCGTGACGCAGCGCGTGACGACCATCCACTTCGTACCGTCGATGCTGAACCTGTTCCTCAGCGAGCCCACCGCCGCCCGCTGCGGCGGCCTACGCCGCGTCTTCTGCAGCGGCGAAGCCCTGCCCCGCGACACGGTCCGCGCCTTTCATCGGATTCTGCCCGGGGGCACCCTGACCAATCTGTACGGGCCGACCGAAGCGGCCGTCGACGTCACCTTCCACGACTGCGTACCGGGCGAGCAGGGTCCCGTGCCGATCGGCCGCCCGGTCTGGAACACGCAGGTGCGGGTACTGGACGACCGGCTGGCCCCGTGCCCCCCTGGACCGGTGGGGGAGCTGTACCTCGCCGGTGTGCAGCTCGCCGACGGCTACCTGGGCGCCGCGGCGCTGACCTCGATGCGCTTCGTGGCCGACCCCTACGGTCCTCCCGGTAGCCGGATGTACCGGACCGGCGACCGTGTCCGCTGGACGTCCGACGGTGAGCTGGTCTACCTCGGCAGGACCGACGACCAGGTCAAGCTGCGTGGCCAGCGCATCGAACCGGGCGAGGTCGAGGCCGCTCTGATGGCCCGACCGGCGGTGGGCCGCGCCTGTGTCGTCGTGCGCGAGGACACCCCGGGAGACCAGCGGCTGGTCGCCTACGTCACGCCGGCCGCCGCGCAGGCCCCCGTCGAGCCCCGGACACTGCTCACGGGCCTCGCCGACGTGTTACCCGCACATCTGGTCCCGGCCGCCGTCGTGGTCTTGAACACCCTGCCGCTCAGCCCGAACGGCAAGCTCGACCGTCGCGCGCTGCCCGCGCCGACGGCCGACGTGGCGCAGGGCCGGGAACCACACTCGTGCATGGAACGGGCCCTGGTGCGGCTGTACGCGGAGTTGTTGGACGCGCCCGGCGTAGGGGTTGAGGATGATTTCTTCCGGCTGGGCGGGCACTCGATGCTTGCGGTCCGGCTGACCCAGCGCATCCGCACCGAACTTGCCGTGACCGTGCCCGTACAAGGCATCTTCCGCCATCCGACTCCGGCCGCGCTGGCGCGGCATCTGGTGCGGGCCGAGACGGCGGAGAAGGCCTTCCGCCCGGTCCTGGAGCTGCGCGCCGAAGGGGCGGGCGAACCCGTGTTCTTCGTCCATCCCGGCACCGGCCTGAGCTGGTGCTACTTCCGGATCCTGGATGAGCTGGCGCCGGGCCGGCCGATTTATGGGCTGCAGGCCCGTGGTTTCGCCGAGGCGGTGAGGGGTGACGCGCTGCCGGTGCCGCCCCGGACTGTCCTTGAGATGGCCGCGGACTACCTGGCCCAGGTGCGCGAGATTCAGCCGGAAGGCCCGTATCGCCTGGCCGGCTGGTCCTTCGGCGGCCTCGTCGCCCATCGCATGGCGACGGCGCTGGAGCGCGAGGGGGACCGGGTGGCCTCGCTGGTGGTCCTCGACGGCTACCCGGAGCCGCCCGGACAGCAGATCGCGGGTCGACTGCTCGGGGAGGCGCTGCACAACCTACTCGGCGTCGCGCCGTCCGGTGCGGCCTGTGCCGCGGGGGATCCGGCCGGGCTCGCCGACCCCGTTCTGGACGAGGTACGCCACCGTTTCCCGCCGCTCGCCGACGCGGACGACCATGTGATCCGCGCGGCCCTGCGGATCGGCATGAACAACCTCAGGCTGCAGTACGAGTTCGTACCCGAACTGCTGCGCAGCGACATGACCCTGGTGACCGCCCAGGCGAGCGACCCGTCGGCCTGGCGGCCGTTGGTGGCCGGCCGGCTGACGGTGCGGCACGTCGACGCCGGGCATCACGACCTTTTCAGCAATGCCGCTGACGACACCGGACGGTTGCTCGCCGAGATCATTCCGGGCGTCCACGCCGCCGGCCACGGTTGTCAGGAGAGGGGAGGGAGGGTGCCGTGAGCAACCCGTTCGACGACGATGACGCGCAGTTCCACGTGCTGGTGAACGACGAGGGTCAGCATTCGCTGTGGCCGGCCGTGCCGATGGAGGGGCCGGAGGACACGGAGTGACGCAGCAGAGCATCGAGCCGCCACCGCACTTGGTGCAGTTCGAGGAACACACGGCACGGGCCCCGAAGGACATCGCCGTAGTCTGCGACGGGGGCGCCCTCACCTACGGCGAACTCAACTCCCGGGCCAACCGTCTGGCCAGGCTGCTGATCCGGCGCGGGGCGCGCCCCGAGGCCCTGATCGGACTGCGGCTGTCGCGCACGCCCGACCTGTTGGTCGCCGTGCTGGCGGTCGGCAAGACCGGAGCGGCCTACGTCCCCTTCGATTCCACTCATCCGGCACGACGAAGCGCCCTGATCCTCGAGGACACCAAGCCGGTGCTGATGCTGACAGCGGCGGGCGCGGCGGTCCCCGACTGGATCACGGTGCCGCACCTGTCGGTCGGCAGTCCGGAGACCGTCGCCGCCATGAGCACAGTGGCAGACACCGACATCGAAGCGGGTGAGCTGCCGGGCGTCAGGCACTCGGCGCATCCCGCCTATGTGCTGCACACGTCCGGGTCCACCGGGCAGCCGAAGGGCGTCGTGGTCACCTACGCGGCCCTGGCCAATCTCCTGATCGACTTCCACCGGCGGCTCGCTGTCCGTCCGGCCGACCGGCTGCTCGCCGTCACCACCCTCGGCTTTGACATCGCGGGGCTGGAATTCCTCCTTCCCTTGGTGAGCGGCGCGACCGTCGTGCTCGCCGCTGAGGCGCAGCAGCGTGACCCGGCGCGCCTCGCGGCCCTGATCCAGCGGGCCGGGATCACGATCATGCAGGCCACGCCATCCCTGTGGGAGCTCCTGCTGGACACGTCGGCGGTAGATCTCTCGCGGGTGCGCGCCGTGGTGGGCGGCGAGGCGCTGTCGGCCTCGCTAGCCGAGCGGATGCGCGCGGCAGGGGCCGTGGTGACCAACGCGTACGGGCCTACCGAAACGACCATCTGGTCCACGGCGTACACCCTCGACGGCAGGGAGCGCAAAGGCGCGCCCCCCATCGGGACGCCTTTGCGCGAAACCACCGTCCATGTGCTGGACGACCGGCTGAGGCCGAGTCCGGACGGGGCCGTGGGCGAGCTTTACATCACCGGATCCGGGGTGGCCCGCGGCTACCTCAACCGCCCCGGGATGACGGCTGCCCGGTTCGTGGCGAACCCGTTCGGGCCACCGGGTGATCGGATGTACCGCACCGGCGATCGGGTCCGCCGAGCGGCCGACGGCTTCATGGAGTTCGTGGGCCGGGTCGATCACCAGGTGAAGATCCGCGGCCATCGGGTGGAGCTCGGTGAGATCGAGGCGGCCGCCGAGGAGTTGCCGGGCGTCGCCCGCGCGGTCGTCGTCCTGCGCGAAAACCGGTCGGGGCACAAGCAGCTCACCGCCTACGTGGTGCCGCTCGCCGGCGTCGAGCCGGATTCCCGTCGCCTACGCGGGCTGCTTGCCGAGCGGCTCCCACAGCACATGGTTCCGCACACGGTGCTGCTGCTCCACAGCCTGCCACAGACCCCGAACGGCAAGGTGGACCGCGCCGCCCTCCCCGCTCCCGAAACGGCGGTACGAGCGGGCACGGTAGCGCCCGGGTCCGCCGCGGAGGAGAGGTTGTGCGGCCTGTTCGCTGAACTGCTCGGCGTGCCGAGGGTCGGAGCCGCGGACGACTTTTTCGCGCTCGGCGGCGATTCCCTGCTGGCGATCCGCCTGATCGGCCGGATCCGCGACGAGTTCGGTGACGAACTGGACGTGCGCGAGCTCTTCGAAGCGCCCACCGTCCGCGAGGTGGCCGGCCGACTGCGTCAATCGACGGCTTCCCGATCCGGTCCGATACGCATCGAGCGTCCGGCGCGGCTCCCCCTGTCCTCGGCACAGCGCCGGTTGTGGTTCCTCAACCGGCTGGAAGGGCATGCCGCCAGCTACAACGTTCCGATGCGCCTGCGGCTGCACGGCGCTCTCGACCGGCCGGCACTGGACGCGGCGCTGGCCGATCTCGTCGCCCGGCACGAGCCGCTGCGAACCAGATACCGTGAAGCCTCCGGTGAACCGTGGCAGGAGATCGTGCCGCCCGCCGACGCCCGGCCCGCGCTGTTCGTGACCGCGTGCGCGAGCAGCGCCGAAGCCGCGCAGATCGCCGGCCAGTTCTTCGCGGAAGGCTTCGAGCTCGGCACGGACCTTCCGCTGCGCGCCCGGCTGCTCCGCATCGGCCCGAGGGAGCATGAGCTGCTGCTGGTGGTCCACCACATCTCCTTCGACGGCCTGTCCACCGTCCCGCTGACCAGGGATCTCCTCGCCGCATATGACGCCCGTCGGAGGGGCGCGGCATCCCCGTTCGGTGAGCTGCCGCTCCAGTACGCGGACTATGCCCTGTGGCAGCAGCGGCTGCTGGACCATCCGGAGGCACCTGCCAGCCCGGCCGGGGCTTCCCTGCGCTACTGGCGTGCTCTGCTGGAGGGAGCACCCGCGGAGCTCGAGCTGCCGTTCGACCGGCCACGCCCGGCCCGAGCCTCCTTTCGCGGGGAGACCGTCACCATCGAGGCGGACAACCGGCTGCACCACGAGTTGGCCGAGCTCGCCGGAGAGACCGGGGCGAGCCTTTACATGGCCTTCCAGGCCCTGCTCGGCGCCCTGCTGACCCGGCTGGGAGCGGGCACCGACCTGCCGATCGGATGCCCCGTCGCCGGACGCGACGATCCGGCGTTCGACGACCTGGTGGGCTTCTTCGTCAACACGCTGGTGTTGCGCACCGACACCTCCGGCGATCCCAGCCTGCGCACGCTGCTCGCGCGGGTGCGTGACCTCGACCTTGCGGCCCTCGCGCATCGTGACGTGCCGTTCGAACTGGTCGTCGAGGCGATCGGACCGGCCCGTTCGCTGGCCCGGCACCCGTTGTTCCAGGTCCTGCTGGTGTCACAGGGTGTCGCTGCGCCCGCGTACGAGCTTGGCGATCTGCGTGTGGAACGAGCGGAGGAGTCCAACGGCACCGCCAAGTTCGACCTCTCGTTCAGCTACACGGAGCGCCGGACGCCGGACCGGAAGCCGGCGGGTCTGGACATCACCATCGAGTATGCGACCGCGCTGTTCGACCGCCCCACCGTTGAGCGGATCGGCGGGTATCTCCGGCAGCTCATGCGGTCCGCCCTGAGGCACCCCGACACACGGCTCAGCCGACTGGACATGATCCCTGCGCAGGAACTGCGCGACTTGCTCGAGGGCTGCAACGACACGGCGGCCGCCGTGGGTTCCACGAGCCTGCCGGACCTGCTGGACTTGCAGGCCGGACGCACGCCGGACGTCGTCGCCGTGCGCCACGAGGACCAGTCCCTGACCTATGCGCAGCTCGGTGCACTCGCCAACCGGATGGCGCGCCTACTGATCAGGCGCGGTGCGGGGCCTGAATCGGTGGTGGCGATCCGGGCGCCGCGCTCGCTCGACCTGATCGTGGCCACGATTGCGGTGATCAAGACCGGGGCGGCCTATCTGCCGCTGGATCCCGGCTATCCGGTGGAGCGGATCGCGTACCTGATCCGCGACAGCCGGCCCGTCTGCGTGCTCACCACCACGGCGATGGCGGCCGGAACGCCCGGAGACAGTCCCCAGCTCGTCATCGACAGTCCCGAGACCAGCAAACTGCTGGATTCTCTGCCGGATACCGTTCTCACCGACGACGAGCGCCTGCAGCCGGTGCGCCCCGAGCACCCCGTCTATGTGCTCTACACGTCCGGGTCAACCGGGCGGCCCAAGGGGGTGTTGCTGCCCTCGCGGGCGATGGTCAACCTGCTGGCATGGCACGCCCAGACCATGACGGGTGGGGTGGGCCGAACCACAGCTCAGTTCGCGAACCTCAGCTTCGACGCCGCCGCGCAGGAGATCCTGTCGGCGCTGACGACGGGCAAGACGCTCGCCGTGCCCCTCGACGATTGCCGGAAGGACTCCGAACAGTTCGTCCAGTGGCTCCACCGAATGCGGGTGAACGAACTGTTCGCTCCCACACCGGTCGTGGAGACCCTGGCCGAAGCCGCCGACCGGCTCGGCTTGGAACTGCCGGACCTGACCGATGTCGCCCAGGCAGGGGAGGCTCTCAGGCTCAGCCCCGTGCTGCGCCGGTTTTTCGCACCGGGCAGGGGACGGCGGCTGTACAACTACTACGGCCCCACCGAGACACATGTCGTCACCGGTTGCGTCGTGCCCGATGACTGCCTGACGAGCGGCGACAGCGCGCCCATCGGGCCGCCGATCTGGAACACCAGAGCGTACGTCCTGGACCCGGCGCTGACTCCCGTGCCGCGCGGTGTCGCCGGCGAACTGTATCTGGCCGGCGACCAGCTCGGCCGCGGCTATCTGAACCGCCGCGACCTTACGGCGGAGCGATTCGTCGCGAACCCGTTCGGGCCGCCCGGTGATCGGATGTACCGGACGGGCGACCTGGTGCGCAGGCGCCCCGACGGCTCGCTGCACTTCCTCGATCGCACCGATTTTCAGGTGAAACTGCGCGGATTCCGTGTCGAGCCGGGGGAGGTGGAAGCGGTGTTGGCGGAACATCCGGAGGTCATGCGGGCCATCGCACTGATCCGTGAGGACCGCCCCGGGGACAAGCGCCTGGTGGCCTACGTGGTTGGTGGGACGAGCGGCGTACCGCACCCGGCCGCCTTGCGGCAGTTCGCGGCCCGACGGCTTCCCGACTACATGGTGCCGGCGGCCGTGGTGGTGCTGCCGGAGATACCGCTCACCCCGAACGGCAAGGTGGACCGGCCGGCACTGCCCGCGCCTGTGTACGCGGCCGAGGCAGACGGCCCCGCCCCGGCGAACGCGCGGGAGGTCGCCCTGTGCCGGTTGTTCGCCGACGTCCTGGGTGTGCCACGAGTCGGCCTCGCCGACGACTTCTTCGGGCTCGGCGGCCATTCCCTGCTGGCTACCCGCCTGATCAGCCGGATCCGCGCCGAGCTGCATTGCGAGCTGGACATCCGCGATTTCTTCGACGACGCCACGGTGCGTGGGATCGCGGCCCGCCTGAACCCCACCGTCACCGAGCGACTCGCCTTGCGTCGGATGCGCGCCCCGGAAAGCAAATGAGGAGGGACCACGAATGAGCTCTGCCCCCGGCACCGCACTGAGCGAGCTGGCCAGCGCCTATGAGCGCGATGGTTGGTGCCCACTCCCGTACCGCTTGAGCACGTCCGCGGTCGCGCTGCTGCGTGATCGCGTCGGAGCGATCTGCCGGCAGGCCAGGCCGGAGGTGATCTGGGAGAAGGGTGGCAAAGCTGTCCGCGCCATCCACGGCTGTCACCGCTTCGACGAGGTGTGCGCGGCGCTGACCCGCCATCCGCGGCTCGTGGCCCTCGCGGAGAGCTTCCTCGGCGGACCGGTGTACGTCTACCAGTTCAAGGTCAACCTCAAGCAGGCCCGTGAGGGGGCTGCCTGGCCCTGGCATCAGGACTTCGCCTTCTGGAAACGGGAGGACGGCATGCCGCAGCCGGATGCGGTGAACATCGCGTTTTCGCTGGACACGGTCCATGAAGGCAACGGACCGCTGACCGTCATTCCCGGCTCGCATCACCTGGGTCTGCAGGACATGTACGCCGATGGCGACGCTGCCCAGCGCTCCGACTGGCAGCGGCATGTCTCGGCAGACCTCGCCTATACGGTCGCCGCGGAGCGCGCGGGAAAGCTGGCGGATGAACTAGGCACGCAACTGATCACCGGTCCGGCCGGCTCGATTCACGCCTTTCACCCGAACATCGTCCATTCCTCGACCAACAACGAGTCCGCGGACCGGCGAGCTCTGCTGCTCATCACGTACAACGCGGTGCGCAACAGCCCGCCGGCGCCGACTCGTCCCGATTTTCTGGTGGACCGCAATACCGCGCCGATTGTCGCGCACGAAGACCACCGTCTCGAACTGTGCCCGTCATGACAATGGGGAGCCGCGCCGCGATTCCAGGAGACCATGGCGTACCTTCCCGGCCGGTCATCCGCCTCGGGGTTCTGATCCGACCCGCCACGGACCACGGCACCATCACCAAGGAGATTCAGAAATGCAGCAAGCGTACGAGGAACAGCAGAGGGTCTGGCGGGTCCTCGAGTCGATTGCGGTCACCGACTATTCGGATTCCTGGTTCGAGCAGGCAGTCCATCTTGTGAAAGGACTGGAAGCCGTGGATCTGCTGATCGTGCTGGCGGCCAGGCACAAGATGGTGCCGGCACTGGCGCAGTTCTACCGCAGCGCCGCGCTGACCTCGACCCTGCCGGTAGGTCTGCGCGATATGCTGTCCGGCTCGCTCGCCTGGAACCAGTACAAGGTCGCAGAGCTGCGCGACGAGAGCATCGACATCGCCGGCCGGTTCGCGGAGCGGGGCGTCCGGGCAGCGTTCAACAAAGGAATAACGCTGCAACACTCCCTCTACGGCGGGCGAGGCGTCCGCAGCTTCGCAGACATCGATGTCATGGTGCACCCCGACGACGCGGCCGCGGTCCGTGAGGCGCTGCAGAGCCTCGGCTACATGGCGGACCACCAGTATGACCCTGATAGCGGGGGACTTGCCCCGCTACCTCGGCAAACCGTCCTCATGTACCGGCTCTACCCGGATCATCTCCCGCACTTGCTCCGCATCGATGCGGACTCCGGTATCCCCGTCTTCGTGGCCGATGTGGCGATGAGTCTCACCTGGCACGGCAGCGCCTGGCAACTCCCGATGGATGAAGTGATGGGAAGCGTCCGGAAGACCCCGGTCGGGCCGGAGGCACGGCACCTGCTTCCCACGCTGGGAGACGATTACGCGTTCCTCTTCGTCGTGCTACACCTCTTCCGCGAGGGCTGGTTCGAACGCACCATAGTCGAGGGTGGGCTGCGGATCTCCCAGTTCGCCGATGTCTGGCGGTACTGGCGGCATTGGGGCCGGGAGCATGCCGAACAGTTGCGCACTCTCATCCGGCGCAACGGGCTGATGCCGCCCGTCGCCTGGGTCACCCACCATGTTGATGGCTTGTACGGCAGCACTATGACCGCCGACCTCGATCTGGACGCCTTCTGCGCGCCGGAATGGCTCCACAGCGCGGGCGGCAGCAACGGCGGCTATCTCGCCTGGGACGGCGACATGCGCAGCCGGCTGTTCGGCAAGGACCCGGTCGCTCTGGCGCCCGCTGACGAGCCGCCGCACGGCGCACGGGCACGCGGCCGGGTCGGGTGACCGGTCGGCCGACCGCGGCGGCAACGCTGCGGCCGACGGTCACCATGCCGTGCCGGGGGCGGCGATCGGATCAGCGGAGTTTGCGGCCGATACCGATCACCGCGGTGCGGGGCACCGTGCATCGCCACTGTCCATCGGGCTGTGGCTGCACCCGCAGCCCGGGTGTCATGGGCTCCTGAAAGATGCGCCGGGCACGCTCGATGACTACCCGGTCGGCCTGATCGCCGAAGGCGTGGGCGATGCTCACCAGGCCATACATGTCGAGCAGGTAGCGCCCGAGGCTCAGCTCCGCCGCGTCGGCGGTGTCGGCGACCGCGACATAGGGATCCGGCATGTCGGCGACCTCGTACGATTCGAAGCCCGCCTTGGCCAGGTAGCCGAGAATCTCCTCCCGGGTGAAGTGCGCGAAGCGGTGCCCGGTCAGCGAGTTGGGGTCGACGAACTCGCTGAACCAGGTGTCCATGGCGGATCCGACCAGGAAGTCGTGCAGCACCAGCGTGCCACCCGGCCGCAGCACCCGGTAGGCATCGCGGACGACGTTCACCCGGTCCTCCGGGTCGATGTGGTGCGCCCCGTAGGCGATCAACACGCCGTCCACCGAGTCGTCCCGGGCGAGCAACCGGTCCGCCCGCTGCAGCAGCGCGGGCATCCCCGCGTCCCACGCCGCCTGCACCATGTACGGCGACACGTCGCAGGTGAGGATGTTCAGGTCGGTCCGGCCGAGCGCCGTGGCGACCCGGCGTACCAGGCCGTCGCCGCCGAGCACGTCGAGGACCACCTTGGTCCCCGGCTCGGCTCCGGCGGTGAGATGGTCGAGCAGCGTGGCGATGCCCGTGGACCGCGCCATGAGGATCTGGGCCTGCGCCCGCAGGTACGACTCGCCGCGCCCGCCTTGCGGCATCTCGCCGAAGTCGTCCCCGGCGAGCCGCTCGGTGTCGCGTAACGACGCGTACCAGGCGCGCGCGCGATCCGGGTCGATCCGCGCGATGAGGTCGGGGTGATGTCGTCGGAGCCGCCCCAGGGCGCCGGACGGGTCGAGGTCGATGCCGGTTGTCACGAGGGTCTTCCTCCCTGCTCTGCGGAGTCGATCAGCGGGCCGGTGCCAGGACCGCACCGTCGGGGATGCGCTGTACGCGGATCGCCTCCACCGGACACGAGTTCGCCGCGTCCAGGAGGGCGTCGTCGGGAGCGACTCGCTCCGCCAGGGGACGTGAGACCCCCGAGTCGTCGAGCGCGAAATATTCGGGAGCGCTGCTGGTGCACATGCCCGAGCCGATGCAGGTAGCCCGGTCGACGCTCAGCCGCCATTCAGCCTCGTTCACGACTCACCGTGCCTTCGGGTCGGAGAGGGGATCCACGGTCATGTCCATCGGACGTCAACGGGCAGCGCGCGCACGCCGAGGTTGACCCTCGGCGCCCGGTACTGCAGCGGGGCACTACGGTCGACCGAGACCTCCGCGCATCGCTGGAACAGCGTCATCAGCGCGATCTGGCTGACCATCCGGGCCAGCGGAGCGCCGAGACAGAAGTGCATGCCGTGCCCGAAGCCGAGGTGCCTGTTCGGTGTGCGGCGAATGTCGAAGCGCCAGGGCTCGGGGAATTGAGCCTCGTCCATGTTGGCGGATGCGGTCCAGACGATCACTGCGCGGTTCGCCGGGATGGTCTGGCCGCCGATGGTCACCTCGCGAGTGGTCAGCCGCAGTGTGCGCGGCAGCGGCCCGCGGTAGCGGAACACCTCCTCGATCGCACCCGGCAGCAGGGACGGATCGGCGCGCAGTTCGGCGGCGACAGCGGGCTGCTCGTCCAGGCAGAGCACCGCGTTGCTGAGTAGCATCGCCGTGGTGCCGTGCCCGGCCAGCAGGAGGACGGCCGCCAGACTGGTGATGTCGTCGTCGGTGAGTCGTTCGCCGTCCACCTCGGCGTCCACCAGGCGACTGATCAGGTCGTCGCCGGGGTCGGCGCGGCAGCGTGCGATGCGTTCGTGCAGGTACGTCTCCATTTCCTGCAACTGGGCGGCGAGGGGATCGTCGGCGCCGCGGTCCTGCCCGGAATCCGGGGACAGCAGCACTTCGGCCCAGCCCTGGAAGGCCCGGCGGTCGTCCGGTGGTACGCCGAGCAGCTCGCAGAGAACGATCATGGGCAGCGGGTGCGCCAGCGATTTCAGGAGATCGAAGTTTTCCGCGCCGGCCACCTGGTCGAACAGATCCGCGGTGATGCGGCGGATCCGCGGCTCCAGGCGGGTCACGAGGCGGGCGGTGAAGGCCTGGTTCACCAGCGCGCGGTACCGGCGATGGGTGGGCCGGTCCATGGTGAAGAAGCTGGCTCGGGTGAGCCGTTCGAGCACCGGACTGGGCGCCACGTCGATGCCCGCCGCGCGTCGTGCGCCGCGCAGGTCGCCGGAGAAGGACTCCCCGTCGACCAGGACCTGCTGGGCGTCGGCGTAGCGGAACACCTGCCAGGCGTCATATTGCGGCAGATGGTCGACGGGGCGGCTGCCGCGCATGCCGTCCAGCCAGGCGTACAACTCGTTGACCGGCGGGTCGGCGGAGACGGCGCGGACGGGGATGGTGGGAGTGTCATCCATCGCGGGTCACTTCCTGGAGTTCGGTGGCGCGTCCCGCGGCAGGCGAGAAGCTGATGGGCAATGCGGTGAGGAAGCGGAAGTTGATGCTGTCCAGCCACGGCGGGTTCTCGTCGAGCAACCGCCACTGCCGGGTGCGAGCCAGCAGCGTGCCTATGGCCGCCTCGATTTCCACAAGGGAGAGCGCCGCGCCGAGGCAGTAGTGGATGCCGTGTCCGAACGAGAGGTGGTCGCCCGCGCGGCGAGTGACCAGCAGGCTGTCCGGGTCGGAATAGTGCCGGGGGTCGCGGTTTCCGGCGCCGAGCACCAGCGTGACGGAGTCGCCGCGCCGGATCCGATGGCCGCCGTACTCCAGGTCGGCGAGGGCGATGCGCGTGGTGAACTGGACGGAGCTGTCATAGCGCAGGAACTCGTGCACCGCGCCGGGGAGGAGTTCCGGCTGGTCGCGCAGCAGATCGGCCTGGTCGGGATGGGCCATGAGCGCCAACACCGCGTTGCCGATCAGATGGGTGGTCGTGGCCTGGCCCGCGTCGATGAGGAGCAGGAGATTGGCGATGATCTCGTCGTCGGTGAATGCGGCTCCGGCCTTCCGCGCGGCCATCAGTTGCTCCAGCAGATCACCGTCGGCGCCGGCCCGGCGCTGCGCCAATCCCTGCTGGAAGACGGCGCGCAGGCTCTCGATGCGGCCGTGCTCCGCGGTGGACTGGGTGAAGAACTCGTGCAACAGCCCGCGCCAGTCGTCCAATAGATGGCGTGCGTCGGCAGGCACACCGGCGAGCAGGGCTATGACGTCGCGGCTCAGCGGCCGCGCGTAGTCGGCGATGACGTCCATCTCGCCGGCGTCGGCGAGCCGGTTCAGCAGGGCGGTCGCGATGCCTTGGATCGCGGGCCGCATCTGCCGGACGAACCGGGGCGTCAGCACCGGTTTCATCATGCCCCGCAGCCGTTCGTGGCGTGGCGGCTCGTTGAACAGCATCATGTCCGACAGCGCTTCGGCCAAGGGTTTCATGTCCGACTTGGAAGCCGCCGGGAGCTGTTCGTAGAATTCGCTGATCCGGGCGCCGGAGAGTCGGTTGTCCCGTGACAAATCGACGATTTCGCGATGGCCGAGAACGATCCAGCTCCGCAGCAGCGGATCCCAGTGAATAGGGCCTCCTGCGCGCAGCCGAGCATAAACGCCATACGTATCGCCAGCCCATTCTCGGCGCATTATGTCGAGCAGGCTGTTCGTATCACGATGGGTCATGCGGGCTGTCTCCCGTCCTCTTCGCTGTGCCGGCGCAACGTCCTCGGCGATTTCGAAGGGTTCTGGAGATGTTGTATAGCAACCGTCGTGAGTGATGTCTACGAGCGTTCTCAGATTCCGGCGGCACCGGTCATCGACATTGAGTTACTGGTGCCGGTGTTTGAGCCTCGGCTTAATGACCGGCAGGCCTATTACGGGCCGGTGTTAGGTTTCGGGAGGTTCGAAATCCGGAAGGCGGGGCTCTCGCCCGGTGGGACTGGCGCGGCATGCACCCCTGACGAAAGTTAGAGACGGTCTGCGACCTTCGGCGGTCCTCGCCGGATCAGGCCGCTTCTAGCATGGCATGCGGCGCTCGATCGAAAAACGGGGGCATCGATGATCGCATTGAGGCAGCTCACGAAGCGGTACGGCGATCGTTTGGCCGTCGACGACCTCACCGTGGATATCGCTCCGGGACGGGTGACCGGCTTTCTGGGTCCCAACGGCGCAGGCAAGTCCACCACCATGCGAATGATCATGGGGCTGGACCATCCCACCGCGGGGACGGCGACCATCGGCGGACTGGAATACCACCGGTTTCGTCATCCCCTGCGGGAGGTGGGGGCGCTCTTGGACGCGAAGGCGTTGCACCCCGGCCGCAGCGCGCGCAACCATCTGCTGGCGATGGCCCGCAGCAATGGCATCCCGGCCCGGCGGGTGGACGAAGTGCTGGGGATCGTCGGATTGTCGGAGGTGGCCCGCCAGCGAGCCGGTGCCTACTCCCTCGGGATGGGGCAGCGACTCGGGATCGCCGGAGCGCTTCTCGGCGATCCCGGAACATTGATCTTCGACGAGCCGGTGAACGGTCTCGACCCGGACGGCGTGCGCTGGGTGCGCGGGCTCGCCCGCTCGCTGGCCGGTGAGGGCCGGACGGTCTTCGTCTCCAGTCATCTGATGAGCGAGATGCAGCTTACTGCTGATCACCTGGTGGTGATCGGGCGTGGCCGGCTGATCACCGACGCGCCGATCGTGGAGGTTCTCAGCGGGAGCTCGCCGGCCACGGTGCGGATCCGCGTACCGGACACCGACGAGCGCTCGGACCTGGCCGGACGGTTGCGTGTGGCGGGGTTCCCGGCGGAGCCGGTCCCACCGGACGGGTTACTCGTGCGCGGCGCGACCCTGAGCCAGGTCGGCGATCTGGCCCACGCCGCCGGGGCGCGGCTCCACGAACTGGCGTCCGCGGACCCGTCTCTCGAAGAGGCGTACATGAGGCTCACCGGGGACAGCGTGGAGTACCGCGTGCCCACGCAACGCCACCCGGCACCGGAGGAAGCGGGATGAGCGCGTCCGATGCGCCCCGCCGGGGCGGCGGTGGTTTCGCCGGTGCGGTGGCGAGCGAGTGGACGAAGGCGATCACCGTGCGCTCCACCTGGGCGTGCCTGGCCTCCGCTGTCGTCCTCGTCGGACTGTACGTCGTGATCATCGGGGTTTCCCTGCGCTCGCCGGCGCCGGGCGCGGACGCCCCGGCCGAGGTGGTGCCCTCGACGGTAGCGGCGGGCGGACTCATGATCATGGGCCAGTTCGCCCTCATCACGCTGGCGACGCTGGCGATCGCCGGTGAGTACTCCACCGGCAGCATCCGCAACACGCTGCAGTGCGTGCCGGTTCGCGGCCGGATGCTGCTGGCCAAGAGCGCGATGGTCATGCCGATTCTCTTCTCCGCCGGCGTTCTTCTGGGCCTGGCCGGCAGTCTCGCGGCGGACGCGGCGCTGGGTACGGTGGCGGCGCCGCAGAGCGGGCCGGAGAGGCTGACCGCCGCGCTGGCCATGGGCGCCTACCTGGCGCTGACCGCCGTGCTGGTCATCGGAATCGGCGCCATGGTGCGCAGCGTTGCCGGAACACTGACGGTTGGTTTCGTGCTCATTTTGATTCTGCCGATGGCCTTGCAGTCGGCCAGCGTCCACCTGCTCCAGACGGTCGGCGCCTATTTCCCGGGCAGTGCCGGAATGGCGCTGATGGGAATCGCAGAGGACCAGCCCTATCCAGCCGCAACCGGATTACTGGTGCTCTTGGGCTGGGCGTTGCTCGGCCTGCTCGGTGGCATGACGCTGCTGAACCGCCGGGACGCGTGAAATCCGGCTCTGCGGCATTTCTCTTCTGACGAAGGGCGAACAGATGATGCCTGTCAGCAGGCGTGGGCTGCTGCGCACGGCGGTGGGAACGGGCGCGGCGGCGGTGTACGCCGCTGCCACGAGCGATACTTCCCGGGCAGATCCCGGTGCGTCGCCCGATCCGTACGAGTCCGCGGTGCGTGATGCCCGGCTGACCTGGACGGCGCCACCCGTATCGGGCCCCGGCAGTCCCTGTTTGGGTAATGGGTCTGTCGTTTCCCGGGTGTACACGGAACCGGGCCGTTCGGAGCTGTCGTTCGCGCTGGGACCGGCGGACCAGGTGCGGCATGGGCGGGCGCCGGTCCTGCGGCTGCGACCGCCCGGGGCGCTGAGCGCCCTGACGGTGGTCCTCGATCCCTGGGACGCGGAGGCGACTTTCGCGATGACCACCGCAGAGGGCCGGACGGAGCTCACTGCGCTCGTCCAGCGGTCACTCGGCGTGCTGATGATTTCCTGGTCCGGCGACGCGGGACCCACCGGCTGGTCAGCGGAGCGGCCGGGCACGGGCGAGACGGCCCTGGACTGCCGTGAGATGCGGGCGGACGGCCGAACGCTGCTGCTCGTGGCGACCCACCCGCAAGCGTTGGCCGACGCCGCGGCCGAATCCGCCACGGCCCTCATCGACGCCCATCGGGGGTGGTGGCATCGCTTCTACCGGCAGAGTTTCGTCCGGCTGACGGACCGCGCTGTGCAGCGATTCCATTGGCTCCAACAGTATGCCGCAGCCGCGACGACACCACCCGGGATCCTCCCGGCGGGGCGTTTCCCGCAGTTGCTCATCGGCACCGGCCACCTCGACCTGGGCCCGCGTGGGGAGCCGGGAACGTCAATCATGGCCGGTAACCCGCTGGCCGCCGGGATGCCGGGGGTGGGGTCGAAGGCGGGCCGGGCCGAGCACCCGGTCGCGGCGTGGGGTCTGCACCGGCTGTGGTCGATCTGGCAGCACGGCGGCGACCCGGGGGTCGTCGAGAACCTGCTCTACCCGGGTCTGAAGCGGGCGGTTGAGCTCTATGCCGGTTTCCTGAGGCCGGGACCTGATGGGCACCTGCACCTGCCGCTGACCCATTC
Source organism: Mangrovihabitans endophyticus (assembly GCF_014646155.1). Taxonomy (GTDB): domain Bacteria; phylum Actinomycetota; class Actinomycetes; order Mycobacteriales; family Micromonosporaceae; genus Actinoplanes; species Actinoplanes endophyticus. The sequence goes on from NZ_BMMX01000001.1 coordinate 435,383, forward strand.
GCCCGGGTGGGGGGATGTGGCGGACTGCTCACACGATCTCGCGGCGTTGCGGTGGTCGCTGCGAACCCTGCTCTCGCTGCCGACGTCGTCCGAACGAGACGCGGCGGCTCGATCCCGCTGGGGGAGTCTGATGGAGCGGCTCGTCCCGCTTCATCGCGATGGCGGCGGAGTCATGGTCGGCGCGGGCGTGCCGCTCACCCGGCCGGTCGCCGACCCCGCGCACCTCGCGGCGATCTACCCGTACCGGGAGAGCAACTGGCTGGAGCCCGCCGACCGGGAGCTCATGCGCCGCGACGTCGGCCGGTGGGCCGCCCGGCGCGATGGCTGGACGGCCGCCTCTCACGCGGCAGCCGCCGCGCTGTTCGCCACGACGCGGGACGGGGAGGCGGCGGCGGACTGCCTCGCGCACCTGCTCGACGCCGCGGACTCCACCCTCGCGGCCGGCGCCTCGGACCACGATGCGGGCGTGGTCGATCAGGATGCTTGGTGCACGGCCGGACAGGCCCTGCTCGACATGCTCGTCCAGGGCGACCGAGGCGTCGTGGACGTCTTTCCCGCGATTCCGGCGCGCTGGCCGGACCTGACGGTTGCGGGATTGCGCGCGCCGGGACGCCTCATGATCGACGCCGTCCGGGCGGACGGACGTACCGGTGCGGTCCGGGTGCGTGGCACCCCGGGTCGAGAGGTGATTCTGCGGCACGGCATCTCCGGTACGGTGCTTGTCCACGACGGTGCCGGCCGGACTCTGCCGGTGGCGGCCCGGAACGAACGCACTGTGGTTCTGCGGTTGCCCGCGAGCGGTGTCGCGGTCGTCGCGGATCGTCGGATCCGCGGGGCGAATTTCGTGCCGTCGGCGCGGAATCGGCCGTCTGAGTCGTTGGCCGAGGAGTTCAGCGCCGCTGGGGAATGCGCTACTCCATGATGACTGCGGGATTGGTGACAATGGGCTTCTTCGTTCTTGCTCGGAGCCACGCCTGGTCCACGATGGCGTGGTGTGTCCGGTTCACCCGCGGGCCGCCTCGCTCGTCGCGACCATTTCGAACGGAGGCTTGACGGTCATTCGGTTGGAAAACTTTGTTCATCTGTACGGGGGAGGCATCGAGGTGCATATCAGATTCGGAATAAATGATCTTGCGAGGACCAGGTTCGTCTCCACATGCGGCCCTGCGGCGGAGACATTCTTCGCTGCCCGGGTGCTGGTCGGCCGCGGTGGGGGCGCCGTCTTCGAACGATGGCGCCGCGCGGTGCGAGCCAAGCTCGGCAGTCATCCCAAAGCGATGAGCCTGCTCGCCAAGGACTTCACCCCGTCGGCGGCCTGTTACGACGATCCGGACGCCCGCTTCGAGCCGATGAAACACCTGCTCGCCGACGTCGCGCCCGAGCAACGCGGCGACGTCGCCTCAGCCTTGCGGTACTTTTCCCGCGTCGGCATCGCCCCGTACTGGCCGCGGATACACGCCTATGTGGACAGCGAGCGTCTGTCCCGTGCCCAAGCGCTGCTCACGGACGGCGTCGAACACCTCTTCGGCTGTCTCCACCCGTTGATACGCTGGTCCTCTCCCGCCCTCGAACTGCGTCACCTTGAGGACCGGGTGATCTGTCTCGACGGGCGCGGTCTGCTCATCGCACCCTCGCTCTTCCTCTTCGATCTGCCCCGGGTGCTCTTTCCCGATCGGGACGACAGCGACGATCCACCCGTCCTGGTCTATCCCGCGCCGTTCAACATCGCGGCGGCGAAGGTGCTCTGGAATCTCAGCTACCCGGGGGACAACTCGCTCGGCGCGCTGATGGGCAGCACCCGGGCCGCCTTGCTCCGCTCGCTGCGGCTGAGCCACACCACGACCGATCTGAGCCGGCGCCTCGGGGTCTCCCCGGCCGCGGTCAGCCAGCACACCTATATCCTCCGGGAGGCCGGCCTGATCATCACCCGCCGGGACAAGAACACGGTCTGGCACTCCCTCACCTACCTCGGCGCAGCGCTGATCAGAACCAATGACCCCCTCGAACAGCACACGGGGGAGCTGGACGATCTCACCGTCCCGCCGCAGTGGTTGGCCCGGCCCCGTTCCACATGCGTCACCAACGTCGAGGGAAGCCTGACATAGGACCCTTCGCGATGGAACCTTTTCACCGTGGCGAGGCTGGCATATGCCGCCGCTGGTCGACGGCGCGCAACCGACGGGCTCGATGGCAGGTTGAAAAGGTTCATCGGGTCGGGCCGGGGGAGTCGACCGGATCGACGCTCAAGACTGCTCACGTCGGGCCTCGTAGGCGAGGATCGCGATCTGCACCCGATTCGACAGGCCGAGCTTGGCCAGGGAACGGCTGATGTGGGCCTTGACCGTCCCCTCGCTGATCGCCAGGTCGCGGCCGATCTCGGCGTTGGACAGGCCGCGTGCCACCGCGTCGACGACGTCGATCTCGCGGTCCGTGAGGATGGACAGTTGCGCCCTGGCAGCTTTCATCGCGTTGCCGTCTCGTTCCGTGAAGGTGCTGATCAGGCGCTTGGTCACGGTCGGGGCGAGTATCGCGCTCCCGGACGCGACAGTGCTCACCGCCGATATCAGGTCCCGCGGGCGGATGTCCTTGAGCAGAAACCCGACAGCGCCCGCACGCAGTGCCCGGTGGACGTATTCGTCAAGATCGAAAGTGGTCAACATGATGATCTTGGCTGTCCTGTCGATGTCGCGGATCTGCTCGGCGGCGGTCATCCCGTCGCAGCCGGGCATGCGCACATCCATCAAGATCACATCTGGCCGGTGTCGGCGGACGGCTGCTATCGCGCCGCCCCCGTCGGTGGCCTCCGCGACCACCAGGATGTCGTCCGATGATTGGAGGATCAGGCGAAGCCCGGCACGGACGAGTTCCTCGTCATCGACGATCAGCACGCGAATCATGCCGCCTCCACGGCCGGTGTGGCGGACACCGGAAGCTTGGCGTGCACCCGGAAGCCGCCCGAATCCTGCGGCCCGGTCTCCAGATCTCCGCCGACCAGCTCCACGCGCTCGCGCAGACCCAGCAGTCCCAGGCCGCCCCGGGGGGACAGCACCAGGTTCGCGCGCGACGGAGCCGGATTGCGCACCTCCACCTCCAGTGCCGACTTCCGGTAGCGCAACTCGACGTCGGCGATCACCGCGCCGGCATGTTTGTGCACATTGGTCAGGGCCTCCTGGATCACGCGGTACGCGGTGTGCTCCACCATGGTCGGCAGTGCGTACCGGGGGCCGGACTCCTGGAATCGTACGGCCAGCCCGGCAGCCCGAGAATCGTCCAGCAACCTGTCGAGATTCGCCAACAGCGGTCGAGAGTCCGGGTGCGCCTCGGTGTCCTCGCCCGAACGCAGAATGCCCAGGACGTCCCGGAGCTGTGCGAGCGCCTCCCGGCCGGTTTCGTGAATCAGCGCCGCCTCGGCGGCGAGCGCCTCGTCCTCGATGTTGACCTCCAGCGCACCGGCATGCAGAACCATCAGCGAGACCCGGTGGGCAACGACGTCGTGCATCTCCCGCGCGATCCGGGTCCGCTCCTGAATCTGGGCCTGCTGGGTGCGTGCGGCCTGACCGCGTTCCAGCTCGTCGGCGTGCTGCCGGAGCTCGGCAACCACCCTCCGCCGGGCGGCAACCCACAGCGAGGCCACCATTGGCAGGACGACGAAGAGCGTGGCCCCGCCGAGGGCGGCCTGAACCGTCGGCAGGCCCCAGCCGCCCGGCTGGCCGTCGGCGGTGACGAGGTTGCAGAGCAGCACCAGCGCGCAGGCCGACACCCCGTAGAGCCACAGCCGGCTGCCCCGCGACCCGGCAGTGACCAGCAGAAATGATGTCGCCGCCAGGCCCGGCCAGAGCGACAATGCGGCGAAGGCGGCAAACGATGCGGCCACCATGAGCCAGGGGTGGGACGCCGAGACCCAGATCGCCCACCCGGTCAGCATGGCGAAGAGCACCGCGGCCACGGCGAACCAGGCCGGCGAGAGCGGGAGGGAGTGCGGATTGCCGCTCACGAACGCGATGCCCGCGAAGAGCAGCGTCGCCACGACCACCACGAGAGCGATCGGTCTTCGCCCCACCAGACTCGCGCCACCGTGGCGAGATGCCGTCGCGCGGCCGGATGATTCGTCTCTGTGCACCTGCCGAGAGTATCCGTGTCGCCGATGCCGAACGTAGCTCGTCCGTCTCTATTGCTCTATAACTTAAGTTAGCCGCAGGATGGCAGGTCGGCGGATGCCCCGATACCGGGCCGGCCCAAATAATCGGCATCATGAACCAGACGACTACGGCCGTCCGTGCCACCGGCCTGACCAGGATTTACGGCAGCGAGGACGCGAAAGTCACCGCTCTGTCGGACGTGTCCGTGGAGTTTGAGCGGGGACAGTTCACCGCCATCATGGGGCCGTCCGGCTCAGGCAAGTCGACACTCATGCATTGCATTGCCGGACTCGATCAGGTGACCTCGGGGAAGGTGTGGATCGGGGGCACGGAGCTGACCGTCCTCAATGACGATCAATTGACCGCACTGCGCCGGGAAAAGGTCGGTTTCATCTTCCAGGCATTCAATCTGCTGCCCACCCTGACCGCGCTGGAGAACATCACACTTCCGCTCGACCTCGCCGGCCGTCGCCCCGATCGGTCCGTGGTGGACCGAGTGGTCGACACGCTGTTGCTGCGGGATCGCCTCGATCACCGTCCCAGCCAGCTCTCCGGCGGCCAGCAGCAGCGCGTGGCCTGCGCACGTGCGCTGGTCACCGAGCCGGAGGTGGTGTTCGCCGACGAACCGACCGGCGCGCTCGACTCGCAGACCTCCGCGGAACTGCTCGGCTTCCTGCGTCAGAGCGTCGACGATTTCGGCCAGACCGTGGTCATGGTCACTCACGATCCCACGGCCGCCGCGTACGCCGACAGGGTTCTCTTCCTCGCCGACGGCCGATTGGTCGGGGATCTCACCGCGCCGACCGCGGACACGGTGCTGGACTGGATGAAGTCCATGGAGAGGGCGGCCCACTGATGCTGCGCGCGGCTCTGCGAGAACTGTTGGCCCACAAGGGTCGGATGGCCATGACCATCATCGCCATCGCGCTCGGTGCGGCCGCCCTGGTCGCGAGCTGGGTGGTGAGCGAGTCGATTTCGCACACGCTGGTCAGTGTGGACACCCGGACCGACGTCGGCGTCTCGGTGCAGAGCCTGCACCAAGACGCCGCGCTCACCCCAGCGGACCGCGACCGGCTGGCGGCTCTGCCGGGCGTCAGACGCGCCACTGGAGTGATCCTGGGCCGGGCCGGTGTGGTGTCGCCCGACGGCAAGCTGGCGTCGGCCGCCACCAGCATGGATCTCGCCGGGACCAACGCCGACGACACCGGTCGGATGGTGACAGTCGCGGGCCGCGCCCCGAGCGCTGCGGGCGAGGTCGCCATCAACGCGGATGTCGCCCGGCGCAACGACCTCGCCGTCGGCATGCCGGTGCGGGTGCTGGTGGCAGACGGCCGGTCCGAGGCCGCGACCGTGGTAGGCACCTTCGATTACCGCACGCTCGGCTCGCCGTCAACCACGGACTGGGGGTCGGACACCGTGCCGACGGTGGCCTTCGACGCGCAATCCGCGCCGGGCCTGCTCGGCGACCGCTTCAGCCGGATCGAGCTCGCCACGGCGCCGGGCACGGATCTGAAGCGGCTGCGTGACGCGGCCGAGCGTGTGGTCGGCGGCGTGTCCTACCGGATATCGACCGGGCCCGAGCTGGCGCGCGACGCCCGCGAGCGCGCCACCTCGGACATCTGGGATCTGCGTTTCACCCTGTTGCCCTTCGCGGTCCTCGCGATGCTCGTCGGCATGACGGTCATCAGCAACACTTTCACCATCCTGGTCACCCAGCGCATCCGGCAGTTCGCACTGCTGCGGGCGGTCGGCGCCAGCCGGCGGCAGGTACGCCGCACGGTGCTCGCCGAGGCGGTGGTGCTCGGCCTGGCCGGTGGCACCGTCGGGGTGCTGCTCGGAGTGGCGCTCGGGCCGGGGGTCATCGCGATCACCCGACCGGCGGACGACATCGACTACACGGTGCCCCCGCTCGCCGTCCTGCTCGGCTATCTGGCGGGCGTGCTGATCACCGTCGTCGCGGCCTACGGGTCGGCTCGGCGTGCCTCCGCGGTCTCCCCGATGGCGGCGCTGCGCTCCGACGCCACCGTGCCGCGCGACATCCGTACCCGCAATGTGTTGCTGGGTGTCGGGGCGCTGCTGGTCTCCGCGGCGCTGGTCTTCGCCACCCGCAACCCGAACGCCGGGACGGCGTCGCGGATCGTAGCGATCGGCGGGGCGGTCCTCGGCGGCTTGGGCGTGCTGCTGCTGACCCCGACGATCGCCGGCGCGGTCCTGGGCACGGTGATGCGGCTGATGCGCCAGGGCGGCCGTCCGGCCCTGCGATTCGGTGTGCGCAATGCGGCCCGGGACCCGCGCCGGACCGCCAGCACTGCTTCCGCGATCACCGTGGGGCTGGCACTGATCTGCGCGTTCGCGAGCCTCAGCGCCAGTCTGTCCACCTTGATCGGCTCCACCACCCGCGCCACCGTGCCGACCACCACCACCGTGCTCCAGCCCGGCGGGGGCAACGCCGCCACGCTCGACCCGGCCGACCTCACGACCGCCCGCCATCTGCCCGGCGTCAGTGCCGCGGCGGCCAGCCGGGACATGCTGGTCGACGTCGACTACCCGGGCGGCACCACGAAGCGCCGCGCATCCGCAATCGAGCCGGAGGCACTGAACGGCCTGCTCACGCCGCACATCACGGGCGGTTCGGGCGACCTGCGCAAGGGATTCGTCATCGCCCAGAACCAGGCCGACATGCTGGGCCTGGGCGTCGGTGACCCGGTCACCTTGCAGATCACACCGCAGACCTCGGTGCGCTCCCGGGTGGCCGGCGTCTACGAGGCGACCGAGTTGCAGTCCAGCATCTACTTCGACGTGTCCCTGGCGCCGACGTCCCTGCGCGAGAGCGTCTCAGTGATCTATCTGACCGGCCCGGACCCGGCGGCCGTCCGGGCCAGGGCCGAGGCGGCCTTCCGGGACCGCCCGGACGTTACGGTCACCGACCAGCAGGGACTCGTCGCGCAGGGCGTGGAGGCGCAGCGGTTGGCGTTCGTCGTGATGTACGCGATGTTCGCGGTGGCGTTGATCATCGCACTCTTCGGTGTGGTGAACACGCTGGCGCTGTCGGTCAGCGAACGTGGCCGCGAGATCGGCATGGCCCGGGCGGTCGGCGCGAGCCGGTCCCTGATCCGCCGCTCGATCCGGGTGGAGAGCCTGGTGATCTCGCTGCTCGGCGCGCTGCTCGGTGTCCTGGTCGGCGTGGCCGTCGGCACCGTCATGCAACATGCGATGCTCGGGCAGCGACTGTCGGCCGTCACCATTCCGCTCGACCTGATCGGAGCCGGCCTCGCCGCCATCGTCCTGGCCGCGATGCTGGCCGCGGCGTGGCCGGCGCGCCGCGCGGCGTCCACCGCGGCGCTGTCCGCCATCGCGGAATGAAGCCAGGGGAGGGCGGTGCCGGTGGCCACCGGCACCGCCCTCCCCTGCCCTGTCAGCTCGCCACGTCCGTCGGTGCCGCAACCGTCGATCGCGGGTGCGCCGAGGACCGGTGCGACGCCCCGCGCTCGTGCGTCGCGGCGCCGGTGCTCAGCAACCACAGCCAGGTCGACGGCGCTCCGAACGGCTCGCGCCGCAGCGCGGTGAGCCCGGCCGCGGTGAAGGCGTCCTCATAGGTCCGCAGGCTCAGGATCGGTACGTCCATGTACGCGTGCAGCAGTTCGAACCCGACGGAGAAGATGGGCAGCGTGTCCTGCGGCGCAGCCCAGTTCTGACCGACGGTGTCCGCGATGAGGAATCGGGTCGCGTCCGGGAACCGGCGGCGCAAGGACCGCAGCACCCCGGCCGGGTCCCCGGTGGCGTTGAACAGGTCGTGCATCATCAGGAAGCTGCTGACCAGATCCACATCGGGAAAGGTGCGCCCGTCCTCGGCCAGGAGATCATCATGCACGACCCGGACCTGTTCGGTCAGCTCCTCGGCCGCGATCCGCTCCGCCGCCGCCCGCAGCGCGTTCCGATCCACCTCGATGCCCCAGCCGCGGCCGGTGCGCGACCTCCGGCTGAGCCGCACCAGCCGGCTGCCGTCGCCGCACCCGAGGTCCGCGACGGCGTCGAATTGCAGGTCGGCGACGACGGACTCCTCGATGGTGAGCATCAGGGACTTGCCGACCATGCCGGAACCCACGGCGACATGGCCGCCATCCCGGTCGACGCCGTCACCGAACCGGGCCTCGCCGGTAGCCATCGCCGCCAGAGAGCTCAGCATCTCGCCGTAGCCACCGACCCCCCAGGTGAAGAAACCCCGGTACGGCAGCAGCGCCGTCCCGTTCTCGGTCAGCGCGACCGCGAAGTCGGCCGGGTCCGCCGGGCTGGGCAGGGAGTCGAGTCGCAGATAGCCGAGGAGAACGGCGGTGCGCAGCAGGGGCGCCAGCTTCCCCGGATCGCTGCCAGTCCGCTGGGCCAGCTCGGTCAGCGTGCGGTCGCCCTCCTGCAACGCCCGCCAGACGTCGAGCTGGTTGAGTGCGAACACCACGTTCGCGCCGACGTATCCGTTGAACAGCGTCGACGGCGCCAGCCCGTGGGCCGGTGGCGCGATCCCCGCGCCGGATGCGCCCAGACCGGCCCGCTCCGTGCCGTGGGGCGCCGGTGTGACAAGCACCTCACGCAGCGCGCGGCAGACCGCGTCCACCTGATCCTGGGTGCCCACCGTGATGCGGAGGTGCCCGGGCAGCCCGAAACTGGTCAGGTCCCGTACCAGGACGCGTTCCTGGTCCGCGAGGACCCGAGCGAGGGCGGTGCTGTCGCCGGGCGTACGAACCAGCACGAAGTTGGTCACCGAGGGTACGTACGACAGGCCGAGCGCGGCCAGGCCGTGACACATCCGGTCCCGTGCGGCGGCGGTGCGGCAGCGGATGTCGTCCAGATAGTCGTCCGCGCCCAGGGCGGCCAGGGCCGCCTCCTGGGCCGGACGGTTCACGCTGAACGGCAGCGACTCGCCGACGTTGCGGATCCGGGCGATCAGATCAGCAGGGCCCGCCGCGTACCCGATCCGCAGCGAGGCCAGGCCCCACGCCTTCGAGAAGGTCCGCAGGACCAGGAGCCGCCGGCCGTCGCGTACCGCGCCGAGGGCGTATTCGTAGGCTGGTCCGGCGTACTCCATGTACGCCTCGTCGAAGACCGCGACGGTGCCGGCCATCTCGGCGGCCCGGATCAGCCGCTCGACGTCGGCGGGTTCCATGACGGTCCCGGTCGGGTTGTGCGGGTTGCAGATGTAGGCCACCGCGTATCCACGGCCGAGCGCGTCGGTGAGCGCGTCGACCGGCACCCGGTGGTTTTCCATCGGCAACCGGTCGACCGAGGCGTGGGCGATACCGGCGGAGGCGGCGTACCCGGGGAACGTGCCCTCGGTGACCAGCACCCGGTCGCCGGGCGAGAGCAACGCCAGCGCGGTGATCAGGACGAGTTCGTCGGCGCCGTTGCCGATCGCCAACGAGTCCTCCGGCATGCCGAGCCCTGCGGCAAGACGGCGTCGCAGCGCCGCCCGGCTGCTGTCGGGGTACGTCGCGCACCGCGTCTCCAGCTCCTTGATCGCCGTCTCGATCACACCCGGCGGGGGGCCGTACGGGTTCTCGTTGCAGTGCAGCCGGATGGCGCTGTCGTCGTCCGGGAGAGTGTGGTGGGACATCAAGTTGGGCACGCGGGACATGCGGTGGCTTCCCTCCGGCTTGGGGCACGGTCGCGCCGGCTTCGGCTCGGCCGCTGTCGAATGTGTGCAGCGGTGCGTCCGGTCGGTCAGAACGTCACGCCGGGTGATTGGAACGCGGGGCCGAGGACGGGTGACGGGTCGTCGCCGGCGGGCACGTCGAACAACTTTCGAGCCTGGACCTGGAGCTGGTACATGAGGCCGACGACGTCGTCGAGCTCCTCGGGGTGCCCGTCGACCACCCGATGCAGCCCGGTCAGCAGATTCGTGTAAAAGGTGTCGCAGAGGGTGGACTCGCGGCGGGCGACCGAGCCGGCCGCGAGCCGATAGGTGTCGGGGTCGTCGACCATCGGGTAGACGCCTGCCGGGTCGAACGGGATCGCCGGGCCTTCGAAGACCCATCGGCCGTCCGCGGCGCGGATCAGTTGCCGTCCCTCCACGATCTCCTGGAACCGGTAGTAGTGTCCCAGCTCGTCGGGGTCGGCGAGGCCGTCGTCGTCGAGGTCGTGCGGGCTGCCCTCACCCTGCTCGATGATCTCGAAGATGGCGAGCAGGGCCGACGTGCGATCGGTCACCCGGATCAGCACCCCGGGCGCATCCGGCCAGGCGATCTGCCGGGCCTGGTCCCCGGTGAACAGGTTGCCGGCCCGGTCCAGGCGGGTGACGGCTCTGGCGATCTGGTTGTAGAACCATCCGATGGTCTGCGGGTGGTACTCCGCCTTCGCGAACCACTTCTCAAGCGCGGCCATCGCCGCGGCGTCGGCCGCACGAATGCGGCCGTCGCGCTCCACCGTGACGCTGTCTCGGTCGAAGACGCGTCCGCGGAAGCGCTTGCCGTCGACCGTCGGGCACTCCGGCTGCTCGATCGCCATGAAGGTGTCGCGTACGTGGTCGATGCTCATCCGCCGCAGCCGCACGGTCAGGTCGGGCAGGACCGGACCGGGCAGCTTGCCGGGATACGTCGGCACCAGTCCCGGACGGCCGACCACCGGACGGCCGCCGACCGCATTGAGGAGGTTGCAGACCTGGACCATGTGCTGCATCTCCTCCAGCACCACGCCCCGGATCAGCTCGGCGATCTCCGTGTTCTGACCGGGTCGGAGGGAGAGAAGGGCGGTCAGGTACGGCGGAATGGTGGCCTGCTCCAGATAGACGGCGGTCTGCAGGACCGCACGCAGATCGGCGACCGTGTCGATCTCAAGGATCGGCGGCTTCGGAGCGGTGTCCAACCATTTCACGATCATGTCTCGCTTTCCGGGGGAGAGGTCGCGCGTCACGGGCATGTGGTTCGGTGAAGCTCGTGGCGCCAGCAAGGTCCGCCTGATATAGACGGCGTGTTTCACCACGTCGTCGTAACGTCCCAGGTCGCAGACTGCCCGCATGGCCGGGAAGAGGTTCGCGTACTGCTGGAGGATCGGCTGCACGTCGCGGAACCAGGTGGGCCGTTCCGGCGGGTCGAAGGCGGCGAAGACCCGCACGCTGAGGGTGCCCTCCGGCACGTCCGGCGCGTTGGCGAAGCCGTACTGAAGCTGGGTGACCACCCCGTCCAGATTCGCCCGGGGGCTACCCGGGTCGACGCCGGTGAGCGGGACCTCCGCACGACCTCGCCCGTCGGTGACGCAGCGGTCCGGGTGGGTGACGGCGTCCGGATGGGCGCCGGGTTTGAGGAAGATCTCCGCCCCGGGCAGCGGGCGGCCGTGCCGCAGCGCGTGGAGCACGGCCGTCGCGGAATCCTCGGCGGCGCCGGCGAACAGTCGGAACACGAAACCGTCGGCTCGCAGGATCGTCGCATCGGCGTTCTCGGCCAGCAGCACGGGCGGCTGCGTCCCGGCGCCCACCACCGCCAGCCGGCCGGTGACCGCGGCGTCCAACTGCGCGGGTGTCAACGGCACGCTCACGATCCCGGCGACTCGCTCGTAGTCCTCGGGCACGACGTCGATCGGGGCGAGCACGGTCGGCGAGTCTCCCGCCCCGAGGACGGCCAGGCGCAACGGGCCGGTCTGCACCGGAGGCCCGCCGCGTCCGGTGGCGGGAACGCTGTTGCCGAGGTCGAGCACCACCGTGCGGGCGGCGACATCGATGCGGCAGGGCGCGTGATGCAGCGTGCTGCCGGGCCAGGCCAGCAGCCTCCGTCCTGCCACGAAGTGGTAGGGCTCACCAGACGCGTACGGGCCGATGCAACCGACCAGGCGGCCGAAGGTCAGCGTGTCCGGCCACTGCTCGATCCCGTCCTCGACCGCGCCCATGGTGAACTTGATGGAGAGCATGCCGTCGGCGGTGGCGTCGCGCAGCGCCCGCAGCGCCGGCGAATTCAGCGTCGGCGCCCATCGCACGCCGGTGAGGACGGACTGATATGTCGCTGCGGGATCCCCCCTGCCGGACGGCAGCTTGGCGCGGATCCACATGTCGTCCATGGCAGCCGGCCGGAAGTCCGCCCGCAGCGCCTCCCGGCCGGTCACGTCCAGCAACCGCAGACGCAGTCCCCAGATCTCCGGCACCATCTGGTTCTCCGGATCCAAGTCTGCGAACTTGGCGTTCACCCGCAGGTCGTCGTCGGCCACCCGGCCGTCCACAATCGGATCGTCCGCCGCGGCGCCGCCGGGCAGAAGCGCGGCGGTGATCCGGATGTCGGAGAGCCGGATCGAACCGGTGCCCCGTGGATTCCACAACCCGTTGATGTCCGGCAGGTTCATCCGCCAGGTGAAGCGCGGTTCGAAGAGCTGATTGTCGTAGTACGGCACGGCGTTGTTGATGGTCGCCACGTCCGCCTGGAAGGTCCCGGCGAAGCAGATCCGGGGAAGGCCGAGGTATGACAAGGTACGGGTCCTCCGGCAGGATCAGCGCCCCGGAACGGCGACCTCGGGCGGGAGGCCGTGCAGATGGGCAAAGTAGGCGTAGTGGCTGGGCAACTGGTCGACGAGTTGCTTCGTCCGGTCCCGGATGCTTTGCAGCTCCCGCTGGGCCGCTGCGTCGTCGAAGAGTTCGAGCGCGGCGGGTGGACGCAGCGGCAGACCGCCGAGTCCGAGGAGCATCGCGGCGTAGGAATAGGACTCGAAGCCGTGATAGTGCGGGAAAACGTTCTCGATGTCCGGCAACTGGGTGCCCCAGCTCTCAAGCCGGGCCGCCAGCGAGTCGGGCATCGGGCGCGTCTTGGTGTCCCGCCAGTAGTCGTTGTCCTGACGGGCGGCGGCGTAATAGTGCAGGGTCAGGAACTCGCGGACGCCGTCCATCACGTTGGCGACCTGACGGTTGTACGAGGCGGTCACCGCGTCGCTGAAGCCGCGGCCGGGGAAGTGCTTGACCAGTTGCTCGATGCCGTTCTGGATGAAGAAGATGCCGGTCGATTCCAGTGGTTCCACGAACCCGCTGGACAGCCCGACGGCGACGCAGTTGCGCACCCAGGACCGGGCACTGCGGCCGATGCGCATCTTGATGTGGTTGGCCTGCGCCTCCTCGCCGTCCGGCCCGACGAACGCGCGCAGTGTCCGCTCCGCGGTATCCGCGTCGCAATACGAGCTGGAGTACACATAGCCGGTGCCGACGCGACCGAGGAGCGGAATCGTCCAGATCCAGCCCGCGTCCTGCGCGGTGGCCGTGGTACACGGCCGGATACCGCGGCGGGCCATGTCGACCGGCACTCGCAGCGCCACCGCCCTGTCGTTGGGCAGTGTGTCCTGATAGGACACAAACGGCTCTTCGGCCACCCGGTTCATCAGCAGGGAACGGAAGCCGGTGCAGTCGATGAAGAGATCGCCGGACAGGTCGCCGTGTTCGGCCGTGGTGACCCGTTCGATCCATCCGCCTTCGTCGAGCACCACGTCCACGACGTCGTCCAGCACCTGCCGGACGCCGCGGTCGACGGCGTAGCCGGTCAGGTAGCGGGCGAGCAGCGCGGCGTCGAAGTGGTAGGCGTACGGGAACTGTGTGTCCTGCTCGGTGAGGGTGGTGCGATACTGCGGCGTGTCGCCGTCCTCCCGGAAGTCCTGCTCGAAGATGCCGTTGTCGAGGTACCGCGGCGAACGCATGGCGTCGCAGAGCGAGGCGATGAGGAAACAGTCCCGGTCGAAGCGCTCGCCCGGCCGCAGGTGCAGCCACCAGTCGGTGATCGGGAAGCCGTCCACGACCCGTAGCCGCTCGAACGGGTGATAGAAGTGGTGCCCCGGTCGCCGCCAGTCCTCGAACCTGATGGCCAGCTTGTAGGTGGCCTTACAGGCCGGCATCCATTCGGTCTCGTCGAGGCCCAGGTACTCGAAGAAGTGCCGTACGGTGCTGAAGGTGGCCTCGCCGACGCCGATCGTCGGCACGTTCTTCGACTCCACCAGTGTGACGCGGAGGGCGTCGCCGAACGCGGCGCGCAGGTAGGAAGCGGTCATCCATCCGGCGGTGCCGCCGCCGACGATGACCACGTCCCGGACCGGCCGGTGCCCTAACTCGTGTGTGGTTGCCGTCATGTGTGCTCCCGTTATCATGGTGCTCTCAGGTCGTGAATGGCAGACAGCGTGTCCGCGATCTCGCGGGGAAAGTTGACGATGGACGTGCCGATCCGGGCGTACGGCGGCGGGTTCGGCGAGGTGCTGATGCGGATCCGTCGCTCCGCCAGGCGGTCGGCCGTCTGCGCGCCGGTCAGTCCGTCGACGTCGAAGCAGGTGATGCCCGCGCCGAGCGCCGGGTCGAGGGGGGTGCGCAGCGCCACGTGCGGCATGGCCGCGAGTCCCTCGCGCAGATGGGCGGACAGCTCCGTGACGCGCTCCGCGACGGCCGAGCGGCCGATGCCGCGGTGGAACGCGACCGCCGCGGGAAGGGCGAACATGTGCTCGAACGCGTGGAACGTGCCGGGTGTCATGTTGGCGATGCTGTCCTCGCGGAAGATCGGGGTCACCGCGGGCCGTAGGTAGGGCCACGCGTCGCGGCGCCCCCAGATCAGCCCGGTGCCGCGAGGACCGCACAGCCATTTGTGCGTGCCCGCGGCCACGACGTCGGCTCGCAGGTCGGGCAGGTCGGTGTCGACCGCCGCGAGACCGTGCACGCCGTCCACGATCAGCAGACACCGGTCCTCGGCGGCCCGGCCCCGGTTGGCCTCGGCCACTACGTCCGCCACGGCGGCCACGGGCATCCGGACACCGGTGCTGGACTGCACCCATGTGACGCCGACCGCGCGGGTCGCCGGACGGATCTCCTGTTGCAGGCGACCGACGATCTCGTCGACGGTGGCGTTCTCGGGGGCTGCGAACAGCGGTACGGTCCGCACCGTACCGTCATGCTTGTCGGCGGCGAGGATGGCCGCCCCCAGATGCGCGACGTGTTCCCGGTCGCTGAGCAGGAACTCCTGGCCGGGGCGCAGCGGGATTCCGTTGTAGACGTGGCCGAGTCCGACAGTCGTGTTCCCGGTGAGTGCGTACTCCTCGGCGGCGCCGCCGAGATAGCCGGCCAGCTCCGTGCGTACCCGGTCCCAGCCGGTCGGCCCGTCCGGCAGGGTGAGGCTGTCGACACGGGTGGGATCGGCGTCGATCTGCCGGCTCAGGTACGCGATCGCGTGACGTACCGGTTCCGGGTGCGACGAAAGGAAGAAGGCCGCCAGGTTGATCCATCGCGGGTCCAGCCGGAACTGGCGACGAACTGCCGTCCAGTCCGTCCCGCCGGCGGCGTAGGTCTCCCCGCCGGCGGCGTAGGCCGTCCCGTCGGCCGCGGCGGCGCCGACGACCGTGCCGGCTACGGCCGCGCTGGCACTTGCCAGGACTGTTCGGCGTGTGATTCCGGACGTCATGTGTCCTCCTCCGCGGTGGTCCAGGACGAATACCGATGCATCCCGCGCAGAAGCGGGATCATGGTGGAGCAGGTATGCCGGATGGCGGTGACGGCGCCGAACAAGACGATGTGATCGGCGATGGGCACAGCCTCGGCCGTGCGGCAGTCGGCTATGCCGTGCGCGTCGTCGATCAGGTGCGGCCCGGCGGCACCCGGCTCGTGTTCCCACCGGACTCGGTCGAATCGATCCGGAACCGCCGACGCGAACAACACGGCCGTCGCGCGGGCGGTGTGCCGCAGCAGGTTCACCGCGAACGTCCGCCGCCAGAGCACCGAGGCGAGCGTCGGGCTGCCCTGTCGTAGGCAGATGGACAGCATCGGCGGAAACAGCGACACACTGCACACCGAGGAACAGGTCATCCCGCGTGGAGCGCCGGCCGCGTCGGTGGTGGTGACCACGGCCACGCCGGTGGGAAAAGTCGCCATCAGGGAACTGAAATCCGTGCCGCTCACCGGGGCGTCGCCGACGTTCGGCAGTATCGCTGGCTCGTCCGTTGAACTCGTCACGGTGCGACTCCGATCCGATCGTCGATTCGTGCGCGGACGATGTGCATTGACGGGGGGAACCGTACCATCGACTTTCGTTTACGGCTCCGTTGTTAAGTGGCGTCGGAAAGTCGCTGATTGGCCGTGGACGGCCGTGGTTAAGTCACCGGCTAAACACCGATGTAAAAGGCTCTCAGGCGTCGTCCACGGATCGGCTGCCTTGCTTGAGGACCACATTCACCTGCGAAGTTGCCGCCCGAAGTATCGCTTGACGTTCATGCCGCGGCCCGGCTACGGTCGGCGTGCCGGCTGACTGACACCGGTGTCATATTATTGACGGGGTTGGATTTTCTCCGCGGTCCGCATTTTTGCGATGACGAATCTTGAGGGTGTCACACGGTTCCAGGATCTCGCCAATTATATTTACGTGTATAAATGTTTTGGGTATTGTGCGCGGCGGGCCGAAAAGGCTCGACAGGGAGTCGGGTGACGAATGAGCGACAGTGGGAACACGCGGCAAACCCTCTCCGCGGCGCAGCGGGAGGTCTGGATCGCCCAGCAGCTTCGCCCCGGGGACGCGCTGTACAACTGCGCCGTCTACTTCGTGCTCTCCGGAGCACTCGACGTCGGCCGGCTGGAGCAGGCCGTCGGCGCAGCGGTGCGCGAGACCGAGGCGCTGCGAATGCGCTTCGGCGAGACCGACGGCGAACCCTGGCAGCGGCCGGTCGCGGCCGGCGGCGCCCTGGAGCGGGCCGACTTTCGCGGCGCGCCCGACCCGCAGGCCGCCGCCCTCGCCTGGATGCGTGCCCGCGTCGAGGAACCGTTTCCGCTCGACAGCGGTCCCTGCTTCGCCCACACGTTGCTGACGGTGGCGCCCGACCAGCATCTTCTTCTTTTCCGGTACCACCACATCGTCCTCGACGGCTGGGGACAGACGCTGCACTGCCGCCGGATCGGGGAGCACTACACCGCCCTCTCCGAAGGGCGCGAGCCTGCTCCGGCGGGCTTCGGCACACTGGCCGGGCTGCTGGCCGAAGACGACGCCTACCAGACCTCGGCGCGCCGTGACCGCGACCACGACCACTGGCTCACCGCGTTGGCCGCCGCTCCGCAAGCCACGGCACTGACCGACCGGAACGCCGAACCCGGCCACGCCGACCTGCGGGTCACCACGTGGCTCCCCGAGGACGTGAGCGCCGGCCTCCGGACGATGGCGGAGCGGCACGGCACCCGGTGGCCGGCAGCCCTCACCGCGGCGGTGGCCGTCTACGCGAACGCCCTCACCTCCAGTCGCGAGCTGGTCTTCGCGGTGCCCTTCGCAGCCCGCACCACCCGCCTGGCCACGACGACGCCGGGGATGCTCGCCAACGAACTGCCGGTGCCCCTCACGGTGGATCCGGGCGGGAGCTTCACCGCCCTGCTGGTGGACGTCGCGGCGCGCATGCTGGCCGCCGCCGGCCACCAGCGCTACCGCGGTGCGGACCTGCGCCGGGAAGTGCCGGCCCCCACCGGCCCGGTGATCAACCTGGTCACCTTCGACCAGGAGGTCCACTTCGCCGGCCAGCGGGTGGTCGCCCGGCAACTGTCCACCGGACGTGTGCGCGACCTGGCCGTGCACGCCTACGCCACGGCCAACGGCACCGGTGGCGTCCGCATCGACGTCGACGGCAACCCGGCGCTGTACCGGACGGCGGACCTGGTCGCGCACCGCGACCGGATCATCGGCCTGCTGACCCGGCTGCTGGCCGACCCGGCCGCGCCGGTCGGGCGCGCCGGGATCCTCGACGCCGGTGAACGTGAGCTCGTGCTTCGCACGTGGAACGACACCGCACGCGAACTGCCGTCGGCCTCGCTGCCCGGCCTCTTCGGTGCGCAGGCGCGCCGCACCCCCGGCCGGGACGCCCTGCGCTGCCGGGGCGTCACGCTGACCTATGCCGGACTCGACGCCGCTGCGAACCGGCTGGCCCACCGCCTCGTGGAACGCGGCGTCGGACCGGAGACCTTCGTCGGCGTCGTCCTGCCGCGCACCGAGGATCTGATCGTCTCGCTGCTGGCCGTGTCCAAAGCCGGCGGAGCGTACGTCCCGGTCGACCCGGCACACCCGGTGGAGTGGACTCGTGCCCGCCTCGCGGACGCCGGGGCCGCGCTGGTGCTGACCGACCAGGCTGGCGCGTCCCGGCTCGGCCTGAGCGCCGACCGGGTGCTCCCGCTCGACGCGCCGGAGGAGCTCCGCAGGCGGGAACGCCTTCCGCAAGGCCCACCCGGCGATGACCGGATCCGGCCCGGCAACGCCGCCTACATGATCTTCACGTCCGGCTCCACCGGCCGTCCCAAGGGTGTCGTCGTGGCGCACGCGTCACTCGGCGCCTATCTGCAACGGGCCCGGACGGCGTACCCCGCGGACGGCGTGACGCTCTCCCACTCGCCGATCTCCTTCGATCTCACCGTGACCACGCTGTTCACACCGCTGGTCAGCGGCGGCTGCGTGCAACTGGCAGAACTGGCAGCCGAGGCGCTGACCGAGATCGCCCGGCCCACGCTGCTCAAGGCCACCCCCAGCCATCTCGACATGCTGGAGGCGCTGCCGGACGAGGCGTCACCGAGCGAGTGCCTGATCCTCGGCGGTGAGGCGTTGTCCGGCTCCGCGCTGGCACGCTGGCGCCGGCGGCACCCCGGTGTCACCGTCGTCAACGCGTACGGACCGACCGAGGCGACAGTCAACTGCCTGGAACACCGGCTGGAGCCCGCGGACCCGGTGGGTCCCGGCCCGGTGCCGATCGGCCGTCCCTTCTGGAACACCCGCGCCTACGTGCTCGACGGAGCCCTGCGCCCGCAGCCCGCCGGTGTCGTCGGCGAGCTGTACATCGCCGGCTCCGGCCTGGCGCGCGGATACCACGGCCGCCCGCACCTGACCGCCGAGCGGTTCGTCGCCGAGCCGTTCGGTCCGTCCGGGTCGCGGATGTACCGCACCGGCGACCTTGCCCGATGGACGGCGGACGGTCTGCTGGAGTTCGCCGGGCGCGCCGATGTCCAGGTGAAGATCCGTGGTCACCGGATCGAGCCCGGTGAGGTCGAAAGCGCCGCGCGAGCCCTGCCCGCCGTGGCGGCAGCGGCGGCAGTCGCGCGGGAGGATCACCCCGGCGATCGCCGCCTCGTGGCCTACGTGGTGCCGGCGCCGGGCGCGCTGATCGAGGAGGCCTCGGTGCGGCGCGAGCTCGCCCGACGGCTACCCGAATACCTTGTGCCGCAGCACGTCGTCGTGCTCGCCGCGCTGCCCCTGACGGGCAACGGCAAGCTGGACCACCGCGCCCTGCCGGCGCCGGAGGCCGCGTCCCGGCCCGCCGGCCGCGCACCCCGCAACCCGGTGGAGGAGATTCTCTGCGCGCTGGTCGCCGAGGTGCTCGGGCTGCCCCGGATCGGCATCGACGACAACGTCCTCGACCTCGGCGGCCACTCCCTGCTCGCGGCCCGCATCGCCGCGCGGGCGCGGGCCGCGCTGGGCGCTGCCGTCTCGGTCCGGCAGGTGCTGGAGGCGCCCACTGTGGCGGAACTCGCCGTGCTGTGCACCGGGCCGGCGTCGGGCCGCGAACTGACGCCGCTGATCGCGACGTCCCCGGCGGACCGCGTTCCCGCGTCGTTCGCCCAGCACCGATGGTGGTTCCTGGAACGGATCGACGGCGCGACCGCCACCTACAACATCCCTGTCGCGTTGCGGCTCACCGGTCCGTTGCAACCCGAGGCGCTCGCCGCCGCGCTCGACGACGTGGTCACCCGGCACGACACCCTGCGGACCGTCTTCACCTCCGAGGACGGCGACCTTTTTCAGGTCGTTCTACCGCCCCGGCAGGACGGCACCGCGCTGCGCCTGGCCGAGGTGCCCGCCGGTGGGCTCGACGCCGCGCTGCAGGCCGAGATCGTGCACCGTTTCGACCTCAGCGCGGAGCCACCGTTGCGGGCGTGCCTGTTCGCCACGGACGACGACGTGCACGTACTGGTGATCGTCGTCCACCACGTCGCCGGCGACGGCTGGTCCATGGATCGCCTGGTGCGTGACCTCGCGACCGCCTATGCGGCCCGCCGCGCGAACGCCGAACCGGCCTGGGCCCCGCTGCCCGTGCGGTACGCGGATTTCGCCCGCTGGCAGCGGGCGCAACTGGGCAGCGAGGACGATCCGGACAGCGAGCTGGCCCGGCAACTGGCGTACTGGCGGTCGGCACTGAACGGGCTGCCCGACGACCTGCGACTCCCCACCGACCGCCCGTTGCCCGCCGTCGCCTCCCGGCGCGGCAGGCGGCTGGAGTACACGATCCCCGCGAGCCTGCACGCCGAGGTGGCGCGGCTCGCGGCCGACACCCGCACCACGGTCTTCATGGTGGTACAGGCGGCGTTCGCGGCACTGCTGACCCGGCTGGGATGCGGCACCGACGTGCCGATCGGCAGCCCCGTCGCCGGGCGTGGGGCGGACGCCGTCGAAGAGATCGTCGGCGTGTTCGTGAACACCGTCGTGCTGCGCACCGACACCTCCGGCGAGTGCACCTTCGCCGAGCTGCTCGACCGGGTACGCACGACAGACCTGGCCGCCTACGCCCACCAGGATGTGCCCTTCGAACGGCTGGTGGACCTGCTGCGCCCGGACCGCTCGCTGGCGCGTCACCCGTTGTTCCAGGTCATGCTCAGCTACCAGAACACGTTCCGGCAGGACGGCATCGCGGCGGCGGCTGCCGGGCTGACCGGTCTCGATGTGCAACTGATCGAGACCGACACCGGCGGCGCCGAGTTCTATCTCTCCATCGACCTCGGCGAGACGTTCGCCCCGGACGGCTCCGCGTCCGGGATGACCGGCGGCATCCGGTACAGCGAGGACATCCTCGACCCGGACACCGCCGCGTCGATAGGCGTCCGGCTGACCCGGATGCTGGCCGCGATGACGGCCGACCCGCACCGCCGGTTCACGGACGTGGACCTCATGGAGGACCGCGAACGAGAGTTGCTCGCCGAAGTCAACCGCACGGACCGGCAGGTCACCCCGCGCACCTGGCCGCAGATGTTCGCCGAGCAGGTGGCCCGCACCCCGGCCGCCGTCGCGGTGGAGGAAGGCAACGAGGAGCTGTCGTACCGGGCACTGAGCGAACGAGCCGAGCGGTTCGCGGCCCGGCTGTCGGCCCGCCGCATCGGACCGGAGGACCGCGTCGTGCTGGCCCTGCCGCGCTCGATCGACCTGGTCGTCGCGATCATCGCAACCATGCGGGCGGGTGCGGCGTTCGTCCCCGTCGACGTGAGTCAGCCACCTGCCCGCATCCGCGCGATCATCGACCGCTGCGCACCGGCCGTCGTCGTGGCGTCTGGTGATGTGCCGTGGCCGAGCGACGGCGTCCCGCACCTGACCCTCGGCGGCGCCGAGGACGCTGGGCCTGACGGTGGCCCCAGTGCCACACCCGCGCCGCGCGTCGACCATCCGGCGTACGTCATCTTCACCTCCGGCTCGACCGGCGAGCCGAAAGGCGTGGTGGTCAGCCACAGGGGCCTCGCCGCGCTGGTCGCGACGCAGGTGGACGCCTTCGCAGTAACCCCGGGAAGCCGGGTGCTGCAGTTCGCCTCGCCGAGTTTCGACGCCGCCGTCTCCGAACTCAGCATGGCGCTGCTGTCCGGTGCCACGCTGGTGCTGCCGCCGGAAGACCGGCGCACGCCGGGGGCGGAGCTCCAGGAACTCCTGGCCGAGAAGCGCATCACCCACGTCACGCTGCCCCCGTCGGCACTGTCCGTCATGTCCCCGTCCGAGGTCCCCTCCGACCTCACCGTCGTCGTGGCCGGCGAGGCCTGCGGCGCCGGGATCGCCGCCCGCTGGGCGGCTCGGATGCCGCTCTTCAACGCATACGGGCCCACGGAGACCACCGTGGAGGCCACGCTTGCCCGGGTCGCGCCGGACGAGCCCGGACGTGTCCCGATCGGCGCGCCGGCGGTCGGCACCCGGGTGTACGTGCTTGACCACCGGCTCCGCGCGGTACCCGTCGGCGTGCCCGGCGAACTGTACGTCGCCGGTGTGGGCCTGGCTCGCGGCTACCTCGACCGGCCCGGACTGACCGCCGAGCGTTTCGCCGCCTGCCCGTTCGGACCGCCCGGCGCGCGCATGTACCGCACCGGCGACCTGGCCCGGTGGCGCCGCGACGGTCATCTGGAGTTTCTCGGCCGCACCGACGACCAGGTCAAACTCCGCGGCTACCGGATCGAGCTGGGCGAGGTGGAGGCCGCGCTGGCGACCTGCGCCGACGTCAGGCAGTGCGCCGTGCTGCTCGACGGACCCACCCCCGACACCCAGCGCCTGGTCGGCTACGTGGCGGGCGGCCCGGACGACACGGCCCTGCGCGCGCACCTGAGCGCCCGGCTGCCCGGCTACATGGTGCCCGCACTCTTCGTGCGCCTGGAAGCGTTGCCGGTGAATCTCGCCGGAAAGGTCGACCGTCACCGCCTGCCCGCAGCGGAGGCCTCCGCGGTGGGTGCCGGGCGGGCGCCGCGCGACCCGCGTGAGCAACTCCTCTGTGGACTCTTCAGCGGTGTCTTGGGCCGTCCGGCGGTGGGGGTCGACGACAACTTCTTCGACCTCGGCGGGCACTCGCTGCTCGGCACCGCGCTCATCGCGCGCATCCGCACGGCGTTCGGCGTCGAACTGACCATGCGGCAGCTTTTCGAGACACCGACCGTGGCCGGGCTCTGCGACGTGCTCGCCGCGCGAGCACACACCGCCCGGCCGCCGGTGCGAGCTGTCGCCCGGCCGGCGCGCCTGCCGCTGTCGCACGGTCAGCGGCGGCTGTGGTTCCTGCACCAGCTCGAAGGCCCCGGTCCGCTCTACAACATCCCGTTGACGCTGCGGGTCAGCGGTCGTCTGGACGTGCCCGCTCTGCGGAGCGCGCTCGGCGACACGATCGATCGGCACGAAGCGTTGCGCACCGTCGTGCAGGAGGACGTGGACGGTCCGTACCAGGTGATCCGGCCGACCGGTACGCCGGTGGAACTGACCGTGACCGAGGTCGGCGATGAGGACCTGCACGACCTGCTGCGCGAAGCGGCCCGGTCCGGCTTCGACCTCGGCGAGCGGATTCCGCTGCGCGCTCACCTGTTCGTGCCCGGACCCGACCGATGCGTGCTGCTGCTGGTCCTGCACCACATCGCGGGTGACGGAGCCACCGTGCCCGTCCTGCTCCGGGACCTGGCCACCGCCTACGCCGCCCGCCGGGACGGGCGCACGCCCGGCTGGAACCCGCCCGCGGTGCAGTACGCGGACTTCGCGCTCTGGCAGCGCGATCTGCTCGGCGACGAGGACGACGAGAGTTCGCTCGCCGCCCGGCAGCTAGATCACTGGCGCACCACCCTGGCCGGTCTGCCGGTCGAGCTGGACCTGCCGCGGGACCGTCCGCGCCCGTCCCAAGGGGGGCAGCGCGGCGGACGGGTCTCGTTCGAGGTCCCCGCCGAACTGCACCGGCGGCTGCACCAGGTGACCCGGGACCACGCGGTGAGCGTTTTCATGGTGATGCAGGCGGCGCTCGCCATCACGCTGGCCCGCTTCGGCGCCGGCAACGATGTGCCGATCGGCGCTCCGGTGGCCGGACGCAGCGACCGCGCCGTCGAGGAGGTCGCTGGGCTCTTCCTCAACACCGTTGTGCTCCGCACCGACCTGTCCGGCAACCCCACCTTCGCGGAGTTGCTGGCCCGTACCCGAGAGACCGACCTCGCGGCGTACGCGAACGCGGACCTGCCGTTCGAACGGCTGGTGGAGGTCCTCAGCCCCGAGCGGGCACTCGGCCGGCACCCCCTGTTCCAGGTGATGCTGGTCGCCGACAACACCGACCAGGCAGCCACGGCGGAGGCCGCCGGACGATTGCTGGACGGCACGGTCACGGTCGAGGCCACCGACCTCGGTATCGCGAAGTTCGACCTGCTCTTCGGTTTCGACGAACAGTGGTCCACGGACGGCGCCCCGGCCGGCATGCGCGCAGTGGTGCAGTTCAGCGCCGACATGTTCGATCGGGGCACCGCTGAGGCCCTGGCCGCCGGGCTGCTGCGGGTTCTCGGCGACGCGCTCGCCGAGCCCGGCGCGCCGCTGCGCACCGTGCAGGTGCTCGACCCGGCCCAGCGGGAACGCGTGTTGCACGCATGGAACGACACCGGCCGCCCGTTGCCAACCGCCACCCTGACCGACCTCATCGAGACGCAGGTCCGAGCGACCCCGCATGCGCCCGCCGTGATCGCCGAGGGTATGACGCTGACCTACGCGGAGCTCGACGAGCGAGCCGAAAGGCTGGCCGCCCGGCTCGCCGCGCGCGGTGTCCGCCCGGAGGGCACGGTCGCCGTCGCGGTGCACCGATCCGCCGAACTGGTGGTCGCGCTGGTGGCGGTGCTCAAGGCGGGCGGCGCCTACCTGCCGCTCGACCCGGACGACCCGGTGGACCGGCTGAGCGATCTGCTGGACGCGGCCGCCCCGACGCTGCTCCTGACCACCGCGGCGGCGGCGGGCCGGCTGCCCGAGCATCACACCCCGCGGCTCATGGTGGGCGACGGCGAAGCCCCATCGTCCGCCCGAGTGCGTCCCCGGCCGGAGCACCCCGCCTACGTCATCTACACCTCCGGCTCCACCGGCCGCCCGAAGGGAGTGGTGGTCACTCACGAGGGGATCGTGAACCGGCTGCGATGGATGCAGGCCGAGTACGGGCTGACCACGGCCGACCGTGTCCTGCACAAGACGCCGGCGACCTTCGACGTCTCGGTCTGGGAGCTGTTCTGGCCGTTGGTGACCGGCGCCGTGCTGGTGACCGCGCGCCCGGAGGGACACCGGGACCCGGCCTACCTCGCGGAGACCATCCGTGCTGCCGGGATCACCACCGCCCACTTCGTGCCGTCGATGCTGCGGGCCTTCCTGGCCGAACCCGCGGCGGCAGGCTGCACCAGCCTGCGCCGGGTGATCTCCAGCGGCGAGGCGCTGACCACCGACCTGCGCGACCGCTTCCGCGCATTGCTGCCCGCCACGCTGCACAATCTGTACGGTCCCACCGAGGCATCCGTGGACGTCAGCCATCACGCCTGCGGCGACGGCGAACCGGCGAGCGCCTCGGTCCCCATCGGGCTGCCAGTCTGGAACACCCGCCTGTACGTGCTCGACAAGGATCTGCTGCCGGTGCCGGTGGGCGTGGCCGGAGAGCTCTACCTGGCCGGCGTTCAACTCGCCCGCGGATATCTGAACGCACCGGCCCTGACCGCGGACCGTTTCGTGGCCTGCCCGTTCGGCGCGCACGGCGAACGCATGTACCGCACCGGCGACGTGGTACGTCGCCGCGCCGACGGCGAACTGGTCTATCTCGGCCGCGCCGACGACCAGGTGAAGATCCGCGGCGTCCGGATCGAGCCGGCCGAAGTCGAGGCGCGCCTGGTCACCCACCCCCAGGTCGAGCGTGCCGTGGTGCTCGCCCGGCCCGGTCCCGGCGGCGAAACCCGGCTCGTCGGCTACCTGGTGCCTGCGCCGGGCGCTGCCCCCACCTCGGAGTCGGTACGCGCCCATGCGCTGGCGCACCTGCCCGGGCAGTTCGTGCCCTCCGCTTTCGTGGTCCTCGACGAGATCCCCGTGACCGCGAACGGAAAGGTGGACCACCGTCGGCTACCGGATCCCGAACCGGGCGCCGCCGACGCGGGCCGACCGCCCCGCACCGCCGACGAGGAACTGCTCTGCGCGCTCTTCGCCGAGGTCCTCGGCGTGGACCGGGTCGCCGCCGACGCGGACTTCTTCGCCCTCGGCGGGCACTCGCTGCTCGTCACCCGCCTGGTTGCCCGCATCCGCCGCGTGCTCGGCGTGGAGGTGGCGATCCGCCAGGTCTTCGAGGCGCCCACGGTGACACGGCTGTGCGCGCTGATGCACGGCACCGAGGCGGCACGCCCACCGGTGACGCCGGTGCAACCGCGCCCCAGCCGGATCCCGCTGTCGTCCGCGCAGCGCCGGCTCTGGTTCGTGCACCACCTCCAAGGCCCGAGCGCCGCCTATCACATCGTCGGGGCGTTGCACCTGACCGGAACGGTGGACGTGCCAGCACTCGCCGATGCGGTGCGCGACGTGGCCGGACGGCACGAGCCGCTGCGCACCGTCTTGCGCAGCGACCAGCAGGGGCCCTACCAGGTGGTGCTGGACGGTACGGCGGCACCCGCGCTGCGCACGCTGCCGGTCACCGCTGCCGGCCTGGACGCCGCGCTGCGGGACGCCGCGTGCCAGCCCTTCGACATGGCGGCCGACGCGCCACTGCGGGTGACGCTGCTGACCGTGACAGACGCGCCGCCCGGCGCGCCAGAGCACGTGCTGCTGCTTGTCGTGCACCACGTGGCCGCGGACGGAATGTCGCTGGCGCCGCTCACCGGCGACCTGGTCACCGCCTACGCCGCCCGGCACGCCGGGCGTCCGCCGCAGTGGCCGGTGCTGTCGGTCACCTACGCCGACTACGCGCTGTGGGAACAGCGGCGGCTGCGTGCCGCCGACGATCCCGGCAGCCCCGAGGGCCGTCGGCTGAGCTACTGGATCGGCGCGCTCGCCGGGCTGCCGGAGGAACTTGCGCTCCCCTTCGACCGGCCGCGTTCCGCGGACTCCACGCCGGACGGCGCAGAGATCGAGTTCGACGTGCCCGCCGAGGTGCACGCCATGCTGACGAAGGTGGCCGGCGACACCGGCACCAGCCTCTTCATGGTGGTCCACGCGGCGGTGGCCGCGGTCCTGCACCGGCTCGGCGCGGGCACGGACATCCCGATCGGCACGCCGGTCGCGGGCCGCCTCGACGAGGAGCTGGAACCGCTTGTCGGTTTGTTCGTCAACTCCCTCGTGCTGCGCACGGACCTCGGAGGCAACCCGAGCTTCCGGACGCTGCTGACCCGGGTACGCGAAACGGACCTCGCCGCCTACGCGCACCAGGAGGTGCCGTTCGACCGCCTGGTCGACGCGCTCAACCCGGAGCGATCGCTCGCCCGGCATCCGCTGTTCCAGGTCATGCTGACCGTGGACAGCAGCGAGCGGAGCGCTGCCTTCGACGCCGCCGGGCGTCTGCCCGGCCTCACCGTGCGTCCGCTGCGCGTGCCCACCGGCACCGCCCGTTTCGACCTCTCCTTCGGCCTGGTTGCGCGCCGCCGCCCCGGGGGCGCGGCGGGAGGGCTTCGTGGCGTGCTGAGCTACCGCGCCGATCTGTTCAGCCGCGAGACGGCCGAGTCGATCGCGCAGTGCACGCGACGGCTGCTCGCCGAGGCGGCAGCCGACCCGGGCCGCCGCGTCGGCGACCTCGACCTCGTCGCGCCGGACGAACGGCACCGGATCCTCAACGAGTGGAACGACACCGGCCGTCCGGCCGCCGACGGCCCGGTCTCCGAGCTGTTCGAGGCGCAGGTGCGGCGCACCCCCGACGACATCGCCGTGGTCGCCGAGGGGGTCCGGTTCACCTTCGACGAGCTGAACCGGCGCGCCAATCGCCTGGCACGGCGGCTGGTCACGGCCGGTGTCGGCCCGGAGCGGGTGGTTGCCCTCGCGCTGCCCCGCACGGCCGAGCTGATGGTCGCCGTCCTGGCGGTGCTGAAGGCCGGTGGCGCCTATGTCTTCCTCGATGCTCGCCTGCCCGCCGAGCGGATCCGCTTCATGGTGCACGACGCGCGGCCCACGGTGGTGCTGGCCGACGATGCCGGAGCGGCCGTCGACTCCGGGGTGCCGCGGCTGCGGACGGACGACACCGGCGCACACCCCACGCGCGACACCGACCTGCACGACCAGGAACGCCTGACCCCGCTGAGGCCCGAACACCCGGCGTACCTGATCTACACCTCCGGATCGACCGGTGAACCGAAGAGTGTGGTCGTCCCGCACCGGGCCGTCCGCGCGTTCTGCGCCGGACTGCCCGCGGCGCTTGACCACCCGCTGCTCTGGGGACCACCGCACACGACGGCGCTCACCTCAGGCTTCAGCTTCGACGCCGTGGTCAAGCAACTGGCACTGATGTTCCACGGCACCGCCCTGCATCTGGTGCCGGACCGGCTCAACCGCGACGCGGTGGGCCTGATCCGCTACCTGCGAGATCACCGGATCGACTCGTTCAACTGCACCCCGGCGCACCTGGCCGTGTTGGTGGAGGCCGGTCTCTTCGACGACGGCGCCGACCGGCCCGGTGCGGTGCTGGTCGGCGGGGAGGAGATCGGGCCCGCGTCCTGGGCACGATGGTCCCGGCTGCCCGGCGTGGCGGTCTACAACCACTATGGACCGACCGAATGCACCGTGAACACGCTTATCGCACCGGTGACCGGTGCGCATCCGGTGATCGGGCGCCCGCTGCCGGGTGTCCGGGTCTATGTCCTGGACGCAGCGCTGCGTCCGGTCCCGGTCGGTATGGCGGGTGAGTTGTACGTCGCCGGCAGCGGCCTGTCCCGCGGATACCTCAACCATCCCGCGATGACCGCCGGGAGATTCGTGGCCTGCCCGTACGGTGCGCACGGCGAACGCATGTACCGGACCGGCGACCTCGGCCGGTGGCGGGCGGACGGCACGCTGACCTTCCTGGGCCGCACCGACGACCAGGCGAAGATCCGCGGCTTCCGCATCGAGCCGGGCGAGATCGAGGCGGTGCTGCTGCGGCACCCCGGCGTCGCGCACGCCGCCGTCCGGGTGCGCGAGGACCGTCCGGGTGACCGGAGACTGGTGGCGTACGCGGTACCGGCCGACGGCGTCGCACCGGGCGCCGCGCAACTGCGAGAGCACCTCGCCCGGTCGCTGCCCGGCTACATGGTGCCGACGGCGTTCGTGGTGCTGCCGGCGCTGCCGCTGACCGCGAACGGCAAGCTGGACCACCGCGCGCTGCCCACGCCCGACTACGGCAGCACGCCCGGAGGGCGCGGTCCGGCCAACGGCCGTGAGGAACTGCTGTGCGGGCTGTTCTGCGAGGTGCTCGGCCTGTCCGAGGTCGGCGTGGACGACGAGTTCTTCGCGCTGGGCGGCGACAGCATCATGTCGATCCAGTTGGTCAGCCGCGCCCGCCGAGCGGGCCTGCGGGTGAGCGTCCGCGATGTGTACGAGCACAAGACCGTGGCCCGGCTGGCGGCGCTGGAGGGTTCGTCCGGCGGGCCGCCGGACGATGCCGGAGAGCCGGTGGACGACGGCGTCGGGGCGGTCCCGCTGACCCCGGTGATGCACCGGTTCGCCGAGCGGGCGGGCGCGGCACGCCACTTCGCGCAGTCCCAGCTCCTGCGGGCGCCCGCCGGGCTGTCCGAGGCGGACCTCACCACGGCCCTGCAGGCGGTGCTGGACCGGCACGACATGCTGCGAGCCCGGCTGCGCGTCGGACCGGCCGGGTGGCAGCTATGGACCACCCGGCCCGGATCGGTGCCGGCTGGCGACTGCCTGCACCGTGTCGACGCCGCCGGCCTCGGCGAGGACGACTGCCGCGCCCTGCTGGCACGGGAGGGCGCGGCGATCCGGTGCCACCTGGACCCGGCGGCTGGCGCGGTGCTGCGCGCGCTCTGGCTGGACCGAGGCGAACGCGAGACGGGCCTGCTGCTGCTGGTCGCCCATCACCTCGTGGTGGACGGCGTGTCCTGGCGCATCCTGGTGACCGACCTGAGCGAGGCGGTGGCGGCCGTGGCGGCCGGTGGGGCGCCCGCGCCGGCGCCGACCGGCACATCGTTCCGCGGCTGGGCCACCCGGCTGGCGGCGGTCACCGAGCGACCGGACTGGGTCAGGCAACTGCCCCACTGGCGGGAGGTGCTCACATCGCCGGACACGCCGCTGGGCGAGCGCCCCCTCGACCCCGCCCGGGACACCAACG
Organism: Mangrovihabitans endophyticus; assembly: GCF_014646155.1. GTDB lineage: Bacteria > Actinomycetota > Actinomycetes > Mycobacteriales > Micromonosporaceae > Actinoplanes > Actinoplanes endophyticus. The sequence continues at coordinate 465,256 of NZ_BMMX01000001.1, forward strand.
CCACCGCGGGCAGCGTCACGCTGACCCTGCCGACCGCCGCCACCGCCGCCGTGCTCGGCGCCTCCGCGGCGCGATACCGGGTCGGTGTCAACGATGTGCTGCTCGCCGCGTTCGCCTCCGCGGTCGTGAACTGGCGCCGCCGCCGGGGACAGCGCGCCGACGACGTCCTGCTGGACCTGGAGGGCCACGGCCGCGCCGAGGACGCGGTCGGCCGCGCCGACCTGTCCCGAACGGTGGGCTGGTTCACCGCCGTCTACCCGGTGCGGCTGACGCCCGGCAAGCACGACCCGGACAGCCTCCGGGCGGGCGGGCCAGACGCGGGGCGGGTGCTGAAACGAGTGAAGGAGCAGCTACGCCGGTGTCCCGACGGCGGCATCGGCTTCGGCCTTCTGCGTTACCTGAATCTCGCGACCGCCGATGAGCTGCGCGCCCTGCCCGCGCCGCAGATCGGTTTCAACTACCTGGGCCGCTACGCCGTGGACGACGGCACCGGCTGGACGCTGATGGCGGGCCTCGACACCGGTGCCGACCAGGCGCCCGAGGTGCCGTTGGCGCACGTGGTCGATGTCGACGCCGCGGTGGCGGACACCCCGGACGGTCCACTGTTGCGTGCTCGCTGGACCTGGGCGGGCGACCTGCTCGACGAAGCGTCCGTCCGGGAGCTGGCCGAGGACTGGTTCGCGGCGCTGGACGGCCTGGCGCGGCACGTGCGGGAGCCGCAGGCCGGCGGGCTGACCCCGTCGGACGTGGGGCTGACCGCCATCGCGCAGGGCGAGATCGAAGAGTTCGAAGACGAGTTGCGAGCCGAGTGGGAGCCGCTTCAGTGAGCCAACAGCCTGGCGCGATCGAGGACATTCTGCCGCTTTCCCCGCTGCAGGAGGGGCTGCTGTTCCATCACGTGTTCGACCGGTCCGGCACGGATGTCTACACCGGACAGGTCGTCTTCGACTTCGCCGAGCCCGTCGACGCGCCACGCCTGCGCGCCGCGGCCCGCGCGCTGGTGGCCCGGCATGCCGCGCTGCGGGTCTGTTTTCGTCAGCGACGATCGGGGGAGTGGGCGCAGCTCGTCCTCACCGACGTGCCGGACGGGTGGCAGGAAGCAGACCTGTCACAGGTACCCGATCCGCGTCGTGCGACGGAGGCCGAACGGCTCGTCGCCGAGGACCGCAGTCGCCGCTTCGACCTCACCCGGCCGCCGCTGCTGCGGTTTCTGCTCATCGACCTGGGTGGCGGGCGGCAGCGCCTGGTGATGACCAACCACCACATCGTGCTGGACGGCTGGTCGCTGCCGATTCTGGTCCGGGAGCTGTTCACGCTCTACGGCGGCGACGCCGCCGCACTGCCCCGGGTTCGTCCCTACCGCGACTACCTGTCCTGGGTGAGCGCGCAGGATCGGGCCGCCGCCGAGCAGGCGTGGCGCGGCGTCCTCGGTGACCTGAGCGAGCCGACGCTCGTGGCCGCGGGCGCGGCCCGCGAGCCGGTCATCCCGGAACAGGTGCACGGCCGGCTGGACGAGACGGAGACCGCGGAGCTGACCTCGTGGGCACGGGAGCGCGGGGTGACGGTCAACACCGTGGTGCAGGCGGCGTGGGCGCTCACCGTGGGCCGCCTCACCGGCCGGGACGACGTGGTGGTCGGTGTGACGGTCTCCGGGCGGCCGCCCGAGATCGACGGCATCGAGACCATGGTCGGCCTGACCATCAACACCGTTCCGCTGCGATTGCGGGTCCGCTACGGCGAGCCGCTCGGCGACCTGGTGAGCCGCCTGCACGCCGAGCAGGCGCACCTGCTCGCGCACCAGCACCTCAGCCTGAGCGCGCTGCGGCGGTTCACCGCCGTGCCAGGGCAGGGCGAACTGTTCGACACGCTCTACGTCTTCCAGAACTACCCGTCGAGCGGCGCCGGTGTGCCCGGCCTGGCCGGTGGGCCCCGGCTGGCGAAGGTATACAGCCGAGACGCCACCCACTATCCGCTCGCGCTCATCGTCGGGCCGGGCCGAAGCCTGCGCTACCACCTGGACTACCGGCCCGACACGTTCGGCCGGGCCGACGCCGAGGCGGTCACGCGCCGGTTCACCCGAGTCCTGCGGACGCTCCTCAGTGAACCCGCCCGACCGGTGAGCGCCATCGACGTGCTGGAACCGGGAGAACGTCGCCGCGTACTGACCGAGTGGAACCGCACCGAGCGGCCGGCGCCCGCCGGTCTGCTGCCTGATCTGGTCCGGGCGCGGGCGATCGAGGACGGCGACCGGACCGCGGTCGTCCACGACGGCGCGCGACTCACCTACGCCGAGCTGGACACGCGCGCCAACCGGCTCGCCCACCACCTGATCACCCACGGCATCGGCCCGGAACGCCGGGTCGCGCTCGCGCTGCCCCGCTCGGCCGACCTGATCGTGGCGCTGCTCGCCGTGCTGAAGACCGGCGCCGCCTACCTGCCCATCGATCCCGGGCACCCGGCCGAACGGGTGAGCTACCTGCTGGCCGACGGCAAGCCGGCGTTGCTGCTGCTGCGCCGCGACACGGCCGACGTCGTCCCGGACAGCCCGACGCCCCGGCTCTTCCTGGACGAGGTGGAACTGTCCGGCGAGCCGGAGCACGATCCGTGCGACGCGGACCGGACCGGGCCGCTGCGACCGGACGGTGCCGCCTACCTGTTGTACACGTCCGGATCGACCGGCCGTCCCAAGGGCGTCGTGGTCTCGCACGGGAACCTGGCGCACCTGGCCGGCTGGGCCGTCGACCGGCTGGGCCGCGACCGGCTCGCCCACGTGCTCGTCTCCACCTCTCTCAACTTCGACGTCTCGGTCTTCGAGATCTTCTCGCCGCTGGCGGCGGGCGGGACCGTGGAACTCGTGCGGGACCTGCTCGTGCTCGCCGACTCCCCCTGGTCGGGAACGCTGGTCAGCGGTGTGCCGTCGGCCTTCTCCAACCTGGTCGGCCAGGGCGGGCTGCGGGTACGCGCCGGCACCGCCCTGCTGGCCGGGGAGACGCTCACCGGGCCGGTCGTCGGGCAACTGCGCGACGCGCTAGGCGGCGCCGAGGTGATCAACGCCTACGGGCCCACCGAGACGACCGTCTATGCCACCTGGTGGACCGCGGACGACGGCGGACCCGATCCGTCCGCGCCGCCGATCGGCCGCCCGATGGACCGGGTACGTGTCTACGTGCTGGACGGCGGGCTGGCTCCGGTCCCACCCGGCACCGCCGGCGAGCTGTACATCGCCGGCGCCGGGCTGACCCGCGGCTACCACGACCGCCCCGCGCTGACGGCCGAGCGGTTCGTCGCCGCGCCGTTCGGCACCGCGGGCGAGCGCATGTACCGGACGGGCGACCTCGCTCGATGGCGCGCCGACGGCTGCCTGGAGTACCTCGGCCGGGTCGACCAGCAACTGAAGATCCGGGGTCATCGGATCGAACCCGGCGAGGTGGAGGCCGCGTTGCGGACCCGGCCGGGCGTGGCGAGCGCCGCAGTGGTGCCGCACGGTGCCGACCCGAGCGGTGTCCATCTGGTCGGCTACGTGGTCGCTCAGGGGGGAGCCGCGCTCGACGTCGCAGAGATCCGCCGCGACCTCGGCGGCATCCTGCCGGACTATCTGGTGCCCTCGGCCGTCATCGCGCTCCCGTCCCTGCCGTTGACCGCCACGGGCAAACTCGACCGGTCGGCGCTGCCGGCGCCCGCGTTCCGGGCTTCCGCGTCCGGGCGTGCGCCGCGCAACCCCCGGGAGGAGATCCTCTGCGGGCTGTTCGCCGAGGTGCTGGGTCTGCCCCGGGTGGGTGTCCAGGACGACTTCTTCGCCCTCGGCGGCCACTCGCTGCTGGTGACGCGGCTGGTCAGCCGGGTCCGCGCAGTGCTGAGCGTCGAACTATCGGTGCGTCAGGTCTTCGACACGCCGACGGTCGCGGGCCTGGCCGCCGCGCTGAACGACACCGACGGGGTCCGCGCACCACTACGGCCGGTGGAACGGCCCGCGCGTGTGCCGCTCTCCCTCGCCCAGCAGCGGCTGTGGTTCCTGTCCCGCCTGGAGGGGCACGCGGCCACCTACAACATGCCGCTGTGCCTGCGGCTGACCGGCGCTCTGGACGCCGATGCGCTGCGGGCAGCCCTCACCGGCCTGGTGCGCCGGCACGAGCCGCTGCGCACCATTCTGCCCGAGGACGCCGACGGCCCGTACCAGCTTGTCCTACCGCACGCCGAGGTTGCGCTGCCGGTGGTTGCGGTGACCGGCGAGCAACTGCGCCAGCGGCTCGCGGAGGCTGTCCGGGAACCCCTCGACCCGCAGACCGGGCCGCTGCTGCGTGCGGTGCTCTTCCGCCTGTCGGCCGCCGAGCACGTGCTGCTCGTGGTGGTCCATCACGTCGCCGTGGACGGCTGGTCCGTGCGGATCCTCGGCCGGGAACTGGCTGCGGCGTACGGTGCGCACCGGCAGGGCGAGCCGGCGGCACTGCCGCCGTTGCCGGTCACCTACGCCGACTTCACGCTCTGGCAGCGGGAACTGCTCGGCACCGACGACGACCCGGACAGCATCGCCGGGCGGCAACTGGCGTACTGGCGCAAGGCGCTCGCCGGGATGCCGGAGGAACTGGGCCTGCCCACCGACCGGCCCCGCCCCGCGATGGCCTCGTACGCCGGGGACAAGCTGGAGTTCGAGATCGGGGCCGGTCCGCACGCGCGCCTCGCCGAACTGGCGCGCGCTCACCAGGTGAGCCTCTTCATGGTGGTGCAGGCGGGCCTCGCCGCGTTGCTGTCGCGGCTCAGCGGCACCACCGACGTCCCGATCGGCACGCCGGTAGCCGGTCGTGGCGACGAGGCGCTCGACGGGCTCGTCGGGCTGTTCATCAACACGCTGGTGCTGCGCAACGACCTCTCCGGCGACCCGACCTTCGGGCAGCTACTCGCCCGGGTCCGGGAGGCCGGGCTGGCCGCGTACGGCAACGGCGACGTGCCGTTCGAGCGGCTGGTGGAGGTGCTGCGTCCGGCCCGCTCCCTGGCCCGGCATCCGCTGTTCCAGGTGTTGCTCGCCTTCGACAACCGGCACGCCGACGACACCGGGCCGCAGTTCCCCGGGCTCGCCGTCGAGGCGTGGCCCGCCGGTACCACCACCGCCCGGTTCGATCTGCACTTCACCGTGCACGAACGGGTCGGTCCGCACGGCGAACCGGCCGGTCTGCACGGAACCGTCGAGTACAGCACCGAGTTGTTCGACCCCGCGACGGTGCGGGAGCTGACCGACCGGCTGGTCCGGTTGCTGCGTTCCGGCGCGGCGGACCCGTCCCGGCCGGTGCGGGAGCTGGACCTGTTGGACGACGCGGAGCTACGGCGCCTGCTGGTGGAGTGGAACGCAACGGCCTCAGCGGCGGTCGAGGAGCCGGTGGCCGGGCTCTTCGCCAGCACCGCCGCCGGTACCCCGGAGGCGGTGGCGCTGGAGGCGCCGGGAAGCGTGCTGACCTACGCCGAGCTGAACGCGGCGGCCAACCGGCTGGCGCACCACCTGAACGCCCTCGGCGTCGGCCCGGAGACCGTCGTCGCGCTCGCACTGCCCCGCACCGCTCACCTGGTGACGGCGATGCTCGCCGTGCTCAAAGCCGGCGGTGCCTACCTGCCCCTGGACCCGGAACTCCCGGCCGAACGGCTGCGCTACATGCTGGACGACGTCTCGCCGGCCGTGGTGCTGACCGCCGGCGATTGGCAGCCGCCGGGCACCGGCCACCGCGTGGTAGCCCTGGACGACCCCACGACGGCGGCCGAGGTGGCCGCGCTGCCGGTGGCGGATCCGGGAGGTGTGCCGCGCCGCGGCGACCACCCGGCTTACGTCATCTACACCTCCGGCTCCACCGGCCACCCGAAGGGCGTCGTGGTCACCGGCTTCGGGCTGAGCAACTTCCTGACCGCGATGGCCGCCCGGGTGCCGCTGACATCCGGGGACCGGCTGCTCGCGCTCACCACCGTGAGCTTCGACATCGCCGCGCTGGAGATCTTCCTGCCGCTTCTGTCCGGCGCGACTGTCGTCCTGTCGGACCGGGACGCGGCCCGCGAACCCGCCGCGCTGCTCCGCCGGATCGCCGCCGAGCGGATCACGGTCGTGCAGGCCACCCCGAGCCTGTGGCACGCGATCGTGGCCGAACCGGACCGTGCGGAGCTGTGGGACGTGCGGGTCCTGGTGGGCGGCGAGGCGCTCACCGAGGACCTGGCACGGGTGCTGCTCGAGCGGTCGCAGGACGTGGTCAACCTGTACGGGCCGACCGAGACCACCGTCTGGTCCACGACCGCGGCGGCAGGTGCGGCGCTCGACAGCGTCGGCGCCGACGGTGTCCTGGCGATCGGCAGGCCCATCGACAACACCCGGGCGTACGTGCTGGACGCAGCGCTGCGGCCGGCGCCACCGGGCGTGCCGGGGGAGCTCTACCTCGCCGGGGAGGGGCTGGCCCGCGGCTATCACGGCCGGGCCGGGCTCACCGCGGAGCGCTTCGTCGCATGCCCGTACGGCGCGGCGGGCGACCGGATGTACCGCACCGGTGACCTGGTCCGCTGGGACCGCGAGGGCACTCTGTGCTTCCTCGGCCGGGTGGACCACCAGGTGAAGCTGCGCGGGTTCCGCATCGAGCCCGGCGAGATCGAATCGGCGCTGACCAGCCTGCCCGGTGTGGAGCGCGCGGTCGTCATGGTGCGCGAGGACCGGCCGGGTGACCGCAGGCTGGTCGGGTACGTCGTACCCGCCGCCGGCGCGACGCCGGACGGTGCAACCGTGCGCCACGCCCTCGCCCAGCACCTGCCGGAGTACATGGTCCCGTCCGCCGTCGTGCTGCTGGACGCGCTGCCGCTCACCGCGAACGGCAAGGTGGACCGGGCGGCGTTGCCCGCGGTCGCGTCCGGGGCGGCTGCGGCCGGTCGGACGGCACGGACCCCTCGGGAGGAACTGCTCTGCGAACAGTTCGCCGACGTGCTCGGCGTGCCCGCGACCGCGCCCGACGACGATTTCTTCGCCCTCGGTGGCCACTCCCTGCTGGCGACCCGGCTGGTGAGCCGCATCCGGGCCGCGTTCGGCGTGGAGGTGCCGATCCGGCAGCTATTCCGCACGCCCACCCCGGCGGGTCTCGCGAGCGCGCTCGACGGCACCGCCGAAGCCCGCCCCGCGATCCGGGCTGGGCGGCGTCCCCGGCGCCTGCCGCTCTCGCCCACACAGGAGCGGCTGTGGTTCCTGTACCGCTTCGACGGTCCCAGCTCGGCCTACAACATGCCCCTCGCCGTCCGGCTCACCGGCCGCCTCGACACCGAAGCGCTGCGGGCCGCGCTGCGCGATGTCGTCATGCGGCACGAGGCGCTGCGCACCGTCTTCGGTGAGGACGAGCACGGCTCCGTCCAGGTCATTCTGGACAGTCCACCCCTCGACCTGGAGATCGTCGCCTGCCCGCCCGAAGAGTCCCCCGACAGACTGTCCGCGGCGGTGCGTGCTCCGCTCGACCTCACCCGGGCACCGGTGCGCGCCCTGCTGCTCGCTCTCGGCGCCGAGGAGCATGTGCTGGTCCTGACCGTGCACCACATCGCCGCTGACGGCTGGTCCCTGCCCGTGCTGAGCCGGGACCTCGGCGAGGCGTACCAGGCCCGGAGCGCGGGGGAGACCCCCGGATGGCGGCCACTGCCCTTGCAATACGCGGACTACGCGCTCTGGCAACGCGCGGTGCTGGGCGCCGACGACGATCCCCGGTCACCGATCGGGCGGCAACTGGCGTACTGGACGGAGGCGCTGGCGGACCTGCCGGCCGAGCTGACCCTGCCCACCGACCGGCCCCGGCCTGCTTCGGCCTCGCACCGGGGAGCGCGCGTCGAGTTCGAGATTCCGGCCGATGCGCACGAGCGCATTGTCGGGCTGGCCCGCGAGACCGGCTCGACGGTGTTCATGGTGCTCCAAGCGGCTCTCGCCGTTTTGCTGCACCGGCTCGGTGCCGGCGCCGACATCCCGCTCGGCACGCCGATCGCCGGGCGTACCGACGCGACCGTGGAGGACCTGGTCGGCCCGTTCATCAATACGCTGGTGCTGCGCAACGACCTTTCCGGCGATCCCACCTTCACCGAACTGCTGGCCCGCGTGCGCGAGACGGACCTCGCCGCCTACGCCCACCAGGACGTGCCCTTCGAACGGCTGGTCGAGGTGCTGCGACCGGAGCGGTCTCCGGCCCGGCACCCGCTCTTCCAGATCCTGCTGGTCTTCCGCACCGAGGCGGCCGGCAAGCCGGTCGCCGGGCTGCCCGGCCTGACCGTCACCGAGGTGCCGTCCGAGACCGGCAACGCCCGCTTCGACCTGCTGGTCGGCCTCACCGAGCGGCGCACCCCCGACGGCGGCGCCGGTGGCCTGCGCGGCAGCCTGGAGTACAGCGCGGACCTGTTCGAGCCGGACAGCGCCGAGCGGCTGGTGTCCCGGCTGCTGCGCGTGGTGCGGGCGGTGACCGACGCGCCCGAGCGCCGGGTCGGCGCGGTCGACGTGCTCCTCACCGCCGAGCGGGAGCGGATGCTGACCGCCTGGAACGCACCCGGCCGGCAGTGGCCGCGCACCACCCTGCCCGCGCTCTTCGAGGCGCACGCGGCAGCGGACCCGGGACGGGCCGCGGTGCTGGACGGTACGCGGGTCCTCACCTACGGCGAGCTCAACACGCGCGCGAACCGGCTGGCCCGGCATCTGATCGCGCAGGGCGCCGGACCGGAGCGGCTGACAGCGATCGCGATGCCCCGGTCGGCGGAGTGGATCGTCGCCCTGCTCGCGGTGCTGAAGACCGGTGGCGCCTGGCTCCCCGTGGACCTGGCCTATCCGGCCGAGCGGATCGAGTACATGCTCGGCGACGCCCGGCCCGGCCTGGTCCTTGCCGACTCCCGCGATCCGGTGCCGCCACCCGCCGCGGGACGCCGCCACGTGATGCTCGACGAGGTGGCCGCATCCGGTGCTCTCGACCGCCTCCGGGGCGACGACCTGGAGCCGTCCGAGCTGCCGGCCACCCCGCTGGACGGCCATCCGGCGTACTACGTCTACACCTCGGGTTCGACCGGTCGGCCGAAGGCGGTGGTCATGCCCGCCGGTGCGCTGCTGAACCTGCTGCACTGGCACCACGAGGAACTGCCCGCGCCGGCCGGGACGGTGGTCGCCCAGTTCACTGCGGTCAGCTTCGACGTGTCGGCCCAGGAGATCCTCTCCACGCTGCTGTTCGGCAAGACGCTCGCGGTCTGCCCGGAGGAGGTGCGCCGCGACCCCGAGCGGATGGTCGACTGGCTGGAACGGTTCGCCGTGGCCGAGCTCTACGCCCCGACACTGGTGGTCGAGGCGGTGTGCCGCGCCGCCGGCGAGCAGGGGCGTACGTTGCCCGCCCTGCGCCGCATCGCCCAGGCGGGCGAGGCGCTCACCCCGCACGGCGCGATCCAAGAGTTCTTCCGCCGCGCCCCGGGACGTGCGCTGCTCAACCACTACGGCCCGGCCGAGACGCACGTCGTCACCGCCTACACGATGGAGGGCGACGCCGCCGCCTGGCCGCAGGCGGCACCGATCGGCCGTCCGATCGCCAACACCGGCGTGTACGTGCTGGACGACCGGTTGCGCCCGGTGGCGCCGGGCACCGCGGGGGAGCTGTACCTGTCCGGAGCGGGGCTGGCGCGAGGTTACGCGCGGCGTCCGGCGTTGACCGCGGAACGGTTCGTCGCCTGCCCGTTCGGCGCCGCGGGCACGCGCATGTACCGCACGGGTGACCGGTGCCGCTGGACCGGTGCGGGCCTGCTGGAGTACCTGGGCCGCGTCGACGACCAGGTGAAGATCCGCGGTTTCCGGATCGAGCCGGGAGAGGTCGCGGCCGTGCTCTCCGCCGCGGAGGGTGTGCAGCGGGCGGCCGTGGTGGCTCGCGAGGGCGCCTCCGGCGGGCGACAGTTGGTCGCCTACCTGGTGCCCGCCGGGGACGGCACGCCGGACGAGCCGGCGTTGCGCCGGTACGCGGCGGCCCGTCTCCCGGACTACATGCTCCCGGCGGCCTACGTGATCCTTCCGGAACTGCCGCGTACGCCGAACGGCAAGCTCGACCACCGGCGGCTCCCGGCGCCCTCCGGCGCCGACCGGCCGGCCGGTCGGTCGCCACGCACGCCGCGTGAGGAGACCCTGCGCGACCTCTTCGCCGAGGTGCTGCGCACGCCGGTGGTCGGCACCGACGACAGCTTCTTCCACCTGGGCGGGCACTCCCTGCTGGTGAGCCGCCTGGTCGGCCGGATCCGCGCGGTGCTGGGCGTGGAACTGTCGATCCGGCAAGTCTTCGAGACACCGACGGTGGCCGGTCTCGCGGAGGTGCTGACCGGCGCCGACCGGGCGTTGGCCGGCGTCATCGCCCGGCCGCGGCCGGAACGGATCCCGCTCTCCTACGCGCAGTACCGGCTCTGGTTCCTGCACCGGTTCGAAGGCCCGGGGCCCCGGTACAACATCGCCTCCGCCGTCGAGTTGACCGGTGACCTGGACCGGGCGGCGTTGCGTGCGGCGCTCGCGGACCTGAGCGAGCGGCACGAAACCCTGCGGACGCTGGTGGCCGAGGACGCCGACGGGCCGTACCAGGTGCTCCTGCCGCCGAGCGCCGTCGCGTCCGGGTCGATCGAGGTGCCGGTGCCGCCGCAGGAGCTGGACGCCCGGCTGGCGGCCGAGGCACGGCATCCCTTCGACCTCGCTGCCGAGATGCCCTTCCGGGCCGTGCTCTGCACGGTGGACGAGACCGGGCTGCAGCGGCACGTCCTGGTGCTCGTGATGCACCACATCGCCGGTGACGGCTGGTCGATGCCGTTGCTGGCACACGATCTGGGCCTGGCGTACGCGGCCCGTCGCGCCGGGCATGCTCCGCAGTGGACACCGCTCGCGGTGCAGTACGCCGACTTCGTGCTCTGGCAGCGCGACGTGCTGGGCGCCGCCGACGATCCGCGGAGCCCCCTGGCGCGGCAGATGGAGTACTGGCGAGGCGCGCTGGCGGGCATACCGGAGGAGATCGACCTGCCCACCGACCGGCCCCGTCCGGCCGCGGTCTCCGCCGCCGGCGGCCTGGTGCCGCTGCGCATACCGGCGGCTCTGCGCCGCCGGTTGGCCGACCTGGCCGGGCAGGAGCAGGCAAGCCTCTTCATGGTGCTGCACGCCGCGCTCGCGGCCTTCCTGACCCGCCTCGGCGCCGGCACCGACATCCCGATCGGGGCGCCGATCGCCGGGCGCGGCGACGAGTCGATCGCGGACCTGGTGGGCTTCTTCGTCAACACGCTGGTGTTGCGGGCCGACACCGCCGGCGACCCGACATTCCGCGAGTTGCTGCGCCGCGTCCGCGAGGTGGACCTGCGGGCGTACGCCCACCAGGACGTCCCGTTCGAGCGGTTGGTCGAGGAACTGCGGCCGGTGCGTTCGCTCTCCCACCACCCGCTCTTCCAGGTGAGTCTCGCGCTGAACAACATCGAACGGTCCGCCCCGCTGGACTTGGCCGGGCTTCAGACACGGCCCCGCCCGTTGCCGACCGGCACGGCGAAGGTCGACCTGTCGATCACCCTCGACGACGGAGCCGACCCGGATGACGGCCTGCGCGGCGTCTTGGAGTTCAGCACCGATCTGTTCGATCCGGCGACCGCGCAGGCGCTGGCCGAGCGGTTCGTGACACTGCTGAGCGCCGCGGCCGGGACGCCGGATCGGCCGGTCTCCTCCCTCGGTGTGCTTCTGCCGGCGGAAGGCGATCTGTTGCTGTCCCGCTGGGGTGACGGCGGCCCGGCGGTGCCCGCCCGTCTCCTGCCGGAGCTCCTCGAGGCGCAGGTTCGCCGAACCCCCCACCGGCCCGCGGTCGAGTGGGGCGAGGCGGTGCTGAGCTACGCCGAGCTGGACACACGGGCCAACCGGCTGGCACACGAGCTGATCGCGCGGGGCGCGGGCCCGGAACGGTTCGTGGCGCTGGCACTGCCCCGGTCGCCGCAGTGGGTGGTGGCCATGCTGGCCACCGTCAAGGCCGGGGCCGCCTACCTGCCGGTGGACCTCGCGCAGCCGCCCGAGCGAATCCGCCACCTGCTGGCCGACGCGCGGCCGCTGGTGGTCATCACCGAGTCGGGCCTCCCGGCGACAGCGTCGGACCCGCTGGTGCTGGACGACCCGGCCGTGGTGGGGCGGCTGGCGGCCCAGCCCGCGACGGCGCCGTCGGACGGGGACCGGCGATCGCCGCTGCACCCGGCGTCACCGGCGTACCTGCTCTACACCTCGGGCTCGACCGGCCGTCCGAAGGGCGTGGTGGTGACCCACGCCGGTCTCGCGGGAATGCTCGCCGCGCACGTCGCGGCGCACGGCCTGGACCCGTCCGCCCGGGTGCTGCAAGCGGTGTCGTTGAGCTTCGACGCGAGCGTGGCCGACGTGGCGCAGACGCTGGTCTGCGGCGCGACGTTGGTGCTGGTGCCGCCGGACGGGCCGGTGGCGGGCGCGGACCTGGCGCGGCTGCTGGCCAGCCGGGGCATCACGCACGTGATGCTGCCGCCGCCGGTGCTCGGCACGGTACCCGCCGGTGAGGTGCCCGAGCTGCGGTCGATCATCACGGGTGGCGAGGCGGTCACCGCCGATCTGGTGGGCCGCTGGACGGCAGACGGGCGGCGGATTCTGGACGCCTATGGCCCGACCGAGTTCACCGTCACCGCGACGATCAGCGAGCCGCTGCGCCCGGACCGGGCACCGCACATCGGCCGGCCGATCCCCGGAGCCCGGGTCTACGTGGTGGACGAGTGGCTGCGCCCGGTGCCGCCCGGTGTGCCCGGCGAACTCTACCTGGCCGGTCCCGGCCTGGCCCGCGGCTACGCGGGTGCCGCCGCCCTCACCGCGGAGAGGTTCGTGGCCTGCCCGTTCGGTCCGGCCGGCGCGCGCATGTACCGCACCGGCGACCGGGTGCGGTGGAACCGGCACGGCGAACTGAGCTTCGTCGGCCGCAGCGACCAGCAGGTGAAGCTTCGCGGTTTCCGGATCGAGCTGGGCGAGATCCAATCCGTCCTGGAGGACCACCCGTGCGTGGCCCAGGCCGCGGTCGTGGTGCGGGAGCGCGCATCCGGCGAGCGCGTGCTGGCGGCCTACGCGGTGCGGGTGCCGGACGCGCAGACCGCGCCGGGTGAGCTTCGCGACCACCTGGCCCGGTATCTGCCGCACTACATGGTCCCCGGCTCGGTGACCACCCTGCCGGAGCTGCCGCTGACCCGCAACGGCAAGCTGGACCGGGCGGCGTTGCCCGAACCCGGCGAGGCCGTCGAGCCGGGCGCCGGGACACCGCCACGCGACGCGTGGGAGGAGATCCTCTGCGGACTGTTCGCGGAGACACTCGGGCTCGCGCACGTCGGCGCGGACGACGACTTCTTCGCGCTCGGTGGCCACTCGCTGCTGGTCACCCGGTTGGTCAGCCGGGTGCGGGAGGCGTTCGGCGCGGAACTGCCGATCCGGGCGGTCTTCGAGACGCCCTTCCCGGCCGGGATCGCCGCGCTGCTCGGCCGTGCCGGTACGGGCCGCCGCCCGCTCACCGCCGCGCCGCGCGAGGAGGCTGCGCCGCTGTCGTACGCGCAGCGCCGGCTGTGGACTCTCAACCAGATGCAGTCCGGCGCCGCGACCTACAACATGCCGCTCGCCCTGCGGCTCACCGGTGATCTCGACCGGAGCGCGCTCGCCGCGGCGGTGCGGGATCTGGCGGCCCGGCACGAGTCGCTGCGCACCGTCTACGAGGAAGGCCCGGACGGGCCGGTGCAACGGGTGCTGCCCGCGGACGGCCCGGACGCACCGGCCGTTCGGGAGGTGCCGACCACCGAAGCCGGCCTCGGTGACGAACTGGCCGAGCGCTCCGCGTACGGATTCGACCTCGCCGCGGAGCCGCCGCTGCGGGTGTGGCTGTTCCGGTTGCCCGGAGGCCGCGACCACGTCCTGCTGATGCTGTTGCACCACATCGCCGCCGACGCGTGGTCCATACCGCTGGTGCTGCGCGACCTCGCCGCCGCCTACACGGCACGCCGGGCCGGCCGGGCACCCGGCGGTGCGCCACTGGCCCCTGGATACCCGGATTACGCGGCCTGGCAGCGCGCCGAGCTGGGCCTTGAGGACGACCCGGAGAGCACCATCGCGCGGCAGCTAGCGTACTGGCGGGAACAGCTCGCCGGAGTGCCGGCCGAGCTGCCCCTGCCGGTGGACCGGCAACGACCGCCGGTGCCCTCATACCGGGGGGACCGCATCGACCTGCCCGTACCCGCCGACCTGCACGCCGCGCTGGAGCGACTGGCCCGGGAACGCGGCGTGACCATGTTCATGCTCCTGCAGGCCGTGCTCGGCGTACTGCTGAGCCGGGTCGGCGCGGGCACCGACATCCCGATCGGCGCACCGATCGCCGGGCGCACCGACCGGGCCACGGAGGAGATGGTCGGCTTCTTCGTCAACACGCTGGTGCTGCGCACGGACGTCTCCGGCGACCCTCGCTTCACCGAGCTGCTGGACCGGGTCCGGCGCACCGGCCTGGCCGCGTACGCCCATCAGGACGTCCCCTTCGAGCGGCTGGTCGACGCCCTGGCGACGGAACGTTCCCCGGCCCGGCATCCGCTCTTCCAGGTGGTGCTCTCGCTGGACAACACGCGCGCGCCGGCCGTCGTGGCGCCCGGCACGCTGCCGGACCTGACCGTGTCACCGGTGAGCGTCCACACCGGCGCCGTCCCGTTCGACCTGATCTTCGGATTCGCCGAGCGCCGGGACGCCGACGGCGCCCCGGCCGGACTGCACGGCACGCTGGAATTCGCCACCGACCTGTTCGACGCGGCCACCGCGCGGCTGCTCGCCGAGTTGTTCCGGCGGCTGCTGGCCGAGGTCGTCGATGATCCGGATCGGAGAGTGCAGCGGATCCCGTTGCTGGACGGGGCCGAACACCGGCGGATGTCCGGTGCGGCGGAACCCGGCCGGGCCGTGCGGCCGTGGACCTGGCCCGAGCAGTTCGCGCGCACGGTACGCCGGACCCCGGACCGGGTCGCGCTGGTCGCGGGCGACACCGAACTGACGTACGCGGAACTCGACAAACGCTCCGACCGGCTGGCGGGGTACCTCATCGCGCGCGGCGCCGCCCCGGAACGGTTCGTCGCCCTGGCACTGCCGCGTACCGAGGACCTGATCGTGGCCACCCTGGCGGTGCTCAAGACGGGGGCGGCCTTCCTGCCGGTGGATTCCGCCCAGCCGGCCGAGCGGATCGCCTTCGTGCTGGCCGAGGCGGACCCGGTGCTGGCGGTGACCACCGCGGAGATCGCCGGCAGGCCGGTGTGGGCGGGCACCGACCGGGTGGTGCTCGACGACCCCGCCACCCGCGCCGCCGTCGACGCCTGCCCGGCAACCGCGCCGCCCGCCCGTCCGGGCGCCCGATGCCTGACCGCAGCCGCGTACGCGATCTACACCTCCGGTTCGACCGGACGGCCCAAGGGCGTGATCACCACACACACCGGCCTGGCCGGGCTCGCACGCGGACATGTCGAGGCTCTCGGCCTGGACGACACGAGCCGGGTCCTGCAACTGGTGTCACCGGCCTTCGACGCGGCCGTGGGCGACCTGGTCATGACGCTGCTGACGGGCACCACGCTGGTGCTCGGCCCGGCGCACGGGCACGTGGGTGGTGACGAGTTGGCCGAGTGGGTCGGCCGGTACGCGATCAGTCACCTCGCGCTTCCGCCCGTGCTGCTCGGCACGCTGGACCCAGCCGCCGTCCCCAGCCTGCGGGCGGTGCTGGCCGGTGGCGAGTCCCTTCCCGCCGAGACCGTACGCCGGTGGCACCTCGCGGGGCGCCGCGTGATCAACGTGTACGGCTCCACCGAGTCGACGGTGCTGACCACGATGAGCGAGCCGCAGACCGGTGAGCAGGCACCGGACGCCGGGCGTGCGATCCCCGGCGACGGTCTCCGCGTCCTCGATGTCGCGCTCAACCCGGTGCCGCCGGGTGTGACCGGGGAGGCGTACCTGGCCGGCCTCGGCGTCGGGCGTGGCTATCTGGGGCGGCCGGGGATGACCGCCGAGCGCTTCGTGGCCGACCCGTTCGGCCCGCCCGGCGCCCGCATGTACCGCACCGGCGACCTGGTGCGCTGGTCGGCAAAGGACACCGTGGTCTTCGTCGGCCGCACGGACGAGCAGGTGAAGATCCGCGGGTTCCGGGTGGAGCCGGGCGAGATCGAGGCGGTTCTGATCACCCACCCCGAGGTGTCACAGGCGCTCGTCGTCGCGAGGAACGACCAGCCGGGCGAGCACCGCCTCGTCGCCTACGTGGTACCCGCCGGGGACCGCCTCGACGAAGCGCCGCTGCTGCGCCACGCGGCGTCTCGACTGCCGGACTACATGGTCCCGTCCGCGTTCGTGCCGCTCGACGCGCTGCCACTGACCGCGAACGGCAAGGTGGACCGCCGCGCCCTGCCGGCGCCCCGGCCCGAGACCGAGCCGAGGGGGCGCGCCCCGCGCACCGACCGGGAACGTGTGCTCTGCGACCTCTTCGCGGAGGTGCTCGGCCGTGACTCGGTCGGCGCCGACGAGAGCTTTTTCGCGCTCGGCGGCGACAGCATCATGTCGATCCAGTTGGTCAGCCGCGCCCGCAGGGCCGGTCTGGTGCTGGCCGCGCGGGACGTCTTCACGCACAAGACCGCGGCGGCGCTGGCCGCCGCGGCTGTGGCACAGGACGAGTCCCGGCCGGTGGCCGCCGACGACGGCGTCGGGCCGTTCCCGCCCACGCCGATCATGCACTGGTTCGCCGACCTCGGTGGCCCGGTCGACCGGCTCACCCAGTGGCGGTCGCTGGCCGCCCCGGCGGGCTGCGACCTGCCGAAGCTCACCGAGACGGTGCAGACGCTGCTCGACCACCACGACGCGCTGCGCATCCGGATGTCGGTCGCGGACCGTACCGCGGAGGTGCTGCCCCCCGGCGCGGTGCGGGCCGCCCAGTGCGTGCGCCGGGTGGACCTGGCCGGTCTGTCCGGGGAGGAGGCCCGCGCGCGGATGTCCGCGGAGGCGACCGCCGCCCGGGAACGGCTGGAGATCGGCGTGGGTCATCTGGTGGAGGTGCTCTGGTTCGACCGCGGACCGGACACGCGGGGCGTGGTCTTCGTGGACGTGCACCACCTCGCCGTGGACGCGGTGTCGTGGCAGATCCTGCTCGCCGACCTCGCGGAGACGTGGACCGCGGTCGACGCCGGCCACCGCCCGGCCCTGGCGCCGGTGGGCACCTCGTTCCGGCGGTGGGCCCATCGCCTCGTCGAGTGGGGCAGCGCACCGGCGGCGGACGAGGTGGAGTACTGGGTCCGCACCGCGCAGGGCGCCACCGCGCAGCTCGGCGACCGTCGGCTCGACCCGGCCCGAGACGTCAGCGCCGCCGCCGCCATGGTGACGCTCACGCTGCCCGCCGAGATCACCGAGGCCGTTCTCACCACCGTGCCGGAGGCGTTCCACGCCGGCGTGACCGACGTGCTGCTGAGCGGGCTGGCGATAGCGTTCGCCGAGACCCGCGGCGACCGCGCGGTGCTGGTGGATCTGGAGAGCCACGGCCGGGCCGAGGAGCTGCTCGGCGACGCCGACGTCTCCCGGACCATGGGCTGGTTCACCGGCATGTACCCGGTGCGGCTGGACCTCGGACCGGTGGACCGGGCGGCGGCCCGCTCGGACGGCGCCCAGGCGGCGCGAGTCCTCAAACACCTGAAGGAACAATTGCGCGCCGTCCCCCGCAACGGTCTGGGCTACGGGCTGCTGCGCTACCTGCATCCGGAGACCGGCCGGGTCCTGGCCGGGCTGCCGGCCGCCCAGGTCGGATTCAACTATCTGGGCCGCTCCACCGAGTCGACCGGCGCCGAGGCTCCGCCGTGGGGCGTCCTGGCGGACCTTGGCGGCATCGGCGGCCAGGACCCGGCAATGCGCCTGCCGCACCCCCTGGAGATCGCCGCCGTCACCCGGGTGACCGACGGCGAATCGCGACTCGTGGCGCACTGGCTGTGGCCGCGCGACCTGCTGACCGAGCGGGAGGTGCGGGACCTCGCAGAGGCGTGGTTCCGGGCGCTGACGATGCTGGCCCGCCACGTCGCGGACCCGGACGCGGGCGGACGCACGCCGTCCGACCTGGCGCTGACCACGCTGAGCCAGAGCGAGATCGATCTGCTGGAAGCCGAGTGGAGGAGACCGCAGTGAACCAGTTCGGGTTGCAGGACATCCTGCCCCTGTCGCCGTTGCAGGAGGGAATCCTCTTCCACCATGTGTACGACACGACAGCTCCGGACATCTACGCCGTGCAGATCGTCGTCGACCTGGCGGGAGCGCTCGACGCGGCGGCGTTGCGGGCCGCCGCCAACGGCCTGCTGCGCCGGCACGCCAACCTGCGCGCCGGGTTCCGGTACGAGGGGATCAGCCGCCCCGTGCAGATCGTCCCCCGGTGGGCGGAGACGCCGTGGCAGGAGATCGACCTGCGTGACCTCGAACCGGAGCGGGTGCCCCGGGAGACCGAGCGGATCGTGGCGGCCGACCGCGCCCGCCGGCTGGACCTGGCCAGGCCGCCGCTGCTGCGGTTCACGCTGCTGCTCCTGCCCGGCGCCCGGCATCGGTTGATCCTGACCTTCCACCACATCCTGCTCGACGGCTGGTCGATCCCGCTGCTCTGGGGGGAGTTGCTCGCGCTCTACCGAGCCCACGGTGACGATCGCGGGATGCCGCCGGTCCGCCCGTACAAGGACTATTTGAGCTGGCTGGCCGAGCAGGACCAGGGCGCGGCGCAGCGGGCCTGGCGGGCGGCGCTGGACGGGCTGAGCGAGCCGACGCTGGTGGCGCCGGGCCTGCCGCCGGCGGGTCAACCGCCGGAACAGTTGCAGGCCACGCTGAGCGAGGCCACCACTGCCTCGCTCACCGAGTGGTCCCGCGGGCAGGGGCTCACCCTCAACACGGTGATCCAGGCGGCGTGGGCGCTGCAACTGGCCCGGTTGACCGGGCGCGACGACGTGCTCGCCGGCATCACGGTATCCGGCCGTCCCGCCGAGCTGGACGGCATCGACACCATGATCGGCCTGTTCATCAACACCGTGCCGTTGCGGGCGCGGCTGCTACGCGGCGAGTCCCTCACCGGCCTGCTGCACCGGCTCCAGTCGGAGCAGGCCGCACTGATGGCACACCAGCACCTCGGGCTCGCCGAGATCCAGGGGCTCGCCGGACTCGGCGGACGGGCCGCGCTCTTCGACACCATCGTGACGTTCGAGAACTACCCGGCCCGTGCCGGCTCCGGTGCCGCCGGAGCGGAACTGCGGGTGACCGGCGTCCAGAGCGTGGACGCCAACCACTATGTGCTCTCCCTGGTCGCCGCGCCGGGCACGCGCCTGCTGCTTCGGCTGGACCACCGCACCGACGCCGTCTCCCAGGAGACGGCCGAGCGCATCCTGACCGGTGTCGTGGAGATCGTCGAGGCGGTGGCCGCCGCGCCGGACCAACCCGTCGGGCGGCTGCTGTCCGCCGCGGCGGACGTCCGGCAACTCCCGGACGCCGCGTTCGGCCGGGACACCGCACCGCAGGTGACCGGCCTGCCGGAGCTGTTCAGCCGGGTGGCCACCCGCGACCCCGGCGCCGTCGCGGTGGTCTCCGACGCCGGGACGCTGACGTACGCTCAGCTCGACGCGCACGCCAACCGGCTGGCACATCAACTGGTCGCCGCCGGTGTCGGCCGCGAGACACCGGTCGTGATGCTGTTGGAGCGTACGGCCGCGGTGCCGGTGGCCGTCCTGGCCGTGTTGAAGGCCGGCGGCTTCTACGTGCCGCTGCACGACAGCTATCCGGTGGAGCGGATGCGGGCCGCCGCGGCGGAGGTGGGCGGCGAGATCATTCTGGCCGACCGGTGGACCGCCGACCGGGCCGCGGCCGTGGGACTGCGCACGATCCTCGTGGAGGTCGGCGCCGAGGCGGGCGCCGACTCCGGCCCGGACGTGCCGGTGCACCCCGACCAGGCCGCCTACGTCATGTTCACGTCGGGTTCGACGGGAACGCCGAAGGGCGTCGTGGTGACCCACCGCGGCGTGGCCGAGCTGGCGCTGGACCGGCGGTGGGCGGGCGGCGCTCACGAGCGGGTGCTGATGGCCGCCGCCCGCGCCTTCGACGCCTCCACATACGAGCTGTGGATCCCGCTGCTCAGCGGGGGCCGGATCGTGCTCGCGCCACCGGGACGGCTCGACGTGGACACGATCCGCCGCACGATCGCCGCGCACGGTGTGACCGGCGGGCTGCTCACCACGGCGCTGTTCAACCTGATCGCCGAGGAGGCTCCAGAGGCGCTCTCCGGCATGCGGGAGGTCACCACCGGTGGCGACGCCGCCTCGGCCGAGGCGTTCCGCCGGGTGCTGAGCCATTGCCCCGACCTGGTAGTCACGAACCTCTACGGGCCGACCGAGATCACCATGAACGCCACCCACCACGCGGTGCGCGCGGGGGACGAACTGGGCTCCTCCGTGCCGATCGGCCGCCCGATGGACGGCACCCGGCTGTACGTGCTGGACGCGGGCCTGCGGCCGGTGCCGCAGGGCATGACCGGGGAGCTCTACCTCGCCGGGGCCGGGCTGGCTCGCGGGTACGCCGGCCGGGCGGGGTCGACCGCCGAGCGGTTCGTCGCCGACCGGTTCGGCCCGCCGGGTGCGCGGATGTACCGCACCGGCGACATGGCCCGGTGGCTGCCCGGCGGTGTGCTGGAGTTCGCGGGACGCGCCGACGACCAGGTGAAGCTGCGCGGTTTCCGGGTGGAACCGGGCGAGGTCGCCGGGGTCCTGGAACGGCATCCCGGTGTGACCCGGGCCGTCGTGCTGGCCCGCGAGGACCGGCCGGGGGACAAGCGCCTCGTGGCATACCTGACCCGGGACTCCGAAGCCGAGGTCACCGCCGGGGAACTGACCGCGCACGCGAGCCGGTCGCTGCCGGACTACATGGTCCCGTCCGCATTCGTCGTCCTCGACGCGTTGCCCGTGACGGCCAACGGCAAGCTCGACCGGCACGCGTTGCCCGCCCCGGGACCGGCCGACGACGGGCAGGCGCGTGCCGCCCGTACCCCTCAGGAGCAGATCCTCTGCGGCCTGTTCGCCGACGTCCTCGGCCTGCCCGAGGTCGGTGCCGACGACGACCTGTTCGAGCGGGGCGGCAACTCGCTGATCGCGACCCGGCTGGTCAGCCGGGTGCGGTCCACCTTCCGGGTGGAGCTGGCGATTCGGGAGCTGTTCGAGGCGCCGACCCCGGCCCGGCTGTGGCAGGTGCTGGACCGGGCGGGCCGGGGCCGGGCCGGGGTGACGCCGACCCGGCCCCTGCCGGAGCGCGTTCCGCTGTCCTTCGCACAGCAGCGGCTGTGGTTTCTCAGCCGGGTCGAGGGTGCGAACCCGACGTACAACATCCCGCTCCCGCTCCGGTTGACCGGCCGGCTGGACACGGCAGCGCTGCACGCAGCGCTCGCCGACGTGGCAACGCGGCACGAGACGCTGCGCACCGTCATCCGCGAGGACGGCGACGGGCCGTATCAGGTGGTGCTGGACGAGGCGGCACCCGAGCCGGCCTTCGTGGCCACCACGGAGGCCGAACTGGACGCGCGGCTGGCGGAGGCGGCGGCGTACCGGTTCGACCTGGGCACCGAGCCGCCGTGGCGTGCCTGGATCTTCCGGCTGGAGCCCACCGTCCACGTCCTGCTCCTGCTGGTCCACCACATCGCCGGGGACGGCTGGTCCATGCCGCTGCTGCGCCGAGACCTGGCTGTCTCCTACGCGGCCCGGTGCGCGGGCCGGGCACCCGAGTGGGACCCGCTGCCGGTCCAGTACGCCGACTACACGCTCTGGCAGCGGACCGAACTCGGCTCCGTCGAGGATCCGGACAGCCCCATCGCCGGTCAACTGGCCTACTGGCGCGCCGCGCTGGACGGGCTGCCGGAGGAACTCGAGCTGCCGTCCGACCGGCGCCGGCCGGCCGTCTCCTCCAACCGCGGCGGCATGGTCACCTTCCACGTGCCGGCGCCGTTGTACGCCGCGGTCACCGCGCTGGCCCGCCGGAACCGGGCGACGGTCTTCATGGTGTTGCAGGCGGCCCTCGCCACGCTCCTGTGCCGCCTCGGCGCGGGCACCGACATCCCGATCGGCACGCCGATCGCGGGCCGCACCGACGACGCGATCGACGGCCTGGTCGGCTTCTTCGTCAACTCGCTGGTGCTGCGGACCGACCTGGCCGGCGATCCGGCCTTCGACGAGCTGATCGCTCAGGTCCGGGAGACCGATCTGGCCGCGTACGCCCACCAGGAACTGCCGTTCGAGCGGCTCGTGGAGGAACTGAACCCGGTGCGGTCGCTGGCCCGGCATCCGCTCTACCAGGTGCAGTTGGCGCTGAACAACAACGACCAGGCCGCCGCGGCGGTGCGCGGCGTGCTCCCGGATCTGGAGGTGAGCGCGCAACCGGTCACCGTCGACGCGGCGAAATTCGACCTGCTCTTCTCCTTCGGGGACCGGCGCACGACTGACGGCGGCGTGGACGGCCTGCTGGGATCGCTGGAGTACAGCTTCGACCTGTTCGACCGCAGCACGGCCGAGCGCATCACACGCCGGTTGTTGCGGGTGCTGGAGACCGCCGTCGCCGACCCGTCGATCCGGGTGAGCCGGATCGACGTGCTCGAACCGCAGGAGCGTCGGCGCCTGCTGGCCGAATGGAACGACACCACCCGGGAGACGCCGTGGCGGCCGCTGCCGGAGATCTTCGAAGAGCAGGCCGCCCGCACCCCGGACCGGCCTGCCGTGATCGACGGCGACACCGTGCTGACCTACGCCGAGGTGAACGCGCGCGCGAATCGGCTCGCGCGACTGCTGATCGGCCGGGACGCCGGTCCCGAATCGTACGTGGCGATCGCGGTGCCGCGCTCGGCCGACGAGGTGGTCGCGGTGCTCGCCGCGGCCAAGACCGGCGCCGCCTATCTGCCGGTCGACCCGGCGCTGCCCGCCGAGCGAATCGATTTCATGCTGCTCAGCGCCCGTCCCACCGTCGTGATCACCACCATGCGGCACGCCTCACAGATGCCCGGTGAGCCGGACGCCCGGCTGGAACTTGACCGGGCCGAGACCGTCGCGCAGCTCGCCGCGGCACCCGCGGGGGACGTGACCGGCCGGGAACGGCTCGGCCCGCTGCTGCCGGACCACCCGCTCTATGTCATCTACACCTCCGGCTCCACCGGCCGCCCGAAGGCGGTGGTGGTGCGGGCCGGCGGCATCGCCAACCTGCTGCGCTGGCAGGAGGGAGTGCTGCCGGGTGACGCGGCGCAGATGGTGGCGCATTTCGCGCCGGTCACCTTCGACGTATCGGTGCAGGAACTGTTCTCCGCGCTGCTGTCGGGCAAGACGCTAGTGCTCTGCCCGGAGGAGGTCCGGCGCAACGCCGAACAACTCGTCGACTGGCTGGACCGGCACGGTGTCCAGGAACTCTTCGCGCCCAATCTCGTCGTCGAAGCGATCGCCGAAGCTGCCGAGGAGCATCAGCGCTTCCTCCCCGCGCTCCGGGACATCATCCAGTCCGGGGAGGCGCTGTTGCCGGGCCGTCAGATGCGTGCCTTCCACGACCGGGTCGCGGGCCGTCGCATGCACAATCAGTACGGCCCCACCGAGACCCACGTCATCACCGGGTGGGTGCTGCCGGAGCGGACCGCGGACTGGGACGCCGCGCCGGACATGGGCGGTCCGATCGCCAACGCCCGGCTCTACGTGCTCGATCACCGGTTGCGACTGCTGCCGCCCGGCGTGACGGGCGAGCTCTACATCGCCGGGGCGGGTCTGGGCCGGGGCTACCTGAACCGGCCCGACATGACCGCCGAGCGGTTCGTGGCGGACCCGTTCGCACCCGGCCGCATGTACCGCACCGGCGACCTGGTCCGCTGGACACCGGACGGCCGGGTCCGGTTCGTCGCCCGCGCCGATCACCAAGTCAAGATCCGCGGTTTCCGGGTAGAGCTCGGCGAGGTGGAGGCCACCGTGGCCCGGCACCCGTCGGTCGCCCAGGCCGCGGTGATCCTGCGCGAGGACGCGCCGGGTGACCGCCGGATGGTGGCGTACGTGGTGCCCGCCAACGGCGACCAGCCGGACGTCGGCACTCTCCGCAAGCACGTGGCCACCAGCCTGCCGGACTACATGATGCCCGCGGCGTTCGTGACGCTGCCGCATCTGCCGCTGACGCGCAACGGAAAGCTCGACCGTCGGGCGCTGCCCGCCCCGGGGGACGGTGACGGCACGACCGACCGGCCGCGCACCCCCGAGGAGGAGGTGCTCGCGGGCCTGTTCGGCGAATTCCTGGGGCTGCCGTCGATCGGAGTACATGACGACTTCTTCGCCTCCGGAGGCCACTCGTTCCTGGCCACCCGTCTGATCCGGCGGGTGAACGCGGCCTTCGGCACGGATCTGTCGGTGCGCAGCCTGTTCGCGGCTCCGACGGTGGCCCAGCTCGCCGTGGAACTGGGCGCAGACGTCGACCGGGACGCGTTCGCCACCCTGTTGCCGCTACGCCCGCGCGGTTCCCGGCCGCCGCTGTTCTGCGTGCATCCCGGCTCGGGGACAAGCTGGTGCTACGCCGGCCTACTGGGCGGCCTGCCGTCCGACGAGCCCGTCTACGGTCTGCAGGCGCGGGGCCTGAGCGCACCGGCGGTCCTGCCGTCCTCGATCGACGAGATGGTCGCCGACTATCTCGCCGAGATCCGCGCGGTGACTCCGGAGGGACCGTACCGGTTGATGGGCTGGTCCTTCGGCGGGTTGGTGGCGCACGCGCTGGCCGTGTCGATGCAGGCGAAGGGGCTGACGGTGGACCGGCTGGTGATCGTGGACGCGTACCCGCCCGCGCTGGACCTGCCGGTGCCGGAGCGCGCCGACCACGACATCATCGCGCCGCTGCTCGCGGCCGACTTCCCGTTCGATCCGGCGGAGCTGACCACGGACCCGGCGGCCGTGCTCAGCCGGTACGCCGCCTATCTGGCCCGCCGGGACGACCGTCTGGCGGGGCTGGGAGAGCAGGGCCTGCGAGCGGCGATGTCCGTCTACGTCAACAACAACCGCCTGATGGCTACGTTCCCGCAGGGCGTCTTCGACGGCGACCTGCTGTTCCTCGCGGCCGGGCGGGACACTCCGGGCGTCACCTGGTCGCCGGAGGTCCGGCAGCGCCTCACCGCCGAGGCGTGGCAGCCGTTCGTCACCGGCCGCGTCGAACGGCACACCGTCGACGCCACGCACAACGAGATGCTCACCGATCCGTCGGCGATCCGTGATATCGCCGCAGTTCTGGCTCGGCACGGCTGAGCCCCGCGTTCATCACCGCCGCAGGACCCGTCACCCGATGAAGGAGGAAACATGAGCACAAACCCGTTCGAGGACCCGGACGGCCGGTACCTCGTGCTGGTCAACGATGAGGGCCAGCATTCGCTCTGGCCGTCGTTCGTCGACGTACCGGCCGGCTGGCGGGTGGTACTGGAGGAGACCGACCGGCAGTCGGCGCTGGACCACGTCTCCGAGAACTGGACCGACATGCGGCCGAAGAGCCTGATCGCCGCGATGGAGGGCGATGCGGACTCCTGACCGGAGCCGGCCCGCCGGTGCACCCCCGGCTCCGGCGGGCCTCGCCATATCCCCTTGGATGAGAGGCGTACCCGAGAGATGACAGCCCATCGGCGCGCGGCCGTGGTCCGCGCGTGCCTGGCGGTGCTCACGACGACGGTGGTCGCCGTCGTGCCGACCGCCGCCGTCGCCGCCCACCCGGCGGTGGAGATCCGGTACACCGAGTACGGCGTGCCGCACATTCGCGCGACCACCTTCACCGGGCTCGGCGAGGGCTACGGGTACGCCTCCGCGGAGAGCAACCTGTGCACGCTGGCGGACGTCTACATGACCGTCGCCGGTGAGCGTTCCCGTTACCTGGGCGCGGACGCGCCGGCTAACCCGGATCTCGGTCGCGCCTCCAACAGTCTGAACAGCGATCTCTATTTCGCCCGGTGGCGGCAGACCGGACTGGTGCAACGCCTGCTCGCCAGACCCGCCCCGCAGGGGCCGAGCACCGAGGTTCGACAACTGGTGCGCGGCTACGCGTCCGGATTCAACGAGTACCTGCGCCGGGTCGGCGTGGACGGCATCACGGACCCCACCTGCCGGTCCGCCCCGTGGGTGCGGCCCATCAGCGAGCTGGACGTCTATCGCCACCTGCTCGCGGTGGACACGATGACGGGCACCGCCGCGGTGATCGACGGGATCGTCGGTGCGCACCCCCCGGCGGACGGCACCGCGCCGCCGCCCCCCTCGGCGGGTGCCCTCGCCGAGGGCTTCCGGCGTACCGCGGACCCGGCGGCCCTGGGCAGCAACGCTATCGCCGCCGGATCGCAGGGCGTGGCCGCCGGTGCGGGCGTGCTGTTGGGCAATCCACACTTCCCGTGGCAAGGCTCGCGCCGGTTCTGGCAGAGCCACCTGACCATCCCCGGCAGGCTGGATGTCGCCGGGGCCTCTCTGCTGGGTCTTCCGGCCGTGATGATCGGCCACAACGCGGACGTGGCCTGGAGCCACACGGTGTCCAAGGCGGTCACGTTCGGCCTCTTCGAGGTGCCGACGGTGGCGGGCGACCCGACCCGGTACGAAGTGGACGGCGTGCCCGAGGCGATGACCGAGGACCATGTCTCGGTCCTCGTGCGGCGTCCGGACGCCACGCTGCGCACGGTTCACCGCACGCTCTGGTCGACCCGGTACGGCCCGGTCCTCACGGCTGCGCCGGGCGTGTCGCTGCCCTGGGCCGGCACGGTGTACGCGGTCCGCGACGCGAACGCGACGAACCTGCGTTCGCTCAACACCTGGCTGGAGATCGGCGCCGCCCGCGACTCTCGCGGCGTGCTGGACACGCTTGCGCGGACCCAGGGTCTGCCCTGGATCAACACGGTGGCGGTCGATCGGCGCGGCGAGGCTCTCTTCGCCGACGTGCAGAGCGTCCCGTTCGTCACCGATGCGCACGTCGCCTCCTGCGGCACCCAGCTCGGTCAGGCTGTCTTCCCGCTCAGCGGCGTACCGATCCTGGACGGCAGCCGGGCCGCTTGCGACTGGGGATCGGATCCGGGCGCGGTGGAGCCGGGCCTGCTCGGACCGGACCGGCTGCCCCGGCTGATCCGCCGGGACTACGTGGCCAACGCCAATGACAGCGCTTGGCTCGCCAACCCGGCCGAGCCGATCACCGGTCCGCTGCGCGTCGTGGGGACCTCCGGGACACCCGTGTCCGCACGCACCCAGGAGTTGCTGATCACCGCTGAGAAACGGCTGGCCGGTACTGACGGCCTGCCGGGCAGGGGCTTCTCCGGTGCCGCCATGCGCCAGATCTTGTTCACCGATCACAGCAGGCTGGCCGAACTGACCGCGGCGGACACCGCCGCGATGTGCGACGAGTTCCCGGGCCACGTCGCGCCGTCGGATTCCGGCCCGGTCGCGGTCGGCGCGGGTTGTGCCGCATTGCACGGCTGGGACGGCACCTACCGGTTGGGCAGCCGGGGCGCGTTGCTGTTCGCGCGCTTCGCGGAGCGCCTCGCCGCCTTGTCGAGTGCGGCGTGGCGGGTGCCGTTCGATCCGTCCGACCCGCTGCACACCCCGCGCGAGCTGAACACGGATGCGGACGCGGTGCGGCTGGCGTTCGGAAACGCGGCCGCCGAGCTGACCGCGGCCGGGGTTCCGCTCGACGGCCGTCTCGGCGACTACCAGTCGGTCACTCGCGCCGGCGAACGGATCCCGGTGCACGGTGGCCCGCACGCGGCCGGGGTCCTCGACGTGATCGAAACCGAGTGGGATCCGGCCGCCGGTGTCGTCGATGTGGGGACCGGGTCCAGCTTCATCCAAGTGGTGGAGTTCCCGGACCGCGGCGGACCTCGGGCCTGGACCCTGCTGACCTACGCGCAGTCCGGCGATCCCACGTCGGCGCATTACGCCGACCAGACGCATCTGTTCTCACGAGGCCGGTGGGTGCCCGAGCGCTTCACCGAGTCGCAGATCCGCAGCTTCCCGGCGCTGCGCACGACCCGCTTGCCGTGATCCGCCGGGTACGACACGGAAGGAGAAGACATGCCATTCGTCTCGGTGAACGGGACTCGCCTGAACTACGACGACGCGGGATCGGGCCCGCCCGTCCTGATGATCATGGGCAGTGGCAGCCGCGGCCGTGCTTGGCACCTGCATCAGGTTCCCGCGCTCGTGGCCGCCGGGTACCGGGCGGTGACGTACGACAGCCGGGGGATCCCGCCGAGCGACGAGTGCGCCGCCGACCTCACCGTGGCGGACATGGTGCGGGACGCGGCCGCCCTCATCGAGAAGCTCAGGCTCGCGCCGGCGCGGGTGGTGGGCACGTCGATGGGCGCGTACGTCGCGCAGGAGCTGTTGCTGGAGCGGCCCGAGTTGGTGTCGCGGGCGGTGTTGATGGCCAGCCGCAGCAGGTGTGACCGGGCACGCAGTGTGCTGGCCGAGGCGGAGCTGGAGCTCTACGACTCCGGTGTCAAGCTGCCGGTCCGGTACGCCGCGATCGTGCGGGCGTTGCAGTATCTGTCACCGGCTACCCTGGACGACGACCAGGCGGCGGCCGACTGGCTCGACCTGCTGGAGATCTTCGTGATGGAGGGGTCCGGGTACCGCGCCCAACTGGGGTTGGAGCCGATGCCGGACCGGACCGCCGCGTACCGGGACATCCGTACCCCGTGTCATGTGCTGTCGTTCGCGGACGACCTGCTGACCTCGCCGCAGCGCGGACGGGACCTGGCCGCGGCCATCCCCGGCGCCACATTCGAGCTCATCGAGAACGCCGGCCACTTCGGGTACCTCGAACGCCCGGACGAGGTCAATCACAGCATTCTGCGCTTCCTCGACGGTCCACCGGCGTCGTGACCGCTGACCGGGTGACCGGCACGGCGCCCGCGCACCTGGCGTGCGCCACGGGTGCGGCCGGTCCCCGATCGGGGTCAGCGCCGCCCTCGCCGGCTCTCCGCGACGAACTGGACGGGCAGGCTGCTGATGCCGCTGAGGAGATTCGAATAGATCCGGCAGGCGGGTCCGGTCTGCTGGATGCTCGCGGTCAGATCCCGCAGCGCCGCGAGCATCTCGCTGATCTCCACCCGTGCCAGGTAGGCGCCGAGGCAGAAGTGCGGACCGTGCCCGAAGGTGATGTGCTGGTTCGGTGTGCGGCCGAGATCGAAGTGGTCCGGCCGGTCGAAGACCCGCTCGTCCCGGTTGGCGGAGGCGTGCCAGAGGGTGACGATCTCCCCGGCGGGGATCCGCTCGCCGCCCACGGTGACGTCCTGCACGGTGGTGCGGCCGAAGTGCATGGTCGGCGTGGCCCAGCGAAGCGTCTCCTCGGTGGCCGCGGCCAGGGTGGCGTCGCCCTCCTTCAACCGGCGCCACTCGTCCGGCCGTGTGGCGAGCGTGGCGACCGAATCGATCATGGTGAGCCGGCTCGTCTCGTCGCCTCCGATGATCAAGCTGTAACAGTTGAGGATGACGTCGTCGTCGCTGAGCGGCACGCCGCCGATCTCGCTGTTCGCCAGCACGCTGATGACGTCGTCGCCGGGCCGGCTGCGGCGCGCCTCCACCAGGTCTCCGAAGTAGAGCAGGATCTCGTTGCGCGCCATGGCGGAAGCGGCCGGATCGGTATGCCTCTCGTCGGAACTGAGCGCGGACTTCGTGAGCGTGAGCAGGAAGGACCGGTCCGCCTTCGGCACGCCCAGCAGGTCGCAGATCGTGGTGATCGGGATCTGGCTGGCGACGTCGCGGGCGAAGTCGCACTCGCCGCGCTCAATGGCCTCGCTCAGCAGCCGGCGGGCGTTCGCCCGGACCCGCTCGGCAATCGGCTGCAGCACTCGTGGCGAGAACGAGCGCAGCAGCACGTTGCGCAGGTCCCGGTGGCGTTGTCCGTCGGTGACCGCGAGCATGCGGCCTGCGGCCGAGTCGCCGCCGGCGAGCAGTGTGACAAGCACGTTTCCGTGCTCGGAGGTGAATCGCACGTTGTCCCGGTACACCGCGGTGATGTCGGCGAACCGGCTGACCACCCAGAAGCCCGGAACGCCGTCGCGCGGTGGCTGACGGTAGACGGGCCGTTGCGCGCGGACGGTGCGCCAGAAGGCCGACATGTCGTGCCGGGCGAACGTCTCCGGGCTGCCCAGGTCGAATTCCTCGATAGACGTCGATGTGATGCCGCCCGGCAGCGGCGCGGCGGAACGGGTTCCAGAATGGGTCATGGCGGCGACCTGCCCGATGCGTCGGTGGTTTCAGGGATGAGCTTTAACGCCCATATGCTGCCACCGCCGCACTCGAATATCAATTGATGTATGTCTTCCAGTGGGATGGCATTTATCGGGCATCCGCATCTTTAGTCGTGAGCTTAATGAGGGCGACCGGATTTTCGGCCGATGTTAGTGTCGCCGCGGACTGTGAAACAATCGGAAGGATCGTCGAATGGTCGCCATTTCGGCCCTCGAAGCCCAAGTCGGGCGGGTCTGCGAGCTCCCTCCACTCGACCTTGACCGCGCAGTTGGCGAGGCCCTTGTGGTCCCCTCCGATCTGGTCACGGAGTACGGTGAATACCAGAGCGGCGGCTGGGACACGCTGTCGCTCTACAACGACAGCGGCAATCCCATGGATGCCAAAATTCGTGACTGTGAGGCGCGCGAGACCTCCGTCCTGGAGCGCATGCCAGCGATGCGGCGGCTGTTGCGCTCCTTCGGCCTCCGCTATATGTGGGTGCGTATCGCCCGGCTCCGCGGCAATTCATTCCTCTGGGAGCACCGCGACTACGGTGAACTCGCGGCACGGGAACGGCACCGGCTGCACATTCCGCTGCGCACCAACCGGTCCGCCGGGCTGGTGCTCGGCGGCGCACGCGTGCACATGACCTACGGCTCGGTGTGGCGGCTCGACCCGACCAACCCGCACGGCGCGTGCAACATGACCGGCCCGGATCGCCTGCACGTCATCATGGACTGCTACGGGGACGACGCCTTCCATCGGCTGGCACGGGGCATGGGGCTGGAGCGCGATGACGTGCACTGGCTGCCGGAGCCGTCCAAGGCAGACCTCGCCGAGCACCTCGACAACGCGGTCACCCTCGCCCGCCTCGGATACCGGCGCGCGGCCGAGCACCTGCTGCTGCGGCTCTACTACCGCTACGCGATGCCGGAAGGCACGACCTACGACCTGATCGTGGACGCTTACCAGCGTCTCGACGAGCCGGAGCAAGCCGAGACGTGGGCCTCCCGCAAGGCCGTCATGCTCGGCACCGAGACCGCCGAGGAGCCGTCGTGAGCCAGATCATGACCGAGGCCCTGGTGGACGCGGGGCGGCACCGTGCGTTCGCGCTGATCGAGGAGGTCGTTGAACATCTGGCGGCCGGTCCGTACGTCAGCCACATCCACCTCTGCGGCCCGGCCGCGCACGGCGACCCGGTGCCGGTGGAAGGCATCACGCTCGCAGTGGCGGTCCACGACCGGCACGTCGCCGACCTGTGGCAGGTGCTCGACCCCCTGGTCCTCACCGACCTCGGCGCCGTGCTGCCCGGATGGCAGGACCGGCGCTGCGCGTCCGCGGACCGGGAGGCGGTCTACCTCATCGGCCGCGGCTCCACACTGACGCGGCTGCGGATCCGCGTGATGCCGACCAGCATGGCCGGTTGCTTTCCCCCGAACCTGCCCACCCGGTTGATCTACGGCACGGAGCCGGCCGCGGACCGGCCCTCGGACGCCGTCCCGCGACCGGCGGAACCCGGCAGCGCCCCCCGGCCCACGGCGACGGCCGCGGAACTCCTGGTCGAGCTGCTCTGCCTGTTGCACCAGGCGTCGGACCGGGCGCACCGGGGCCTGTTCCTCGAGTCATACGGTGACATGGCCGACGTCAGGGCGGCGTTGCGTGACCTGGTCGCGCTCTCCCTCGGCGAGACCGTGCCCGGCGGATCCTGGTACGGCATCGACGCGGCTCTGAGCCACACCACCATCGGCCGCGCCTGCCGCCGCGAGCTGCGCAACCTCGTGTCCAGCCTGCCGTCGGGAGAACCCGCGCAGATCAGCGCCATCTTGGACACGTGCCTGCGCGTGGTGCGCCTGACCGCGCCGCAGGTTCTGACGGAGCTGTCAGGTCAGATCGATTCGTACCGGCGTTACCTGGACATTCCTGCCGACGAACGTACGCTCGTCGCCGCGCCGACCGGGGGCGGGGCGTGAGCCGCTGCCAGGTCCCGCGCGACGACCACACCGACCGGCAGCGGTCGTTCACCGCCCTCGGGACAGCCGAGCCCAGATGCCCTCCAGGAGCAGTCCCGCGCCCACCGACACGGCCAGCGCGGCCAGGGGAGCCGCCGTACCGACCAGGCGCAGGGCGAAGAACTGCTGGAGGAACGGCACCACCAGGGTGAGCCCGAACGCGGCCGCCATCGCCAGCACCAGCAGCACCCGCCACCGGGTGTACGGCCGGCTGATGATCGCCAGCACCCAGAGCCCGAACACGAACAGCGCCAGCGTGGCGCATGAGGTCTCGGCCGCCAGGTCACCACGGTAATGCGCGCGGGCGATGAGATACGAGGTCATCGTGGTCACCGCCCCGAGCACCCCGGCGGGAAGTGCGAACCGCAGCACCCGGGCGATGAAACCCGGCCGCGCCCGGTCGGCCGTCGGGGCGAGCGCCAGCATGAAGGAGGGCAGGCCGATGGTGAGCGTGCCGATCAGCGTCAGATGCCGAGGCAGGAACGGGTACGGCACCTGAACCAGCGCCACCACGACCGCGAGCAGCACCGAGTAGACCGTCTTCGTGAGGAACAGGTTCGCCACCCGTTCGATGTTGCCGATCACCCGGCGGCCCTCGGCCACGACCGCAGGCAGCACCGAGAAGTCGTTGTTCAGCAGGACCAACTGGGCCACCCCGCGCGTCGCCGGGCTGCCGGAACCCATGCAGATGCCGATGTCGGCGTGCTTGAGGGCGGGCACGTCGTTGACGCCGTCGCCGGTCATCGCCACGGTGTGGCCCTGAGCTTGCAGCGCCGCCACGATCTCGCGCTTGCGCACCGGGCTGACCCGGCCGAACACGGCGGCCGACTCGGTCACGCGGCTCAGCTCCTCGTCCGGGACATGCCGGGCGTCCACCGGCCGGTCCGCGCCGGGCAACCCCAGCGCGGTGGCGACCGCCCCCACCGCGACGGCGTTGTCACCGGACACGATCTTGGTCGACACGCCCTGCGCGGCGAAGTAACGCAGGATCCGCGGAGCCTCCTCCCGTAGCTGCTGGCCCAGGAGCACGAGCGCGACCGGGTCCACCGGTCCGGCCTCACCCGGGTGGTCATCCAGCGGCGTGGCCCGCCGCGCCAGCAGCAGAACCCGCAGCCCGCGCCTGGCGAGCTCGTCCACCCGGGACAGCACCGGGTCCGCCGGGCGCAGCAGCACGTCGGGGGCGCCGAGCACCCAGGTGACGGTCGCACCCGAGGGCTGTACGGCGAACGTCGCGCCGGACCACTTCCGGGCGGAGGAGAACGGCGCCACCGCACGCGGTTGCCAGTCGGGCGGCGTCGGCCGGCTCTGGCCGATGGCGCGCAGGCTCGCGTTCGGCCGTTCCTCCGTGTCGGCCAGCGCGCCGAGCGCGGCGTCGGCCTCCGCGGCGGTGGTCGCGCCGGAGAGCAACTCCACGTCCCGCAGCGTCATCGCGGCGGTGGTCAGCGTGCCGGTCTTGTCCAGACAGACGACGTCCACCCGGGCGAGTCCTTCAATCGCGGGCAGCTCCTGCACCAGGCACTGGCGGCGGCCGAGCCGGATGACGCCGACCGCGAACGCCACGGACGTCAGCAGCACCAGACCCTCCGGCACCATCGGCACCAGCCCGGCCACCATGCGCCGAACGGCCTCCGGCAGGTCGCCGCGGTTGACCATCAGTTGACTGGCGACGAGCGCCGCCGCGGTCGGGATGATGGCCCAGGTGACAAGGCGCAGTATCCGGTTGATGCCGTTACGCAGCTCCGAGTCCACCAGAGTGAACTTTCGAGCCTCCTCGGCCTGCCGGGCCGCGTACGCCTCCCGGCC
Organism: Mangrovihabitans endophyticus; assembly: GCF_014646155.1. Lineage (GTDB taxonomy): Bacteria > Actinomycetota > Actinomycetes > Mycobacteriales > Micromonosporaceae > Actinoplanes > Actinoplanes endophyticus. Next base: position 499,317 of record NZ_BMMX01000001.1, read on the forward strand.
GACCCGGGTGGTCACCATGGCGCCTGAACCGGCGACCACGAAACTGGCCGAGAGCACCGGGTCGCCCGGCATCTTGAGCAGCGGATCCGTCTCGCCGGTCAGCAGCGACTCGTCGATCTCCAGTCCGTCGCTCTCCACCACCGTGCCGTCGACCACGATCCTGTCGCCGGCGCCCACCTCCACCACGTCGTCGATGACGATTTCGGCGGCGGTGATCTCGTCGCTGCGCCCGTCGCGCCGCACCGTCGGGCGGACCGCGCTCAGCAACGTCAGCCGGTCCAGCGTGCGCTTGGCACGCAGTTCCTGCGCCATGCCGATCAGCGTGTTGGCGATGATGACCCCGCCGAAGAGCGCGTCCTGAATCGGCCCGACGACCAGGATGACGGCGAAGAGCACCCCGACGATCGCATTGATCCGGGTGAAGAGATTCGCGCGGACGATCTCCATCACGCTCCGGCTGGACCGGACCGGTACGTCGTTGACCATGCCGGCGGCCGTCCGCTCGGCTACCTCCGCGGTGCTGAGCCCTGTCGCGACCGAGGGGTGCGGGCTCACCGCCGGCTCGCCGACCTGTCCGGACCCGTGCATGAGTTCCCCTCCCCGTCGTTCGCTCGACTGCCGCCCCCAACGGCGGCCCACGCCGACGGTAGGGCGCTCGGCCCGCCGCGAAACAGCCACGAAAGGCATCGCCGCCTACGACTTTCGGGAGAGGCCGGCTCAGGGGGATCCACGGACCTCGTACTTTCCGCGCTGTCTTAACGAGGGCGCGTCGGTGTCGTTCTCGTTGTTAGCGTCAGTCCCGCCAGGGCGCCCGCACGGTGTCGTCCCCCATGATCGGGAGACCTTCATGACGGATCTCACGGAGTACCCGAACGCCGTCGCGCCGGTGATGGAGTGGGCGTCGTCACGATCTGACCAGGATGCGGTCGTGCTGCTCGGCGACGATGTGGACGCCCCAGCCGAACACATCTCGTACGCCGAGCTCGACCGGCGGGCGCGTGGCGTTGCCGCCTGGCTGGCGGCCCGCCTCCCCACCGGCTCCCGGGTTCTGCTCGTCTACCCACCGGTCGGCTTCATCACCGGCTTCCTCGGCTGCCTCTACGCCGGAATGATCGCCGTGCCCGCACCGCTGCCGGGCAACTACCGGCACGAACGACGGCGGGTGCGGCGCATCGCCGCCGACGCCGGTGTCGCCGCGGTGCTGACCGACGTGCGCAGCCTGGCCACTGTGATCGAGTGGACGCGGCAGCACGAACTCACCCAACCGCCCGTGCTGGCCACCGACGGGCCGGATGTGGCCGACCCGGGCACCTGGCCGGGTACCGGCCCGGCACCGGACAGCCTGGCGCTGCTGCAATACACCTCGGGATCGACCGGTGAGCCGAAAGGCGTGATGGTCGGTCACGACAATCTGTTGGCCAACGCCGCCCTGATGGCCCGGACGCTGCACATCGCCCCGGGGACCCGCTTCGGCGGCTGGGCGCCGCACTACCACGACATGGGGCTCATGGCGCAAACGCTGCCGGCCCTGCTGCGGGGCAGCACGTGCGTGCTGCTCAGCCCCGGCGCCTTCGTACGGCGCCCGGTGCGCTGGCTGCAGGCCATCGACCGCTACGACATCGGCTGGTCCGCCGCGCCCAACTTCGGCTACGAGCTGTGCACCCGCCGCATTTCCGCGGCCGACATGGCCACCGTGGACCTGAGCCGCTGGCGGCACGCGGTGAACGGCTCGGAGCCGGTGCGCGCCGACACCATGGCCGCGTTCGCCGATCACGCGGCCGTGGCCGGGTTCCGGCCCGAGTCGGCGTCCTCGTGCTACGGGCTGGCGGAGGCGACGGTTTTCGTGTCCGGCGCGCCTCCCCGGACGCCAACCGTGGCCCGCGTCGACTCCCAGGCGCTCGCGAACCTGGAGTTCCGGGCCGCGGGCCCGGACGACGCCGCCCGGCGACTGCCCGGGAACGGCTCCGCGGCCGGTTACGACGTGCGCGTCGTCGATCCGGTCACGCGGGCCGTGCTGCCACCCGGCCGGATCGGCGAGCTCTGGCTGCGCGGTCCCAGCGTGGCCCGCGGGTATTGGGGCAACGCCGGTGCGACGGAGGAGACCTTCCGGGCGCGCACCGCCGACGCCGACGGCGGTTTTCTGCGCACCGGCGACCTCGGGCTGGTGGACGACGGCGAGATCTACGTGACCGGGCGGATGAAGGAGATGATGGTGCTGCACGGCCGTAACCTCTACCCACAGGACATCGAGCAGGAACTGCGGGCGCACCACCCGGAACTGGGCAACATCGGTGCCGCCTTCTCGGTGGAGACTTCCGCGACCGACGACCGCGAGGCGCTGGTCGTCACGCATGAGCTGCGGGAGCGCATCCCCGGGCCGGGACTGCGCGATCTGGCGGTCGGCATGCGCCAGACCGTCACGCGCGAGTTCGGCGTGGGCGCGGCCGGCATCGTCTTGCTGCGACGCGGCCACGTCCGGCGCACCACCAGCGGGAAGATCGAACGGTCCGCGATGCGCAAGATGTTCCTGGCAGGGGAACTGGAAGCCCTGCACAGCGATCTGAGCCCCGCACTGGCGGCGCACCGGACCGCGCGGTCCGGTGCGGACGAGGCGGCGGCCCGGTGACCCCGTCGGCCGGGGACGACCTGCGCGGGTGGCTGACCATGGCGGTGGCACGCCACCTGGAACGGCCGCCCGCGGAGGTCGACGCGTCGACGCCGCTGAGCCAGTACGGCCTCGACTCGGTGCACGCGTTCGCGCTCGCCGAGGAGATCGAAGACCACCTGGGTGTGGCGGTGGAGCCGACGATCACGCTGGAACGGCCCACCATCGACGAACTCGTCGCGTACCTGGCCGCCGTGCGCACCTGACGAGCGACTCGCCGACCGATCCATCTCCCTGGAGCCGGTCGCGGCAGCCGGGCGACTGTTTGGAGACCCATGATGCGTACAGGAATGTGGTTGGTCGGCGCCCGTGGCGCCGTCGCCGTCACCAGCGTGACCGGTTTGCTGGCGGTACGAGCCGGCCTGACGGGGACCGCCGGATGCGTCACCGAACTGCCGCAGTTCAGCGGCCGGGGATTGCCCGACCTGGCCGACCTGGTGGTGGGCGGCTACGACGTGGTCGGCACCCCGCTGCTCAAGCGGGCCGAACAGCTCAGCGCCGCCGGGGTGCTGCCCGGCCCGCTCCTGGCGGCCGTGGCCGGGGAACTGGCCGAGGTGGACAAGCGGGTGCTGATGCTGCCGGTCCGGGCCACCGCGGCCGAGACCGTCGAAGCGGTGATCGGCGATCTGACCGCCTTCCGGGACCGGCATGACCTGGACGCGCTCGTCGTGGTCAACGTGGCCAGCACCGAGCCGCGCCCCGCGGACCACCCGGCGCACGCCGACGTGACCATGCTGCGCGGACATCTGGAGGTGCTGCCGCCGAGCGCCCTCATGGCGTGCGCGGCGTTCGAGGCGGGCTGCGCGTTCGTCGACTTCACCCCGTCGGCGGGGGTCCGCCTGCCGGCACTCGACGAACTGGCCCGGCTGCGCGGTGTCCCGTACGCGGGAAGTGACGGCAAGACCGGTGAGACACTCATCCGCTCTGTGCTCGCGCCGATGTTCGCCAGTCGCAACCTGACGGTTCGAAGCTGGTCGGGGGTGAACCTGCTGGGCGGCGGCGACGGTGCGACCCTCACCGACCCGGGTGCCAACGCCGCGAAGACCGCCAGCAAGGAACGGGTGCTCAGCGAGGTGCTCGGGTACCGGCCGCAGGGCAGCACCCGGATCGACTACGTCGAGGAGCTCGGGGATTTCAAAACCGCGTGGGATCTCATCAGCTTCGCGGGTTTCCTCGGTACCCGGATGCGGCTGGAGTTCACCTGGCACGGCTGCGACTCGGCGCTGGCTGCGCCGCTGGTGCTGGACCTCACCCGGCTGACCGCCGCGGCGCAGCGGGCGAACCGGTCCGGCGCGCTTGCCGAACTCGCCTTCTTCTTCAAGGACCCGGCGGGGGCCGCCCCCGCCGGCCTGGCCGAGCAATGGTCGGCCCTGGTGTCGTTCGTGTCCGCCCTGGACGCCGCCTGATGGGACGGCTGCGTGATCTCGCCGAGCTGGTCCGGGCGCCGGCCGCGCTCTCGGTGCCCGGTGACCTGGTCGCGGGTGCCGGGGCGGCGGCCGTGCTGGGAGCGGATACGGCCGGGCTCGCCGCGGCATCGGTGGGCCTCTACTGGGCGGGCATGGCCGCCAACGACTGGGCCGACCGCGGCCGTGACGCCGTCGAGCGCCCGGAGCGCCCGATCCCGTCCGGTCGCGTCCGGCCGGGTACCGCGTTCGGCGTCGCGGCCGGGCTGACCGCGGCGAGCCTGACGGTCGCCGGTGTGACCGGGGGACGCCGCGCTCTCGCGGTGGCCGTGCCGTTGGCGGCGTGCGTTTGGGCCTACGACCTCGCGCTGAAAGAGACTGCGGCGGGACCGGCGGCGATGGCGGCCTGCCGCGGCTTGAACGTGCTGTTGGGCGCGGCCCGTCGAGGATCGCGCGGCGCGCTGCCGTCTGCTGCCCTCGTGGCGGCGCACACGTACGCGGTCACCGCCCTGTCCCGCGACGAGGTCCGCGGGACACGCCCGCAGCTACCCGCCGCGACCCTGGTGGCCACGGCCGTCGTCGCGGCCGGGAGCGCGGTGCGATCGGGCCGGCTCGCCGCCGTGCTGGCCGGTGGCTACCTGACCAGCTTCGGAGTCGCGCAGGCACGCGCCATCGGGGACCCGTGCCCCGCGACGGTGCGTGCCGCCGTCCGCACCGGGATCACCTCACTGCCGATGTTGCAGGCCGCGCTGACGGCGCGCGCGGGTGCCCCGCTTGCCGCGCTGGCGGTCGCCGCGAGCGCACCGCTGGGGCGACGGCTCGCGCGGGTGGTCACGCCGACGTGACCGGTATGACGGAACCACGCTGGGGGTACGGCACCAACGGGTTCACCGATCATCGCCTGCCGGACGCGCTTCGCGTGCTGGCCGACCTCGGTTACCGCGGAGTCGCGTTGACCCTGGATCACGCGCATCTCGATCCGTTCGCGCCGGGCCTGGCACGCCGGCTCGCCGCGGTCGCCGAACTCCTGGGTGAGCTGAGGCTCGCCGTGGTCGTCGAGACCGGCGCACGTTATCTGCTGGATCCGTTCCACAAGCACGCGCCGACCCTGGTGCACGACGAGCGCGCCAAGCGGATCGATTACCTGCGAAGGGCGGTGTCGATCGGTGCCGACCTCGGCGCCGAGGCGGTCTCGTTCTGGGCGGGCGTACGACCGGCGCACGTCGGCGCCGATCTTGCCTGGCGGCGGCTCGTGGACGGATGCGCTGAGGTCGTCGCGGCCGCCGAGACCGCGGGAGTCGTCCTTGGTTTCGAGCCGGAACCCGGGATGCTCGTCGAGGACCTCGCCGGATGGCACCGCCTGCGCACCGCGCTCGGCGCGCCGCCCGTCTTCGGTCTCACCCTCGACATTGGACATTGTCGCTGCCTGGAAGCGCGCGACGTGCCGGAGTGCGTCACTGCCGCAGCGCCCCATCTGGTGCATGTCCAGATCGACGACATGCGCCGCGGGGTGCACGAACACCTGGAGTTCGGCGCCGGTGAGATCGACTTTCCGCCCGTGCTGCGGGCACTGGGCGATGCCGGTTACCGCGGTCTGGTGTCGGTCGAACTTCCCCGGCACTCGCACGCCGCCGCCTCCGTCGCCGCCTCCTCGTTGCAGTTTCTGCGCTGTGCGGCAGTGGCCGCCGGGGTCGCCGGAGGCGATCGGTGAACCCCGCGGCCGCACCGCCCAGCGGGCCGCACTGGCTGGCGGAAGCGCAGGCCGGCGTGCTGCGGGATCCGGACACCGCGGGCACGCTGATCGCGGCGGCGGCGCGCGAGTTGCCTCCCGCCGGGGTCACGCGCGGGCGCGCGGTGCTGCTCGCGGCCGTCCTGCGCGCCGATGCCGGGGTGGCCCGGCTGGCCACCCTGTACCGGCACGGCGACAGCGGCGAGAAACTCGACCTGCTGCGAGCGCTGCCGCTGCTGCCCGATCCGGGCGGGCTCCCGGCCGCGGCGATCCCGCTGCTGCGGGACGCGCTGCGCAGCAACGACGATCGTCTGGTGGCCGCCGCGCTCGGACCGTACTCCGACCATCTCGACCAGGCGGCCTGGCGGCACGGCGTCCTCAAATGTGTCTTTCTCGGTGTCCCACTGGCCCGCGTGCACCGGCTCGGCGAGCGGGCCGACGCAGAGCTGGCGGTGATGATCGGTGGGCTCGCCGCCGAGCGCGACGCCGCGGGGCGCCGCCTGCCGCCCGATGCCGCGGCGTTGCTGCGGCACCTCACCGCAGCAACGACCGACGACCAACCGGTGACACCGGCGGAGGGCTGATGCGCATCTTCGACCCGCACATCCACATGACGTCACGGACCACCGACGACTATTCCGCGATGGCGGCAGCCGGTGTGAAGGCGGTCGTGGAACCGGCGTTCTGGCTGGGGCAGCCACGGACCTGTCCCGGGTCCTTCGCCGACTACTTCGACTCGCTGGTCGGCTGGGAGCCGTACCGCGCCGGGCAGTTCGGAATCCGGCACTACGCGACGATCGCGCTGAACCCCAAAGAGGCCAACGATCTTCGGCTCACCCCCGTGCTTGACATGGTGCCGCGCTACCTCGCCAAGGAGAACGTGGTGGCGGTGGGGGAGATCGGCTACGACACCATGACACCGCAAGAGGACACGGCGTTCGCTGCGCAACTCGCGATGGCGATGACGGCCGGGCTTCCGGCCCTGGTGCACACACCACACCGGGACAAGGCCCGCGGCACCGCGCGGAGCCTGGCGGTGGTCGCCGAGTCCGGCATCGGCGCGGACCTCGTCGTGCTCGATCACCTGAACGAGGTCACCGTGCGGCAGGTCCGCGATGCGGGCTGCTGGGCCGGGTTTTCCCTCTATCCGGAGACCAAGATGACACCGGGCCGCATGGTCGAGCTGCTCAAGAAGTACGGCACGGAGCGGATGTTGGTCAACTCGGCAGCCGACTGGGGCCGTTCCGATCCGCTGCTGACTGTCCGGACCGCTGAGGCGATGCTGGCGTCCGGCTTCACCGAGGCGGCCGTCGATCAGGTGTTCTGGGGCAATCCGACGGAGTTCTTCGGGCGATCCGGGCGTTTGACGCCCGCGATCGCGGGCGCGGCGGACGAGGCGTACGCGGGCAACTCGATCACCAGGGGAGGCCGGTGATGCGCCTGCGGCACCCCGACGGAGCCACCGTGCACCTCGGCTACTGCACCAACGTCCACCCGGCCGAGGACCTGGCCGGCGTCATCGGCCAGCTCGACCGGTACGCCGTGCCGGTCCGCGAACGCCTCGGTGCGGACGTGCTGGGGCTGGGCCTGTGGCTGGCCGCCCCGGTAGCCGATGAACTCGCCGCCGACGCGGCTGCGGTGCGTCGGCTTCGCGCTGAGCTGAACGCACGCGGCCTGGAGGTAGTGACCCTCAACGGTTTCCCGTACCGGGCGTTCCAGGCGCCGGTCGTCAAACACGGCGTGTACCACCCGGACTGGAGCACGCCGGAACGGCTGAGCTACACCCTGCGGCTCGCCGACATCCAGGCTGGTCTGCTGCCGGACGGAGCGGTCCACGGTTCGATCTCGACGCTGCCGTTGGCCTGGCGGGAGCCGTGGGACGCGGTCCGGGCCGACCGATGCGCGAGGGCCTTGGACGCGCTCGCCGCCGGGCTGGCCGCGGTGCAGGAGCGCACCGGACGGGTCGTCCGGGTCGGATTCGAGCCGGAACCGGGCTGCGTCGTGGAGACCATCGCGGACGCGGTCGGCCGGTTGTCCGGTGCGGACACGACGCGGCTCGGCGTTTGTCTCGATCTGGCGCATCTCGCCTGTGGCTGGCAGGAACCGTCGGAGGCCGTCCGGCAACTCGGCAGCGCCGGGCTGCCGATCGTCAAGGTCCAGGTGTCCGCCGCCTTGGCCAGTGACGACCCGGCCGCTCAGGCGTCCGCACTGCGCAGGTACGCCGAGCCCCGCTTCCTTCATCAGGTCCGTGACCGTGCCGGATTCCGCGCCGACGACCTCGGTGCGGCGCTGACCGGCGACGCCCGCCAACCATGGCGCATCCACTATCACGTTCCGCTGCACGCCGAGCCGGAGCCGCCACTGACCTCCACTATGGACGTTACGCGTGCGGGGCTGCGGGCGATCGTCGGCGGCCAGGCGGCGCTCTGCGACCACCTGGAGATCGAGACCTACACATGGGAGGTGCTGCCATCGCGGCTCCGCCCTCGGACGGACGGATGCCTGGCCGACGGCATCGCGGCCGAAATCGCCTTCGCCCGCGATGAACTGACCGGTCTGGGCCTGGCGTCAACGACCGCGGTGGCCTCGTGAGCCGGCCGCTTGTCGTACTGGACGTGGTCGGCCTGACCGCACGGCTGCTGCCGCACATGCCCCGCCTGTCCGAGGTGGCCGCGACCGGCTTCCGAGCCCGGTTGGAGACCGTGTTGCCCGCCGTGACCTGCCCGGTGCAATCCACCTTCCTCACCGGTGAACTGCCCGCCGGGCATGGGATCGTCGGTAACGGCTGGTTCTTCCGCGATCTCGGTGAGGTGCTGCTCTGGCGGCAGCACAATCGCCTGGTCTCAGGGGAGAAGTTGTGGACGGCGGCGCGCCGGGTGCGGCCCGGCTACACCGTCGCGAACATCTGCTGGTGGTATGCGATGGGCGCCGACGTCGACTGGACGGTGACGCCCCGCCCCGTCTATCACGCCGACGGGCGCAAGGAACCGGACTGCTACACCGATCCGCCCGAACTGCACGACGAACTGACCGGCGAGTTGGGCACGTTCCCGCTCTTCTCGTACTGGGGCCCGCGGGCGGGAATCACCTCGTCACGGTGGATCTGCCGAGCGGCCGAGTCGGTCATGGCCCGGCACGAGCCGGATCTCACCCTCGTCTACATTCCGCACCTCGACTACGACCTGCAACGGTACGGGCCGTCGTCGTCGCAGGCGGTGGCGGCCGCCCGGGAACTGGATGCGGTACTGGCGCCGCTGGTGAACGCCGCGATCACGCGTGGTGCGACCGTGGTGGCGCTCTCCGAGTACGGCATGACCGACGTGGACCGCCCGGTCCACGTCAATCGGGCGTTGCGCGCGGCGGGCCTGCTCCGGGTGCACACCCAGAACGGCAGGGAACTACTCGACCCGTGGACGTCACGTGCCTTCGCCGTGGCGGACCACCAGGTGGCGCATGTCTACGTCCGCGAGCCTGCGGACGTGCCACGCGTCGCCGCGCTCTGCGCACAACTGCCCGGTGTTGCGGAGGTGCTCGGCGCGGGCGCCCAGCAACGACACGGGCTGGCCCACGAACGCTCCGGGGAGCTCGTCCTGGTGGCCGAACCGAGCGCCTGGTTCACCTATTACTACTGGCTGGACGATGCCCGCGCGCCGGACTTCGCGCCCCTCGTCGACATCCATCGCAAACCCGGGTATGACCCCGGCGAGCTCTTCCTGGATCCGGCGAATCCGTACGCCGCGAAGGCGCGAGCGGCCACGGCGCTGCTCCGCAAGAGACTCGGCCTGCGGTACACGATGAACGTGGTCGGTTTGGACGCCGGTGCGCGAGCGGTCCGCGGCTCTCACGGGCGACTGCCGGGGGACCCGGACGAGGGACCGATCCTGATCTGTAGCGATCCGGCGGTACGCCGCCCGGCGTACCGCGCCACGGAAGTGAAGGATCTCCTGCTGGAACTGTCCGCGGCCGCGGCGCCCGCCAACGGCCGTCGTCCGGGCTGACGGGTGGCTGCTCCCTGACGTTCGCGAACAACTGCCTCGGCGCCAGCCTGGAGACCCCGGTGACAACGCAACATCCTGGCTCAGATCGGTTCGGCGATCTGAGCCAGGAGAAACGGAAGACCGAATTCTCGTACGACGGTGAGCGCCTCCTCGCCGACGGGGTCGACCGGCTCGCGGGCCGACACCAGGAAACCCTCGTCGTGGTTGCGATGGGCGGCGCGGACCGAGGCCATGAACTCGTTCGCGCGGGCCCACCAGCAGCGGCCCCATTCGCCCCAGCCGTAGGGCATCACCGCTTTCGGACGCGTGCGGGTCTGGCCGGATTGGGCGCGATAGTTTTCCCAGTGCTTGACGGAGATGAGGCTGAAGGCCAGCGTGAACCGGATCGAGTCGGGGAACGAGCCGATCCGCTGCACGCCGACCTGGGCGAAGTCGTCGGTTGCCGCGGTGAGGCGGTACGTGCGGCCGGACGAGGCGAAGCCCATCGCGCGTAGGCCGGGGGTGAGCACGCGCTTGACCAGTTCGTCGTAGCGGCGCGCGGCCTCGTCGGGGTCGGCGCCGCGGGCGCCGCGGAACAGCGACGGCCCGCGCCCCAGGCGTGACTCTGGCCTGATCATGCTTGCCTCGTAGCGCCGGTCGGCCTCTCGATCGAGCCACACCACAATCCGCCGGGCACCCCCGAGCATGCCGATCGGATGCTGCCGGGTGATCGGTTGCGGCCCCGGCGTCGGTGCCCGCGGCCGCGGGTCGTCGCCGGAACCCGCGACCACGACGGGGATGCCCGCGTCGGCGCCGAAGGCCATCGCGTCGGCGATCGGCGACCCGGTGTGGTCGGGCAGCTCGCGCAGGCAGACGCTCGCGTCGAAGGGCACCGCGCAACCTTAGCAAAGCCGGAAATGTGACAGAGTTGCATTGGCGATGATCAATTGTGAGCGGTCAGCCAGCGCGGAATACCGTGGGTATTTGATTCGCTCCGGTCCGCATTCGTGATCACTCGTTTTTCCCGTTGACAGCCCCGGAGGCCCGTGCTGCGCTGAGGAGCATGACTGATGACGGCAGAGCAAATTCGAATGGAGAAAGCGAGGAAACGGGAAATGAGAGCACGGGGGACGAAGTCTATCTGACCAGGCCGGCCGAGGAGATCTTTGGAGAGCACGCCGGATACGGCTTCGCGGGCCGCAACGTCAATGTGGCGACCGGAAACTACACGACGCACGCCGTCGATCTTTCCTTCGCGGACACCACGCTGGGAATGCTGGACTGGCATCGGACCTACAATTCGCTCGACGCGACCAGGCGACCTCTCGGAATAGGCTGGGCGACCGCCTTCTCCGCACGCCTGCACCAGCGCGAGAACGGCGACGTCGAATTCCACGGCGAGGACGGCCGCGTATTGTTGTTCGAAAGGTCCGGCGACCGCTACCGGCGTCCCCAGGACCTGGAGGCGGATCTCGCGCGCGACGACGACGGGAATTGGACGCTGCGCGCGAACACCGGCGGTACGTGGTCCTTCGACCCGTCCGGGCGGCTGACCGGGCGCGCCGGCGAGGGACAACGCGTGACGCTGACCTACGGCACCGACGACCGCCTGCTGCGCGTGGGCCACTCCTTCGGACCGGTGCTGACGATCGACCACGACGACCGGGGGCTCATCACGGCGGTGCGCAGCGGCGACGGCCGGGTGGTCCGCTACGGCCACGACGACGACGGACACCTGACCTCGGTGTCCGGGCCGGTCGAGGGCGCCGAAACCCGCTACGCGTACGACGCCGACGGCCGGCTCGCGAGCGGGACCGACGCCGACGGAATCCCGTACGTGGCGAACACCTACGACGCCTCAGGACGGGTCGTCCACCAGGACTTCGCGGGTGGCAGCGGCGCCGATGTCGGGTACGAGAATCGCGGGGTGACCCGCGTGACAAGCGTGCCCACCGGGGCCGTGACGGTCTTCGAAACCGGCACGGACGGCCGGCTGATCGCGGTCACCGACGCGAACGGCAACCGGGGCACCTTCGAGTACGACGAGAACGGGCGCCTCACCGGATCGGCCACCCCGGGCGGAGTACGGCGCACGCAGCGCTTCGACGACCGCGGCAACCTGATCGAGCAGACGCTCGGCGGCGCCACCGTGCGCTACACCTACGACAGCCGGAACCGGGTCGTCACCGCGACCGATGCCGAAGGCCTGGTCACCCGCTACGAGTACCCGGGGGATGCGCACGTCGCCAGCGTCATCATCGAGCCCGGCGGCGCGCGGACCGAGCGCGTGGTGGACCGCGGCCTGGTGACCCGGGAGACCGATCCGGACGGCAACACCACGCGGTACGACTACGACGAGCGTGGCGGCCTGGCCCGGGTGACCCTGCCGGACGACACGGTGATCGGCTACTCCTACGACGCGGCGGGACGGCCCGCGGAGCTGACGCTGCCGAATGGGACCACGAACCGCTGGCGCTACGACGCCACCGGGCAGGTGACCTCGTACATCGGCGGTGACGGGCAGGAGAGCGCCTTCGAGTATTCGCCCGCCGGGCGGCTGCGGCGCGAGATCGATCCGAGCGGCTCCGAAGTCCGGTACGACTACGACGCCAACGGTTACCAGACCGGGGTCACCGACCCCATGGGACAGACCACCCGCTTCGCGTACGACGTGGACGGCAACCTCACCACGCTCACCGATCCCGAGGACGGGCGGACCACATTCGAGCACGACGGGTCGGGACGGCTCATGCGCGTGACCGATCCGGTCGGCACCGAGGTCAGCTACTCCTACGATGCCGACGGCAACGCCACCGGCATGACCGATCCCCACGGCACCACCCGGACCGAGTACGACGATCAGGGACGTCCGGTGTCCGTCACCCGGCCGACCGGCGCGGTGACCCGGTACGCGTACGACGATGCGGGCAAGACCACCGGGGTGACCGACCCGGAAGGCGGCCAGTGGAAGATCGAGCACGACGAGGCAGGGATGCCGGTGCGGACGTTCGACCCGACCGGTGCGATGGCGAAGCACACCTGGACGAAGACCGGCTATCTGTCCGAGGTGGTCGACGCGGCGGGCAACTCCGTCAAGACCAACCGGGACAAGCGCGGGCAGGTCGTCGAGACGATCGACCGCAACGGCGGGGTCACGCGCACGAAGTATGACGCCGACGGGCGCCCCATCGCGGTCACCACACCGGCCGGGCTGACGAACCGGACGTCGTACGACGGCGCCGGACGGATCATCACCCAGACCGGCCCGCAGGGCTGGGTCACCCGCTTCGAATACGACAAGCGCGGGCTCAAGACCGCGGAGATCTCGCCGTCCGGGGTCACCACCCGATACCGCCACGACAAGGCCGGCAGGCTCACCTCGGTGACCAACGGCGAGGGCAACCCGACCCTGTACGGCTACGACCGCGCGGGCCGGATGATCTCAGTGACCGACGCCAAGGGGGCGGTGACCCGCTACGCGTACGACAAGGCGGGGCGTGTCGTCGCGGTCACCGACCCGCTCGGGCGTACCACGCGGCGCGAGTACGACAAGGCCGGAAACCTGGCCAAGGTCATCGACGCCGACGATGGTGAGCGGCGCTTCGAGTACGACGCGGATGACCGGCTCGTCAAGCAGTCGGCCGACGACGGCACCGAGGTCTCCTACGCCTACGACAAGGCCGGGCACCGGATCTCGATGACCGACGCCTCCGGCACCACCCAGTTCGGCTACGACAAGGCGGGGCACCTGATCGGCGTCACCGACCCGGACGGCGCGACGACCTCCCTCGACTACACCAAGGCCGGTCTGCCCGGCCGGATCGAGTATCCCGACGACGGTCCCACGGTCGGCTACCGGTACGACGCCAACGGCGGGCTGATCGGCCTCGACGACTCGCGGGCCGGCACCGCGGACTACGCCCTCGACCCGGACGGTCGCCTGCTCACCGAGCAGTTGCCACGGCGGATCGCGCGTCGCTACCGCTACGACCTCGGCCGGCTGGACCGCTTCGAGGTCTGGCGGGACGGGCGGCCGATCTCACGTACCGATCTCACCCGCGACCCGGACGGGCGCATCCTCACCCAGCGTGACACGGATCCGCACACCAGCGAGTTGCGCGCGTTCCGGTACGACCGGCTCGGCCAGCTCGTGTCGGGCCGCACGTGGGACATGCGGCCGTGGCCGTGGGGCGGGCATGAGCACGGCGGCCGGTCTGTGCACACCGCCGCCGAGGAGCGCGGCTTCTGGCAGGAGAATCGCGACGGCACGCTCGACGTCACCTATGACGCCGTCGGCAACCGGACCGCCCTGCGGCACGGCGATCACGAGACGCATTACCGCTACGACGACGCCGACCAACTCGTCTCGTCGTGGTCGCATGGGCATCACACCCGCTTCAAGTACGACGCGTTGGGCCGCCTGGTCGAGGAACGAACCGGCGACGCCCGTCGCGAGATCATCTACGACGGGCTGGGCCGGCCGATCCGTACCGTGGCGGTGCGGTCTGGCGAGGACGACGCCCCTCGCGATGAGATCGAGGCCACCTACAACGGCGACGGGCTGATCACCCGGCTGATCCGGACCCGGACCGACGCCGCGCACGATCAGGAGAGCTCGGCCTCGGTCCGTTATCGGTGGAGCACCGAGCAGATCCCGCAGATCCTGTCGCAGCGCGGCGATCCCGCGCTGTCGGACAGCGAACGCGGTTTCCCCAACCCGTTCGACGCCGATTTCTCGTACGGCTACGGGCGCACCTTCGTGACCCGGAAACACAGTGCGACCAGCTTCGATCGGGACGTGTACGGGTCGATGCTGCGCACGGATCGCACCCGGTGGTGGGCGCAGGCGGAGCGGTACGGTCCGTTCGGCGAGCCCGGAGGCGGCCACGAGTCCCGTCGCGACCGCCGCCGGCGCGGTGACCGTGGCGGAGGTCCGCACCGCACGGACGTGCGAGGAGGCGGCCACGACGACGGCCACGGACCTGACCACGACCACGACCACGGGCACGATCACGACCACGGCCCTGACCACGACCATGGGAACGACCACCACGACCACGGGCACGATCATCCGGAGCGCTGGCGGCTTCCCGAGCTTCCCCGCTTCGGCTATCGCGGCGAGCTTTCGCTCGGCACCATCGTCGATCTGCGGGCGCGCTTCTACGACAGCTCCCGCGGCCGGTTCACCACGCGCGACCCGGTGACCGAGGAGCAGACCGCGCCCGGCGTGCCCGATCATCCGTACGCCTATGTCCGCAACGACCCGCTGAACCGGACGGACCCGCGTGGCCTGCTGGCCGGTCCCGTGGCGAGCGGCCTCGCGGCCGGGGCCGTCGGCGGCGCGCTGGGCGGCACCACCACGACCACGCAGCGGCGGCAAGAGGCGCGAACCATGATCGCGTCGAACGTCTCCATGCTGGTGCGCGCACCGCAATGGGACCGGACATGGCTGCACAACCGCGCCCGCGACGCCGCCCGCGACCAACTGCTGCGGCAGAAGTTCCTGCGTGGCCAGTTCGACGCCGCCCGCTGGATGCACACCGAGTTCCCGATCCCCGGCGGCGGCAAGAGCAACCGCAATCCCGGTGACGGCAGCGTGGACATCCTCTATGACCGTCCCGGCCGGCTCGTCGAAATCTGGGAGGTCAAATCCGCCCTGAAGAACCCCCTCGGCGAGTTCGTGCAGGGCGCCGCCGAGGTCATGCACTACATCGGCGCCTACCAGCGGGCCTTCGGCCGCCCCGCCACGCCCGGTGCCCCGATGCGGGTCCCGGTCCCGGTGTGGGCCGCGTTCGGCGTCTTCGTCGGCTCGCCCGGCTTCAACCCGCTGGGCGTCATCCAGTACTGGGAGTTCAAGTTCGAGCTTCCCGAGTGGCTGAAGGACCTGCTGAAGATGCTCGGCCTGATCCTCCTGCTGATCGGGATCGCGGCGCTGATCGCCCTGCTCATCGCCGAGCTGATCGCACTGTTGCCGGCCGAAATCGTCCTGGGCGGCGCCGCCGCCTTGCTCCTGTTGTTGTTCCTGCTGCTCAACCCGCCGGATCGTCCACAGCCGGTCGATCCGCGAGTCTGATCATGCGCTGAGCCTGCCGCTCCTCGCGGGTGAGGAGGGGCAGGCATCCACGATGGAGGATGCGGGCGTGGACGAAGAGGAAGCACGCTGTGCGTCGTCGTCGATGGCGTCAAGGATGCCGGCGGCTGACCCAGCCTCGGCTTGACGGTGCCGCGACGCACAACAACAGGAGCGTGGCGTACGCCGATCGAGGAGCGCCGTCCCCCTGTCTCCCGATACGTGGTCATCGTGTGTGCCGCCCACTATGGCACTACGCGATCGACCGGCGAATGGGGACGACGATGCCGCTGAGCGAACATCTTCTGCCGTGGCTGCTCGCCAAGAATCTCTTCCGGCCGTACGCCGCGGACAGTTCCGTCCCCACCGGTGTGGACCGGTTGCGGAGGTGGCGCGCGAACCTCGGTGCCCTCGCGATCATTGTGCTCAGCCTTCCCTACCAGACACCGCACGACATCCTGGACGGCTTCCTGGAACGGTCGGCGGTCAACGTCACGATCGCGATCGTGACGGCCGTTGCGCTGGGCGGCCTGCTTGTCGTGTGCGTCTCGGCCGCATCACCGCCGGCGCGCCAGAACGCGCTCCATCGCGCGAAGCAGCCGGCGAAACGGGTGCTGGCCGCGATCGGCATGTGGCTGGGTGCGGTGGTGCTCTCCGTGACGCCGATGCCGGCCGTGCTGCGCATACCGGTCCTCGGCTGGTATGTGCTTTTCCTCCTGACCGGCCTGTTCTATCTGGCGCGCTACCTGTTCGGCACCGAGGAGTTGCATCCCCTCCTCGGACCCGTCGTCGGAAGCGTCGTGGTCACCGCCGTGACGGCTGTCGGCGTGCTATCGGCCAGCGGTGGAGGTCTGCCCGCCCGGGTGGCGTTGACCATCGCCGTCGGGGGGTGGCTGACGTCGATGGTGCTGTCGGTGATCGAGGCATGGCAGCACCGCCGGACGGCGACGGTGGAATTCTTCTGGGACAAGGGCGCCTACCGTGACCGGACGGCCACGGCCGCTGCCCGAGAGCCTGACACGCCGCCGGTTTGGCAACCCATCGAGATCCCCTCGACGGCTACACCAATCCGCTCGATCGACAGCACTCGGCGGTACCGGCGCTCAAACGGTTCACCGGCGACCCCGCTCCTGCTGGGCGAGGCGGTCGACATCGCGATGGAGATGGATCATCGATGGAACGCTACCCATCAGCCCGGGTCGCTGCGATCTCGCGACGGCGACGTCTATCAGATCAACACCGGCGCGGCGGCGATGGCGTACGAAGCCGTCTCCATGCTGCTGTACCGGATGGTCATCGTCCCAGCGCGTCACAATGTGAGCGAGTGGCTCCGGTTGTCCGGCTTGCCGCGGACCTGGCGCAGCTCACCGCGGCTGGCCGCGGCGATCGGCCGGTTCGCGGACGGGCGCTGGCAGGCGGCCCCGTTGCCACCGGGTTGGCCGCCATGGGCGCAGCCGATGGATGACGCCACCGCCGAAGCGACCGCCTGGGCCCTCACCGTTTTCCCCGAGGACGACATCTGGACCCGGCCGGACCTCGTCGATCTCGACCAGCAAAGCTACCGCTCGGTCAAGCCGTGGGCCTTCCCGACCGACCGCCGGGTCACGGTCCGCTTCGCCATGGCGCTCAGCCACGGCTCGTCGCCCGCCGCGAGATCCCTGCTCGCTGTCGATGCCGGTCTGCGCGACGGAGGCCACGACTGGTCCCGCCGCTGATCGGCGGCGTGTCCGCCCCGGTGCGGCGCGTGGCTCGGCCCGGGGGAACGCCATGATCAGGTGCTACTCGAAGAACTTGAGGCCGTAGCCGGCGTTGGTGGTGTCGCCGGGGACATTGGCCCGCCGGTACGTGGTGTTGCCCCACCAGACAGCCGAGCCGATGTACCAGTACCGGGCCGACCACGAGTACGGCGTCCCCTTGGGCACCGCGTGATACATGGTGGCGAACCGGTTACCGGACGGCGGACTGTTGGCTATGTCGCCCTGCACCAGGACGAACGTGTTGCTGCCGGGGCCGTTGACGGCCAGGGTCGCGTCCCAGCCGGACATCATGGCGGCCTGGTAGGAGCCGAACAGGCAGCCGTTGCTCTTGTACCAGTCCCAGACGTACGTGGGATCGCCGCCCGCCTTCAGCCGCACCTCGGCCAGACAGTACTTGTCACTCCAGCTACCGTTGGCGGAGTACACGATGTGCAGTTGCCCGTTCGGATCCAGCAATGGCGTGGGCGCCTCGTTGATGTAGGGATTTCCCACGACCCGCTCCCACGGCTCGCGCGGCTGCGAGATGACGTACCGGCTGCCGGTGGTCGTGGTGGTCGAATTCATCCGTGCCACGTAGAGGTTCTGCTCCACGTTGGTGTCGCCGGACCAGCCGGACCACACGAACCAGCGTTGTCCCTGATAGGTGAAGGGCATGCCATCGATGGCCCACTTGTCTCCGGGCAGGCTGACCTTCGTCGCGGCGGAGTAGCCGGAATCGACCGTGGCCGAGCTGATGTGGTACATCCGATGGGCGGAGCCGGTGCCCGCGGAGAAGTAGATCTGGTAGGCGCCCTGGTAGTACACGATCTCGGGCGCCCAGACCTCGCCGAGGCCGATGTTGTCCTTCCAGACCTGATGCTTGGGCGCGGAGGCGATGCCGGCGAGCGTGGACGCGGTGCGGATCGCGATGCCGCCGTCGACGGACTTGGCGGCGGCGTAGAGGCTGCCAACCCGGATGACGCTCGGATCGGCGCCGCCGAGCTCCTCGTGGCCGGGGAAGCGCAGGCAGAGAGAGCGCTCTCGGCAGCATCGGCCCGGAGATGCATCGCCGTCAATGCCTATACCCCACGTTTTGTCAATATTCTTTACTCTCACCGACCTCTCACCCGGGTCAGGCCCGGCTCCCATCGGCGCGTGGTCTGGTGGGCGGGTCGCTGGGCCACACGCCCCGACCGGGTGATCGGTTCATGCGCGGTCGCCCCGAACCGATCGGAGGAGCATCGATGCAGAGGTCACCGATGACGCGAGGTCGCGCACTGCTTGCGGCGTTCGGCGCCGGGCTTGTCGCGGCCGGCATGGTGAGCGCCACGCCCGCACAGGCAGCGCCGGTCCCTGCCGAGCTTGCCCCACCGCTGTGCGCGTGGGGCGCGCAGGTCAGCGCGGACGGGCTCAACATCCTGTACCCCGACGATTCCGCGTCCTACTGGATTCTGCCCTACCGTGTTCGCCGCAACCTCAGCATCGTGCTCTCGGGCAGCTTCCCGGACAGTCGCTTCGCGTCCGTCTCGGTCTATCAGGCCAACGGTGACGTGGTCGCCGGTGACGGCGCCTCGTCGACCCTGACCGATTTCCAGATCACGCCGGATGCCGGCAGCGTCAACCCGTGGCAGCAGCCCGCTCCGTCCGGTGGTGCCTTCACGGTGACCTTGAGCGCCGGCTCGGCAGCCCCCGGGGCCGCGAACGCCTTGCCGTTGGCCGCCGAGGGGGCTCCGGACGGCGCCCTCGGCTTCGTCATCTACCGGGTGTATCGGCCGGCCGGCGGGCCCGCCGCCGTGCCGCTGCCCGCCGTGACCTTCCATTGGGGCGCCGGCACCGTCCGGATCCCGACGTGCGCTCAGCACGACCAGCGACTCGGGGCGGCGGTGGCGGCGCTCGCCGCCGCCGTGCCGGCGGTTCCGGCCGGCGACTCTGCATTCGCCCGTACGGCCACCCCGAGCCGGTTCTTCCCGAACACCGACTCGGGCTACCTTTCGGCGTCCGTCACGCCACCGAGAGAGCCGGGCACGGTGGTGGTCGTACGGGGAAAGGCGCCGACGACATCGACCGGTGATCATCCGTCGGTATGGCCGTCGCCGGGCACCGACGTGCGGTACACGTCGCTGTGCACCAACCTGTCCGGCCCCACGCACCCGGTGGTCGTCAACCACCTGCCCGGCGGGGGAGTCGACTACGGCTGCCGCCACGACGACCGGACCGAACTCGACGCCGCCGGCTACTACACCTATGTGCTCGGTACCGAGGCGCAACGCTCGCGCATAGAACGCATTCCCGGCGCGACGTTCGTCCCGTTCTCGACGGCCGACCCGGCACGCCAGCATGTGGTGCTGCTGCGTCATATGCTCGCCTCGGACGCGTTCCCGGAGGCTGTGCAGAACGTGCCCGCCGACGGTGATCCCTCGTCCGCGGCGGCGGTGATGGGCCTGTACTATCCGCGGACCGCGACCTGCCCCCTCAGCGCGGTGGCAACTGGGGACATCGAGGCCTGCCCGGTCCTTGCCGGCGAAGCGACGGAGAACGGATGACCGGCGGCGGGGAGGGTGCCCGGGTGAGACGCCGCGGATGCCATCGGTGTGCGGAGCGGCATACGCTTCGCTGGTGAGAAACCGGAATCCCGCCCAGGTGTTCGGTGAGGTCGCCGACGACTACGACCGCGTCCGCCCTGCTTACCCTGCCGCGTTGTTCGATGATGTGCTGCGCTATGGCCAGCCGGACATCGGTGGCCGCCGGGCGCTGGAGGTCGGAGCTGGTACGGGCCGGGCCACTGAGGCGTTCGCCCGCAAGGGTCTGCCGGTCGTCGCCGTGGAGCCGGACGATGCCATGGCTGATGTCCTTGCCCGTCGGGTTGCCCGGCTTTCGGGTGTCCACGTGGTGCGCGGCAGCTTCGAGGAATTCTGTCCCACGGAGCGGTTCGGTCTGCTGTTCAGCGCCGAGGCGTGGCATTGGACTCAGCCCGAGACACGATGGTCGCTTGCCGCAGACGCGCTCGGGAACGGCGCGACGCTGGCGCTGTTCTGGAACAACGAGCGGATCGCCGAGCCCGATCTGCGATCGTCCATGCTCCGCGTGTTCGAGCGGCATGCCCGGCCCGTCGTCATCAACGACGAGCCGGTGACCTCCGAGCAGGTGTGGCAGCGGTGGCCGGGTGATGAGTTGTCCGACTGCGCCGCGTTCGAGAGCCTCGCGAGCCACCACTATCGGCGTCGGCGGAACATGCCGAAGGCCGACTACCTGGGCTTGACCCAGACCAGATCGCAGTTCCGCATGTTGTCGCCCTCGATGCAGCAGGACCTGCTGGCGGCACTGACACGGTTGTTCAGCGACGAGGTGCCGCTCGTCATCGACACGACGCTGCTCCTCGCCCGCCGCAGGAAAGGCTGAGTCCGTCCCACCGCGGGGGCAGCCCGGCAACGAACTCCGCCGCCGCCGGCTTCCTGCACCGCGGTCGTCTATTTCCGGTACACCGTCGGTGACCCCTGAGCGTTCGCCCTATGGTGTCTTTCGCGCCTTCGCGCGGCGTGCCGCGTCGAGAAGTTTCTGGTGCTGTCGCGCGCGCTCGGCGGGCGGTGCGGGGATCTGAGGGTGCGGTGGCGGCGTGTGGGCGGCCGCGTGGCGCAGGTTTCGGCCGCACTCGTCGGTGGACCGGTGAACGATGTCGGGTGCGGCCGGCGCCGGCCAGACGACGAGGAGGTACTGCTCGTCGGGATGGTTCGCAACGGCGTCGTAGGCGACGTCGCGTCCGCGGACATGGGCGCAGAGCCGGTAGGTCCCAGGGCCAGCGGTGGCCACGGAGGGGAACGCGGTCACCGGTCCGTGCTCGAACGACTCGATACGCAGGTCTCCGTCGGTGCGAATCGTGGTCTCCACGATGTCATCCCACTCGCCTGGGTCGGGGATGCGGTGTCCGGTGGTGAGATCGAGGGTGACGCTGACTAAACCGAGGTCGATGCCGGTGTAGAGCAGTGCGCCGGTGGCCATGGGCTGGACGAGCCCGTTGGACCAGTCGCCGGTTCCGATGGGCAGATTGCCCCGATCACAGATCGCGAAACTGTGGTCGCTGGTGTGCACGTCCGAGGTGTACATCGGAGGCCCTACCTGGTGTGAGTCGTGTGTCCGGGCGCGGGTGCCGTTTCGACGATACCCCGCGCCCGGACAGCGGCGCCGACAAGTTCGGCGGGGCGATCTCAGGCGCCGACCAGCACGCGGAAGGGATCGCCGTCGAGGACGCGTTCACGGCGGAAGAACTGGGTGTTCAATCCTCCCTGGGCGTTGTTCTCCGTGGCGTTGATCATGCAGACGCTGACCCCGGCCGGGTCCGTGGAACGGGGGAGGTTGAAGTCGCAGTTGTCGAAGGTGCGCCGGGTTCCACCGGAGGAGAGCCCTTGCCGCGACCGCGCGATGGGGTATTCGTCGCAGCTCTTGTCCGCGATGCTCGGCGCGTCCCCGCAGGCGCGATTGCGGTTGGTATCGATGATGTTCTGGTTCGTGGTGCGCGTCAGCGGCCGGGCAAAGCTGTTGCCGGGCAGCCCCCCGAGTCTTTGGGCGCGGGACACGTGGGAGGCGAGGTCGGGATACAGGCTGCTGCTGTAGATCAAGGCCGAGGCGTACCAGGGGATGACACAGCCGGCGGAGTTGTTGCCTGCGGTCGCGTTGTCGCAGCGGATGGGGGTCATCGGTACGCCGGCAGTCGCCGGCGGGTATCCGGCGTTGGTGTAGACCAGGTTCCAGGTGGTGGTGCAGGAGCCGACGGCACCGGGTGCGGTGGCCGTGGTGGTGAAGAAGGCTTCGCCGGCGCGCAGGGAATTGAACGGCTGGACCGGGCCCGTGTCGAAGGTGGAGCTGTCGACGACGCAGGCGCCTGCCGCCGTGGTGTTGCCGGATATCGTGGCCCGTAGCGCGTCACCCCATCCGCTGGCCGGACTCGCATCTACCTGGTGGGCGAAGGTGGTCAGCGTCGTTGAGGTGTAGGCGTAGCTGGAGACGACCGAGGAGAGCTCACCGGTCAGGGTTTCGACGCCGTCGGTGACGGTGTACGTCCAGTAGTGCAGTGTGAGCACCTCGCAGGCATCGGTGCGCAGGGCCCACACCCCGGTGAACGCGTTGTCGATGCACCACTGGGGAAGCGGCAGGGTGTCAAGCCCGGCGAGGTTCGGTCCGGCCTGCTGACGTTTGGTCGCGTCGCCGCTGATGCCGGGCACGGCCTCCAGACACGACATGTGCTTTCCCCGGTCCGCGGTGGCACACGTCGACCGGGCCGACTGCCGGCGCTGCGTCGTCGACGCTGGCTCGTGTGCGGGCTGGTCCGCGGTGCGCGCGCCGGCGGGCGGTGACGCGGGCGCCGCAGCCGCCCCCGTCGCTGACGCGGTGATGCCGGTGGTCAAGAGGGCGAGGACGCTTGCGGCGCGCATCGCGGATTTCCATCGAGGGTTCATGCGATCTCCCGTGCATTCGCTGATCCGATTATCGATTCGGTCGCCCGAACGGGCGGCGGGGGACGACGTATAACTGAGGACTCGTCATCCGACCCGGACCGGCAATCAAAAGATATCGACAATCTTAAAATGAAGTCAATGTGTGATCAGATGAATGGCGCGCGGGCCGGATAAGCTCGCCCGGTGCAATTTTTGGCCACGACCCCCGGATCGTCTCGCCTTAGTGCCCTGGTAGGCGGCCATGTGGTTCCGTCACGGAAAAGGTCGGCGGATCAGAAATAGATGCGTCGTGGAGCCCGAATATTCGAAAAATGGAGCGGATATATGCCCGATGTGGGGCTGGGGAATAAGCGATGCTGAGTCGGGGGATAGGCGATGTGGAGCGTCCACCGGAAATTCCTGATCGCGATGCGCCCCTCGACGCGGTCAGCGATGCGCCGCGGCAGCCGGAGCCAGCCGGTAGCCGACGCCGCGCACCGTCAGCAGGACCGGTGGGTCGCCCAGCTTGCGGCGCAGTTGGGCGACCACCACGTCCAGCACATTGGACTGTGGCGGCACCAGTTCGTCCCAGCCGGCGGCGATCAGCTCGGGGCGGGCCACCGGCTCGCCCCGAGCGGTCAGCAGGCGGCGCAGGACGGCGAACTCCTTGCCGGTCAGGGGCAGCTCGCGGCCGTCGCGGCGGGCCTCCCAGCGGCCGGCGTCGAGTTCGATCCCGGCGTGCCGCAGAGCGACCGGCGGCGCGGACGCGCCGCGTCGGCAGAGGTTGCCGACCCGGGCGACCAACTCCGCCATGGCGAAGGGCTTGCCGAGGAAGTCGTCGCCCCAGGAGAGACCCTCGACGCGCTCGGCAGGTACGTTGCGGCCGGTCAAGAACAGCACCGGGACGCGCCACCCGGCCAGGCGCCGGGCCGCGACGTAGCGCAAGGCGTCCCCGGCCGGGAGCATCCGGTCCACCACCGCGCAGTCGTACGCGTGCACGCTCAGAGCCTCATCAACGTCGGGCAGGTCGGCCGCGCCGTCAACGGCGAAGCCAGCCGATCGCAAGGCCGCGTCCAGGGCCAGTCGCAGATTCGCATCGTCCTCGATGACTAGTACCCGCACAGGTACAAACCGTATCGGCCAGCGCGAATCCGTGCCTGGCGGCATCAATGAACCTTTTCAACCTGGCATCGAGCCCGTTGGTTGCGCGCCGTCGACCAGCGGCCGGGCTCATCGGGCCGGATCGCCGGAGAGCACCAGTCCGCGGGCGGCGACCAGCACCGGACCGGGCTCGACCCCGAGTTCGGTGGCCAGCACCTCGCCGGCCCGGCGGTACACCTGCAATGCCTCGGCCCGCCGTCCGGCCGCGTGCAGAGTCTGCATCAGCTGAGCCCAGGCATCTTCGCGCAACGGCGCCGCGCCGGTCACCTCCCGCAGGGTGCGCACCGCACCGGTCGCCCGGCCCAGGGCAAGCTGCGCCGCCGCCCGCTGCTGGCACAGGTCCAGCCGCAGGTCCTCGATCCCCTCGGTGGCCCACGCGAGGCCGCCGTAGGGGCGGCCCCGCCACCAGCCGAGCGCCCGCTCGACAAGGCTCAGCGCGGTCTCGTGCGCCTCGCGGGCGGCGGCCGAGCGGGCCTCGGCGGCCAGCCGTACCGCCTGGTCCGCATCGATCTCATCGGGGTGGACCAGTAACCGGTACGCGTCCCCCCGCCGTTGCAACCGCTCCTCGCCGGGCAGCGTCCGGCGCAGCTTCCAGACGTACGTTTGCAGGTTCGCCACCGCCGACGCCGGCGCCCGGCCGCCCGGCCAGACCTCCTCGGTCAGTTGGTCCAGGGTGACCCAGGCGTTGCGGTGCAGCAGCAACATGGCCAGCACCAACGCCGGCTTGGCCGGAATCGGCCGGTGCACCCCCGTGGTGTGCACCTCGACGGGACCGAGTACGTGGAAGAGCACCGTTCCTACCTCCCCGTGGACCACCGGACGGCGGCCGTAGCAATACCATCCATCGAAGTGCATGAGGATCCGATGACAGCCGGACCGACCATCAGGAACGGGGGACCAGCGGTGCGCGTAATGGTCGTCGAGGACGACGAGAACCTCCGGCTGGCGGTGACCGCCGAACTGACCCGCGACGGGTTGCTGGTCGACGAGGCCGGTTCGGTGTCCGCCGCCGCGGCCGCGCTGGCCACAGGCGGGTATGACTGCGTGGTCTTCGACCGGATGCTGCCGGACGGCGATGCGATGGAACACGTCCGGCGCCGCCGCAGGCAGGGCTGGACGGTGCCGGTGCTGTTCCTCACCGCACGGGACACGGTCGCCGACGTGGTCGCCGGCTTCGCCCACGGCGGCGACGACTACCTGGTCAAGCCGTTCGCGATGGCCGAGTTGCTGGCCCGCGTCCGGTTGCTGGCCGGCCGGTCGGCCGGCGCGCGGCCGGCCCTGCTGCGGCACGCCGACATCGAGTTGGACGGCGTCCGCCGGCAGGTGCGCCGTGCCGGGGTGCTGCTCGGTCTGACGCATAAGGAGTTCGCCGTGCTGGAGTACCTGATGACCCGCCCCGGGCAGGCGGTCAGCCGCACCGACCTGATCGAGCACTGCTGGGACAGCAGCGCCGAGCCGATGTCCAACGTGGTGGACGTCGTGGTGCGACGGCTGCGGATCAAGCTCGGCGAGCCGGAGGTGGTGCGCACCGTACGCGGCCGCGGCTACCGGTTCGCCGAGGCGGAACCGGGCCGGTGAGCGGCTCCGCGCTCGGCCGGCTGCGGGCGCTGCCGCGTTGGGTCACGGCGTGGTCCGGCGCCTCCACTGCCCTCGGGGTGCTCGTGCTGGGCGTTTTGCTGGTGCACCTCGACGGGGTCCACCGGGACGCGGTGCTGGACGGCGAGCTGGGCCGGGTCACCGCGGCGGTGCTCCGGCTCGTCCATGACGACGTGGCGGTCGACATCACCGACGTGTCCGCCGACCCGGTCAGCACCGGCTGCCCCCAGTTCGCCGTGCTGCCCGGTGCGGCGCCCCGGTTCCCCGGCTACGTCAGCGAGCGACCGTGCGTGCCGATGGACCCGGCGGTGCTGGCCTACTGGGCCGAGCGGGCCACCACCACCGGCCGGTTGACCGCCACCACCGTGCGGGCCGACGACGGTCGGCCGGCCCGGCTGGCGGTAGAGCCGTTCCGGCAGGACAACGGTCAGGTGATCGGCGCGGTGGTCGCGGTGGCCGACGCCGAGCCGCAGCGCAGCGCGCACCGGCGGACCATGCTGGCGGTGGCCGGCGGCGGACTGATGCTGCTGGCGGCGGTCGCCGTCGGCGGATACCTGCTGTCCACCCGGGCCATCCAGCCGGTCGCCGCCGCCCTGCAACAGCACGAGGTGCTGCTCGCCGACACCGCCCATGACCTGCGTACTCCGGTGGCCGCGTTGCGCGCCCTGGCCGAGGCGGCGCTGCTCAATCCGGACCGGCGGGCCGAGCTGTTACCCCGCGCGGTCGACTTGGCCGAGCGGATGGGTGCGGTGGTGGACGGGGTCCTGATCCGTGCCCGGCTGGCGGCCGGGGTGGAAGCTCTGCACGCCGAGCCGCTCTGGCTGGATCAACTGGTCAGTACCGTGGTCGACGAGACACCGCCGGACGGCGCCGAGGTGACCCTGACCGCCGCGCCGACCCGGATCCGAGCCGATCCTGCCCTGG
The DNA here is from genome assembly GCF_014646155.1 of Mangrovihabitans endophyticus. Lineage (GTDB taxonomy): Bacteria > Actinomycetota > Actinomycetes > Mycobacteriales > Micromonosporaceae > Actinoplanes > Actinoplanes endophyticus. Next base: position 526,007 of record NZ_BMMX01000001.1, read on the forward strand.
TCCGCCGGGCGGTGGCCAACCTCCTGGACAACGCGTTACGGCACGGCCGGACGCCGGGCCGGCGTGCCATCGTGCATCTGACCGTGGCCGGCGGGCGGGTGCTGGTCGCCGACCACGGCCCGGGGGTCGACCCGGCTCTGGCCCGGGCCTCGTTCGACCGGTTCAGCAGCACCGGCGGGTCCAGCGGACTGGGCCTGTCCATCGTCCGCTGGGTGGCCGAGGCGCACGGCGGCACGCTGCGCGTCTACAACGCGGAGGAGGGCGGGGCCATCTTCGAGCTGGTGCTGCCGGACGGCACCGCATGACGGATGTATCGAGTGTGGACCAAATATGTACGTGGTTGTCTATGCTCGGCGGGTGATGAGGTGCCCCGGCGCGCGCCCGCGCGTACGCCGCCTGCGGCTGCCGTTGGTGCTGCTCGTGGCCGTGTTCCTGGTGGCCGGCACCGCGGCGGTGTCCGGCGCCGGCGCTACGCCACCCGGGCTGACCTTCGCCGACGTCGGCCGGTGGTTCGCCGACCCGCAGACCAGCCGGATCTACCGTGTCAACGGCACGACCCACGCGGTCGACGCCGAGGCCCGCCTCGACCGGGTCGAGCCGGGCGCCGAGGTGGTGCAGGGCGATCTGGGCGTCTACGTGGTCGGCCGGCGCCGCATCGACACCGTTGACAAGGCCGACCTGACGGTCGAGACGAGCATTCCCGCACCGGCGGCGGAGCAGCCCCTGGCGTTCGACGTGCCGAGCGGGCCGTACGGGGTCTATCCGGGGCAAGGCCGCGTGGTCCGGTTCTCCGACGAGCCCACCGTGATGGAGGCCGGCGGGCCGGTCGCCGGCGCGGCGGTCGGGCCGGACGGCACGCTCTGGCTGCACCGCGCGGACCGCGGCCTGCTCTGCGAGCTGACCCCGCGAGACGACCGGGTGTCCTGCCCGGCCCGGGTTCCGGTGGGCGACCGCGGCGGCCTGGCCACGCTGGACGACGGCGTGGTGTTCGTGGACACCATCGACGACCGGATGACCCCGGTGACCGGCGACGGCCTCGGCGAGCCCGTCGACCTGGCCGCCGACCTGCCCGCAGACGCGCTGATCGGCGCCGGTTCGCTACCCGGCCGGGTCGCGGTCGTCGACCCGGGGAAGAACCGGTTGCTGCTGCTCGGCCCGGACGGCTCGGCGCAGCCGGTGCCCCTGCCGCCCGGCGACTGGGCGGCACCGGTGTCCGGTCGGTCGTCGGTGGCGCTGCTGGATGCGAGCAGCCGGCGGATTGTCGTGTTCGATCGGGACGGCGAGGAGAGGGAGTCCGTCACGGTGCCGAAGGGGGCGGGATCCCCGGAGATCCGGCAGGGCCAGGACGGGCGGGTGTACCTGGTGTGCGACGACGGCCGACGCGTCCTCGTGCTCGACGACCAGGGCCGGGCCGTGGCGGTGACGGGTAATGACGAGCCGTCGGCGCCGGGCGAATCGTCCGGTGCGGCCCGTCCGTCCGCGGCAGGCCGGCCCGACGTCGCATCGAGCCGCCTGCCCAGCGGCGCCACACCGCGACCGCCAGCCACCGGGCCGGTAGAGAGTGGCACTGGACCTTTGGACGGCACTGGACCTTTGGACGGCACTGAATCTTTGGACGGCGCCGGGCCGGCGGACGGCGCCGGGCCACCGGCCGCTCCCGGGCCGCCGGATCCGCCGACCCGGCTGGTCGCCGCGCCGGTCGGAGGTGGCGAGTTGACCGTCGACTGGACCCCGGGCGCGGACAACGGCAAGCCGATCACCGGCTACGTGGTCACCTGGACGGCCGAGGGTGGACAGCCGTCGTCCCGGGTGCTGCCCGGAGGCTCCCGCGCGATCACCCTCACCGGCCTGTCCCTGGCCGCCACCTACCGGGTGACGGTGGCCGCAGGCAACGCCGTGGGCGCCGGAGCACCCGCCGACACGGCGGTGACGATGCCCTCCCGGTCGGTCACCGTCTACCGAGGCGAAGACACCACCCACGAGCCCGACTGCCTGCCGCCGAACTGCGCCTACATCCAGGTCGAGCTGCACGGATTCGAACCGAACACCCAGTACGGCCTGGAGCCGTACTCGTCGCAGTGGGGTCACTTCAACCCGGGTGCCGGTCTCGGCACGGACGACCAGGGCACGCTCATCGCCCGGCACCGGTTCCCGTACAGCGGCGTCGGCGAGACGGTGTGGGTCGAGGTGGACGGTGTGACGTCCAACCGTTACGTCTGGCCGGCCCGGTGAACCCGGCCGGGCCGGCGCGGATCGCCGCCCACCGGGTCGCCGCGCGGATCGTCGAGAACGTCGGCCAGATCATCCGGGGCAAGCCCGATCTGATCCGGTTCGCGGTGGCCGCCCTGCTGGCGGAGGGCCACGTGCTGATCGAGGACGTGCCCGGCCTCGGCAAGACGTCGCTGGCCCGGTGCCTGGCCCGCAGCGTCGGCGGCTCGCTGAGCCGGATCCAGTTCACGCCCGACCTGCTGCCCGGCGACATCACCGGCGTCTCGGTCTACCAGCCGGCCAAGGAAAGCTTCACCTTCCACCGCGGCGCGGTGTTCGCCAACGTGGTGGTCGCCGACGAAATCAATCGGGGCACCCCGAAGACGCAGTCCGCGCTGCTGGAGGTGATGGCCGAGGGCCGGGTGACGGCGGACGGCGAGACGCACCGGGTGCCCCGGCCGTTCCTGGTGGTGGCCACCCAGAACCCGATCGAGCTGGCGGGCACGTATCGGCTGCCGGAGGCCCAGTTGGACCGATTCCTGATGCGGCTGTCGGTCGGGTATCCGGATGCCGAGGACGAGTTGCGGGTGGTGCTGGCGGACAAGGCCGGCGCGTCCCCGGAGGACCTGCGCCCGGTGGTGGACGTGCCGACCCTCACCCAGGCGATCGCGCAGGTGCGCGACCTGCGGGTGGACGAGGCGGTCGCGGACTACGCGGTCCGGCTGGCGGCGGCCACCCGTGAGCACCCCGACGTCCGGTTCGGAGCCAGCGTGCGCGGCAGCATCGCCCTGGTCCGCGCGGCTCAGGCGCTGGCCGTGCTCGCCGGCCGCGGCTTCGTCACCCCGGACGACGTGAAGGACGTCGCCGGCGCGGTGCTGGCGCATCGGCTGGTGCTCAGTCCGGAGGCCGAACTCGCCATGGGCGGTGCGATGGAGGTCGTCAGGGACGTGGTGTCCGCCACCGTCTCCCCGACGAGCGGTGCGGGCCGCTGACCGTGCGTCCGACCGGTCGGGGGTACGCGGTGCTCGGCACGGCGGTCCTGCTGCTGGCCGCCGGCTGGTGGACCCGGCTCGGACTGCTGATGGTGCTGGGCGCGGCGGGCGCCGCCTTGGTGCTGTGCGCGCTGGTCCTGGTGGCCGGCCCGGCGACGGCCGAATTGACGCGGTCGGTCCGGCCGGGCCGGGTGGCCCGTGGCGGCACCGCCACGGCGGTGCTGCGCCTGCGGGTACCGGCCGGGGCGCGCCGGGCCGGGTTCGCCGTGCTCGACCACGTCGACGGGGTGCCCTATGTGCTGCGCCCGGGTCGCCCGGCGGCCGCATCGGTCACCGTTCTGGAACATCGGTTGCCCACCGACGCGCGGGGACGGTTCCGGCTCGGCCCGCTCATCCTGCATCGCGGGGACGCGTTGGGGCTGGCCCGGCACCGGACCGTGGTCGGCGGCCCGGCGGAACTGATCGTGCATCCTCGCCGCAGGCTCGCCCGCTCGGGTGGCGGGATCGGTCCCGCGGAGCCGGAGGGCCCGGCCGCCGGACTGTTCCGGCAGGGTTCCGATGACCTGCGGGACGTGCGCGAGTACCTACCCGGCGACGAGACCCGGCACCTGCACTGGAAAGCCACCGCGCACACCGGCCGCCTGATGGTCCGAGACCTCGCCGAGCCGCGCCAGTCGATGCTCACCGTCCTGCTGGACACCCGGGCCGGGGTGATGGACGCCCCCGTCTTCGAGGAGGCGGTCGAGGTGGCCGCCGCATTGCTCGACGCCGCCCTGACCGCCGGCCATCGCGCCCGGCTGCGAACCGCGACGAGCACGGTCGTGGCCGCCGACGAGGCGATCGACGGCCGGCGGCGGATCCTGGACGTCCTCGCCGAGGTCCGCCCGGACGCGCCGGCCGCCGGCGCGCTCGGGGTGGGGGCCGAGACGGTCGGCCGGCTGGCGATCGTCACCGCCACCGGACCGGATCGGGTGGTGGCCCGGCAGCGCTATCCGGCCGCCGCCGACGTCGTCGTGCTGGCCGTCGGCGCCGGGCGAACCGCAGAAGCGGTGCTGCGCACCTGGAACGGCAGCCGCGGATGACCGCCCTGCGGGTCGGTGCGGTGGTTCTCTCCGGCGCACTCGGCGGTCTGTTGTTCGCCCCGGTGTTCGGGCTGTCCACGCTGCTCGTCCCGGTGCTGGTGCCGGCGGCGGCGGTGCTGGTGACGACGCTGTGCGCCCGGCGGGTGGCCGCCCTGACCGACTGGCGACCGCTGCTGGCCACGGCCGCCGGGCTGCTGGCGGTGGCCGAGACGCTGTTGTGGCCCACCACGGTCGCCGGGCTGCCCACCGGTCGTACCGCCGTCGCCCTGGCCGACGGGGTGACCCGATCGTGGTGGCGAACGATGGAGTCCACCTGGCCGGCCCGGCCAGACGCCGGCTCGGTGCTGTTCGTGCCCCTGCTCGTGCTCGTCTGCGGGGTGCTGGGCAGCGAACTCCTGCTGCGGCTGCGCAGCCCGCTGTCCGCCGTGGTGCCCGCGCTCGGCCTGGCCGTCTTCAGCCAGTTGCACGTGGCATCGACCGGCGTCGTCGCGGTGGCCGCGGGTCTCGGGCTGGCCCTGCTGGCCGGCGTCGTGCTGGCCACCGACCGGGCCGGTCCACGGTGGCCGTTCGGGGTGGTCGCCCTGGCCGCGGCGGTCATCACCGGCCTGGTGCTGCCCACCGCTGCGCCGCGGGTGGCGCTGCGCACCGAACCACGGCCGCCGGCCGGTTCGCCGCTGACCAGCCCGCTCGACCAGCTCGCCGGCCGCCTGCTCGACCCGAACGTCGAGGTCCTGCGGGTGACGGGGGCGGTGATCCCGGACCGGTGGCCGCTGCTGGTGCTGGACGAGTTCGACGGGGTGAACTGGGCACCGGGCGGCCGGTTCCGCCGGCTCGGCCGGCTGCTTCCGCCCGGCCCGCAGGTGACCGTAGCGACCCGGCGTCGGACCGCGGCGATCCGCTGGGCCGGCGACGGAGACCGGTGGTTGCCCAGCCAGACCTGGCCGGCCACGGTGCACGGGGCGGAGCCTCGGGTCGACCCGGTGCACGGCACGCTGCTGCGGACCGGACCGGCGGCCTCCGGCCCCCTGGACTACCGGCTGGACTGGTGGGAGCCGTCCGTCGACGGCGCCGACCTGGCCCGGGCCACGGTGGATCCGGGCGCGCCGGGCGGACTGCCCGCCGGTGGCCCGGCTCCGTCCGGCTATCCCGAACTGGCCGGCGCCGGGGTCGGCGGTCGACGCCCGTCGTTTGCGGCGGCGTTGAACCTGGAGAGCTACCTGCGCACCAACTACCGGCTCGCCGGGCCCGGCGACGCCCTGCCGACCGGGCACGGCTGGCCGCAGTTGACCGCCTTCCTCCGGGAGACCCGGCGCGGCACCAGCGAACAGTTCGCGGCCGCCTACGTGGTCCTGGCCCGGCTCGCCGGGATACCGGCCCGGCTCGCCGTGGGTTACCGGACGCCGCCCCGGCCGGACCCGGACGGGTGGTACACGGTGCGCAACCGCGACGCGCTGGCCTGGCCCGAGGTGGCGGTCGCCGGGGTCGGCTGGGTCCCGCTCGATCCCACCGCGGCGACCGCCATGAGTCCCGCCGAGGGCGGCCTGGCCGAGGCCACCGCGCAGGCCCGCGACGTGGCGCCGGAGACCGCGGCTCCGCAGCCGGTGCCGGCAGCGAACTCGACGGCTCCCACCCGGCCGGTGGTGCCGTGGTGGGCGGTGCTGCTGGCGGTGCCCACCGCGGCGGTGATGTGGCCGGTGGCGGTGCCGGCGGCCTGGACGATCCGGGCCTGGCGCCGCCGCCGACGGCCGCCGCCGGCGGCGGTCTCCGGTGCCTGGGTCGAAGCCCGGGACCGGCTGTCGGCGTACGGCGTCGCGGTGTCGTCGGCCATGACGCCACGCGACCTGGCCGAGTCCGCCCGGCCGGTGGTCGGCGATGCGATCGCCGCGGATATCCGCCGGCTGGGCGGCGTGGTCGACCGGGCGCTGTGGTCCGGCGCTGTTCCCGACGCGGGCGAGGTGCGGCTGGCCTGGGGAGTGGTCCGGGCGGTCCGCCGCGGCGTCCCCTGGCGCCGCCGGTTCCGTGCGACGCTCGGCCTGCGCGGCCTGCGTGGGACCCGGTGAGCCGTCGCCGCGGACCGCCCGGCGACTCTCGCGTGTGCGGCCGTCGCCGCCCGGTGGCCGCGGTCAACGCGGGCAGGCCGCACCCCGGATCGGCCGCGGGCCGGCCCGTATCGGCTCGCCTCCGTCGGTCGCCAGCAGGGCGAAGCAATAACCGCCGTCCGGCTCGACGGGAAGCTGGAAGTGGTTCACCCGGCCGGCGACCACCCGGCGCGGCTCCGCCCGCTCGCCGGTGACCACCACGATGACCAGCAAGTCCGGGCTACCCTGCCAGGCCAGCTCGACGACGTCGCCGCGGTCGACCGGTTCGGCCAGGCGCAGCCACGCGGTCTCCGGCGAGGAAGCCGCCGCCGGACGTGGGGCCGGAGGGCGGGCAGGCTCCGCCGGGTCCGGACGCCGGGCCGCCCATGTCGCCGCGACCGCCACTCCGGCCAGGAGCAGGAGCGCGACGCCCCATCCGGCGCGGCGCCGACGGCGGCTGTTTCGATCCTGCGGCGCGAACTCCACGATCGGCCCGGACACCGGCACCGCCGGGGGCCGCGCGGAGCGCATCGCGCGTAGCCGCCGGGCCGCCTCGGCCGCCGTCGGCGGTTGCTCGCCGTGCAGGTCGGCGGCCAGCTCGGCGAGCGGTCCGGTGCGCGAACCGATCAGCTCCAGCACCGTGCCCAGCCCCCGCAGGTCGTCCTCGCGGCGGACGGTCGGTCCGGGCCGCAGCACCGTGCCGAAGTCGGTCAGTACCGGCTCGCCGCCGGGCCGGAACAGCACGTTTCCCGGGTGGACCGCGCCGTGCACGAGGCCCGCCGCGTGGGCCGCCGCCAGCGCGTCGGCCAGGGCGACGCCGATCTCGGCGGCCTCGGCCGCGGACAGCGGCCCGGACTCGGTGAGCAGCTCCGGCAACGACTGGGTGCACAGCTCGACCCGCACCGCCCAGCGGCCGTCCGGCAGACGGTCCACCCGGTCCGGCACCACCACCTCCGGCCGGCCGCGCAACACCGACAGGTGACGGATCTCGGCCGCGAGCCGTCGCCGGTCCGCGGTGCCGATCCGGTCGGGCAGCACCTTCAGCGCGTAGGCCGCGCCGGTGTCCTGATCGACGAGGGCGAGTACCGGGCCGAGCCGGCCCTCGGCCAGCACGATCGGTTCGGCGTCGTCGGACACCACCCCACCGTATCGACATCCGTGAGCGCGTGACGTTCGTCTCTCGGCTTTTGTCCGATATATAGCATGATCTTGGTCGATGTTCGGTTCCCCCCTAGCGTTGGCGCGCGTCACTCCCTGCGATTCAGGAGGAAGCGTGTCAAAAAGAAGATTCAGCCGTGCGGGGCGGCTTCTCGTCGCCGCCGCCCTGACCGTCACGAGCACGGCAGCCGTGGTGGCCATCACCGAGAGCCCCGCCCTCGCCAACGAGTACTACAACTCCATCCACGAGGCCGACGCGGCGAACAAGGACTGGATGAGCCGGGTCCCCGGCGACAAGAGCATCGCCGCCCTGTCCGTTCCCGGAACGCATGAGACGCTCGCGCTGTGCGGCTACTACGAGGTGTCAAACTTCTGCGACCCGGTCTCCACCGACATCTCGAAGACCCAGCAGGACTTCGGCTTCGGCCGGCCCACCCTGCGCAAGCAGCTCGACGGCGGAATCCGATCCATCGACATCCGCGTCCGAGTGAGCAAGGACAGCAACGGGCTCAGCTTCACGATCCACCACGCCGTCTACTACCAGCAGGCGAACTTCGACGACGTGCTGCTTGAGCTGCGCGATTTCCTCTCCGCGCACCCCCGCGAAGCCGTCCTGCTCAACCTCAAGTACGAGTGCGAGAACAGTGGCCCCAGCACCTGCCACGACGCCGACGGTTACGAAAGCGACGCGTGGCGCCTGAAGGTGCTGCGCGGATATCTGGAGGGCAAGCGGTACACCGGTGACGGCGACGAGAGCCACCCGGCCACCGACTACGGCGACCTGTTCTGGGGACCTTCGGTCACCGGTACCAAAGACGCGCCGACGCCGAAGCTCGGCGACATCCGGGGGAAGGTCGTCCTCGCCACGCTGCGCGGCGACAAAGGTGGCTACTTCGGGGGCTACGGACTCGATCAGCTCACCGAGGCCGGGAGCCAGGAGGGGCAGAACAACGAATACGTGCAGGACGAATACAGCGTCCCGGTGATCCAGGACATCGCCAAGAAGTGGGAGAAGGTCCGCACGATGCTGCGCAGGACCAACGGTGTCTACGACGCGAACCGTGGTGAGCAGGGCCGACCGTACAAGCCCGACGCGGTGTACATGAACTACACCAGCGGCACCGGCATCTTCCCGGCCAATGTGGCGGGCGGCCTGCCGGGAGTGAACGGCGTCAACGAGTTCCTCATTCAGTGCCTGCACGGCACCAACGGCCGGTGCCCGGAGTTCTACCCAGAACGGCCGGACAACTTCAGCGGTCGCGAGACGATGGACCGCACCGGCATCATCATGATGGACTTCCCCGGCGGCGGCCTGGTCAACTCGATCATCGCGCGGAACCCGTTCGGCGACGACCCGTGGGACAACGGCGGCGTCGGCAACCCGATGGAGGACCATCCCGGCGGTGACGACGGCGGACCCCGTCCGTCCAGCATGGCCGCCGCGGCGAGCGACTGCCGGCCCGAGGGGATGGTCCCGACCGCCAACGTCGCCACGCCGTACTGCGACGTCTACCAGGGCGACGGCCGGGAGTGGCTGGGCAACGGTCGGCCGCGTCGTGTCGTGGCGTACTTCAACGGTGGGCGTACCGGCGCCGACGGCACTCCGCACTACCTGGTGAAGAACATCCCGTGGTCGAAGGTGACGCACATCAACTACGCCTTCGCGGCGGTGCAGAACAACCGGATCGCGGTCGACGCGGCGGCCACCCAGATGCAATGGCCGGGCGAGGTCGGCGCCGAAATGGACGGCTCGCTGCCCTACAAGGGGCATTTCAACCTGCTGACCAAATACAAGAGGCTGCACCCGCGGGTCAAGACACTCATCTCCGTCGGCGGGTGGGCCGGGTCCACCGGCTTCTACGCGATGACCACGAACGCGGACGGCAGCGTGAACCAGGGCGGCATCAACACGTTCGCCGGCAGCGTGGTGGATTTCCTGCGTACGTACGGTTTCAACGGCGTCGACATCGACTTCGAGTACCCCACGGTGCTCGACGACTCGGGCAACCCGAGTGACTGGGCCGTGTCGAACCCGCGTCGCAAGGGCCTGCCGCAGGCGTACACCGCGCTGATGAAGACGCTGCGTGAGAACCTCGACCGCGCCTCCGCGGCGGACGGTCACTACTACCTGCTGACGTCGGCCTCCTCCGCGTCCGGGTACCTGGTGCGCGGCATGGCGAACCAGCAGGCCCTGCGCTACCAGGACTTCACCAACCTGATGGCCTACGACTACCACGGCACCTGGAACGACGTGGTCGGCCCGAACGCGACACTCTACGACGACCACAAGGACCCGGAGCTCGCCGACCTCTACAGCACCCCGGAGTACGGCGGGATCGGCTACTTCAACACCGACTGGGCGATGAAATACATGCGCGGCCAGATGCAAGCCGGCCGCGTGAACATCGGCGTGCCCTATTACACGCGTGGCTGGAAGAACGTCACCGGCGGCACGAACGGAATGTGGGGTACCTCGACGAAGACGGACTGCGAGCCGGGCACCGGCATCAAACGGCCGTGCGGCGACGGCGCCATCGGCATCGACAACATCTGGCACGACGAGACGAGCAACGGCGGCGAGCTCGGCTCGGGCACGAACCCGTTGTGGCACGCCGAGAACCTCAAGCGCAACGTCATGCCCCGGTACGCGCCGAACGTCGGCCTGGACCCGGACACCGACGCCAATGACCGGATCTCCGGCACGTACACCCGCCATTGGGACGACACCACGAAGACCTCATGGCTGTGGAACTCGTCGAAGAAGGTGTTCCTGTCCACCGAGGAGGAACAGAGCATCGACGCCGTCGCCGCCCTGGTTCGCAGCACCGGCGCGGGTGGCGTCATGATGTGGGAGCTGGGCGGCGACTACCAATGCCCGGCCACCGTGGACGCCGACCACCCGTGCGGGATGGGTTACACCCTGACGACCAAGCTGAACCAGGCGATGGGCAACGCGGGCGCCTACGGCGCCAGCCGCAACACCGGCAGCACGGCCCGGGTGCCGTCCCAGACCGCTAACCTCACGGTCGACTTCGTCGACTACCCGAACCAGACGGCGAACCTGTGGCCGCTCACCCCGACCGTCCGGCTCACCAACAACACCGGCCGGACCCTGGGCGGCGGCAAGGATACGACGATCTCGTTCGACATCCCGGCGGCGACCTCACCGCTGGTCAAGGACGGCAACTGGCAGACCGGCGCGCAGGGCGGGCAGTGGAAGGTCACGTCGGGGTCGACGTTCCACCGGGTCACCACCACCCTCGACTACTGCCAGATCATCCCGGCCGGGCAGAAGCTCGACCTGCCGATCATCTATTACCTGCCGATCACCGGCCCGGTGAACACCACCGTCTCGGTCGGCGGCACCTCGTTCGCGCCGGTCACCGACAACTGGCGCGGTCTATCGGCGGGCACCCCGGCGGCGGGCGGGTGCAACGCCCCGAACTGGAGCTCGACCAAGGTGTACGACCCGTCCACGCAAACCGTCGAGAACACCACCGTGAAATACAACGGCAAGGTGTGGAAGGCCAAGTGGTGGACGCAGAACAACATCCCCGGCACCGGGCCCGACTCGGACCACGAGCCGTGGAAGCTGATCGGACCGGCAAGCTGACCGCATGAGCAAGGGGGACCGACCGGGTCCCCCTTTCTCCGGTCAGCCGACCGCGATTCGCCAGTCCGACCCCACGAGTCGTTCCCGAAATCTTACCGATCGGTGACGTGTCGGCCGGACATCGATCGACGTCCCTGATGCGGCCGTATCCCCACGCGACGGCCGGCCCGGCAAGGGCCGGCCACCGTGACCGAGGAGTGGACGGCATGCGACAGAATCATCGACGGCGACCGACACGAAGCGCGAAGCCCGGGACCACTCGGTTGGTCCTGGTCGCGGCGGCGCTGGCGGCAACGGGTGGGCTGACGGCCACGTTCGTCTCCAGCGGCGGCAGGGGCGCCGCGGACGCGGCCACCAGCCCGTCGGACTTCGTCCCGATCGAGCAGGTCCAGCCGAACGTGGTGCCGCCGGGCACCGGGCCGGACGCCTCGACCGGGCGGTTCACCGTGGACTGCGGAACGAACGGCGACGGCAAGTTCAGCGCGGACAACCCGGTCGCGCAGCCCGGTGTGCGCAACGGTGCCCAGCACGTGCACGACTTCGTCGGCAACCTGGTCATCACCGCGGACTCCTCCGACGCCGACCTGGACGCCTCCGACACCACCTGCGAGAACGGCGACAAGTCCGCGTACTTCTGGCCCGTGGTGCGGATCGACCTCTCGACCGAGCGGGACAACGGCCAACCGTCCGCGGCGCCGACCGGCAGCGCGGGCCCGCTGCCCGAACCGCAAGGCCCGAACCTGGAACTGCCCAACAACACCGGCGACATCCTCCGGCCGGCGTCGGTCCTCATCGAATACCTCGGCAATCCGGTCGGCAAGGTCATACCCATGCCCAAGTTCCTTCGCGAGCTGACGGGCGAGGCCAAACCCACCAGCCGCGGCCCCGCCAACGCCCGAGCCACCTGGACCTGCTCGGGATTCGCCGACCGGCTCTTGGACAAATACCCGATCTGTCCCACCGGCAGCCAGGTCCAGCGGGTGCAGGATTTCCCCGGCTGCTGGGACGGCACGAACATCGACAGCGCCAACCACCGCGACCACGTCGCCTTCGCCGACACGACCACCGGCGCCTGTCCGCAGGGCTTCGCCACGATCCCGCAACTGCGCATCACCCTCTCCTACGACATCCCCCAGGAGGTGCAGGCCGGGGGTCAATACGCCCTCGACTCCTTCCCCGAGGAGGACCACAACCCCGCCTCCGACCACAACGACTTCATCAACGTGAACTCCGCCCAGACCATGCACCGCATCGCCACCTGCCTGAACGAGGGCGAAGACTGCCGATAGCGAGATCTTCCCCCATGGCAAGTCCCCCGCGCGATCCTGTCGGGGCGGAGACCGTAGCCGCCCCGGTCAGGCTGCCACCTGGCACGGGAGGTCGTTGACGGTGAAGCTGGACGGTGTGCCGCTCGTGCCGTCGGCGCGGAAGCCGATGTCGATCGCTTTGCCGGGCAGGACGTCGGCGTTCCACCCCAGGTCGTGCGCGACGATCGTGCCGGTGTCCGACTCCAGGTCGGCGTTCCACATGTCGACCACCGTCGCGCTGGTGTCCAGCGGGAACCGGAACGTCCAGCCGTAAATGGCCACGGTGCCGGTGTTGCTTATCGTGATCCCGGCGGTGAACCCGCCGGTGTACCGGAACGCCCGGTAGGTCACCTCGCACGCCGCGCCGGTGGCGTCGGCTCGGGCGGCTCCGGCGGGCCCGGCGATGCCCGCCAGCGTCAGTGCCACTCCCATCAACACACGTCCGATTCGTGACATGTACGGCTCCTCCATCGCTTTTTTCCTGGTCAGATCGGTAAACTGGCGTCGCTCCATGGTGGACTGGCCGACTGGACGCGGACTGGACGCGGGGATGACGCTACGGATCCAGGTACTCGGGCCGATGCGTGCCTGGCTTCACGACGAGCCGCTCCCGCTCGGACCGCCCGCCCAACGCGCGGTGCTGGGCCTGCTGGTGCTGGCGGGCGGTCAGCCGGTCAGCATGGCCGGCCTGATCGACGCCTTCTGGGGCGATCAGCCGCCGGCCAGCGCCGTCAACGTCATCCAGACGCATGTGAAGCGGCTGCGCCGGCTGCTGGAACCCGGGCGCGCCCCGCACGCGCGCAGCGAGGTGCTGCCTCATCTGGGCGGCGGCTACCGCCTCGGCGTCCCCGAGGAACAGATCGACATCATGCGTTTCCGCCGCCTCGTCCACCACGCCCCCGACGGTGATGAACTGGCGGCCCTGACCGAGGCGCTCACGCTGTGGCAGGGCCGGCCGTTCGCCGATCTGCCCCTGCTGGCCGAGCATCCGCGGGTGCTGTCGATCCTGGCCGAGCACCGGGCGGCGCTGGGCCGGTACGGCGCCGCCATGCTGGCGGCCGGGGCGGTGGACCGGGCGATCAGCGCGTTCGAGGAGGTCGCGGCGGCCGATCCGCTGGACGAGGTGGGGCAGGCGCGGCTCGTACGCGCCTACGCCGCCGCCGGCCGCAGGGCGCAGGCGTTCCACACCTATCACGCGGTGCGCCGCCACCTGGCCGACGAGCTCGGCGTCGATCCGGGGCCGGAGCTGACCGCGGCCCACCTGGAGGTCCTGGACGAGGATTCGCGGGCACCGGCGGCAACCGGGCCACCCGCGGCGTCCGGCCGGACGGTGCCCGCCGAGCTGCCGGCCGACGTTCCGGGGTTCACCGGCCGGGCGTACGAGCTGGACGAGCTGGACGAGCTGACCACCGCGCCGGAACCGGACACCGTCGTGATCGCCGTGGTGTCCGGCACGGCGGGCGTCGGCAAGACCGCCCTCGCCACCCGGTGGGCGCACCGCACCCGCGCCCGGTTTCCGGACGGCCTGCTCTACATCGATCTGCGCGGCTACGATCCCGAGCAGCCGGTGTCGCCCGGCGCCGCCCTGGCCAGGTTCCTGCGTTCGCTCGGACTGCCGGGCGAGCAGGTGCCGGGCGACGTCGAGGAGCGCGCCGCCCGGTACCGCAGCCTGCTCGACGGGCGCCGTGTGCTGATCCTGCTGGACAACGCCGCCTCGGTTGACCAGGTCCGGCCGCTGTTGCCCGGGTCGGTCGGCAGCGTCGTCGTGGTGACCAGCCGCGACAGCCTGCCCGGCCTGGTGGTGCGGCACGGAGCGCGTCGGCTGGATCTTGACGTCCTGCGCCGGGAGGACGCCCTGGTGCTGCTGCGGCGGCTGGCGGGCGATTGGGTGACCGCGCAGGCCACGGCGGCCGAGGCGCTGGTGGCACAATGCGCCAGGCTGCCGCTCGCCCTGCGGATCGCGGCGGAGTTGGTGCACGGCAAGACGCCGGCGACGCTGGCCGACGTGGTGGGCGAGCTCGCCGATCACCGGAGCCGGCTGGACCTGTTGTCCACCGGGGACCCGCACTCGGACATGGGCATCGTGTTCTCCTGGTCGTACCGGGACCTGCCACCGGATGCGGCTCGCATGTTCCGGCTGCTGGGGTTGCATCCCGGCGTCGACGTGGACGACTTCGCAGCGTCCGCCCTGATCGGCGGCGACCAGGTGGGGGCGCGGGACAGCCTGGCGCTGCTGGCCGGCCGGCACCTGGTGCAGCGCAGCGGCGAGCGGTACGGCCTGCACGACCTGCTCCGGGCGTACGCGAAGGAACTGGCCGCCCGAGACGGCGAGGCCGACCTGCCGCGTCGCGTCCTGGAGTTCTATCTGCACACCGCGGCGGCGGCGATGGACGTGCTCTATCCGGTCGAGCGGGGCCGGCGGCCACGGGTGCCGCACCCTGCGATAGCGGTGCCTTCGCTGCGTGACGGCACGGCGCTCGCGTGGCTGGACGCCGAGCGCGCCAACCTGGTGGCCACCGCGGTGCACGCGGCGGAGCACGGGCAGGCCTGGTACCCGGTGCAGCTCGCCCTGGTGCTTCTGCGCTATCTGGAGAACGGCGGTCACTATGCGGATGCCGTCACCCTCCACGAGCACGCGCTGCGGGCCGCCGAGAGCCTGGCGGATCGCCGCAGCGCGGCTCAGTTGCGGATCAACCTCGGCGTCGTCGCCGTCCAGCAGGGCCGGTACGCCGAGGCCAGCGCCGAGCTGCAGCGGGCGCTGGAACTCGCGTACGACGTGGGGGATGCCTTTGTCCGGGTGCGCGCGCTCGGCAATCTCGGGCACGTCTACCAGTGGCAGGGCCGGTATTCCGAGGCCGCGCGGATGCTCACCGAGGTGATCGACCTGGCCCGCCAGACAGGTGACAGGGGCACCGAGGCGCGCGGCCTGGGCAACCTCGGCCAGGTGCGGTTGCGTCAGGACCGCTACGCGGACGCGGCGGAGGACCTCCGCGCGTCGATCACCATCTGCCGGGACATCGGTGACGCCGTGGGCGCGGCCTACGCGCTGGTGTATCTCGGCCACGTCGAGTCCGCCCTCGGCCGGTACGACGCGGCGGGCGAGCACCATGAGCACGCTCTCGCCCTGTTCCGCGGCGCGACCGAACCGGCCGGCGAGGCGTACGCCCTGGACGGTCTGGGCGGCGTCGACCTGCTGCGCGGTGAGCATGAACGAGCCGTGGACCGGCTCAGTGCGGCACTCGCGCTGTTTCGGCAGGTCGGGGACCGAGCCGGCGAGGCGCGGGTGGCGAACAGCCTCGGACAGGTCGCCGCGGCCATGGGCCGCCCGGCCGAGGCGCGCGCCCATCACACGTCCGCGCTGCGCCTCGCCGAGGAGATCGGCAACCGGTACGAGCAGTCGCGGGCACGGGCCGCCCTGGCATCGCCGGTGGAGGTCGAAGGCCGGCTCGCGTCGGCGACCTCCACCGGGAAGACCACCACCAGATGACGGTTCCGCCCTGCCGCGCAGGCCGCTACCGCTGTCAGATCGATACCTCGCCAGCCCTGCGGACAAGGGTCGCGCCGGTCCAGAAGTCCTCCAGGTACGCCACGACCGACACCCACGTCACCTGACACGTGTAGCCGGGCAACTGCAGCCCCGCCACCCGCAGCGGCACACGGGCGGTGCCCTCGACGACGCCGTCCTCGCCGATCGGATAGTCGTTCGCCTGCAGGGAGGTCCCCATCCGGTGAATCTGAACCGTGGACGGGCCCTGATCGCAGACGGCGTAGACGTCGGCGGTCACCCGGACGGAGATCGTGGTTTCCTCCGTTTCCAGTGCCACGTCCACCTCGCGGAATGTCACGGTGGCGACGGAGCCGTCCCAATTGACGTCGGTGGCCTCCGGCACGAAATGTGCACCTTCCGCGTACGCCGCACCGGAGCCTGTGATCAGAAGCGTTACGGCGGCGATCATCGCCGCAATCGCTGTGGAGACGAATCGCGCCGCAACGCGCCGCGGCGTCCCCGATGATGCTGCTGGGGCACCGGGCCGCGGAGCGGCGTTCGAAACCGGAGTCTTCGTGGTGTATGACATGTCGGCCTCCTCGGCCATCGTCGGTTTCATCAGGAAGGCGGCACGCTGGTCTTCGCCACGTTCCGCTCCATGAGGATCGGCGGCGACCGGTGCCGGTTCTGCCCGGAACCCGTCGCCGCCGTCGTCAGCGCTTCATCGCCAGGGGTCGGCGCAATCCGCCGGGGTCGCTTGTCAGATCTCCTCGAAGTCGACCGGGACTTCGTTGTTGTTCTGGTCCCAGGCGCTGCCGGAGGCCCCGTTGACGACCGTGAAGTCCTTGGTCATGCCGTCGAGTTCCAGCCGCAGCGTCTCGAACCCGATGCGCAGGGTGGACACTCCGTGCAGCGCGGCGGCCGAGACCCGGAACCTGATGTCGATGTTGACATTGATCAGTTGCTCCTCGCGGAAGGTCTCCTTCAGGACGCTCTGACTGGTGTCCTTTTTGAAACTGAGGGCCCACACCTTCCAGCCGGACGACGACGGAAGGTTGTAGACCTGCCACAGGCTCTTGTAGTTGTAGCTGCGAAGGGTGCCCTGAATGCGACCTTCGAGATCGAAGCCTTGCGACTGGATGGTGAGGTACTGGAAGGTGCTGAAACCGTGGTAGGCCGTGATGTTGCCGTCGTCCGCCAGCTTCGCGACCCCGGAGTTGGGAAGAATGACGTTGAACTTCCCGTGGGTGACGTCGATCGCCGACGAAGTCGCGGACCGGGCGGCGCTTGCCGGGCTGGTGACAGCCAGAGTTCCGGCCGCGAAGGCCACGGCACCGGTGATGATTGCCACTGCGGTCCGGGCGCAGGTTCTCCACATTCGATGGGGCATGTCCCTCTCTTTTCATTTCCGGTGTGCCCTGATCTGTTGTGGAAAAGCTATTCAGACCTACTGGACGGGCGCTGGACACCCTCTGGACGCCCCGCTTGACCAGAACGGTCTCCTACCGAAGTTCGGCCGCCACGTGATCGTCGACGGCCCGGACGTACGTCTCGAAGGTGCCCTGTGGGAGTGATCAGCGGGAGGCGCTCGGCGTCGACGACCGGCCGTTCGTCGTGCGGCCGGGCGCGGCACCACGCCGCGGTTTCACCTGTCCCGCAACGCCGGTCCCGCCGGCCGGGCAATGACCGGCCGGCGGTGAACGACTGATCAAGTCAGCCCGAGCCCGCGGTCGCCGGGGCGTCGTCCGGCGTGCGGAATTGCACGCTGGGCCGACCGCGCATGTAGTCCGCGACGGTGTTCCACACGGCGGGATTGACGGTGGTGTGACTCATGTGCTGGGTGGTCTGCGGCCAGTCGGGGTCGGCCAGGTAGCCGGCGACCACGAATGAGGTGGTGCCCAGGATCAGAGCCGCGGTCCGCTGGCCGTCGGTGGTGCCGGTCTTGCCGAAGACGGGGTGCCCGACGACGCGGTGCGCCTGCGGTGCGGTGCCCGGACCGCCGCAACTGCCCAGTTGCGCGGTGTCGCCGACCGGGCAGCGCGCGGCGTCGAGGGCGGCGCGTGCCACCTCCGGCGTGGTGGCCTGGTGACAGTCCGGGCTGCCGACGTCGAGGGGCTGTCCGGTGGACGTCTCGATTCGTGACACCGGTGTCGGGGCACAGTACGTGCCGTCGGCGGCCAGGGTGGCGTACGCGTCGGCGAGATCCAGCGGCGTGGATTCGGATACACCGAGGGTGAAGGCGCCCCACTGGGCAGCAGCCCGCGGGTTGTCGGCGATCGCGGCGTCGCCGGGCGCCCGGAAGTGGATGCCGAAGCGTTCGGCCACGTCCACGGCGTGCTGGGCGCCGACCCGTTCCTCCAGGGGCACGAAGTAGGTGTTGACCGAGTGGCCGAACGCGGACCACATGGTGTACGTGCCGGCTTCGCTCTCGCCGGCGTTGCCCGGGCAGTAGAAGCGTGTGCCGGGGCAGGCGGCCGGGCTTGACGGGTCGATGACGTAATGCGTGTGCGCTCGTGTTCCGGCGTCGATCGTGGTGCTCAGCGGCAGACCGTGTTCCAAGGCGGCGACGAGCGTGAACAGTTTGAACGTGGATCCGGCTTGGTAACCGTCGATGCCACCGCCGCCGGTGATGATCGGGTTCACCGTGTCGGGATGAGTGCCGCGTACACCCCGGGCCCGTTCGGCCGGATCGGAGGACAGACCGTTCGTGGGGTGATCGGGGTCGTCCACCGCGTATCGGCGGTTGGCCGCGAGGGCGAGGACGTGCCCCGTGCCGGGCTGCACGGCGGCGAGCATCAGGGCGTCCCTGTTGCGGTCGGAGATCTGCTGCCCGATGTTGCGGTACGCGGAGGCGGTCGCCGCGAGATCCATGGTGGTGGTGATCCGGTAGCCGCCATCGAGGAGCCGTTGCTCCCGGTCGTAGGCGGTCGCGCCGAAGGCCGGCTGGCTCAGCCACCACCGATAGAAGTAGTCGCAGAAGAAGCCCCATTCGTGCGACGTCACCGCCAGGCAGCCGTTTCCGGCCGGCGCGATGTGGCGCGGTATCGGTTCGGCGAGCGCCGTGGCGGCCTGCGCCCGGCTGATCGCGCCGGTCTTCACCATCGCGTCGATGACGTACGTGCGCCGCTGCACCGCCTGCGGGTATCCGGTCGCGGTGGCCGGATTGAAACCGGTGGGCGCCTTCACCATCCCGGCCAGCAGGGCCGCCTCACCGACGGTGAGATCCTTCGGGCTCGTATGGAAGTAGATCTCGCTGGCCGCGTCCACGCCGTACGCATTGTTGCCGAACGGAGCCAAGTTGAGGTAGCGGTCCAAGATCTCACCCTTGCTCAGCCGCTTCTCAACCTCCAGGGCGTACCTCATCTCGCTGATCTTGCGCGAGAGCGTGTCCTGGGTGGCGTCCAGGACCTGCTGCGGTGTGGTCGCCGCTCCCACCCGGACCATGCGCACGTATTGCATCGTCAAGGTCGAGGCACCCTGCAGCTCCGTGCCGCTGCGATCGTCCACGAACGCGCGGATGACACCGCGCGGATCGACCCCGTCATGGTGGTAGAAGTCCCGGTCCTCGGCGGCGATGATGGCGTCTTGCATGTTCGCGGAGATGCCGGACAGTGGCACATCGACGCGATATTCGTGGTAGAAGGTCGCGACCTGGGTGACGCCGTCGGCGGCGAATATCCGGCTGGCTTGCGGGGGGCTGAAATTCACGAAGTAGCCGGGCAAGCTGTCGGCCGCCGTTCCGTACAGGGCCGGCACGGCTGCGAACGGAAGCAGGCTCACGGCGGTCACCACACCGACCAGGCCACCGCACAGGAGAAGAGAGATGGCCTTGTGGTACGCGCTGCGGCCGTTCCCGAGCCTGGGGGAGCTCACCGGCTCACCGTGCCCCGCACCATCGGCAGGGTGCCGTCGGCATGAGCCGCTGACCTCCGCGCGCTGACGGGGCCGGTGGCGGTGAGCGCTCGCATGTGTGCGTCCGGACGCTCCCGGCCGGTGGGCAGGAACGCCTCGGCGGTCAGCGCGGCGAAGGCGATCCGCGGGAGGTCACGGGCGGTGGGAAAGCACAGATAGCGCGGCTGCCACGAGGGCTGATACCTGGCATTGGCGCGATACAGCGACTCGATCTGCCAGAGCTTCGAGCCGATCATCAGCAGCCGGTGCCATAGCCGCAGGACCGGACCCGCTCCCAGCTCCTCCGCGCGGGCGAATACCGAGCGCATGACGGCGAAGTTGAGCGACAACCGGCGGACGCCGAGCGACGGAGCGGCCTCGATGGCCGTCACGATCATCAGGTCGGTCAGGCCGTTGGTGGCTCCGCGGTCGCCGCGCATCAGGTCCAGGGAGAGACCGTCGTCACCCCACGGCACGAACTGCAGCACGCCGCGCATCCGCCGGTGGCGGTCGTGGGCGAGGACCAGCAGACAGTCGCCGTCCCGGCGGTCGCCGAGCCGCGACAGCGCCATCGAGAAGCCCCGCTCCACCCGGCCGTTGCGGAAGGCGTCGGCGGCGTGCACCACGGCTGCCAGGTCGTCGAGTGCCAGGTCCCGCTGCCGGACGGTGGTGCAGGTGTACCCGGCGCGCCCGGCCCGGTTGACCGCCTGCCGGACGGCGCGCATCGGCCGTCCGTGCCGGGTGAAGGCGGTCGTGTCCACGACGGCCTCGTCACCGAGCTCGATCACGTCGAGGCCGCTGCGCCGATAGGCGGTAGCCCCGGCCCGGCCGCAACCCAGGACCGCGGGTGTCCAGCCGTGCGCCGCGCAATCGACGAGCCACGCGCCGATCGCGTCCGGCCATGCCGCTTCGACGCCGATCGGGTCACCGGCGGCCAGGCTGACGCCGTGCACCACCCGATAGGCGATCACTGCCTTGCCCGAGGGCGCCCAGATCAGCGCCTTGTCGGCGCGCAGCGCGAAGTAGCCCAGCGAGTCGTTGCCGCCGTACTGATCGAGCAGGCCACGCAGTCGCCGTTCGTCGGCGTCGCTGCGCAGCGCTTGGTGGCCGGCGGACTGCAGCAGCAGAACGGCGGCGGTCACCACGGAGAGGAGACCGAATGTCCCGGTGGTGACGGTCACCGCCTCGCCGGGAAGCGGATGGTCGAATCGCAGGGGACCGGTGACGCCCAGCAGACCGAGCGCTGACTCCCGGACCCAGAGCGTGATGCCGGGCGCGCCGACGAGCCGATGCGAGTGGACGGCGATCTCGATCAGCCCGAGCGCGAAGCCGGTGGCGGCGAACCCGGTGAGGGCGGCCAGCGCGCGCCAGCGTCCGCGCGGGTCGGCGACGGCGTGGAACCTGCCCCGGACGAGGATCAGCAACACCATCAGGCCGGCCGACACCGCCGCCGCGTCGACGTCCAGGCCCTTCAGAACGTGCAGCACGACGCCGGTTCCGGCCAGCGCGACGGCGAGCTGCCACGCCTGGTGTTTGCCGCGGCGTAAACCGGCGCCGAGATAGATGAGCAGGGCACCGACGGCCGCGGTGGCGGCGCGCGCCGACAGGATGTCGGCGGCGGGAACGAACTCGAGCAGGGCCGTCATCCGGCCGTGCCGGGGCGGAACGACGGCGCTGAGGATGTTGAACGCCCCGGCGATCTGCACCAGCCGGGCGACAGCCGTGCGGGACAGCGGTGGCCGTGATGCCCAGGTGCCCCCACCACGTTCCGGCGAGGTCGGTGCGTGTGCCGTCATGTCTGGCCCTCAGGTGTGTGACCGAGGTCGTGGCCGTGGAGACGCAGACCTGGGCCGGATCGCTTCCCTTGTGCGCTGAACCTAGGACGGCGTCGATGAGAGAACGATGAGACGGGACCGGGGAGGTTTCTACGACCGGGCGGCGCTCGCGGCGGCACCGGTGATCAACGTGCCGATCGCCAGCCCGACCACCAGGTGGATGACGGCGACGATCAACGCCACCGCCAGCGAGCCTCCCGCCAGGAACGGCATGAACACCGCTGCGGCGGTGAACAGGCCAACGATCCATCCGAAGTACGTCAGGGGTCGTGGCGTGGACAACCACAGCAGATGGACCAGTCCGGTGGCGGCGAGCGCCGCGACTGCGGCGCCCACGCACAGCCGGACCGCGTCGGCGTCGGCGAACATCCGCACGTCGTCCGGAGCGTGTAGGGCAACCCCGAACAGCGCCCGGCCGGCCAGGACACCCACGAAGCCGGCCAGCGCGGCGACCGCCGCGGTCGCCAGCCCCGCCGACCACAGCCGTCCCGCGTTCAGCGAGGGCGGCCGGCGCCGGTCGCCGTTGCCGGACTCATGCTGGGCGGAGGGCGAACCTCCCGGATATTCGATGGTGGTCATGGCGGCCTCCTCAGGGGAGCACTTCCACTCCCATCGTGGCTCGGGCGGCGGCTGAACGACAACGCTTCATCGCGGGGTGGGGACCGGCACCGCCGGCCTCTCACCGTTCTCTCATCCCGGCGGCTGCACATTGTCCTGACGCGACCGTGAGCTGGGAGGTTCCGATGACCGTCACCCTTCGAACGGATGCCGGCGGAGACCGCGACCTCCGATCGTTGCTCTTCGCACAGCATGTCCAGCTCGCCCAGCACCTGGCCCGCCGGTTCGCCGGTCGCGGTGAGCCTCTCGAAGACCTCACTCAAGTAGCGATGATCGGGCTGCTCAAGGCCGCGGACCGCTTCGACGAGAGCCGCGGCGTGGCCTTCACCAGCTATGCGACACCGACCATCCTCGGTGAGCTCAAGCGTCACTTCCGCGATACCACCTGGGCGGTGCGGGTCAGCCGCGCGCTGAAGGAACTGGCCATCCGGGTGCCGCGGGCCACCGAGGACCTGACTCATGCCCTGCGGCGCACGCCGACGAGGGCGGAGATCGCCGGGTACATGGGCGTGTCAACCGGTGAGGTCTACGCCGCACAACGCTGTGGAAGCGCCTACCGCCTCCAGTCACTCGACCAACCGATATCGCAGGCCGGCGAATCGCCCTTCGGCGTCCTGCTCGGGGCCAGCGACCGCGGCTACGCCGCCGTCGAAGCTCGGGAGACGCTGCGTGACGTCGTCACCGCGCTTCCCGAGCGGGACCGGCGCCTTCTTCATCTGCGCTACGTCGAGGGCCGGACCCAGACCGAAATGGCCGCCGAGCTCGGCGTGTCCCAGATGCAGATCTCGCGGTTGCTGGCGCAGATCATGAACAGGATGCGGTCCGCCATCGAGCCTGGCGACGAACCACGGCGCTGACATCCGGTCGGCGCCGTCTCACGCTGCTCTGATGAACTCCGGTCACGAGGTCAGCGGGAGCCGGACGGTGACGACCGCGCCGCCCAGCGGCGGGCCGTTGCGCAACCGCGCGGTGCCACCGTGCGCGGTCGCCACGGCGCGGACGATGGACAGGCCCAGGCCCGCGCCCGTGGCCGCGGTGCGCGATGCGTCTCCGCGGACGAAGCGTCCGAAGGCGGAGTCCAGCAGCGCCGGCGGGAAGCCCGGCCCGTCGTCGGCCCAGTCGATGCGGGCCTGCTGCTCATCAATGCGCACCGTGACCCGTGCCGACGTCGCGCCCGCCGCGGCGCTGTTGGCGGCCAGATTGGCCAGGACCTGCCGGAGTCGTTCGGCTTCGGCCTCGACGACGACCGGTTCACCGCCGACGTCGATCGTCAGTCCGGTAACCCGTCCCAGGGCGTCCGCGTCGGCCTGGACCAGGTCGGTCAGATCGACCGGTTCACGGTGAATGACGAGCGATCCGATGCGTTCGCGTGCGAGCAGGAGCAGATCCTCGGCGAGGTGGCCCAACCGGACCGCCTGGCCCTGCGCGGCCAGCAGCGACTGCCGTACTTCCTGCGGGTCGTCGACCGCGGCCAGCGCCAGGTCGATCTCGCCGCGGAGTATCGCGACGGGCGTGCGAAGCTCGTGGCTGGCGTCGTCGACGAAGGCCCGTTCCCGGTCGAAGGCGGTCGCCAGCCGGGACAGCATGGCGCCGAGGGTGGCCGCGAGGCGGGCGATCTCGTCGTGGCCCGGCACCACCGGCAACCGGCGATCGGAATCGAGCGTCGAGATGGCGGCAGCCTCCCGCGTCAGCATGTCGACGGGCCGCAGCGCGGCGCGCAGCAGCATCCAGCCGAGCATCACCAGCACGGCGATCAGCGCGGGGCAGGCCACCGCGAGAACGGCCAGTTGGCGTGTGCCCGCTCGTTCGATGGCCTCCGAGGGCAGGGCGACGGTCAGGATCTGCCCGGTGTGGCCGACCGGCCGGGACAGCAGCCGCACCCGCAACGGGGCGTCGGCGGCACCCAACGGAAGCGTGCTGCTCACCGCGGTGAGGTGGTGGACGGCCCGCACCTGGGCCGGGGTCAGCAGCACCCGCCCGGCGATCGCGACGGAGGTGGCGACCGGGGTGCCGTCGGCGGCGTACAACTGCGCCATCGGGTCACCGGCGACGGCGGTCAGGTCGTGTGCCCGCACGCTGGCCGCGAGGTCGGCGCTGCGCCCCGACAGGTCCGCATCGACGGCACGGTCGAGTTGCCGGTCCAGGGCGAGATAGAGCAGGAACAACGCCAGCAGCAACACCGCCGAGGTGCCCGCGCCGAATACCAGAGCCAGCCGGGCGCGCAGCGAAGTGGGAATCAGCCGCACCGCTTCTCCTCCGCCGGATTTTCACCATCCTCTCATGCGGGACGCTCAAGAATCCCCGCATGACCTCCCGGGACCAGCCCGGCCCTGCAGACCGTGGACAGCCGTGCACCGGCGGACGGCGCGGCTGGGACCAGCACCCTGGGGTGCGCACCGGCCGCCGGTTGCGCCCGGCTGAACACCTCGCCGACGTAGCCAGCCGGGCAGCCGGACCATGGACTTGCCTGACCGCGATGGCCGGCGTGGTCGTGGCCGGTGTGGTCGAGGTGGTGCCGTCCGACCGCAACGACGCCGCTCTGGCGGGTCTCGCGGTCGGTCTGTCCGCGTTCGCTCTGATCGGGACGGCACTCGTGCTGCTTGCCGCCCGCCGAGCCGAGCGCATCGCCATCGAGCTGGCCCTCTACCACCTCGATCAGGGCCGGCGCGCGGCCGCCGTCGCCGAGGACCTCCGCGACGAGATGGAGCGGCTGCACACCGACCTCGCCCGGATCGCCGCGCACGCCGACATCGCGGGCCAGCCGGGTCGGCGCTCGAACGGCCCTATGCTGGGCAGGTGAGGGTCTTGATCGTCGAGGACGATCCGGCGATGGCGGCCATGCTGCGCCGTGGTCTGCAGCGCGCGGGCTACGCCGTGGACAGCGTCGGCGCCGGCACCGACGCGGTCTGGGCCATCGTGGAGACCGATTTTGACGTCGTCGTGCTCGACGCGATGATCCCCGCCCCGGACGGATTCGAGGTCTGCCGCCAGATCCGCGAGAAGGACCGCTGGACCCCTGTGCTGATGCTCACCGCGCGTGACGGCACCCACGACAAGGTCCGTGGCCTCGATGCGGGCGCGGACGACTATCTCACCAAGCCGTTCGCTCTCGACGAGCTCCTGGCCAGGGTCCGCGCGCTGATCCGCCGCGAGCCGACGCGCCGTCCGACCGAGCTGCGCGTGGGTGACCTGGTGCTGGATCCCGCCGGCCGAACGGTGCGGCGCGGGGACACCCGGATCGCGTTGTCGGCCAAAGAGTTCGCACTCCTGCAGGAGCTGATGAGGCGGGCGGGGGAGACGCTGACCCGGACGCATCTGATCGAGCACGTCTGGGACTTCGCGTACGACGGCGGCTCGAACGTCGTGGACGTCTACGTGCGCTACCTGCGCGCCAAGGTGGACCGTCCGTTCGGCCGCGACACGATCCGCACGATGCGCGGGGCCGGCTACCGGCTCGATCCCGACGCCTGAGCGGACCGCGCCGGTCCCGGCACCATATACCGATATGGTGTAGGTATTGATGGGAAGGGTTTAAGGTCGGCTGGTGACGACGGGCGGGCGCCGTGCTCCGGGCACGCTGGGGCGAAACATCCTGCTCGAAGAACTACGGGCATTGATTTCTCACCACGCCGGCCGCGTCGCCGGCCGGCGGGACGGCGTCCAGTTCGCGGTCGTGAGCGCCCCCACCGCCCCAACCTCCTCGATTGCCAGTCCGACTTTGGCCGTTGTCGCGCAAGGAACCAAGCGGCTCGTCGTCGGCGATTCCGTCCATGACTACGGCGCGGGCGACTATGCCGTGGTCACCGTGGACTTGCCGGTGACCGGCTTCTTCTCGCAGGCGAGCCGTGAGCGGCCCTTCCTGGGCGTGGGAATCATGCTGCGTCCGGATGTCGTGGCTGCACTGCTGCTCGACTCGCAGCGGCGCGTCAGGAATACCCGGGCGCCGGCGGGAATCGGTGTCGCTGCCGCATCCGATGCGATGCTCGACGCGACCGTACGCCGGCTTCGCCTGCTTGGATCGGGCGACGATGAAGACATCCTGGCTCCCCTTGTCGAACGCGAGATCATGTGGAGATTGCTGACCGGAGCGCATGGCGAAACCGTGCGCCAGATCGGCCTGTCGGACAGCAGCCTCACGCACATCGGCCGGACGATCAGTTGGATCCGGGAGAACTTTGCGACACCGTTCCGGGTCGAGGATCTGGCGGAACGCGCATCGCTGAGCGTTTCGGCGTACCACCGCCAGTTCCGTGCGGTGACGAGCATGAGCCCCATCCAGTTCCAGAAGAAGGTGCGTCTGCAGCAAGCACGCCTCTTGCTGGTGAGCCGTCGTGCGACCGTTCTCGGCGCGAGCTCTGCCGTCGGCTATGACAGCCCGTCTCAGTTCAACCGCGAGTATCGACGCGAGTTCGGCCGGCCCCCGGGACAGGACTCCGCGATCCTGCGCTCGGCTCCCGCTGAGGCGCACGGCGCCGGACTGCCGTGAGCGTCTGGCGGCAAGTCGAGAGGAATGTGCACGGTACGGGCAGCATCGGGCTGGGCCCGCGCGAGCACGGGTTGCTGGAATGGTGTCATGCCATTGGACTCCTACGTCACCCTCGGTCGTTCCGGCCTGCGCGTGTCTCCCTTTGCCCTCGGCGCGATGACGTTCGGCGAGCATGAAGGCGGCATCGGCACGAGCTCCGAGGAATCGATCTCGATCCTTGAGACCTATCTGGATCGCGGCGGCAACTTCATCGACACCGCGAACTTCTACACCAACGGCCACTCCGAAGCGATCCTCGGCGACTTCTTCGCCTCGAAACCGGGGCAGCGCGACCGGGTGGTGCTCGCCACCAAGTTCTTCACCAACCTGCACCTCGGCGATCCGAACGCGGGCGGTGCCGGGCGCAAGGCGATCCTCGGGCAGGTCGACGGATCGCTGCGCCGCCTGAAGACCGATTACCTCGACGTGTACTACCTGCACAACTACGACCGGAACACGCCGATCGAGGAGACCATGACCGTTCTCGACGGTCTGGTCGGCGCGGGCAAGATCCGCTATGTCGCCTTCTCCAACATCCCGGCTTGGGTCACCGCGCAGGCCCAGACCATGGCGCTGCTGCGCGCCTGGGAGCCGATCATCGCACTCCAGGTTGAGTATTCACTGCTTGCCCGCACGGTCGAGGGTGAACTCGCGCCGCTCGCGCTGGATGCCGGCATGGGCATCGTGCCGTGGGGCCCGCTCAAGAACGGCTTCCTCTCCGGCAAGTACACCCGCGACGGCATCACCGACGAGTCGAAACGCGCGGGGATGGCGGGCCAGCCTTCCGAGCAGCAGTTCACCGTGATCGACGAGGTCGGCCGGATCGCCCGGGAACTGGGCAGCACACACGCCGCCGTCTCGCTCGCCTGGCTGCGCCGTCAGCCGGGTGTCGTCTCACCGATCATCGGTGCCCGCAGGCTCGCGCACCTCGAGTCCAACCTCGCGGCTCTTGACGTGGAGCTGTCGGCCGACCAGCTTGCTCGCCTCGACGCCGCGTCGACGCCGCGGCTGAACTATCCGTACGACCTCAATGAGATGGTCGGCGCGATGCTTCAGTTCGGCGGCACGACCATTGACGGCGTCGTCGGCGCTGTCTACCCACCGCTCGCGGCGGACCGGATCGTGTGAGGCCGGCGGCGGAGGGGGAGACGTCCGAGGCCCGGTCAGCGACCGGTCACCGCGATCTCCACCAGCTCCGGACGTCCGTAGTGCCAGCCCGGCACGGTGACGGCGACGTATCGTGCGGTCGTCGGCGCGCCGGCCGGCGTGTAGGTCGCCCCATCCACGGAGATCTCGACGACCGCGTGCGGGCGGGCGTGGCCGGTCCACGTCAGCTCGACCGTCTGCACGGTGCGGGCCGCGCCGAGGTCGACGACCATCCGCCCGTTCGGGCCGGGGCGCCACGCGGTGCGCGGGTTGCCGTCCACGGCGCGGGACGGTTCACCCATGCCCGCGGGCAGTGGCGAGGTAGGGAAGGTGGTGCGCCCGCGGGCCAGGTCCGCGGTCGGGGTGACCGGACCCTCGACCGGCACGGCATAGGTTCTGCTTGCCCTGGCGGGCAACCGCACCCGCAGCCGCCGTCGGCCTGCCGCGAGGCGTACGTCGACGGCTTTCCGCTCCGGCGCGGTGACCGTGACGTGGTGTGAGTCGGAGACGGCGAACCTGGTGCCGGCGGGGGCACGGCCGGTCACCGTGAAACGGGTGGGCTCGACGGCGCCGCCGCCCGCGGGCACCGACACGGTCACGTCCAGGCCACCGTCCGCGCGGACCACCGACACTCCGCGATACAAGCGGTTGCCGCGGGCAAGCGTGAGCACGACGTCGTCCAGGGCGGTGGGGGAGAGGTTGAGCAGGGTCAGGAACCCGTCGGCGTCGCTGAGCCGCAGCGCCGCCGGGCCACCGGTGGGCATTCGCCGGCGCGCCGCGGCGGCCAGATCGGTGTCGGTGCGGGCGTACCCCTCGATGAGGGCCGCGGGCGGCACGGTGACGGTCGTCGCCGCCGCGGTGATCGGGCCGTCGGCGTCGTGCGCGACGAGACCGGCGCGGCCGTCGATGTCGGCCCACGTTCCCAGCGCCGCGGTGGCCGGTGCGCTCGCCGCGGTGGTCCAGGAGGTGCCGTCGGTCGAGGTCTGCACGGTGTACGACGTGGCGTACGCGGCCTCCCAGCGCAACCGGACGCCGGTCAGCTCGACGGTGGCGCCGAGGTCCACGGCGAGCCAACTGTCGGCGCGGTCGCGTTCGGCGCGGGCGACTGCCCATCGGGTGCCCGCGTTCCCGTCGACGGCGTTGACGGCCGGGTAGCTCGAGTCGGCCGACGATGCGGTGACCGCGCCGCCGAGCGCCCGGTTCACGCCCGCGGTGTCGAGGGCCTCGAATTCGAACAGCGAATAGCCGTACTGGTTGGCGGCCGAACGGCCGAGGAAGCGTACGTGCCGGGCGGACCGGGCGGCGAACGTGATCTCGTCGGTGCCGCCGTCGCCGAGCCCCGACGGTGATGTCACGGCGCCGTTCGCGCCGGTGAAGGTGCGGCTGCCGTCGAGACCCGGCATGCCGGGCATGGACAGGTTGAACAAGGTCAGTGCGGAGGGGCCCGGCCCGGCGTACACGACGGTTCCGGTGGGAAGCGTGGCGTAGCCGGCCCATCCGGCGGCGGTCTGCAGCACCGTGGCGGTGGCGTCGACGCCGTCGCGGGTGGCGGTGTACGCGGCCGTCCACTGCCGGACGGGCGCCGACGTCTGGGCCGGCAGGAAGGCCGGCGACCGGGTGTCGATCAGCCAGTTGTCGTGGCCGGGCTGCCACAGGAAGTTCACGAATCCGGGCTTCGTGACCGCCGCCGCAAAACCGGCGGTGCTCTGCTGCACCGTCATGCCGACCGCTGCGCCGAAGTCGCGAGCGCCCGCTGCCGCAGCGAAGAACTCGCTGGCCGGCACCGGGCGCACCGGCCTCCCGCGCCACCGGTGGAACAGATAGGCGATGGCCAGTTCGGCGCGTGCCTCCGGCTCGTACTTCTCCTCCCCGCTGAACTTCGTCAGCCGGTTCTCGGGGGCGTACTTCAGGTAGGGCATGAGCCGGGCGGCCAGGTCGGCCTCGGCGCGGGCGGCGTGCCGGTCGCCCTGCACCTGGGCCAGGAAGGCCAGCGGCAGCACGTCGCGCCCGTAGAGGTGATAACGGTCGGCCACCATCGGCATCACGGGTTCGCCCGCGTCACTGGCGAGCAGGCGCAGCGTTGCCCACAACTCCCGCCCGTTCGGCTGACGGGTGAGCACCTGCGGCAGCGCTCGGCCGGCGGCGAGGAAATGCGCGGCGGCCCGTCCGGCGGTACGCCACAGCTCGGCCTGGTAGTGCGGGTTGGCCGACTCGTGGTTCTCCACCACGAAGGTGTCGTGCAGGTTGTGCGCGACGTTCCGGGAGCTGACCGCGCGACCGTCCACGATCGCCGGGTTGGCCCGGTCGGCCGCGGGCAGGCCGCTCGCGTTGGACGCCCAGAAGTCGAACCGTTCCCGCCAGCGTGCCGCTTCGGCGTCGCCGTCCGGGGCCCAGGCGAGGCCGGGCGCGATCGCCTGCGCGTAGACGCCCATCTCCTCCAGTTTGGTGTCGCCCCGGTACCCGCCGGTGCTGCCGTTCGGAGTCCAGCCGCCGCTGAGCGGGTCGTCACCGGTGCCCAGACCGTACGCGTAGGCCGCCTGTCCCCGGGTGATCGCCTCGACGTGTGCCCGGGTCGTATCGTCCAGCTCGGACCACAGCAGCCGGGCGGCGAGCACCATGTACAGCTCGAAGGTCGAGTCCCAGAACAGGCGCTGACCCCACTCGGAGCCGCCGGCGAGGCGGTTGGTGGCCGCGAAGCGGCTGATCGTGGCGAGCGTCTGCCGCCGCAACGTGGCCGCGTCGACACCGGCCAGTTCGGCGTCGTACCCGTCGGTGGTGAGCAGAACGGCGTTGCCCAGCACGGCAGCGAACCGGAAATCGGCGGCGCGGTAGGCGCCGATCGCCGGATCCCACTGCTCCCGCACCCACCGGGTGTGCACCAGCAGCAGGCGGTGATAGTCGTCGGCGACCGCATCCGCGACGCGGGCCGCGGCGGGCGTGGGCAGCGTCGCGGCCCCACCTGCGGCACCGGCCAGAGCAAGGAGAGCGCGACGGGTGACCATGATGGCACTCTTCAGCACGGCATTGGTGATCGTCAACCGATGCCGCCCGTGTGCGGCCGGCGGCGGCGCCCAACACCAAACGCTCCATGGAGAAGGTCATAGATCGTCGTCGACGCATTGTAAGCAATGCATTACATAAAGATTGTTTATGACATTTACGTGTCACTATGATGTGTTTGCGCTTATCTTGCCGTGGGTCGGGCAGCAAGGGACGACACGACCGAAAGGAGGGCAACCGATGCCCCATACCATCGGCAAAGCGATGGCTACCGCCATCGCCGCGTGCGGGCTGACAGCGGCCGCGGCGGCACCGGCGTGGGCCGGCTCCCCGGATGTCCGCAACGTTCCACAGCAGTACGAAGGCTTGATCAGGCAAGCTGCGGTCACCTGTGACGCGGTCAACGGCCCGCTGCTGGCAGCCCAGATCGAGCAGGAGTCCGAATGGGACCCCAACGCCGTCTCCTCCATCGGCGCGCAGGGAATAGCTCAATTCCTACCCGGAACGTGGGACGCGTACGGCGTCGACGCCAACGGTGACGGCACGGCCAGCCCGTTCGACCCGGCCGACGCGATCATTACTCAGGGCATCTACATGTGTGACCTGGTCAGCCAGGTGTCGACGGTTCCGGCCGACCCGACCACGGCTCTGCTGTGGGCATACAACGCGGGACCCCAGGCGACACGGGACGCCAACGGCCAGCCTCCGACCGCGGAGGCAGAGCAGTACGCCAACCGCATCATCAACGAGCTGATTCCCAAGTACACGCCGTAAATGGCGATGGAAGCCGCCGGCGCGCCACCGTGATCAGTTTCGGTGGCCCCTGGCCACGCGGTCGGTCCGGTACGCCCACATGGCCATCTCCACCCGGTTACGCACGCCGAGCTTGGCCAGCAGGCTGCCGATGTGTGTCTTGACGGTGCTGAGGCTGATGAACAGGTCGGCGGCGATCTCCGTGTTCGTACGGCCGTTCGCCACCGCCAGCAGGACTTCCTCCTCCCGGTCGGTGAGCGGGTCGGCCGGTGCGTGCGGCACGGGACGGGGACCGGCCCCGGCGAAGGTCTTGAGCAGCCGCATGGTGACGCTCGGCGCGATCAGCGCGTCCCCCTCGGCGGCGGCATGCACGGCCTGACTGAGCAGCGCCGGACCGGCGTCCTTGAGCAGGAACCCCCGGGCCCCGGCGCGTAACGCCGCGTAGACGTACTCGTCGAGGTCGAAGGTGGTGATGACGACGACCGCAAGGGGGTCGGTGACCGTGGGTCCGGCCAGCCGACGGGTGGCCTCGATGCCGTCCAGGCCGGGCATGCGGATGTCGAGCAGGCACACGTCCGGGCGCAGCCGCCGGGCCAGCTCGATCGCCCGGTTGCCGTTCGCGGCCTCGGCCACCACCTCGATGCCCGGCTGGGTGGTGAGGATCATCGTCAGGCCGGTGCGGACGATCTCCTGGTCGTCGGCGACGAGCACGCGGATGCTCATGCCGGCGTGGACGCGGCGGCGCCGGCGCGCGGGATCGCCGCGGTCACGGTCCAGCCCCTGTCCGGGGCCGGTCCGGCCTCGCAGGTGCCGCCGAGCAGGCCGACCCGTTCGGCCATCCCGGCCAGACCGTAGCCGCCGGACGATGCGGCGCCGGCGCCGCCGGTGTCGCCGTCGTCGCTGACCCGCAGACGTACGGATCGGTCATCGGCTGCGACGCGGACCTCGATGCGGGTGGCGTGCCTGGCGTGTCGCCGGGCGTTGGTCACCGACTCCTGAGCGAGCCGGTAGACCGCGGTGCCGATCGTCGACGGGATGTCGTCGAGGTCGCCGGCCAGGTGCACCTCGACCACCGGACCGGGCGCGGACCGGCTCGCCAGCGCGGGGATGTCGGCGATGCCGGGGCTGGGCGCGAGATCGGCCTCCTGCGCCCGGCGCAGGGCGCGGACCAGGGTGCGCATGTCGGTGAGGGCGCGCGTCGCCTCGGCCTCGATCACGTGCAGCGCGTCGACGGCGACGTCGACGCGCCGCGTGCTCTGGGCGAGCGCGATACCGGCTTGGGCGCGGATCGCCATGGCGGAGACGTGGTGGGCCGTGGTGTCGTGCAGGTCGCGGGCCAGCCGCTCGCGCTCCAGCAGCCTGGCCCGATCCAGTTCGCGGGCCCGCAGCCGGGCTCGGTACCGGTACGCGCTGGCGAGCGCAAAGGCCGCGAACATCACCACGAAGCCGGGTAGCGCCTCCGCCGCGCTGAGATAGCCGAAGGCCGCGTGCAGACAGATCTTGAGCAGCACGACGACGGCCCCGATCACCGCCTCGCGGCCGGATCCCCAGCGGAACAACGCGTACGGAAGAATCAGCAGATAGGCCATGGTGGTCAGTCGGGGCTCGTAGCCGATGACCAGCGGTTCGACCGCGGTGGCCAGGAAGGCGATGGCGACCATCGGCAGTGGCCGGGTCCGGCGCCACAGCAGGGTGGGCAGCAGCGCGAGCGCGAGGACCACCTCGACGGGCGCGTCGCGCAGATCCGTGCGCAGCACGCCCTCCAGGACCGCCGCCGGAGCCAGGACACCGACGAGAGCCCAGTCCCGCCAGACCCGAGCCGGCGCACCGGGCGGACGAGGCTCGTCCCACAGCACACTGTCATGCTACGGAGCTGACGCGACCGGCGGATTGGCCCAAAGGACCGTCGTCATCCCCGACTATCGGTCGATGCGGGTCCGTCCCACAGTCCGATGAGTACGCCCCGGGGCAGCCTGCACCATCGGTGTGTGACGACGAAGGCAAAGAACCGCGACGGTCTCATCCTGGCCGGGCTGCTCACGCTCAGCCTCGTCCCGGCGGTGGCAGGCAGCCTCCGGCTGACCGAGTTCTCGGGCGGCCCCGCGGTCCTGTCCGATCACGACCGGCTCGCCTCGGAGGCCGTGGTGGTGGCCGTGCACATCGTGAGCGCTGTCGTGTTCAGCGTGGCTGGTGCCTTCCAATTCGCGCCGGGGTTGCGCCGCCGGCACCGGGCCCGGCATCGGCGGGCCGGGCGGGTGGTGGCCCCGGCGGGCGTCATCACCGCGCTGTCCGGGATGTGGCTGGCGTTCACGCCCGCGGCGATCACCGGCGGCGCGCTGGCGGCGATCCGCCTCGTGGTGGGGGCGGCCATGACGGTGTTCCTCGTCCTGGGCGTGGTGGCGATCCGGCGGCGGGACTTCGTCCACCACCGGGCCTGGATGATCCGCGGCTACGCGCTCGGCGTGGGCGCGGGCACGCAGTTGTTCACCCACGTGGCGTGGCTGCTCGCCGTCGGCCCGGTCACCCCGTCGACAAGAACGCTCACCATGGCCGCCGCCTGGGCGATCAACGTGGCAACCGCCGAATGGATCATTCGGCGCGCGCCCGGCGGGGCGGGCCGGCAACACGCGATGCCGACGAAACGGCCACGCAACATTCGACAAGCATCGATGTAATCGAGTGCCCGGAGACTGCGATGATGCGTGATGGAGCAGTCACCCGGCGGCGTTTCCTCCAGTCCGTGGGCGTCAGCGGCGGCGCCGGGGCCCTGTTCGCCACGATGGGGGCGCTCGGGTTGGCCCCCGCGCACGCCACCGCCCCCGATTTTCGTGCACCACGACGGTCGGACTTTCACCTGACCGGCCGCGGCGCCCGCCGGGTGGTGATCCTCGGTGGCGGCATCGCCGGACTGGCCGCCGCCTACGAGCTGGGCAAGGCGGGATACGACTGCACGGTGCTGGAGGCCCGGGACGTGGCCGGCGGCCGCAACTTCACGGTGCGCGGCGGCACCGTGCAGACCGACCTCGACGGTCACACCCAGCGGGCGTCGTTCGCTCCCGGCACCTACCTCAACGCCGGGCCGGCCCGGATCGCACAGTGGATGGTCACCCTCGACTACTGCCGTGAGCTGGGCGTGCCGATTCAGCCGTTCGTCAACGCGAACGCCGACGCGCTGATCTACAACGAGGCCAACGGCGCGCCGGTGCGCTACCGCACGGCGAAGGCCGACGTCTACGGGTACGTGTCCGAGTTGCTGGCCAAGGCCACCGACCAGGGCGCGCTCGACGACCGGTTGACCGGCGAGGACAAGAGCCGCCTGCTGTCCTTCATGGAGAGCTTCGGTGCCATCGGTTCGGCGCACGAATACACCGGCAGCACCCGCCGCGGATTCCTCTCGTATCCCGGTGCGGGTGAGGACGCGGGCACACCGCTGCCCGGACCGCCCACGCTGTCCGAGGTCTTCGCCAGCAACGTCGGCCGCTACTTCAGCTTCGAGTTCGGCTACGACCAGGCGATGATGATGTTCCAGCCGGTCGGTGGCATGGACCGGATCGCCGCCGCACTGGCCGCGGCGATCGGCGGGCACCGGGTGCGCCTCGGCGCCGTCGTGCAGCAGGTGACCGGTCGCTCCGGCGACGTCACGGTGACCTACCGTCGGGGCGGGCGGGTGCACGCGCTGACCGCGGACTTCTGCATCGCCGCGCTGCCGCCGCACCTGATGGCCCGGATCCCGCACAACCTCGGCGCGGAGGTGACCGCCGCACTCGGCTCGTTCCCGGTCACCGCGTCGGGCAAGCTCGGCCTGGAATACCGCAGCCGCTGGTGGGAGACCGACCTGAGGATCTACGGGGGCATCACCGAGACCGACCTGGACGTGACCCACATCTGGTACCCCTCCTACGATTTCCACGCCCGGCGCGGGGTGGTCGTCGGGTACTACAACACCGGTGCGGCGGCCGTGGCCTACGGCGCACTGACGCCGTCCGAGCGGATCACGCGGGCGGTCGCTCAGGGCGTGAAGATTCACGGTGAGAAGTACCGCTCCGAGCTCGCCTCGGGGTTTTCGATGGCGTGGCACCGCACGCCTTATCTCGAAGGCGCCTGGACGTCACCACCGTGGGACAGCGCCGCCTACCGGCTGTTGCTGCAACCGGCTGGCCGGGTCTACTTCGCAGGGGATTGGCTCAGCCACGAGGTCGCCTGGCAACACGGCGCGTTCGTCTCGGCCCGTGCCGTGGTCACCGCCTTGCATCGGCGCGTGCTCTCGGCCGGTCAACCTCGATGATGCGCTCCACGGTCGCGGCGAGGTCGGGTGCGACGATGTCCGGCTGAGCACCGATCGGGCTGGCGGTCACACCGGGACGCCGGACCAGGGCCGCCCGGCATCCGGCGGCGAGGGCTCCGGAAACGTCCCAGGAATGCGCCGCCACGAGCCTGACCTCGGCGATCGGAACTCCGAAATGCTCCGCGACCGACCGGTACGGCTGGGGCTCCGGTTTGAGGTGCCGGACCGCGTCGGCGGAGAGGACCGCATCGAAGAGAGCGCGTAGCCCGGCGTGCTCAAGCTGGGCCTCGGCCACGGCACCAACGGAGTTCGTGAGGGCGACCATGAGCAGCGACGTGCCCCGGAGCCGGGTGAGAGCGGCGGGTACCTCCGGATGTGGGGACAGGGCGCTCATCCCGCCGACGATCCGGTCGGCCTCGTCGTCCGTCAGCGCCGTGCCGGTTCGCTCGGCGAGCATCCGCAGGGCGGCGTGCTGCGCGGTGGTGAAGTCGACGTAGTCACCGACGAGACCGCCGACGAAGGACAGTTGCAGCATCTGGGCGAACCACAGCGGGCGAAGTGCGGCATCGCCGAAGACCTCCGTGAAGGGCCCGTCCAAGCCTCGCAGATCGAGCAGGGTCTCGTTCACGTCGAAGGCGATCACTTTGGCCATGGTGGGCTCGCAGTTCCTGACGTCGCGGCATGCGTGTGTGTAGGGCGCGTGTAGGACCGTCGCATAGCGTCCGGTCGGCGCCAAGGAAGATCCGGATCGACGAGACGACCAACCGTGGAAGGAGTCCTGCCTTGAGTATTCCACGATGGCGGACGAACATCGCACTCGGCGCGGCGCTGGTGTTGAGTGCCACCGCCGGCCTCACTCTCGGGGGCAACACCTCCGCCTCCGCAGAGCAGGCCGACGTCACCATCACCGCGACGCCCATCGAGTCGAATCGGGTGCGGGTCGATTGGACGACGACGCGGACGGACATCACCGGCTGGAATGTCGGCCGGGACGGTTACGACGACCGGGGGACTCCTGCCTGGTCCACTGACAAGGCGGCGGGGGACCGTAGTCATACGTTCAATTCGCTGGTCGTCGGGACGACGTACACCTTCACCCTGATTCCGAAGACCGCGTCGGGGGATCTTCCGGCGGTCACCGCGACGGCGACCGCCGGCGGCGGCGACGGAACTCCACCGCCGTCGTCGGGTGAGGTCACCATCACCGCGACGCCCATCGAGTCGAATCGGGTGCGGGTCGATTGGACGACGACGCGGACGGACATCACCGGCTGGAATGTCGGCCGGGACGGTTACGACGACCGGGGGACTCCTGCCTGGTCCACTGACAAGGCGGCGGGGGACCGTAGTCATACGTTCAATTCGCTGGTCGTCGGGACGACGTACACCTTCACCCTGATTCCGAAGACCGCGTCGGGGGATCTTCCGGCGGTCACCGCGACGGCGACCGCCGGCGGCGGCGACGGAACTCCACCGCCGTCGTCGGGTGACACCGCACAGGCCACGCAGAACTGGGGGGCGCCGGTCTGGAGCGACGATTTCAACGGCACCGCTCCGAGCTCGGCGTGGGGACTCTACGACGATCCGGGCAACCAGCATGGCGTCCGGAAGCCGGAGAACTGCCAGGTGTCCAACGGAACCTTGAAGCTGGTCTCCGAAACCAATCGCGACACCTGCGGCATGTCGCACGAGCGGGACCAGACTCACGGGCGCTGGGAGGCCCGGGTCAAGTCCACGGGTACCGGCTGGAAGAGCCTGTTCATCATCTGGCCCTACATCAATGAGGGCTGGCCCCGATACGGTGAATACGACTGGCGGGAACACACCGCGGGCTCGTCCTGCTACACCGGCTTCCTGCACTATCCCAGCGTCGACAACAGGCAGGAAGGGCTGCCGGACAAGTGCCCGTCCGGCGGCACCTCGCAGTGGCACAACGTGGCATTCGAGTGGTCGTCGACCAGGATGGCCGGCTGGGTCGACGGGGTTCTCTGGTACCAGTTCAACTGCGCCTCGTATGGGAACCTCTGCGATATGCCCGCCGGTCACCTGACCATCCAGAACGACGACCACGGCGACGCTGCCGGGCACAGCGCCGTCACCGAGGTCGATTGGGTGCGCGGCTGGGACCTGTAGCCCGACCGCGAGCCTTCGCAACGGAGCTGCCCCTCCACCCCCGATGGTGGGAGGGGCAGCTCATCGGCGTGTTGCATGGCGGGCGAGGGCTACCTCCGCGTCACTGCCCGCACTGCGTGGTGGTCCACCGGAAGCTGGCGATGTTGTTGTTCGTCGATTGACCCTTGCCGTCGGCAGGTCCCCAGGTGAAGTAGTAGTAGGTCAGGTCCTGCCAGGTGTCCCCGGGGGCGATGCAGGCCCACGCGCCGGTCCCGTTGGGGTGGTAGTACAGGTTGGCGTAGTTGCCGTGCGCGCTGTTGTTCATGACCGACGACGCCCGGTTGCGGAAGCCGCCGCAGTCGTCGCCCCAGTTGTTGTCCGAATTGAACCAGGCGCAACTGGCCCCGGACTTGTAGGGCAGGTCCCAGGCGTAGAAGTAGCCGTCGCCGAGCGCCGTGGCCTGGGCCTGGGCCTGCGCCGACGGTGCGGCGGCCTGCTGTGCGTTGGCCGTGGCCGGCAGCCCCACCAGCAGCGCAAGCCCGAGGGTCGCGCCGGCCAGCAGGCCGTAGATCCTTTTCATTCGATTCTCCCCGATCGTTGGTGGTGCACCATGGCGGACTGCCATGGAGTCGTGGGCCCCCTCAGCGCGCCAGGACGACGGCCTGGGCGCGGGGGATGGCGGTGCGTTGCAGCCGCTTCCGGTCGGCGATGGCCGTGGCGTACCGGCCGTCGACCGTGCGTGCGTACTGCCGGTCGAGCCGGCGCGCGGTGCCGGACAGGCCGGTCTGGCCGGCGCACGTCGCCTCGGTGACCGCCAGCGCGACCTCTCGCCGCCGCGGCATCGGCGGGACGGCCGACAGGACCGCCGCGCGGGCCAGCGCCGGAGTGTCGTAGTCGTGGCCGGCGTCGGCCATGCACCGGCCCCATCGCGCCACCGCGCGCCGGAACCGTGCGTCGTCGGCCACCAGGCGGATGCGGACCGGGGCCAGGTTCTCGGTCACCCGAGTGGCCCGGTACCAGGTCGGCAGGTCGTCGTAGAGCCGCCGTTCCGCCTGCGACGTGCAACTGGTCGCGCTGCGCCGGGTGGTCACTCCGGACGGAAGCACCGCAGTCAGGTCGGTACGCGCGCCGGGCATGCCGTTGAGCGCGAACAAGGCTGCCGCGCGCGTCGACTCCGGCATGCGGTCCCAGCGCCGCGTGTTGGGTTCCGCCCGGGCGGCGGCGTCGCGCCGGCGTAGCAGGTCGGTGCCGTATCCGTGGGCCCGCGCCCAGCCGGGGTCGTCGACCACGTACGGGAAGTCCCGGTATCGCGGCTGCGTAGCACGAGGGACCACGGTGTAGGCGAAGCCGTGCCGCCGCATGCAGTCGCGGATCAGGAACTGCTCGGCCCGGTCCAGCAGCGTGGACTGATCCGCGGTGATGCCCGGAGGCCGGTGCGGGTCGGCGGCGTGGCAGCCGGAGACCAGCAGCGTCGTCGCGACGAGGACGGTCACCGTCCGTCCGGCCCACCCCGGTGAGCCGGTCGGGCGTTGGTTTCGTGGCATGTGGACCGGTCTATCGGCGGGTTCGGCCGTTCGCTACGGGTGCCGTCGATGGCCGAACAAACGCCGTTGTTCATGCTGGTCAGCGAATTGTTCGTGGGCGAGGGGCGAACATCGGCGATCAGATGCGATGACCGGAATCCGACTCTGTCGACGGCTTCACCGCGTTGATGTCCACCATGGGTGGCAGACGACGCGGGGGAGGCGGCGAGGTGGGTGACGGCAGCGGACCGGGCGCCACCCGGATGCGGCGGAGGGTCGTCGCCGGCACGGCGGTGGGGGTCGCGCTGGCGGTCCCGGCGGGATGGATCGCGCATTCGCCGGGCGAGCCGGATCCGGCTGCCACGCGACGACCGCCCGTGTCCGGCGCGGCCATCGCGCCCCCGGTCCGGCCGTCCACCGCCCGGCCCGTACCCCCTCTTTCCGCACCCGCGCCGTTGCCGCCGGCGCCGGTCCGGCGGCCGTCTTCACCCGCCATGACCGGCTCTTCCCCGGTTGGCACGCGGGGCATCTCGAAAAGACCCGAGCCGGGTGCCACGAAACGCGCGGGGCGGCGAACCGTACCGGCCGCACCCGGTCCGCCGGTGCCGCCGGCCCGCGCCGATGATCCGGCGCCGTTGCGGGGGCTGTTGCGGCGCGACGACCCCCTGCCCGAGGGCGTCCCGGAACAGGTGTCGTTCTTCTTCGGCGGCGGTCAGACCTGTGCCTTCGAGGGTGAGGCCCACGCGCCGAAGATCCAGCTCGGCAGTGGATCGGTGATCCCGACGGCCTTCATAATCTGCTTCTACGGATTCCGGCACGACCGGCAACTGCGCA
This sequence comes from Mangrovihabitans endophyticus, assembly GCF_014646155.1. GTDB lineage: Bacteria > Actinomycetota > Actinomycetes > Mycobacteriales > Micromonosporaceae > Actinoplanes > Actinoplanes endophyticus. The sequence goes on from NZ_BMMX01000001.1 coordinate 566,454, forward strand.
TCACCATCGCGCCCCCGGTCGGCAGAGCGATCGCGAAGACCCTGGCGCGTGGCTCGGAGGAGGGGTTCGTCTACCGCTGGCCGCGGCTGCCGAACGACCCTGCGGGGGCCTACCGGGTCGCAGCACAGCAGGGCAGCAGCACGGTCACCGAGGTGTTCACGGTGGTCCGGCCGGCAACACCTCGGCTGTGGCTCGACAAGCCGCCGGGCCAGGTCGTCCTGGGCGAAGACGTCCACATGTACGTCGCGGGCTTCCCGCCGAGCCGCACGGTCGTGCTCAATCTGTACTATTTCCACCACTACCGCACGTCGTTTCCCGTGCCGGTCGATGCGCGCGGCGGCGGGCGCGCCGTGCTGCGCACGGCTCCGGGCGACCCGGTGGCCTGCTGGGGAGTGAGCCATCCGGATCTCGGCGATTCGACGGACCCCGGCGGTCTGGGACCGACCTCGACAAACGTGTTCTGCACGACCGCGCCGGGCGGATGACGATGCCCGGCGCGGGACCGCCGGCACGGCGGGGTCGCAAGGAGGCGCTGATCGATCCGGCCGCCCCGGAACATCGACGGGTCTTCGCCCAGCGGCTGCGCGACCTGCGGATCGAGTGCCAGGCGCCGCCGTACCGGGTGCTCAGCGTGCTGTCGCACTGCGCGTCGGGCACGCTCTCCGAGGCGGCGGGTGGGCGCCGCCTGCCGACCTGGGAGACCACCCGGGCGTACGTCATCGGCTGCCTTCGCCACGCCGGGCGCGAGGATGAACTCGCCCGGGTGTTGCCGCGGTGGCGCATCGATTGGGAACATGCGGACCTCGCCGAACGGGGCCGCCACGCCGAGCGACCGACCGTCGCGGCGGCCCCACCGACGCGGCGGAGATGGCGGCGTGGCCGCCTGCTTCTCGCCGCTGTCATCCTCCTCGTGACCGCGACATCGCTGCCGGCCGGGGAGGCGGCCGGACCGGCGGCGATGACCGGCCTGTACAACATCGTGCTCGCTCCGCGCGGGTGGCACGGCGGCGACCGGTACGCCCTGCTCGCCGAGCGGCTCGACGGATCGATCGACCGCGACCTGCGTGCCTGGGCGGGCGCCATGTCGTCGGTCCAGATCCGCCGCGCGCCGTCCGAGACGGTGGCCGACGACGCGGCGGACGCCGCGCTGCGCAGGATCGCCGCCGAGCACGGCGCGGACGTCGTCCTCCGGCCGGTGTTCCGGCTCACGGCGGACCGGCTGAGCACCACGGTGGAGATCTTCATCGCGGACCGAACCCTCGCCGAGACCCCCGAATTCGCCGGGCGGCACGACATCAGCGTGAGCGAGCCCGTCGACGTCGTCGACCAGAACCTGAGCCTCAACGAGAGCCTCACCGCCGCCACGCGGCGCTACCTCAGCGCTGTCGTGCTCTTCGTCCGCGGCCTGGGCTCGTACGCGCTGGCGGATTTCCCGGCGGCCGAGCAGCAGTTCCGCCGAGCCGGCCACGAGTTCGACACCGTCGCGGGCAGCGTCGGCGACCAGCACATCCGCCGGGCCGTCCTGCATCTGATGATCGGCAACGCGGTCGGCAGACAGGATCCGGCAGGGGCCGCGGGCTACTTCCGGCGCGCGCTCGCCGAAGACCGCGGCTACCGGCGTGCGGAGATCGGCCTCGCCGAGGCTCTCCGGGCGCCCGACCCCTGCGCACCGGGCAAATCCGACGCGCGCCGGCTCCACGAGGCGATCGGCCACTACCGGCGCTCGCTGCGTCTGGGCCGAGCCGGGCGGCAGGCTCCGAACCCGCTTCTGGACGTGAAGGCGCACCTCGGCCTGGGTCTGACCGCCCAATGCCTGAGCCTGGCCGGCATCGAGCCCGGCTGGGAGCGGGCAGACGCCGAGTTCGCCGAGGTCCTTCGGCTGCAGCGGGGCGCCGACCTGACTGCTGCGGCCGACCGCCACGCCCGGTGGCTGGCCGCCGAGGCGCGGGCCGGGCAGGCGCTCGACGCCCTGGCCGGAACCGGTTCCTACGCCGAGGCCGCCGCCGGGTTCGAACGGGCGCTGGCGATGATGAACCGCATCGACGCGCTCCGCAGCACCTATCTGGAACGGAAACTCGTCTTCCTGCAGAATCTCCGCTTCGCCTATCAACACCTCGACGATGCCGACGCGACCATGCGCACCGATCGGCGGATCGCCGACACCGAACGGCGGTTGTCCGCGCTACCCGCGATCGGTGGGCGCTAGCGACCATCGGCGATGGCATACGGCATGGTTATATTCCTTGACGGTTATATTGCCGTTCGGATACTTTCGGGTCATGGTTGCCGCTCTCGCCGCGCTCGCTGAGCCACACCGCCAACAGATCCTCGATCTGCTGCTGGACGGCCCCCGCCCGGTGGGCGACCTGGTGGCGGCGTTGCCGGTCAGTCAGCCGGCCGTCTCCAAGCATCTGCGGGTGCTGCGCGACGCCGGGCTGGTCGACGTGCGGGTCGACGCGCAGCGCCGGCTCTACAGCATCCGGCCCGAGCCGCTGCGCGCCGTTGACGAGTGGCTGGCGCCCTATCGGCGGCTGTGGGCCGACCGGTTGGACGCCCTGGAACGCCACCTGGACCGGACAGCCCACACCGAGGGAGAGCCATCGTGACCCGACAGTCCGTTGAGGACCGCTACGGCAAGCTGCACACCGAGGACGGCCGCGCGGTCGTCCGCTACACGCGCCATCTGGGGCACCCGCGGGACGCGGTGTGGCGCGCGCTGACCGACGACAAGGACCTGGCCGCGTGGTTCCCCACGACCATCGACGGGGAACGGGCGCCGGGGGCGGCCCTGACGTTCCGGTTCACCGACATCGACATGCCTGCGATGACCGGCGCGATGCGCGTCGTCGATCCGCCGTCGGTCCTCGAGTTCGATTGGGGCGGCGACATCCTCCGCTTCGAACTCGCGCCGGACGGCGACGCGCGGACCGTGCTCACACTGACCGTGACGATGGCGGAGTTCGGCAAGGCGGCACGCGACGGCGCGGCGTGGCACCTCTGCCTCGACGACCTCGCCACCGACCTCGCCACCGACCTCGCCGGCGACCGGAACGACACCGAGCACGGGGACCGTTGGCGTGAGGTCAACAAGGTCTACGCGGCCCGGTTCGGCCCCGAGGCGTCAACGATGGGACCGCCGCAGGAGTGGGAGGACAAGCACGGCCCCGCCTGAGTGGTCCCTCGTCGCCTTGTCCGGGGCGGTCCCGGCGCCGTCAGCGCGCGGCGAGGTGCGTCCAGCAGCCGAGGCTGGGCACCGTAGCCGCATCCGCCCCACCCGTCCGGCTTCGGCTCCACGGCTGACAAAGGTCCATCGACTTCGATATCTTCTCGATGTTCGCCGAATTTTGTTCACGTTCGGCTGGACGACTGTTCGCCGACCCGACATGCCGCACCGGCAAGGTCATGTCGTTGGCCGACCTGGTGGGGAGTTGTTCCGTGACATCGAGTTGGTTCCGCCTCCGCGGGGAAGTCCACACCGGACCGGCGCGAGCGGCCCGCGGTCGGCGCCGGTGGCGCACCGCCGCGGTGGCCGCCGTGGTGGCCGCGGCGTCCGGGGGAGTGATCGCCTCGCCGGCGTTCGCCGCGCCCGCCGCGACGACGGATTACACGTCGTTTGTGGACCCGTTCGTGTCCACCTCCGGCGACGACGGCAACGACCTGCCCGGTGCCCAGGCGCCGAACGGCATCGTGAAGGTCAACCCGCTCACCATGCCGGGCCGCAACCACACCGGCTACGACTACCGTCAGTCCCACATCGCCGGGTTCACGCAGACCAACCTCGACGGGGTCGGCGGGTCCGGCGGCGGCGGCGACATCCTCGTCGTGCCGACCCAGGTGGAGTACGCCGCCCGGCCGTCCACCGCCTCGTACGCCCACCCGTTCACCCACGACGACGAGACCGCCGCCCCCGGCTACTACCAGGTGTCGCTGGGCGAGATCTCGGGCCGCGACGGCGCGGTGCGCGGCGGTCCGGGTGCGATAAACGCCGAGGTGACCGCGACGACCCGTACGGCGGTGCACCGCTACGCCTTCCCGGACGGCGCGGCGCCCGAACTCGTCGTCGACCTGAACAACAACTTCACCAGCCGGACCGGCTCGTCGGTCGAGGTGACGCGTCTCGACAGCGGCCGGGTCGCGCTGTCCGGCGACATCAGCGGCACCTTCAACGGCGCGTCGTACGCGCTGCACTATTACGCCGAAACCGAGCAGCCGGTCGTGTCGGTCGCGACGTGGGGATCGGGCGAGTTCGGCGACGCGGCGTCCCGGCGCGGCACCGACACCGGCGCGGTGCTGACGTTCGCGCCCGCGGACGCGGGCGAGATCGGGCTGCGGATCACGGTGTCGCCGATCACCGCGGACCAGGCGCGCGTCGACCAGCGCGCCGAGGTGGGCGGCCTCTCCTTCGACGACGTGCGCGCCCAGACCAGGGGCGTGTGGAACGCACGACTCGGCCGGGTGGACGTCTCGGCCTCGGTGCGGGCCGACCCGGACGGCACGCTGCGCCGCCTCTTCTACACCCACCTGTACCGCATGTTCGCGCTTCCGATGAACGCCACGAGCACCTCCGGCACCTATCGCGGGGTGGACGGCGTGGTGCACAAGGTCGACGAGTTCACCTACTACGACGGATGGTCGTCCTGGGACGACTTCCGGAAGTACTCGGTGTTCGCGTACGTCGATCCCGAGATGTACCGCGACATGATCCAGTCGCTGGTCTACCTGTTCGCCGACGTGCAGAGCACCGGCAAGGGCATCGGCGGGCTCACCCACTCCGTACCGACGGTGCGCTGGGAGCGTTCGGCGGTCATCATCGCCGACGCGCTCTCCAAGGGCTTCACCGGCTTCGACCGCCTCGCCCAGGCGTACCCGGCGCTCAAGGACTACGTCGGCTACTACAACGGCAACCAGCTCCGCCAGGGGTACGTCGAGAACCGCCCCGGCGACACGGTGCAGCGCGGATACGACCAGTGGGCGCTGGCGATCATCGCCGACGCGCTCGGCCGGGCCGACGACGCGAAGAAACTGCGCGAGCAGGCCGCCTTCCCGATGGCGAACCTCTACAAGCCCGGCGCGTGGACGGCGGCCGACGGCACCGAGGCCGGGCTGCTCACCCCGCGCGACGCGGACGGCGCCTGGGACGACGTCGACCACGCCCGCTTCGAGGCGGCGAACCTCTACCAGGGCACGCTCTGGCAGTACAACTGGTACCCGGCCTATGACATGGACGGCGTGGTCGCGGCCATGGGCGGCCGGGACGCGGCGCGGCGTGCGGTCACCCACTTCATGGGCGAGGACGACCCCGGCAACGGTCTCGCCATGCTGCACTCCAACGCGAACGAGATCGACCTTCAGGCGCCCTATCTGTTCAACTACGTGGGGGTGCCGAGCCTGACCCAGAAATGGGTGCGCACGATCTATACCAAGGAGAGCTGGAACCGCTACATCGCCACGGGCAGCACCGACGAATATCCCAGCGGCGGCGGCGAACTGCACCCGCCGCTCAAGACCGCGGTCTACCGTCTCGACCCGCGCGGCTTCCTGCCGACGATGGACAACGACGCGGGCACCATGTCGACGATGTTCGTCGCCGCCGCCATCGGCCTGTTCCCGGTGACCGCCGGCTCTTCGCAGTATCAGATCGGCTCGCCGTTCTTCGACCGTACGACGATCTCGTACGACGACGGACACCGGTTCTCCGTGTCGGCGGGCGGCGTCTCCGGCGACTCGTATTACGTCCAGTCCGCCGCGCTGAACGGCCATGCCTTCGGTAACACCTGGCTCGACTACCGCACGCTCATCGGCGGCGGCGCGCTGAACCTGCGGATGGGTGCGCAACCGTCCGGCTGGGGCGCGCACGGCACGCCGGCCTACTCGATGAGCACCGCCGGCGACGGCGACGGCGGCAGCACGCACGGCTCCACCGTGCACGCGTCGTCCACGACCATCGCCGCTCGCGCCGACGGCACCGTGGACGGCACGATCGATCTCTCGCTGCGCGGCGGCGCCAGGTTCGCCGGCCGGCGCGGCACGGACCTGGTCGCGACCGGCGCGGCCACGGTGACCGGCCTGCCGGACGGCGTCTCGGCCAAGGTGGTGGTCGCCGACGCCAGGAAGGTCCGCGTGGTGCTGTCCGGCTCGACCACGGTGGGCGCCCGTTTTTTCATCACCTTCGCCGACTCCGCGTTCGCCGGTCACGTGCCGGCCTCGCGGGTGACCGGCGACGGCCTGTCGTCACGCACCGCGCTGTCGATCTCGGTCGCCGAGGCGGCGCGGGCGGCGCTGCGGACGCTTGTCGACGAGGGCGTGCTGGTGCGTCAGGGCAACTATTCCTACGCCTCGTACCACGCGTTCCGGGCAGCGCTGGAACGCGCCCAGACGGCACTCGCGGACGACGCGTCGACCACCGCCACGCTGCGCACCGCGACCGAGTCGCTGAACGGCGCGATCGACGCGCTCACCCTCGACAAGGGCGGCTACCGCGTGCTGGAGGCGGAGCAGTCCGACGAGTGGTCGGGCGGCGACCTGAAGAACGAGGCGTACAACTCCAACGGCAACCTCGGCGGCGTCCGCGACGGGTCGTGGATCCGGTACCGGAACCTCGACTTCGCTGGCGTCGGGCCGAAGGCGCTGACCATCCGGTACGCGAGCAGCTATGCGCCCAGCGGCACGCCAAGCTCTGTGGAGGTGCGTGCCGGGACGCAGGACGGCCCGGTTGTCGGCCGGGCGGAGCTGCCCGGCACCGGAAGCTGGGGCGCCTACGTCACCACCCAGGCGGAGATCACCGACCCCGGGACGCTCCTGCAGGCCCGCGACGTGACGCTCGTCTTCCACGCCCCGGCGGAACAGGACTGGGTGTCCAACTTCGACTGGTTCCAGTTCCGCGCGACCGCGCCCGGGGAAGACCCCGGAAACCCGGACGCCACGCTCGATCCGCTCACCGCGCCGAACGCCGCCCAGACCGGCGACGGCCGGCTGCCGCTGAACACCTCGCGCGGGCTGTTCGAGAACGTGACCGACGGCGCGTGGGCGCGGTGGACCGGCGTCGACCTCGGCGACGGCGTGGCAAGCGTCGCCGTGTCGTACGACAAGCCCCGCTCGCGCGCGGCGTCGGACTCGCACATCGAACTGCACCTCGGCGCGGCCGATGACGAGCGCATGGTCGACGTTCCCCTGCCCTACACCGGCGACGGCTGGGGCACCCAGGGCACGGCCACGGCCGGGGTCCCCGCGTCGGTGTTCGCGGGCGTACGGGACGTGGTCGCGGTGTTCCGCTCCACCACCCACAGCGACGCGCAGCCGTACGTTGCGAACGTCACGTCGGTGACGTTCGCCAAGGCCCCCACGGGTGAGGACCCGCCGGGCGACGGCCCCGCGGACACGTCGGCGCTGACCGCCGCGATCACCGCGGCGCAGGCATTCGCCGACGACGAGGCCCGCTACGGCAGCATCGACTTCGGGGTGTTCGAGCGGGAACTCGCCGCGGCGCGCGCGGTCGCCGACCGGGGCACCGCCACCCAGTCCGAGGTGGACGCCCGGGCGCGAGCCCTGCGGCTGGCGTTCGGGCAGCTCGTACCGCGGGCCCGCCGGGCGCTGGAGAACACCGTCGGGCGGGCCGGCTCCGTGCAGACACGTCGCTACACCGAGACCTCGTGGGCCGCGTTGACCGCCGCGCTCGACGCGGCCAAGGCCGCGCTCGCCGACGGGGACGCGACCGACGCGACGCTGAACGACGCGGACGCGGCTCTCACGAGCGCGCTGTCCGGGCTGACGGTCAAGCCGAACGAGGCCCCGGCGGTGCCCGCGGCCGTCTCCATCGAGCCCGCCGCGGGCAGCGTCACGGTGCGCTGGTCACCTCCCGAGGATGACGGCGGCTCGCCCGTGACGGGCTTCCGAGTCGCCCTCGACGACCGGCACGAACTGGTCGTCCGCGATGCCGGGCAGACGTCGGCGGTGTTCACCAGGCTCCGGCGCGGCACGGTGGTGCGGGCCCGGGTGCGCGCGGTGAACAAGGTCGGGCCCTCCACCTGGTCCACGTTCACCGAACCGGTCACCGTCGGCGCCCCGGACAGCCGAGCCGGGCGCGCCGCGCCGGTCGCGGCGCCGCGTACCACGGCGGCCACACCCGGACCGTTCCCCTCGGAGGTCCTGTCGGCACGGTACGACTCGGACTCGTGGCCGGCCACGCCGGACGGCAGCCCGTACTTCGTGCACCTGCTGCGCGGCTTCCCACAGCTCGGCACCGACGTGCGCGGCGCGAACGAGAAGGTCGCGGACCTCGACTCCGTGTCGGCGTACAACGACACGAAGGCCCTGGAGATCAACGGCTCGGCGTCGAGCGCTCAGGTCAAGCGTGCCGAGAACGACGCGGACCACGGCGCGGACACCACGATGGCGGACGGGCTCGGCTCGCGGCTGGGCGACCTTTACCTTCAGGCGCGCGGCGACGGCAAGCTGCCGAAGACCGACGCGCTTCTCGGCCGCATCACCTCCGGGCTCGACGGCACCGGGGCGGCCAAGAACACGTACGCCTACCAGCGCCCGTACGTCCGCATGGGACTGGTCGGCGAGGGCGGGCTGGTCCGCGACTCGAGCAACGGCTCGTACGGCGGGCTCGCCGGCGACGGCTCGTTCCCCAGCGGCCACACGTACGGCGGCTACACGGCGGGCACGTACCTCGCCACGCTGCTGCCGGAACTCGCACCGCAGATCCTCGCGCGGACCTCGGAGTACGGCGACAACCGGATCGTGCTCGGCTTCCACTACCCGCTCGACGTGATGGGATCCCGCATGACCGGGCAGGCCACGGTCGCGCACCGGTGGGCGGATCCGGCCTTCGAGGACCTGCTGATGCAGTCGCACGACGAGATCGAGTCGGTACTGCTCGACGCCTGCCGCCAGGACGGTTTCGACACGCTGCCCGCCTGCGCGGGCGAGCCGTACCGCGGGCTCGACGCCGAGGGCGCCGAGTCGCTGTACACGCAGCGGCTGACGTACGGGTTCCCGCGGGTGGGGCGGCCGAGTGTCCCGGCGAACGTCCCCAACGAGGCCGGCGCGCTGCTGACCACCGCGTTCCCCGGGCTCACGAACGCGCAGCGGGTGCAGATCCTGGAGCAGACGGCGCTCGACTCCGGCTACCCGCTGGATCTGACCGCCGCGGGCGACCCGAGCTGGCAGCGCATCGACCTCGCGCGGGCGATGACCGCGCGGGTCGAGATCAACGACGACGGTACGGTCACGGTCACGAACTACCCGGACGAGACGAGGGCGAGCGTGGCGACCGCCTCGGCGCTGACCGTCGACCACGTGGCGGTCGACGGGTTCGACGCCGCCACGCGGACGTACATGGTCGACTGGCCCCGGAACCGGCGCCTGCCCACCGTCGCCGCGCAGCCGACCGAGAGCGGCGCGACGGTATCGGCCTCGACCGCGAGAGACGGCACCCGCGTGCTCACGGTGACCTCGGCAAACGGCGAGATCACCGGTACGTACACGGTGGTCTTCTTCCGCACCGGTGGCGACCACGGCCCGGGCCGCCCCGGCCACCCGGGCCCGTCGAAGGAACCAGCGAAGCCGGGCGGTCACAGAAAATAGGGTCGGGCCGGGACCGTACGGCCGCTCGGCACGGGATGGCACGGTTCGATGGACGCGTTGCCGACGGCGACGTACGGTCATCGAAGGGTGGCGATCGACTGCGGGGCATTGCCGCGCTCGATGTCAGGTTGACAGGGTTCACCCACCTGCCTTGGTGAAACGAGGATCGGGTCGTGCTGTAGTCGTCGCCGGAGAGGTGCGTAGGTATCTTGGCCGAGGACGATGCTGCCGGCCCGGTCGGTACGTCCGGGGGCGGGAGATCGCGTTACGTCATCTCCTTCACCGACCTCGTCTATGCCGGTCTCCTGGGCTACGGCTTACAAAAGTTGGATATGGTCATCGGGCGTCATTGGGCTGAGGCCGCATTGACTGGAACCGCATTGCTGTATCTGATTTATGACTGGTACGGCGAACACAGTCTTGAAGTAAATGTGTCACTTGGTGCGGCCGCTATCCGCTTGGACTTCATCGCGCTCTTCATTTACTTTGGTCTGATCTATTTCTCTAGCGGAAGTTCCCAATACTTCGCCATCTTCATGGCACTGCGGGCGGCGCGGGGGATCGTGATTAATGTGATCCTCATCCGGCGTTCCTCGTCGCATGCCGCACGGCTGCATTCATACAACGTATCATCCGGGCTGATGACCGTCCTTTTCGTGGCGATGTATGCCGTCGACACGGTAGTAGGCTTTTCCCCGGTGGTGCGGCTGGCTGCGTCCTTCGCGTTGTGGCTGTTCGCCTATGCGGCTGCGCTCGCCTCTGAGCGCATATTTGCTGGCCGCATCGCCCGCCGCATCGCCGATTCAGTTCCAGAATCTGCAGGCGACCCTCGGCCGACGCCCGCGGGCGATGCCATCCACAATATTCGGGGTGGTCCGGCACGCAATGACCGCACGCCCGTGATGCGGCGCGCTTCCAGCACGGAAGGTATTCAGGAGGGAGGCTCTTCGATGGATGACAAGGTTGTCGAAACGGCCAAATTTTATGACGCATCTTCGCAGGTGTTCGTGCGCGACTTTTACGGCTCCGAGGCTGATCCGGCCATCGCCTTCGACGTCAGTGAAGTGTGGCGGCATATGCGAGAGAATCTCCAGCCGAATTCGTCGATCCTAGAAATTGGATGCGGCACGGGACATTGGCTGGCCCTCATGGCGAGGCACCTTGGAATCCGGCCAGTCGGCCTAGACATATCCCAGAATATGCTGCGTATCGCGCGGCATGCAGGCAACACGGAACTGGTGACCGCGGAGGCGTCTGGCCTGCCCTTTCAAGAGGGTGCCTTCGACGGCGTGATCTCACCGTTCAACGCGCTTGATCATACTGTTCGATACGCGCGCGCATTCGGCGAGATTCGCCGCGTGCTGAAACCGGATGGCTTAGCGCTTTTAATGCTGGACAACCGTCAGCGTCCCATATCGCGGTACTGGCACGTGAAATCACCCCGTATAGTATCGCGCAAGAGCGATCCTCGGCAGACCGAGACCTGGGTACACGCGGTGGACGGAGAGGACGTCGAGGTGTACAGCCACCTTTACACCTGCGCCGAGGTGCGCAATCTGCTGCGAGGATTTGAGATCAAGATTCTCGGCCTCGGCTTGATAACCCCTCTAATACCGCGATCCTTGAGGTTGCGCCAGCCACGCATCGTCGAATCAATGCTTAAAGTGATCGGCCCACTGGAACGCGTCCTGGCACCGCGCCTGCCACGTTTCAGTTCACAATTGTTAGTCATTGCACGAAAGCGTTGAGAGTCGTGTCCCTCATCGACTCGATCTGGTCGACAGCAGAAGGTCTGTTGTCTGACGAGGAATCGCAGGAACTGGTCATCACCGGCGCCTGGCGAACCGTCCTGTGGCTACGCCCATCAAGGCGAGAGATTACTTTCAAGGCCGAATACCTAGTAATCACCATTGAATACCAGGGCTGCTCGTTCGTAGCGCAGGATATCCTGGACAAGGATCTGCAGTGGCTGGTTGGGAAGCACTACTCGGTTGCACGGCAGGCGTCCCTCCCCGTGCGAATTGCAGTTGCCGATGCATTATGCGCGCACCCCTCTCGGTCAATCACCCCCGATGCCGAGGAGTTGCTTGACGGCAGTCCCGAAGAGAAGGCTTTGTGGCGTGCACGTATCGTCGCGAGGGAAACCGCTGCCGCGCTGAGATCCGCACAGCCGATCAGCAATCGCGACGACGGATCGGTGGCCCTCGTCGGCGTGTCCGCGCTTATCGCAGATGAGCTTCTTCACCTCAGCCGACGGGTTGAGGCTTTTGACCTGTACCGGCCTCTTGTGAATTCGCGCCTGCGCAATGGAATTCTGATACGTCATGGATCAAAGCTGCTGGAGTCTCTCCACACGTTTAGCGCTGTCGTGGTGACGGGCATGGCTTTGTCGACCAATACGTTGCAGCAAATACTCATCAATGCTGGAGCCGCGCGGGTACCGGTCGTTGTCTATGCACAGACCGGAGCGAATATTGCACCGTGGTACGTGCGCTGGGGTGCACAAACTGTGATCGCTGAACCTCTGCCGTTTTACAACTTTCAGGGGCTCTCTTCTATCAGGATTTATCGACGTGCCGGGCCGCCCACCCGGTGACGAGAGCTACTAATTCCTCTTCATGGTTGAGATACTGATGGTCAGCGCCCGCCACAACCGCCGTCGTGACGTCGGCCTTCTCGCCCAGCAGGGATCTGCATGCCGCGGCCGCCTCCGCTGACGGCAAGCCCGCGGTTGCGATGTCGTGCTCGCCATAGAGGAGCAATGTCGGAATATTGACCGAGGCTGCCAAGCCGCTCGACGACTCGGGCCGGCGAAGTCGAAAGATATTCAAGTCACTCTGCGTGCCGAACATGTCGCGGTACATTTCCGCCGAGATGGGACTGCTGTACATCCAGTCGGGCACAAATTCCTCACCGTTTCCCGCCGCGATGAGTGACGATGCTAGCTCTAACGCCTCGTCATAACGTTCACCCAATGCCGCTTCCTGCATTTCAATATCGTCCGACGGCGACATCAGAATGAGGCCGTCTATCCGCGCGTTCTGGCGTTTTGCAGCATAGTATGCGACCTTCAGCGCACCGTGGCTGTGTCCCGAGAGGATGATTCTTTTCGCGCCGATCTGAGTATGGCAATAGTCGATCCAGCCATCCAGATCTGGCAGGCAGTTGCTGAATATCTCATAAGAACCGCCGTTGCGCTTCCATGTATACGATCCGTCTGACCAATGACGGTGGTAGTGGGTATAGTCTTGTGCGCGGGTGTTCACCGCAACCATCGTCATTCCAGTCTCCGATACGCGGCTAAGCATTTCATCGACGAAGGCCGGCATGTGAAAGTTTTCAAACATCCCATGAACATGGACCAGAGTCGTTGGTGCCGTCTTGACATCAAGCGCCTCGACGACAAATCCTTCGAGCTCAATATCATCGGTGGTGCGTGCGCGGGCCAGATAGCCGTTAGGGGAGCGGTTTGCTGGGATCATCGTCGTTCCTCGCAATCGCCGGTTTGCGTCAAGGTACCATGTGGCGCTTGCATTGTTGCAAATCGCGCGGCACGGTGGTGATGGCGTAGGCAGTGCTGATCTCTGAGGCCACATCGACATCTGGACCCGGGCTCGGATGGAAATGATGCTCAGAGGTCTGCCGAAGGTGCGTTACGGCCAACGTCATGGCGTGCAGCCTGACTCATTTTATAGTCCGCAGGCGCAATGGCGTCCGCGTGCCGCCGAAACCGTGTCGGACCGGACGGGACGAGTCGCCCCTATGCCCGCATGGCGCGCATGACGTCTCGCAGAAAGTCGACAACGGCGCGGTTCTCGTCGGGGGTGAGCGCCCTGCTGGCCTCGTCGATCGCGAGGATCGACGGTCGCAGGAAGTCCAGTGTTGCCCGGTGCGCCGTCGGCGTTGCGGCGACGGTGACGCGGCGCCGGTCGTGGGGATGACTGGTGCGTTCCACATGGCCGGCTTTCTCCAGCCGGTCGATGAGCACGGTCACCGAGGGCGACCGGATCCCCAGCCGCGACGCGAGCTCGGCGGGTCCCATCGGCCCGTGCTGCTCCAGCAGCGACAGGGCGCTCATGTCTGTGGCGTTGATGCCGAGTTCGCGGGAGGCCCGCGCGGTGAGTTCGTGCGAGGCGTTGATCACGTGCTGCACCGCGATCGTGGCGTCGGCCAGCTCTGGCAGCTCGTACGGCTGATCGTCCATCGGACCTAGCTCCATTGCCTAGTTACTAGAGAAACTATATATTTTGCGAAGGCGCGGCTCCTCCCGGCTGCCGTAGCCCCCTCGACGCCGAAGGACGTGTCATCATCCATGCCCGCACCTCGCATTCTGATCTCCGGCGCCAGCATCGCCGGCCCGGCTCTGGCGCACTGGCTCAACCTCGCCGGCTGGACCACGACCATCGTCGAACGCTTCGAGGGCCTGCGTGACGCCGGCCAGAACATCGACGTACGCGGCGCCGCCCGCGAGGTGATCCGCCGGATGGGCGTCGAGGATGCCGTCTTCGCCACCGCCAGCGGCGAACAGGGCACCGAGATCGTGGACGAGCGGGGGCGCACCGTCGCGTCCTTTCCGAAGACCGCCTCCGCGATCGACGGTGCGACCGCGGAACTGGAGATCCTGCGCGGCGAACTGTCCCGTGTCATCGTCGAGACCACCCAACCTGCCACGGAGTACATTTTCGGTGATCAGATCACCGGTCTCGACGACCGGGGTGATCGGGTCGACGTGACCTTCCGCCACGGCGCGCCGCGGTCGTTCGACGTCGTGGTGATCGCCGAGGGGCTGACGTCGCGGACCCGATCGATGGTGATGCCCGACGCTCAGATCAAGCATCTCGGCCTCTACCTGGCTTACCTGACGATCCCCCGCGCCGCGGACGACACCGACTGGTGGCGCTGGCACACGGTTCCCGGACGGCGGGCGGTGACCGTGCGCCCGGACAACTTCGGCACCATCCGGGCCACGCTCGCCTTCATGTCCGACACCCGCGGACTGGCGGATCTCAGCCGGCCGGACCAGACGGCGATCCTGCGGCGGAGGTTCGCCGGCGTGGGCTGGGTGGCCCCTCGGATCCTGGACGGGCTGGACGCCGCCCCGTACTACTTCGACGCGGTCGGCCAGGTGCGGATTGCGCGGTGGAGCAGAGGGCGCGTCGGCCTGGTCGGCGACGCCGCCTACTGCCCGGCGCCGTTGAGCGGGATGGGGACCAGCCTGGCGTTGGTCGGCGCGTACGTGCTCGCCGCGGAGTTGGCGACCGCGCCGGGCCCCGGTTCGGCGTTCGACAACTTCGAGCGCCGGATGCGGCCGTACGTCGCCGCCGCGCAGACCCTTCCGCCCGGCGTGCCCGGGGTGGCCTATCCCCGTACCCGTGCCGGGGTCACCGCCATGCGGATGCTCACCCGTGCGGCCGCGAGCCCTGCGGCACGCCGGCTCGCCCTGGCCGACCGGCTGAGTTCCCGGCCCGCGGACAAGATCACCTTGCCCGACTTCTTCCCGGGCCGAAGGCGGACCGCCGGTGACGTCGGTGCGGGGGCCGTGGCATGACCAGCCCACAGGCGATCGCCCCGGATCTCTGGGTGCTGCCCACCTCGGCCAGCAACGCCTACCTGTGGCGCACCACCGCGGCGCGCTTCATCGTCGTCGACCCTGGCCTCTACGGCGACGAGTCGGCGGTGCTGGACGCGGTCGCCGAACTCGGTGGCAACGCGCACGACGTGGCGTCGATCGTGCTCACCCACTTTCACAGCGATCACGCGGGCGCCGCGTCCGCACTCGCCGCGGCGACGGGTGCCCCGGTGTGTGCCGCCCCCCGCGACGCGGCCGTGCTGCGCGGCGAGACCCCGCGACCGCTACCCGATCTGACCGCCACGGAACGCCCACTCTACGAGCGGATAGCCGCGTCCCATCCCGGCAACCTCGAAGCACCGCGCTGCGCCGTGTCGGTCGAACTTGAGCACGGTGACCCGGTTGACGACGATGAAGAACTGATCGTCCACGCCGTCACCGGCCACACCTGGGGGAGCATCGCGGTGCACATTCCGCGCCGCTCAGCGGTGCTCACCGGCGACATCGCGGTCAGTGGACCCGGCGGTGAGGTCACCCTGGGCCCGTTCAATGTGGACCGTCGCAGGGCGCGGCGTGCGCTGGCCCGCCTGGCGACGCTGAACGCCCGTGTCGCGGGCGTCGGGCACGGTCAGCCGCTGCTGCGCGGCGCTCACGAAGCCCTGCGCCATGCGGGCGACGCAGCTTCGGCTTCCAGCACCGGCTGATGGACACGGCGACGCCGGCCGAACTGCCGAGCGCCCGGTCGTACGGGCCCGGTTCGCCGGGGGCGCGCTGATGACCATGCACCTGGGCCGAAGCCCTCGGCCGCGCGATCAGGGCCAGTCGGTCACGGGGCCGAGACCGCCGGCCGCGGCGAAGGCCGCACTGATCTGCTCGTGGTCTCTGCCCGCAGCGAGGGCGAGCATCAGCAGGATGCGCGCCTTGTACGGGTCGAGCAGGCCGGCCGGGATCATTCCGCGACCGAGCAGATCACTTTCGGATCCGGGAAAGCCGTACGTCCCGGCGAGAACGGGACCGCTACCGGTACGCGAGGTGAGCACCACCGGTATCCGAGCGCCGACCGTGGTGAGTGCGGGCAGCCACGGCTCGGGCACATGCCCGACACCGAAACCGGCCACCACGAGCCCGTCGACGGCCCGTGCGACGCCCTCCATCATCGAGCCGTCGTCGCCGAGCGTCGCGGTGTACAACCCGATGCGGGGGAGCCGGTCACGGGGTGCGGGCAGGGTGTGCCGGCCGGGAAGCCGGTTGACGATGATGGCGCTGCCTTCGACGAGATGGCCCAGCGGACCGCCGTTGGGCGAGACGAAGGTGGCCACGCTGGTGGAGTGGCTCTTACGCACCCGGCGCGCGGCGTGGATGTCATCGGCCAGAACGACCAGGCAGCCGAGGTCGCGAGCCGCCGGGCTTGCGGCTACCCGGATAGCGGCGAGCAGGTTCGCCGGTCCGTCCGCGCCAGCCTGTGTGGGGTTACGCATGGCCCCGGTGACCACGATCGGCTGCGGGCCGGGGTGGAGCAGGTCGAGCAGATAGGCGGTCTCCTCGATGGTGTCGGTGCCCTGTGTGATCACCACCCCGGTGAGTCCGCCGCCCAGCCGGCGGGTGATCTCGCCGTACAGTTCGATGATGTCGGCGATGGTCAGGGAGGCGCCGGGCTGGCTGCGGAAGCTCAACACGTCGATGTCGAGGCCGGCATCCGCGAGGCCGGGGACGGCGTCTACGAGCTGCTGGGCGGTCAGCGACGGGGTGACACGACCCGTCTGGTCGACGGTCATGGCGATGGTGCCGCCGAGAGCGACCACCAGGACCCGCGGCCGTTGCACCGATGAACGCACCAGTGAATGATCGCACCCGGCACGGGGAGCCGACGAAATTCTCGGGGATGAGATCATGCCCTACCCGGGTTTCGAGTCACCGCGAGCAGAGCCGTCTGCCAGGGGAACTCGTGGGCCTGCTGGTCTCCGGTTCCGGGTGGGTGGGGTTTCCATTGACCGGGCCCGAGCAGCACCGTGACGTCCTCGCTGCGCAATGCCTCGACTGCTTGTCGGAACGGACGACGAGCGGCGAGTGCGGTGTTGACGAAGGGCAGAATGGCCGTTGGCGTTTTGCGGCCGATGGCCTCGGCGGCGACGTTCAGTGCGTAGGTGTCATTGATGCCTTGTGTCAACTTATTGATGGTGTTGTAGGTAGCTGGGGCGATGATCAGCGCGTCGGCGTCGCTGGACCGTGTGCGTGTCCGTCCTACGGGTGCGTAGCTGCTGCGGACGGGAGAACCGGTTCGCTGGGTGATCGCTTGCTCGTCGATGAAGGTGAGGCCGGCCGGTGTGGCGACGACGTTGACAGTCCATCCGTCGGCCTGGGCGAGATCGATCAGGGTTTCGGAGTGCGGCGCCGGCGGGTTGTTGTTTATTGCGCAGACGTGGGTGGCGGCGATCCTGACCCCGGACCCACAGGCGTTGATCGTCGGCGGGGATCCGGACGGGACGGCGTTCTACACCGCCGCGCAGGTGGCGGCCGGGCCGTGGTTGGCCACCGTCTGCGCGGTGGCGACCGCGGTCGCGTGGGGTTTGCCGGACTCGATGGTGGCGCAGGTCGCGATTTCCCGGCTGCTGTACGCGATGGCCCGCGACCGGCAGTTGCCGGCGTTTTTGGCGAAGGTGTCGCGTGAGCGCAACGTGCCCCGCAACGCGATCCTGCTGGTGGCCGTGGCGTCGCTCACGTTGGGGCTGTCGATGAGTGCGCGGGGTGATGGGATTGCCTTGCTGTCGAGTCTGATCAATTTCGGGGCGTTGACGGCGTTCCTGCTGCCCAACGCCTCGGGTTCGTGTGGATCGGTGTGGGCCTGCTGGTCCTGGCCGGTTTGTATCTGGCCGGGCGGCGGCCGGAGCTGTCCGGGTTCACTGCCGGGCGGCACGCCGACCCGGTCCGGGAAGGAGTGTGAGTCATGAGCGTGCACGAGTACACACCTGCCGCTGAGGATCTGAGGTTCACGTTCGGTGGGGCGGCGGCACCGGTGGCGCGGCTGCGCAGTGGTGACGTGGTGTCTACCGTGACGGAGGACTGCTTCGGCGGGGCGGTGCGCTCGGTGGAGGATCTACCGTCGCGGGTGTGCGCGCCCGGCCGGCTGAACCCGGTGACGGGCCCGTTCTTCGTCGAGGACGCCGAACCCGGGGACACCCTCGCCGTGCACGTGCTGTCCATGGTCCCGGCCCGCCCGGTCGCGGTGTCGAGTACGTTTCCACATTTCGGGGCGTTGACCTCCACCGCGCACACCGCCACGTTGCAGCCGCCGTTGGAGGAGCGGGTCTGGCTGTACGAGATCGATGCGCCGGCCGGGCTGGTGCGCTACCGGGCACGCCGGTCGCCGTTCATGGTGGATCTGCCGCTGGCGCCGATGCACGGCACCATCGGCGTCGCCCCGGCCGGTGGGGAGGCGCGCAGCTCGATCACCTGCGACGCCCACGGCGGGAACATGGACACGCCCGAGGTACGCCCGGGCGCCACCGTCTATCTGGGAGTGAACGTGCCCGGGGCGATGCTCGGCCTGGGCGACGGACACGCCCGGCAAGGAGCCGGGGAGGTGGCCGGGGTGGCCGTCGAGGCGGCCATGCACACCGTGTTCGCCGTCGAGGTCATCAAGGGCGTGGCGACGCCGTGGCCACGGATCGAATCCGACACCACGGTCATGAGTGTGGGCTGCGCCCGCCCGCTGGAAGACGCGTTCCGGATCAGCCAACACGACCTGGTCACCTGGACCGCCGACCTGACCGGCCTCGACACCCTCGACGCCTACCAGTTGGTGGCGCAGGCCGGCACCGCGCTGGTGGGCAACGTGTGCGACCCGAACTACACCATGCTCGCCGCCCTGCCCAAACACCTGCTACCCGACGCCACCACCGTGTACGGCGGCGTGCACCAGCGGCTACGCGCCGTCCCCGTACCGGCCCCGGTGGTGGGCTGACGGGTCACCGTCGGCGCACCAGGTTCCGGATCGCGATCACCAGGGTTCCCACCAGCAGCAGGGCGGGCAGGGCGGCCAGGACGACCAGGATGACGCCGAGTGCGGTGATCAACGGGCGGTGGGGGAGTTCGGGGCGGGAGTAGGTGACGCCGCCGCCGCGGAAGCCGGTGCCCTGGCCGATGGTGACGGTGGTGCCGACCTCGTCGGCGTGCAGGAAGTTGCGGCGGTCGAAGGTGTGCCGTTCGGTGAAGCCGCCGTTCCAGACGATGTCGGCGGTGCACTCGTCCCAGTAGCCGAAGCCGCGGCCGATCGGCCCGTGGCGTTCGCAGTCGACCACGGTGGCCTGGCCGGTGCGGTCCGCGTCGGCGAAGTCCGGGCCGGTCCATCCCTGCACGGTCAGCGCCAGTTCGCCGAGGACGAAACTGGCAATCGCCAGCGCGGCGAGGAACAGCCAGCCGCGGCGACGTGCCGGCCGGCGCGCCGGTGTCACCGGGGAGACGGCACCGGCGGGGTCTGGCCGGGCGGGCAGAGCCCCGTCGGCGTCCGCGTTGTCCCGGCCGATCTTGTCCAGCCGTTCCTGCATGCGGCGTCGGTGGGCGTCGTCGCTCATGGCAGCGGGCCTCCGATCACAGCGGGCCTCCGATCACAGCGGGAGTTGGATCGGTGTGTCGGGGTGCGGATCCGGCAACTTGTCCCCGGTGGCGCCGCTGTTCTGCAGACCGTTGTTGACCGAGGACGCCTTGAGGGACTCGCCGACGACGGCGTCGGTGGCGCCGTGCACGGCGGTGTGTCCCTGGCTGATGGTCTGGTGTGCGCCCTTGAACGCACTCCACCCGTCGGCCACCCCGGTGACGGCGCCGCGTTCCATCATCTCCCCGCCGGCCTGGGCCCGGTAGGCGCCCATGACGAGCGCGCCGTTGGTGCCTTCCTTCAGTGACGCCGAGATGCGTTCCAGCAGCTCTCGCAGGGCTCCGATGTCGCCGGACAGCTTGCCGACCGAGGCGACGAGCCGCTTCAACAGGTTCATGATCTTCGTGGTGCATTCCGCGACGAGGAGGGCGACCTCGGCGACGACCTTCGGAATGGTGACCACCAGCACGGCCTGTACGGCCTTGGACACCGCCGCGCCGACGACCTCGGCGATGATGTCACGCACGGTGTTGCGGACGACACCGACCATGGCGCCGGCGATCAACGTCATCTTGGCCATGCCTTCACCGATCGCGCCCAGCGCCTGCACGTCCTCGACGTGGCGGGTGGCGCGGCCGCGGTAGGCGTCGGCGGCCAGCGCGGTCCAATCCGGAGTGGACCGGCGCACCTCGCCGGCATAGTACTGCGCGGCGAAGTCGATGCGTTGCCCGATGTTGCGCCAGGTCTGCGCGTGCCCCTCGATCTCCTTCGGATCGCCACAGAGCCAGTCCAGCGGCTCGCGCAGGAACGACACGTGCTCCATCAGCCATCCGACCCCGGCGGCGAAGATCGCCTGGAACGGGTCCATCACCGCGCCGATGGCGGACAGTCCGGTGGACAGCAGGTTGCCGCCCATGCCCAGCCAGTCGCCGTTGCTGAACCCGTCGACGGTGCCCATCACCGATTCGAGGATGCCGGCGCCCTCGTACCAGCCGGTGGACGCCTCGGGCGCCACCACGCCGGCGCGGGTGAAGGCGTAGTCGCTCATTCGCCAGATCCGGCGATGCGGCGGGCGGCCTGCGCGTCGGACAGGTCGAAATCGGCGGCCATGGCGCGCAGCGTGTCGGCCAGCCGCTGGGTCGCGGTGGCCGCCTGCCTGATCTCGCCGATCGCGTGATCCTGGAACGGGTTCAGCAGTCCGGTGAACTGCGGTCCGACCAATGTGCCGTACGACTCGGCGCTCGCCTGCACGTGCGCCGCGCCGGCCAGGCCCTCGTCGATCATGTCAGCGGTCTCGTCGACGGCGCCGGCATGCCGGCGCACCGCCTCCGCGGACAACTTGATGTCTGGCTGAGTCATCGCCGCTCGCCGCCCTCGTCCGGCTCCACAGTGGGAAATCTTTCGGTGTACGTCTGAGAGATGAAACGGGCGGTGTCCGAGTCGTCGCCGTAGAGGTCCGACACCACCTC
Organism: Mangrovihabitans endophyticus; assembly: GCF_014646155.1. Taxonomy (GTDB): domain Bacteria; phylum Actinomycetota; class Actinomycetes; order Mycobacteriales; family Micromonosporaceae; genus Actinoplanes; species Actinoplanes endophyticus. The sequence continues at coordinate 587,674 of NZ_BMMX01000001.1, forward strand.
GCCCATCGACGCGGCCAGCCGTGCCTGCGCCTGCTGCGAGGTCTGCAATACCAGCTCGGCCAACCGTTCGTAGCCCAGCCGCTGCGCCGCAGCCCCGAATCGCAACGCCGCCAGCCCGCCGGTGGAATCGACGGTCACCCGCACCGCGCCGTCGCCCGACTCCACCGTTGCCGAGTGCCGCTCCAGGCGGGCACTCAGCAACTGCGCGCGTTCGGCCTGCTCTCGTGCCTGCAGCTCGAAGGAGCGCAACAGGTCTTCCGGCGAGTCACTCACCCAGGACACCTCCCCGTCGAGGGGATGATAGCGATCGGATTCACCTTCATGAACCGCCGAGGGCCACCTCGTGCGATGTGGGCGAGGTCATTTCACACCGATGTGGGGAGAGGTGGTTCCCCTGAGCCTCAATCCGCCTTCGCGTCAGCCATCAGGTCCGCGGTCCGCCTCACCAGTCTCTCGGCCTGGTCCGGATTCAGGCGCGGATCGCAGAGTGGAGCCGGGGTGGCGAGTGGCGCCCCGGGCCGGCCACGGTCGCATTCGCAAACGTCATCCGGGGTCATCTCGAGGTGGATGCCTGACGGACGCACACCCCTACGGCGTAGGACCGCGATGAACGTCTCGATTTCGCGGGTGATGTCGTCGAGCATTCTCGTCTTCTCCCCGTCGGTCGCCCGCCGGGTGTTTCCATGCATCGGGTCGCACATCCAGAGGAGGCTGCCGGACTGCGCGGCGAGTGCGTCCAGCAACGGGGGCAGCGTGTGCGCCACCCGATCGGAACCGAGCCGCAGGATCAGGGCGAGATTCCCGGGTGGTCGGCGGGCAGCCAGCTTACGGACCAGGGCTGCGACTTCCGGCGGGCTTGCGGATGGGCCGATCTTCACCCCGATGGGGTTCTGGATGGCCTCGGCGAATGCGACGTGCGGTCCGTCCAGGCGGCGGGTGCGGTCACCGATCCAGAGCATGTGAGCTGACGAGCTGAACAGCCGGTCGCCGTGCCGCCGCAGCAGTGGTCGTTCCAAATCGAGCAGGAGCGCCTCGTGGCTGGCGAAGACCGGGGCGAACGCGTGGTGTGTCAAACCTGTGAACATCAACTCGGGCGGTAGGAGCGAGGCGAGCGCGGTGGCTGTCGCCATGTACGCCTGCGTCATGCGCCGGGGGTCCGGGCGGCGTGCGTCGGGCGTCGGCTCGGGTGAGTTGATCGCATCTCCCCGATAGACGGGAAGGGTCCCCACGCCGGGCAACGATTCGGTGGGCTGTGACCGGGGTTTGGAGTACTGCCCGGCCAGCCGTCCGATGCGGACAGCCGGTATTCCCGTCACTCGTTCGAACAGGTCGCCGAGGTGGTGCAGGAGTGCGGCCTTGGCGCGGACCCGATGCCCGGCACTGTCTGCGAACGGCTCGGCGCAGTCGCCGCCCTGGATGACGAAGGCGTCGCCGCGTCCGGCGGCGGTTAGCTGGGTGCTCAGGGCGAGGCACGCATCGGGCCGTACCAGCGGCGGCCGGGCAGCTAGGTCCCGGATGACCTGTTTCGCCAAGGCCTGGTCGTCCCAGACGGGTTGTTGCGCGATGACGGCGGGTGTCTCGTTGACCGTAAGCACTCTCATCCTCTCATCGAGCTGACATCGGTTCGGCGGTCGGCTGGAACAGATCCGCCGCGGCGGCTGCCGCCGCGCGAACCTCACCGGCGAGTGGCCGGTCCTCGTCGAGAGCCGGCACATTCGCCGCGCACCAGTCCCATATCGGGTGACCGGTTCCGCCGTGGGGCGTACTGCCGTGAAAGGCAAGTTGATGTGTCGCGAGCACCAGCGTTCCCATGATCCACCAAGCCCGCTCGAGCATCGCCCGGACTGCGTTGGCCGCGTTGAGTGCCATCGGCACGTGGTCTTGGTTGCCGAGGTTGGTCGGGACGGGGGTCATCGAGGCCGGGTAGCCGAGCTGGCGGATGGCGCCCAGATGGGCGGTAGCCGCGATCTGCGCCCCGGCGAGGCCGCTGCCCGGGCCGGGATGTGGCGTCAAGAACGGCGGCCGGCCGCCGTTGCGTGCCGGGTCGACAAGCAGCGCGAGCTGCCGCTCGGCGAGATATGCGACCTGATGCACGCAAAGCGCCTGCTGCTCGACCGCCAAGACGACTGGCGCAGCGTGGAAGTTGCCGCCGTGCAGGACTACGCCGTCGACGAGCACAGGGTTGTCGGTGCATCCGTCCGCCTCGGTGGCGAGGATCGCCCCTTGCGCACGGAGCTGGTCCAGCACCGCCCCCAGCACCTGTGGCGCACAGCGCAGCGAGTACGGCTCCTGCATCGGGCGCCGCAGGTCCGGTCGTACGGCACCAGCCGCCGCGCGGATCCAGGCGGCGGCGGTCCGATGCCCGGGATGCCCGCGGACCGCCGCCAGGGCCCCGGTGTACGCCTCGGTGCCGGCGCCGAGGCGTGCGACCACCACACCAGTGATCTCGGCGCTCGCCCGGACCAGGGCGCACAGCCGAGCGTGATTGTGCAGGGCCAGCGCGAGCGCGGCGCTGGTGCCGTTGACGAAGCTGAGCGCGGATCTGGCGTCCCATCGCACCGGTCGTAGCCCCTGGCGGCGCAACGCTTCGTGCGCCGGTTCGCGGGCGTTCCCGCCGTGTGCCGGGTCGGCCCACGCCTCACCGTGGCCACCGGTTGCCTGGGCCGCGTGGGCCAAAGGAATCAGATCACCGCTGGCGCTCAGGCTGCCTTCGGCGGGCACGACCGGCGTGAAGCCGGCATTCCATTGCCGGGCGAGCGCGTCCCAGGTTCGCGGGTCGACACCGGAGTATCCACGCCGCATGCTCTGGAGCCGGAGCCACACCATCGTCCGCACGACGTCCGGTGGCAGCGGGTCGCCCTGGCCCGCGCCGAGGTGTGCCAGCAGCCCGGCCGCCTGCTTTGACGGGTCAGGGTCGGCCTCGTACTGGACCAGTGCACCGAAGCCGTGCGTGACTCCGTACACGGGTGAGCTGGCGGCAACATAGCTCATCCGGCGGCTGGTGATCCTGAGGCTGCGCCGTTCGGCGTCGGTGAGCAGCAGGCATGAGCCCCACCGGGTCCGCGCCACCAGACGCAGCACCGGATCGGTATCAGGGTGGTTCTCGATTGCTGTCCCGGCAGAGGTCATGCCCGCACCGCCGACCGCTGTGCCGTTGCAGCGTGCAACTGGTCGAGCTTGAGTTTGCCGGTCGCCGTTCGCGGAATTCCCGGCACCGCGTGCAACGTGCGGGGAACCGGACGACCCGCCAGCGCGCCCGGAAGGCGATGCCAGACGGTCTCGTCGGTCAGTGTGCCCGCGAGATCGTCGTAGTAAAGCTCGTAGTGCTCGCCGCGAAGGGGGTCGCGCATGGCAAGGCACGCAACCTCCGTGCCGAGGACCCGGCTCGCGTCCGCCGCGACCGCGTCGATGTCACAGCGGCGCCCGTTCACTTTGACGAGGCCAGTCGATCGGCCGACATGGTCGAAATGCCGCGCGTCGACGGGCCGGATCAGGTCGGGCAGCCGCAGCGATGGCGGCGGGGTGGGCGCGTTGGCCGGGCGCGCGAGGCGCGGGCTTCGCACGTGCAGGGTTTGGAGTTCGCTGGCCGGCCCGTCGGTGACGAGACGGACGTCGGGCAACAGCCGCCACGGCCGGGCCTGAGCCGGGTCGGTGGACATCTCGCGGTAGGCAATGCCACCGGATTCGGTCGAGCCGAAGAGTTCGACCGCGCGGAATCCGCTGCCACGCAGTTGCGATACCACCCGTGCTGCGGCGGGTGTGACCGGGCCGGTGCCATGCAGCGCCACGGTGCCGGGCAGTTCACGAAGTCGCGGAATCATCCGTTGCAGCACCGCCCATGTCGACGGCAAGCAGACCAGGAGCGTGCGGGCGGTCTTGATCAGATCCGGTGCTTGGGTCGGATCGGTGTGCAGGTCCTGGACCGGAATGCCCCGCAGGCGGGGTAGCACGTCGCCGAACAGCCGTCCGAACAGGTGCTCGGCGGGTGCGAAGGTGACGACCCGGTCGACGGTTCCGATGATCACGTCGCCGATCATCTGCGCTTCGGTCCGCAGTTGGTCATGCGTACGCAGCCACAACGTCGGCTTCCCGGTGTGGCCGGACGTGTGGAACCCGACCTCCGCATCCCCCTGCGGTTTCTCCCTCGGCACGGTCACCGGTGGGCTCGCAGGCTGGCCTGGTCCTCGAGGAGGTCGTGGACGAATCCGGTGATGGCCGCAATGCTGCGGAACGCGTGTCGGACGTCGTGCTCGATGAAGTCCACCTCGATGCCGAATTCCGCTTCCACGAGACCGATGCATTCCAATGCCGTGAGGCTGTCATAGCGTGGGCCGAGCGCGTCCGGCAGCGGTGTCTCGTCGGGCACGGTGTCGAGTGGCCCGAGCCGTTGGCGCAGCGCGTCACGAGTCCGGCTGCGAACGTCGGCCGGGGAGGGAACGGCGGAGCTGGTCATGTCGGATTCTCCTCGGAAGATGTGGACCTGTTGGTCATCGACCGTTCGTTAGCGCGCTCCAGCCCGCCTCGTCGGACGATGTACACGTCAGCAGGTGAGGTCGCGCGGAATTCCAGGTAGAACAGGGCGGTTTCGGGGCACACCCCGAGGGCATCGGCGACCTCGTGGGCGAGATCGGTACGGAAACGCTCGTCGCGGTCCGGGCCGATCCGGCAGGTGACGACCGCGTGCCGGAGCGAGCCCTGCCGGCGCGGGAACGCCTCCACCGGCAGGCCTCCCGTATAGGTCGACTGCGGTGACGGCTCCTCGAAATTCACGAGGACGTGGGCTGGCTCGACATGCCCTCGGGTGGACAACCACCGGGTCAGGCGTACGGCTATCGCGCGGCGTCGTCCGGGCGCGATCGGGTCGGTGCGGATGGTGATCGTCGGCATCGATCGTCACGACAGGGAGACGGCCGGCAGCACTGTGGACGCGTCGGCCAGGTATCGGTCGAGCAGTGTGCCGAGGCAAGCGGCGAGCGGGCCGCCGGGCATCGCGGTCAATGGTGTCCAGGCGTACCCGCTCGGAAGGCGAAGCCGAGGCATCAGTTTCGCCGGCGCTGCGATGTCCGCGTCGATTCCGTACCGGCAGGCAGTCACCACGGCCTCGTACGTGCTGAGCAGATCGGGCACCCGAGCGCCGGTGTCGGCATGGCCGCCCGAGGGCACTCGGTGCCGATCCAGCAGCCTCACCAGCGAGGCCGTGTCGGGCGGGCCGACGCCGCTGCACCGGCCGAGCGCGGCGAGAATCCGATGTGCCTGCAACCCGGCACGCAGGGTAGGCGGCGCTCCCGGTACGTTACCGAAACCGGCGCCGCCGTCCGGGTAACCGCGGCGGCAGGAGGTGACGAAGGCGGCAAGCCGGGTGGTGTCCAGCACTGACCCGAGCGGGGCGCCGAGGATCCCCGCGCACTCCGCAGCGGCGGCGGTGGAGACCATGTCGGAACCGCGCCCCTGCCAGTAGCCGACACCCCCGTCCGGGTTCTGCATGGTGGTGAGCCAGTGGAGCACCCGCCGGGCCGATGATGGCTCGCGCAGCGCGCCCGCTGCCAGAGCCCACAGCGTGCAGCGCACCTCCGCACCGCGTGCGGGCATGTACATGGCGCCGCCTTCGTTGGGAAGCTGGCACTCGTTGAGCCACTCACGCAAATCTGCCGCTCGGTGGTCACACGGTTCGGAGCTCAGTATGGCTGCGGCCGTGGTCAAGGCATCCGCGGCCTGGTCCGGCGATCGGTAGGTGTAGCCGCCGCCGGCAATCGCGAATCGGCCGATCAGGCCGGCCACGGCCGTGGCGACCGGCTCGACGGGCCGGTTCAGGGCGATCAACGTTCCGACGGCGCAGAACGCTGCCCACACGTCCTCCACGGGATAGCCACGCCATCGGACGAACCCACCGTCCGGACCGCGCAGCGACGCCATCCACCGCGCGCAGTCGCCGGGCCGGTCGGGGGCGGCACCGAGCAGCTTCAGAGCTGCCGTGGCCCGGTAGGTAGCCCATAGGCACGGCTCGTCGGCGGTGTCAGTGAAACGGAAGCCGCCAGTGCTGTCCTGTTGTCGGCGCAGCCATCCGATCAGCGCCGGCACATCCCACGGCGTCGGCCCGCTTCGCACCCCGCGCAGGCTGTTCCACGCCCGGGTCGCGTAATGGCAGGCGCGAGTGTCTGCCGTGCCGGTGGCGGCGTGCTCGGGGCTCCACGACAGTCCCCCGTCCTTCGTCTGCAGCCGTCCCAGCCAGGCGAACAGCGCTGCACGGTCAGGAACCTGCTGGCCGCAGATCTCCGTGGCGGTCCGGCAGGAGTAGTGCGTCGCCCAGACGTCGGGACACTGGCCGGGCACCATCGCGTACGCCTCGCCAGACCAGGTGGCGCGCACCCATTCACCGGTGTGCGCCCGTGCGACGGCGCCGCGACCGAGGTCGGCCAGGGCCTGGGTGCAGTAGAACGTGGCCCAGGCGTCGGAAAGCATGCCCCGGCTCCACGCATAACCGCCGTCCCCGTTCCGCCGGCCGGCCAGGTACGCCGCGGTGCCGTCGGGATCGGCCACCGCATCGAGGCGGTTGAGCCACGTCAGTGTGCGGATCGCCGCATACGTGCACCAGAGGTCGGGTTCGCGGCTCGGCAGGTCGGCGCCGTGGTCTCGCCGAGCAGGGTTCGCCGGGGTCACTGCTGCGTTCCGTCCAGCACCCGGACGTTCGACCGCTTCCAGCTCTTCTGCGATGCGCCTGCCTTTGTGGTCTCCGGCAGAGAGTTGACGAACACCACGTCGTCCCAGCTGAGTCCCAGGGCGTCGGACGTGGCGGCGAGCACCCGCCGGGCGAGGCCCGGTTCGGCCGCGCGGTCCCAGTCGATGTCTCGTTCGAGCACCAGCCGGGCATAGCCGCCGTCAGCGCCGATCTCCAGCAGGTAGCCGGTGGCGCTGCTCGCCGAATAGACGACTTCCTCGATTGCCCGGACCGACATCGACGTGCCGCGCACATGGACCATGTCGGTGCCTCGCCCGCCGACACTGACGATCGGCGCGGCGTCCCCGCAGTCGCAGTCGCCGCCGATGGTGACGTCGTCGCCCGTGTCCAGCCGCAGCACTGGCCTGGCGAACAGGTTGAGCGGCGTGACGACGAGCCGGCCGCGGCCCTCCGCAGGCAGGCCGACGAGGCCGGCGTCGGTGGCGAGTTCGAAGTAGTTGGCGCAGGGCAACAGGTGTAGCTGGCCGAACGTGCAGGTAGCGGCCAGTGTTCCTGTTTCCGTGCTGCCGTAACTGGCATCGTGGGCAACGGCGTCCCACCACTGGCCGAGCCGCCGCCGCAGCGGAGCCGTGTTCACCTCGCCGAGCAGCATCATCCGCTGAACGGGTTCCCGCAGCTCCGGCAGCACACCGCGACGTTTCGCCAGGCGGGTGAACTGCATCGCCACGCCGGGAGCGAGGAACATCGCGGTCGGGCGCAGGTGGCGCCATATGCCGATGATCCGGTCCCAATCACAGATCCCGGTGGTGAACGGGTACGCCCGAGTATGCGGAATGCCGAGGTATTCGCACACCCCGGCCACCAGGTCGGCGACGGGCACCACGTCGCTGGGCAGCAGGATGATCACCCGGTCGTCCGGGCTCAGCACCCGCCGCCATGCCTCACCGACGGACACCACGTTGAGGATGATGTCGTCGGCCAGCCGCGGAGTGGGTGTGACCCGGCCGGTGGTGCCGGTGGTTTCGTAGTATTTGGCACCCGGCCCGGTCTGCGGGACGACGTAGTTCCACGGCGTCGCCTTCAGTTCGTCCTTCGACGTTGATCGGATCTCCTGGAACGCGGCCGCGGAGTAACTGCAGAGGTGCTCGTACGCCGGTGTCCGGCGTGCCCGCTGCCAAACTTCCCGCAGCCGCGGTTCGTAGTAGTCAAGCCCCGGCATGATGCCCATCCGGGCGCGTGCCTCGTCCTGGGCGGCACAGAACCGCTTCCAACGTTCAGCCGTGTTGATCAGCACGGTCACCTCCGTGGAGGGTGTCAGCTCGCGGGCGTCGATCATCGCCCGCCGGTCGCCACTCACCATGGGCGGCGAAGCTTGGTGTGTGGTAGCCGTTCGCTTAACGCCCTGCTGTCCGACAGCGGACGACCCGGACGGTGCAGCGCGGGTCATCTCAGTGAACGGAGGCTCCGAGCATGGCCGTCGACCGGTCGTACGCGTGCGGTGGTCTCGGCATAGGCGATCATCGCGAACTCGACGAACGCCAGGACCGTCGAGTTGGCCTCGCCTCGGCGCCAGGCAAGGCTGAGACCCACTGCAGGCTCGGGTGCGACGAATCGGCGGATCACCACAGCCGGGATGCGGAGCACCTTGACCGCCGCCGCGGTGACAAGTGCGATGCCGGCACCCTCGGCGACCGCGGCGAGCATGAAGTCCTCGCTCGGCTCGGTGCGTACGATCCGTGCCGCATCGGCGTCGCCGTAGACCTGATCGAGCATCGACGCCCACATGCCGGGGGCGTTCTGCTGCGGAAAGAACACGAGCGGCTCGGCGGCGAGGTCGCTGCGGCGCAGTCGTCGGCGCCGGGCCAGAGGATGGTCGCGGTGCACCGCTACCACGACGGGTTCTTCGGTGAGCGGCTCGCTCACGACCTCCGCGCGGGCCGGCAGCGGTGGCCTGACGAAGCCGACATCGATCTCGCCCTGGGCCAGCGCGCGCAGATTGCCGGCGGTGAACGAGGTGGAGGTGGTCACGCTGACCGCCGGGTTCTGGGCGCGAAATCCCGTTATCAGGTTCGCCGCCATGCCCGGTCCGGCAGAGCGGGTGTAGCCGACACGTACCCGCCCCGACCGCCCGGACGCCAGGTTGCGGGCAAAGGCGGTGACCCGGTCGACGCCGTCGAGTGCCTCGCGCACCAGGGGTAGCAAGGCGGCGCCGTCGTCGGTCAGGCGCGCACCGGCCGGGGTCCGGTCGAACAGGCGAAGGCCGAGTACCCGCTCCAGCCGTTTGATCCGCTGCGACAGGCCCGGCTGTGCGATGTGCAGACGCATGGCCGCTCGTCGAAAGTTCTGCTCCTCCGCGACGACGGCGAAGTACTCCAGATGCCGCAGATCCAAGCGTACCGGCTCCATGCTCCGCCGCTCCAGTGATCGATGCTCGCCCGAGAACTCGGAGTTCTCATTGGAGCACGGATCGGTCTTGGACGACACGCACAGGCCCATGGCGTACTGGCCTGACCAGCCGGCCGCGCGCCGGGCAACCGACGACGAGGAGACAGCATGACGGCTATCGAAGGGGTGCGCCGGGAGGATCGGCAGGAATCGGTCCCCGCCGGCCTGGAGCAGTTGGTGCAGCGGGTGGCCACGCTGCCGGCGCTGCGCGAAAAGTATCGCGGCATGCTCGGCTCGGCCATGCCCGCGCTCGCTGACGTGCCCGTGTTGACGAAGGACGAGATGCGCATGGCGCTCGACGACCTCGTCGAGCGCGCCCGGGACGCCGAGTTCGGCGCCTATGTGTACGGCAGTGGCGGCACGACATCCGCACCGAAACTCAGCCTGATCCCGTCAGACATGTTCGTGCCGGACATCGTGCGGCGGTGGCGTCCGTTGGACCCGGGGGACGTGCTCGTCAACATGAACACCCCAGGCCGGTTGTGGTCCTCACACAACTTCTTCAACGCCCTCGCGCACGATCTGGGTGCGGTCACCGTGCCGCTGGGCTCCGTGGAGCGCGACGAGCTCAACGACTGGCTCGACTTCTGCGAACGGGTGAAGGTCACCGCGATGGACGGTACCCCGACGCACATCGCGCACATGCTGGAGTTCTGCGCCGACACGGGTCGTCGGCCGCCCGAGTTTCGCAAGCTGCTGTGGACCGGTGAGCCGTACTCCGAGCGAGCAACGCAACTCGTCGCGCAGCTACTGCCGGACGCCGATGTATACGGCATATACGGCAGCACCGAGACGTGGGTCATCGGGCACAACGGCCCGGACTGCCCGACCGACACCTTCCATGTGCTTCCCTACCAGCATATCGAGCTCGACGATGGGGTGGTCCTGGTGACCAATACCCACCCGCGGTGTTTGAATCCGGTGCTGCGCTACCGCGTCGGCGACCGCGGCGAGTTCGTGGCATGCCCGTGCGGCGACGGCACGGCACTGCACCTGACCGGCCGGGACGACCCTCAGATGAAATTCGTCAGCGTCCTCGTCACGCCGCGGGAGATCGCAGACGTGGCGCTTGACGATCCGGAGGTGCGCGACGCCCAGATCGTCGTCTACCGGCACGGCACGCCCACCGAGCACATGCAGGTGCGGGTCGTCGCGACTCCCGGCTGCCCGGCTGAGGCGCTCCGCGAGCGGTTGCGTGCGCGCATTCTCACGCGCGTTTACCGGCTCGGCTGGGCCGTCGGCTCGGCGCCGGAGTCATTCGACGTCCAGGTGGTGGAGGCGCTGGCGGTCAACCCTCGCACGTACAAGACGCCCCTGCTGGTGCAGGAGACGTGATCGAGCGCGAACGGAGGTGGGCGAGTGTGAGCGGCAGCGGCGGCAAGTGCATCGTCGTGGTCGACGCCTACTCCTCGGCGCGGCGGCTGGCGCCGCTGTTCGCCGAGGCCGGTTATGACTGCGTCCACGTGCAGAGCGACGCCACGGTGCCGGCGGTGTACGCGACCTCCTTCGAGCCGGACCAGTTTGCGGCCAATCTCGTTCACGGTGGGGACCTCCGGGCGACGGTTGCGGCAGTTGACGGGTATGCGCCCCGGTACGTGCTGGCGGGAATGGAGACCGGAGTGGAGGTAGCCGATGCGCTCAGCGAGGCGCTCGGCCTGCCGACCAACGGCACAGCGTTGAGCGCGGCCCGTCGAGACAAGTACCGCATGATCGAGGCCGTCAAATCCGCGGGGCTGCCCGCTGCCGCCCAGGTCGCCAGCGACGACCTGGACGAGGTGCTCGCCTGGTACGCGGACGTCGGTGGACGGGTGGTGGTCAAGCCGCCGCGCAGCGCCGGGAGCGAGGGAGTCGCCTTCTGCACGGATGCGGAACAGACGGCTCGCGCCTTTCACGCGTTGCGGGGCAGGCGCAATGCCCTCAACGGCGAGAACGACACGGTTGTGGTCCAGGAGTATCTGTACGGCGCGGAGTACTACGTGAACACCGTCAGCCGGGACGGCCGGCATCACGTCTGCGACCTGTGGCAACGCACCCACGTTACGGCGCACGGCGTGCTGGACCTGCTTGACAGCACACACCTGATGCCGCGCTCGGGTCCCGAGCAGGACCGTTTGGTGGAATACACGTTCGCGGTGCTTGACGCACTGGGCATCCGCCACGGCCCCGCGCACGCCGAGGTCAAGCTGACGCCGGACGGTCCGCGCCTCGTCGAGGTCGGGGCCAGGCTGTGCGGTGCCGACTTGCCGCAGTTCGCCCGCGAGGTGCTGGGTACGAGCCAGCTCGATTGGACGGTGCTGGCCGCCACCGATCGGGCCGGTTTTCACCATGCCGCCGGCAAGGCGTACCAACTGCGTGGCGGTGCGGCGGCGGTCGCGTTGCTCGCGCCCGAGGACGGATGGCTGGTGCGCTACCGCGGGCTGGCGGCGCTGCACGAGCTGGAAAGCGTCCAGGAGGTGCGGATCGCCGTCCATCCCGGGCAGCGGATCCGGCGCACGATCAATGACTTCGGCTACCCGGCCGCGGTCTACCTGCGCCATGAGGTCGCCGAGGTGGTGCGCCGCGATTACCGCAGCATCCGGCAGATCGACGGTCCGGCACTGTACGAGATCGAATCCGACCGTGAGGAGGTCTGCTCATGACGTTGTCCCCAGCCACAACCGGCACGAATGTGTCCACCTTCGAGGAGAACGAGTCCGAGGTGCGGTTGTACTGCCGCAAGTTCCCGGTGGTGTTCGAACGCGCCGATGGGGCTCATCTTTATGCCGAGGACGGTCGCGACTACCTGGACTTCTTCTGCGGCGCGGGCGCGCTCAACTACGGCCACAACCCCCCATGGATAATCGATGACCTGCGAGCCTACCTCGACGAGGGTGGCATCCTGCACGGCCTGGACATGTACACGGTGGCCAAGCGACGTTTCATCGAGGCGTTCCGGGAGACCGTACTGATCCCGCGCGGCCTGCGGTACAAGCTGCAGTTCTGCGGGCCCACCGGAACCGACGCCGTCGAAGCGGCGCTGAAGCTGGCTCGCCGTGCCACGGGTCGGCGGACCGTGGTCTCCTTCGGTGGCGCGTTCCACGGCATGTCCCGCGGCTCGCTCGGCGTCACCGGGAGCCGCCGGGCCCGCACCGCTGGCGGGATCTCGGCCAACGAAGTCGTGTTCGTTCCCTACGAGGACGGACCCGCGGGCTCGTTCGATTCGATCGGCTATCTGCGCCGGCTGTTTGCCGACTCATCGTCGGGAGTCGAGCCGCCTGCTGCGGTCATCGTCGAGGCGATCCAGGTCGAGGGCGGCATCTATCCGGCCTCGGAGGGCTGGCTGCGGGGTCTGCAAGAGCTGACCAGGACGTACGGCGCGTTGCTGATCTGCGACGAGATCCAGATCGGTTGCGGCCGAACCGGAGACTTCTTCGGCTTCGAGGCCGCTGGGCTTGAGCCGGACGTGGTCACGCTGTCCAAGTCGATCGGCGGTGCCGGCCTTCCGCTGTCACTCGCCCTGATCCGGCCAGATCTCGACGTATGGAACGCGGGCGAGCACACCGGCACCTTCCGCGGTAATCAACTGGCGTTCGTCGCCGGGGCCGCAGCCTTGTCGGTGTGGCGCGGTGATGCTTTCCCCGCCGCCGTCGCCGAATCCGGTCGCCTCCTTGCGGCACTCGGTGCCCGCTTGCAAGCGGCGGACGCCGCGCTGCGGGTCCGCGGACGAGGCATGCTGCTCGGCATCGATCTCGGCCGGAGCGGCGGCCCGGAACGGGCCGCCGCGATCCAGCAGCGCTGCTTTGCCGACGGTCTGGTGCTCGAGTTGTGCGGCCGTGACGACGAGGTGGTGAAGGTCATGCCCCCGTTGACCATCGCCGCCAGCGACTTGGAACGCGGCCTGGCCGTGCTCGAAACCGCGGTACGGACGACGTGACCGCCGTGCTCGAACGTCCCGGCGCGTTCCCGGCTCACCGCCGTGCCGCGCCGGTGCGGCTGTCGACCAGTTTGGTGACCGCGGCGGGCGACTGTGTCCTGGCGGCCAATCGGACGCAGAACCCGGCCGGCCTGGATTGGGCATGGGTCGCCCGCCGAGCCCTCGCCCGCCTGAAACCGGTACACGCGGCCGGTCTCGTCCTGCTCGGCCGCGACATCGGCGACGGCTTCCGGGTGCGGTACTTGACGATCGTCGGCGACGCCGTACCGACCAGTGCTGCTCTCATGGGCGGTGCCAGGCTGATCGGCCAGGAGTACGGCTACCGCCACGTGGTGCTGCACTGGGCCGAGTGGACGGGCGAAGCCGCGCTCGGTCCGGAGCGGGTGAGCGTGCATCTCGGCGACGTCCGGCTCGACGGCCCGGCCGTGACCTTGATGTCCGGAGTGATCGGCCTCGATCTTGACGAATGACGATCGATCGGAGGATTCTGTGTCCGAGCCGATGAATTCCCCGTCGAGCGTGGCGGCGTCCGCGCCCCCGCCAGTGGTTCGGCTTCCGCTGCGTGAGCGCGCCAGGCTGTTGTCCGCCGGCGAACTCGACCCTGAGGATTTCAGCGCTGCCGCAGACGCCTGGGCGTGTCGCGCTGATGAGCGGTACCGGGCCTGCGTGGAGATGCGTACCGGTCGGGCAGGCCCTGCGGGCCTGCGTGTCGGTGTCAAGGACTCCATCGATGTGGCGGGTTTCGCCACCCGTGCGGGCCTGTCCGGCTACCGCCGGTACCCGGCGCGGTCCGCAGCTTGTCTGGACGGTGTCCCGCCGGATGCGATCGTCGCGAAGCTGATCACCCCGCAACTCGGAGTCGGCATCGAGCAGCGGTGCGTCAATCCTTACTTCCCGCACCTTCACCCCGCCGGTTCCAGCACCGGCAGTGCGGTCGCGGTCGCCGCGCACATCTGCGACATCGCGGTCGGGACCGATTCCACCGGTTCGGTGCGACTGCCGGCCAACGCGTGCGGGGTCGTGGGCCTCCGTCAGACGTTCACAGCCGATCTGCTGAACGGCCTCTTCGAGGTGTCCCCACTCATGGACACACCGGGCTGGTTCGCCCGGACTGTGGACGATCTCGCCTACGCATGGGAGCGGTTCACCCACGGTGAAACGCCGACGGCCGGCGATCCGCATGGCATGCGGATCGGGGTGCCGGCCGGCTGGTTCGACGACTGCGCCGCCCCGATCGCCGGGGCGCTCGGCAACGCCGTGAAGGCACTGGCGGAATCGGGACAGACGCTGGTCCCGGTGGAACTGGACGACCTGGTCCCCGGCCGGCTCGCGGTCTGGGAAATCTGCCTGCGTTCGGCCTGGGACCTGTTCCGCCGCCGCGCGCCGTACCTGCGTGACACCCTGGACGAACCAACCCGGCTGGCCCTGGAGTACGGCGCTTCAGTGACAGACGACCGGTACGCCGAACTGGTCACCGCACTGCGTGCCACCCGTGGCGCGGTGCTGGACCGGTTTCGGCGCCAGGGCGTGGCCCTCTGGCTCACACCGACCACCGGCCGATTGCCACGCGACCGGCGGGGGATGCCATCTGCCACCTCTGTCGTCCCCGACTTCACCGACCCTCAGGTCGGCCGAACCCTGGACAGCCTCGCCGCAGCAAGCTTCCCCGGTCTGCCGGCGATCACGCTTCCGGTGGCTGTGGACGCCGAGCATCGGGCACCGGTCGGTCTGCAGATGATCGGTCCGCCACACAGCGAGGCGACCCTGATCCGGTTCGCCGAGACGGTCTCCGCGTGCGTCGGCGATCTCGACCTGCAACCGCAACCAGTGCCTGCCGCGGAGGCGGAGTGACCATGCGCGACGATGCAGCCGCAACCTCGGCCGATTCCTCGGCGTACCGCCACGGGCTGGCGCCATTCCTGTCGGTTTGGTGCCCCGGTGTTGTGCTCGTCACGGCATGCGGGTTGTGCCTCTTCGGACTGAGCTGGTGGATATCGCGCGGGCCCGGCGGCGGAGCCGGGCTCGGCACGGTGATAGGCGTGGCGAACGCGAACTCGCTCGTGCTCGTCGTCTTGGTCGCCGGCGTTCTCGACGCCGCGGACCGATGGCGAACACTGCTGCGGCTGCAGATCGCGCTTGCCCTTCCGCTGACCGTTGTGGTGCTGCTGTTCGGACTGCCTGCCCGCGGCGCGAACGTCTACATCGGGGCTGCGTGTTACCTGGCGGTACACGGCATCCAGGCCATGTTTCTCGCCACGATGGAGACGACCGGTGCCGACCTCGCCCCGCCGTCGTGGCCGAGCACCCGCACCGCAGCTCTCCTGACGAGCATTCCACAGCAGCTCGGATCCAGCCTCGCACCGACCGTCGCGGGCGCGTTGATCGCAAGGGGCACCGTCCGCGGAGTCGGCGTCATCGCACTGGGTGTCGTAGCCATCGCGGCCGTGATGCTGGCGGTGTTCGCGCGTCCGGCACGGGCGAAGGCACCCTCGGCCGGCACGCCGGTGTCACCGGCACCGTCACACCGGCGTGGTGGGTGGGCTTCGCTGCGCCGGGTGCTGCCGGACGCGCTTACCGCTGCCCGGTTCGCATGGGAACGTCAAGAACTTGTCTACATCATCATCGTCGGATCGCTCGCCAACCTGGTGATATACCCGTTCTACGCGATGCTTCCGGTATACGTGGGGGATTACCGGCTTTCCGCGCAAGGGCAGGCGGTCCTGCTCGGCACCGCAGCTACGGCATATTCGCTCGGCATGCTGGCCGCCACCCTCTGGCTGCTCGGCCGTCGCATCTTCGCCGATGTCCGTACGGCCTTGGCGGTCGCCAGCGCCGCGTTCGGTACGACATGCATGCTGCTGATCGCGGCGACCCTCGCACCGTACCCATGGCTCCTGATCGGTGTCATGGCTCTCGCGGGCGCCTTGTTCGCGGTCCTGATCTCGGTGGCCGGCGGCACCTGGCTGGAGCTGACGCCGGCCGCCATGCGGGTGCGCGTGTTCAGCCTGCGTCGGCTCGTCACGTTCTGGAGCATCCCGGTGGGCACGGCGGCGATGGGCTTCGGCGGCGCGCACTGGGGGTATCGCGTCTTCTCGCGGACGTTGATCTTCTGCTGTCTCGCCGCACTGATCGCTTGCTGGTTGGTGTTCCGCAGCCGGTTCGCGGTGCCCTCACGAAACAGGACCGTCGCCACCGACGGCGAATCCCGCTGACTCGGCCGAGCGATCGAGGGCAGAGGCGGGATTGTCGAGTTGGCGCTCGACCGTACCGAGAGCGTTCAGTGACATCCCGGTGTACCGCCGGCCGCCGATCCGTTCACTCAGCTCGGCTGCGTCCTCGGCGACCGCCGCCGCCGACCGGCCACGATCGCGTAGCACCACCGCGCTCGATCGCATCGTCACCGTCCGGGTAGCGCGGTTGCCGAGATCCCGGCACAGCCGCAGCGCACGGTCGAGCAGGTCCGCGGCCTCGCCGAACTGACCACGCAAATCCTCCGGGGACATCCGATAGAAGAAGTACCCCCGCAGCGTGTCGCTCAGCAGCCACGCCACATCGTACGGACCATGGTCGGCGGCCTGGCGCACCACGGCGACCAGGTTGGCGCGTTCGTCGTCCAGCCAGCGCAGCGCCTGCTCCTGGCTGGTGAATTCCGGTGCCGGATGGACCGGCTGCTCCGGCCGCCACGGTAGCCGCAGAAGATGCGGGTACAGCACGCGGGCTGCCGCTTCCGCGGTGTGCAGGTAGTAGGCGAGTAACGCATGGTGAGCGGCGGAGCGCCTCGTGGCCGGTTCTTCGTGATGGAGCCGGTCCATGGCGTAGATCCGCACCAGGTCATGAAAGGCGTACCTGCCCTCGACCGGCTCGTCGAGCAGATGCACGGCGACCAGCCGGTCCAGCATGAGCGCCGTACGCCGCACCGGCACGCCCGCCAGGGCCGCACCCGCCTCCGCGGTCACGTCCACACCGTCGGCCAGGCTGGCCAACCGGAACATCCGCCGCTCCTCGTCGGGAAGGAGCTGGTACGACTGATCGAACGCGGTACGTACCGTGGCCTGGTCGTCGTCGGCCACCCGTAACTCGGTGAGCCGATCACCGCTGCCCAGCCGCGCGACCAGCGACGCGACTCGGCGATGCGGCAGGCCGCTCAGATGCGCCGCCGCGATCCGCAACGCTAGCGGCAGATGTCCGCATAGCCGAGCCAGATCGCGGATCGCGTCGGGTTCGACGGCGGCGCGTTCCGCTCCCAGGACCCTGATGAGCAGCTCGTGTGAGGCTGAAGGTGGCAACGGACCGAGGACCAACCGGTGCGCGCCTTCCCGTGCGACAAGTCCGCCGAGTTGGTCCCGGCTGGTGACCAGCACCATGGATCCGTTACCTCCGGGCAGTAGCGGCCGTACCTGTCCGGGATGATCGGCGTTGTCCAGGACGATCAGCATTCGGCGGTCGGCCAACCTGCCGCGGTACATTGTGGCCGCTTCGTCGACGAATGGCGGCACATGGTCGGGCGGGACGCCCAGAGCATGCAGGAACCGGGTCAGCACCTCGATCGGCCGCAGCGATGGACCCGGACTGTAGCCGCGCAGGTTGACGTAGAGCTGGCCGTCGGGAAAACGGCACCGGACCCGGTGGGCCCAATGCACGGCGAGGGCCGTCTTGCCAGTACCGGCGCCACCGGTGATCGCAGCGACGACGACCGTGGCGGCCGGTCCGCCGCCTTCGGGAAGCAGCGACTCCAAGAGCTGGATGTCCTCGGCACGGCCGGTGAAGCCCGCCACGTCGGCCGGCAATTGCGCCGGGGCTGCCCCGTCTGACATCGCCCGCCACGCCAACGGCGTTGGGACGGCTGACAGTAGAGCCGGTACCTGCAGCGTCGATACGTGTGTCTGCGCTGCTGTCACCGGCCCTGAACGCAGCATCGCGTGGTGCAGCTCGGCAAGGTCGGCGCTGACATCCAGACCGTGCTCGTCGCGCAACAAAGTGTCGAACGACCGGAACACCGCCGCCGCCTCTGGACGTCGGCCGCACCGATGGAGCGCACGCATCAGCAGGTTGACGGGACGCTCTCGCAGCGGGTGTTCCTCGCGCATCACGTAGAGTTCGCCGACCACGCCGGTGTATCGGCCGAGCGTCAGTTCCGCCTCGATCGTCTCTTCCTGCGCGATGAGACGCTGCTCCTGCAACCGGCTGCGGGCCGCATCGACGAATGCCGCGGTGCAGCCGCACAGCGCCGGCCCGCGCCACAGCGCGAGCGCCTGGCGGTACAGGTCGCAGCCGGCTGCCCGCCGTCCCTCGACTACCTCGTCCCGGGCGGCCGCGGTCAGTCGCTCGAACTCGACGGTATCCACCGTGTCGTCCGAGCCAAGCGTCAGGGTGTACCCGCCGGACCGGCTCACCAACGACTCCCGGGCACCCCCATCGCGCAGCACCTGACGGAGGCGTGAAATGAGCACGTGCACCTGTTTACGCGCCGTGTCTGGCGCAGAACCACCCCATAACGCGCTAACCAACTGATCTGCCGAGATGGTCAGATTCGCATTCAAGATGAGGTACGCGAGCACCGCTCGCTGTTGAGGACGAGGAATGCTCAACGTTCGAGAATTCATCGTAACCTCAACCGATCCGAGAACAGCCAATCGCATCAAGTAAGCCCCGAGTTCTGGTGGTCAGAGGGAGATCTCTCCGGGCAGGCCGAAGTAGTCGTGCCAGAGGACCCCCGGGCCGAACCCGCTGCCGGTGGACAGGGCGGTGTACACGTCGGCGTTGGGCAGGTGGGTGAAGGTGGTGATGTCGGTGCGGCCATCGCCGTTGAAATCCCCGACGTACGGGAATTCGCCGCGGGGGGCGAAGAAGCCGTGCCAGACGCCGGCGTCGACGAAACGTCCCTGCCCGTCGGACAACGCCACGGTGACCTCGGCGGTGTTGCCGTTGCTGAAGGCGGCGATGTCGGCCCGGCCGTCACCGTTGAAGTCACCGAGGCGGGGGGCTTGCAGGCCAGGAGCGAAGTTGTCGTGCCATGTGGCGCCGCCTTGGAAACCGGTGCCGGTGGACAGCCCCACGAAGACGTCGGCACTGCCCGGCACGAAGGTGACGATGTCGTCCTTGCCGTCGCCGTTGACGTCCGCGACGCCCGGCGACTCCCCGGCGAGGCCGAAGAAGTCGGCCCATTTCGCCGACGCGGTGAATCCGTCACCGGTGGACAAGGCGACGTAGACGTCGGCCAGGTCGTTGTGGGTGAAGGTGATGATGTCGTCGCGGCCGTCGCCGTTGACGTCACCGACCGCGGGTACCTCGCCGTCGAGGGAGAAGTAGTCGTGCCACTTGGCACCGCCCAGGAAGCCCGATCCGGTGGACAGCGCCACGTACACGTCGGCGGCTTCGCCCTGGGTGAAGGTGATGATGTCGTCCTTGCCGTCGCCGTTGAAGTCTCCGGTCAGCGGGGTCTCGCCGTCGAGGGAGAAGTAGTCCTGCCATTTCTGGGTCGTCCCGGAGAATTGCGAGCCGGTGGACAACGCCACATAGACGTCGGCGAGGGGGCCCTGGGTGAAGGTGATGATGTCGTCACGGCCGTCGCCGTTGAAGTCGGCGGACGACCCGGTGAACACGCCGGCGAATCCGGAAGCCCAGTTCAGCGGGGCGAGGTACAGGCCGCCCTGCTCCCAGCCGGCGCCGGTCACCCACGTCGTCCCGTCCGGTTCGGTGACGATCTCCGCGGCGTGCGCGTCGACGCGTCCGGCCAGGTCTGCGGGGGAGAACTGGAAGGGGTTGCGGCTGCGATAGATCCGGGTGTCCTGGTAACCCGACTCGCAGCAGACCGACAGATACCACCAGCCGTTGCGGAAGACCACGAACGGGGACTCGGTGGGCCCGCCCGACGTGCCGGTCTGCGGGTGCTGGAACGCGACCTGTTTCGCGCTCCAATGCACCAGGTCGGTGCTGGTCCGGTAGGCCACCTCGTGATGACCGCCGGTCGGTGTGGTGGTCGCGGTGTAGTACATGACCCACTGCGGCCCGACCCTGGTGACCATCGGGTCCCGGCCGTCGAACCCGTCGGTGAACAGCGGATTCGCCGTGCTGCGGTGCCAGGTGTACAGGTCCGTCGAGGTGGCCAGGTGCATCCGATAAGCACCATGGTCCGGCGTGCCCGCCGCGTAGAACATGAAGTAGCGGCCGTTGTCGTACAGCACGTACGGCGCCCAGATGTGGCTTTCGCCCGCGCCCGGGTCCGCGGTGAGCGCGAACGGCTGTTTGGTCCACGGCCCGCGCGGTGACGGCGCGGTGGCGTGCCCGAAATTCTTCTCGTCGAGCGGATCGGCCGGTTCGGCGTGGGTGATCGCATAGACGTGCCAGGTCCCGGTAGCCACGTCGCGGACCATCGTGTGGTCGTTGTAATACCACGGCTGGGACTCACCGACCGAGGGATCGTAGACGCGGACGAAGGAGCCGGCGGAGACGGTCGGTGGGCTTGCCGCAGCCGCAGCCGACGCCTCGCCCGCATCGGCCGGGCTCGCGATCCCCGAGACCACCCCCACCGCCATGAGCAGGGTGGTGGTGAGGGTGGTGTGTAGGTGTGTGCGGGTCATGCGTGGGGTCTCCTGGTCAGAGGGTGGTTTCGCCGGGGAGGCCGAAGTAGTCGTTCCATTTGGTGCCGCCTTGGAAGCCGGTGCCGGTGGAGAGGCCGACGTAGACGTCGGCGAGGTCGTTGTGGGTGAAGGTGACGATGTCGGTTTTGCCGTCGCCGTTGAAGTCGCCGGTGTAGGGGAATTCGCCGGGGAGGCCGAAGTAGTCGTTCCATTTGGTGCCGCCTTGGAAGCCGGTGCCGGTGGAGAGGCCGACGTAGACGTCGGCGGCGGAGTTCATGGTGAAGGTGGCGATGTCGGTTTTGCCGTCGCCGTTGAAGTCGCCGGTTCGTGGTTGTTCGCCGGTGAGGCTGAAGTAGTCGTTCCAGATGGTGCCGCCTTCAAAGCCGGTGCCGGTGGAGAGGCCGACGTAGACGTCGGCGCCGGTGCCTTGGGTGAAGGTGATGATGTCGTCTTTGCCGTCGCCGTTGACGTCGCAGACGCCGGGGTGTTCGCCGGGCAGGGCGAAGTAGTCGTTCCATTTGGCGCCGCCTTGGAAGCCGGTGCCGGTGGAGAGGCCGACGTAGACGTCGGCGAGGTCGTTGCGGGTGAAGGAGATGATGTCGTCGAGGCCGTCGCCGTTGACGTCGCCGACGGCGGGGATTTCGCCGGGGAGGCTGAAGTAGTCGTTCCATTTGGCGCCGCCTTGGAAGCCGGTGCCGGTGGAGAGGCCGACGTAGACGTCGGCGCCGGTGCCTTGGGTGAAGGTGACGATGTCGTCTTTGCCGTCGCCGTTGAAGTCGCCGGTGAGGGGGATTTCGCCGGGCAGGGCGAAGTAGTCGTTCCATTTGGCGCCGCCTTGGAAGCCGGTGCCGGTGGACAGGGCGACGAAGACGTCGGCGCCGGTGCCGTGGGTGAAGGTGATGATGTCGTCGAGGCCGTCACCGTTGAAATCCGCCGACGAACCCGTATAGACCGCTCGGGAACCCACCGCCGCGCGGGCCTCGTCGAGCAGCGATCGCGCCGTCGCCTCGGCCTGGTCGTATCGGTCGGGGCAGCACGAACGCTGGACGCTCTGCGCCAGTTGTCCCGCGGTGTAGTCCGGGAACTGCGGCTCGTTGGCCTGCGCTCGGATCATGAACTGAGTGGTCGCGTACGTGACGTCCATGATCTGTTCCGGTGTGCCCCAGCCCGCGCTGGGACGTTGCTGGAAGACGCCGAGGGAGTCCTTGTCGCCGCACGGGAGATTGTTCATGTGCGACTCGACCCAGCCCGCCTCGAAAGCGGCCAGCATCACCTTGTCGGAAACCCCGCGGTCGAGGCCCACCTGGTAGACCGTCTGGATCACCGCAGGGTCGTGGTTGGGTGGGATGCTCGGGCAGGCCAGCGGTCGCACCGACAGCGGCACGTGGCTGCCGGCGGTGGTGCCCGGTCCCGGCGGGGCCGGCGCGGCAGCGTGGGCCGCCGTGGTGGCCAGCACGACCGAGACGATCAGCGCCAGCTTCGTGGACAGTACGGTCATCAGGGCTCCCAGGGGTCAGCGGGTCAGACTGGGGCGCGGCACCTCGGTGCCGGACCCGAATGCGTCGTGCCAGATGGCGGACGGGCCGAAGGATGTCCCGGTGGAGGTGGCGACCCACACGTCGGCCTGCGCGGGGGTGCCGCCGGTGAAGGTGAGGATGTCGGTCCGTCCGTCGCCGTCGACGTCGGCGAGACCGGGCGTCTCCGCGCCCGCGGCGAAGTAGTCCTGCCACTTCCACCCGGTCTGGACGAACGCGCTGCCGTTGGACAACGACACGTACACGTCGGCCGGTCCGCCCCGGGTGAAGGTCACCACGTCGTCGCGTCCGTCGCCGTCGACGTCACCGGTGCCGGGCAACTCGCCGCCCACGGCGAAGTTCTCGTGCCACTTCCACCCGCTCGGCACGAACGCGACGCCGTTGGACAGCGACACGTACACGTCCGCCTGACTGCCGCCGGTGAAGACGGCGATGTCGTCGCGTCCGTCGCCGTCGAAGTCGCCGACCGCGGGCCGTTCACCGCCGTAGCCGAAGTCGTCCTGCCACCGGACGCTGGGCCCGAACCCGGTGCCGGTGGAGAGCGCCACCCACACATCACCGGCGTCGCCGCGGGCGAACGTGATGATGTCGGTCAGGCCGTCGCCGTTGACGTCGCCGACCTCGGGCCATTCGTCTCCCGCGGCGAAGTAGTCGTGCCATGTGGCGGACGGGCCGAATCCGGTCGGCGTCGCCAGCGCGACGTAGACGTCGGCAGTGTCGCCGCGGGTGAAGGTCAGGATGTCCGCACGGCCGTCGCCGTTGACGTCGCCGGTGAGCGGCACCTCCGCGTCCAGGCTGAAGAAGTCGTGTGCCAGGGTCTTGGGGCCGAAGGCGTGGCCGGTGGAGCGGGCGGTGTAGACGTCCGCGCCGGCTCCCTGTGTGAACAGGACGGCGTCGTCGCGGCCGTCGCCGTCGACGTCGCTGGTGTCGCGACCGCGCACTGTCGCACGCACCACCGGCGAGACCGGCCCGGCGTTGCCGCTGCCATCCACCGCGAGCACCCGGTAGTTGCGGGTCTGGCCCGCGGGTAACGGACCGTGGCGAAATTGCGGGGTGGTGCTGGTGCCGACCAGGTTCGCCGGAGTGGTCGGCACGGAAGCCTCCGTGGAGGCATAGACGCGGTAGGCCGCTACCCCGACATCGTCGCCGGCAAGAGCCCAGGTCAGCGCCACGGCATGGGTGCGGCCCGCGCCGACGGTGACCGTGCCGACACCGCCCGGCGGCACCCGATCGGTGAAGGGCTCGACCAGACTGAAAGCCGTGTACCGTGCTGCGGTCCATGATGGACTTCCGTCGGCCGGGGTCAGCCGAAGGGTGATCGATGACTTTCCGGCGGTGAGTGCCGGTGGAAGGACGTGCTCGTCGTCCAGCCGGCGCTGCATGGAGTTGCCGAGAGGCTGGAGCCAGGTTCCCGCGTCTGCCCCGTCGACGGTCACCGTCGCCGACTGGTACGCGGCGTTCTGATCGCCGGTGCGTCGCAGCCGCACGCCACGGTTGCCGGGATCGATCGCCATCCGAAAGGTGACCGGCCCGCGGCTGGCGCGGATGTCATCGGTGAGAGTGTCGCGGTCGTCGTCGCCCTCGTACACCGCCGGCAACTGGTACTGCTCGGCCGGGTTGCCTTCCGCGTAGCCGTGCGCCGTCCGGTCGCCGGCCACGCCGGTGGTCAGCGTGTCGGTGATCCGGCTGGCCACGTCGGTCCTGGTGTAGAGGAACGCGGTGGAGCTCTCCCGCACGGCGACGTCGTTGTGGGGACCGTGTTCGATGCCCATCCGCAGACCCGTGGTGTATCCGATGGTGTCGCCGATGTGCAGCCGGTACATCGAGTCGCACTCGACGGCGCAACCGTCGGTGCGGATCCGGTGCCCGGTGTTGCCGGTGAAGACACCGGTATATTCGCCGCGGTTGAAGTACCAACCGGATTCGTAGTAGTCCTCCGTGCCGGTGCCATGCCACTGTGGACTGAGCGATCCGTCGATGTGCACACGTTCGTCGCCTTCGAGATACGCGCGTTCGTTGCCGCCCGCCGTCTCGTTGCGGACCACCTGGACGGTGCCGACGAGCCGTCCCCGGCCGGCCTGGTCGACGAGTGGCCAGTCGGCGCCCGCCGTTGCCGTCCCGGCCCGGGACTGAGTGGTGAAATATCCGGCCGACCCGGCGGGCCCCAAAGCGGCCGACCATCGGCTGTCCGGCGCGTGCACGATCTGGGCCTGGACGCCGGCGACCGCGTCGCCCGAGGTGTTGGCCAGCGCGACCGTGGCCGAGGAGGCGTACGGCATCGGCCACCACGCGGTATACCAGCCCCCAGGCTCCGCATCCATGCCGAACATCAGCGCCCGTACCTCTCGTTCGCCCAGGCCGGAGCCGAAGAACTCGCCGAGCGGCGTGTCGACGGTGTGGCGGCCGTCGAAGGTCATGCGAATTCGCAGTGTGTGCAACGCGGACTCGGTGGCGGCCGGGTCGGGAAGCCTGATCCGCACCGCACTGATCGCCGCCGGTCCGTCCAGTGCCGCGAGGGTGCTTGTGTCGTTCGCGGGTAGCGACACCGAGACCGAGGTGGTGACCGCGCCGGGCCGAGCCGGCTTGGGATCCGCCCGGCCGGCCGCCCGAAGTTCGGCAACCACGTCGGCGGCGGGGTCGTCCGGGTCGAATCGCTGAACCTCGGTTCCGTCGGCGAACCGGCGGTACGCGACGTGGTAGAAGGACGGGTTGTTCGTGGTGGTCACCAGCATCGATGCGCGGTACGCCATGGGTACCTTGACGGTGACGCCACCCGAGTTCTGATCGGCGTTGCTGACGAGCGGCCACACGAAGGGCGCACCGAGGTCACCGTCGACGACATGCTGCAACGGCGCGTCGAGGACGGTGACGCCGTCCAGCACGATCCGGATGTCACCGGTGGCGGTGACGTCGCCGTCGTCCCTGGTGAACCAGAGGGAGTCGATCTCGCCGGCGCCGCGGCTCTCGGCCAGGACGCATCCGGGGCCGTCCGTGCGCAGACAGGAGCCGCGGCCGGAGAACCCGTCGTCGTTGCCGCCGCTGCGGTCGAAGCTGGAGAACTGCCGGGTCTGGGTGCCTGGCGTGAGCTCGGGCAGCAGGTCCAGCCGTCGATAGGCGTCCCAGCCGACGGTCTCCGGTGCGGTCTTTGCCGCCGGTGCGGCCTGGTGCAGCGGCGGGGGCGCGCCGGCACCCAGCAGAACGCCGCAGAGCGAGAGAAGGACCCGTGCCGAAACACCGAAAACCATGAACACCATCCGGGACGTGTGCGATCCAAACAACCTCAATGGGTCTATCCCTGTCGTACACACCAGGGCCACACAGGCGTGTATAGAACGTGTGTAGCGGGTCCGGGTACTTTTCTGGTCCAGCACTCGATTCGGGGCCCGAGGAGGCAGGATGCGACATCGCTGGCCGGTGCACGGCACGCTCGTGGTCATCGGCGTGACGACGCTGGCGTTCGCCGGTGCGGCCTACGGGCAGACCGTTCCTCCCGGCTCCGCCGCGGATGGTCAACGGGTCTTCACCGGCGACTTCGACACCGGCGACTTCGACCAGTGGCCGCTGTGCCAGACCCGTTTTTACAACGACCCGTGCCCGGGCATGCCGGCGAACTATCCGCTGACGATCGAACCGGGCCACCAGGGACCGTACGGCGCTCGGGTGGAAGTCCGTGACGGCGACCAACCGTTCTGCTGTGGTGAACGCGCCCAACTGGTCGGGCCGTCCCTGGAGACCGAGGGTGAAGACTATTGGTACTCCTGGGACGTGAACGTCGACCCGGAGTTCCCGACGTCCGGCTCGTGGCAGGTGCTGATGCAGTGGCACTCGACCGCGGACGGTTCACCGCCGCTGAATTTCCTCGCCGAGGGCGACAATCTCGTCCTGGAGACCCGGCCGCGCCCGAACGAGCCGTACACGGGAATCACCAACATCTGGACCACGCCGCTGAACAAGGGCACCTGGCACGATTTCCAGATACACGTGCACTGGTCGAGCGATCCGGCGTCGGGCTTCATGGAGCTGTGGCACAACGATGTGCGGCAGACGTTCACGGCCACCCCATCCGAACATGGCAGCGGTGTGTCCTGTGTGGGCGCCGCCCGGTGCGGATTCCGCAACATCTATCCGGGTGATGCCGGCAATCGCAGCATGGTCACGTACTACCGAGACGCAGGCATCAACGGCACGGGCGTGGTCCACCACGATGGATTCCGCGTCGCCACCACCCAAGCCGCCCTCGAATAGTTCTCCCTACCCTGTAGTCCCGGTCCGGAGTCACGTGGCGGAACTGGGCAGGCCGGCGGCTTCCTGCAACCGCTCGACCTCCTTCACCCGATTGTGCTTGCCCAGGCGCGCGAAGATCTCCCGGGACTCCGTCAGCACCTTGCGGGCAGCCGTGGGATCGCTGCCCGCAAGGGCAGATCCGAGCGTGGCAAGCGCCGCGGCCTGATAGGACAGCCAGCCGCGGGTGCGCCACATGGTGACCGACTCGGTGAGATGCGCCACCGCGTCCGCGATGTCTCCCGCGGCCAGGTCCAACTCACCGAGGACACCGAGGGCATCGGCGACGTGGTGGCTCATCCGATACTCGCGGGCGATCGCCAGCGCCTGCTCGGCGATGTCTCTGGCCCGCGTGTCCCGTCGCCGCATGTACACCCGGGCCAGCGCCAGCATGCTCAGGACCCCGGTGTAGTTGTCGCGGTAGCGGTGCGACAGAGACATCGACTCGGTCAGCAGCCGTTCGCTGTCGTCGAGGTTGCCGATCTCGCGGTGGGCGATGCCGAGGAACTGCAGAACGGTCGACTCGTATCGGGGATTGCCCAGCTCCCGGGCGGCGCTCAGCGCCCGGTGCAGGCAGTCCATCCCCTCGCCGACGCGCTGGTCCTCACCCAGCACGACCGCGAGGGCGACGTACGCGCGGGCACGGCCCCCCAGGTGCCCGGACTCCTCGGCCAACCGCAGCGCCTCGGTGGCGGCGTCGGCGGCGGCCTGCTGCCTGCCGCCCGCGGTGAGTGCCCAGGCCCGCATGACGGCGGCATCGGACATCCCCTGGAGGTCGCCCAGGGCTGTGAACATGTCGAGCAGGCGGGTCGCCTCGGCAAGCGAGCGGGTCATCGCCTCGCCGCTGTGATCGGAGGTGCTCCATGTGGTCACGTCGATCAGACCCCGCAACATGACCGCTTCTCCCCGCAGGTTCCCCACCCGTCGGCATACCTCGAGGACGCGCCGATTGAGCTGCTCCCAGTCGGCGTACATGCCGCGCATGTCGAAGTACTTCTCCAGGCAGCCGGCGATGTCAAAGGCGAGTTCGTCCAGCCCCGCATCGCACGCCTGATGGACCGCGCACAGCATCGTCTGCCGCTCCGCGTCGAACCAGTCCAGCGGAGGGATCTGCGCGACCTGGTGCCTCGTCCAGTCGATCACCGGTCGGCGCGCCGCACCGCTGATGCGGGCGTAGCACGGGCCCGGAACGTCGCCGGCCATGCGCTCGGCGATCGCCAGAAGCGCTCCCAGGCCCTCCCGCAGGACGGCGGATCTGGTCTCCTCGTCGTCCTCGACGCCGGCCCTCGCCCGGGCGTAGGCGCGCACGAGGTCGTGGAATCGGTAACGCAATTGCCCGTCGGCGCCGGTTCCGGCGACGGCCAGCAGATGCGCGTCGACGAGGGTATCGAGATCGGTTGCTGCCTCTGCGGCGGTGCCGCCGTGCACCGCGTCGGCCAGCCAGGCCGGAAAGTCCGGCAGCTCCGGCAGCGCCAGGCGGCGAAGCAGCCGCCGGGCTGACGGCTCAAGCCCTTCGTAGCTCAGCGCCAGCGACGCGCTGACAGCCAGGTCGCCGGTGCTGAGCTGATCGAGGCCGTGCCTCTCGTCGTCGAGCAGGGTGGCCAGATGGGACAACCGCCATCCCGGGCGTGCGGCAAGGCGGGCCCCGGCGATCCGGATCGCCAGCGGCAGCCCGCCACACAGCCGGACGATGGCGGCCGCGGCGGCCGGCTGCCGCCGGACCCGGCCGTCGGCGACGACGCGTGCCAGCAACTGAACCGCCTCGTCGCGGGCCAAGGACTCCAACTCGATCCACCGTGCCCCTTCGATCGCGGTCAGCCGTATCCGGCTGGTGACGACAACCGCGCAGGACGCAGCACCCGGCAGCAGCGGCCGAACCTGCGGCGCGTCGGCCGCGTTGTCGAGGAGAACGAGCACCCGGCGTTTGGCCAGCACGGTCCGGTACATCTCGGTCCGCTCGGCCAGCGTGTCCGGCACCGCTCGGCTGTCCACGCCGAGCGACCGCAGGAATCGCCCCAGGACGTCTCCGGGGTCGGCGGGCGAGTCGCCCGCCCCGCGGAGGTTCACGTGAAGCTGACCGTCCGGATAATCGGCCGCGGCCATGTGCCCGATCTGCACGGCCAGTGCGCTCTTGCCCACCCCGGCCATGCCGGTGATGCCCGCGATACGCAGGCCGGAGGCGACGGCCGTGGCGCCCGTCGGGCTGAGCATCTCCCGCAGAGCCCGCACGACGGTCGTCCGCCCGGTGAAGTCGGCGACATTCGGGGGCAGCAGGGCCGGCACCACCCCGGCCGTCCGGCCCGGTTGCCGGTGGCGGGGCGGAATCTGACCCGCCGCGGCGCGGATCTGCCGGTACAGCTTCTGCGTCGCCGGGCTGGGCGGGACGTCCAACTCGGCGGCCAGCGTCGCGCGGAGCCGGTCGTACGCGGCCACGGCCTCGTCGTCCCGCCCCGCCCGATGGAGCGCGACCATATGCTGCCCGGACAACCGTTCCCGCAGCGGGTGCGCGGCAACGAGGTCGGCAAGCTCGACCGCGAGGTCCGCGTGCTCCCCGAGGGCGAGCCGGGCGTCGACGCGATCTTCGATGGCGGTGATCCGGGCGTCGTCGAGCTGCGCCGCGTAGGGCTCGATCCAGTCGTAGGGCTCGAGATCCTCCAGCACCTCGCCACGCCACAGCCCCAGCGCGCGAGCGAGAAGATCGGCTGCCTCGGCCGGCCTGCCGCGGGCCGCGGCCTGCCGCGCCGCCTGAGCGAGCTCCCGGAAGAGGGTGGCGTCGCAGCGTTCGGCGGGTAGCTCAAGGCGGTAACCCTGGGATGTCATGGCCAGCCGCACCGGCGCGCCGGTGGCCGCGAACAGGTGACGCAGACCGGAGATGTAGGAGTGCACGTTCGCCCGCGCGGACGCCGGCCGGACCTGCCACAGACGCTCGATGATCTGGTCAGCCGTCAACGGGCGATCGAGGTTGGTCGCCAAGAGGGCCAGCAGCGCACGTTGCTTGCGGCGCCGGATGCCGACCGGCCGTCCGGCCTGATCACGCACTTCCAAGACACCCAGCACGCCGATGGTCGGCATCATCCCCTCCTTCGCCGGCCGAGGATCCGGTGGGCGCCGTGTGGCGCCGACTCATTCATCCATGGGCACCGATGGTAGTCGGGGTGGACCTTCGCCGCCGACCGCAGAGCTGGCCGCGAGCCGGGCAGGGATGGTCGTGATTGCGACTCGTCGGGTTGTCCGGGCCCGGGAATCGATACGATCCCGTCGTGCGCTCGATGATCTACCACTTCGGACGATTTGACCTGGATCCGGGTCTCGGCCGGCTTCGACGAGACAGGCGTCCCGCCACCATCGAACCCAAGGCCCTCGCCCTGCTCTGCCACTTGGTGCGGCACCGCGATCGGGTGGTGTCCAAGAAGGAGCTGCTGGACACGGTCTGGGGTGGCGAGTTCGGCACCGAGGCGGCCCTCACCACCGGGCTGCGCGCCGTTCGCCTCGCCATCGGCGACACCGGCCGCCAGCAGCGACTCATCCGCACGGTGTACCGGCACGGCTACCAGTTCGTCGCCCCGACAACGACCGTACCGGCCGGTTCCGCCATGACGCCCGCGCTCCGCACCATCGACGCGCCCGGCCGGTCCCGTGACCTCATCCGGTTCAGCCGGACAGCGGACGGCAAACACGTCGCCTGGGCCGCCGCCGGCACCGGGCCGCCCCTGGTCAAGACGGCCAACTGGCCGAGCGCGCTGGACTTGGAACGAGCCATGCCGATGTTCGCCCACTGGTTCGAGGGCCTGACCCGCGGCCGGCAACTGATCCGCTACGACCCGCGGGGCTGCGGCCTGTCCGATGCGGCGTTCGGGTCCACCTTGGATGAGTGGATCAAGGACTTGGACGCCGTGGCCGACGCGGCGGGACTCGACCGCTTTCCCCTGCTCGGCGTGGCCCAGGGCAGCCCCCTGGCGATCGCGTACGCCGCACGCCGGCCCGAACGGGTCAGCCGGCTGATCCTCAACGCGGCCATCACCCGCGGCCGGGCGGCGCGGGCGAGCACCGCCACCGAACGCGACGAGGCGGAGCTCGATCTGCGGCTCGGCGTCACCGGATGGCGCACCCAGAACCTCAGCTATCTGCGGTACGCCGCCGCGCAGCTCCGCGCCGACGACCCGGCCGAGAAGTGGGACGAGTTCGCCGAGTATGAACGACTGACCGTCTCGACCGCCAACGCGGCGCGCTACATGCAGTGGTTCTCCCGCGTCGACGTGCTGGACCTGGCTCGCCATGTCTCCTGCCCGACGCTGATCGTCAACTCCCGCAGTGATCCGCGCGCCCCTCTCGCCGAGGCCACGGAACTGGCGAGGCTCATCCCCGACAGCCGGATGGTGGTGCTCGACGGGCGCAACCACCTGCTCACCGCCGACGAGCCGGCGTGGCCGCTGTTCCTGACCGAACTGGACGCCTTCCTCGCGCAGGACGTCCCGGCCGCAGCCGAATTCTGATCCATTGAACCTTTTTCACCCTGGCGTCGAGCCCGTCGGTTGCGCGCCGTCGACCAGCGGCGGCATCTGCCAGCCTCGCCACGTTGAAAAAGGTTCATTCCGGCGGTCATCGGTCAAGATGGTCGCGGGAGACCCGCCACAGCCTGCGGGCGGCTTCCGGGTCCAGGGCCCACCTCTTCACGGCGTGGCTGTGCTCGAACAGGGTCGCGTCGTCGTCCACGGTGCAGGCCTCGTTCCCGTCGTCGAGATAGTGGCCGCCGGTGCCGGCGAATTCCGGGGCGACCGCGGCGACGAGTGTCGTGGCGGCGCCCTGCTGGGTGGTCTTGTAGGTGAAGACTCCCGCGGACTCGGCCGCGGCGAGATAGTCCCGCTGCTCACTGGTGAAGTCGCGTTGCAGGCCGGTCGCGACGCCGCCGGGGTTCACCGCGTTCGCGACGATGCCGTCGGCGGCCCAGCGGCGCGAGGCTTCGACCGCGAACAGGACGTTGGCGGTCTTCGCCTGCCCGTACGCGGCCTGCGGATCGTAGTCGCGCCGGTCGAAGTGGAGGTCGTCGAAGACGACTGGCGAATTCATGTGTGCGCCCGAGGTGAGCGCGACGATGCGGGACTCGCCCCGGTCCCGGGCGCCCGCCGCGAGGGCGTCGTGCAGCCCGAGGCTGAGCGCGAAGTGGCCGAGATGGTGGGTGGCGAACTGCCACTCCCAGCCTTCCACGGTGCGGCGCAGGCCGGGAGTGAACACGCCGGCGTTGTTGATGAGCAGGTGCAGCGGTCCGGTCCAGCGGTGGCCGAAAGCGGTGACTGACCGTCTGTCGGTCAGGTCGAGGGCGCTGACGTGCAGGCGACGGTTGCCGGTCGCGCGGGTGATGTCGTCGGCCGTCCGGTGTCCCGCGGCCGTATCGCGGACGGCGAGGGTGATCTCGGCGCCGCAGCGGGCGAGGGATCGGGCCGTTTCCACGCCGATCCCGGACGAGGCGCCGGTGACGACCGCGCGGATGCCGCTGAGGTCGAGCCCCGCCACGACGTCGTCGGCGGTGCTGGCGGCGCCGAATCGAGTGCTGATCATGAGTGCCCTCCCGGGAGCTGTGATGACTAGACTAGCTATACAAATTATGCTTATCCTGTATAGCGCATTCAGTCGGGTGTTAGGCTCCCGGGCATGGGTGATCCCGGCCGCACGACCGGCGACGAGCCGCGCAACGACCGGCGCGGGCAGGTTCTCGCCGCAGCGCTGCAGACCTTCGCCCGCTTCGGTTACCGGAAGACGTCGATGGAGGACGTCGCCCGGGCCGCGGCCATCTCCCGACCCGGGCTGTACTTCCTCTTCTCCTCCAAGCCGGACCTGTTCCGGGCCGCCGTCGTGCAAGCCCTGGACGGCGACGTCACCGCGGCGCAACACACCCTGGCGGATACCCGTCGCCCGCTGCACGACCGGCTGATCGAGGCGTTCGACCTGTGGACCGGGCGCTACATCGGCCCGATGACCCGTGAGGTCGCCACCCTGATGGACACCAACCCGGAGCTGCTCGGCCCGGTCATCGCCGACTACCCCGGGCGGTTCGCCGCGCTGGTCACCGAGGCGGTCGCGGCCGGCCCGCCGGCACCGGCCCCGGACCGCGCGGAGAAGGTGACCCGGACGCTGCTGAGCACCGCCGCGGGCATCAAACAGGAAGTGGCCACGCGAGAGGACTTCGTCGCGCGGATGACCGTCGCCGTCGACCTGCTCCTGACCGCCCTCACCTGCACCGCAGGGCAGACGTCGTCGACGCCTTCCGCCAAGGGCGCGAACCGGTGCTGACCGGGCGGGCCGGACGCGGACCGCATGGCTGGGTTGGAGGCGGTCAGTCCGTGTCGGCCGCGCTTCCCCCATGGCGGCGTGCGGCCTGCCTCGCCGTGGATTCCACGCGGTCGTGGAATTCGGTCCGCCACGCGTTGCCGGTCGCGGGCAGGTTGCTGACGGTGTGGTGAAAACCCGCGCTGCCGTCGATCATCTCGCGGACGATGTCGGCGTGACCCGCGTGCCGGCAGGTTTCGGTGATCATGTGGACGAGCATCCACTGTAGGGTCACGTCACGCATGCCTTCGGGAAAGTGCGGCACCGTGCCCGGCGTGTCGAGGTCGAGGGCGGCGATGGTCGCGTCGGCATGCGTCCATGAGCGCCGGTACAGCTCGACGATCTGGTCGCGGGACTCGTCGGCGCCGACGAGGAAATCACCGGCGTCAGTGGTGTCCACCAGCCAGGCCGGGGCGTCGGGGGCGGGCCTGCCGAAGACCTCGCCGAAATAGCCGAACTCGTTGCCGGTCATGTGTTTCACGAGGCCGAGCAGATTGGTGCCGGTGGACGTGAGCGGGCGGCGTGCGTCGTACTCAGAGAGTCCCTCGAGTTTCCACACCAGCACGTCGCGCACCTGTTGCAGGTAGAGGTGCAGGTAAGCCTTGGCATCCAGCATGGTCGATGCTATCAGGCGGCGCCGAGGTGGCGCGGCAGCAGCGCGCTCACGGCTCGACCGGGTGGCCCTGCCGCTGCCAGCGGGTAATTCCTCCGCTCAACGGCCGCGCCGCGACGTCGTGGGCGTGCAGCAGGCGGACCATCCGCGGGGAGAGCACGCAGTACGGCCCCTGGCAGTACGCGATGATCTCCCGTCCGGCGGGCATGGCGTCGAGGCGGCTCTCCAGTTCGGCCGCGGGCACCGACACCGCGCCGGGCAGGTGGCCCCGGGCGAAGTCGGCCGCCGAGCGCACGTCGACGACCATGATGTCGGGGTCGCCGAGCCGCGGCGACAGCTCCTCGGCGGTGATCGGCTGCAGGTCGTCCTCGCCGAGCAGGTCGCCGATGGCGGTGCGCAGATCGGCCAGGCGCAGCTCGGCGACCGATTCCAGGGTGTGCACCAAGGCGGACACCTCGGGGCCGGCCAGCCGATAGAGGATCCGAGTGCCCTCGCGGCGGTTGGTCACCAGGTTGGCGGCCCGCAACTGCTGCAACTGGGCGGAGGTGTTCTTGAGCGGGACGCCGGCCGACGCGGCGAGGCCCTCGACGTCGCTCTCGCCCTTTTCGAGCAGGTCGAGCAGTCGCAACCGGATCGGGCTGGCCACCGCCTTGCCGATCCGCGCGATCTGCCGGTAGACCTCGGACTCGGGAAACCGGTGGGCCTCGGGACGGTCCTGCATCGGGAAGTCAGCCTACCGTGACCGCCTGCGGAGCCGGTCGCACCGCGTCGTGCGGCAGGCGCGGCTCGACGCCGAGCAGGGTCACCGCCGACGCGGTCACCCCGAGGGCAAGCACCAGCCACATCCCGGCCGGGGAGAACGTGAGCAGCGCGGTGAGGACGGCCGGGGCGAGCGCCGTCGGCACCGCCCAGGAGAGCTGGTAGACCGCGAGGTGCCGGCCCCTGGTCTCGGCCGGTGCGGCGCTGGCCACCAGCGCGGACGCCGCCGCGCCGTGCAGCAACTCGCCGAGCGTGAACAACGCGGTCGCGAGGAACACCCCGGCCAGCACGGCGGACCGGGCGGGAAGCAGCCCGAGGAGCGCGAAACCCACGAACGACACGCAGAACACGGCGGCGCCCAGCGCGGTGGCCCGGGTGCGCCGGTAGCGAGCGAGCGCCCGGGTGACCGGGATCTGCAGCACCGCGATGCCGAACGTGTTGATCGCGTAGAGGACGCCGATCAGCGAGGCGGGCGTGGAAAGATGCTGGGTCACATACACCGGCAGGCTGACCGAGAGCACCATGTAGCCGAATGCGATCGGGATGTTGAGCAGGGTCAGCGTGAGGAACGGCCGGTTGCGGGCGACCAGGCGGTACCCGCGTTTGGCGCCGGCGGGGGCGTGGCGGCCGGGCGGCACCGGGATGGAGCGCATGATGAGCGCGGTGAGCAGGTAGGTGACCGCGGCGGTGAGCACCACGGCCAGGTAGGCGGCGTCGGCGTCGAGCGCGAGCACCCCGGCCGCGATGAGCCCGCCCAGCCCGAGGCCGGCGTTGCGCAGGCTGCGCTGGGCGGCGAGCATCCGGTCGCGGGCCTGTCCCTGCACGATCTCGGCGATGAACGACTGGATCGACGGCGAGAACGACACGTCGCCGAACGAGACGAGCAGCACGGCCAGGAACATCGGCGCCGGGGAGTGCACGAACGCGTACGCGGTGAAGCCCACCGCCCGCACCAGGTAGCCGCCGACCACGATGGTGCGGGCGCCGAAGCGGTCGACCAGCACGCCGCTGACCGGGTTGCCGATCAGTCCGATCAGCGCGGCGCTGCTGATCAGCGCGCCGACCTGACCGACCGGCAGCCCGGTGACGTGGTGGAAGTAGAGCAGGGACAGCGGTAGGTACATGCCCGCCCCGGTGGCGTCGACCGCCATGCCCACCATGTAGCGGGCCTGCACGGACGGCGATCTCATCGCGGGCTGGCCATCGTGGTCTGCGCCTCGAAGCGGCGGCCCAGCTCGCGCAGCCGGCCTTCACACTCGGCGCGGGTCGGCGCGGTGGCGACCGCGGCGGCCAGGAAGTCCGCCGAGCCGGCCGCCGGGGGGATGACCTGACCGGGCTCGGCCCACACCCAGAAGTTGCTGACCCAGGGCTCGGCCGGCTGCCGGGGGACCGAGCGCACCTCGCCGGGTCGCTTCATGAGCAGCACCTGCCCGGACATGGCCGCGGGCCTCGGCAGCCCGCCGCCGGGCGGCGGCGACGGCAGCGGCGGCAGCGGAAGGCCCACCTCCAGGCGCAGCACGCACTCGGCCAGGTTCACCCCGAACATCGCCACGATCACTTCGCGGACCTTGGCGCCGGCCGTGCGCCCGGCGACTTCGCAGAGCACCAGGCGGTCGTCGGCGGTGTGGAAGATCTCGGCGTGGAAGGCGTGGTCGAGCATCGCGCTGCCGGGCGGGCGCAACGCCGCGAGCGTGCGGTCGGTCAGCTCCAGCAGCCGCGGGGTGAGCGGGTCCGCCGGGTCCAGGGTGACGTCGACGCGCGCGCCGTGGTCGGTGCCGAAGGAGGCCAGGTCGTACTGGTACTGCGAGGGCCAGGCCAGCACCGTCTCGCCGCCGACGACCAGGCCGTCCACATGACACATCCGGCCCGGGACGTACGCCTCGATCAGCAGATCGTCGCGCGGGCCGTCGGCGTACGCCCCGGCGACCTGCCCGGTGAGCTGGTCGCGGTCGTGCAGGATGCGCAGGCCGATGGAGTTGAAGCCGGCGCGGTCCTTGACCACCACCGGGAAGCCGTGCTCGTCGGCGAAGGCCAGAGCTTCGCCGGCCGTGCGGGGTGCCGCATGCCGGGCGACCGGGACACCCGCGGCGGCGGCCAGGCGCTTCATCAGCAGCTTGTCGCGAAACGGCGCGAGGTCGGCGGTGCGATGGCCGGGCAGGCCCAGCTTCTCGCGCAACCAGGCGGCGTGCAGCAGGTCGCCCTCGTGCAGCGCCACCACGAGCTTGGTGCCGAATCGCCTGGCCAGCTCCAGGGCGCGCGCGCGGACCCGGCGGCCGTCGAGGAAGTCGTCGAGCAGTTCGAGGTGGGTGAAGTAGGGGCCGGGGCCGTCGGGTACGGGTTCGGCGAAGCTCGCGAACTTGTCCCGGGCGGCGAGCACCACCACCTCGCCGTCGTAGCCGGTGAGCCATCGTTCGTACGGGAACGGTTCGAACGGGTTCCGGTGCAGGATGAGCAGGCTCACCGGGCCTCCCCGGGGGCGCGGCGGGCGGCCAGGATCTCGGCGGCGGGCGTGCCCAGCTCGGCCGCGCGGGCCATGCTGGTGGTGCCGTCGGCATGAGACACGGTGATCCGGATCCGGTCGTTGATCAGTTTCTCGCTGCGCAGCAGGGCGGCCGAGGTGTCCGGGCCGGCGACCGCGACCAGGCCGAGCCGGTCCCAGTTGTCGGTGAGCTGCCGCACGGTGTCGCCGGGTTTCGCGCTGATGCGCACCACGAAGACGTCGTCCTCGGCCGCCGCCTGCTCGGCGCCCTCGACCGAGACGACCGTGCCGGGCCGGCCGAGCACGAACCGCGACGCCGCGGCGCCGTCCGCGCCCGGCTCGTCGGGCAACGGCTCGACCAGACCGAACGGCCAGGCCAGGGCGTACGTCGAGAGGTCCACCCCGTACACCCGCTCGACCAGCTCGGGCACCGCGTCCCCGCTGATCCGGTTGTGCGTCTCGATGATCGCCGGGCCGCGCGGGCCGAACCGCAGCTCGGTGTGCGCCACGCCGTCGCGGTATCCCATGTGGGTGAGGAACTCGGACACGGCCTCGCGGATCTCCTGCCGCACGGCGGGGTCGAGCCGGGCCGGCACACCGTGGCCGATCTCGGCGAAGGTGCCGGCGCCGAGGAACTTCTCGGTGATCGTCACGATCACGTGCCGCCCGCCGAAGCTCATCGACTCGACGCTGAACTCGGGGCCGTCGATGTACTCCTCCATCACGAAGTCCTGCAGCACGAACAGGGTGGAGACGCGGTCGGTGCGGGTGCCGCGCAGCCCGCACACCGCGTCCCAGACGGCGGCCTCCTGCCCGGCGCCCTCGACGAGGAAGACGGCGAGGCTGGCGGTGCCGTCGGCGGGCTTGACCACGTACGGGTAGCCGTGCGCGGCGCCGAACGCCGCGAGGTCGCTCTCCGCGCGCAACGGTGCCGCGGCCACGGCCCGGCGGTCCCGCCCGGCCAGCCATTCGCGCATCAGCGTCTTGTCGCGCATGCGGCGCACGACCTCGACGGGGGTGGCCTCGATGCCGAAGAGCTCGTTGGCGCGGGCCGCGTTCTCCAGGCCGGGCTCGGTGAGTGAGACGGCCACCCGGAAGCCCGGCGCGGCGTGCAGCTCGCGGACGACCGGCTCGACCAATGTCCAGTCGGTGTAGTCGAGCACGTGGACCTGGTCCGCGAGTTCCCGCTGCCGGTCACTGATCTTGGTGGGGTGCTGCAGCAGCAGGACCCGCAACCCGAGCGCGTGCGCCTTGCGGACCGTGTCGTCGGTGCCGCCGACGATCAGGACGGTCTTCTCGGAGGTGCTCATGGTGTCCTCCCGCTCTCCGAAGATTCCAGTATTCTAGAGAACTTTGGAATATGGTGCATCCAGGCCACGTGATCGTGAAGCTCGTCCGAGGTCAGCGCGGCGAGCCGGGCGTTGCGGGCATGCGCGGCCGGGCCCACCGGGTGCCACAGGCGGATGCTCTCCAGCGACACGCGCTGCACCGCGGCCGTGCGTTCGCGGCGATGCGCGTTGTACTCCCGCAGCATCGGCGCGAACCCGTCCGTCCGGCCGGCGGACAGCGCGCCGAGCACCACCGCGTCCTCCAGGGCCTGACAGGCGCCCTGGGCGGCGTAGTGCAGCATCGGGTGCGCCGCGTCGCCGAGCAGCGCGACCCGGCCGTCGGTCCAGTCCTGCACCGGAGGCCGGTCGATCAGCACCCATGCCCGCCAGTCCGCGCCGAGCGCGAGCAGCCGCCGGGGCGCCTCGGCCAGCGCGGTGAACAGGCCGCGCACCGTTGCCGCGGGGACCGGCACACCCGAGACCACCCGGGTGGCCCGGTCGTCGAAGCTGGCCGCCATGTTGAGGAAACGGCCACCGGCGATCGCGTAGTGCACGAAGTGGCAGCCCGGGCCCGCCCACCAGGTGACCGCGTTCCACCGCAGCTCGGGCGGCACCCGCTCGATCGGCACCAGGGACCGGTACACGGTGATGCCGCTGTTGCGCGGATCGCCGTCGCCGACGAGCTGGCGGCGCACCGCCGAGCGCACGCCGTCCGCGCCGATCAGCACGTCGCCGGTGACCCGCTCGCCGGTCTCGAGCACGGCCGTCGCGCTGCCCTCGTCCCGGTGGTACCCCGTGACGTGCTGCTGGGCGCGCAGCTCGACCCGGCCGGTCGCGCGGACCGCATCGTGCAGCATGCGGTGCAGCTCGCCGCGGTGCACCACGACGTACGGGTTGCCGAACCGTCGCCGGTAGGTCTCGGTGAGCGGCATGCTCGTGACGTGCTCACCGCTGACCCCGTCCATGAACCGCAGGTGGTCGATCGCTCGCGCGCGGGCCCGGACCGGCGCACCGAGGCCGAGCTCGTCGAGCGCCCGGATGCCGTTCGCGGCCAACTGGATGCCGGCGCCGAGCTCGGCGAAGGTGTCGTTGCGTTCCAGCACGACGGCCTCGTGCCCGTGCCGGGACAGGCTCAGCGCGGTCGCGAGCCCGCCGATGCCGCCGCCCACGACCAGGAAACGCGCCACGGCCGGGCTAGCCCGCGTTCCGCAACGCGCGGGCGAGTTCGAGTCGTTTGATCTTGGTGGTGGCCGTCTGCGGCAACTCCGCGAGGCGCCGCTGCACCGGCTCGGCCATCGTCGGCAGCGAGGCCGCGGCGGCGCGCCACGCCGCGAGGTCCAGCGGCCGGTCGCCGCGGGTGCACACCACCGGCACCGGACGATCGCCCTCGCCGGGCACGATGATCACCTCAAGCAGCTCCTCCATCCGGGAGAAGAGCAGGTCCTCGGCGGTCAGCGTGCTGCCGAAGCCGGGTATCACGTCGACCTCCCGGTCGAGCAGGTGCAGGCAGCCCTTGCGGGTGCGGTAGCCGACGTCGCCCATCCGCCACCAGCCGTCCTTGACCTGGTTGCGGTAGCGCTCGTTCTCGCCGAGGTAGGTCAGGATCCGCCCGTCGGTGCGCACCTCGATGTAGCCCGGGTTGCGCTGGCTGACCGGTTCGCCGTCGCGGCTGACCACCCGTACGTCGGTCATGCCGGGGAACGGGAAGCCCACGCACCGCCCGTCGGCGTCCTCCGAACGCCGGCGGGTGAAGGCCCGGCCGACCACCGGACCCGCCTCGCTCTGGCCGTAGAGCTGGCCGAAGACCGGCGCCCGGTGCCGGGACGCGCCGAGCAGGCGCCGCACGGTCCGCGGGTGGATGGCGTCGAAGGTGCTGTTGTAGTACTTCACATCGGACAGTGGTCCGCGTGGGTCGTCGGCGAGCGGCTCCCAGAGCAGCAGCGAGTTGGGGTGCGCCTCGACGATGCCCGGCCGCAACCGGGCGAAGGCGTCGGCCACCCGGACCGGGTCGTCGTCGGCGAGCATCAGCAACGGGAAGCCGCGCAGCAGGGTGATCGCCAGCGCGGTGAAGATGCGTGAGTGGACGAACGACACGTGGAGGGCGACCAGCCGGCGGCGGCGGACCATCGCGGCCACCGAGGCCTGCGGCCGGTACCGGGCCTGCAGGGTGTGCCCGGTGTGCACGGCGAGCTTGGGGATCCCGGTCGTGCCCGACGTGTGGGTGATCAGCGTCGGCTGGTCCGGCGGCATGATGACCGGCGCGACGCGCGGCATGCCCGCGAACGTGCGCAACGGGGTGGCCCGCGGGTGCTCGCCGGCGGCGAGCAACACGTCCCGGGCGTCGTCGAAGACCGACGGCGGTAGCTCGTCGGCGAGCTTGGCCGCGTCGGTGATCAGATGCGGGCGGTCGATCCGGCGGATCAGCGTGGCCACGGTGGCGCCGTCCAGTTGGGGGGAGAGCAGCACCGGAACCGCGCCGATCCGGGCGACCACGCAGGCCAGCAGGGTGATGTCGAAGCTGTTCGACTTGTACACCACGACCCGCTCGCCGGGGCGTACCCCGGCCGCGCGCAGCCGGGTGGCGAACTCATCGACCAGGTCGGCGAGCTCGGCCACCGTGGTGCGGCGCCCGGCCTCGGGCGCGATGTCCAGGTCGTGATCCAGGATCACGATGTTCTCCGGGTGCCGGGCCGCGGCACGTTCCAGGAGCGTGCCGAGCCGGATTCCGTTATTCGCCAGACGTTGCAGGAGCATCTCCGTCCCCGTTCTGCGTGTGATCCGATTCGGAGCCTCACTCGGTGGCCATGACGGAATCATTGAAAAGGCGCGATCGGAGCGTCAAAGGACGCGGCCGGGGTTCGTCAGGTCGCCGAGTTGACATATTTTCCGGTCGGCTCTGCCCATTCCGTGGGTTCCGGGTGAGGATGCTGATGTGGAGGCAGCATTCGTCGAGCGGCTCGGCCCGCCGGGGGAAATCCGGGTCGGCGCCGTGCGGACGCCGCGGCCGGGCCCCGGGGAAGTCCTGATCGATGTCCTGGCGACAACGGTGAATCCGGTCGACACGTTGGTGCGCTCCGGCCTGTTCCGTACGCCGATCGACTTTCCGTTCGTGATCGGACGCGACCTGGTCGGGGCGGTGGCGCAGTCCCGCGTCGCGGCGTACGCGCCGGGGGACCGGGTGTGGTGCAACAGCCTCGGCCACGACGGGCGGCAGGGCGCAGCGGCGCAGCGGGCCGTGGTCGCCGCCGACCGGGTCTACCGGCTGCCGCCCGGGGTGGACCCGATCGACGCGGTCGCGGTCGTGCACCCGGCCGCCACCGCGTACCTGGCGCTGTTCACCCACGGCGAGCTGCGCGCCGGCGAGACGGTGCTGGTGATGGGCGCCGCGGGCAACGTCGGCAGCGCGCTGGTCACCCTGGCCGCCGATGCGGGCGCCACGGTGATCGCTACCGCGGCGCCCCGCGACGCCGGATACTGCCGGAGCCTGGGCGCCTCGGCCGTGCTGGACTACGCCGCGCCGCCGCGGGTGCCGGCCGACCTGATCGTCGACACCTCGGGCGGCAACGACCTGGCCACAGCGACCGGGCTGCTGCGGCGGCGCGGGCGGATCGTGCTGCTGGCGGGCGTGCGGACCCGGCCGGTGCTGCCGGCCGGCGAGCTCTACCTCAAGGACGGCTCGGTGCGCGGGTTCGTCATCTCGCACGCCACATCCGCCGAGCTGGCCGAGGCCGCGGCGACGATCAACCGGCTGCTCGCGGCGGGAGGGCTGCGCGCGCGCACGGTGGAGCGGCTGCCGCTGGGCGCCGCCGCCGAGACCCACCGGCGGATGGAATGCGGCGAGTTGCACGGCCGCCGAGTGGTCCTGGTACCACCCGGGCCGGGCACCCGCCACGACGGGACGGCCGGATGAACCGACGCTGGTGGACGCTCGCCGTCGTCTGCGCCGCCACGTTCATGCTGCTGCTCGACGTCACCATCGTCGTCGTCGCGCTGCCGCAGGTGCAGGACGCGCTCGCTGCGAGCCTCGGCGACCTGCAATGGACCACGGACGCGTACGCGCTGAGCCTCGCCGCCCTCCTGCTGACCGCCGGCTCCCTCGCCGACCGGTACGGACGCCGCAGGCTCTTCGTGATCGGCATGGTGATCTTCACACTCGCCTCGCTGCTGTGCGGCGTGGCCCGCAGCCCCGCCATGCTCATCGGCGCCCGCGCCGTGCAGGGTGTCGGCGGCGCGATCCTCTTCACCACCTCACTCGCGCTGCTGGCCGGCACCTTCCACGGTCGCGACCGGGGCACCGCGTTCGGCGTCTGGGGCGCGGTCGCGGGCGTCGC
Organism: Mangrovihabitans endophyticus; assembly: GCF_014646155.1. Classification (GTDB taxonomy): domain Bacteria; phylum Actinomycetota; class Actinomycetes; order Mycobacteriales; family Micromonosporaceae; genus Actinoplanes; species Actinoplanes endophyticus. Next base: position 629,938 of record NZ_BMMX01000001.1, read on the forward strand.
CACGGCCCTCGGCCCGATCCTCGGGGGTGTCCTCACCAGCGGCCTCGGATGGCAGGCGATCTTCCTGGTGAACCTGCCGATCGGCATCGCCGCGTCGCTGGTCGCCGTCCGGCTGGTGGACGAGTCCACGGCGCCGCGTGCCGCCCGGGTCGACGGCCTCGGCGTGGTCACCCTCACCGCCGGCCTGTTCAGCCTGGTCTACGCGCTGATCCGGGCGGGCGGGCACGGGTGGGGCGAGGACGGCGTGCGGCTCTGCCTCGCGCTCGCGGCCGGCCTGCTGGTGGCGTTCGTGGCCGTCGAATTCCGGGCCGCGGAGCCGATGATCGACCTGTCGCTGCTGCGCACGCCCACCTTCCTGGGCGGCTCGATCGCGGCGTTCACGATGAACGCCTCGCTGTTTGCGATGTTCCTCTACCTGGTCCTCTACCTGCAGGACGACCAGGGCCTCAGCCCGCTGCAGACCGGCGCCCGGCTGCTGGTCAGCTCGGCCGCCACCCTGGTCGCCGCGACCGCGGCGGGCCGGCTGCTCGGCCGGGTGCCGGCCGGCTGGCTGATCGGGCCGGGTCTGCTGCTGGTCGGCGCGGGCCTGCTGCTCATGCGCGGCGTGTCGGCCGATGCGACCTGGACGCACCTGATCCCCGGCTTCCTCGTGTCCGGATTCGGCGCCGGGCTGGTCAACCCGCCACTCGCCTCGACCGCGATCGGCGTGGTCCCGCCGTGGCGGGCCGGCATGGCCTCCGGCGTCAACCAGACCTTCCGCCAGGTCGGCATCGCGGTCGGCATCGCCCTGTACGGCTCGCTGCTGGGCTCGGCCGCCGCGGGGCATGCCGGCTTCGCCGCCGCGCTCAACGATCTGTTACTCGTGTCCGGCCTGATCGCCCTGGCCGGCGGTGTGCTCGCCGCCCTGCTGATCCGGCAGAAGGACTTCGCGGTCGCCCAGCAGGCTCCCACCCCGGCGAAAGGACTGGCATGAGCGGTTTCGACGTTCGCAAGGCCGGAGGGCGCATCGGCGCCGTCGTCACCGGTGTGGATCTCGGCGGCGACGTGCCGCCCGCGGTCGCTGCCGACCTGGAACGCGCCCTGGTCGCGCACAAGGTGCTGGCCTTCCGGGACCAGGAGATCACCGACGCCCACCAACTCGCGTTCGCGGGGTTGTTCGGTCCGCTCACCCAGCGCCACCCCGCGATGCGTACCGTCGCCGACCCGCAGGTGCTGGCGGTCGACGGGGAGGACCAGCGCGCCAACCACTGGCACACCGACATCAGCTTCACCGTGACGCCGTCGCTCGGCACCACGCTGCGCAGCGTCGTCCTTCCGCCGTACGGTGGCGACACGCTCGTGGCCAACGGGGAGGCCGGCTACCGGGCGCTCCCCGCCGAACTGCGCGAGTTCGCCGGACGGCTGACGGCGGTGCACACCAACCGGGCCGACCAGCCGCGCCTCGGCACCGTCCGCGGCGACGAGGTGCGCCGCGCCTTCATGGCCACCCGCTACGAGGCGGCACACCCGGTGGTCCGCGTGCACCCGGTCAGCGGCGAACCCTGCCTGTTCCTGGGCGGCTTCGCCCGGCGGCTGGCCGGGATGACCACGACCGAGTCGCGGCCGATCCTCGACCTGCTCCAGGCGTACGTGCGCCGCCCCGAGCACGTGCTGCGCTGGACCTGGCACCCGGGCGACGTGCTGATCTTCGACAACCGCAACACCCAGCACTACGCGGTCAACGACTACGACGACCACAAACGGGTGCTCCACCGGGTCTCCATCACCGGGGACCTGCCGGTCGGGCTCGACGGCAAGACCAGTTACGCGGTCTCCGAGGAGGACTGGTGAGCACGGACGGCTTCGCGGCCCGGCTGCGCGACCGGCAGACGCTGATCGGCTACTGGATGTCGGCGGACAGCCCGGTGCTGACCGAGCGCATCGCCACCGTCGGCTACGACTACGTGGGCGTCGACGGGCAGCACGGCGTGCCCAGCCCCGGCACCTGGCCGCTGCTCATGATGGCGGTCGACGCGGGACAGGTGTCGGCCGGAGTGCTGCGGGTGCCCAGCGCCGACCCCATCCTGATCGGTGCGGCGCTGGACGCGGGCGCCCGCGCGGTCGTCGTCCCGATGGTCGACACGCCGCAGCAGGCCGCCGTGGCCGCCCGCGCCTGCCGGCACTGGCCGCACGGCACCCGCAGCCTGGCCGGCCCGGTCCGCGCCGAGCTGCGGATGGGGTCGGTCCCGGCGGCGCTGGACGAGGCGGCCGGTTGCATCGTCATGATCGAGACCGCGGCGGCGTACCGGAACCTCGCGGGCATCTGCGCCACCCCCGGCGTCGACGCCGTCTACATCGGACCGGCGGACCTCACGATCGCGTTGGGCGGTCGGCATGTCGGCGACCCGGAGGCGGCCGGCGCGCTGGAACGGGCGCTCAAGGAGGTCGCGGGCGCCGCCGCCGAGCACGGTGTGGCGGCCGGCATCCACTGCCCCGACGGGCGGACCGCGGCGGCCCGGCTCGCGCAGGGGTTCACCTTCGCGACCGTGTCCAGCGACGTCACCCACCTGCACCAGGCGGCGGCCGGCCACCTGGCGGCGGCGCGGAGCGGATCGTGATCACGGGCTCGCTGGAGGAACTGGTCGGCGGCACCCCGCTGCTGCGCCTGGACCTGCCGGGCGTGGATCCGGGCACCCGCGTGCTGGCCAAGGCGGAATGGCTGAACCCGGTCTTCAGCGTCAAGGACCGGGCGGTGGCGGCCATGCTGCGCGCGGCGGAGCGCCGCGGCGAGCTGCCGCACACCGGCGGCACCGTGATCGAATGCTCGTCCGGCAGCACGGGCATCTCGCTCGCCGCGTTCTGCGCGGCTCGCGGCCACCGGTGCATCGTCGTGCTGCCCGACAACGCCACCTGGCAACGGCGGGCGGTGCTCGCCGAGTACGGCGCCGAGGTGGTGCTGGTGCCCGCCGAGGCCGGCCTGCTCGCGGCGTGGCGGCACGCCGAGCGGCTGCGCGACGCGACACCCGGCGCCTGGCTGCCGCACCAGGACACCAACGAGGACAACGCCCGCGCCCATTACGAGAGCACCGGACCGGAGATCTGGCGGGCCACCGAGGGCGAGGTCGACGTCTTCGTCTGCGGTGTCGGCACCGGCGGCACGCTCACCGGTGTGGCGCGCTGTCTCAAGGGCCGCCGCGACGTCCATGTGGTCGCGGTGGAGCCGGCCGGGGCGCCGGTGCTCTCCGGCGGCGCCGCCGGCCCGCACGGCATCCCCGGCATCGGTGCCGGGTACGTCTCCGAGATCACCGACATGTCGCTGATCGACGAGGTGGTGGTGGTGCCCGACGCGGCGGCCCGCGAGCGCCGGCGATTCCTGAGCCGGCACCGGGGCCTGCTGGTCGGCGTCTCCTCGGGCGCCGCCGTGTACGCCTGCGAGCAGGTCGCGCGCGCCCGGCCGGGTGCCACCATCGTGACTGTCCTGCCGGACAGCGGCGAGCGTTATCTGTCCACGGCGCCGGCGCCGGCCCCGGAAGCGGACACGCCGAACCCCCAGCCCCTGCTGGAAAGCCGGGCGTGACCGCCTAATCCGCGGCGTCCTCGATCAGCGCCTTGATCCGGTCCAGCGTGGCGACGACGTCGGCGTGCACCTTCGCGCCCCATTCGGCGAAGAACCTCTCCCGCTCGTCGCCGTCCATGTCCCGGACGATGCCACGGATGCCCTCGGTCGCCGCCCCCATCCGGAAGTGATGGGTCACACGGGTGCCGTCGCCGTCGGCGGCCAGGTCGAAGCCCCACACGCTCTGCTGCGCACGCCCGTCCTTGGCGCGGATCGCCCAGCGGAAGGCGACACCCGGCTCGGCCGCCACGATCTCGGCATCGGTGGTCCAGGAACCACGCACGACCGGCGCCCAGGAAACCACGTCCGGGTCGCGGTGGTTGGTGCCCCGGAACACCGCGCCCACCGTGCCCGGCGTGCCCCGCACCCACTCGCCGCCGGTGCACTCGGTGCTCCAGCGCCCGCAGCCGGGCAGGTCACTGACCCGGGCGTACACCGCGGCGGGCGGGGCAGCGATCCGGACGTCGGCATGGATGTCGAACAGCGGCCCGGTGTCGAGGTCGATCGTCGTCATGAGCCGAGTCTGTGCAGCCCGGCCGGGCGGGGCAACGCGTGCGGTGCGCGGTTCGTCAGCTCGGCACCGCCGGCTGGGCCAGGCCGAGACTGGTGGCCATCAGCAGCACCTGACCGGTCATCGTGGTCAGCCGCTGCTGACGCAGGATCTGCTCGGCGGTGTCCGTGCCCTCGGCCCAGGCGTGCAGGGTCACCCCGAGCGGCGTGGGCCACGCGCGCACGGCATGGGCGATCGTGCGCAGGGTGCCCAGGGTGGACGCGGTGCCCTGCGCCCCGGCGCCGATCGCCACACAACCGACCGGCACACCGTCGAGGTACGCGCGCGGCGTGGTGAGCTCGTTGACGTAGTCGAGGGCGTTCTTGAGCAGCCCGGACACGGTGCCGTGGTAGGTGGGCGAGATCAGCACCACCCCGTCGGCGGCGCGCAGCGCGTCGAGGTAGGCGCGCACCGCGGGATCGCCGTCGGCGACGCCCGAGCGATAGAACGGGAACTGCAGCGCCGTGCCGGGCACCACCTCGGCCGTGGCACCCCCCTCGCGGCACCGGGCGGCACACCAGCGCGCCACCAGCTCCGAGGTGGACTGCGGCCGCAGCGATCCGCTGATCAGCACGATTCTGGTCATGGCGGGAACGACCTTTCGCATCAGACGGCAGGACGGGCGGTGGCCGGCGACGTCCGCAGGGAAACCGCCGCGGATGCGGCCCATGAAACAGCCTGATCGGTCGGCCTTGAAGAGTGGTACAAGCCCGGCTGAATGTTGTGTGATATGGAACACCGTCACTTTGTCTAATCGCTTTCAAACGACCCGGTAAGTGCGCGACTTGACGAATTCCGCGGGGTTGTCAGCGTGAAAGGCGGCTGCCACAGTGCAGATATCGAGGGTGGAACCCCGTTCTCGAAATGGGGGAGAAGAATGCATATCCAGACCGAGGCGTCGCTCGACGTGCCGGCTACCGGATTCCCGCAGTCGCTGGAGATCGACGTGCTCGGCCCGGTCGCCGTCCGGCTCGGCGGCGCGTCGATCCTGCCGACCGCCGGAAAGCCCAAACAGGTGCTCACCCTGCTCGCGTTGCGCCACGGCCGGGTCATCCCGGTGGGCACCCTGATGGAGGAGATCTGGGGCTCGGCCATTCCGCGCAGCGGCGCGAGCACGCTGCAGAGCTACATCGTGCAGCTACGCCGGGTGATCGCCGGGTCGCTGCCGCCGGGCGGGCCGTGCGAGGCCAAGGACGTGCTCACCACCCGCTTCAACGGTTACCTGCTGGCCGCCCGGCCCCGCCGTTTCGACGTACGCGAATTCGAGCGGCTCGCCGCGCTCGGCGACGCGGCGCTCGCCGCGGGCGACGCCGGGGCCGCCTCGGACCATCTGACCCGCGCGCTCGACCAGTGGCGCGGCCCGGCGCTGATGGGCGTGCCGGCCGGCCGGGTGCTCCGCACCGACGCGATGGGCCTGGAGGAGGCCCGCATGCGCGTGCTCGAACAGCGCCTCGGCGCCGATCTCGCCCTCGGCCGGCACGCCGTGCTCATCCCCGAACTGCGCGTGCTGGTCGCCCAGAACCCGATGCACGAGAACCTCTGCGCCATGCTCATGGTGGCCTTCCACCGCTCCGGCGCGGCCTGGCGTGCGCTGCAGGTGTTCCGCACGTTGCGGGCCGCGCTCTTCGAGGAACTCGGCGTCGAGCCGTCGGCCCGGCTCCAGCGTCTGCACCAGGAGGTGCTCGCCGGCGAGGGCGAGCTCACCTGGTGCTGACCCCCACCGTCGGCGTGCCCTGCCCGCGTGGCCTACCGCCGGACCCGCGCTGTAGCGGCATCCTTGCGCCGCTCAGCCGAGGTTCCACCGGCGCAACGCAGGCTGGCCCGGAAACCGGAAGGAAACAACGCCATGTGCCGGATACACGGATTCCTGAACGGCGACGGCTCCGCCCGCGACCTGCCGGTCGTCGCCGCCCTGCAACACCACGGCGGGCCCGACGGCACCGGCTCGGCCGGTGGCGACGGGTGGGGGCTGGGCAGCAACCGCCTCGCGGTGATGGACGTCGAGGGCGGCGGTCAGCCGTACCGGCTCGGCCCGCACCTGACGGTCGTCTTCAACGGCGAGATCTACAACCACGAGCAGCTACGGGCTTCGCTGCGCTCGCGCGGCTACCAGTTCGCCGACCGGTGCGACGGCAGCGTGCTCCCGGCGCTCTACGACGCGTACGGAGCGGAGTTCGTCGACCACCTCGACGGCATGTACGCGATCGCGGTGATGGACACCCGTGGGCCGCGCCCGGTGCTGCTGCTGGCCACCGACCCGTCCGGCATGAAACCGGTCTACCACCACTGGGATCCGGTCGCCCGGCGCCTGCACTTCGCCTCGGAACTGCCGGCGCTGCTCGGCTTCGCCGCGGTGCCGGCCGTGCGCCGCGAGGCGGGACTTGAGGAATACCTGGCGGGCAAGGCGCCGTACGGCACGGACACCTTCTATGCGGGCATCGAGGTGCTGCCGCCCGGCGCCCTGCTGCGCTGCGTGTCCGGCGAGACGCCGGTGCTGCGCCGCCGCGACGACACCGGGCCCGCGGAGCGCGATGACGACCTGGCCAGCGCCGGGCGTGACCTGCTCGACCTGCTCTGGACCGAGGTCGGCCGGCTGCTCGTGGCCGATGTGCCGGTCGCCGTGGTCACCTCGGGCGGTCTGGATTCGAGCCTGGTGACCGCGATCGCAGCCCGGCAGCACCCGCCGATCCACTCGTTCACCGTGGCTTACCGCGGCGACTGGCCGTTCGACGAGCGCGGGTACGCCGCCGAGGTCGCCGAGCGCGCCGGCACCGTGCACCACGTCGTCGAGGTCGACCCGGCCACGTTGCCCGGCCTCGCCCAGGAGGTCGTCGACCATCTCGGGCAACCCAACGCGGACCCGATCACCCTGAGCTCGTATGCGTTGTTCGCCGCGGTCCGCGAGGCCGGTTTCACCGTGGCGCTGACCGGCGACGCGGCCGATGAGATGTTCGGCGGGTACGCCCGGATGCGCGCCGCGGTCGACGCGGACCGGGCGGGCGCCGACTGGCTGCCGGACTACCTGGACGCGCTGGCCGTGCTGCCCGCGGCGGGCCGCCACGCCCTCTACACCGACGAGTACCGCCGGTTCCTCGGCGGCTACCGGGGACTGCCGACCGGGGCCGTCGAGGCGCTGCGCGGCCAGGGCCCGGTGCTGCGGCGCATCCGCGACTTCGAGCGGCTCCACCGGCTGCCCGCGTACCACCTGCGCCGGGTCGACCATCTGAGCATGGCGAGTTCGGTCGAGGTGCGCCTGCCGTTCTGCCAGCCCAGCGTCGTGCGGTGCGCCCGCCGCAAACCCGATCACCTGCTGATCGCCGACGGGCAGGTCAAGCGGCCGCTCTACTCCGCCGCGCGCGGACTGGTCCCCGGCTCGGTGCTGGGCCGGCCCAAGCAACCGTTCACGCTCCCGCTGACCGCGATGCTGACCCCGGGCGCGCCGCTCTGGGACCTGGTGCGCGACGCGCTCGCGCCGCAGCGGCTGCGCGCCGACGGCCGCCTCGACCCCGCCGCGGTCGAGGCGCTCTTCTCCCGCCAGGAGTCCGGAAAGGACGACGAGGCCGCGCTCGCCCTCTGGGCGCTGACCGTGCACGCGATGTGGTCGCGCAGCCGGGTGGCGATGCCGGCATGATCGGCCATCTCGCGTACCCGACTGGCAGCCCCTGCCCCACGCTGGTGCTCGACGCCCGGGTCCTGCCCGCCCACGACGAAGCCCTGTTGGAGGTGCTGGCACAGACCCGCCGTTTCCTTGCCGCGGCCGGCGGCGCCCACGTCCTCAAGATCGCCCTGGTGCGGCCCTCCGAGCATCCGATGTTCGACCTGGACTACCGCTTCGTGCAGGCGCTGCCGGCCGGGCCGGACCGGTTCGATCTGCGCGGCTCCTGCGGCCATTCGATCCTGTCCGCAGTGATCGCCGCCGAGCGGATGGGCATGGTCGCCCGGCTGGTGGCCGGCGGACGGATCCGGGTCTGCGTGCTCAACAGCGGCGAGGGCGTGGTCTGCGAGATGGATCGGGTGGGCCGTTCGGACGCGGTGTGCACGGTCTACTTCATGCCGCGCGACGCGCCCCGGCTCACCGATCTGCTGATGACCGGAGCCCCGCGCACCGACCTGTCCGTGGACGGCCGGCACCACGAGGTCTCGCTGGTCTCCTCGGGCAACCCGTACGCCTTCGTCGACGCCCGGGATCTGGGCGCGCACACCCCGGAGGAGCTGTGGAAGGCCGACGGCGAGCTGTTCGCCCGGATGAGCCGGTTGCGGGCCGCCGCCACCGCCCTACTCGGCTGGTCACCGAGCGGCGTCTTCCCCAAGATCGCAGCGGTGTTGCCCGGCGGCCCGTCGACGGTGGCCGTGCGGGCCATCTCGGTGCCGTCCTGGCACCCGACGATCGCGCTGACCGGCGCGGTCTGCCTGGCCACCACCGCGCGCATCCCGGGCACCATCCCGCATCGGATCGCGCGTGCGGCGGGCCTGGCCGAGGCGGAGCCCACGCTCACCATCGCCACGCCCGGCGGCACCACCACGGCCTCGGCGGTCACCAGCCCGCCCGGCCCCGGCGCCGTGCAGACGCGGCTCGCCTGGTCGGCCGTGGGCCGCAAGGTGGTGACCCATCTCGGCTCGTTCCTCGCGGAACCGTTGGCACCCCGGCAGGATGAGGAGATCGCACGATGCCTGTCATTGACCGCGACGATCGCATGACCACCGCCCGTACCCTCCCGCCGGGCCTGGCCAAGAGCCTGGCCGAATCGGCCCGGCACAGCGTGCTGACCGGCGAGCCCGACCCGGTGGCGCTGCGGTTGCTCCGCGAATCCGGGCTGCTGGCCACTGCGGTGCCGACCGGGTACGGCGGCGCGGGCGGCGACGCGTCCGACGTCAACGACGTAGTCCGGCTGCTCGCGGCCGAGAACCCGTCCCTGGCGATCATCGCGTTCCAGCACTTCGCGGTCAGCTCCCGGATCGCCGAATGGGGCACCACCGCGCAGCACCGCGAGCTGTTGCCGCGGCTCGCGGACGGCACCTGGCTCGCGGCTTCGGCCTGGAGCGAGCCGGGTGCCGGCGCGGCCAAGCAGCGCATCGGCACCACCGGCCGCCGCGCCCCGGGCGGCGACTGGATCCTGGACGGCACCAAGTCGTTCGCGACCGGCGCCACCGTGGCGGACCTCTACCTGGTGCTCGTGCAGACCGCCGAGCCGGATCCGGCCCCCACCGGTGGGTACGGCGCCAGCGGGCAGACGTTCTTCCTGATCGAGGGCGGCAATCCGGGACTCGGCGCGGATCTGGGCCTCGACCTCGCCGGCATGCGCGGCTCGGCGACCGGCCGGGTGGTGCTCCGCGGCTGCGTGGTCGGCGACGACCGGCGGCTGGGACCGGAAGGGGCCGCCACCCGGATCATCGCGGGTGTCCGGGAGACCGGCGCCACCCTCGGCGCGGTCGCCGCCGGCATCGCCGAGGGGGCCCTCGACCTGCTGCTCGACCATTGCCGACGGCGGGGCTCGATCGAGTCCCCGGTGACCCGGCACCGGCTGGTGGAACTGGGCACCGAGGTCGAGGCGGTGCGGGCCGTGGTCGATCGGGCCGGCGCGCGCACCGCCGCCGACCCCGGCCTGGCCACGCTGCACAGCAAGTTGTACGCGTCGGAGGCAGCCGAGCGAGTCTGCGCCGAGGTGGCCCGGATCCTCAGTTCCGCCGGCTACCTCGCCTCGGCCACGGTCAACCGGCTGCTCGCCGACGCCCGCGCGGTGGCCCTGATGGGACCCACCAACGACCTCTGCCGGGACCTGGCGAGCACCGGGTTGCTGCGGTGAAGGCGATCGAAGGGCGCCTGGTCACCCCGCAGGGCGTGCGGCCCGGCCGGGTGCTGATCGAGCACGGACGGATCGCCGCGGTCGACGACCTGACCACGCCCGTGCCGCCGGGCGTGCCGGTGGTCGCGGCGCGCGACGCGTACGTGCTTCCCGGACTGATCGATCCGCACGTGCACTTCCGCACCCCCGGTCTCACGCACAAGGAGGACTGGGGGCACGGCAGCCGCGCCGCGGTGGCCGGAGGCGTCACCACCGTGATGGACATGCCGAACACCCGTCCCGCCTCGTTCACCGCCAAGGCGCTGATCGACAAGGCCGCGCTGATCGAGGGCCGGTCGCTGGTGGACTTCGCCTTCCACATCGGCGTCGACCCCGAGCACCCCGAGGCCCTGGCCGACCTCGACACCGGCACCGCCCGCAGCGCGAAGATCTTCATGGCCGGCCACCACACCGCACCCGCCGTGCTCAGCGACCCGGCGGCGCTGGACACCGCGTTTGCCGCCGCCGCGCGCTCCGGGGTGCGCGTGGTGCTGCACGCCGAGGACGGCGGCCTGTTCGACCTGCTGGACGCCTGGTGGGGCGAGCCGGGCGGCTACCGCGACTACGAAGCCCGCCGGCCCCGCACCGGCGGCATCGCGGCGGTGGCCAAGGTGATCGAGCTGGTACGCCGGCACGGCACCGCCGCACACGTGCTGCACCTGTCCAGCGCCGAGGAGGCCGACCTGGTCTGCGCGGCCCAGGCCGCCGGGCTGCCGGTGACCTTCGAGCTCACCGGGCACCACCTGTCGTTCACCGACGCCGACACGTGCCGGGTGGGTGCGCGCACCCGGCTGGCCCCGGCCATCCGGGGCGTGCGCGACCAGGACCGTCTCTGGCGGGCCGTCTTCGGCGAGCAGGCGGCCACCCTGGGCAGCGACCACGCGCCGCACACCGTGGCGGAGAAGACCCGCTCGGTGGCCGACTCCCCGCCGGGCCTGCCGGGCGTGCAGGAACTGGCCACCGCGGTGTGGACCGGGATGCGCCGGCGCGCGCCGGAGGAGGACGCCGACGCCGCGATCGGTCGGCTGGTGCGGCTCATGGCTTCCGGGCCCGCCGACCTGTTCGGACTGCCGGGCAAGGGCCGCATCACCCCGGGCGCCGACGCCGACCTGGTCCTGTTCGCGCCGGACGACACGTGGATGTTCTCGGCGGCGCAGGTGCGCTCCAAATGCGGGTGGTCGGCGTACGAAGGCTGGACCATGACCGGCCGGGTGCGGCGCACGTTTCGCCGCGGCGAGCAGGTCTTCGACGCCGCGACGGGGGCGTACGGCGCACCGGACGGGGCGTGGCTGCGATGACCGTGGCACCCGTCGCGATCGTCGCCGGTGCCGGCATCGGCGGCCTGTCCGCGGCCCTCGCGCTGCGGCGGCAGGGATACGCGGTGACCGTCCTGGAGAAGACGGCCGAGTTCGCCGCGGCGGGCGGCGGCCTGCTGCTGCATCCCAACGGCCTGGCCGCGATCGACGCGCTCGGTGACCGGCTGGGCGCCGACGTCCGGGCGGCCGGCCACGTCACCCGGCCCGCCGACGTGCGTACGGTGATGGACGCTCGTGGGGCCGTGCTGGCGCGCGAGCCGATCGGCCTGCAGCAGCAGCGCACCGGGCGCCCGCAGACGCCGATCCTGCGGGCCGCGCTGCGCCGCGTGCTGGCCGAGCACGCCCGGAACGCGGGCGTCGGCCTCGAACTCGGCACCACCGTCAGGGGGTACGCCCGTCGCGGCTCCGGAGTGTGCGTCGGCCTGGCCGAAGGCGCGACCCGGGACGCCGACCTGCTGGTGGCGGCCGACGGCCTGCGCTCACCGATCCGCGCGGCCATGCTCGGCGCGTCCGCCCCGGCGTACCGGGGCTACAGCTCGGTGCGGGGATGGACCCCGGACCCGCCGTTCGATCCCGCCGCGATCGTCGCGAACGGGCGCGGCCTGCAACTGTTCGTGGCACCGGTGTCCGGCGGCGTGTACTGGACCGCGAAGATCAGCGCACCGGCCGGCCGCTGGCCCGCGCTGAGCCGGCCGGCCGCCCGCGACCGGCTGCTCGGTGCGCTCGCCGGGTGGCACGCCCCGCTGCGCGAACTGGTGGCCGGCACCCGGCTCGACGACCTGGTGGTGACCGACGTACACGACCGGCCGCCGGTGCGCCGGTGGACCGACGGGCCGGTGGCGCTGCTCGGCGACGCGGCGCACCCGATGGTTCCGGCCCTCGGCCAGGGCGCCAATCAAGCCGTGGAGGACGCGGTCGTGCTCGGCCAGGCGCTCGGGTCCGGACTCCGGCCTGCGGCGGCGCTGCGCGAGTACGCGCGGATCCGTGCGCCCCGCACCGCCGACGTGGTGCTGCGCTCGCGTCGTCAGGGCGAGGTCGACCAGGGCCGGGGTTGGCTGCGGGCACGGCTGCGCGACGGGTGGACCCGCCGCCAGGGCCGCAAGGACGCCGCGACCGACGACATCGTCGGCTGGCTGCCCGCGCCGGCGGCGGAGGCGCGGCGGTGAACGCGTTGCGCCTGATGGCCGAGGACATCCGCACGGTGGTGGACCGCGACCCGTCGGTCCGGGACCGCGCCGAGGCGTTGCTGCATCCGGGCCTGCCCGCCGTCTGGACCCACCGCGTCGCCCACCCGCTGCACCGGCGCGGCCACCGCCGTCTCGCCCGCCTGCTCTGCATGCTGGCCCGGGTCTGGACCGGCGTGGAACTGCACCCCGGCGCGCGTATCGGCCGGCGCGTCTTCATCGACCACGGTGCCGGCGTGGTGGTCGGCGAGACGGCCGAGATCGGCGACGACGTGACCCTCTATCACCAGGTCACGCTCGGTGCGGTCGGATGGTGGCGGGACAACGGCCGGGCGCCGGGGGAGCGTCGGCATCCGATCGTCGGCGCCCACGTCGTGGTCGGCGCGAACGCCACCGTCCTGGGGCCGATCACGATCGGAGACCGGGCCGTGGTGGGCGCCCAGGCGTTGGTCATCCACGACGTGCCGACCGGCACCCGGGTGCTGGCCCCGGCCGCCGTGCCCACCACCGGCGCCGACCGCCGCGACGCGGTGGACCTGCTGCGCAGCACCGCCTCCGCGGGCTGCTGGTGACCCCCGAACCCCGAAGGAAGGTTTCGTCATGCCCGCAACGGTTGTGAACCAGCAGCGCATCGCCGACAGCATCGAGGACCTGATCGGTGGTACCCCGCTGCTGCGGCTGCCGGTCGAGGGCGGTGCGTCCGGCGTGCGGCTGCTGGCCAAGATGGAGTCGACCAACCCGCTGTCCAGCGTCAAGGACCGCGCGGCGCTCTGGATGCTCGACGCGGCCGAACGGCGCGGCGACCTGATGCCCGGCAAGGGCACGGTGATCGAGGCGACCTCCGGAAACACCGGGATCGCCCTGGCCGCGCTCTGCGCGGCACGCGGCTACCGGTGCGTGATCGTGCTGCCGGACAGCGCCACCGCCGAGCGCGTGGGCCTGCTGCGCGCGCTCGGCGCCGAGGTGCACCAGACCCCGAGCGCGCTGCGGTATCAGGGCGCGATCGACCGCGCCGAGGAGATTCACCGGGCCACGCCGGGTTCCTGGTACCCGCGGCAGCACGCCAACGCCGACAACGTGCGCGCGCACCGCGAGTCGACCGGGCCGGAGATCTGGGCCGACACCGCCGGCACGGTCGACATCCTGGTCTGCGGCATCGGCACCGGCGGCACGCTGTGCGGCGCAGCCGGCTATCTCAAGGAGCGCAACCCGCGGGTGCGCGCGGTCGCGGTCGAGCCGACCGCGTCGCCGCTGCTCACCCACGGATACGCCGGCACCCATGCGATCCCCGGCCTGAACGGCGGCTTCGTGGCCGAGACCACCGACCTGGCCCTGATCGACGAGGTGCTCTGCGTGACCGACGAGGAGGCCCTCGCGACCGCCCGCAGTCTCGCCCGCACGGCGGGAGTGCTGGCCGGCATCTCCTCGGGCGCGGCGGTGCACGGCGCCCTGCGGGTGGCGCGCCGCCCGGAGAACGCGGGCGCGACCGTCGTGACGGTTCTGCCCGACACCGGGGAGCGTTACCTGAGCGTCTGGGCGTAGGCCGGCCGCCGGGCGCGGCCCACCGGCGGCGCGACCGTGCCCGGCGCGCGGATTCCGTTGTCGCTCAACGATTCTCGCCCTTCGCGGCGCTGCCCGACAAGGCGTGCTCGGGGGAGGGGCGGACGACCTGCCGGGCGATGGCGTCGGCGTCGGCGAGAGTCACCGAGTTGACGCCGGGGCGGATGCCGGCCGCGGTGACCCAGTGCACCGCCTCGGTGGGGATGCCGAACGCGAACCTGCTCGGGTGCGCCCGCCCGTCCGCCTCGACCAGCCGGCAGGGGCGGGTGGTGACCGCCAGCCCCCCGGTCTCGTACGCGATGCCCCGCCGCCCGGCGATCCGGTACGGCGTGCACCGCCCGGTCCGGTACAACCCGCACAGCAGCGGATCGGTCGTGGTGTGCAGGTCGAACTCGGGCTGGCGCGCCTCGATCAGCACCTCGGCGCGTACCGGCGTGCCGGGCAGCACCCGGGACCAGGCCGCGAACGCATCCCCGGCCACCCGCACCTGCATCTCCGGACCGAGCATGTGCAGCACGCCGGCGTCGAGCAGGGCAACCGTCTCGGCGATGCGCCGCGGCGGCGGCCCGATCGACAGGAACGCGTTCAACGGCGTGTACCAGGACTGCAGGCCGTCCCGATAGGAGGCGCCCTCGATTCCACTGTGGTCGACCACCAGGCGGATCTCGTTGCGCAGGTCCCGCATCGCGTCGAGGGCGCTCTTCAACGGGCCCGACACGTTGCCCAGCCGCGCCTCGGCCAGGTCGCGGCGCAGATAGCCGAGCAGCCAGCGTTCGTACCCGGCCTGGTCGGTCAGGCCCTGCCCGCGCCACGGGTGGGCGAGCGCGTCCCAGCTCCACCGCTCCCCGGGGGCGACGCCCCAGGCGGCCAGCAGCGGTGCTTCGAGGTCGCCCGCGCCGGCCACCGCCGCATACCGCTGCGCGAAGACGGCGGCCGCGTCCGCGCCGAGCCGGGAGGCGATCAATGCGTGGTAGTAGACCGCTCGAACCTCGGCCGAGATGAGCGGCCAGACCTCAGCTCGGAAGTCGGGCGGATCCCCGGTGGCGGCGCGGGCGCGCCACCCGGCGATCCGCAGCGGGGTGAGGAAACGCGGCTCGTGCCGGGCCGACACACCCTTCTGGTTCTCCCCGCGCGAGTGATAGGGCAACCCGCGGCGGGATCCCGCGTAGAGCACCGGCTCGTTGCCGGAGGGACGGTACGCGAGCCCGCCGTCGACCGTCGGGGTGAAGATCCCACCGCGGCCCTCGGTCAGCAGCGCCAGATAGTCGAAGAAGGTCAGGCCCATCCCGCGCAGCACGGTCACCGCGCCCGGCCGCACCACGGACAGGTCGAGCAGTGCGGGGTTGGCGGGCGGCAGGTATCGCACACCGGCCGCCGCGGCCCGGGTCGCCATCCGCCGCACCTCGGGTGGCGGCAGGGTGGGCAGGTGACCCTGCGCCAGCACGACCGCGTCGAGCCCGGTCAGGCGTACGCCGTCGGCGAGCACCACGGTCTGGCCGCCGTGCGCCTCGTCGAGCAGCTCGACGGCGCTCACCGCGTGCCGGGTGATCTCGACGTTGGCGGGCGCCCGCTCGACGACCCCGCGCAGGAACCAGCCGAGGTAATGGCCGTAGAGCACCCGCGACGGATAGCCGTCGGGCAGCAGGTCCTTGGCCTGCAGGACGAGGTCGGGATCGGCGTCCGGGTCGTCGAGCAAGGTGCGGCTCCAGTCGTAGAGACTCGGTCCCGGCACCACCGGGCCGGTGAGTTCTACGCTGTCGTCGGTGAACATGGTGATCTGCGAGGCGATCGTGTTCATCAGCAGCAGCCGGGACTGGTCGGTTCGCCAGACCGCGCTGCCTCGGTGCACGTGCGGGTCGGCCACGTGCACCCGGACCCGTTCCGACGGGCGCTGCCCGGCGTGCGCGCAGACCCTCTCCAGCACCGACAGCCCGCGCGGGCCGGCGCCGACGATGCAGATTCGCGGCATCGTGACCCCCTCAGCCGAGCAGTTCGGTGAGCAGGTCGGCGGTGATGCGCAACCCGTCAGGGGTGAGCACCGACTCGGCGTGGAACTGCATGGAGGCGAAACCGGGCCCGCGCAACGCGTGCACTTCGCCGGTCCGCGGATCGCGGCTGACCTCGACCATCCCGACGCCCGCGCACTCGATCTTGCCTTCGTCGCAGTGCGCCGCGAACGTGTTGTAGAAGCCGGTCAGCTCCCGCGCGCCGAAGAGGGTGATCTCACGCTGCACGCCCTGGTTCGGCACGTCCAGACGGACCAGGGGCAGGCCCAGGCGAAGACTCAGGATCTGATGGCTCAGGCACACCGCCAGCAGTGGCTGCCGGCGTGCGAGCAGCCTGGCGGCGACCGCGTCCATCGCCGCGATCCGGGGGTGGGCGCGGTCGCGCGGGTCGCCCGGGCCGGGCCCGAGCACGACCAGATCGTATCCGTCCAGTCCGGGCGCCTCGTCGAAGCGGCACAGGGTGACCCGCAGGCCGAGCGAGCGTAGCTGGTGCGCGAGCATCGCGGTGAAGGCGTCCTCCGCGTCGATGATCAGCACCCGCCGCCCGCGCAGCCATGGCGCCGGGCCGGGTGCCGCTCCGGCCAGCCAGAAGCCCGCGATGCGCTCGTTGCGCCGCCCCAGGGCGGCACGCACCTTCGGGTGGCCGGCCAGATCACCCTGCTCGCCTGCCTGCAACGCGGCGAGCAGACCGGACACCTTGGCCCTGGTCTCGGCCGCCTCGGCGACCGGGTCGGAGTGGCGCACCAGGGTGGCGCCCGTGCCGATGCGCAGCCGGCCGTCCGCGTCGATGTCGGCCGTGCGGATGAGGATCGCCGAGTCCATGACGTGCGCGCCCGCCGCGTCCCGGCCGATCAGCGCGACCACGCCGCTGTAATAGCCACGCCCGCGGGTCTCGTGGCGGCTGATCGCTCGTGCCGCGTTCTCCAGCGGGCTGCCGGTGACGGTCGGCGCGAACAGCGTCTCCCGCAAGGTTTCCCGGGGATCGCGAGTGGTCTTGCCCTCGATGAGGTACTCGGTGTGTGCGAGCCGGGCCATCTGCTTGAGGTACGGGCCGGAGACACGGCCACCGCCGTCGCAGATCCGGGCCATCATCTTGAGCTCCTCGTCGAGCACCATGTAGAGCTCGTCGGTCTCCTTGTCGTCGTCCAGGAACTCCAGGACGCCGCGCAGCGTGGGACCGGCGTCCGGGTAGCGGTAGGTGCCGCTGATCGGGTTCATGACGGCGGTGCCGCCGGACACGCTGACGTGCCGCTCCGGCGTCGCGCCGACGAATGTCCGGTCGCCGGTGTGCACCAGGAACGTCCAGTAGACGCCCGACTCGTCACGCAGCAGCCGCCGGAAGAGCGACATTGCGTGCCGCACGGTGAACCCGGTGATCCCGGCGGCGAACGAGCGCATCACGACGAAGTTGGCGCCCTCGCCGCGGCCGATCTCCTCGGCTACCACCCGGCGTACCACCTCGGCGTAGTCGTCGTCGGTCTGGTCGAAGTCCGCGCCGGTCATCGGGGTCGGCAGGTCGGGCAGGCGGTCCAGGACGTCACCGACGGCCGCGGTGTCCTGCGCCGTCACGGCCATCGTGAGCAACGGAGCGCCGTCGTCGACACAGGCGAACCCCCGCTCGGTGATCTGCCGGTAGGGCACCAGCGCGAGCACGTCATGCCGCGCTCCGGCGCCGGCCTCGGGCACCGGGATGTCGGCCAGGGTGCGCACCGCGGTCACCTCGCCGAGCAGGACCTCCACCGCGTCCGGGCCGGTCGTCTCGGGCCGGTGCAGCAGGGCGAAGGCGGGCGGCTCAGGCCCGAGCACCCCGGCCAGCAGATCGTCCTTCTCGTCGGCCCCCGTCACGTCAATACCTCCTTGACAGTGGTGACCACCGCGCAGCGCCGGGCCGCGTAGTCGATCGCCATCCGGTGGTGCTCCGCGGTGAAGTCCGCGACCGCGTCCGCCACGAGGAACGGCTGGACGTCGTGGGAGAACGCGTCGAGCGCGGTCATCAGGACGCCGACGTGCGCGTAGACGCCGCAGATCAGGAGCTGGTCGCGGCCGCCCGCCCGCAGCCGCCGCAGCAGGTCGGTGCGGAAGAACGCGCTGTAGCGCCACTTGGTGAACATCCAATCGCCGGGTCGCGGCGCGAGCGGTTCGACGATCTCCCGGTCTGCGGCGCCGGCCCGCATGCCGGGGCCCCAGAAGTCCTTGAGCAGACCGCGTTCCTCGTCGGTCATGTCGCCGGGCTGCGCGGTGTACGCGACCGGCATGCCGAGATCCGCGCACCGTTCTCGCAGCCAGGTCGTGTTCTGCACCAGTTCGTCGCGCAGGTCGTCCGGGAACGCGCGCAGGAAGTACCCCTGCATGTCGTGGATGAGCAGCACCGCGCGGTCCGGGTCGGCGGTCCAGCCGGCGACATTGCCGGGGAGCTCCGCAGCGGTGGGAATCGGGTACGGCGTGATGGCCGGGATGCCCGTCACGGGTCACACTCCGAGCGTGGCGCCGCCGTCGACCGTGAGGTCGTGCATGGTGATGTGCGACGCCCGGTCGGACAACAGGAAGACGACGGCCTCGGCCACCTCGGCGGGCGTGGCGATCTTCCCGAGCGGGATGCCCACCCGGTATTGATCGAGCCGGCCGTCCAGCGTCGCGCGCGGTCCCGTCTCGTCGTGCCACATGTCACGCAGCATCGGCGTGTCGGTCGATCCCGGGGCGACCACATTGCACCGGATGCCGTACGCCGCCACCTCCAGTCCGAGGCACTTGGTGAACATCGTCGCCGCGGCCTTCGAAGCGCAATAGGCAGCCATGCCCGTCCGCGGGGTGCTCGCCGCGTTGGAGGCGACCGTCACGACGGCACCCCGCGACCGGGGCACCATCCGCTGCACGGCCGCCCGGGAGACGTTGAAGACGCCGGTGGCGTTGACCGCGAAGGTCTCGGCCCAGTCGGTGTCGCCGAGCGCGCGTGCCTCGCCCAGACGCAGCACGCCTGCGGCGTTGACCAGGTAGTCGAGGGGGCCGACCACCTCCTCGGCACGGTCCACGGCGCGGCCCGCGTCCGCAGCCGAGGTGACGTCGGCCGGTATCGCGGTGGCGGCCAAGCCGTCGGCGGTGAGTTTCTCCACGGCCGCGGCCAGCCGGGATGCGTCCCGGTCGACGGCGGCGACGCGGACGCCGTGCTGGCCGAGGGCGCGGGCCACGGCCGCGCCGATCCCGCCGGCGGCCCCGGTGACGAGCGCCACCCGGCTGTGCGATGAATGGTCCACTGTGCGAATCCCTTCTGGTGCTATCCGCGCCATGCCGAGATCACGGCGACGGCCTGGGATGGATTGAGGCGTGGATCGCAGAGGCTGGTGTACGCCCGCCCGGCATCGTGCAGGCGCTCCGCGTCGGGCACGCATTCGGTGACGTCGTCGGGTGTGGTCTCCAGGTGCAGGCCGCCCGCGACGCCGCCCGCGGACCGGACGGCCTCGTGGAACAGGCGGACCTCGCGCACCACCGTGTGCACGAGGCGCGTCTTGTGGCCGCCCGGGACCGTGACGGTGTTGCCATGCATGGGGTCGGTGAGCCAAAGCACCGGATGACCCGCGGCCACCGTCGCCGCCACCAGCGGCGGCAGCTTCTCGGCGACCGCCTCGTGGCCCATCCGGGCGATCAGGGTGAGCCGGCCCCGTTCGTGGGCGGGGTCGAGGAGCTCGCAGAGGGTCAACAGCTCATCGGTGGTCATTCGGGGCCCCACCTTGCAGGCGACCGGGTTGGCGACCCGGGACAGCAGGGCCACGTGGGCGCCGGCCGGGTCCCGGGTGCGCTCGCCGATCCACGGCCAATGGGTGGAGGCGAGGAACGGCCGTCCCTCGTGGCCGCGCAGCATCGGCAGCTCGTAGTCGAGCAGGAGGGCCTCGTGACTGGTCCAGACGGCCGGGTCGATGGTGCGCCGCACGCCGGAATCGTCGGCGTCGGGCCAGCCCAGGTGGCCGACGACGGCCCGGGCGGCCCGATAGCCCGCGAGCATGCGCCGCGGGTCGGGCCGGCGTGCGAGCGGGTCCGGCTCGGGGCCGTTGACCATGTGGCCGCGGTACACCGGCAGTTCGTGGCCGCCGACGCGTTCGGTGGGCCGCGACCGGGGCTTGGCGTACTGTCCCGCGATCCGGGCGGCGCGGATCACCGGTCGATGCGTGATCATCTTGAGTTCCCCGGCCAGGATGTCGAGCAGTGCCGCCTTGCGGGCGACGTGCCCGGGCAGGGATTCGGCGAAGGATTCGGCGCAGTCGCCGGCCTGGACGACCACGGCCTCGCCGGTGGCCGCGGCGGCGAGCTGCCGGCGTAATTCGGCGACGTCCTTCCCGCGGACCAGGCCCGGCGTCACCGCGAGGCTGGCGCGCACCCGGCGTACCAGTGCGATGTCATCCCATGTGGGCTGCTGGCCGGCCGGAAGAAGGGTGCAATCCCGCACGATCTCGTCGATGAGATTGGCGACAACCGCGCCTTCTCCGGCTAAATCGGACGTTTCCTCAGGTGGCGAATCCGTGGTCAGCAAGAGTGCCCCCGTTGGTCGGGCGTTTCTTGGGAAAGGATCACCGCGTTAATGGTCCGCGGGCCCTTTCGCGGTCGAATTCCTCCGCGGCCGGCGCCCCTCGCGCGGTGGTGGGCGACGGTGCTGCGGATGAATTCCGATAAGGGTTTTAAGATCGATCCTGCTCGAACATGCGCAAGTCTCTGGGGTCGAGATCCGGGCCTGCAACCTGCTGCTGGGGACTTCGTCAGGTCCGATGCCACCCCTGGTTACGACTCGTTCCCGGGGGAATGGCCCGGCACCCCGCTGACCAGGCAGGAATGGCGATATCCGTGGGTATCGGGCGTGCACGTGCACAATCTTTTGATCTCTCGGGTCCACAGAGGACAGCGACATAGATCGATGCAAACGAACGCTTGGGCGTTGTCCACTTGCACTCACGGGTGTAACGTCCTGATTGATTTGCGGCCGGAGTCGCGCAGGCCCATCCGGAGGACGCGATGTCGATCAAAGGAGCAATACCTCAGCCCAGCCGCCGCGGCCAACCTGACAAACGTCGCGCGATCTTGCACGCCGCCCGGGACGTCTTCGGACGTGAAGGTTATGCCGGCGCCAACCTCGACGTGATCGCGTCCGAGGCCGAGGTGTCCAAACGCACCATCTACAACCATTACACCGACAAGGAGGACCTTTTCCTCTCGGTGATCCTCGAAGGTTCCACGCAGGTCGCCGAGGTGCACAAGAACATCGCCGACCGGCACCTGAGCAACATTGTTGACACCGAGCAGAGCCTGGTCGACTTCGCGGTGGAGTGGGCCAATTCTCCCGCCGCGTTTGCAGGCCATTTCGCGCTGGTCCGCACGATCAACGCGGAGGCCGCGCGCATCTCGCCGGCGGTCCTGTGGGCGTGGCGCGAGACCGGCCCGCTCGCGTTCCAGCGCGAGCTCGCCCGGCACCTCGGACTGATCGGCGGACGCGGACTGCTCGACGTACCCGACCCCGAAGCCGCCGCCACGCACTTCAACCTGCTGACATTCGTGAGCGTCATGCAGCCGTCGTTCTATTTCGCGGTCCCGCTCGGCGAGGCCGAGGTCAGCGAGATCGTCATCGACGGCGTCAAGACCTTCCTTCGACTCTACGCACCGCCTCGGCACCCCGTCATCGCGCACTGAATCCCACCCGCTCGCCGGCCGTCAGCCGTGCGCCCTCTCGGCGCCCGGCCGGTCACCGCTGCGCGGATCCGGCACCCGAGATCCGGATCCCGCGTGGCGAGAATCTCTATGGGGGACACATGGTTTGGGAAGTCGTCCAGGACCTCGACGGTCTCTACGCCCCGTTCGACCGGGCGCGTCCGGCCGAGATCAAGCCCCGCACGGGCCGCCCCGTAGGCGAGGTGCTCGACGAGGTATGCGATCGGCTCTTCGCGTCCCTCGCCCGCCGCGACCAACGGTTACGCGCCCGCGACTACTTACGCGGCCTGCTCGCCGCGCCGGGCCGCAAGACGATCCGGAACGTCGCGGCCTTCGTCGGCGGATCCGGGGTTGACCAGCGCCTGCACCACTTCATCAGCGACTCGTCCTGGAACTGGGACGAGGTGCGCCGGGCGCTCGCCCGGCACGTCACCGAGGCGGCCCCGCCGGACGCCTGGGTGGTCACCCCGGTGATGATTCCCAAGGCCGGCCTGCATGCGGTCGGGGTGAGCCGCTGTTTCTGCCGGATCCGGCGGCGGACCCTGCACGCCCAGCGCGCGGTCGGCGTGATGGCCAGCGCCGCGGGGGCGACGTTCCCGGTGAGCTGGCGCCTGCAGATGCCGCGCGAATGGCTCGACGACCAGGCGCGCCGCGCACGCTCGGCGCTGCCCGACGAACTCAGCGCCGAGACGCTCAGCGAATGCACCGCACACGCCCTGCAGGGCGTGCTGAACTCGGCGCCGGACCGGCTGCCGGTGGTCGTCGACGGCCGGGACCTCGAGTACGCACAACTACAGCTCATCACCGCGGCGGAGGGCCCGATGCTGCTGCGGATCCCGCCGAACATCCCGCTGCGGGTCAGCGACGCCGGGCTGGTCGGCCACCGGCCCGAGGTGGCGTTGCCGGCCCGGCAGATCGCCGAGGCGGCCCGGTCCCGGCGGCGCCTGCACACCTACGCGTCGGCCACCGGCGCCGTGCGCCGGCAGATGGTGTCGAGCGTGGACGTCCTGCCGGCGGTGCTGCCCCAGCGCCTGCACAGCCGGCTGCGGCTGGTGGCGGTCAGCCCCTTCACCGAGCACGCCGACGAGGAACTCTGGCTCACCAACCAGACCAGCCTGCCGATCGGCGCGGTGCTCGACCTGGCCGGCCGGCTCGCGCTGGCCGACCACGACCTCGACCTGATCGCGGAGCGCCGGGGGATCTGGGACTTCAGCGGGCGTTCCTACCCTGGCTGGCACCGCCACGTGACCCTCGCCTCGGCCGCGCACGCCGTGCAGACCCTGGCCGGCGACGAGACGGGCCGTCTGGGGCGGGTGGCCGCATGAGTGCCGGGGCACAGACCGACCTGGTGGTGATCGGCGCGGGGGTGGTCGCCGCCTCGATCGCGTTCCACTGTGCCCAAGCCGGCGTGCAGGTCACCATGCTGACCCCCGGCGGGAGCGACGAGGCCACGGCCACGCAGACGGCCGGGGCGTTCCGGACCTACTTTCCGGGCAAGGTGCACGACTCCGAGCTGGTGGCGCGCAGTCTCGCCGAGTTCCGCGCCTTCGGCCGGATGGTCGGCGCCGACCTTGCGGTCACCGCGACGGACATGCTGGTCGTGGCCGACGGAGAGCCGGAACTGGCGGCGCTCGCCGCCGAACTGCCGGACCAGCGGGCGGTCGGCGTCCGGGCACGACTGCTCAGCGCCGCCCAGGCCGCGCAGCGCAATCCCTGGCTCGACCCGGCCACGATAGCGGGCGCGGTGCTCTGCCCCCAGTTCATCCGGCTCCGGGCCGATCGGGTGTTCGGCGGCTACCTGGACGCGGCGCGGCGACTCGGTGCCCGCGTGGTGACCGGTGTCGGGATTACCGGGATTGACGCCGCGACCGGCCGGGTGGAGACCGCGGCCGGCGCCGTCACCGCCGGGTCGGTGGTGCTGGCGGCCGGCGCGGACAGCACCGGCCTGGCCGCATCGGCCGGGTTGGAGCTGCCGGTCTGGGCGCAGTTCGCCGAGTTGTTCCGGCTCGGCCCGGTCGGCCCGGACGCGGCGTCGGCGCCGTTCACCTTCCACGCCGCCGCCGGTCTCAAGACCATGGGCATGAGCGACTCGTTCCTGGTCGGTCTGGAACGGCTGAGCACCGAGAGCGGGCGGCGCGACGAATGGCGCCGGTCGGCCGCGTCGCAGGTGCACCGCCGCTACCCGCGCCTGGCCGGTCACCAACTGGTCAGTGCCTGGACCGGCGCACTCGACGCCACCGCATCGACGACCGCGGTGATCGGCCGGGCAGGCGGCCGGGTGCTGGCGGCGGCCGGGTTCACCGGCCATGAGCTGGCGCAGGCACCGATGGCCGGGCAACTCGTCCGCGACCTGCATCTCGGCCGCCATCCGGCGGTCGACCCGGCGCCGTTTGCACCGCGGGACGGTGCGCGGCATGCGGCGTGACCGGCCCTGGGCCGTGCTGTCGGTGCTGTGCGCCGGATTCTTCGTCACACTGCTGGACACCTCGATCGTCAACGTCGCGATACCCCGCGTCCGGGCCGACCTGGACGCGGGGCTCGACCAGGTGCTCTGGGTGGTCAACGGCTACCTGCTGGCGTTCGCCGTCCCGCTGATCACGGCGGGACGGCTGGGCGACCGGTTCGGCCCCAGACGCGTGTATCTGGCGGGACTTTCGCTCTTCACCCTCGCCTCGGCGCTCTGCGGAGCCGCGCCCGGCATCGACGCTCTGATTGCGGCCCGGGTGCTGTCCGGTGTGGGCGCCGCACTGCTCGGTCCGCAGACGTTCGCCTTCATCACGATCCTCTTCCCGCCGAGCCGACGCGGTGCCGCCCTCGGCGTGTGGGGGGCGGTGGCCGGGCTCGCGACGGCGACCGGCCCGCTCGTCGGCGGGCTCGTCGTCGGCGCGCTCGGCTGGCGATGGGTCTTCCTGATCAACGTGCCGGTGGGCATCCTCGGCGTGGTCCTGGCCGCCCTGCTCGCCCCCGACTCGCGGCCGGGGGCCCGGCATCGGTTCGACGTGCCGGGCACCGTCGTGATCTCGCTCGCGCTCCTGGCGATCAGCTTCGGTCTGCTGGAGGGTCAGCGCTACCGGTGGGGCCCGGTCGCCGGACCGGTGTCGATCCCGGCTCTGCTGGTCGTGGGCACCCTGCTGCTCGGCCTGTTCGTGCTGCTGCAACGGGCCGGCACCCGCGAACCGCTGGTGCCGCCCGCCCTGTTCGCCAGCCGGAACTTCACCCTCGCGAGCGCGGTGATGCTCTGCTTCGGGTTCGCGATGGCCGGGCTCGCCCTGCCGCTCACGCTCTACCTGCAGGACGGGCTCGGGCTCGGCCCCGCCGCAGCGGGCGGCGTGCTCGCCGTCGCCTCGCTCGCGTCCGGCCTGGTCGCGCCGTTCGCGGGCCGGGCCGCGGCCCGGGTCGGCCGGATCGCGCTGCTGGCCGGCGGCCTGCTCGCGTACGCGGTCGGCCTGAGCCTGGTCGCGGCGAGCGCCCAGGGTGCGGCAGGCCCCTGGCCGCTGGTACCTCCGCTGCTGCTCACCGGCGCCGGGATCGGCTGCGTGTTCATGCTGGTGGCCGAGCTCGCCGTCGGCGACCTGCCACCGCACCTGGCCGGCGCCGCGTCCGGGGTCTTCAACACCACCCGTCAGGTCGGCGGGGTGTTCGGCGCGGCCGCGATCGGCGCGCTGTTGCAAGACCGGGTCGCGGCCACCGGCGAACTCGCGCGGGCATTGCGGGAGACCACCGTCCTGCCGGTCGCGGTAACCCTGATCGGCCTCGCCTGTGTCGTCGTGCCGATGTATTTATCCCGGTCCGGAAAACCCGCTCGTCATTCTGACAAATATGGGGTCGGCATCGGCCGTGGTAATGCCGTCCGGCGCTAGTGTCGAGTCATCGGAAATCCTATTCTCTGCCCGCTCGTTTTCGGCGAGCCAAGAACGAGGTGAGGAAAGTGCGACAATTTGAGATCAGGTGGCAGCCGATCGGCGAGAGCATCCGGGTCACCCTCGACGAGAAGCACAACTCCGAGATCGTCGAGCCGTTGTGGGCCGCGATGCCCTACCGCACCCTGCAGGGCCACGCGCTCGTGGCCGGCGACTGCTTCTACCACGTGCCGCCGGCGCACGACCTCATCCACGCCACGCCGGATCACAAGGTCGACCGCAAGATCCAGCCGGACGGCACCGTGTTCTGCTCGGCCGTGCAGCACCTCACCGTCAAGTACGGAGAGCTCACCGAGCCGATGCCGACGTCGCCGATCGGCCACGTGATCCCCGAGGACGTGGCGAAGCTGCCCCGGATCGGAGAGCTGATCTGGGAGGCCGTGCACGGCAACGGGACGCCGGTGATCGCCGCCGTGAGCCACGCCGGCGAGGCCGAGGGGCACGGCGTGCGGCGCCTTGAGGTCACCGGTGCGGCGCTGCGCCCGCTGATCGAGCGGATCGCTCAGGAGACCGAGAAGGTGCTCGTCGCACCGACCGACGAACTGATCGACATGCACGAGGGAACGTTCTTCTCGGGCGCTGGGACGAAGAATTCCGTGCTGACCACCCTGGTCGCGGTGAATGGCGAGACGCGGCCACTGGGATACGTCTCGTACGCCGGTCTGGTCCGTGCCGCGCGCCTGACCGAAACGCCGTTGAAATCGCTCGTCGCCCTGGCCCGCATTCTTCTCGTCAAACCATCGGAATTCCTCGGCTACTGCGGCATGGACACGCTGTGGGAATTCACCAAGGAGGTCAACGCGGCACTGGACCAGATCGCCACCCGGGAGGACTTCGCGGCTCTCATGGCGCAGATGACCACGTACGTCAACGCGCTCGGCGCCTGGAACCTGCAGTTGTTCCCGTGGAGCCTCGCCGAGCGCACCTGGACCTATCGGCCGACCGTCAACGGGGGTGCGTATGTCTGACCGGAACTCCGCCGAGCTGGTGATCATCGGGGGCGGTGTGATCGGCACCTCGATCGCGTATTACAGCGCCCAGGCCGGCATCGACGTGCTGCTGCTGGAACAGGGGGAGTTCGGCGCCGCAACCACCGCGCAGACCGCGCGCGCGTTCCGCACGTACTTCCCCCGCAAGCCGTATGACTCGGAGCTGGCCCGCCGCAGCCTCGCCGAGTATCGCGCCTTCTCCGCCGAGACCGGCGTGGACCTCGGCCTGGCCGACCTCGGCCTGCTCACCATCGCCACCAGCCCGCAACAGGCCGCGGAGCTGGAGACCGACCTGCCGTTCCATCGAGCGGCCGGCGCCGAGCTCGAACAGCTCACCCCGGCGCAGGCCGTCGAGCGCAATCCGTGGCTCGACGCCGACACCGTGACGGCCGCGTTCTGGAATCCGCACACCTACCGGGTCAAGCCCGAGGCGATCGTGCAGGGCTATGTGGACGGTGCCCGCAAGCACGGCGCCCGCGTGGTCGGCGGGGTCACCGTCACCGGCGTGGACGCGGAAACCGGCGTGGTCGGCACCACGATCGGCGAGTTCACCGGCCGGACGGTCGCGATCGCGGCCGGCCCGGCCAGCGGCGCCGTCGGCAAGCTCGCCGGGATGGACCTGCCGGTGTGGGGCCAGTTCGCCGAGCTGCTCTTCACCGATCCGCAGGTGAGCGACGGCGACCTGCACCACCTGCCGTTCACCTTCCACCCCGTGTCCGGGCTCAAGACCATGGGCATGGGCGGCCAGTTCCTGGTCGGGCTGGAGCGCATCTCCAAACAGGAGGGCATGCGCGACATCTGGTTCCAGGCGGCCGTCGAGGAACTGCCCAAGTGGTACCCGCAGCTACAGAACGTCCGGCTGCGCAGCGCCTGGACCGGCACCCTCGACGTCACCGCCACCAAGTCGGCGGTGATCGGCCGGGGCGAGGACGGCTTCGAGCGGATCCTGTTCGCGGCCGGGTTCTGCGGGCACGGCCTGGCCCAGGCGCCGCTGGCCGGCCAGATCGTGCGCGACCTGCATCTGGGCAAGGACCCGGAGATCGACCTGACGCCGTACTCACTCGCCACGCACCGGGCCCGTCTCGAGGCTTGATGTCCAGCCCGGCGTGCGTGCGAGTTCCCCCGGCCCGCCGCACGCCGGCTCCACCAGAAAGGGATCCCCGATGCCGCAGGCAGCGACATTGCTTCCGCAGTGGCGGGGCGAGGCGGTCACGCCGCTGCACCCCGACACCGCCTTCAACGGATTCATCTGCGCCCATGTGGTGCACGCGTTGCAGGGACTCGGCCTGCTCGACGAGCTCGACGGCGGCGCCGTGGACCTCGCCGGATTCAGCGCCGCCCACCGGCTCGACGCCGACGTGGTCCGCGCCCTCGCCGCGGCCGCGGCCCGCTTCGGCTACCTGGAGGTCCGCGACGACCACGCCGTCGCCATGCCGCTGATCGCCGACGCCCGCCGGGTGCTCGGCTTCTTCACCTGGGGCGTCGGGGGATACCACGACGTCTTCGCGCACGCGGCCGCGCTGGCTCGCGGCGAGCGGCGGTTCGGCGTCGACCTGCACCGCGACGAGGGCATGGTGGCGCTCGGTTCGGCGCAGGCCGACCGCGCGCTCATGCGGCATCTGCTCGACGAGCAGATCGCCCAGCTCGACTTCGGGCTCCTGGTCGACCTCGGCGCCGGCGTCAGCGAACGGGTCTCCCGCCTGGTGCGGGGGCGCGCCCGGAGCCGGGGCATCGGCATCGACATCAGCGAACCGGCCACCGAGCTGGGCCGCCAGACCGTCGCCCGGTACCAGTTGTCCGACCGGGTCGAACCGGTCTGCGCCGACGTGCTCGACATTCTCTTCGCCGGGCACCGGGTCGGGGCGGCCGAGCAGGCCGACGTGGTGATGAGCTTCATGTTCCTGCACGACCTGCTGGCCGATCCGGTGCGGCGCGACCAGGTGGTGCCCCGGCTGCGTGACGCGTTCCCCAAGGCACACACGTTCCTGCTCGCCGACACCACGGTCAGCCCGGCCGGCGGCGACGACGACCGATTGCCGATCTTCTCCAGCGGGTTCGAGCTCGCCCATGCGCTGATGGGTGTGCCGATCTACACCCGCGAGCAGTACGAGCGGCTCTTCGATGCCGGCGGCATGCGGCTGCGGCGCACCGTCGCGTTCGGCGCCCCGCACACCTACCTGTTCGTCCTGGAGCCGGCATGAGCGACTGCACCGAGCGCAGCGAGGGCCAGGAGCGCATGCCAAACGGAGGCCCCGCATGAGCGACTGCACCGAGCGCACCGCCGAGATCGTCGCCGAGCTGCCGGTGCCGCTCGCGGTCGCCGGTCACCACCGGCCGGCGCCGTTCTATCTGACCGCGCAGATGTTCGGCGGGCTGCCGGTGCAGCTCGCCGGCGGTGAGCTCAGCGCCCTGGTCGGCGAGCCGGTCGCCGAGCCGCACCGGCACGAGGTCGACGAGATCTATCTGCTCGTCTCACCCGAACCCGGCCAGGCACGCATCGAGGTCCTCTGCGACGGCGTCCGCCACGAGGTGGTCTCGCCCGCCGCCGTACGCATCCCGGCCGGCAGCGAGCACTGTTTCGTCACCAGGGAGGCGACGGTGGGCAGCTACTGCTTCGGCATCCTGCTGGGTGACCGGCTGTGAACGCCCGCGTGCTGGCCTCGCCCACCGTCTACAACGCCAGTGTGCCCGACGCCGACGCCCTGGTCCGGCTGCACCTGAGCGAAAGTCCGTACGGCGCCAGCCCCGCCGCCGTCGCCGCCGCGACCGAGGCGCTGAGCCGGATCCACCGCTATCCGGCGCCGCAGCGCGACGCCCTGGTCACCGCCCTGGCGCGGCACTGGGACGTCGGCGAGGACCAGATCGCGGTGGCCAACGGCAGCGACGAGCTGGTGCTGGCCACGGCGCTCAGCCTCGGCGAACGGGACCTGCCGGGGCTGGTCACCGCGGGCACCTTCCCGGGTTACCGGGCGGCCCTCGACCGCACCGGGCGGGGGAGCACCGCCCTGCCCTTGGACGGCGCCGGCCTCGACGCCGCGGCGTTCGCCTCGGGCCTGTCCGCGCACGGCATCGGGTACGTGTGCAACCCGCACAACCCCACCGGTGGCGCGCTCGGCCCTCCCGCGTTCGCCACGCTCGTCGAGGGTGCGGCGACGTCCGGTACGCCGCTGGTGGTGGACGAGGCCTACCAGGAGTTCGCCGCCGGACTCCCGCAGACCCGCGACTTCCTCGACGGGGGTGCGCCGCTGATGGCCCTGCGCACCTTCTCCAAGGCGTACGGGCTTGCCGCGCTCCGCATCGGGTACGCGGTGGGACGTGCCGACCTGATCGCCGAGGTGCGCCGCACGCTCACCGTCCTGCCGTTCAGCGTCAACCGGGTGGGGCAGGCGGCGGCCCTCGCGGCCCTCGCCGACCAGGACTTCCTGGACAGTGTCCGAGCGGCCGGGGACCGCCGGCGCCGCTGGTTCTGCGCCGAGCTGGACCGGCGCGGCCTGCGCCACCTGCCGTCGGTGACCAACTTCGTGGCCGTCCGTGTGAGCGACGCGTCCGTCGCACAGGACGAACTCGCCCGGGTGCACGGCATCCTCGTGCGCGACACCGGGATCTTCGGCTTCCCCGGCCATCTGCGCGTCTCGCTCGGCGACGAGGCCGAGCTGCGCCGTTTCCTGGACGCCATCACCGCCTGAGACGCCATCACCGCCTGAGGAGGACTCCCATGGTCATGCCGATCCCAGACGGGTATCCGCAGCTCGTCGCGTACCTCACGGTGCGGGACGGCAACGCGGCGATCGACTTCTACCGCCGCGCGCTGGGTGCCAAGGAGATCGAGCGGCACACGTTGCCCGACGGACGGATCGCGCACGCCCAGATCCAGCTCGGCGCTGCCGTCGTGATGATCTCCGACGAACTGCCCGGCCTGCCGGCGCCCGCCACGCTCGGCGGCACCGCGGTCACCCTCTACCTGTTCGTCAACGACGTGGACGAGGTCTTCGCGGCCGCGCTGGAGGCGGGTGCCACCGCATTGCGCCCGGTGCAGGATGCCCCCTTCGGCGACCGGACCGGGCAGATCCTCGACCCGTACGGCCATCGGTGGAGCATCGCCACCCACGTCGAAGACGTCGACCCGGCCGAACTCGACCGCCGGATGGGCACCGCCTGAGTCTCCGGCCGCAGGTTCGCCGGCGCCGCCGGCAGGACACCCCCGTGGAGAAGGAAGGCCGCACTGTGAACGCTCAGCCTGTCGCCGCCGCGGCCGAGAAGGCCCGGATCCGGCTCACCGACATCGCGGCGTCTGATTCGCCCCGCCTGTCCGGGGTGAACGACGAGCACGCCCGCCTGCTGGCGAACTCCGATGCGGTACTCCCGCCGATCCTCGTCAACCGCCGCACGATGCGCGTGGTCGACGGCGCGCACCGTCTGCAGGCGGCGAAGCTGCGGGTGCAGGACGCCATCGACGTCGACTTCTGCGACTGCGACGAGGACGAGGCGTTCGTGCTCGCCGTCGAGAAGAACGTGCTGCACGGGCTGCCGTTGTCGCGGGCCGAACGCACGGCGGCCACGGAGCGGATTCTCGGCACCTATCCGGACTGGTCGGACCGGGCGATCGCCACGGTGGTGGGGCTCTCGCACAAGACGGTGGGGGCGATCCGGCGGCGGTCCGGCAGCGATGCCGGGCAGATCACCCATCGTCGCGGCCGGGACGGCAGGTTGCGGCCGGTCGACGGCGCTGCGGCCCGGGCCAGGGTGAGCAGCGTGCTCGCGGAGAGCCACGGCGCGTCGCTGCGCGAGATCGCCCGGGAGGCGGGCGTGAGCCCGGACACCGTGCGGCACGTGCGCAACGACGCGCGTCGCGCCGAGGCGCTGCCGGCCCGGCCCCAGCCCCGGGCTGTGCCCGGCCCGGACGGCGGGCACCGCGGCGCGCCCGAGCGGGCCAGCCGCTCGGTCCGGCTCCCGCAGGCCGGCCCGGCCGACCGGTCCGCGGTGCTGCGCAACCTGCGCAGCGATCCCGCCCTGCGGTTCCGTGAGTCCGGACGCGTCCTGCTCCGCCTGCTGGACGTCTACGCGCTGGATCCGGACGACTGGGCTCGGATCAGCCGGGACGTGCCCGCCTACCGGGTGGCGGGCATCGCGCAACTGGCCCGCGAGTGCGGCCGGATCTGGCAGAACTTCGCCGCCGAGGTGGAGCAGCGGCAGCGAGACGCGCCGCAGACGTAGCGCAGCGGCAGCGAGACGCGCCGCAGACGTAGCGCACCACGCCAACCGACACACCTGCGAACCCAGGAGATCCGACATGACCGAGCAGATCGTCGCCGAACCCAGCAGCACCGCCGTGCGCACCGCGCTGTGGCGTGCTCTGCACGTGCAACACGACGCCCCGCCGGCGGTCTTCGACGACCAGCTCGGCCTGCGCCTGGCCGATCCGGGCGGCGACTGGCGGCGGCGCCCGGACATGGACCCGGACGACAACCCGTTCGCCCGCGCGGCGGTGATCACCCGGGCCCGGTACGCCGAGGACCTGGTCGCCGAGAGCGTCGGCCGCGGCGTCGGCCAGTACGTCATCCTGGGCGCCGGCCTGGACACCTTCGCCCAGCGCCGGACGGACCTCGTCCCGCCGTTGCGGGTCTTCGAACTCGACGCCCCCGGGGCGCAGGCGTGGAAGCGGCGGCGGCTGGCCGAACTCGGCTTCCACGTTCCCGGGCTGCACTTCGTGCCGTACGACTTCCAGCCGGGCCGGTCCTGGCCGCAGGCTCTGGCGGCGGCGGGGTTCGACGCCGGACAACCGGCCGTCGTCGCGTCGCTCGGCGTCAGCACTTACCTCAGCCGGGAGGCCATCGTGGCGCTGCTGCGGCAGGGCACCGCGCTGGCGCCCGGTTCCGTGCTGGCCACCACCTTCCAGCTTCCGCTCGACATGGTCGAGCCGGGCCCCCGGGAACTGCGCGCCCGGGTGGAACAGGCCGCCCGCGCCTCCGGTACGCCGTTCACCGGGTTCTTCACCCCCACAGAGATGCTGGACCTGGCCCGCGACGCGGGTTTCCGCACCGCCGAACACCTCCCCGCCTCCGCCCTGACCGCCCGGTATTTCGCCGGCCGCGCCGACGGCCTGCGCCCCTCCAACGCGGAGGAGCTGCTGGTCGTCACCACGTGAGGGGCCGCTCAGGTGTGCGCCAGCATGAACGGCTCGCCGGCGGCCGGCCGGAAGTCATCGGTGCGGCGGGCGAAGTAGCGCGCGGTCACCTCCTCGGTGGACACGTACCGGGTCTGACGGAATCCGGCGTCCCGGGCCAGGCCCAGGATCTCGTCCGGGGTGAAGTAGCTGCGGAAGTGCACCCGTGGTCCGGGCTGGGGGGTGTCCGCGGCGTCGTCCGGCGGTTCGTCGAAGGCGGTGGGCAGGATGAAGGTCATCGCCAGCGTCGATCCGGCGGCGGACCGGGCGGCTTGGCGCAGGGTGTCGCGCACCGCCTCCTCGCTGAGATACATGGTGACGCTGGCGCACGCCATCACCGCGGGCCGCGCCGGGTCGAAGCCGCTGTCGACCAGGCGGTCCCACCACCGTTCCCCGGTCTCGAAGTCGACCGGCACCCAACGCTGCCAATCCGGGGAGCCGTGACCGAGTTCGGTCAGCCGCCGCCGCTTCCATTCCTGGGTGGCGGGCTGGTCGATCTCGAACACCCGCAGCCGGCCGGCGAAGTCGGGCCGGCGCTGGACGAAGGTGTCCAGTCCGGCGCCGAGGATGACGTACTGGGTCACGCCGGCGGCGCAGCGCTCGGCCACCAGGTCCTCGACGAACCGGGCCCGGGCCACCACGCCGGCCCGGAACCCGCGCATCCCGTCCCCGGCCATGTCGGGACGCCGGTGCCAGTCCTCGCCGGGTGCCACCAGGCGCAGCCCGACCTCGTCCGCGATCACATGCGGCGGCGGGTCGGTCCGCACGTGCAGGGCCCGCCAGAGCGCCACCCGCACGGCCGTCTCATCCGGCACCTTCGTTTTCTCGGCAGGCACGACAAATTCCTTTCGAGAGGGGGGAGAATGGGGGATGTCCCGGTTACGAGTTTCGAGTCACCGAATCGGCGCGTCAAGCGAGCGACCGGGGAGATTACCCACTCGGACGGCCCGCAGCCGCCGCGGTCGCCTGCCTTGCCAGCCGTCAAACCCGCTGCCTATAACCGATGAGACGGTAAGCGCCTTTCGACAGGACGGAATGAATGACCATGGCCGACCGGGAAATGCCATACGCTTTCGACCCGCTCGCTCCGGGCGTTTCCGACGATCCTTATCCGCACTATGCGAAGCTGCGCGCGACCAATCCGGCATTCGAGCACCCGGCGGGATTCTGGATCGTCACGAGGCACGCAGACGTGGTCCGCCTGCTGCGGGCCGACCACTCGGTGGAGGACGACAACGTCGCGAAGAGCCGGATCCATGCCCTGTCCATGATGGACCAGGACCCGCCGGACCACACCCGGTTGCGCAGGCTGCTCACCAAGGTGTTCACCGAGCGCGCCATCAACGGGCAGGCGCCACTGATCACGCGCCTGGTCGACGAGGCGCTGGACCGCGTCGAACGCCAGGCGGCCGAGCACGGCCGGGCCGACCTGGTCACCGAGCTGGCCTATCCGCTCCCGCTGCTGGTGATCTGCGACATGCTGGGCATGGAGGCCGACTATCACTGGCTGCGCGAGCGGGCCGAGGTCCTGGCGCACTCCCTCGAACCGGTCGCCGAGCCGACGCCCGAGCTCATCGCGGCGATCACGACGGCCGAGACCGAACTCGTCGACCGCGTGGCCGCGGTGATCGAGGCCAAGCGCCGCAATCTCGTACCGGAGAATCCGGATCTGCTGACCCAGCTGATCCGGGCCGAGGACGGCGGTGACGTGCTCAGCGACGAGGAACTGATCGCCCAGGTGGTGCTGCTGTATCTCGCCGGTTATGCGACCACCATGAACCTGCTGGCCAACGGCGTGGTGGCGCTGCTGCGTCACCCCGGGCAACTGCGGCTGCTGCGCGAACGCCCGGACCTGGACGTCAACGCGGCCGACGAGGTGCTGCGGTATGACACCTCCGTGCAGTACTCGCGCCGGATCACCCTCGCGCCGCACGAGGCCGCCGGCACGGTGATCCCCAAGGGCGCGACGGTGCTGGCCGGCCTCGCCTCGGCCAACCGCGACGAGGAGGTCTTCGGCCCCTCCGCGGCCGAGCTGCGCCTGGACCGGCCGAACGCGCGCCGGCACGTCTCGTTCGGCGGCGGCCCGCATCACTGCCTGGGCGCCGCGCTGGCGCGACTGGAGATCCGGATCGCGCTCGGCCGCCTGGTGCGCCGGTTCGATCGGCTGGCGCTGGCGGACGACGTCGCCTGGCACCGGCTGATGATCACGCGGGGCCCGGTCGCGGTGCCGGTCACGGTGTGAGACGCCCCCGATCCCGGACACGCCCCCGATCCCCGGACACGCCCCCGATCCCCGGACACGCCCCCGATCCCCGGACACGCCCCCGGCCCGGCACCCGTACGCGACGGGGCCGGGCCGGCGGCGTGCCGGGTCACCGGGGCTTGTGGCCCGACTGAAGGTTGAGACCGCCGCTGGCGGCCAGTCGCACCGGCTTGGCCGGTCGCAGGCCGGCGGCGCGCTGCCAGGCGGCCATCTGCGGCGGCGACCAGGTGCCCGACTCGCTGGCCAGCGCGAAGTAGAAGTCGCGCAGCGCGGCGAGCTGCTGGGTCTTTCCCTCGCCGCTGGCGGCGGGGAACTCGGCGATCGTGTAGACCCCGCCGGGGCGTAGCGCACGAGCCACCTTGGCGGTGAGTTCACGGTTCTGTTCGTCGCTGAAGTGGTGTGCGACGCCGATGATCACCACGGCGTCGTAGCGTTCCACGCCGAAGTCGTCGGTGAGCGCGTTGCCGGCCTGGTGGCGGACCCGGTCGCCCATCCCCTCCTCGGCCAGCAGCGGCGCGGCGTGCCGCACGGCGTCGGGAAGATCGAGCACGACCGCGCGCAGCGACGGGTGGCGGCGGCACAACGCGACCGAGTAGGCGCCGTGCGAGCCGCCGATGTCGAGCATGTCGGTGGCCCCCTCGGGGACCGGTACGGCCTTGGCCACCATGCCGGTCTGCCCGGTCGTCAGGCACTTCATGCCGCGCTGATAGGAGTCCCAGACCTCGTCGCTCATGCCGGTGTGGAAGTCCAGCGGCTTCCCGCTGCGCAGGTACTCGTCGGCCCGCTGCATCAGTCCCAGCTCGTAGAACTGCAGCATCAGCTTGTCGTTCACCGCATGCGGGCTGGTGGAGACCAGCCACTTGCGGGACAGCGGGCTCAGCTCGTACCGGTCGCCTTTGGCGCGCAGGTATCCCGACGCGGCCAGCGCGGGCAGCAGTTTCGCGGTGCTGCCGGGATCGGTGCCACAGCCGGCCGCGATCTTCTCGGCGGTGGCGGGACCGTCGGCGAGGGCGTCGAAAACGCCGACCTTGACGGCCGCCATGATGACGTGGACGTACGTGCCCGCCACCTGGGTATCGAGCACCGGCCGCGCGATCAAATTGGACTTGACCAGCAGCCATTCAATGGGATTGCTTGCCATTAACCCGAATCGCATGGGCCGAGCATAACGACGGCCGACCGTTCTGTTAACTCATTACATCCGGCCTCTTGCGAACGGGAGGACGCACATTTCCGTACGCGCGAACGGGTCCTCGGCAATGCCGTGTGCTAGCATGCTAGTATGACTGCTGAGGAGGTCAGGCAGTTCAATGTTTACCTGCCGGTTGATTTGATCCGGGAGGTCAAGCATTATGCCATCGACCGTGAACTGTCGCTCTCGGCGCTGGTCGCCGAGGCGCTGCGTTCGCATCTCGCCGAGCGCCAGGGAAAGAATCAAGACGGAATCGTGTGAGAGGAATCCAGACATGACGACCCGTGGTGTCGAAGGTGTTTACGTCGAGACGCACAGTTGGGGCAAGACGGCCAAATTCCTGGAGTCGCTGGGCTTCAAGGTCGATTTCGTCACCGAGCACGGCTCCGGGATGCTCAAGCACGACGAGGGGCCTTATTTCGTGGTGAGCGAGGTCCCCGAGGAGCGCGCGCCGCAGGCGCAGTTCGTGCTGCGCGTGGCGGATGCGGCGACCTTCAAGCCCGACCCGATCGTCGAGGTGGTCTCGGAGTTCGAGCCGACCCACTGGGGCACCCAGCGGATGGTGGTGCGCGACCCGGACGGTCGCGAATGGAGCATCGAGGCCCCGCTCGCAAGCTGAACATTGAACCTTTTTCAACGTGGCGAGGCCGGCAGGTGCCGCCACTGGCCGACGGCGCGCAACCGACGGGCTCGATGCCAGGTTGAAAAAGGTTCATTCTGTGGTCGCCCCTGATGGCCCTTCGGGCGTCGGGGGCTTCCGTGCGGCAAGCATGCTAGCAAGGTAGTCTACTAGTCCGAGAAGAGGCGGGGTCATCGATGGTCAGCGACAAGATCTCGACCGGGGCGGCGGACGCCCCGGAGTCGTCCCCGCCGCCGCGGCGCGGCCTCGGCATGCTCGTGGTGATGATCGGCGTGCTCGTCTCCGCAGTGGACGGCACGATCGTGGTGCTCGCCCTGCCCGCGATCGAGGCTGACCTGGGCATCACCCTGGCCGCCGTCACCTGGGTGGTCGTCGGCTACCTGCTCGTGGTCACCGTGCTCTCCACGCAACTGGGCCGGCTCGGCGACCTGTTCGGTCGGGTCCGCATGTACAAGGCCGGCTTCCTGGTGTTCACCGTCGGCTCGGTGCTCTGCGCACTGGCCTGGAACGCGCCGAGCATCATCGGATTCCGGCTCCTGCAGGGCGC
Source organism: Mangrovihabitans endophyticus (assembly GCF_014646155.1). GTDB lineage: Bacteria > Actinomycetota > Actinomycetes > Mycobacteriales > Micromonosporaceae > Actinoplanes > Actinoplanes endophyticus. The sequence continues at coordinate 667,394 of NZ_BMMX01000001.1, forward strand.
CGGCGCCGCGCTGATCGCGGCCAACAGCGGCGCGATCATCTCGGAGCTCTACCCGCCGCACGAGCGTGGCCGCGCGTACGGCTTCAACGCCTTCGGATTCTCGTTCGGCTCGGTCCTCGGTGTCCTGCTCGGCGGGGTCATGGTGACGTACGTGTCCTGGCAGTGGATCTTCTGGATCAACGTGCCGATCGGCATCGTCGCGCTGGTGCTGGCGCAGCGCGTGCTGCGCGACCGCGGCGAGCGGCAGGCCCGCAGTTTCGACGTCCTCGGGATGATCACCCTCGGCCTGGGCCTGTTCGGGGTGCTCTGGGCGATGACCGGGCTGGCCTCGCGCCCGCTCGACGCCACCCTGATCGGCTATCTGGCCGGCGGCGTCGCGCTGCTGGTGGTGTTCGTCATCGTCGAGCTCCGGCGCGCGGATCCGACGCTCGACCTGACCCTGTTCCGCATCCCGACGATGACGCCCTCGCTGCTCGCCTCGCTGCTGCAGGGCGTCGGCAGTTTCGCGGTGCTCTTCCTGGTCATCATGTACCTGCAGGGCACCCGCGGGATGGACCCGATCAGGGCCTCGATGCTGCTGCTGCCGGGCTACCTGGTCGGCGCCGTGGTGGGGCCCTACGCCGGCCGGCTCACCGACCGTCTCGGGCCGGTGATCCCCGCGACGCTGGGGCTCGGCATCTCGGTCGTCGCGATGGCGATCTTCGCGCAGATGACCGCGACGAGTGGCCTGTGGCTGGCCGCCGTCGGCAACCTTGTGATCATGATCGGGGGGAGCTTCTTCTTTCCGGCGAACAGCACCGCCGTGATGAAGGCGGCACCGCCCGACCGGCTCGGCATCGCCTCCGGCGTGCTGCGCACGTTCGCCAGCATCGGCATGGTCTTCTCCTTCACCACCGCGATACTCGTGGCCTCGCATTCGATCCCGCGGAACCTGGCATTCGCCATCTTCGTCGGCACCAGCAAGCTGGACGGCCGGCTCGCGGTCGTGTTCGCCGAGGGCCTGCGGGCGGCCTTCTACGCGATGATGGGCATCATGGTCCTCGCCGCGATCTTCTCCGCCGTCCGCGGCGCGAGCCGCAAGAGCCGCTTATAGGGGCGCGATTCCGGTCCATTCTTTGACGCTTTTCTTCGGGCACGGAAAGCGCGTACGACCGGGGAGAATCCCGGCCCCGATACGCGTACGCGAAACGGTGCCTCTCGCGGTAGCGTGAAATCTCCCCATCGTCGCGCTGCACAAAGCGAGACCGGAACCCACCCACCCCTACGAGCGGACCGGAATCGGAGATCGGTGATGGCGAAACGACTGCGGATGCTGATGCGAATGGGCAACCTGACCCGGACGGGCCAGGTCGGTGACGGCCGCGAGGAGGCGCTTGCCGACTATGTGCTCGCGCACGCGATTCCCGGGGACGTCGATGACGTGATCCGGCGGATCGACACCTACGCCTACCAGCATGCCACTTTGATCAATATCGGGGATGAGAAGGGGCTGCTGCTCGACGCGGCGGTCCGCCGGGTCCGGCCCCGGCTGCTGCTGGAACTCGGGACGTACTGCGGCTACAGCGCGCTGCGGATGGCCCGGGTGATGCCGCCCGACGCCCGGCTGTGCTCGATCGAGTTCAACGCCGCCAACGCCTCGGTCGCCCGGCGCATCTGGGACCATGCCGGCCTGGCGGACCGGGTCAGCGTGCTGCACGGCACGCTGGGCGACGACGGCCGCACCATCGAGCGCCTCGTCACCGAGCACGGCTTCGGGCCGGGGCGGCTGGACTTCCTCTTCGTCGATCACATCGCCCGGGCCTACCTGCCGGACCTGCGGCGCATCCTCGACCTGCGGTGGCTGCACCCGGGCTCGATCGTGCTGACCGACAACATGAAGGTGCCCGGCGCGCCGCACTACCGCGCCTATCTGCGCGAGCGCGAGGGCACCGAGTGGCGCACCCGTGAGCACCACACCCACGTCGAGTACCAGTCGTGGGTGAAGGACGTGGTGCTGGAGTCGGAATACCTGCCCACCACCGCGGGCCCCGCGAGGCCCCCGACGGAAAGGAACCACCGGTGACGGCGACGGCGGACAAGACCGCGATCCGAACCGCCCTGTGGCGGGCCCTGCATGTCCAGGCCGATCCCCGGCCGCACGTGTTCGAGGACGACCTCGGCGCGCGGCTCGTCGCCCCGGACGGCGGCTGGCGTTCACGACCGGACATGGATCTGGCGCGCAGCGCCGGGGCGCGGGCGTCCATCGTGGCCCGCGCCCGGTTCATCGAGGACCTGGTCGTCGAACGGGCTGGAGAGGGCATCGGCCAGTACGTCATCCTCGGCGCCGGTCTCGACACGTTCGCGCAGCGGCGACCGCCCGGCGCCGCGGGCATGCGGGTCTTCGAAGTGGACCAGCCGGAGACGCAGGCGTGGAAGCGGGCGCGGCTGGCGGAACTGGGCTATCGGGTCCCCGAGGAGCTGCGCCTGGTCCCGGTCGACTTCGAGGCGGACGACGACTGGTGGCAGCGCCTGGTGCAGGAGGGCTTCGACCCGGCCCGCCCGGCGGTGCTGGCATGCTCCGGCGTCACCATGTACCTCACCCGGGACGCGGTCGCCGCCACGCTGCGCACGGCCGCTGCCCTCGCCGAGCGGTCCGTTCTGGTCATGACGTTCATGCAGCCGGTCGACCTGGTCGATCCGGCGGAGCGGGCCGCCCGGGAAGGTCTGGAGCGCGCCGCCCGCGCCGACGGGACGCCGTTTCGCAGCTTCTTCGGCCCGCACGACATCCTGGCGCTGGCCAAGGAGGCCGGGTTCCGGCACGTCGAGCACGTCTCCGCGGCCGACCTCGCGGAGCGCTACTTCGCCGGCCGGGCCGACGGCCTCCGGCCGTCCACCATCGAAGAGCTCCTGCTCGCCACCGTCTGAACCGGCTTCGCGCCGCGCCACGGCCGCCGTGCGAGTGGGAAAATTTCCCACTCGCACGGCGGCCGTGGCCGTGCCGAGAACCTCCGGCTATCGCTACGACGATGGCTGGCTCTTCGCCGGGTAGATGCCGGTGAGCGGTCTGGTCGGCGGGGGAGGCGGCGCCATGCGCAGCACCTCGGGCGAGAGCGGGATGTCCAGGCCGGCCTCCGAGCCGGCGAGCGCCCGGTCGACCACCTGGTTGATCTCCCTCTTGTCCGCCCCGAGGTAGAGCCCGGCGGTCAGCCGCACCGGGTCGCCGCTGTAATAGTTCACGTACTGCATGAGCCGCTGGCCGAACCCGTCTCCGGCCACGTCCCACGCGAGCTTGAACAGGCGGACCCGCTCCTCGGCGGAGATCCCGGGACGCCCCCGCACGAACCGGTCGAGGAATGGGCGCAGCTCCTCGTTGGCGAAATCCGCGCCGGACGGGGCGTAGAAGAAGTTGCCCGCCGCCAGGATCTGGATGACCTCGACCATCCGGCGGTGCGTCGGCGCGGTCTGCATGAGGAACGCCATCATCCCCGGCAGGTACGGCACCCAGGTGCCGTCCGGCAACGGCGCGGCCAGGGCCTCGGCGCCGTAGAAGAGCGTGCGCAGGGTCTCCAGCCGCGAGATCAGGTCGCCGAGCTTCTCCTGGACGTGCAGGAAGCCGTCGATCCCGGTCGCGTCGGCGACCCGGACGGCGATGCCGCACATCAGCTCCAGCGACGCCAGGCTCCGCGCGCCGTTGACCACCAGGACGCTCGGGTCGTTGCCGAGCACCCGGTTGACCAGGTCGCGGCTGCCGGGGCGGCCGTCGACGACGACCCGGTCCCACGGGACCAGCACGTCGTCGAAGACGGCGATGCAGTCCATCTCCTCGAACCGGCTGCTGAGCGGGTGGTCGAACTCCGTCCGCCCGGCCGGCGCCACCGGCTCGCGGCAGATGAACTTCAGCCCGGGCGTGTCGATGGGGATCGCGAACACCACCGCGTAGTCGTCGTCGCCCGGGGCGATGCCGCCGAACGGGACGACCACCAGCTCCTCCGCGAACGGCGCCATGGTGCTGAGCATCTTCGCACCGCGCACCACGATGCCCTCCGCGGTCTCCCGCACCTTTCCCAGATGCAGAAACGGTTCCTCCTGCTGCGACGACGTCTTCGACCGGTCGATCGCCGGGTTGATCAACACGTGGGTCAGGAACAGGTCGTTGTCCCGGACATGCTCGTAATAGCGGCGCGCATTCTCGCCGAATCGCTCGTCCAGCTCGCCGAAGACCGGCGCGTTGGTGTGCCAGCCCAGCACGAACGCGTTCATGAAGTCCGGTGACCGGCCCATCATCCCGAAGGTGTGGTCGGCGCGGAGTTTGAAGTGGCGCCGCTTGGCGATCAGGTCATCCCGGCTCCGGCACGGCTGGAACGAGCGCGACACCCGGTCACCGGTGGGGGACACATAGGTGCAGACGCCGGCGTACCGCTCGTCGAGCTGGATGTCGTACTGCTCGGCGATGGTTCGCAGCGGGCCGGCGAAGACCGGTTCCTCGGTGACGTGCGCGATGCGGCGGCCGTTGAGATAGATCTCCGGGTGGAGCGACTTCACGTTGTCGAGGTACTGCTTCCCAGTGCGTGCGGGCACCGTGGCCTCCTTAGCGGCGGCGGGCGGGAGAGTCGGCGGGGCGGGAAAGGGCGGCTCAGACGGGAAAGGCACCCTCGCGCAGCGCCAGTCTCCGGCCCGCCGCACGGGCCTGATCCTCGGCCGCGGACCGGATGCGCTCGGCCTTCTCGGCGAGCGGGGCCAGCGCCGGATCGATGCCCACCAGGGTCAGCTCGCGTTCCACGACGCTGAGGTCCAGGCCCCAGACATCGCTGAAGATGCGGCGCATCCAGCCGATCGCGTGGTCCCAGCCGTCCCGCGGCATCCCCGGACCGTAGGCGCCGCCCCGGGCGGTCACCAGCACCGCCGGCTTGCCGGCCAGGATCCGGTCCGCGCCCGGCGCCATCCGGGGATCGGTGAACACGACATCCACCCAGGTCTTGAGGTGCTGGGAGACGCCGAAGTTGTAGAGCGGCGCCGCGAAGATCATGGCGTCCGCGGCGACCAGCTCGTCGGTCAGAGTCGCGGCCAGCGCCACCGCTTCCCGCTGCTCGGGGGTGTGCCGGTCGGGGGGAACGAACGCGGTCGCCACCGCGGTCGCCCAGGCCGTCGACGGCAGCGGGTCCGCACCGAGGTGGCGCCGGGCCACCGGCGTGTCCGGGGCGGCGGCACGCCACTCCTGCTCCACGAGGTCGGCGAGCGTGCCGGTGGTGGACCGGGTGCCAAGAATGCTGGTGTCCAGCCGGAAGAGAGACATCACGAACTCCGGAAAGTCGGTGTGTTTTGCTGCGCGGGCCGATGTCTGGTCCGAGAGTCAATCCGAATTCCCCGCTTGTCAATAACGGCGCAAAAGATTCCGGAGACGCTTTGCGATTCATTGACGAGAAACTTCCGGCGTGCTCACAATCGTCGCGAAATCTTGCGCGGGTGGGCCGGCTTTCGCGAATCCAAATGGAGGTGCAACCATGAGTGTGAGTCCGGATTTTCGCACCGATCTCGCCACCGGGGTGGTGGACCGGGCAATCTACACGAGCGAGGAGATCCTCGCGTTGGAGAAGGAACGGATCTTCGCCCGGACCTGGCGCTATGCCTGCACGATCCGCGATCTGCGGAACCCCGGTGACTACTTCACGCTGTCCGTCGCCGACCAGCCGGTTCTGGTGATCCGGGGCAACGACGGGGAGATCCGCGCGTTCCACAACGCCTGCTCCCACCGCGGTGCCGTGCTGACCGACGAGCGGTGCGGCAACCAGGGCCAGGTCCTCAAATGCATGTACCACGCGTGGTCGTTCAACCTCAAGGGTGACCTCACCGGGGTGCCCTACGACGAGGGTTACGGGCCCGGGTTCGACCGCGGCGCGTACGGCTTGAAACCGGTGGCCTGCGAAACCTTCCACGACCTGGTCTTCGTCGCGCTCCGGCCGACGGTGCCGTCACTGACCGATTTCCTCGGCGAAATGGCCGACCACCTCGCGCCGTACGTGCAGGGCATCGAGCCCATCGGTCGCAATAGCTGGATCTACGACGGCAACTGGAAACTCTGGCACGAGAACTTCCGGGACGACTATCACGCCGAGTTCACCCACCGCAGCATCCGCGACCTGTTGGCGGGCACCACCGCGCGCGGCTGGAACTGGGGTGCGGCGCCGGGACACTCCGTCCTGCAGTGGGCCTTCCCGCCCCTGGACCCGCCGAAGTATGCCCGCGCCCTGCAACGCTTCAGCGGCGTGGACTTCTCGGACGGCACCATGCCGGTCGGCTGGAGCAGCATGCTTGCCCAGGGGCCGCCCGGCCCGCCCGAGGGCTTCGCCGGGGGCGAGCCGCCGGAGATCCGGCAGGAGGTGCTCGCGGTCTTCCCCAACCTCGACATCCAGCCCGGCCCCAAGGACACCCCGCGCGGCATGAAGGCGGGATACCTGCAGACGGTCACCCCGCTCGGCGTGAACCGCGCCCGCGTCGACATCACCGTCTACTCCGACGTCGAGGACGACGACGCGACGCGGCAGGAGCAGTTGGAGAACCTCGCCGACACCCAAGGCTCGTGGGGCAAGCTCAGCTGCGACGACACCGAGGCGGCCGCCCGCTGCCAGATCGGCGTGCGCGGCGAGGGCGGCCGGTCGAACCTGTTCACCCGCGGGGTCGCGCCGGGCCGCGGCGGCGAGAGCGCCGACGTACGCGACGAGTACTCGCAGCGCGAGTTCTTCCGGGTCTACCAGCAATACCTGCGGGACGAGTCGTGAGCACCCCGACGACGCAAGGAAGGAGCGACAACACCATGTCCACCATGGTCATGAATCCGGCCGGCCTGCGCAGCGAGGTCGAGGACCATTACGCGACCTATGCCCTGACGATGGACGACAAGCGCCCCAACGCATGGGTCGACCTGTTCCTCGCCGCCGGGGTGTACGCCGTCGGCACACACAACAACGTCTCCACGACCGGCATGTGGTGGTACACCGACCGGGGCCTGGGCGCCTTGAAGGAACGCGCCGCCTATACGAACGGCTACCTGCGGCACAACCCGACCAGGACCCTGCACACCATCACCAACGTGCGCGCCCGGGAGACCGACGACGGGCTGATCAAGTCCGAGGCGTACGTCGTCCTCTACGTCACCGACCGGGTCGAGGTGTCCCGGTTCCACGTCTGTGGTCGCTACGACGACCTGCTCACCCGTACGGACCACGGGCTCCGCTTCGCCGAGCACCGCGTCGTGCTGGACGCCGAGACGTTGCCCGGCAACATGGGCGTGCTGCTCTGATGCCACCGCAACCGCAGCAGCGAGGATCGGCCCGGGTGGCGCACGTCCGGGTGGATCTGACCCGCTGCGCCGGGTACGGCAACTGCGTGGACGCCGCGCCCGAGGTCTTCCGGATGAGCGCGACCGCGGAGGTCGCCGAGGTGCTGCGGCCCGAGCCCGGTCCCGACCTTGCCGACTCCGCGCTCGCGGCGGCGCGGGCCTGCCCGGCGCACGCCGTCCTGCTGGTCAAGAGCCGCGAATAGATCGCCGGCGCCGCGCGCTGCGAGGCGCACGGCGCCGGCGATCTCCGGTCGGCGGGCGTCAGCCGTGCCCGACCATCCGGTCCAGCCAGCACCGGGCCGCGGCCTGATAGACCCGGGTGTTCGGCACCAGGTTCAGGCCGTGCCCGGCGTTCGGCAGCAGCAGCACGTCGAAGCTGGGCGCGGACGTCCAGAACGGCGCCTCCTGGGCGCGCAGCGCCGCCGTCGAGGTGCAGTCCTCGTAGCCGTCGCCGCACATCAACGGGTCGTGGTCACCGAGGGCGAACATGACCGGTACGTCGATCGCCCGGCTGACCGAAGGGTCGATGACCAACGGGTCGCCCGCCTCCAGGAAGGCGTCGACGTCCTTGGTGAGCTCGTCGGCGACCAGCACGCCCGGCTCCATCGGCCGATCGGCGTAGAAGACGGTCTCGCGGCTGCCCGGCTTGGTGGTGGCGTAGCCGTCGTCGTACCGGTGCCGGCCGCCGAGCACCGGATCGGTGTTCGGATCCTGGCCGTTGGCGATGATCGCCGCGGTGCCCGCCGGGTTGTTGTAGTGGCCCAGGGCGGTGATCAGCACCGCGTCGACGTCGTGGAACGTCGACGCCTCGATCTCCGACACCGCCGAGCCGAGGGAATAACCGCCCAGCACCACCGAGGCGTACGCGTGGCGACCGACCCGGCCGGCCCGCAGCGCCTGCACCACCGTGTGGAGCTGAGCGGCCTCACTGGTCAGGGTCAGCTCGGAACTCGGCGGGATGGTGCTGTGCCCGGTGCCGAGGCGGTCGACGACGAAGGTGGCGTACCCGGCCCGGTTCAGCATGCGGCTGAACGAATAGGTGCCCGGCCGGTAGGGGAAGTCCCAGTAGTTGTGGTTGTAGGTCGCGCCGTGCACCAGCGTCACCACGGTGCTCGGCGATGCCCCGGCCGGCCGGCACAGTTCGCCCCACATCTGCCCGGTGCCCGAGCCCAGCGGGACGTCGACGGTGGTGGCCCGGCAGGCCGGGGCGGTGCGCCCGGATGCGAGCGCGGGACTCGCCACGCCGGTCGAGGAAAGCGCCACCGCGACGGCCACCGCCGCGACGCGCCGTAATGAACCGTTTTCAACATGGCATCGAGCCCGTCGGTTGCGCGCCGTCGACCGTCGGCGGCATCTGCCAACCTCGCCACGGTGAAAAAAGTTCAATCTGGAGACGGTCCGCATCGTCATCGAGAATCGTCCTCATTTCGTCGATCCGGTGGGGCCGGACGCAGGAGAATTCCACATTCGAAGAATGAGGGAGATGCCCGGACGCCGAGTCAAGAATCGGGCACTGTTCTTTTCCCGGCTATTCCTGTGCCGGAGCCCCGTTGAGGTGGTGATACCGCGCGAGCATAACCGCCGATCCGTTGCCCGGTATACCGTCGCCCGCATCCGGATCCGCGCCGGTGGCTCTCAGATGCCGAGCCGGGTGAGGAGGGGAGCGGCGCCGTCCTCGGCGCCGAGGCGCCGCGCGAGGTACTGCGCGCGCCCGCGGTAGGCGGGCACCGTGACGACGTCGTTGATCGCGGTGGCCAGGGTGTCGGCGGTGAGACGGCGGGCGGGAATCGGCGCGGGGCCCGCGCCCAGCTCGTGAATCCGGCGTGCCCAGAACGGCTGATCGGTATAGACCGGGACGGTTGCCGCGGGCACGCCGGCGCGCAGACCCGCCGCGGTGGTGCCCGCTCCCGCGTGATGCACCACCGCCGACACCCGGGGGAAAAGCCAATCGTGCCGGACGTCCCCGATGGACAGGATGTCGTCGTACGAGCCGTCGAGCTCGCCCTGCACGACCGCCCGCAGCCGAGCACGGCGCACGGCGGTGACGATCAGGTCGCCGTCGCGCATGCCGGTGCTGCCGAAGCCGATGAACACGGGCGGTGGACCGGCGGACAGGAAGTCCACCAGTGCCGTGGGCGGCGTCCACGCCGGCGCGGGTGCCGGCCACCAGTATCCGGCCGCGGTGAGTCCGGCGCGCCAATCCCGTGGGCGGGGCAGCACCGTGGGGCTGATGCCGTGATAGACCGGCCAGCCGGTACGGACCCGGCACCGCTCGGCGGCACGCCGGGTCCGCTCCGGCAGGCCCATGTCGCGGCGGATCCGGGCGCACGCCGGGTCGTACGGCGCCGGCCCGGCCCGGACTGCCGCTCCGGCGAGGCGGTTGCCCCACGGTCCGAGACTGCGGGCCAGTCCGAGCAGCATCGGCGGGTACGCGGCGCTGGGCTCCATCGGCTGCAGGTACATCCCGGCACTCGGCACGCCGAGTCCTTCGGCGACGTCGCAGGCGAAGGGCGCCACCGAGTTCGCCAGGATCAGATCGGTGCCGGCCCGCGCCGCGGCGAGCGTGCCGGTGGCCGCCTGCGCCATGTAGTCGCGGAGCTCGCGCAGGTAATCACGCATCCGCCTGGCTGGCGCGTCGACATCGGCCGGAGCCGGGTTGGCAAGGTGTCGCATGTCGCCGGGCAGCGCACGGAACTCACAGCCGGCGGCGGTGACGATGTCGGCGTAGGGGGCATTCGCCGCCACGGCCACCTGGTGGCCGTGGGATCGCAGGCGTGCGCCGAGCCCGGCGGCGGGCACCACGTCACCACGTGTGCCGGGGGTGATCATCAAGATTCGCATGAGCCGGGCCCTCCGCAATTTGCGAACACCGATCGCAAAGTAGAATAGCAGCCGCAAGGGTTCGGTGGCCGCGCGGTGAGAGGAGGGCCCGGGAGTAGTGACGCGACGGGTGAATGAGCCGATCTGGATGAGACCCGAGTCGGTGCCCGCGGGCCGTCCGAACGAACGCAGCCGCGCCGAGATCACAGCGGCGGCCGTCGCCATCGCCGACCGTGACGGACTCGACGCCATCACCATGCGCCGGCTGGCGTCCAGCCTGGCAACCGGTCCGGCTTCGCTGTACCGCTATGTGGCCAACCGTGATGAGCTCATCGACCTGATGGTCGACGCCGTCGCCGCGGAATACGAATTGGGCGGGCCGAGCGGCGACTGGCTGGCGGATCTCGTCGCATTCGCCGGGCAGGCACGCACGATCATGCGCCGTCACCCCTGGGTCGTCCCGCTGGTCATCGGGCAACCGAGCATCGGCCCGCACTCGCTGGACCTGATCGAACACATCCTTGCCGTGCTCGGCGACCATCCGGCCCCGACCGGGGCCAAACTCCAAGCGTTCGCCATGCTCAACGGCGTCGTCGCGCTGTTCGTGCAGAATGAGCTCGCCGGTGAGCGCCGCCGCAACGGCCAGACCATCGCCCAGTGGCAAGCGGCTCAGGCGGCCTATCTGCACCACATCGCGGCGCAGGGCCGGCATCCACGCCTGGCCCGAGCCATGACGCCGGACCCGGCTGCGGTCGCGGCCACGGATGATGCGCTGGACCTGCTGACCGCGCGAATCATGGAGGGTCTACTGGGCGGTGCGGCTGCTGCGACGGACCGCGACTGACCACATCGGGCGCCGCTCAGCCCTCCAGGCGGTCGAGGATCTGGCGCACCGTGCCGGGCCGCGCGTGCCGGTGCGCCGTCCCCGCCCACAGGCTCATCACGTCGAGGTCGCCCGCGCGCGCCGCCGCCGCCCGCAGCGGCGCCGTGAGGTGGTGGATCGCCGGGTACGCCAGTGGCGCCGTGGCCGAGTGCTCGTCGGTGAACCGGTTGCGTAGCGCGCGGGCCGGGCGGCCGGTGTAGGCCCGGGTGAGCACGGTCTCCCGGTCCGGACCGGCGTGCATCGCGGTGCGCTGGGCGTGCCCGGTGCCGGCCTCGTCCGCCAGCAGGAACACGGTGCCGCACTGCACCGCGACGGCACCCGCGGCGAGCAGCTCCCGCACCTTGTCCGGGGCGCCGACGCCGCCGGCCGCGACCACCGGCAGCGCGGTCGCCGCGCGGACCATGCGCAGCACCGCGGGCGCGTCGGCGGCACCGTCGTAGGTGCCCGGAGCCGAGGTCGAGGCGTGGCCGCCGGCCGTCCCGCCCTGGGCGACGAGCATGTCGGCGCCCGCCCTCGCCGCCGCGTCCGCCTCGTCGGCGCTCGTGACGGTCACCAGCACCGTGGACCCGGCCCGGCGCAGGGTTTCCACCACCGCCCGCTCCGGGACGCCGAACGTGAAGCTGACCAACGGTGGCGCGTGCGCCGCCGCCAGCTCGACCTTGGCCCCGAACGCGTCGTCGTCGTGCGGGCGCGGCGCGGGCAGATCGACGCCGAGCCGCTTCGCCTCGGGCTCCAGCTCCCGCCGGTACCGCTCGACCGCGCCGGTGTCCGCCGGTGCCTCCTGCGGCACGAACAGGTTCAGACCGCACGTCACCCCAGCGGACTGGACCTCGTCCAGCTCCGCGGCGACCGCATCCGGCGTCTTGTATCCGGCGGCCAGGAATCCCACCGAACCGGCCCGCGCGGCGGCCACCACCAGATCCACGGTGGAAGGTCCGCCCGCCATCGGCGCCACCACCACGCGGCGGTCCAGATCCAGCAGCACGGCGACTCCTTCGACGACGCGAGACCGGCAACGTCGTCCGAGCGTATATCGGGCGCGGGCCGGCGCGGCAGCGGTCGATCAGACGGTGGGCGGCGCCGGAGGCCGCGCCAGGAAGTCCTGCACCGTTGCCACGAAGGTGGCCGGGTCGTCCACCCAGGGGAAGTGCCCGGTCTCCGGTAGCACCGTGAGGCGGGCGTCGGCGAACAGGCGGGTCAGCTCGCGCATCGAAGCGCACGTCGGCCAGATGTCATACTCACCGGCCACCAGCAGCACCGGCATCGTGCATGCCGCCAGCCGCTCCGGCAGCCCGGGATCCGGCTCGAAATCGGCGTAGAACCCCTCGGTGGCCGTGCGGGCGAACTGGGCAGGCTCGGCGGCTGTCTGAGCTTGGGCCGCGCTGCTCCACCGCCCGTACAGCAGAGGCGCTGACAGGCGGCGGTAACGCTCCAACTCCTGCGGGGATCCGGCTTCGGCGTGCAGGGCCGCGACGGCGTCGGCATACCATGTTTCGTGTGCTCGCCGGGCCAGGACCTCGTCGACGCCCAGATCGGACGGGATGCCGACGACGCGCAAGGACGGAGCGACCAGCACGAGTCGGTTGAGCCGGCGTGCATGCTGGGCCGCGTACAGCAGGCAGATCCCGCCGCTGGCCGAATGGCCGAGCAGATCCATTCGATCGGAGCCCAGGTGCCGACGTAGCGCTTCGAGATCACGGACGAGCTGGTCGACGCGGTACGTCGCAGAATCCCGAGGCACCTGCGAGGACCCGGTGCCGCGGTTGTCCAACATGATCAACGTCCGGTGGTTGCTGAGCCCGCCCAACTCGCCGAGATAATCGACGGCTTGACCCGGGCCGCCGGGGACGCACACCAGCGGCGGCCCCGACCCGACCGTTCGATATGCCAGCTCTGTGTCGTCCCACGAGCGAAAGCGCCGCATGCGGCCCGAGTCTACTGCGGACCCACGTGCATGGTGGGGCGTGCGCGCACGGTCGTCAGCAGTCGGCGGCTGTGGCCGCGTCGGTGTGGTGGCGGTGGGCGATCCGGGCCAGCACGGCCTTGAAGGCGCGTACGTCCGATGCGCTCAGCCCCGCGGTGATCTCGGCCTCGGCCGCATCCAGCATCTCCCGGGACCGGGTCAGCGTTCGCCGTCCCTTGGCCGTGATGGCGATCTGCCGGGCCCGTCGGTCGGCCGGATCGGGACGCCGTGCGACAAGCTTCGCTTCCTCCAACTGGTCGAGCAGGTGCACCAACACGGACTTGTCCAAGCCGAGGAGCTGCGCCAGCGCGAGCTGGGACGGTGGCTGTCCGTCGGACACGGCGGCGAGGATGTGATAGCCGCGCGGGCCGCCCGGCAGGCGACGGACGGCGTCGTGGGCGATGCGCCGGTACGCCTTGGCGACGACGCCCAGCGTCCACCCGAAGTCCGACTCCAGCGGGTGCGTGGGGGAGTTCCCGGCATTGCTCATGGCTTCCAGGCTACGGGAGGGCCGCCGAAACGGATAATTGGCACTACAAATCATCCGTACAACCAACTATCTTGTCGGCATACCATCATGAGGAGAGGCCGGGTGACACCCATGATCCGTTCACTGACCGTCGGCGATGCCGTCGTCGGCGCCGCCGCCCCCGTCGTCTCGATCGCGCCGGTCGTCCTCGACGGCGGTGACCGGGGGCTCGACCTGCATGTCAGGGTGTCCGCGGCGGCCACCGGCGACCGGCTGCCGGTGATCCTGTTCTCGCACGGTTACGGCTCTTCCGGCGACATGTACCAGCCCCTGGCCGACTTCTACGCCGCCCATGGTTTCGTCGTCCTGCAACCCACCTACCTCGATTCGCGCACCGTCGGCCTGGACCGTCGCGACCCTCGCGCCGCGCGGTTCTGGCGACACCGGATCGACGACGCCAAGCGGGTGCTGGACAACGTCGACCACCTGGCGGCGGCCGTCCCCGGCCTGGCCGGCCGGGTCGACCGCGGCCGCATCGCGGCCGCCGGTCACTCCTTCGGCGGCCAGACCACCGGCCTGTTGCTGGGCCTGCGGGTCCAGGCTCCGGCCGGGACCGGCGAGGACATGTCCGACCCTCGCGTCCAGGCCGGTGTGTTGCTGGCCACCGCGGGACGCGGCGAGGGCGACCTCGCTCCCGGCGTGATCGGCGACCTGCCGTGGCTGAACGCGACATTCGACCGGATGACCCGGCCCGCCCTGGTCGTCTACGGCGACCGGGACCAGAACCCGCTGACCACCCGCGGGCCGGATTGGGGCGCCGACCCCTACCACCTCGCGCCGGGCCCGAAGAGCCTGCTCACGCTGTCCGGGGCGGAGCACTCCCTGGGCGGCGCGGTCGGCTACGACTCCGTCGAGACGACCGACGACAACCTCGCCACGGTGGCGGTGCTGCAGCGGCTGACCACCGCCTATCTGCGCACCACGCTCGGCGTCGACGACGCGGCCTGGCCGCGGGCCGTGGCGCAACTGCGAGCGGACAGCGCGGACCGGGGAACCGTCGACAGCAAGTGAATCCAGCGATCGCCGGCCGGGAGACCGGCCGCTGCCGCTCAGAACCGGATGAGAGCCTTGAGGACCTCACGCTCGTCCATGGCCCGGTAGGCGTCCGGCACCTCGTCGAGGGCGACCGTGCGGTCGAACACCTTGCCCGGATCGGCCGTGCCGGAAAGAATGCCGGGCAGCAACTCGTCGATGTAGGCGCGTACCGGGGCGGGGCCGCCGTTGAGGGTGATGTTGCGGCCGAACAGGCTGGCGAAACCGACCGGTGCCTCCTCGTACTGCGGCACGCCGACGCGGCTGATCACCCCGCCGGCACGGACGATGCCGACGGCCTGGTCGTACGCGGACCGGTGGCCGACGGCTTCGAGGACCTTCGGTGCGCCTCCGTCGGTGAGGTCGCGCACGAGTGCAATGCCCTCGTCGCCACGCTCGGCGACGACGTCGGTGGCGCCGAACTCGCGCCCGAGGTCGGTGCGGGTCTTGTGCCGGCCCATCAGGATGATGCGCTCGGCGCCCCGTTGCCGGGCGGACAGGACGGCGAGCAGCCCCACCGCCCCGTCGCCGATCACCGCGACGGTGTCGCCCGCGCCGACGTTCGCCTGCTTCGCGGCGTGGTAGCCGGTGCCGTACACGTCGGCCAGGGTCAGCAGCGACGGCAACAGTTCGGATCCGGCGTCCACCGGAAGCCTGACGAGGGTGCCGTCGGCCAGCGGCACACGGATCAGCTCGGCCTGGGCGGCGCTGAAGAATCCGACATGGACACACGCGGTCTGCACGCCGGCGCGGCAGAACTCGCAGGTGTTGTCCTGGTAGGCGAAGGAGGCCACGACCATGTCACCGGCGTTGACCCCGGTGACGTCGGTGCCGGTCTGCTCGACGACGCCGAGGAACTCGTGGCCCATCGGCTGCCCGTGGTGCTGGGTCGGCATGGTGTGGTAGGGGTGGAGGTCACTGCCGCAGACACAGGCACGCACGATGCGCACGATCGCGTCGGTGGGCTGCTCGATGGCCGGGTCGGCGACGGTCTCGACGCGGACGTCGCCCGCGCCGTACATCAGGGTTGCACGCATGGTGAGTTACTCCGGGGGAGAAGGGTCAGTTCGGGGTGGCGTCGGCCTGCTTGTACGACTCGTCGCTGACCGGTTCCAGCCAGGTGGTGGGGTCGCCGCCGTCCGGTGCGGCCTCCAGCATGGCCAGGTGGCTCATGAACGTGTCGCCGGCGGCGCCGTGCCAGTGCTCCTCGCCGGGTGGGCAGACGACGGTTTCGCCGGCGTGGTTGCGCAGCACCGTGCCGTCGCGGGTGCCGACGAGCCCGACGCCCTCGGTGACGTGCAGGGTCTGGCCGACGGCGTGCGAATGCCAGTTGGTGTGGGCGCCGGGCGTGAACCGTACGAGCGCGACGGTCATCCGGGACGGGCCCGTCCCGCTGTAGATCGGGGTGAGATAGACGTCGCCGGTGAACAGGGACGCGGGCGTCTTCGCGGTGGGGCGGACGGGCAGCAGCTCCATGGTCACTCCTTGATCCGTGGTTACGCCGTCCAGGAAACCCGGCCGCTCCCGCCGGTGGGAGGGTTTGCCGTGGCAGGTAATGACAGAACCCCTCTCGGTACGCCGCGGGGCCGTACCGTTGCCCGCATGGACACCCAGGACGACGTCCGCGAGTTCCTCGCCTCGCGCCGCGCCAGGATCACCCCGGAGCAGGCCGGACTGCCGTCGTTCGGAGGCACCCGCCGGGTCGCCGGGCTGCGTCGCGCCGAGGTGGCCATGCTCGCCGGCGTCAGCCCGGACTACTACACCCGGCTGGAACGCGGCAACCTCGCCGGCGTCTCGGACACCGTCCTGGACGCGATCGCCCGCGCCCTGCAACTCGACGACGCCGAGCGATCCCACCTGTACGACCTGGCCCGTGCCGCGAACACTCGCCCACGTGCCCGGCGCCGGCCGGCCAAGCAGCAGGTCCGGCCCGGCGTGCAAAGCCTGCTCGACGCCATGACCGACGCCCCGGCCTTCGTGCGCAACGGCCGGTTGGACATCCTGGCGGCCAACCGGCTCGGCGAGGCGCTGTACGCGCCCGCGTTCGGCACACCGCACCGGCCGGTCAACCTGGCCCGGTTCTGCTTTCTCGACACCGGTGCCGAGGACTTCTACCCCGGCTGGGAGGAGGCGGCGAACACCACCGTCGCGCTGCTGCGCACCGAAGCCGGGCGCGACCCGTACGACCGGGCCCTCACCGACCTGGTCGGCGAGCTGGCCACCCGCAGCGACGACTTCCGCACCCGCTGGGCCGCCCACAACGTGCGGCTGCACCACACCGGCGTGAAACACTTCCAGCACCCCGTCGTCGGGCGCCTCGACCTCGCCTTCGAAGCCATGCCGCTGCCCGCCGATCCCGGGCTGACCTTGACCGCGTACAGCGCGCAAGCGGACACGCCGTCCCACGACGCGCTTCGCGTGCTGGCGAGTTGGGCGGCGTCCGGCGCATCAGCGGAGCGGACCTGACGCAGCGGTGGCGCGAATCGGACGCCCGGGGCCGGTGACTTGACCTCAATCAAGGTTGAGGAATCAGAGTGGTGCGCATGACCGAGACACACATCGTCGTCCTGGCCGCCAGCGTGCGCGGCGAACGTACCGGCCGCCTGCTTGCCGACTGGGCCGCCGGCCGGGTCGGCGAGCAGACCCAGTTCGACGCGCCCGATCTGATCGACCTGGCCGAGTGCGAGCTGCCGGACGACGAGCTGTTGCAACCCGGCGGCGGCCGGCGCACCCCGATCTCGGACCGCATCGAGGCCGCCGACGGCTTCGTGATCGTCACACCGGAGTACAACCACAGCTATCCGGCATCGCTCAAGCGGGCCATCGACTGGCACTACCGCGAATGGATGTTCAAGCCTGCCACCGTTCTCTCGTACGGGGTGCACGGCGGTCTGCTGGCCACCGAGCATCTCCGCGGCGTCTTCGCCGAGCTGCACGTGGTCACGACGCGCCGGGTGGTCGGTCTCAGCGCGCCCTGGCGCGACCTCGGCCCGGCCGGATATGCGGCCCCCGAGCAGACAGTCAAGGCGTTCGACATGGCGCTCGGCGAGCTCGGCTGGTGGGCGGAGACACTGCGGATGGCCCGCCGCGAGCGGCCGTACGAACCGTGACCCGGCCCCTGTCGGCACAGTGCTGTCGGGAGTCGCGCCGGTCCGGTGTTCAGGGCCGGGCGGAAAACGCTCCGGGCAGCACGTCCGCCGCCGGCAGGGCGAAGTCGATGAACTGGGCGACCGCCTGCGCCACGGCTCGAAGCCGGTGGGCCGGTGACCGAACAGGGCGATGAACTCGTCCGGGGTGCGGACCTGGTCGCGGCGCTCCCAGTAGTCGGGGGTGAAGATCTCGCCGGTGCCGCCGGTGTGGGTGAGCAGGTGGTGCACGGTGACCGTGGCGGCCACGTCGGCGTTCGGGTAATCCGGCAGGTGCCGGCCGATCGGGTCGGTCACCGACAACCGGCCGTCCTGGACGAGACGCATGATCGAGGTGGCGGTGAACAGCTTGGTGATCGAGCCGACCCGGAACCGCGTGTCCACGGTGACCGGGGTCTTCCGGCCCCGGTCGGCCAGGCCGTACGCCCCCGAGAACAGCGTCTCGTCGCGCCGGGTGACCAGGATCGTGCCGCTGAACCGGTCGGCCGCCGCTTCCTCGTCCAGGATCGCGGTCAGACGTTCGCGCCAGTCCATGCTGTCCTCCCCGTCTCCACCTCGTCGTCTTACAACACCTCGTCGTCCATGTCGAGCAGGAGCGTGTCGCCGGAGGCGACCAGGTCCAGCCACGGTCGGACGCGCGGCAGCTCGTGGGTGAAGAAGTAACGCGCCGCCAGCCGCTTGCCGTCGTAGAACGCGCCCTCCTTGCCGTCCGCCGCGATCGCCTGACTCAGCCACATCCACGCGATCACGATGTGGCCGGCCGCCTCCAGATAGGGCGTGGCGTTGGTCAGCGCCCGGTTCGCGTCGCCGGACGACCAGGCCGCGCCGGTCGCCTCCAGCAGGCGCGCCAGCGCGGCGTCCAATGCGGAGGCGTGCTCCGCCAGGGAGTCGGGCGCCGCGGTGATGGTCGCCCGGATCGCCGTCGCCAGCGCGGACAGCCCCGCCCCGCCGTGCATGGTGACCTTGCGTCCCAGCAGGTCGAGGGCCTGGATGCCGTCCGTGCCCTCGTGAATGGGGTTGAGCCGGTTGTCCCGGTAGAACTGCTCGACCGGGTACTCGCGGGTGTATCCGTAGCCGCCGTGCACCTGGATGGCCAGGTCGTTGGCGCGCAGGCACCACTGCGAGGGCCACGCCTTGACGATCGGCGTGAGCACGTCCAGCAGCAATTCGTTGCCCTCGTCGACCAGCTTCGCCGCGTACAGCACCAGCGCCATCCCGCCCTCGGCGTAGCTCTTGGCGGCCAGCAGCATCCGCCGCACGTCGGGATGCCGGACGATGGGCACGGGCGGTGCGGAGGGGTCCTTCCCGGCGGGTGGCCGGCCTTGGCGACGATCCCGGGCGTACGCGAGGGCGTGCAGATAGCCGGTGTAGCCGAGCGCCACCGCTCCCGCGCCCACGCCGATCCGGGCCTCGTTCATCATCTGGAACATGATCGCCAGACCTTGGCCCTCGGCGCCGACCAGGTGGGCGGTGGCGCCGTCGAAGGCGAGCACCGCGTTGGTGGTGCCCCGGAAGCCCATCTTGTGGTTGAGCCCGGCCAGCGACACGGCGTTGCGGTCGCCGACCACACTGCCCGGACCGACGTGATGCTTGGGCACCACGAACAGTGACAGCCCCTTGACGCCGGCCGGCGCGCCGACGACCCGGGCGAGCACCAGGTGGACGATCGTCTCGCTCAGCTCGTGGTCGCCGCCGGAGATCCACATCTTGGAGCCGGTCAGGCGGTACGTGCCGTCGTCGCGCCGCTCGGCCTTGGTGGTCACGTCGCTGAGCGAGGATCCGGCCTGCGGCTCGGACAGGCACATCGTCCCGGTGAACCGGCCTTCGAGCATCGGTCGCACGTACGTCTCGATCTGCTCGGGTGTGCCGTGCCGCAGCAGCAGATGGGCGTTGGCCACGGTGAGCATGGAGTACGCGGAGGTGCCGATGTTCGCCGCCTGGAACCACGCGAAGACCGCCCGGCCGACCACGACGGGCAACTGCATCCCACCCACCGCGGCGTCGAAGCCCCCGGCCAGCAGGCCGGACTCGGCCATCGCCCGCATCGCCTTGCCGACCTCGGGGATGACGGTGACCGTGGCGCCGTCAAAGGTCGGCTCCTCCAGGTCGTTGCGGCGGTTGTGCGGCGCGTACTCCCGCTCGGCGATCTGTTCGGCCAGGTCGAGCACCGCGTCGAAGGTCTCGCGGGAATGCTCGGCGTACCGCCGTTCGGCGGTCAGGGCCGTCACGTCCAGCCACTCGTGCAGGAGGAAGTTCAGGTCGCGCCGGGACAGGATCAGCGACATGCGCCAAGGATCTCACAAGCGTCGGTGGCGGGTGCCGACATCGGCGTCAGATTGACGTCGGTTGATAGCTTGGAGGGGCTGGATCCTGACGGTCCGTAAGGGGATGATCGCCATGTCGCGAAGACGCCGCTCCTCCGCCCTGCCGTCCACTCGGCGGTTGACGCTGCTCCTGTCCCTGCTGACGGCGATGACGATGATGGCGACGTCGGCGGTGGTCGCCGTGACCTCCGCGGCGGCACGGGCGAATCCCGTCGGATATGCCGCGGCCGACCGCCCGTCGGTCCGTTACGGCAGCCGCGGCGCAACGGTCCGATACCTGCAGCAACGGCTGGCCGCCCTGCGCTACGACGTCGGTGGCGTCGACGGCGTGTTCGGCACCGACACCCTGCATGCGGTCTACGCCTTCCAGAAGGTCCAGCGGATCGGTGTCGACGGCATCGTCGGGCGCACCACGTGGACCAAGCTCGCCAGCCCGTACCGGCCGGGGGCCCGGCATCGCCACAGCGCCGCCGCCGTCGAGATCAGCCTGTCCCGCAGGGTCGTCTTCCTGACCCGCCGCGGCGCGGTCACCCGCATCGTGGACGCCTCGCCGGGCAAGGCGTCCACCCGGACGCCGACCGGGAACTTCACGATCGGCCGCCGGATCAACGGCTGGCGGCAGAGCCACCTCGGGTTGTTGTGGCGGCCGTACTACTTCTACGGCGGGTACGCGGTGCACGGATCCAACTCCGTGCCCACCTATGCGGCCAGTCACGGATGCGTGCGGGTCACCGTTCCCGCGATGAATCGTCTCTGGTCGCAGTTGTTCATCGGGGAGCGCGTGCACGTTTATCGGTAGCGGCGCGGCGGTCGACGGGTCACGACTCCGCGATTTCCCCTCCACAATCTCATCGACATCCGTCTCTATGGGTGTGCCTGCCGGTCCGATCGAGAGAATCGCGTTTTTGTTGCCGTAATGCAAGAATGTGGCGACGCGACGCCTCCGGTCGCCGGTGGGCAGCCGCCGCGGCCGCCGATCCTGTCGCCGAGATCACTCCATCACCGTACGCGACAGAACGCCTCTTTCAGGCCGGTCCGCTGGCCGCGATTGACCATTGTGGAGCCATCTCGTGGCCTCGGCGCGTGTCTCCTCAGCAACCGCTTCACCTGCGCAAACGCCCGCCCAGTGATCGCCCTCGAAAGCCCCGTATCGACGATTGTCGCGGTCGCGTATCCGGGTGCCGCGGTCGGTAAGAACGGCGCTTTGACACGTGGATTGTCATGGGAATGTCATGCTCGTGCAGGTGATCCTTGATCACTTTTGGCCTAAGATGAGTGCTGCTTAGCTATGGGTTCACTTCTCCATCGGTGATCGGGGGTCATTTCAGCATTATCCGACGCGCATCGGACCGAAGGGGTGCGACACAATCGCACATCGTTGATCCATCGTCGGCAACCTATTCCCGACACGATGAAGCCTATGGATTTCTACGAATATTTAAAGTATAACGCAGAGCCTCTGTTTGATGAGGCTGTCGGGCACGTCCGGCTTGTCGCCATCTCGATCGGCATCGCGCTGGTGGTCGGTTGCGCCCTCGGTGTGCTGGCGCATCGCTCGGCGCGGACCCGCCCGGTCATCCTGGCTGTGTCCTCGACCCTGTTGACCATTCCGTCGCTCGCGCTGTTCGCGCTCGCCATCCCGCTGCTCGGGCTCGGGACTCCGCCCGCCGTGGTGGCCCTGGTGCTCTACGCGCTACTCCCGATCGTCCGTAACACCGTGGTGGGTCTCGCCTCGGTCGACCAGAACGTGCTGCGTGCGGCGCGCGGGATGGGCATCGGATCGTGGCGCCGCTTCGCCCGGATCGAACTGCCGCTGGCCTGGCCGGTCGTGCTGGCCGGGGTGCGGGTCTCGACGCAGATCGTGGTCGGCATCGCGGCGATCGGGGCGCTGGTCAACGGGCCCGGCCTGGGCAACGAGATCTTCCGCGGGCTGCGCTCGCTGGGCAGCCCGTTCGCGCTGAACTTCGTGCTGGGCGGGACGCTCGGGATCGTCGTCGTCGCGCTGCTGTTCGACGCCATGTTCATTCTGCTCCGTCGCTTCACCACCGCCAGGGGGATCCGATGACCACGACCGACATGCCCCAGGCCACGAGCGACGACGCCGCGGGCCGGGCCGAGCCGATGATCCGGCTGGACAAACTCACCAAGCGCTACCGCGGGCAGTCGCGCGCGGCGGTCGACCAGGTCACCATGGAGATGCCGCGCGGCGAGATCGTCGTGCTGGTCGGTCCTTCCGGGTGCGGGAAGACCACCACCATGGAGCTGATCAACCGGCTGATCGAGCCGACCTCGGGCCGGATCTACCTCGACGGCGAGGACGTCACCACGTCCGACCCCGATGCGTTGCGTCGGCGGATCGGCTACGTGATCCAGCAGATCGGCCTGTTCCCGCACTTCACCGTCGCGGAGAACATCGGCGTCGTGCCGAAGCTGCTCGGCTGGACCAAGCAGCGCATCGGCAACCGGGTGGACGAGCTGCTCGACCTGGTCGGGCTGGACCCCTCCGACTATCGCGGCCGATACCCCAAGGAGCTGTCCGGCGGGCAGCGCCAGCGGATCGGCGTCGCGCGGGCGCTGGCCGCCGACCCGCCCGTGATGCTCATGGACGAACCGTTCGGCGCCATCGACCCGATCACCCGGGAGCGGCTGCAAAACGAATTCCTGCGTCTGCAACAGCAGGTCAAGAAGACCATCGTCTTCGTGACCCACGACGTGGACGAGGCGATCAAGCTCGGTGACCGGATCGCCATCCTCAGCGAGCAGTCGCACATCGCGCAGTACGACACCCCGGAGAACATCCTCAGCAACCCGGCCAGCGCCTACGTCGAGGACTTCATCGGCTCCGGCGCCTCGCTGAAACGGCTCAACCTCAGCCGGGTCCGCGACATCGAGCTGGCGACCGACTGCCCGACCGCCCGCCTGGACGACGAACTGCCCGAGGTCCGGCGCCGCCTGGTGGAGTCGGACTGGTCGGCGCTGCTGCTGCTGGACGAGCGGGGCCGCCCGCAGCGCTGGGTCAACGCGCGCGACCTGGACCGGACGTCGGTGGACCTGCGGACCGCCGGGCTGCCGGCGGTGGCGACGGTCGAGCCGCACGCGACGTTGTCGGACGCGCTCAACGAGATGCTCACGTCCAGCGCGGGCGCCGCCATCGTCGTCGACCGCAGCGGCAGCTACCAGGGGCTGATCGACTTCGACACGGTCATGGTGACCGCCAAGTCGATCAAGCGGGACAGCACCGAGTACTACCGCGCCGCCAAGCTGTCCGGCGCCGAAACGGCGGGCTGATGACCACGAGCACCCCCACCGAGACAACGGAGCCGCAGACCGGCCCGGAACCGGCCGAGGACACCGCCGACGTCGGCGCGACGGCCGTCCGCCGTACCCGCCGCAAGCTGGTCCTGCGCTGGATGGGCATGCCGGCGTTGCTCGCCCTCGCCTTCGGAGCGCTCTACCTCTGGGTCTCCGGGCAGGAGCTGGACAGCATCGAGAAGCGGACGCTGAACGCCAGCGCGCTCACCCAGCGGGTGATCGAGCACCTGCAGCTCGCCGCGGTGTCGACGCTGATCGTGATCGTGATCGCGATTCCGCTCGGCATCCTGGCCACCCGGCGCTCGGCGCGCTACGTCGCGCCGGTCCTGCTGGCGCTGGGCAACCTGGGTCAGGCCATCCCGTCGTTCGGCCTGATCACCATCGTGGTGCTGCTGGCCGGGGTCGGCTTCAAGTCGGTCGTGTTCGGCCTGGTGGCCTACTCCGCCCTGCCGATCCTGCGCAACACCATGGTCGGCCTGCAGCAGGTGGACCAGACGCTGGTGAAGTCGGCGCGCGGGATGGGCATGTCCCCGATGAAGACCCTGCTCCGGGTGGAACTGCCGCTGGCAGTCCCGGTGGTGCTCGCCGGCGTCCGGACCGCCCTGATCCTCAACGTCGGCACCGCGACGCTCGCCACGTTCTTCGGTGTCAAAGCCCTGGGGTACGTCATCTTCCAGGGCATTCAGCTGGACCGGACCCCGGTCCTGATCGTCGGAGCGGTGATGGCCTCCGGCCTCGCGCTGCTGGTGGATTACCTCGCCGGCGTGGTCGAGGAGCTGCTCACCCCTCGTGGCCTCTGACCGCACGACGGCCACCACAATGAAAGGTAACAATGAATAATCTCCGGAAAACCATCGTCGCCGTGGCCGCGTGCAGCCTGGTGCTGACCGGTGCTGCCGCCTGCGGCTCGGACGACGGGGTCGGCGACGGCAACGGTCCACTGGCCGGCAGCTCGGTCACCGTCGGGTCGAAGGACTTCGACGAGCAATTGGTGCTCGGCCAGATCACCGTCCTGGCGCTCAAGAACGCCGGAGCGGACGTCACCGACCAGACCAACCTCGGCGGCACCAACGCCGCCCGGGCCGCACTGAAGTCCGGCGACATCGACGTGTACTGGGAGTACAACGGCACGGCGTGGATCAGCTTCTTCAAGAAGACCGATCCCATCCCGGACCGGATGCAGCAGTGGCAGGCGGTCCACGACCAGGACTTGAAGGAGAACAAGCTGGTCTGGATGCAGCCGGCGAACTTCAACAACACCTACGGCATCGCCTACAGCTCCTCCGCGGCGGCCAAGCTCGGCAACCCGAAGACCCTGTCCGACCTCGGTACGGTCATCTCCTCCAAGCCCGGCGAGGCTTCGCTGTGCGTGGAGAGCGAGTTCTCCACCCGCGACGACGGTCTGCCCGGCATGGAGAAGAAGTACGGCTACCAGGTGCCCAAGAACAACGTGACGGTGCTGGACACCGGCATCGTCTACACCTCCGTGGACAAGCAGTCGCCGTGCAACTTCGGCGAGGTGTTCACCACCGACGGCCGGATCAAGGCGCTCAACCTCGTGGTTCTGGAAGACGACAAGAGCTTCTTCCCGTTGTACAACGCCGCTCCGGTGTTCCGCTCCGAGTACTACGACGCGCACGAGGCGGATCTGAAGAAGATCTTCGACCCGATTTCGACGGCGCTGACGCAAGAGGTCATGACCGAGCTCAACAAGCAGGTGTCGGTCGACGGCATGCGCCCCGAGCAGGTCGCCAAGAAGTGGATGGAGGACCAGGGCTTCCTGTCCTGACCCGACCCGACCGACGAGAAGGCTGTGCCGGCGCTGTTGCGCCGGCACAGCCTTCTCGGTTTTCCGGGGATGTCGCGGCCGCTGCGACCCGGCGATGACCCACGTCCCGGCCAAGATCGGCTTTTCGCGGCCCATGGAAACATCGTGCGTGCGCGCTCGGTCGTGTTTCTGTATGAATGCTGAGTGCTCGGCCAATGCCGATAATTGTCTCTTCATTACAGTCAGATTTCCGACTGGAGTGCGACGTTGACAGTGTGTGCCGTCTTCGGGACCCTGGGATTCCGGCGGAAGAATCTTCTTCACAGAATGGTTCTTCGGCCGCAATTGTTGCTCTGCCGCAAATGTTGAACGGGGCGGCGTGCACATTGCTGGTCGCGGGCCTTCGGTTCCCGAAAAGAATGGAGGCGGCATGCCCGTCACTCCGACCTATCCTGGCGTCTACATCGAAGAATTGACCAGTGCCGTCCGCACCATCACCGCCGTGTCGACGTCGGTGACGGCATTCGTCGGATTCACCCCACGGGGCCCGCTCGGCGAGCCCGTGACGCTGACCAGCTTCGCCGACTACGAGCGCCGCTTCGGTGGCTTGTCGGCCGACAGCGTGCTGAGCTACGGCGTCCAACAGTTCTTCCTCAACGGCGGCAGCACCGCCATCGTGGTGCGCCTGGTCAGCGGCGGATCACCGGCCGGCGTGCCGTTGCCGGGCGGGGACGGCACGCTGCTCACCGTGTCGGCCAAGGAGCCCGGCCTGTTCGGCCGGGGCATCCAGGTGTCGGTCGACCCCGACGCGGCGTCCCCGGACGACACCTTCGGCCTGCGGATCTCTGCGCCCGGCGGGGGACCCGGTGAGACGTTCACCGCCCTCTCGCTGGACAGGGACAGCCCGCGGTTCGCCGAAAAGGTGATCAACCCGTCGTCCGCGCTGGTCACGGTCGCGGTCGAGGAGGAGGCGACGGGCGCGCCGGCGCCGTCGGGCACGGTCTCCGACGCGTTCGGTGACCCGCTGCCGGACGTCACCGGCAAGACGTTCAAGGTTTCGGTCCAGGGCGGCGACCGGGACTGGGACATCGACCTGTTCAACCCGGAGACCGACGGTGCCAGGCCGGCTCGGGTGAGCGAGCTCGCGCTGCTGCTGGAGCGCAAACTGCGCAGGGTCGCCCCGAGGTCCGCAGCGCTGTCCGGCGCTCGCGTCAACGCGGTCGGCCAACGTCTGCAGGTGCTGGCCGGTGAGCCGGGCGCGGTCATCCGCTTCACCGGACCGGACGCCAGCGATCTCAAGCTTGAGGGTGGCGCGGTGAACCCGCCGGCCTCGCCGATGACCGGCGGCAGCGACGGCACCCCGCCCACGGCCGCCGACTTCATCGGCAGCCCGGACGCCAAGACCGGCATTTATGCGTTGCTCGACGTGGACGACGTCAACCTGTTGTGTCTGCCCGAGGTGGCCGACCTGGACGTGGACAGCATGATCGGCGTGCTCAGCCAGGCCGAGAGCCTGTGTCAGGCCAAGCGGATGGTGCTGATCATGGACCCGCCGAAGGGCTGGACGTCGCTGGACGCGGCCCGTGCCGGGCTGGCCGACATCGATGCGGTGCGCAGCAGCTACGCGGCGCTGTATTTCCCGCGCATCCAGATGTTCGACCCGCTCGCCGCCCAGTTGCGCGAGTTCCCGCCGTCCGGCGCGGTCGCCGGGGTGCTGGCCGCCACCGACACGGCCCGCGGGGTGTGGAAGGCGCCGGCCGGGACCGGCGCCGCGCTCGCCGGTGTTCGGGCGTTGTCCACGCCGCTCACGGATCCGGAGAACGGTCTGCTCAACCCGCTCGCGGTCAACTGCCTGCGGGTGTTCCCGATCATCGGCCCGGTGGTCTGGGGTGCACGCACCCTGGACGGCGCCGACGCCGAGGCGTCGCAGTGGAAATATCTGCCGGTGCGCCGGCTCGCCCTGATGATCGAGGAGAGCCTCTATCGCGGCACCAAATGGGTGGTGTTCGAGCCCAACGACGAAAACCTGTGGGCGCAGATCCGGCTCAATGTCGGGGCATTCATGCGGACGTTGTTCAACCAGGGCGCATTCCAGGGCACCTCGGCCCGCGAGGCGTTCTTCGTGAAGTGCGACAAGGACACGACGACACAGGATGACATCAACCGCGGCGTCGTCAACATCCTGGTCGGATTCGCGCCGCTGAAGCCGGCCGAGTTCGTCATCGTCAAGCTTGAGCAAATGGCCGGTCAGATCGAGGTCTAGGGGAATCCGCATGGCCGAGTTCACGGTGAATTCGAACCGCTTCGACCCGTACAAGAATTTCAAGTTCCTGGTTCTCTTCAACGGCCAGGTGGTGGCCGGTGTCAGCAAGATCAGTCCGTTGAAGCGCACCACCGAGGTGGTGAAGCATCGCTTCGGCGGCGACGCCAACGGCATCCGCAAGTCTGCCGGGCGCACCGAGTTCGAAGCGATCACGCTGGAACGCGGGCTGACCCACGACAAGGAGTTCGACGACTGGGCCAACAAGGTCTGGCTCATCGGGCAGGGGCGCGGCAGCGAGGTGTCGCTGCGCGACTTCCGCCGCGATCTGGTGATCCAGGTGCTCAACGAGTCCGGGCAGGTGGCCGTGGCGTTCAAGGTCTACCGCTCCTGGGTCAGCGAATACCAGATCGTCGGGGAGCTCGACGCCAATGCCAACGCTGTCGCGATCCAGACGCTGAAGCTGGAGAACGAGGGTTGGGAGCGTGACACCGAAATCCCGGAGCCCGAGGAGCAGATCCTCGCGCTGCCCTAGGAACCGTTGGCTGGAGGGGAGCGGGCATGGTGTCCAGCGTTCCGGATCTCCTGGCCGGCTGGGAGCTCGGCTTGTCCGCCGATCAGAGCCGGCGGGCCGTGTTGCTGCACTCGCTGGCCCGCCCGGGCGAGCCGGCCGACGGACTCCTCGGCGTGTCGGTCGGCGAGCGCGACGCCGACCTGGTGAGGCTGCGTCGCCGGCTGTTCGGCGACGCGGTACCGCTGCGGTGCGCATGCGCGGCGTGCGGCGAGGAACTTGAGTTCACGTTCGACCTGGCCGTGATCCCGGTAAGGGCCGTGCCGGCCGGCGAGCAACGTGTCGCCTCGGGCGACTGGACCGTGCTGGTCCGCCCGCCCACCACCGGTGACCTGCTCGCCGTGGGCGCCGCGCCGCCCCAACAGGCCCGGCGGGTCCTGCTGGCCGCGTGCGTGGTCGAGGCCGCCCAAGGCGGGCGCCCCGCCGACGCCGGCGACCTGCCGGCCGACGTGTGCCGGCGGGTCGCCGAGGCCTGCGCCGCAGCCGACCCGCAGGCCGACATCACGCTCACCACCACCTGCGTGGCCTGCGGACAGCAGACCGCTGCCGCGCTGGACATCGGGGCCGTGCTCTGGGCCGAGCTGGACCACTGGGCCCGGAGCCTGTTGCTCGACGTGCATCTGCTCGCCCGCACCTACGGCTGGACCGAGGCGGAGGTCTTCGCCCTGAGCCCGCTACGCCGCCGCTACTACCTGGAGCTGGCCGGACATGACTGACTTCTTCGATCGGCTGCTGGCCCGCCAGCGACCGCTGGACGACCCGGGCGCCGTGACACGGGCCCGCCCGCGAGTGCCGACGCTGTTCGAGCGGCCCGCGGCCGCCGAGCTGGAGGAGATCTCCGTTGAGCGTTCGGCGTCCGCACCGCCCGTCGTCGTCGCACCACCGTCGCCGCCCGCCGCCCCGCCGGTGCCCGCAGCCGAGCCACCCGCCCCGGAGCCGCCCGCGCTGGCCGGCCCGCGCGAAGCCGTCGCGACGGAATCCGGACCGGCCGCCGTCGCGGCCGCGATCGGGTCGCCGTCCGGGCAGGCGCCGGCCCTGGCGCCTCGTACGGTGCTCCCTCCGCCCGTGCTCGCGCCCCCGCCCACGCCGCGGGACGCATCGCTGCCGGCCCCGGCGGCCGTCGCGGCACCCATCGCCGCCGCGCCGCAACTGGTCGCGCCGGCCACGCCCCGGGTGGTCCCGGCGCCGTCGAGGACGACCCCGGTCACGCCGGTGGCCGGGCCCCAGCCGGACGGGCGGGGCCGCCGCGCCGACCCGGTCGGCCGCACCGTCAACGTCCACATCGGACGCATTGAGGTCTCCGCTCCGGTCGACCGGGAGGCCAAGCCGGAGCGAGTCCAGCGGCGTGGACCGGCCCTGGCCCTCGACGAATACCTCGGTGCGGAGGCCGCGCGATGAGCAACGCCCTCGCCGTCGCGACCGTCACCGAGGCGCTGCGCGGATTCCTGGCCGCCAACCTGCTGCCGGAGATCACCTTCGCGGTGGACGTGACCGCCCGCAAGCCGTTCACCGAGCCGCCGACCGACCCGACCATCAGCGTGTTCTGCTACCAAGTGACACCCAACCCGGCGCAGCGCAACCGGGACGCGCCGACCCGCACCGCCGACGGGGTGCTGCTCACCCGGCCCCGTGCCGCGCTCGACCTGCACTATCTGATCAGTTGCTACGGCAACGAGACCGAGGTGGTGCCGCAGAAGCTGCTCGGCGCCGTGATCCGCGCGCTGTACGTGCAACCGGTGCTGGCGCGGGCCGACATCGAGACCGCAGCCACCCAGCCGTTCCTGCGCGGCAGCGATCTGGCCGCAGCGCCGGACCGGGTGCGCTTCACGCCGTCCACCCTGGACATCGACGATCAGTACAAGCTCTGGACGATGCTGTCCCAGACGCCGTACGCCCTGTCCGTCTGCTATCAGGCCTCGTTGGTGTTCATCGAGGGCCGCACCGGCGCGCCGCCCGGGAAACCGGTGGAGCGGCGCACCGTCACGGTGCTGCCCGGCGGCCGTCCGAGCGTCGAACGGGTGCTGTCCCGGCCCCGCGACAACCCGGACGCCCCACCGGTCGAAGGTCCTGCGCCACGCGACAACGACCTGGTGATCGAAGGCAACGCACTGGCGGCGGACGCGGTGTTCGCCCGGCTCGGCCCGGTTGACGTCGCGGTGCCGGCCGACGCGGTCACCGACACCCGGATCCTGGTCCGGCCGCCCGACGACCTGCCGCCCGGCGTGCATCCGTTGCGGGTGTTGCAGAACGTGGCGGCGGATCAGACGACCACCCTGGTCAAGGTGTTGCAGTCCAATGTCGCTCCGTTCGTGCGGATGCCCCGGGTGACCGCCACCGAGAACGCGCCGAAGGCGCTCACCATCAGCCTCGATCTGCCGGTGGGCGCCGAACAGCGGGTGCAGTTGCTGCTCGACGAGTTCGGTTCGCCGGCGGAGCGTGCGCCGCGGGCGTACCAGTTCGACGCGCCGTTCCCGCTGTCCGACGCCCGGCCGCCGGAGCAGGTGACCGTGCCGCTGGGACCGATGGCGGCCGGGACCTACCTGGTCCGTGTGCAAGTGGACGGCGCGCAGAGCCCGATCGTGCGGGACGCCGCCGGGCAGATCACCGGACCGGTCACGACACTGCCCGAGGTGCCGTGAGCCATGGCCGGTGACGTGCATCAGGAGGCGCTGACGACGGCAGTGGCGCGGGTGCTGACGCGCATCGCGGGCCGCCCCGTCGGTGTACCGTCCGAACCGTCGCACGGCAGCGCGCTCGACCTCGTCTGCTCCTGCTTCGGGCTCACCCCGTTCGAACGCGACGTGCTGGTGCTGGCGGCGGCCGTGGAGATCGACCCGGCCGCGGCCGAGAGCTGCCTGCAGACCGTCGGCGGGCGCGCATATCCGACGTTCTCCCTGGCCCTGACCACACTGGCCGAGCCGCACTGGAGCGCGCTGGCGCCGGTCTCGCCGCTGCGCCGCTGGCACCTGATCGAACTGGAGCCGGACGTCGCGGTGACCACCGCCCGTCTGCGCATCGACGAGCGGATCCTGCACCTGCTGGCCGGAATGCCGTACCTCGACGCCCGTCTGCATGGTCTGGTCACCCCGCTGGATCCGGCCCCGCCGCTGCCGGGCACCCAACAGGTCGTGGCGGCGGCCCTGTCCGCGGTGTGGGCCCGAGGATCGGCGAGGGCCACGTTGGTCGGCGCGGACCATCAAACCCGCCGGGAGGTGGTGGCCGCGGCGGCCACCGACGCGGGGGTACGCGCCTACGCCGCCCGCGCCGCCGACCTGCCCACCGACGCCGTGGAACGGGAGGCGCTGGCCAGGCTTTGGGACCGCGAGGCCATCCTGCTGCCCGGCGCGCTGGTGGTTGAAGTGGACGATGCCGGCCCGGAGCGCCGAGAGGTGGCCGCCGCCTTCTGCCGGTCCACGGCCGCTCCGGTGGTGCTGTCCGCCGCCGAGGTGACCTCGAACGACCGGGTGGGTGAGCGGATCCCGGTCGCCGCGCCACTCCCGCACGAGCAGCGCGAGCTGTGGGCGGCGGCGCTGGACGGCGCGGTCCCGCTCGCCGAGGCCGATCTCAACCGCCTGGTCGCCCAGTTCACCCTGCCCGGCCATGTGATTCGCGCGGCTGCCTCGGACGCCCGCCGCCGCGCGTCGTCGGCCGGCCCGTCCGCCCCGTCGTCCGCCCCGGGCGCCTCGGCCGGCGCCGACGCGCCCGGCGATCCGGTCGCGGGCCGCCGCGGCTCCGGGTACCGCCTGGCGTGGCAGGCCGGTCTCGATCACGCCCGGATGGCGCTGGACGACCTGGGGCGACGCATCACCCCCAGGGCGAGCTGGGACGATCTCGTGCTGCCGGCCGCGCAGCGCGCCGTACTGGGTGAGATCGTCGCCCACGTCCGCCGCCGTTCGACCGTGCACGACGACTGGGGCTTCGAGGACGTGCTGCGCCGGGGCCTGGGGGTCACCGCGCTGTTCGCGGGGGGCAGCGGCACCGGCAAGACGCTCGCCGCCGAAGTGCTCGCGAGCGAACTCGGCCTCGACCTGTTCGTCATCGACCTCTCCCAGGTGGTCAACAAGTACATCGGAGAGACCGAGAAGAACCTTCGCCGGGTTTTCGACGCCGCCGAGCGGGGCGGTGCGGTGCTGCTGTTCGACGAGGCCGACGCGCTTTTCGGCAAGCGCAGCGAGGTCAAGGACAGCCACGACCGGTACGCGAACATCGAGGTCAGCTATCTCCTGATGCGCATGGAGGCGTACCGGGGACTGGCCATCTTGACCAGCAACATGAAGAAGTCGATGGACTCGGCGTTCCTGCGTCGCCTGCGGTTCGTGGTCGACTTCCCGTTCCCGGACGCACCCGAGCGGGCCGAGATCTGGCGGCGGGTGATTCCCGGCCGCGCGCCGGCCGAGGGCCTCGACACCGCACGGCTGGCCCAGCTCACGGTCAGCGGCGGCAGCATCCGCAACATCGCGCTGTCGGCCGCGTTCCTGGCCGCGGACGAGGGCGTGCCGTTGCAGATGCGGCACGTGCTGGCGGCCACCCGCACCGAATATCTCAAGCTCGAACGCTCGGTCACCTCGGCGGAGGTGGCCGGATGGCAATGACCGAGCGAGTGCTGGTGCAGATCGACGCGATCGTGCTGGACGGGGTGCGCCCGGCCGATCGCGAACGGGTGGCCGAGGCGTTCACCCGTGAGCTTTCCCGGCTGCTCGCCCTCGACGAGATTCCGTCCGTGGACGCCCACCGCGACGCGGTGACCCGCCCGGCGGTGCCACCGGCCGGATCGCCGCGCCGACTCGGACGTCTGCTGGCGCGGTCGGTGCACGAGACGCTGACCGGCGGAGCGGTTGAGGCCGCCGCGTCCGTGGTTTCGCCGGGCCCCGGGACGGCCGTCGCGGTACCCGGCGGGAGAGCCTTGTGACCGGGCCGGCCGCCGTGCCGCCGGCGAAGGCGCAGGTGCGGCGGGAGAACCGGGAACACCAGCGGGTACGCCCGCGACGTAAGCGGGCCCCCGCCGAACCGCGCGAGATCGTCGAATCGGCCGGCCGGCCGCTGGAACCGTCCGTGCGGCGCGAGCTGGAGGAGCGGCTCGGTCACGACTTCGGCCGGGTACGCATCCACGCCGACCGGGACGCGGCGGCGCTGACCGAACTGGCCGGAGCCGACGCGGTGGCCGTGGGAACCGACATCTTCTTCGCCGAGGGGGCTTACCGGCCGGACACCGTCGCGGGCCGGCGCCTGCTGGTGCACGAGATGATGCACACCATCCAGATGCCGGACGCGGCACCTGTGACCCGGCCGGGACGGGAGCCGGGCGCGGTGAGCCGCCCCACCGAGCCGCTGGAGCATGAGGCCGAGCGCGCGGCGGACTCCGCGTCCGAGGCGGCCGAGGTCGGCCGGTCCGGTGGCACGCCGGCCTGGATGCGGTACGCCACGGTGAATCCGGCCCAGTTGCGCATCGAGCAGCTCGACCCGGCGACGCTGGTGGACCGGCTCGTGGCCGGCGTGCTGCGGAACCTGCGCGGCGACCCGGCGGACGCGGCCGGCCGGATCCGTTTGCAGTTCGGACGGTTCTCGCCTGAGCTTGAGACGGCGGTGCTGGCGCGGCTTGAGGTGCGGCTGCCGTCGGCCGAATACCAGCAGGTGTGCGAGTTGGCCGCGCGGGGGAGAGCGGACGCGGAGAACGGCAGCGCGGTGGATTCGGCGACCACCCCGATGCCGGTGCCGTCCTCGGTGCCCGGCACGGACGACGGGCCCGCGACCGGCACCGCCCCTTCCGCCGGCTCCGCCCCCATTACCGGCT
Organism: Mangrovihabitans endophyticus; assembly: GCF_014646155.1. Classification (GTDB taxonomy): domain Bacteria; phylum Actinomycetota; class Actinomycetes; order Mycobacteriales; family Micromonosporaceae; genus Actinoplanes; species Actinoplanes endophyticus. Next base: position 701,108 of record NZ_BMMX01000001.1, read on the forward strand.
CCGCCCCCATTACCGGCTCCGCCCCTTCCGCTGGCGCCGCCCCTTCCGCTGGCTCCGCGCCCTTCGCGGGCGAGGCCGCCGACGGCGGCATGGCCCAGGACGGCGGCATGGCCGCCGATGGGGAGAAGGCGACCGGCGCGACGGACACGACGAGTCCGGCGGACGGCGAGACGAGTCCGGCGGACGGCGAGTCCGAGGCGGGCACCGCGGCGGAGGGCGTCAAGGGTGACGACGACAAGGCGGCCGAGGACGCCGACGCCGAGGGCAAGGACGCCGAGGCCAAGAAAGCCGAGGATCAGAAGTCCGAGGACGAGGACGGCGGCACGGACGAGAAGGGCGAAGACAAGAAGGGCGACGGCGAGAAGGGCGAGGAAAAGAAGGGCGAAGACAAGAAGGACCAGGGCGAGCAGGACCAGGCCGAGGCGGGTCAGGACGGCGAGAAGAAGGAAGGCTCTCCCGGTGCTGCCGCGCCCGGCGCCGCCGCGGGTGCGGGATCGGCCGGCGGCGGGGGCGCGATGGGCGGCGCGGGTGCGGCCGGTGGCGGCGGCATGGTCGATCTCAGCCAGGTCGACGCCATCGCGGAAGATCCACAGGGGCCGCTGGCGCATCACGGCCTGCGTGACCGGCCGCGCGGGGCGATGGTCGACGAGATCCCGCCGGGCCAGCAGCCACTGGACGCCGAACCGCTGTCCGACGAGGACGTGCCCGACCCGGACGCGACTCCCGACTTGCCCGCCGCCGTGCGGGAGGCCGAGCCGCCCGGCCCGGAGGCGTACCTGCCCACGGAGGACCTCGACGTGTCCGCGGTGCCCACCGCGGACGCGCTTGAGCTGCCGTCCAGCGGTTCTCCCCCGCCACCACCGGCCGTGCCGTCGTTCCCGTCGCCGCCGAAACCGGCGATCGTGGACGACCCGAGCGGCGGGCCGGGCACGGTCAAGGGTGTGGCCGAGGCCGCCGAGCGTGAGCGGGAACGCGATCGCGCCGAGCCCGCCGAGATCGGCGAAGCGCCGGGCCAGGTCTCGCCGGACGCGCTGGACCGCGAGCCGGACACCGCCGCGGACGTCCGCGACGTGGGCGGTCCGGGCTTCGATCCGGCCCTGCCGGGTGCCGCGCCGACCGGCTCGATGACGGTGCCGGGTCCCGCCGACCGGAACCTCGGCGGGCCAGATTTCGGTGGGCCAGATTTCGGTGGGCCGGGCGTCGGCGGCCCCGGCGTTGGCGGTCTGGAGGCCGGTGGTCCGGAGGCCGGTGGTCCGGGCGGGGCGGCGGACGACGGTGCAGGCATCGGGGGCCCGGAGGCGGCGCCGGACGTGAACGGGGCCGCGCCCGGCGTACCGGGAAACGCGTTGCCGACGGACGCCTCGCTGGAAGCCGGCGGCGGAGCGTGCGGCTCGACCCCCGAACCGGCCCCGGCAGCGGACGGTGGTGGCGGCGCCTGCGGGGCCGCTCCGGTCGGCGGGAAAGCCGAAGAGGAACCGGCGGCGGAGGCCCCCGACCTGTCCGCGCAGGAGCCGGAAGGCGCGCTTGCCGCCGCTGGGGCGATGCCAGCCACGCAGATGCGCGACTCGTTGGCCGGCGTGGATGCTTCGGTGAACCGTTCGGTGGGTGTGCAGCGCACCGAACTCGCGGACGCACCGCCGACCATGGCACGGCCGGTCGGGGCGCCGCAGACCCAGCACGGCACGCCGGAATCCGGCGCACCGGCCGCGTCCAAGCTGGCCAAGCTGCAGGAGGTCACGCCGGAGACGCTCGGCGAGCAGAGGCTGCCGGACGGCCGTCCGGCACCGTCCGGCCCGGCACCGACCGATCGGGTGGCGGCGCCGCACTTCGCCGACACCGGGCAGGACCAGCTCAGCGAGGCCGAGGTGCGCGGTCTGCAGAACGCGGTGGAGAACGTGCCGACCACCGATCCCGCGCTGAACCAGACGGTCGGCGCGGCCCCGAAGGTGTCACTGTCCGGCGATGCCGATCCGGCGCTCGCCGACGAGCAGAAGCGCGGGCTCGATCGGCAGGCCGCGGATCTGCAGAAGGTCGGTCGCACCGATGCCGCCACCGATCTGGGCGAGCACCGGATCTACCCCGACGTGCGGCCCGAGACTCTGCGTGGCTCGGTGGCCGGTGGCGGCCCGGCCCCGGCGGAAGCCGGCAAGGGCGGTCCGGCCGCCGGGCCGGCAGCGGCCTCCGGACCCGCGGCCGGCGGCAGCGGTACGCCGCCGAACGCCATTTCGGCGGTTGTGCTCCAGGAGCGTGGGCCGCAGGTGCAGGCCGGGGTGACGGAGGGCCGGGCGGCGATCACGACCGAACGGCAGGCCCAGCAGACCGGCGAGACCACCGCGCGCACCGAGAACGCCGCCGCCGTCGACACGGAGATCCAGGCCAACGGCGCCCAGCAGAGCGGCGAACGCATGTCGCTGAGCGAGATGGCGACCGCGCAGCGCGCGCAGTGGCGCACCGAGCAGGACAAGCTGCTCACCGAGAACGGCCAGAAGGCCGGCGACGAGCACACCAGGCAGCTCAAACAGATCTCCGACAAGAAGACCTCGACCGACGGCGACATCGAGACCCGGCGGCAGGCCGACGACAAGGACATCGGCGAGAAGAAGCGCAAGGCCGAGGAGGACGCGCAGAAGGAGAAGGACAACAAGAAGGACGATGACGGCTGGCTCGGATGGGCCAAGTCGAAGATCAAGTCTGCCTTCGACGCGCTCGTCAGCGTCGTCAAGGGCATCTTCGACCTGGCCCGCAAGGCGATCAACGGAATCATCGAGGGGTTCAAGAAGTTCGTCACCGGCCTGATCGATGCGGCGCGCAAGGCGATCGTCGGCTTCATCAAGGCGGTCGCCACCGCGTTGATTGCGATCAGCGGGGTGCTGCTGGCCGCGTTCCCGGAGCTGCGGGACAAGTTCCGCAAGTTCATCGAGGATCGCCGCGATGCGGCCATCAACAAGGTGAACGAGCTCGCGGACAAGCTCAAGCAGGGCGTGCAGAAGCTCCTCGATGCGCTCGCGGCGGGGTTGACCAAGCTGCTCGATGTGCTTGAGAAGGGCATGCTGGCCGCGATCGAGCTGGCCCGGGCGGCGGTGAACAAGGCGATCGCCTTCGTGGAGAACGCGATCAAGATGTTCGGTCAGTTCGCGGCGCTGGTGGCCGACATCGCGCCGGATCCGCTCGGCTGGCTCGGCAAGTTCGCCGCGGCGGCCAAGGCGGGCATCCGCGACCATCTGTGGACCGCGATCAAGACCGCCGTGAAGCAGTGGTTCAACCAGAAGGTCGAGTCCGTCCTCGGCCTCGGCAGGGCGATCTACGACGTTCTGGTCAAGGGCTGCCTCTCGATGGCCAAGATCGTGCGGATGGCCTGGCAGGCCCTCATCAAGGCCCTGCCCATGATGATCATCACCATCGTCATCGAGAAGGTCGTCTCGATGATCATCCCGGCCGCGGGCGCCATCATGACGATCGTTCAGGGCGTGATCGCGGCCTGGGGGTCGATCAGCAAAATCATCGCCGCGTTCGGCAAGTTCTTCGCCTTCCTCAAGGCGGTGAAGGCCGGCGGCGTGACCGCGGCATGCCTGTTCGCCCAGGCGGTGGCGGCGGGCGTGGTGGCGCTGCTCGACTTCATCACCAACTTCCTGTTGGTGCGCCTGGTGTCGGCGGCCAAGGGCGTGGCGTCAAAGCTCAAGGGCATCGCCAAGAAGATCATGGCGGCGCTGAAGCGCGGTGCCTCCGCGGTGCGCAAGGGCGCCGGACGGGTCATCAACGCGGCCAAGCGGGGGGCGAAGGCGACCGCCGGTGCGTTGCGGCGCGGCGCGCAGCGGGCGGGCGCACTCGGCCGCAGGGGACTGGCCAGGGCGAGGGCGGGCGCGAAGAAGGCATTGGGCGCCGCCCGCAACGGCGCCAGGAGGTTGGGGGCGCGGTTCGCGAAGACCAAGCTGGGCAAGACCCTGACCAAGGTCGGCAACAAGCTCAAGACGGGCTACCGGAAAGCCAAGGCGAAGCATCAGTCCTGGCGCGACAAGCGTACGAAGAACAAGAAGCCGCCGCCGGACAAACAGCAGCGCGTCACCCTCGCGGCCGCCCGGATCAAGCGGACGGTGGACCCGTTGCTGCGTCGCGGGATCCGCCGGATGGTTCTGCGGCCGGTCCTCGCTGGATTGCGTGCCTGGTATCGGCTCACTTCGCTGGCACCCGAAGGATCACCGGCCGTCCTCACGGCGACGCTGAACCCCAAGGCACCCGCAGGCGGTCCGGCCAAGCTGCTGCGAAAGCTGGAGCTTCAGCAGACGCTCACCGAGGCGATGCAGAAATACACCCAACGCGACCTGGAACGGCAAGGACGTCAGCAGGGCCAGGCGACACGGCGTCCCGAACCCGCGCCCAAGCCGGGCGCGCCGCGATCAGTGCGGGTCGACCCGCAGCAGCGGCTGGCTCCACAGTTCCAGCGGATCAGCGCGGAGGCGACAGCAGCGAAGGCGGCCGGTCAATCCACTCGGCTCGTGCACGGAGAGACCGGGGGCGAGGTCGAATGGCGGGGTGGATTCCGCTTCGACCCCGGTGGATACGTCGTGCCGCCGGCCGGCGCCAGTGGCGGTCGGTACCAGGACATCCGGCTCGGCGCGCCGGACCGGATCGGCGCCACGACGTTGCTCCGCGGCGTGGACGCGGTGAACTCCGGCGACCTCGGCGGTGCGTTGGCTGTCGGAGCGCATCTGAACGAGACACTCCATTTCGCCTACCTGCGCGGGATCTTCGAACGCCGTCGAGATCCGCTCATGGCCATCATGGGCCCGGCCGAAGTCAAATGGGCGCTGGCAGCAGGGAACGAGGTCGGGGTGCGCAAGCGGCTGGACGAGATCCTGTCCCGGGGCAGCATGGTTCTGAACCGATCGGTGGGTGTCGCCTCACGGGTGCGTTCGGCAACTGATCTGGTCTTCTCCCAAACGAGCGTCAGCGCCCGTTTCGATGCGGTGCAGAGCCCGGAGGTGCAGCGGCTCCTGCGTGACCCGACGCCGTCGGTTCTCAAGAACGTCCGCGAACAGGAGGAGACGTGGGCTGCGCGCGCCGGTGTCCGGATGCCGAGCGAGATGGAGGCGCATCGGTCGGTGGAAACACCGACCGGGCGGCTCAACCGCTTGGCGCTGTGGTCTAGACGCTTCACGGTCGATGACGTTTTCATCATCGTCGGCCTGGATCAGCAATATGTGGAGAAGATCCGGCGGTTGGCCGAGCAGATCGTCGACGAGAATCCGGATCTGGAACAGCACCTTCCGAGACTCTGGACACCGTAGAGCGCGAGAGGATTGCCATGATGGAGTGGGGGTCGGTGCACAGCCGACGCTTCGTGTTGCCGGCGGAGTCCGGTTTCGACACGGTGAACGGGCTGGCCGACGACGTCGGGGCGGGGAAGGTGCGGGATGCGTCTCCCGTCGCCGTCGCCGGGTTGATTCGCGAGGTCACCTGGCGGCTGTCACCGAGCAACTTTCTGCACTACGGCCTCGACGCCCCCACTCACCGGTCGTACGTGCAGGTCACCGGCAGCGAGGATGAAGCGGTAGCGGAGTTCAGCGGAATCGTCTCCGAATACCTCGACGTCGCCGATGACGACGCGCTGATCAGCGCCGCGGACGCGGCGCGCACCGTGGACGAGCGTCGTGAGGCCCTGATCGTGCTGGGCATGGGCGCACCGCTCACCGTTGATACGCGCTTCGCCAGCCGGCTCGACGAGGGGCTGCACGACAACGCGGAAAGCGTCCGGGAAGGGGCGCTCTACGGCGCCGCGTACGCCCTGTGGCCGCCGCTCATGACGAGCGTCCGCCGCATGGCCGCGGACGATCCGGCTGAGGCGATCCGGCGGCAGGCGCAGGCGCTCACCGACTGGCTCCACGAGAACAGTGCGCAGTCATGACTGTCGGGTTTCTGGATCTGGGACGGCCGGTACGGTCTGGGCTGGTCACGGTCGATCCGGTCAGCGGGGCGCCGCGGCGGGTCGTGGTCATGCAGTTCAATCCCGACTCGCTGCAACGCAGCCTTGCGCCGCAGGCGACCGCGGCCGAGGGGCAGGGAGACCGGACGGAGGCGCTGCGCCTCACCGGGCCGGCCGTGGAGACGTGGACCTTCGATGCCGAGATCGACGCCACCGACCAGGCCGATCAGCCGGCCCCGGACGGGATTCATCCGCAGCTCGCCCTGTTGGAACTGCTGATCCAGCCGCCCAGCGGGCTGCTGCGGTCCAACCAGGCGCTGGCCGCCGTCGGCACGCTCGAAGTGCTGCCGGTGGAGGCGCCGCTGACCCTGTTCGTCTGGGGCGGGCGGCGGGTGCTCCCGGTGCGTCTCACCCAGCTTTCCATCACCGAGGACGCGTTCGACGCGAACCTGAACCCGATCCGGGCGACGGTCAGCGTCGGGCTGCGGGTGCTGACCGTCAACGACCTGCCCACCGGGCATCGCGGCGCCGAGCTCTACCTGGCCCACCTCGTGCAGAAGGAGAACCTCGCCGCCGGCACCAAGGCGGCCGGCATCTCCGCGTTGGGCCTGACCAGGATCTGAAAAGGGGATACCACATGGCGGAAGTGCCGAGGACCAGCCGCTATTTCGGCATCGACGCGGCCGTGCACGTGCGGGCCGACGGCGTCGAGATTCCCTACCTGCGGCGCCGCCTGCTGCCGCCGGCCGGGCGGCTCACCGTGCTCAGCGAGCATGAGGTGTCCGAAGGGGACCGGCCCGACCTGCTGGCATACCGCTATTTCGGGGACGCCGAGCAATGGTGGCGGATCGCCGACGCCAACCCGGTGTTGGATCCGGACGAGCTGACCGCGACGCCGGGGCGCCGGCTGCGCATCACGCTTCCCGACGGTGTGCCGGGAGGCACCGGTGGCTGACTCGCCGACGCACCTGAGCCTGCTGATGGGCCCGCGCCTTGCCGTGCCGGTGCCGCAGCCGGTCACCGACGCGCTGCTGTCCGCGCAGGTGACGATCACGGCGGGCCAACGCAGCGGTTTCCAGCTCGGCTTCGATCTGGCGAAGAACGCTCTGATCAACACCGCGTTGCTGCCGGCCGGTTTCTTCGACCCGCAGATCCGGGTCATCCTGGTTGCCACCGTGCGGGGCGTGCCCACCGTGCTCATCGACGGGGTCATCACCCGCCAGGAGGTGGGGATCAGCAACCAGGCGGGGCAGTCGACGCTCACCGTCACGGGCGAGGACCTGACCATCCTGATGGACCTGGAGGAGAAGACCGGCACGTCGTTCTCCGCCCGCCCGCACGCCGCCCAGGTCGCCGAGATCATCGGCGGATACGCCCAGTGGGGCATCGTCCCGCTGGTCATCCCCGAGTTGTTCCCGGACACCCCGATGCCCACCAACCGCATCCCGTTCCAGCAGGGCACCGACCTCGGCTACCTGAACGAACTGGCCAAGGCCAACGGTTTCGTCTTCTACCTCGACCCCGGCCCGGCGCCGGGGGTGAGCAGGGCCTATTGGGGTCCGGAAGTCCGCCTCGGCGTGCCCCAGCACGCGCTGAACGTCAACATGGACGGTCTGTCCACGGTGGATGAGTTGACGTTCAGCTTCGACGGCTCGGCCAAGGAAGACCTGCAGGCACGGGTGGAGATTCCGGGCACGCGCGTGTCCACCGTGCTGCCGGTGCCGGAGGTGAGCGTGCTGCGCCCGCCGCTGGCGCTGAAGCCCGCGCCCGCGCTGAAGAAGCGGACGCTCAAGGACACCGCGAACAAGGACGCCACTCAGGTGCTGGCCGAGACGCTGGCCAAGGTGGCCGAGTCGGCGGATGCGGTGACCGGATCCGGGCAGCTCGACGTGCTGCGCCACGGCTTCGTGCTGCGGTCGCGGGAACTGGTCGGCGTGCGCGGCGCCGGCATCACCTACGACGGCTTGTATTTCGTCAAGAGCGTCACGCACAACCTGCGGCGTGGCGCGTACACGCAGAACTTCACCCTGGCCCGCGAGGGCCTGATCCCGCTCACCCCGGTCGTCGTCCCCTAGCGGGCCGAGAACACGCACAGAAACGGAGGCAGCGCCGTGGCGGATGCCCTGCTCGGCAAGTTCCGTGGCACGGTTGCGGACAACGCGGACCCGGAGTTGCGTGGCCGCCTGCGGGTCAACGTGACAGGTGTGCACGACTACGACCCGTCGTCGTGGGCGCTGCCGGCCTTCCCGCTGGCCGGATCGCAACTGGGTGTCTTCGCGGTGCCGAGGGTCGGCGCGCGGGTCTGGCTGGAGTTCGAGCAGGGCGACATCAACACCCCGATCTGGACCGGCTGCTTCTACGACACCGCCGCCGACGTGCCCGATGAGGCGCTGACCGGTCCTCCAGGCTCGCCCAACATCGTCGTGCAGACCGGCGGCGGGCACCGCGTCGTGCTCTCCGATCTGCCCGGTGGTCCCGGCATCTCGGTGACCCACGCGAGCGGCGCCAAGATCGAGATCAACGACTCCGGCATCACGCTGGACAACGGCAAGGGCGCGGTCATCTCACTGTCCGCCACGCAGGTCGACATCAACAAGGGCGCGTTGACCGTCAAGTAGGGGGATCCATGCCAGGAAACATCTTGCACGTCGCGGCCACCATCATGTGCCCGCACGGCGGGCGGGGGACGGTGCAGTCCACGCAGGCACGGGTCACCGTGTCCGGCAACGCCGCGGCGACGGTGGCCGACACGTACACGGTGACCGGTTGTCCCCTCAACGTCTCCGGCAAACCGCAGCCGTGCGTGACCATCCGGTGGCCGGGACCGGCGGTCCGGGTCACCGTCAACGGCAGCCCGGTGGTGCTGTCCACCTCGACCGGCGTGTGCCAGAGCGCCGAGCAGGCGCCGCAGGGCCCGCCGTCGGTGCCGGGCGTGCAACCGCGGGCGGTGGCGCAGTGAGCGGGCGGCTGGACGTGGCGTTCCCGTTCGCGATCGACGGGCGCGGGCGCACCGCGGAGGCGGGCTACGACGACCATGTCGCCGACATGATCGAGCTGCTGCTGTTCACCAGCCCGGGGGAGCGGGTGATGCGCCCGGACTTCGGCTGCGGCCTGGGCGACCTGGTCTTCGAACCGAACAGCATCGAACTGGTGGCCACGTTGCAGGTGTCCGTGCAGGCGAGCCTGCAGCGCTGGCTGGGTGACGTCATCGACATCGGCGCCATCGAGATCGACCGGGACGAGGGCACGCTCTCGATCCGGATCAGGTACACGGTGCGGGCCACCGGCACGGCTCGCGACGACGTGTTCACGGGGAGGACGGCGACATGAGCGCCGATATCGAATGCGCGACGCCGGAACGCCGCAAGCGGGTGCGCCGGCATCACTGGAACGGCATCGACGAGATCGAGGTCGGCGACGACGGACGTACGCTCATCGTCACCTTCCTCGGCAAGGCACCCGGACACGATCTGAAACCGGAGAACATCCGGATCGACGGCGGCCGGCGCATCACCGGCATCGTCGCGCTCGGCGTCACCATCGAGCGGGCCGAGGACCCGGACCTCGACGACCACATGCACGTGGAACTGGACCGGATCGGCGACGCGTCGACATACACGCTCTCCGTGGTCCTGCCCGGACCGTACGGGCGGCCCGGCACCGTGCCCTATTACGGTTTCGACGAGCGCTACGGCAGCGCGGACTTCACGTTCCGCCCGGACTGCCCGGCCGATCTGGACTGCCGGCCGGCCGAGCCTGCCCCGGGGGACGGGCCGCCCCCGCCGGTCATCGACTACACCGCCCGCGACTACGCGGCGCTGCGTCGGCTGCTGCTGGACCGGATGACGCTGACCTCGCCGCGATGGGTGGAACGCCACGTGCCCGATCTGCCGCTCACGCTGGTCGAGTTGCTGGCGTACCGGGGTGACCAGATCTCGTACGCCCAGGACGCGGTGGCCACCGAGGCGTACCTGGACACCGCCCGGCTCCGCGAGTCGGTGCGCCGCCACGTGCGCCTGGTCGACTACGCGATGCACGACGGCGGCAACGCGCGGGCCATCGTCACGGTGCGCAGCACGGAGACGGTGACGTTGTGCCCCGGCCGGTTCCGGTTCGCGGCCATCGACGTCAGCGCGGTCGACCCGCGCGACCGCCCGGCGCCGGGCCCCGTGCTGGCCGACGAGGAACTGCTGCGGCTGATGCGGACGGTGCCGGTCGAGGTCTTCGAACCGATGAGCGCGGACGACGTGACGATCCGCCCGGAGCACGACTGCATCAGATTCTGGACGTGGGGCGACACCGACTGCCGGATCCCGGCCGGCGCCACCACGGCCACCCTGCGCGACGACTGGACCGACGAGCACGTCGACGGCGACGACGACGAGGACCACGACCACGAACGCCCGCGCGCGCTGCACATCGAGCCGGGCGACATCCTGATCATCGAGGAGGTGCGCGGCCCGGGCACGGGCGCCGCCGCCGACAGCGACCCGAATCACCGGCAGGCGGTCCGGGTGATCGGCGTCGAGCCCGGCGTGGATCGCCTCTACCGCCGGCCGATCCTCGACGTGACGTGGGCGCCCGAGGACGCCTTGCGGTTCACCGCCGTGCTGTCCGCCTGCGGGGAACAGGACCTGACCGTGGCGCGGGGCAACACCGTCGTGGTCGACCACGGTCGCTCGCTGACCTTTGACGGGCGCGACCCGGAAGAGCTGACGGCGCCGGAGTGGGACGGCTGCGGCACCCCCACGCCGTACCGGCCCCGACTGTCCCACATCCCGGTGACCCAGGCTGCTCCGTTCCCGGCCCCGGCGCAGGTCGCCGCGGCCCAGTCCCGGTTGTTGGCGTCTGTGCCCGGCAGGGCCCGCGAGCGGTTGGCGGATCTGTGGCGCAACGCCCGCGCCGGCCACCACCCGGAGCCGGACGAGAACGAGGAGCTGATCCGCCTGTTCGGCGCGGCCACCGTGGCCGCGCTGCGGCCGGACCGCCACCGGGTCCGCGCGTTGGCGGTGCTGGCCGGTCGGTTCGACACGCTGTTGGCGGCCAAGCTGACCCGCATCGCCCGGCTGGTCGCGCTCGCCGCCGACGGCCGGGTCCTCGGCCGTGACGTGGCGTGGGAGATCCGGCACTCGTGGGGCCCGGCCTACGCCGAACACCTCGAACCGGACGATCCCGCGCTGGCCGGACCGGCATCGCAGATCGGCGCGCCCGACCCGCGCGCCGCGCTGCCCGCGGTCCGGTTGACCGACGGCGACTGGACACCCCGGCGCGACCTGCTTGCCGAAGGCCCGCGCTCGGCCGCCTTCGTCGGCGAGGTCGGCAACGACGGAGGGCTGACGCTGCGCTTCGGCGACGGCGTGCACGGCCGGATCCCGGATCCCGGCGGCACGCTGCGGGCGTGGTACCGGGTCGGCAACGGCACCGCCGGCAACGTCGGCGCCGAGGCGGTCGCCCACCTGGTGCTGGCGAGCGGGGCCGAGGCGCCCGGAGTGGAACAGGTGCGCAACCCGATGCCGGCCACCGGCGGCACCGATCCCGAACCGGTCGACGTGGTGCGCACCATGGCGCCGCTGGCCCCGCATCGCACCCGCCTGCGCGCGGTCACCGCAGCCGACTACGCCGACCTGGCCGCCCGGGTGCCGGGCGTGCAACGGGCGGCGGCGAGTTTCCGGTACGTCGCCGGTTCGGCCGAGGTGCACGTGGCGATCGACCCGTTCGGCGCCGACTCGCCCACCGACACGCTCATCGACGCGGTGAACGCCGCACTGGAGCCGTACCGGAGAATCGGGCACGACGTGGTGGCCGGCCCGGCCGACCTGGTCCCGCTGCTGGTCGAGGTGACCATCTGCGTCGACGACGGCTATCCGCGCGGGCAGGTCGTCGAGGCGGTCACCGGCCGGCTGCTGGAACTGTTCCGGCCGGACGCGGTGTCGTTCGGTGAGCCGGTGCGTGCCAGCCGCCTGGTCGCCGCGGCGGTCGCCGTCCCCGGCGTCACCGGTGCCGAGGTCACCGGCCTGCGGCGGCTCTTCGGCACGGACGACGGCGAGGTCGAGACCGGCCTGCTGCCGCTCGGCCCGCTGCAGATCGCCCAGCTCGACAACGCTTCCGACCGGCCCGAAGACGGCCGGCTGTCCCTCCACGTGGCCGGAGGTGGCCGATGAACTGCACATGTGGCTGCGGGGGCGGCTGCGCGGACGTCCGCTCACCCGGCCCGCCGCCGGGGCTGCCGGCGATCCCGTACCGGGCCGGCGACCACGGGTCGTTTCTGGCCGCCATGCTGGCGCGGCTGTCGTCGGTGCCGGAGCTGGCCCGGTTCACCGCACGGACCGCGGACGACCCGGCCATCGCCCTTCTCGACGACGCCGCCGTGCTGGGCGACCTGCTGACCTTCTATTCCGAGCGGATCGCCAACGAGGGCTATCTGCGCACCGCCACCGAGGATCGGTCGCTGCGGCTGCTCGGCCGGCTCGTCGGGTACGCGCCGCGGCCCGGCGTCGCGGCCGGCACCTACCTCGCGTTCACCGCCGACCGTGACGCCGCCCAGCGCGACGTGGACGTGCTGATCCCGGCCGGGATGCGAGCGCAGAGCGTGCCCGCGCCGGGCCAGGACGCCCAGGCCTTCGAGACCGGCGAGGACCTGATCGCGCGCTGGTCGCTGAACGACATGCGGGTCCAGGTGAACCGTCCGATCCAGGTCACGCCGGGGGACCTGGGCGGCCTTCTTGAGCTGACCCTCACCGGCGCCAACCTCAACCTGAAGCCGGCCGACCGGCTGCTGTTCGACTTCGGCCCCGGCGTCGCGGGTTCGCCGCAGTTGCTGGTGCTGAGCGCGGTCAGTGAGGACGCCGCGGCCGGCCGCACGGTCGTCGGCTTCACCGCCCAAGCCGCGCCGGACCCGCTGCCGGCCCGGATCCGCGCCACCGTCGAGCAGGCCAAGACCGATCCGATGTACGAGCGCAGCCGCATCGTCCGCCGCTACGTCGACACCGACCTGACCCGGCTGCCGGAGGGTTTCGCCGCCGCGACCGATCCGCGGGCCGCGCTGGCCGAGGCCATCGCGCGGGCGGACACCGCCGCGACCGCGGGTGAGGCGTACGACAGCGTCCGTGGCTGGTTCGCGGCACATCGCGACCGCCTCGTCGACCTGCGTGATGCGGCCACGCCCCCGGCGCCGCCGCCCGCGCCCTCACTGTTCACCGAGCTCGCGCTGGCCGCCACCGCCTCGCCCAACCCCGCCCTGGCCGGTCTCGCCGCGCTGCTCGGCCCGCTGCGCCGCCCGCCGTCGCGACCCCCGGCGAGCGCCCGTGACCTGGACCGCAAGCCGGCCGACATCTTCGCGCCGGGCTCCGACTTCGGCGCCCAGCTCCTCACCGCGGTCGACCCGCGGCTGCGTGACCTCTACACCGCCTGGCGGCAGATCAACGTCGCCCAGGATCAGGCGCTCAAGGGCCTGCAGGCGATGCGGGTGACCGCGCCGCCGTTCGGGGCCACCGCGCCCGACCGGCTCGTGTTCGACAGCCAGGGCACGGTCACCGGCACCATCGAATGGCCGCTGGGCCGGGCCGACCAGTTGTTCCTGGGAGTCACCTACGCCGACGGGATGCCGTCGGTGATCCAGTTCCGCTACACCGCGCCGGACGGCATGAGCTGGACCGCGCACGCCGACATCGGCGACGGAGACGACGGTGTCGACCTCGGGCCGTGGCAGGTGTCGCTGGTCGTCACGCAACCGGAGCGGGGCGGCCCCGACGTGGCCGCCGCGGGCGAAGAGGGCCCGGATCCGGGTGTGGAGGCCACCTTCACCGTCAACGAGGCCGCGGCGTTCGGGCTGACGCTGCCGCAGTCGCCGGCCACCGGCGCGGTCTCGGTCACCGTCCACAACGGAACATCGCTGTCGCTGGAAGTGATCTCCCAGCCGCAGAGTGGCGTCCATGGCGATCGGACGGTGTCCGTCCGCCGGACTGCGGGGGACCTGCAGAACCCGGTGTTCTCGCTCACCTCCGCGACGTCGGCGCCGTTCGCCCGCAACGTGATCGCGCTGGACGCGGTCTATGAGGGCATCGCCCGGGATAGCTGGGTGGTGGTCGAGCGGCCCGGCAAGCCGATGCTGTTGTTCACCACGGTCAACGAGGTGCGCACGGTCGCCCTGGCCGACTTCGGCATCACCGGCAAGGTGACCCAGCTCGAGCTGGACGACGACTGGCTCCTGCCGGACGACACGTCGCTCAACCACATCCGCGACACCATCGTCTATGCCCGCGGTGAGCGGCTCGATCTGGCCACCGAGCCGGATCCGAGCGACGTCGGCGGCGACCGCATCGAGCTGGCCGCGCTGTACGAGGGCATCCGGCCCGGCCGGCTCATCGTGGTCACCGGCGAGCGAACCGACGTGGACGCACCGGGCGTCACCGGAACCGAGGTGGTGATGGTGGCGGCGGTCGAGCAGTTCGTCGACCCCACCCGGCCGACCGCGCTGATCCACACCGTGCTGACGCTCGCCGTGCCGCTGAACTTCACCTACCGGCGGCCGACCGTGCACTGCCTCGGCAACGTGGCTCGGGCCACCCACGGTGCCAGCCGGGCGGAGGTCATCGGCAGCGGCGACGCGAGCCGGCCGGGCCAGACCTTCACCCTGTTCCTAGGCCCGCTCACCTGGATGGCCGCGGACACCCCGCTGGGTGCCGAGAACACCTTGGTGGTGCGGGTCGACGGCACGCGCTGGCACGAGGTGGACAACTTCGCCGGCCGGGGGCCGCAGGAGCGCGTCTATGTCACCTCCGTCGGCGACGACGGGCGCACCCGGGTGACGTTCGGCGACGGGGTGAACGGCGCCCGGCTGCCCACCGGAGTGGAGAATGTGCGGGCCGAGTACCGGGTCGGCGTCGGTGCCGCCGGCAACGTCCGGGAGCGGCAGATCACCCAGTTGGTGTCCCGCCCGGCGGGGGTGTCCGCGGTGACCAACCCGGTGGCCGCCGACGGCGGCGCCGACCCCGACGACCAGCATCAGTTGCGCCGCGGCATCCCGGTCGCGGTGGCCGCGCTGGACCGCCTGGTCGGGGTGAGCGACTACGCGGACTTCGCGCGTGAGCGGGCCGGCATCGGGCGGGCGTCGGCCCGGCAGGTCCGCGACGGGAATCGCGAGCTGGTGCACGTGACGGTGGCCGGCTCGGGAGACATCCCGCTGGCCGACGACTCCGGCATCGTCACCGCGCTGCGCGCGTCGCTGGTGACCTTCGGCGACCCGCGCCTGGCCACCGAGGTTGCGGTGCGTGAGGCGGTGCTGCTGCTGGCCGCGGCGACCGTGCGGGTGCTGCCGGACTACTCGTTCGAGCTGGTCGAACCGGTGATCCGGGCGGCCGTGCTGGACCGGCTGGGCTTCGCGGCCCGCGACCTGGGCCAGCCTGCGTACCGCTCCGAACTGGTGGCGGCGATCCAGAACGTGCCCGGTGTGGACTACGTGGACGTCGACGTGTTCACCGGGGTGCCCGGCTCGCTGACCCCGGAGGACCTGCAGAACCTGCCGGCCCAGGTGGCCACCCCGCAGCCGGTGGTGCCGGCTCGGCTGGCCGAGTTCCACGAGGCGACCTACACGGTGCCGGACGACGGGGCGATGACGCTCACCGCGATCGCCGCCGCCAACGGCATCACCGTCGCGCGGCTGCTCGCGCTCAATCCGGCGGTGCCGGGCGACGCCGACGTGCCGGCCGGCACCGAGGTGGTGGTGTTCCGCGGCATCCGTCCCGCGCAACTCGTGATGTTCTCCGCCGATCTGAGCGACACCCTCATCCTGCGGGAGGCCACGTCGTGACCAGCCAGCCCAACCTCGCCGCGCTGCTGCCGGTGCACGTGCAGCGCCGCGACGCGGAAACCGGCGCCGCGTTGAGCGCGCTGCTCGCCGTGGTCGGCGAGCAGCTAGGACTCACCGAGGACGCGGTCGCCCAGTTGTACGAGGACTGGTTCATCGAGACGTGCGCCCCGTGGGCGGTGAACTACATCGGGGGTCTGGTCGGTTACCGGATCGCCGGCGGCTACACCGCGGCGCTGGCCGCGGGCGACGAATCGGCCCGGCTGCTGGCCGCCCGGCTGGCGCCGCGCCGCGACGTCGCCGACACGGTGTCCGCCCGGCGGCGCAAGGGCACCCTCTCGGTGCTGGAGGATCTGGCCCGCTCGGTGGCGGACTGGCCGGCCCGGGCGGTGGAGTTCCGTCGCACCCTCGGCATCACCCAGCCGGTGCGCCTGTACGGCGACGCCGCCGCCATCGTCCGTCGAGCCGGCCGCACCCCTGGCCGGCTGATCGACGTGCGCGACGGTGCCGCACTGGACCTGCTCGGCACGCCGTTCGATGAGTCCACGCATCTGGCCGAGGCGCCGCGGATCAGCGCCCCCGGCCGCCGTACCGGTCGGCACAACCCGCAGGCGGTGGGCGTGTTCGTCTGGCGGCGGACCGCACAGCCGGTCACCCGGGCCCCGGCCAACTGCATCGACAGCGCCCGCAACCTCTACACGTTCTCGGTGCTCGGCAACGACACCGGGTTGATCACCAATCCGGTCCCCGAGCCGGTGCGCACACACCTGGCCGGAGCCGAGAACCTGCCGGTGGCGATCTCCCGCCGGGCGGCGCGGGACCGGCTGCCCGAGTTCTACGGGCCGGGCAGGAGCTTCACCATCTGGGCCGGCGCGCGCAACGCCCCGCCCACGCCGGTTCCGTTGTCCGCCATCGTGGTCGCTGACCTGTCCGGTTGGCGCTACCGGCCCGGACCCAACCAGGTGGTGGTCGATCCGGTGCTCGGCCGGATCGCGTTCGGCCGGCGCGCTCTGCCCCGCCGTGGCGTGTGGGTGTCCTACCACCACGCCTTCCCCGACGACCTGGGCGGAGGCGAGTATCCGCGACTGCCGGTGACGCCGCAGGCCGTGCCGACCTATCGCGTCGGCGACGGCGCGGACTTCGAACGGATCAACCAGGCGTACGAGCGATGGAAGGCCGACCAGCCCGCGGAGGCGATCATCGAGATCACCGACAACGGCGCCTACCAGGAGCAGCTCGAGTTCGAGGTCGGCGAGGGGCAGCGGCTGACGTTGCGGGCGGCCGAGGGTAAACGTCCGACGTTGCGGCTGCTCAACTGGTATTCCAACCGGCCGGACGCGCTCCAGTTGCGCGGCGTCGGCAAGGGCGCCCGGATGGTCCTGGACGGACTGCTGATCACCGGCCGCGGGGTGAGCGTCGCCGGGCCGCTGGCCGAGGTGGACATCCGGCATTGCACCCTGGTGCCGGGCTGGTCACTGGAGTCGCACTGCGCGCCGACCCACCCGGCCGAACCCAGCCTGGTGCTGGAGGAGACCCGCGCATGTCTGAACATCACCCGCAGCATCCTCGGCACCATCGTGGTCGTCGCCGACGAGGTGCACACCGACCCGCTCGACATCCGGATCACCGACAGCATCCTGGACGCCACCGCGACCGACCGTGAGGCGCTGACCGGGCCCGAAGGGCGCCTGGCCCACGCCGTGCTGAACGTGGAACGCTGCACCGTGATCGGCCGGATCTGCACCCACGCGATCCGGCTGGCCGAGAACTGCATCCTGGACGGCAAGGTCCGGGTGGCCCGCCGGGCGGTCGGCTGCATCCGGTTCTGCTACCTGCCGGCCGGCTCGCGAACGCCGCGGCGGTTCCACTGCGAGCCGGACACCGCGCTGCGCGGCGCCGGCGACGCGGACGAGCGCCGGCTGATCCTCAACCGGGTCCGCCCACGATTCACCGCCCGCGGGTACGGCATGGCCGGCTACCTGCAACTGGCGCAGTCCTGCCCGGACGAGATCCGGCGCGGCGCCGAGGACCGCTCCGAAATGGGCGTCTACCACCATCTGTTCCAGCCGCAGCGCGAGGACGACCTACGCCGCCGGCTCGATGAGTTCACTCCCGCCGGCGCCGCAGCCGGCCTCGTCTTCGTCGACTGACCACCGCGTCCGAACTTCGGAGGACCCACCATGCACGGCGACTTCTCGCGTCTCACCTTCCGGCCCGGCAAGCACCACACCGCGGTCCTCAGCCAGCAGGGCCGGCTCCGCCTCGACGCGGAGGACAACGAGCACACCGCGATCCAGGCGTACCGCACCCGGCGGTTGACCGCCGACCTGCTCGGACCGCACGCGGGCCCGGCGGCTGACCTCGGCTTCGCCCTCGTCCGCACCGACGAGGGCGACCATCCCGACCTGACCATCGGGCCGGGCCGCTACTACGTGGACGGCATTCTGTGCGACGCGACCCGGCCGGACGGCAGCGCCTGGACCTACCTGACACAGCCGGACGCGTTCATCGACCCGGACACCGACGGGTTGCCGGACGACGGCTTCCTGGTCTATCTGCGGGCGCGTGAGGTCGTGGTGAACGCCATCGAGGATCCCGACCTGCACGAGAAGGCGCTCGGCCCGGCGCTGCCCGGCACCACGCTGCGGCTACGCGTGGCCTGGCAGGTGCTGGTGGCCACCGACTTCGACACCGGCGGGTTCGAGACCATACCGGAGGCATTCGAGGCCTGGGCGCAGGACAAGCGCACCCATCACAGCCTGGCCTCGGTCGGCGTGGAGCGCCCCGGCAACGCGAACGACGACCCCTGCATCACCAACCCCGACGCGGCCTATCGCGGGCCGGAGAACCAGCTCTACCGCATCGAGGTGCATCGCGGCGGCGCGGCGGGCACGGCCACGTTCAAGTGGTCGCGGGACAACGGCTCGGCGGTCTACGCGATCGGCGGGTTCGAGAGCGAATGGGTGACCGTCACCGGGTCGACCGACGACAAGATGCTGCCCGAGGTGGAGGACTGGGTGGAGGTGGTCGACGACACGGCGGTCCGTGGCGGCGAGCCGGGGCCGCTGCTGCAGGTGGTCGACGTCGACTTCGGCGGACGCCGGGTGCGGCTGTCCGCAGTGCCCGCCGACGAGGTCGGGCGGGACCCGGCGCGGCACCCCTACCTGCGGCGCTGGGACCAGCGCGCGGGCGGGCGGGGCGGTCCGAAGCTGTCCGGCGGCGCGGTGCCGATCGTGGAGGACGAGTGGATCGCGCTGGAGCAGGGCGTGCAGGTGAAGTTCGGTGCGGAGGGCACGTACCGCACCGGCGAGTATTGGACGGCCGCCGCCCGTACGCTCGACGGCGACGTCGAATGGCCCGAAGCGGACGGTGAGCGGGTGCTGCTGCCGCCGGCCGGCCCGGACGAGCACCTTGCCCCGTTGACCTGGTTCCGGCGCGACCGCCAGGCCCAGGATCTGCGCATGCGGTTCGAACCGATCTCGCGGCCGGTCTGACGAGCCCGCTCAGCCTGCCGGAACGGCGTCCTCGTCGTAGCTCACCTCGATGCCGAAGTCGCCGGTGATGATGGGACGCATCCGCTCCAGCACCTCCATCATCGCGGCGACGTGCGCGGTCGCCGCCCGCGCGGACCGCGACTTGGCGATCTCCCGCCGCGCGTCGCCGACGAAGCTGGTGACGAGCCCGGCGAGCACCCGGTGCACCGCGTCGTTCTCGCCGGCCAGCAGCTTGACATTGGCGCCGAGCCAGGCGCGGCTGCCCCGGCGCTGCAGTTCCGGAAAGCCGGGTGGGGTGTCACCGACCTGGAAGATCCGGACCAGGTCGCGCCGGCTCCAGGTCGCTTCGAGGTACGCGCGGGCTCCGGCGAGGAACAGGTCGTACGGATCGGTGACCCCGCCTTCCCGGGCGGCCAGGACGGCGGCCCGGGCGATCTGCCGCTGTTCCTCGTAGTGCCGCTCCCACAGGGCCAGGAACAGCTCGGTCTTGCCGCCGAAGTGGTGGTAGAGGCTGCCGACGCTGGAACCGGCGCGCTCGACCACCTCGGTCACGCTGGCGTCGGTGAACCCGCGCTTGGCGAACACCGCGCGGGCGGCGTCGAGAAGGTCGGCACGCACGCCGTCGGTGGTGCTCCAGCGACGAGCAGACGGCTGCTTGACATCGATCGTCCGCGGTGTCGCCTTGGACGGCATGGGGTCCCCCTTCCACACGGCTCAGTGTTCATTATGCGTGGCCGTGTATCCGTGGGACGTGACGGTGGTGTTACGACAACATGGTGCGGCGTTCTAGAACATTCCTCGGCTATCGTCGGCTGTCTTCCACGGCCTGGAAGATCGGCACGCTGAGGTCCTCGTGGTCCTCCCAGCCGACACGCACCCGTTGCCCGACGCGAACCGCGTCCGGATCGCCGCCGATCTCGGCAAGCATCCGGAACCCCTCGTCCAGGTCGACGAAGCCGACCGCGTACGGAGTGCGGGATCTGAAGTACGGATGGCCGTGCTGCCGGATGACGGTGACCGTGTAGACCGTTCCGAGCCCGGCGGACTCCCGCCACCGCGGTGCTGCGCCGAGAGTGTGGACGCCGTGGCGGCGGGGGAAGTAGACCGTGTCGCCGGTTTCCGGATCGGCTTGATACAGCAGTCGATGCTCCCTCGTCGCACGCCAGAAGTGTGCGGTGTCCGGCTCGTCGAGGGAGGGCAGCGGTCGCGCCGGCTGAGTCATGACGTCACTCCCTTCCGAGGATGACGGTGGCGGCGGCGTGGCGGGTGCCGAGCTGTCCGCCGTTGCCGTGCGCGAGCGCGAGGCGCGCACCGTCCACCTGTGCGGTCGACTCGCCGCGCAGTTGCCGGACCGCCTCGATCAACAGAAAGATGCCCCGCATGCCCGGATGGTTGGACGACAGGCCGCCGCCGTCGGTGTTCAGGGCCGGGCCGCCGGGGGTGTCCCAGCGCAGCCGGCCGCCCTGGACGTACGGCCCGCCGTCGCCCTTCTTCGCGAAGCCCAGATCTTCCAGGATCGTCAGCACCGTGATGGTGAACGAGTCGTAGATCATCGCGACGTCGATCCGGTCCGGGGTCACCCCGGCCTGGTCGAACGCCGCCGGTCCGCTGAGTACGGCCGCGCTGGTCGTGATGTCCCGGCCGTTTCCCGGGTAGCCGATTGCCTCGCCGCTGCCCAGGATCCAGACCGGGCGGGTCCGGATGTCGCGGGCCACCTCGGCGGACACGATGACGACCGCGCCGCCGCCGTCGGACACGATGCAGCACTCCAACAGGTGCAACGGATCGGCGACCAGACGCGACGTCAGCACGTCGTCGATGGTGATGTCGCCGGTGTTCTTGATGCCGATGGCGGAAAGCCCGCGCACCGCGTCCGGGTTGCGGGCGGCGTGGGCGCGGGTGGTCACGGCGATCTCGGCGAGCTGTTCCGGGGTCGTGCCGTACTGGTGCATGTGCCGCCGAGCGACGAGCGCGTAGTTTCCGATGAGCGTCAGCCCGTACGGCGTCTCCATGTTCGCCGCCGGCATCGGCTCGGCCGGTGGGCGGCGCGCGCCGGTGCCGATGGCGCGGGCGTCGCTCTTGGCGGTGGATCCGTAGGTCAGCAGGGCCACCCGGGCCCGGCCCGCGGCGATGTCGCGGGCCGCGTGCGCGGCATGGAACTCGAACGAACTGCCTCCCACCGCGGTGGTGTCGACGACCCGCGGATCGATGCCGAAATACTCCGCGATGGTCAGGCCGGACATCGGCCCGGTCTCGCCGGCGTCGTACAGGGCGTCGACGTCGCGCCATGACAGCCCGGCGTCGGCCAGCGCCCGCGCCGCGGACTCGGCCTTGATCTGCAGCTTGCTCATCCCGTCGACCCGGCGGTCGGGGAACTCGTGGATTCCGGCGATGGCGGCGCGTTGGTCGGACATGAGCGGACTCCCGTCCGAATTCAGGAGAAGGTGGCGACGCCCCGGTCGATCACCACGGTGCCGTCGTCGGTGGTGGTCCGGAACAAGACCTGCCCGTCACCGTCCACCCAGATGGACACGGTCAAGGACTGTCCCGGCAGCACGGGCCGGCTGAACCGCCCGGACATGGTGTGGAAGCGGGCCGGGTCGGAGCCGCACAAGGTGTGCAGCAGCGCCCGCCCGGTGAATCCATAGGTGCACAGCCCGTGCAGGATCGGCCGGTCGTAGCCGCCGCGAGCCGCGAACGCCGGATCGGCGTGCAACGGATTGCGGTCGCCGGACAGCCGATAGAGCAGGGCCTGATCGGGTCTCGTCGGATAGCTGACCCGGTGGTCCGGCTCCCGGTCGGGCAGCTTCCAGGCGTCCTTCACACCCGGATCGCCGCCGAATCCGCCCTCGCCCAGGACGAAGATGCCGCCGTGCGCGGTGACCAGCGGCTCACCGTCGGCCGTGGTGGCCACGCTGGAGGTCGTCACCAGCGCGCCCTTTCCCTTGTCGTACATGCCGGTGATCGTCGAGGTCACGGTCACCTCCCCGGCCGGTGGCAGCGGCCGGTGCAGCTCGAACGCCTGCTCGGCGTGCAGCAGGCGAGCCGGGTCGAAGTCACCGAGTTTGCGTCGGCGGCCACCTCGTGCCTGGGCGGCGAGCACGGCGAAGGTGGGCAGCACGCGCTGTGCGACGCCCTCGGTGTTCTCGGTGGTGAACTCGAGCTCGGCGAGCGGGTCCGCGGCTCCGGCGCCCACGCCGAGCGCGTAGAGGATGGTGTCGGTGGACGTCCATGAGCGTGCCACCGGCTCCCCGGCGACGCCGACCAGGCTGTGGTCGAGGGTCATCGCAGCCCTTCCGTGGAAGATCGATGATCCGGTCAGGATTTAGAACGAAGTTCTAGTATCGTTTCGCGCCGATGTCACGCTGTCAACCATTGACAGAGGGAACGGCTCTCGGGTGTCATGTCATTTCAGAACCGAATTCTAGGACCGAACCGGCACTACCGGGGAGGAGAATCGGGATGGGGACCACCGACGAGCTCATCCGCCCCGACCTCACGCCGGGCCGAGACCCCGATCGGGAACGAGCACGGCTCCGCCTGGTGACGCCGCAGCGGCTGCGTTCCTTCTTCGCGCCACGGTCGGTCGCGCTGGTCGGCGCCTCGGACTCCTCGGGCTGGGCCGGCTTCATCGTGGAGAGTCTGCGCACCGCCGGGCTTCCCGGACCGATGGTGCCGGTGCACCGCCGCCATCGGTCCGCGTTCGGCACACCGACGATCCGTCGCCTGACGGACCTGGATCGGCCGGTCGATCTCGCGTTCGCGCTGGTGCCGACCGACGCGGTGGAATCCGTCCTGGACGACGCCGCCACCGTCGGCATCCGCAATGTCATCGTGCTCGCGGCCGGTTTCGGTGAGGGAGGCGAGGCGGGCCGCCGCCGCGAACGCCGGCTGGCGGACATCGCGATCGACCACGACCTGACCGTGCTCGGCCCGAACTGTCTCGGCTTCGTCAACGCGCACGCGCACGCCGCCCCGTTCGGCCTGCACATCGTCCCGCCGGTGCTGCCCGGCCCGGTCGGCATCGTGCTGCAGAGCGGCGCGCTGGCCAGCAACGTCATGGGATTCACCCGCGCTCGCGCGATCGGGACCAGCCTGTTGTCCTCGATGGGCAACGAGGTGATCATCACGGCCGCCGACGTCGTCGACTACCTGCTCGACGACGACGCCACCAAGGTGATCGCCCTGTTCCTGGAGTCGATCCGCGATCCGCACCGGTTCCTGGCGCTGGCCGACAAGGCGCTCACGGTGGGCAAGCCGCTCGTGGTGTTGAAGGTCGGCCGCACGGCAGCCGGGCGGGCCACCGCGCTCGCACACACCGGAGCGATCGCCGGAGACGACGCGGTGGTCGCCGCGGTGCTGCGCCAGCACGGCGTCATCCGGGTCGACAGCCTGGAGGAGTTGCTGATCACCGCGGGGCTGTTCGGGTACGGCCGGCCGCCGTCCGGTTCCCGCATGGGTGTGGTGACGGCATCCGGCGGGGCCTGCGACATCATCGCCGACCGGTGCGCCGACGAGGGCATCGAGATCCCGGATTTCGCGCCGTCCACCGTGTCCCGGCTGAGCGAGGCGCTGCCCGCGTTCGCGGCGGTGCGCAATCCCTTGGACATCACCGGTTTCACGCTTGCCGATGCGAAGGCGGCGGCCAGCGGCGTCGGCGATGTCGCCCTCAACGCGGTCGTCGACGACCCGGGCGTCGACTTCGTCTTCAACGCGGTGGCCGTGCCCGTCGATCCGCCGCCCGACCCGGCTCCCTGGCACCGCCGGTACGCCGGCATCGTGGCGACGCAGAACCGGACCGGCAAGGCGATCGTGCACTTCACCACCACCTGCACGGACATCTCGCCCTACGGCCGCGACCTGCTGGCCGGGTACGGGTTGCACGCCCTGGGCGGCATCGAGTTCGGGATCCGGGCGCTCGGGCACGCGCTGCGCTGGACGTCGGCCCGGTCCCGTGCCGCGCTCAGGCCCGCACCGGAGCGGCACGCGGTCCCGGCCGCCCATGCCGGCCTGCCGTCCGGCCCGATGTCGGAGGCCGCGTCGCGAGACCTGGTCGCGGCGCACGGCGTGCGTGTGGTGCCGGGCGAACTGGCCACCACGGCCGCCGGTGCGGTCGCGGCGGCCGACCGGCTGGGATATCCGGTCGCCCTCAAGATCTGCGCGGCGGCGCTGACCCACAAGTCCGACCACGGCGGGGTCGCCCTCGATCTGCCCGATGCGGCCGCGGTCGCCGCCGCGTTCGATCGTGTCGAGGCCGCGGGACGCGCCCATGCCGCCGCCGTCGACGGCGTGCTGGTGACCGCCATGCGTGGCCGAGGGGTCGAGTTGTTCGCCGGCGTCACCGTCGATCCGTCGTTCGGGCCGGTCGTGGCGGTCGGGTTGGGCGGAGTTCTCGTCGAGGTGTTGCACGACGTCAGCCTGCGGGCCTTGCCGGTGCCGCCCGACGAGGTGGAACGCATGCTCGGCGAGCTGCGCGGCGCGGCCGTGTTGC
This sequence comes from Mangrovihabitans endophyticus, assembly GCF_014646155.1. Classification (GTDB taxonomy): domain Bacteria; phylum Actinomycetota; class Actinomycetes; order Mycobacteriales; family Micromonosporaceae; genus Actinoplanes; species Actinoplanes endophyticus. Next base: position 725,818 of record NZ_BMMX01000001.1, read on the forward strand.
GCGGCGCCCGCGGCACCCCGCCGGTCGACCTCGCGGCGGTCGCCCAGGCGGTGGGCGCCCTCGGCGAGGCGGCACTCGCCCTCGGGCCGAGACTGCAGACGATTGAAGTCAATCCCTTGTGGGTGAACGGATCCGAGGTCGAGGCGCTGGACGTCCTGGTGGTCACGCGCGGCGGCTGACGATCGATACCTGCCGTACGTGCCGTGGCCGCCACGCCTGTGCCCGACGGCACCCGGGGCGACGACGACGCGGCACCGAACCAGTAGCAGAGGAGAGCCGATGGACATCGATCTCGGGCCGGAAGCGGCCCGGTTCCGCAGGTCGATCCGAGATTGGATCGACGCCAACGCACCGGACGGCCTGGCCGCCCTCACGGACTGGACCGCCACCGGGATGACCGGTGGCTACAGCGTCAACGCCGACGCGATGAAGAGCGAGCTGTACGCGGAGTGGGACCGACGCCTGCTCGACGCGAACCTCATCTGCCCACGGTGGCCGCAGCGCTTCGGCGGCCGGGGCTTCACCGCGTTGCACAGCGCCATCTACGCCGAGGAGCTGCGCCGGGCGGGGCTTCCGCTGGTCTACCGCGGGTTCGGTGAGGGGATGGTCGGACCGTCGGTGATCGCGCACGGGACACCCGAGCAGCAGGAATACTTCCTGCCTCGGATCCGGTCCGGTGAGGACGTGTACTGCCAGGGGTTCTCCGAGCCCGACCACGGCTCCGACCTCGCCGGGGTGGAGACCCGCGCGGTGGTGGACGGTGACGAGGTGGTGATCACCGGGCAGAAGCTCTGGACCTCCGGCTTCTACCGGGCAAACATGATCTTCATCTTGTGCCGCACCAACCCGGATGTGCCCAAGCATCGCGGCCTGTCCTACATCCTGGTGCCCTTCCTGGACAACCACATCGAGGCGCGCCCGGTCCGGCAGATGACCGGTGCGGAGCAGTTCGGCGAGGAGTTCTTCGACGGCGCGCGGGCGCCGCTGTTCAACGTCATCGGCGGGCTGGACAACGGCTGGCGGGTCGCCATGACCACGCTCGGGTTCGAGCGCGGCGGCGGGGCTTCCACCGCGCATCTGCGCTTCGAGCGGCAGCTCTGGAACCTCGTGGACCTCGCCCGCGAGGTGGGTCGCGAGCGGGAACCGGTGGTGCGGCAGCAGCTCGCCTGGGCGTACACCCACGTGCAGATCATGCGGATCTCCGGGATGCGGACGATGGCGCAGCTCGCCGAGGGCCGCGAACCCGGGCCGGAGGCGTCGACGTCCAAGCTGTTCTGGAGCGAATACGAGAAGCGTCTCGGTGAGATCGCCGCCGACCTGCTCGGCGCCGAGGGGATGGTGCGCCCGGCGGGCGAGGGCTACCCGTTGAGCCACTGGCAGGAGGTGTTCCTGGCGGCGCGGGCCGGCACCATCTATTCCGGCACCAGCGAGGTCCAGCGCAACATCATCGCCGAACGGGCGCTGGGCCTGCCCAAGGAACCGGCTCCCGCCAAGGGAGCGCCGTCATGACCCCGTTGAGTGGCAGGGTCGCCGTCGTCACCGGCGCCGGCCGCGGGATCGGCGCCTCCGTCGCGCGCCTGCTGGCGGCGCAGGGGGCGCGCGTGGTCGTCAACGACCTGGGCGGTGCCCTGGACGGCAGCGGCTCGGACGAGACGCCCGCGGCTCAGGTCGTCAAGGACATCGTGGCGACCGGCGGGGAAGCGGTCGCCAACGGCGCGGACGTGGGCGACGCGGAAGCGGGGGAAGGGCTGATCCGGACCGCGATCGACACGTTCGGCACGCTCGACGTGCTCGTCAACGCCGCCGGAATCCTGCGCGACCGGATGATCTTCAACATGTCCGAGCAGGAATGGGACGACGTGATCCGAGTCCACCTGAAGGGCCACTTCAACACCATCAAGCCGGCCGCCGCCTTCTGGCACGAGCAGCGCAACGAGAACGGTCACTACCGGCTGATCAACTTTACGTCCAGCTCCGGCCTGTTCGGCGCGCCCGGCCAGCCGAACTACGCAGCCGCGAAGATGGGCATCGTCGGGCTCACCTATTCCTGCGCGAACGGTCTGGCCAGATACGGGGTCACGGCGAACGCGATCTCGCCGGGGGCGGCCACCCGCATGACGGCATCGGTGCCGGACGACCGGCGCCGGGCCGGGGTGCGCACCGACCTGGAACGTTCGCCCGACAACGTGGCGCCGATCGTGGCCTACCTGGCCGGCGAGCAGTCGGACTGGTTGACCGGGCGCGTCATCGGCGCGAGCGGATACGACGTGACGCTGTACCAGAACCCGGAACCGATGCGGGTGTTGTCCGCGGCGCAGCGGTGGAGCGTGGACGCGTTGGCCGCACAGGTGGAGCGCGTCTTCAAGCCCGTTGTCACGAGGCCGGCACGGTAGTCGAGGAGGATGGTCATGCAACTCGTGTTCACCCCTGAGCAGGAGGAGCTGCGCGAGGCGGTGCGCCGGTTCTTCGCCGCGAAGTCCTCCAGCGCGGCCGTTCGGGCGTTGATGGAGGATGCGACCGGCTACGACGCCGCCGTCTGGAAGCAGATGGCCACCCAGCTCGGCGTCCAGGGCATCGCCATCCCGGAACGGTTCGGCGGCAGCGGCTTCTCGTTCGTCGAGCTCGCCGTCGTCCTGGAGGAGGCCGGCCGGGCACTGCTCGCCGCGCCGTTGTTCAGCAGCGCGGTGCTCGCCGCGTACGCGATTCTGGACTCCGGCGACGAGGCCGCCGCCGGGGAACTGCTGCCCGGCATCGCCGACGGAACAAGAATCGGCACGCTCGCCTGCACCGAGGACAGCGGCCAGTGGGACCTCGGCGCGCTGACCCTGCCGGCCACCGCGGACGGTGCGGGCTGGCGCCTGTCGGGTGTGAAGTCCTTCGTCGTCGACGGGCACGCCGCCGATCTGCTGGTGGTGGCCGCTCGTACGCCCAACGGGTTGAGCCTGTTCGCCGTCGACGGGTCCGCGCCCGGTCTCGGCCGGACCGCGCTGCCCACCCTGGACCAGACCCGCAAGCTCGCCCGGATCGTCTTCGACGACGTGCCGGCCCGGCTCGTCGGTGCCGACGGGGGCGCGGCGGCGGCGCTGACGCGCACCCTGGACAAGGCGGTCCTGGCGCTGGCCGCCGAACAGGTCGGAGGGGCCCAGCGGGTGCTGGAGATGGCCGTCGACTACGCGAAGGTCCGCCACCAGTTCGGCCGGCCGATCGGCAGCTTCCAGGCGATCAAGCACAAGGCCGCGGAGATGCTGCTGCGGGTGGAGTCGGCCAAGGCGGCGGCGTATTACGGCGCCTGGGCGGTGGCCGACGACTCGGAGGAGGTGCCGGCGATGGCGAGCCTCGCAAAGGCGTACTGCTCGGAGGCCTACTTCTTCGCGGCGGCCGAGAACATCCAGATCCACGGTGGGGTCGGATTCACCTGGGAGCATGACGCCCACCTGTATTTCAAGCGGGCGAAGTCGTCGCAGATGTTCCTCGGCGACGGGACCTTCCACCGGGAGCGGTTGCTTCAACGGATCGGCGTATGACGGCGGGTGTCAGGCGCCGAGGCGGATCCGGGGACGGCACGCCGGGTGGCGGAGCAGCGCTACGCCTGGCGAGTGCTGTCTCTGGTCTGCCTCGCCGCGTTCATGACCGGGGTGAACAACAGCTCGATCACCATCGCGCTGCCCACGATCGTGCGCCACTTCGCCGCGTCCGCGTTCGAAGCCAACTGGGTGCTGCTGTCGTTCATGCTCACCAGCACCGTCCTGATGATCTTCTTCGGGCGGTTGGCCGATCTGCTGGGCCGGCGCGAGATGTACCTCGCGGGCATGGTGCTGTTCACGGTGACAAGCGTCGCGGCGGGCTTCGCGCCGACGGTCTGGTTCCTGATCGGTTGCCGGGTGCTGCAGGCAACCGCCGGCGCGATGCTCGTCACGAACAGCGCGGCTCTGGTGTCCGGCGCGTTCCCGCGCCGGATGCTGGGGCAAGGGCTGGGCATCTATCTGTCCTCATTCGGGCTGGCCCAGCTCGTGGGCCCCACGCTCGGCGGGGTGATCGCGACCGGCGTCGGCTGGCGGTGGAATTTCTGGCTGAACGCCCCGCTCGGCGTGGCCTGCCTGCTGTGGGGGATGCGGGTGCTGGAACGCGTGCCGCGGCGTGGCGGCGCGGCACGGCTGGACCCGGTGGGCAATCTGCTGGTGCTGGTGGGCCTGGGTTCGCTGTTGCTGGCCCTGTCCGAGGTCACCGCGCTCGGGTGGACCAGTCCGCTGGTCCTCGGCGGTCTTTGCGTGTTCGCCTTGGCAGTGCCCGCCTTCCTGCTGGTGGAGAGCCGAACGGCACACCCGGTGGTCGACCTGGCGACGTTCGCGGATCCGGTCGTGGGCCTCGGCGTGCTCGCCGGGTTCCTGGCCATGATGTCCCGCTTCGCCGTGGTCCTGCTGATGGGCCTCTACTTCCAGGCCGTGCGTGGCGACACTCCCGCGGAGGCGGGCGTGAAGATTCTGCCGCTCGCGGTGGCCTCCATCGTCACCTCGCCCAGCGTGGGGCTCATGCTGCGGTACACCGCGGCCCGTACGGTCGCTGTGGCGTCCAACGCCGTTTCCGCGCTGGGGCTGCTGGTCCTGACGGCGAGCCTGTCCGCGACGACGCCGTACTGGCTCATCGTCGTCGCCTGCGTGGTGATGGGTCTGGGGTCGGGCAGCTTCATCCCGGCCAACAGCACCGCGATGCTCACCGGAGTGCCCTCGGAGCGACTGGGCATCACCAATGCGGTGCGGACGATGGCGCAGAGTGCCGGAGGGGTGATGAGCACCGCGGTCGCGTTGACCATCATCAGCGCCCCGCTTCCCGTGGAGTACCAGGAGGAGATTTTCCACGGCACATTGTCGCGGGTGTCCCGCGACGCGGTGCCCGAGCTGGTGACCGGCTACCGGTGGGCGCTCGGGCTGATGGTCGTGTTGTCGTTGCTGGCGTTGGCCACCTCGCTCGTCGGCCGGAGGGTGAACGGCCCGGCGGATCCGCGTGCGCGGCTGCTGCCGGCGTCAACGGTGGATTCGGCAGTGGAGGAGTGACCATGGGTCGGCTGGACGGGAAAGTGGCCGTCGTGACCGGAGCGAGCCGCGGAATCGGTGCGCAGATCGCGCGGCGCTTCGCGGCCGAGGGAGCGGCGGTTGCGGTGGCCGCGCGGACGACCGATCCTGGCTCGTCCCGCTTCGCCGGCAGCCTGGCGGAGACCGTCTCGGCCATCGCCGCCGCGGGTGGCAGGGCGGTCGCGATCCGGGCGGACCTGAGCCGGCCGGCGGACCGCGCGCACGTGGTGGCCGACGCGACGGCCCGGCTGGGTCCGGTGGACATCCTGGTGAACAACGCCGCGGTGACGTATTTCGCCCCGGTCGCGGACTTCGCGGACCGGCACCTGCATCTGATGTTCGAGGTGCAGGTGTACGCGCCGCTGCACCTGGCGCGACTGGTGCTGCCGTCGATGCGGGAGCGACGACGGGGCTGGATCCTCAACATCTCCTCGCGAGCCGCGATCCATCCGGCGATTCCGCCGGCCCGGCGGCCGGGCGGCACGGTGTACGGCATGTGCAAGGCTGCCCTGGAGCGGTTCACCACGGGCCTCGCGGCCGAGGTGTTCGCCGACGGGGTCGCGGTCAACGCGTTGTCGCCGAACCGGGTGGTGCCCACCGCGGGAACGCTGTTCCACCACCTGACCACCATGGATGATCCGGCTGCCGAGCAACCGGACGTGATGGCCGAGGCGGCGCTCGCGCTGTGCACCGGACCGGTCGTTGCGGCCGACGGCGGCTGCGGACTCACCGGACGTGTGGCCTATTCCCAGGACCTGCTCGCCGAACTCGGTGTCCCCCTTCCGGCGGCGGGCTGAGGTGCCCTCCGGACCGGTGACCACCCGTGCGACCCTTGTCCTCGCCCGCAATCCGGGCCCGATGACGTTCGAGGGCACCAACTCGTGGCTGTTGCACGAGCCCGGCTCCGCGCAGGCGGTCGCGGTGGATCCCGGTCCGGAGGACGGGCCGCATTTCGACGCCCTGTCGGCCGCCGCGGCGGTGCGCGGTGCGCGGATCACCACCGTGCTGCTCAGCCACCGGCATCCCGATCACGCGGCGGGGGTTCGCGCGTTCGCGTCGACCGTCGACGCGCCGGTTGCCGGATACGACCCGGCGCTGGCCGACGTCGTTCTCGCCGGCGGCGAGGTGCTCGTGGCCGGTGGGCTGCGGATCGAGGTGCTGGCCACGCCCGGCCACAGCAGCGACTCGTTGTCGTTCCGGTTGCCCGCCGACCGCGCGGTCCTCACCGGTGACGCCGTGCTCGGCCGGGGAGCCCCGGCGATCCTGCACCCGGACGGTCGGCTGTCCGACATGATCTCCTCGCTCTCGGCGCTGCGGTCCGGGGTCTGCGACCGCACGGGCTCGGTGCTCCTTCCCGGACACGGTCCGCCGATTCGTCATCCGCTCGCGATGCTGGACGGGGCGCTGGCCGCCCGCCGCCGACGGCTGGCGCAGATCGCCGCGGCCGTCGACGAGGGCTGCGACACGGCGGAATGCATCACTGAGCTTCTCTACGCCGGTCTGGACCCGAAGCTGCGCCGGGCGGCGCTGGCGACGGTCCGCGCGTACCTGGCGTACCTGGAGAACCCGTCAGCGATGTGACCGTTGACACATTCCCGAATCGACAGATACTTTAGAACGCGATTCTAGATCGCCTGACTGTTCGGATCGGTCAGCCGCAGCGCTGCTGATGGGCATCGACGTCGGAAGCACCCTCGACCCGGAGAGGACGCGAGCGGGCACTCGGCGGTCCACCCCGCCGGTGACGGCGCGGCCGACTCCGTCCGCCTCGGGCGACGTGAGGGGCCTGCCGCCGGCGTGCACGGTGCCGGAGGGAGGGCTCCGTGAGGAACGCCGCGCCACTGTTGGCCGTGCACGATCTGCACGTGGATTTCGACACTCCGGCGGGCCCGGTCGCGGCGGTCAGCGGTGTCAGCTTCGAGATCGAACCGAACGAGACGGTCGCGCTGGTCGGTGAGTCCGGCTCGGGCAAGTCGGTGACGGCGCTGGCGATGATGCGCCTGCTCGGCCGCGGGGCCACCCTGCGCGGGCAGATCACCTGTGACGGCCGGGACATCACCGGCCTGACGGAGAAACAGATGCGCTCCGTCCGCGGCCGTGCCATGACGATGATCTTCCAGGATCCGATGAGCAGCCTGGACCCGCTGTATTCGGTGGGCAACCAGTTGGTCGAGACCGTCCGGCTGCACAACCGGATGAGCCGGGCCCGCGCGGTCGAGCGGGCCACCGAACTGCTCGACCAGGTCGGCATCGCCGACCCCCGCGGGCGGCTGCGTGCCTACCCGCATCAACTGTCCGGCGGCCAGCGGCAGCGGGTCATGATCGCGCTGGCGCTGGCGTGTTCGCCGCGCCTGCTGATCGCCGACGAGCCCACCACGGCGCTGGACGTCACGATCGAGGCGCAGATCCTCGAACTGATCCGGGGTCTGCAGCGCGAGTACCGGATGTCGCTGCTGCTGGTCACCCATGACATGGCAGTGGTGGCGGAGATGGCCGACCGGGTCGTGGTGATGTACGCCGGGCAGGTGGTCGAATCGGGCGCGGCCGAGCAGATCCTGCGGCAGCCGCAGCACCCCTACACCACCGCGCTGTTCCAATGCATCCCCACCCCGGTGACGGACCGGTCGGCCGCGTTGACCGCGATACCCGGCGCGGTGCCGAGCCCGCACGAACTCCCGCCGGGCTGCCGGTTCCATCCCCGCTGTGCGGTCGCCTTCGACAGGTGCGTGACCGGCCAGGTGCCGCTGTTCCCGCTCGACGGCGGCGCCCGGCACAGCCGTTGCTGGCTGTCCGGCGACGCCGCCAGTGGGCGCGCCGACCGGACCGTGGTCACCTCCGCGTCGGTGCCGGGCCCGGCGAGGCGACGCCGATGAACACGCCGGCGACCACGACGCAGCCACGCGTCCCGGTGCCGGGCGGGCGCGAACCGCTGCTGGCCGTCACCGACCTCGTCAAGCACTATCCGATCACCAAGGGGCTGCTGCGGCGCACGGTCGCTTCGGTGCGGGCCGTCGACGGCGTGTCGTTCACCGTCGGGCGGGGTGAGACGGTGGGGTTGGTCGGCGAATCCGGATGTGGCAAGTCCACCGTCGCCAAGATGGTCACCCGGCTCGTGCAGCCCACCTCCGGGTCGGTGCGCTTCGCCGGCACCGAGCTGACCGGGCTGCGTGCGCGGGAACTGCGGGAGTTCCGGCGCCGTTTCCACATCGTCTTCCAAGACCCCTACAGCTCGTTGGATCCGCGCCTGCGGATCGTCGAGTCGGTCGGCGAGCCGCTGGTCGCGCACCGCATCGCCACCGGCGCGGCCAAACGTCGGCGAGTCTGCGAGCTGATGGAGCTGGTGGGTCTGTCGCCGGCGCACATCGACCGGTACCCGCACCAGTTCTCCGGCGGTCAGGCGCAGCGCATCGGCATCGCGCGGGCGCTGGCGACCGGCCCGGATCTGGTGGTGTGTGACGAGGCGGTCAGCTCGCTGGACGTCTCCATCCAGGCGCAGGTGCTCAACCTGCTCAAGAAGCTGCAACGCGAACTGGGTTTGTCCTATCTGTTCATCGCCCACGACCTCAACGTGGTGCGCTACCTCTCCGATCGGGTGTTCGTGATGTATCTCGGCCGCATCGTGGAGGTGGGTCCGGCCGCCGGCATCATGCAGCGGCCGGCGCACCCGTACACCGACGCGCTCATCGGATCGGTGGCGACACCCACCAGCTCGGGCGGGTTCCGGCGGTCCCGGGTCGTCGCGCGCGGCGAGGTGCCGAGCCCGAGCCGGCCACCCCCGGGATGCCGCTTCCACCCTCGCTGTCCGGAGGCGTTCGACCTGTGTCGCGTTCAGCAGCCGCCGGCATACCGCCTGACGGGCGACCGGCTGTCGGCATGCCATCTGCGCGCCGGCGAGGCGGAGGGCGTCCGCGATGGTTGAGTACGCCCTGCGCCGGGCGCTGTACGGAGTCCTGGTCATCTTTATGGTCACGGTGTTCGTCTTCCTCGCGCTGCGCGCCGTTCCCGGCGACGCGGTGCGGATCCAACTGGCCGACGCGCCCGGCGTCACCGAGGAACAGATCGCCGAGCGCACCGCCGCGCTCGGGCTCGACCAGCCGGTGCTCACCCAACTGTTCCACTTCCTGGGCGGGGCGATCACCGGCGACTTCGGAGCCTCGTTCTCCGACGGCAGCAGCGTTGGCGGCCTGATCGCCGACAGGCTTCCGGTGACCGGCCAGCTCGGGCTGATGGCGCTGGCCATCGGCGTGGTGCTCGGCGTCGTGATCGGCATGGCCTCGGCGGTGCGACCCAACGGTCTGCTGGACCAATCGCTGCGACTGGTGAGCGTGAGCGGTCTGTCGGTGCCGAGCTTCTGGCTCGGCCTGCTGCTGGTCACCTACCTCGCCGTCTACGCCGGGTGGTCGCCCCCGCTGATCTATCAGGGACCGGCCGAGAACCTGGGCGGCAACCTCGCCCAGATGACTCTGCCGGCGCTGGCACTGGGCGCGGCGGCCATGGCGAGCATCGCGCGGATGCTGCGCTCGTCGCTGCTGGAGGTCCTGCAGTCCGACCACCTCCGCACCGTCCGTGCCCGCGGCGCCGGCCGCGGAACCACGCTGTTCAAGCACGCCACCCGCAACTCGTTGCTGCCCGTCTTCACCGTGCTCGGCCTTCAGGCGGGCGGCATCCTCGGCGGCACGGTCATTCTGGAGTCGATCTTCGGGATCCCCGGAATGGGTTCGCTCACCTTCGAGGCGGTGCAGATGCGTGACTACCCGGTGGTCCTCGGCTGCGTCATCGTCTACGGAGCGGTCTTCGTGGTCGTCAACATCGTCGTCGATCTGATGTACGGGGTCATCGACCCGCGCGTCCGGTACCGCTAGGAGCCCACGGTGACCGATCGAAGCGTACCGTCCTCGGCCGCGTCCCTCGCGGCGCAGACAACCGTGCCGGGGACGGTCCGTCGGCCGGCGGGGCGCGCGCTCTGGCGGTTTGTCCGCGAGCAACCGTTCGCGGCCGCCGCGCTCGCCGTCATCGTGGTGCTGGTTCTGCTGTCCGTGCTGGCACCGTTGATCACCCCCTTCGGCCCGACCGAGCAGAACCGAAGTGCCATCCAGCAGCCTCCGGGCGGGCGGTTTCTGATGGGCACCGACGACCTCGGCCGGGACGTGTTCACCAGGGTGCTCTACGGCGCTCGTACTTCCATGCTGGTATCGGTGGTCACGGTCGTGGCCGGCGGCGCCGTCGGGGTGGCGATCGGCATCGTGTCGGGCTATTTCGGCGGGCGGTGGGCGGATTCGCTGTTCCAGCGCATCATGGACACGCTGATGGCCATTCCGGGACTGGTCCTGCTGCTGTTCATCGCCGCGCTCCTCGGGCCGAGCATCCGCAACAGCATCATCGCGCTCAGCCTTCTGGTGATTCCGGCCGTCAACCGCGTCGCGCGCGCGGAGATGCTGCGGATCCGCGAGGAACCCTATGTGGACGCCGCGCGTGCCAACGGCTGCGGGCTGCCCAGAATCCTCATCCGGCACGGACTACCGAACCTTTTCGCGCCGCTCATGGTCATCGCCAGCCTGCTGTTCGCGGGCGTGCTCATCGCCGAGTCGGCGCTGAGCTACCTCGGTGTCGGAACCCCGCCACCCACCGCCTCCTGGGGCCGGATGCTCAGCGAGGGGACCAAGTTCTTGGAGATCGCGCCGTGGATGGTCGTCTTTCCCGGCGGCGCTCTCACCCTCGCGGTGCTTGCCTTCAACCTGCTCGGTGACGGCCTGCGCGACTTCCTCGACCCCAAGCACCGCCGTTAGACGCGCTTATCGGACAAGGAAAGAAGGGATCGACATGGTCGAGCGCAGCGAGGGTGTCAGCAGAGACGGCACGCGCGCTCACCCGGCGCGCAACGGCCCGGTCGCCGCCCTCATCGCCTGCCTGCTGGTGCTTGCCGGCTGCTTCGGCGGCGCGGCCCAGGACGACGAGACCCGGCAGGGCGCGCTGCCGGGAGTGCACCCCGACGACTCGCTGCCCGCGGTGCCGGGCGGCGTCTTCCGGATCGCGGCCCGCGCCGACGCCCCGTCGCTGGATCCGCTCAAGGAATCGGCCAACTCGACTCACATCGCGGTCGGTTACGTCTACAGCAAGCTGGTCGACTACAAGGTCGGCAAGGACACGCCGTTCGGCACCCACCAGCTCGAGGGCGACCTGGCCGAGGCATGGGAGACCTCTCCGGACGGGCTGAGTTGGACCTTCCATCTCCGGCACGGCGTGCGATTCCAGAACGTCGCGCCGGTCAACGGGCGGGAGTTCACCTCGGCCGATGTGGCCTGCACGCTGGACGCCGTCCGCGAGCGCGGACAGCAGCGTGGCGACATCGGCATGATTCAGTCGTGGGACACACCGGATCCGTACACCGTCGTGTTCACGCTCGCCTCGCCGTACCCGGACCTGGCGGCCAAGTTCGCCGGGCATTTCCTGTGGATGTTGCCGTGCGAGGGCACCGAGGGACGGTTCGATCTCGCGACGCGGGCGATCGGCACCGGTCCGTTCATGCTGACCAAGTGGAACAAGGACAAGGAACGCACGTACGCGAAGAACCCGGACTACTACGTCGCCGGCAAACCGTACCTGGACGGACTGCACGTGATCGTGATTCCGGACACCGCCGCGGCGAGTGCGGCGCTGCGCACCAAGAAGGTCGACTTGGTGGCGACGGTCACGGACATGGCCTCCGTGCGGGCGCTGGTGAAGAGCGATCCGGACATCTACGTCGCCAAGGAACTGGCCTATCAGCCGACGATCGTCTATATGAACCAGGCGGTGAAACCGTTCGACGACCTGCGGGTGCGCAAGGCGGTGGCGATGTCCATCGACCGGGCCGACATGCTCACCTCGATCCGGCCGGGTGGCCTGATCTCGGGCCCGGTGACCCCTAAGGTGGCCGGCGCGCTGTCCCCGGCGGAGGTGCGCGAACTGCAACCCTATGATCCGGAGCGGGCCAGGAAGCTGCTCGCCGAGGCGGGCCTCGCCAACGGATTCACCACCAAGATGATCGTCACCAACGGCTACAGCGACACCGTCGTCCGGGAGGCGCAGTGGGTCCAGGAGGACCTCGGCAAGGTGGGTATCAAGGTCGAGATCGACATGCAGGACTACGCCACCTATTTCACCAAGAGCTGGGCGGGCAAGGACTACGCGATCGGCGCCGGGCTGCAGACCCCGTGGTTGACCGCCGACGACATGCTCATCAGCCAGTGGTATTCCCGGGGCACCCGGAACTGGTTCAACATCGACGACCCGCACCTTGATCAGATGATCCTCGCGCAGCGCGCGGTGCAGGACCCGGCGCGGCGGCTGGAGGCGCTGAAGGACATCCAGCGCTACATCATCGACAAGGTCTCCAACCCGCTGCCGCTGTACATCTACGAAAGCATCGTCCTGTACGGCGGGTACATGCACGACATCCATCCGCAGCCCGACTACGGCTCCCGCGACTACATGAACATGTGGATGGACAAGGACGCCCCCGGCCGCACCGGCGGATGACCCGCGCCGCATCCCGGCGGGACCCTCCGTCCCGTCAGGCGCGGGACGTCAAGGAAGCGTCAAGGTTGCGGCCAAGCACCCGCGGAAGGCTGGCAGCGTCGCGGGAGCGAACGCTTCCGCAGAGGGGACGACGATGAGAAAGTCGCTGACCGTCGCACTCGGCCTGCTGCTGGCCGCCGGGATGACGACGCCGGCCCGAGCCGCGACGGTGGATCCGCTGATCTCGGCGAAGGGCACCGTGGCCTTCCAAGCGGCCGACAACCGGCTCTGGGTCACCGGCATCACCGCGAACGGCAAGTCCTTGAACCTTGACATGATGCCGGGAACCAGCCCGGCGATCTCGCCCGGCACCGGCCAGACCACCGTCCTGACCGGCACCGTGGTGTTCCAGGGCAGCAACGGGGACCTCTGGGCGGCGGCTGCCGGCAGCACGGCGAGCAAGGACCACGGTGTGCCGATGGCGCCGGGAACGAACGCGTCGATCACCACCGACGGCGCCCGGGTCGCCTTCCAGCACGCCAACGGCGATCTGTGGACGACGGACGGCAGGTCGCCCGTGGACACCGGCCGCGCCATGGCGCCGGGCACCAGCCCGAGCGCCGGCACCGCGAGCCGGATGGCCTTCCAGGGCGCGGACGGATTCCTCTGGACCCTGTCGGGCGGCCGGACCAGCTACGCCATGGCGCCCGGCACGAGCCCGGCCATCTCCCAGGATGGTGTGATCGCCTTCCAAGGGGCCACCGGCACACTGTGGATCATCCGGGTGGGTGGCGCGACCACGGACACCGGCTACCGGATGGCGCCGGGCACCAGCCCCGGCATGTCCACCATGTCGAAGGACTGGGACCTGACCCGGATCGCGTTCCAGGGCGACGACGGTCAACTGCACACCACGGCGGCCAGCGTCAACCGCCTCAACAAGGACTGGGGCTTCGACATGATGGCCGGCACCAGCCCGACGGTCTCCTCCGACGGGGCCCGGATGGCCTTCCACGGGGCGAACGGGCACCTGCAGACGATGAGCGAGAACGACACCCGCCGCGACCTGGGGTACGTCCTGGCGGCCGGCACCAGCCCGGGCTGATCGGACAGGAACGGGGGTCATCAGGTCAGGGCCTTCAGATCAGGGCCTTCAGGCGTGCGCGGATCTCCTCCGCGTCGGCATGATCCAGGTCGGTGAGGATGTCCAGGGCGGTCCGCAGCGAGTCGCGGGCCGCCCCGGAATCTCCGGCTGCCTCGTGCGTGTCGGCCAGCCGGGTCATTGTGTCCGCCTCGAAGTAGCGGTCGCCCAGCGCCCGTACCAGTTCCAGGGCCCGCGCGTAGCACTCGACCGCGTCCGGATGGTTGCCGAGGTGATGATGCGCGTACCCGATGCTGTCCCAGGTCGTCGCCTCTCCCCAGACGTCCCCGGTGCGCCGGTGCAGGTCCAGCGCCCGCCGGCAGCAGCGCAGCGCCTGCGCGTAGTCGCCGAGCAGGCAATGATCCCAGCCGATCGAGTTGAGCGCGTCGGCCTGGCCCGGCAGGCTGCCGGCGGCTTCGAACAGCGCCAGCGCCTCCCGGTCGTGGCGCAACGCCTGCCGCGGGCGGCCCAGCCGCTCGCACAGCGAGGCCAGGGCTCGGTGGGTGTGCGCCTGCCCCGCGCGATCGCCGGCCCGGCCGAACAGGTCGAGCGCGCGGTGCAGATGCTCGTCGCTGTGCGTGTAGTGTCCCCTGCGGTTGTCGGCCCGGCCCAGGTCGCGGTACGCGTGAGCGGCGGCGACCGGATCACCGAGCCGGCCCGCGGCGTCCACGGCCACCTGCCACATGCGTGAGCGATCGGGCCAGAATCCCCGTCGGTGCAGGAACGTGTCCAGCGCCCAGACGAGTTGCCAGGCCCGCCGGTCGTGGCCGGTGTCCACGGCGAGCTGCACCACCCCGAGCAGCACCTGATGTTCGGCGGTCAGCCAGGCGCGCGCCTGGGCGTCGTCGCCGTGCCGGTGCACCGTCGTGCCCGGCGACGGCTCGCCGGGCGGCAGCGGAATCGCATCGCGGGCCGGGTCCAACAGCCGGTCTGCCGCGAGGCAGGTGTGCAGGTAGTGGTCGAGCAGCCGCCGGGTCGCCGCGTCGCGTTCGGCCGCCGGGTCGGTCTCCCGGCACAGATCCGTCGCGTACGCCCGGAGCAGGTCGTGGCTCGCGAAGCGTCCCGGCGAACGTTCGGTGAGCAGGTTCGCCGCGGTCAGCTCGGACAGCAGGATGGTCGCCCGCGACGCTGCGGTCCCCGCGAGGCAGGCCGCGGCGTCCGCGTCGATGTCCGGGCCGGGGTGCAGACCGAGCAGACGGAACAGGCGCGCGGCCGGGTCGCTGAGCGCGCGACAGGACCAGGAGAACACCGCCGCCACGTCCGAGCTCGGATCGCCCGCGTCCAGCGCGCTCAGCCGACGGCGCTCGTCGGCCAGGTCCCGGGCCAGCACGTCGAGCGGGAATCCCGACTGGCTCGCGCGGGCCGCGGTGATGCCCAGCGCCAGCGGCAGCCGGGCACAGTGCACGATGACCCGGTCGGTCGCCTCGGGCTCGGCCGCCACCCGGTCCGCGCCCAGCCGCGACTCCAGCAACGTGTGCGCCTCGGCCGTGGACAGCAGGTCGAGGGCGATGGCGTGCGCCCCCTCCACCGCGACCAGCGGGGTCAGCCGGTTGCGGCTGGTGATCAGGCAGAACGCCGCCGGGCCGCCGGGCAGCAGCGGCCGCACCTGGGCGGCGTCGCGGGCGTTGTCGAGCAGGATCAGCACCCGGCGGCCGGACAGCAGGCTCCGGTAGAGGTCCGCAGCAGCCTCCGGGTCGTCCGGTACGCGTTCCCCGGTCACGCCCAGGGCGAGCAGGAATCGGCGCACCACGGCGGACGGCGGCACGATCAGGCCGGAGCCGTCGAAGCCGCGCAGGTCGGCGTAGAGCTGCCCGTCGGGGAAGCGTTCGCGGACCCGCCGTGCCCAGTGCACGGCGAGCGTGGTCTTGCCGACGCCGGCCGTGCCCGAGACCGCCGAGACGATCGCCGTGGACGGGTGTCCCGGCGTGTCGAGCAGCGCGTCCAGGTCGCGCAGCGCCTCCCGGCGTCCGACGAAGCCGGCGGCGGCGGCGGGTAGCTGGGCCGGCCGCGGGAAGGGCGTCCGGGCGGCCCCGCGCGGCGGTGCGATGGCCGGTGCGGCGGTGGGTGGGGAAGCCGGCCGGGGCAGTTGGTCGCGCAGCACGGCTTGGTGCAGGGCCTGCAGCTCGGGTGCCGGCTCGGCACCGAGTTCCTCGGCCAGCCGGGCCCGCAGCGCGGCGTAGTGTTCCAGCGCCTCGGCGACCCGTCCGGCCTGGGCGAGTGCCCGCATGAGCGCACCCGCCAGGGGTTCGGCCATCGGGTATTCGCCCACCAGGTTCCGGAGCACGACGGTGACCCGGTCGCCGTGGCCCAGCCGCAACTCGGCGTCGGCCCACGCCACCACCGCGTCCAGGCGGTGCTGATACCAGGCGGTGCGGCTGCGGTCCGCCCAGCCGCCGCGCACGTCGGCGAGGGGAACCCCCTGCCACAGATCGAGCGCCGGGCGCAGCAGCGCCACGCGCGCCGGATCGGAGTGTTCGGCGATGCCGGCGGCGGTGAGCCGCCGGAACCGATGCAGGTCGATCAGCTCGGTGTGGATGTCGAGCAGGTAGCCGGCGGGCTGCCGGACCAGTCGGACCGGCCCGCCGCCGGTGGCCGCCGCGAGGACCCGGCGGATCCGGGCCACGTGCGAGTAGAGCACCTCGCGCCAGGCCCGGGGCGGGTCCTCGTCCCAGACCCGGGCGGCCAGCGCCTCCGTCGGCACCGGCCGTCCGGCTTCGACCGCGAGGATGGCCAGCACGGCGCGCATCTGCGCGCGCCCCAACGGAAGCGGTCGGCCATCGGCGCTGACCTGCACCGGGCCGAGCAGACGTACCTCCACATTCGCCACTGCCGGGGACAAAGAGGCCACCACGGCATTGACGGTACACAATGTCTCGCCCGCGAGATGCCTGAAGCTAGACGCCGCCTGTTGGCCGATATCTAGCGATCGCCCTACATGGCGCGACATTAGGTTGTTAGCGCATTAAGAGGTTAATAACGGGCATTCGGCGGCGCGAGGACGGTGGTCCGGGCCGGAGAGGACTGGGGTGGTTCGCAACGGCGCGCACGCGCGCGCCGCACCGTGAGGGGTGCTGCGGGTGAAGTCGACCTATCTGCAAGACCTGGCCTTTTCGCTGGGTGCCATCGGCGGCTCGGTCAAGGACGCGGAACGCGAGGGCCTGCTGCGTTCCAG
Organism: Mangrovihabitans endophyticus; assembly: GCF_014646155.1. Taxonomy (GTDB): domain Bacteria; phylum Actinomycetota; class Actinomycetes; order Mycobacteriales; family Micromonosporaceae; genus Actinoplanes; species Actinoplanes endophyticus. The sequence continues at coordinate 742,697 of NZ_BMMX01000001.1, forward strand.
CGCCGACGACCTGGCGGCGGCCGGTTTCGACAGGCATCATCGTTGCCCGCCGGACGAGACCGCGTACGACCTGGCCCGCGCCGCCGTGACCGGCCTCGACGTGGCCGACGGGGTCGACGCCATCATCTACAGCACGTGCCTGCCGGGCAACGGCTCGGTGGGCGATCCCGCCGCGTTCGCCGCCGACCGGGACGTGAAGCATCTGATGGAGTTCCCGGCCAGCCGCCTGCAGGCCGACTTCGGGCTCGGCTCCGCGGTGGTCTTCGGGCTCAGCCAGCAGGGCTGCACCGGGATGCTCGGCGCGCTGCGCCTGGCGGATGCGTTGCTGGCCCGCGAGTCCGGGTGGTCGCGGGTGTTGTGCGTGGCCGCCGACCGGTTTCCGGCCGACGCCGTGTACGAGCAGTCCTACAACCTGATCTCGGACGGGGCAGCCGCGTGTGTCGTCTCCGCCGCGCCCCCGGGTCTCCGGCTGGTCGCGGCGCATCAGATCACCAACGGTGGCCTGCACGCGGCGACCGACGACGAATCGGTCGGCACCTTCTTCTCGTACGTCCCCCGGCTGGTGCGTGACTGCCTGTCCCGCGCCGGCCTGACGATCGGCGACATCGACTGGGTGGTGCCGCAGAACACCAATCACAACGCCTGGCAGATCCTCGCCCGGCTGCTCGGGGTCGATCCGTCGAAGGTCTGGCAGAAGTCCCTGCCGGAAACCGCGCACGCCATCTCGGCCGACAACATCATCAACCTCAAGTCGCTGCGGAACGCCGGGCGGATCCGGCCCGGCGAGCGAATCCTGCTGGTGATGGCCGGGCACGGCCTGAACTGGCAGGCGGTCGTCCTGGAAGCGACGGAAGGACTGGCATGACATCCCCGCATCTCGCCGCTCGCGGCGTCCGGCTCCGCTCCGCGATCGAAGCCATGTCCGGCACGGTGGATCGGCTCACCGAGCAGTCCCGCGTCAAGTACAGCAACCCCTACGCGGCGCTGAGCTGGCCGGACGCCGTGGACCCGGAGGCCGACTGGTTCTTCACCCCGGAACTGCTGTCGCCGGCCGGGACGGCCGTCATGGAGCGGCTCAGTGACCGGCAGTCGCGGGTGCTGGCGTTCCACGAGTCGGCCAACTTCTTCAGCCTCAACATCCACGGCGAGAAGTCGCTGATGGAGGGTCTGGCGAAGCGCCTCTACCGCAGCGACCTGGTGGACATCTCGGACTACCTGCATCACTTCCTCGATGAGGAGAACAAACACAGCGTCTACTTCGGCGGCTTCTGCCGGCGCTATGCCACCCTCTACCGCAGCCGGCACGTCCCGTTCCAGGAGGGCCCGGACCGGGCCGTCGCCGACTTCCTGTTCTTCGCCAAGGCGCTCATCTTCGAGGAGCACGCCGACCGCTACAACGTCATCCAGGGCCGCGACGACCGGCTGCACCCGCTGGCCCGGTTCATCAATCAGGCCCACCACGCCGACGAGACCCGGCACCTGGTCTTCAACCGGGCCATCGTCGACGCGCTGTGGCAGACCGACGCGCCCGACTGGGACGACCGGCAGCGCGCCGAGATCCGCGCCCGCCTCGGCCAGTTCTTCGTGGCCACGTGGCGGGAGTACTACAACCCCGACGTGTACGCCGCATCCGGCCTCGACGACCCCTGGCAGGTCGCCGAGGACGCGTGGGCCCATCCGCGACAGCGGCGGCAGCGCCGCGAGATGTCGGACAAGTGCCTGCGCTTCTTCCTGTCCCACGGCATTCTCACCGAGGAGCCCGCCGATGCCTTCTGATCCGGACGAGCTGCACTCCTGGGTGCTGCGCAAGGCGCGGGACCTGCCGCCGGAAGGACTCACCGACGACCTTCCGCTGCTTGCCGGGCGGCACTTGACCTCGCTGCACATCCCCGAGCTGATCCTGCTGCTGGAACGGCTGCGCCGGCGACCGATCGACGTCGAGCAACTGTGCGCCGGAGACTTCCGCGACCTCGCCACCATCCGGGCGCGGTTCCTGCACGCCGAGCCGGGCGAGCTCGCATGACCGGCCACCGTCCGCCCGGACTGCGGTGGAGCGACCTCGGCCATGCGGCGTTCAGCGGACCGCTGCGGGAGCTGGCACACGCCTGCGACGAGGCGTTCCGAGGGATGGCCGCGCGCTGGTCGGCCGACGCCGAGGACCACGCCGCGGTGGTCGCGGCGGCCGACCTGGCGCCGATCGGATATCTGCGGTCGTTCCCGCACCTGGCCACCTTCGCGACCGCGCTGGACCCGGAGGGGGACAATCTGAGCGCCTTCGCCGCGGACCCGTCCGACGCCCGCACCGGCGCGGTACGGCTGACCGGCCTGGCCGCCACGACCGGCGTGCTGACCCCGGCGGCCTGCTATCACGTCTACATCCAGCACCGCGGCGAGGAGTTCACCGGCCCCCGCTACATCACGACGCAGAACACCTGTTTCCGCCGCGAGTCCCACTACCAGCCGCTGCGCCGCCAGCACAGCTTCCGGATGCGGGAGATCGTCTGTCTGGGCACCCGCGAGGAGGTGACGGCGTTCCTGGACGAGAACCGGCGGCTCACTACACGTCTGCTCACGGCGCTCGGCCTGCCGGACGACTGGGTCGCCGCGACCGATCCGTTCTTCGATCCCGCACATCACCCCGGCTACCTCGCGCAGAAGCTCCAGCCGACGAAGCACGAGGCCCGGTACGGCGATCTCGCGGTCGCCTCGGTCAACCTGCACGAGGACCACTTCGGATCGGCTTACCACATGCGCCGCGACGGCCGGGCGGTCAGCAGCGGCTGCATCGCCTTCGGCATCGAACGCTGGCTGTTCGCGCTCGTCGACCGTTGGGGGACCGAGCACACCGGCTGGCCGGACCCGCGAGACGCGCTCGCGGAGGTCCTCGCGTGACCCGCCGCGTGCTCGTCACCGGCGCGGACGGCTATCTCGGCCTGCGTACGGTGCAGCGCCTGCTGGCCGAGACCGACGACCGGCTGGTGCTCAGCGTGCGGGCGGCGGACCGCACCGAACTGGCGGACAAGAAGTCCCGCCTGGAGCGGGAAACCGGGACCACGGCACACCGCCGGGTGGAGGTGGTGCCCGCGGACCTCACCGAGGACGCGCCGCTGGCCGGGGTCGCCACCGACCTGGCATGCATCGTGCATGCGGCCGCCCGGACGAACTTCGACATCGGCCGGGACACCGCGCGCCGGGTCAACGCCGACGCGACCGCCCGGGTTGCCGAGTTCGCCGCCGCCTGCCCCCGGCTGGACCGGTTTCTGTTCCTGTCGACCCTGGTCAGCGTGGGCTGCCGGACGGGCGACATCGCCGAGACGGTCACCGAGGGCGACGTCGAGCACGCCAACCACTACGAATGGTCCAAGGAACAGGCCGAACGCCGCCTCGCGGAGCGCTTCGCGCACCTGCCGTGGTCCATCGCCCGCCTGTCCACGATCGTGGCCGACGACGACACCGGCCGGGTCACGCAGTACAACGCCTTTCACAACACGCTGAAGATGTTGTTCTACGGCCTGCTCAGCCTGATGCCGGGGCTGCCGGACACCCCGCTGTACCTGGCGACCGCCGAGTTCACCGCTCGCGGCATCGTGCGGCTGACCCGGCCGGAGACGGTCGGCGGCGTCTACCACCTCGCGCCGTCGCCGGACGAGGCGGTCCCGCTCGGCGACGTGATGAACACCGTCTTCGACATCTTCGAACGGGACCCGGCCTTCGTACGCCGGCGGTTGCTGCGCCCGGAGTTCTGCGACCTCGGCACCTTCGCGTTCATGGTCGACGCCACCCGCGGTCTCGGCGCCAGCCCGGCGGCCGGCGCGCTGCGCTCGGTGGCCCCGTTCTCCGAGCAGATGTTCCGCCCCAAGCGTTTCGACAACTCCCGGCTGCGCGCGTCCTGGCCGGACGCCCCGGCCGCATCCGGTCTCCCGCTGGTCGCGGCGACGTGCGCCACGCTCGTCGGCACGCGCTGGGGGAGAAACCCTGCCCCGAACGGAGTGACACCCGATGCCGTCCCTCAGTGACAACGACCGCTGGCTGCTGAGCTACTACCGCAGCTCCGAGATCAACGCGGCGCTGTTCTTCGGCCGCGTCTCCCGCATGGTCAAGCCGGGCGAACTGCAAGCCGAGGTGACGCACCACTTCGCCGACGAGGCCAACCATGCGAAGTACTGGAATCAATGCATCAACGACCTGGACGCGTATCCGATCAAGATGCGTGAGTCCTATCAGGACCAATATCTCGACGCGGTGGGCATGCCGAGCAACCTGATGGAGGTCATGGCCATCACCCAGGTGCTGGAGAAGCGGGTGATCGGACAGTACCGTCGGCAGCTACGCGTGCCCGGCCTGCACCCGCGCGTGAAGCAGACCCTCGACCAGATCATGCTCGACGAGCGCTGGCACATCCAGTATGTGCGCGACGCCCTGGAAGACATGAAGGACCGCTACGGCGCCGATCACATCGAGGCGACACTGGACAAGTTCACCCGAGCCGACCAGGAGGTCTACGCCAAGACCCTGGCGGAGTACGGGGAACGCGTCGACTTCCTCGGCGTCCGCCCGGAATTCCTCGGCGGCCCGGACGACCTGTGACGCGAGTGCCCGGCGTCCGGTTCTTCCTCGGGCGTGAACCCTTGCCGGTCGCCGAACTGACCGGCGGCGAGGCCGCGCAGTACGCCGCGCTGCCGCCACACGGGCCGCGCCGGCGCGCCTGGCTCACCGGTCGGCACGCGCTGCGCCGGGCGCTGGTCTGGACCGGCCGCCCGGCCGACACGTCGCGGGTGACCTTCCCGCACGACGCGGTGTCGCTGTCCTACTCCGGCGCGATCGCGGTGGTCGCCGCCACCGACGGCGCCGTCGCCGGGATCGGGGTGGACGTGGAAACCGGTCCGCCACCGGACATCGAGACGGCTCGGGTCTTTCTGCGCGACGGCGAGTTGCGGATGCTGCGGCGGCTGCCGCCGCCGCGACAGCCGGGCGCGTTGCTGCGGTGGTGGACGGTGAAGGAGGCGCTGTTCAAGGCGGATCCGGACAACCACCTCGGCGGCCTGCGGCGCTATGTCCTCGGCACCCCGCCGGGCGGCGGTGGCGTCGCCCGCCGCGCGGCCGGCCGGTGCGGTGCCGGCCTCTCGTACCGAAGTTTCGCGCTGCGCCGGGGCTACCTGAGCGTGGCCCTGGCTCTCGACCCCACAAGGAGCGTTCCCCCGATGGCAAACCGCGACTTCTCCGAACTGGCGGCGAAGCTGGCCCCGCTGATCTCCCGGCCGGCCGCCACCATCAGCCCGGACCTGACGATGAACGACCTGGCGCTGGACAGCATGACCGCCGTCGAGATGGTCGTCGACCTGCAGGAGGACTACGACATCCTGCTGTCCCGTGCGGACCTGGAATCCTGCGCCACCCTCGGCGACCTGGCCGAGCTGATCTGGTCGCGCCTGCCGGGCGCCGCCGGGAACGAGCCGGTCCGTGGCTGACCCGGTGCTGCTGCTTCTGCTGCTCGACTTCGGCCTCATCGCGGCGCTGCCGCGGATCTTCTTCCGCCGTGACGGCAGCTTCAACGCGCGATGGTGGTCCACGGCGCTGCCGGTCGGCGCGACACCCGTCGTGCTGGTCCTCGGCCGCGCGCTGCCCCTCGACCCGATCGTGCCGGCCGGCTGGCTGGCGATGACCGGGCTGGTGGCGGTCGCCGCCGCGGCGCTGTCCATCGGATTGATCGCGTTGACCCTCGGCACGCACCGCATCCCCATCGCGCTGTGGCACCAGAACGACGACGCCCCACGGCATCTCGTCACGTGGGGGGCGTACCGGCTGATCCGGCATCCCTTCTACGCGGCCTTCCTGCTCGCGTTCGCGGCAGCGTTCCTGGCCTTCCCGCACTGGCTCACCGCCGCCGCGCTGGTCTACATGACCGTCATGCTCAACGCCGTCGCCGCCCGCGAGGAACGGCGGCTGAGCGACTCGGAGTTCGGCGCGGAATACCGCGAGTACGTCGAGCGCTCCGGCCGGTTTCTGCCCCGGCTCACACCCGCCGGGCAGCCGGAGGTGACCTCGTGACGGCGCGGCCCGCGATTCTCATCACCGGGTGCTCGACGGGTGTCGGCAATGCCGTCGCGTGGCGGTTCCTGCGCGCCGGATTCCCGGTCTACGCCACCGCCCGCGACGTCGCCGCGCTGCGCGACCTGGCCGCCGCGGGCGCCGTGACGCTGACCCTGGACGTGGCCGACGAGGCGGACCGGGTTGCCGCGGTCAAACGCGTGGAGGCCGACCACGGGGCGGTCGGCATCCTGGTCAACAACGCCGCGTACGGCATCCAGGGCGCCATCGAGGTGGCACCGCTGGACCGGGTGCGGCAGATGTTCGAGACCAACGTCTTCGGGCAGGCCCGGCTCAGCCAGCTCGTACTGCCGGCCATGCGTGAGCGCGGCGCCGGCCGCATTGTCAACCTGTCCGCCATGGGCGGCAAGTTCTCGCTGCCCGGCGCCGGGTACCTGCACGCCTCCAAGTACGCCGTGGAGGCCGTCTCCGACGCGCTGCGCCGCGAGGTGCGCGGCTTCGGCATCACGGTGGTCGTCGTCGAGCCGGGACCGATCCACACGGCGTTCCCGGGCAAGATCAACGCGACCCTGCCCCCGCCGGCCGGCGGTGTGTACGACGACTTCCACCGCTCGGTCGAGCAGCGTGTCGCGAAGGCGTACGCGGACAAGGCGGTGAGTTTCGCCCAGAGCGCCGACCAGGTGGCCCGGGTCGTCGAGCGCGCCGCGCTCACCCGGCGGCCCCGTGCCCGCTACGCCTCCGGCGTGATGGCCCGCGGCCTGATGCTTGTCGCCCGGCTGTGCCCGGACGCCGTCGTCGACCTGATCATGCGTACCCAGTTCCCCGGTCCCCAGGCGGTGTCGTCGTGAGTGAATTCCTCGACCGTGTGATCGTGACGGCCGCGCGCACCGAACGCGGCCTGGTCACCGGTGAACCCGGCGCGCCGCACCGGCAGACCTGGGCCGCGCTGCACCGCCGGGCGCGGGAGATGGCCGCGGCCCTGATCGCCGACGGGGTGCGCCCCGGTGACGCGGTCGCCGTCCTGGCCGCGGAGCCGGTCCTCATCGCGCCCGTGGTGCAGGCGGCCTGGCTGGCCGGTGCCAGCGTCACCATGCTGCACCAGCCGACCGCGCGCACCGACCTGCAGGACTGGGGCGATCACACGCTGCGCGTGCTGCGGCTGATCGGCGCCCGCACCGTGCTGCTGGGGGAGTCGTTCGGGATCGTCGCGCCGATGCTCGCCGAGCGGACCATCGCGCACCGCCTGATCTCGGAGCTGACCGGCGCTCCGGCGGCCACCCTCCCGGCGCCGGTCGGCGAGGACGACGTCGCCCTGCTCCAGCTCACCAGTGGCTCGACGGACGACCCGAAGGCCGTGCGGATCACACATCGCAACCTGCTGGCGAACCTCACCAGCATCGCCGGCCACGGCCGGCTCGACCCGGACGACGAGGTCATCGTCTCCTGGCTGCCGCTCTTCCACGACATGGGCATGGTCACGTTCCTGGCCCTGCCGATGCTGCTGGGCATCGAGACGGTTCAGGTCACCCCGGTGGACTTCGTCAACAACCCGCTGCTGTGGATCGACCTGCTGAGCCGCTACCGCGCCACGATCACCGGAGCGCCCAATTTCGCGTACGCGGTGACGGGCCGCGCCATGCGGCGGCTGACCGGCGGCGAGGGCTACGACCTGTCCCGGCTGCGCGCCGCGCTCAACGGCGCGGAGCCCATCGACGAGGACGTGGCGCGCCGCTTCATCGCCGCCGCTGCGCCGTTCGGCCTGCGCCCGGAGAGCCTCGTCTGTTCCTACGGCATGGCCGAATGCACCGTCGCCATCACCGCCCGCCCCCTCGGCGGCGGGCTGAGCGTCGACGTGGTGCAGGCCGGCCCGATGGAGACCGGCGACCGGGCCGAACCGGCGAACGGGACGGTGGCCGCGCGGCCCCTGGTGAAGCTGGGCCCGCCGCTGTCGGGCATCGAGGTGAAGGCGGTCGGGGTGGACGGCGCCCCGCTCGGCGACCGGGCGATCGGGCGGCTGTGGATCCGCGGCGACTCGGTCACCCCCGGATATCTCACCGCGCAGGGTCCGGTGGGGGCGCAGGACGCGGACGGCTGGCTGGACACCGGCGACCTCGGCTATCTGGTCGACGGCGAGGTGGTGATCTGCGGGCGCGCCAAGGACGTGATCATTCTCGGTGGCCGCAACCTCTACCCGACCGACATCGAACGCGTCGTCACCTCGGTGCCGGGCGTGCGCAGCGGCAACGCGGTCGCCGTCCGGATCGACGCGGGCACCGGACGGGAGAGCTTCGCCGTCGTCGCCGAATCCAAACTCGACGACGACGCGGACATCCAGCGCCTGATCCAGGACATCACCAGCCGGGTGGTGAACGTCGTCGGAGCCCGCCCAAGCAGGATCGCCATCGTGCCGCCCGGATCCCTGCCGAAGACCCCGTCGGGCAAACTCAGGCGATCCTCGGCTGCGCTTCTGCTCGGATAGCGGCGTGAAAGCCTTATCCGCGCCGCGCGAGGCCACCGCGCCGCCGGTCGGGACCGCGCCGCCCGTCGGGACCGCGCCGCCCGTCGGGACCGCGCCGCCCGTCGGGACCGCGGCGGCCCGGCCCGCGTACCGCCCGCTCGTTCTCGTCGCGGGCGCCGTCGCGGTGCTGCTCGCCGCGACCAGTTCCCGGGTGGGCGCGTTCGGCGACGAGTTGTACTTCGTGGCCGCCGGCCGCCATCCGGACTGGGGTTACGTGGACCAGCCACCGCTGGTGCCGCTGCTGGCCCGCCTGTTGTGGGACGTGTCCGGCGGCTCGCTCGTCGTGTTGCGCCTGCCCGCCACGCTGCTCACCGCGCTCGCCGTAGTGGCCGCCGGGCTGATCGCGTACGAGATGGGCGGCAGCCGACGTGCGCAGGTGCTCACCGCCGCGGTCGCCGGGGTGTCCTCGGGCCTGCTGGCCACCGGGCATGTGCTGGCCACGTCCACCGTCGATCCGGTGCTGTGGATCCTGGTGACCTGGCTGCTGGTGCGCTGGCTGCGGCTGCGCGACGACCGCCTGCTGCTGGCCGCGGGCCTGCTCACCGCGCTGGCCGTGCAGGTGAAGTTCCTCATCGGAGGGTTCTGGCTGGTGCTGATCGTGGCCGTGCTCGTGGCCGGGCCGCGCGAGATGCTGCGCCGGCCGCTGCTCCTTCTCGGCGGGGTGGTCACGGTGGTGTCGCTGGCCCCCGGGCTGGTGTGGCAGGCCCGGCATGGGTGGCCGCAACTGGAGATGGCCTCGGTGATCGCCGCCGAGCAGCAGCAGACCGCCGGGGGACGGGCCGCGTTCCTGCCGTTGACGGTCGTGATGGCCGGGATCGCGGCAGGCGCCGTGCTGGCCGGGCTCGGGCTGTGGCGGCTGCTGCGCGGCCCGTACCACTTCCTGGGCCTGACCGTGGTCGGCGTGCTCGCGCTCTTCCTGATCGGCGGTGGGCGGCAGACGTACGCGAGCGGGCTGTTGCCGGTGTGCTGGGCGGCGGGCGCGGTCCGGCTCGATGCGTACCCGGCCCGGCTCGACGGCCGCCCCGCGTCGCGGGCGTGGCGGTGGCTCACGCATCCGCTGAGCCTCGCGCTGACGCTGGTGGTCACCGTGCTGGCCGCGCTTCCGGTACGGCCGGTGGCGCAGCAGGTCCAGGTGGACTATGTGGCGCGCGGCAGCACCGGGTGGCCCCGGCTGGCGGACACGGTGGCGAGGGCGTACGCGGACCTGCCGGCCGGGCAACGGTCCCGGGTGAGCCTGGTGGCGGACACGTTCTGGCAGGCTTCCGCGCTTGAGGTGTACGGACCGGCCCGCGGCCTGCCGCGTCCGTACAGCCCGAACCGCGGCTACGGGTATTTCGGCGAACCGCCGGAACGGGCCCGCAACACGCTCTACGTCGGGGTGGATCCCGGTGCGCTGCGGAGCGCGTTCACGGACGTACGACAGGTCGCGAAAATGTCCAATCCGGACGGTTTTGTGGAGCAGAATGGCGTTGTCCCGGTTTGGTGGTGCACCGGCCGGACGGTCTCCTGGGCGCGTCTCTGGCCGGGTCTTCGGCACGCCGACACTGCGCCGTTGACCTGGTAAGACATAAATTCGAATGGATCTATAGGGAATTCCTGGAAAGGCCGGTGTCAGCCTGATCGTCGCTTGATCCGTGGCGACGGCGGGAGATCTTCATGGCACGCGTCGATCGGGGTCTCCCCGGCGCCATCGCGGTGGTCGGAATGGCGTGCCGGTTGCCCGGCGCCAACGGGCCGGACGCGTTCTGGACGCTACTGCGCGACGGTGTGGACGCCGTCGCCCCGGTGCCCGGCGGCCGGGAATACCCGGCCACGCCGGGCTTGCCCCGCCGCGGCGGCTACCTCGACGACGTGGCCGGCTTCGACGCGGACCTGTTCGGCATCGGCGCGGCCGAGGCCCACGCCATGGACCCGCAACAGCGCCTGATGCTGGAGCTCGGCTGGGAGGCGCTGGAGCACGCCCGGATCGCCCCGGACTCGCTGCGCGACGCCGCCGTCGGGGTGTACGTCGGCGTGACCGCGGACGACTGGTCGGTGCTGCGTCACCGCTCCGGCGCCACGGCCGGGCACCACGCGCTGCTCGGCGGCAACCGCAGCATCGTGGCGAACCGGCTGTCGCATCGGCTGGGCCTGTCCGGGCCCAGCATGACGGTGGACACCGGCCAGTCCTCCGGCCTGGTCGCCGTGCATCTGGCCTGCGAGAGCATCCGCCAGGGCGAATCGGCCGCCGCCCTGGTCGGCGGCGTGCAACTGAACCTCGCGGCGGACAGCACGGCGGCGATCGCCGAACTCGGCGCGCTGTCGCCCGACGGGCGCTGCTGGACGTTCGACGCGCGGGCCAACGGCATGGTCCGGGGCGAGGGCGGCGTGCTGCTGGTGCTCAAACCGCTGGCCGGCGCGGTCCGCGACGGCGACCACGTGTACGGCGTGATCCGCGGCAGCGCGGTCAACCAGGACGGACACACCACCCGGCTCACCACGCCCGGCGCCGCCGCTCAGGAACGGGTGGTCCGGGCCGCCGCCCGCCGCGCCGGGATCGACCCGGCCGCGGTGCAGTACGTCGAACTGCACGGCACCGGCACCCGCGTCGGCGACCCCGTGGAAGCCGCCGCGCTCGGCGCCGCGCACGGCGGCCGGGCGGCCGGAGATCCGCTGTGGGTCGGCTCGGCGAAGACCAACGTCGGCCACCTGGAGGGCGCGGCCGGCATCGTCGGTCTGCTCAAGACGGTGCTGGCGGTGTCCCACCGGGCGCTGCCGCCGAGCCTGAACTTCGCGACGCCGAACCCGCGCATCCGCTTCGACGACTGGCGGCTGCGCGTGGTCCGGGAACTCATGCCCTGGCCGGAACGCCCGGACGGCCCGCTGGCCGGGGTGTCCTCGTTCGGCCTGGGCGGCACCAACGCCCACGTGATCGTCGCCGCGGCCCCGGCCGCGCCCGCCCCGGAGGCCGCCCCCGCCCCTGACGGGCCGGTGCGGCACGGGCCGGTGCTGCTGACGCTGTCCGGGCACACCGAGGCCGCGCTACGGGCACAGGCGGCGCGGCTCGCCGAGCACGTCGAGGCCCGTACCGACCAGACGTTGCCGGACGTGGCGGCGTCCCTGGCCACCACCCGTGCCGTCCTCGGTGTCCGGGCCGGGGTCGTCGGCACCGGGCGGGCCGGCCTGGTCGAGTCGCTACGGGCGCTCGCGACCGGCGCACCCGACCCCCGGATCACCCTGGCCACCGGCGCGACCGGCCGCGGCGAACCGGCCCGGCCGGTCTTCGTCTTCCCCGGCCAGGGCACCCAATGGCCGGGCATGGCGGCCGGTCTGCTGGACGATCCGGCGTTCGCGACGGCGCTCGCCGCCTGCGACGAGGCCCTCGCGCCATGGACCGGCTTCTCCGTGCGGGCCGTGCTGCGGGCCGCGGACCCCGCACACCTGGACCGTACGGACGTCGTGCAGCCGGTGCTGTGGGCGGTCAATGTGGCCCTCGCCGCGGTGTGGCGCGCGCGCGGCGTGGAACCCGCCGCAGTGGTCGGGCACTCGCAGGGCGAGATCGCCGCGGCCTGCGTCGCCGGTGTGCTCAGCCTGGCCGACGGCGCGCGGATCACCGCGATCCGCAGCCGGCTCGTGGCCGCCGCCGAGCCGACCGCCGCCGGCGGCATGCTGTCGGTCGCGCTGGACGCCGAGGCCGTCCACGCGCGTCTCGCGGGGTGGCGCGGGCGGCTCGGGGTGGGCGCGGTCAACGGTCCGGGCGCGGTCACCGTCTCCGGTGACGTCGAGGCGCTCGACGCCTTCGCCGACGCCTGCGCCGCCGAGCAGATCCGCGTCCGGCGGGTGCCGATCCGGTATGCCTCGCACTCGCCGATGGTGCAGCCCGTCCTCGAACCGCTCATCGCGGAACTGGGCGACGTCGCCGTGCGGCCGGCGGCCGTGCCGTTCTACTCCACGGTGACCGCGGATCTGCTCGGCGCCACCGCGCTCGACGGCGTCTACTGGGCCCGCAACCTGCGCGAGACGGTGGACTTCGCCGGTGCCACGGCCGCCCTCCTGCGCGACGGCTTCACCGAATTCATCGAGGTCAGCGCGCATCCGGTGCTGCTCGGCGCGGTGCGCGACAGCGCCGCCGCGGCGGGCGTCCCGGTCAGCGCCGTCGGCACGTTGCGCCGCGGCGACGGCGGCCCGGACCGGTTCCTGCTCTCGGTGGCGGAGCTGGGCGTCGCGACCGGCGGCGTCGACCCGGCCGCCGTCCACCCCTCCGGGCGGCGGGTGGACCTGCCGACGTACGCGTTCCAGCGTGCCCGGTACTGGCCGGACGACGCGGTCCCGGCCGTCGCGTCCGTCCCGGTCCCGGCCGGGCCCGCGCCGGCCGTCCCCGCTGCGGTGGTCGCGTCCGGCGTGGACCACGAGGCTCTCGTGCGCCGTAGCTGCGCGACAGTCCTTGGCGTCGGCGACGTGGCGATCGACGAGACGTTCCACGACCTGGGCTTCGACTCCGCGATGCTGGTCGACCTGATCGGCCGGGTCGGCGCCTCCGCCGGGGTGCCGCTGACCACCAGCGTGGTCTTCGACAACCCCACCCCGGCACGGCTCGCCGCCCATCTGCGCGGGGGCCCGGCGGCCGTGCCGTCCTCCGGCGTTTCCGCGGCAACGGCCGTCACGGCCCAGGTCGACGACCCCGTGGTGGTGGTCGGGGTGGGCTGCCGCTACCCGGGCGGTGTGGATTCGCCCGAGGCGCTGTGGTCGGTGCTGTCCGACGGTCGCGACGTGGTGTCCGACCTGCCGACCGACCGCGGCTGGGATCCGGGTGTGCTGGCCACCGGCCGCGGCGGTGGATTCCTGGCGGATGCGGCCGACTTCGACGCGGAGTTCTTCCGGATCTCGCCGCGTGAGGCGCGGGCGATGGATCCGCAGCAGCGGGTGGTGCTGGAGACGTGCTGGGAGGCTCTGGAGCGGGCCGGGGTTGACCCGTCGTCGTTGGCGGGGGCCTCGCTGGGGGTGTTCCTGGGCGCGATGGCGCAGGAGTACGGTGCCCGGCTGGCCGAGGGTTCCGGCGACGGTGAGGGTTTCGGGCTGACCGGGTCGTCGCTGAGTGTGCTGTCCGGCCGGGTGTCCTATGTGCTGGGTGTGCGCGGCCCGGCGGTCACGGTGGACACCGCGTGCTCGTCGTCGCTGGTGGCGTTGCACATGGCGGTGCAGGCGCTGCGCTCGGGCGAATGCGCGCTGGCGCTCGCGGGCGGCGTGACCGTGATGTCGTCGCCGGGCATCTTCGTGGAGTTCGACCGGCAGGGCGGCCTGTCGCCGGACGGCCGGTGCCGCTCGTTCTCCGACGATGCCGACGGCACCGGCTGGTCCGAGGGTGCGGGTGTGCTGGTCCTGCAACGGCTCTCCGACGCGGTGGCGGCCGGGCGGCCGGTGCTGGCCGTGGTCCGCGGTTCCGCGGTGAACTCCGACGGCGCGTCCAACGGCCTGACCGCGCCGAGCGGCGCGGCGCAGCAGGCGGTGATCGCGCAGGCCCTCGCGGACGGAGGCGTGCCCGCGTCCGGCGTGGATGCGGTGGAGGCGCATGGCACGGGTACTCGGTTGGGTGACCCGATTGAGGCCGGTGCGTTGCTGGCCACGTACGGGCGGGGTCGTGAGGGTGCGCCGGTGTGGCTGGGCTCGCTGAAGTCGAATCTGGGGCATACCCAGGCGGCGGCGGGTGTGGCCGGTGTGATCAAGATGATTGAGGCGATGCGGCATGGGGTGCTGCCGCGCACTTTGCATGTGAGTGTGCCGTCGTCGCGGGTGGATTGGTCGTCGGGGGCGGTCCGGTTGCTGACCGAGGCGGTGGTGTGGCCTTCGGCGGTGGGGCGTCCGCGGCGGGCGGGGGTGTCGTCGTTCGGCATCAGCGGCACCAACGCGCACGTCATTCTCGAAGAGCCGCCCGCACCGGCCGACCCGGCACCAGCGGACGCTGCGGCCGGACCCGTACCGCTGGTGGTGTCCGCGCGCACTCCCGAGGCCCTGCGGGCGCAGATCGCCCGGGTGAGCGACGCGGTCACCGGCGGGATCGCGCCGGTGGACGCCGCGGCGACGCTGCTCACCGGCCGGGCCTCCTACCGGCACCGCGCCGCCCTGCTGGCCCGCGCCGACGGACCGGTCACCGAGATCGCCCGCGGCGCCGCGCCCGCCACGCCGCCGGCCACCGCGGTGATGTTCGCGGGTCAGGGCTCGCAGCGGCTCGGCATGGGCCGCGAACTGCACCGGCGCTTCCCGGTGTTCGCCGCCGCGTTCGACGAGGCGCTCGCCGTCCTGGAGCCGGGCCTGCGCGAGGTGATGTGGGGCACGGACCCGGACGCGCTGAACCGCACCGCGGCGGCCCAGCCCGCGCTGTTCGCGCTGGAGGTGGCGCTGTTCCGGCTCGCCGAGTCGTTCGGCGTGCGCCCCGCTCACGTCGCGGGCCACTCGATCGGGGAAATCACCGCCGCGCACGTCGCCGGGGTGCTGTCCCTGGCCGACGCCGCCACGCTCGTATCGGCCCGTGGCGCCCTGATGCAGGCGCTACCGGCCGGTGGCGCGATGGTGTCGCTGCGGGCGAGCGAAGCCGACGTCGCGCCGCTGCTGTCCGAGGACGTCGGCATCGCCGCGGTCAACGGGCCGCAATCGGTCGTCATCGCCGGCGCCGAGGCCGCCGTGCGGGCGGTCGCCGACCGGTTCCCGCACGCCCGGCGGCTGTCCGTCAGTCACGCGTTCCACTCGGCGCTGATGGACCCGATGCTGGCGGAGTTCCGGTCGGTGCTGTCCGGGCTCACGTTCCACCCGCCGCGGCTGCCCGCGGTGTCCACCCTGACCGGGCGGCCGGTGACCGGCGAGTGGGCGGACCCGGAGCACTGGGTCCGGCACGCGCGCGCGGCGGTCCGGTTCGCCGACGGGATCACCACGCTGGCTGCCGAGGGCGCCGGGGTGTTCGTGGAGCTCGGGCCGGACGCGGTGCTGTCCCCGATGGCCACCGAGTCGCTGGGCGACGACGTGCCCGTGGTGCCGGTGCTGCGCCGCGACCACGACGAGCCGGCCGCGGTCGCCGCCGCGCTGGGCGCCCTGCACGTGGCCGGGGTCCCGGTGGACCTCGCCGCGCTGCTGGCCGGCGCGGGGGTGGCCGGCGCGCGAGCGCGGACCGTGGCGCTGCCGCCGTACCCGTTCCAGCGGCAGCGCTACTGGCAGGACCCGCCGGCCGCGGACGCCGCCGGAATCGGCCTGACCACCGCCCGGCACCCGCTGCTCGGCGCCGCGACCTCCCTCGCCGACACCGGCGGCACGCTGTTCACCGGGCGCCTCGGCCGGCACACCCACCCGTGGCTGACCGGCCACCTGATCGGCGGGAGCGTGCTGTTCCCGGCGACCGGATTCCTGGAGATCGTGCTGCACGCCGCCGAGCAGACCGGGTGCGCCGGGGTGCGGGAACTCACCCTGGGCGCCCCGCTGGTGCTCGGCGAGCACGACGCGGTGACCGTGCAGGTGCTGCTGTCCGGCGCGGACGAGGACGGCTCGCGGGTGGTCTCGGTGCACTCCCGCCCGGCCGGCGACGCGCCGCAGCCGTGGACCACGCACGCCACCGGCACGCTTGTCGCGGACGCCGAACCGCCCGCCGCCGCGCCGCAGATGTGGCCACCGGACGGCGCCGCCGAGGTCGGTCTGGACGGCTTCTACGACGCGCTCGCCGGGACCGGCTACCGCTACGGCCCGCAGTTCCGCGGGCTGCACCGCGCCTGGCGGCGCGACGACGACGTGTTCGCCGAGGTCACCCTGCCCGGCCCGGCGCGCGACGCGGGTTCCTTCGGCATCCACCCGGCGCTGCTCGACGCCGCCCTGCACGCCTCGGTGATCGCGGGCGTGGACCTCGGCAGCGGCCTGCTGCCGTTCTCCTGGGCCGACGTCGCGCTGCACGCGTCCGGCGCCACCACCCTGCGGGTCGCGCTGACCACCACCGGCCCCGGCACCGTCGCGCTGACCGCCACCGACGCCGCGGGCATGCCGGTCGTCTCGGTCGGCGCGCTGGCGATGCGCCCGGCCGCCGTCCCCTCCGCCGCGGACGGGCTGCTGCGGGTGACCTGGCAACCCGTCCCGCCGCTCGGCGACGCGCCCGAAGCGCCCTCGTGCACCACCGCCGGTGACGACCTGACCGGCGCCGCCGACGTCGTGCTGGTCGACGTGCACGGCGACGCGGACGACGTCCCCGCGTCGGCGCACGCGCTCGCCGCCCGCGCACTGCGCCTGATGCAGCAGGCCCTCACCGACGAGCGGTGGGCGGACTCCCGGCTGCTGTTCGTCACCCGCGGCGCGATCGCCGCCACCGCCGACGACACGGTCACCGACGTCGCCGCCGGCACCGTGTGGGGGCTGGTGCGCACCGCAGCCACCGAGAACCCCGGCCGGTTCCTGCTCCTCGACGCCGATGACAGTGCCGACCCGCCGCTCGCCGAGATCGTCGCCGCCGCGGACGACAGCGGCGAGCCGCAGTTCGCGGTGCGCGGCGGCGACCTGTTCGTGGCGCGGCTGCGCCCGGCCGCCTCCGGCCCGGCGCTGCCGGTGCCCGCCGGGGCGCCGTGGCGCCTGGACACCCGGGAGAAGGGCCGGCTCGACGCGCTCGCGCTGACGCCGTCAGCGGCAACGCCGCCGCAGGGCCGGCAGGTCCGGGTCCGGGTCACCGCGGGCGGGCTGAACTTCCGAGACGTGCTCAACGCGCTCGGCATGTACCCGGGACCCGCGGCGCCGCTGGGCATCGAGGTCGCCGGCGTGGTCGAGGAGACCGGACCGGACGTCCGCGTGCTGCGTCCCGGCGACCGGGTCTTCGGCCTGACCGACGCCGGGCTCGGCTCGCACGCCGTCGTCGACGAGCGCTACCTCGCCGTACGCCCCTCCGGCTGGACCGACGAGACCGCGGCGTCGGTTCCGTCGGTGTTCCTCACCGCCTGCTACGCGCTGACCCGCCTGGGCCGGGTGCGGCCGGGCGAGACCGTACTGGTGCACGCCGCCGCCGGCGGGGTGGGCATGGCCGCCGTCCAGATCGCCCGGCACCTGGGCGCGGAGGTGTTCGCCACCGCGAGCGCCGGCAAGTGGGACGTGCTGCGCGGCCTCGGTGTGCCCGACGACCACATCGCCTCGTCGCGGACCACCGAGTTCGCCCGGACGTTCGCGGGGGCGCTCCGCGGGCGCCCGGTCGACGTGGTGCTCAACTCCCTCGCGGGCGAGTTCATCGACGCGTCGCTGTCGCTGATGAGCGACGGCGGCCGCTTCCTGGAGATGGGTAAGACCGACGTCCGTGACGACGTCGACGGCGTCGACTACCGGGCGTTCGACCTGTTCGACGTCGACCCCGACGTGATCGCGGAGATGACCGCCGACCTGCTGCGGCTGTTCACCGCCGGGGTGCTCACCCCGTTGCCGGTCCGCACCTTCGACATCCGCCGCGCCGGTGACGCGTTCCGGTTCATGAGCCAGGCCCGGCACACCGGCAAGATCGTCCTGACGCTGCCGCGCGGACTCGACCCGGCCGGCACCGTGCTGATCACCGGCGGCACCGGCGGGCTGGGCGCCGGCCTCGCCCGCCACCTCGTCGCCGCCCGCGGAGTCCGGCACCTGGTGCTGGCCTCGCGCCGCGGACCGGAGGCTCCCGGCGCTGCCGCGCTGACCGCCGAGCTCACCGCGCTGGGCGCCGACGTCCGGGTGGCCGCCTGCGACATCGCCGACCGCGCCGCCCTCGCCGCCCTGCTCGCCGGTGTCCCGGCGGCGCATCCGCTGACGGCGGTGGTGCACGCCGCCGGGGTGCTCGACGACGGCGTGCTGACCGCGCTCACCCGCGGGCGCCTGGACACCGTGCTCACCCCCAAGGTGGACGCCGCCTGGCACCTGCACGACCTGACCCGCGACCACGACCTCGCGGCGTTCGTGCTGTACTCCTCCGTCGTCGGTGTCCTCGGCGGCGCCGGACAGGGCAACTACGCGGGCGCCAACACCTTCCTGGACGCGCTGGCCGAGCACCGGCGGGGCCTCGGCCTGCCCGCGACCTCGCTGGCCTGGGGCATGTGGGCCGGGCCGGAGGGGATGGCGGCCACGCTGTCCGGCAACGACGTGCGGCGCATGCGGGCCCTCGGGCTGCCGCCGCACACCGCCGCCGACGGCCTGGCGATGTTCGACGCCGCCCTCGCCGCGTACGATGCGCACGTCGTGGCCGCCCACGTCGACCGCGCCGCGATCCGCGCCCGGGCGGGCGCGGCGGCGCTGCTGCACGACCTGGCCCCGGCACCGCGCACACCGGCCGTGCGGGCCACGGCCGCCGGCGCCGCCCCCGCAACGCCGGCAGCCGCCGCGGCGGGCACCGACCTGCGCCAGCTCGTGCGGGCCGAGGCTGCCGCGGTGCTCGGCCACCCGTCCCCGTCGGCCATCGTGGTGGACCGCGAATTCCGGGAAGCCGGATTCGACTCGCTGACCTCGGTCGAACTGCGCAACCGGCTGGCCCGCGCCACCGGGCTGCGGCTGCCGGCCACCGTGGTGTTCGACCACCCCACCCCGGCGCGGCTGGCCACCTACCTGATCGGCGAGACGACTCCCGCGACTGGTGAGACATCTCCGGCGCCCGCCCCGGCGCCGTCGTCCGCGCCGGATGCCGACGACCCGATCGTGGTGGTGGGCATGGGCTGCCGGTATCCGGGTGGCGTGGATTCGCCCGCGGCGCTGTGGTCGCTGCTGTCCGACGGTCGCGACGTGATGTCGGCGTACCCGTCGGACCGGGGCTGGGATCCGGCGATTCTGCAGTCCGGGCGCGGCGGTGGATTCCTGAGCGATGCGGCCGACTTCGACGCCGGGTTCTTCCGGATCTCGCCGCGTGAGGCGCGGGCGATGGATCCGCAGCAGCGGGTGGTGCTGGAGACGTGCTGGGAGGCTCTGGAGCGGGCCGGGGTTGACCCGTCGTCGTTGGCGGGGGCCTCGCTGGGGGTGTTCCTGGGCGCGATGGCGCAGGAGTACGGTGCCCGGCTGGCCGAGGGTTCCGGCGACGGTGAGGGTTTCGGGCTGACCGGGTCGTCGCTGAGCGTGCTGTCCGGCCGGGTCTCCTACCTGCTCGGCGCTCAGGGCCCAGCGGTCACCGTGGACACCGCATGTTCGTCGTCGCTTGTCGCCCTGCACCTGGCCGCGCAGGCGCTGCGCTCGGGCGAATGCGCCATGGCGCTGGCCGGTGGTGTCACGGTGATGTCGTCGCCGGGCATCTTCGTGGAGTTCGACCGGCAGGGCGGCCTGTCGCCGGACGGCACCTGCAAGGCGTTCTCCGACGACGCCGACGGCACCGGCTGGTCCGAGGGCGCCGGTGTGCTGGTCCTGCAGAGGTTGTCCGACGCGGTCGCGGCCGGGCGGCCGGTCCTCGCGATGCTGCGCGGCAGCGCGGTCAATCAGGACGGCGCGTCCAACGGGCTCACCGCCCCGAACGGTCCGGCGCAGCAGGCGGTGATCGCGCAGGCCCTGGCGAACGCCGGCCTGCGAACCTCCGATGTGGATGCGGTGGAGGCGCATGGCACGGGTACTCGGTTGGGTGACCCGATTGAGGCCGGTGCGTTGCTGGCCACGTACGGGCGGGGTCGTGAGGGTGCGCCGGTGTGGCTGGGCTCGCTGAAGTCGAATCTGGGGCATACCCAGGCGGCGGCGGGTGTGGCCGGTGTGATCAAGATGATTGAGGCGATGCGGCATGGGGTGCTGCCGCGCACTTTGCATGTGAGTGTGCCGTCGTCGCGGGTGGATTGGTCGTCGGGGGCGGTCCGGTTGCTGACCGAGGCGGTGGTGTGGCCTTCGGCGGTGGGGCGTCCGCGGCGGGCGGGGGTGTCGTCGTTCGGCATCAGCGGCACCAACGCGCACGTGATCCTCGAAGAGCCGCCCGCACCGGCGGATCCCGCGCCCGCCGGGCCGGCGCCCGGGGTGGTCGCGCTGGCGGTCTCCGCGCGCACCGCCACCGGGCTGGCCGCCCAGGCCGCCCGCCTCGCCGACCACCTCGACGCCGACCCGAACGTGGACCTCGGGGCGGTCGCCGACGCGTTGCTGCGCACCCGGGCGGCGTGGGAACACCGCGCCGTGGTGCTCGCCGACGACGCCCGCGCCGCCGCGGCCGACCTGCGCGCGCTCGCGGACGGGCAACCGGTCGCCGCGGCGGTCACCGGCGAGGCACGAGCGGGCGGGGCCGGCCGCTCGGTGTGGGTCTTCCCGGGGCAGGGCGCACAGTGGGCGGGCATGGGCGCGCGCCTGCTCGACGAGGCGCCCGCGTTCGCCGCGCGGCTGGCCGCGTGCGAGGAAGCGCTCGCGCCGCACGTGGACTGGTCGGTGACCGACGTGCTGCGCGGCGCCGCGGACGCCCCGGCCCTGGACCGGGTCGACGTGGTCCAGCCCGCCTCGTTCGCCGTCATGGTGTCCCTCGCGGCGCTGTGGCAGTCCGGCGGCGTGCACCCGGACGCGGTTGTCGGCCACTCGCAGGGAGAGATCGCCGCCGCGGTCGTCGCCGGCGCGCTGTCGCTGGCCGACGGCGCCCGGATCGTGGCGCTGCGCAGCCAGATCATCGCCCGGTCGCTCGCCGGACGCGGCGGCATGCTGTCGATCGCGCTGCCCGCCGCCGACCTCGACCTCCCCGACGGGGTCGAGATCGCCGTGGTCAACTCCCCGGCCGCCACGGTGCTCGCGGGCGACCCCGACGCGCTCGCCCGCATCGAGGCCGCCCACCGCGACCGCGGCGTGCGGACCCGGCGGGTGCCGGTCGACTACGCCTCGCACAGCGCGCACGTGGAGTCGGTCCGCGCGGAGCTGATCGCGGCGCTGGACGGCGTGACCGCGACCGCGCCCACCGTGCCGTGGTTCTCCACGGTGGACCTCGCCTGGGTGAGCGAGCCGCCGGGCGCCGGGTACTGGTTCCGCAACCTGCGCGCGCCGGTCCGGTTCGAGCAGGCCGTACGCGAACTGGCCGCCCGGGACCACGACGTCTTCCTGGAGATCAGCTCGCACCCGGTGCTCACCGCCGCGGTGCAGGAGACCCTGGACACCACCGCGACAACCGGCGCGTTCGTCGGCGGCACGCTGCGCCGCGACGACGGCGACCGGGCCCGGTTCCTGCGCTCGGCCGCCGCGCTGCACGTGCACGGCGCACCGGCGGGACTCGCCGCGTTCACCCCGGCCGTGTCGCGCCTGGCCGACGTGCCGACCACCGCGTTCCAGCGGGACCGCTACTGGGCGGCGCCGTCGGCCGCGGGCGACCCGGCCGCCGTGGGGCAGTCCGCGCTGCCGCATCCGCTGCTGGGCGCCGCGGTGCACACCGCCGGCTCGGACACGGTCGTGCTGACCGGCCTGCTCGGCGTGGCCACCCAGCCGTGGCTGGCCGACCACACCGTCGCGGGTGTGGTGCTGGTGCCCGGCGCCGCGCTTGTCGAGCTGGCCGTGCAGGCCGGTGATCAGGCCGGCTGCGCGGCGGTGGAGGAACTGGTGATCGAGGCGCCGCTGGCGCTGCCGGCCGCCGGGACGCTCCGCCTCCAGGTCGTCGTGGACCCGGCCGACGACACCGGGCGCCGGGCCGTGGGCATCCACTCCCGGCCCGCCGACGGCGACCACCCGTGGACGCGGCACGCCGCCGGTGTGCTCGCCGACGCCCCCGCCGCCGATGCCCCGGCCGCACCCGAGGAGGAGACTGCCGCATGGCCGCCCGCCGGCGCGGTCGCCATGCCCGTGGACGACCTGTACGAACGCCTCGCCGCGACCGGCTACCAGTACGGGCCCGCGTTCCGGGGCCTGACCGCGGCCTGGCGCCGGGGTGACGAGGTCTACGCCGAACTAGCCGTGCCTACCGCCCCCGCCGGGTTCGCCGTCGCGCCCACGCTGCTCGACGCGGCCCTGCACGCCCTGCTGATCGACGGCGTCGACGAGATCCTGCTGCCGTTCGCCTGGAACCGGGTGGTCGTGCACGCCACCGCCGCCGACACCGCCCGCGTGCGGGTCGCGCCCGCCCCCGAGGGTGGCAGCGCCGTGCAGATGCTCGACGTCACCGGCGCGCCGCTGCTCACCGTGGGCTCGGTCGTCACCCGGCCCGCCGGGCCGCTCACCGCCGCACCCGCCGCGGCCCCGGCCCCGCTGTACGCGCTGAGCTGGCAACCCGCACCGTCGTCCGCCCCGGCTGCCCCGACCGCCCCCGCAGGCGTGGTGCGGCGGGTGCACGCCGCCGCCGATCTGGCCGGTCTCGCCCCGGCGGACGTCGCCGTCCTGCACCTCGACGTGTCGGCGCCCGCGGCGAGCGGCGCGGAACCGGGCGGCGACGAGCCGGAGCGTGCCCGCGCCGCCGTCACGCATGTGCTGGCGGTGCTGCAGGCGTACCTCGCGGACCCGGCGTGGCAGGACACCACGCTGCTGGTCACCACCCGGCACGGCGTGCCCACCGCGGCCGGCGACGACACCGACCCGGTCGCCGCCGCTGTCGGCGGCCTGGTCCGGGTGGCGCAGAGCGAGAATCCCGGCCGGATCGTCCTGGCCGACCTCGACGCCCCCGCCGCCGGTCTGGAGGCCGCCGATGTGGGTGGCGTGCTCGCCGTCGGCGAACCACAGGTGGCCCGGCGCGGCGGCGCCCTGCTGGTGCCGCGCATGACGCCCGCCGACCGCGACGAACTGTCCCTTCCCGGCGCCGGCGAACCGTGGATCCTGGACACCACCGGCAGCAGCACCCTCGACGGCCTCGTGCTGGCACCCTGCCCGGAACTCGCCGAACCGCTGGCACCGGGCCGGGTCCGCCTCGCGGTGCGGGCGGCCGGGCTGAACTTCCGCGACGTGCTCACCGGCCTCGGCATGCGCCCCGGCACCGCCCGGATGGGCGGCGAAGGCGCCGGCGTGGTGGTCGAGACCGGCCCCGGCGTCACCGGCCTGGCGGTGGGCGACCCGGTGATGGGCATGTTCGTGCGGGGGTTCGGCGACATCGCGGTCGCCGACGCGGCAAGCCTCGTGCCGGTCCCGCCGGGATGGTCGTTCGAGCAGGCGGCGTCCATGCCGGCGGTGTTCCTGACCGCCTGGCACGGCCTGGTCGACCTGGCCGCGCTGCAACCCGGCGAGCGGGTCCTGGTGCACGCCGCCGCGGGCGGGGTGGGCATGGCGGCCGTGCAGATCGCCCGGCACCGGGGCGCCGAGGTGTACGCCACGGCCAGCCCCGGCAAGCACCACGTGCTGCGCGCCATGGGCCTGGACGACGCGCACATCGCCAGCTCGCGCAGCCTCGCGTTCGAGACCGAATTCCACCACGCCACCGGCGGCCTCGGCATGGACGTGGTGCTCGACTCGATGGCCGGCGAGTTCGTCGACGCGACGCTGCGCCTGCTGCCCCGCGGCGGCCGGTTCCTGGAGATGGGCAAGAACGACATCCGCGACCCGGGGGAGGTCGCGCGGGCCCACCCGGGAGTCGCCTATCAGGCGTACGACCTGCTGCAACTCGCCCCGCAGCGGATCGGTGCGATGCTGGCCGGCCTGGTCGCCCTGTTCGACGACGGCGTGCTGCGGCTCAGCCCGGTCACCGCCTGGGACATCCGGCGCGCGCCGGAGGCGTTCCGGCACATGGCCCAGGGCCTGCACATCGGCAAGAACGTGCTGACCGTCCCACGACCACTGGACCCGGACGGGACGGTGCTGATCACCGGCGGCACCGGCACCCTCGGCGGCATCGTCGCCCGCCACCTGGTCGAGTCGCACGGCGTCCGGCGCCTGCTGCTGGCGTCCCGGCGCGGCGCCACACCACAGTCCGCCGGACTGGTCGACGACCTGACCGCCCGCGGCGCGCGGGTCACCGTCATGGCCTGCGACACCGCCGACCGTGACCAGGTGCGTGCCCTGCTCGCCGCGGTGCCCGGCGACGCGCCGCTGACCGCCGTGGTGCACGCCGCCGGCATCCTGGACGACGGAGTCGTCACCGCGCTCACCGCCGCCCGCGTGGACACCGTGTTCCGCCCCAAGGTGGACGCCGCCGTGCACCTCGACGACCTGACCCGCGACCTCGACCTGGCGGCGTTCGTGCTGTTCTCGTCGGCCGCCGGGGTGCTCGGCAACGCCGGGCAGGGCAACTACGCCGCCGCCAACGCCTTCCTGGACGGCCTCGCCCAGCGCCGCCGCGCCGCGGGCCGGCCGGCCACCTCGATCGCGTGGGGGCTGTGGGCCGACGCCAGCGGCATGACCGGCCACCTCGGCGAGGCCGACCTGCGCCGGATGGCCCGCACCACCGGCATCGGCGCGCTGCCCACCGCCGCCGCGCTGGCCGCCTTCGATGCGGCCCTGCGCTGCGCGCACCCGGCGCTGACCTCGGTCGTGCCGGACACCGCGGCGCTGCGCGAGCAGGCCGCCGCCGGCTCGCTCGCCCCGATGCTGAGCGGGCTCGCCGGGCGGGTTCGCCGCACCGCGCGGACCGCCCCGGCCGCCGCCGGTGATGCCCGGATCCACCACCTGGCGCGCCTGACCCCCGCCGAGCGGATCGGCGAACTGGCGGCCCTCGTCCGCGCCGAAGCCGCGGTGGTGCTCGGCGGCGGTGCCGGGCTCGCCGACACGAGAGCCTTCCGGGACGTCGGCTTCGACTCGCTGACAGCGGTCGAACTGCGCAACCGGCTCGCCGCGCGCACCGGCCTCACCCTGCCCGCCACCGTGGCCTTCGACCACCCCAACCCGGCGGCGCTCGCCGAGCACCTGCACGAGAAGCTGTACGGAACCGGTGTCACGCCGGACAGCGACCCGGCAGCGGTGGCGGTCCCGGCCGACGACCCGGTGGTCATCGTCGGTCTCGGGGTGCGGCTGCCCGGCGGCGTCACCGGCCCGGACGAGCTGTGGGACCTGCTGCGCTCCGGAACCGACGCGATGAGCGAGTTCCCCCGCGACCGCGGCTGGGACCTGGACACCCTGTTCGCCGCGGACCCGGACGCGCCCGGCACGTCGTACGCCCGGCACGGCGGTTTCCTCGACGACGCGGCCCTGTTCGACTCCGCGTTCTTCGGCATCTCCGCCCGCGAGGCGATGGCGATGGACCCGCAGCAGCGCCTGCTGCTGCAGACGTCGTGGGAAGCCCTGGAACGCGCCGGCATCGACCCGGTGTCGCTGCGCGGCAGCCGTACCGGCGTGTTCTTCGGCGCGCTCGCCCAGGGATACGGCGGGGGACCGGGGTACGGCGGGGACGCGGATCCCGGCACCGAGGGCTACGTGCTGACCGGGACCTCCGCCAGCGTCGTCTCCGGACGGGTCGCGTACGTGCTCGGCACTCAGGGCCCGGCCGTCACCATCGACACCGCCTGCTCGTCGTCGCTGGTGGCGCTGCACCTGGCCGCGCAGGCGCTGCGCGCCGGAGAATGCACCACGGCGCTGGCCGGAGGCGTCAACGTGCTCGCCACCCCGATGCCGTTCGTCGAGTTCTCCCGGCAACGCGGCCTGGCCCCGGACGGCCGGTGCAAGTCCTTCGCCGAGGGCGCCGACGGCACCGGCTGGGCCGAAGGCGTCGGCGTGCTCGTGCTGCAGCGCATGTCACAGGCCCGCACGCAGGGCCGGGAGATCCTCGCCGTGCTGCGCGGCAGCGCGGTCAACTCCGACGGCGCGTCCAACGGGCTGACCGCCCCGAACGGCCCCGCGCAGCAGGCCGTCATCGCACAGGCGCTGACGAACGCCGGCCTGCGAACCTGCGATGTGGACGCCGTGGAGGCGCACGGCACCGGCACCCGGCTCGGCGACCCGATCGAGGCGCAGGCGGTGCTCGCCACCTACGGCCAGGACCGCGACGGGTCCGGACCGGTGTGGCTCGGTTCGCTCAAATCCAACATCGGGCACGCGCAGGCCGCCGCGGGTGTCGCCGGTGTGATCAAGATGGTCCTCGCGATGCGGTACGGGATCCTGCCCCGCACCCTGCATGTGGACGCGCCGACGTCCCAGGTGGACTGGACCGGCGGCGACGTGCGGCTGCTCACCGAGGAACAGGCGTGGCAACCGGCCGGCCGGGCCCGCCGGGCGGCGGTGTCATCGTTCGGTATCAGCGGCACCAACGCCCACGTCATCATCGAGCAGGGCCCACCCGCCGGCCCGTCGCCGCAGCCGCCGATGCCGCCCGCCGGGCTGGTGCCGGTCGCGGTGTCGGCCCGCTCCGCGACGGCCCTGGACGCCCAGGCGGCCCGGATCGCCGACGCCCTGGACGCCGGCGAGTCGCTGCCCGCGCTCGCCGGCGCGCTTGTCGCGTCCCGGCCCGGCTGGGAACACCGCGCGGTGGTGGTGGCCGCCGACGCCGCGCACGCCTGCGCCGCCCTGCGGGATCTGCGCGGCGCCGTCCGCGGCGTGCTGGACCCGGCTCGCACCGGCGGCGTCGGCCTGCTGTTCACCGGTCAGGGTGCGCAGCGCGCCGGGATGGGCGGCGAGTTGTCCGCGGCGTTCCCGGTGTTCGCGGACGCGTACGAGGCGGTCTGTGCCGCGTTCGAACCGCACCTGGCCGGTCTGCGCACGGCGGTGCGTACCGGACGGGACCTGGACGGCACCGCGTACGCCCAGGCGGGGCTGTTCGCCTTCGAGGTTGCGGCGTACCGGCTGGTCCGGTCCCTCGGGGTGCGCCCGCGCGTGCTGGTCGGGCACTCGCTGGGCGAGATCGCCGCCGCGCACGTCGCCGGGGTGCTGGACCTCGGCGACGCGGTCACCATGGTCGCCGCGCGCGGCGCCCTGATGGCCGCCCTGCCGCCGGGCGGCGCGATGGTGGCGATCGCCGCGCCGGAAAACGACGTCGCCGCGGCGCTGACCCCGCAGGTGTCGATCGCCGCGGTGAACGGCCCGGAAGCGGTCGTCATCTCCGGGGCGCAGGACGCGGTGCTGGCCGTGGCGGCGGGTTTCCGCCGGACCCGGCGGCTGAGCGTCGACCACGCGTTCCACTCCGTGCTGATGGAGCCGATGCTGGAGGACTTCCGGTCCGTCGTCGCCGGTCTGCGCCTGCGCCCACCGGCCATCCCGGTGGTGTCCACCGTGGAGCCGGACGCGGACCTGACCGACCCCGGACACTGGGTGCGGCAGGTCCGCCAGCCGGTCCGGTTCGCCGCCGCGGTGCGGGCCGCCGAAGCGGACACCCTCCTGGAAATCGGCCCGGACGCGGCCCTCACCCCGATGGCCGCCGCGCTGGACCGTAACGCCGTGCCGCTGACCCGCCGCGAACATCCCGAGGCGGTCACCGCCCTGCGTGCCGTCGCCGCGCTGCACGTCCGCGGCCACCACGTCGACCTGGCCGCGCTCGCGCCCGCGCCGCAGCGCCCGCTGCCACTGCCCACCACCGCGTTCCAGACACGCCGCTACTGGCTCGCCCCCGCCCCGGTCGCCGACGTGGCCCGGGTGGGCCTGCAACGCTCCGCCCACCCCGTGTTCGGCGCGCTGGTGGAGTCGCCCGGCTCCGGTGGCCTCACCCTCACCGGGCTGGTGTCCACCGCCGCGCAGCCGTGGCTGGCCGACCACGTCATCGACGGGGCCGTCCTGGTGCCCGGCGCCGCGTTCGCCGAATGGGCGATCGAGGCGGGCCGGCACACCGGAACCCCGGCGATCGGTGAACTCGTCGTCGAGACGCCGCTGCCGCTGACCACCGGCGAGAACCGGCGAGTGCAGGTGGTGCTCGGTGCGGCGGACGACGACGGTGGACGCGACGTGACTGTCCACTCCCGCGGCGGCGACGACGGCGAGTGGACCCGGCACGCCGCCGGGCGGTTGACCGCCACCATGCCCGTACCGGGAACCGCGTCCGCGTGGCCGCCGGCCGGCGCGACCGAAACCGGCCTGGACGGCTTCTACCCGGACCTCGCCGAGCGGGGCTACCACTACGGACCCGTGTTCCGCGGGCTCACCGCGGCCTGGTCCGACGGCGACATCCGGTACGGCGAGGTGACGCTGCCCGGCCCGGTCGCCGACGCGATGACCGTGCACCCGGCCCTGCTCGACGCCGCCCTGCACCTGGCCGGCCTGGGCCTGTCGGATCCGGGCTTGTCGGATCCGGGCTTGTCCGGTCCGCGCTTGTCCGGTCCGGGCGGTGCGCCGGGCATCGGCGGCCTGCGGATGCCGTTCGCCTTCGCCGGCGTCGCCGTGCACGCCACCGGCGCCGACCACGTCCGGGTACGGATGAGCCCCGCCCCGGACGGCGCCCACCGGGTGGACATCACCGACGCGGCGGGCGCCCCGGTGCTGACCATCGAATCGCTGACCCTGCGCGAGACCCCCCGCGGACGGCTGCACACCGCCGCGCCGCTCTACGCGATCGAGGAGCGGCCGGTGGCCGGCGCGGAGTTCGTCGCCATGCCGCCGCTGCGCGCCGACGCTGCCACCTCGTCGCCCTGGTCCGTGCTGGCCGTCCCGGACGGCCCCGCCCTCGCCATCACGGCCGAGGTCCTGGAACGCCTGCAGGGCTTCCTGCGCGACGAGGCGCGGCAGGCCGACCGCCTCGCGGTGACCACCCGCAACGCCGCCGCCGAGCCGGCCGCCGCGGCGGTGCACGGACTGGTGCGCAGCGTGCAGACCGAGCACCCGGGCCGGATCCTGCTGGTCGACGGCGTCGCGAGCGGTGAACCGGTGCCGGTCGCCGGCGACGAGCCGCACCTGGCCGTGCGCGACGGCGCCGTCCGGGCGCCCCGCCTGCGCCGCACCACCGGCGGCGACGGGCCGTGGCTGAACCCGGCCGGCACCGTGCTGATCACCGGCGGCACCGGCTCGCTCGGCGCGGCCGTCGCCCGGCACGTCGTCGCCGACCTCGGCGTGCGCAGCGTACTGCTCGCCTCCCGCCGCGGCCCGGCCGCGGACTCCGCCGACCGGCTGCGCGCCGACCTGACCGGGCACGGCGCGGCCGTGGACATCGTGGCGTGCGACGTCTCCGACCGCGACGCCGTCCGCGACCTGCTCGCCCGGGTACCGGACGCCGCCCCGCTGACCGCCGTCGTGCACGCCGCCGGGATCCTCGACGACGGCGCCGCCACCGCCCTGGACGCCGAGCGGCTCGCCGCCGTCTGGCGGCCCAAGGCCGACGCGGCACGGCACCTCGACGAACTCACCCGCGACCTGCCGCTGGACGCGTTCATCCTGTTCTCCTCCGTGTCCGGCATGCTCGGCGGGGCCGGCCAGGCCAACTACGCGGCGGCGAACGGGTACCTCGACGGGCTCGCCGCCGGACGCCGCGCCGCCGGACACCCCGCGGTGTCCCTCGCGTGGGGAATCTGGAACCAGCCGGGCACCGGCATGACCGGGCACCTCGACGCCGCCGCGACGGCGCGGCTCGCCCGCACCGGCCTCGGCCCGATCGACGTGGCCGCGGGCATGCGCATGCTCGACGCCGCGGCCACCGCGGACCGGGCCGTGCTGGCGCCGCTGGTGCTCGACCTGGCCGCTCTGCGCCGGCCGGGCGCCCTCGTCCCGGCGTTGCTGCGCGACCTGGTGCGGCCCGCCGCCCCGGCGGGACCGGCGCCGGCGGCATCGTCCGCACCGACCATGATCGACCGGCTCGCGGCGATGGACACCGCCCGCCGCATCGCCGCGCTCACCGACCTGATCCGTGCCGAGGCGTCGGTCGTGCTAGGCGGCGACACGCTCGGCGCCGGGCAACCGTTCCGGGACGCCGGCTTCGACTCCCTCGCCGCCGTCGACCTGCGCAACCGCCTCACCGCCGCGACCGGCGTCACGCTGGCACCCACCGTCGTCTTCAACTTCCCCACCGCCGCGGCGCTCGCCGCGCACCTGCACGAGCAGCTCACCGGTGCGCTCGCCGCCACCCTGCCGGCGAATCCGGCGGGCGCCACCGGCGACGACCCGATCGCCATCGTCGGCGTGGGCCTGCGCCTGCCCGGCGGGGTCACCGGCCCGGACGACCTGTGGGACCTGCTGCTGCGCGACGGCGACGCGATCAGCACGTTCCCAACCGGCCGCGGCTGGGACCTCGACCGGCTCTACGACGCGGACCCGGCGACCCCCGGCACCTCGTACACGCGGCACGGCGGCTTCCTGCACGACGCGGCCGGTTTCGACGCGGAGTTCTTCGGGATCAGCCCGCGGGAGGCGTTGGCGATGGATCCGCAGCAGCGGCTGCTGCTGGAGACCTCGTGGGAGGCACTGGAACGGGCGGGCATCGACCCGGCGTCGCTGCGCGGCGCACAGGTCGGCGTGTTCACCGGGTTGATGTACCACGACTACGGCACCGGCGCCGACGTCGACGACCTGGAAGGACTGTTCGCCACCGGCACCACGGGCAGCGTCGCCACCGGCCGGGTCTCCTACGTGCTGGGCGTGCAGGGACCGTCGGTCACCGTGGACACCGCCTGCTCGTCCTCGCTGGTCGCGATGCACCTGGCCGCGCAGGCGATCCGGTCCGGTGAATGCGGCATGGCGCTGGCCGGCGGCGCCACGGTGATGGCCACCCCGCAGGTGTTCACCGAGTTCTCCCGCCAGCGCGGCCTGGCCGCCGACGGCCGGTGCAAGTCGTTCTCCGACGACGCGGACGGCACCGGCTGGTCCGAGGGCGTCGGCGTGGTGGTGCTGCAACGCCTCTCCGAGGCCGTCGCGCAGGGCCGGGATGTGCTCGCCGTGCTGCGCGGCAGCGCCGTCAACCAAGACGGTGCGTCCAATGGGTTGACTGCCCCGAACGGTCCTGCTCAGCAGGCGGTGATCGCTCAGGCGTTGGCCAATGCGGGGCTTGGTGCGTCCGAGGTGGATGCGGTGGAGGCGCATGGTACGGGGACCACGTTGGGGGATCCGATCGAGGCGCAGGCGGTGATGGCCACGTACGGGCGGGACCGTGACCCTGCGCGGCCGTTGTGGTTGGGGTCGCTGAAGTCGAATATCGGTCATGCGCAGGCGGCGGCGGGTGTGGCTGGTGTGGTGAAGATGGTGTTGGCGATGCGGTATGGGGTGCTGCCGCGCACCCTGCACGTCGGCACCCCATCGTCGAAAGTGGACTGGTCGGCCGGTGCCGTCGCGCTGCTCACGGACCCGCAACCCTGGCCGGACACCGATCGTCCGCGCCGTGCCGCGGTGTCGTCGTTCGGGGTGTCCGGTACCAACGCGCACCTGATCCTGGAACAGGGCCCGGTCGTGGCCCCCGTGCCGGCCCCACCGGTCGAGGCGGCGGTGCCGTTGGTGGTGACCGCCCGTAGCTCGCAGGCTCTCACGGCGCAGGCGCACCGGCTCGCCGCGAACCTGCCCGATGACCTGGCCGCGGCTGCCGCCTCGCTCTGGGCCTCGCGGAGCCGGTGGGAGCACCGTGCCGTCGTGACCGCCGGCGACCGCGCCGCCGCGGTTGCCGGCCTGCAGGCGATTGCTGGGGTGCGGGCGTCTGCGGATGGTCGGACGGTTTTGGTGTTTCCGGGTCAGGGTGCGCAGTGGGTGGGGATGGGTGCGGAGTTGTTGTCGGTGCCGGTGTTCGCGGAGCGGATGGCTGAGTGTGCGGTGGTGTTGGAGCCGTTTGTGGATTTGTTGGGGGTGATTCGGTCGGGGGGTGGTTTGGATCGGGTTGAGGTGGTGCAGCCGGTGTCGTGGGCGGTGATGGTGTCGTTGGCGGCGGTGTGGGAGTCGTTGGGTTTGCGGGTGGATGCGGTGGTGGGGCATTCGCAGGGGGAGATCGCGGCGGCGGTGGTGGCGGGTGCTTTGTCGTTGGTGGATGGTGCGCGGGTGGTGGGGTTGCGTAGTCGGGTGATTGCGGGGTCGTTGGCGGGGCGGGGTGGGATGTTGTCGGTGGCGTTGCCGGTGGGGGAGTTGGTGTTGCCTGAGGGTGTTGAGGTGGCGGTGGTGAATGCGCCGTCGTCGACGGTGTTGGCGGGGGATCCGGTGGTGCTTGCTGGTTTGTGGGAGGGGTTTGAGGCGGCGGGGGTGCGGGCGCGGGTGTTGCCGGTGGATTATGCGTCGCATTCGTCGTTGGTGGATGTGGTGGCTGGTGAGTTGGCGGGTGTGATGGTGGGTACGCGGGCGCCTGGGATTCCGTGGTTTTCGTCGGTGGATGGCTGTTGGGTTGAGGGGCCGTTGGATGCTGGGTATTGGGTGCGGAATCTGCGTTGTCCGGTGTTGTTTGCTGATGCTGTTGCGGCGTTGGGTGGGCAGGGTTTCGGGGTGTTTGTGGAGGTGAGTTCGCATCCGGTGTTGACGGGTGCGGTGTCGGAGGTGTTGCCGGGTGTGGTGGTGGGTGGCACGTTGCGTCGGGGTGAGGGGGGCCGGGAGCGGTTGCTGGCTTCGGCGGTGGAGTTGTTCGTGCGGGGTGTCGAGGTCGACTTGGGGGCGTTCATCCCGGTGGATGCGGGGCGGGTGGCGTTGCCTACCACTGCCTTCCAGCACCAGCCCTACTGGCTGCTGCCGTCGGCCACCGGCGACCCGGTCGGCAGCGGGCAACAAGCCGTCCGCCATCCGCTGCTGTCCGCCGCGGTGGACACCCCCGCCACCGGCGGCGTCGTGCTCACCGGCCGCATCGCCCGCGGCGCCCAGCCCTGGCTCGCCGAAGCGGCAGTCGTCCCCACCGCCGTGCTCGTCGACCTGGCCCTGCACGCCGGAGACCACGTCGGCTGCCCGCACCTGGACCACCTCGACATCGACCGGCCACTCGCCCGGCCCCGCGGCGACGCGGTGCGCCTGCAGGTCACCGTCACCGCCCCGGACGACGCCGGCCGGCGCACCGTCAGCGTGCACGCCCGCACCGACCACGACACGGCTTGGACCCGGCACGCCACCGGCACCCTGTCCAGCACCACGACCCGGCCCGAACCGGGCACCACCTGGCCGCCCGCCGGTGCGAGCCGCGTCGACCCGGACGACCTGCTCGACGCGCTCACCGCCCGCGGCGTCGACACCCCGCACGGCCCTTCCACGGTGTGGCGGCGCGGCGCCACCACGTACGCCGACATCACCCTCCCCGGCGACCTGCGCGCCGACGGCTGGGGCCTGCACCCGGCCCTGCTCGACACCGCCCTGCACCCGCTCATCACCGCCGCGCCGCTCTTCCCTGCCACACCCCTCGGCACGGCCACACCGAACACCATCCCGGTGCCCTCGGCCTGGCACAACGTCGCTCTGCACGCCACCGGCGCCACCACCATCCGGGTCACCCTCACCGTCACCCCCGACGGCGGCGCGACCCTGCGCATCGACGACCAGGCCGGCGAACCCGTGCTCACCGCCGACGCCGTGCACGCCGCCCCGGCCGACCTCGGCGCGGACGCGCCCACGCCCGACGCGCTCTACGCCGTCGACTGGACACCCGTCCCGGTCACCCCGGCGGGCGCCGACGACACCTGGCACCTGCTGGCCGTACCGGAAGCCCCCGACGACGACCCGCGCGCCGCCCTCACCACCGTCCTCACCGCCGTCCAGGAAGCGCTCGCCGACGACACCCGCCTCATCGTCGCCACCACCGGCACCGGGCCGGTCGCCGCGGCCGTCGGCGGACTCGTCCGCTCCGCCCAGTCGGAACACCCCGGACGCCTGCTGCTCGCCGACACCGCCGGCACCGACCCGGACGATGTCACCGGCCTGCTCACCGCCGCAGCCGCCGCCGGGGAGAACCAGGTGTCCCTGCGCGACGGCGAACTCCACGCACCCCGGCTCACCCGCCTCGACGCCGACCCGGCCGTGGCGCTCGGCCCCGACGGCACCGTCCTGATCACCGGCGGCACCGGCACCCTCGGCGCGGCCCTGGCCCGCCACCTCGTCACCACCCACGGCGTGCGGTCCCTGATCCTGGTGTCCCGCCGCGGACCGGCCGCCGCCGGGGCCGCCGACCTGGTCACCGAACTCACCGCCGCCGGCGTCACGGCCACCGTCCTGGCCTGCGACGTCGCCGACCGTACGGCGGTGCGGAAACTGCTCGACGGCATCACCGACCTGAGCGCCGTCATCCACACCGCCGGCGTCCTCGACGACGGCCTGATCGGCGCGCTCGACCCGGAACGGCTCGACACCGTGCTGCGACCCAAGGTGGACGCCGCCCGGCACCTCGACGAATTCACCCGCGACCGCAACCTCGCCGCGTTCGTGCTGTTCTCCTCCGCGGCCGGCGTCCTCGGCACCCCCGGCCAGGGCAACTATGCCGCGGCCAACGCCTACCTGGACGCGCTCGCCGCTCGCCGCCGGGCGGCCGGCGAGCACGCCGTCTCCCTCGCCTGGGGCCTGTGGGAGCAGCCCAGCGGCATGACCGGCGCGCTCGCCGACGCCGACTTCGCCCGGATGGCCGCCGCCGGTGTCGCCGCGCTCACCCTCGACGCGGGCCTGCGCCTGTTCGACGCCGCCGTCGCCGCCTCCCGCCCGATGGTCGTGCCGATCGCGCTGGACCTGGCAACGCTGCGGCGGCGCGCCCGCACCACCCCGGTGCCGCCGCTGCTGCGCGAGGTCGTCGGACCGGTCCGGCGCGCCGCGACCAACGCCGCCACCGCCACCGGACTGCAGGCCCGCCTGGCCGGCCTCGACGCTGCCGAGCGCCTCACCGCCGTGACCGCCCTGGTCCGCGCCGAGGCCGCGGCCGTGCTGGGCAGCGGCGGTGGCCGGATGGAGGCGCAGCGGGCGTTCCGTGACGTCGGGTTCGACTCGTTGACCGCGGTGGATCTGCGTAACCGGCTGGCCGGTGCGACCGGGTTGGCCCTGCCGTCCACTGTGGTGTTCGACCACCCCAGCCCGGCGGCGCTCGGCGCGCACCTGCTCGCCGAACTCACCGGCGCGCACCTCCCCGCCCCCGCGGCCCCGGCCGTGACGGTGCACGGCGACCCGATCGCCGTGGTGGGTGTGGGTGTGCGGCTGCCGGGTGGGGTGGAGTCGCCGGAGCAGTTGTGGGATCTGCTGGCGTCCGGTGGTGACGCGGTCGGTGGTTTCCCGGTGGATCGTGGCTGGGATTTGCCGCAGGACACGCCGTTCGCTCAGGTGGGTGGTTTCCTGGCGGGCGCTGGCTTGTTCGATGCGGAGTTTTTCGGGATCAGTCCGCGGGAGGCCCTCGCGATGGATCCGCAGCAGCGGCTGCTGTTGGAAACGTCGTGGGAGGCCTTGGAACGGGCCGGGATCGACCCGGTGTCGCTGCGCGGTCAGAGCGTCGGCGTGTTCACCGGCGGCGCCGGTCAGGACTACGGCCCTCGCCTGCACGAAAACAGCGGCAGCACCGAGGGCTATGCGCTGACGGGGACGTCGCCGAGTGTGTTGTCCGGTCGGGTGTCGTATGTGTTGGGGGTGCAGGGTCCGGCGGTGACGGTGGATACGGCGTGTTCGTCGTCGTTGGTGGCTCTTCATCTTGCGGCGCAGGCGTTGCGGGCGGGGGAGTGTTCGATGGCGTTGGCCGGTGGGGTGACGGTGATGGCGACGCCGGGGGTGTTTGCGGAGTTTTCTCGGCAGGGTGGGTTGGCTGCGGACGGGCGGTGTAAGGCGTTCGCGGATGCGGCGGATGGTACGGGGTGGGCTGAGGGTGCGGGTGTGTTGGTGTTGCAGCCGTTGTCGCAGGCCCGTGCTGATGGCCGGGATGTTTTGGCGGTGGTGAAGGGGTCGGCGGTCAATCAGGACGGGGCGTCGAATGGGTTGACGGCGCCGAATGGTCCGGCGCAGCAGGCGGTGATCCGGCAGGCTCTGGCGGTGGCGGGGCTGGGCGTGGCTGACATCGATGTGGTGGAGGCGCATGGGACGGGGACTCGGTTGGGGGATCCGATCGAGGCGCAGGCGTTGCTGGCGACGTATGGGCAGCGTGACGCGGGCCGTCCGGTGTTGGTGGGGGCGGTGAAGTCGAATATCGGGCATACGCAGGCGGCGGCGGGTGTGGCCGGGGTGGTGAAGATGATTCTGGCGATGCGGCATGGGGTGTTGCCGAAGACGTTGCATGTGGAGGCGCCGTCGTCTCAGGTGGACTGGAGTGCGGGTGCGTTGTCGCTGCTGACCGAGTCGGTGGAGTGGCCGGAGCGGGAGGGTCCACGGCGGGCGGCGGTGTCGGCGTTCGGGGTGTCCGGCACCAACGCGCACGTCATCCTCGAACAGCCCGACCCCGCGCCGGTCACCGTCCAGGCGGCACCGGCGGGTCCGGTGCCGGTGATGGTGAGCGCCCGCAGTCCGCAAGCCCTCGCCGAGCAGACCCGGCGGCTGGCCGAGCACCTCGACACCGGCGCCGACCTGCACGCCGTGGCCGCATCCCTGCCGGCCTTCCGCAGCACCTGGGAACACCGGGCCGTCGTGGTGGCCACCGACGCGTCCGGCGCCGCATCCGCGCTGCGCGGCGGCGGCGTCCGTGGCGAGGTCGATCCGGGGTTTGCGGGTGTGGGTGTGGTGTTCACGGGTCAGGGTGCGCAGCGGGCGGGGATGGGCCGGGAGTTGTATGACACGTATCCGGTGTTTGCGGCGGCGTTCGATGAGGCTCTCACTGCCCTGGGTGTGCAGGGGTTGCGGGAGGCGGTGTTCGACGGGACCGGTCTGGACGAGACGGTGTTCACGCAGACCGGGTTGTTCGCGTTTGAGGTGGCGGCGTATCGGTTGGTCCGGTCGTGGGGTGTGCGTCCGCGCGTGTTGGCGGGGCATTCGGTGGGGGAGATCGCGGTCGCGCATGTGGCGGGGATTTTGTCGTTGGCGGACGCGGCCCGGTTGGTGGCGGCGCGGGGCCGGTTGATGCAGGCGTTGCCGGCCGGTGGGGTGATGGTTGCTATCGAGGCGTCCGAGCAGGAGGTCGCGCCGTTGCTCACTGCGGGCGTCTGTCTCGCGGCGGTGAATGGTCCGCGGTCGGTGGTGATTTCGGGTGAGGCGGCGGCGGTCGAGGCGGTGGCTGCTTCCTTCGGCCGGACCCGGCGGTTGACGGTGAGTCACGCGTTCCATTCGGTGTTGATGGAGCCGATGCTCGACGAGCTGCGTGTGGTCGCGGGGTCGTTGACTTTTGACGAGGCGCGGATCCCGGTGGTGGCGAGTGCGCCGGGGGACATGGCCACCGCGGAGTACTGGGTGGAGCAGGTTCGTCGGCCGGTGCGGTATGCCGATGCGGTGGCGGCGATGGCCGGTGACGTGTCGATGCTGCTGGAACTGGGGCCGGACGGGATCCTCAGCGGCTTCGAGGTGGCGGTGCCGACGGTGCCGTTGACCCGCCGCAACCGGGCGGAGGCGACCGCTGCGGTGACCGCCCTCGCCGAACTGCATGTGCGCGGTGCCGACGTGGACTGGCTTGCCCTCACACCCGCCCCCGCCCGCGTCATCGACCTGCCCACCACCGCGTTCCACCGCCGCCGCTTCTGGCTCGAACCCCGCCCGACCGGCAGCCCCGCCGCCCTGGGCCTGCGCGCCGCGGAGCACCCGCTGCTCGGCGCTGTCGTCGACACCCCCGGCACCGGCGGCGTCACCCTCACCGGGCGGATCTCGACCGCCCTGCAGCCGTGGCTGCGCGACCACACCATCGGCGGCGCCGTCCTGGTCCCCGGCACCGCCCTGGTCGACCTCGCCCTGCACGCGGGCGACCTGGCCGGCGCGCCAGTCCTGGACGAACTGGTTGTCGAAGCGCCGGTCGCGCTGCCCGCCCCGGATGTGGTGCTACGCCTGCAGGTCACCGTCGGCGACATCGACGACCTCGGCCGGAGGCCGGTCGCCGTGCACTCCTGCCCCGAGGGCGGCGAGGCCGACGCCGGCCCGTGGACCCGGCACGCCGCCGGGTTCCTCGGCACCACCCAGCCCGCCGCGCCCGCCGCGGAGCAGTGGCCTCCGGCCGGCGCCGTACCCGTCGACCTGGACGGTTTCTACGACGCCCTGCACGGCCACGGATACGGATACGGCCCGATGTTCCGGGGCCTCACCGCCGCGTGGCGCCGCGACGGCGACCTCTACGGCGAGGTCGCCCTGCCGAGCGGTGCCGACGTCACCGGCCACATGATGCACCCCGCCCTGTTCGACGCCGCGCTGCACACCGCCCTGCTCACCGCCGGCTCCGGGGACGCCGGGGACGCCATCCTCCTGCCGTTCGCCTGGAACCGGGTCGCCCTGCACGCCACCGGGGCGACCACCGTACGGGTGCACGTCGCCCCCGGACACGACGGCGGCGCGTCGGTGGCCATCAGCGACCCGGCCGGGGCCGCCGTGCTGACCGTCGGCTCCCTGGTCAGCCGGGCGATCACCGCCGACCGGCTGGCCGCCGCCCCCACCACTCCCGGCGAGGCCCTCTACCGGATGCGCTGGACCCCCCTGGCCACCGCCCCCGGCGTCCCGGCGGCCTCCGGCGTCCCGGCGGCCTCCGGCGCCCCCGGCGCCCCGGCGGCCACCGTCATCGCCGGCCCCGGCGACCTGCGCGACATCACCGCGCCGCCGCCGTGGCTGCTGCTGCCGGTCCCGGACACCGGCGGCACCGGCCCGGTGGCCGCGCGCGCCGCCGTGGGACGTGTCCTGGCCGTCGTGCAGGCGCTGGTGGCCGAGCCGCGCTGGAACGACACCCGCCTGATCGTGGCCACCCGCCACGGCGTGGCCACCGACCCGCTGGAACCCGGCAGCGACCGGGCCGGCCCCGAGAACACCGGGCCGGTGGGGACCGGCACGGAGGCGGCCGACGCGGC
The DNA here is from genome assembly GCF_014646155.1 of Mangrovihabitans endophyticus. GTDB lineage: Bacteria > Actinomycetota > Actinomycetes > Mycobacteriales > Micromonosporaceae > Actinoplanes > Actinoplanes endophyticus. Next base: position 781,763 of record NZ_BMMX01000001.1, read on the forward strand.
GGAGATCGATCCGGCGGCTGCCGCCGTGCACGGCCTGATCCGCTCGGTGCACCTGGAGCATCCCGGCCGGGTGGTCCTCGCCGACACGCCCGGCGACCTCGCCGCGGCGCCCGCCGACCTCGCCGCGGCGCCCGCCGACCTCGCGGCTGTGCTCGCCGCCGCCGACGCCGGCGAGACACAGGTCGCGGTGCGCGACGGGCGGGTGCTCGTCCCTCGCCTGGTCCGCGACGACGCCACCACCGGCGCCGCATCGGCACCCGCAGACGCGGGCACCGTGCTCACCGACGCGGCGGTCCGGGGCACCGTGCTCATCACCGGCGGCACCGGAACGCTGGGTGCCCTGGTGGCCCGGCGCCTCGCCGAGCGCGGCGCCACCCGGCTGGTCCTGGCGTCCCGCCGCGGACCGGCCGCGGACACCGCCGGGCTGATCGCGGACCTGGCCGCGGCCGGCGCCCCGGCGGACGTCGTGGCGTGCGACGTCGCCGACCGGGACGCGGTGCGTGACCTGCTCGCGTCGATCACCGACCTGACCGCCGTGGTGCACACCGCCGGCGTCCTCGACGACGCGCTGATCGGGTCGCTCGACGACCACCGGGTGGATACCGTGTTCGCGCCCAAGGCGGACGCTGCGGCGCACCTCGACGAGTTGACCCGCGGTCGCGGCCTGACCGCGTTCGTGCTGTTCTCCTCGATCGCCGGCACGCTGGGCAGCGCCGGGCAGGGCAACTACGCGGCGGCTAACGCGTACCTCGACGCCCTTGCCGTCCGGCGCCGCGCCGCCGGGGAGCACGCGGTGTCCCTCGCCTGGGGCATGTGGGCCCCGGCCAGCGCCATGACCGCGAACCTCGGCGCCGCCGACGACGCCCGGAGGGCCCGCTCCGGCATGACCCTGATCGACGCCGACGCGGGCATGCGCCTGCTTGACGCGGCCTGGGCGCACCCCGCCGCCGCCCTGGTCCCCGCCGTCCTGGACGTGCCGGTGCTGCGCGGGCTGGCCCGGTCCGGCGCGTTGCCGCCGGTGCTGTGGCAGATCGGCGGTCGCAGCCGGCGCACCTCCGTCGCGTCCGGCGCGGCCGGCGATCTGCGATCCGGCCTGTCCCACCGTGACCGGGCCGCGCGCACCGCCGCCCTGCTCGACCTGGTCCGTGCCGAGGCCGCCACGGTGCTCGGCGACGGCGGCGCGATCGCCGCCCGCCAGGCGTTCCGGGAGGTCGGATTCGACTCGCTGAGCGCCGTCGAACTGCGCAACCGGCTCACCGCGGCGACCGGCGTCACGCTGAGCGCCACCGTCGTCTTCGACCACCCGAGCCCGCACGACCTCGCCGACCACCTGCAGGGCGAACTGTTCGGCGACGCCGAGCCGGCCGGCGCGGCGCCGGTCGCGGCGAGCACCTCGGACGAACCGATCGCCGTCGTCGGCGTCGGCTGCCGCCTGCCCGGCGGGATCACTGGCCCGGACGACCTGTGGGAACTGCTGCGCTCCGGCCGCGACGGCATCACCGCCTGGCCGGTGAACCGGGGCTGGGACATCGACGACCTGTACGACCCGGACCCCGACGCACCCGGCAAGTCCTACTCGCGGCACGGCGGATTCCTGCACGACGCCGATCTGTTCGACCCGGAGTTCTTCGGCATCAGCCATCGCGAGGCGCTGGCCATGGACCCGCAGCAGCGGCTCCTGCTGGAGACCTCCTGGGAAGCCCTGGAACGGGCCGGGGTGGATCCGTCCGCGCTGCGCGGCGAGCGGGTCGGCGTCTTCACCGGCCTGATGTACTACGACTACGGCATGGGCGCCGACACCGAGGGACTGGAGGGCATGCTGGGCACCGGCGGGTCCGGCAGCGCGGCGGCCGGTCGTGTCTCGTACGTGCTCGGTGTGCAAGGCCCCTCGGTGACCGTGGACACCGCGTGCTCGTCCTCGCTGGTGGCCACGCACCTGGCCGCGCAGGCTCTGCGCGCGGGCGAGTGCCGGATGGCGCTGGCCGGAGGGGCCACCGTGATGGCCACGCCCGGCCCCTTCATCGGCTTCTCCCGCCAGCGCGGCCTGGCCGCCGACGGGCGCTGCAAGTCGTTCTCCGCGACCGCGGACGGCACGAGCTGGGCCGAGGGCTCCGCCGTCCTGGTCCTGCAACGCCTGTCCGACGCGGTGCGCGAGGGCCGGCCGATCCTCGGCCTGGTGACCGGCAGCGCGGTGAACTCCGACGGCGCCTCGAACGGTCTCACCGCCCCGAACGGACCGGCGCAGCAGGCGGTCATCGCTCAGGCGCTGGCCACCGCCGGCATCGAGGGGACCGCGGTCGACGCGGTGGAGGCGCACGGCACCGGCACCGTGCTGGGCGACCCGATCGAGGCGCAGGCCCTGATCGCCACCTACGGCCGCGACCGCGACCCGGCCGACCCGCTGTGGCTGGGATCGCTGAAGTCGAACATCGGGCACACCCAGGCCGCGGCGGGCGTGGCCGGCATCATCAAGATGATCCTGGCGATGCGGCACGGCGAACTGCCCCGCACCCTGCACGCCGACCAGCCGACCACCAAGGTGGACTGGTCCGCCGGCACGGTGCGGCTGCTCACCGAGCCGGCGCCGTGGCCGCGCCGGGACCGTCCCCGCCGGGCGGCGGTGTCCTCGTTCGGCGTCTCCGGCACCAACGCGCACGTGATCCTGGAGCAGTACACCGCGCCGGCCGCGCCCGTGCCGCGGCACGCCGGTGTGCTGCCGCTGTTCGTGTCCGCCCGCACCGGCGCCGGATTGCAGGCCCAGGCCGCCCGCCTGGCCGGGTACGCCGAGCGCACCGCCGGCGACGGCGACGACACCGGGGGCGTGGCCGGGCTTGCGGTCACCCTGGGATCCGCCCGTGCCGTCCGCGAGCGGCGGGCGGTGGTGATCGCCGACGGCCCCGACGAGGCGATCCGCGGCCTGCGCGCGCTGGCCGCCGACGAGCCCGCGACAACCCTGGTCCGCGGTCGCGTCGCCACCGCCCCGGTCGGCCGCACCGTGCTGGTGTTCCCCGGCCAGGGCGCGCAGTGGGCCGGCATGGGCGCACAGCTCTGGGACACCGAGCCGGTCTTCGCCGCCCGGATGGCCGAATGCGCCGCCGCGCTGTCCCCGCACGTCGACTGGGCACTGTCCGATGTGGTCCGCCACGGCAGCCGTTCGCTGGACGAGGTCGACGTCGTCCAGCCGGTGTCCTGGGCCGTCTCGGTCGCGCTCGCCGCGCTGTGGGAGTCCGTCGGGCTGCGCGCCGACGCCGTCCTCGGACACTCGCAGGGCGAGATCGCCGCCGCCGCGGTCGCCGGGGCGCTGTCGCTGACCGATGCCGCCGCGGTCGTCGCGCTGCGCGCCCGGCTGATCCGCGCCGAACTGTCCGGCCGCGGCGGTCTGCTGTCCGTCCCGCTGCCCGAGGCGGACGCGCTGGCCGCGGTGGCCGAACTCGGCATCGACGGCGTCGAACTCGCCGCGGTCAACTCGGCCACCGGGGTCGCCCTCGGCGGCGACCCGGAGACCTTGCGCCGCCTCCGGGCCCGGTTCGCCGACCGCGGCGTCCACGCCCGGACGATCCCCATCGACTACGCCTCGCACACCACGCAAGTGGCCGAGACCGCCGACCGGCTCGTCGCGGTGCTGGACGGCGTGACCGGCGCCGCACCGCGGATTCCCTGGTTCTCCACCGTGGACGGACAATGGGTGCACGACCCCGCGGGGCCCGGGTACTGGGCCCGCAACCTGCGCTGCCCGGTGCGCTTCGCCGATGCGGTGTCCGCCCTCGCCGCGTCCGGCCACGGCGTCTTCGTCGAGGCGAGCTCGCATCCGGTGCTGACGGCGAGCATGCAGGAGACGGCAGGCGACGCCGCGGTGGTCACCGGCACGCTGCGCCGCGACGACGGCGGACGGCGCCGCTTCCTGCACGCGGCGGCCGAACTGTTCGTGCACGGCGTCGACCTCGACCGGGCTGCGCTCCTGCCGCCCGGCCGTGCCGCGGTGGGCGTGCCGACCACGGTGTTCCAGCATCACCGGTTCTGGTTGCGCCCGGCCCGGCCCACCGACGCCGCCCACTACGGCCTGCTGCCCACCGAGCACGCCGTCCTCACCGCCGCCCTGCCGCTGTCCGCGTCCGACGGTGCCGTGCTGACCGGACGCCTCTCGCCGACCCGGCAGCCGTGGCTTGGTGACCACGCGGTGCGCGGCGCCGTCCTGCTGCCCGGCGCCGCCCTCGTCGAACTCGCCGTCCGTGCCGGCGATCACGTCGGTCTGCCCACGGTCAGCGAGCTGGTGATCGAGGCCCCGCTGGTGCTGCCCGGCGACTTCGCCGCCGACGTGCAGGTGTCGGTCGGCCCGCCGGAGCACGGTCGCCGGTCCGTGGCGGTGCACGCGCGGCCAGCCGGCGGCGAGGTCTGGACCCGGCACGCCACCGGCTTCCTCGGTGCCGCCGCTGCCGCTGTCGCCGGTGCAGGCCCGAACGCCGCGTGGCCACCCGCGGGCGCCGACCCGATCGACGTCACCGGGTTCTATCCGGCGGTTGCGGAGCGCGGTTACCAGTACGGCCCGGCGTTCCGCGGTCTGCGTGCGGCATGGCGGCGCGCGGACGAGGTGTACGCCGATCTCGAACTGCCCGCCGACGTCGCCGTCGACCAGGTCGCCCTGCACCCGGCCCTGCTCGACGCGGCCCTGCACGCGGGCCTGCTGACCGGCCCCGACGAGGAGACCGGCGACGAGACCGGCGTCCGCCTTCCGTTCGCGTGGAACGACGTGACCGTGCACCGCGGCGGCGCACGCCGTCTGCGGCTGCGGATGGCGCCCGCGGGCGACGGCGGCGCGTCGCTGCACCTGAGCGACCCGTCCGGCGCCCCGGTGGCCACCGTCGGGTCGCTGATCAGCCGGCCGGTCCGGCCCGAGCAACTGACCGGCGGGGACACCGGCACCGTGCTGTACGGCCTGGACTGGACCGACCTGGACCAGACCGGACTGGACCAGACCGACCTGGACCAGACCGGACTGGCATCGCCCGCCGGTTCGGTCGCGGCCGGCACGGTGCACACGCCCGCCGAGATCGCCGGCGCGCGCGGGTGGCACCTGCTGCCGGTGCCGGACGGCGACGCGCGCGCGGCGATCGGCGCCGTCCTCCCGGTCGTCCAGGCGTTGCTCACCGACGCGGACCCGGCGGCCCGGCTGATCGTGGCCACCCGCACCGCCGTCGACCCGGGCGGCCGGGACATCGACCCGGCCGGGGCCGCCGTCTGGGGTCTCGTCCGCGCCGTGCAGACCGAGAACCCGGGCCGGGTGCTGCTGGCCGACCTGGACACCACCGGTGCCCCCGGACCCGACGTTCTCGCACGGCTGGTCGCCGCCGCGGAAGCCGGGGAATGGCAAGTGGCCGTGCGCGACGGCGGTCTGCGCGGCCCGCGCCTGTCGCGGATGCCCACCGACCCTCCGGGCGCCGTCCTCGACCCGGCCGGCACGGTGCTGATCACCGGCGGCACCGGCGCGCTCGGCCGCGCCGTGGCCCGCCACGTCGTCACCGCGCACGGGGTGCGGCATCTGCTGCTCGCATCCCGGAGCGGCCCGGCCGCCGCCGGCGCCGACGACCTGGTGCAGGAGCTGCGCAACCGGGGCGCCACCGTCGACGTGGTCGCCTGCGACGTCGCCGACCGCGCCCAGGTCGCCGCGCTGCTCGCCCGGGTGAGCGCCGCCGCCCCGCTGACCGCCGTGGTGCACACCGCCGGCGTCCTCGACGACGGCCTGGTCGGCAGCCTCGACGCGGCGCGCATCGACACCGTGTTCGCGCCCAAAGCGGACGCGGCGGTGCACCTCGACGAGCTGACCCGCGACCTGCGGCCCGCCGCGTTCGTGCTGTTCTCCTCGGTGGCCGGCACGCTCGGCGCCGCGGGGCAGGCGAACTACTCGGCGGCCAACGCGTTCCTCGACGCCCTGGCGGTGCGCCGCCGCGCCGCCGGGCTGCCCGCCGTGTCGCTGGCCTGGGGCCTGTGGGGCGAGCACGCCAGCGGCATGACCGGCGCGCTGCGCGACACCGACACCGCCCGGATGTCCCGCTCCGGCATCCGCCCCCTGGACACCGCGCAGGGCCTGGCCGCGCTGGACGCGGCGCTGGGCGCGGACCGTCCGGTCCTGCTCCCGGTGGCGCTCGACGTGCCGGTGCTGCGCGAGCACGCCCGCGCCGGGGCGCTCCCGGCGATGCTGTCCGGGATCGTGGGGCCGGTACGGCGTGCCACGCCGGCCGCCGGACCGTCCGACGGTGGCCTCGCCGCGCGGCTGGCCGGACTGGACGCCGCGGCCCGGCGTGGCCTGCTCACCGACGTGGTGCGCGCCGAAGCGACGGTGGTGCTCGGCGGCGGCGAGCCGATCGCCGTCACCGGGGCGTTCCGCGACGCCGGGTTCGACTCGCTCGCCGCGGTGGAACTGCGCAACCGGCTCACCGCCGCGACCGGTGTCACGCTGAGCGCCACCGTGGTGTTCGACCATCCCAGCCCGGCCGCGCTGGCCGAGCACCTGCTCGCCGAGCTCGTCGGCGACACCGCAAGCGCACCGGGCGAACCGGTGCGCGCGGCGCCGACGGCCGTGGCGACCACCGACGACCCGATCGTCATCGTCGGCATGGGCCTGCGGCTGCCCGGCGGCGTCGCCACCCCGGACCAGATGTGGGATCTGCTCACCGAGGGCCGCGACGCGGCAACGCCGTTCCCCACGGACCGCGGCTGGGATCTGGACGCCCTGTCCGCCGCGGACGGGCCGGGCACATCCGTCACGCGTACCGGCAACTTCCTGCACGACGCGGGTGTCTTCGACGCCGGCTTCTTCGGCATCAACCCGCGGGAGGCGCTGGCCATGGACCCTCAGCAGCGCCTGCTGCTGGAGACCTCGTGGGAGGCCCTGGAACGCGCCGGCATCGACCCGACCACCGTGCGCGGCACCGACGTCGGCGTCTTCACCGGCCTGATGTACCAGGGGTACGGCGTCGGCGCGCAGCGCCCGGACCTGGCCGGGCTGCTCGGCACCGGCTCGGCGAGCAGCGTGGCCGCGGGCCGTGTCTCGTACGTTCTCGGCCTGCAAGGGCCCGCGGTCAGCGTCGACACCGCCTGCTCCTCCTCGCTGGTCGCCATGCACCTGGCCGCGAGCGCGCTGCGCTCCGGCGAGTGCTCGATGGCGCTGGCCGGCGGGGTGACCGTGATGGCCACCCCGGGAACCTTCGTCGAGTTCTCCCGCCAGGGCGCGCTGTCCGCGGACGGCCGCTGCAAGTCGTACGCGGACGGCGCCGACGGCACCGGCTGGGCCGAGGGCGCCGGCATGCTGGTGCTGCAACGGCTCTCCGACGCCCGCCGCGACCGCCGTCGGGTCCTGGCGATCCTGCGCGGCACCGCGACCAACTCCGACGGCGCCTCCAACGGTCTCACCGCCCCGAATGGGCCCGCACAGCAGGCCGTCATCGCTCAGGCGCTGGCGAACGCCGGGCTCACCGGCGCCGACATCGACGCGGTCGAGGGGCATGGCACCGGCACCACGCTCGGCGACCCGATCGAGGCGCAGGCGCTGATCGCCACGTACGGCCGGGAGCGTCACCCCGGAGCGCCGCTGTGGCTCGGCTCGCTGAAGTCGAACATCGGGCACACTCAGGCCGCCGCCGGGGTGGCCGGCGTGATCAAGATGATTCTGGCGATGCGGCACGGGACGCTCCCGCGGACCCTGCACGTCGACACGCCATCGTCCAAGGTGGACTGGTCGGCCGGCACGGTCCGGCTGCTCACCGAGCCGGTGCCGTGGCCCGAGACCGGCCGGCCTCGGCGCGCCGCGGTGTCGTCGTTCGGCGTCTCCGGCACCAACGCCCACGTGATCGTCGAGCAGGCGGACCCCCACCCGTCCGCGCCCGGCCCGGTGCCGCTGGTCGTGACCGCCCGGTCGGCGGACGCGCTGCGGGAACAGACCGCGCGCACCGCCGCCTACCTGGAAGCCGGGCACGACCTGGCGGCCACGGCCGCCGCGGCCGTGCACACGCGCGCCGTCTGGGACCACCGCGCGGTGGTCGTCGCCGCGGACCCGGGCCGCGCGGCCCGGTTGCTGCGCAAGGGCGGCGGCGTGCGGGGTGCCGCCGGGCGCGACTGCGGCGTCGCCCTGCTGTTCACCGGTCAGGGCGGGCAGCGTCCGGGCATGGGACGCGAGCTGTACGAGGCGTACCCGGTGTTCGCCGAAGCCTTCGACGCGGCCTGCGCGGCGCTCGGCGTGGACGGCGTGCGCGCGGCGGCCTTCGACGGAACCGGACTGGACGAGACGCTGTTCACCCAGAGCGCGCTGTTCGCGTTCCAGGTCGCCGCGTACCGGCTGATCACCTCGTGGGGCGTGCGCCCGCGGATGGTCGCCGGGCACTCGCTCGGCGAGATCGCCGCCGCGCACGCCGCGGGTGTCCTGTCGCTCGCGGACGCCGCCACGCTGGTGACCGCCCGGGGACGCCTGATGCGGGCCCTGCCGCCGGGCGGCGCGATGGTGGCGATCGAGGCCGCCGAGGACGAGGTGCTGCCGCTGCTCACCGACCGGGCGTCGATCGCCGCGGTGAACGGGCCGCAGTCGGTGGTGGTGTCCGGCGCGGCGGACGCCGTACGCGACATCGCCGACCGGTTCCACCAGCCGAGCTGGCTGCCGGTGTCCCTGGCCGGACACTCACCCCTGATGGAGCCGATGCTCGACGACCTCCGGGAGATCGTCGCCGGGCTCACCCTGCGGGCGCCGGAAGTGCCCATGGTGTCGACCATCGAACCCGGCGCGGACGTGAGCGACCCGGAGTACTGGGTGCGGCAGGTCCGGCAGCCGGTGCGGTTCGCCGACGCGGTCCGCGCGATGGCCGGCGCGTCGGTGTTCCTCGAAGTCGGCCCCGGCCCCGCCCTCACGGTGATGACGAACGCGCTGGACGACGTGCCGGAAGCGGTCGCCCTGATCCGGCGGCTGCCCGAGCGGGCGGCCGCCCTGACCGCCCTCGGCGAGCTGTTCGTCCGCGGCGCCGACGTCGACTGGCCGGCGCTGCTGCCGGCACCCGCCGCGCCCGCCGCCGACCTGCCCACCACCGCGTTCCGCCGGTCGCACTACTGGCTGACCCCGGCGCGTGCCGGCGACCCGGCCGGGCTGGGCCAGTCCCCGCTGACGCATCCCCTGCTCGGCGCGGTGGTCGAGGAGCCGGAGTCCGGTGGTGTCGTGCTGACCGGCCGGATCGCCCGCTCCACCCATCCGTGGCTGGCGGATCACGCGGTCGGGGACACCGTCCTGCTGCCCGGCGTGGCGCTCGTCGAGATGGCGTTGCAGGCCGGTGAGCAAGCCGGCGTGCCGGTCCTCGACGAACTGGTCATCGAGGCCCCAGCGGTGCTGCCCGAGGCCGGCGCCCTGCACATCCAGGCGGTGGTCGCCGCCGCCGGGCCGGACGGCCGCCGCGCGGTGGCGGTCCACTCCCGCCCGGCCGGCCCGGGCACCTGGACCCGGCACGCCACCGGCGCGCTCGTCGCGGACACCCCGGCGAGCGACCCATGGCCGGCGTCGTGGCCGCCCCCGGACGCGCGCCCGATCGACCTGGACGGGCTCTACGACCGGCTCGGCGAGCGCGGCTTCGCGTACGGTCCGGTCTTCCGCGGCCTGTCCGCCGCCTGGGCGCACGGCGACGAGATCCTGGCCGAGGTGACCCTGCCCGGCACCGCCGACCCGGCCGGGTTCGCGGTGCACCCGGCCCTGCTCGACGCCGCCCTGCACGCGCTGTTCCTGCACCGTGGGCCGGAGGCCGACCCCGGCACCGTGTCGTTGCCGTTCGCGTTCAACCGGGTCGCCGCGCGCACCGGGGGCGCCCGCGCTCGCGCGGCCCGGGTGCGGATCGTCGCCGGCCCGGACGGCGGCGCACGGGTGGAGCTGGCCGACCGCTCCGGCCGGCCCCTGGCGTCGATCGGCTCCCTGACCACACGCCCGGTGCCGGTCACGCAGCTCGACGGCGGCACGGTCCTCTACCGCGTGGACTGGGTGGCGGCCACGCTCGATGATCCGGCCCCGGACAGTCCGGAGTGGACGCTGCTGCGGCACCAGCCCGGCACCTCGCTCGGCGAGCACCTGCGCTCCCTGCAGTCCTTCCTGGACGACCCGGCCCGCGCGCAGGATCGGCTGGCGGTGACGGTCTCCCACGGGGCCGCCACCGGGGCGCGGGACGAGCCCGACCCGTCCGCCGCCGCGCTGTGGGGGCTGGTGCGCAGCGCGCAGTCGGAAAATCCGGGGCGCATCGTGCTGATCGACGTGGGCGACGGCGCGCTGCCCGCCGGGCTGCCCGCGGCGCTGGCCGCCGCGGGGGAGACCGAGGCGGCGGTGCGCGGCGGCCAGGTGCTGGTGCCCCGGCTCGTCCGGGACGCCGCCGCGCCGGCCGGCACCGCGCCGGCTCCCGGCGCCCGGCCGCTCGACCCGGCGGGCACCGTGCTGATCACCGGCGGCACCGGCCTGCTCGGAGCCGTCGTAGCCCGGCATCTGGTGGCCGCCCACGGCATTCGCAACCTCATCCTGGTGTCACGCCGCGGCCCGGCCGCCGCCGGCGCCGCGGAGCTGACCGCCGAACTGACCGCCTGCGGCGCCCGTGTCGACGTGGTCAGCGGCGACGTGGCCGACCGGAACCAGGTGCGCCTGCTGCTCGACCGGGTGCCCGCGGACGCCCCGCTGACCGCGGTGGTGCACACCGCCGGTGTGCTCGACGACGGCGTGGTCACCGCGCTGACCGCCGGGCGCCTGGAGACCGTGCTCGCGCCCAAGGCGTACGGGGCGGATCACCTCGACACGCTGACCCGCGACCGGGACCTGGCGGCGTTCGTGGTGTTCTCCTCCGCGGCCGGTCTGCTCGGCGCGCCCGGCCAGGGCAACTACGCCGCGGCGAACACCATGCTGGACGCGATCGCGGCCCGCCGCCGGGGAGCCGGGCAGCACGCCGTCTCGCTCGCCTGGGGACCGTGGGCGGGAACCGGGAGCATGACCGCGCACCTGGACGAGCGCGCCACCGCCCGGATGGCCCGGACCGGGATCCGCCCGATGGAGGCCGAGCGGGGCATGCGCCTGCTGGACACCGCGCTGACCGCCCCGCACGCCCTGGTCGTGCCGATCGACGTCAGCCCGGCCGACATCCGCGCCGCCGCGGGCCGCGGTGGCACCGTGCCGCCCCTGCTGCGCGCGCTGGTCCCCCCGGTACACCGCGCGGTGCCGCAGCGCGCCGCCCGCCCGTCGCCGTTCACGGTGGCCGATCCGGACGACCGGCTCGCCGCCCTCGTCGACCTCGTCCGCGAGGAGGTGGCCGCGGAACTGGGCCACGACGGCACCGAAGCGATCGGACCGGACGGGTCGTTCCGGGACCTCGGTTTCGACTCGCTCACCGCGGTCGGGTTGCGTAACCGCCTGGCCACGGTCACCGGCCTGCGGCTGGCGGCCACGCTGGTCTACGACCACGAGACACCGCACCTGCTCGCCCGTCACCTGCAAGCCGTGCACGAGCGCGCCGAGCCCGCGAACGACACGACCGCGGCGCCGGGCGGCCGGAGTCTGACGGCGCTCTACCGGACCCTGCTCCTGCAGGGCAAGGGCAGGGAGATGGAGATGCTCGGCGTCAGCGCGGCGGCGACGCGCGACACGTTCGACACCCCGACCGCCGTACCGGTACGCACGGTCACGCTCGCGAAGGGCGACCAGGTCCCGCACCTGATCTGTTTCGCGCCGCTGGCCGCGATGGACGCGGTGATGAACTTCAGCCGGCTCGCCAACGAGTTCGCCGGCAGTGCCGACATGACCCTGGTCAACACGCCCGGCTATGCCTCCGGGGAGCCGCTCGCCTCCGGCTGGGACGTGCTGATGGCGACCTTGGCCGACGCCGTCGTCCGGTGCGCCGAGGACCGCCCGTTCATCCTGCTGGGCGTGTCCGCGGGCGGGGTGCTGGCCAGTTCGGTGGCGGCCCTGCTGGAAGGGGCCGGGACGTCGCCGCAAGCCGTCGTCCTGGTCGACACCTATGTGCCCGACCAGGTGCCGTCCCGCCTGCTGCGGTTCCTCACCCACCGCTACGCGACCCAGCAGGGCGCCGGCGACTACGACTTCGAAAAGATCACCGCGGCGTCGGCGTACAGCCTGATGCTGCAGGGCTGGCGGCCGGCCGCGCTGCGGACGCCGACCCTGGTGGTACGCCCGGACCGGCCCATCGACGGACCGGACGGCGCCGACGAGCTGGAGCCGGGCGAGTGGCAGTCGTCGTGGCCGGTGCCGCACGACGTCACGACGCTGGCGGGGGACCATTTCTCGCTCGTCCACGCGGACGTGGCGGCGACCGCGGCGGCGATCCGGGCGTGGCTGAGCGGGGGTGACGTGGCGGGCCCGGCGGATCGCCAGTGACGACGCCGCGGGCCCGGCCGGGCCCGCGGCGTCGCCGGGCGGGCCGGCGCGGCAGGTGCGCGGGCCCCGCCGCCGGTCAGTGCTTCTTGCGGATCAGGGTGATGCCGTCCGCCATCGGGATCAGCGACACGTCCACCCGCGGATCGTCGCGGACCATGAGGTTGAACGTCCGGATGCCGACGGTGTCCGCGTCCTGCGCCTGCGGATCGACGACCCGGCCGAAGAACAGCGTGTTGTCCACCGCGATCAGTCCCCGGTCGTGCACCAGGGTCAGCGCCAGCTCGTAGTAGTCGGGATAGCGTTGCTTGTCGGCGTCCAGGAACACGAAGTCGAACGTTCCGGCGCGCCGGTCCGCGATCAGCTCGGCGAGGGTCTGGGTCGCGTCGCCGATGCGGACGTCGATCCGGTCCGCCACGCCGGCCTGCTGCCAATAGCCGGCGCCGATGCGCGGCCAGCGGTTGGTGATGTCGCAAGTGACCAGGCGGCCGTCGGGTGCCAGCGCGCGCGCCAGGCACAGCGTGCTGTACCCGGTGAACGTGCCGATCTCCAGGATGTTGCGGGCCGGCGTCATCCCGGCCAGCAGCGCCAGCAGTTGCCCCTCCTCGGGCATCACCTGCATGGCCGCGCCCATCGGCAGCTCGTGCGTCGTCTGCCGCAGCCTCCGCAGGATGTCGTCCTCACGCAGCGAGACGTCGCGGAGATAGCCGGCCAGCGCCGCGGAGGTGTCTACCTGCTGTGCCATGCGTCGCCTCCCTCGGGGAACGGACCGGCGAGGGGCACCGCGCGCACGGTCATCGTGGACGGCGGGCTGGCCGGCGACGGGACCAGGTGGAGCCGCCGGAGCTCGCTCAGCTCGGGCGGTGACAGGTCGGTGCGGCACGCGCACGGGTCGTCGGTGAAGCCGGCGAAACGGTACGCGACGTCCATCATCCGGTTGCGGGCGGTCGGCCGGAAGTCCGCGAGCAGGTGGACCCCGGCCCGTGTGGCCTCGGCGCCGAGCCAGTTCAGCAGCGTCGCGCCCACCCCGAACGCCACCACGCGGCACGAGGTGGCGAGCAGCTTGAGGTGCCAGGCGGCGGCGTGCCTGCCCATCAGCACCAGGCCGACCGCGCCGTGCGGTCCGAACCGGTCGGTCAGCGTGGTGACCAGCACCTCGTGCTCCGGGTCGGCGAGCAGCGCGGTGAGCTCCGGGTGTCCGTAGTGCACGCCGGTGGCGTTCATCTGGCTGGTGCGCAGGGTCAGCTCCTCGACCCGGGCCAGGTCCGCCTCGCCGGCCCGGTCGATGCGCATCACCATGTCGAGGCTGCGCAGGAAGTCATCGCTCGGGCCGCGGAATTCCGCCTGGGCCGCGGTGCGCGCGAACCCCGCCCGGTACATCCGGCGCCGGTCACGCGCGTCCGCGGTCACCGTGGCGGGGGAGAACTCCGGCAGCGTGGCGATCTGGTCGAGTCGCTCGGCCGGGTAGCACCGCACCTGCGGGTGGTGGTACGTCACCTCCGCACGCTCGGCGGGCTGGTCGTCGACGAAGGCGATGACGTCGTGCGCGAAATTGAGCCCGTCCGCTATCTGGGCGACCGACGCCGACTTGGGGCCCCAGCCGATCCGGGGCAGCACGAAGTAGTCGGCCACGCCCAGCGCTTCCAGCTTCGCCCAGGCTTCGTCGTGGTCGTTCTTGCTGGCCACCGACTGCAGGATGCCGCGACGGTCCAGCTCGGCGATCAGGTCGCGGACGCGGGGGCGCAGGACGACCTCGCCGTCCTCGGCCAGGGTGCCCTGCCACAGGGTGTTGTCGAGGTCCCAGACGAGACATTTGACGACCTTGGCGGCTTCGGTCACGAGGTCACCTTCCTCCGGGCGGACGCCACCGCGTGGTCGGCGAGGATGAGCTGGCAGATCTCGGTGCTGCCTTCGATGAGTTCCATGAGCTTGGCGTCGCGGTATCCGCGCGCCACCACGTGACCGTCGTGTGCGGCGGCCGAGCCCAGCACCTGCACCGCGGTGGCCGCGCCCTGCGCCGCCTGCCCCGCGCTGACCTGCTTGGCCAGCACGGTGGCGACGACCATGTCCGGGGAGGCGTCGTCCCAGCACCGGCTGGCGTGTTCACAGACCAGGGTCGCGACCTGCCGGGCGATCAGCAGATTCGCCAGATGGCGGCCGACGAGCTGATGCTCGGCGAGCGGCCGGCCGAACTGGGTGCGGGTGCGCGCATGGTCGGCCGCGGCCTCGGCGCAGGCCTGCAGGATGCCCACGCACCCCCAGGCGACCGACATGCGCCCGTACGCGAGCGCCGCCGTCACGAGCATGCCGATGGGCTGTCCGCCGCCGAGCACGGCGGTCTTGCGTACCCGTACGCCGTCCAACCGGATGTCGGCGTGCCCGGCGGCCCGGCATCCGGACGGCTGGGGAACCGGCCGGATCGTCACGCCCGGCGCGGTGGCGGGCACCACGACGGCGGCCGCCCCGCACTGGTAGCGGCCGACGACGAGGATCAGGTCGGCGTAGCGGGCCGCCGTCGTCCAGACCTTGTGGCCGGAGACGACGACGTCGTCACCGTCCGGTTCGATGGTCGCGGTGATCGCCGACAGGTCGCTGCCCGCCTCCGGTTCGCTGAAGGCGACTGCGGCGAGCCGCCCGCCGGTCAGGAGGGGCAGGTATTCCGCGCGCTGGCTGCGGCTGCCCAGACGCTGCACGGTCCACGCGGCCATGCCCTGCGAGGTCATCACGCTGCGCAGCGACGAGCACCGGCTGCCCACGTGGGCGGTGAAGGCCCCGTTGGCCAGGCTTGTCGCGCCGAGGCCGCCGTACTCCGCGGGCACCTGCGCGCAGAGCAGCCCGGCGGCGGCGAGCCGGCGCGGCACATCGTCCGGGAGCAGCGCGTCCCGGTCCCAGTCCGCCGCCCGGTCGCCGACCAGGCGGTCGACCAGATCTCGCGCGCCGGCCAGCGGGTCAGGCATCGGCAGGCGTTTGCGCGGCCCGCAACCGCAGCACGAGGTCCGTCATGGACGCGACGGTGCGGAAGTGGTCGCGCTTGAGGTCGTCGCCCTGGATCTCCAGGTCGAACTCCTGCTCCAGGAAGACGACGAGTTCCATCGCGAACATCGACGAGACCAACCCGGAGGCGAACAGGTCACGGTCGGTGGGAACGTCGTCGTTGACGCGATCGGCGACGAAACGGCCGATCGTCGCTTCGATGTCCGCCGTG
This sequence comes from Mangrovihabitans endophyticus, assembly GCF_014646155.1. Lineage (GTDB taxonomy): Bacteria > Actinomycetota > Actinomycetes > Mycobacteriales > Micromonosporaceae > Actinoplanes > Actinoplanes endophyticus. Next base: position 797,350 of record NZ_BMMX01000001.1, read on the forward strand.
CCGTCGCTGCTCATGAAAGCACCTTCCGATAGTCGTAGAAGCCGCGGCCGGTCTTCTGCCCCAGCTCGTTGCGGCGCACCTTCTCGACGAGAAGCTCGCAGGGCGCGTATCCGGCGTTCCCGGTACGCTCGGCGAGAGCGCGGAGGGCGTCCACCAGATTGTCGATGCCGATGAGATCCGCGGTGCGCAGCGGGCCGGTCGGATGCCCCAGACAGCCCCGCATCAGGGCGTCGACGGAGTCCGCGTCGGCGGTGCCCGCGGCGACCATCCGGGCGGCCTCGTTGATCATCGGATGCAGCAGCCGGCTCGTGACGAAGCCCGGTGCGTCGTTGACGACGGTGGGTTTGCGTCCCAGCCGGGCGAGCAGGGCGACGATGGCGTCGATGGTCGCGGCGCTGGTCTGCGCGCCGCGGATCACCTCCACCATCGCGATGAGATACGTCGGGTTCATGAAGTGGACCCCGGCGAACTCGGCCGGTCGGCGCACCGATCGGGCCAGCTCGGCGATCGGGATGCCGGACGTGTTGGAGATCAGCGGCGTGCCCGGCGCGAGCGAGGCGCAGACCCGGGCGAGGACGTCGGCCTTGCGCGCCGCGTCCTCGGTGATCGCCTCGATCACCGCGCCGGCGCCGGCCGCGTCCTCGTGCGACGAGCTGGTGGTCAGCCGGCCCGGGGAGAGCGAGGCCGGGAAGGCCTCCATCAGTCGGCCGTGCCGCACCTGCTTGGTGATCCTCGCCGGCGCCTGCGTCAGAGCCTCGTCATGGATGTCCACGAGGAGCACGTCGCTGCCCTGGCCGAGCGCCATGGCCGCGATGCCGCAGCCCATGACGCCGGCACCGATGATGGCGATAGTGTCCGGAGCCGGATCCATTGTCGTCGCCGCGCCTCTCGTCGAACCGGCGGTGCCGAGGGCACTCAGGCTCACCGAACCGCCCGGCGAAGGTCAATGCATCCCGGCCGGTTCTAGGGAAAGTGCCATGCTCACCGCTGCGGTCGCCGGTGGATCGCGGCGGCGATCCGGTGCAGCACGTCCAGCGTGGACACGACCGCGGGCCGGGCGACGTTCTCCGGGCGGCACAGGGCATCGATGCGGCGGACGGCGCGGACCCCGCCCAGGGGCCGCAGGACGACACCGGGAGTCGGCGGGATGGTCCACCGCGGGAGGAGCGCCAGGCCGGCCCCGGCGCGCACCATGGCGGCGACGACGGTGAATTCGTTCACGCGGTGCCGCACCCGCACCGGATGCCCGGACACGGCCGCGAGGGCGTCCACGATGGCCCCGACCGGAAAGCCTTCGTGGGTCGTGATCCACGGGTGACCGGCGACGTCCGCCGCGTCCAGCGTTGCCTTGCCCGCCAGGGGCGAGCCAGCCGGCATGGCGACGTCGAGCGGCTCCTCCAGCAGCGGCGTCACGCTCACCGTGTCCGGCCAGTGCGGGGTGTGTTCGAAGCGGTGCGCGAGGACCACGTCGTACCGGCTGGTGAGGCGCGGGAACTCGGTCTGCGGCCGGTCTTCGTCGGCGAGGCTGACCGACACCGGTCCGTCCGGCGGGAAGTCCTGCACCAGGGCGGGGAAGAACGCCAGCGCCGCGCTGCTGAACGCGGCCACCGAGACGGTCCCGCGCGTGCTGGCGGCGAGCGATCGCACCGTCTCGTCCGCGACTGTCAGGGCGGCCTCCACCTGCACCGCCGCCGCGGCCACCCGCCGGCCGGCCTCGGTGAGCACCAGCCGGCGTCGCTCCCGGCGGGTCAGCGGCACCGGAGTGCCGCGCTGCAGGAGGCGGAGTTGCTGAGACACGGCCGACGGGGTGATCCGCAACGACTCGGCGACCGCGCTCACGCTGCCGAGGGCGCCGAGCGCGCGGAGCATCCGCAATTGCTGCACGTCCATGCCTTCAATGTAGCCCTGCTTCACCATCGCTGAAGAGATTGGGGCTTGGCTACAACGTCGTGGTTGCCCACACTTGGTGGCATGCTTGCTCCTCGCACCGCCGCGGCGTACGACGACCTGCTCGCTCTCCTCGACGGGCGCGGCGCCGACTATTCGGTGATGACCCACGAGCCGGTCGGCACGACAGAGGTGGTGAGCCGGCTGCGGGGCAATGCGCTCGAACAAGCGGCGAAGTGCCTCCTGCTGGTCGTCAAGCTCGACCGCCGCACCCGGCGGCACGTGCTGGCCGTGGTGCCCGGCGACAGCAAGGTCGACCTGAGGGCGGTGGCCGGCCTGTTCGCCGCCCGCTACGTCGGCTTCGCCGACCCCGCGACGGCCGAGCGGCTCGCACGCAGCGTGCCGGGCACGGTGCTGCCCTTTCCCATGAGCCCGGAGGTGGAGCTGCTGGTCGATCCGCGAGTGCTGACCCAGCCCCGGCTGTACTTCAACGCCGCCCGCCTGGACCGCTCCATCAGCCTCGACACCGACGATTACACGACCATCGCCCAGCCTCGCGTGGCGCCGATCGCGATCCGGGACGATGCCACCAGCCGGGAGTGCCCGTGACCGGGAGCGACCACCATGCCGAGCTGGCGCCCCTGTTCGCCACGCTCCAGCGGATGGACCTGCAGCCGGTGATCGACCGGGCGGATCACCCGTGGTTCAACCAGACCCTCGTGCAGGTGGGCGACGTGCTCGTCCGGCTCGGTGTCTTCCAGCCGGGCACCTTCCACTGGCACCAGCACGACGAGCAGGACGAATTCTTCCTCGTGCTGGACGGCAGGCTGCGCATCGACCTGGACGGCCACGACCCGGTCGACCTCGGGCCGTGGCAGGCGTTCAGCGTGCCCGCCGGCCTGCGCCACTGCCCGACGGCGGTCGTCGCGAGCACGGTGCTCATGATGGAACGCGCCGACGTGGTCCCCGCGGGCGACTAGCCACGCCGGAGGGTCACTAGCATCGTCGCCGAAGCGACGGACGGAGTGCGAGCGTGGCGGACGTGCGGCGGTGGGGGAGCCTGGGCGTGGCGCTGCTGGCCGCTGCGGCCATGTTGGCCGAGCCGTCCGCCGCCCGGCGCACGCCCGCCCCGCCGGTCACCGCCCGGGCCGCCTGGCCGCACGCGCAGCGGGCGGCACTGCCCGCCACGCTCGCCGACGGCGCCGGCTACGAGCCGGCGGTCTTCCTCGACGCCAGCCGCTCCGTCGGCACCGCCCTCACCACCGACGGTCACGCCGTGCGCCTGGTTCTGCGCGCGGGCGACGGATCCGTCCGGGTGCTCCGCGAGCTCCCGGTGAGACAGGGTGCGTCGTTCGACGCCCCGACGGTCGCCGGGCAGACCCTGGTATGGGTGGAGACCACCCGATCGGACGAACAGATGTGGGCGCTCGATCTGAGCCCCGGAGGGGTTCCGCGCCGGGTGACCGGCGACCTCGGTGACGCGCGCTTCTATCAGTCGCAGTACGACCTCGTCGTCGCGGGCGGCCGGGTGCATTGGGTGGCGGCAGGTACCGGCGACACCACCGAGGTCCGCTCGGTGCGGCTGGCCGGTGGCCAGGTGGACGTGCGGACCCAGCCCGGAACGTGGTCGCTGGCAGCCTGGCCGTGGCTGGCCGACGGTGTGACCGCGGCCGGCGGCACCACGCGGCTGCGCAATCTGAGCACCGGCCGGGATCGCGTCGTCGCCCGCCACGGCCGGGGCGTGATCGCCTGCAGCCCGCTCTGGTGCCGCGTGGTCTCCTTCAACCCCGACGGCGACCCGCAACTGGAGCTCATGCGTCCCGGCGGGGCGGACCGCCGGAAGATCGGCACGGGCACCGTGTCCAATGTCCTCACCGACACCGCCGTTCTCGACCGGTTCGAGGTGTTCTCCCGGCTGACCGGAAACTCCGACCTCACCGGCCACTTCCAGTTGCTGGTGTACGAGATCGCCACCCGCACCAGCATCGAGATCAGCCCGGACGCCACCGACGTGTCGTACCGCAACGGCGTGCTGTGGTGGTCGACCGGCAACCAGGACGACTTCATCCGTCACACGCTGGACCTGCGCACCGTCTGAACAACCCGGCGGGAATGGGCGAGTGGTCTTCCGGCGAGGTGTCGATCCGGGCGAGGGTGTTTCGTCATCGTGGTGACGGCGAACATCCAGTGAGAGGATCCGACCATGCGGTACACGCTGCTGATGCACTATCCCGAGGCCGACGCGTCGACGCTCGGCGAGGAGGCGATCGCCGAGGGACGGCGGGCGTTCGCCAGCTACGCCGCGACGCTGCACCAGGCCGGTGTGCTGATCTCCGGCGAGGTGCTGCAACCGTCGGCCGACACGACCACGCTGAGCATGGCCGACGGGCAGGTGCGCGTGCAGGACGGCCCGTTCGCGGACACGAAGGAGCAACTCGGCGGCACCTTCGTGATCGACGTCGCCGACCTGGACGCCGCGATCGGCTATGCGGAACAGGCGCCGTCGATCGGCTGGGGTTCGGTGGAGATCCGGCCGGGTGCGGTCCACGTGGTCGACGGCGTCTGGCAGCCGAATCGGTGACGGCCGAGGCGGCGTGGGCGACCGCCGAACGGGTCGCCCGCGTCGCGTACGGCCGGCTCGTGGCCCTGCTGGCCGCGCCCGCCGGCGATCTGGCGCTGGCCGAGGATGTTCTGGCCGGGGCCTTCGAGCGTGCCCTCGCAACGTGGCCGCGGACGGGTGTGCCGGACAATCCGGAAGGGTGGCTGCTCACCGTGGCCCGCAACCGCCTGCGTGACGTGTGGAAATCGGCGGTGCACCGCACCAGCGTTCCGCTGGAGGCCGCCACGGAGACCGCGGCGGAGGCGTACGCGCCGTTCGACGGTCCCGACCCGGACGCCATACCGGACGAACGGCTCCGATTGCTCTTCGTCTGTGCCCACCCCGGCATCGATCCGGCCGTACGCACACCGCTGATGCTCCAGACCGTGCTGGGCTTCGAGTCCGCCCGGATCGCGACCGCGCTGGCCGTGCCACCGGCGGCGATGGCGCAGCGCCTGGTCCGCGCCAAGCGCAAGATAAAGAACGCGCGCATCCCGTTCACCGTGCCGGACCGGCGGTCGATGCCGCAGCGGCTTCCGGCGGTGCTGGAGGCGGTGTACGGCGCGTACGCGATCAGCCGGGGAGACGAGGCGCAGCAACTCGCGGTGACGCTGGCCGCCCTGCTGGGCGACGAGACCGAGGCCTGGGGCCTGGCGGCGCTGATCACGTTGTCGTTGTCGCGGCGGGATACCGGCGCCGGCTTCGTGCCGCTCGACGAGCAGGACCCGGCGAGGTGGGACGCGCGGCTGATCGCGGCGGGAGAGTCGTACCTGGCGCGGGCCAGCAGCTCGGCGACACCGGGCCGGTTCCAGTTGGAGGCGGCGATCCAGGCGGTGCACTGCGACCGCGCACGGACCGGCGTCACCGACTGGCCGGCGCTGCGGACGCTCTATGCGGCGTTGGACCGGGTGCAGCCGAGCCTGGGCGGCCGGGTGGCGCTGGCGGCGGTGACCGGCCGGCTCGACGGGCCCGCCGCCGGCCTGGCCGCGCTGGCCGCGGTGGGCGACGACGGGCGTGCCGGCGAGTTCCAGCCGTACCACGCGGCGCGGGCCGACCTGCTGGATCTCGCCGGGCGCACGGCCGAGGCCGCGGCGGCGTACGGCCGGGCCGCCGCGCTGAGCGCCGACCCGGCCGTGGCGGCGTACCTGCGCCGGCGGGCCCAGCCCTGACCTGTGCGGCGATCGGCACCGGTCAGGGCTGGACGTTCTCCAGGTCCTCCAGCAGGCTCGGGTGCTTCGGCTCCCAGCCCAGTGTCTGCCGGGTGTGTGCGCTGGAGGCGGGCTGGTCGGTGGCGAAGATCGCGCCGAGCGGGCCGAAGGTCTCCGCCGGCACCTCCTGGACCGGCAGGCCCAGCCGCCGGCCGATCACCGCGGCGATGTCGCGTACCTGGTCGCCCTCGTCGTCGACGGCGTGCCAGGCGGTCCCGGCCGGTGCCTGTTCCAATGCCAGGCGGAACAGCACGGCCGCGTCGAGGGCGTGCACGGCGGGCCAGCGCTGGGTGCCGTCGCCCGGGTAGCCGGACACGCCGGTGCGCCGCGCGATGCCGGTGAGCAGGCCGGCGAACCCGCCGTCGCCGTTGTTGTGCACGGTGCGCGGCATGCGTACGGCGGTGCTGCGGAGCCCGCGCGAGGCCAGTTCCAGGATGGCGGTGACCGTGCGGCCGCGACCTCCCACCGGCCCTTCGGTGGGCACCGGGTCTGCCTCGGTGGAGGGCCGGCCTTCCACCCACGGCGTGCCGGACACCGTGACGAGCGGGCGGTCGCTGCCGAGGAGTTCCTCGCCGAGGGTGGTGAGGGCGGCGGTCTCCTCGGCCACCGCGGCGGCGAGGGCGTCCGGGCCGCTGAAGTCGTTGGCGAAGGCCAGGTGGATCACCCCGTCGGCCTGGGCGGCGCCGCTGCGGATGACTTCCAGGTCGGCGAGGCTGCCGCGGACCGGCTCGGCGCCGGCCCGCATGGCGGCCTGTGCGGACGCGTCGGAGCGGGTGAGGGCGAGGACGCTGTGGCCGTGACGGAGAAGTTCGGCGAGGACGGCGGATCCGATCAGGCCGGTGCCGCCGGTGACGAAGACGCGCATGGGAAGCTCTCCCGCAAGTGATGGGACTCTTGTCCCGTCAGACGCTACCACGGTGATGGGATAAAGGTCCCGTCGCCTATGATGAGGTCATGGGCCGGTGGGAACCAGGAGCACGCGAACGACTCGTCGTGGCCGCCGTCGACCTGTTCACCGAGCAGGGGTACGACGCCACGACGGTGGCGCAGATCGCCGAACGCGCGGGAGTCACCAAGAGCACGTTCTTCCGGCACTTCCCGGACAAGCGAGAGCTGCTGGTGGCCGGGCAGGAGACATTGAGCCGGCTGCTTGCCGAGGGGATCGCCGAGGCGCCTGCGGGTGTCAGCCCGCTGGAGGCGGTCGCGGCCGGTCTGGAGCGCGCCTCCGGCGCGATGGGTCCGGTGAACCGTGAGCTCGGTCCCCGGCTGAAGGCGGCGGTCGCGGCCAGCGCGGAGCTCCAGGAGCGCGACGCGCTGAAGAGTGTCGGCCTCGCGGCGGCGATGACCGCGGCGCTGGTGGAGCGCGGCGTGCCCGGCCCGACCGCGGCGGTCGCGGGGGAGCTGGGCGTGCTGGCGTTCAAGCGGGGATTCGCCCAGTGGTCCGAGGGTGACCGGAGCGCCCAGGACGACTTCGCCGGGTACGCCCTGGCGGCGCTGGACGAGTTGCGGGCGGCGAGCGCGGCGCTGGGCTGATCGATCCGCCGGCCTGCATCTCGCCTGGTGGACGGCCCGGCGAGAGTAGTGTGCTCGGCGTCAAGCCGAGGGAACCGTGACATCGGCGAAGGCGCGTAGCTCGGTGAACGCCCGCACGATGAGGGCGTCCAGGTCGGCGGAGGCGTCGGCCACCCAGGTGTGCACGGCGTGTCCCAGGGCGGCGGTGCTGACTTCCGCCAGCAGCGTCGCGCGCCATGGTGGGAGGCCGCGTCCGCGCAGTGCGTCGGCCACGACGATGCTCAGCGCCGCGGCCTTGGCGAGTTCCCGCTCGCGCAGCGCCGGTGTCGCGGCGATGACGTGGTGGCGGGCCTCGGCGAGGGCGCGGTTGATCTCCATGCCGGGCGCCATCGAGCGGAACGCCAGCAGCACCGCGGTCAGCGGTGGCGCGGCGGCGGGCACGTCGGCGAGGGCCGCGGCCAGCGCTCGCTGCTGCCGGAGCTCGATGTGGAACAGCACTTCGCGCTTGTCGCCGAAGTGCCGGAAGAAGGTGCGCTGGGTGACGCCGGCGCGGGCGGCGATCTCCGCGATGGTGGTCTGGTCGTAGCCGCGCTCGCGGTAGAGCTCCAGGGCGGCGCGCTCCAGCCGGTCGCGCGCCGCGGCGCCGCTGCGGGGCATTCGTTCTCCTCGGGTCCTCGGGTATCGCTTGCGTAGTGTCAGTCTATGACACTATCGTAGTGTCACATTGTGACACTACGACGGTGTGCGATAAAGGAGAGAAGTCATGCATGTCTTTGTCACCGGCGGCACCGGCCAGACCGGGCCTGCCATCGTCAGGGAGCTGATCGAGGCCGGGCACCGGGTCACCGGCCTGGCGCGCTCCGACGCCTCGGCGGCGCGCCTGCGTGCTTTCGGCGCGACGGTGCTGCGCGGCTCGACGGAGGATCTGGACAGCCTGCGGGCCGGTGCCGCGCACGCCGACGGCGTCGTGCACATGGCGTTCGGCGGTGACTTCGCCGATCCGGACGACCTCATCCGCCGCGACTGTGCGGCGATCGCGGCGCTCGGGGACGCCTTGGCCGGATCCGGCAAACCGCTCGTCAGCACCTCCGGCACCCTGGTGACGAGGGCCGGCCGGGTCAGCACCGAGCGGGACGCGGCGGACCCCGGCTCGGTCGCCGCGTTCCGGATCCCAGGCGAACGGGAATGCCTGCGCTTCGCCGACCGGGGAGTCCGGTGCAGCGTGGTGCGGCTCGCGCCGACCGTGCACGGCCCCGGTGATTACGGGTTCGTCCCGGCCCTCATCGCGGCCGCCCGACGGGTGGGCGTCTCGGCGTATATCGGCGACGGCGCCAACCGCTGGCCGGCGGTCCACCGTTTCGACGCCGCCGCGCTCTTCCGGCTGGCCCTGGAGAAGGCCCCAGCCGGCAGCGTGTTGCACGGCGCCGCGGAGGGTGCCGTGCCGATCGGGGCCGTCGCGGAGCGGATCGGGCGGATCCTCGGCATCCCGGTCGCGTCACTGACCCTGGATCAGGCTCGCGAGCATCTCGGAAACCCTTTCCTGGCAACGTTCTTCTCCCTGGACGTGCCGGTGTCCAGCGAGCACACGCAGGAGCTGCTGGGCTGGCGGCCGCGGCACCCGACGTTGCTGGCGGACCTGGAATCCGGCGACTACTTCACGCCGCAGGCCAGCATCCGCGCCGAGGAGATCTGGGCCCCGCGCCGCGGGTGACCCGCCCGTCCCGCGACCCCTCCCGCCCCGGCCGTGGCGATTGTGGTCATGTGTGGCGCCGGGGAGCGCGAGGAGTCGTCCTGTCGGGCAGAGCGGCGGGCATCCTGCCGCGCGGTGTCGTGGAAATAATGCTGTCACTCGGGGAAGGACGGCCGGAGGACGTCGAGGGCGTTGTCGACGCGCGCCGCGAAGGCGGTGCCGGTGGGCTGGTCCGGCACGTCCAGGGCGAGGAGGAGCCCGACCAGGGCGCCGGCGAGTTGTCTGTTGGTGTGCGGCTGCGTGGGTGCCCTGTCGGTCAGGGCTTCGGTCAGGGCGTCGATGTTGGTGCGGACCTGGGTGAGGGCGACTGCCGCCAGCTCGGGGGTGCTGGTGACGAGCCGCTCCTGGGCGAGATCTTCCCACTGCTCATCGGGGCTCTGCGCCCCGAAGAGCTCATGCACGGCGCCCCGCAGGGCTTCGATGCGGCTGAGACCGGCCGGTTGGTGCCGTACCGCCTGCGCGAACTGGTCGCCGCCGGAATCGGCCAGGACGATCGCCTGCTTGGTGGGGAAGTAGCGGAAGAGTGTCCGCGGTGAGACGTTCGCCGCCCGGGCGATCTGATCCACCGTGGTCGCGGCGAAGCCCTGCGCCAGGAACAGCCGCAGCGCCTCACGACGAATCGCCACACGAGCCTGGCGCTTCTTGGCCACGCGCAGGCCCTCCGGGCCGACGCTCACCGGGTTGCCGTCCTCATTCGCTGACAGTACCAAGCCATCTTGACACCATCATGCCTTATGGCAGTAGTCTGCCATTTGACATTCAACTGCCAAAATTTGAGGGTGTAGGTGGTGACCATGCCGGATCTGAGCGGCACGACGATCGTGGTCCTCGGGGCGGGCCCGACCGGGCTCGCTGTCGCGCGACTCATGGCCCAGCGGGGCGTGCGGACCACGGTTCTGGAACGCGATGCCGGACCGCACGCGCGTACCCAAGGCGGCAGCCTCGACCTCACCGAGGGCCGCGGCCTGCGGGCGATCGAGGCCATGGGATTGCAGTCGCGATTCGATGAGGTGGCACGCCCGGAAGGGCAGCAGGGCCGGATCCTCGACTCCGGCGCGAGAATCCTCGTCGAGATGACCGCCGAGTCGATGGGCACGGCGCGGCCGGAGATCGATCGCGCCGACCTGCGGCGCATGCTGCTCGACGCCCTTCCCGGCGGCACGGTCCGATGGGGACACCAGGTGCTGGCCGTGCGGCCCTCTCGCACCGGCCACCAGGTCGATGTCCGCACGTCGGACGGGGCGCGGGCAACACTCGCCGCCGACCTGGTGATCGCCTGCGACGGCATCTGGTCACGCGCCCGGTCCCTGGTCACCGGTCACGTTCCGGAGTACATCGGGATCACCTTCGTGCACGGCGACATCGAAGGACCGGACCCCGACGGCTACGTGTCCCGGCTGGTGCGGCACGGCACGGCCTTCGCGATCGGCGACGGGCGCAGCATGGGCTTGCAACGCCACAGCGACGGCACCGTCCGCGTCTACTTCATGGTGCAGAAGCCGGCCACCGATCTGCCCGGCCGAGGTGCGATCGCGGACCGCGGCAGCATCGTCGCCGAGCTGCACCGCACGTACGCGACATGGGCCCCTGAACTGACCGGCGTCATCGACGCGGTCACCGGTGACTTCGAGTACTGGCCGATCTACACGCTTCCACCGCGCCAGATCTGGCACGACCACCGTGGTGTGACCCTGGTCGGCGACGCCGCCCACGTCATGCCGCCGTTCACCGGCCAGGGCGTCAACCACGGCCTCCTGGACGCGGTGGAACTCGTGGAGGCGCTCACCGGCGACACGCATGCCGGCATCGACGACGCCGTCGCCGCGTACGAGAAGGGCATGCTGCCGCGGGCGGAGGCTGAGGCCCTGCTCGCCAACAGCGACGACGAGAAGATGATGTCCGGCGTCGAGGCGTTCCTGCGCGCCAAGGACCTCGATCCGCTGCCGGTTCCGCGGACCGCCTCCTCGGTCGAGGCGACAGTCGGGCAGGCGCCGGCGAATCGTCAGCAGGCGCGGTGACAGGCGACCAAGGTGGTCAGTGTCCGGTGCATGGCGGCGGCCTCGGACTCGGGTAGCTGCGCGGCGGTGTTGTGTAGCTGATCCGGGTCGGTCCGGTGGTCGTAGTACTCCTTGGCGCCGTCGGCGTACTCGACATAGGTGTAGTCCGGCGTCCGGATCGCCGTGTAGGTGGGCGGGTTGCCGCTGTTCTTGGCCGGATAGTCGGGGTCCGACGGGTCGGTGTCCGGGCCGTGGTGCTCGACCAGGGCAGCGCTGCGCCAGGTCGCCGGCGGCCGGCCGGTCAGGAAGGGACGCAGGCTGCGGCCGTCCACCCCGGCCGGGGTGCCGAGACCGGCCAGGTCGGCGAAGGTCGCGCGCAGGTCGATGTTCTCGGCCGGCTGGGTCACCGTCGCGCCGGCGCGCACCCCCGGGCCGGCCATCACCAGCGGCACGTGCACGTCGGTGTCGAAGGCCGTCTGCTTTCCGGGATTCAGCCGGTGCTCACCCATGTGGTAGCCGTTGTCGGAGCTGAAGACCACGACCGTACGGTCGGCGACGCCGGCCTTGTCCAAGGTCTGCTGCAGCGAGCCGATCATGCGGTCCACCGACTGGACCGCCTGGGCCCGCTTGCGGAAGTCGCGGTCGATCGCCTTCTTCTCGGCGTCGGTGAGCGGCTCACGCGCGGCAAGCCAGGCGGGCGCGGCGGACGGCAGGGTGTCATACGCGGCGGTCCGCGGTGCCGTCAGGCCGGGAAACGCCGACTTGTCCCGGGCGGCCGGGGTGTACGGGCCGTGCGGCGCGAACGTCGCGACCTCCACCAGGAACGGCTTCTTGGCGGCCACGGAGGCGGTGATGAAGGCGGACGCCTTGCCGCTGACCACATCGGTCAGATAGTCGCCGGGCGCCTTCCCGTAGTGCTTGACCTGATTATTCTCCAGCAGGTTGTAGTTGTATTCGGCGTACGCGTTGCCGGCCACATCCCATTCGGTCCAGCCCGGCGGCACCGTCATGTCCGTGGGCTGATAGCCGTTGAGATACTTGCCCATCATCGCGGTGCGGTAGCCGGCCTTCTGCAGGTCGGTGGCGAACGTCGACGCCGGATTGCCGCGGCGATTGAAGGTGGCGTACCCGCCGTCCCGGCCGCGGTTGGTGAAGACACCCGTGTCGTGCGGGAACTTGCCGGTGAAGATCGAGGATCGGGACGGGCAGCACAGCGAGTCGGTCACCGTGTAGTTCGCGAAGGTGGTCCCCGCCTTGGCCAGCGCTCGCACGTGCGGCATGTACGGCACGAGGTTCATCGACAGGTCATCGGTCAGCACGAAGACGATGTTCGTACGGTCCGGGGCATCCCCGGCGGAGCCCGCCATGATCGTGCAGGCGCCGAGCAGCGGCACGGTGAGTGCGGCGGCGAGGAATCGACGAATCATGACGCGGACGCTAGGGCGGCCGCCCACGGCAAGTCGTTCGGCGAAGGTAAGGGTTTGGCAAGCGGACTCAGCGTGCGCATCCGGTTGCCCTAAGTCGATATCCTCAGGTGGCGGGGCTCATGGAGGAGCGGGGGTTCGCATGCGCAAAGCGTCGCGGTCGGTGACGTTGCTCCTCTCCGTGACGGCTGCCCTGCTCCTGCCGATGGCCACGAACGTCGCGACGGGAACCCTGCCAGTGGCCTGGCAGCCGTACCTCTGGCTGTCCTGGCCTGCGGCGGCGCTGCTGTGCGCGCTGGTCGTGATCGCCGAGCTGCGGCACCGCTGGCCGATGCGCGGCCGGGCGGCCGGGCGCGTCGTGCCCGCCGCCGCGCGAGACGGCACGGCGTGGAACATCCCCGGCGGGGTGCCGTCGTTCACGGGCCGCGTCCAGGCGTTGCATGAACTGCACATCCTGTCTATGCGCCCGGAACCGGGCATCGCCGTGCTCACGGGGCTGGCAGGTGTGGGAAAGACGGAGCTGGCGTGCGCGCATGCGGCTGCCCGTCGCGGGTCGTACGACATCGGCTGGTGGGTGGCTGCGGACAGTCGCCTCGCCGTGCTTGCCAGCCTCGCACAGCTAGCGGATCGCCTCGGGGTGAGCGATGGGGACCAGGAGATCGCGGCCTTGCGAGCCATGCACGAACTCGGCCGCCGTGGCCGGTGGCTGCTGGTCTTCGACGACGTGATCCGGGAGAAGGATGTCTCCCACCTGATTCCCGCGGGATCGGGACAGGTGCTGATCACGTCCCGCGACCCGAATCTCGGCCGGTTGGGCACCGCGATCGAGGTGCAGCCGCTGGACGATGACTCGGCGGCTCGTCTCCTCATGGAACGCACCGGTGGCCAGGATGTCGGCGCCGCGACCGAGCTGGCTCAGGAATTGGGCGGCCTGCCCCTGGCCCTGGAACAGGCGGCGGCCTATTGCCGGAGCACCGGCATCGAGGTGTCCGGTTACCTGCCACGGTATCGGCAGAACTGCACCCGCCTGCTGCGGCAGGGCAATCCCGCCGACCGGCTTCCGGTGCAGGCCACGCTGTTTCTCGCCGTTGCCCAGGCGAGGCGACGCGAACGAGCTGCCGTGGAACTGCTCAGCCTCTGTGCCTTCTTCGCGCCGGTGGCGGGAATCCCCCGGTGGTTGATCGAATCGGACCCGGCGCTGCTGTCACCCCGGCTGGCCCGGACCGCGTCGGACGTTTTTGCGCTGGACACGGCCGTCGCCGTTTTGGTGCGGCTGTCGCTCGTGCAAGCCGACCGAGATCTCCTTCGGGTTCATCCGGTGGTGCAGGACGTCATCCGGGACCGGCTGGCGCAACGCCGGACACCGTGGCCGGCTCCGGGCCGGTATCCTCCGCAGCGATGGATACGCATGGCGGCGGGTATCCTCGTCGCCGCCTTGCCCAGTGATGTCAACGCCCCCTCCACCTGGGATCGGTGGGTGCTGGCCGTGCCGCACTGCACCCGTGTCGCCGAACACGCCACCGCGTGGCACGTGCGCGGGACGGTCATCGCTCGTCTCCGGCACCGCCTTGGAAAATATCTGCTCAGCCGCGGTGACTACGCGCACGCCGGGCCGTTGCTGGAGTCTGCCGTGATCGAACATCAGGCCGTCGCGGGTGCCGACCATCCGGAAACGCTCGCGGCGATGAACGACCATGCCCGCCTGCTGGTGGACACCGGCAGGCTCGACGAGGGACTGCGGCTGCACGAGGCCGCCCTGCGCGCTCGCCACCGGATCCTGGGACCGGTGCACTCGGACACGCTGATCTCCATGAACAACCGCGCCTTCGTCCTGGACCGGCTCGGCCGCAGCGACGAAGCGCGCCGCCTGCACGAGGAGGTCCTGCGGATACGCCGCCGGACTCTCGGCGAGAACCATCCGAACACCCTGATCTCGAAGGGGAACCTCGCTCTGGTGCTGGCCGGGCAGGGGGAACTGCGGCAGGCGAGGGAATTGCACGCACAGAGTTATGCCGCGCGCTGCGCGGTCCTCGGTCCCGAGCATCCGCGAACGCTCGTCGCGCAGAACAACCTGGCGATCGTGGTCAGCGAGCTGGGGGACCTGCAGCAGGCATTGCGCACGCACGAGGCGGTCTACGCCGGCTGGCTGAAGCTGTATGGCCCGGAACACCCCGAGACGCTGATGTCGATCAACAACAGGGGCTATCTGCTGTTCCGGCTCGGTCGGCTCCAGGAGGCCCGCGACCTGCTGGAGCCGAACGCGCAGCTACGGGCGCGGATCTTCGGCAGCGGGCACCCGCACACACTGATGTCGCGCAACAACCTGGCCGTCGTGCTCGTCGCCTCCGGCCAGATCGATCGCGCGGTGGCTGAGCACCAGGAGGTGCTGCGGCTGCGGGAATGGACTCTGGGTCACCGGCACCCGTACACCCTGCATTCGCAGAACAATCTGGCGGTCGCGCTGGCTGCTTGCGGCCGCATGGACGCCGCGGCCGAACTGCACGTACGTACGCGTCAGACCCGGCGGGAGACGCTCGGCGACGAGCACCCGTGCACCCTCAACTCGAGTCACAATCTCGCCCTGGTGCGGGCGGGCGAAGGCCGCATCGGCGAGGCCGGGCCGCTGCTGGAGGAGACGCTGGAGGTCCGGCGCCGCCGGCTCGGGCCGGCGCATCCCTACACCCGGAACTCCACCGAGGCTTTGGAGTACATCGGCAAACCCGGCTATCACCCGGATTTCGCCGAGGCGACCTGACTCGCGTCGCGAGTCGTCGATTCCAAGATTGTCAATCAGTGAACAAGAACTTGCTTGATTGTTCGGAAACAAACAGACTGGGATCGTGACCACATGCACGGGCGCCCCACTTCGGCACCACTCTTGGGTCGGGGTGCTACCCGGGCAGACGCCGGTGCGTCCGGAGGCGTGGCGCCTCGCCCCGGCGTACGTGCAGAGCTCATCGTCGGATCCGGAGGCCCCCGCGTGACCACGTCCTTCCCGTCCGGTTTCCTCTTCGGGGCAGCCACCTCCGCCTACCAGACCGAGGGCAGCCTCGACGCCGACGGTCGCGGGCGGTGCGTGTGGCAGGAGTTCACCGAACGGCCCGGCGCCGTCGAGGGCGGCGGCGACGGCTCCCGGGCCTGCGACTCCTACCGGCGCTGGGAACACGACGCGGATCTGGTCGCGGAGCTGGGGCTCGGCGCGTACCGATTCTCGGTGTCCTGGGCCCGGATCGTGCCCGAGGGGCGGGGCCGGGTCGAACCGCGCGGCCTGGACCACTACGAGCGGTTGGTGGACGCGTTGCTGGCCCGCGGGGTGACACCGGTGCTGACCCTGAACCACTGGGACATGCCCGCGGCGCTGATGACCGACGGCGGCTGGGCCGGACGCGCCACCGTCGAGGCGTTCACCGGCTTCGCCGCGGCCGTGGCCGACCGGCTCGGCGACCGGGTTCCGTGGTGGATCACCCAGAACGAGCCGTGGATCATTTCGCTGCTCGGCTATCACCTCGGGCTGCACGCGCCGGGCGTACGCGATCTGCGCGCCTCGGTGGCCGCCGGGCATCACGTGCTGCTCGGCCACGGCGCCGCGGCCGACGTGATTCACGAGCGGGCGCCGGGAGCCCGGGTCGGTTGCGCGCTGAGCCTCTTCCCGTGCGACGCGGCCAGCGAGTCGGCCGCGGACCGGGCCGCGGCCTGGGGCTCCGACGGGTACGTCAACCGCTGGTACCTGGATCCGTTGCTGGGCGCGGGCTATCCGGACGACATGCGCGAGCACTTCGAGCGGGCGCTCGGCACCGGACTCGACGACATCGTCCGCCCCGGGGACAGCGCGCTGATCGGCGGGCGCAGCGACTTCCTGGGGATCAACTACTACACGCGGCGGGTGGTCGCGGCGGCCGAGCCCGGTCCCGGCCGGCCGTTCCCGTGGCAGGTCGTCGGCCCGTCCGGCGACGTGACCCGCTCCGACGAGGGCTGGGAGGTGGTCCCCGGCAGCCTGCGTGATCTGCTGCTGCGGTTGCACCGCGACTACCCCGGCACGCCGCTGATGATCACCGAGAACGGCGGAGTCTTCGGCGACGGTCCGACACACGACGGGCGGGTGCACGACTCGCGGCGCGGCGCGTTCCTGCTGTCGCATCTGTCGGCGGTGGCCGAGGCGATCGACGGCGGCGCCGACGTCGTCGGGTACCTGCACTGGTCGCTGCTGGACAACTTCGAGTGGGCGCTGGGCTACCGCCCTCGATTCGGCCTGGTGCACGTGGACTATCCGACGGGGGAGCGCACCGTGAAGGACTCCGGCCGCCTCTATGCCCGGATCGCCGCCACCGGCGAACTTCCCGGCGCGCCCCCGGCGGTGCCGCCGTTCGGCTGACCGGTCCCGGCACAGCGACCCGTCCCACCGTCCACATGCGAGGAGAAGCAGCCATCGAACTCGTCCGCGGCGCCGGCGCCCACACGGTGACCACCGCCCGCTATCGACTGACCGTGGACCACGCGCAGTGGTCCGCCACCCTTGCCGACCCGGCCGGCCAGGTCTGGTCCCGGCTGAGCCTGCTCGCCTCCGTGGACCGGCCGGGCGTGCCGGACGAGACGTACGGGCTTGCGGAGATCCGAATCGCGGACTCGCCGGGCGCTCCCGGACACGGCGCCGACGACGACGCGATCGAGATGGTCCTCACCGCGGCCAGCACCGCCTGGTCCCAGCGCCGGGTGCGGCTGCGCTGTCTCGCCGACCGGGTCGAGGTCCGGATCGAGGTGGACGGCGCGGGCGACCTGGACGAGGTGCGCCTGCTCGGCGGCCGGGCGATCCTGCCGGACGGCGCCTGCGGCACCTTCCGCTCCTCGACCGGGCACCTCTCGGTCTTCGACCCCACGCCGACCGAGCCGGTGCAGGTGGTCCGCCCGGCATCGGCGGCGGTGGCGCTCGGCGTGGTCGGCGACGCCTCCCCGGGACGGCTGCACGCCGTCTTCTCGCCGCCGCCGCTCTGCCTGGCCTTCGGCCGCCACGCGGCGACCCATCCGACGCGGGTGCCCGGAGGTGACTGGCTCGCCGTCGGACTGCTCGCCGCCGTCGCCGAGTCGGGCTTCACCACGCTGCGCTACGACCCGCTGGACGGCGGATTCCTGCTGGTGCTGGAGTACGACGGCCGGACCGCGGTGGACGGGACCTGGCAGAGCCCGGCGCTGGTGCTGCGGCCGGTCGCCGATCCCTGGGCCGGGCTCGCCGCCTACCGCCGGGACCTGGTGACGCGCGGGCTCGCGCCGGAGGCTCCGGCCGCACCGGGCGCCGACTGGTGGCGGGAACCGATCTTCTGCGGCTGGGGTGCCCAGTGCGCGGCCGAACGCCCCGCCGGCATCGGCGCGCCGGACCTCTCTCGGCAGGACCGCTACGACGGGTGGCTGGCGCGGCTGGCGGAGCACGACGTGGTGCCCGGCACGGTGGTGATCGACGACCGCTGGCAGCGCGCGTACGGGACCGGCGAACCGGACCTCGACCGCTGGCCCGACCTGCGGGGATGGATCGCCGGCCGGCACGCTGCCGGGCAGCGGGTGTTGCTGTGGTGGCGAGCCTGGGATCCGGAGGGGTTACCCACCGACGAGTGCATGGTCGACCCGGCCGGCCGGCCGGTCGCCGCCGATCCGGGCAGCCCGGCGTACCGGTCGCGGCTCACGCGGGTGGTGACGCGGCTGCTCGGCCCGGACGGGTTGGACGCCGACGGCTTCAAAATCGACTTCACTCAGCGTGCCCCGGCCGGGCGGAGCCTGCGCCGCCCCGGCGCTCCGGCCGGCGCGCCGTGGGGCATCGCGGCCCTGCATGTGCTGCTGGACACCATCCACCGGGCGGCGAAGGCGGTCAAGCCGGACGCGATGCTCGTTACCCACACGCCACACCCCGGCTTCGGCGATGTCGCCGACGTGCTGAGGCTCAACGACGTACTGGACCGGGATCCGGCCGGGCAGCCGGTGGCCGCCGCCGACCAGCTCGCCTTCCGGCACGCCGTGGTCTCCGCCGTGCTCCCCGGCCACCCGGTCGACACCGACCAGTGGCCGATCGCCGACCGGGCCGGCTGGCGCGACTACGTCACCGCTCAGGGCCGGCTCGGCGTCCCCGCGCTGTATTACGTGGACCGCATCGACGGCTCCGGAGAGGAGCTCACCACCGCGGACCTGGCCCTGGTGGCCCGCTGCTGGCAGCGGTACCGCGAGCGGAACGCGGCGGCCCGGTGAGCGGCGGCGCGGAAGTGGTGGTCTACGCGGCCACGTCGGCGGGGGTCTGCGCGGCGGTGGCCGCCGCGCAGGCCGGGGCCACCGTCACTCTGCTGGAACCGGGACGGCACGTCGGCGGGATGACCTCGGGCGGCCTGGGCTACACCGACGTCGGTGATGTGCGGGTGCTGGGCGGGATGGCCGCCCGGTTCCGCGTCGCGGTCGCCGGACACTACGGCGTACCGGTCGGCCGTTACGCGGGTCCGGAACCGCGGGTCGCCGAAACGATCTTCCACGGCTGGCTCGATCATCCCCGGATCACCGTGGTCACCGGTGCCGACCTGGATGAGGTCGAGGTGCGCGACGGCCGGATCGCCGCGGTCCGCACCGGAGACGGGCGCACGCACCGCGGCGGCGTCTTCGTCGATGCGAGCTACGAGGGTGACCTGATGGCCGCGGCCGGTGTGACCTACTCGGTGGGCCGCGAGGACCGGAACCGGTACGGCGAGCGCTGGGCGGGCCGGCAGGAGCCGTTGCCGGGGATGCACAACATGCCGCCGTACGTCTCGCCGTTCGTCGACGATCCGGAGGGGCTGCGCCAGGGGAGCGTGCTGCCGCAGGTGCGTGACACGCCCATGGCCCCGGTCGGCTCCGGCGACGGCGGGGTGATGGCGTACGGCTACCGGGTCTGCCTCACCACCGCGGCCGACCGGGTGCCGTTCACCCGGCGCGACGGTTACGACGAGGCGCATTGGGAGCTCGGCCGCCGGCTATTCGACCACTGGCGGCGCACCGGCGGCACCCCGAGCGCCGGGCGCCTGATCGGGCTGGAACCGAACCTGCCGAACGGCAAGTGCGACGGGAACTCCCTCGGCCCGTTCTCGCTGAACGTGCTGGACGGCGCGGCCTGGCGGTATCCGGAGGCGGATCCGGCCGGGCGGGAGCGGCTGCGCCGTCGCCACCGCGACCACACCCGCGACTTCCTGTACTTCCTCGCCCACGATCCGGCGGTCCCCGCCGACGTGCGTCGTGAGATGGGGCGCTGGGGGCTCCCGGCGGACGAGTTCGCGGACACCGGGCACCTGCCGCATCAGCTCTACGTCCGGGAGGCGCGGCGCATGCACGGCGAGTACGTGCTGACCGAGCACGACCTGCTCGGTGCCCGGCGGCAGCACGACGTGGTCGCACTCGGCTCGTACCATCTCGACATCCGTGAGGTGCAGCGGACCTGGCGCTGGGTGCCGGAGCACCCGCGGCCGACCGCGATGGTGGTGACCGAGGGATATCTGTCGGTCCCCGTGCCGGTCTACCCGATCCCGTACCGGGCGCTGACGCCCCGGTACGCCGAATGCGCGAACCTTCTCGTCCCGGTGTGCCTGTCCGCCTCCCACGTGGCGTTCTCGTCGATCCGGATGGAGGTGCAGTACCAGATGCTGGGGCACGCCGCCGGCGTCGCCGCGGTGCTGGCGCTGGCCGGCGACCGTGCGGTGCAGTCGGTGGACGTGAGTGATTTGCAGGGACGGCTGCGCGATGCGGGCCAGGTGCTGGCCTGACCGGCCGGCGCGGATCAGGTGCGGGCGGCAGCGGGCACCCGTGCCACGGCGGCTTCCAACAGCCGCACGCCGTCGGCGGTGAGCAGCCACGGCGCCATGCCGTCGGTGGCCAGGAAGAGCGCGGTCCGCGCCGCGCACGCGCTGCGCCCGTCGGCCAGGCCGGCACCGGCCGGGTAGTGGACGAGCGCCGGCTGGTCGCCGTCCACCAGGTGGGCCACGACCTCCGCCTGCGGTCCGGGCTCGGCCACGGTCACCTTCCCCGGTCCTGAGTAGACTCGCACCACGCCGGTGAGTCCGCCCGCGCCGGGGCTGCGCGGTGCGACGATCCGTAGCGGATCGCGGGTCATCAGCACCCGTTCCCGGCGTGCCAGGCCCAAGGTGACCAGCCCGTGCCAGGCCAGCACCGGTACCCCGGCCGCGTCGGCGGCCTGGACGGCGCCCGGGGCGGCTCCGCGCGCGACGACGACTAGGGCGGCTGCGGCGATCTCCGCGGGGGCCGGCGTGGCGCACCGCCGCACCGCATAACCGTGCCGGCGCAGCAGCGCGGTGATCGCCTCGTCGCCGGCGCTGCGCGTCTGTGCCGTGAGTAGCAGCGCCCGCGGCGCCCGCGGGTCGTCGTCCGGTGCCGGCTCGCAGGCGCGGTCCAGCACCTGCCGCGCGAACGGTGGCACGATGGCGCGCAGCACGTCGGCGTAGTGTTCCTCGGCCGTGTCCAGCGCCCGCCGCGCGGTGTCCCACAGGTCCACCGGGCCGGCGGCCGTCGGGCCCCGGCCACCGGCCGTCGCGCGGGTGGTGGCGTGCAGCAGCCGGACGGCGGCGAGCCCGGCATCGGCCATGGCGGCCCCGGCCGCGAGCCACGGCCGCAGCGGCGTGGTCAGCTCCTCCGGACCGTCCGCGCTGCGACAGCCGTCGCCGAGCGCGGTGAGCCGCCGGGTCAGCGTCTCCAGGGCCGCCGGGGAGCCGGCGAGGGCGTCGGCGGCAGCGGTTGCGAGCTCGGCGTCCTGCGGCGCGCCGGGTGGCCACGCGGAGCAGGCCGCCACCAGCGGGGCCAGGGCAGCAGCCCGGTCACCGGCGACCCGGTCCAGCGCGCGGCGAGCCGCTGCGCCGGGCTGATACCGGGGCGGGTCGGCGGCCCACTCGGCGACCGTGGCGAGCGGCAGGCGCGACGGCGCGGCCAGCTCCATCGGGTTGGCCAGCACCCCCACCAGGGCGGAACCTGCGAGGTCGGCGGCGCGACCGGTCAACGGGCCGAGAAACAGCCGGCTGGGGTCGAAGTCGTTGACCGGGAAATTGTCCCAGAGCACGAGCCGTCGCCGGTAGCTGGCGGCGGCCCGGTCGATCTCGTCGCGGGTGACGGTGCCGACCACGATGTCCCGGCCGGTCCAGGCGATCAGCGCATCCGGCGGCGCGGTCTCGGCCATCCGCCGGCGATAGTCGGACACCGCGCAACCCGCGTAGTCGGTGGGGCAGATCAGCAGCGGGCCGGCGATCGCCCGGGGAGCGCAGAATCCGTTGACGAAACGGGTGCAGGCCTCGCCGTGCGCCGCGCCGGCACCGCCCGGACCGTGCCAGCGTTCCCGGTCGGCGGGGTGGGTCAGCTCGGCCGGCACGTCATCGAAGAACAACGCGAACGCCGTCACCCCGGCATCGGCGAGCTGGGCGGCCTTCGCGGCGAGAGCGCGGTGCTCGGCGTCGTCGTCGAAGCGCATGTCCAGCCCCGGGCTGATCGCGTAGACGAACCGGACGCCCGACCGGTGGGCGTGCGCGGCGAGGTCCGCGATGCGGGCCAGCTCGTCCGCGGGGTACGCCTCGCGCCAGCGTTCCCGGTGGTACGGGTCGTCCTTCGGCGCGTACACGAAGGTGTTCAGCCCGACCCGGGCGGAGAATTCCAGGTGGGCCCGGCGTTCGGCGGGGGACCAGGGCGGCCCGTAGAAGCCCTCCACCACGCCGCGCAGCGCCAGCGCGGGGGATGCCGGAGGGGTCTGCGGGGGGGAGCTCGACATTGTGGGAACGTTATCAGGCAGTCTCGTCCCCATCACGTACCTGCTTGATATGGCTTGCGTGCCGAGATTTCCTGGGAGTCCCCGGGCTTGAAATGGAATCGATACCATCGTGACATGCCCGACCATGCCGCGCCCGATGCCGAGAAGCCGGTCACCGAGGTCGCTCCCGGCGTCTTCCGGATCGCCGACACCTGCCACGTCTACGTCGTCCGTGCCCCGGACGAGGCCGGACCGGCCCACGCCGGCACCGCGGTCGCCATCGACTTCGGTTCCGGGCGCGTCCTGGATCATCTCGCCGAGATGGGCGTCGACCGCATCACCGACGTCCTGATGACGCACCACCACCGCGACCAGGGACAGGGCCTGCCACGTGCGGTCGCCGCGGGCATCCGGGTGCACGTGCCGCCGGTGGAGCGTGACCACTTCGCGGAGTTGGACGAGGTCTGGGCCGGGCACGCCGTCTACAACGACTACAACCTGCGGCAGGAGAGGTTCTCGCTGTTGGAGTCGGTGCCGGTGGCCGAGGTGGTGCCGGAGTACCGCCGGTGCGACTACGCTGGCACCACCGTGGAAGTGGTGCCGACGCCGGGGCACACCACCGGGTCGGTCAGCTACCTGATGGAACGCGACGGCCGCCGGATCGCCTTCACCGGAGACCTGATCCACTCGCCCGGCAGGGTGTGGTCGCTGGCCGCCACCCAGTGGTCATTCACCGAGAACGAGGGCCCGGCGATGACCGTGCTCAGCAGCCTTCAGCTCGCCGCCCGCGACCTCGACCTGCTGCTGCCCTCGCACGGCGCGCCGATCACCGAGCCCGCCGCCGCGCTGAGACTGCTGGCGCGGCGGATGAACACGTACGTCGACACGCGCCGCGCGCGGCCCTGGGACCTGCCGAAGCTGTTGGAGGACCCGTTCACCCGGGTCACCGAGCACCTGCTGATGAATCGCGGCAGCCAGTCGTACAGCTATGTGTTGCTCTCGGCCGGCGGCGCGGCGCTGCTCTTCGACTTCGGCTACGACATGATGACCGGGTTGCCGCCGGGCGCGGACCGGGCGTCCCGGCGGCCATGGCTGGCGTCACTGCCGGCGCTGCGGCAGCGGTACGGGGTGACCGCGGTCGAGGTGGCCGTCCCGACCCACTATCACGATGACCACGTGGCCGGCATGAACCTGCTCCGCGACGTGGAGGGCACCGAGATCTGGGCTCCTGGCCACGTCGCCGACGTGCTGGAGAATCCGCTCTGGGAGGATCTGCCGTGCACCTGGTACGACCCGGTCCCGGTGGACCGCCGGCTGGCCCTGAACGGCACGGTCCGCTGGCGCGAGTACGACATCACCGTCTACGACCAGCCCGGCCACACCCGCTACGCGGCGGCCTACGTGTTCACCGTGGACGGGGTCAAGGTGCTCGTCTCCGGCGACCAGCAGACCGGCACCGGGGAGCCCGGCGGTCCGCGGGAGATCCTGAACTACCAGTACCGCAACCAGTTCCGCCTCGGCGACTACACCGCCAGCGCCCGGCTGTACCGGCAGGTGGCCCCGCGGCTGATGATCTCCGGCCACTGGGCGCCGCGCTGGGTGGACGAGGCGTACCTGGACTTGCTGGACCAGGTCGCGGCCGAGCAGGAGCGGGTGCACCGCGACCTGCTGCCGCTGGAGGAGTTGGCCATCGGCGTGGACGGGGTGCTGGCCAGGATCGCGCCGTACCACTCGCGGGCCGCCCCGGGGGAGGTTCTCCGGTTTCGCGTGAGCTTGAGCAATCCCCTACGCTCTGCGCAGAGAGCCGTGATCCGTCCGGTGGTTCCGGTGGGCTGGGTCGCCACGCCGGAGACCGTCGTCGTCACCCTGCCGCCGCTGGGGCACGAGGTGGTCCATTTCGCGACGACCGCCGGTGCGCCGCGCCTGCGGGCCCGGCTCGCCGTCGACGTGCGCATCGGGGAACTCCACCTGGGCCAGCACGCGGAGGCAGTGGTGGACGTGACGAAGCCCCATGCGGGCATGACGGGAACGGGTGCCGGATGAGCAGTGGTCGGGCTGGGGAACCGGGGCCGGAGTCGGATCGCCGGGCCACCATCAAGGAGGTCGCCGAGGCGGCGGGAGTGTCCCGGTCGACGGCATCCCGCGCGCTGACCGGCCACGGGTACGCCGCGCCCCAGGTGCGCGACCGGGTCCGGGCGATCGCCCGCGAGCTCGGGTATGTTCCCGACGCCACCGCACGTCACCTGCGTCGGCAGGCCAGCCAGTCGCTCGGGGTGCTGGTGTCGGACCTGAGCAACCCGTTCTACGCCGGGCTGGCCGCCGGGATCAGCCAGCAGGCCCGGCGCCGGGAGTACACGATGATGCTGGCCGACGACGGCGGTTCCCCCGACGTGGAGGCGGAGGTGGCCGAGGCGTTCGTCGCGCTGCGGGTCGCCGGGGTGATCGTGACGCCGGTCTCCGCACAGGTCAGTGAATATCTGACCCGGCACCGGATCCCGGTGGTCGAGGTGGACCGGCAGTTCTCGGCGGGCGCTTGCGATGCGGTGCTGGTCGACAACGCCAGCGCCGCGCGGACGCTCACCGGTCAGTTGCTGCAGCTCGGCCACCGGCGGATCGCGCTGGTGACCGACGAGCGCCACTGGACCACGGGCCGGGATCGTCTCGCCGGCTACCGGGATGCGTTCGCCGTGGCCGGTGTCCCGGTCGACGACTCGCTTGTTGTCACCGCGGGCTGGGACGTCGACGCGGCCCGGGTCGAGGTGGCGCGGCTGTTGGATCGGCCGGAGCCGCCGACCGCGGTCTTCGCGGCGAACAACGTGCTGGCCGAGGCGGTCTGGCGGGCCGCGGACGAGCGCGGCTTCACCATCCCCGACCGGTTGAGCCTGGTCACCTTCGACGACGTGTCGTGGATGAGCATGGTCCGGCCCGGGGTGACCGCGGTGTCGCAGGACGCGGTGGCCTTGGGCGAAGCGTCGGTCTCACAATTGTGTGAACGTATCCAGTCGCCGACCGCTCCGGTTCGGACCGTGCTGCTCTCCGCCACCATCGTGCCTCGGACGTCCACAGCGCCGCCGCCCAGCACCTCCCGCTGAACCCCGGTACGCAGCTCAGCCGCCATGTGGGTGGCTGAGCTGCGTACTTATGGGGTTCTGCCCACGGCGTCGCGAGCCTGAAACCGGGTTTCGTGGCGATCGCCTCACTTGACGATCACGGGCGACGCTCCTTAGGCTCTGCCTGGAATCGATCCCATATCGGTTCCTCTTGCCGGCGCGACCACCCCTCGCCTTCCGACAGGGGCGGCGCCCCGCCGACGCCACGGAGTGATCCAGATGACCGACCCTGCCCCGGTGGACCCCGGCGACGACTCCAGCCCGGTCCTCGCCCTCGACATCGGCGGGACCAAGCTGGCCGTGGCGGTGGTCACCGCGGACGGGACGACCCACGGATCCCTCGTCGCGCCCACCCCGCACACCGGCGACTGGCGAGTTGCCGTGGACCTCCTGTTCGACCTGGGCCGCCGGGCGCTCGCACGGGCCGGGCTCGGCGAGGCCGCCGCGGTGGGCATCTCCTGCGGCGGCCCGCTGGACGCGGAGGCGGGCGTGCTGCTCTGCCCGCCTCACCTGCCGGGTTGGATCGACGTGCCGATCGGGCCGCTGGCGGCCGAGGCATTCGGCGCCCCGTTCGCACTGGAGAACGACGCGACCTCGGCGGCCGTGGCCGAATACCGGCTCGGCGCCGGCCGGGGCACCCACACCATGCTGTACCTGACCGTGTCGACCGGCATCGGCGGCGGCGCGGTGGTCGGCGGCGCCCTGCACCGCGGCGCGGCCGGCAACGGCGGCGAGTTCGGGCACATCACCGTCCATCGCGGCGGCCGCAGATGCAGTTGCGGGCGGCGCGGCTGCGTCGAGGCGTACGCCTCCGGCACCTCGATCGCCGCCCGGGCCCGGGAGGCTCTGGCCGCCGGGGCCGAGTCGGCCCTGGGCGTACTGACCGCGCCGACCGCGGCCGACGTCGCCGCCGCGGCTGCCGACGGCGATCCGTTGGCCACCGCGATCTGGGCCGAGGCGGTGGAACTCCTCGGGGTCGCCGTCACCGACCTCGTCAACGTCTTCGAACCCGACGCCGTGGTCCTCGGCGGCGGGGTGACCCGGTCCGGTGCGATGCTGCTCGACCCGGTGCGCGCGCAGGTCGGCGCCGAAGCGATGACGCCGGCGGCGGGTGCCGCCCGCGTGGCCCTCGCCGCTCTCGGCGACGAGGTCTGCGTGGTCGGCGCCGGGCTGATCGGACACGCCCTGCTGGGCGGCGTCGACCCGACCGGACCGCCACGGCGCGCCCATCACCACGCCACACCGACCACCCCGCCGCCGCGCGGGATCACCCTCGCGACGATCGGGAGCGACACCATGTCCGACTGGCTGGCCACCCAACTCGGCGAACACCGCAGCGTCGCCGAGGCGACCGGCGACCTGGCCGAGGAGATCCGTGCGGCCGGTGAGCTGATCTGCACCCGGCTCGCCGCCGGCGGCACCGTGTGGAGTTTCGGCAACGGCGGCAGCGCCGCCGACGCCCAGCACCTCACCGGCGAACTGGTCGGACACTATCGGCGTGACCGGCGTCCGTTGGCCGCGGTCACCCTCAGCACCGACCCGAGCGCCATGACGTGCATCGCCAACGACTACACGTACGAGGAGGTGTTCCGCCGCCAAGTCGAGGCGCTGGCCCGGCCGGGCGACGTGGTGGTGGCCTTCAGCACCTCCGGCCGGTCACCGAACATCGTCACGGCGCTCGCCGCCGCCCAGCGCCGTGGCGCCACCACGCTGCTGTTCGGCGCCGGTGACGGCGGTCCGGCCGGGATGCACGCGGACCGGGCGTTGCTGGTTCCCGCCAAGAGCACCCAGCGCATCCAGGAGATGCATACCCTGATGCTGCACGTGATCAGCGAGATGGTCGACGCGTGGGCGGCCGGAGAGGAGCCGACCGCATGACCGGCCACCACCCGGATTCGTGCCCCGACGCGGTCCCGCCGGCCCCGATCGCCAACGCGCCCAACGGCGACCAGCCGGCCGGGCTGCCCGCCGGAGTGCGCCCCGCGGCCACCCCCGACCGGACACTGCACATGGTCGGCAACGCCCACCTCGACCCGGTCTGGCTCTGGCCATGGCAGGAGGGCTATCAGGAAGCCCGGGCCACGTTCTGGTCGGCGATCCACCGGATGGACGAGTACCCGGACTTCGTCTTCACCTGCGATCAGGTGGTCCTGCTCGCCTGGGTGGAGGAGTCCGATCCGGAGCTGTTCGCGCGGATCCGCGAACGGGTCGCCGACGGGCGCTGGCAACTGGTCGGTGGCTGGTGGGTCGAGCCGGACTGCAACATGCCCTCCGGAGAGTCCTTCGTCCGGCAGGGGCTGCTCGGCCAGCGCTGGCTGCATAGCCGGTTCGGCGTCACCGCCACCGTCGGGATGAACGTCGACCCCTTCGGCCATCAGGGGATGCTGCCGCAGATTCTGCGGGGCCAGGGCCTACGCGCGTACTGCTTCATGCGGCCCGGTCCGCACGAGACGAGCCTTTCCGGTACGGCGTTCTGGTGGGAGTCCCCGGACGGCTCGCGAGTGCTGGCCTACCGGATCCCGCACGAGTACTGCAGTCCGCCCGGGGACGTCGGCGGTCAGGCCGACAAGTCGCTCGGCATCGTGGACCGCGACCTCGGCGACCTGATGGTCTTCTTCGGGGTGGGCAATCACGGCGGCGGGCCGACCCGGGCGAACATCGAATCCATCCACCGGTACGACCGGATGGGCACCTACGGCCGGATGGAGATCTCCTCCCCGAACCGGTACCTGGACGCGCTCGCCGAGCGGCTGGGCGACCAGGGCATGGCGCAGCTTCCGGTCTGGCGTGGTGACTTGCAGTTGCACGCCCCGGGCTGTTATTCGGCTCACTCCGGGATCAAACTCTGGCAGCGCCGGGCGCAGGCGGCGGTGCTGTCCGCCGAGCGATGGGCGGCGGTCGGTGCGAGCCTGTTCGATCTGCCCTACCCGGCCGCGGACCTGGACCGGGCCTGGCGGCAGATCCTGTTCAACCAGTTCCACGACGTGCTACCCGGTTCGGCCATCGAGAGCGCCTACGACGACGCCCGCGACCAGCTCGGCGAGGCGGTAGCCACGGCCAAGCGGATCGTGGTGCGGGTGCAGAACGTGATCGCCCGCCACGTCGATGTGCCGTTGGCCGCGGGAACTCAGCCGGTGCTGGTGTTCAATCCGCATCCGTGGCAGGTCACCATGCCGGTGGAGCTCCAATATGGAGCGCAACCCACCGGGGTGCATGTGGTCGACGCGGACGGGCGTCCCACGCCGTCACAGCCGACCCAGTCGGTGGCGACCACCGATGACCGGTCTCGCGGCGCGACAGTCTTCGAAGCGGTGGTGCCGGCCCTGGGATACCGGTTGTACCGGCTGCGATCCGGTGCCGAGCCGGACGGCGCGCCGCCGGCGGACCGCCCCGCCGCCCCGCTGCGGGCGAGCCGGACGGTGTTGGAGAACGACCTGCTCCGGGTCGAGATCGATGCGGAGACCGGTTGGCTGCGGTCGTTGCGCGACAAGCGGACGGGTGTGGACCTGGTCGCCGGCGCGGGCGGTGAGCATACCCAGATCTGTCAGGACCCGACCGACACGTGGGGGCACCGGGTGCAGTCGTACCGGTGGCCGGGCACACCGATGCGGACCACCCGGATCGTGTTGCGCGAGTCCGGACCGTTGCGAGCCCGGTTGCGGGTGGAGCGCGCCTGGGGTCGCTCGCGCGTGGTGGAGGAGTTCCTCCTCGGGCACCGCGCGGACGCCGTGGAGGTTCGGGTCACCATCGACTGGCGGGAGGAAGCCCACCTGCTGAAGTTGTGCTTTCCGACCGCGCTGGCCGACCCGGTGGCCCGCTACGAGGTGCCGTTCGGCAGCATCGAACGCCCGGTCGACGGCAGGGAGAACCCGGGACAGTCCTGGGTGGACCTGACCGGGACGGTGGCCGGTCGGCCGGCCGGGCTGACGGTGGTCAACAACGCCAAGCACGGCTACGACACGTCGCCCGGCACGCCCGGCGCGGAGGGGCCCAGCATCGGGATCACGGCGGTGCGCAGCCCGGTCTACTCCTGGCACGATCCCCGGCGGCTCGACCCGGACGGCTTCTATTCCTATCAGGATCAGGGCATACAGTCGTTCCGGTACCTCATGGTCCCGCACGCCGGTGACTGGCGGCAGGCCGATCCGCATCGTCGCGCCGCCGAGTTGGGCGCGCCGGTCCGAGCCATGCTGGAGAGCTTCCATCCCGGTGCGCTGCCGGCGCGGCAGAGCTACCTCGACGACGGCGGCGGGCCGGTGACGGTGACCGCGGTGAAGGGCCACGAGGACGGCGGCGATTCCCCGGACCTGGTGGTGCGGGCCGCGGAGACGACCGGTCGCCCGGTGCGGGCCCGGATCGCGGTGCCGTTGCTGGGGCGCGTATTCACCGCCGACTTCGGCGCGCACCAACTGCGGACATTCGTGGTGCCGGCCGACGGCGGTCCGGTCCGCGAGGTCGACCTGATCGAGTGGGACCTGCCGTCGTCCGGCCCGGTGGTGTCCGAGCCGATCGCCGCGGCGCCGCGCGGACCGGCTCGCGGCGTCACCGATCCGGACGCCTCGGATGCGACATCGCCGGCCGAACGCCTGTCCCCGGGACAGAGCCGCAGGGGCGACTGACGGCGCTCATGCGGCGGGCAGGCACAGCGCCGGGTCGGCGAGTGCCTGTTCGCAGGCGAGCAGCAGAACCCCGGCGCTCCACGCATGGGACAGCGTCAGCAGCATCCCCTTCGGCTGGAAGCAGGCCGTCTGGTAGTATCGTTCGCTGACCATTCCCCGGTACGCGTTGAAGTCCCCGTCGAAACGGGCCACGAACTGCCGGAAGCAGGCCAGCGCCTCACGGGCACGCGCGGCGTAGTACGGATCCCCGCAGGCCGATGAGAGCTGTCCGAACTCGGCGGTGCAGATCAACCCGTAGGCGTGCAGATGCTGGTTGGCGGGGGAGGCGTTGTCCGCGCCGCGGGTGGCGAACCGGTAGGTCTCCAGCACCGTGCCCGGCGGGAACGCGGTGTTGTACGCGTACCGGAAGGTCAGCGTCCAGTCCGCCGCGCGACGCGCCAGGTCGCACCAGCGTGTCTCGCCGGTGCGCCGGTACAGAGCCAGGTACGCCATCACGGCCACGTACCCGTCCTCGGAGCTGGGTGCCAGGTCGACGTCCTCGGGCGCCCCGTGCAGCAACTCGTCCCGCACGGCGCCGGCGTAGTGGTCACCGGCCCGCACCGCAGCGGCCAGGTACGCGCCGTCGGCGCCGTCCGGTCCGTCCAGACGCCCGGCCTCGGCGAGCGCTCCCACCCAGGCCAGCCCGGCGCAGCCGGACCAGGAGAGCACCTCCCCGGTGAGCGCGTGATGGCTCGCCCCGAGCGCGCCGTCGGAGCGCTGCCGCGCGACCACCGCATCCAGATTCGAGCGGACCGCCGCCGCCCAGGACGGGTGCGCTTCGCGCAGATCGGCACCGAGTTCCAGGGCACGGAGCAGGAACTGGGTCGCCTCGGCCAGGGTTCGTGAGTGCAGCGTGTGCGGCACCGGAGACCAACTGCCCGACCATCCCCGGCCGCGATACCAGGTGCCCCAGAAAGTGCCGCACGGCGCCAGCTCGGCGCAGACGAAGTCGATGACCCGGCGGG
Source organism: Mangrovihabitans endophyticus (assembly GCF_014646155.1). Taxonomy (GTDB): domain Bacteria; phylum Actinomycetota; class Actinomycetes; order Mycobacteriales; family Micromonosporaceae; genus Actinoplanes; species Actinoplanes endophyticus. The sequence goes on from NZ_BMMX01000001.1 coordinate 828,202, forward strand.
CCGCGGCGGACTGATCCGCCGCGCCCACCCGGCGGGCATGAGTCAGCAGGGCGTACGCCCAGGGGATGCCGCTGATCCAGCCGACGTGCATCGCCTGGCGGTCCACCGGGAGCCCGTCCTGGCCGCTGATGCCCCGATCGAAGGCCACCGTCTCCAGCAGCACGCCCGGCTCGGCGTAGTGCCATCGGTGCAGCCCGGCGGCGGCGAGCTCGGCGGCGTGCGGGATGTCCACCCAGGGGCGCAGTTCCGCGGTGCGGGCGAGCCGTTCGTGCTCGGCGCGCAGCACGGCGGCGTACCCGTGCCGGTCCGCGTCCAGCCGCTGTACGGCGAACTCCAGGGTGACCTGACGGCCCGGCTGCCAGGTGTACCGGGCGGACTCCGCCGGCTGGGCCGTTTCCGAGCCGTCGTAGCTGACCGGAGCTTCGCGAAACGGGAAGGTTAGCTGCACGTGGCTGCGTCCGGTGGGCGGATCGTGGCCGAACCCGAGACCGGTCATGCCCAGTTCGGTGGTTTCGTCGGCGAGCAGCGCCACGCCGCCGGGGCCGGACCAGCCGAGGACGGCCGGGGTGGCGGCGCGGTCGGCGCGGAACTCCCAGTGGTCGCTGACCATGGCGCCGTGATCGGCGCCGGCCATCGCAAAGCGCGGAAAGACCCGTTGGCAGTCGGCGGGCCGGTTCTCGCCGTAGAAGACGCCCGGCACCATCCACCACGGCGGGCTGTGCGGCTCACCCGGCAGCGCCGCGGTGAACCGGACCGCCGCATCGCGGGGCCGGTCTCCCCGGTAGGTGACGGTCAGCCGGACGGTGTGCCGCCCCGCGCCGGAGGGCGGCATCCAGGACACGCCGGCCGCGAAGCCGGCGGCCTCCGGGGTGAGCTCGCGGCCGTCGCCGAGGACCACCGTGACGACCGCGGTCCGGTCCGGGCCGGCGGGAACCTCGGGGAGGGGCGCGGACGGTCGCTGGTCACTCACTGAAGGATCGCTCTCCATGGTGGTATCGATACCAGAAGGTGGCCCTGGATGCTCGGAAACACCGGCGTGGATCGGGTGTGGCTCGCCCTTCGCCCCCGCATACAGCTACTGAGAGCAATTGAATAATTACCTTGAGCGTGCGATTGGGTGTGTCGAGCAAAATATGTGGTAACGATACCAGGTTGATTTGGCTCAACTATCGCGCGCCATGTTCCCCGCGGTCTACGCTGTGAACTGCGTCGAAACGCGATGGAAACCACGAACCCTTGTGCCTCACTCAGCCTTAATATACCGTCCGGCATGGTACGGATTCCATGTCATCCCTGGTCGTGGTCAGGGCCGGCGCACCGCCCCCCGTACGCCCTCGAAGGGACCCCAAGATGAAGAAGAAGCGCGCGGCGCTGGTGGCCGCGAGCGTCGTTGTCGCGCTGGCCACCACCGCCTGTGAGACCCCCTCCGGGAGCGACACGGAGACCGGAGCCGACACCTCCGCGTTCAACGCCGCGGCGTCCGGCACGCTGAACGCCTGGGCGTTCGACAACGCCGACGACGTCGGCCAGGCCCGGCTGGACTACGCGGCCGGAAAGCTCTCCGGCGTCGACATCAAACTGGACGCCACCGGCTTCGACGCGCAGAAGTTCACCACGCGGCTGGCCAGCGGCGACGTCCCCGACATCGTGCAGATGGACCGGGCCTTCGTCGGCACCTACGCCGCCCAGGGCCTGCTGATGCCGCTGGACAAGTGCTTCTCGGCCAACGACGTCGACCCGCAGACGCGGTGGTACTCCTCGGTCGTCGACGACGTGACGTACAAGAACCAGATCTGGGCGGTGCCGCAGTTCTACCAGCCGCCGGCGATCATCCTGAACCAGAAGGTGATGAAGGCCGCTGGGGTCACCGAGGCGGACATCGACACCTCCAACCCGGACAAGCTGATCGCCGCGATCGGCAAGATGTACCAGGCGAATGGTGGTGTGCCGGTCACTCTCGGCTTCGACCCGCAGGCCACCGGGCAGATCTACATGTGGACCCTGGGCCTGGGCGGCAAGCTCACCGACGCGGACGGCAAGCCCACCCTCGACGATCCGTCCAACGTCTACGGTCTGGAGCTGTTGAAGCGGATCACCGACGCCCAGGGAGGGTACGCCAAATACAAGAGCTTCACCGACTCCTTCGACTTCTTCGGCGAGCAGAACCAGTTCGTCAAGGACCAGGTTGGTGCGCAACTGGACGCCCAGTGGTACCCGAACGTCCTCTCGCCCTACGCGGGCAAGCTGCAACTCGGTGCGGTGCCCTTCAAGGACCGGGACGGCAAGCCGGTCACCGTCGCCGGCGGTACGTCCTTCGCGATCCCGGTGAAGGCCAAGAACCCCGCCGCCGCCTGCAAGTGGGCACTCGCGCTGACCGAGCAGGGCGCCTGGGACGCGGCCGGTGAGGCGCGCGCCAAGACCCTCGCGAAGGACGACTCGATCAACACCGGCCTGTTCACCGGTTCGCCGAAGGCCGACCAGGAGCTTCGCGAGAAGTACGTCAAGCCGAGCGGCAACGCCGGCTTCGACGAGGTGATCAACACCTACTACGAGGTCGCGGCGAGCGGGCGCAGCGTCGGCGCCTCGCCTGCCGGGCAGCAGCTCAAGCAGGAGCTGACCAATGCCATCACGGCAACCCTGCTCGGCCAGAAGTCGGCGCAGGACGCCCTCGCCGACGCGCAGAATGCTTCGCTCTCGGCGTACCAGACCGTCACCGGCGGCTGACGTCCGCATCGGCCGGGCGGGTCGCACCGCTCGCCCGGCCGCGGAGTCCGGCCGCAGCACTGCCCCGGAATCCGCTCACCCCTGGAGGTCCCGGAGAACAGCACCGTCGAGGAGGGAGACGTCCGATGGCGCTCACCACGGTCAGATCGTCGGCCGGCGGCAAACGCCGCGAGGAGTCGGCAGGTCCGCTCACCCCGAAGCGGTACGACCGGCGGGAGGCGATCGCCGGCTACCTCTTCATCAGCCCGTGGATCATCGGATTCCTGATCTTCACCCTCGGCACGATGATCTACAGCCTGGCGATCTCGTTCAGCCACCTCAACCTGGCGACGAATCTGATGCGCCCGGCCGGGACGAGCAACTATCAGCGGCTGCTGGAGGATCCGAAGATCGCCGCGTCGCTGGGGAACACCCTGTTCTACGCGGTGCTCGCGGTGCCGCTGGAGATCTGCTTCGCGCTGTTCCTCGCCTCGTTGCTCAACCGGGTACGTCGCGGTGCCGGGTTCTTCCGCACGGTCTACTACCTGCCGAAGATGACCCCGGCGGTGGCGACCGCCGCGATCTTCCTGCTGCTGCTCAACGGCAACACCGGCGCCATCAATCAGTTCCTCCGCTTCTTCGGGATCGCGGGCCCGCAATGGCTCGTGGATCCGGCCTGGGTCAAACCGTCGATCGTGATGATGACCCTCTGGGGGGTCAGCGGCACGATGGTCATCTTCCTGGCCGCGCTCAAGAACGTCCCGCGCGAGCTGTACGAGGTCGCCTCGCTGGACGGTGCCGGCCCGGTCCGGCAGTTCTTCTCGATCACCGTTCCGATGATCTCCGGCGCCATCTTCTTCAACGTGATCATCCTGACCATCGCCGCGTTCCAGGTCTTCGACCAGGCCTATCTGCTCTTCTGGCGAGACACCAGCAACGCCTCGCCGGAAGCGTCGCTGTTCTACGCCGTCTACCTGTTCCAGCAGGCATTCCAGCAGTTCAACTTCGGCTTCGCGGCGGCGATGGCCTGGCTGCTGTTCGTGATCCTGATGATCCTGACCGCCATCCAGGTCAAGGTCGGCAACCGTTTCGTCTACTACGAGGGAGACCGGTGATGGCGACGATCGGCGCGAGCACCAAGCCCGGCACGCTGCAGCCGGCCGACGCCGGTCGCCCGAGCCGCCGTCGCCGGCGGTGGGGCATCGGCCAGATCCTGCTCACCGCGCTGCTGATCGGCTTCACCGCGCTGTTTCTCTATCCGCTGGTGTGGCTTGTCTCGGCCAGTCTCAAGCCGGGCAGCCAGGTCTTCGACAACTCGCTCATCCCGAAGACATGGCAGTGGTCGAACTACGCCGATGTCTGGGATCAGCTACCGCTGCTGCACTGGATTTTCAACAGCGTGGTGATCGCGATCCTCGCCGCCGGCCTGGTCGCCGTTTCCAGCTCGGTGGTCGCCTTCGGCTTCGCCTATTTCCGGTTTCCCGCCCGCAATCTGTTGTTCGGACTGGTGCTGGGAACCATGATGCTGCCCGGTTCGGTCACCATGATCCCGACATACTTGATCTGGAAGCAGACCGGCCTGCTCGGAAGCTGGGTGCCCATGTTCGGCGCGAATCTGTTCGGTTCGGCCTTCTACATCTTCCTCCAGCGCCAGTTCTATCTGGGCCTGCCCCGGGAGCTCTTCGAAGCGGCCCGGATCGACGGCGCCAGCTACTGGGGGATGTTCTGGCGGATCGCCATGCCACTGTCGATTCCGTCATTCGTGATCGTCTTCCTCTTCGAGTTCCAGGCGTCGTGGAACAACTTCCAGGGCGCCTTGATCTACCTCAACGGCGGTTCGCTGAACAACTTCACCGCCCCGCTGGGGATCGCGTACGCCATGACGAAGTACAGCCCGACCAACGGCGGCCAAGGCGATTACCAGTACGTGATGGTCGCGTCGTTGCTGGTGACGATACCGATGCTGCTGCTGTTCAGCCTCGGCCAGCGGTACTTCATCGAGGGGGTCGCCACCCAGGGGCGCAAGGGCTGAGCGGTCGTCCGCCGCGGTAGGCACATCGTCCGGGCCGTTGTGCCCTTCTGCCCGTACCGCCCCGTACGGCATGGTGATGACGATGGTCGATGCCGTGGGGGACAAGGGGATGACGATGCCCGACGCCGGACTCACGCCGTTCACGGACGGCCCCGCGCGACTGATCGACATGGACGGTCTGCGCCGTCTCGTGGATGTGCTGCGCGACCGAGGTTACACGATCATCGCCCCCACCGTCCGCGACGGCGCCGTCATGCTGGCCGAGATCGACGCCGCGGACGCACTGCCGCACGGCGTGCGCGCCGAGACCGAGGCGGGCACCTACCGGCTGCGGCACGGCCACGACGACGCGGTGTTCGCCCACTGCGCCGGCCCTCAGTCGGTCAAGGACTTCCTGCATCCGTCCCGGGCCCGGCTGTGGTCGGCCGACCGCACCGGCGACGGCGCGGTGACCACCACCGGACCGGACCGGCCGGCGAAACGCCTCGCGTTCCTCGGCGTGCATCCTTGCGACGTGGCAGCGCTCGCGGTCCTGGACCGGGTGCTCGCCGGGCCGGAACACCCGGACCCGGTCTACACCGCACGCCGCGACGGCACCTTCCTGATCACCGCCGAATGCACCGAGCCGTCGGCCACCTGCTTCTGCACGTCAATGGGGACCGGGCCGGCCGCCACCCGAGGCTTCGACCTGGCGCTCACCGAAGTTCTCGACGGCGGCCACCGGTTCCTCGCGCGCGGCGGCTCGCCCGCGGGAGCCGAGGTGCTCGCCGAGTTGCCGTCCCGCCCGGCGCGCCCCGCGGACGCGTCCGCCGCTGCCACCGCGGTGGCCGCGGCGGACGCCGCCATCACCCGGCGCATGCCCGCCGAGTCGTTGCCCGACCTCATCCGGGCCGGCCGGGAGTCGCCGCACTGGGACGACGTGGCATCCCGGTGCCTGGCATGCGGCAACTGCACCCTGGTCTGCCCGACGTGCTTCTGCACCACCACCGAGGACGTCACCGACCTCACCGGGGAACACGCCGAGCGGTGGCGGGTCTGGGACTCCTGCTTCAGCCTGGACTTCTCCTACATGCACGGCGGACCGGTACGCGTCAGCACGCAGTCGAGGTACCGGCAGTGGATCAGCCACAAGCTCGGCACCTGGCACGAGCAGTTCGGCACCTCCGGATGCGTCGGCTGCGGCCGGTGCATCGCGTGGTGCCCGGCCGGCATCGACATCACCCGCGAGGCCGCCGAGCTGGCCGCGCCGCGCGCCGGAAACGAGCCGGCATGACGGCCGCGGCGACCGCCCCGCCCCAGTTCGGCAACGCCGCGGTGCCGGTGCCCTATCGGATCGTCTCCCGCGTCGCGGAGACCGCCGACACGGTCACCGTCGAGCTCGCCCCGGTGGCGCAGGCACTGCCGGTCTTCGAGCCGGGGCGGTTCGCGATGATCACCGCGTACGGCATCGGGGACGTGCCGATCTCGCTGAGCGGGTGGCACGGCAACCGGCCGGTGCACACCATCCGCGCCGTGGGCGCGGTCACCCGCGCGCTGTGCCAGGCCGCGCCCGGCGCGGTGATCGGCATGCGCGGGCCGTTCGGCACCACCTGGGACGTGTCGTCGGCGGCCGGTCACGATGTGATCGTGGTGGCCGGCGGCATCGGCTTGGCCCCGCTGCGCCCGGTCATCCGGCGTGTGCTGGCCGAGCCCACCGCGTTCGGTCGGGTGAGCGTGCTGGTCGGCGCGCGCGAGCCGGCCGAGATGCTGTACCGCGACGAGCTGCGCCGATGGGCCGCGCGCGCCCAGGTGGAGGTGATCGTGGACCGGGCCGCCGACGGCTGGACCGGACCGGTCGGGCTGGTCACCGCGCTCGTTGCGGGCGCCGACGTCGATCCGGCCGCGGCGGTGGCGTTCGTCTGCGGCCCCGAGGTGATGATGCGGTCCGCCGCACGCGCCCTCATCGACCGGGGCGTGCCGGCCGCCGCGGTGCGGGTCTCCCTGGAACGCGACATGCGATGCGGGGTGGGCTGGTGCGGCCACTGCCAGCTCGGCCCGCTTCTGATCTGCCGTGACGGACCGGTCGTCAACCATCCGGTGGCCGCACCACTGTGGGATGTCCGGGAGCTGTGATGGCCAGTCTCGCCGTCTGGAAATTCGCCTCCTGCGACGGCTGCCAGCTAAGCCTGCTCGACTGCGAGGACGAGCTGCTCACGGTCGCCGACCAGGTCACCATCGCGCACTTCCTGGAGGCTTCCGGCGATGTGCTGCCCGGACCCTACGACCTCTCGCTGGTGGAGGGCTCGGTCACCACGTCCGCCGACATCGCGCGGATCCACCGGATCCGGGACATCTCCCGGGTGCTGGTGACCATCGGTGCGTGCGCGACCGCCGGCGGCATTCAGGCGTTGCGCAACAACGCCGACGTCGCGGAGTACGCCTCCGTGGTCTACGCGCGACCCGAGTACCTCGACACGCTCGCCACCTCGACGCCCATCGCCGCCCACGTGGATGTCGACTACGAGCTGCACGGTTGCCCGATCGACAAGGGGCAGTTGCTGGACACGATCGCCGCGGTGCTGGTGGGCCGCAAACCGGCGCTGCCGGCGCACAGCGTGTGCTTCGACTGCAAACGACGGCACAACGTCTGCGTGGTCGTCGCGCACGGCGAACCCTGCCTCGGCCCGGTCACCCGGGCCGGCTGCAGGGCGATCTGCCCGGCCGTGGGGCGCGGCTGTTTCGGCTGTTTCGGGCCGTCGGAGACCCCCAACGGCCCCGCACAGGCGTCGCTGCTGCAGATCACCGGCATGTCCGAGCAGGACATCGCCCGGTTCTATCGGTCCTTCAACGTCGAGGCCTTCGCCGGCCTGGCAGGAGACGAGTGATGAGCCATCGCTACCACCGGCAGATCGACGTTCCGGCGCTGGCCCGGGTGGAAGGCGAGGGCGCGATGCACGTCCGCGTCCGCGACGGTGCCGTCGCGGACGTGCGCTTGGAGATCTATGAGCCGCCACGCTTCTTCGAGGCGTTCCTGCGCGGACGCCGGCACACCGAACCGCCCGACATCACCGCCCGCATCTGCGGGATCTGCCCGGTGGCGTACCAGATGAGCGCCTGCGCGGCGATCGAGGACGCGTGCGGGGTGATCCTGCCGCCGGGCATCGCCGAGCTGCGCAGGCTGCTCTACTGCGGCGAATGGATCGAGAGTCACGTGCTGCACATCTACCTGCTGCACGCCCCGGACTTCCTCGGCCTGGGCAGCGCGTTGGCGCTCGCCCGGGAACGCCGCGACCTCGTCGAGCGTGGCCTGGCCCTGAAAAAGACCGGCAACGACCTGATCGACGTGATCGGCGGGCGCGCCATCCACCCGGTCAACGTCCGGGTCGGCGGCTTCTACCGGGTGCCGGCGGTCGCCGAGCTCGCCGCGCTGCGCCCCCGGCTGCGCATCGCCCTCGACCTGGCGCTGGAAACGGTCGCCTGGGTGGCCGGGTTCGAGTTTCCGGAGTTCGAGCACGACCACGAGATGCTGGCGCTTGTCGAACCCGGCCGGTATGCCATCGAGTCCGGGACCCTCGCCACCACCGGCGGCTTGACGTTCGACGTGGACCGCTTCGAGGACCACATCATCGAGCAACAGGTGCCGCACTCGACCGCGCTGCATGCCACGCTCGCCGGGCGGGGCCGCTATCTCACCGGGCCGGCCGCACGCTACGCCCTCAACCACCGGTGGCTCACCCCGTTGGCTCGGCAGGCCGCCGAGTCGGCCGGGCTCGGCGCGCGGTGCGTCAACCCGTACCGGAGCATCATCGTGCGCGCGGTGGAGACGGTGTACGCGGTGGAGGAGGCGATCCGGCTCATCGACGCGTACGAGCCTCCGCGGTCCGCCGCGGTGCCGGTGCCCGCCCGGGCCGGTGTCGGCCGGGGCGCGACCGAGGCGCCCCGCGGCACCCTCTTCCACCGCTACGAGCTGGACGCCGACGGCCTGGTCACCTCCGCCCGGATCGTCCCGCCCACCTCGCAGAACCAGTCCGCCGTCGAGGACGACCTGGCGCGTTTCGTCGCCACCCGGCTCGACCTGGACGACGGACCGTTGACCGCGGCATGCGAGCAGGCGATCCGCAACTACGATCCGTGCATCTCGTGCGCCACCCACTTCCTCGACCTGCGCGTGGACCGGGGCTGAGATGACCGGCCGGTGCGTGGTGATCGGGGTGGGCAACGAGTACCGCCGCGACGACGGCTTCGGTCCGCGGGTGATCGCCGAACTGGCCGAGCGGCGCGCCCGCGACCACCGGCTGGCCGCGGTGGACCTGTTCGTCAGCGACGGTGAGCCGAGCCGGATGCTGCAGGCGTGGACCGGCGCGGACCTCGCGGTGGTGGCCGACGTCGCCGTGGGTACCGCCCCCGCCGCCGGCTGGCGCGAACTCGCGCTGCCGCCGGAGGACGACCCGCGTTCCGCGGCATCCGGGCACGCCATCGGGCTGGGCGCCACGGTGGCCCTGGCGCGGGAGCTGGGACGGTTGCCGCAGCGGCTGGTCGCGCTGGTCGCGTACGGCCACGAGTTCGGCTTCGGGGTCGGTCTGAGCACCGCGGTCGCGACCGCGGTGCGCCCGGTCGTGGACCGTGTGTGCGTGCTGGTGACCGAGCCCGGACCCGGCGGAGCCGGGCCGCCGTCCCCGAGTCGCCGGGTGGGCCTTTCGACTCTGCCCCGGGACTCCAGCGTCGACGAGCATCGGAAAGGGAGGTGAACACGATGCTTGTTCTCTACCTCATGCTCGCGATCGTGATCGCATCGTGCGTCGCCATGATGTGGCCGGAGATCCGCGACGCGCGGCGGCGTCAGGGCAAGCCGCCGACCCCGCCGGAGACGGCACGCAAGGCGGCCGGGGAGACCCACAATGCGGCCGGGAAGACCCACCATCCGCAGACTCTGGAGGGCGTCCTCACCGCCCAACTGATGAGCGGCGAGATCACCGCGGCGCAATATCGCACGTCGGTCGCTTCCCTCGCAGCACGCGACGACGAGCGGCACCCACTGCAGGTGCCACCGGACGGCGTTCCGCCGGAAGCGATCTGAGGGCGGCCGACCGGCCCTGCCGCGCCCGCACGGCTGACGATGCGACCCCGGCACGGCTGACGGTACGGCCCACCGGCCGGCGTGGCTCACCGGCTCTCGGCGTCGTCCCGGCTCTCGGCGTCGTTGCTTGCGCGCCCGGCGCCGCCGGTGCCGCCGCGCCGGGCGTCGGCCGGGAAGTGCTCCGCCCCGCGGGTGGCCATCTCCTCGTACACCTGCCACCGCTGGTCGACCGCCTCCTGCGCCAGCCGGGCCAGCCGGTCCGCCTCCTCCGGGTCGGTGTCGCGCAACTGCCGGAACCGCAGCTCCCGGCCGGTGTAGTCGGACAGCGGCGTCCGCGGGCGCGGGGAGTCGAGCAGGAACGGGTTGCGTCCGGCAGCGCGCAACACCGGGTCGAACCGCATCAGCGGCCAGTATCCACCGGCCACCGCACGGTACTGCTGCCGCAGTCCGTCACGCATGTCGATGCCGTGCGCGATGCAATGGGCATAGGCGATGATCAGCGACGGGCCGTCGTACGTTTCCGCCTCCCGCATCGCCCGCAAGGTCTGCTGCGGGTCCGCGCCCATGGCCACCCGGGCCACATAGACGTTGCCGTAGGCGATGGCCTGCATGGCCAGATCCTTCTTCGGTGTCGTCTTGCCGCCCGCGGCGAACCGGGCGACCGCCGACAGAGGTGTGGCCTTCGACATCTGACCGCCGGTGTTCGAGTAGACCTCCGTGTCCAGCACGAGAACGTTGACATCCCGGCCACTGGCCAGAACGTGGTCGAGACCGCCGGATCCGATGTCGTAGGCCCAGCCGTCGCCACCCACGATCCACACGCTGCGCCGGACCAGGTGCTCCATGACGCTGCGCAGATCCGCCACCAACGGGTCGTCCGCGGGCAGGGCATCGAGCCGCCGGGCCAGTTCGTCCAGCCGTGCGCGCTGCGCGGCGAATTCCGATTCACGACGTTGCGGCGCCCGCACGAGGTCGTCGGCCAAGTCGGCGCCGATGCGGTCCCGCAGATCGCGCAGACGGGTCTCGGCCAGGCCCCGGTGCAGATCGGCGGTCAGCCGGAAGCCGAAACCGAACTCCGCGTTGTCCTCGAACAGCGAATTGGACCAGGCCGGCCCGCGGCCGGCTGCGTCGTGTGTCCACGGCGTGGTGGGCAGATTGCCGCCGTAGATGGACGAACAGCCGGTAGCGTTCGCCACCATCAGCCGGTCGCCGAAAAGCTGGGACAGCAGTTTTAGGTACGGGGTCTCGCCGCAGCCGGCGCACGCCAGGGAGAACTCGAACAGCGGCCGCAGGAACTGCGTGCCCCGGACGGTGGCGAAGTCCACCATGGACCGGTTGGTCTCCGGAAGCCGTTCGAAGAAAGCCACGTTGGCCCGTCCGGACTCGGCGATCGGCGCATGCGGTTCCAAGTTGATCGCCCGGTGCTCCGGTGTGCCGACCGGGCACGCCTCGACACACAGCGCGCAGCCGGTGCAGTCCTCGGCATAGACCTGCAACGTGTAGCGCTTGTCCGGCAACCCGCGGGCGTTCAGCGGCGCGGACGCGAACTCCTCCGGCGCCTCCGCCAGGTCGCGCACGTCGAACAGCTTGGCACGCAGCACGCTGTGCGGGCACACGAAGCCGCAGTTGCCGCACTGCACGCAGGTCTGCGGATCCCAGACCGCGACCAGGTCCGAGATGCTGCGCTTCTCGTACGCGGTGGTGCCACCCGGATAGCTGCCGTCCACCGGCAGCGCGCTGACCGGGAGCCGGTCCCCGCGCCCGGCCAGCATCTCGCCGGTGACCGCGCGGACGAACGGCGGCGCCCCGGCCGGCACCGGTGGTGGGCGGTCCCGGGTGGCGGTGACGTGGTCCGGGACCGTGACGCGGCGCAGCCCGTCCAGCGCGCGGTCCACCGCGGCCTGGTTGCGTGCCACCACCGCGGCGCCGCGCCGCGCGTACGTGGTGGCGATGCTCTGTTTGATCCGGTCGATCGCCTCGCCGGTCGGCAGCACCCCGGAGATCGCGAAGAAGCAGGTCTGCAGGATGGTGTTCGTCCGTCCGGGCAGGCCGACGTCGGCGGCGATGCGGTCCGCGTCGATCGCGTACACGCGCAGGTCCTTGGCCAGGATCTGGCGCTGGACCTCGCGCGGCAGGTCGTCCCAGACGGCGTCCGGCCGGGGACAGTTGAGCAGCACCGTGCCACCGTCCGCGGCGCGCTCCAGCACCTCCACCCGGTCCAGCAGCGACAGGTGGTGGCAGCCGAGGAAGCCGGCTCGCTCGATCAGATAGGGCGCCCGGATCGGCTCCGGCCCGAACCGCAGATGTGACACCGTCATCGAACCCGACTTGCGGGAGTCGTAGACGAAGTAGCCCTGCGCATGCATGCCCGGGACGGCACCGAGGATCTTGATGGTGTTCTTGTTCGCACCCACCGTGCCGTCCGAACCCAGCCCGAAGAACACCGCGCGCGTCGTCGACGGCGACTCGATCGAAAAGCCTTCGTCATAGGGCAGGCTGGACCCGGTGACGTCGTCGTGGATGCCGACGGTGAACCGGGACCGTGGCCGCGGGCGTGCCAGCTCGGCGAAGACCCCGGCGACCATCGCGGGGGTGAATTCCTTCGAGCCCAAGCCGTACCGGCCACCGATGACCAGCGGACCCTCGCCGCGGGACCGCGCGGCCAGCGCCGCGACCACATCGAGGAACAACGGCTCGCCCAGCGAACCCGGCTCTTTCGTGCGGTCCAGCACCGCGATGCGCCGGACGCTGTCCGGGATCGCCGCCGCCACGGCCGCATCCGGGAACGGGCGGAACAGGCGCACCTGCAGCACGCCGACGCGTTCACCGTCGGCCACCAGGCGCGCCACCGTCTCCCGGACGGTCTGCGCCCCGGAACCCATGAGAACGACGACGCGGTCGGCGTCCGGATCGCCGGAGTATTCCGCGACGGCGTACCGCCGGCCGGTGCGCTCGGCGAGTTCGTCCATGGCGCCCTGCACGGCGGCCGGCACTCGGGCGTAGAACGGGTTCACCGTCTCCCGCGCCTGGAAGTACACATCCGGGTTCTGCGCGGTCCCGCGCACGAACTGCCGCTCGGGGGACAACGAGCGGGCCCGATGCGCCCGGACCAGCGCGGCGGGCAGCAAGGCCCGCAGATCGTCGTCGTCCAGCCGTTCCACGGTGGTGAGTTCGTGGGAGGTGCGGAAGCCGTCGAAGAAGTGCACGAACGGCACCCGCGTGCGCAGCGTCGCCGCCTGCGCGACAAGCGCCAAGTCGTGCGCCTCCTGGACACTTGCCGAAGCGAGCAGGGCGAAGCCGGTGGACCGCACGGCCATCACGTCCGAATGGTCGCCGAAGATGGACAGCCCCTGGGTGGCGAGTGACCGCGCCGCCACATGGAACGTCGCCGGGGTCAGCTCCCCGGCGATCTTGTACATGTTCGGGATCATCAGCAGCAGACCCTGCGACGCCGTGAAAGTGGTGGTCAAAGCCCCACTTTGGAGCGCGCCGTGCAGGGCGCCGACCGCTCCGCCCTCGCTCTGCATCTCCACCACCGTCGGCACCGACCCCCACACGTTCGGCCTGCCGGCCGTCGCCCACTCGTCGGCCAGTTCGGCCATCGGTGAGGACGGTGTGATCGGATAGATGCAACAGATCTCATTGGCCCGGTACGCGACGGACGCCGCCGCCCCGTTGCCGTCCACCGTGACGCGGGTCATCGTCCCACCTCCGGCACCAGCTCGATGGCATGCACCGGGCACTGGTCGAAGCACGTCCCGCACCCGGTGCACCGGTCGTAGTCGAACCGGTATCGCCGGCCCGGCCCCAGCTTGACGATCGCGTCTTCCGGGCATGAGGCGAGACAGCCGTCGCATTCGAAACAGGTGCCGCAGGACAGGCATCGGTCCGCCTCAAAGGTCGCCTGCTCGCCGGTCAGACCGCCGACGACCTCGCCGAAATCGGTCACCCGGCGGACCGGGTCGCGCTCCGGCTGCGCGCGTTGCGCGGCATCGCCGAAGAACCACGGGTGCATCACGTCGAGGGTGGCCACCGGCGGTCCCGGATCGTCCGGCACCTGACTCGATCGCAGGTACGCGTCGATGTGCGCGGCGGCCTGACGCCCGTGCCCGACGCCGACCGTGACCGTGCGTTCGGCCGGCACCATGTCCCCGCCCGCGAACACTCCGGGGCAGCCGGTCATGAAGGACGGCGTGACGACCACCGTGCCGTCCGGAGCCACCTCGACCCCGGGAACCTCGTGCAGGAACGCGGTGTCGGCGCGCTGGCCGAGCGCCAGGATCAGGGTGTCCGCGGCGAGCGTCTCGGTGCGGCCGGTGGGCACCGGCGCACCGGCGTCGTCGAGTTCCATCACCTCGACGGTCAGCGTCGGCGAGTCGAAGGTCTGGACGGTACGCAGCCAGTTGATCCGGATGCCTTCCCGTTCCGCCTCACCCGCCTCCTCCTCGTGCGCAGGCATCTGCCCGCGGGTTCGCCGGTATACGATCAGCGTCTCCTCGGCGCCGAGCCGTCGCGCCGTGCGAGCGGCGTCCATCGCGGTGTTGCCGCCCCCGTAGACCGCCACCCGCCGGCCGATCACCGGCCGGTCGCCGGCTGCGACGTGGTGCAGGAAGCTGACCGCGTCCACGACGCGCCCGGCCTCACCGGCCGGGATGTCCACCCGCTTGGACAGGTGCGCGCCGACCGCGACGAACACGGCGTCGAATCCGCCGTCGCGGCGCTCCGCCGCCAGGTCGCGCACCGTGTGACCGGTGACGATCCGCACCCCCAGCGTGGCGATGCGCCCGATCTCGGCGGACAACACCTCGCGGGGCAGCCGGTAGGCGGGGATCCCGTACCGCATCATCCCGCCCGGCTCCGGCCCGGAGTCGCGGATCTCCACCCGATGCCCGCGGCGGGCCAGATGGTAGGCCGCAGACAGGCCGCTCGGACCGGCGCCGACCACCAGCACCCGGCGCCCGCTGGCGGCGGCCGGCGGGTCGAGCGCCCATCCTCGTTCGATCGCCAGGTCGCCGAGGAAGCGTTCCACCGCGTGAATGGACACCTCGCTGTCCAGACGCCCGCGATTGCAGGCGGTCTCGCACGGGTGATAACAGACACGGCCGTGCACCGCCGGGAACGGGTTCTGCGCCACCAGCGCGCGCCACGCCCGCTCATGGTCTCCGGTGCGGGCCAGGGCGAGCCAGGACTGCACCTCCTCGCCGGCCGGGCATGCCTGATTGCACGGCGGCAGCAGGTCGAGGTAGACGGGTCGGCGGTCGCGCACCGGGCCGCTGCGCGCGCGATCGTGCAACAGGTCCGGCACCGGTGTCATGTCCCGCGGCAGCGCACCCATGCCGGACCTTCCTTTCGTCGTCGTGGCCTCGGCCTCCGCGCCGGCCGGCGCGCGGTTCGAAGCGTCAGCGGGCGATCCAGACCGGACATTCCGCATGATGGAGCAGTTGCAGGCCGGTCGACCCGAGCACGGTTCCGGCGACGCCGCCGTGCCCGCGGCTGCCGACCACCACCAGTTGCGACACGGCCGACATCCGGGCCAGCACGGCGGCCGCGCCGTCGTGCGACAACACCGTCTCCACGCGGACGCCGGGATACTTCGCCGCCCACGGCGACACCAGCGCGTCCAGGTCCGCCCGTGCAGCCGCGTCCGCATCCTTTGCCGCGGGCGTGCCCAAGGCGGCCTCCGGCACGTTGGCGGTGAGCCACACCGGCAGCAGCGGCAGATAGGAGCGGACCACGGTGAGGGGCGCTCCGCGACGAGCCGCGGCCTCGAACGCGGTCTCCAGGACCCGATCCTTGGCGTGCGAGTGATCGACGCCCGCGGTCACCGGGCTGTCGGACGCCTCGGCGTTGCCGCGCACCACCACGACCGGGCACCGGGCGTGCGTCGCCACCTGCTGGCTGACCGAGCCCAGCATCAGGCTCGCGAACCCGCCGCGCCCGCGGCTGCCCAGCACCATCAGCTCCGCGGTCTCGGCGACGTCGAGCAGACGGGGAGCGGCGTGACCCATCATGGTGTCGGCCCGCACCTCGATGCCGGGCGCCGCCGCCACCGCCAGGTCGGTCGCGTTCGCGGTGACCGTTGCGGCGATCTTCTCCGCCATCTCGGCGTACTGGTCGCCGTAGTCGTACCACGCTTCACGCCAGTCCCAGTCGAAGGCGTGCACGATGCGCAGCGTGGCACCTTGCCGTTCGGCCTCACGGGCCGCCCACCGCACCGCAGCCTTGCTGGGTGCGGCGCCGTCGGTTCCGACGACGATCGTCTTGGCAGTCATGGCTTTCCCGTCCTTTCGGATGGACGGCGGTCGGTCCCCCTCAGCGTGCGTCCGGCGTTCCGGTGGGGACAGGGCCGATGGTCACGGCGGGCCGGGCCGGGCGGGCGGTTCCCGCCCGGGGCGGGACCATCGGCCCTGGGAGAACCCGGCCCCCGCGGGATGCGATGGCGACAGGGTTCGCAACGACCGCGGGAAGGGAGCCGGCCATGGCCGAACAGACCGCCACCGCCGTCTCACGACGGGTGCTGGCCGACAGCGTCCGACGGGCGACGAAGGCGCCGTCGCTGCACAACAGCCAGCCGTGGCTGTTCCGGATCGGCGACCGGACGGTTGACGTGCACGCCGACCGCCGTCGTCAGCTCGACGTCCTCGACCCGGCCAGCCGCGAGCTGCTGATCAGCGTCGGCGCGGCGGTGTTCACGCTGCGGCTGGCGCTGCGCGCGGCGGGCTGGCGACCCGTGGCGCTGCTGTTTCCCGAGCCGTCGGAGCCGGACCTGGTGGCCCGGGTGACGGTGCCCGGACGCCTCGCACCGACACCGGTGGTCGAGGCGCTGTCCTCGGCCGTCGAGCATCGGCACACCAACCGGTGGCCGTTCGCGCGGTCGGTCGTGCCCGCGGACGATCTGGCGCACCTCGCCGAGGCGGCCCGCCGCGAGGGCGCGACTCTCACCGTGGCGAGCGCGGTCAGCCGCAACGCCATCCTCGGGCTGGCCGGTGCGGCCGACCGGCGGCTGCGCGCGCAGGGTGGCTACCGCGCCGAACTCGCCCACTGGACGGTGCCCGCCCGGCATCGCCACGACGGCATCCCGCCCGCCGCGATCGGGCCGTGGGACGCGTTGGAGACCATGCCGATCCGAGACTTCGGCCTGTTGCAGCCGCAACAGGACAGGGCGGCCGTGCCGTTCGAACCGCACCCGACGATCACCGTGCTGTCCACCGGCGGCGACCACCGGGAACAGTGGGTCGCGGCCGGCCAGGCGTTGCAGCGGGTGCTGCTGACCGCCACCTGGCTGAACCTGGCGACCACACCGATCAGCCAGCCGGTGGAGATCCCCGGCTTGCGGGTGCTGCTGACCGACACCGCCACCGACCGGTGGGCGCAGATGGTGCTGCGGCTCGGCTACGGCCGGCCCGCGGCGGCCACCCCGCGGCGGCCCCTCTCCGAGGTGCTGCTGTCCTGACGCCGCCCGTCACCCGTACTCGACGATCCGGTCCACCGGCAGCCGCGGAGTTCGCGGGCCGGCCGGGTCGTCCGGGCCGTCCGCGAACCGCAGCACCAGCAACGGGTGGCCGTCCCAGCCGATGAGGTGGCGCGCCATCGCCCGGCTGGTCGGCACCTCCACCACCGCGCTGAGCGGAAGCACGGAGACCTTGACGACGGTCGCGGTCAGCCAGCCCGCGGACAGCGCCTCACCGGCACGCAGCCAGTCGATCCGGCCGTCGCCGGGGGTGCTGAGGACGCCGAACGTGCCGGCCCGATGGTGGGTGTCGGCGACAAGCGCGGTGCCGGCCCGGCGCAACGCCAGTTTCGGCGCGGTGAGCTGGAACGGGTCGGCGGGCAGGGCGGACGCCGGGATGCCGGCGCCGGGCGGCCGCAGGTCGCCGATCCACTGTTCCAGCTCGGCTTGTGACGCGGCGTCCGCACGCTGGATCCGCTGCGCGCGCTCGGCGGCGTCGGCCAGCACGAAGACCTGGCGGGGACGCAGCAGCGTCAGCGTGCCGCCTTCGGCCGCGATGGCCGCGCCGATGGTCCGCAGCTTGTCGTGGTCCAAGGGCGCGCCGGGGCCGTCGCGCCGGTCGGTGCGGCGGAGTTCGGCGGCCCGGACGAGACGCCGGGCATGGTGGTCCGGCGTCGCCGGTCCGCGCAACGTCACCGTGGCGAGCAGTTCCCGCGCCGCGACCCGGACGACGGTGGCGTGCCAGCCCGCGGCGGCGAGATCGATGCGCGCGTGGTGCAGCGCCGCGCCGCAACTGAGCACCGCGAGACGCCCGTCCGGATCCGTGGCGGTGAGCATCCGGCGGCGTTCCAGCATCAGTTCCAGCCGATGGTCGCCGAGGCGCCACCGCCACGGCTGGCTGTTGTGCAGGGAAGGGGCCTCGCCGCCGAACGCGGCGGCGGTCAGCAGAGCCTTGATGCCGACGTCGTCCGTCATGGACCAACACTCCACACCCATGTCGCGGTTCGGCCAGAGCCGAACGACCCCTTGCACGGCAGCTCGCCCGCTCGCCGCTGGAGGCCGAACGACTCTGACCCGGAGTCCCTATTGCTCGTAACGTCGGAATCGAGATGAGGAGGGCAGTCATGAAACTGTGGCGTGTGGACGACGTGATGACCAAAGACGTCGTGTCGGTGCCCGAGGACCTGCCGTATCACGCGGTCGTCGCCGTCCTGATCGACAACCGCATCAGCGCGGTCCCGGTGATGGACCGGTTCGAGCGAGCCGTCGGCATCGTCTCCGAGTCCGATCTGCTGATGAAGATGGCCGACGGTTCGGGCGCGGCCCCGGCGGTCACGCCGCGCCGCAGGCGCGCGCTGCGCAAGGCGCACGGCCGTCTCGCGCGCGACGTGATGAGTTCCCCGGTGGTGACGGCGATGCCGTCGCTGTCGCTGGCCGCCGCGGCTCGCCGCATGCAGCAGGAGAACGTCAAACGCCTGGTCGTCGAGGACACCCTCGGCCGGATACGCGGCATCGTCACGCGCAGCGATCTGCTCAAGGTGCATGTGCGCACCGACGAGGCGATCCGCCACGACATCGCCGAGGAGGTGATGCGCCGGGTGCTCACCGGCGAACGGGGCACCGTGCGCGTCACGGTGACCGATGGCGTCGTGAAGCTCACCGGCCGCGTGCGGCTGCACTCGTCGGCGAAGGCCGCGGCGCGCCTCGCCGCAGCGGTGCCCGGTGTGGTGGACGTCGCCGACCTGGTCGACTACGACATCGACGACGGGCTCGCGGTCGGCACGCCCTTCGGCGTCGCCTAGAAGACAGCGTCGCCGAGGAGAAAGGGTCGCCGAGAAGGTCGCCGAGAAGACAGCGTCGCCGGGGAGAAAGGGTCGCCTGGGGAGGTATCGCCATGAACGTCAAGCCCATCGTCGTCGCCACCGACGGCAGTGAATCCAGCAGCGCCGCGATCCGATGGGCGGCGCGCGAAGCGCAGCGTCGTGCGTTGCCGCTGCGGATCACGCACGTCTTCGACTGGGAATGGGGCGAGGCACGGTACGACATGAGCCATCACGTGCTCGACCTCGCCCGCGGGCAGGCTGAACAGGTCACTGCCGACGCCGTGAACGAAGCCCGGCGCGTCGCGCCGCGGCTGGAGGTCACCACGGATCCGGTGCTCGGCCATCCCGCCGCGCGGTTGATCGGTGACTCCGGCACCGGCCGGATGATGGTGCTGGGCAGCCGCGGCCGTGGCGGCTTCGGCAGCCTCCTGCTCGGTTCGGTGGGTCAGCGGGTGGCCACGCACGCCGCATGCCCGGTGGTGGTGGTCCGCGGCCGCGGCGACGTCACGCACGGGCCGGTGGTCGCCGGCGTCGACGATTCACCGGCCGCCTACGGCGTGTTGGAGACCGCGTTCGACGCCGCGGCGAGCCAGAACTGCGCGCTGGAGATCGTGCGGGCGTTCCTGCCGCCGCCCCCGGTGACGATGAGCAAGGCCCCGGCCGTCCTGCACCTGCCCACGCCGGAAGCCGACGCGGAGGAACGGGTGGCCCTGGAGGACCGGCTGGCGCCGTGGCGGACGAAGTTCCCCGACGTGCCGGTGACGGTGGTGCTCACCCATCAGAGCATCGCCTCCGTGCTGGTTGCGGCGTCCCGGCGGGCCCGGTTGGTGATCGTGGGCAGCCGCGGGCACGGCGTGATCGCCGGAACCCTGCTGGGATCCGCCGGTCTGCAGTTGTTGCACCACGCGGACTGCCCGGTCCACATCGTCCGGACCAGGAGCTGAGCAGCCCGGCCCGTCAGGACCGGCCTTCGGCGTACACATGCACCGCGTCGAGCAGCGCCGTCAGACTCGCCTTGGCGTCGCCGAACAGCATGGCCGTCTGGGGCGTGGTGTACAGCTCGTTGTCGATGCCCGCGTACCCGTGTCCCAGCGACCGCTTCAGCACGATGACCGAGTGGGCCTTGTCCACATCCAGGATCGGCATGCCGGAGACCGGGTTTCCGGGCCGGCGTGCCGCCGGGTTGGTGACGTCGTTGGCGCCCACCACGAGGGCAACGTCGGTGCGCGCGAACTCCGGATTGCTCTCGTCCAGGTCGCGCAACTGCTCATAGGGGGCGTTGGCCTCGGCGAGCAGCACGTTCATGTGTCCCGGCATGCGGCCGGCGACGGGGTGGATCGCGTAGGACACGTCGACGCCCCGCTCGGTGAGCGCTTCGGCCAGCGCGACGGCCTCGTGCTGCGCCTGGGCGGCCGCCAGCCCGTACCCGGGCACGATGACCACCCTGGACGCGTACGCGAGCTGGATGGCCGCATCGTCGGCGGTGATCTCGCGTACCGGAGCCGAACCGGCCCCGGTCGTCACCGCGACCGCGTCCGACGTGCCGTAACCCCCGGCGATGATGGAGCCGATCGACCGGTTCATGGCGTCGGCCATGAGCTTGGTGAGGATGGCGCCCGCCGCGCCGACGAGCCCGCCCGCGATGATCAGCGGGGTGCTCTCCAGGACGAATCCGGCCATCGCCACCGCGGTGCCGGTGCAGGCGTTGAGCAAGGAGATCACCACCGGCATGTCGGCGCCGCCGATCGGCAGGGTGAGGAGCACCCCGGCCGCCAGCGCGCAACCGGCGATGCCGTAGAGCGCCGCGCTCGGCGCGTCGAAGCCGACGACGAGCACGGCCAGCGCGACGGCGGCGACACCGGTCAGCGCGGTGATCGCCCGGCCCACCGGTACCACGATCGGACCGCCCGGGATCCGGCCCGCGAGCTTGCCCGAGGCCACCAGGGACCCGCTGAACGTCACCGCGCCGATGAGCACGTCGAGGACGCCGGTGACGGCCGCACGGGTGCCGCCCGCCGGTTCGCCGAGCGCGATCAACGCGGCCGCGCCGCCGCCGACCGCGTTGAAGAGGCTGACCAGTTGCGGCATCGCGGTCATCCGCACCCGCCGCGCCGCGATCAGCCCGGCCACCGCCCCGGCCCCGGCGCCCGCGACGAGGGCGGCAACGGCATCGGAGCGCGCGGATCCGTCGCGGGCCAGCACCACCGCGGTCGTCGCGATCGCCACCGCCATGCCCGCCGCCGAGATCCGGTTGCCGCGCCGGGCGGTGGCGGGCGCGTTCATCAGATGCAGGCCCAGCACGAAGGACGTGGCGCAGGCGAGATAGACCAGGTGGACCACCGTGTCGACGGCGCTCATGGCCGGCTCCGGAACATCGCCAGCATCCGGTCGGTGACCGCGTACCCGCCGGCCACGTTCATCGCGGCGCCGAACGCGGCCACGAACAGCAGCGCATATCCACCTGTGGTGACGACGTCGGCGGCCAGCAGCATGACCCCGACGACCACCACGCCGTGGATCGCGTTCGCACCGGACATCAACGGCGTGTGCAGGGTCGCGGGAACCTTGCTGATCACCTCGAAACCGACAAGCAGGGCCAGCACGAACACCGTGAGGTCGGCCATCAGCAGCGGGCTCATGAGCGTGCCTCCGCCCGGTCCGCCCGGTTCAACAGGACAGCCCGGGTGATCTCGTCGTCGGTGTCGAGGACGATCTCCCCGTCGGGTATCAGGTGGGTGAGCACGGCGAGCATGTTGCGGGCGTACGCGGTGGACGCCGCCGAGGGCACGGTCGCGGCCAGATTCCCCGCCCCGATGACCGTGACGTCGTTGCCGGTGACCGAGCGGGTGTCCGGCACCGACCCGGCCACGTTGCCGCCGTCCGCCGCGGCGGCCAGGTCGAGCACCACCGAGCCCGGTCGCATCCGGGCGAGGGCGTCGGCCGTCACCAGCCGTGGCGCCGGGCGGCCGGGCACCTGCGCGGTGGTGATGACCACGTCGTAGCGGGGGATCGCCTCGGTCAGCCCGCGCAGTTGCGCCGCGGCCTCGTCCGCGCCGAGGCCGCGCGCGTAGCCGTCCGCCGAGGTGGTGGCCGGCGTGCCGATGTCGAGCACGGCGGCGCCGGTGGAGGCGATGTCGGCGCGGGCCGCCTCGCGCACGTCGTACCCGGTGACCCGTGCGCCCAGCCGGCGTGCCGTGGCGATGGCCTGCAACCCGGCCACGCCGGCGCCGAGCACCAGGACCTGAGCCGGTCGTGTGGTGCCGGCCGCGGTCATCAGCAGCGGGAAGAAGCCCGGAAACGCCTCGGCGGCCAGCAACGCGGCCTTGTAACCGGCCACGTTCGCCTGGGAGGTGAGCGCGTCCATCGCCTGTGCCCGACTCAACGTGCGGGGGAGCAGGTCCAGGCTGATCTCGGTGCGCCCGCCGGAAGCGCCCGGGTCGGTGCCGAGCATGCCGATCAGCAGTTGCTCCGGACGGGCCAGGGCCAGGTCACCGGGCGGATGCACGCACAGGAGGACGTCGCTGTCCGCGTACACGCGGGCGCGGTCCACCACCTCCGCACCGGCGTAGGCGTCGTCGTCGAAGAAGGACAGGCGACCCGCGCCGGCCTGCACCAGCACACGCTGCCCGCGTTCGGACAGCCGTCGTGCCGCATCCGGGCTGAGCGCCACCCGGCGCTCGCCGGGCTCGGTCTCCGTCAGCACGCCGATCGAGACCATCGATACTCCTTCACTGCGCCGGACGTGACACGCCTTTCGGCGGTGATCCCTCCATCGATGTTGCTCCCTTTGACACTGCACGTCACCCCCACATCCCGCTCGGGCCGGAATGCCCCCTCCACGCGGGACCTCGGTCCGCAAGATTTCTCCGGTGCAGGCGCAGGCTGGCCGAGATGCATCGGTACACACCACTTCATCCCCTGGCATCCACCGAGTAGCCTCCCGACACATGACCACCGGCCCACTTCGCCCTGGCGACCCTTCGCAGTTGGGTGCATACCGTCTGCTAGGCAGGCTCGGTCAGGGTGGCATGGGCGCGGTCTACCTGGGGCGCGGCCCGGACGGACAACTGGTCGCGGTCAAGGCGGTGCGCCCGGACCTGGCGTACGAGCCCGAGTTCCGTGGCCGGTTCCGCAGCGAGGTCACCCGGGCGAGCACGGTGCCCGCGTTCTGCACCGCGCCGGTGCTGGACGCCGACCCCGAGCACGCCACGCCGTACCTGGTGGTCGAGTACGTGGACGGGCCGAGCCTGGCCGAGGTGGTCGACGACCGGGGTCCGCTGGTCGGCGGGGACCTCTACAGCGTGGCGATCGGCGTGGCCACGGCATTGACCGCGATCCACGGCGCCGGCGTCATCCACCGGGATCTGAAACCGCGCAACGTGCTGTTCTCCCTCGGCACGCCGAAGGTGATCGACTTCGGCATCGCGCGTGCCGTCGAGGCGACCAGCAACCATACGCGTACGGACCAGATGGTCGGCACTGTCGCGTACATGGCGCCCGAGCGGTTCGACACGGACGGACCCGGCGCCGGACCGGCCGCGGACGTCTTCGCCTGGGGCGTGGTGGTGGCGTACGCGGGTACCGGGCAGACACCGTTCGCGGCGGACTCGCCGGTCGCCACCGCGGCCAAGATTCTCACCCAGCCGCCCGACCTCGGCGACCTGCCGTCGCCGCTGCGCGAGATCGTCGCCCGCACGTTGGAGAAGGACCCGGCGGACCGGCCGACCGCGCCGGAACTGCTCGATCTTCTCCTGGACATCGGTTCGTCCAGCGCGGTGGACCTGGGCGGACATCCGGAGCTGCGGCAGGCGGCGGAGGCCGCCCAGGCCGGCGGTGCCCGCAGCCGCCGCCGGCGTCGACGGATCGTGGCAGCGGTCGCCCTGGGTGCGGCGGTCGCGGCGCTCGGCGCGGCCGGCGCATGGGCCGGCGCGGCGGGCCTGGACGCCCGCGCATCCGTGCGGGAGCCGTCGCCGATCGGCGACGACCCGATGATCATCGATCCGCTGGATCGCGAGGGCCAGTGGCACGAGTCGCGGACCGAGTTCGGCGCCTGCGCGTTCGTCCAGGGACGGATGGTCCTGAGCACCCACGACTCCAACTACAACGTCTGCCCCGGCCCGCAGGACAAGTTCGGCGGTGATCAGTCGATCGCGGTAACTGTGGCCCTTCGTACGCCACACAAGTGCGCCTTCGTCGGATTCCGCCGGGTCGACGAGGGATACGGCTACGCGCTCCAGCTCTGCACCGACAAGATCATCTTCTGGAAGGACAAGTACGACACCGCGGGGCCGATCAGTACCGTCGCCTCGTCGGTGTTCGCCGATCACCGGGACCACCGGATCGAGCTGGTGATCCGGGACGACACGGCGAAGGCGGCGGTCGACGGCGAGCCGGCGGGCGAGGCGGTCGTGGACGATCGGCGGCTGATCACCGGCATGGTGGTGCTGGCCGCCTACAAGCCGAGCGATGACACGGACGGCAGCGTGGCCTACAGCGATGTGAAGGTTGCGACCCTGTGAAGATGCGGCTGCTGACTCTTGCGCTGGTGCTGCTGCTCGCGGCCTGCGACGCGGGCGCCGGTGCGCGCAGCGGCGATCCGGTCACCGGGGACGCGACAAGCGCCGCGCCGGGTGCCACCCCCGCCTACACCGATGTCAGCCGCGGCGACACCGACTCGATCGTGAAGCTGCTGTCCTTCGCGCCCGGCAAGCACCGGGCGGTCATCGTCAAACCGGTCATCTACCTGCCGAATCCGCAGTTCTGCGCGACGTACCGGATTCCGCGCGACGACAAGCGCTGCAGCTACGCGTGGGGCGCGGCCGAAAGCGGCGCGAAAATCACCCTGCCGCGTGCCGACGACGCCGTGTTGATGCTGGTCAAGGACGATCCGGCGAAATGCGTGGACGACTCGGGCGCCGGCACGTGCCAGGTCTCCGGCGGCGCCTTCGACGACTGGCTGGGCAACGGGGAGGAGCTGATCCGGCTGCAGACCCGCAACGGCGTGGCCGTCCGGCTGGCCGAGCTCCACCTGCCCTGACGCGGGCCCGTCACGCGGGCGGCGGCCCGTCACGGACGGTCACGTGGACCCGGGGTTCCGTCCGCTGCGCGCACCGGCGCCCGTGAACGCATGGGCTAGCCTCGGTGGTGCTGTGAATTGCGTAGCCCTGGAACGCCCCGGGTGCGATGCTTGCGCCCGGTGGTTCGTCGACCGCGGGGGAGGCGGTGATGGGCAGCCAGGAGGTTTCGGCACTGCGGTTCGAGATGCTCGGGCCGCTGCGTGCGGCCCGCGACGCGACTCCGCTGTCCCTGGGGCCTTCTCAGCACCGCGTCGTGCTGGGGGTCCTGCTGCTGCATCCGGAGCGCCCGGTCAGCCGTCCGTTGCTCATCGACGCGGTGTGGGGCGACGAGACGCCCACCTGCGCGGTGAACCTCATCCAGCGGTATGTGTCGGCATTGCGACGCGTCCTCGAACCCGGTCACACACCGCGATCGGCGTCCGGCCGGCTGGTGTGGACGGACGCGGGATATGTGCTGTCGATGGCGGAGTCCTCCCTGGATCTGGCCGTGTTCGACGCCGAGGTGAGCAGGGCGCGTCACGCGCGGGAGGTCGGCGATCTGCCGGCCGCGGCCGAAGCGTTGCGCCGGGCGTCGCGGCTCTGGCGTGGCGTCCCGTTCGACGGCCTGACCAGCGCCTACCTGGACGGGCAGCGAGACGCCCTGATGGAACGGCGGCTGCTGGCCGTCGAGGACCGCATCGAGGTCGAGCTGGCCCTCGGCAACCATCGTGAGCTCGTCGGCGAACTGCGCCAACTGGTCGCCGACAACCCGCTGCGGGAGCGGTTGCCGGGCCTGCTGATGCTCGCGCTCTACCGATGCGACCGGCAGGCCGAGGCGCTGACCGTCTATCAGGCGGCCCGGAGCCGCCTGCGGGAGGATCTCGGCATCGATCCGGCCGCGCCCTTGCGCCGGCTGCACCAGCAGATCCTGGCCGCCGACGAGAGCCTGGCGGCGCCGGTCTCCGCACCAGCGTCGGCGTCCCGGCACACCGCTGTCGCCGGCGGCGCCGGGCCGGCGGCCCCGTCGCAACTGCCGCACAGCATCTCCGGTTTCGTCGGCCGGCAAGGTTCGATCGAGCGGCTGGACGAGCTGATGCGCCACGACGGCGGACAGCCGGACGCCATGACCATCATCGCGATCGCCGGCACGGCCGGAGTCGGCAAGACGGCTTTGGCCGTGCACTGGGCGCATCAGGTCCGCGACGCCTTCCCGGACGGCCAGCTCTACGTGAACCTGCGGGGCTTCGATCCCACGGGCCTGGTGATGCAACCGGACGAGGCCATCCGGGGATTCCTCGACGCGTTCGCGGTGCCGCCGCAACGCGTGCCGGTCAGCCTCGACGCGCGGGCCGCACTGTATCGCAGCCTGGTCGCGGGCAAGCGGGTGCTGGTGGTGCTGGACAACGCCCGCGACGCGAGCCAGGTCCGCCCGCTGCTGCCCGGCGCGCCGGGTTGCCTGGTGCTGGTCACCAGCCGTGATCAGCTCTCCGGGCTGGTGGCCACCCAGAACGCCCGCTCGGTCACCGTCGACCTGATGTCCACCGACGAGTCCCGGTCGATCCTGATCAGCCGGCTGGGAAGGACGCGGGTGGCGGCCGAGGATGCCGCGGTCGAGGACATCATCGAATCCTGCGCCCGGCTGCCGCTGGCGCTCACGATCGTCGCCGCGCGCGCCGCCGTGAACCCCACGTTCAGCCTCGCCGTCCTCGCCGACCAGCTCCGCGACGCGCAGGCCGGCCTGGACGCCTTCGACATGGACGACACGCTGACCGACGTACGTGCCGTGTTCTCCTGGTCGTACCGGACGTTACGCCCCGAGGCCGCCCGGTTGTTGCGGCTGCTCGGGCTGCACCGCGGGCCGGACATTTCTATCGCGGCGACGGCCAGCCTGGCCGCCGTCCCCACCCCCGTGGCGCGCCGGCTGCTCACCGAGCTGACCCGGGCTCATCTGGTGACCGAGCACGTGCCGGGCCGGTTCACCTTTCACGATCTGCTCCGCGCCTACGCCGTGGAGCTGGCCGAAATCGTCGACGGCGAATCCGACCGGCGGGAGAGCATCCATCGGGTGCTGGACCACTATCTGCACACCTCGCAGGCGGCGGCGTCGGCGCTGCGCGCACCGGAATTCCCGCTCACCCTCGCGGCGCCGCGCGCCGGGGCCGTGGTGCAGGAGTTCGACGGGTCCGGGCCCGCCCTGGCCTGGTTCACGGCCGAGCATCCGGTGCTGCTGGCAGCCATCGCGCAGGCGGCGTCCACGGTGCCCGGCCCGATCACCTGGCGACTGGCGTGGACGGCCACGCCGTACCTCTACTTTCAGGGCCATTGGCGCGACCAGATCATGGCGCAGCGGACCGCGTTGCACGCCGCGGAACAGGCCGGTGACATCCGGGGCCAGGGGCACGCCCACCTGAGCCTCGCGCGGGCCTGCACCCGCCTGGGTGGCTTCGCCGACGCGGACGACCACCACGAGGGTGCCCTGAGCCTGTTCGCCGAGCTGGACGACCATTTCGCCCTGGCACACGTCCATCGCAGCATGTCGGTGACGCTCGACCGGCGGGAACGTCATGCCGAGGCGCTGGAACACGCCGAACAGGCCCTGAAGCTGTATCGGTCGGCTGGCCATGCGGCGTGGCAGGCGCGGGCGTTGAACGCCGTCGGCTGGTATCACGCGCGGCTGGGCGATCCGGCGTACGGCCTCAATGTCTGTGAACAGGCGCTCGCCATGCAACGCCACCTGGAGGATCCGCAGGGTCAGGCCAACACGTGGGACAGCCTGGGCTATGCCCATCACCAGCTCGGCGACCAGGCGACCGCGATCGCCTGCTACAACAGCGCGATCGAACGCTTCCGGGAACTCGGCGACCGCTACAACGAGACCGACACGCTCAACCGTCTCGGCGAGGCCCAGCTCGCCGCGGGCGACGTCGACGCGGCGCGTGCCACCTGGCAGCGGGCGCTGGCGATCCTCGACGAGCTGAACCACGGTGACGCGGACCTCATCCGGGCCCGGCTCGCCCTCGCGTGAGCCGGTGCGCGAGGAGCTCAGCCGTAGCGGCCGTGGCGCATGTCGTCGAGCAGATCGAGCAGCGCTCGCCCGTGCGGGGTGAGGTGAGCGGCCACGACCTTCCGGGCAGCCGCCATCTCCGGCCGGTCGAATCCCCGCCGGGCCTGATCGCACAGCGTCGCGATCCGCCGCGATGGCAGCAGATCCGCCGGTTGTGCCCGGCGCCAGAACATCCACAACGCGAACCAGACGTAGCACGCGTGGGTGAACGACCGCAGCACCAGCGCACGCCCGGTCCACGGGGACGCGACCCGCACCGTGCCGGCGTCGCGCCGGTCGAAGATCGGCTCGTCTCGCTCGACGAGATACAACAGGGAATGGAGGGACTCGTGCACCAGCCGGCCGGTGGTGTCCGGCACGTCCACGCGGTCGTCGTGGATGTTCGTGAAGGCGAGCCGGCCGATGGCCTGCTCGTCGGAGTAGGAGAAATACCATCCACCGTCGGCCCGGCTCTTGCGCACCACGACCACGCGGGTCATGGCCGTGACCAGCGCGTGCGCCTGCGGGCTCACCTGTCGTGCCACCGCCAGGGCCGAGTCCAGCTTGCCGACCACGCGGGTCAGCTCCGCCGGACGGCACGGCAGGGTGGGGCCGCTGGCGGATGCCCCGGCGTACGCGGCATGCGGGCTCAGGTGATCCACCGGCAGCCCGCCGGTCAGTAGCGGTGCCCGGTATCCCGCGCCTCCGTCGTCGGTGCCGGGGAACCGGCCGTCGCCGAGGGCGGACCACACCGGCTCCACCGGACCGGCATGGCGTCCTTCGCGGCGGTGCTCGGCCAGCACCGAGTCCAGGAAGAACCGCAGGTCGGTCGGCGGCCGGTGCAGCAGCCGGCGCACCGTTTCCGGGGCCGAGAGCAGGCGCGTGCGGCCCCGTTCGGAGAGCTCGTCGGCGAGCGTGCACAGCCGGGTGCCCACCCCCGCCTTCGCAAAATGCGTGAGCAGGGCACCGAATCGGTCGTCCATGGTGGCCCCGAGGCGGGTTGTCAGTTCGCGGTACGGGGTGGGCGCGCCGGTCCAGGACAGCATCTCCGGCAGCTCGGCGAGCATCGTGGTCACCGGCCCGGGGTGGCCGGCAGCGCCAGGCTCAGGTATCGCTCACCGTCGCGCATCATCAGGCCGCGGGTGCAGAAGCCGCTGAGCGCCTCGGTGACCTCGTCGAGCGGCCGGTCCGGGTTCAGCCGGGCGCGGACGGCGGACGGCGTCACCGGGCGGTCGCTGCAGAAGCGGTAGATCCGTGCCAAGGGGCCGGTGAACGTGTAGGTGCCCGGCTGGGCCGGGTCGCGGGCGTCCTCGATCTGCAGGAAATCCTCCGCGGCGTGGAATGTCAGCGAGGGTGCGACGGGCTCCGCCCAGGACTCACGCCAGGCGTCGGCTCGGCGCCGAATCCCGGCGAGGTCCGCCTCCGGGAGGGCGTCCACGAAGGTGTAGTCGAAGAAGTACGCGATCCGGTCGAGCGCCACATGGCCGGGATAGATGTGCCGGTAACTCGCCTGCGGGCGCACCTGTCGCGCGGGGAAGGCCGCGCGGTCGGTGAAGATCGGGCTGAACCGCTCCATCCGGATCCGGTACGCGCCGTTCGGTGGCGGGAGGTGAGCCAGCAACGGCATCAGGCGTTCCTGGGCGAGGTAATCCTCCCGGTGCTCGCCGGGGAAGCCGTAGAGCAGGTTCCACCACACGGTGATGCCGTGGTAAAGAGCCCACCGCAGGGTGTTCACGTTCTGGGCGGCGGTTGCGCCCTTGCGCATCAGCCGCAGGATGCGGGTGCTGAGCGATTCGATGCCCGGTTGCACCTGCCGGACACCGGCGGTCCGGAGCAGGCGAAGCTGTTCGCGAGTCAGGTTGGCCTTGAGCTCGTAGAACAGCTCGTAATCCGTGCCCGCCTCGATCAACTGCGGCAGGACCGTGCGCAGGTAGGCCATGTCGAGAATGTTGTCGACCGCCTCGAAGGTGAAGCTGCGGTAGCGGCGTGCCGCGGACGCGAGCTCCTGCCGGAGGCGTTGCGGCGACTTCGCCCGGAAGGCCATCCCGGTCCCGTTGAGCCCGCAGAAGGTGCAATGGTGTTTCTGCCCCCACCAGCATCCGCGGGAGCTTTCGAACGGGATGCCGACGTGTCGCCGGGGGGCCATGCTGAGCAACCCGAGCCGTTCCGCCCGGTCGAAGTACTCGTCGTAGTCGGGCGGCGGAAGCGTGTCCAGGTCAACCGGGGCCGGTCGGCACCCGGCGCCGTGCACCGCCCCGTCACGACGGCACAGCACACCGGCGACCGTCGCCGGATCCCGGCCGGACGCCAGCGCGTCGAGGAACTCGGGGAATGCCCGGTCACCCTCTCCGGTGACCGCGTAGTCGATGTCCGGGAAGGCGCGCACCAGCTCGACGCCCATGTCGCCCTCGACGTTCGCACCACCGAAGACGGTGACGATCGAGGGGTGGGCGCGCTTGACGCGTTTGGCGAGCGCCAGGGACGCGGCATTCTGCTGGAACGTCGACGTGAATCCGATGACCTCCAGATCCGGCCATGGCAGCTCGGCCATCATGGCGTCAAGGAATTGCGGGACCTCGGCCTCGCGGACCGTGCGCAGATATTCGGCGGGCTTGTCCACCGAGGTGATGGCGGCGTGAATGTCCGAATCATATTCGGTGAGAAAATCGGGCGCCCGGTCCGGCAGTGCGTCGCCGAACGCGGCCCCCGCGAACAACCAGTCACCGATGAATGCGCGACGCACCGCGCAGATTTCCTCATATGCGCCCGGCCCGATCTGCCGCGCGAAATCGAGATTGAGATGGAACGTGTGGACGGAGAATCGGCGCGCTGCCGCGACCGACTTGAGCAATCCGAGCTGGATCGAGGGACGAAAGCACGAGACGAACGGCATTGAGATCAGGCCGACCCGGCACGGCCCGGACCGGGTCTTGGGCCTGGCGGATTTCATCCCCCGTCGATGCTATGGCTGATCGCCCCGCCCGGGCGGATCCGGAACGTGGTGCCGAGGCCGTGCTCGAATGCCTGCCGGAAGCCGTCCGACAAGCGTCCACCCGGGGATTTCTCCGGCGTGCCCATCTCACTCGTCCGGGACTGATTCGATGGTGATTCGAGGGCACCGGCGGCCAGCCGCATGATGGCGGACATGACGTCGCGTTCCTTGTTGGTCAGTGCCTCGGAGAAGTTGTCGAGTTTCGTTGCCAGGCTATCGATGTCATCCTGGGTGATCCGGATTTCCCCTGCCATCGCATCTTTCCCTTCGACAGCACCACAGATCTTCGGACAAGCCAGATAACGCTACCGTGATGACGAGGATGAATGCATCGATCAGGCACTATCTGAAAACAGGGCGCGTCTTAGCGCCAGGCGTGGGACGAGCCCCGCGGCGATGGTGACCGCGCCGAACATCAACCATCCGCCCGGCGTGCCGAACACGATTTCGGTGATCGCCCACGGCGCCAGCACCGCCTGCAGGGATACGCCTAGCTGGAAGGTCGACAGATAGGCGGTCCGGCGGTCCGGCTCGGCCAGCTCGTAGGAGACCGTCCAACTGCTCGCCGAATGCCACAGCTCGCCGAAGGTGAGCAGGATGACCGCTAGGAAGGCGAGACAGACGGCGAGGATCTCCACCGTGACCGCGTGCGCCATCTGACTGGCGACGCCGAAGCCCGCCAGCGACAGCCCTGCCAGGATTGCGGCGGTGCGGGCGCCGGACAGCGTCACACACGGCCGCGCGAAGCGGGCCTGCAGCAGAACCGCCAGCACCGTGTTCAACGCCACGAGGAAGCCGATGAACACCGGCGGGACCAGGGTGTGCCGGGCGAACCACAGGGGCACGGCAACCGACAGCAGGGTCGCATGCACGGCGAGAACGCCGTACACGGCGGCGGCCAGCAGGTAGCGCACGTCGCGGACGAGGCGGAACGTCGGTCGCCGGGCCGCGTCGGCCGCGACCGCCACCGCTGCGATGCCCATCACCGCCAGCACGGCGGCCATCACGAAATACGAGACCGCGTTTCCGGCGATCAGCATGAGGAAGCCCGCTCGGGATCCCTGCCCGAGGGCGAGAACCGCGATGAGGGCGCCGAGGCCGAACCCCATGTTCCGCACGGCTCGGATGCGTGCCATGGTGTCGACCCGGTCCTTGCCCGGCACGGCGACACCGACCACCGCCTGATGGACCGGCGGGATCGCGCTGTCGGTGAGCCCGATGACCGCGGCCACCGCGACGAACCAGGGGAAGCTGCCCACCAGGCACAGCGCCGCGTAGCAGACTCCACGCAGCAGTTGCAGCCCGATGTAGATCCGGCCCACGCGGAACCGGTCGGCCAGCAGCCCGACCGGCACCGCTCCCAGAAGCCCGGCCAGGCCGCCGACGGACAGCGCCGTCCCCACCTGCGCCGCGGACAGGCCGACGACCTGCGTGAAATACAGCGCGAAGCAGGCGTAGTACATGCCGGAGCCGAAGGCGTCCAGGAAGGAGACGGCGGCCAGTTGCCGGCCGATCCTGGTCACCGGCACCAGTTGCGCCCGCAGCACCTCGATCACCCACGGGCGGCTCGCGGCCGGCGACGGGTCGGGCGGCGTCCGGACGGTCACGCCGGCTCGGTCCGTACGGCGATCTGCTCGGCGCTGCGCCGGGAGAGCCGCTCGGCGGCCGGAGCGGACACCGACCGCGTGATGACATGGCCGACGCGCTGCCACGACGAGGTGAGCGGGCGAACCACATCGCCCGGCGCGACCGACACGGTTGCGGCGTGCACCTCCGCGGCCCGGGCGGCGTCGGCGAGGCCGAGCACTTCGCGCACGGACCCGGGCGGTGCGCTCAGGAAGCGGATCGCCGCCGCACCACGCGGTTCGACGCACACCGACGGACGCAGACCGGCCATGATGGACACGTAAGCGCCCACGAAGGAGAAGCCGTAGGCGAGCGAGATGAGCGTTGCGATCTCGTCGCCCGGCAGGCGCGCCGCGCACTCCACCAGCGCCGGCCCTTCCTCGTCGACGATCCACTCGCAGTGCAGGACCCCGTATGCGAAACCGCTTTCCGCGGCGAGCCGGGACGTGTGCTCGGCCAACCGCGTGGCGAGCTGCGGCGACGGCGCACCGGGCACGAGGTGGCCCAGCTCGACCGGGTACGGGCCGGGGAGAACGCGTTTGGCGGTGACATTGGTGAAGCAGACGCGGGAATCCCGGACCAGCGCCTCGACGCTGTACTCCGGCCCGTCCAGGGCGCGTTCGATGAGCAACTCCGAGGGAATTCCCCGAGCCGGCACCAGCAGCGGCTCGGTGGCAGCTTCCGCGGCCCGGACGGCCTCGACCACCTCGGCCTCGCCGGCCACGAACCGTACGCCGAGGCTCGCCTGACGGGTCGTGGGCTTGACGATGCACCGCCCTCCGGCGCGCCGGAAGAACCCGACGGCCTCCTCGGCCGTGGTGACCGCCGCGTAGGCCGGATTGCGCAGGCCGCTGCGGGCGGCGGCCCGGCGCTGGCGGACCTTGTCGCGGAAGATGCCCGCGGCCCGCTCTCCGGCGCCCGGTAAACCCAGCGCCGCAGCCAGTCCGGCGGCCGGCTGCACGGCGTATTCGATGCCCGGGACCACCGCCCGGGCCGCCGTCAGGGCCGGTGCCGCCCGCAGCAGGGCCGCAACCGCGCCGTCCCTCTGGTACTCCCACAGCAGCACCCGGGAGACCGCAGGGAAGCGACGGGCCAGCGCCGGTATGTCGCGTTTGGCGGCCACGTCCGGTTCCTCGACGACCAGCACGCTGCCGGGCGGCAGGACATCCGTGAGTGCGGTCAACAGGGTTCGGCTGAACCCCACGAGCACGAGCTGCTCGCATCCCAGCCTGGTCAACATCGCTATCGCCCTTCGTTCGGTGCGTGGGGGCGCCGTGCCGCCTGTTCGGCGGCCTGGGCCGCCCGGTCCCCGTCGGCGGCCGTGGTCAGGACATATCCGAGCCGGTCGTGGGACGACCGGACGGGGCCCCGGTGGTGGGTGGTCATCACCGTGCGGCGCAGCAGCTCCGGCGGTGACGCCGCATCCGCTCCCTCGTCGCCCTGCTCGTCGAGGACGAAACGGATCGCGGCCGCCCGCCGCCGTTCGGGGGCGAGCGCCGGTGTGGCGTGAACCGCATCCAGCAGCGACTCCCGCATCAGGTCACGCCCGGTCGCCAGGAGGACCAGCTCCCAGATGCGATCCCCGCCGAGCCTCCGGTTGATCTCCACGATCGTCGGACCCCGGGTGGTGCGGATGAGTTCCACATGCGACGGCCCGGTCTCGTGCCCGATGGCCCGCAGCGCACGCACCGCCTCCGCGGCCAGCGCCCCCGCGACGTCCGGGGCGAGGCGTGCCGGGACCAGATGACCGGCCTCGACGAAATGCGGGGGTCCGGTGGTCGTCTTCTCGGTCACCGCGACCACCTCGTGGCTGCCCGCGGCGGAGCGCACCTCGACACTGAACTCGGGCCCGTCGAGCAGCCGTTCCGCCACGACCCTCCCGTTCGTGGCGACGGCCGACGAGTGCTGCCACGCCGGCACGATGTCCGCCGCCCGGCAGACGGCGTGCACACCGGCACTTCCCGCGCCGCCGGCCGGTTTGAGCACGAACGGAAACCCCTCGGCGGCGGCGAACGCGGCCACGTCGGCGGCCGTGGCGCAGCGGCGAAAGGGGACCGAACGGCAATCCGAGCGGTTCAGCATGTCGCGGACGGCGGCCTTGTCATGGCCGAGCGTCGCTGCCGGGCCCGGTACGCACGCGACGTTCAGTTTCTCAGCGACGGCCCGTACCGCGGGCAGGGAGAACTCGCGGAAGCCGGCGACCACGTCGACGGGGTCCCGGCGGTCGATGTCCACCGCGAGGCTCACCGTCGCGGCGATGTCGCCGACGTAGTCGACGCAGGCGTGCCGGTGCGCCCACGCCGTCTCGCGCGGGTCGGCCGCGCCGGGCAGTTGCACCAGGGAGACTCGGGCCGGCAGCCCGACGAGCTGGTTGGCCAGTTCCGGCCACGCCCCGACGAGGAGCAGATGCATGGCAGTCCCTTTCGATGGGTGAAGTCAGCTCTCGGCTCGCACGGGGTTGCGGAGCCGGCCGATGTGCGGCGACTCGACCACGACGGTCTGTCCGGGCCGCAGGGCCGCGCTGCCGGCCGGCGTTCCGGTGAGGATGAGGTCGCCGGGTTCGAGGGTCATGACGGCCGACAGCCACTGGACCAGAGCGGGGATGTCGAAGATCATTGCCGACGGCGCGCCCTCCTGCCGCACGTCACCGTCGACGACGGTGCGCAGGCACAGGGCCGCCGGGGGAAGACCCGCGCGAACCCACGGACCCACCGGGCAGAACGTGTCGAACCCCTTGGCCCGCGTCCACTGCCCGTCCGCGTGTTGCAAGTCCCGCGCGGTCACATCGTTCGCCAGGGTGTAACCGAAGACCACCTGTGCGGCCCGGGTCCGGTCGACCCGGCGGCAGCGCCGCCCGATCACCACGGCCACCTCACCTTCGAAGTCGACCTTCGCCGACGCGGACGGAAGGACGATCGGCGTGTCCGGTCCCACCACGCTGGACGGCGGCTTCAGGAAGACGAGCGGATCGGCCGGCCGGACGGCGCCGGGATCTGCGGGGCCGGCGTAGTTGCGGCCGACGCCGATGACCTTCGTCGGAACGACCGGGGCGAGCAGCGACACGCCGGACAGCGGCCACTGCCGGCCCGTCGCGATCCCGCCGGCGAACGGCGGTCCGGACAGTTCGACGGCTCGCGTGTCGCCGTCCGGACCCACCTCCAGCCGCGCATAGGCGCAGCCCCCCGGGTGACGCACCCGAGCCAGCCGTTGATGGTCAGTCGACATCGATCCGTACCGTCTTCACGAGACGGGCGTACACCTCGTCGAGTCCGTCGCGATCCGGCGCCGAGAAGATGACGTGCCCGTGCGCCTGCCAGACGTGTGGGGGAACGTCGACCTGATCCCCGACCCGCCGGTACACGTCGACCTCGTGGACCCGGGCGTCGGCCGCGGCCTCCTCGACTCCGTGCACCGCGGTCACGGTGCCGGCCCGTTCGGCGAAGAAGAGATAGAACCCGACGGCGGTCCGTTGCGTGGGCCGCAGCCGCGGCGGACGGCTCAGGGCCAGATCGAGCACCGCCTCGACCATGTCGACCCCGGTGCTCAGGAGCACAGACCGGTACACCGGGCCGCCGCCGAGCCGGGCCGCGGTCTCCAGGATCATCGGCTCCTCGCCGGGCGCGATCCGGAACTCGGTGTGGGTGGCGCCCATCGTGATGTCCAGGGCTCGGTGCGCCTGCGCGGTGATCTCTGCGATGCGGGCCACCGCGGCCGGTGGCAGCGCGCTCGGGGTGGCGTAGAAGACCTCTTCGAAATACGGGCCGTGCATCGGCAACGGCTTGTCGTGTACGGCCAGCACGTGCGTCTCGCCGCCGATCACGATCGATTCGACGCTCACCTCGCCACCGGCGACGTACGCCTCCAGCATGAGGCTCTCGTCGTGCCGGCGCATCGCCCGGCGGCACAGCGGGTCGTAGTCGAAGCTGGCCCACGACTTGCGCCGGATGGTCTCGAAATGCTCGGCGAGTTCGGCGTCGTCGTCGACCCGGCGCACATACATGCTTCCGCCACCGATCACCGGTTTGAGGACGAGCGGATAACCGACCCTGCGGGCCACCCCGCGCGCCTCCGCGAGGGTGCGCGCAAGACCGAATCGGGGCTGCGGAATCCCGCGCCGGGCGAACGCGGATCGCATCGCGTGCTTGTCGCGGGCCGCATACGCGGTCTTCTCGCTGACGAACGGCAGGCCGAGCTCGGCCGCCACCGCTGCCGCCGCGGGAACGCTGTGTTCCACGAACGCCGCCACGGCGCGGATCGGCTCCGTCTCGATGGTCGCCAGGTCCCGGACCGCACGCACGGTCTGCCCGATGTCGGACGTGTCGGCGGCCACCACCCGGTCGGCGTACTCCCGTTCCCAGGTCGGGTTCTGCACCACCAGCAGAAGCCGCTCGCCGTGGCGGTGGGCGTACCGGCGCGCGGTGGCGAGGTGCTTGCGCCGGCTGGCGTTGGAGGTGTGCAGGATGAGGATGCTCACGGGACCTCTCCCTTCGGAGTCACGGTGTGGTCGGGCGCGACCTCGTCGGCGGGGACGACGCACTCGACGAGGGTCGGCGCCCAGCCGTCACAGATCTCTTTCCATCGCGTCGCCAGGTCGTCGCGGTCACGCACCCGGAAGCTGCGCCAACCGAACGCCGTCGCGATGGCAGGCCAGTCGATCGCGGTGAAGCCGTCGCTGACCCCTCGGCCACCGAGCAACCCGACGGCGTGCCGTTCGATGAGGCCGAGACGCTGGTTGTTGAGCAGGAAGTAGGTGATGGGGAGGTTCAGGCGTGCCGCCGTCTCCATCTCGTGCATCGCCATGGCGAAGCCGCCGTCGCCCCCGATGGCGAAGATCCGGCCGTCCGGCCGCGCGAACTGGGCGCCGATGGCGGCGGGCAACGCGTACCCGAGGCTTCCGCTGCCGCGCGGAGTGATGAGCCGCTGGTCGGCGCCGCGCATGCGGAGGGCGGCGCCGGCCCACCCGCTGGCTACGCTGGCGTCGGCGACCACCACGTCCCGGTCGGCGAGATGGTCGGTGAGCCGCTCGCACAGAAGCTGCGTCAGGCCCCCGTCCCAGGCCGGTTGTTCCGGTTCGAAATCGGCGCCGGCATAGCGGAAGTCGCGCAACGCCGCCGTCAGCGCCCGGCAGAAATCTCCGGCATCGCCGAGAACCGGGACGCCGGCGTGCCCGAAGCGCGTGAGCTCGGTGGCGTCGGCGTCGACGTGGATCAGTGTCTGTCCGGGATGCGGCCAGCGGAAGCCGTCGGTGGACTTGTCACCCAGCTTGGTGCCGATGGCGATGATGCAGTCCGCGGTGGCCACGAAGGCGTTGGCCGCCGCCGACCCCTTGGCTCCGGTCACGCCCAACGCGTGCGGCAGCCGCTCGTCGACCGCGCCTTTGCCGTTCAGCGTGGTCGCGACCGGGAGCCCGGTGGCCGCGATGAGCCGGCGCAGCGGGCCGGTCGCGTCGCCGAGATGAACTCCACCGCCGGCGACGACGACCGCCTGCCGCGCCCCGCGCACGCGCCGGGCCACGTCGTCGACGGCGTCCCTGCGCGGGCACGCCCGCAGCGGCGGCTCGGGCAGGTACGGCTTCCCCGGCGTGCCCGGCGCCGGCGCGCTCAACAGGTCGGCGGGGATCTCCACGAAGACCGGACCGCTGCGCGGCGCCCGCGCATGCTGCGTCGCGGCGCGTACCCGGTCGCACAGACCGTCCGCGACCTCCAGCCGCATCCGCTGCTTGGTGACCGGGGCGAACATCTGCTGCTGGTCGCATTCACCGGTGGTCCAGCGTCCGCGGGTCCGCCGCGCCGCGCCCGAGGCGAGAAAGACCAGTGGCGTCGCGCTGTTGTGCGCTTCGAGCAGTGCCGGAGCGGTGTGTGGAGACCCGACCCCGCCCGGTGCGTCGCAGGCTGCCGGCCGGTGGGTGATCCGGGCGTACGCCTCGGCCATGTACCCCGCGCAGCGCGGGCACCGGGCGAGCACGTGCCGCACCACCGACTGCCGCTGAGCGGCCAGATACAGCGGCAACGACGTTTCTCCGGGGAAGCCGAACAGGACGTCCACGCCCGCGGTGCCGAGGGCCCGGACCACCTCGTCGGCGTTCGTCGCCGAACCCGCCGTGGCGTTCACGCCGCCACCTCCCACCGGGTGAGGTTCACCGGGGTCTGCAAGGTGGGCCGGTCACCACCGGTCAGGTTCACCAGCACCACCGAGTCGTCGCGCAGCACGCCGTCCTGCGCTGCCTGGATGACACCGGCGAAGGCGGTGGCGCTGGCGAAGCAGGAGCGCAGCCCGGCCGAGTCGCGGAGCAGGCCGTGCGCCCGGTGGATGAGTGGCTCGGACGCCGCCAGGATGCGCCCGCCGCTGCTCAGACAGAGGTCCCGGATGTAGGGGTAGGTGCCGGTCGGGTTCCCGCGCAGGATCGCGTACGCCAGACCGGACGGGTTGCGTACGATGTGCTCGTCGACGATGGTCTCGGCGCCCTGGGCGAACGCGTGGGCCATCGGGGCGCAGCTCTGCTGCTGCACGGCCATGAGCGCGGGCAGCCTGCTCAGGCGTCCGATTTCGCGGTATTCGATGGCGCCCTTGTAGGCGCCGAGCAGGCCCATCCCGCTGCTCACCGCTTGGAAGACGAAGTCCGGCTGCAGCGGCATGGCGTCGAAGGCTTCGAGATAGGCGGTCTTCAGACCTTCACGCCGGGCGAAGTTGAAGAACCCGCCTTCCCAGAAATATCCGTTGTCCGCCGCGAACCGCTGTGCCATCGTGCCGGCCTTGCCGAAGTCCCCCTCGACCACGTGGGTGATCACCGAATCGCTGTCCGGGTAGTTGAGGCGATGGAGGAAGTCGCGGCCGACGAAGACGTGCAGGCGGAAGCCGGGCAGCAGTTGCGCGCCCCGCGCGTACGCGGTGGAGCTGTTTCCGGTCGAGGAGAGCACTACCTCGCGGATGCCGAGTTCGGCCATGCGGGACAGACCCACCGATGCGATGCGGTCCTTGGTGGACAGTGTCGGGTTCACCGACTCGTCCTTGAGGAACAACCGGCCGATGCCGAGGTGCGCGGCCAGGTCGGGAACCTCGAAACACGGGGTGTTCCCCTCACCGAGCCAGTGGGCGTGCCGCCGCTCGCTCAACGGCAGCAGTGGAAGATAGTGGTGCAGGATGTTCGGGCTGCTGGGCCGCGCGGGCAGATCCGCCCGTTCCATGTCGTAGATCGCGTCGAGGGCGCCACCGCAGGCGGCGCACCGGTTCCGGCGCGCATCGTCGGACTCCTGCTCGCAGACGATGCAGGCGAGCCGGATCAGCTTCTCCCGCCCCTCGGTCGTGCCGATGGCCTTGCGTATCAACGATTCGTAGTGGATTTTCAACGGCGGCATGGAAGACTCCGTCCTCGCCTCTGCTGGAGATGAGTCATGCGCGGCCGTCGGCCGCGGGCGAGGCACGGAAGACGATCGGCCCCGCGATCTGAAGTGCGAGATCGGCGCCGGTCTGAGGATCGGGCGATCGCACCAGGATGTTGTAGTGATTGGGCATGTGTGTCTCGTCGAAGCCGTGCACCACACCGATCAACCGGTCCCCGCACCACAACTCGTCGCCGAGCACGACCACCCCACCGCGGGAGATCTCCGCGAAGCCGAGGTAACAGACCTCGTCGATCACCGCATCGGGATCGTCCGGTGGCTGGCAGACGATGAATTCGTGGATCTCACCGGACCGCAGGCATCTTGTACGCCATTCGGCGGGCCGCACGCCGCGATCACGGCGCCGGTGGGTCATCACCGCGACCCACGTGCCGCACACCTCCCGGCGACGGCGGAACATCCGCGCCGGGTCCGCCCGGCGTGACGCGATCGACGATGTCGACATGTCCGTACTCCTCCCACCGCCGCGAGACTGTTCTGATCGCCGCGAGCGGTGGGAGCATCGTGCGGCACGGGATTGCACCGGCCGCTGCACCGGGCGCTGCACCGGATGCCGGCCCGACCCGCGGGGCCGGAAATCGCCGGACGGCGAGGGCGACGGCGTGTACGGTGACCCGATGCCGTCGGTCAAACAGTTCCAGGTCACCTTCGACTGCAAGGAACCCGAGCGGGTCGCGCGTTTCTGGTGCGCGGTGCTGGGTTATGTGGTGCCGCCGCCCCCGCGGGGATTCGCCAGTTGGGACGACTTCGACCGCGCGTTGCCGCCCGAGCGGCAGGGTTCCGCGTTCGCCTGCGTCGACCCCACGGGTGCCGGCCCGCGGCTGTTCTTCCAGCGCGTTCCCGAGGGCAAGGCGGTCAAGAACCGCGTGCACCTCGACGTACGGGTGGGCACCGGGCTCGTGGGGGAGGAGCGGGTGGCCGCGCTGGAGGCCGAATGCGCACGACTGGTCGCGCTCGGCGCGACCCGCGGGCAGCTCTTGCTGGCCGACGGCGTCAACGAGTCGTGTCAGGTGATGCAGGACGTCGAGGGCAACGAGTTCTGCCTCGACTGAACCCTGAGCATCGCCAACGGGCCTCCGACCGGTGGCCTCACCTCAGGTGCCGGGCGAGGAACCGGTTCCCTGCCTCTCCCGCATGCGGCGGGACTCCGGTGTGCCCGCCCATGTTGGCGTGCAACGCCTTCTCCGCGGAGCCGAAGGCATCGAAGAGGTCCAGGGCCGCCCGCCGATCGTTGTGTTCGTCGTCCCACTGCAGCAGGACGTGCAGCGGAATGGTGACCCGCCGGGCCTCCTCGACCATGCTGCGGGGCACGAAACTCCCGGCGAACAGCAGGGCGGCGCGGATGCGCGGCTCCATCAGCGCCAACCGGATGCCGATGGCGATCACCCCGCCCGCGTACCCGACCGGGCCGCCGACATCGGGCAGCGACAGGACGGCGTCCAGGAGGGCGCGCCATTCCGGGACGGCCCTGTCGACCAGCGGGAGGACGAGCCGGTCGACGATCTCGGCGTCGACCGGCCTCCCGGCGTTGATCGCCCGGCGCAGGTCGGCGCGGGCCTGCTCGACGGGGGCCAATCGGGGCCGGTCACCGCTGCCGGGGAGTTCGACGGTGGCCGCGGCGAAGCCCTCCGCCACGGCGTGTCGCGCGCGGTCGGCCAACCGGGGATACATCGTCCGCAGCCCGCCCGGGTGGCCGAGCAGGATCAGCGGGGTCGGTGCGGAGATGCTTGCGGGCATCCACAGGATCCCGGGGATCTCGCCGA
The DNA here is from genome assembly GCF_014646155.1 of Mangrovihabitans endophyticus. Lineage (GTDB taxonomy): Bacteria > Actinomycetota > Actinomycetes > Mycobacteriales > Micromonosporaceae > Actinoplanes > Actinoplanes endophyticus. The sequence continues at coordinate 870,146 of NZ_BMMX01000001.1, forward strand.
GGGTGAATTCGCGTTCGAGGACGTCGTCGAGACGTTGCTGCGTGGTGAACTGCACGGTCGTGCCTTTCGGGAGTGCGTGAACGGCGCTCCCGGACGACCTAGCGCCCGGCCGTGACCCCGCGGGGGAGCACCCATGTCGTAACGTTCACGGGTACCACCTCCTCGGTCTCTCGCACGGCCTTTGCAAATTAGCAGCGGCGTCGCGATCCGCCAAGAGCATTTCCGCGCCCGTCGACCATCACTGGCGTTGCGGGAGTTCGTCGCTCAGACCCCGATATTCGTTCCTGCGGCGTCGGATGAGCAGGTTCATCGCGATGAAGGTCGCCCACAGAGCAATCTGCGACAGGTGCAAGACGATCTTCTCCGCGGTGTACGGGCCGACGGCCGTGAGCACGACGGAGAGCAGCATCATCGCCCCCAAGAGGTACAGCACCCATCGGGTTCCGGCCGGAGACCGGAGAGACCGGCGGGCGAGCCGGTCGATCCGGGGGTCGTCGGTGCCGCCGTCCCGGATCGCTTGCTGAACGGCTCGCCGGGTCTGCGGATCTTCGCCGTGCAACCGCACCGGGCTGCCGCCGCGGACCCACGACACTCCCACGATGACCAGTCCGCACAGCATCAGGGCGGCGCCGGTCCAGGTCAAGACGGAACTCACCACGGTCACCTCCCTGGACGCGGTGCTTACCCCGGGCGCCGCATTCCCATGCCGGCGGGACGCGTCGTCCGTCGTCCGTCGTCCGCCGGGTTTCATGGTGGCCCCGGTCGCGCCGCCCTCGGGCCGGCGGTAAGTTGAACACGTTCAAGTTGCCGCTGGGCGAGGAGTCGTCGTGAAGGTGGTCATTCCCGGTGGGACCGGGCAGGTCGGCGGGATTCTGGATCGGGCGTTGACCGCGGCGGGCCACGAGGTCGTGCTGCTGACGCGATCGCCGAGGGGCGAGCGCCAGGTCCGCTGGGACGGTTCGACGCTGGGCGAATGGGCCCGGCAGGTCGACGGCAGTGACGTGGTCATCAATCTGGCGGGACGCAGCGTGAGCTGTCGCTACACCGACGAGAACCTCGCCGCCATGATGTCCTCGCGGGTGAACTCGGCGCGGATCGTGGGCGAAGCCATCGCGGGAGCCGCGCGGCCGCCCGCGGTCTGGCTGCAGATGAGCACCGCCACGATCTATGCGCATAGCTTCGACGGGGACAACGACGAGTATCACGGTGTGATCGGCGGCGGCGAACCCGGTGTGCCCTCCTACTGGGCGTACAGCGTCGCGATCGCACGGAACTGGGAAACCGCGCTGGAGCGCGCGGCGACGCCCGCCACGCGCAAGGTCGCGCTGCGCTCGGCCATGGTGATGAGCCCCGACCGTGGTGGTGTGTTCGACGTGCTGAGCTGGCTGGCACGGCTCGGACTCGGCGGGCCGGTCGCCGGCGGCGGACAGTACGTCTCGTGGATCCACGACCACGACTTCGTGCGAGCGATCGCCTATCTCATCGAGCGCGACGACATCGCCGGTGCCGTGAACCTCGCCGCCCCCGAACCGTTGCCCCAGCGAGAGTTCATGCGAGAGCTGCGTTCGGCGTGGCGGGTGCCGGTGGCCCTGCCCGCCACCAAGGGCATGGCCGAACTCGGCGCGTTCGCGCTGGCGTCGGACACCGAGCTGTTGCTGAAGAGCCGGCGCGTCGTCCCGCGACGGCTGCTCGACGCGGGACTCGCCTTCCGATATCCGCGCTGGCGTGCGGCCGCCGCCGACCTGACACACCGGCGACGCCGGGACTGACTAGGGCGCCGGTCGCGTGTCGATCTCCATCCAGCGCTCCGGGTAACCGACCGGCGCGAACCCGGCCTTGGCGTACACCCCGTGCGCGTCCAGCGTCGCCAGCACCGCACGCTTGATGCCGTGGCGTCCGGTCCACTCGACCGTCCACTGGGCGAGCATCGAGCCCAGGCCGTGGCCCCGGTGGTCGGGGTCGACATAAACATCGCAGAGCCAGACGAAGGTCGCGCAGTCGGACACGATGCGCGCCACCGCGACCTGCTGCCGGTCGGCCGTGAACAGACCAGCCGGAAACGAGTGAGCGAACGATCGTTCGATCACCTCGCGCGTGCGCCCCCTGGCCCAGTACGCGTCGGTGCTGATCCAGCGCACGACGCGGTCCATGTCGAGGTCGGCCGGGTCCTCGCTCAGCCAGTAGTCGCTCATCCGGCTATGTCTACCGGAGGACTACGCTCACGACGCAATCCAATTCCGCACCGGTGGTACCGGCACACCGAGGAAAGGTCAGGACCGCGAATGATCGCCCGGATATGGCAAGGATGGGCCCCGAGGGCCACCGCTGACGACTATCAGCAGCATTACGAAGCCGAGGTGGCCGAGCATCTGCGGCAGGCCCCCGGCTTCCGCGGCGCGCGCCTGCTGCGCCGTGACGACGGCGACGAGGTGATGTTCACCTCCCTCACGTTCTTCGCCAGCCTGAACGACGTACGCGCCTTCGCCGGCGAGGATCTCGAACGGGCCGTGGTCGAGGAGGCCGCACGCCGCGTCCTGAGCCGGTGGGATGACCACGTCACCCACCACGAGGTCGCCGCCGACATCCAGAAATGATCACAGCCGCCTTGACTTCACGTCCACGTGAGCAATGTCGCCGGGGCGGACCGGTGAACAACCGGAACGGCGCTCACGCCGGGGTGGGCACCGGCTCTCAAGCGTCGCTGGAGACGCTGAGCAGGCGCATCAATTCGCTGGGTGACGTGGTGTAGGCGACGTTCTCGGCCTGTTGCAACTCCGCCTGAACGGGGTCGAGGCGGGCGCTGGAACTGTAGAAGACGACTGGTGTATCCATTCCGGACCTTCTGATCTCGCGCAGCAGATCCATTCCGGCGCGAGGGTTGTATTTCCCGCCTTCCTCCACGCGGCCCATGTCGGAGATGATCACACTGAAAGGTCCGGCACTGCCTATCCGCTGCAATGCGGATGTCGTCGACCCCGCCTGGACTATCCGCCGCCCGGCTTCAGCGAGGCGGGCCCTCTCGTAGACGTTTGCCTCCAGGCGGTCGTCCACCCACAGCACCGCATTGGTCGGCGCCGCGGGGGCTGGCGGGAGGTGCGGGCCCGAGTCGCCAGGCGAATCGCTACGCATGGACTCTTCAAGCTCATTGACCCGATCCTGCAAGTCGCTGATGAGTTTGCGGAGTTCTTCGGAGGCTCGCTGCACCGACACTTTCGCACCGGCAACCTCGATGTCGATGGAGTCGCTCTGACTGAGGAATCGCTTGAGCACCGGAAAGAGAGCCGCGAGTAGCGCCGCTACGACGAGAGGCCACAACAGTGATGCGATGGCGTTCAAGATTTCGGCCAACAGGCGCTCCCGATGTTCTGATCACATCCGACCCCGGCGCGGCAGCCTATCAAGGACCGGCCGTGGCAGCAGCACAAGAGCTTCATCGTCGGTATTCCGGTCTCGACGACGTCGATCTGGGGCCGCCCCTGTCCGCCTCCCCCTTACTACGCCCCGACCCTTGATCACCGATGGGGTGAGCCCGGCGAGGGGCGGGGTGGTGGTGAGCATCGAGAACCGGCCGCTCTAGCCCGGTCCCGCGGGCCGGTCACGGCCTGCGGAACACGGCTGAGCCCCTCCGGCAAGGCCGCTCGGCGGCGCCCCGAGGCACGGGGCGCCGCCCGGCTGCACGAGCCGGGGTGAGTTCGCCCCCTCGCGCTGCGGGCGGTGGTCAGGCCCGGTCCTCCGCGCGGCGGCGGCGTTCCAGCCCGTCGAGCAGGATGTCGAGGGCGAAGGCGAACTCGTCATCGTCGTCGCAGCCGCCCAGGGGGCCGTCGTGGGACACCGCGGTCGCCAGCTCGGCGATGTGCGGCAACGTCGCCGCCCACTGCGCGGCCTGCGCGGCCAGCACCTCCGGCGACGGCTGGCTGGCCGGCGAGTCGTCGAAGAGGTCCTGGCTGAACCCGAGGATCCGGCTGCCCAGCAGGTGCAGGGCGTGGTGGCCGAGGCCGACCGAACAGCCGCCCCGGCGCATCACCGCAAGCACCCGCTCGATGTGCCGCATGACCGCGGGGCTCGGATCGTTGCGCTGTTCCAGGATGCGGGCCGCCCACGGGTGCCGGGCCATCGTCGCGCGCGCCACCATGATCAGTTCACGGAGCTGCCCGGTCCATGCGTCACCGTCCGGCGGCTCCGGTTCGATCTCCGCGACCACCGCGTCGGCCATGGCGATGAGCAGGGCCTTCTTGTCCGGCAGGTGGTAGTAGATCGACATCGCGTCGACGCCCAGTTGCTGGGCCAGGCGTCGCATGCTCAGCGCCGCCAGGCCCTCTCGGTCGGCCAGGTCGACGGCCGCGGAGACGATGCTCTCCCGGCTCAGTCGGGCGCCTGCGCGGGTGGCGGAGCCGGTGGTGGATCGTCGTGGCACCCAGCGAGCTTACTTCTTCCCAGATTGGCGGACGGCCGCTACCCTACGATGTAGGACTACAGCGTAGGGCAGGGGAGGCTCCGCCATGGTCAAGACACTTCCGCCGCGATGGTTCGTCCGCACCGCCTGGGTCGCGCACAAGGCGCTGCTCGGCGTCACCAGGGACCGGGTGGGGCTGTCCGCCCCGGCCCGCGACGGCAAGTTCGGCATGCTCCGGCTGCACACCGTCGGGCGCAAGTCGGGCAAGCCCAGGGCGGTGGTGCTCGGATACATCGAGGACGGCGACAACCTGGTCACCCTGGCGATGAACGGCTGGGCGCCGCCGGACCCCGGCTGGTGGCTCAACCTCAAGGCCCGGCCGGAGGCGACGGTGGACATGGTCAGCGGCCGGCGCGCCGTCCACGCCCGGGAGGCGGTCGGCGACGAGCGGGCGCGGCTGTGGGCCGAGCTGCGCCGCCACTCGGGGTACGGCGAACTGGATGCGCTCGCGGCCCGGCGCGGCCGGGAGACGGCAGTGGTCGTGCTGGTGCCGAGCCCGCCGAGCTGACCGTCCGGGGGCGGCCACCACCGGCACACCGATGGTGGTGACACCCCACGCAGTCGAGTCCGGCGGCACGCCGCGCCGCGCCGATCTCGTGCTTGCCGCGGGCCTCGTTCCGTGCGACCGTCACGGCTGATGTCTGACATGCGCGCCCTGGTGTTCACCGGTCCGGGCAAGGCCGAGGTGTGGCGCGTGCCCGAGCCCGAGGCCGCCGCCGGGCAGGTCGTCATCGAGGTGGAGCGGGTCGGCATCTGCGGAACCGACGTCGAGCTGTTCACCGGCGCGATGAGCTATCTGCGCACGGGGCGCTCGTCATACCCGCTGCGGCCGGGTCATGAATGGGCCGGCACGGTCGTGGCCGCCGGACCCGGCGCCGACCCGGCCTGGATCGGCCGCCGGGTCACCGGTGACACCATGGTCGCCTGTGGACAGTGCCGCCGCTGCCGGGGTGGGCGCCATCACGTGTGCGCGCGGATGCGCGAGATCGGCATCGCGGACGGGCTGCCCGGTGCGCTGGCCGAGCGCATCGCCTTCCCGGTCGCCTACCTGAAGCCGTTGCCGGACGACATGGATGCCACGGCCGGTGCGATGGTGGAGCCGGGCGGCAATGCGCTGCGCGCCGTCGAAGCGGCCGCGGTCGCGCCCGGCGAACGCCTGCTGGTGCTCGGCACCGGGACTATCGGCCTGCTCGCGGCGATGTTCGCCCGCGCCCGCGGCGCCGAGGTCCACCTGCTGGGTCTGCACCCCGAGGCGCTGATCGGTGACCTCGGCTTCGACCACGGCTGGACGCGGGACACGCTGCCGGCGCTCGCCTGGGACGGTGTCATCGACGCCACCACCGGGGCGGGCATGCCGGCCCTCGCGCTCGCCCTCGTCGAGCCCGGCCGCCGGATCGTGCACATCGGACTGTCGAGCACGCCCAGCACCATCGACACGCGCGACATGGTTCTCAAGGACGTCACCGCGGTCGGCATTCTGGGCGCCTCGGCCGGGCTGGAGGGCGCCGTCACCGCGTACGCGAAGAAGGATGTGGACCCGCGGCCGTTGGTCGCCGCGACCGTGACCCTGGAGGAGATCTCCGGCGTGCTGGCCGGGCGACGCCCTCCGCGGGCCGGACCCGGTCCCAAAATCCACGTGGATCCGCGGAGGGATCAGGACACCAGACCTCGGCGGTAGGCGTAGACCACCGCCTGCACGCGGTCGCGCAGGTCGAGTTTGGTCAGGATGCGCGACACGTACGTCTTGACCGTCTCCTGACTGATCACCAGCGCGGCGGCGATCTCGGCGTTGGACAGGCCGTCCGCGATCAGGTGCAACACCTCCCGCTCGCGTGGAGTCAACGGGATGTCGTCCGGCGTGCCCGCGGCGGGCCGGATACGCGCGGCGTACCGGCCCACCAACTGGCGGGTCACCTCGGGAGCCAGCAGCGCCGCGCCGGCCGCGACCGTGCGGATGCCGTGCAGTAGCTGGGCGGGCGGGGCGTCCTTCAGCAGGAAGCCGCTGGCACCCGCGCGCAATGCCTCGTAGACGTACTCGTCGAGGTTGAACGTGGTCACCACGAGCACCTTCGCGGGACGCGGCACACCGGCGCCCGCCAGCCGTCGGGTCGCCTCGATGCCGTCGCTCACCGGCATTCGCACGTCCATCACCACCACGTCCGGGTTCAGCCTGCCGGCCAGGTCCACCGCGGCCCGTCCGTCCGCGCATTCGCCGACCACGGCCATGTCGGGCTGGGCGTCGATGATGGTGGCGAAGCCGGCGCGAATCAACGCCTGGTCGTCGGCGACCAGCACCCGGACGGGATCGGTCACGACGCGTCGCCCACCGGGATGCGCGCCCGGACCTCGAACCCGCCGCCCGGGCGCGGACCGGCGTCGAATCCGCCGCCGAGCGCGGCTACCCGGTCACGCAGGCCGTCCAGCCCCCGGCCGCCGCCGGGGGACGCCGCCCCGGTACCCGTGCCGTCCGTGCTGACTTCCACCGTGATCTCCCGTCCGCCGTGGCGCACCTCGACGGTGGTCGTGGCACCGTGGTCGTGCTTCAAGGCGTTGGTCAGCGCCTCCTGCACCACCCGGTGGACCGCGACCCCGGCCGCGCCGCCCTCGGCCGCGGCGCCGCCCGCGTCCGTGAACAGCACCGGCTGTCCGGCCCGGCGAGCCCGCTCGACAAGCGCCCGCACATCGGCGGCGGTGCCGCGATGACCGGGATCGAGCAGATTCAGCATCCCGCGCAGATCGGTGAGGGCGTGCCGGCCGGTGTCGGCGACCGCGCTCAGCGTCTGCTCCAACCGCTCCGGCGCGGCGGCCAGATAGCACGCCGACTCCACCTGCACGACCATCGCCGTCACGTGATGCGTCACCACGTCGTGCAGTTCCCGGGCGATCCGGGTGCGCTCGGCGGCGCGAGTGGCGTCCGCGACGTGCCGCCGACGCTCCGCCTCGGCGGCCCGGGTCTGCCGCAACCACGCCCCCGCGCTCCACGCGATGGCCAGCGCGACGAAGAACGTGACGAACCCGGTGACGCCCTCGCCGGAACCCTGCCGGTCCAGCGCGATCGCCAGCGGCACATACCCGGCGGACAGCAGGACCAGCGTGACCAGCCGGTGCCGCTGCTGATGCGCTCCGGCGCTGAGCAGGGCGATCGGCAACGCCGCGCCCGCGACCAGGTGATAGGCGCGGACCTGGTCGACGGCGAACCCGGCGGCCACCAGCGTGAGGCTCGGGGCCGGCCATCGGCGGCGCACCACCAGCGGAAGGCACTCGACCGCGATCACCACGGCGGTCAGCGCGTCAAACGGCCGACCCGGCAGGTCACCGAGCTGGGTGCCCCGGTTGTGCAGGGACGGCACGAGCGACGCTGCCGCCAGTGCCAGCGCCAGCGGGGAATCCCGGACCGCGACGTCGCACCGACGCCACCGATCCGGGAACCGCCGGAGGTCGATCACCGGGCCACCATAGCGGCAGCCGGTTCGGCGGCGCGGCGGCGCCGCGGGACGATCGTGCCGCGACGGTGCGCCAGCCACAGGAACGCCCACGTCAGCAGCACCCCGGCGGCCACCGTGACGAGGCTGCCCTCCGGCCCGAAATCACCGCCGGTGATCGGTGCCGGGCCGGACATGCCGGCTTCCAGCAGCCCCGTGGACCGCCCGCTGCCGGAGACCACCACGCTGAAGATGCCGCCCGCAGCGAAATTCCAGCCGAAGTGCAGCCCGATCGGCACCCACAGACTGCGGGTGGCGACATAACAGGCGGCCAGCATGAAGCCGGCCTCGACCGCGATGCACAGCGCGCCCCACAGGCTGGCATCCGGGTTCGCCAGATGCATCAGGCCGAACAACACACCGGTGAGCACCAGCGCGATGGCGGTTCCGGCGCGCTGCTCCACGACGCGGAAGAGCACGCCGCGGAACAGCAGCTCCTCGGTGGTCGCCGCGGCGGCCATGAGGCCGAGAATGCCGACCGCGCCGGGCACCGAGCCGATCCCGCCGACGTGGTAGTCGCCGAGGACGGCGATGATGCCGACGACCACGCCGAACATCAGGATGCCGATCGTCGTGCCGCGGGTCAGCCCGCCGACGGCCGCGGAACCGGCAAGCTCGACCGGGGAGCGGTGCTCGGTGCGCCGCACCACCCAGCGGTAGACGACCGCCGTGAGCACCGCGGTGATCAGACCGGCGGCGAGCGCGAGCCAGGGGTTCTCCGACACCGCGGCGACCGCCTGACCGCCGAGAAAGGCCACCACGGCGACGGCGACGAGTTGCTTGATCAAACGCATGACGACTCCTTGACCCGGTCCTGCGGCTCAGATGCGCCGCGACTGCGCAGAACGCTACGAACCTTCCGGTCCGGAATCGTCACCGTCGGGTGGACACCCGCGGGTAGCTCGCGCGGGGGACACGGTGCCCACCCGCTCGGTCACGCCCGCTTGTCTTCTCTTTGGCTTTCCTTAGCCCGCCGGTACGCACGATGGGACCGCTCAGATGTCCGACTGCCGTATGGACCGAGGAGAAACGTAATGGCGCAAAACGGTGCCGGGCCTGATGTGCGGGCCGGCCGGGCAGCGGTGGAGCTCTCGCTCAGGGTGCTCTTCGGCGATGAATTCGTGGCCGGCGCGGAAGCGTCCTTCGTGGACTCGTTCGTGACCAGCAACGCCGCATGGCGGTCCACCCTGCTGTCGCTGTGGGCCCTGTCGAAGGGGACGAGCTCCCTCCCGCAGGCACCCGCCCCGGACCCGGCCATCGCCGCGACGCAGGCGTCCGTCACGCCGGCCTCCCCGGCACCTGCGGCCCTGGTCGCTGCGCCGCCGGTCGCTGCGCCGCCGGTCGCTGCGCCGCCCGTCGCGGAGCCGCCGGTCGCTGCGCCGGTCACGGAGGTGCCGGCCACCGCGGCGGAGAACGGATCGTCGGCGGGATTCGAGGTGTTCGACCCCAGCACCGCGGCCGGCGACGGCATGCCCGAGCGGCGAGAGCCGTGGACGTACGAGGAGGTGCGGGCGACCCTGGTCGCCCTGCTGGAGGAGTCCACCGGCTATCCGGCGGAGGTCCTCGAGGACGACGCCGACCTGGAGGCGGACCTGGCCATCGACTCGGTCAAACAGGTCGAGGCGCTGGCCGGGCTGCGCGAGCGGTACGGGCTGGCCATCGAAGACAGCTTCACCATCCGCGACTACCGGACCATTCGCCAGGCGGTGAAGTACATGACCGACCGGTTGAACAACGAACGGTCCAGCCGGGCGGTGGCGCCATGACCGGCACCGGAACCACCCGGCGCCGCCGGTTCGCCGAGCGGGTCGTGCTGATCACCGGCAGCAGCCGCGGGTACGGGCGGGCCCTGGCCCGGGCGTTCGCCGCCGAGGGAGCGCACCTGGTGCTGAACTCGCACCGCAGCGCCACCGACGGACGCGACCTGGCGAGCGAGATCAACCGGGCGGGCGACGGGCGGGCCGTGTACGTCTGCACGGACGTCGGCGAGGAGGAGAACCTGCGCGGGCTGGCCGGGCTCGTCGCGGACCAGTTCGGTCGCATCGACGTCATCGTGCACAACGCGCCGAGCGGTTTCGAGCGCCCGGTCGACGCCACGACCTGGTACGAGTTCGAGGTCGCCATGCGCGTCAACACGTACGCGTTGATCGGTCTCGCCCGCTGGTTCCGGCCGCTGTTCGGCGAGCGCGGCAAATTCCTCTACGTCTCCAGCATCGGTGCCGAGCGGGCGCTCGCCGGGTACGGCACGATCGGCGCCGCCAAGGCGGCCAGCGAGGCGCTGATCCGCTCGCTCGCCCTCGAATGGGCCCCGAGGGTCCAAGCCAACACCATCCGGCCGAACATCATTTCGAGCGTCTCGCTACGGTCGTTCAGTTGGTCAGACCTGCTCTGGAAGATCACCGACGAGGAATCCCCGCTGGGCATCCAGGACGTGAGCCGGCTGGTCGACGTGGCGCTGTGGATGTGCAGCCCGGACGCGGACTACGTCACCGGCCAGGTCATCTCGGCAGACGGCGGTTTCTCCACCACCATGTGCCGCGACGGTCTCACCATCCAGCAGCGTCCACCGGTGAACGGCGCCCGCACGGTGGTCCGCTCATGAGCCGGCCGTTTCAGCCCGTCGCCGTCGTCGCGGCGACATGCCTGCTGCCCGGCGCTCGCACGCTGGAGGACCTGTGGCGCCTGTTCGACGCCGAGGGCACGGCCATCGGCGAGATCCCCCCGGACCGTCTCGACCGGTCGATCTACTACTCGCCGGATCCGCGTCGCCGCAACACCTCCCCGGCGCGGACGGCGGCGCTGCTGGGGCCGTGGGAGTTCTCGACCCGGCCGAAACTGCCGCCGCGGCAGGCGATGATGCTCGACCCGACGCATCGGATGGCCATCGAGGTCGGCCAGCGCATCATCGGCGGGCTGGAGAGCCGGTGGCTGCCGCGGCAGCGGACCGGCGTGTGGGTCGCCAACACGTCCGGAGCGATCGTGAATCAGTTGCGCATGGTGTCCAACCTGGCCTCCGAGCGCTGGGCGCGGCACGCCGCCGCGCTGCGTCCCGAACTGGCCGAGCGGATCGCCGGCTTCCAGGACGGCTTCCGCGCCCGCAACCCGCATCCCCGCGAGGACGGCGCGATCAGCGGCAACATCCTGTCCGGCCGGATGGCGAACTATTTCGACCTGCGGGGCCCGCAGATGTCCCTGGACGCCGCCTGCGCGAGCTCGATGGCCGGGCTGCGGGCCGCCGCGATGGCCCTGGAGGCGGGCACCGTGGACATGGCGCTGGTCGCCGCGATCGGGGTGCAGTGCCAGGAGCAGTTCGTCGTGCAGTCGAAGGCGCGGGCGATCGCGGTGGATCCGTCGTTCCCCTTCGACCGCGACGCGGCGGGCTTCATCCCGGGCGAGGGGGCGATCATGGTCGCCCTGGTCCGTGCCGAGGACGCGGAACCGCACGACCTGCCCGTGCTCGGGGTCATCCGCTCGATCGGTGCCGGTCTCAACGGGCGGGGCACGTCGGCCTGGTCGCCGTCGGAGTCCGCCGAGCGCCAGGCCATCACCCGGGCGTGGGACGAGGCGGAGTTCAGCCCGGACGGCCCGGACGGCGGGATGGACTACATCGAGGCGCACGGCACGGCCACTCAGGTCGGTGACCGCATCGAGCATGCGGCGATGCTCGCCACGTACGGCAAGGCGTCGCACGCGGGCCCGATCCCGTTCGGCTCGGTGAAGTCCGTCGTCGGCCATCTGGTCGAAGGCGCGGGACTGGCGGGCGTGCTGCGCGCCCTCTACCTGTTCGACACCGGCCACGTGCCCGCGAGCGTCGGCGTGCGAGAGCCGGCGGACTATGTCACGGCGAACGCGGACCGGCTGCGCCTGGCCCGGCACCGCGAGCGGCTCGCTCCCGGCGACGGCCGACCGCGGCGCGTCGGCGTCAGCAGTTTCGGCGTCGGCGGCGTCAACTACCACGCCATCATCGAGTCTCGGCCGGACCGGCCGATGCCGCCGCGCCGGGGTGCGCCGAGCACGCCGATCGCGGTCGTCGGCCTCTCCGGGATCATGCCGGAAGCGCCGGACACCGCGGCGGTGTGGGAGCAGTTGCGGGCCGGTGCGGCGGTGCGGCGACCGCTGCGCCGGCACATCCCCGACTTCGACCTCTACCAGGATCCGGACGCCTCGCGCCGGGACCGCACCGTCTGCCCGACCGCGTCCATCGTGGAGCGGCCGGTGCTCGGTCAGCCGGTGCGCTGGCGTGTCACCCCGAAGCACGCGGCCGTCCTGTTCTCCGACCACGTCCTGCTGCTGAACGCGGCGACCGCCCTCGCGGACGCCGGCGTGGTGCCCGCCTCCGCCGAGTCACGTGCCCGTTCCGGCGTCTACATCACCGACGTGATGGACGGCGACAGCCGCAACGACGTGATGGCGACGCTCGTGTTCGAGCGCTGGTGGCACGAGCTGCGCTCGGAGCTCGGCGAAACCACCGCCGGGGCGCTCGACGAGCAGTTGCGCGCCGACCCGGTGTTGCGGTTGCGGGCGGTGAGCGCGGACGACTCCATGGCCGGCCAGGGAGTGCAGGGGGCGACCCGGGTGGCCGCGGGTCTCGGCCTCGACGGCCAGGCGATCGCGGTGAACTCCGCGTGTGCCTCCGGCCTGGCCGCGATGGACATGGCCATCCGGGAGCTGCGCGCGGGAGCGCTCGACTTCGCCCTGGTGGGCGGGGCCAGCCTGGCCGTCGACGAGGCGAACCAGGTGGCGCTGTCGGCGATCGGCTCGCTGAGCGCCACCGGGAGTGGCCGCCCGTACGACGAACGGGCGGACGGTTTCGTCATCGGCAGCGGCGCGGTCTGGCTGGCCGTCAAGCGGCTGACCGACGCCGAACGCGACGGCGACCGGGTGCTCGCGGTGATCCGCGAATGCGCCGGCACGAGCGACGGGCGGGGCCGCAGCCTGCTCGCGCCGAGCCGGGAGGGTCGCCGCGACGTGATCCGGGAAACCTTCGAGCGGGCCGGGATAGAGCCCGGGTCGGTGCAGTACGTGGAAGGCCACGGCGCCGCCAACGTGCTCGGCGACTCCTCCGAGCTGGAGGCCATCGGCCTCGCCATGGGAACGCCGGAAAACCCGGTCCGGGTGGGCAGTATCAAGGGCAACTACGGCCATCTCAAGGGACCGGCCGCGCTGGCGGGCCTGATGAAGGTGATCCTCGCGTTGCGTGCACGAACCTTCGTGCCCACCCCGGGATTCGTCCGCGGCGCGGAGCTGCCTCATGTGGACGGCCGCTTGGTGCGGGTCGTCGACCGCGGGGCCCCCTGGCCGCCGAACCGGGCCGGGCAGCCGCGCCGGGCATCCGTCAACGCCTTCGGCCTCGGTGGCACCAATTTTCACCTCATCGTCGACGAATACCGCCCCGACGAGCCGTCCCCCGCCTCCTCGACGCCGCGCATCGGTGCCGCGTCCGCCGCGGAACTGGCCGAGAAGCTGCACACCGCCGAGCAGACGGCGGAGCCGGACGCTGCCTGGCGCGCCGCCGTGTTCGTCCGCGAATCGAAGGCTCAGCGCGCGGTGCGCGGAGTCCTCGCCGGGCAGGTCACCGCCGCCGGGAGCGACGACGCCTCGGGCATGTCCGATTCCGGTGGCTGGTCGGCTCCGGGCGCCCGCACCGGGCCCGTCGCCGCGATGTTCCCGGGACAGGCCGGCACCGAACACTTCGACGCGGTCGCCTGGCTGTGCGCGGCCTCGCCGGACGGCGCGCAAGCCCTGGATCTGCTGGAAACCCGGATCGACGAACCCGGACGGCGGATCGCCGCCGCCCTGCGCGCCCGGTCGCTGGACCGGCTCGGCGACCTGCGCCGCCGCTCCGGCACCTCGCAACTGCTCGGCCTGCTGGCCTCCGTGCTCACCGTCCGGAGGCTGAGCGCGCGCCACGGCTCGCCGTTGATCCATCTGGGACACAGCGCGGGTGAGTTCGCGGCCCTGGTCGCGGCGGGCAGCATCGACCTGTCCGACGCCGTCCGGCTGGTCTGGCGCCGCGGCATCCTCGCCGAGGAGGAGACCGGTGGGCGCGCGGGGCTGATGGCCGCCGTGTTCACCTCCAGCGAGCAGGCCGAAGAGCTGGTCGCGGCCGAGCCGGACGCGTACGTGAGCACGGTGAACGGACCTCGCCTGTGTGTCATCGGCGGATGGGCGGATCCGGTGCGCCGCGTGCTCGCGCGGGCGGCCTCCGCCGGCCTGCGGACCGCGGAGCTCGACATCGCGCTGCCGTTCCACACGCCGCTGCTGGCCGGTGCCGTGCCGAAGCTGCGCGCGGAGCTGGCCGGCATCGAGGTCCGCCCGCCGCGGATGCCGGTCTACGCGGCCGCACTGGGCGCAACCTATCCGGACGGGACCGACCCGGACGTGATCCGCGACTGCGTCGCCGCGCTCTACACCCGGCCGGTGCGGCTCGACCACCTCCTGCGGCGCGCCCACGCGACCGGCGTGCGGCGCTTCGTGGAGTGCGGCACCGGCCGGTCGCTGTGCAAGGCGGTCACCGCCGTGCACGGCACCGCGCCGCACCTCGCCGTCGCGGGCGTCCTCGCCGCGGCGGAGGGGTTCGACCGCATCGACGCCGCGCTGTGGGTGGCCGGGGTGACCGATGCCGGCCACCCGCCGTCAGCCTTCCAGGTCCACACGCCGGTGACGGAGACCTCGACGAAGCCGGTGCCGCCCTGGCCCGGCGAACCCTGGCTCGGCACCAGCGTGACGGTCGCCGGGGTGGACGACACCGGTCCGGCGCGACAGTGGCTCGACGGGCTCAGTCGGCGACTGTCCGAGGCTGGCGCGACGGTGCGCGCGGCCGGCATCGCCGAGCTCAGCACGGGCGCCGCAGGCGCCGCCGATCGGGTGCCGGTCCCCGAGCTCGCCGCCGCACTGGCCGCGACGGCCGGGCCGCGCTGGCTGTTCTGGGTCGCCCCGCCGACCGGTACGGTCGTCCCGGCACGGACCATGGCCGAGCTGGCATGTCTGCGCGCGGCGGTCCGGGGCCTCGCCGAGGGATGGGAGGCCGGTCGGCCCGGCGGCCTGGTCGTGGTGACCTCCCTCGACGGACGCCTGGGCGACACGGTGAGCCTGCTCAACCCGGCCGGCGGGGGATACGCCGGGTTCGTCCGCGCCCTCGCGCAGGAGTATCCCCGGGCCTCGGTGACCCTGGTGGACGTGGGCCGGGATGTCGGTGCCGCCGCCGGCCCCGCCACGATCGTCCGGCTGGGCCGGCCTCCGGCGGGCCGCCACGAGACCGGACTGGGCGCCACCGGCATGTCGTCGACGCGACTCGCCGCGCTGCCCGTCGGCCCGGACGAGCCGCAGACCGAGGCCACCGCCCTGCTCGGGGCGCTACGCGAACCGGATGCCGCGATCGTCGTGTCCGGCGGGACCACGGGGATCGTCGCGCAGGTTCTGCTGGCGGCGGCCCGCCGGTCCGCGGTCCCGCTGCCGGGCCGGCTGGTTCTGGTCAGCCGCACCGCCCCCGGTGCCGCCGCGGTGGATCCGGAGGCTGAGCTGACGCAGTTGCGCAGCCGCCGCAAGGCCGAACTGCTCACCTGGCGGCGGGCGCATCCCGGTGCCACGCTGCACGACTTCGAGCGGCACTGGAAGCGGCTGCTGCACGCGGCGGAGGGCCGGGTCACCCTGCACCGGTTGCGCGAATGCGGCGTCGATGCGCGCCATGTGGTGGCCGACGTCTGCGACGGACGCCAGACGCGCGCCCTGGGCGAGCAACTGCGCATGGACGGCCTGCGCATGCGCACGATTCTGCACGGCGCCGGCATCGAACGGTCCAGCCGGATCATCGACAAGCCGGCCGCCGAGTGGGAGGACACCGTCGCCGTCAAGCTGCTCGGCCTGCACCACCTGGTCGCCGCGGCCGGCGACGATCTGCGGCTGCTCGTCGCGTACGGCTCGGTGTCCGGATCTCTGGGGCTGCCCGGTCAGACGGACTACTCCGCCGCCAACGAGTACCTCGCCGCCGCGATCACCCGCCTGCGTGCCGAACGGCCGGGGCTGGTGGCGCAATACCTCGGTTGGCCGGCCTGGGACGAAGTGGGGCTCGCGGCCGATGCCGGCGTCAAACGCAAGCTGCAGGACGCCATGGGCCTGCGCTACCTGACGCCGCAGGAGGGCGCCCGATGGGCACTGAGCCTGACCGGGCAGGCCGCCACCCTGCCACCGCGGTTGATCGTGCTGCCCCGCGACGCGCCGCCGCTGCTCGCCGACCGGGTGGCGCCCGGCGAGCCGCCGGCCCGCCGGTGGTGGCTCGTGGACAGCATCACCCGGCGCGACGGCGGCACGCGGATCCGTCGGTGTTACGACACCGCCGACCCGCGGGACGCCGAGCTGACCGGGCACCGGGTGCGCGGCAACATCCGGGTGGCCGCCGTGCAGATCGTCGAACAGTTCGCCGAGGCGTACGCGGCGGCGCGCGGGATCGCGACCGGGCCGGTGGAACTGTGCGACGTCGCGTTCCGGCAGGGCCTGGTGACCGGCCGCCGCGGTCGCCGTCCGGTCACCGTCGACGTCGTGGACGGGCCGGACGGCGAGGCGGCACTGCGGCTGTCGACCGTGCCGTTGCTGGACGGTGACCTGCCGGGGCCGGGCACCGTGCTGCTCGCCACCGCGACCGGCCGGACACCGCCCGCCGGCGCGCCGCGCGAGCACGTCGACGTGGGCTCGGCGGTGCCCGCCGGTCAGCCGATCGATCTGCTGGAGCTAGCCGCCCTCTTCGGCATCGCCTACTCCGGCCGGTTCGCCACGGCGGTCACGCCGCTGCGGCATCCGGAGTTCGCGGTGGCCGGCACGTTCCAGCCCGGACCCGCGCCGCCGCGCGCGGGAGCTTGCCTGAGCGACCCCGCCGCCGTGGACACCGCGCTGCGCACCGTGGCGGCTGCCGCGGACGGCGACGAGACGGCGGACCGCGGGCTGCCCAGCGCGATCGAGCGTCTGGTGCTGCACACCCCGGCGCGGGACGCCGGCCCGCGGCGGTACGCCTTCGTCCGCGCCCGCCCGGGCGGCGGATACGACGTCCTGTTCACCGACGCCCACGGCGACGCGCTGACCAGCCTGTACGGGCTCCGGTTGCAGACGCCGTCCGATCACAGCGGCACCGGCGTATCGACAGCGAGGAGTGAGACGTGAAGGACCGTGTACTGATCTTTGGTGGCCGTGGCCTGATCGGGCACGCGCTCGCCAGACGCCTGTCCCGGCGAGCGGAGCCGGTGCAGACCGTCGTCGCCGACCTGGACCAGGCGCGCCTGCCGGACGACCCGTTCGGCACCTGCGAGCGCATCGTCCGGCTGCGCCACGCCGCCGTCGCCGAGCTGGCCACCGTGGTGCCGACGGACGTCCGCGACGCGCAGGCGGTGCGCGCCGTCGTCGACGAGGTGGACCCGACCGTGGTGGTTCACCTGGCCGCCGTGTCGGTGGCGGACGACGCCGCGCGCCATCCGGAGCTGACGCACCAGACGAACGTGGGCGGGCTGCGCAACGTGCTCGACGCCCTCGGCGGGCGCGACACCCGGCTCGTGTTCGTGTCGTCGAGCTTCGTCTACGGCGACTTCGAGACGCCGTCGGTGGACGAACGACACCCGCTGCGCCCCCGTGGTCCGTACGGCGTCACCAAGTTCCACGGTGAGCAGGCCGTCCGCGAGGCGCGGTCGCTGGGCGGACTGCCCTCGGTGATCATCCGTCCGTCCGCGGCGTATGGACCGTACGACTCCAACCGGCGCATCGTGCAGAAGCTCCTGGAGGAGGCACGGGCGGGCCGGCACAGCGAGTTGCGTGGCGCCGACGGCGTGCTGGACTTCACCTACGTCGACGATCTCGCGGCCGGCCTCGAGCTGGCCGCCTTCCACCCGCAGGCCCCGGGTCGCACCTTCAACATGACCGCCGGCAAGGGCCGTTCGCTGCGAGACCTCGCCGAGATCTTGCACCGGCACTTCCCGGGCCACACCGTCAGCGAAACACCGGCCGACCCGAACCGGCCCCGGCGCGGCACCCTCGACGTCGCCCATGCGCGCTTCGTCCTCGGATACGAGCCCGAGTGGGACCTGGCGCAGGGGGTCGCCGAGTGCGTCGCCTTCTACCGCATGCTCGACGACGCCGACGCCCCGGTAGCGGGGTGAGTCGCGTGCTGCGAGTTCTGCATCTGGTCCCGGTGGCGCAGGAGAAGACGCTGCGCACCGTCGCCTCGCTGGCCCGCGCCCTCGCTGCCGAGCAGGTCGAGAGCGAAATCATGATCGGCTGTCCGGACGGCTGCACGGTGTCCGCGAGCTGGACCGACCGCGTGACGACGACCACCTTCCGGACGCCCGCGGACGACGCGGTGGCCGTGCTGGCCGTGGGCGTGCCGGCGCTGGCCGGCCGGATCGCCGACCACGACCTGCTGCACGTGCACGACGCCCTGCTGGGTCCGCAGCTCGCGGCGGCCGTGCACGCGCTGACCGCCGTGCCGTACCTGACCTCGGACCACGCCGCCGACGGCACCGGCGACGAGGCGTTCGGCAAGGTGGAGCCGGGCTGGCTGCGCACCGTCAACCGGTACGGCGCCGTGCTGCTCACCGCCGCGCCGCACCGGTTCGACGCGCCGGCGGTGCCGGTGCATCCGCTGCCCGGCCCGGACGACGCGGCGGCGGCTCGGCGGCAGCGCGAGATCTACGCGGCGGTGCTTGAGCACCGGCCCATTCCCCAGGACGATCGACAACCCACGGTTCGCATGGCCCTGCCCGACGTGACGGCGGCGGAGCTGACCGCGGCGAGCCGTGCCCTGGCCTCCGCCAAGCTCAGCGCCGGCCCCCATGTGGAGGGTTTCGAACGCGAGTTCGCCGCGTGGCACGGCGTCGCGGACGCGGTCGCGGTCAACTCCGCCGCCGCGGCGCTGTTCGCCGTCCTGCGCTGCGCCGACATCCGCGGCGAGGTGATCGTGCCCAGCTTCACCTGGGCGGCCACCGCCAACGCCGTCTGCGCCGCGGGCGCCACCCCGGTGTGGGTGGACATCGACGAGGACACCCTCGGGCTCGGACCCGAGCGCGTCGCGGCGGCGATCGGGCCCCGCACCGAGGCGGTGCTGCCTGTGCACTATGCCGGCCATCCCGTCCGCATCGCCGAACTCGCCGGCTTGTGCCGGCAGCACGGCTTGCTGCTGGTGGAAGACGCCGCCGAGGCGGCCGGTGCGCGCCAGCACGGCAGGCCGGTCGGCACCTGGGGGGTCGGCTGCTTCAGCTTCTACGGCACGAAGAACATGACGACCGGTGGCGAGGGCGGGATGGTGACCACGAACGACCCGTCCCTCGCGGCCCGGATCCGCACGCTGCGCGCGCACGGGATGCGCCCGGTGCCCGGTGCCCGTCATCCGTGGAAGAAGGAAGCCGTGACGGCCGGCTTCAACTTCCGGATGCCCGAACCCCTCGCCGCGGTGGGTCGCGAACAACTGAGCCGCCTGGACGCGATGAACGCGCGGCGGCATGCCATCGCCGAGCAGTTCGACGAGGGACTGGACGTGCTGGGGGACCGGGTGCGGCCGCAGCGCGAGCTGCCGGGCTTTCGCCACGTCTATCACATGTACGTGGTGCGGCTCGCCGTCACCGCGGCCCGCGACGAGCTGGTGGCCCGGTTGCGCGCCCGCGGCGTCGAAGCCTCCGTCCACTTCGATCCGCCGGTGCACCGGCACGCGTATTACCGGGACCGTTGTCCGGCGGCGGACGGGGCGCTGCCGAACACCGACGCCGCGTCGGCCGGCGTGGTGACCCTCCCGCTGTACACGACGATGCCGCCCGGCTCGGTGCGCCGGGTGCTCGACGAGTTCACCGCAGCGGTCGAGGATCTCGCATGACCGCGCCGGACCCGGTCACCGGCCGGCTGCGGCCCGGGCGCCGCCTGGAGCCCGCCGGTGTGGTGCTGCCCCCGATGTGGGGCAGCGTCGGCGACACGGTGCTGTCCCTGATCGAGTGGGTGCACACGCATGTCCGCAAGGTCGAGGCGGATGCCGCCTGGCTGCGCACCCGCTATCTGCGCAGGTCGGTGCTGGAGATACTCGCCGAGGGGACGACCTTCTGCCTCGGCCCGTGCCCGGAACGGACACTTGTCGCCTCGGCCGCGCTGTCGCTGTACGGCGTGCGGCACCGCATCGTCCTGCACGAGCGCCACGTCCACGGCACCGGGCCGCCCCTGGTCCACATGGCGATCGAGGTGGAGACCGAGTACGGCCTGCACCATGTGGACTTCAGCATGTGGGAGACCAAGTACTTCCGTGGCGAGTACCGCTTCCGGGCGGACATCGAGCGGACCATCGGCCTGACCCGCATCCAGTTGCCGGCGGCCCATCTGCTGCTCGGCGCGACCCCGGACGCGCTGGCCACGCTGGTCCCGCGGCGCGAGTCCGAACGCGACGCCAAGGTCGAGTGGTACCTCGGCGATCTCGGCCACATCGATCCCCGACTGCTGGACGAGCACCTCATCTTCACCGACGCGGCGAGCCGTTACGAACGGCGTCACATCGCCCCGCGCTAGCGGGCGCCGCCAGCCCTTCACGGAGGAATCGTGCACCTGATGGTCGTTGGAAAGTCCGCCTACAGCAGGGTGATCGGCACAACCGTCGTCCCGATCACCATCGCGGGACACACCGCCCAGTTCATGCGGCCGTTGCTGACCTACGCCCGGAGCCGCGCGATGACGGTGTCCTACGCCTATCCGCTGCACCCGGCCGGCTGCCTGATGAGCGACGCCGCCGACGAGTTGCCCGCAGGGGTGGCCGAGTTCCCGTTCACCGACGTGGAGGCCGCCAAGGCCCCGCTGCACATCGGATACCTGTCGGTGGAGGCGTCGATCCGCCGGGCGATCGAGCGCAACGGCCGCATCGACTGGGTCTTCCTCCCGTACGCCTACCCACTCGCCCCGCTGCTGGTGTCGCTGCGCGCGGTCTACGGGTTCAAGCTGGCGCTGTTCCTGCGCGGCGGCGACGGATATCAGTGGCTGGATCCCGGCTGGAGCCACGCCGCCCAGGTCTTCGGCGGCGCGGAGCAGGCCCGCACGGCATGCGCGCTCTACCGCGAGTCCCTGATGGCCGCCGACTTCGTCGGGGTGGCCTCGGCCTGGCTGGGCTCGGTCGTGGACCGCCTCGGCGCGCGGTGGGACGCCGTCGTGGAGTCGCCCGCGGCGCAGTGGCTGGGGCCTGGCCCGGCTCCGTCGCGGGACAAGCGGGACATCAGCGCCGACCCGGGCGTGGCGGTCCGCGCCGGTGCGCTCGATCCGGGGCGCCGGTGGTTGCTCTCGGCCGGGCGCATACATCCCGACAAACACCTCGACCTCGCGGCGGACATCGTCGCGGAGGCGGGGCTGCCCGGCTGGCAACTGGTCCTCGCCGGTGCCGGCGGTGCAGCCGCCGACCTCGGCGACGGTGGCCTGCGCCGGCTGATCGAGCGGGGCGAGGCGTGCATCGCCGAGGTCCCGCCGCGCATCATCCATCGTCTGTACGAGGGCTGCGACGCGTACCTGCAGACCGCCTTGCCGTCGGCCACCTTTGTGGACGCCCGCCCGTCGTCGGTGACCTCCGCGGCCTTCCACGGCAAACCGGTGGTGGTTCCGGTCGCCGAGGCGGGCGGCGTCACCGAGAGCCTCGCGCCGGAGAACGTCGAAGCGTTCGGCTTCGACGCGCGCCGGCTGGACGCGAGCCGCCGCGCCGACCGGGCCGACCTGGTGCGCCGCGGCGCCGCGGCGGTGCGCCGGCTGGCCGACCCGGAGCTGCGTCACCGGTGCGGCGAGGCCAACGCCCGGCACGCGGCGAGTTCTTCGGTGGCGGCGGTATTCGACAAGCTGTGGGTCTGCCTCGGAACCGGCAAGGCGGTGTGGTGACCGTGCGGATCGTGGTGATCGGCGTCGGATACCTCGGCATCACGCACGCCGCGTGCATGGCCGAGCTCGGCCATGAGGTCCTGGGCGTGGATGTGGACGAGGCGAAGATCGAGCAACTGCGGGAGGGCACGGTGCCGTTGTACGAGCCGGGTCTGTCCCGCATGCTGCGGCGCCACCTGGCGGAAGGCAGGCTGCGCTTCACGACCAGCTACGCGGACGCGGCGGAGTTCGGGGACGTGCACTTCCTGTGCGTCGGCACCCCGCAGCGGGACGGCTCGGACTCGGCCGACCTGAGTTTCGTCGAGGCGGCCGTGCACGCGCTGGCGGCCGAGCTGACCGGGCCGGCTCTGGTGGTGGGCAAGTGCACGGTCCCGGTGGGCACCGCGGCCCGGCTGGCGCGCACCGTCCGCCGCTCGGCCCCCGGTGCCGATCTGGCCTGGAACCCGGAGTTCCTGCGCGAAGGGCGCGCCGTCGACGACACCCTCAAGCCCGACCGGCTGGTCTTCGGCGCCGAATCCCGCGCGGCGCTGGACCTGTTGCACGCGGTCTATTCCCTGCCCATCGCCGCCGGTACGCCCGTCATCAGCACCAACTTCGCCACCGCGGAACTGGTCAAGGCGGCGGCAAACGCGTTCCTGGCCACCAAGGTGTCCTTCATCAACGCCATGGCGGAGATCTGCGAAGCCACCGGCGCGGACGTGGTCGAGCTGGCCCGCGCGCTGGGATATGACGGCCGGATCGGCCATCGTTACCTGCGGCCGGGGCTGGGTTTCGGCGGTGGTTGCCTGCCCAAGGACATCCGGGCGTTCCGCGCCAGGGCTCAGGAGCTGGGCGCGCATCGCACACTCGAATTCCTCCGCGAGGTCGACGCCATCAACCTGCGCCGCCGGCACCGGCTGGTCCGGCTGGCCGCCGAGCAGTGCGGCGGTCTCGGCGGACGGCGGGTCGCGGTTCTCGGGGCGTCCTTCAAGCCCGAGTCCGACGATGTCCGCGACTCGCCCGCGCTCTATGTCGCCGCGGCGGTGCAGGGGGAGGGCGCCCAGGTGACGGTCTACGACCCGAAGGCCATCGCCAACGCGCGCCGTCACTCGCCCGGACTGCGGTATGCGGGCTCGGCGCGGGCCGCAGCCGCGGGCGCGGATCTGGTGCTGCACCTGACCGAATGGAAGGAGTTCCAAGAGATCGACCCGGCGGAGCTGTCGCCGGTGGTGGGCATGCGGGCCATCGTGGACGGCCGGAACGCGCTCGATCCTCTTCGCTGGCGGGCCGCCGGATGGACCTACCGTGCTCTCGGGCGGCCCTGACATGGCCACCGCCCCGGACATGGCCACCGGCGTGACGGTGGTCGATGTGACCTTGCGCGACGGCGGCAAGGTGCACGGGCATCGCTGGACGACGTCGCAGGCGGTCCGGCTGGTGCAGGCGTGTGCCGCGGCCGGTGTGGCCCTCGTCGAGGTGGGCTACTACCGGCCGGCGCGGCACCGCACGGACGGGGTGTACTTGCCCGCCGCCTCCTGCCCCGAGCCGTACCTCGACGCGTTGAGCGCGCAGGCCGGACGGACCGCTCTCACCGTCATGGCGTCGCGCCGGGACGTGACCCCGGCGGATCTGGCGCCGCTGGCCCGCCACGGTGTGGGTGCGGTGGCCATGCCGGTACGCCCGGGGGAGGCAGCCGAGCTGCTCCCGTACCTGCGGGCCGCGGCGGACGCCGGGGTGCGCCTGACGCCGAAGGTCATGCGCGTGCGCCGGACACCGATCGACGATCTGCTGCGGGCCGCCGAGAAGCTGAGCGCGGCGGGGGTGTACGTCGTCGCCGACTCCTACGGCGCGCTGCTGCCGCGGGACGTCGCGGCGCTGTTCGCGCGGCTCGGTTCGGTCACGCCGGCCGCCCTCGGGCTGCACGCCCACGACGGTCAACGGCTCGCCTTGGCCAACACCCTGTCCGCGCTGGAGGCGGGCGTGACGGTGGTGGACGGCTCGCTGTGCGGGCTCGGCGTCGACGGCGGCAACCTGATGCTGGAGGCACTGGTCGGGCACCTGCGCCACCGTCTCGGCCGGACACTGCGGCTGACGCCGCTGGTCCGGGCGGCGCTGGAACTCGTCACCGGATGGCTGCCCGGCGATCCGCGGGCCGTGCTGACCGACCTGCTGCTCGGGCTGCTCGACCTCGACCCGGGCGGCGCGGACGTCGCCGGAACGGACCCCCTGGAGGCGCTGTGTGCCCTGGCCGATGCGCCGGCACCGCTCACGCGGCGTCAGCCGGCCGCCTGATCCGACGGCGGCGGTGTCACGCCGTCTAGCACCATCGCCACGACCTGCTCGACGACGGCCGGGGTGAGTTCCTCGTAGGTGAGCAGGAGCCGAACGTACAGCGGACCGATCAGGGTCTGCATCAACAGTCCGTGGTCCGTGCCGGTGCGCAGTTCGCCGCGTTCCTGGGCGCGCGTCAGCACCTGCGCCGCGGGCAGGAACCGCTCGGCGCGGAACTTCTGCCGGGCCACGTCGTACTCCGGCAATCCCTGCCGCAGCGCCAGGTCCACCAGC
Source organism: Mangrovihabitans endophyticus (assembly GCF_014646155.1). Classification (GTDB taxonomy): domain Bacteria; phylum Actinomycetota; class Actinomycetes; order Mycobacteriales; family Micromonosporaceae; genus Actinoplanes; species Actinoplanes endophyticus. Next base: position 894,488 of record NZ_BMMX01000001.1, read on the forward strand.
AGCTTGCCGAGTGGCGTCGTGACGAAGGCGGTCACCTCGATGAGCAGCGCGACCAGGTCGGTGCGCAGGCTGCCGGTGTCCGGGGTGGCGAATTGCGCGTTCGTGCCGGCCAGCACGGCATCGACGGCGAGGTTCGCCCGGGTGCCCCACCGGCGGTAGATCGACGTCTCGTGCACACCCGAGCGGCGTGCCACCTCACCGACGGACATCTCGTCGAGGCCCCGGTCCAGCAGCACCGCGACGGTTGCCTCCAGGACCGCGGCCCGGACCAGGGCGCTGCGCCCGCCGGTACGCCGGCTCTTCCCGTTCATCCTCTGTACTCCTCGGTAGCCGGGTGCGGCCGTTGATGGCGTGCGCTCGCGTCGTTACAGTATTCGCAAGAGAACTTGCGTTAGCGAGCTGGGGGGCTCGCGAGCTGGGGGGGGGGGGGCTCGATGGTGGTGCTGGCGACAGAGACGGGAGCCGTGCGGCGCTGGGTGGCCTTCGGGTCTCTGTGCCTGGCGCTGTTCGTGGTCACCCTGGACAACACGGTGCTCAACGTCGTTCTCCCGACGCTGGTGCGTCGCCTGGGCGCCACGTCCAGCGAGCTGCAGTGGATCGTCGACGCCTACGTCCTGGTGTTCGCCGGCTTGCTGCTGACGGCCGGGGGCCTGGCCGACCGCGTCGGGCGCAAGCGGACCTATGCGGCGGGGATGCTCGTCTTCCTCGTCGGCTCGGGGTGGGCGGCATATGCCGGGTCGGTCGGCGTGCTGATCGCGGCGCGAGCGCTGATGGGTGCGGGCGCCGCCTTCATCAACCCGTCGACGCTCTCCCTGACCACGGCGATGTTCCCGGACCGGCGGGCACGACAGATGGCCTTCGGCATCTGGGCGGCCACCGCCGGGCTGGGCATCGCGCTGGGGCCGATCGTCAGCGGGGTGCTGCTCGCTCACTTCTGGTGGGGCTCGGTGTTCCTGGTCAACGTCCCGATCGTGCTGATCAGCCTCGCGATCGGGCTGCCCCTGGTGCCGGACTCCAGGGACCCGGATCCGCGGCGGACCGACATCCCCGGCGTGGTGCTGTCGATCGTCGGCCTGAGCCTGCTGTTGTGGGCGATCATCGAGGCGCCCGGCCGAGGGTGGACCGCGCCGATCGTCTGGCTGATCGGCGGGGCCGGTGTGGTGGTTCTGGCGGCCTTCGTCGCGGTGGAGGCCCGGTCGCGGCAGCCGATGCTCGATCTCCGGTTCTTCCGCTCGCCGCGATTCTCCTCCGGCATCAGCACGCTGGCGCTCGTGATGGCCGGCGGTGGCGGCGGCCTCTTCGTCGTCACCCAGTACCTGCAGTTCTACCTGGGGTACTCGCCGCTGCGGGCGGGGTTGGCGCTGCTCCCGGCGGCCTCCGGCATCGTGGTCGTGGCGCCCTTCGCGGGCCTGCTCAACCGCTGGGCGGGCGCCGGCGTCTCGCTGGTCGGCGGCCTGCTCGTGATGTCGGCCGGTCTCTGGCAGTTCGCCCACCTCTCCGCGAGCAGCGACTACACCGACGAACTGCCCTATCTGATCATGCTGGGTGCCGGGATGGGGCTGGTGCTGCCCACCGCTACATCGTCCATCATGAACGCGTTGCCCTCCGGGCGCTCCGGCGTGGGATCCGCGACGAACAGCACGTTCATGCAGGTCGGCACCGCATTGGGGGTGGCCGTGATCGGCAGTTTGCTGGCCGAGCGATATCAGGACAGGCTGGCGGACGCCGCGGCCGTCGCGGGCCTGCCCGCCGCCGTGCGCGAGGCGGCCCTCGGATCGGTCGGCGGCGCGCTCTCCGTCGCATCCCGGCTCGGCGCGGCCGGCTCGCCGCTGGCCGCGGCCGCCCGGAGCGCCTTCCTCAGCGGGCTCAACCTGGCCCTGATCGGAGCCGCGCTCGTGGTCGCCGCCGCGACGATCGTGGCGGCATCGCTGGCATGGGCCGGAAAAGCCGGCACGGACCGTTCCGAATCACCGAAGGAGACCGCACCAGCCGACGAAAAATGATCAGGTCGGCGGCGCCACGGCGATGCATCCGGCAATATCAATAGATATTTTCACTCCCTGTGCGTGCAATTCTTGATCGCTGTCCGGGGCGCCTTGAGCTGCCCGCTCGATGCTGCCAATAAATGTGTGTCATCAATATTTAACGAACCGATTATGTCATGCGCGGCGTGCCGAGTATACGTTGGCCGAGATCATAGGAATCAGGGGCAGAGCGCGTCTTTGCAATGTTGCGGGGAACGGGGGATCACATGTCTCGTACGGAGGTCCGGCTCCTTGGCCCGGTGGTCGTCCGCATGGACGGCAGGTTCGTCAATCCTGGTTCGCCGAAGCAGCAACTGCTGCTCTCCGCCCTGCTCGCCGACCCGGGTCGGCCGGTGGGCACGTCGGAACTGATCCATCGCATCTGGGGGCAGGAGCCCCCGCCCACGGCGCGCAGCGCCCTGTACACCTACATCGCGCAACTGCGCCTGGCCCTGTCCGGGCGGGAACTGACCCTGGTCCGGCAGAGCAGCGGCTACCGGATCGTGGTGGATCCGGACCGCGTCGATCTGCATCGGTTCCACTCGCTGCTGGACGGGGCCCGGCATGCCACGTCGGAAGACGGGGCGCTGGACCTGCTGACGGCGGCGGCCGGCCTGCACCACGGCACCCCGTTCGAGGGCCTGCACAGTCCCTGGGTGGACGCCTTGCGGGCGACCATCGACGCGGAACGCCGGTGGATGACGATCCAGCGCAGCGAAATCCTCATGCGGTGCGGACGGCCCACCGAGGTGCTGCCCGAACTCGCCGAGGCGGTCGCCGCGGAGCCCCTGGACGAGTCACTCGCCGAGCACCTCATGGTGGCGCTGCATCTCTCCGGCCAGCGGGCCGCGGCGCTGCGGCACTACCACGTCGTGCGCAGCGCCTTGATCGACGAACTCGGCGTGGATCCGGGCGTCTCCCTCCGGTACGTGTACCGCGACCTGTTGCGCGACGAGTATGCGAGCGCACTGGCCCGGTGGTGTGCCGCGCCGGCGCGGGGCTGACAGAGTTCACTCGGCGACGTACGTGCGATAGGCGTAGGCGAAGACCTGCAACGCCAGCCCGTCGTGCATGTGCATCTCCCCGGACGGAAGATAATGTTCGTAGCAATTGCCGCGGAACAGCTTGACGGTGGCCTGCGGGTCGCTGACGTAACGAATTTTCTCGGTCGCCTCCAAGATCTCGGCGGGGCCGCCGCGCAGGATCGCGTTGGGCGGCGGGGGCGGGACGGTCGACGCTTCGATGGATGCCACGTTTCTGCCCTTCTGCGAGCTTGTGAGCCTGGCGTTCTGCGAGCTTGAGCCTGGCGTTCTGCGACCTTGCGAGTCCGCTGTCACCATTCTCGCGATTCCCGTGTCGCAAGACCCTAATGCGAAACCAAAGGCCGCCGTCTCTTTGGCTTTTGCTGATATCGGGCGGGGCACGATGGGGCCACCGGCGCCCACGGCGGAAAGGGAGGGCGATGGAACGAGCAACGGTGCGGGAGGTCACCATTGCGCCGCGAGTCACCATGCCGCGGCTGGGGTTCGGAACCTTCAAGTTGAACGATGCGGCGGCGACGGCTGTCCTCGCGGCGGCCATAGACGCGGGCTACCGGCTCTTCGACACGGGGGACCGCTACGGCAACGAGCCGGAGGTCGGGCGCGCGGTGCGCGGCAGCGGTATCCCGCTGGAGGAGTTCGTCGTCGCCACCAAGTGTTACGGCCCGGCCGGGTACGACGCCGTGCGGCGGGCGTTCGACGCCAGTGCGCAACGACTCGGTGTGGATCGGGTGGACCTCTACATGCTGCACTGGCCTCGCGAGGACCCGGACGAGACCCGGGGGGCCTGGCGAGCGATGGAGGAACTGCTCGCCGAGAACCGGGTGCGGGCGATCGGCGTGGCGAATCACGGCATCGCCGATCTGGAACGCCTGCTGCGGCATGCGACGGTGCCGCCCGCCGTCAACCAGATCGAGGTTCACCCCTGGTGTGCCCGGGAGGAACAGCGTGTCGCCCATGACCGGCTCGGGATCGTCACCCAGGCGTGGGGTCCGTTGGGTCGCGGGCGCGGCCTGTTGGCCTCCGCCGGCGTGCTGTCCGCGATCGGTGCGAAGCACGGCCGGACCGCGGCCCAGATCGCCTTGCGCTGGCAGGTCCAACTCGGCTTGGTGCCCATTCCGAAATCGGCCGATCCCCGGCGGATGGCCGAGAACCTCGACGTCTTCGACTTCGAACTGGACGCCGGGGACCTGGCCGAGATCGCCCGGCTTGACACCGGGCAACTGGTTGGGCCGGTCCGGGCACCGTGGTGAGGCCCGGCCCAAGGAACGCCCCGGAAGCGTGCACCACGCTTCCGGGGCGTTCCGCACCGCGCCTCATCACCACTGCACGTCGTAGGGAACCATGTCGTCCACCTCGTACGGCTCCGCGGAATATTCGATCGCCGTGGCGGACTGGGCCGCGTGATAGCTGTGCACTACGCCGGCGTCGCAGTACAGCACCTCGCCCTGCGTCAGGGTCAGCTCCAGCACGTCATCCGGAGCATCCGGAAGGAGGAGCTTGCAGCTCAGCGCGCCGGACACGACAAGCATCCGCTGCGTCTGCCGGCGATGCCAGTGGTTGCCCCGGGTGACGCCGTTGCGAAATTCGAGATAGGCGATGAACACCATCGGTTCGCCGTTGTGGAACAGCGCGGCGAGCGCGTCGTTCTTCCAGGCCAGGTATCCGACGCCGGATTTCTCCAGCGCCGCGGGGTCCCGGTCCGTGCTGACCCGGCTCACCGAGACCCGGTCCTTGACCGCCATGGGAATCTCCTCTCCTCGCGGACGTGGCCGGCTACAGGTCGGTGCCGAGGACGCCGCCCTTGGCGTAGTCCTCCTTGCCGTGCTCGTCGTAACGGATGCGGACGGATTCGGCACGTACCTTGAGGATGTCCACCGCGGCGCTGGTCACCGCCTCGGCGAACTTCCGGCGCTGCTCGATGCCGCGGCCCGCGAGCATCTCGATGGTGATGTTGGGCATCGTTCCTCCAACGGTTGCTCGTTCTGGCCGGCCTGTGGTGTCCACTATCGGCAGGGACGGCCGTAGGAAAACCAGGAAAAGTCCAAAAGGGAAGATGTCATGGATGTGGTGGAGCGGCTGATCGCCGAGCGCGGCGCGACGGCCCAGCTATGTGTGCTGAGCGATGGTGAAACCGTCTGCGACGAGGCGTTCGGGACTACTCCGGACGTGCCGTTCCTGCTCTTCTCGGCGGGCAAGCCGTTCCTGGCCGTCCTCGTTCACCGTCTGGCGGAGCAGGGGAGGCTGGCGCTCGACGACCCGATCGCGCGACACTGGCCGGACTTCGGCCGGCGGGGAAAGCACCACATCACCGTCCGGCAGGTGCTGCAGCACCGGTCCGGTCTCCCGTACGCCCACAGCCTGGCCCGTGACGCGCTGCTGGCCCCCGACTGGCGCCGCTCCACGCGCGCCCTCGCCGCGGCGGCGCCGCACTTTCCGCCGGGCAGCGTGCCCGCCTACCACGTGCTCAGCTTCGGTTTCCTGCTCGGCGAGGTCGTGCAACGCGTCACCGGTCGCGAGTTGCGAGAGGTGCTCCGGGAGGAGATCGTCGAGCCGGCCGGGTTGCGCCACACGGCGTTGGGCGCGCCGCGCCGCATTCCGTTGCGGGGCGCGGGATTCGGCTCCGCCGCCGTGCGCCAGGCGGTGTTCAACAGCCGCCGGTTCCGCACGGCGGTGATCCCGGCGGCGACCATGTCCGGCACGGCTCGCGACCTCGCCCGGTTCTACCAGGCGTTGCTGGACGGGCGGCTGCTGAGCCGGCCGGGGCTTGCCATGGCATGCCGCCCCTCCAGCGACGGCGAGCTCGACCGGGTGCTGGGCCTGCCCGTGCGCTGGTCGCAGGGATTCCAGCTCGGCGGCGCGGGCGGCGACCCGGCCCGGCCGCGCCCGATGGGGCGACGCAGCAGCACGCGCACGTTCGGCCACAACGGTTCGAACACCTGCCTCGGCTGGGCCGACCCGGACCGTCGGCTGGTGGTGGCGTACCTGACCAACCGGTTGCAGGGCGGCCTGGAGGGTTCGCCCCACCTGTGTGCGGTGAGCGATGCCGTCCGGGAGGCGTGCGCCTGACCGCCGGGGCGTCGGATGTAAAAGAAACTTGACCTCGCGCCGGGGGCGGCCTACTCTCGTGGATGTCAGAAATTCTTTACATTGAAAGCGGCGCCATGACCGACCGGGAGATTCACCTGTCCACCGACGACGACCACGTTCCGATGACCACCAACGAGCGCGCCGCCTGGGCGTACCTCACGTCGGTTGTGCTCACCACCGCCGGCTACCTGGCTTTGATGATCGGCCGCCTGCTGCACGAGCCGGTCGCCGAGATCTCCTGGGTCTGGCCGCTGGTCTGGACGCTTGTCGCCTCGGTCACCGGCACCATCGCCCTGACGATCGTGCTGACCGTCGCGGCCATCATCGCCGGCGCCCGCGGCGGCGCCGGACTGCGGGACGCCGCCGCGGTCGCGGACGTCACGGACGTCCGCGACAAGGAGATCGACCGCCGCAGCGGGCGTGGCGCGGCGGTGGTCTTCGGCACCGGGGCGGGCATCGGGCTGATCCTCACGATGATCGACGCCGATCGGTTCTGGATTGGCAACGCCCTCTTCGTGGCCTGCGCGCTCGGTGCGGTGTGGGAGACGACCACCAAGATCCGGCTCTACCGCCGCGGGTTCTGATGACCCCCAAGCCGACCCGGGTCGTGAACAACATCCGCGCCTTGCGTTCGGACGTGGAGATGACCCAGGCGGAGCTGGCCCGGCGCATCGGCGTCACCCGCCAGACCGTCATCGCCATCGAGCAGGGGCGGTACTCGCCGTCGCTGGAGGTGGCCTTCCAGATCGCCCACATCCTCGGCCGCCGCCTGGACGAGGTCTTCCAATACCGGCCGGAGGGCTGACCCGCCATGTCGCCCCCGCCCCATCACCGTCGAAGAGTGGAGACACCGATGACCCTCGCACCCCGCACCGCGCTGGCCACCGGGCTGGCGTACTTCGGCCTCGGCGTCGCCGGTGTCGTCCGGACCGTCGCGCAGGCGCAGCAGATTCACGTGCCCGGCGACGCGGCGGCCACCGCTGCCAACCTGGCCCTGCACACCACCGCGGCCCGGCTCACCGTGGCCGCCGACCTCACCATCGTGATCGCCCAGGTCGCCGCCGCGCTGGCCTTCTTCGCCCTGTTCCGTCGTGTGCATGTGCTGGCGGCGGTCTCGGTCGCCGCGCTGGGGCTGATCAATGCGGTGCTGGTGCTGGCGGCCACCGTGTTCTCCGGCACCGCCCTGCACCTGCTCGACGGCGCGGCGGTGCCTGCCGCGGCGACCGAGCGGGTGCAGATGATGTACGACCTGAACGTCGCGGGCTGGAACGCCGCCATGCTCTTCTTCGGGCTCTGGTTGCTGCCGATGGGCTATCTGACACTGCGCGGCGGGCTGCCGCGGGTGCTCGGCTGGCTGCTGCTGGCCGGGGGTGCCGGCTACGTCCTCGCCTGTTATGTGACCCTGCTGTCCGCGCGCACCGGCGCGGCGGTGACCGTGCCGCCGCTGCTGGCCACCGTCGGCGAGGTGTGGATGATCGCCTACCTGATCGTGGCGGGCCTGCGCCGCGCCGGGGCGGAGCCGGTTCCGGCGGCCTAGCCCCGGGCAGTACGCCGACAGCGGCAGCCTCAACCAGCAATGGCGGATCGTCGCCACGGGCTGACCTCAGGCGGGTACCTTCGCGACGAAGGCCGTGGTGTAGGTCTTGGCGAGATCGATCTGGTCCTTCTTGCCCTTGACGTTGGGCGAGAACTGGCTGAGCACGTCGAGCACGTTGCGTGCGCCGTCCGGCTTCATCAGGCCGTCGCCGTTGAACATCCCGATGCTGTCGTGCACCGCCTGGGCGTACAACTGCGGGTCGCCCGCCGCGTACTCCCGGGGCATCTTCGCGGCGATCTCCGCGGCGCTGTGTCCCTTGATCCAGCGCAGCGTCTTCACCAGTGCGTTCGCGAGCTTCTGCACCTGATCCCGATGGTCCTGCACCCAGGCGCAGTCCATGTAGAGCGAACTGGCCGGGTACAGCCCGCCGAGCGCCGCCTCGGTGCCGGCCTCGGTGCGCATGTCCAGCAGCACCTTGCCCTTGCCCGTGCTGACCAGCTTGGCCGCGGTCGGATCGGTGGTCATCCCGGCGTCGATCCCGCCGTTGTCGAGGGCGGCGATGAAGGTCTGCCCCGCACCGGCCTTGACCGTGGTGTAGTCGGCACCGGTCAGCCCGGCCTTGGTGGCGAGGTATTGGGTGAGGAAGTCGGTGGAGGATCCGGGGCTGGTGACCCCGAGCTTGCGGCCCCGAAAATCGGCCGGGCCGCGCAGCGACGCGGCCTGCGCGGCGGCGACGATCTCCACCTCTCCCGGCACGTCGGCCATCTGCACCACGCTGGTGATGCACTTGCCCTTGGACTGCAGGTCGACGGTGTGATCGTAGAAGCCGACCACACCCTGCACGTCGCCGGCGATCAGCACGTTCTCCGCGGTCGCGCCGGACGGCTCGGTCAGCAGTTGCACGTCCAGCCCCTCGGCGCGGAAGCCGCCGAGCTGTTCGGTCAGCTTCGCGGGCAGGTATATCACCTTGTCGATGCCGCCCACCATGATCTTGACGGTGGCGGGCGCGGCGCCGGATCCGGCGTCGTCGGGGCTGGTGCCGCGGCACCCGGTCAGCGCGATCGCGAGGATGCCGGCCACGGCCAGGAGCTTGCGCATCGGTACTCCTTAAATCTGAGTCTCGGCCTGTACGGGTGGGCGCCACCGGAGAAGCCGGTTCTCCAGCAGCGTGAGCAGCCACTCGGCGAGCAGCGCGACGACCGTGATGATGATCATCCCGGCGTAGATCCCGGCCGCGTCGAAGGTGCCCTGGGCATTGGAGATCAGCAGACCGAGGCCCTTGTCGGCGCCGGCGTACTCGCCGACGACCGCGCCGATGAGCGCGAACCCGAACGCCGCGTGCAGGGACGCGAAGATCCAACTGGTCGCGCTGGGCACCACGATCGAGGTGAGCACCTGGGCGCGCGAGGCGCCGAGGATGCGGGCGTTGTCCACCAGGTTCCGGTCGACCTCCCGGGCGCCCTGGAAGGCGTTGAAGAACACCGCGAAGAAGACCAGCACCACGGCGGTGGCCACCTTGGAGGTCAGCCCGAGGCCGAACCAGATGATGAACAGCGAGGCCAGCACGATCCGGGGTACGGCGTTGGCCGCCTTGATGAACGGCGCGGCCACCTCGGCGGCGAACCGGGCCCGGCCGAGCAGGATGCCGAGCACCACCCCGGCCACCGCGCCGGCCGCGAAGCCGAGCACCGCCTCCTCCAGGGTGACCAGCAACTGCGTCCAGACCGAACCGAACGCGGTGCCCGTGGTGAACCAGTCGGCCAGCCGGCCCGCGATGGCCGACGGCTTGGAGTAGAAGAACGGGTCGATCCAGTGGGTGGCGGCCAGCTCCCAACTGCCCAGCCAGACCACGATCAGGACACATCGGACGGACCACAATCGCGTACGCCGTCGCGCCGGCCGCGTCGCCGGCTCCCGCGCGACGTCGGGCGCGACGGTCAGCTCAGCCTGCATCGACGGCCTCCCTCCGCGCCCGCGCCACCTCGGCGCGCAGGCTGTGCCAGATCTCCCGGTAGGTCGCGATGAACTCGGAGGTCATCCGGATCTCCTCGACGTCACGCGGCCGCGCCAACGGCACGTCGAAGATCGCCTTGACGGTGGCCGGACCGGCGGTCATCACCACCACCCGGTCGGCGAGCGCGATCGCTTCCTCCAGGTCGTGCGTGACGAAGACGACGGCCGCGCCGGTGCCCTGCCACAACCGCAGCAACTCGTCCTGCATGAGTTGCCGGGTCTGCACGTCCAGCGCGCTGAACGGCTCGTCCATCAGCATGATCCGAGGCTCGTTGACCAGGGTCTGCGCCAGCGCGACCCGCTTGCGCATGCCGCCGGACAACTGATGCGGGTAGTAGCCGGCGAACCTCGCCAGGCCCACCCGCTCCACCCACACCATCGCCTTCGCCCGCGCGTCGGCCTTGGCCAGGCCGCGGTAGCGCGGCCCGGCGGCGACGTTGTCGACCACCGAACGCCAGGGCAGCACGGCATCGGTCTGGAACATGTACCCGACCCCGTCGGGTATGCCCCGCACCGGCTTGCCGTCCACCTCGACCTCTCCGGCGGACGGCGGTTCCAGCCCGGAGACCAGGGACAGTGTCGTCGACTTGCCGCACCCGGTCGGGCCGACCACCGCCACGAACTCCCCGGCCGCCACGTCGAACGTCAGATCCCGGACGGCGGTGTGCGCTCGGCCACCGGCGCCCGGGAAACGTTTGGTCGCGTTCCGCAACGCGATTACCCTCACCGCGGGTGCCTCCTGTCGTGTTACCGGCTGATGTCGTTTCCGCGACCGTAGGAAGACGACGAGGCGCCCGGAATCCTTGTTCGCGTTGCGGCGCTAAGCCGCGTTGACCGCGTATTGCGCGTTTTGCTCACCGCCGCCGGGCGGCGGTGCGGGCGTTACAGTGCGGTCATGCCGCGCCGGCCCGTCCCGTTCGCCTGGCAGGTCATGGGCCTGCAGGTCGGCCTGCTCGTGGTGGTCTTCGGGCTGGGCTGCGCGCTGATCGGCTGGATCTTCGATCGCGAGCTCACCGAGCAGTACGGCAGCCGCGCGCTCGCGGTCGCCCACACCCTGGCCGCCGATCCGGCGATCGTGTCGGCTGCCGCAGCCGAGGATCCGCACGGCACGCTGCAAGCCCGCGCCGAAGCCGCCCGCGCGGCCAGCGGTGCGCTGTTCGTCGTGGTCACCGACCGGCACGGCATCCGCCTCGCGCACCCCAACCCGCGGCGCCTGCACGAACCGGTCAGCACCGACCCGTCGGCCGTCCTGGCCGGCCGGGACACGATCAACGTGGAGCGCGGCACGCTGGGCCTCTCGGCCCGTGGCAAGACGCCGCTGCGGGCACCGGACGGCACCGTCGTGGGCGAGGTCAGTGTCGGCTTCCGGGTGGCCGACATCCGCGGGTACGTGTGGCAGCAGCTCGGCCTGGCCGGAGCGGTCGCCGGCTGCGCGCTGCTGCTCGGCGTGGCCGGGTCGGCGCTGCTCAGCCGCCGGCTCAAGCGGCTGACGCTGGGCCTGGAACCGGCCGAACTGGCCGAGCTGGTGCGCGAGCGGGAAGCGGTGCTGCGTGGCATCGGCGAGGGCGTGCTGGCGGTGGACGCGGCCGGCCGGGTGTCGGTCTGCACCACCGAGGCGGCGCGGCTGCTCGGCGTCGACCCGGCACCCGGCACGGTGCTCGCCGAGGCCGGCCTGCCGCCCGGACTGACGGCCATCGCGCAGCGCCGCACCGCCGACAACGTGACGGTCCTGGCCGGTGACCGGGTGCTGGTGGTCAACTACCGCACGGTGCGCCGGGACGGGCGGGACCTGGGCGGCGTGCTGACCCTGCGGGACCGCACCGACCTGGAAGCCGTGACCCGCGAGCTGGAGTCGGTGCGCACCCTCAGCAGCGCGCTGCGCGCGTCCCGCCACGAGTTCGCGAACCGGTTGCACGTGCTGTCCGGGCTGCTCCAGAACGGCCATCACGGCGAGGCCCTGGAATACCTGCACGCGGTAGCCGGACCGGCGGTCGCCACCGCCGGTCCGGTGGCCGCGGTCGACGACCCCTACCTGCAGGCGTTCGTCGCGGCGAAGACCGCCGAGGCCGCCGAGCGGGACGTACGGCTGACGCTGTCCGACACCACCTGGGTGGGCACACGGGTCACCGCGCCGGTGGAGGTGACCACCGTGCTCGGCATCCTGGTGGACAACGCCGTGGAGGCGGCCCGCACCGGCGCGCGCCGACCGGCCTGGGTCGACCTGGCCCTGCTCTCCGACGGCGACGTGCTGCACATCTCGGTGGTCGACTCCGGCGATGGCGTGCACCCGTCACTCGGCGAGCGGATCTTCGCGCCCGGCGTGAGCACCCGCGACGAGCATGGCCGCGGCCTCGGGCTGGCGCTGGCCCGGCAGGCCGCCCGGCAACTCGACGGTGACGTCCGCCTGACCGCCCCGGCGGGCCGCTCGCACGGCGCGGTGCTGGAGGCCCGGTTGCCGCACGCGCTGGTTCCGGTTGCGACATGATCAGGGTGCTCGTCGTCGAGGATGACTTCCGCGTCGCGCAGGTCCACACGGACTTCACCGCACGGGTGGACGGTTTCACCGTCGCCGGCACCGCGCGGACCGCCGCCGAATGCCGGTCGCTGCTCGCCGCGCGGCCGGTCGACCTGGTGCTGCTGGACAGCTACCTGCCCGACGAGCCGGGACTCGACCTGCTGGCCGGGCTGACCGTGGACACCATCATGCTGACCGCCGCGTCGGACACCGCCTCGGTCCGCCTCGCGCTGGCCCGCGGGGCGCTGAACTACCTGGTGAAGCCGTTCACCGCGGATCAGTTGGGGGAGCGGCTGACCGCGTACCGGAAATACCGGGCCGCGCTGGCCGGCGAGCGCGCCCTGGATCAGCAGGAGATCGACCGGGTGTGGCGGCTGCTGCACGAGAACGACCGGCCGCCCGCGCCGAAGGGGCAGTCGGCGGTGACCGTGCACCTCGTCCGGCAGGCCCTGCAACGCGCACCCGGGCCGCGCACCGCGGCCGAGATCGCCGACGAACTCGGCCTGTCCCGCGCCACCGCGCAGCGCTATCTGGCCGCGCTGGCGCGGGACGGGGCGGCCGAGATGCGCCTGCGGTACGGCGCCACCGGCCGCCCCGAGCACCGCTACCGCTGGACCGCGGCCAGATGATGCGCGGACGTCCCCGGGCCCGCGGACGTCAACGGGCCCGGTCCGCCTGGTCGATGCGCTTGAGGGCCTTACGGGCCTGTTCGCGGACGTTCTCGTCGGGGTTGTCGAGCAGGCCCGCGATGTCGTCGCGGGCCTGCGTGCAGCGAAGTCTGCCCAGCGCCTGCACGGCGAACGCCGCGACGGACGGCTGACCGAGCAGCCCCATCAGGACGCCGGGCACGCGCGAATCCTTGGTTTTGGGAAGCGCCAGCACGACGAACGCGCGGGTGTCGCCGTACGCCTCGGTCTCGACGAGCCCGAGGAGATCGTCGGCGGTGGCCGGTCCGGCGAACGTCGCAAGCGCGTCGCCGATGACGGTCCGGAGATGATCCTGCGGCGGTTCGGATGTCTCCGGACGCATCGGGTCGGTCAGCTCTGGCGGATCCCGAAACATCGCCAGCAGCGTGGGGTACGCCGCCTTCCTCGCGAACGGCACCGACAGGGTGCGGACGATGTCCTCGGCGAGCAGGAGGTATCGGACCCGGGGCAGCCATCGGACGAGGACGGGCACCGCCGAACGATAGTCACCGTGGCCCCGCAACTGGCCGACTTCCGTCAGGCCGGGGAAGCCCGCCGCGGCGAGTTCGGTGAGCAGGGGCGAGGCCGCGGTCGCGTACAGCCTGGTGCGGTCGGCGACCAACGGGTCGGCGGCGATCTCCGCCCGGGTGTCCGGATCGTTGATTGCGGCCTCGACCATCTGCTTCCGGTTCATGTGCTGCCGGTCCTCCCGTGCTGGTTCAGAGCACTCTCTTCACGATGATCTTGCCGGCATCCTCCAGGGCCTTGAGCTGGGGGGAGAACGCGGTTCCGTCGCCTTTGCGGACGTACAGAACCATCTTCAGCTTGTTCTTCTGCGCGTAGGCCAGGTAGTCCTTGAGCTGCCGGGAGAGGTACTGGTATTTGACGTTCTTCACCTCGCCGATGGTCGTGCTCGTCAGCTCATCCGGCTTCCGGACCCGGCCATTGACCTTGATCTTGGCGTTGTTCTTCACGATGCCGGCACTGGCTTCGCCCTGCTGCCCGACCTTGCACGGCCCGGCGCCGCCCGCGTTGTGGACCAGCACCGCCACCGCGCCGGCGAGCACATAGTACGTGTGGACGGTGTCCACGGTCAGGTTGAACATGGTCCGCGGGGCGGTGAAGTTCCGCACCGTCGTGATCGTCACGGCCGGTACGCCCGTCGTGCGCAGGCGCTCGCCCGCGCGCAGGTCGTAGGCGTCCACCCAGGCCCGGCGGGAGGCGTCCCAGAAGGGGTGATGCTGGGTGGTGTGGATGACCGTGGCGTGCCCGTCCTTGTCGGCCACCGTCACGTCGGTCAGGTCGATGTCGCGGTTGACGTGCCGGAGCGTGACCTCCCGCACCGAGGTCTTGCCGGTGATCGGGTCGGTGGCCACGACGGTGTCCCCGGGCTGCAACTCGGAGATTCGCACCGTGCTGCCGTCGCCGCGCAGCACCAGGGTGTCCCCGGCGAACGAGTTGCAGGGCGACAGAGAGTCCTTCGGCTGCTTGGCCGCCGCATCCTCGGCCGCAGACGCCTCCGCCTTGGCGGCGGTCGTCTCCGCCTTGGCCGCCGCCGCAGCCGACGACTCGGCCTTGCCGAGCGCGCCGCGCGCCGCCTTGACGATCTTGGCGCCGACCTTTGCCCCGCCGAGTCCCAGGAGTCCCTTGCCGGCGTCCGAGGCGATGGCACCGATCGACTGCGGATCGCCATCGATCGCCCGGGTGACGACGCCCTCGGCGGCGCTGCCGCCGGCGGCCACGGCGGCCTCCGCGAGCAGGCCGGTGCCGAGCGTCGCGCCGGTGACGGCGCCGGAGACCGCGCCGCCCGCGGCGGCGCCGATCAGCCGCCGGGCGCTGAACTCGCCGGCCCGATATTGGCTGTACCCTTCGACGCCCGCGCTGATGGCGGCGCCGATGGCCGCACCGATGGCGATGTTGAACCAGCGGCCGTCGGGATCGGTGTATCGGACGGGGTTGTCGGCGGTGTAGGTGTAGGCCGACAGGTTGCCCGGGTTGCCGACACCACCCGCGGGTTCGCCGTCCAGATAGTCCGGCAGGGACGGGTCGGCGGACTGCCACAAGGTGGTGCGCGGGTCGTAGTAGCGGGATCCGTAGTAGTACAACCCGGTCTCGGTGTCCAGTTCCTTGCCGTTGAAGCCGTACGGGCTGGGCGCCGCGGTGGTCTTCTCGTTCGCCCATGCCTCACCGGACGGGAGGTACTTGTCGTGCTCGACCACCTTCCCGGCGCCGTCGGTGCCGTAGGCGGTGGAACCCAGATGATCGGTCGAGAAGTAGAACTGGTTGTTCTCCACCGAGCCGTTCGTCTGCACGAGCTGGGACACCAGCCGCGTGTCGCCGAGGAAGACGTGCTTGTAGGCGGTCTTGTTGCGCAGCGTGTAGCTCTCGCTGGGATACACCGTGACGTCGTTCGAGCCGCCGTCCTTCACGACCCGCTGGCCGTCCTCGCCGTAGACGTACGACGTGTCGCAGGACGAGCCGCCGGTCAGGTCCAGCGAGACCAGCTCGGTGGTGTCGGCGACGTGGTGGCCCGAGCCGCTGTCACTGCAGACGAGTTGGTCGGCGTCGTCGTAGGTGAGTTGCAGCTTCTCCTTGTCCGGCCCGGTGCGGGTCACCAAGTTGCCGTCCGCGTCGTAGCGGAACGTGAAGGGGCCGACCGAGGTGGGCGCGTGCGGCTGCGTGCCGCCGTAGGCGTACGCGTACTGGTAGCTGGTGTCCCGATCGGGTGTCGCCGTGCCGTCCGCCGTGACCAGGTCGTGGGTCTGGTTCTTGGCGGTGACATCGCCGAGGCTGTCGTAAGTGAGGTCCAGCGTGTACTGATCTCTCAGCCCGGACGCGGGGTGGTATTCGCCGGCCGACGAGGTCAGCCGGTTCAGCGTGTCGTATCCGAAGGACTGGCTGCTCGGGCCGCCCTGCCCGCCGACCGCGGCAGCGCCCTCGGTGATGCCGGTGACGTTGCCGACGTCGTCGTAGGCGTACGTCATCTGCTGGAACGTGGTGCCGTTGGCCTGCGCCGCCTGCAGCGTCGCCAGCCGCCGGTCGGTGGCGTCGTAGGTGTAGTTCGTGGTGACGCCGTTGCCGGTGCGCAGTTGGATCCGCTGGCCGAACTTGTCGTAGTTCAGCGCGGTCACGTACGGATAGGTGGTGCTGCCCTTGACGCCGCTTGCCGCGTCGACCTGTCCGCCGTTGTCGTAGTGGTAGGTCAGGACCTCCCCGTCGGGGTAGGTCATGGTCTGCATCCGGTTCCAGGTGTCGTACTGGTACCGGGTGGTGAACGATGTGGCCTTGGCGATGCCGTTCGCCACAGTCCGTGTCTCGGCGGTCGTCTCGCCCAGCGGGCCGTACGCGCGCGTCACCGTGCCCGCCGCGTCACGCACCGACGTGATGCGGCCCGCCGCGTTACCCGCCGCGCCCGGCGCGCCGTAGGTGTACGTGACGTTGGCGTCCGGGGTCGTCGGGTAGCTGACCGCGGTCAGGCGGTCGAAGTCGTAGTCGTACTTGATGGCCTTACGCTTCGCCGCCAGGTTGGCGGTGACCCGCTTGGTGAGGTTGCCGGCCAGGTCATACTCGCTCTGCGTGGTGCCGGTGTCCGGCGTGGCCACCGAGGTGCGACGGCCGAGATTGTCGTACGTCGCCCGGGTGATGTTGCGGTGGTCGTCGACGACCGTGGTGATCTGCCCCAGCGGGTCGTAGGCGTAGCTGGTCCACGCGTCGTTGGGCTGTTTGACAGCCGTCGAGCGGAAGTCGACGTCGGTGTAGGTGCGCGTGGTCGCGCCGTTGGCGTCGGTGACCGCGGTGGTGAACTGGGTGATCCCGTCGCGGTCAAGCCCGAAGCCGTACGCGGCCGAGGTCGCGGCGCCGTCCGGAAGCACCGTGCGGGTGGCCCGGTCCAGCACGTCGTAGCTGGTCCGGGTCGGTGTCACCGGGTCGATCTTGGTGGTGAACCGGGTACTGAGCGGACCCTTGGCCTCGGTCACCGGGTACGAGCTCGCGACCACGCGTCCGGCGAAGTCGTACTCGACATGGCCGGAGACGGTCATCGCCTCGACGCCGTCCAGGGTGGCGTCCTTCTTGGACTGAATCACCCGGCCCAGTCCGTCGGTGAACGTGATGGTGTCGATGGAGTTGGTGCGGAAGCTGCCGTCGGCGTTGCGGTCGACGTTGCGGGTGATCGCGTACGGGACGACCGCCTCGGGGTGGTACTCGATGTCGACGGTCGGGTGGTTGGCCGCCATCTCGTACGGCCCGGTGACGGTGTCGACGCGGCCCTGCTGGTCGTACAGGGTGCGGGTCTGCTGCCCGTTGGTGTCGGTGATGGTCTCCGGCAGCCCGTACTTGAGGTTGTAACTGGTGGTGGACCGCAGGCCGAAGCTGTCGGTGACCGCGGTGACGTGGGTGGCCAGTGCCGGGTCGTACTCGTAGGTCACCTTGTAGCGCTGGCGTCCGGCGTTCGGCGGCTCGGTGACCGACTGCACGTTGCCGTTGGCGAAGTACGTCACGTCGGTGGTCGCCACGGTGCCGTTGGCAAGCGACTCGCGCTGCTGCTTCACGTCGCCGGTGGCGCAGTCGATCGTCGACTCGCTGTGTCGCAGCAGGGTGCCTCCGCCGCGGACGTCCATCGCCTTGGCCTTGCCGACGACGCCGCTGGTGCGGCAGGCGGTGTCCTCCGCGGTGTAACGGATCTTCGTCTCGACGTCGTCGGCGGTGCCGGTGTCCGCCGAGTCGTAGGAGCGGATCAGATTGCCGACGTCGTCGTAGCTCATCTGCACCGACGTCGTCTTGCCGGGAGTGTCCTGACCCTCGAAGTAGCGCTGGTCGGTGCGCACCAACTGCGGGAAGATCACCGCGGTGGTGCTCGCCGGGTCCGCCACGGCGGAGGTGTTCACGTCGATGAGCTGGTAGCTGTTGACCGACTCGGTGAACGCCTTGCCGTCGCCGTCGGCGATCCTGGTGCGGGTGACCAGACCGCGCGTGTAGTGGCTGGTGGTGTCGTACTCGGTGGTGGTGCTGCGGTAGACCTGGCCGGCCTGATCGCGCTGCTCGCTGACCACGCTGTGGTAACCGCGGAATTCGCGTTCCAGCCGGTCGTAGACGCCGCCGCCGTAGCGGAAGGTGGTGACCTGCGCGTCGACGCCGTCTCCGCTGTGCCCGTCGGACAGTGCGGCCTTCGAGAGCACGAAGCGCGACTGCGGCTGGTCGTACGTGTTGCCGTCGCGCGTGTAGTCCAGGTCGATCCGTGCGCCGAGGGGACGGCTCACGGCCTTGAGCAGGTTGGTCCGGCCGGTCTGGTTCTCGGCCACCGACAGGTGGTCGTCGCTCGTCGAGCGGAGCTGGTCGGCGAAGCCGTCACCGTTGATGTCGCGCAGGGCCTGCTCGGTGCGACCGATCCCGGTGGAGAAGTTGGCGCCCGGGTTGGTGATGATGCAGCCGCCGAAGAAGATCAGGAAGCAGGCGCTGAACTCGACGTACGCCCCGCCGCCGAGTTCGGCGTTGGCATCGTCGTTGACGCCCGCCGCGCCGCCCAGGAACGGCTGCGGTGCGGCGAACCCGCTGCCGGTGTTGATGGCGACCCGGACCGGGTTGCCCTCGAACACCCGGTCGGCCAGGCCGTCGCCGTTGACGTCGACCAGGCTGGCCTTGGTGGAGCTGTGTCCCACGCTGAACGAGGCGCCGCCGGCGAAGCCGTAGAAGTCGGTGTTGAAGCCGATGTTGGCCCCGGCGTTGGTGGTCTGGCCGTCGTTGAGCTTGCCGCCCGGCCACGGTTCCGGCGCGGCGAACCGGTAGCCCAGGTTGAGCGCGGCGCGGCCGTCCGCGTACACCCGGTCGGGCAGCGCGTCGCCGTTGATGTCCAGCAGGTCGAACGCGGTGTCCGAGGTGCCGCTGCCCAGATTGCCGCCCACCCCGAGCGGGGGCATGTCGTTGCCCGAGACGGCGGTGTTGGCGGTGATGTCAGCCGGCGGGGCGGCATCGCCGTGGCCGGTGGTGATGGTGCGGGCCGCGCTGCCGGCGTTGGCGTTGCCGGCCACCGTGCCGGTGCGGCGCACGGTCCTGCCGGGCAGTGCCGCACGGTCGGTGCCGAGTTCGCCGGTCGGCACGGTGTACTGCACGCCGGAGGCGCCGATGACGTCCGGGAAACCGTCGCCGTTGAGGTCGAGGTAGTCCGTGTCGGCCGTGCTGTCACCGGTGGCGATGCTGCCGCCCAGCGACCCGACCGGCAGGCTGACCCCGCCGGTGAGCGAGATCTGGGTGGACCGGGACATCCGCGGCACGGCGGTCACCGTGGCGAAGTCGGATGCGGTGGGCACCACGATGGCAGTGGTGCCGAGCCGGGAGCTGCTGACCGTGGTGCGCCCCACCCAGGTGTTGTTGTCGCTGCCCCAGCGGTCGTCGGCGGGGTCCGGCATGTACGGCACGGCGTTCGGCGGCGTGACCTTCGGATCGGCCGCGAAGTCGTCCTTCTGCGCCTGCGGGTCGACGTGGTCGGGGAGCTGGTCCTTGTACGACTCGTCGATCACCAGATCGGTCTGCTTGACCGGCTGGCCGGCCCGGTCGCCGTTGCCGTTGTATCCGATCGCGCCCCAGCCCCGGTACGGCTCCGGGAAGGCGCCCTCGGCGGCGGCGCTGTGCAACGCGTCCGGAGCGGGGGTGAGCTCCGCGGGATCGAAACCGACCTGCACCGAATGCCCGGTGACGTGCGCGGCCAGGCCGGGGTCGAGGGTGCTGAAGTCGAAGAACAGTTCGTCGCCGGCGGTGACCGGCACGGTCAGCGGCTGGTCGACAGGCATGGCCGTCTTGGCCAGCAGCCGGTCGCGGCTCTTGACCGTGAACACCACCCGGGCGGTGGGGTTGCTGTCGTCGAAGTCGAGCGACGGTGCGACGGTCAGGTCGCCGTCGGCCGGTGCGGTGTAGGACTGCTGCGGCCCGGTCAGATCGTCGGCCGGGTACATGTCCACGTCGTACGGCGCGGTGATCACCGCTGCCGGATCGGCGTATGCGGCCTGCGGTGTCCAGTCGACCTGGCTCAGATCGATCGGCGAGTCGACCTTGATCCGCCAGGCCAGCTTCTGCCCCTGTTGCACCGGCAGATCGAGGTCGACGGGCAGGTCGCCGGTGTCCGCGGCGGCCAGCGTGCGGGTGAACACGGTGGTGCCGTCACGGGTGATCACGGCGGTGACGTCGTCGGTGGTGGCCGCCTTCTTCGTCAGATCACCGGAGAGGTGGACGGTGCCGGTCACCGGGACGGTCACCGTGCCGGTCCGGCCGCCGAGCGTGAAGTCCGCCGAGGCGCGGTAGGCGTACGGGTCGAGGCCGTTCACGTCGGTGGTGGCGGGCACGCCGGTGTACCGCACCTGCGGATCCCAGGCCACCTGGTCGTACGCGCCGTCGAAGCGGGACTGGACGCGGAAGTAGAGCCGGTCGCCGCGGTGCACGGTGACCGCGTCCACACCGGTCGGTGTGTGGTCGGCGTAGTCGGCCGGCCCGATCAGCTCCGACCACAGTTCGGCGTCCTCCTGCTGGACGGCGACCCGCACGCCGTCCGCCTTGGCGTAGGCGGCCCGGTCCGGGCTGTCGTCCGCCACCAGCCGCACCGCGCCGCTGACCGCGACCGTGCCGTCGTAGGGCGCCACCCAGCGGCGCAGGGTGTCGATCAGCGGATGCGACTCGATTTCCCGGGCCCGGTCGGCGCTCAGGTCGCCGAGCAGGCCGTCGGTGTCGACCGGGGCCGAGCCGATCGGCACCGGCGTCTGCGCGGACAGGCCGTAGACCGGGGCGCCGTCCGGCCCGATGCGGCCGAACAGCACGCTGCCGCCGTCCACCAGGTCGGTGATGCCGTCGCCGTTGACGTCGGACAGGTAGCGTTCGTTGGTGGTGAAGGTGTCCACGTGGTCGAGCTGCGCGGCGACCCCGCCCGGGTACGCCTCGACGCCGACGGTGGAGGAACTGCTGCGCTGGCTCATGATGCCGGGCAGGTTGTGCAGCGGGGTCACCTGGTCCGCGAACCGGGCCTGGCCGCCCGGCTTGGCCAGGTTCTTGCGGTAGACCACGCCGCCGCCGGAGGTGAACACCTTGTCCGGCAGGTTGTCCCCGTCCACGTCGGTCAGCGCCAGCAGGCCGGTGTCCCGGGTGGCGTTGAAGCCGGTCTTCACCCCGACCGAATTCGTCTTGGCCGCGACCGGGCCGACCCCGACGTACAGGTGCCCGCCGGCGCTGGTGCTGGTGTTCGCGTTGATCGCGCCGGCCTGGCCGCCGGCCGAGTTGACCGCGGCGACGGCCGCGTTGCGCAGGTTGTCGTCCGGCGAGGTCCAACCGGTGGGGGAGAACGCCTGATAGGCCCCCGAGGAATCGCGGATGTCGTCGTAGTAGGCGAACGTGTGGGTGTTGAACGGACGGTTGTCCTCGCCGAACTCGGTGATCGACTCCAGCAGCGTCTTGTCGAATGCGCCGGTGGTGTAGTTCATCTCGTAGGCGCGCACCGGCAGGTCGTTCATCGTGATCTCGATGCGTCGCAGCAGGTCCGCGGTGACCCGCTTGAAACCGCCGCGGGCGTCGATGCCCACATCGCCGCGGCGCGGCTCCGCCAGCTCCCGGTCGCGGATGAAGGTCACCGCGTACGGGCCGTCGGCCGCAGCGGCGCTCCCGGTGTAGGTGATCTTCTGGAGGTACAGGTTGCGGCCGGGCACCGTGCCGTCGGTGACCCCGGTGTCGTCCTGGATCACCGTGTGGAAGCGCATGATGTTGCCGTGGGTGTCGCGGACCTCGCGCAGCGCCCACTGGAAGACGCGGCCGGCGTCGTCGCGCAGCGTCGACTCCGGGGTGCCGCCGTAGAACGAGTGCTGGCCGCTCTTGTCGGTGGTCTCCCAGGAGTACGTCGACGGGTTGGTCCCGTGCCGGACGATCCTCGTGAAAGCGCCTTCCATGCGTTGGTGGAAGACCCGTTCCGCGACCCGGGCGACGGGCGTGCTGCGGTGCGCCACCGGAGCGAGTTGCTCGCTGCCAAGCTGATACGTCTCGGTCTCCCGGGTGGCGTCATAGCGGGGCACGCCCCACCGGGTGTCCACGGAGATCGACGGCACCGGCAGATCCCATCCCTGCCCGAGCCAACTGTCGGCGCCGGTGGAGTCGTAGGAGATCGCCAGCGTGGGTTGCAGCCCGGCACGGCCCTGCGGCACCTCGATCGGGTAGGTCACGACCGCCTGGCCGCCGCTGGCCGCCACCGGTGGGTTGATCTGGTCCATGCCGTCGTCCGGGCTGGCAACCTGCAGTCCCTTGATCTGGGTCGGGTTGAACGATGCGATGTCCGGGCTCTCCGGCAGGCTGAGCACCGCGTTGGCCATGACGGTGAAGTGGTCGGTGCGCGAGACGATCTCGTGCGTCTTCTCATCCACCGACACCCGGTCCAGCGCCTTCCAGCAACCGGCCTGCTCGTCGTAGAAGAACGTGTAGACGTCCTGCGGGTTGAAGGTCGGCGCGACGGCCTTCGGGTCGTACGCCAGCCGGATCTCCACCGGCTCGGCGAACTGGAACGGGTGCGGGGAGAACCGCCAGCCCTTGCGCGGGCCGGCGGTCACGTTGGTCAGCTCGTCGCCCATTTCGGGCAGCCCGCCCGCGGCCAGCGGGGTGATCCCGATGGTCACGGGTTCGTCGACGGCGTCCGGTGCGGCGATCAGGCGCGCGCCGTCATAGCTTGCGACGGCTGACTCATCCGGGGCCAACGCGCGCTGGTACGGCGCCGCGGCGGGGTCGCGGGGTACCACGTTCTGCCGCGGCGACGGCGTCCCGACGCAGCCGGCCGGTGGTGCGCTGGCCGGCGTTGCCCGGGGCGCGTCGGACACCGAGTCGGCCCCCGCACCGCCGGACGCCGCGGACATCGGGCTGGAACTCGCCGGCATGCCGCCGGCGACCAGCGCCAGGACGGCGACACCGGCCACCCAGCGGCGCGCCCGCCCTTGTCGGTCCAAATTGGACATAACGCTCGCCATGGCCATCGCCCCGCATCATCGACGGATGAATCGTCGAAGCATTGACGATTGTGATAGTGCGCAACGTTGTGAAAACGTTGTGGCACGACGTTGCGAAGCGTTCTGGGGGCGCTTTATTGGGGGGCGTCCAACATGATCGAATTCGTGCTTCTCGGCCCGGTGGAGATCCGGGCCGGCCGGCAACCGATCGACCTGCTGCAACCACGCCAGAGTCATGTGCTGGCGGCGCTGCTGGTCGACGTCAACCGCCCGGTCCCGTGGGCGACCCTGGTCGACCGGGTGTGGGGTGCGCACCCGCCGGACGGCGCGCGGACCGCGATGCGTGCGCACGTGTCGCGAATCCGTCACGCGTTACGCTTCGCCGGCCAGGCGACCGAGCACCACGAGACGCTGACCCACCGCGGCGGTGGGTACGAGTTGCGGGCCGACCCCGAGCAGGTCGACCTGCACCGGCTGCGCCGGCTGGCGGAACGAGCGCGCCGGCTCACGACCGACGCGGCGGCCCGGGCCCGGTTGCTGCGCGAGGCGGTCGGATTGTGGCGGGGTGAGCCGCTGGCCGGCCTGACCGGCGAATGGACCAGCCGGGTGCGCTCGGCTTGGCAGCACGAGCGTCTGGGCGTCTTCGCCGACTGGGCGTGGGCCGAGCTGGAACTGGGCAACGCCGCCTCGGTGCTGTCCGTGCTGACCGAGCTCACCGAGGACTACCCGCTCGTCGAGTCGATCGCCGCCGCCCACGTCCGGGCCCTGCATGCGGTCGGTCGCACGGCCGAGGCGATCGACCGCTACATGCGTATTCGCGCGCGGCTGGCCGACGAACTCGGTGTGAGCCCCGGCGACGACCTGTTGCGGGCCCACCGCATCGTGGTGCGTGAGACCGCCTCCACCGGATCCGTCGCCGCGGCGCGGCCGGGCGGGGTCGACGGCGTACCGGCGCAGCTTCCGCTCGCCGTGCGGGGCTTCGTCGGCCGCCGAGCCCAACTCACCAGGATGGACACGATGCTCGACGGCCGGGCCGGCACCACCGCGGTGATGATCGTCCGCGGCACCGCGGGCATCGGCAAGACGGCCCTCGCGGTGCACTGGGCGCACCAGGTCGCCGACCGCTTCCCGGACGGTCAACTCTACGTCAACCTGCGCGGCTTCGACCCGGTCGTGCCGAGGGTGGAGCCGGACGACGCGATCCGCCGGCTCCTCCTCGCGCTGAACGTGCCGGCTCACCGGATCCCGGCCGATCCGGACGCCAGCGCGGCGCTGTATCGCGCCGAACTCGCCCGCCGCCGGATGGTGATTCTGCTCGACAACGCCCGCGACGAAAGTCAGGTGCGACCGCTGCTGCCCGGCCCGTCCGGCTGCGTCGTGGTGGTGACCAGCAGGGAGGCGCTGACCGGCCTGGTCGCCGCCGAGGGTGCGGACACGCTCGGCCTGGACGTGCTCAGCACCGACGACGGGGCGCAGATGCTCGGCGGCAGGCTGGGGCCGGAGCGGCTGATCGGCGAATGGCGGGCCGCCTCCGAGATCATCGAAAGCTGTGCGGGGCTGCCGCTCGCCCTGGCCGTCGCGGCGGCCCGCGCCGCCGCGCGTCCGCAATCGCCGCTGTCCGATCTCGCGGACGAACTGGGGCGGGCACGCAACCTGCTGGATGTGCTGGCCGGCAACGATCCGCACACCGATCTACGGGCCGTGCTGGCCAACTCCTATCTGGCCCTGTCGGCGCCCGGACGGCGCATGTTCCGGCTCCTCGGCCTGCACCCCGGCGCCGACATCACGGCCCCCGCAGCGGCCAGCCTCGCCGCCCTGCCGCTGCCCCAGGCGTCCGCCCTGCTGGCCGAACTGGCCGCGGCCTCGCTGCTGCGCGAACACCCCGCCGGGCGCTTCGCCTGCCACGACCTGCTCCGCGCGTACGCCTCCGAACTCGCGGTCACCATGGACCCGGACCACCATGAGGCGCTCCTGCGCGTCCTCGATCACTACCTGCACACCGCGCATGCGGCCGGTCGCCGGCTGTCGCCGCGCCGCGATCCGATGCCCTTGGATCCCCCTCGCCCGGGTACCACGCCGGGCTTCTTCACCGACGTCAGCGAGGCCGACGACTGGTTCGCCGCCGAGCGCGCCACCCTGCTGGCCGCCGTCGAGCGGGCCTCGGCGGCCGGGCTCGACCGCCTGGCCTGGCAGCTCGCCGGGACACTGCAGACCTACCTGGGCAGCCACCGGCAGTGGGCCGATCTCGCCGCGGTCACCGGCGCCGGCCTGGCCGCGGCGGTCCGGCTGGGCGACCCCGCGATGCAGGCACGCGCCCGCCGGCAACTGGGCCGCACCTGGACCCGGCTGGGCCGGTTCGACGACGCCGAGCGCGAGCTAACACACGGCCTGGACCAGTACGGGACACTCGGCGACCTGGCCGGGCAGGCACACGCCCATCACCACCTGAGTCACCTCTTCCAACGGCGTGACCGGCTCGACCACGCCCTCGACCATGCCCAGCAGGCGCTCGACCTCTATCGCAAGGCGGGCGACCGCGGCGGTGAGGCGCGGGCGCTCACCGCGATCGGCTGGTTCACCGCGCGAATCGGCGACCATCGGCCGGCACTGGCGGCCGGCCGGGAAGCGCTGGAGCTGTTCCGGGAGCTGGACGACCGCCCGGGCGAGGCCGGAGCGTGGGGCGCCATCGGTTTCGCGCACCGCGGCCTCGGCGACGACGCGGCGGCCGTCGGCGACTACCGCCGGGCGCTGGCCCTGTTCCGGCAGCTCGGCAACCGCTACCACGAAGCGGACACGCTGACCCGGCTGGGCGACGCGCAGCGGACGGCGGGCGACCCGGCGGGCGCCCGCGAGACGTGGCGGCAGGCCCTGGTCATCCTCGGCGACCTGCGGCACCCGGACCGGCATCAGGTGCGGGCCCGCCTGGACGACACCGCACCCTGAGCCGGACTCCGCAATGCCACGACCGGGCCGGCACGACCTAGGTGTCCAGGCGCTCGACTCCGGCCGGCATCCCGGTGCCTGTCGCCTGCGGGCGCGGCGGGCCGTCCGGCGGCCCCGGCAGGTGCGCGCCGCCCGGACCGGGACGCCCCGGCGACCGTGCCGGGCCGACCGTGGCCACCGGCATCGGCGCCGGTGGATGCGCGCCCTCAGCCGGCAGCAGCGCGGTGAAGGCGGCCCATGGCATCCGGTCCACCCGGTCGGTGTCGCCGGTCTCGGCGATGCAGTGGTAGGCCAGCGAGGCCGCCCGCATCGCGGCAAGCACGGCGGTGAGCGGATGCAGCACGAGCCGCACGCCGAGCGCGGCCAGCTCCTCGTCGGCCCAGCGTCGCGCGGGTCCGGCGCTCTCCGAGCGGAGCAGCACCAGAGGCACGCCCGGCAGCGCCGCCTGCAGCCTGCCCAGATGCTCGGGATCGTCGACCCCGGCGGGCAGGATCGCGTCGGCGCCCGCCGCCGCGTACGCGCGGCAGCGCAGCACCGTCTCGGCCAGCCCGTCCGCCGGATAGGCGTCGGTGCGCGCGATGACGGCGATGTCCGGCGCCTGGCCGGTGAGCGCGGAGATCCGCTCGGCGGCCGGGCGGGGTTCCACGAGAGGCGCCCCGGCCACGCCCCGCCGGTCGCCGGGTGTCGGCGCGCCCTGCCGGTCGCCGAGCACCAGCGCGCCGATGCCGGCCCGCTGATAGGCCAGGGCGGTCCACACCGCGCTGCTCGGCCCCTCGTAGCCGATGTCGGCATCGGCCAGCAGCGGTACCCCGTCCAGGGCCGGGCCGAGGGTGGCGGCGCGGTCGGCGATCTGGGTGGCCGGGGCGACACCGAGGTCGGGCCGGCCGAGCATGGTGGCCGCGACGGCGGCGCCGGACAGCAACACGGCCTGATGCCCGGCCTGCACCGCGAGCCGGGCACTGGCCGGGTCCCAGACGCCCGGCACATGGGTGAGCCGGCCGGCGCCGAGCAGCGCGCGCACCGCGGACGCCGGAGCAGAAGTCATCCGCAGATCATGCCGGGTCCGCCGGGGCCTGGCGACGCCGGGTGCATCGGGTCGTCGACGCCCGCGGCCACGCCGTTGTCTACGACCGGGACGTTGATTTGCGGCGTCGCCGCGACTACTGCGTAGTAAAGTGTGCTCATGACTGCTCCACGTTCGGTCCGGTTTGACGAAGGAGTGCTGTCCCGGCTCGACCGTTACGTCCGGGAACACCCTGGATCGTCATCGTCATCGGTCGCCAACATGTTTGTCGACGAGGCCTTGCGGTCCCATGAGCATCCAGGTGTCATCTTCCGTTCCGGACCCACGGGCCGGAGGGCGGCGTTGTCCGGCGGACCAGACGTCTGGGAGGTCATCACGGCGTTGAACGCCATCCGTGAGGAAAGCCCGCAAGCCAGCCAGACCGCACTGCTCGGCGAGCTTGGCGACGTCACGGGTCTGAGTGCCGCTCAGGTCAGCGCTGCGCTGCGGTACTACGCGGCTTACCCCGGCGAGGTTGAGGAGCGCATCGCCCTCAACGAGGAAGTCGCGGAGCGGGAGGAGCAGCTATGGGCAGCGCAACAGAAGCTTCTGCAGAAGCCGATGACCTGACGGGCATTCTGCTGGACGAGATGTACCCTCCCAGACTCGCCCGGCTTCTGCGCGATTCCGGTCATGATGTGGTGGCCGTCCTTGATGTCGAGGTGGGCCTGGCCTCGAAATCGGACAGCGACGTGCTGGCTTGGGCAACGCGCAACAACCGTTGTGTCGTCACTGAAAATGCCGGCGATTTCGCTCGGATGGCGCAGCACGGACTCAGCCACGCCGGCATCGTCCTCGTATCCGGACGACGCTTTCCCCGTACGGCCTCCGGGCTGCAGCGGCTTGCGAAAGCGCTGGACGCGTTCCTGTCGGGCGGTCACATGCCCGGCCGTGACGCAGTGACCTGGTTGCAGTGAATCTTTCACGGCTCAGGGTGGCGGGACTCGATCGCCGCGTCGAGATCCTGGAAAAACGCTTCCGGGACCGGACGTCCACCGCGGGCGGCTAGCTGCTGCCAATGGCGCCGTCCGTGACGCCAAGCAGCGCCGATGGCCCTGGTCAGGGTCTCCGGATCGGCGGCCGTTGTGGTTTCGTGAAGGGCTTCGGCGACATCGCCCGGCAGGTCCGTCTCCGCGCTTCGCGACGGCGTGAGCCAATGCTGCGTACGGCCCTCGGCCAGCCGCGCCATCCAGAGCAGGTGCCGCTGCGCGTGGGTTAGGGCATCGACGGCACGCAGGAGTTCGCCGCGGCGGGCTACATGGTGCGCCAGGACGAGCCAGTTGGCGAATCTCCCGCAGAGCTCCTCGACCTCGTCGGGAGCGGCCGGAAGCTTCGGCCGTGCGGGCAGGGATTCCAGGGCGCGCCGCAGTTCCCCGGTGCGATCCAGAATGATCATCCGCTCCGCCGGGGCGCCGCGGGCCGGCCACGCGCCCACCGACGCGATGTCGCCGGCGGTGGCGAAGTGGAATTCGCCGCGGATCAGTGCCGGGAAGAACGCCACGTGGGCGCCGAATTCGTTGACGACAGCGAACCGTATCGCGCCCACGTCGTCCAGCCACGCGCGCCGGTCCAGCGTCGCGGCGCAGCGGGATTCGATGAAGAGCCAGAACTCGATGTCGCTGTGGGCGTCCGCCTCGCCCTGGGCGAACGACCCGTAGGTGAGTGCCGCGACAAGCCGCTGGTCGGCACGGCACATCTGCCCGACGCGGCGAATCAGTCGTTCCTGGGCCAGCACCACGTCACCGTATCCGTGCGCGACAGCGGCCAGCCGCGCCGGTCATGCGTGGCGGGCCAGCGCTTCCGGGGTGTCGACGTCGAAGTCGTCCGCCACGTCCGCCACGTCGACCACGGTCAGCTCGCCGGCATGCCGCCGCAGGTAGTCGCGGGCGCCGTGGTCACCGGATGCGGACGCGGCCACCGCAGCCCAGTGGTCGCGGCCGAGCAGCACCGGATGGCCGCGCCGGGGCCCGTAGCCACCCATCGCGAGCGCGCCGGGGCCGGCGTGCGCGGCGACGCGGCGGACTGCTTCCGGCGTCACCCCGGGCATGTCGACCAGCAGCATCAGTGCCGCGCCGGCCGACGTGCCGGCCAGCGCGGCCAGACCGGCCCGCAGCGACGAGGCGACCCCGGTGGCCCAGTCCGGGTTGTCGACGAACGTCAGCTCGGGCGCGGCGGCACGCACCCGTGCGGCCTCCGCGCCGACCACCACGACGGTGCGGGCGCATCCCCCGGCGTGGGCGACCTGCGCCGCGTGCCGCACGAGCGGCCGGCCACGGTAGGGCGCGAGCGCCTTGGCCATGCCGAACCGCCGTCCACCGCCGGCCGCGAGCACCACCGCGACTACATCCATGCCGGGGCCGTCCGCGTCCATGCCCGGAGCGTACGCGCGGCCGGTCCGGTACGCGCGGCGGCGGCGCCGGGCCCGGTGGCCGCGTACTGTTGACCTATCCGCGTTCTGGTGCCGACATCATGAGGAAAGCAGCGATGCGTGACGTCCTCGAATCGATTCTCGACTGGTACGACGGCGGTGAGACCTTCGGGTTGGCGACGGTGGTCAACACCTTTCGCAGCGCGCCGCGGCAGCCGGGCGCGGCGATGGCCGTCTCGGCCCGGGGCGAAGTGGTCGGCAGCGTCTCCGGAGGATGTGTCGAGGGCGCCGTCTTCGAGGTCGCCCGCCAGGCGATCGACACCGGAAAGGCGTTTTTCGAGGAGTACGGCTACAGCGACGATGATGCGTTCGCGGTCGGACTCACGTGTGGCGGCATCGTGCACGTCTTCGTGGAAGCGGTGAACCGGCGGACATTTCCCGAATTGCCGGAGATCGCCGACTCGGTCAAGCGCCATGAGCCGGTCGCCGTCGCCACCGTCACCAGCGACGGTCCGACCCGGGGCGCGCGCCGGGTGATCTGGGGTGATCACACCTCCGGCTCGCTCGGCTCGTCCGGGCTGGACTACGCGATCGACGACGACGCGCGCGGGATGCTCGCTCAGGGCCGCACCGGGCAGCGGCACTACGGCGCCCACGGCCAGCGCCGCAGGGATGAGGTCGCGGTCTTCGTGCAGTCCTTCGCACCGCCGCCGCGGATGATCGTGTTCGGCGCGATCGACTTCGCCGCCGCGGTCGCCCGGGTCGGCAAGTTCCTCGGCTACTTCGTCACGGTGTGCGACGCCCGCGGCGTGTTCGCCACCGCCAAGCGCTTCCCCGACGCGGACGAGGTGGTGGTCCGCTGGCCGCACCAATACCTCGACGAGATCACCGTCGACGAGCGGACCGCGATCTGCGTGCTCACCCACGACCCGAAGTTTGACGTGCCGCTGCTTGAGGTCGCCCTGCGCACGCCGGCCGGGTACGTCGGCGCGATGGGCAGCCGCCGTACGCACGAGGACCGCGCCGCGAAACTGCGCGCGGCGGGCGTCACCGAGGAGCAACTGGCGCGCCTGCATTCGCCCATCGGGCTCGACCTGCACGCCCGTACGCCGGAAGAGACGGCGGTCTCCATCGCCGCCGAGCTGATCCAGGAACGCTGGGGCGGCTCCGGGCGGCCGTTGACCGGGACACGGGGCCGCATCCACGGTCCGGCGCACTGAACGACGCGAGCGGGGGACAGGCTCATGGGGATCGACTGGACGCAGTGGCTGCGGCGCTGGGACGCGCAGCAGCAGGGGTACGTGCCCGAGCGTGAAGCCCGCTTCACGGCCATGTTCGACGTGGTGGCGCAGTTGCTGCCGGCCTCGTTCGTGGCCGTGGACCTGGCCTGCGGCCCGGGGTCACTCAGTCAACGCCTGCTGAGCCGTTTCCCGCAGGCTCGGGTGATCGCGATGGACATGGACCCGGTGATGCTGGCCGTCGGCCGGGGCGCGCTCGGCACGGTGGACGGCCGGCTGCAATGGGCGCGGGCCGACCTGGCCTCGCCCACGTGGCGGGAGGCGGTGGGCGAGACACCGGTCGACGTGGTGCTCAGCAGCACCGCGATGCACTGGCTGCCGCTGGAGTCGCTGGCCCGCCTCTACCGGGACCTCGGCGGGCTGCTGCGGCCGGGCGGTCTCTTCCTGAACGCCGACCACATGACCTTCGGGTCCAGGCATCCGACGTTCGCGCGGCTCGACGGGCAGGCCCGCGACGGACAGTGGACGGATGCCGCGTTCGCCGCGCGCGGCGCCGAGACCTCGGAACAGTGGTGGACGGCGCTGGCCGCGGAGCCCGAACTCGCGCCGCTGTTCGCCGAGCGCGCCGAGCTGTACGCCGGCAAGCAGCGGCCGGAGGCACAGCCCGGCTTCGACACCCATCGTGCGCTGCTCGACGAGGCCGGTTTCCGCGAGTCGGGCACCATCTGGCAGGTGCTGTCGGACCGGGTGCTCCTGGCGGTGCGTTAGGCGGCGGCCCGGTTCACCACGGGACGACGCCGGCATCCTCGAAGAAGCCGCCGGTCGGGCCGTCATCGGGCAGCGTCGCGAGCCGCACCGCGATCGCCGCGCCCTGTTCGGGGGTCCGCACGCCGCGGAAACCGTTCAGGTCGGTCGCGGTGTATCCGGGGCAGGCCGCGTTGATCAGAATCGGGGTGTCGTGTAGCTCCTTGGCGTACTGGACGGTGACGGCGTTCAGGAAGGTCTTCGAGGCCGCGTAGGCGGCGGAGATCGGGCCGGTCTCGCCGTGCGGGTCGGTCTGCCGCGTCAGCGAGCCGACGCTGCTGGACATGTTGACGATGCGCGGCGCCGCCGAGCGGCGCAGCAGCGGCAGCATCGCGTTGGTCACCCGGATGACGCCGATGACGTTGGTCTCCACCGCGACCCGCACGGTCGCCGGGGCCACCGCGGTGGGTTCCTGCGGCATGCCTCCGGTCACGCCGGCGTTGTTGACCAGAACGTCCAGGCGCCCGGCCTGCTGATCGATCAACGCCGCGGCGGCGGTGACGCCGGCGTCGTCGGTCACGTCGAGCGGCACCCCGAACGCGTCCGCGCCGCCGGCGCGCAGCTTCGCCACCGCCGCCTCCCGGCGCTGGTCGTCGCGGGCGCCGATGCCGACGCGCCAGCCGAGGCCGCCGAGCGCCGCCGCGATCTCGTATCCGATGCCCTTGTTCGCGCCGGTGACCAGCGCGATCGTCTGTTCGCTCATGTCTGCGATCCTGACCCGCTCGCCGGTGTCCCACCAACACCGTCTGGGTAGGCAGCGATACCCGGCGGGTATCAATACCGAAGGTCGGTACCGTGGTGGCATGGAGACGCGGGAGCTGCGGTACTTCGTCGCCGTGGCGGAGGAGCTGCACTTCGGACGGGCCGCGCGGCGGCTCGGGATGGCGCGGCCGCCGCTGTCGCGGGCGATCCGGCAGCTCGAACGGCGGCTCGGCGTGGCGTTGCTGGAGCGCACCAGCCGTACCGTCACGTTGACCGAGGCCGGGTCGGTGCTGCTGGTCGAGGGTCGCGCCGCGCTGGACGCGGTCGACGCGGCGGCGCGGCGTGCGCGCCGCGCCGCGCACGCCGCGGCTGGACAACCCCGCCTGGTCCTGGTGGCCAAGGCCGGGGCGTCCGATGAATTGCTCGCGAAGCTGCTCGACGCGTACGCGGCCGAGCCGGGGGCCGCCTCGGTGGACATCCACCTGTGCGGGATCGGCGAACAGGAACGGCTGCTGCGCGATGGGCGGGCCGACGTGGCGCTGCTGCACCGGCCGTTCGATGCGACCGCCGGGTTCGACACCGAGGAACTGAGCACCGAGGGGCAGGTGGCGATCCTCCCGGCCGGACATCCGCTCGGCCGCCGGGCGCACCTGCGCATGGCCGACGTCACGGCGGTGCCCGGCCTGCCGATGCCTCGCTGGCCGCACCGCGACGGCACCTATCCGGCCGGGCCCGGCCCGGAAGTGCACGACCACACCCAGTTGCTGCAACTGATCGTGCTGGGCCGGACCTTGGCGATCGTGCCGGAATCGGCCCGCACCCGTCTGCGCGACGACGTCGCCATCGTCCCGGTGCCGGACGCGCCGAGGGTGACGACGGTGATCGCGTGGCCGCCGCACAGCCGGTCGCCGGCCCTGGCCGGGCTGGTCCGGGCGGCGACCCGGCTCTGAGGCTAGCCCAGCCGGGGCGGCCCGGCCCGGGACGCGTCGGCGGCGCCGAGCTCGGCGAGGCGCTCGCGGATCTGGTCGGCTTCCGGCACCCCCAGGCTGGTGTAGATGTCCAGCGCCTGCTGGTAATGATCGAGTGCCTGAGCGCGGTCGCCGAGGGCGCGGTGGGTGTCGCCGAGGCCGGTCAGTGCGGACGCCTGCTGGCTGCGGATGCCGATGGCGGTGGCGATGCGGTAGGCACGGGTGTGGTGGGCCTGCGCCTCGGCCGGTCGCCCCGCGGCGAGAACGGCCGCGCCCAGACCGTTGAGCACGTGCGTCTCGCCGTCCTGTCCGCCGATCTCATGCATGACGGCCAGCGCCTGCCGGTGATACTCCACCGCCTCATCGGCCCGGCCGAGGCGCGTGTGCAGCAGACCGAGGGTGTCCAGCACCATGGCCTCGCCGTACCGGGATCCGAACTCCCGGAACAGGGCGAGAGCCTGTTTCAGGTGGACGCCGGCCGGTTCGTGGCGACCGGATCGCGTCTCGGCCATGCCGAGGCTGTTCAGAGCGGAGGCTTCGCCGTACGGGTTGCCGATCTCCCGGGCCAGCGCCAGTGCCTGCCGGCAGTGGTCGATGGCTTCGGCGAAGCGCCCGGTCCGCTCCATGGCGTCGCCGAGGACCGACAGCGTGGTGGCTTCGCCGGCCCGGTCGCCGGCCTGCCGGTACAGCGTCAGGGCCTGCTGCCAGCAGTCGACGGCGTGCTTGAGGTGACCCGACCGGTCCGCCGCTCCACCCAGGTTGCGCAACGCGAAAGCCTGGCCGATCGGATCGTCCACCTGCCGGAACAGGTCCAGGGACTGCTGAAAGCATGCGACACCCGCCTCGACCTGACCCATCAGCAGGTGGGCGACGGCGAGCCCGGCCAGGGCATGGGCCTGCGCGGTCGGATTGTCGGTGTCGCGGGCGGCTTGCAGGGCGACGCCATGCATCGCCAGCGCTTCGGTGTTGTAGCCGCCCTGGAGGTAGCGGTAGAGGGTGTGCGCCAGCCGGCTGGTGTGGCCGGGCCATCCGTGCGCTGCGGTGTGCTGAGCGACGATGACCAGGGTGTGCCGTTCGGTGTCCAGCCAGCGAGAGGCGGCATCGGACGCGGTCAGGTCCGGGGTGGGCGTCGCCGCGGGGGACACCGGCGGCCGGCGATGGGCTTCCGTGGGATGCAGCGTGTTCATGGCCGCCGCGGCCGTGCCGAGATAATGGTCGAACAGCCGGGTCAGCGCGGCGCGCCGCTGGGGCGGCGGGTCCTCGTCGTGGGCGCGTGTGGTGGCGTAGGCGCGGACGAGGTCGTGAAAGGCGTACCGGTCGGGGCCCGTGGTCTGCAGCAGATGGTCGCGGCGAAGCTGGTCAAGCCATGTCCGGGCGGAGGGCAGATCGGCATCGGTGAGCGCGGCCGCTGCGTAGGCGTCGAATTCCTGCGCGGGGTGCAGCGCGGTCAAGCGCAACAACCGCTGCTGTTCACCGGGGAGGTTGCGATAGGACAGATCGAGGGCCAGCTCGACACCGGTGTCCAGGCGTCGCTCGCGCAGGCGTTCCTCGATCCGGTCGGCGTGGTCGGTGAGCCGCCAGCCGGTGGTTCCGCGGATGTGCCCCACGATCAGGCTCAGTGCCAGCGGTAGGTAGCCGCAGCACCGGGCGATGCGCGCCGCGGCGTCCGGGTCGGCGTCGCCGGGCAGCGCGTCGGCGAGATATGTCAGGGCCTCCTCGGGGGTGAAGGCGTCCACGGTGAGCGGGGTCGCCGTTGGCAGGCCGGCGAGGCTTCGCCTGCTGGTGATCAGGGTGAGGCAACCCGCGACGTCCGGCAGCAGGGGGCGGACCTGTTCCGTGGTGGCCGCGTTGTCCAGCACCACCAGCGTCCGGGTGCCGGCGAGCCGGTCCCGGTAGGCGGTAGTCAGGGCCTGCCGGCCGTGCGGGATCCGGTGGCCGGGCACGCCGAGCAGCCGGAGGAAGCCGTCCAGAACGGCGGAGGGGTCGGCCGGCGGCTGGGCCGGATCGGGGTGAAAGCCGCGCAGGTTGACGAACAGCACCCGATCCACCGCGTTGTCCCGGACCAACAGATGCCCGGCGTGGACGGCGAGCCGGGTCTTGCCGACCCCGGCCATCCCCTCGATCGCGGAGATCATCACCGCGTCGGCCTCCCGCAGCGCGCGGCGGAGCCGGTCCAGCTCGGTCCCGCGCCCGGTGAACGTGGCCAGGTCCGCAGGCAGCGTGTCGTGCACCCGGACCTGGGCCGTGGCCTCGGTCTCTCCGCCGACCACGCGCAGCGCCTGGCGCCATTGGGCCACATATCCCAGGTCCGGGTGCAGTGCCTGGACCACCGCGACAACCAGGTCGGTGTTGAAGCGCCGCCGGCCCGGCTGGAAGCAGTTCGCCACGGTGGACCGGCGTGCCAGCTCACTCGCCGGCCGGCCGGCCGTCGCCCAGGTCGCGTTGATCCGGTCCTTGATCGTCTCGTAGGAGGGGTCGCCGGCCCACACCTTCAACAGCCGCAATCGCTCGACGAGCTCGTCGGGAGAAACGGCCTGGGCCGGGTCGGGCAGCCTGGCGAAGGCGGTCGGCGAGACCGGCTCGTGCGGCGAGGGCATTGCTCACTCCATGGACGACGCTCGACATCGGGAGACCCTGAGGCTAGTGCTTCGCCTCCCGGATTGCTCCGATTTGTGCGCCGTCCCGCGTCCAAATTCGTCCAGAGTCGACCACGCCGGCCCGCCCGCCCCCGCAGACTCGACGCGCACGCGGAATTGATCATCGCATGCGACGCCGGTCGAACGGGGGCCAGGGAGCCACGAATCCTTGGCTGGCCGGCTGCGGCAGTCGGCCCCGTGCCCCGTCGGCCGGGGCCGCTCCCGCGCAGGTGAGTCCGCGTGCCGGTGGGTGACTCCGCGTGGCGGTGGGTGACTCCGCGTGTCAGCGGGGGAGTCCGGTCAGCCGGACGAGCGCCGCGAAGCCGTCATCGGTTCCGGGCCAGTGTTCGCGCACGGCGTCCAGGCCGGCCCGGCGGATCGTGGAGCGCAGCACGGCCGCCACGATTATCGCGTCGTCGGCGTACCCGAGGACCGGGATGAAGTCGGGGATCAGATCGAACGGCACGGCGAGGTAGGCCAGCAGCAGCGCGAGACGGATCCGGACACCGCGGGGCAACCGGGGATCGGCGCCGAGGCGGCGCAGAAGCCGCAGCAGGTCGGGCAGCAACCGGACGGCGTCCCGGAGCTGGGCCGTGCCCGGCTTGGCCATCAGCAGGGCGATCAGCAGCGCGAGCCACGCCAGCAGCAGCGCGGTGGCAACGCCGATCAGGGCTTGCCACCACCACTGCATGGTCATCGTCCTTTGGCTCCGGACCCGTTTCGAGCAGCGTAGCCGTGCCGTCCGGTCAGGTGCCGGTCGTTGTGCTCTCCGGGCCGGCCGGCGATCGTACCGGCAGACCGGTGGAGGCTGCGGTGGTGAAGTCGTCGTCGAGGACCACCACCGCACGCCGGCCCGCGGCGGCGAGCAGCGAAGCCGCGATGGAGGCGCGGTATCCGCTGGCGCAGTGCACCCAGACCTCGCCGTCCGGGACGTCGTCGACACGCCGGAGCAGGTCGTGCAGCGGGATGCGCACGGCCTCGTCGAGGTGCGCCTGCGCCGCTTCGCCGTCGCGGCGCACGTCGAGGACGACCACCGGCCGGTGATGGCGGACCTGTGCGAGGTCGGCGAAGGTGGCTCGCGGGAAGGTCTCCAGGTCGCCTTCTCCGGCCCAGTCCACGGGGTCGCCGGTGGCGTTCGCGGCCGGCCGGTCGATGCCGATGCGGACCAGTTCGCGCTGTGCCTGCGCCACCTGCTCCGGTGTCTCGGCGAGCAGCGTGAGCGGGGTGCCCCAGGGGATGAGCCAACCCAGGTAGGTGGCGAAGCTGCCGTCGAGGCCGAAGTTGAGCGTGCCGGCGACGTGCCCGGCCGCGAACGCGACCCGGTTGCGCAGGTCGACGACCCACTCGCCGTCGGCGAGTCGCTTGCGTAGCTGTCCGGCATCGGCCCGTTCGGGCTCGCTCAGGTCGGGGCTCTCCGGGCCGGCGCTGTTGGCCGGGGCCATGTGCGCGTAGTACGCGGGCCAGGCGTCCAGACCCGCGAGCAACTCCGTGACGAACTGTTGCTCGGCGCGGGTCAGCACCGGGTTGGCTCGTTTCTCCGAGCCGATCGTGGCGGCCGTGGCCTCCGACTGCGTCGCCGAGCAGAAGCTTCCGAAACCGTGCGTCGGATAGAGCTCGACGCTGTCCGGCAGGCGACCGGCGAGCCGGTGCGCCGAGTGGTATTGCCGGTGCACCAGGTCATCGGTGTGTGCGGGACCGAGCAGGTCGGGCCGGCCCACCGATCCGTACAGCAGCGAACCCCCGGAGAACACGGCCACCGGCGCGTCCTCGACCTCCAGGACGTACGACAGATGGGTGAACGTGTGGCCGGGAGTGGCGATCGCCCGGACCTGCATGGCGTCGGCGACGGGGATGACGTCACCGTCGCCCACCGGGACGCGGTCGAAGCTCACCGGGTCGTCGGCGTTGACGTGGTACGCCGACCCGGTGGCGCGGGCGAGCGCGTACCCGCCGGTGACGTAGTCGTTGTGGATGTGCGTCTCGAAGACATGCGTGATGGTCACGTTCTCCGCGGCGGCGAGGTCGAGCACGCGGTCGATGTCACGCTGCGGATCCACGACGAAGGCGTACCTGCCGTCGTGGGCGAGATAGCTGCGGTCGCCCAGCGTGGGTGTGTCGATGGGCAGGATGCGGAACACGGCGGAAACTCCTCTGTCCGGGCCTGATGAATTGATACCCCTGGGGGTATGTGATCCGACCATAGCGCGTGGGCACCCCTCGCCGTCAATGGCGGCCGGTGGTGGTGTTCACACTGGACGGCGCTCGGATCATATACCCCCGGGGGTATAGTGGGCTTGGAGGCGACGAGAGGGGAAAGATCGTCATGGCCACGGTGAATCTGACACTGGACGCCTTTGCGGGCGTCACCCAGGACGGCATCGTGCTGGTCGACTGGTGGGCTTCCTGGTGCGGCCCGTGTCTCCGGTTCGCCCCGGTCTTCGAGCAGGCCAGCGACCGTCACGCCGATGTCGTGTTCGCCAAGGTCGACACCGAGGCCGAGCAGGGCCTCGCGGCTGCCGCGCGCATCTCCTCCATTCCGACGCTGATGGCGTTCCGCGAGGGGATCCTGGTCTTCTCGCAGCCGGGCGCATTGCCCCCGGCGGCGTTGGAGGAACTCATCGGCGCGGTGCGAGGGCTGGACATGGATCAGGTCCGCCGGCAGATCGCGGAGCAGCACGCCGAGGAGGGTTCTCCGTCGTCCGGGTGAACCCCGGACGTCGCGATCGCACCGGCCGGGTGACGCAGTCTCACCGCCCGGGCGGTGCGATGAGCATCAGATACTCCTGTCCGCCGAGCAGCCGCAGGCGCCTGCGCAGGACCGGATTCTCGGTCGACTGGCTGCGATGACAGGCGATCGCGCGCCGCTGGAGGTGTCGTGACACCGCGAGCACGATGGGCAGGTCGCGGTCGGAGCGGCCGGCGAACGCCGTTCCGAACTCGGCGTTGAGCCGCGCGGCCACGCGCTGCGGGATCGCCCACGCCAGGAGCGGCAGGCCGACGGCGTCCGCCGCGGCCAGGGCGGCCTCGCTGGCGCGTCGATGGTCCGGATGCCCGGTGACGCCGTTGGGATCGAAGGCCAGCAGGTGACTGGGGTGCACCGCGTCGACGAGACGCCGCACGTGCGCGGTGAGCTCGGCCAGGGGCGCCTCGGAGAGCTTGCCGTCGGGGTACGCCCGCAGGTCGAGGCCGCGCACGCCGAGCGCGGCGCCGGCGGCGGTCAGTTCCCGGGAACGGATCGCGCCGAGGTCGCCGCGCACGCCGTGCAGGGTGGACGCCTCGCCGTGAGTGAAACAGAGCACGGTGACCGGGATGCCACGCTCGCCGAGTGCCCCGATGACCGCACCCAGACCGAACGACTCGTCGTCCGGATGCGCGGCGACCACGAGCACCCCGGTCATCGGCGGCAGATCACGGCGGGCCACGGCACTCAGCTCCGGGCGCCGGCCAGCTCGCTCACGACGCGGTCGATGTCGCAGGTGGCGCCCCGGTTGAACGGCAGCCGGGACAGCATCGCGCCCATCAGGCAGCTATTGGTCAGTGCCGCCGTGACCAGGCCGGCGCCGATCGCCGCGGCGAACCATTGCGCCCCGGGAACGACCAGCGCGGCCAGGACGGCGAGCAGCACCAGCGCGCCGGCGACCAGCCGGACCTGGCGCTCGATGTCCCAGCGGTTGCGGCCACGCTTGACCGGTCCGCCGGCCTGCTCCCAGGCCAGCACGCCGCCGTCGAGCACGTGCACGTTGGACATGCCGATGCCGGTCAGCAACTGCTCCGCCTGCGTGGCGCGCATCCCGGACCGGCAGACCAGCACCACCTGATCGAGGTGGGTGCGCAGCTCGGTGCGGTGCTCGCGCATCATTCGCAACGGCACGTTGTAGGCGCCGGGGATGTGCATCGCTTCGAACTCGGCGGGCTCGCGAACGTCCAGCAGACGGGGGCCGTCGTCGCCGGCGAGCCAGCCGCGCAGCGCGGTGACGTCGAGCCGGGTCGGATGGGGGCGGGGTGTCGAGTCGCTCATGACGAACGGGCTTCCCTTCGCGGAGTCGGTGACGGGATACGCGTCTAATACCCCTGGGGGTATATGCAGACTCTAGTCCGGGAAGGGAGCGTCGCCAAGTCCGGCGGTTCGGTCAGCCCAGCGCGGTGCGCCGGCGGGCCAGGGCGGCGGGATCGTCCCGCCGGGTGAGCGGGCGCAGACGGTAGGTGTACTGGTAGTCCCGGTCGGCGAACAGCTTGTACTCGTCGTGGGTCTGCGCGCCCCAGCTATCGTCGCCCCCGACACCCATCTGCCGGTGATTCAGCCGCAGCACGACGTCCGCGCGCGGGGTGAGCTGGTAGCTGTGCCGCGCGCCGACCGAGAGGTCCTCCGGGGTGAAGTGGGAGGCGTTGACCTCGATCAGCGGTTCCCCGGTGGCGAGCAGCCCGGTGCCGTGCCGGTCGGTCAGGGCGATCCAGCGGACGTCGGTCCGGTTGCCGTTCTCCTGCGGCCGGATGTATTCCGTCCATTGTCGAGCCACCGTCGAGGTGTACCGTCCGACGTCGGAACCGGTGTGGCGATCCCAGTAGTTCTCCTCGGGTCCACGGCCGTAGAACTCGATCGCGTCCAGCTCCCTCGGCAGAAACAGCAGGGTGCCCACCTCCGGAATGTACGGCAGCGTGGGCGAGCCCGGATGCATCGTGGTGTCCACCTTGATCTCGGCGTTGCCGAAGATCGTGTACGTGGTGGAGTAGGAGGAGGGCACCGTCGTCGGGAGGGTGCCGTCGACCCTGATCACCGCCGCCGTCGCCGAGCCCGCGTCGACGGTGATGCCGGTGACCGTGCGGTCGGCGCCGGCGTAGCGCCAGGTGCCGTTGCGGCTCGGCTGCCCGTTGCCGCGATCGTTGTCGGTGGGCGCGCGCCAGAAATTCGGCGCCGGCCCGGAGGTCACCAGCCGGGTGCCCCGGACGACGTACGAGGTGAGCAGCCCCGTCGTCGGCGAGACGACCACGGTGAAGTCGCGGCCGGTGACGGTGATCGCCTCCGCGGTCTCGTGCACGGTCACGGGTGGCGCGCCGCGAGCCGGTGCCGCGGTGACGCTCGGGCTGCCCAGATCCACCGGCAGTTGCTCGCGGGCGACCTCGAATCCCGGAGCGGCCCACGGCGTGCGCGTCCGGGTGGTGAACGACAGCCGCAGGAAGAACTCCTGGCCGGGAGCCGTCCGGCTGGGCCGGCGCAGTGGCACGGCGATCGTCCGGCTGGATCGTGGCGGGACGTCCATCTGCCGCCGGGTCAACCGTCCGCGCTGCACGACCGCGCCGTCCGAGACCAGCTCCCACCGGCCGTCGTACGTGTTGACGTTGGTGAACAGATGCTCGTTGGTGATCGTGACGGAACCGGGGTCCGGGCCGCCCGCCGCGGTGACGTACTGGTAGACGTGCTTGACCTCGACGGCCTTACCGCCGAGCCGGCGGTCGGCGGTGAGGATGCCGTTGGCGCAGAAGTTGCCGTCATTGGGGTTGTCGCCCCAGTCGCCGCCGTAGGCGAGGAAGCTGCGCTCGTCCGGCTGCTGCTGCGCGTACCGGGCCGTCGCGGTGTCGAACCACAGCCGGACCGCGGGGTCGTCGGCGTCGCGGCCGTCGGAGCCGAGATCGGCCGCGCTGAGCGCGCGGGCGTACACCCGGCCCGCGCGGATTGTTCCGCTGAAGACGCGGTCCGGGTTCTCCGCGTCGGTGCCGAGCGCGATCTGCGCGGTCGTGCTGTCCGGCGCGCGGTCCGTGGTCCGGCTCGTCGCCTGGCCGTCGAGATAGAGCGTGAGCGTGTTCGCCGCGTCGTCGAAGACGCCCGCAACGTGGTGCTCCCGGGCGGTCCAGTCGTCCGGCAGGGCCGCGGTGACCGAGATCCAGCCACCCGAGTAGATGAAGAATTCGAGATTCGCGTCGGTCTGCTTCAGCGAGTACTGGTGGTCGCCACGGGCGACGATGGGCTGATGCCCGCCGACCGAACTCGGCGTGACCCACGCCTCCAAGGTCAGCGAACCGGTGAGGTCCAGAGCGTCGTCCGCCTCGAACACCGCACCGCCGGTCAACCCGGTGCCGCGGTCGAATTCCGCCGCCGGAGTGAGCTCGGCGGTGAGCGCCTCCGGGCCGGTCTCGGTCAGCAGTTTGCGCGGCGGGGTGGGCCAGCGTAGCGCCTGGTCGACGAAGTCCCAGATGAACCCGCCCTGCAGGATCGGGTACGCGCGGACGATGTCCCAATACTCCTTGAGGTTCCCGGTGGAGTTCCCCATCGAGTGCGCGTATTCGATCATGATGTAGGGCCGGGTGTCCGTCGTGTCGTGCGCGCGTTGCTCCACGGTTGACGGACGTTCGTACATGCGGGAGCGGATGTCGCTCACCTCGGGCCGGTTGTCGCCCTCGTAGTGGATCACCCGCGTGGTGTCGTACCCGCGGATCCAGTCGTGCATGGCGACGAAGTTGCTGCCGCCCCCGGCCTCGTTGCCCAGCGACCAGATGACCACGCACGGGTGGTTCTTGTCCCGGTGCACCATCCGCCGGGCGCGGTCGACCACGGCATCGGTCCACTCCGG
This sequence comes from Mangrovihabitans endophyticus, assembly GCF_014646155.1. Classification (GTDB taxonomy): domain Bacteria; phylum Actinomycetota; class Actinomycetes; order Mycobacteriales; family Micromonosporaceae; genus Actinoplanes; species Actinoplanes endophyticus. The sequence goes on from NZ_BMMX01000001.1 coordinate 936,640, forward strand.
ATTCGAGTCCGGGTAGCGGTCCCGGATGCCGTGCGTCTCCAGGTTGGTCTCGTCCAGCACATACAGGCCGTAGGCGTCGGCGAGTTCGTACCAGGACGGGTTGTTGGGGTAGTGCGAGGTGCGGTGCGCGTTGATGTTCATCCGCTTCATGAGCCGGATGTCGGCGACCATGTCGTCGCGGGTGAGCGCGGCGCCGCGCGCCGGATGGATCTCGTGCCGGTTCGTGCCGTGCAGTTTCACCGGCTGACCGTTGATCCGCATGAGGCCGTCGACGATCGCGAACTCGCGGAAGCCCACCCGCGCGGACAGGGTCTCGATCGCGTGGCCGGACGGGTCGCGCAGCACCAGGACGGCGGTGTAGAGGTTCGGTTGTTCCGCCGACCACAGCCGCGGCGCACGCACCGCCTTGGCGGCCTCGGTGGTGACGTCCTGGCCCGCGGGCGCCGAGCCGACGTCGATCCGTTGGCGCAACGGTTCGCGCCACACCGGGTGGTGGGCGTCGTCGTAGAGCTGAGTCTCCACCGTGTACGTGCCGTGGGCCGGCTCGCCGTACGCGCGTACGGCGGCGGTGACTGCCAGGTCGGCATGGGTGTAGTCGTCACGCAGCGGGGTGTCGAGCCGGAAGTCCCGCAGGTGCACGGTCGGCGTGGAGAACAGGTAGACCGACCGGAAGATGCCGGACAACCGGATCATGTCCTGGTCCTCCAGCCAGTCGCCGTCGCAGAAGCGGTACACCTCCACGGCGACCCGGTTGATCCCCGGCTTCAGGTAGCCGGTGACGTCGAATTCGCTGGCGTCGTAGGAGTCCTCGCGATAGCCGACGAGACGGGCGTTGACCCACACGTAGAACGCCGACTTGACGCCCTCGAAATGCAGGAAGGTCCGGCGACCGGACCAGCCCGCGGGCAGCCGGAAGGTGCGGCGGTAGTGGCCCACCGGGTTGAACCGGGTCGGCGCGAACGGCGGTTGCGCGTTCTCGTTCTCGCCGTTGGCGCCCCACCACGGGTACGTGATGTTGGTGTAGATGGGGAAGTCGTACCCGTGCAGTTGCCAGTTCGACGGCACCGGGATGGTGTCCCACGAGCGGTCGTCCACATCGTCGCGATAGAAGTCGGGGTCGCGCTGGTCCGGACGGCTCACGTGCCGGAACCGCCACGGGCCGTCCAGGTCCAGGCGGTACGGCGAACGCGTGCGGTCGCCGGCCAGCGCGCCGGCCAGCCCGGCGTAGGGCATCAGCGTGGCGTGCGGCTCTTCCGCGTTGACCGCGAACAGCCGCATCGTGCCGTTCCACTCCGGCAGCCCGGACGGCAGGTCCGCCGCGGGGGAGGCCCCGGCCGCCGCGGCGGCGGCCGTGCTCGCCGCCGGTGCGGCCACCGACGCCGCGGGCAGGGCCAGCCCACTCAGCAGAGCGGCCGCGCCGCCCTCAAGAAATCCGCGGCGACTGACCGACCCGGGCCGGTCCGACGAGGGCGACATGGTGGCACCACCTCGTTTCCTGGCGACCCACAGAATCGCACTCAATCCATCGAAGGTCAACGCTGTCTGGGCGCGGTGCGGGGCCGTCGATCGGCCCGGATCATGGTCGCTGACCTGCCGATGTGTCCGGCGAATTTCGCGAATGCAAACGGCGTGCCGCCGTGATCCGTTAGCGTGTCTGTGAAGCTCACGCGGCGCCGCCGGACCGGCTGCCGCGCTCGAATCCCAACTCGACAGCGCCCGGAACCCGCCACGTTCGGTGGCACCAGCCCGGCGGCTGGCGTGGGTGATCGCGTGAGTGCTCCGGGCCGGATCCCGGAGACCACACTGACTGCAAGCCTGACCGCGGCCGCGACGGCGCTGCTCATCCTCCTCGCCCCGGCGCCCGCGCACGCCCAGCCCCGGCAGCTCGCCCAGCCCCAGCAGCTCGCACCGATGCCGACGAGCGAACTGCTGGCGGCCCGAAGCCACTACCAGGTCACCCGGTACTCGCGCGCCGCGATAGCGGCCCGGCACGCGCGGGCCCGCGCCCGGGTCGTCGCGTACGCGCGGGCGCAGCGCGGCAAGTGGTACGCGTACGGGCAGATGGGCCCGGCACGCTACGACTGCTCCGGCCTGACCCTGGCGGCGTTCCGCCGCGTCGGGGTGCGGCTGCCGCACTCGTCATCCGCCCAGGCACGCCGCGGACGGCGGGTGAGCCGGCCCCGCGCGGCCGACCTGGTGGTCTACCGCGGGCACGTCGGGATCGCGGTGGGCCGGGGCCGGATGGTGGACGCACCTGGTCGCGGCCAGCAGGTGGTGGAACGCCGCATCTACGGCCGCCCGGTGTACCGGCGCCTGTTCGGCTGAACGCCGTGCGCGCGACCCGGCTTGTTCAGCGTTGTCGTGGTCGACAGGATCCGGTGCCGCGCCGCCACCGCGCTTCACACGATCAGCGTGTACTTGGTCTCCAGGTATTCGCCGATGCCCTCGGCGCCGCCCTCGCGGCCCAGGCCGGACTGCTTGATGCCGCCGAACGGCGCCGCCGGGTCCGAGATCACCCCGGCGTTCAAGCCCATCATTCCGGACTCGATGCGGTCGATCATGCGTTGTCCGCGGGCGAGGTCGGTGGTGTAGACGTACGCCGCCAGGCCGTACTCGGTCGCATTCGCGCGCGCGACGGCTTCGTCCTCGTCGGCGAACGTGGTGACGGCCAGCACCGGCCCGAAGATCTCTTCGGTCAGGATCGCGGCGCCGTCGGGCACTCCAGTCAGCACGGTGGGGGCGTAGAACGTGCCCGGCCCGGCGAGCGGCGCGCCGCCGCACCTGGTGGTGGCGCCCCGGCGCACGGCGTCGGCGACCAGACCGTCCACTTTGCGCACCGCCGTCGCGTCGATGAGCGGCCCGATCGTCACGCCGTCGTCGGTGCCGCGGCCGACGCGCATCGCCCGCACCCGCGTGGCGAGACGTTCGGTGAACGTCTCGGCCACGGATTCGTGTACCAGGAAGCGGTTCGCGGCGGTGCACGCCTGGCCGCCGTTGCGGAACTTCGCCGCGACCGCCCCCTCGACCGCCCGGTCCAGATCCGCGTCGGCGAACACCAGGAACGGCGCGTTGCCACCGAGTTCCATGGAGCATGTCAGCACCGTGTCCGCGGCCTGGCGCAGCAGCCGCCGCCCGACCGGTGTCGACCCGGTGAACGAGAGCTTGCGCAGTCGCGGGTCGGCGAGGATCGGCGCGCTCACCGCCGCGGCGGCCGAGGTGGTGATGACGTTGAGCACCCCCGCCGGCAGTCCCGCCTCCTGGAGCAGGGCGGCGAAGTGCAACGTGGTGAGGGGTGTGAGTTCGGCGGGCTTGATCACCACCGCGCATCCGGCGGCGAGCGCGGGCGCCACCTTGCGGGTCGCCATGGCGAGCGGGAAGTTCCACGGGGTGATGAGGTAACAGGGGCCGACCGGTCGCCGGGAGACCACGATCGTGCCGGTGCCGGCCGGGTTGCGCTGGTGCCGGCCGGCCACCCGCGTCGCCTCCTCGGCGAACCAGCGGAGGAACTCGCCACCATAGCGGACCTCGGCACCGGACTCGGCCAGCGGCTTGCCCATCTCCAGCGTCATGAGCAGGGCGAACTCGTCGTCCCGCGCCATCAGCAGCCGCCACGCCTGATGCAGGATCTCGGCGCGCCGCCGGGGCGCCTCGGCCGCCCACGAGTCCTGTGCGGCCACCGCCGCGTCCAGGGCGGCAAGGCCGTCGCCGGGCGAGGCGTCCGCGATGCGGGCCAGCTCCCGCCCGGTCGCCGGGTCGGTGACGGGCACGGTGCCGCCGGTCGCGGCGTCGGTCCAGGCGCCGTCGATGAGCAGCCGGGACGGCACCCGTGTGAGCAGCTCGCCCTCATCGATCATCGGTTGCCGCCTGGCGCGGCCACGAAGCCGATCATCGCGCGCCGCCGGGCGCGGCCACGAAGCCGATCATCCGGCGTCACCGAGCACCGCGACGAAGTCGCACTGCACGAGCGTGCGGCCGTCGAAGTCAGCCGCGAGGGCGTGCCGAGCCGGGCGGTCGTCCGGGTCCGGGAACATCGCCTCCCACTCCCGGTTGAGCGCCGCCCGGTCGCCGCGGTCGCGCAGCCAGACCGTCATCTTCGCGATGTCTGCCGTGCCGCCGCCGGCCGCCTCGACGATGTCCCGGACGTGCCGGAACATGTTCGCGCACTGGGTTTCCACGTCGGCGGGCATCTCGCCGGTGTGCGGGTCCCGGCCGGTGATCGCGCCGGAGAAGACGAACGGCCCGATGCGGCTGGCCGCCGGCACCGGGTTGACATGGCTGAACCCTGCGACATGGACACTGCGCCGACTGCTCATGCCGCGGCCACCACCCGATTCTCGATCGCGCCCAGGCCGTCGATCTCGGCGCGCACCACGTCACCGGGCCGGAGCCAGTTCCTGGTGGGTGCGCCGATGCCCGCCGGGGTGCCGGTGGCGATGACATCGCCCGGCATCAGCGTCATGACCGTGGTGAGCTCCGCGATCTGGTCCTCGATGCGGTGGATCATGTCGTCGGTGGTCCAGTTCTGCCGTTCCTCGCCGTTCACCGTGAGCCGCATCCGCAGGCCGTGCGGATCGCTGACCTCGTCCGCGGTGGTCAGCCAGGGGCCCATCGGTCCGTGCGTGTCGAACGACTTGCCGAGGGTGAACGTCGGCGATCGCTGGACCAGCCAGTCACGCACCGACACGTCGTTGGTGACCAGGTATCCGGCGATGACCGACCGGGCGTCCGGCGGGGCGACGTCGCGGCAGCGGGCGCCGATGACCACGCCCAGCTCGATCTCGTAGTCGAGCTGGTCGGACACCACCGGTTTGACGATGTCGGCGTGCGGGCCGACGATGCACGACACCTGTTTGTTGAACCACAACTGGTTGACCGGCACCGCAATGCCGGCGGCCCGGGCCTCCTCGGCGTGCGCCTTGTAGTTCATGCCGATCGCCAGGTATTTCTGCGGGTCGTCGATCGGGGCGTCGAGGATCACGTCCGGCAGGTCGTGGCGCGGCCCGCCGGACGCTTCGATCACCGCGCGCATCCTGGGGAGCCGGGGCAGCAGCGCACGCATCGAGGTGCCGACGCCGGGCACGCCGGACAGGTCGGTCACCCGGCCGTCGTCGACGCGGCCCAGTCGGCTGCGGCCGTCCTCGCGGGTGTGGAAACGGGCGAGTTTCACGGCTGCCCTCCCTCCGACGGCAGGGCGGGCCACGCCTGCTCGCCGTACGGGGTCATCTGGAAGCTGACGAACCGCCAGCCGCCGGGCTCGGCATGCCGCAGCACTTGAGTGGCCACCCCGGCGAGGGTCCGCTCGCCGCCGTCCGCGGTGCGTAGCCGGTTGGTGATCGGCCCGGTGACCACGGCCACCTCGCCGATCAGTCGGATGACCAGGTCGCCACGGGTGATGTCGAGGTAGGCACGGCGCGTCGCGGTGTGTTCCAGCAGTTGTCGCTTGCCGTGGATCAGGCCGGGGGCGTGGATGTGCACCAACGTGTCGTCGAAGAGCTCGTCGAGGACATTCAGATCGACGTCGATCAGTGCCCGCTGGCGGCGTCGTTCCACGGCGTGCACCTGCGCTGCGGTCCGCGGATCGGGCCAGCGGACGGTGGCGGAGCCGAGATTCATGCGGGTCATCCCCGATCTAGTGTGGATGGCCGGCCGCGGCGTAATGCTGGCGCAGCAGGTCCTTGCCGTAGTCGTTGCCGTTGGGGGTGCGCACGATGGTGTGCACGTGGAAGCGGGCCGGCTCGGAGTTGGTCAGCCAGACGCCGGTGTGGTTGTCGAACTCGACCAGAATGACCGGGCTCTGCACCCGGTAATAGAACGGTGAGACGCCGTCGGTGGGCCCGATCCAGCCGAACCAGGTGTCGTCCATGGCGGCCTCGACCTGGCGGATGCGGGCCTGGAAGGAACGCCGGGGCAGCAGGTCGAGGAAGCTGGCCACCACCTCGCGCAGTCGTTCCTGCTGGGCGCCGGTCAGCGTGCGGGCGTTGACCCCCTCGTACGGGATGATGCGGTTGTCGCGGTAGGCGCCGGCGAGCTGGCGTTCGTCGGCGAAATGCCAGCGGTCGGCGGGCATCGCCGGATCCCGCATCCTCCGGTACGTCTGCGCCCGCTCCCGCTGGTCCCGCGGCAACGAGAGCATGAGTTCGATGCCGGTCAGCGCTTCGCGCCGGAACAGTTCGAACTCCTCGCCGTCGCCGCGGTCGATGGTGGTCGGCTCGGCGCCCAGGAACGTGGGGGAGAGGACGATCTGCCCTCCGCGCACGAAGCAGTTGACGGCCAGGTGGTGCCCGTACAGGTTCCAGCCCCACGGTTCGGTCTCGCCGGGCTCGCCGAACAGCAGGAAGTGATAGCTCCAGTCGTTCATGATGGTGCGCAGGTCGTACAGCTCGCCGAGGAAGAGATTCGCCGAGCGCACCCGTTCGGTCTTGACGTACCCGTCGTCGCTGAGGCAGGCGCGCATGAGCGCGGCGACCGCGTCCCGCACCCGCGCATCGACCTGGTCGAGCCGGATGCCGTGGTCGTTCATCGGCCATTCCGGGTTGTACCAGTCGCGCCACTGCCCGGCGTCGATCGGGTATCGCGCCCGCGCCGTCTCGCCCTCGGTCATCGTGTCGAGCAGCCCCCGCGCCGCGGCGGTGGCGGCGCGCACGTCGAAGCCCTCGTCGGCGAGCGCGTACCGGCCCTCCAGCACCGTGCCGTCGGTGGTGATGCCGCGGAACGGTTGCCGGTAGAGGTCCTGCCAGAGCGCGATCAGGCCCCGGGCGCGCTCGGTGGCCCGGATCGGTTTCGCGTACGTCCAAGGGTCGAGCCCGCGGGCTTCGGCGAGCCGGGGGGAGTCGGCGGGAATCAGATAGTCCCGGTAGTCGGCGCTGGTCATGGCCGGCCTGTCAACGCGCCTGCGGCGCCGCGGAGCGGAACCCGGTCGCCTGGCCGTGCGCCCAGCCGGGTCGTGGCTGACCGACCAGCTTGTGATAACGGCTGAAGATCTCGTCGGCCTCGGCGAGCGGCAGCACCTTCTCGATGTCGTCGAAGCGCTCGCCGTCGGTGCGCTCGGCGACCATCCGGCGGATCACCTCGTATCCCTCGCCGCGGTGCGCCATCACGATCCGGTTCACCGCCTCGCGCCGCTCGTCCTCGTATGCCTGCAGCGCGGCGACCGGGTCGTCGATGGTCGCCAGCTTCCGCGCGATCACCGTGCCGTCCACGAGCGCCTGGCAGGCTCCGTTGCCGCCGCGCGGATACATGGCGTGCGCCGCGTCGCCCAGCAGCGCGACCCGGCCGTCGCACCAGGAGTCCAGCGGCTCGTGGCGGATGAGCGGGAACAGGTAGACCTCGCGGGCGGCGCGCAGCATCTCCTGCACGTCCAGGAAGGGGATCCGGCACTCGTCGTAGTAGTGCAGGACCTCGTCGACCGTGCCGCGCTGGTTCCAGTCCTCGACGGACTCCTCGCGGGTCGCCTCGACGACCCAGTTGACAAGCGTCAGGCCGGTGCCCTCGAAGTCGTCCCGGAGCGGGTAGACGATCATGCTGGATTTCCGCGGGTCGCCGATGTGCAGGATGGTGCCGCCGGTCTTGAACGGCTTCATCAGGGTCGTGCCGCGCCACATCGTGATGCCGGAGTAGGTCGGGTCGGCGCTGTCCGGGTGCATCTGCCGGCGGGCGACGGACTTGATGCCGTCCGCGGCGATCAGCACCTCGTGCCGCACCTGGCCGGTCGTGCCGTCGGGATGTCGCAGCGTCACCGTGACACCGGTGTCGTCGTGGGCGTAGCCGAGCATGCGACGGCCGGTCACCACGGTCGCCGCGCCCAGGCGCTCGCACACCTTGCGGTAGAGGAACATCTGAAAGTGTCCACGATGGACGAACCGCTGCTCGTAGAGGTAGCCCATGTGCACGCCGCAGAGCTCGGCGTAGATCTCCTGGCCGTGGTTGGTGAAGAACAACGACTCCTGGGCGTCGATGGAGATCTCCCGGAACTCGTCGAGCAGGCCGAGCTCGTCGAGTTCCTTGGTGGCGTAGACCTTGACGTCGATGCCGACGCCGAGCGGTTTGAGCTCACCGACCGCCTCGTAGACGACGGGCCGCAGGCCCTGCTGGTGAAGCCGCAACGCGGTCATCAGACCGCCCGGTCCGGCTCCGACGATGGCGATGTCGGGCATCGGCGCTCCTCGGTGGTCGCGGCCCGGCGCATCCGGCCGGGCCAAGAGCAAGTCTGACGCGGATCGTATGCGAACTCGTGCACGGTATCAACTGCTACGTTACGAGCAGCCTCAATTTCGTATACGAGAATGTTGCAAGATTGCGTTGAGCGTTACGCATGAAGTCATATACGATCTGCGGCAGCCAGTGGCCGAGGTCACATGCACCGACCCTCTAGGGGGCGAGATGACGACGCACAGCAACCAGACGCTTTCCGCCGATCCGGGTCCCGCGGAACCGGAGACGGCCGCCTCCGCGGCGGCCCGGGGCCGCCGGCCGGGCGCGGCTCTCTCGGTCGGCCGGCTCGGGTCCCGGTTCGCGGCACTGGTCGTCTGGCTGGTGCTGGCGGTCCTCTACGCGGCGCTGCGGCCGGAGACGTTCCTCACGCGGGGGACCTTCCAGACCATCTTCGGCTCGCAGCAGGCCCTGGTGTTCCTGACCGCCGCGCTGCTCTGCACGATCATCGTCGGCGAGTTCGTCGACATGTCGGTGGCCTCGAACTTCGGCTTCGCCGCGGTGCTCGTGGCGGTGCTCAACGTCCATCACCACTGGAACGTGTGGATCGCCGCGGTCGCCGCGATCGCGGTGTCCACCCTCGTCGGGCTGGTGAACGGCTGGCTCGCCGTCCACCTCGGAGTGAACACCATCGTGGTGACTCTGGGCATGGGCACATTCCTGCTCGGCCTGGGACTGTGGATCACCGACCTGACCCCGGTGTCCGGCATGCCGTCCGGCTTCGCCCAGATCGCGCTCCACCCCATCGCCGGCCTCCCGGCCGGGTTCTACGAGGGCCTGGTTCTCATGCTGGCCTTCGCGTACGTCATGAGGTTCACGCCGCTGGGACGCAACATGCGTTTCGTCGGGGCCAACCGCGAGGTCAGCCGGCTCGCCGGCATCCGGGTGAACCGGCTGCGCCTCGGGGCGTTCACCGTCGCCGGGCTGATCGCTGGCGCCGGCGGGGTGATCGCCTCGGCGGCGACCGGGGGATTCGACGCGACGGTCTCGCAGTCCTACCTGCTCCCGATCTTCGCGGCCACCTTCCTCGGCACGGCGATCCTCGAACCGGGCGCCTTCAACCCCCTCGGCACGCTGCTCGCCGTCTACTTCCTCGCCACCGGCATCCTCGGGCTGCAACTGCTCGGCGCGGCCGGCTGGGTCTCCTCCGTCTTCTACGGCGGCGTGCTGATCATCGCCGTCACGCTGGCCACCCTGCTGCATCGCAGGGCGGCCTGACACCTCTCCCGCTCCCCGATCACCCGACCGCGACAGGAAGGGCGTTCCATGTCCCTGTTCCGCACCGATCCGCGGGCGCGCCGCCTCTCGGTCCTCGCCGCGTCCGCCCTGCTCCTCGCCGCCTGCTCCGACGGCTCCGGCGAGGACACCGCAACCTCCGGGACAACCTCATCCGGTCCGCTGGCGGCGAAGGTCGCCCAGCTCGAACAGTCCGGTGACAGCTATCCCGTGCCGACCGGACAGCTTCCCGGCCTCGACGGCGTCGCGGGCACGACGGTCTACTACGTCCCGATCACCCAGCAGGCGCCGCAGTTCGCGGTGACCGAGGCTGCGCTGGCGGACGCCTTCGGCAAGGTCGGCGTGAAACTGCAGACCTGCAACGGCAACGCCACCCCGACCGGCATCGCGGCCTGCCTCACCCAGGCGACCAAGGCCCGCGCCGGCGCCATCATCACCGACGCGGTGCCGTACGTGCTGGCCGCCAACGCCTTCGACGCGGCGATCGCGGCCGGCATCCCGGTGCTGAACACCAACCAGTCTCCCGACGACGCGCACCCGGCAGCCGGCAAGCTCGGATACATCTATGCGGCCGGCGCGGAGATGATGGTCGCCGCCGCGGACTGGATCATCAACGATTCCGGCGGCAAGGCCGACGTGATCATCAACCAGAGCACCGACGGCCCCTCCCCGGTCGCCTACGTCGCCGCGGCCAAGGCGGAATTCGCCAGGGAGTGTCCCGGCTGCACCGTGACGATCAACGAGATCTCGTCGGCGAACTTCTCACTGATCCCGTCGTCGACCAGCTCGGCCCTGTTGAAGAACCCGAATGCCGGATACGTGGTCTCCGAGTTCGATCAGTACCTCCAGCCCACCCTGGGCGGCGTGCAACAGGCCGGCAGGATCGCCGCGGTCAAGGGCGTCTCCGGCGCGGCCCAGTTGGCCGGCCTGCAGATGCTGTCGAAGAAGAACTTCCTGTACGCCTCGGTCGGCCAGGCCTCGGCATATCAGGGCTGGGCCGACGCCGACGCGGTGCTGCGCATGCTCACCGGCACCGGCGGCGACGCGCTTGCCGAGTACACCATCCCGATCCGCCTCTTCACTCGCGACAACATCGGCACGGTCGAGCTCACCGCGGGCGCGGAGGCCTCCGGCGAGTGGTTCGGGCCGAGCGACTACACCACCGCGTTCCTGACCCTCTGGGGCGTCGGGTGAACCCCGGCGCGTCGGCACCGCGGCTGAGCCTGTCCGGCGTGTCGGTCGCGTACCGGCGCAACCGGGTGCTGCACGACGTCGGATTCGCGGTCGGCCCCGCGGAGATCCACGCGCTGATCGGCCAGAACGGCTCAGGCAAGTCGACGCTGGTGAAGGTGCTGACCGGGCTGTGCACCGCGGAACCGGGAGCGTGCGTGGAGATCGACGGCGTGCCGCTGCGGCTTCCGGCTCGGCTCGCCGACGTACGCGCCGCCGGCGTGGCGGTCGTGCACCAGTCCCTGGGGCTGGTGCCGCAGATGAGCGTGCTGGAGAACATGCGGATCGGCCGGCTGCGCGCCCGGCGGTTCTCGCGCCGCATCCGATGGGATCGCGAGCGTGCCGCCGCCGGGCGGATGTTCGACCGGCTCGGCCGGCACGTGCCGCTCGACGTGGCGGTGCACCGGCTGAGCGAGGAGGACCGGGCCACCGTCGCCATCGCGCGAGCCTTGCAGGACACCCCGCACGGCGGCGGCCTGATCGTCTTCGACGAGTCCACCCGGGCCCTGTCGCGCCGATCGCTGGAGCACTTCTACGAGGTGCTCGACGATGTGGTGCGTGCCGGCACCTCCGCGCTGCTGATCTCGCACCGGCTGGAGGAGGTGGCCGAGGTCGCCGACCGGGTCACGGTGCTGCGTGACGGGAAGCTGGTCGAGGCGGGCCGCGCGGCGCGGCGTGGCAGCGAGGGGGAACTCGCCCGGCTGATGCTCGGCCGCGCCCTGCAGGCGATCAGCTCCGGTGGCGGTCACGCGCGACCGCACGCCGAACCGGCCGTCGAGCTGGCCGATGTGATCGCCACCCGGCTCGACGGCGCCGCCGTACGGGTCGCGCCGGGCGAGATCGTCGGGCTGACCGGCCTGGCCGACTCCGGGTACGACCAGGTGCCGTACGTGCTCGCCGGCGTCGAGCGCGCCGCCTCGGGCAAGCTCCTGGTGAACGGCGACCACATCGACCTGGACCGGTTCACCCCGGCCGCCGCACTCGGCGCCGGAGTCGCGCTGGTGCCCGGTGACCGGGAACGGGCCGGGCTGGCGTCGGGGCAGACCGTGGCGGAGAACGCGGCGCTGCCGCGCACCGGAACGGCAGGCCCGCGTCTGTCGCCGATCCGCCGCCGCGCCGAACTCGCCGAGCTGATCCCCTGGCTGGACCGGCTGCGGCTGCACCCGCCGGATCCGCACGCCGTGGTCGGACGGCTGTCCGGCGGCAACCAGCAGAAGGTGGTCCTGGCCAAGTGGTTGTCGCGCGGCCTGCGGCTGCTGGTACTGCACGAGCCGACCCAGGCCGTCGACGTGGGTGCCCGGGCCGTCATCGTCGACGCCGTCAAGGACGCCGCCGCCTCCGGGTGCGGGGTGCTGGTGGCCGGCAGCGACGAGAACGAGCTGTCCATGCTGTGCGACCGGGTCCTCGTCTTCCGCGACGGCCGGGTCCACCGGGAACTGGCCGGGCCGTGCCGGCCGGAGGTCATCGTCGCCGCCGTCTTCGCATCCTCGCAACGCCGCCCGCTGCGCGCCAACCGAGAAGAGAGGGTATGCCCGTGACCGTCGTCGACATCAACATCCATCACCTGCCGGAGGACCTGTTCTCCAACCCGAGGATCCTCAACGGCTTTCTCAACTCGGCGCCGCGCGGCTTCGGCGAGATCGCCCGCGTGGTCACCATGGACAACGGCAAGCGGCAGCTCATTCTGGAGAAGCCGAAGGGGTACCAGAACCTCAACTACGTCGAGGGCGACTATTCGGCCGAGTCGAAGCTGGCCGCGATGGACGATGCGGGCGTGGACTACGGCATCATGCGGGTGCCCGTCTGGCAGGAATGGCTGGACCTGGAGACCTGCAGGCAGGTCAATGACAACGCCTTCGACATCGTCCAGCGCTCCCACGGCCGGCTATTCGCGACCGCATGCGTGCCGCCCTGGGGCGGCAAGGAGAACATCTACGAGGTGGAGCGGTGTGTGAAGGAACTCGGCGCGGTCGGCGTGCAGGTGGCGTGCCACTACGGCCAGCTCTACCTGGACGACGAGGTGTTCGAGCCGTACTGGAAGGTGCTCGACGGCCTCGGCGTGCCGGTGATCGTCCACCACACGCCGCTGCCGGTGGAATGGCGGTCGCTGGTGGAGTACACGAACTTCCGGCGCGAGTTCGGCCGCATCGTCGACCAGGCCACCGCGGTCGGCCGGGAGCTGTTCAGCGGCATGTTCGACAGGTTCCCGAACCTGCGGTTCATTCACACCATGCTGGGTGGCAACTGGTTCGCGAACACCGCGCTGCTGACGCCGCACGCGTCGAACAAGAAGGAGGCCATGGTGCGCCTCGACCCGACCGGCGGCGAGAAGATCAAGGGCTACCTGGAGCGCAACATCTTCTTCGATCTCACGCACCCGCACTCGTGGGGCAAGGACCAGGTGGAGTGTGCCCTGAAGGTCAACGGCGCGGACCACTTCCTGTTCGGATCGTCGTTTCCGGTCGTCTACGGCTGGATGAGCCAGGGCGTGGAGTTCGTCAAATCCACATTGGACATCAGCGCGGCGGACCGGGACATGGTCCTGTCCGGCAACGCGGTCCGGCTGTTCCGGCTGCCGGTTCCCGCCGCGGACGCGGCCGCACGGGCCTGACGCCGGTGTCCGATCATCGAGGCGGAGGTACGGTGCTCGACCCGAGCGTGCACAGGCAGATCGCCGAGGAACTCCTGCGTGCCGAACTCGACCGCGGCGTCCTGCCGCTGCTGACGGCCCGGTATGCGGACATGACCGTGGACGATTCGTACGCGGTCCAGCGGATCTGGCATGAGCAGGGCATCGCGTCCGGACGCCGGCACGCCGGGCGCAAGATCGGTCTCACGTCCAAGGTGATGCAGGCGGCGACCGGGATCACCGAGCCGGACTACGGGGCGGTGTTCGCCGACCAGATCTACGAGTCCGGGTCCGCCATCGAGTACGACCGGTTCTGCAATGTGCGGATCGAGGTGGAACTCGCCTTCGTCCTCGGTGAGGCGCTGACCGGGCCCGGCGTGACCATGTTCGACGTGCTGGACGCGGTCCGTTACGTGGTGCCGGCGCTGGAGATCCTGTCGTCGCGGATCGAACTCGCCGGCCGCACCATCGTGGACACCATCAGTGACAACGCCGCGCTCGGCGGGGTGGTCCTGGGTGGTTCGCCGGTCGCGCCGTCCGCCGTCGACCTGCGGTGGGTGAGCGCCGTGCTCTACCGCAACGAGACGATCGAGGAGTCCGGCGTCGCCGCCGCCGTTCTCGGCCACCCCGCGATGGGCGTCGCCTGGCTGGCGAACAAGCTGGCCCGCCACGGCGACAAGCTGGACAGCGGCGAGATCGTGCTGGCCGGCAGCTTCACCCGTCCGATCTGGGTGCAGCGGGGCGACATCGTGCACGGCGACTATCGCGACCTGGGAGCCGTGTCGTGCCGGTTCGTCTGACCCTGCCGCGCTCGTTCGCCGCCGTGCTGGCCGACGCCGACCGCCCGCACATCGGGATGTGGGTCTGCTCCGGCAGCGCCCTGGTCGCCGAGATCTGCGCCGGCAGCGGTCTCGACTGGTTGCTCATCGACATGGAACACGCGCCGAACGGGCTGGAATCGATCGTCGCCCAGCTCCAGGCGGTCGCCGCGTACCCGGTCACGCCCCTGGTGCGGGTGCCGGTCAACGATCCGGTGGTGATCAAGCAGGTGCTCGACCTGGGCGCGCAGAACGTGCTGGTGCCGATGGTGTCGTCGCGGGCCGAGGCGGAGGCCGCGGTGCGGGCGGTGACCTACCCGCCGAGCGGCGTGCGCGGCGTCGGCAGCGCCCTCGGGCGCGCCGCGCGCTGGAACCGGGTCGGCGGTTACCTCGCCGACGCCGGATCGCTGGTGTCGGTGTGCGTGCAGATCGAGTCGGTTTCGGCCGTGGAACGCGCCGCGGAGATCGCAGCGAGCGGGGTGCACGGCATCCTGGCCGGGCCGAGCGACCTGGCCGCGTCGATGGGGGTGCTCGGCGACCAGCACCATCCCGACGTCGTCGCCGCGGTGGAACACTGCATCGCGGTGGGCCGCCGGGCCGGGGTGCCGGTCGGGGTGAACGCGTTCGACCCCGCGACCGCACGGCGGTACCTGGACGCGGGAGCCTCCTTCATGCTGGTGGGCGCCGACGTCACGGTGCTCGCCCGCGGTTCCGAAGCCCTCGCGGACCGCTTCCGCGGCCCTGAGCCGGCCGCCCACGACGAGAGGACCCGGAGATGACCGACGAGACCCTGGCCGGCCGGCTGTGCGCGGTCGGCACCCCGGGGCTGTCCACGGCCCTGCGCCGGCGCGGCTACCACGACGTGGTCGTCGAGGGCGTCCGGCCGTTGACACCGGGCCAGCGGTTCGCGGGGCCCGCGCGCACGCTGCGTTTCGTGCCGTTCCGTCCGGACCTGTTCGCCGAGCGTGGCGGCGGCTTCAACCCGCAGAAGCAGGCGTTCGACACCGTCGGCGCCGGTGAGGTGCTGGTGATCGAGGCGCGTGGCCTGCCGGAGACCGGCACGCTCGGCGACATCCTCGCACTGCGGGCCCGGCACCGCGGCGCGGCGGGCGTGGTCAGCGACGGCGGGGTCCGCGACACCGAAGCGGTGGTGGCCACCGGGCTGCCGGTGTTCGCGAACGGGTCGCATCCGTCTGTGCTGGGACGCCGCCACGTCCCGTGGGAGACCGGCGTGGTGATCGCGTGTGGTGGCGTCGCGGTGGCGCCGGGCGACTTCGTGGTGGCCGACGCCGACGGCGTGCTCGTCGTGCCGGCCGCGATCGTGACGGAGGTGCTGGCGGAGGCGGAGCGCGACGAGGGCCGGGACGCGTGGATCGCGGCCCGGGTGGCCGAGGGGGAGGCGCTCGACGGGCTCTTCCCGATGAACGAGGCCTGGCGCGCGTGCTATGAAGCAGAACCCCAGCGCACCTAGGGCCGCGACCAGCCGTCACACGGATCGCATACGATAACCTGTGATATCTATGAAAAGGATGGTGACACGTGGCGACGCGAACCGACGTCTGCTACGAGCTCCTCAAGGGACGCATCCTTGACGGCACGTACGGTCCCGGGCATCGGCTGGTGATCGACCAGCTCGGGCGGGAACACAACATCAGCACCATTCCCTGGCGGGAGTCCCTGCGTCGGCTGGAGGCCGAGGGCTGGGTCGAGATCATCCCCAATGTGGGCGCCCGGGTCGCCACCTTCGACGAGGGGGAGTGGGCGCGCACCATGCGCCTGCTCGCCCGGCTTGAGGGGCTCGCCACCGCGCTGGCCAGCGACGAACTGACCGAGGCCGACCTGGCCGACGCCCGGCGCATGAACCGGGAGATGCGCGAGGCGCTCGCCGATTTCGACCCGATGCGGTTCACGCAGCTCAACCGGCAGTTCCACACCGTGATCTTCCACCGCGCGCCGGACAAGCACCTGATCGCGCTGCTGGACACCGAATGGGCACGGCTCGACTTCATCCGCCGGTCCGCCTTCACGCACGCGCCCGGCCGCGCGGTCGAGTCGGTGGCCGAGCACGAGGCGCTGCTGGACCTGCTGGAGGCGCACGCCGACGCGGACACCATCGAGACCGCGGCGCGGCAGCACAAACTCAACACCCTGGAGGCGGTCACCCGGCATGCGGAAGCCCGCGGCACCGCTCTCGCCTGAGCCGGAGGACACCATGGGCGACTCCGCCGGCGACCCGCCGGCCATGACCTACCGTGCGCCGGGCGCGATCCGCGACATGCTGTTCGCGACCTGGAGCCTGATGAACAGCTTCACCGCGGATCAGCGCGGCCGGGCGCTGTTCCCACTGGACGATCCGCGGCGCGTCGACTGGGACTTCATCCCCAAGCCGGACCGCACCGGCATCCCGCTGTTCGAACTCGACCGGCACCAGAAGGCGCTCGCGCACACGCTGCTGCGGGCCGGCCTGAGCTTGCGCGGATACAGCCAGGCGGTGGCCATCATGGCGACCGAGAACATCCTGCGCGAGCTTGAGGTCGTGCAGCGCGGCTTCGGCGTGTACGCCGCCGACTTCCGCGACCCCGAGGCGTACCTGTTGAGCTGGTTCGGCCGCCCGGCCTTCGAAGACACCTGGGGCTGGCGGATCATGGGGCACCATCTCGGGTTCAACGTCACCGTCATCGGTCAGGAACGGCTGACCGTCACCCCGCTGGCGATGGGCGCCCAGCCGTTCCCGGCGGGCGTGCTGAACCCGCTGGGCGAGAGCCAGGCGATGGCGTTCGAACTCCTCCACCGGCTGAGCGCGGACCAGCGCCGGGACGCCCACATCCATCCGGTGGCGCCGGCCGACTTCGCCACCCGCCAGGTTCCCCGCGTCGGCGCCGTCGAACTGCCCGACCACGTGGACCTGGGCATCGAGACGTACGCGATCACCGACGAGGACCGGTGGGCGCTGCGCTTCGAACGACGGGCGCCCAGCGGGCTGAACGGCAGCCGGATGAGCGCCGACGACCTGGCGCTGGCACGGGAACTGCTGCTGCACTTCGTGGAGACCGCTCCCGACGAGCTGGCCGCGCAGTATCGCAGGGTGGTCGAGTCGGAGCCCGCGGAGCGGCTCACCTTCGCCTGGGCGGGCGGGACGCGGGCGGACACCGCGTACTACTTCCGGGTCTCCACCGGCGGCCTGCTCGTCGAGTCCGACAACGCGGTGGCGGCCGGTCAGCACGTGCACGCCGTCTGGCGTGACCTGGACAACGATCTCGGCCATGACCTGCTCCTGGCACACTATGCCCGCAACGACCACCGCCGGGGCAGCGCGCATCTGCACCGGCGGATCACATCGAGCACGGACTCGGACGCCGACTTCATCGCGCGCATGTCCGGGCGGTGAGCCGGGCCGCAACGAGGGGAGAAGTCATGACGTGGGACACCGGAATCGCGGCGCGGCTGTCGGAGGCCCGCGAGGTCGACGTGATCGTGCCGGCGCCGGGCCGCGCCCCGGTGCGCGTACCGGTCTGGCTCGTGGCGGTCGGCGGCGAGCTCTACCTGCGCTCGTGGAAGGGCGAGGCGGGCCTCTGGTACCGGCGGGCGCTGCGGTACGGCACGGGCGCGCTCGGCCTGGACGGGCGGGAGCATCGGGTGCGATTCACGGCCGTCGCCGAGCCCGCGCTGGACGCCGGAATCGACCGGGCCTACCGGGAGAAGTACGGCGACTCCCGCTACGCGCAGGCGATGACCCAGCCGCCGGCGACGACCACCACGATGCGCGTCGACCCGGCACGGTGACCGGCGCCCGGCACGTCAGAACGTGCTCGCCGGAGGATGCGCGGCGACGCCGCGACCATCGTCGATCAGCGTGCTGAGCAGCGTGGTGAGGATCGCCGGCCCGTCCTCGGTGAGCAGCGACTCGGGATGGAACTGCACCGAGCGCAGGCCGGGTGCGCTCAGCGCGTGCACCTCGCCGGTGTCCCGGTCCCGGCTGACCCGCAGCGTGCGGCCCGGAAGGCGGTCGCTGGCCAGCTCGTCCGCGGCGGCCAGCGCGGTGAAGGTGTTGTAGAAGCCGACCCGCACCGGCGTGCCGTAGAGGTCGATCTCACGCTGCAGGCCCTGGTTCGGGCGCGCCTTGCGGACCACCGGGATGCCCAGGACCGTGCAGAGCACCTGGTGGCCGAGGCAGATGGCGAGCATCGGCTGGCCACGGTCGAGGAGGTCGTCGACGGTCGCGCGCAGGGCGGCGGCCTTGCGGTCGGCCGGATCGCAGGGATCGCCCGGACCGGGGCCGATGATCACGACGTCGGCCGGCCCGACGGGGCCCGGCGCGTCGAACGGCCGGATCGAGGCGCCCGCGCCGAGCGCGGTCAACTGATGCCCCAGCATGCCTGTGAAGGCGTCCTCGCCGTCCACCACCAGGATGCGCCGGCCGGCGAGCGGCCGGGCGGAAGCGGTGTCCCGGCGCGGCGTGCCACACCAGTACCTGGCCAGCGTGTGGGTGCGCCCGGCCAGCATCCCGCGCACCGTCGGATGCCCGGCCAGGGGCCGACCCTCCACAGTGTTCCGCCGGGAGGCGGCGGCCGGGTGCCGGTCCGAGCGCAACGCGTTGAGCAAACCGGCGGCCTTGGCGTGGGTCTCCGCGGTCTCCGCGTGCGGATCGGAATGCCGGACCAGGGTGGCGCCCACGCCGAGGGTCAGCGTCCGGTCCAGCCCGATGTCCGCGGTGCGGATCAGCACCGCGGAATCCAGGGTGCACCCGGCGCGGTGACCGCCCACGACCGCCAGTACACCGCTGTAGTACCCGCGTCCCGTGGGCTCATGGCGGTTGATCACCCGGCAGGCGTTCTCCAGCGGGCTGCCGGTGACGGTCGGCACGAACATCGTCTCGCGGAGGATTTCGCGCACGTCGCATTCGGTGGGGCCGGACAGCACGTACTCGGTGTGCACGAGCTGGGCCATCTCCCGCAGATAGGGGCCGTGCAGGCGGATTCCCGGCCCGCAGACGCGGGCCATCATCTTCAGCTCCTCGTCGACCACCATGTGCAGCTCGTCGATCTCCTTGCGGTCGGCCAGGAAATCGAGCAGCCCGGCCACGGTCCGGCGGTCCGCGGGCGCGCGGTAGGTGCCGCTGATCGGGGTCATGGACAGTCTGCCGTCGACCAGGCTGGCATGCCGTTCGGGTGTCGCGCCGACCAGGATCCGCGTCCCGGTGTGCAGGGCGAACGTCCAGTACGCGCCCGTTTCCCGCTCCAGCAGCCGGCGGAAGAGCGTCAGCGCGGCATGCCAGGCGTCCTGCTCGAACTCCGCCCGGTAGGTCCGGCGGATCACGAAGTTCGCCCCTTCGCCCAGCCCGATCTCGTGGTCGATGATCCGGCGCACCGTCGCGGCGTAGCTGTCGTCGTCGACGTCGAAGCCGCCACCGGTCACGGTGATCGGCTCGTCGGGCAGGCGGGCGATCAGCGCGGCGCGGTCGATGATCCGGCACTCGCGCACCGTCATGGCCGCCAGCGGCTCCCCGTCGTCGTGGCAGTGATAGCCGCGTTCGGCTAGCTGGCGGAAGGGGACCAGCGCGACGGTCTCCTCACCGGGGCCGGGAAGCGGCAGTTCGCCGAGGCTCCGCACGGTGTGCATGACGCCGGTGCGGACCTCGACCGTGGTTGCGGACCGGGCTGGCCGGTGCAGCAGCAGGACCGGGCCGGCCGGGCGGGTCAGGTCCCCTGACGAGTCATCCATGCCCGCAGAGCATGCCGGTCCCGGCGTGCGCGGGCAGCTACCCGAACGAGCCGTGAGTGTGGTGTATCGCCACGCGGCTACCTGGACGAGTAGTTCCCCGGCCCGGCGCGCCGCACTTACGTTAGCCGCCATGACTACGGGGATGACCTGGGCCGGCCCGGCCACGTCGGTGACCGCGCTGGCGCCGCAGGAACTGCGGCACTGGCGGGGCCTGCCCGCCGGGCAGCAGCCCGAATGGGGCGACGGCTGGCTGCTGGAGCAAGTCGTCGGTGACCTCGCCCGGCTGCCCGGCCTGGTGGGCTGGCACGATGTGCACCGGCTGCGCGAGCGGCTGCGCGACGTGGCGCAGGGGCGGGTCCGGGTGGTGCAGGCGGGCGACTGCGCCGAGGACCCGGACCACTGCCGTCCGGCGCCGCTGGCGCGCAAGGTGGCCCAGATCGGCGCGATGGCCGAGGTCATGGAGATCACGTCGGGCCGTCCGGTGCTGCGGGTGGGCCGGATCGCCGGTCAGTTCGCCAAGCCGCGCAGCGCGCCGACCGAACGTGTCGGCGGCATCGATCTGCCCGCGTACCGGGGGCATCTGGTGAACGGCCCGGCGGCGGACGCGGCGCAGCGGCGGCCCGATCCGCTGCGGCTGCTGGCGGGATACGACGCGGCCCGGCGCGCGATGGCCTGGCTGGCCCGGGTGCCCGGCGCGGAGCCGTCGGTCTGGACCAGCCATGAGGCGCTGCTCCTGGACTACGAGGTGCCGCTGGTGCGCCGGGACCCGGAAGGCCGGTTGATCCTCACCTCGACGCACTGGCCGTGGATCGGGGAGCGCACCCGTGACCCCGACCATGCGCACGTGCGGCTGCTGGCCGCGATCGGCAACCCGGTCGCCTGCAAGGTCGGTCCGACCGTCACGCCGGACCAACTGCTGCGGCTGTGCGCCGTCCTGGACCCGGACCGTGACCCCGGCCGGCTGACCCTCGTGGCGCGCATGGGCGCCGACCGGATCGGCTCCCGGCTCCCGGCTCTGGTGCGCGCCGTCCGGAGGGCCGGGCATCCGGTGATCTGGTTGTGCGACCCGATGCACGGCAACACCGTTGCCGCGCCCGACGGTTCGAAGACCCGGTTGCTGTCCACGGTGCTCGCCGAGGTCGACGCTTTTCAGAACATTGTGGACACAGCCGCCGGGCTGCACCTGGAGACCACCCCGGAACCGGTCGTCGAGTGCGTGTCGGCCGCGCACGAACGGCCCGGCCCGCGCACCTCGCTGTGCGACCCCCGGCTCAACACCGAACAAGCCCTGACGCTCACCGAGCGCTGGTATCGATGACCGTCCGGCACGGAGGCTGAGACATCTGATGAACACCATGGACCGGGACACGGCCGCCGAACGGCTGCGTTCCCTTGTGGCTGCGGTCCTCGCGCTCGACCCCAGTGAGGTCGGCACCGAGGATCACCTGTACGACGATCTGCAGGCCGGTTCGCTGGAGAAGGTCGAGATCGCCACCCGCATCGAGCGTGAGTTCGGTGTGCGGATCGACCCCGAGGAGGGCGCCGCGCTCGGCCGGGTCGGCGATGCCATGACCCTGCTGGCGGCCAAGGGCGCGATCGGCGCCGCCCCGAGCGCCGGAGCCCCGGCCGTGGACCTGGTGAACCGGCTGGTGGGCCGGCACCTGGCGGCCGGACGCGCGGACCGGACCGCGTACCACGATCCCGACCTGGGCGAGGTGAGCTACCGGCAGCTCTGGTCGGCCGCCCGTGCGTACGCGGGCCGGCTGCGCGAGCTGTCGGTGCCCGCCGCCGGTCATGCCGTGCTGATCGCCGACGATTCGGCGGCGACCGTGGCGGCGTTCCTGGGCATGTGGTGGCACGGCTGCGTGCCGGTGCCGATCAGCCCGGCGCTGACCGAGGCCGAAGTGCGTTTCATCGTCGCCGACTGCGCGGCCGTGCTCGTCCATCTGGACGCCCCGCCGGCCCGGCAGTCGTTGTTCGAGACGCTCCTTCCCGGCCTGCCGCGCACCTACGGCGCGCAGATCCGCGCGACCGTCGGCGAACCGGAGCAGCCCGGACAGTCCCACCCCGTCGCGTGGGCGGTGGACCGGCCGGCCCTGGTGCAATACACCTCCGGCAGCACCGGTGAGCCCAAGGGGGTGCTGCATTCGGCCGCGGGCATCGAAGCGGTGCTGGACGGGTTCGGCGCGGTCCTCGATCTCCGGCCGGACGACGTGACGATGTGCACCGCGAAGATGTCCTTCGGCTACGGGTTCGGTGACTCCGTGCTGTTCCCGCTGGCGGCCGGGGCGAGCGCGGTCCTGCTGCGCGGCCCGGTCGACGCTCAGGTGGTGGTGGCCGCCATGCGCCGGCACCGGCCCACCGTGCTGTTCTCGGTGCCCCGCATGTACGCCGGTGTGCTCGCGGTGGGCGCGGAGGGCGCCGACCGGCTGCGCCTGGCCGTCTCCGCCGGCGAGCACCTGCCGACCCACCTGGCCGACCGGATCCGGGAAACCCTCGCCGTGCCCCTGATCAACGGCCTGGGGGCGACGGAGGTTCTGCACATCGCCGTGGCCACGCCCGCACGGCGAGCGGTGGCCGGCTCGACCGGCGTCGCGGTCCCGGCGGTGACCATGACCGTGCGCGGCGAGGACGGCGCGGAGCTGCCGCCCGGCGAGGACGGTCGGCTGCACATCGCCGGCCGGTGCGTGGCACTCGGCTATCTTAACCGGCCGGATGCCCAGCGGCGCACGTTCGCGCAGGGCGGTGCGTACACATCGGACATCGTACGGATCGGTCCCGACGGCGAACTCCGCTATCTCTGCCGCGCCGACGACGTCCTCAACATCGGCGGCTACAAGGTCGCGCCGGGCGAGATCGAAGCCGTGGTGCGCAAGACGGAGGGGGTCGCCGACTGCGCGGTCATCGCGGTCGCCGACGCGGACGGGCTGGACGGCGCCGTCGCCTACGCCGTACCGGCGGAGGGCGCCGATCCGGTGCAGGTGCGCCGGTCGATCCTGCGGTCGATCAGGGCCGAGCTCGCCCCGTTCAAACGGCCCGGCCGCATCGAGGTCCTCGACGCGCTGCCGATCACCTCGACCGGCAAGCTGGCCCGTTTCCGGCTTCGCAACCTGGCGAGGCGCAGATGAGCTGGGACATCACCGGACTCGGCGCGGTGGCCAGCGTCGGCACCGACCCGGGCGAGATCTTCGACGCGCTCTGCGCCGGCCGGACCGGCCTGGCCAAGCTGCGCGCCTTCGACCTGAGCCGGTACCGGGCGCACTACGCCTATGAGATCGACGACCGGCCGGGTCCCGGCCACGACGAACCGCTGCGGGCCACCCGGTGGCTGCTCACCGCCGTGGAGCAGGCGCTGGCCGAGGCGGAACCGGTCCCCGGCCCGCGGATCGCGGTGCTGGTCGGCACCACCCTGCGCGAGCAGCGCTCGGTGGAGTTGTGGTGGCGCGGCGACAGCGACATCGACCAGGACCGCCTGCACTTCGGTCCGGCCCTGGCACAGCGGTTCGGCTTCGAGCACACGTACACCTTCGCCAACGCGTGCGCGGCGGGTCTCTACGCGCTCGGCATGGCGGCGGATCTGCTCGACGGCGGCCTGGCCGACGCCGTGGTGGTCGCCGGCACCGACTCGGTCACCGAGAGCGCCTTCGGCACCCTCGACCGGGTGCAGAACCGGGTTCCCGAGGCGCTGCGCCCGTTCGACCGGGCACGAGCCGGGATGCTGATGGGGGAAGGCGCCGCGGCGGTGGTGCTGCGCCCGTCCGGCGAGCGGCCCGCCCTGGCCCGGCTCCGGGCGGTGAGCATGAACTGCGACGCGCACCACCCGACCGCACCGGACCGGCACAGCATCGCCGCGGCCATGCGGGAGGCGCACGAACGCGCCGGCCTGGGACCCGGCGACGTCGATGTGGTGATGCTGCACGGCAGCGGTACCGAGCTCAACGACGCCGCCGAGGCCGCCGCCCTCGGCGCCGTGTTCGGTCCGCATCAGTCCCGGCCGCTGCTGACCGCGGTCAAGTCGGCGACCGGGCACACCCTGGGCGGCTCCGGCCTGCTGAGCCTGGTGACGGCGGTGCACGCGCTGCGCCGGGGGGTGGTGCCGCCGATCGCCGGGCTGAGCGATCCGATCGACGAGCTGCGCGACATGCGTCCGGTCCGGGACCGGGCCGCGCCGGCGCCGTTGCGGACCGCCCAGGTGAACGCCTTCGGGTTCGGCGGCATCAACGCCGTCGCGGTGCTGGAGAGTGCCCGGTGAGCGCGGTGGTGACCGGCGTCGGCATGGCGGTCGAGGGGCTGGCCGACCCGGACGACCTGCTGCATCCGCTCACCGGCGACGATTCCGGATTCGACCCCAAGGTGGCGCTCACCGGCCGCGGCATGCGGCACAAGGACCGGGCCTCCCGGCTCGCCCTGGTCGCCGCGGCGGACGCGCTGACCGACGCCGGCCTGCTCACCGACGGCACGTACGCCGGATGCGGTGACCGCACCGCGGTGGTGGTGAGCACGAACTTCGGCAACCTCGACAGCGTCTGCTCGTTCGCCGACACCATCGCCGGGGAAGGCGTGGTCGGGCTCAGCCCGCTGGGGCTGCCGCACACGTCGTCCAACTCGGTGGCCGGCTGGGTGGCCATCGAACATCACCTGCGCGGCCCCAACCTGACGGTGTGCAACGGGGCGAGCAGCGGCCTGGACGCGCTGTTCTGGGCGCAGCTCATGATCGAGGCGGGACGGGCCGACGCGACGGTGGTCGTCGGCGTCGAGCCGGGCACCGGTGCGGTGGCCCGCCTGCTGGACGGCGCTCGTTCGCTGGACGGCGCCGCAGCGGTGGTCGTCGAATCGGTGCCGCATCGCCGGGCCCGCGGGGCGGCACCGCGGGCGGTGATCGCGGACTTCCGCCGGGGCACGCCGACGTCTGCGACCGCACGGCCGGTGGGCCTGCGCATGGACCCGGACGGCGGGGTGGACCTGGCCGGCCGGTTCGGCGAATGCTCCGGCGCGCTCGGCGTGCTGCAGTGCGTGGCCGGTGTGGGATATCTGGACGCCGGCGGCGCCGGTGACGTCCTGGCCACGGCGGGCCGCGATCCGGCGACCTCGATGCTGCTCACCCTCCCGGGCAGGGCGTCGTGACCGGCCGGGTGCTGGTCACCGGGGTGGGCGCGGTGAGCTGCCTGGGTTCGGGCCGGGCGGCGCTGTGGCACGGTCTGCTGGCCGGCGGGGGGCAACCCCGGGACGTCATCGATCCGCACGCCCACATGGAATCCGCGCTCATGTACCTGACACCGGAGGTTCCGGCCGCGCCGGTCGCGCTGGCCCACGTCCCGCTCTCCGCCGGGCCGCGGTTCGCGGTCGCCGCCGCCCGCGAGGCGGTCGACGACGCGGGCCTGGCCGGGCCGGCGCGCGCGGGGCTGCCCGTGGTGCTCGGCGTCGAGATGGGTAACGCCCGGATGCACGAGGACCGCCGCACCGGCACGCATCGCACCGCGTCGTCCGACCCGGACCGGTGGACGCCGATGACCGTCACGGCGGCGGCCGTCGCCGCGGCGCTGGGCAGCCGCGAAACCCACACCAGCGTCGGCAACGCGTGCGCCGCCAGCGCATACGCGTTGACCGTGGCGGCCGACATGATCCGCGCCGGCGAAGCCGACGTGGTGCTGACCGGCGGCGCCGAGGGCGCCACCCGGGTCGGCATGGGCGCGTTCAACCGGCTCGGCGCCGCCGACCCGGTGCGCTGCCGGCCGTTCGACCGGGGCCGCCGGGGCACCGTCTTCGGCGACGGTGCGGCCATGCTGGTGCTGGAGTCGGCCGACCACGCACGGGCTCGGGGTGCCCATGCCTACGCCGAGGTTGCCGGCGCGGCCTGGAGCTGCGACGCGCGCCATCCGACCGCCCCCGATCCCAGCGCCACCCACGTCATCCGGGCGATGCGCGAGGCCCTCGACGCGGCCGGACTCGGGCCTGCGGATGTCGGCGCGGTGGTGCCGCACGGCACCGGGACGGCGCTCAACGACGTCGTGGAAAGCCACGCCATGCGGGCCGTCTTCGGCGCGCACTGCGACCGGCTTCCGCTGATCAACCTCAAGGCGATGATCGGCCACACCGCGGGGGTGGCCGGGGCGTTCGGCTGCGCCACCGCCGCGCTGGCGTTGCGCGCCGGCGTGGTGCCCGCCAGCCCACGGATCGACGAGCCCGACCCGGAATGCGCGGTCCTGGTGCCCCAGGACGGGACACGACCGATCGAGCGGCCGGCCGTGATGGTCAACTCGTACGCGTTCGGCGGCAACAACGCGTGCGTGGTGCTGACCGGCGGGGCGGTGGACCGATGAGCGCCCTGCTGGTGACCGGTCTCGGCGTGATCACCCCCGGCGAGGGCCGTCCGTTCGACGTGTCCGCGGCGCTACCCGGGCGCGGATACCGTCGGCTCCCACCGGCGGCGCAGTACCTGCTGGCGGCGGCCGCGTCGGCGGTCGCCGACGGGTCGTCCTTCGTTGCGGCGCCGGCGCACCGGCGTGGTGTGGTGGTGGGCGAGAACAACGCCGCCGCGGCCCTGATGGAGGCGCAGGACCGCACCATCATCGAGGCGCACGCCGCCGACCTTCCGCCGCTGACCACGCCCTACTTCGCCGCCAGCCTGTTCGGCTCGCGGCTGGCCGCCGAGTACGACGCACACGCCTTCTCCCTGACGGTCAACTCGCCCCGCACCGCCGGCGTCGAATCGCTCGGACACGCGGCCCGCGCGCTGGCCGGCGGGCGGGCGGAGGTGGTCCTCATCGGGGCCACCGAGCACACCCTGCCGGCCGGGGAGCCGGGCGCGGCGGACAGCGACGCCGGTGCCGTGGTGCTGGTCGGCGAGCCGGTCGGCGCCGGCCGGACCGGCCTGGGCGTGGTGGACGTGCGGACCGGATCCGTCGACGGCTTCGACCGGCTGTGGGCCGCCGCGGTGCCGGACGACGACATCGCGGTCGTCGAGACGGTGCTCGACGACTCGCCCGCCGGCAAGCACGTCGAACATCTGCTCGCGGCCCGCTGCCGTGACCTGCGCACGCTCCCCGCCCCGGCTGGCTGCCTCACGCCCCTGCGGCGCGTGGCCCACGGGCTCTGCGCGGCGAGCCCGGACCGGCTCGTCGTCACCGCCGCCGCCGAAGGCGGCCTCGCCATCACCCGGATCACCCCTCCCAGTACGGAGTCACCATGCTGAATCAATCCTGGTCCCTCATCCTCGGTGTCTCCAGCGGCTTCGGCCGGGCCACCGCCCGCGAGATGGCCCGGCGCGGAGCCAACGTGATCGGTGTCCACTTCGACACCGCCGACGGCGCCGAGGAGGCGCAGAAGCTCGCCGAGGAGATCCGCGACACCGGCGTGCAGGCGCACTTCTTCAACCTCAACGCGGCCTCGGCGAGCACCCGCGTCGAAGTGGTCGCCCGCACCGGTGAGCTGACCGGCGACCGGGGCGTCCGGGTGCTGCTGCACTCGCTGGCGTTCGGCACGCTGCTGCCGTTCGTCGCCACCCCGCAATCCCCGGAGGTGGTGACCGCCCGGCAGATGGCGATGACCGTCGACGTGATGGCGCACAGCCTCGTCTACTGGGTTCAGGACCTGCACGCCGCCGGGTTGCTGCCCCGTGGCGCCAAGGTCTTCTCGATGACGAGTGCGGGCAGCAGCCACGCACTCGGCTCGTACGGGCCCGTGTCGGCGGCGAAGGCGGCCCTGGAGGCGCACACCCGTCAACTCGCCGTGGAACTCGCGCCGCAGGGCGTCGCGGTGAACGCGCTGCGCGCCGGCACCACGCTCACCCCCGCTCTGCAGAAGATCCCCGGCAGTGCCGCCTACGCCGACGCCTGCCGAGCCCGCAACCCCCATCGGCGCCTCACCGAACCCGAGGACGTGGCCGAGATGATCGGCTTGTTCGCCGGCACCGATTCGTCGTGGATGACCGGCAACGTGATCGGCGTCGACGGCGGCGAACTGATCAGTGCCTGACATTCCGCATTCCCGCATCCGAGAAGAAAGAGGAACTCCCATGTCTCAGACGTCACCGTCGGTAGACCGCGAAGAGCTGCGCGCCCTGGTCGCCGACGCCCTGGAGCTGC
This sequence comes from Mangrovihabitans endophyticus, assembly GCF_014646155.1. Taxonomy (GTDB): domain Bacteria; phylum Actinomycetota; class Actinomycetes; order Mycobacteriales; family Micromonosporaceae; genus Actinoplanes; species Actinoplanes endophyticus. The sequence continues at coordinate 964,566 of NZ_BMMX01000001.1, forward strand.
CCGTCGAGGAGGTCGCCGACGACGCGAGCTTCCCCGACGACCTGGAGGTCGACTCGCTGACCGCGCTGGAAGTGGCGGTGCGTATCGAGAAGCGCTACGGCGTCAAGTTCGCCGAGGACGAGCTGAAGCGCCTCACGTCGGTGGACGCCGCGCACGCCCTGGTGGACGCGCGCGTCGCGGCCCAGGTCTGAACCGGACACGCCGGGTCCCGGTCCGGGACCCGGCGGATCGGAAAGGTGAGTCATGGCAACGAGTGTTCGCCCGGTCGCCATCGTGTCCGGCGGCTCCCGCGGGATCGGGCGCGCGGTGGTGCACCGTCTGGCCCGCGACGGCCTGGACGTGGCGTTCTGCTATCGCGCCGACCGCGATGCCGCCGCGCGGGTGGTCAAGGAGGCCGACGAGTTCGGCGGGCGCACCCTGGCCCGGCAGGTCGACGTCGCGGACGCGGCGCAGGTCCGGGACTTCGTCACCGCGGCGGAGGACGCCCTGGGGCCGGTGCGTGCCGTGGTCACCTCCGCCGGCATCACCCGGGACAAGCCGCTGGCGGTGATGGACGACGCGGACTGGCACGCGGTGCTGGACACCAACCTGACCGGCGTCTACCACCTGTGCCGCGCGGCGATCCTCTCGCTCATCCGGCAGCGTGGCGGATGCGTGGTCACCATGGCCTCGATCGCCGGGGTGCACGGCAGCGCCACGCAGAGCAACTACTCCGCGTCCAAGGCCGGAATCCTCGGCTTCACCAAGGCGCTCGCCAAGGAGTACGGCCGGTACGGCGTGCGCGCGAACGCGGTGGCGCCGGGGCTGATCGACACGGACATGACCGGGGCCATGTCGGACAAGGCCCGCCAGCAGATCCTGTCCCGGGTGCCGCTGGCCCGGTTCGGCACCGCGGCGGAGGTCGCCGCGCTGGTGTCGTTCCTGATCTCCGACGACGCGCGGTATCTCACCGGCCAGGTCGTGGGCCTCGACGGCGGACTGGTGGTCTGAGTGGGCGCCCTGCTTTCCACGGTGACCGCGCCGGTCACCGGATTCCGGCTGGCGTACGCCTCCTGCCATCCGCCGCGCCGACCCGTGCGGGAGCCCACCCGGCCCGGCTTCGCCGTCGAGAAGGTCCGCATCCCGGCCGCCGGCCGGGTGCTGGCCGGGTGGGTCGCCGCTGCGGACCCGCAGCGGTGGGTGGTCCTCGGGCACGGCCTGGGCCTGGACAAGTCGCACAGCGTCCGGCACGCCCGGTTCCTGCACGATGCCGGCTACTCGGTGCTGATGTTCGACTTCCGCAACCACGGCGCGAGCTTTCGCGACAAGTCGCTGACCGGCTTCAACAAGCGGTTCATGCACGACGTGGTGGCCGCGGTGCGCTGGCTGCGCGCACACCGCGCGGTGCCCGGCACCAGGGTCGCGCTCTACGGGTTCTCGCTGGCCACGTTCGCCATGCTGCACGCCGTTCCCGAGCTGCCCGGTGAGGTCGACGCGGTGATCTGCGACAGCGGCCCCAGCGACCACCCCGCCGAGACCGTCGCCAACCTGGTGTCCGCGGGGATCCTGCCGGTGCCCCGGACGCCGGCGACCGGGATCGGCCGTCGTCTCCTCGGCGCCTCCTACCGGCGGTGCAGCAGCGTGCTCATGGGATGGCCGTCGGCCTGGCCGCCGCGCGAAAGCATCCCCCTGTTGCTGCTCACCGGCGACGGCGACCGGCTCATCCCGCCGTCCGCGGTGCACGGGGTCGCACACGCCTGCCCGCGGGCGGAAATCGCCGTGTTCCCCGGCGCCGGCCACATGCGACCGATGGCCAGCGATCCGGCGCGGTACGTCAGCACCGTCCTGGAGTTCGCCGGCCGGATCGTCGGCACCCCCGAACGGGCGCGCCGATGAGACTCGGACTGAACATCGGATACCTCGGCCCGCACGGTAGCTGGCCGTCACCCGAGGCCGCGATCGAGGTGGTGCGGGAGGCCGAACGGCTCGGCTACGCCATGCTCTGGACGGCGGAGGCGTTCAGCTCCGACGCCGTCTCGATGCTGGGCTGGCTGGCCGCGCGGACCGACCGGATCGCGCTGGGCACCGCGGCGATGCAGATCCCCGGCCGCAGCCCGGCCCTGACCGCGATGACCGCGGCGACCCTGGACCTGCTCTCCGGTGGCCGGTTCCACCTCGGGCTCGGCGTTTCCAGCCGGCAGGTCGCGCAGGACTGGCATGGCGTCGCGTTCGATCACCCGCTGGCCCGCACCCGCGAATACGTCGGTCTTGTCCGCCAGGCGCTGCACCGCCGCCCGCTGGCGCATGACGGCCGGCACTACCCGATCACCCCCGGGGCCACGCTGCGGCTGGACATGCGTCCGCTGCGCCGCGCCGTGCCGATCTATCTGGCCGCGGTCGGCCCCCGCAACATCGACCTCGCCGGGGAGATCGCCGACGGCTGGCTGGCGGTCTTCCTCGCTCCCGAGGGCGCGGCCGACCAGATGGCCGCGGTGCGTTCCGGACTGCAGCGGTCGGGGCGCGATCCGGCCGCATTCGATGTGGCGGTCACCGCCGCCGTCGCGGTGGGCGACCGGATCGAGGACTGCGCCGACCGGGTGCGCCTGTACACCATGCGCTACCTCGCGGCGATGGGCGACTACTACAGCCGGCACGCGGCCCGGATCGGATACGCGGAGGCGGTCCGCGCCGTCCGCCGTGACTACCAGGCCGGTGATCTGCGGGCGGCCGCGGCCGCGGTGCCGATGCCCCTGCTGGAGAACACCAGCCTGCTCGGCCCGGTGCCGGCGATCGCCGAGCGATTGCGGGCGTACGCCGATGTGGGTGTCCGGACCCTGTCGGTGCTGGTGCCGCGCGGCGACGCGGACCGTGCCATACCCGCGCTGCGCGCGGTGGCCGAGGCGCTCGACAAGTCCGGAGTGGGGGAGTGATGGACTTCGACGCCATAGTGGTCGGGGCCCGCTGCGCGGGTGCGCCCACGGCGATGCTGCTCGCCTCGGCGGGTTACCGGGTGCTGATGCTGGAACGGGCCACCTTTCCCCGGGACACGCTGTCCACTTTATACATTCACCGGCCGGGCATCGATCTGCTGCGGCGCTGGGGCGTGCTGGACCGCGTCGCGGGCACCGGCTGCCCGCCGATCACGCAGGCGGTGCACCAACTCGGCGATGTCCGCATCGAAGGTCCCTCGCCGCTGGCCTACGCGCCGCGCCGCATCCTGCTGGACGCCATCCTCGCCGATGCGGCCGTGGCCGCCGGCGTCGAGTTCCGGCCCGGCTGCACGGTGCAGGAGGTCCTGTTCTCCGAGGGATCGGCGACCGGCGTCCGGTTCCGGGCGGGCGGCGCGACGGTCACCGCGTCGGCGCCGCTGATCATCGGCGCGGACGGCATGCGGTCGCGGGTGGCAGCCTGCGTCGGTGCCGAGACGCAGACCGAGGTCGCGCCGCTGACCTGCGTCTATTTCACCTTCTTCGCCGAGGTGCCGGCCGGGTTCGAGGCGTACGGCACCACCGGTCGCTGGGCCGGATCGGTGCCCACCAACGACGGCCTGACACTGGCCGCGACCTACTTCCCGCAAGACGAGTTCCGGGCGATCCGCTCCGATCTCCGGGCGGCGTACCGCGACTGCCTGCGGACCGTGGCGCCGGACCTGCATGAGCGGATCTCGGCGGGCCGGCCGGCCGACGACCGGCTCTACGGCTCGGCCGACCAGCGCAACTTCCTGCGCCGGGCGAGTGGTCCGGGCTGGGCGCTGGTCGGCGACGCCGGGCACCACAAGGACTCGATCACCGCACGCGGCATCACCGATGCGTTCTTGCAGGCCCAGGCGCTCGTTGACGCGCTGAGCGACGGCCTGCGGGACGGGACGCGCCGGCAGCGCGCGCTCGACACGTACGCCAAACGGCGCGACGCACTCGTCCTGGAGCCCTATCGGGACACCTTGACCGTCGCCGGTCTGCGCCCGCTTGCGCGGATCCGGCAGATGCGGGCGATCGCCGCCGACCCCGCCCGGATCGAACGGTTCTTCGCCGCGGCGGCCGGGGTGGCCGGCGACCCGGAACCGCAGGCCGCTGTGCGGCCGAGGATCGCGTCGGCCGCCGGCTGAGCGCCGAGCGGTCAGAGGTCCATCAGTTCGGGCTTGTCGGCCAGGCTGCGGAACCGCTGCGCGGGGTCCGCGATCAGGCGCCGCCGGCTGAGGTCGAGCAGACCGCCCACGCCGATCACCTCGGCCACCAACTCGTCGGCGGGGGTGCGGAAGGACTGTTCGGTCCGGAAGGACTTGCCCGAGCCCCAGACGAACCGGCAGCTCACGCGCACGTGGTCGCCCGCCAGCAACTCCTTGTGGAATCGGACGGTGGTCTCCAGGTTCACCGGCCCCACGCCACCGGCCAGCAACTCGGACTGGCGCAAGCCCGCCGCGCGCAGCAGCTCCCATCGCGCGTGCTCGGCGTACTGCATGTAGACGATGGTGTTCAGGTGTCCCATCCGGTCCGTCTCATAGGCGCGGACGGTGAAGTCGACGGTGAAGGTCATCGGCGATCTGCTCCCCGAGATGAATGGCGGGTCACGTGGCGGGCGAGTTCGACGCGGGAGCTGACCCGGAACTTCCGGAACAACGCCCGCAGGTGATAGTTCACGGTGTGCGGTGAGAGCGAGACCTGGCGGGCCACCTGCCCGTTGGTGAGTCCCTCGCTCACCAGCCGCATGATCAGGCGCTCGGTGTCGCTCAGCCGGAGCCACATCTGGGCGGCCGGCTCGGCGACCCGGTCCGGCGCGGGCGCGGCGGACTGCGTCATCGCCCGGACCCGGGCGGCGTCGGTGCGGGCGCCCACATGCTCGAAGCGGGAGGCGGCCTCCCGCAGGGGCTCGGTGACCTCGCGGTCGCTCGGGCCGTGGTCCGTCATCGCGAGCCGGCCCAGGTCCTCGTACGCCAGGGCGATCGCCCACGGATCGTGGTGGCTCCCGGCCGCGGAGCGCAGCGCCGACGGGTCCCGATCGAGCAGCCCCCGCGCATGCACCGCGGACACCCGCACGGCGTCGAACTGGGGGTTCTGTGCGGAGAGCTTCTCCGCGCCGGCCGCCACACTGGTGGCCAGGGCGACATTGTTGTCCGCCAGCGCCAAGCGCACCAGCCACGCCGCCGCGGCGGGCTCCTCCAGGAACAGCGACCGGCGTGAGAGCAGGTCGGCGAGGCGGGACAGAAGCAGGTCCAGCGCCCGATGCTCGCCGACACGCGCGACCGCCACCCCGAATTCACACCAGGCCACCCGCGCCGACGGGAAGGCGATCAGGCCGCTACCACCGGCCCGGCATCGCCAGACGTAGTCCGCCGCCGCGGTCACCTCACCGAGCCGCAGCGCGACCAGGGCCAGCACCGCCTGCGCATGCGGCGTGATCCAGCCGCCGGGCGAACTCGCCGCGAGGGCGAGCCCGGCTTGCGCCTTCTCGTACGCCTCGCCGGTGCGGCCCGCCTGCAGCAGGATCCGGGCGTGGACCACCAGCGGCGGCGCCTGATGCCCGGCCAGCGCGTTCCGGGCGACATCGGTGCGGACCTCGTCGACGAGCCGGTTGGCGTCGGCGAAACGGCCGATCTCGGCGAGCTTGGCGGCCAGCGCCAGCCGGGGGTAGGGCCGCCAGTCGGCGGGCACCGGGCCGGCGCACGCGCGCACCGCGGCCCGGCCCCAGCGCAACCCCTCGGCAAGCTCCCCGGCGGCCCAGCTGAGATTGGACAGCACGCACAGCGCGGCGAGCACGTCGGCGTCGGCATGTCCGCTCGGATGTGCGGCGACCACGGCACGGGCGGCTGCCCGCACCGCGGCCTCGTCCTCACCGAACAGCCCGACGATCTGCTGCACGCTCACGCCCGCCGGGTCGGTCGCGCTCAGGCCCGGTGTTGCTCCGGCGGGCGTCCCGGACAGCGAACACGCCACCGCCGCGACGGCGAGCCGGTGCCGCAACTCCTCGGCCACGGTGCTGGGCAACAGCCCCGGCACGGTCGCGGTGTCCAGAAGCAATGCGGGCATCACCGCCGCGGCTCCGGCCGGGGATGCCGCAGGCGCCGGAGGCGACATGCCGGTGGTCTGCCCCCGCAGCGCGTGCCGCACCGACGAGGGGACGTGCTCCGCGAGCGCCCGGCGGACCACCGGGTGGGCGAACGTGGTCTGATCGCCCGCGGAGCGCAACAGGCCGGCCGCGGTGACCTCGGTGACCGCGGGCAGCAACCGCGCCGCCGTCTCGCCCTGCAGATGAGCGACGGTCTCGACGTTGAAGGTGTCGCCGACCGTCGTCGCCGCGATCTGCAGCAGATGCTGCGCCTGGGGAGTGAGCACACCGAACCAGTAGCGCACCACGTCATGCACCCGGCTCGGCAGCCTGTCGGCCACCAGGTGCACACGACCGTCGCGCGTCGCCAGCAGCCGTTCCTCGTGGAGTCCGTCGACCAGTTCGGTGAGCAGCAGCGGATTGCCGGCGGCGGTGGCGGTCAGGCTGAGCAGGTCGGCCATCGGCTCGGCGCCGAGCCGGTCGCGCACCAGGCGGACCACCGCCTCCGGCGGCATCGGATCGAGGGAGACACGACCCAGCACGGCCGTGCGGGCCAGCAGACGGCGCACGGGGGGCCGGATCTCTCCGGTGGGCACGGTCAGCACCCAGACCACCGGCCCGGCGGCGGTGTGCTGGCGAAGACGCGGGAGTTCCTGCCCGACGGCGCCGGCCAGGTGAAGGTCGTCGACCGTGACGAGCAGCCGTCCCGGAGGTAGCCGGTGCGCCTCCGCATCCTCGATGACCAGCCCGGCGCTGCCGTCGGAGCGGTCCAGGACGGCGAAACCGTGCTGGCGCGCCACGTCCACGGTGTCCCGCAGCATCGCCGTGCGTCCACCGCCCGGAGGTGCCTCGATGAGCAACACCCCGCCCTGACGGTGGTCGACCGCCCATGTCAGCGCGGCGCGCAGCCGGGCCCGTTCCCGTTCCCGGCCCAGTAACTCTCCTGCTCGCAAGTCGGCCCCCAGAAATGCGGCGACATGAGATGCGCATCTCGCACGCGAATGTGGCACCCCGAGGCTGTCGCTCGAGTCCGGAGTGAAAGATTAGTCGGGGACCGGCTCAAAAATGGTCGTACGGTCGGATCGTCGACTGCCTATTGTCAGTGTTAAGGCGCTATTCGCCACGAAGTGTCGTTCCTGATGGCGGGATCACATGATCCTGATAGGACGGTTTGGCATTCGAATCTGGAACCATTCAAATGGCGTGCCCGAAATCTCATCCTGCCGTGCGTAGGCCGCGCAGCACCAGGGCGCAGACGTCGGCGAGCGCGTCGTCACGGTCGGGGCCGCCCCACTCGGCCACATGCGCGGGGTGGTGAAAGGCCGCGGTCGCCTCGAACACCGTACGGGCGAGGGCTGCCGGGTCGTCGCCGGCGAAGTCGCCGGAGGCGAGCCCGGCCGCGATGATCCCGGCCAACTGATGCAGCAGGGCCGTGACGTGCTCGGCGGTCGCCGCGCTGTTCTCCTGCGCCAGGACGCGGTACGTCGCGAACAGTTCCGGGTCGGTGGTGGCCGCGTGGCGCTTCGCCGCGTACAGCGCGATGAGCCAGGCGCGCAGCCGCCCGGGCGGCGGGCGGTCGGCGTCGGTCGCGAGCGCCGCCAGTTCCTCGTGCGCGCGCCCCAGCCACCGGCGGGTCACCGCCTCGCGCAGGGCCGACTTGGAGGGGAAGTGGCGGTACACGGCGGCGTGGCTGACGCCCAACGCCCGGGCCACATCCACCACGGTCGCCTTGCCGGGGCCGTACCGGCGCAGCACGTCCTCGGTGGCCAGCATGATCGTCTCGGCGGTCAGCGCGGCCCTCACCGCTCACTGTCCAGCATGGCCATCAGCGGCGCGGCGTACCGTTCGCCGGCCACGGCGCCGACCGGCACGGCCGCGTCGATGGCGGCCAGATCCGCGTCACTCAGGGCGAGCCCGGCCGCGGTCAGCGCGTCGGCGATCCGGCTGGGCCGGCTGGCGCCGACCAGCGCGACGATCTCCTCGCCCTGGGCCAGCACCCACGCGACGGCGAGGTGGGCGACCGTCACGCCGCGGGCGTCGGCGACCTCGCGCAGGCGCTCCACCAGGGCCAGGTTCGTCGCGAGGTTGTCGCCGTGCAGGCGCGGCAGGTGGCCCACCTCGCCACCGCCCGCGTACGCGCCGGTGAGCAGGCCGTGCGCGAGCACTCCGTACGCGGTGAGGCCGACGCCGAGCTCCCGGCAGGTGGCCAGGATCGACCTTTCGACGCCGCGGCTGAACAGGGAGTATTCGATCTGCAGGTCGGCGATCGGGTGCACGGCGTGGGCCCGGCGGAGGGTCTCGGCGCCGACCTCGGACAGGCCGATGTGGCGCACCCAGCCGGCCTGGACCATCTCCGCCATCGCACCGACGGTGTCCTCGATCGGGACGTCCGGGTCGAGCCGGGCCGGCCGGTAGATGTCGATGTGGTCGGTGCCCAGGCGCTGCAACGAGTAGGCGAGGGCGCTCTTCATCGAGGACGGGCGGGTGTCGATGCCGACGAACCGGCCCGACGGGTCCCGCAGTCCGCCGAACTTGTCGCTGATCACGATGCGTTCCCGGTCGCCGGTGCGCAGGGCCGCGCGGATCAGCGATTCGTTGTGGCCGTTGCCGTAGAAGTCGGCGGTGTCGATCAGCGTGATGCCGGCGTCGATCGCCGCGCGGAGGGTGGCCACGCTCGTGGCGTCGTCCGGATCGCCGGCGGACATCGGGCCGCAGCCGAGCCCGATGGCCGGGGCGAGGGGGCCGTGGGTGCCGAGCCGTCTGGTCTGCATGCGGCAACGGTAACCCCGCAGATTACAGATTTCAAGATCTGTAATCTGTGAGGTCGAAGCGAGCATCGCTGCCTGTCCATCCCCGCGCTGGAGGCCGGCGTGTACGGCGCCCACCGCCTGTCGGCGGGCCGCGCTGCAGTCCCGCGCCGCGAGCTGTGCGCCTGGCCGGCCGCTGCGGACCCGGAACCGGCGACGACCCGGTAGAACGAGTCGAGGGGCGACGCCCGCCACCCCTCGACTCTCCGCAACAGGCTCAGTCGCCCGGCGGTTTCGGCAGTTTGTGCGCGGTGAACTGGGGCGCTTGCTTCTTCTGCCCGGCGGCCAGGGTGTCCGGCGTTCCGGTGCGGTCCGTGGTCACCAGGTAGACCTGGAAGTTCTCGTCCCGGGTGACGTAACCCCAGGTCTGACCGCCGGTCTTGGTGTACTCGACGATCTTGGGATCGGTGGCCACCGCGAAGTCGCGGGCCGCCGGGATCCAACTGTTCCACTGGCCGGTGTTCTGCCCGGTCTCGTTGACGAACCAGACCGTGCTGTCGGTTGCCCGCACCACGATCGAGGTGCGGCCGGACTGCGGGTCGAGCAGCACGTCGGGGTTGCCGGCCGCGGTGACGCCCGGGATCGAGGACCAGGCCGACTCCCAGGTCCCGTCGGCGTTCTGCGCCTTGGTGACCACGGTGCCGCCGGTGGTGCGCATGACGATCCGGTCGGCGTATCCGGGCCGGACCATCACCGCCGGGTCGCCGGCCAGGTCGGTGCCGCCGAGGTTGACGAAGTCACCCAGGAGGCCGTTGTTGTAGTCGGCGGCCACCACGGCGCCGGCACCGTTGCGCGCGAACACGCGCAGGCCGGTCGCGGTCAGCGCGACGGCGGGTTCCCCGGTCAGATCGGTGCCGCCGATGTAGCGCCACGCTCCGATCGGGGCGTTGGTGCCGTCCTGCGGCAGGTGCCACAGTTTCCCGCCGACCACGGCGAAGGTGACCAGCCGCCCGTTCGGGAGCTTGCCGGTCACCGGCTGAGCGATGCCGGAGCCGCCCACGTCCTGCCAGTCGCCGAAGATGTTGTCGTCCGGGGCGTTCTGCACGGACGTCCACAGGTCACCGTCGTCCGCGTGATGCGCGGCCACCTGCACCTTGCCGTCGGCCTGCACGCCCATGTCCGGGTGGCCGGAGAACTGGTCCAGGCTGGACGTGGTCTCCCAGACGACCGAGTAGACCTCCGGGTTGACCTGGTAGCCGCGGCGCATCTGGCCGTTGCCGTTGACGTAGCCGTAGACCAGCGGCCCGATCGCCGCCGACGTGTTACCGGCCTGCACGGCGTACACCGGGCTGTTCGGCGTCACCGGCAGCGTCGCGCCGACCGCGGCCGCGGTGGCCGGCGGGAAGTAGAACTGGTCGTTCAGCGTCGACGCCGACGCCGAACACGGGTAGATGTTCACGGGGGTGTTGATGGTCGTCTCGCCGCGGTAGACGTTCAGGCACTTGCCGCTCTTGACGGAGACGATGCGGAAGGTGGTCTTGGTGGCCACCGGCGCGAAACGCCACAGGTTGTTGGTGGCGGTGTCCGAGCAGGTGTACTGGTTCACCGGAGTGTTGTTGTCGTCGGTGCCCTGATAGACGTTCAAGCACTTGCCGGAGAAGTGGGCGACGATCTGGAAGGTCCCGGTGCCCTTCGGCACGATCCGGAAGTCGTCGTTGGTGAACGACGGGTTGCAGGTGTACTGCACCAGCGGGACATTGTTGTCCGTCGTGCCGCCCTTGATGTTGAGGCACATGTCGCTGTGCGCCGCCTTGATGGTGATGCCCGCATCCGGCGTGATGGCCGCCTGGGCGGCCGGGGGCGCGACGCCCACGGCCGCGCCGGCGAGCGCGGCGGCGCCCACGGCGGCGCGGTGCCACCTGAACCAGCGGATATTTGGCACGAACCCTCCTGCTTCAGTCACAATCGTGCTGGAACGACCGAGGGCGCGCGGACAGGGACGACCCGGCAGCCCGCGTGCGGGCCGCCGTGCAGACATGCGGAAGTGCCCCCGTGCAGCATTACTCACCCCCGTTGAGATCCGCGGCGCATCGACGCGCGTCGCACCGCGGATGCAGGGAAACGTACGACAGCACGGCGTCGGCGGACAAGGGGTCGGCGAGCGAACGGGCTGGGCGGTGCCCCCCGAGCGTTTGGCGCACGCGTCCGCAGACCGTGGCGTACCTGATCAAGGGGGCCTCGCGGCGGCCGACGGTCGGCGCGGCGTCGCGTGTCGGTCGCGTCACAGCCCGGCGCGGGCGGTACCCGCACGCAGCGCCCCGCGGCGGCTCATCCCGGAGGACCGGTCAGGCATCGGGTGGTCGCAGGCTTGGAGACGGGTCGTCACATCCCGCGCGGCGCCGCTGTGGCCGGCCAATGGCAGGGAGCGGCGTCCGTCGTCCATGAAACCTTTTTCAACCTGGCATCGAGCCCGTCGGTTGCGCGCCGTCGGCCAGCGGCGGCATCTGCCGGCCTCGCCATGTTGAAAGGTTCAATCATCGATCCTCCTCGCATCGTTCATTCGCCGACGAGTCGGCTGCCGGGGACTTGGATGCGCCGCAGTTCGCGCGGCACCCGCATCGCGTGAGGAGGGAGTAAATGGATTGAATGATCAATGACTCGGGGGCGATGGCGTCAACCAATGCATTGTCGCGCACATTTAAGACATGCACACTAAGCCATATTAGCCGCGATCTCGGGTGAAGGACGCCTGTCCACCACTCGCGTCGATCTTGGAGTTTCGGTGCCCGTATCGCCCTGAAATATTGGGATCTGGGTGCCCGGAAAGTCCAAGATCGACGGGAGGTGAGCACCGCGCTGCCGGGCGGTCTCCGTGGATCGGAAATGGGCCGGTTGGTCGTCGGCACTTGGCGTGAGCCGGGGCGTCCGTTACGTTGTGAATAGTTGTCGGTACGCAGGGTTCTCGGCGCGGAGGACAAATCGCCTATTCCCCGGTAGGGGATTGAGGGGGCCGCTTTGTCGCTCTGTCTTTCCCCTCGAATCGAGCCGTTCATGACGGCCCTGCTCACCGAGAAAGCGCTGCTGACCACGGTTGTCGACGCGCTCGGATCGCCGCTAGGAGTCGTTCTTCCGCAGCGCCTGGCGGACAACGTGGCCGCCTTCCGCGCCGTCTATTCTCGTCATCACCTCACCGGTCAGATCTTCTATGCGCACAAGGCCAATCGCTCGAATGCCCTGGTGCGCGAACTCGCGGCCACCGATGCCGGCGTCGACGTGGCTTCGCTGGCCGAGCTGCAGCATGCGCTCGGCGCGGGCGTCGACCCCGGACGAATCGTGGCAACCGGGCCGAAGAACCGCGAATTCCTGTGGCTGGCCGCTCGCGCCGGAGTCATCGTCGGGGCCGACTCGACCGCGGAATTGGCCGAACTGGCCTCGCTGGTGGACGAGCATGGCCTGCCCCGCACCCGGGTGATGGTGCGCCTGTCCGGATTCGCCTCGGCCGGAGTGCATCTCGACAGCCGCCGCAGCCGATTCGGGGTATCCGCCACCGCGTTCGCCCGCGCGGTGAACCTGATCGAGGAGCACGCCGCGGCGCTTGACCTCGTCGGTGTCGCGTTCCATCTGGACACGATCGGAATGGCGGAGAAAGCGCTGGCGCTGGAGGGCTGCCTGACCGCGCTGGACGAATGCCGCCGACGAGGGCTGCGGCCGTGGTCGGTCGACATCGGCGGCGGTTTCGGCGTGGACTATCTCGCCGACGCCGCCCAGTGGGACGCGTACACGTCCGCGCTCACCGCAGCGGTACTTGGCAAACGCACGCCGCTGACCTGGGACGGACACGGGTACGGCCTGCGTGCCGAGGGCGGCACCGTCCGCGGCTCGCTGAACCTGTACCCCGCACACCGGCCGGTCTCCGGCGCGGCCTACCTCGATCGGTTACTCGGCATGGACGCCCCGGCACAACGTCGGCCGCTCGGCGCGCTCCTGCTGGACAACATGTGCGACCTGCACATCGAGCCGGGGCGGGCGCTGCTCGACCAGTGCGGCCTGGTGCTGGCCGCGGTCCTGGAGGTGCGCGACGAGGACAACGGAGACACGGTGGTCCGGCTGGACTGCAATGCGCGGGACGTCAGCCTGGAAGAGCACGGCGTGCTCATGGACCCGGTGGTCGTGCACCGGGGCGCGCCGGGCGGGGCCGGACCGGTCGGCGTCTACCTGTTCGGCAACCTGTGCCTGGAAGCCGACCTGATCAGCCGCCGCAAGGTCTTCCTGCCGTCCCGGCCGCGCGCCGGAGACCTGCTGGCCTTCGTCAACACCGCCGGCTACTTCATGGACTTCAGCGCCACCCGGGCGCTGCGGCAGCCGATCGGTCGCAAGGTCGCGATGTTCCGCGACGATGGCGGCTGGCGGTGGTGCCTGGACGAGCAGTACTGGCCGATTCGGGTGCGGACGGAGGCATCATGAGAATCGATTCCCTCACCGAGGCCGTCGGCAACACGCCGTTGGTGCGCATCGATCCCGCGGTGCACGGTCTGCGCCACGTCGACCTGTTCGCCAAGATGGAGCTGCTGAACCCGTTCGGCTCGGTGAAGGACCGCGCCGCCTGGACCATGGCCCGGCCGCTGCTGGACGGTGCCGTGCAGCGTGGTGACACGGTGGTCGAGCTGTCCAGCGGCAACACCGCCAAGGCGCTTGCGGTCATCGCCGGAATGCACGGGCTGTCGTTCAAGTCGGTCACCAACCGGATGAGAATTCCGGAGATCAAAGACCTCCTTCTCCTGCTGGGCGCGGAGATCGATGAGCTGCCCGGCCAGTCCGAATGCCTCGACCCGACCGACGCCGAGGATCCGCTCACCCGCATGCACCAGCGGCTGTCCGCCTCCGGCGGCGGGTATGTGCACACCGACCAGTACTTCAACGGTCTCAACGTCGACGCGCATCTGCAGGGCACCGGGCCGGAGATCGTCAAGGACCTCGGCGGCCGAGCGCCGGACTACTTCGTCGCTTGTGTCGGCACCGCGGGGTCGTCGACCGGTGTGGCGACCGCGCTGCGCCGGCACAACCCGGACGTCCGGGTGCTGGGCCTGGTGGCGGACAAGTCCGACTTCATCCCGGGCATCCGCACCATCGACGAAGTGCACCACGTCGGCCTGTTCGACCCGGCGGTCTATGACGTCATCGAGACCATCACCGCCGACGACGCCATCGACGGCCTGCTCACCCTGGTGCGCCGATGCGGCACACTCGCCGGACCCACCGGCGGCGGCGCCTATCAGGGAGCAGTACGGCATCTGCGCGCCGTGGACGCGGAGCTGACCGAACGCCGAACGGCCGTGTTCATCGTCTGCGACCGCGTCGAGAGCTACCTGAGTTACCTGCGGGAGCGCCGTCCCGAGCTGTTCGGGCAGCCACCGCGGCGCAACTCCGTCCGCACCCTGACCGACGCCGATGTGGCCGAGGCGTCCACCATCGGTGTCGCCGGCGCGCAGCGATGGGTCACGCAGAGGCGGGGCATCGTGATCGACCTCCGTAGCCCCGTCGCCTATCGGGCCCTACACATCGACGGTTCGATCAACATCGTCGACGAGTTGTTCGCCGAGCTGCTGCACGGCGGCCTGCCGTTCGGCCGTCGCCAGCCGGTGCTGCTGGTGTGTCCGGTGGGGGAGAAATCCGCCCGTTACGCCGCCCTGCTGCGCCGGATGGGGCACCGGGACGTCTCCTCGCTCGACGGTGGCATCATCGCCTGGCGCGATGCCGGCGGCGAACTGGTCCGGGATTGACATGGCCGTTCCCAGCGATCTGATCGGCTGGCACAAGCGGTTGCGCGAGCAGTTCCCGATCATCACCGGGAACCCGGACGTCGCCTATCTGGACAGTGCCGCCACCTCGCAGAAGCCGCAGGCGGTGCTGGACGCGGTATTGGCCTATCTGAGCACCGGCAACGCCAACGCCGCCCGGGGCACCTATCCGTGGGCGAACCGCACGACCGCCCGCATCGAGCATGCCCGCGAGCGGCTGTGCCGGTTTCTCGACGATCCGGAGCCGCGGCGGTCGGGCGTGCATTTCGTCAGTGGTGCCACTGAGGGCCTGCGCGCGATCGCCACCGATTGGCTCGCGCCGCAGCTTCGCGACGGCGATCAGATCATCGTTCCGTTCGCCGACCACGCCGCCAACATCGAGCCCTGGCTGGAGGTCGTCGGCTCGCTGCGCCGGCTCGGTGTCCGGGTGCAGGCGCGGCCGATGCCCTACGATGCCGCCTTCGACTATGAGATCGACCGCCTCGCGGACATGCTCGACGAGCGGACGCGTCTCATCGTCGCGACACAGGTGCACCACGTCTACGGCAATGACATGAACGTGCACCGTTTGCGCGCGGTCGCCGGGCCGCACATCCCGATCTGTGTGGACGCGGCCCAAGCGGTGGGGCACGTGCCCGTGTCGCTCGCCGGCGCCGACGTGGACTTCCTGGTGTTCTCCGGGCACAAGACGATGGCCCTGCCGGGGACCGGAGCGGTGTGGGCCGGCAACCGGCGCGGTCCCCGGTTCGCGCCGGCCGGCTGGCACGGATCGCCCAACACCGCGGGCATCATCAGCATGACCGCCGCGCTGGACTGGCTCGACGCCGCCGGGACGGAGCGCATCGCGCGCTGGAACACCGCGCTCGCCGCCCGGCTCACCGAAGGGCTTCGGTGGCTGCCGAGCTTCGAGATCCTGGGCTGCCAGGGCAGCCTGGCTGCCGGCACGCCGGTGCAGCAGCGGGTAGGCATCGTCACCTTCCGTCATCGGTCGATCAGCTCGAACGATCTCGGATTCGTCTTGGCCGCCGAAGGGCTCATGGTCCGTGCGGACGGTCACTGTCAGGGCGATGCGGGGGAGAAGACCGCTTCGGTACGGGTGAGCCTGCACGTCTACAACTCGGTCGACGAGGTGGACCGACTCCTCGCGGTGCTGGCGGATATCGACCACACCTGAGGCACCCATGAACACATCGTCATTTCGTGATTAGGCAATAGTTAATGAAAACGATTACCGTTTCGCCTCTCAGGAACGGAGTGGTTTTCGTGAAGCATGGGCAACGCACCCTCGTTGCTGCGGCAACCGCCGCGGCGCTGGTCCTCCTCGGCGGATGCGGATCCGGCGACGGCGACGTCGCGTCCGGCTCGTCCGCCGGCGCCCGGCTCGCCGTGGTCGCCACCACGCCCGAGGTCGCCGACTTCGTCCGCACCATCGCGGGCAGCGACGTCACCGTCACACAGATCATCAAGCCGAACGTCGACCCGCACGAGTACGAGCCCACACCGGCCGACATCCAGGCCATCGCTGCGGCCTCGCTCGTCGTGAAGAACGGGGTCGGCCTGGAGGAATGGCTGAACCCGACGATCGAGTCCGCCGGCTTCTCCGGCACCGTCGTGGACTCCAGCCGGGGCGTGCGGATCCGGCAGGGCGACCCCGGCGACGAGGAGATGAAGGACGGCGATCCGCACATCTGGCACAACCCGCAGAACGCCAAGATCATGGTCGGCAACATCGAGAAGGGGCTGGCCGCAGCCGATCCGTCGCACGCCTCGACCTACCGGGCCAACCTCGCCGGCTACGCGGCGAAGCTGGACAAGCTCGACGCCGACAACGAGGCCGCCTTCGCCACGCTGCCGGTGGATCAGCGCAAGCTGGTGACCAACCACGACGCGTTCGGCTACTACGTCGACCGGTACCACCTCCAGTTCGTCGGCTCGGTGATCCCCAGCATGGACACCTCGGCCGAACTGTCCGCCAAGCAGCTCACCGATCTGGTCGCCAAGATCAAGGCAACCGGCACGAAGGCCATCTTCACCGAGAGCTCACTGCCGCCGAAGACCGCCGAAGCGATCGCCCAGCAGGCCGGGGTCAAGGTCGTCGGCGGGGACGACGCCCTCTACGGCGACAGCCTGGGCCGGCTCGGCACCCCGCAGGGCACCTACCTCGGCGCCGAGCGGCACAACACCCAGGTGATCGTCTCGGCGCTGGGTGGCTGAGATGGGCGACCTCGCGGCGGCCGGGGCCGCCCTGCGCTACACCGGGGCCAGCATCGGGTACCACGGCACACCCGTGCTCACCCATGTCGATCTGAACCTGGCCGCCGGGCGTCGTCTCGTGCTGATCGGGCCCAACGGGGCGGGCAAGTCCACGCTGATCAAGTCCGTGCTCGGCCTGGTGCCGGTCCTGGACGGCACGGCCACCGTGTTCGGTCAGCCGCCCGCCCAGGCCCGCGCGGTCACCGGCTACGTCCCGCAGACCGACTCGCTCGACGCGGACTTCCCGGTCACCACCGCGCAGGTGGTCATGATGGGCCGATACCGGCGGATCGGCTGGTGGCGGCCCACCCGTGCGGTCGACCGTCGCGCCGTGACGCAGGCGCTGGACCGGGTCGGCCTGGCCGACCGGGCCGGCACACAGTTCGGGACACTGTCCGGGGGCCAGCGTCAGCGGGCGCTGGTGGCCCGGGCGGTTGCCGCCGAGGCGCGCCTGCTGCTGCTCGACGAACCGTTCAACGGGGTCGACGCGGTCAGCCAGGACGCCATCCTGACGGTGCTTCGCGAGCTTTCCGCGACCGGCACGTCTCTGGTTCTCAGCACCCATGACCTGGCGCTCGCCCGGGAACTCGCCGACCAGGTCTGCCTGCTCAACGGCCGGCAGTGGGCGGTCGGCCCGCCGGGCGAGGTGCTGACCGCGGAAACCCTGCGGCGCGCGTACGGGCGGCACGCGGTGGATGTCAGCGACGGCCGTACGGTGCTGGTGGAGCCGTGATCGAACCCTTCACCGTGCCGTTCATGGCCCGTGCCCTGGCAGAGCTCGCCCTGCTGGCGGTGATCGCCGGCCCGGTCAGCGTCTTCGTGTTCGCACGCCGCCTGTCGTTCGTCTCCGACGCGCTCACCCACACGGTGTTCCCCGGGGTGGTCGTCGGCTATCTGGCCGGCGGCATCGACGGCGTGTTCGCCGGGGCGCTGGTGGCCGGGATCGTCACCGCGATCGCGCTGACCCTGCTGACCCGCGGCGGTGCGCTCTCCGACGACGCGTCCACCGCGGTGGTGCTGACCGCCATGTTCTCGCTCGGGGTCGCCCTGGTGTCGCGGCGTTCCTCCTACACCGCGGACCTGACCACCTTCCTGTTCGGACGGGTCCTGACAGTCACGCCGCGGCAGCTCGCGGAGACCGCGGTGCTCGCGGTGATCATCCTCGGCCTGCTCCTGGTGGGCGCCCGCGCCATGATCTTCCGCAGCTTCGATCCGGTGGGTGCGGCGGCGGCCGGTTTCCGGATCGGCTGGCTGGACCTGTGGCTCAACGTGGTGGTCGCCCTGGTCGTGGTGGCGGCGGTGCGCGCGGTGGGCATCATCCTGGTGGTCGCGCTGCTCATCGTGCCGGCGGCGGCGTCCCGGATGGTGACCGCACGACTGCCCGTGATGGCCGCGCTGGGCACCGGCCTGATCCTGCTGTCCGCATACGCCGGGCTGCTCGCAAGCTGGACCGCCTCGGTGGAGTACGGCTTCTCACTCACCTCCGCCTCCGCCGTCGTCCTCGTGCTGGTGCTCGCCTACCTGCTGCTTGTGCCGCTGGGCGCGGTGCGACGGCGGCGGCGCGCGCCGGGGCACGGCACCCACGCCGAACGGAGCTCCCCGCATGAACTGGTGGGATGACGCCCTGCACCGGGCGACGGTCGAAGTGCTGCTCTGCGGTGCGCTCGCCGGACTGGTCGGCGTCCAGGTGGTGCTGCGCCGACTGTCCTTCTTCACCATGGCGCTGAGCCACGCCACCTTCCCCGGGGTGGTCGCCGCCTCGATCATCGGCGTGAACATCCTGCTCGGCGGCGTGGTCGCGGGCGGTGCCGTGGCGCTGGGCGTCGCGGCGCTGAGCCGCCGTCGCGGGCAGAACGCGGCGTCGGCGACCGGTGTGCTGCTGGCCGCCGGGTTCGCGGTCGGCACCGGCCTGGTGGCCACCCAGAGCGGATTCAGCCGGGACCTGTCCTCGTTCCTGGTCGGATCGATCCTCACGGTCAGCGCGGCGGATCTGGTGATCACCGCAATGGTGCTGCTGCTCGTCGGTGCGGTCCTGGTCGCCTGCGCCCGCCCGCTGGCGTACACCGGCTTCGACCGTACCGGGGCGCAGGCGGCCGGCTTCGCCACCGGGGTGTGGGACGTGGTGCTGCTTCTGACCATCGAGACGGTGGTGGTGACGATCGTCCCGGCGGTGGGCACGATCCTCGCCCTCGCGCTGATCGTGGCGCCGGCCGCGGCGGCCCGCCCGTGGGCCACCAGGCTGAGCACCCTCACCGTACTGGCGGTGGTGTTCGGCGCGGTCAGCGGACTCGCCGGTTTGTCCCTCTCGACACGGTGGGACATCGCCGCCGGGGCGAGCATCACGCTGACCGCGACGCTGCTGCTGGCGATGTCGTTGCTGCTGGCCAAGACGAAGGAAGCTCAGCGTGGGCGACAAGGCTGAGCCGCTGGACACCACGGCCGCGCTGGAACGCGCGGTGGTCGTGCTGCGCGCGATGGCGTACGAGCATCGGCTGCACATCCTGCTGCTGTTGCTGGAGGGGGAGCGGACACCCGCGACCCTCGCCGCCGCCATCCCGGCCGACCCCACCGCCATCGCGCACCATCTGCGTTTCCTCCGAGCCGCCCGGCTGATCACCCGTCGCCGGCAGGGCCGGCAGACGTTCTACACGTTGCGCGGCGAAGCGACCGGCCGCCTCGTTGCCGAGGTGCTGCGCTACGCGACCGGCGGAGGATGACCGCGTCCCGGGCGGACGCGGTCACCGCGCGATGTCACACGGTCCGCAGATCCAGGCTGTACCAGGTGGTCGTCTCCTGGTCGCCGGTGGACCACCACAGCACGCCGTTGCGGAAAGACACCCCCGCGGCGGACGGCGACACGACCACCGTGCGCCGGGTGCTGATGTCGTAGACCAGTAGCTTCGCGGTCCCGGTGAGGTCGGAGTCCGGGCCGGGCTCGGACAACACCTCGAGCCGGTCGAGCACCGCCACGTCGTTCAGCGGCGCTTGAGCGCCGCCGCCGGCGACGGTGCGGCGCGCGGACCCGTCGGGATGCATGAGGTCGATGCGGGCCAGCCCGGTCTCGTTCATCACCATCGCCCGGCACCAGACCGGGCTGCACGTGACCAGTTCGGAGCCGGAAGCCCGGACGACCACCTCCCGCCCGGTGCCCATGGAACGCAAAACCGTGGTCTCGGCGCCGCTGGTGAGCCACGGCCAGCGCGACAACGCCCAGGCGCCGTCCTCCGCACGCACGCGCACCGCGCCGCCCGACAGCGCGACGCTGCGGATCTCCGTCGTGTGGGAGTCGCCCGGATCGGCCGCCCAGTGAACCCTGCCCCCGGCGACGACAAGGTCTTCCTGTGTGCCGAAGGCGATGAGGTTGCCGGCGTCGGCGACCAACCGGCGGACCGGGCCGCCGGTGCGCAGGTTCGCCGTCCACAGTTCGCAGGGCTGCCCGCTCGCCGACTCGGTCCAGACGATGCCGTCGCCGGCGGCGGTCGCGTTGTCGAAGGTCACCTCGTCGTCGTACGGCACACGCCGCAGCAACCGCACGCTGCCGTCGGCGCGGCGCAGCAGCAGGCGCACCGACGTCGCATCCGGGCTCGGTGCGGTGCCGAGCGCGGTGTTCGCGTCGAGAAAGAGCAACGGCTGGAACAGCGGCCCGTCGGCGAGCCCGGCGGGCATGGTGCCGCGTTGCGCACCCGGCCACGCTCGCTGGGCGGCCACCCGGCCCGGTGGCGGGGGCGGTTTGCGCTGCGTGCCGCCGGACATCAGGGTGCCGCCGGCCAGCAACGCGACGACCAGGCTCAGCACGGTGAAACCGCGCCTGCGCTCCTGGCCCTCGCTGCGCTCGGTGCAGTCGCTCATGCGGGGCTGTCTTTGCATGCGCTCCTGGCCCTCGCTGCGCTCGGTGCAGTCGCTCATGCGGGGCTGTCTTTGCATGCGCTCCTGGCCCTCGCTGCGCTCGGTGCAGTCGCTCATGCGTACGGCTGCTTGGGTTCGCTGATCTGCTGCCAGCTTCGCACCTCGACGAAGGCCACGTCGGCCTGGTTGACCGGGTCCTTGCCGCGGAGAGAGCTGTAGACGCCGACGACTTCGATCCAGCTATCCGGGGCCGCGTCCACCACGGTGTCACCGGTGAGTCCCACCTTGATCGGGCGCCCGTCGGCGGCGCAGCAGGTCAGCACGATGCGCGCCAGCATGGGCCGGCCGTCGGGACCGGGGGTGACGAAACCGGTGAGCCGCAGCGTCCGCCCGGTGATGCTCCGGCCGTCGTCGAAGATCGCTCGGGAGGCGTAGTCGAGCAAGCTGATCGGTGCCGGGTCGCCGGGTGGCAGGGACGGGTAGTCGGAGTCCGACGCGGCGGCGGTGACCGTGCCCGCCTGGCCCGCGGTGTACGACCCGAGCGCCGGCGGCGCCACCAGCAGCAGCCCGAGCACCGGCAGGACGAGCAACCAGCCCACCGTCGGCTCGTGATGCCCATGCCCGTGCTCGTCGTGCTCCAGTTCGTCGTTCTCCCGCTCGTCGTGCTCCGCCGCCGGCGCTGCCGCGCCCGCGCGCAGGTCGTACCAGATGGTCATCGCTGCCGCAGCCACCAGCAGTAGCCCGGCGCCGAGCAGGAACGGCCGCATGCCCTCCTTCACATAGCGCAGGAACACATCGGTGAGGGTGGCCTTCACGATCGCGCCGCCGAACAGCAGCATGATCACCGCCTGGCTGAGCCGACTCACAGCAGCACCATCCCGACGCCGGAGCCCACCAGGATGGCCGCGGCGAAGGTGGCCGGCGCGAACCGGAACGCGAAGCGCCGCCCGAACACCCCGGCCTGCATGGAGATCAGTTTGAGGTCGACCATCGGGCCGACCACCAGGAAGACCAAGCGCGAGGTGAACGAGAACTGGGACAGCGACGCGGCCACGAAGGCGTCCGCCTCGCTGCAGATCGACAGCAGCACCGCCAGGGCGGCCAAGGCGATGACGGACACCACCGCGTTGCCGGCGAGGCTCTGCAACCAGGACTCGGGAACCACCACGTTGATCGTGGCGGCGGCGGCCGCGCCGATCACCAGGAATCCGCCGGCGTGCATGACGTCGTGCCGGCATGCCGCCCAGAACGCCCGCGCCCGGGAGAGGTCATCGAGGTCCGGCCGATGCGGCAGGCGTATCCACTCGGTCTTGCCCAGGCGCAGCCACAACCATCCCATCGCGACTGCGACGATCAGGCTCGCCGCACCCCGCGCGACGGCCATCTCGGGCCGTCCCGGAAACGCGACAACGGTGGCGGTGAGCACGATCGGGTTGATCGCCGGCGCGGCGAGCAGGAAGGCCAGCGCGGCGGCCGGAGTGACACCCCGGCGGATCAACGAGCCGGCGATCGGTACGCTGCCGCATTCGCAGCCCGGCAGGACGACACCGGCGAGACCGGCCGCCGGCACCGCGAGGGCGGGATGGCCGGGCAGCGCCTTCGCCCAGAAGGACCGGGGCACGAACACGGCGATCACGGCCGACAGCACCACCCCGAACACCAGGAACGGGGTGGCCTGCACCATCACGGAGACGAAGACCGTGGTCCAGGTCTGCAGCCGGGCGCCGGAGATCAGCCCGCTCAGCGGCTGGCGAAACAGGACCAGCAGCACCAGGAGGCCGGCCAGGATCTCCAACGATCCGATCCGGGCAGGTTTGCGGGCCGGTGCGGGCGAGGCGGGCTCCGGCGGCAACGCCGACCAGTCGATCTCGTCGGCCCGGACGCCGGACGTGGCGTCGAGTCGTTCCGGTGCGTTCACCTGCTGCTTCCCCTCGTCCGCCTCGGCCGGTCCGGCGCGAAAGCGACAATCCTCTTGTCGCGGGCCGCGCTCCAATTTACTGGTTCCGCCGCCTTCGCCAATGACCCTCCCGGGCCATTCGCCGCGTGCCGAGCACGAATGCTCATATGCATTTTTGTGCATTTGTTTCGGTGGGAAAGCCGGTGCCGACGCCGTAGGGTGTGTCATTTCCGTCGTCGGCCCGCCCGGGGATAGCCTGCCTGCGCCACGCCGCGCCCGGCGAGTTCCCGAAGCGAAAGGGGGAGAACACGTCGTTGAACCGGCACCGCCAAGCTCGCACGCCACGCCACGGCCGGACCGCCGACCAGCAGACGGCAGGCCCGGCGTCGTACGACCACTCCCACGGACACGCGCATCCGCACGGACCCGTGGGGCGGTCGTCGCGACGTGCTCGCCGGATCATCGCTGCCGTGCTCGTCCCGGCCGCGCTCGCCACGCTGATCGCGATGATTCTGCTGTGGCCGGGCCGGCTTGCACCGTCCGCCGGGCAACCTTCCGATGGGGCCGACGTCCGTGCGCTCGGGACGGTCGTGGCCCTGACCGAGCAGCAATGCCCGGCGGCTGGTGACGGCCGGCCTTCCGGCCAGGCGCAGCGCTGCGGGTCGGCGAGCGTGCGGGTCACCGACGGTCCCGGCACCGGAACGACCGCGACGGTGGACCTGCCGCAGGGACCGGGGGCGCCGCGGTTGCAGGTCGGCGACGACGTGGTGCTTCTGTACTCCGCGAACGCCGTGCCCGGCGGTCGCACCTATGTGGTCGTCGACCACCAGCGCGCCACGCCGATGCTCTGGATGCTCGTGCTCGCGCTCGGCTTGATTCTCCTCTTCGGCCGCTGGCGCGGCCTGACCTCGCTCGTGGGCCTGGCGGTCAGCTTCGCCGTGCTGTTGCTGTTCATCATCCCGGCCATCGCCGGCGGCGCATCGCCGCTGCTGGTCGCGATCGTCGGGTCCGCGGCGATCATGTTCGCCGCCCTCTATCTGACCCATGGGGTCAACGTGCACACCTCGGTCGCGGTCGCCGGCACTCTGGCCAGCCTGGTCCTCACCGGCCTCCTCGGCGCCGTCTTCACCGCGACGATGCACCTCACCGGCATCGCCAGTGACGACGATTCCTATTTGTCCGCCACGCGGGGCGACCTCGACATGCGGGGCCTGCTGCTCGCCGGCATCATCATCGGGGCGCTCGGAGTTCTCGATGACGTCACCGTCACCCAGGCGGCGACCGTGTCCGAGCTGGCCGGCGCCGGAACCGTCGGCCGCGCGCGGCTCTACCGGGCGGCGAACCGGGTCGGCCGCGCGCACGTCGCCTCCGCCGTCAACACCATCGTCCTGGCGTACGCCGGTGGCGCGCTGCCGCTGCTGCTGGTGATCGCCGTCGGTGACCAACCGGTGTCACAGGTGCTGACCAGCGGGTTCCTTGCGCAGGAGATTCTCCGCGGCGCGGTCGGCACGATCGGCTTGGTCGCCTCCGTGCCGATCACCACCGCCCTCGCCGTGCTAGTCAGCGCACCCCCACCCCCACCCCCACCCCCACCCCCACCCCCACCCCCACCCGCACCCGCACCCCCGCCCGCACCCCCGCCCCCGCCCCGTCGATCTTGAACTTTGTGTGCCCGTCTTGGGCCGTCATATCTGACATGACGGACCGCAAGTCTCAAGATCGGCGGGGGAGGGGTGTCCGGGGCGGGAGCGGCCTAGGGAACGCCTGATGAGATGCGGGATTTTGCATGTATTGACTGCGGGAATTGATTCCGATCGAGGGATGGTGCTGGAAACAAATGACGTGCAGACTCCCGTTCGAGATTGACTTGCGGCGATGTCATCGCCGTGGCCGGTCTGTTCGGGAAATGCGCGCGACGTGACGTCCGCATGCCTCCTCGGGATGCTGCGGGCATTGCGCGGGGTACGGAGGAGGCAGCCCGCGTGGGCGGAAAGAGTTTTGGCAGGCGTCTCACGGCGATGGCCGGAGCAGGCATTCTGGTGACCGCGATGGGCGTGATGACCGCGTCGTCGAGCGCGGCTGCCGCGCCCGGCCTGCGGCGGGAGTTCACGCCGGTCCCGGCCGGCTCGAAGATCACCGGCGTGCCGGCCGGCATGCGCAACCGGCCGGTCACCGCGATGGTGCAGCTCGGTGACGACCCGGTCGCGGTGGCCGACGCCGAGGCCGCGCAGCCGCTGAGCGACACCGCGAAGCGGCAGCGGCGGGACCGGATACGGCAGGCGCAGACACCGGTGGAACAGAAGGCGCGCCGGCTCGGTGGCACCGTGCTCGGCACCTATCAGCACGCCTACAACGGCATCAAGGTGCGCGTCAACGCCGGCGAGCTGGACACGCTCGCGGCCACGCCCGGCGTGGTCGGCGTGCACGCCCTGGCGACGGTGCAGCCGGACAACACCAACAGCGTGCCGATGATCGGCGCCCCAGCGGTGTGGAAGGCGCCGGACAAGGTGCGCGGCGAGGGCATCAAGGTCGCCGTCATCGACACCGGCATCGACTACACCCATGCCGACTTCGGCGGTCCCGGAACCACCGCGGCGTACGCCGCCGCGCACGCCGAGGAGACCGCGCCGGCCGACCCGGCCCTGTTCGGTCCCGCAGCGTCCAAGGTCAAGGGTGGCATCGACCTGGTCGGCGACAGCTACGACGCCGACCCGACCAGCGCCTCCTACCAGCCGGTGCCGCACCCGGACCCGAACCCGCTGGACTGCGGCGGCCACGGCTCGCACGTGTCCGGCACCATCGGCGGCTACGGCGTGCTGGCCAACGGCAAGACCTACCGGGGCCCGTACGACAACGCCACCGTGGGGGCGCACGACTGGCTCGTCGGCCCGGGCGTGGCTCCGAAGGCCGATCTCTATGCGGTGCGGGTCTTCGGCTGCGAAGGCTCCACTGACATGGTGGTGGACGCCATCGAGTGGGCCGTGGCCAACGACATGGACGTCATCAACATGTCGCTGGGCTCGTCGTTCGGCTCCGCCGACGCGCCGGATGCGGTCGCCGCGAACAACGCCGCCAAGGACGGCGTGATCGTGGTCGCCTCGGCGGGCAACTCCGGCCCGGCCCCGTACATCGTGGGCAACCCCTCCGTCGCGACCAGCACGATCAGCGTGGCGGCCAACGACCCGACCGCATCCTTCCCGGGCGCTCACCTGTCCCTGGGGCTGGACGCGATCAACGCCAACGGCGCCTCGTTCGCCGACGGGCTGTCGCTGCCGGTCAAGGTGCTGAGCAACGGCGCCGGCGGCATCGCACTCGGCTGCAGCACCGAGGAGTTCGACCAGCCCGGGGTGACCGGGGCACTGGTGGTGGTGGCCCGCGGCACGTGTGCGCGGGTGGCCAAGGCGATCTACGGCCAGGAGGCCGGCGCCGCCGCCGTGCTGCAGGTGAACAACGTCGACTCGTACCCGCCGTACGAAGGGCCGATCACCAGCAACCCG
Organism: Mangrovihabitans endophyticus; assembly: GCF_014646155.1. Classification (GTDB taxonomy): domain Bacteria; phylum Actinomycetota; class Actinomycetes; order Mycobacteriales; family Micromonosporaceae; genus Actinoplanes; species Actinoplanes endophyticus. The sequence goes on from NZ_BMMX01000001.1 coordinate 990,625, forward strand.
GACACCGGCGAACCGGCCGAGGTCACCATCCCGTTCCTCGGCGTGCCGTCGTCGGCGGCGGCGAAACTGCTGGCCGCGGACGGTTCGACCACCACCTTGACCAACGCCACCCTGCAGAACCCGGCATACACGGCGACCGCGAGCTTCTCGTCCGGCGGGCCGCGCGGCGGCGACAGTTGGCTCAAACCGGACGTGACCGCGCCCGGCGTGAGCATCTTCTCGGCCGCTTCCGGAGCCGGCACCGGCGCGGTCGCGATGTCCGGGACCTCCATGGCCGCCCCGCACACCGCCGGCGAAGCCGCGCTGGTCAAGCAGGCCCACCCGGACTGGCGCAGGGTGGCGTACTGGAAGGCCGCGATCGTCAACACCGCCGACCCGGCCGGCATCGCGGACTACTCCACGCGCGGGGACGGCGCGGGGCTGATCCAGGCCCCCGGCGCGGTCGAGACGCAGGTCGTCGCGCTTGGGGACGCGGGCACGGCGACGCTCAACTACGGCTTCGCCGAGCTGGGCCGCGACTATCACCAGCGCAAGATCATCACGCTGAAGAACCTCGGGCGCACGGCGCAGACGTTCACCGTGTCGGTCGGCCGCCCGGCCGGGAGCCCGCACGCGGCCACGCCGCAGCGGACTCGGGTGACGGTCCCCGGCCGGGGCGAGACCACGGTGGCGCTCACCCTGACGGTTCCGGCCGCGACCGCGGGCGACGCGAGCGACTTCCACGACGTGTCCGGTCTGGTGACCTTCACCCCGGTGGCCGGGCGCACCGGGGGCGTCCGTCTCCAGGTGCCGTATTACCTGGTGCCGCAGTCGGTGTCGAACGTGGCCACCCGGGTGAACACCGCGGCGCTGCGTCGCACCGGGTCGGCCACCGCGATGATCACCAACCGGCGCGGCGTGATCTCCGGCGCCGCCGACTGGTACGCCTGGGGCCTGTACGACCGGCGCGACGCCGTCGGCGGGGCCGACGTGCGGGCCGTCGGTGTGCAGAGCCTGCCCGCCGCCGACGCCGTCGCGTTCGCGATCAGCACCCACAACCGGCTGTCCAACGCCGCCGCCGACGAGTTCGACGTGTTCGTCGACGTCAACGGCGACGGCACAGACGACTACGATGTGGTCGGCGTCGACTACGGCCTGCTCACCGCCGGTGAGTTCAGCGGCGAACTCGTCACGGCCGTCTTCGACATGCGCACCGGGGACGGCACCCTGGAGTTCTTCGCCGACGCGCCGTACGACGGAAGCTCGCTCGTCATGCCGGTGCTGATCTCTCAGCTCTGCCAGCCCGGGTCGCCGTGCCTGTCCGCGGACAATCCGCGGCTGACCTACCACGCTGCCAGCTATGGCCTCGCCGGTGGCAGCGACGACACCGTTGCGGGCACCGCGACCTTCAACGCGTTCACGCCGGCGTTGACCACCGGCATCGCCGACGAGGTCGCGCCGAACCGTGTCGCGACCGAGACGGTGACCGTGAACAGGGCCGAGTTTGTCCGCACCCCGGCTCGCGGCTGGATGGTGGTCAGCCACGACAACCGCAGCCGCGACGAGACACAGTTGATACCGGTCAGCCTGCGATGAGACCGATGGTGGCCCGGGACGGCGATGCCGTCCCGGGCCACCATCGGGCTGCCGGGAGATCTCCGTCTACTGTGGTAGGGGAGTGCTCGTCGACAGCGGAGTCGGCGAGGGCAGGAATGGGGTGCGCGATGACGCAGTCGTTCGGGTGGGTCCCCGAGGGCGTGGACGTCACGGTGCCGGATGCCTCGCGGGTCTACGACTACGCGCTCGGCGGCGTGCACAACTTCAAGGTGGACCGGGAGTTCTGGGATCGCGCCGAGCGGGTGATGCCGAGCGCCGGACTGATCGCGCGGGCGAACCGTGCGTTCCTCGGCCGGGCGGTGCGCTGGCTGGTGGACGCCGGCATCACGCAATTCCTGGACATCGGCTCGGGCATTCCCACCCTGGGGAACGTGCACGAGGTGGCGCAGGACGCCGATCCGGCCGCCCGGGTGATGTATGTCGACATCGATCCGATCGCGGTGCAGCAGAGCCGGAGCCTGCTGAGCGGCAACCCGGGGGCCGCGGTGATCGAGGGCGACCTGCGCCGGCCGGCGCAGATCCTCTACCACCCCGAGGTGCTGGAACTGCTGGACTTCTCCGAACCGGTCGCCGTGCTGACGGTCGCGGTGCTGCACTTCATCCCGGACTCGGCCGGCCCCGCATCGATCCTCAGCAAGATCGGTGATGCGCTGGTGTCCGGCAGCTATCTGGTCGTGTCGCATGTCGGCCCCGATTCGACGCCGGCCGGTCGGCAGGCGCAGCAGCAGGCGGTGAAGCTCTACGAGAACACGCCGACGCCGGTGATCCTGCGTGACGCCGAGGAGGTCGCGGCGCTGCTCGGACCGGCCTTCGAACTCGTCGACCCGGGCGTGGTCAGTGCCACCGACTGGCATCCCGACCCCGAGGAGGCCGAGGATCCGCCGCAGCCGGCCGCACTGGTGGTCCTCGCCCGGAAACGGTGATGGGTGCTTATTCGCGCCATATGACTGTTTCCCTCCTGAGTGGAAAGAGTGGCCGATGAGTGGCCAAACATGGTCATATGTCCGTGGCCCGGACTCAACCACGCCCTTGCCGGGGCCGACTGAGAGGACAGCCATGTCCGATCGTGCGGCCGACGCTGCCCGGCCGCTGTCCCCCGAGGCCCAGGCCGTGGCCCGGCGGTGGACCGCGGACGTCGCCGCCGCCGGCTTCCTCCCGGCCGGCCGTGGACGAGCCCGCGCGGCGCTGGAGGACCTGCTGCGGCAACTGCTCGACGCGGTGCACGCGGAGCCGTTCAACCCGGCGCCGGGCTACCAGATCGGGCGGCGCCTGGTCGAGCTGCGGATGTCTTCCCCGGCGGTGATCGGGTCGACCATCGCGCTGCTGGCGGAGCGGCTGCCCGAGCTGGCCGGCGACCCGCCCGGCCGCAGGCGGATCCCGCACCTGATGGCCGGCATCGCGGCCGGCTTCAGCGCGGCCCAGCGCTCCGCCGCGGTCGGCGCCGCGGAGGACATGAACCGTTCCGAGAAACTGCACTGGCGGCGCGTGCAAGCGGGCTACCAGGAACAGTTGCGCCACACACAGTTGCACGACCCGCAGTCACAGTTGCCGAACCGCGCCCACCTGCTCACCCATCTCACCGACCGGATCGCGACCGCGTCGCCGGACGCCCGGCTGGGCGTCGGGCTGCTGAGCATCGGCGACTTCGCCGAGCTCTCCGACACCTACGGCCATGACGACCTCGACCTGCTGCTCGCCGCCATCGGGGCGAGGCTGCAGCAGTTGGCCGCCGCGCACGGATGCTTCGTCGCCCACCTCGGCGACGACCTCTTCGCCCTGGTGGTCGCGACCGGCTGCCTGGACGACCTGGCCAAGGCGGTGGACCACGCCTGCCACGCCCTCGCCGCATCGGCGCCGGGCGCCTGTCAGCCACGGATCAGAACCGTCGAGGGGCTGGTGGAAGGTCCCCTCCAGGGCACCACCGCACAGGCCTGGATCCGCGACGCCCGCTGCGCGCTCGGCTGGGCCCGCCACGACCGCCGCGACCGCGCCTGCTACGACCCCGCGCGGGCCGCCGCCGACCTGCGCCGCCACCGCCTCACCGGGGCCATGCCGACGGCCCTGGACCGGGGCGACTTCATGCCGCACTTCCAGCCGATCTACGACCTGCGCAGCCGGCGCATCACCGGTGTGGAGGCGCTCGCCCGCTGGCGGCACGGCGGCCAGGTGCTCAGCCCGCACGACTTCATCGACCTCGCGGAACAGAGCGGGCAGATCTGCCGCCTCGGCCGCAGCATGCTCGACCAGGCATGCCGGCAGGCCGTCATCTGGCGCGAGCAGGGGCACCGGCTGACGCTCAGCGTCAACCTCTCCCCGCATCAGCTCGCCGAGCCCGACCTCCCGGCCACCGTCGCCGGGCTGCTGCACGACACCGGCCTGCCCGCCGCCGCTCTGCAACTCGAGATCACCGAAAGCGCCGCCGTCGAGCACCATCACCAGGTGATCAACGACCTCGCCGGCATCGGGGTGCAGATCGCCATCGACGACTTCGGCACCGGATACTCCAACCTCGCCGCGCTCAGCCGTCTGCCGGTGCGCTGCCTCAAACTGGACCAGCAGTTCATCCGGCAGGCACCCACGGCGCAAGCCGTCACCGTGCTGCGCCACACCCGCCTGCTCTGCCAGGATCTGGACATCGAGGTCATCGCCGAAGGCATCGAGAGCGCCGGTGACGAGCGTCTGCTCACCGATCTCGGGTACACCCGAGGGCAGGGATTCCGCCTCGCCCGGCCAGCGCCTGCGCACACCGTCACCCAGCTCTTGGCGCGGCAGGCTCCAGGCGCGGACCCGTGAGCGCCGCCGGGGACAAGAGCCGCTGGCCGCGGCCGTCACTGGGCGCGGTTGCCGACACCGTCGGACTGGTGCTGGCCGCCATCACCGTCGTGTCGTTCCTGGTCGTGCGCGGCGGCTGGCTTCTCGGCCTCAGCTGTGCCGTGCTCGTCGCGGGCGCCGTCGGCCTCGCCCTGTGCTGGCGGCGCCGTCGGAGGTTGCCGGCCGTGGTGGCCGCCATGCTCATCATGCTCGGCGCCGGCGGTGCGGGTGCGGCGCTCGCCCGCGCGGCACCCGCGCGGCCCTTAGACGCCGACCTGCGCTTCAGTCCGGTGCTGGACCCGGTGCCGTACTGCCGCTCCTACCCGGGCACCGGAACCGTGCCGGACGGCTACCAGCTGCTCATATTCGACCGGGGCGCCACCGGCCCGTACTACTTCCACAGCCAGGCCGAACGGGCCAACCAGGGCTGGGTGGCGCGCCGGGTCGGGATCGGCCTGGCCCCGACGGCCGCCGACCCGGATCTCGACGAGGGCGCGCGGATCACCCTGTACGCCCAGATGGTCACCGAGGAGACCGCACGGGTGCTGCGCGACCGGGACAACATCGCGATCTATCCGGAGCGCCCCGACGCCCAGTGGCTGCTGCGCAAGCTTCCGGGCCGCACGGTGGACGCCGTCGCGCTGGTACGCGCGGCCGGCCTCGGCGAGTGCATACCCGCCTGATCCCTACGCCCCCACGGCATGGGCGATTGTCGATATGCTGTGCGCCGTGAGAACACGGTGGGCCGCGCTGCTGACGGCCGTCCTGATGGCCATCTCGCCCGCAAGCGCCGCGCGAGCCGACGACGATCCGCTGCTGGACCGGCTGACGGCCGTTCCCGGCCTGACCGTCGTGTCGCAGAGCGCCACCGACGCCTACCGGTTCTTCGTGCTGGCCTATCGCCAGCCCGCCGACCACCGTCACCCGCACGGGCAGTCCTACACCCAGCGCCTGACGCTGCTGCACCGGTCGGTGGACGCCCCGGTGGTGCTGGCCACCGGCGGGTACGCGCTGCCCGCCGACCCCCGGCCGTCGCAGACCGAGCCGACCGCGCTGCTGGGCGCCAACCAGGTCTCGGTCGAGCACCGATTCTTCACCCCGTCACGGCCCGATCCGGCCGACTGGTCGGACCTCACCATCTGGCAGGAGGCCTCCGACGAGCACCGGATCGTGCAGGCGCTGCGGGGCATCTACACCGGACGGTGGATCCAGACGGGCGCCAGCAAGGGCGGGATGACGTCCGTCTACCACCGGCGGTTCTACCCGTCGGACGTGGACGGCGTGGTGGCGTACGTGGCGCCCGACGACGCGGTCAACCCGCTGGACGGCGCGTACGACCGCTTCTTCGCCACCGTCGGCCCGGCGGACTGCCGCGCCACGCTCGACGACGTGCAGCGGGAAGCGCTGCGCCGGCGCGACCGTCTCGTGCCGTTGCTGACCGCGGACGCCGCCGCGCAGGGGTGGACGTTCACCCGGACGCTGGGCACGGCGGACCGTTCCTTCGAGATGACCGTGCTGGACACCGTGTGGGCCTTCTGGCAATACCAGTCGGTCGCCAACTGCCCACAGGTGCCCGCCACCACGGCCACCGACCGGGAACTGTACGACTGGATCGACGCCGTCGCCGGCTGGAGCTTCTACACCGATCAGGGTCTGGAGCGGTACTGGCCGTACTACCGTCAGGCGGCGACCCAGCTCGGCTGGCCCAGCCCGCGCTTCGAGCACCTGCGCGGGCTGCGCAGATACCCCGGACTGTACGTTCCGAACTCGTCGCTCCCGGCGGAGCTGCGGGGCGTGCACAATCCGCTGCCCATGCTGGATGTCGACCTGTGGGTGCGGACCGTGTCGCAGCGGATGCTGTTCATCTACGGCGAGAACGACCCGTGGGGGGCCGAGCGATTCACGCCCAGCCGGCGCGACTCCTTCCTGTACGTGGCACCGGGCTCCAACCACGGCGCGAACATCTCCCGCCTCGCACCGGCCGACGCGGCTGCGGCCACGGCCACGGTGCGCCGGTGGGCCGGGGTGCCGGCAGCAGCCGCCCCGCAGCGGTTCGCGGGTCTGCCGCTGGACGACATGCTGGAGCCGCGACACCGCTGACGCGTGGCCGCCGCGCAGCGGTCAGGAATGTGCCGACTCGCGTTCGCGCAGTTCGCGCCGCAGGATCTTGCCCGATGCCGCCTTCGGCACCGCCGCGATGAACTCGACCACGCGCACCTTCTTGTACGGGGCCACCCGGTCCCGTACGTAGGACATCACGTCGTCCGCGGTCAGCGACGTGCCCGGCGCCGTCACCACGAACGCCTTCGGCACCTCCTCGTTGTCCGCGTCGAGCACGCCGATCACGGCCGCGTCCGCGATGCCCGGGTGGTTCACCAGCACCGCTTCGAGTTCGGCCGGCGGCACCTGATAGCCCTTGTACTTGATGAGCTCCTTGACCCGGTCGACGATGAACCAGTTCCCGTCCTCGTCGACGCGGGCGATGTCGCCGGTGTGCAACCAGCCGTCGGCGTCGATGGTCGCGTCGGTCTCCTCCTGGCGGCCGAAGTATCCCTTCATCACCTGCGGGCCGCGCACCCACAGTTCGCCCGCCTCACCCGCGGCGGCGTCGGTGCCGGTCAGCGGGTCCACCAGCCGTGCCTGCGTGGACGGGATGAGGTGACCGATGCACGCCACCGGCTCCTCGTGGTTGCCGTCGCCGTGGATGTGGGTGGCCGGGGACAGCTCGGTCATCCCGTACGCCTGACCGGTCTCCACCCCCAGGCGCTGCGCGACGGCCGTCTGCAGCCCGGCGTCGAGCGGCGCCGCGGCGCAGATGATGCGCCGGAGGGCGGACAGGTCGAGCCCGGCGACGGCCGGGTGCTTGGCCAGCGCCAGCATCACCGGCGGTACGACGTACGCGTGTGTGATCTTGTCGCGTTCCAGGCTGGTCAGGAAGGCGTCCAGGTCGAACCGGGAGTGCACGACGACGGTCGCGCCCTGGGCGAGCGCGCTGATCAGCAGCGCCATCATGCCGAAGATGTGGAAGAACGGCAGGATGGCGATGACCCGGTCACCCTCGGCGACGCGGTGCAGCGCGGCCAGTTGCGCGAAGTTGGTGCACAGGTTGCGGTGCGTCAGCATCACGCCCTTCGGCGTGCCCGTGGTGCCGCTGGAATAGGGCAGCAGGGCGACGTCCGTCGCCGGGTCGAGGTCGGGCCGGGGCGCGTCGCAGTCGTCGAACACGCTCATCAGCGAGCGGTGCCCCTCGGCCTCGTCGCAGACCAGGATCTCGATGACGCGCCCGGTCTGCCGGCGCACCAGGTCGACCGCCGCCCGCGCCGGCTCGATCAGGGCCGACACGCTCACCATGAGCCGGGCCTCGGAGTCGGTCAGTTGCTTCGCCATCTCCGCGGGCGTGGCCAGCGGCGACAGGGTGGTCACGGTGGCGCCGGTGGTGGTGGCGCCGTAGAGGGCCACCGGGTAGAGGATCGTGTTCGGCGAGTGCAGCGCGACCACGTCGCCCTTGCCGATGCCTTCGGCGTTCAGGCCCACCGCCAGCCCGCGGACCAGGGTCACCAGTTCGCCGTACGTGATGGTCCGTCCGCTGGACGCGTCCACCAGCGCGGGCGAGGCCGCGCGGCTTGCGGCGTCGCCGAGCACCCGCTCGTGGATGGGCTGGTCGACGACCGTCACCTCGGGATGCATGCTCGTATGAATCATGGCCTCTTCTCTCCTGCGGATGTGCCCACTGCCCGGCATGGCCGGGAGTCGCGAACGCTCCGGGCCACCGTCTGTCCCCATCGTCGGGCGATGGCCACCTTGTCCGCTTGGCGGCGCCCTGAGGCTTGTCTGACGAAAACCTGAGCATTCCGGTGATCGGAATCTACTGTGGACCGTCAAGTCGTCCCGGGAGCCTCTGGGTCACCCCGGCCGCGCCTAGTAGGCTGCGCGGTGGTGGGGAACATCTATCGCTTCAACGAGTACGAGCTCGACACGCACCGTCACCAGCTACGTCGTGCTGGTGAACCGGTGCACGTCGAGCCGCGTGCTCTGGATTTGTTGTGCCATCTGGTCGAGCATCGCGACCGGGTGGTGCCGAAAAACGAACTCCTCGACGAGGTGTGGGGGGACCGCTTCGTCAGCGAGGCCGCGCTGACCACCGGGCTGCGGACGGCGCGGCTCGCCGTCGGCGATACCGGCAGCCAGCAGCAGATGATCCGCACGGTGCACCGCCGGGGCTACCAGTTCGTCGGCCCGACCACGGTGCTGGCGGCCACCTCGGGCGCCGGCGCCGTGCCGGTGCTGCGCCCGTCCGCGCCGGTCACCGGCGCGGACCGTCAGGTCATCCGGTTCTGCCGCTCCGACGACGCGACCCGGATCGCCTACGCCACCGTCGGTTCCGGCCCGCCGCTGCTGAAGGCGGCCAACTGGATGACGCACCTGGACCTGGAGTGGACGACACCGGTGTGGTCGCACTGGCTCAGCGGCCTGGCCCGCAACCGGCGACTGATCCGGTACGACGAGCGCGGCTGCGGCATGTCGGACTGGACCGTGCCCAGCTTCAGCTTCGACGACTGGGTCGACGATCTGGAGACCGTGGTCGACGCGGTCGGGCTCGACCAGTTCCCGTTGCTCGGCGTGTCCCAGGGCGGAGCGGTCGCGGTGGCGTACGCGGTGCGGCGGCCGGAGCGGGTCAGCCGGCTCATTCTGGCGGGTGCCTACGCCCGCGGGCGGCGCATCCGCGCCGCCGACGACAACGAACGGGACGCGGCGGAACTCGACCTCAACCTTGCCCGGGTCGGCTGGATGCACCAGGACCCGAGCTTCTTGCAGGTCTTCGCCTCGCAGTTCCTGCCGGACGGCACCGGGGAGGAATGGGCCGACTTCATCAACTTCCAGCGGCGCACCACCTCGCCGGCCAACGGCGTCCGCTTCCTGGAGGAGTTCGCCGAGATCGACGTCTCGGACATCGCGCACCGGGTGCAGTGCCCGACACTGATCATCCACGCCCGCGACGATGCCCGCGTGCCGGCATCGCAGGCCAGCGAGCTGGCCGCGCTCATCCCGGACAGCCGCTTGGTGCTGCTGGAGAGCCGCAATCACCTGCTGACCGCGTCGGAGCCGGCGTGGGAGGAGTTCCTCTCGCACATCGACGACTTCCTGGCCGAGTGATCTCATCCGGGACGTGCCCCGGACGGCCGTTCCGACTGTGTGCCGGGTGGCCCGGTGCGCCGCGGTGACGGGTCCGGCGGGTGGTTCCGGTTCCGCGCGGGCGACCGGCGAGCGGCCAGCAGCACCCGCGCGGCCATCGCCGGGTGCAGTAGCGAACGCGGCCGGGCCAGCAGGTTGTAGACCCGCACCATCTGCCGGGCGACCACCGCCGAGGCGTGGCCCGCCCGCACCGCCCAGTCGAGGCCTCGCAGGCTGAGGTCGGCCCCGACGGGCTTCGGTCCGGTGGTTCCCGGATCGGCGAAGTCGGCCACGGCCGCCATCCGCCAGGGCATCGCCACCACCTTCGCGGCCCGGCGATAGAACGCCCGCGGCAGCGACGGCGATGCGAAGCCGTGCCGCCGGAGCGTGCGGTCCAGTTCTCGCGCCTGCAGGGCCGCCGACGACATGCCCTGCCCGTAGACCGGGTTGAAGCTGCAGACGGCGTCGCCGAGCACCAGGAAACCGGCGGGGACGCGGCGCAGCCGTTCCACATGGCGGCGCTGGCTGGTGGGCATGCGATGGGTGAGCACGGGGGACAGCGGCTCGGCCCGCCCCAGGACGTCGGCCAGCGCCGGCGCCGGTAGGCTGCGCGCGAACTGCAGGAACTCGTCGGGTTCGGTGGGCGGGTTCTCGCCGTGGAACGAGCCGAGGGTGACGATCCAGCGGCCACCCTCCACCGGCACCATGTTCCCCATCCGGTGCCCGCGCGTGGGGTCGTCGATGACCAGGGCGAGGGCGCGATCGAGGTCGTCGGGCCGGCGGGTGACCACGCGCGTCCCGTAGGCCATGTCGATGCGGATCGCCGACACCTCCGGGACGGCGAAGCCGGACTTGGCGAGGTGGTCGAGCATCCGGGTGTTCCGGCCGGTGCACGCCACGACGAGGTCGGCCCGGTGCTGCACCCCGTCGGAGAGCACGCCGACCACCCGGTCGTCTTCGACGAGCAGGGTGTCCACCGCTAACTGGTCGCGCAGCGTCACGTTGCTCCGCTGCTGCAGCAGCCGCCGCCGGAGGGCGTTCTCCAGCAGCGGCCTGCTCATCGAGATGGCGAGGTGGCCCAGCCGGTGCCGGGCCAGGTAGCCGCCGCCCTGGTAAACCAGCACGTCACCGGCGTCGAACGGGACCGCGCCCTGCGCCACGAGGTCATCGGTGAGCCCGGGGAACCAGCCGGTGAGCAACGTCTGACCCGCGGCGAGCAGCACATGGGCGTGCCGTCCCTGGGGCACGCCGCGGCGCGGCACCGCCTCGTCGGGCAGATGGTCCCGTTCCAGGATCATCACCCGGTCGACGTGGTCACTCAGCACACGGGCCGTCACCAGCCCGGCGATGCTGGCGCCGATGACGATCGCGCTGCTGCCGTTCATGGGGCTCATCCGTGCCCAGAACCTCCCCGCTCGACACCGACCGTGGAGCGTCGGTTGATCTGAGCTTCGGCAAGATGCGGCGGCGACACTTGGGGAAACTGTGAGGCTTCTCTGAGGAAGGCGTTCCGGCACGCGCGGCACCGCTCACGCGTACCGCAAATCAGGCGGTGAGGAACTCGTCGAGCAGCCGGAGGAACTCCGCCCAGGCCGGCTCCGCGCCGGTGAAGAGGTGATTGCGTCCGTCGAGGACGACGAGCCGGCTGCCGGGGATGCGAGCCGCCAATTCGGCGGCGTGCTCGACCGGAACCCGGGGATCGTCGCGGGCATGGATGATCAGCGTCGGGCACCGCACCCGCGGGGCGAGCCCGGCGACGTCGATGCGGCCGAACTCCTCCAGGAAACGGGCGCCGTTGACCGGCGAGGTCGTCTGCTGCTGGAAGACGGTGAACATGTCCCATTCCTGGGAGGTGGCGCCGGCCAGGAACTGGGCGGCGAAGATCCGGCGCAGGGCGGGGTTCTGCAGCAGCCAGCCCACCCGGGCGAGGTCGAGGTCGACCTTCGCCGCCTGGCGGTCGATGTCGGTGTCCGCGCGGACTTGCCGACCGCTGACGTACGCGGAGGCCAGCACCAACCGATCGACTCGTTCCGGCCGGCCCGCGGCGTACGCCACCGCGGTGGCGCCGCCCTGTGACACGCCCAGCAGCGCGAACCGGTCCACGCCCGCGGCGTCCACCACGGTGTCGATGTCGCCGACCCAGTCCTGCACCGCGAAGCTGGGTTCACACCATTGCGACAGGCCGCAGCCCCGCTCGTCATACCGGACCAGCCGCCGGTTGCGGGCCAGCCCCTCGTGCCAGTGCGCCCACAGCGGCTCGGTCCGGTCGAGGTCGATGCGTGTCAGCCAGTTGGCGGTCTTGACCAACGGCCGTCCGGGTTGCGCGCCGGTGTCGGCGTAGGCCAGGCGCTTGCCGTCCGGAGTCCGGCAATATCGGATGGTCTCCGGTCTCGGACCCGCCGCCTCGCGCCGGGCCGCGGCTTCCGGCCGTGGCGGTGCTACCGGGGGCGCGCCGGTGACCTCGCCCGGGTCGGCGACCGCGGCGACCGGCGCGACGAACTGATAGCCGAGCCGGTGCACGGTGCGGATGATCCGCTGCCGGCCGCCGGTGTCGCCGATCGCGCGCCGGGCGAGGCTCAGCGCGGAGCTGAGGGCGGCTTCGCCGACGAATCGTCCCGGCCAAATCACCTCAAGAAGCTCCCGTTTGGGCACCACTCGATGCCGGTGTTCGAGCAAATGGCAAAGCAGGTCGAAAACGCGGGGCTCGGTGTGGACCGGTCGTCCGTCGCATCGGAGTTGCCGATTGTCCAGATTGAGTTCGTAGCGACCGAATCGGAATGCCACGTCTCCCACGCCCGGCATTATAGGGAAGTGCCGGAGACGGAGGGGAAAGGCCGCACCTTGGCAACGCACGGTGATCTGGCGATGGTGCCGGGTCATCCTGAACCAGCGTTGAGGCGCGCCGACGTCGATCACGGATGGTGACCGGCCGATATTGCGGTGGTTGCCGCATCGGCTCGGCGTACTTTTGTCGTCGCGCTTTCCGCCATTTCTCGGCGGCGGCCGGAGAGACGGTCTCATCGCGGACCCGGTAATGTCGCGGACCCGACAGCGCAACGGCGGCGGATATGCCACGCCGGAATGGGTGCGAAGGCCGTTGCCAACCCTCAGGACTCCCTCAGATCTTCCACAAGTCTCGGCCGGTCCGCGTCCACCACCATGGTGCTGGGCCGCAGGAGCGGACCCGGGTATCGAGGGAAAGGTCGCCGCAGGTGAGCACGCGCCATGAACCGGCAGCCGATGTCACCGGCTCGGTGTGCGGCATCCGGCAGGTCCAGCACGGCATCCGCAAGACCGTCCCCAGTGGACGGAACGGATCGGCGGCGACGACCGGGACCTGCACCCGGGCCCGGAACCGGGCGTCTGCCGGTACGCCGAAGGAAGACTCCGCCGCGGAGCGGAACTACGACGACCTGGTCGCGTCGTACGGCGGCCCGATCCGCAAGTACGCGGCCCGGCTGACGGGCAATCGCAACATCGCCGACGACGTGCTCCAGGAGACCCTGCTGCGGGCCTGGCGCCATCGGCACGCGCTGGTCGGCCGGGAGGGCTCGGTGCGGAGCTGGCTGTTCACCGTCGCGCACAACGTCGCCGTGGACCTGATGCGCGGGCGCCGGGCGTACCCGGTGGCCGAGGAGACCTGGGACGGCCTGCAGGGCCAGGTGCGCGACCACGCCGACGCGGTGGTCGCCAGCGCGGCGCTGATGCCCGCGCTGCGCCGGCTCACCGCCGAGCATCGTGACGTGCTCTTCGAGCTCTACTACCGGCGCAGCACCGTCACCGAGGCGGCCAAGACCATCGGAGTCCCCCCGGGGACGGTGAAGTCGCGCGCCCACTACGCGGTCCGGGCCCTGCGCGCCGAACTGGCGCCCACGGTCGCGGCCTGACCTTGTCCCCACTCTCGACCCGCTCGGAAGGGCACCCGTGACCAGGCGGCACACCTCAGGCTTCGGCATCCTCGACATGGACCGGGACCCGACCCCCGGCGACCCGGATCAGATCGACGCGCTGGCCCGCTTCTACGAGGACATCCGCGACGACGCGCAGACCGGCATCCGGGTCCTGGGCCGCGGCGGCTCGCTGTCGCGGGCCCGCGGCGAATCGATGGACAAGCTGCGCGACATGATCGACAGCCTGCCGAGCAAACTGCAGCGCACGGTCGACTCGTTCGACGCGGCAGCGGAGGCTTATCGCACGTACGCGCGGGCGCTGCGCGAGCAGCAGACCCGCATCGACACGGCGATGGACCAGGCGCTCGCGGTGGTCTTCACCACGCGCCGCCCCCCGATCCGCCTGCTGGCCACCGCCTCCGACGAGGAGGTGGCCGCGGCGCGTACGGCGGAGCAGGAGGTCACCGAGGCGAAGGCGGAGCTGTCCGCCGCCCGGCGGCTCGCCGAGGACGCCCGGCGGCTGCGCCAGGCGGCGTCCAGCCGGTGCAACAACGCTCTCGACGCGGCGGCCGCGAAGGCCATCAAGCCGCCGCCGCGGCGCAGTTTCTTCCAGCGCATCGGCGACTTCTTCCGCAACAACCCGATCGTGCGGCTGATCGTGGACATCGCGATTGCGGTGACGGCGGTGGTGTTCCCGGTGGTCGGCGCGGTGCTCGGGGCGATCTCCGTGATCACCACGGCGGCGGTGCAGGCCGCGAACGGGAACTTCGAGTTGGGCGCCCTGGTCGTCGGGCTGGTGGCGCTGGTGCCCGGCGGCAAACTCCTCGGACCGCTGGTGCGCGGCGCGGACCGCTTGGCGCCGGGGCTGACCGGGGTGGCCCGCACGACCGCGAAGTCGTTCGGCGAGCTCGGCAGCAACAACACGCTGATCCGGGGCGTCGTCCGGGTCGGCAACAAGGGCAACGGGTTCGTCAAGCAGACCGTGACGGAATTCGGCAAGGGCGTCGCCGAGGAGGCCGCCACGGTCGGGCTGAACAAGCTCGGCAACAAGAACGCGGACGGCTTCAACGTCGGCTCGGCCCTCGGCGGCGCGGCCGCGGGTGCGGTGGTGGGCAGCGGCCTCGACAGCTTCCGCAAGAGCCTGCCGGACGCGAACATCACGCCGGACTTCGACGCGCCGAGCTTCGACCGCCCTAGCGGCGGCACGGACGTCGGCGGCTTGAGCTTCGACGCGCCGGCCGGCGGCGACGCGCCCGGCTTCGACGCCGGCAAGCCAGGCTTGGACACGCCCGGCACCAGCGGCGGTACGCCGAGTGTCGACGTGCCGGGCGGCGGCGGTACGCCCAGTGTTGACGCGCCGGGCGGCGGCGGTACGCCCAGTGTCGACGCGCCGGGCGGCGGATCGGCCCCCGGCGGAACGCCGGGCGGTGGCACCGGCCCAGCGAACGACCTCGGACAGCCAGGCACGGCTCCGGCCGGGCCAGACCGTCCCGCATCCCCGTCCGCCGGCTCGGCGACGGCCGCGAGCCCGGAAGCACCCGCGAGCCCGGAAGCACCCGCGAGCGCGCCGCCGCCGGCGAACGCGGCGCCTCCCGCGGCGTCGTCCGGACCGACCACGTCCACACCGGACAGTGCCGCGCCCCGGAGCCGGCCCACCGAGCGTGCCGACGGCACGCCGGAAACCACCGGTGAGCCGACGACCGGCGGCGACGTGCCCGGCGGCGACGCCGAGCCGGAGAAGTCGTTCGAGGAGGGGGTCCGGGAGCGCGCCGTCGACGCGGCGGCCGACGCCGTCTCCGGCGGTGCGGGCGATGCCACCTCCGCCGCCATCGAGCAGGCTCAGGGCGAGGACGGCGACGACCCGGTGGAAGCCCTGCACGAGGCGGCCTTGAAGGCCGGTGTCGTGCTCTCCGCGGGCGACGCCGTCACCGGAGACACCGCCGACGGCGGCCACTCCGGATTCACCAAGAAGTTCCGCAGATAGACCTCCTCCGGCCCGTCCGGCGGAGCCACCCGACACAGATCAAGGAGTTCGCACCATGCCCGATTTCGCAGTCAACAGCGACGAGACGGCGCAGACCTCGGCCGCCCTGCTCAACGACTTCTCCCAGTTGCAGGACAAGCTGGTGGAGGTCCGCGGCAAGGTGCAGAACCTGCTCGCGCAGGGATATCGCACCCCGGCCGCGCAGCAGAAGTTCCAGCCGTTCTTCGACGAGTTCGCCCGCGGGTTCGACCAGGTGAACCAGGGCCTTCAGGGCATTGGCAACTACGTGCGCTCGGTCGGTGAGGCGTTCTCCTCCACCGACCAGGACCTCGGCTCCCGTCTCGGCTGACCGGCCGTTGCGGCAGCACACCGGACACGCCCGGCGCGGACGTCGCCGGGCGTGTCCCCTAGGGACGGAACGGAGAGGATAGAGGTGCGTCTCAACGTCAGCCTGATGTCCGACGCCTCACCGGCGGAGGACCTGCTGGTCGTGGAAGCGGAACCGGGTGCTTCGGTGGGCGCTTTCACCGCGGAACTGGCCGCCGCCGTGGGCCGGAATCCGGGCACGCTTTTTCACGGCGTGACGCCGTTGGACCCGCAGTTGTCGCTGGCGGAGGCGCGCATCGGCGCCGGTGCCGAGCTCGGTCTGAACCGTCCGGGCCGCCAGCCGGCGGGCCGCGCCGGCGCGGTGGAGGTGCGGGTGGTCGGCGGCACCGGGGCGGGGCGCATCGTCCTGCTGCCGCCGGGAGAGTACGAGGTGGGCAGCGCTCCCACCTGCCGGGTGCGGCTGAACGGCGACGTCCCCCCGGTGGCGGTGCGATTGCTGGTCACCGCGGACCGGACGGTCGAAGTGACTTCGGTGTCCACAGTGGAGATCGACGGCACCCCGCTGGACGGGGTCGCCGACTGGCCGGCCGGCCGTCAGTTGGCGATCGGCGGCACCCTGCTGGAGCTGGCCACCGGCGTGCCCACGCGGGCGCCGCTGACCCGTGCACCGGACGGCTTCACCTGGGAGTTCAACCGGCCTCCGCGGTTCTTTCCGCAGATCCCCGGCGGCCAGTTCCGGCTGCCGACCGAGCCGACCAAGCCGGAGAAGAGCAGCATTCCGCTGGCCACCCTGCTGCTCACCCCGGCGATCGGTGCGCTGGTCGGCATCCTGGCCACCGGAAGCTGGAAGTTCGTCTTCCTGGCGCTGGCCTCGCCCGCGGCCGCACTGTTCACCCAGTTCGGCAGCAAACGTCGGCGCCAGCAGAGCTTCGGTGAGCAGAAGCAGGCGTACGAGGAGAAGCTCGCCCGTGTCCGCGCGGACATCGACGAGGCCGTCCTCGACGAGCAGCGCGCCCGGCGGTACGCGTACCCGGACCCGGCCCTGACCGGGCGGATCGCCGCGCTCCCCGGGGAACGTCTGTGGGAGCGCCGCCGTCGCGACGACGATTTCCTGGCCCTGCGCGTCGGCACCAGTTCGGTGCCGTCGGCGGTGCGGGTGGAGGACCCGTCGCGCGATGAGCATCGCCGGATCATCGTGCCGGAGCTGGGTCAGGTTCCGGTGGCCGTGAACGTGCGCGACAGCGGCGTGGTGGGCGTCGCCGGGGAGCGGCTCGACCTGCTCGCGCCCTGGCTGGTGGCTCAGGCGGCGGTCCTGCACAGCCCCGACGATCTGCGCCTGTGCGTGCTCACCCAGTCCGGCAGTGAGAGCCGGTGGTCGTGGTTGCGCTGGCTGCCGCACGTGCGGGCGGACACCACCGACGCGTACGCCCTGATCGGCACCAGCGCGGAGTCGGTGTCGCGGCGCATCGCCGAGCTGAACCGGGTGATCGCGGCCCGCTCCGGCGGCGATGGACAGGACGAGGGGCGGCGCGGCGCGCCCGCCGGGGAGCCGGACATCCTGGTGGTGTTCGACGGCGCCCGGCGGCTGCGCTCGCTTCCCGGCGCGGTGACCCTGTTGCGCGACGGGCCCGCGGTCGGTGTCCACGTGCTCTGCCTGGAGCATGAGGAACGACTGCTGCCCGAGGAGTGCCGCGCGGTGGTGGTGTCCGACGGAAGCGGCGTGTCGGTGCTGACCGCGACGACGTCACGGATCGCGGGCATCCGCGCGGACGAGCCGGACCCCGGCTGGTACGAGCGTGTCGCCCGCGGGCTGGCTCCGCTGGGCGCGGCCGGCGACGGCGACGAAACGGTGCTGCCGCAGTCGGCCCGGTTGCTCGACGTGCTCGATCTGGAGCCGCCGACGCCCGATCGGATCGAGGCCGGATGGGCGATCCGGCCGCGCAGCACCGAGGCGGTGCTCGGCGCCGGGCTGGACGGCCAGTTCGCGATCGACCTCGTTCGCGACGGGCCGCACGCGCTGATCGCGGGCACCACCGGAGCGGGCAAGTCGGAGCTGCTGCAGACCCTGGTGGCCACCCTCGCGGTGGCGAACCGGCCGGACGAGATGACGTTCGTGCTTGTCGACTACAAGGGCGGCAGCGCGTTCGCGGAGTGCGCCGACCTTCCGCACACCGTCGGCATGGTGACCGACCTGGACACCCACCTGGTGGAGCGGGCGCTGACCTCGCTCGGCGCGGAACTGCGTCGCCGTGAGCACGTGCTGGCGCAGGCCGGGGCGTCCGACATCGTCCGATACCAGGAACGCCGTGCGCGGGACGCGAGCATGCCCCCGATGCCGCGGCTGGTCCTGGTGATCGACGAGTTCGCCTCCATGGTCCGGGAGCTGCCGGACTTCGTCACCGGCCTGGTCAACATCGCGCAGCGAGGTCGTTCGCTCGGCATCCACCTGGTGCTGGCGACGCAGCGGCCGTCGGGCGCGGTGACCGCCGACATCCGGGCGAACACCAACCTGCGCATCGCGCTGCGCACCACCGACCAGGCGGAGAGCCGGGACATCATCGACGCCCCGGACGCCGGTGAGCTGTCCCCGCGCACACCCGGCCGGGCGTACGCCCGCCTCGGCTACGCGGCGCTGCTGCCCTTCCAGGCCGGTCGCATCGGGGGCAAGCGACCGGTGGTGGGGGAGCGAGCCGACGAGATCCGCATCGAGGTCACCGAGGTGGACTGGAGGCGGCTCGGCGAACCGATCCCGGCGCGCCGTCCGTCCCGCAGCGCGACGGACGGGCCCGCCGACACCGATCTGCGGGAACTGGTCACCGCGATCGTCGCGGCGACCGACCGGCTCGGGGTGCCCCGGCAGCCGAGCCCGTGGCTGGCGCCGCTGGCGGAGGTGACGCAGTTCGGGGAGCTGCGGCAGCCCCCGGGCGGGACGGTTCCGGGTGATCTCGGCCCGGTCGCGTACGGCGTCGTCGACCTGCCGGCCACGCAGAGCCGCGAACCGCTGCTGTTCGACGTCGACCATACCGGGCACGCCTTCTTCGTCGGTTCCGGCCGCAGCGGCCGATCGCAGGCGCTGCGCACCCTGGTGGCCGCGCTGGCCGCCCGGCATTCCAGCGCCGACCTGCACCTGTACGCCATCGACTGCGGCAACGGCGCACTGCTGCCGCTGGCCGGTCTGCCGCACTGCGGCGCGGTGGTGGACCGGCTGCAGACCGAACGCCTGGACCGGATGCTGACCTGGTTCAACGCCGAGCTGACCCGGCGGCAGTCGATGTTCGGCGAGCAGGGCGTCGCGGACCTCGCCGAGCAGCGCCGGGGTGCCCCGGCGCACGGGCGGCTGCCGCACCTCATGCTGCTGGTGGACCGCTTCGAGGTGTTCGAGCGGGACTTCGCCACCTATGACAACGGCAGCTACCTGGAACGTCTGGTCCGGTTGCTGCGCGACGGCGCGGGCGTGGGCCTGCACGTGGTGCTGGCCGGGGACAAGGTGCTCGGCTCGGGCCGGTTCGCCGGTGCCACCGAGGAGAAGCTGGTGCTGCGCCTCAACGATCGCAGCGACTACTCGCTGCTCGGGCTGAACATCAAGGACGTGCCGCCGGATCAGGCGCCGGGCCGGGCGATCCGGCTCGCCGACCACGCGGAGGCGCAGATCGCGGTGCTCGGACCGGACATCTCAGGTCAGGGACAGGCGGCCGCGCTCACCGAAGGGGCCCGGCAGATCACCGCTCGCGACGCGGGCGTGCCCGACCATGCCCGGCCGCGTCGTTTCGCCGCGCTGCCCGACCTGATCAGCTACACCGAGGCCCGCCGGATGGTGCCGGCCGACGGTCGTCCGCTCACCGCGTTCGTCGGGGTGGGCGGCGACGAGGTGGTTCCCCTCGGACCGGACTTCGCCGACATCCCGACGTTCGCCATCGGCGGGCCGCCGCGGTCCGGCCGCAGCACCGCGCTGCTGACCGTGGCCCGGTCACTGCTGGAACGCGGCACCGGGCTGCTCGTGGTGGCGCCGCGGCGGTCGCCGCTGCGGGACCTGGCCGGGCAGCCGGGTGTGAGCGCGGTGGTGGAGGATGCCGGCGTCGCCGCGATCGACTTCCGGAAGATGCTGCAGAGCATTCCGGAGGAGACTGGGGCGGTGGTGATCGACGACGCCGAACTGCTCGCCCAGTCGGACATCGACGGCGATCTGAACACCCTCGCCCGGGGCGCGGCCGGCAACGGCTGGGGCTTGGCGGTGGCGGGCAACGCGGAGGCGATGAGCCTCGGCTTGGCCGGCTGGCTGACCCAGTTGAAGCGCAACCGGTCCGGGTTGCTGATCGCGCCGCAGAGCATCACCGACGGCGAACTGATCGGCATGCGGATCCCCCGCGGCATCGTCGGGCAGGCGGCCCAGCCCGGCCGGGCGTACCTGCACCTGGGTGACGGCATGCTGACCGCCGTGCAGGTGCCGCGAGCGGACTGATACGACGAGGCCCGGTGGCGCCGAGTGGCACCACCGGGCCTCGCCGTCCCCCGATCCGGCGGAGAACGCGGGACCCGCCGACGGCTGCTCAGGCGAAGCGGAACGTGCCGGTGATCGCGTCGAACAGGTCGAGCAGCACGTCGGTGAGCGGCAGGTTCGGGCTCATTCCGGTGACCACCAGGAACGACCCCGGTTGCGCCGGAATCGGGATGATGGTGTGCATGGCGGCCACCACCGCGGAGGTGCCTTCGGTCAGTTCGACGACCTCGGTGCCGGTGATCCGGGCGACGGACCCGATGCCGGGCAGCGTGACCGCGCCGACCGTGCGGTCGCCGTATCCGTGCACGCCCGCGGGACGGGACACCTGCTGGGCGATATCCGATACGGACAGGTCCGCGCCGTCGGGCACGGACACGCTGAACACCGCCACGAACGCCATCAGCAGACCGTCGTCGTCGCGGGCGATCATGCCGGCCGCGGACGTGGCGCCCTGCTGCCGGGCGGACCGCAGCAGGCGGCGCGCCTGACGGATGGCGTCGTCGACCGCCCGGCGTTCCTCGGGGGTCGTCACGGCGGCGCGCAGTTCCGCCTGCTGCCGGGAGAAGTCCTGGTGGTCCAGGTCGTAGTCGGTCCAGCCCTCGGGCACCTGGAGGGTGAACGATCCGGGGGTGTGCACCGGCGCGCTCACCGTCCGCCGCCGATGCTGTCGCCGGCCTGATCGTCGACGGAGGTGAAGGTCTCCAGCACCATGTCGATCGCCTTCAGGATGTCGTCGCACTCCTCGCGCAACTGCTTGCGACCGGAGTCCCAGCGGTCCTCGAAGGATTCCGCCGCGCCCCGGACCGGGCTGCCGACCACCCGGTTGAAGTCCGCGGAGCTGCGCTTCACGTTGATGTGCTGCAGCACCCGGCGCATCGAGTCGGCCGCCTGTTGCAGGTCCTCGCCCGGGACCACGATGTCAGATCTCGCCATGAGCGCAGCACGGGCGAACCCGGCGAACGGTTCGACGGATGTGACCTGCATCACAGCACTCGAACCGGATCGGGATGTCGATCGTGCAGACGGTACCTGTTCGATCCCGACCGCACCCGGAGGTGTCATCGTGGTCCGGACCTCGGCCCGTGCCCTGGTCGCCCCGCTCACCGTCGCAGCGTTGCTCACGAGCGCCGCCTGCGCCGGCAAGGAGCCCGCCGAGGCGCCCGCGTCCGCCGCCGCTGCCCCCGCAGACGGCGAGATTCAACTCGTGGATGCGCCGGCGGCGAGCGCCGGCCTGACCGGTGACGGTCGCGGTGAACCGGCTGCCGCCGCGTCCGAGGCCGCAGCGTCCGAGGCCACCGCGTCCGGTGCTGCGCAGCCCGGTGCTGCCCCGTCGGCGGCTGCCGCGCCGGCCGCGGTGGCGCTCGAACCGCCGGCGAAATGGGTCCAGCTCTCCACCAACGAGGCGGCCATCGGCGACACGATCACCGAAGTGCGCGGCTTCACGCTGTACCGCTTCACCGGGGACTCCGCCGACCCGTCGGCCAGCAAGTGCACCGGCGACTGCGCGCTGCGCTGGCCGCCGGTGCTGATCCAGCCCGGCGGGCGGGTCTTCGTCGACGGCATCAAGTCGGCCAAGGTCGGTGCCATCCGACGGCCCGACGGCGGCGTGCAGGTCACCGTGGCGGGCTGGCCCGCGTACCAGTTCAGCGGCGACACCGTGCCCGGCGAGTTCAACGGACAGGGCGTGGACAACGCCTGGTTCGCGTTCAAGCCCAGCGGCGAGGCGAACAAGGACCTCATCGCCGCCGTGGTCGCCGAGCCGGCCTCACCGGACCGCACCGAGACGCTCACCGCGAAGAAGACCGACGACGGCGCGATCATCGTGGACGACGACGGTGCGACGGTCTATCGCAACGACAACGACAGCACGGACCCGCCGGCCAGCAAGTGCGACGACGTGTGCGCCACGCTCTGGCAGCCGGTGGTCGCCAAGACCGGCGGCAAGGTGAAACTCAAGGGCATCGACCGGGACCGGGTGTGGTGGATGAGCCGCGACGACGGCACCAAGCAGGTCACCCTGGACGGTTCACCGCTGTATCGCAACGTCGCCGACAAGAGCACCGGCACGGTCATCGCCAGTGCCGCCGAACAAGGATGGACCCCGGCCCGATGATCCGCCGCCTGTTGCTGCTGCTGGCCACGACACTGCTGGCCGCCCTGTCCGTCCCCACGGCCGCCGCCGCGGCGCCGGACGACGTCGTCAAGGTCGCGGTGGTGCGTACCCCCGAACAGAACGGCGGGCGCCCCGACACGCTGGACCAGATCGCCCAGCGGACCCTGGGTGATCCGGGCCGGGCCGGCGAGATCCTCGACCTGAACCGTGACCGTCCGCAGAGCGACGGCGGCGCGCTCACCGATTCCGGCGAGGTGCATCCCGGCTGGATCCTGAAGCTGCCCGACGACGCCGCCGGACCGGACGTCCGCCTCGGCCGGGTCACCTCGGGCTCGGCGCCGGCCGCCGACAAGCCGTACTTCACCTGGAAGCTCGTGCTCGCGCTGGTCGGCGCGGTGATCCTGGCGCTGGTCACGGTCCTGGTGGTGTTCCGCCGCCGGATCGTGCGATGGGCGCTCGACCGGTACCGCACGTCCGCGGAGAACAAGCGGCTGCGCCGGCAGATCCAGCAGCAGGGGCGGTTGCGCGCCCGGCTGAACGCCGATTTCGCCGCCGACCAGGCGGGTCCCGAACTCGCCTGGCGCGCCGCGACCGACCTGGACGCCGACCGGGTGGAGGCGTACGCGCTGCGCACCAGTGAGCGTGACGTCACCGCCTGGGTGACCGCCGATCACGACGCCCGCGCGCCCTGGCGCGCCGAATCGGACGGGGTGTGGACGCGTCCGGCCGGCGCGTCCGGCTCCGACCTGTCCGGCGGCTCGGTCGTGCCGTGCCTGGTCCGGGTCGGTGGCGACGGTGAGGGATCGCTGTTCGTGGATCTCACGTGGCTGGACGGTGTCCTCGCGATCACCGGGTCGCCCGGGGTCGCCGGCGATGTGATGTCCGCCCTGCTCGCCGATCTGGCCCGGTTCCGGCCGGATCTGCCGGTGCTGTCGGTGCCGGGACTGGGCGGGGAACCGACCGGGGTGCCCTCCGGCGCGACGCGCGTACGGTCGATCGGCGACCTGCGGACCGCCGGGCCGGGCGCCGGTGCGGACGACGGCATGGTGCGCTTGGCGGCCCGCCGCCGCTCGCTGACCGCGCTGATCGTGATCGCCGACGCTCCGTCCACTGAGGAGGCCGAGCACCTGCTCGCCGCGTGCGGCCCGGACAGCGGGCAGGTCGCCGTGGTGCTCGGCGACGTGCCGGGTGCCCACTGGCGGTGGGTCACCGACGTGGACGGCTCGGTGCGCGTGCCGTCGATCGACGTGACCGTGACCGCGCCGGCCCGCTAGGCGAACACCGCCGAGGTTGCGCGGCGCGCCGCGCACCCGCTACAGAGAATTCGCACCGGCCACACCCGAGCCGGCTCCTCCCGAAAGGGTTCCCGATGTCCACCGCAACTCCGGCGCGCGTGCGCCGCACCGGCCGGGCCAGCGTGGCGTACCTGACGCTCTGGGCCTTCCTGCTGGTCAATCTGGTGATCGTCGAGCTGATGTTCGCCCATCCCAACACCCCGGCACACAACACGTTGAGCTCCGTCGGCCGGTTCTTCGGCCTGCACCTGGGTTTCGTGATGGCGCTACAACTGCTGCTGATCGCGCGCCTGCCGTTCCTGGAGCGCCGGATCGGCATGGACAAGCTCACCTCCTGGCACCGCTGGACCGGATTCACCATCTTCTGGCTGGTGGTGCTGCATCCGACGTTCGTGATGCTCGGTTATGCGCAGCTCGACGACCTCTCGTTCGTCGCGGAGATCCCCAACCTGGCCGGGCAGATGCCGGTGCTGCTCGGCATGATCGCCGCCGGACTGGTCGCCGTCATGGCGGCGACGTCGGTGCGCGTGGCTCGCCGGCGCCTGTCGTACGAGGCATGGCACGCCATCCATCTGGTGGTGTACGCGATGGTCGTGCTCGCCGTGATCCACCAGGTCTATGAGGGCAGCGCCTTCAAGAGCAACGCCTACACGCAGGCGTACTGGTGGGCCTTGTGGGCGTTCGCGATCGGCGCGTTGCTCACCGGCCGCCTGTTCGTGCCGTTGGTGCGCAACGCGCGGCACCGGCTGCGGGTCGCCGCCGTGGTGCCCGAGTCCGACAATGTCGTGTCGGTGCACGTCACCGGCCGTCATCTGGACAAGCTGCGGGCCCGCGCGGGTCAGTTCTTCTGGTGGCGCTTCCCGGGGCACAACCGGTGGTGGCAGGTCAATCCGTGGTCGCTGTCGGCGGCACCGGACGGCCGTTCGCTGCGGCTGACGGCCAAGGCGATCGGCACCACCAGCGCCGGACTGCGCGGCCTGCCGGTCGGCACGCGGGTCTTCGCCGAGGGCCCGTACGGCGCGCTCACCGCGCACGGCCGCACCCGCGAGGGCACCGTGCTGATCGCCGGCGGCATCGGCATCACCCCGATCCGCGCGCTGCTTGAGGACGAGAAGCTGACCGGCGACATCGTGGTGCTGTACCGGGCGCGTACCGCGGCCGACGCGGTGCTGCTCGACGAGTTGCGCGGCCTGGCCCAGCTACGCGGGGCCCGGCTGCATCTGCTGACCGGCCGCACTAGCAAGGAGAACCAGCCGTTCAGCACGGAGAACCTGCGCGGTCTGGTGCCGGACATCGCGGATCGCGACGTCTACATGTGCGGCCCGTCGCCGATGGCCGATGCCGTACTGCGGAGCCTGCGCGCGCTGGGCGTGCCCGCCCGGCAGCGGCACATCGAGGCGTTCCGGCTGGCGGTCTGAGGGTTCGCGGGTTGCCCGGCCGATCATGCGGCCGGTATCTTCCGACGGCCGCCGGGCCTGCCGGCGGCCGTCGGGGGAGGAACCATCGTGACAACGGCGCTGCGCGCTGCTCTGTCGGTCATCATGCTGATCGGCTTCTACGTTCTCGGTCTGATCCAGCTCGCCGTCGTCGGTGTGCTGCTGTTCGAGATCTGGACGCACCTGCACGGTGTCGGCGCGGCCAAGTTGAGCTGGCTGGTGATCGCCGCCTTCGGCGCCGTCGCGGCCGGTCAGCCGGGTCGGCAAATGGAACGTCGCGGGCTGGGTCTTCAAGGGGTACGGGCGGCTCTATCTGTTGGTGAGCAACGCCGTCACGCGGCGCCAGGAGTTCGAGGCCGACCGGGCGTCGGTGCGCGCGGCCGGCGTGCCGGCGGCGACCTCCGCGATGCGGGAGATCCCGGTGGTGGCGGCGGCCTGGAACTTCTACTTCGGACGGTACGTGTCGTACGGCTGGGAGCTGGGCTACGCGCCGGATGACGTCTTCGGCGGGTTCGCCCGGCTCTACGCCGCCCGCAGCGCGGAGCTCGACGAGATGCGCGAGGGGCAGCCGGACCGCGCCACCTCACGGTGGGACACCCACCCGTCCACGGCCGAACGGATCGCGGCGATGCGTGCCGCGTCGCCGGGCGAGCATCCCGCCGACGACCGGCCCGCCGGAGACCTGCTGCCGGGCCTGGCCGAGGCGAGCCTCGCGTTGCAGCGGGAGGTGGTCGACGTCGGATCGCGGGAGGTGTTGTCCTGGCCGGACTTCACCGCTGCGGCGATGACCACGATGCTGCAGAACCGCGCCGACCGGGTGTTCCGTGCGGTGGCCGGAGACCCTGGACGACGCCCGCGCCCGGCTCGACGCGCTCGGCGTGCGGGTGGACTCCGCGCGGGTGGTCGAGACGCGGGCGACCGCGGCCGGCGCCGAGGTGCTCGGGGCCGGGACACCGTCGAGGCGGTGCTGAAACAGGTCGGCGAGCGGGCCGCCGTCGGCCAGGCGTGACCCGACGGGCCCGGCACGCATCGGCGTACCGGGCCCGTCGGATGCGGTATCAGAGGAAGCGGAACCAGTCCAGATCCAGCACGTCGGCGGAGTCGTTGGCGCGCGGCACGACCGTGATGGACGTGGTGCCGGGCGGCAGATTGCTGACGTTGAAGGGGATCTCCGTGAAGGTGTTCACCGATCCGGTGCCGAGCAGGCCGGGCGCGGCGATGACCGGTCCGGTCGCCGAACCGGCGTGGAACTCCAGGGTGAACGCCTGGTTGGTGGGCCGGGCGGAGGAGTAGCGGAACACCACCTGGTTCGGGGTGCGCCCGCCGAAGTCGACACGGTCGTACCGCGCCCAGTCCCCGCTGGTGAGCGAGGTGAGCCGGTTGCCGGCGATCCGGGTGCCGCTCTGGCTGTCCCGGGACTCGGCCTCGATGGTGGCGAAGGCGTTCCGGCCGGCTCCGGGCGGCGCGGTGGTCGGCGGCGCGGTCGTCGGGCTCGTGGTGGGCGGTGTCGTCGGCGGGGTGGTGGGGTTGGTCGGCGGGCTGGTCGGGACGCCGCCGCCCCAGTTCGCTCCCCGCCCGGACAGGGTGCCGTTCACGAAGACCGAGTTCTGCAGCTCCCGCTTGAAGCCGGCCAGGATGTTGGGGTTGTCCTGGATCTGGCTGTCACCCCAGTACCCGTCGGTGCAGTTCGGCGCGCCGGACGAGGCGCCGGGCGGGCAGTTGAACTGGCTGATGGCTTCCCAGTTGCTGTTGATGTAGGAGACCACCCGCAGCACGTCGGCGTTGCGGTTGACGTAGGCGAAGAACTGGTCGTACCAACTGCCGATCTTCGTCCAGTCGCCGCCGAGCGAGACGCGGTTGTTGACGTTGACGCAGGAGGCGTCGAGGTTCGCCGTCCGGTACGCCTGCGGGGCCGACTCGGCGATCATCGCCGGCTTGCCGTGCGTACGCGCGAAGGTGAGCACCCGGTCGTAGAGCACCGACGGCGTGCTGGTCGGGGTGTCACAGGCCCACTGGTACTGCCGGTACGTCGCATCCCAGTAGAACGTGCTCATCCCCACGTAGTCCACGACGTCGTCGCCGGGGTACCAGTCGGCCAGGTGGTTCGGGTTGCTGAAGTCGAACTTGTATTCGGCGGCGCCGTCCTTGACGTAGCTGGCGCTCTGCCACACGGTCTTCACGTTGCCGGCACCGAGGGTGTTGATGCGCTGCTTCACCACCCGGAACGCGTCCCGGTAGAAGTCCGTGTTGTAGCAGTTCCACGGGCCGTCGAACTCGTAGCCGACGCGCAGATAGACCTGGCGGCCGGTGTTCTTCAGGTAGGTGATCAGATTGTCCAGGTTCTGCCGGTACTGCTGCCCGAGGGCGCCGGCGATGTCGGCGTCCTGACGGCCGATGATCGCCCGCAGCGGCTGGTTGTTGCATCCCGGACTGTCGGACAGGTAGAGCCCCACGGCCAGCGCCGCACCGGGATATTCGGCGAGCGTCTGGTTGAAGTTGACGACGTTGCCGTTGAGGTTGCACGTGGCGGTCAGCCCGTTGCAGGCGTTCGGCGAGATGTTGGTGTAGAGCGTGACGCCGCCGGGGCGGGGGAAGGACGCGTCACGGTCGAGCACCTGCTGCTTGAAGGCGCTCAGATCGGGCGTGGTCTGCCCGGCGAGGAAGGTGATCCGGCCGGGCGCGACGGTGGCGGCATCGGCGGGCAGGGCGGCGACGATCAGCGGTACGGCGACCGCGGATGCGGCGAGCACACCCAAGCCCGTGAGGACTTTGCGGAACATGGGGGACGGCGCCTTTCTGCGGGACTGTCAAGGGGTGCGGACGACGCGTGAGGTACGCGACATGCCGGTACGGTACGAACCCCGGCACGGACGCCATACAACTTTCGCAATGTTTCGTTCACACGCCTGCAATCCCGCGGTGCCGCTGGCGCCACGGTCCCGCCGCCTCCCGGGAGTGCGACTCCCGGGAGGACATCACGGGAGTTCGTCGGTCAGTTCAGCGACTCTCCGGCAACGCCGGCGGCCGGCGCTGCGGATCCCGAGGGGTTCCGGCACACGTACAGGTGAGCCGGCGGCATGTTGCGCCACACCGTGCTGGTGTGCAGCACCGCGTCGAACTTCTTGTTGAGAAGCCGGCGGAAGTGTCGGGCCCGCGGCAGCGGCTTCACCGGAACCGTCTGCACCGTGGCGAAGGTTCCGCCGGGCTCCAGGCCGTCCACGATGGCGCCCATCAGACGTTGCTGGAGTTCGACGTTGAAGACCGACCACGGCAGGGCGCTGACGATCAGGTCGGCCCGGCCCAGCCCGGCCTCGGCGAGGTGCTTCGGCAGGTCGGCGGCGTCGCCGTGGATCAGCTTGAGCCACGGCAACGTGTGGCTGAGGTGCTCGGCCATCGCGGTGTTGACCTCGACGGCGATCAGATTGCTGTCGGCAGGGAGCCGGCGCTGCAACTCCACGGTGAGCGCGCCGTCGCCGGGGCCGAGCTCGACGACGGTCTGCGGTCCGCTGCGGGCAGCGATCAGCCCGGCCGCGTGAGCGGCCAGGCGGCGTCCACTGCGGGCGATGGCGCCGATCTGGTGCGGTGACCTCAGCGCCTCGGTGAGAAACCGGGGCGATCGCCAGCTCGGCGGGCTGATGGTCGGCGATGTCTGCTCGGTGCGTGCAGTCATGATTTCGATCTCCGATCGGGTTGCGGGCCAACCCACGCAGGGGTGCGGCGCGGGTTGGCGGGGGCAGTCCGTGCGGCGCCGCGGAAGCATGCCGCCCTGACGGCGCGACCCGGTGTGATGGCCGGGGCGCCGGTCATGAGGAATCAGGGCGATCGCCGCTGGGCCCTCGGCGCAGGCAGGTGGGAAAGCCGCATCGTCGCGGCGCTCGTCACGATGAATCGCGACGAGTCGTGCCTGGGAGAGCGGAGGGTCGCGGTGGCGACCTCGGGCGCGATCACGGTGGCCGGCCGTCGTGGCCGGCGAGGTCGACGGGTCGAACATGGACGGATGGTCGGTGATCACCGCTTGGCAGGACGCGCGGACTGTGATATTACGTGGGGGAGGTAGTTATTGTCATAAATTATCCCGCCGCAGAGCAGCTTACCGGCACCGCGAGAGCAATCCAAGACTGGCGGGCCGATGCACGGGTCTGTGGGGCGATCGACGGTGCTCTTCCGCGAGGACGTACGGGCAGGTCAGGACCGTTCCGAGGGGCATGACGCCGCCCTCGCGGAAAAACCTGCGATGGGGCATGTTCCTTTCCTATAGAGATACTTCGATTAATGGCGCCGGGCGCGCGATTCGCGCCTTCGGGCGTCGGCGGGAGCGCCATGACGGGGATGCGGTTTGCGGCCGTGATGCTGAGCGCCACGATCGCGGTCACGATCATCGCCACCGGTCCGCTGACCAATCTGGCGGCGGCACTGCAATCGGCGGCGATCGCGCGCCGGGTGGCGCGGATCCAGGTCACCTGATCCCGCTGGACGCCACCGCCGCCGTGCCGATCACCCGGGACTTCATCGCGCGGCTCGCGGACGACCGGGACACCGCCGGAGCCCGGCTTGCCTACCGTATCCTCCGTCAGCCGGACCTGCTCGCCCTGATCGACCTGGGCATCATGTATTGGTTGGGATGCGCTGGCCGCGGTCTCGGCCGTGCATCCGGCCGGGACCATCGTGCGGTTCCGCGATGTCCGGATCGCCGTCGTCCTGTGTGGAGCACAGTCCGGCCGGACTCGGATCGACCCGAACGGCAGGCGAATCCGGGCCGCTTTCGACGCCAACGCCGCGCGGTTCGAGCGGACGTTCCTGGACGCGCTGAACGGCCGCCCGGTGGAGCGGATCCCTGGCGTTCCCATCGATATCCATGATTTGCTGTGATCGTCCCCGGACGGCGCGCTCCCCGGCGCGCCCGTCCTCGGCCGTGTTCCGCGGCCCCCGGCCGGCCCCGGTTCGACCGGGACTGCGAAACGCGGCCTTGCGCATCCCCAGCGAAAGGCAACCGGATGACACACAGCAGGTTCTCCCGCGCCTCGGCTGCTCTCGCCGTCGCGGTGGCGGCGGCGACCGTGGTGACCGCGTCGCCCGCCGGCGCCGCGTCACCGGCTCCGGCCGCACCGCGAGAATCCACATCGGACCGCGTCGTCGGCGAGGTCGAGGTTCCGGCGTCGGCCCGCAAGCAGATTCCGCTGGTCCGGGCGGCCGGCGCGATCCGTTCCGCGGTGCAGCGTGGCGACCACGCCGGATACGCCGGCATCGCGCTGGACGACGACCAGGTCACGCTGTGGTGGAAGGGAGAGCCGCCGGCCACCGTGCGTCGCGCGGTGGACGCGGCGCGCGGCACCGCCCCGGTCCGGGTCGACACGGCCGAGCACTCACTGGACGAGCTGCGCAGCGCCGGCGCGGTCATCCGCACCTCCCTGGCCGGGCAGCAGACCCGGATCAAATATGCCGTCGACGGCAGCCGTGTGGTGGTGAGCGTGGACACCCGGGGCGGCCTCGCCCGGCAGGCGCTGCCGGCGGTCTCCGTGCCGGTTGAAGTCGTCGACCCGGGTCCGAGGGAACTGACCACCCGGCGGGACGACTGGGCGCCGTGGAGCGGCGGAGCCGATCTGATCAACGGCAACGCCCGGTGCACCACCGGGTTCCCGGTGCGCAACGCGGCGAATCAGCGCTTCCTGCTGACCGCCGGGCACTGCGGCAGCAACGGCGATCAGATCCGGGACGGGTCCGGCGAGTTCATGGGCACCTTCGCCAACGACAACGACCAGCACGACCTCGGCATGGTGAGCACGCCGGGTGGCGTCGACCCGACCATGTACGTCGGCGGGGTGGACAGCAACAACGTGCTCCGGGTGGACGGCTGGGACTGGACCTTCCCCGGCGAGCTGCTCTGCCAGTCCGGCGGATCCTCGGCCCGGGACATCGGCGGACCGGTGTGCGGCCTGCGAGTGGAGAAATACAACACCGACCCGGGCGATGCCGTCGAGGCGCGACAGGTCGACGGCGCGGTGGCGGTCCGGCCGGGAGACAGTGGCGGCCCGGTCTACAGCGCGTCGGCCAGCGGCGGGGTGATCGCCAAGGGCATCAACAACTACACCTACGTCAACGACAACACGATCCTGGGCTTCCAGGACTTCGGCACCGCAACGCGCGACTACGGCATCTGGATCGCGCAGTAGGGCGAGCCCGCGCATCGATCTTGGAGTTGTGCGCTGAAACGAACCTTTCAACGTGGCGAGGCCGGCGGATGCCACCGCTGGTCAACGGCGCGCTCGATGCCAGGTTGAAAAAGGTTCAATGCAGCGAAAACGGCGCTATTCGGCGCACAATCTCCAAGATTGACGAATGTAAGTTCAGTGATATCGAATTCCCTTGATGAACCCTTTTCAACCTGGCATCGAGCGCGCCGTCGGCCAGTGGCGGCACCTGCCGGCCTCGCCACGTTGAAAAAGGTTCAATGCTTGCGTCCGATCAAGGACACATCGAGTGCGCCCGGCCCTTTCGATGAGGAGCATGAGCACCCTGGGGTGAGCACCGGAAATCATCAGGGGTGGCCATGAGCGACGAGCCGACGTCAGCGGACTTCCGGGACGTGGCGCGCGCGTCGCCATTCCTGCGGCTCTACGCCGGCGCTTTCCCGGACCTGACCGCCACCGCGGGCGGCGAGATCGGGAAGACCTTCGAACGGCTGGGTGAGCTCGTCGCCGGGGCGCCGGCCGCACCGCCGGGCGCCGCCCCGGCGTCGCTGTGCTTCCGCATCGGAGCAGTGGATTCCACGCGGGCGTGGACCCTGACGATCACCGAAGGCCGCTGCGATGTGGCCGCCGGGCCCGCGGACTCCGCCGGCCTGCAGGTGATACTCGCCGAGGACACGTGGTGGGAGATCGCCGGCGGAAAAATCCTGCCACTGGAGGCTTTCGGGCGCGGGCGGATGCGCGTCCGCGGCGACATCATGCTCGCGCGGTGGCTGATCGATGCCGTGGCGCGGAATCGGTGAGGACAAGGGGACGACAATGGCAGTCATCACCGGCACGGTGGAATGCGTGCAGATCGCCGACGACTCCGGTTTCACCCGAATTCGGGATACCACGACGGGAACCGCCGAAACGCTGATCCTCTGGTTCGCGCCGGTCACCGTCACCGAATTCACCAGGGTGATGCAGAGCATGTGGGTCTCCCTGTTGCGCGAGGCGATGGGCAACGGGCTGCGGGTCACCGCATTTCATCCCGACGATTCGGCCTTCGTCGGTTCGCTCGCCCTTGAGCCGGCCTGACGAGACGGCGGGAGCGCAACGATGACCGAACCGTCGGCGCCGGAGATGCTGGCCGCGGCCGGGGTCGCCTTCGTCGGCGAGGTGCAGCAGCGGGACGCCGCGAACGTTCCCGGGCTGGCCACGGACGATCCCACCGCGATCGTCCGTGTCGAGCGGGTGGTCAAGGCTCCCGCCGAGGTGGGACTCGCGGCCGGTGTCGCGGTGACGCTGCGGCTGGGCTCGCCGAGTCCGCCGCTGTCGGTGGGCGACCGGTTCCTGTTCTTCGCCGACGGCTGGATCTATGCCGAGACGATCGCGTTGATCGAGGTCGGCCGGCTGCCGGTGGAGGGCGCGGCCGCGGCGCTGATGGCCACCGGCGGGCCGGACGCGCCGGCCACCGACGCGATGCATGCCCTGTCCCAGGACGAGGTGGTCACCCACGCCCGGGAGGCGGATGCCGTGGTGCGCGCTCGCGTGGTGGCCCTGACGGACGCCGCGCCGCAGGCGGAGCCGCGGGAGCACGACCCCCTCGTCTGGATCGCCACGCTCGCCGTCGACCTGGCCGTCAAGGGTGACATCGGCGGCCGGTCGGAGGTGGCCGTCGCGTACGCCAACAGCCAGGACGTGCAGTGGCGCAGCGCGCTGAAGCCGAAGGCCGGCCAGGCCGGCCTGTGGCTGCTGCACGGCCCGCAGACCGGCTGGCCGGGCACCGCCGCCTTCTCCGTGCTGCACGCCATGGACCTGCAACCCAGCATCCAGCTCGACCTCCTGCGCGAACGGGGTATCTGATGGCGGTCAGGGCGCTTCGCGTGGTCAATCTGATCCCGGCGTCGCTCAGCGGCGAGTCCGGGCAGGACAGCGAACCCAACCTGGCGGTCGATCCGCAGAACCCGCAGCGCATGGTGGCCACCGCGTTCACCCGCGATCCGCTGGGTGGCCCGCAGGCGCCGGTGTTCCTGTCCAGCGACGGCGGCCGGACCTGGCAGGTGCGCTCGATCGTCCCCGGTGGATCGAGCACCGCGGACATCAGCGTCGGCTTCGGCGACACCGGAGGCACGCTGTTCGCCGGCATCCTGCGCCGCGACAACGTGCACCTGAACGTGCTGCGGGCGGCGAATCCGTTCACCACCACCACGATGACCGTGCTGCTCGACCGCGCCTCGGAGGACCAGCCGTGGGTGACCGGTGGCACCGTGGGCGGCCGGGACCGCGTCTTCATCGGGCACAACGACTTCAACGTGGGGCCGCGCAGCGCTTCGGTGGTGTCGTCGCTGGACGCGCGTACCGCCGCCGCGCCGGCCGGGTTGGTCACCCGGCAGGTGGAACGACGCACCACCGCGGGCCAGAACGGTCCGCCGGTGCGCACCGCGGTCCATCCCGACGGTACGGCCTACGCCGCGTTCCAGCGATGGACGAGCGCGTCCAGTTCCTCCGCGGGCACCGACGTGACGATGGACATCGTGGTCGTCCGCGGCGACCCGGCCGCGGCGGTGATCGGCAGCTACGCCGATCTGACCGCTGCGGACGGGCTCGCCGGCACCGCCGTGGCCGCCGGGCGTTTCGTGCGCTTCACCTCGTCGACCGGCCCGCTCGGCCAGGAGCGCATCGGTGCCGACCTGTCGATTGCGGTGGACGCCACGGATTCCGACGTCGTCTATGTCGCCTGGTGCGACCGGGTCGGCGGGGCCGCCGGGACCGACTGGACGATGCACGTGCGGCGTTCCCTCGACCGCGGTCACACCTGGTCGGCGGACCTGCGGACGGTCACCAACGCCAAGAACCCGGCCCTGGCGGTCAACGCCCGGGGCCACGCCGGGTTGCTCCTGCAACAGTTGACCGGCACCGGCGCGGCGGCGCGCTGGACCACCCGGCTGGAAGTCACCCGCAACGGCTGGGCGACCACCGACCTGAACGCCGTCCTGCACACCGCGCTCGCCGCCGCACCGCCGCGGGCGTTCCTGCCATACCTCGGCGACTACGTGCGTCTGCTCAGCGTCGGCAACGACTTCTACGGCGTCTTCTCCGGATCCAACCTGCCCGCTCCGGCGAACTTTCCGAGCGGCGTCCGTTATCAGCGCAACGCGGACTTCACCAGCCAGCGGCTGCTGGCGGTCGACGGCATCACGCCGGTGGCGGTGTCGATCGATCCCTTCTTCGTGCACTACGCCGAGCCGGACAACCTGCCGTGGGCGCCGTCGCTGCTGTGACGTGCCGGCACATCCCCGACGAAAGAGAGCGGTCATGACCCGTCCCGCACACCTGCCCGTTCGTTTCTGGGCGCAAGCGTCCCTCGCCGCGCTGACCACGATCCTGACCGTGACCACGGTGCTCTCCCGGGAATGGGTCGAGATCCTCACCGGCTGGGATCCCGACCGGGGCAGTGGCGCGCTGGAGTGGCTCGTGGTCCTCGCTCTGGGCCTGTGCGCCGCCGCGCTCGGCCTGCTCGCCCGCGCCCAGTGGCTGCGGGCGGCGACCACAGCGCCGACCGTCGGCGGCTGACAACCCGTTACCGTGGGCGGTGCCCGCCGCCGCAGCCCCCGGCGCCGGGAGTCGAGGGAGCGCGCGCATGAATCAGCAGGAACCGGCCGGGCGGACCATCGATCTCCGCGCGGTGACCACCCGCGACCGGCTGATGGATGCGCTGCGGGCGGGGCTGGAGTTCCCGTCCTGGACCGGCCGCAACTGGGACGCGGTGCACGACACGATCACCGGCATCGTCGAGATGCCGCGCCGCCTCACGCTGCTCGGCTGGACGCGGGTGGCCGAGGCGCTGCCGCGCGACGCGCGCATCCTCCGCGAGATCCTCGACGACTTCGCCCGGGGCGAAAACGCGGCGGGCCGGCCGATGACGGTGGAATACCGCGACGAGGTCACCGACCGCCGCGACTAAGGCTACGCCGCGTCAAGCGGATCGCGTTCGTGGCCCGCCGCGGGCGCGCGATCGGGCAGTGTTCGCCAGGCGATCTTGACGCGCATGGCGCCATTACCGAAGGTGGGGGAGCTGCAAGGGTTGTTAACCGTCCTTGCGTAGCGAGCAATCCCCCTCGCTTGAGGCGAGTAGTCCCCGACTCGTGAGAACTGAGGTACCTCCTCCGTGCGTACGCGAAAGAAGATTCTCGGCCTGGCCGCCGCCTTCGCACTGGTGGCCGGCGGCAGCACCTATGCCGCGATCGGGCAGGCGTCGGCGGCCTCCGGGCCCGCGATGCTGCCCGTGACCGTCGCCAACCAGACCGGCCGCGGCGAATCGGTCCACCTTTATGTGATCGGCACCAACCTGAACACCGGCCGGCTCGGCTATGTCAACGCCTCCGGCGCCTTCAACAACTGGCCGGCCGGCGCCAACCCGCCGTCACCGGCTCCGGACGTGTCCATCGGCGGCCCGGGCAACGGCGGCCGCACCACCCTGCAGGTGCCCAAGGGCATCTCCGGCCGGCTGTACTTCTCCTTCGGGGAGAAGCTCAAGTTCTTCCTCACCCCGGACGGCCTGGTCCAGCCCGCGCCGTGGGCCGGTGGCGACGCGAACCGCAACATCCTGTTCGACTGGAGCGAGTTCACCTACAACGATGCCGGCATCTGGCTGAACAGCTCGCAGGTCGACATGTTCGCGGTGCCGCACACGGTGAGCACCAGCGGCGCGGACGGAAACCACTCCACCGGCACGCTGGTGGCCAACGGCCGGGACAACGTCATCAACGGGATGAAGGCGGCGGGTCTGTCCGGCTCCGTCTACGCCCGTTCGGACGGTACGGTGCTGCGCGTGCTCGCCCCGGGCAAGGCGGCCGACACCGGCGGCCTCAGCACGACGTACCTGGACCCCTACATCAACCGCGCGTGGAACGCGTACACCAGCAAGACCTTGACCGTGGTGCCGTTCGGCGACCAGCCCAACGTGAAATACTTCGGGCGCACCTCCGGCAACGTCATGAACTTCACGAACGCCGCCGGCCAGAAGGTCGCCTCGTTCAACAAGCCCAGCTCGGCCAACGTCTGGGGTTGCGACGGCGCCCTGGGCGCGCCCAACGACCAGGTGGTCGGCCCGATCGCGCGGACGCTGTGCGCCGCGCTGAACCGTGGCACGCTGGGCACCGTCGACACCCAGCCGAGCACCAACGCGGCCGACTTCTACAAGAGCGACCCCACCAACCAGTACGCCAAGCTGGTGCACCAGAACATGGCCGACGGTAAGGCGTACGCGTTCGCGTTCGACGACGTCGGCAACTTCGAGTCGCTGGTGCACGACGGCGCGCCGACCTCGGCGAGCATCACGCTGAACCCGTTCACCGGCGGAGGCAACGGCGGCGGCGGTGACAACGGCGGCGGCGGTGACAACGGCGGCGGCGGTGACAACGGCGGCGGTGACAACGGCGGCGGTGACAACGGCGGCGGTTCGGCCGGTGGTGTCTCGCTGGTCAGCGACTGGAACGGCAAGTGCATCGACGTCCCGGCGGGCAACTTCTCCGACGGTGTGCAACTGCAGATGTGGCCGTGCAACAACCAGGCGCCGCAGAAGTGGACGTTCTCCGGCGGTGCGCTGAAGACCCAGAACAACAAGTGCATGGACGTGGCGTGGGGTTCCACCGAGAACGGCGCCGCGATCCAGATCGCGAACTGTTCCGGCAACGCCGCGCAGAAATTCGTCCTGTCCGGGGCCGGTGACCTGGTCAACCCCCAGGCGAACAAGTGTGTCGACATCAAGGACTGGAACTCGGCGGACCACGCGAAGCTGCAATTGTGGGACTGCGCGGGTTCAGCCAACCAGAAGTGGCACAAGGGCTGACCGTCCGACTGAAGATGGCGGGGCCCGCACCGGCGACGGTGCGGGCCCCGCTGCGTGGGACCGGTCAGCGGCTCGCTCGGCAGCCACGGGCACGCCGGGAACCGCGCCGCCCTCGTTTACCATCTCGGCATGGCAGAAGACACCTACACCGTGACCCGGTCGGTGACGATCAAGTCGCCGCCCGACGCGGTTTACGGGAACGTCGCCGACTTTCACCGTTGGCGCCGGTGGTCGCCATGGGAGGACCTCGATCCGGCCATGGCGCGCAGCTACTCCGGGCCCGATGCGGGCGTCGGAGCCGTCTACGAATGGTCCGGCAACAGCCGGGCCGGGGCGGGACGAATGACGATCGTCGAGGTCGACGAGCCGTCGGCGGTCCGGATCGATCTCGCCTTCGACAAGCCGTTCAAGACGCGCAACGAAGTCCGGTTCGTGATCGAACCCAGCGCGGCGGGCTCGCTCGTCACATGGACCATCACCGGGCCGAAGACCTTCGTCACCAAGGTGATGGGAGTCTTCCGCTCCATGGACAAGATGCTCGGGCCGGACCTGGAGAAGGGACTCACCCGGCTGAAGACCGTCAGCGAGGAGCCGCCCGGGGCCTGACCGGCCGGCCGGTGGCCGCGTGCCGTTCAGCCCCCGGCCGGCTCCGGCCACACGCCCGCGACCGCGCCCGGCAGGCGATCCTGCCGGGCCAGGTCGCCGAGCGCCTCCTGCAACGCCGCGCCGAGCACGGCCACCAGCACCACGGCCTCGCGCATCTCGGTCGGCCGCACGCGGTCGCCGACGCGGGCGGCGAACGCCCGGATGGCGGCCACATCACCGTCCGCGGACCGGTTCGCCGCCTCCGCGTACTCGCCGAGCGTCGCCTCCAGCTCGGCGACGTCGAGCTGGCGCGCCGCAGCGCAGGCGTCGGTCACCCGGTCCCAGGACCGGTCGGCGGAGGCGTCCCGCCCACCCGCGGCGGTGGCGGCAAGCAGCCGATCGCGGAGCATCCGGTCCTCCGCCCCGGCGAGGCCGCGCAGCCGGCTCGACGGGCTCGCGTTCCGGACAAGCCTCAGCAGTTCGCGCAGCGGCACATCGGTGTCGTCCACGGCGGCCAGCACGGCTCGCGCGCCGGCCACCGACATGCCGCCGACGTCCAGGAAGGCGAGCAGCAGACGCAGGCGGCGCAAGTGCCAGTCGCCGTATTCGGCCTGATTGGCCGCCGTCGAGTCGCCGGTCGGCAGCAGACCGATCCGGAGGTAGAACTTGACCGTCGGTAACGGAACACCGCTGCGCCTCGCGAGTTCTCCGATCCGCATCGGTTCCGCCTCCTTTTCCGCAGGTCTGCGCTGGGGCGTACCGGTTCAGCCTAGGAGCGCCCAGCGTGCCGTGCTTCTCAGCAATCGGCGTCCGGCGCCCTGGACCGTGGCTATAGGCGCGTCAAGAACCCGTCAACCGCGCCGTGGCACGCTGCTGCTCGTTGTGATGCCGCCGGGGAAGGGGAGGGGTGATCGTCATGGCGCGGACGACGGCCGTACGGCCCCCGGGCTGGCGGCGGCTCCTCGTGCTCTCCCCGGCCACGGTGGACTTCGGCCGCCGCGGATTCGGCACCGAGCCGGCCGCCACCCGGCGCACGTTGGAGGCCGCCGCCGGGGCGTTCCTGGACGGCTACCACGCCCAGCTCGGCACCGACGGCGCGCCCGACCTGTCCGGGATCCCGCCGCACCGGCGCGGCTTCGCCGCCGAAGGCGCCGGCATGGCCGCGGCGCTGCTCGACGGGCTGCGCCCGGCCGGTGTCCGTCGCCTGCCGACGCTGTTCGCGGCGCACGGCGACCGCTACGACTATCTCATCCACGTCGGCGTGGGCTGGGCCCTGGCGAAACTGCATCGCCGCGGTCCGGCGTCCCGGGACCCCGGTGCGCCACTGCTGCGCTGGCTCGCCTACGACGGGATGGGCTTTTGCCGTGCGTTCTTCGCCGCGGAGGCACGGCTGCGCCGGTGGGCCGCCCGGCATCCGCGGCGGTGCGCGGCCGGATGCGCGATCCGGCACCAGGGCCTCGGCCGCAGCCTGTGGTTCCGGGCCTGCGGTGATCCGGATCGGCTGGCCGGTCACGTCGCCGCCGCGCCCGTCGCGCATTACGGCGACCTGTGGAGCGGGATCGGCCTGGCCGCGGCGTACGCCGCGGGGGTGCCGGACTCCGCGTACGAGCGGTTGCGGGAGGTGGCCGGGGCGCACCGGGCGGAGCTGGCGCAGGGTGCCGCCTTCGCGGCGGAGGCGTGGCTGCGGTCCGGCCATGTGCCCCGGCACGCCGGTGTCGCGGTGCCGGTGCTGACCGGCGTGCCGACCGGCCGCGCGGCCGCATGGACGTGGCAGGTGCGGCGGGACCTGGATCGGCCGGGTGCGGACGCTGCGGACTACCAGCGGTGGCGTCTGGGCGTGCAGCGGCTCGCCGCCCGGGCCGGTGCCCGCGTGACGAGGAGCTGACGTGCAGATCCGCAAGAGCATGCGGTCCGCCGTGGTGGTGCTGCTCGCCGCGGCCCTGATCGTCACGGCCGGCGCGGCGACCCGGCGGGCGATGGCGAAACCGGCGCCCGGTGCCGCGCTGACCGCGCGGTTCGCGTTCGAGTCCAGCGACGTCAACGGGGACCCGGCAGACACCCGTACGGTCCGCCCGGTGGCGCCGGCGCTCAGGCACATCCGGTCGTGGATCTCGGCGGTGGGCGCCAGCGTCGGCCTGGCCGACTTCGACGGCGACCGGGTGCCCGGCGAGGCATGCCTGGTGGACCCGCGCGACGACTCGGTGACCGTGCGCGCGGTACGCCCCGCGGCCCGGTTCACGCCGGTTGCGTTGCGGCCTGCCGGCGTGCCGTACGACGCCGCGACCACGGCGCCGATGGGGTGCGTACCGGCGGATCTCAACGAGGACGGCCACACCGACGTCCTGGTCTACTTCTGGGGCCGGGCCCCGCTGGCCTACCTGCGCCGTCCCGCCGCGCCGCTCACCCCGGCGGCCTTCGTCGCGACCGACATCGCCCCGCGGCCGGGGATCTGGAACAGCACCACCGCGAACGTGCTGGACGTGGACGGCGACGGCCACCTGGATGTGATCGTGGCCAACTACTTCCCGGACGGCGCCCGGGTGCTGGACTCCCGGGCCGCGCACGACCCCCTGATGCGGATGCAGGACTCGATGTCCGACGCGCTCAACGCGGGCCGGAACCGGATCCTGCGCCTGGACCGGATCGTCCGCGGCGGTGCGGTCGCGGTGCCGCGGTACGCCGATGCTTCCGCGGCGTTCACCACCGATCAGGCCCGTGGCTGGACGCTGGCCGTGGGCGCGCAGGACCTGGACGGCGACGCCCGGCCGGAGATCTACCTGGCCAACGACTTCGGCCCGGACCGGCTGCTGCAGAACAGGTCCGCGCCCGGGCGCATCCGGTTCACCGAGTTGCACGGCCGGCGCGATCTCGGCATGCCGAAGTCGAAGGTGGTGGGCGACGACTCGTTCAAGGGTATGGGTGTCACCTACACCGACCTCAACCGCGACGGCCGGCCGGACATCGTGGTCAGCAACATCACCAGCCCGTACGGGCTGCAGGAGAGCAATTTCGCGTTCGTCAGCACCGGCACCGGACCGTTGACCGGCGGCGCCGCGCCGTACCGCGACGAGAGCGAACCGCTGGGCCTGTCCCGCAGCGGATGGGGCTGGGACATCAAGGCCGCCGACTTCGACGGCGACGGCACCGACGAGATCACCCAGGCGGTGGGATTCCTCGCCGGGCGCACCAACCGCTGGGCGCAACTGCAGGAATTGGCGATGTCGAACGACGCCGCGCTGCAATACCCCTGGGCGTGGCCGGATTTCGGGCCGGACGCCGACCTGTCCGGACACCAGCAGGACCCGTTCTACGTCCGCGGCGCCGACGGCCGCTATCTCGACCTGGCGAGCGATCTCGGGCTGCGTAACCACGGGCCGAGCCGGGGCATCGCGATCGGCGACGTCGACCACGATGGACGCCTCGACGCGCTGGTGGCCAACCAGTGGGCGCGTTCCCAGATGTGGCACAACACCGGCCCGGCCCGGTCGTACCTCGGCCTGCGTCCGCTGCTGCCGCCGCAAGCGCCGGGCGACGCGCCCCGCCCGGCGGTGGGCGCCACGGTGACCGTCACCTCGGCCGGCGGCATGGTGCGCAGCGCCCAGCTCTACCCGGCGAACGGGCACACCGGGGTGAACGCCCCCGAACTGCTGTTCGGTCTCGGTGCGCCGTCCCCCTCCCCGGCGTCGGTGCGCGTCACCTGGCGCGACGCCGCCGGCCGGCACACCACCACCGCCACGTTGCGCCCCGGCTGGCACGACATCGTGCTCGACGACGGCCGCTGACCGGCCCTGTTCAAGCAGGAGGGATCCATGCCCCCGGCAACCGACTCCGGCCGTCCCGCACCCGGGCTGGTCGCGCTGCGCCGCTTCGCCCTGTCGATCACCGCCTTCACCGTGATCGGCCACCTGTATCTCGGGTTCGAGCAGGCCTACCTGACCCCGTTGGCCGCGCTCGCCGTCGGATACACGCTCAGCCTGATCCTGGAGACGCTGGACGCCTGGGCGCGGCGTCGTCCCGCACGCTATCGCGGCTCCGCCCGGAACCTGGTCGACTTCCTGCTGCCTACCCACATCGCGGCGCTGGCCTGCGCGATGCTGCTGTACGGCAACGCGCGGCTGCTGCCCACCGTCTTCGCGGTCACCGTCGCGGTGTGCGGCAAATACCTGGTCCGGGTGCGGATCAACGGCGCCGCACGTCACGTGTTCAACCCGAGCAACCTCGGCATCAGCGCCACCCTGCTGTGTTTCGGCTGGGTCGCGATCGCCCCGCCCTACCAGTTCACCGAGTACGGCGGACGGGTCAGCGACCTCGTCGTGCCGGCCGCCATCCTGGTCGCCGGCACCATGATCAATGCGAAGCTCACCGGGCGGATGCCACTGATCGCCGGGTGGGTGGGCGGGTTCGTGCTGCAGGCGCTGATCCGTGCCGCGGTGCTGCCGGATCTGCTCGGGCCCGCGCTGCTGGCCATGACCGGGGTGGCGTTCGTGTTGTTCACCAACTACATGATCACCGACCCGGGCACCACGCCGGCGCGCCCTCGCGACCAGGTGGCGTTCGGCGTGGGCACCGCGATGGCGTACGGGGTCCTGGTGGCGGCGCACGTCACGTTCGGGCTGTTCTACGCGCTGACCGCGGTCTGCGCGGTGCGCGCCCTGTTCCTGGTGTACCGCGGCCGTCGTCCGGCCCGCGCGGCGGCGGTGGACGCCGCGTCCCCACGCAGCCCCGCGCCGGTGGCAGCGGTCCCGGTCCGGGCGGCCCGATAGGCCATGTCTCACGAGCAGGAGGACGGCATGGCCGAGTCGGTCGTCATCGTCGGCATGGCGTGCCGCTACGCCGGCGCGGCGGACACCGGACAGCTCTGGGAGACCGTGCTGAGCCGCCGGGTGGGTTTCCGCCGCATTCCGCCCGGCCGGTTGCCGCTGGCCGAGTACGG
Organism: Mangrovihabitans endophyticus; assembly: GCF_014646155.1. Lineage (GTDB taxonomy): Bacteria > Actinomycetota > Actinomycetes > Mycobacteriales > Micromonosporaceae > Actinoplanes > Actinoplanes endophyticus. Next base: position 1,033,286 of record NZ_BMMX01000001.1, read on the forward strand.
CGGCACCGGCCCCGACCAGACGTACGTCACGCACGCCGCGCTGCTCGACGGCTGGCAGTTCGACCGGACCCGGTTCCGGGTGCCGGGCAGCACCTTCCGCGCCGTGGACATGGCGCACTGGCTGGCTCTGGAGGTGAGCTCGGCGGCGCTGGCCGACGCGGGCCTGCGCGACGGCGCCGGACTGGACCGGCAACGGGCCGGCGTGATCCTCGGCAACTCGCTGACCGGGGAGTTCTCCCGCGCCACCACGTTGCGCACCCGCTGGCCGTACGTCCGCCGGGCGACGCTTGCCGCGCTCGCCTCGTCGGCGGTGCCGCCGCAGGCGTGGGACGGCCTGCTGGACGAGCTGGAACAGCGGTTCAAGGAACCCTTCCCGGAACCCTCCGACGAGACGCTGGCCGGTGCCCTGGCCAACACCATCGCCGGGCGCGTCTGCAACCACTTCGACCTGCAGGGTGTCGGCTACACGGTGGACGGTGCCTGCGCGTCGTCGCTGCTCGCGGTGGCGAACGCGGCGAGCGCGGTGGCCGACGGGCACCTGGAAGTCGCCCTGGCCGGCGGCGTGGACCTGAGCGTCGACCCGTTCGAGCTGATCGGTTTCGCCCGGGTCGGGGCGTTGGCCACCGGCGGCGACATGCGGGTGTATGACCGGAACCCGACCGGTTTCCTGCCCGGTGAGGGATGCGGCGTGGTGGTGCTCTGCCGGGAGTCCTACGCGCGGCGCCGCGGCCTGCGCCCGTACGCGCGTCTGCTCGGCTGGGGGGCCTCGTCCGACGGCAGCGGCGGACTGACCCGGCCCGAGCTGCGCGGCCAGCGGCTGGCGTTGCGCCGCGCGTACGAACGCGCGCGGATTGCGCCCGACCGGGTCGCGCTGATCGAGGGGCATGGCACCGGCACGGAGGTGGGCGACCGCACCGAGCTGAGCGCGCTGCTGGAGCTGCGCACGGCCACCGCGCCGGTCGCCGCGCTGGGCAGCGTCAAGGCGAACATCGGGCACACCAAGGCCGCCGCCGGGGTGGCCGGCCTGATCAAGGCGACCCTCGCGGTGGACCACGAGGTGCTGCCGCCGGCCACCGGTTGCGCGGACCCGCATCCGCTGCTCGCCGACCGCCGGGCCACCCTGCAGGCCCTCGACGAGGCGCGCTGCTGGCCGCCGGGGGAGCGGTACGCCGGGGTGAGCGCGATGGGCTTCGGCGGCATCAACGTGCACGCCGTGCTCGGCGGCGTCGCACCGACCCGCCGCCAGCGGCTGAACGTCCATGAACGGCACCTGGCCGCCCGGCATCCCGGACGCGAGGTGATCGCCTGTGCGGCGCCCGGCGCGGAGCACCTCGACGCCCGGCTGGCCGTGCTGCGCGACGCGGCGCGATTCATGTCGCGGGCCGAACTGACCGACCTCGCGGCCACCCTCGCCACGGAGCGCGGGGAGGGGCCGGCACGGTTCGCCGCCGCGGTCGCGGACGCCGGTGAACTGGTCGCCGCCGTCGAGCACGCGCGGACGGCGCTCGCCGCCGGGACGCCGCACCTGCTGGACCGCACCCGGCGGGTGTTCCTCGCCACCCGCGGCCCGCTGCGCGTCGGGCTGCTGTGCTCCGGACAAGCCGCGCCGTGTTATCCGGACGCCGGCGCGCTGGCCGGGCTGCTGGACGAGCTGCCGCCCGGATACCACGATCCGCTGCCCTTGCCGTCGCCCGTGACGACGGTCGACACCGCCGTGGCGCAGCCGGCCATCGTCCGCGCCGCGCTGGCCGGGCTGCGCTGGCTGGCCCGGCTGGGCGTACGCCCGCACGGCGCCCTCGGGCACAGCCTGGGTGAGATCGTGGCCCTCGCCTGGGCCGGGGCGATCGACGAGGCGCAGGCCTACGACCTGGCCCGGGCCCGCGGCGCGGCGATGAGCGCGATCGACACCGCCGGAGGCATGGCGTCGCTGTCCACCACCCCGGCGGTCGCCGCCGAGCTGATCCGCGGGCGCGCGGTGGTGGTCGCGGCGGACAACGGCCCGGCCGGTACGGTCGTCTCCGGTCCCCGCGGCGACCTGGAATCGGTGCTGGCCGAGGCGGCGCGGCGCGGGGTGCCGGCCACCCGGCTGCCGGTGTCGCACGCCTTCCACTCGCCGCTGATGACACCCGCGGCCAGCCGCGTGAAGTCGGCCGCCGCCGAGGTGCCGTGGCGTCCCCTCGACCGGCCGGTGGCCTCGACGATCACCGGGACGTGGCTGCACGACGAAGATCCGGTGGAGTTGCTGGTGCGCCAGCTCACCGGTCCGGTGCGGTTCCGGGAGGCGCTGTCCGCGCTGGACGCGGACCTGCTGGTGGAGGTCGGTCCGGGCCGGGTGCTGACCGGCATGGCCGGGCCGGGCGCGGTGGCGCTGGACGCCGGCTCGCCGTCGGCCGACGGCGTGGCCACGGCCACCGCCGCCCTGTTCGCGGCGGGCGCCTGCCCGAGCGTGGCGGCCTACACCGCGCACCGGTTCAGCCGCCGGTTCGACCCGGACCGGTCTCGCGTCCTGCTGACGAACCCGTGCGAGGCCGCCGCGCCCGCGTCGCCGCGCGATGCGCCGCCGCGGCGCGTGTCCCGCCCGGCCCCGCCGGTGCCGTCCGGGGATGCCGCCCCGTTCGACGACGCCGTCGCCGCCGACCCGGTGGCGGTCGCCGTGGCCCGCGTCGCGGAGGCCGTCGAGCTCGACCCGGCCACCATCGGCGCGCGGGCGCACCTGCTGGCAGACCTGCATTTGAGCTCGTTACGCGTGGCCCAGCTCGCGGTGCGGGTGGCCACCGACCTGGGGCGCGCCCTGCCGGACGCCGCCACGCCGGTCGCCTCGGCCACCGTGCGTGAGTTCGCGGAAGCCATCGCCGCCCTGCCACCCGCCCGACCGGACGACTCCGACGGCGCGACCGGCTGGGTCCGGGCCTTCACCACCCGGACGGTGCCCGAGTCCGACCCGCCGCCGCACCGCGTCACCCGCCGCTGGCACCTGGTCGGCGACCTCGCCGCGCACCCGCTGCGCGGCGCGCTGCGGGCGGCCTTTCCCACCGGCGGCGACGGCCCCGCGGCCCGGCTGCTCGCGTTGCCGCCCGGCCTGGACGCCGCCGGCCTGCCCGACGCGGTGCGCGCCCTGCGCGACTGCCATGCCGACCGGATTCCCCTGGTGGTGCTGCACCACGCCGGTTTCGGCGCGGCGGTCGGGCGCAGTCTCGCCGCCGAAGCGTCCGACGTGCCGGTGCTGGTCGTGGAGGCGGCGCCGGACGACGACGGTGTCGCGGCGGCGGCGATCGAGGCCCATCGGCCGCTGGGCCCGTACGCGGAGATCAGTCTCGTGGGCGGGACACGCACCGCCGCGGCGCTGCACCCGGCGACGCCTGCGGCACGCGACGACGCGCGTATCGGGCTGCGGCACGGTGATCCGTGCGTGGTGACCGGCGGAGCCCGGGGCATCGGCGCCGAATGCGCGGCCGGCCTGGCCGCCGCCACCGGCGCGCGCATGATCCTGCTCGGCCGGGCCGATCCCGGCCACGAGGAGGTGTGCGCGACGCTGGACCGGGTGACCTCCACCGGCGCGCCGGCGGAATACCACCGCACCGACGTCACCGACGCCGCGGGCCTGGCGGCGGTGCTGCGCGGCGTGCGTGACCGGCACGGACCCGTGCGGGCGGTGCTGCACGCGGCCGGCCACAACGAGCCCGCACCGCTGACACGGCTGAGCGTGGACGCGGTACGGGCCGCGCTGGCGCCCAAGGCCGACGGGCTGGAGAACGTGTTGGCCGCGGTGGACCCGGCGGAGCTGCGGTTCCTGGTGACCTTCGGCTCGGTGATCGGTCGCACCGGCCTGCCCGGCGAGGCGCACTACGCGATCGCGAACGAGTGGCTGGCCCGGCGCTGCGCCGAGCTGGCGGCACGGCTGCCCGGCGTGCGCTGGCTCAACGTGGAATGGTCCGCGTGGTCGGGCACCGGCATGGGCGAGCGCCTGGGGGTGCTCGACGGCCTGGTCCGCCGCGGGCTGACGCCGATCCCGGCGCCCGCCGGGGTGGACATGTTGCTGCGGCTGCTCGCCACGCCCGGACTGCCGCCCAGCGTGCTGGTCGCCGGGCGGTTGCCCGCCATGGCGACGCTGCGCTGGCACGACGACCGCGAGCCGGGCGGCGACCGGTTCCTGGAGTCGGTGCTGTCCCGCACGCCGGGCGTGGAGACGCGGGCGCAGGCCGCGCTGTCGCTCGGCGCCGACCCCTATCTCGCCGATCACCGCATCGACGGGTCCGCCGTGCTGCCGGCCGTGTTCGGGCTGGAAGCCATGGCTCAGGCGGCCGGCACGCTCGGCGCGGGCCCCGGCCCGGTGACGGTGACCGGCGTGTCGTTCGCCCGCGCCGTCACCGTGCCCGAGCGGGCGAGCCGCACCCTGCGCGTCACCGCGCTGGCCGCCGAGGACGGTGCGGTGGAGACCGCCGTGCGCAGCGACGCGACAGGCATGCGGGCGGATCATTTCCGTGCCGTCTTCCGGTCGGGCGACGCCGGCCCGGACGACGATCCCGCGCCGCCGCCGGCGGACGCGATCCCGGTCCCGGCCGGCCGGCTGTACGGCCCGCTGTTCTTCCACGGACCGCGGTTTCGCCGCGTGACCGGCTATCACGCGCTGGGCGCCTACCGATGCGCGGCGCAGGTGCACGCCGATCCGCAGGCCCGCTGGTTCGGCCCGTTGTCCGGGTCCCGGCTGCTGCTCGGTGATCCGGGCGCCCGGGACGCGTTCCTGCACCTGTTGCAGGGTTGCGTGCCGGACCGGCGGGTTCTTCCGGTGGCGGTGGAACGCATCCGGACCCGGGGCCGGCTCGCCGGCCGGCTCCGTGTCGACGCGTGGCAGCGCACCGAGGACGGCGACGATTTCGTCTTCGACCTCGTCGTGACCGATGAGGCAGGTGCGCCGGTCGAACGGTGGGACGCGCTGACCCTGCGGGCGGTGGGCCCGGTGACCGTGCCGCGATGGCCGCTGCCCGTGCTGGGCGCCTACCTGACCCGGCTGGTGCGCCGACGCCGGCCCGGCTGCCCGGTGGACCTCGTGGTGACCGGCGGCGACGGGTCGCCGTCGATCGGCGGGCACCGGCTGTCGGCGGTGGGTCCGCGGACGTCCGCCGCCGACTGGCGGATCGTGGCACGGGCCGCGCCGTCCCCGCCGCCCGCCGCCGCGGCCTTCGCCTCGGCGGGTGACCCACCGGAGCGGGCCGCCGCCCGCGCCGCCGGCCTGCATGCGACGCTGCGCGGGCTCGGCGCGTCGCCGCAGGCAACCCCGACGGTGCGCGTTCCGGAGCCCGGCGGCTGGACCGAGGTCGCCGCGGACGGATGCACGATCATCAGCGTCGTGGTACCCAGCGACGCCGGGCCCGTGGCGGCGACCGTGGGATGGCGGTGAGCGGGCATGTCCGAGCAATACGTCTACCGGCACCGGGTCACCTTCGACGAGACGAATCTGGTGGGAAACGTCTATTTCGCCCACTATCTGCGCTGGCAGGGGCACTGCCGGGAGCATTTCCTGGCCGACCACGCCCCCGGCGTGCTGGCCGCGCTGCGCGACGGGCTCGCCCTGGTCACGGTGAGCTGTTCCGCCGAGTTCTATGCCGAGGGCGCGGGCCTGGACGAGGTGGAGGTCCGGATGACGCTGGAACAGTCGAGCGGCAATCGGATCGGCATGGGCTTCGACTATCTGCGCCGCACCGGGGCCGGTGCCGAACTGCTGGCACGCGGACGGCAGACAGTCGCCTGCATGCGCCGCGGAGCGGCCGGTCTGGCCCCGGAGCCGGTCCCCGAGGAACTGCGTCGCGCGCTGCACCGGTTCGCCCCGGCGGCGGTGTTCGGGGGGACGCCATGAATCTGGGGGTGCTGGGCGCGGGGCGGATGGGGTCGGCCGTGGCGCGCGCGGTGGGGGAGACCGGCGAGACGGTCGCGGTGTGCAGCGCGCGGCCGGGCTCCGGCCCGGCGCGGGGACTGCCCGCGGCCTGTGTGGCGGCCACCCTCGACGAGATCTGGCGGGGCTGCCACACGGTGCTGCTCGCGGTGCCGTTCCCGGTCGCCATGGCCCTCGTGACCGGACCGGCGGGCCGGTGCGGGGACGGGCGCACGCTGATCGACGCGACCAACCCGGGACTCTGCCGGGACCGGCCGCTCCCGCCGGGGATATCCGGCGGCGAGTTGATCGCCGAGGCGGCGAGCGCGTGGCACGTCGCCAAGGCGTTCAACACCGTGGCCGCGGACGGCGTGCCCGCCGACGGCCCGCTCGGCGTACCGGTCTCGCTGCCGGTCGCCGGCGCGCCGCACGCCAAGCTGGACGCGTTCGCGCTGGCCCGGCGGCTCGGGTTCGAGCCGGTAGACGCCGGTGATATCCAGGCCAGTCGGGAACTCGAATCGTTCGCCGTGCTGCTGGCGCGGATCAGCGCCACCAGCGGACTGCACGGCGGCATCGGACTCAGCACGCATCGGGCCGTGCCGGATGCGGTGCGCTGACCGGGTGCGCGGCGGCGGCTCAGGCGAACTCGACCGCGTCCATCGTCGCGGCGAAGCCGTGCACCAGGCGCAGCATGCCGTAGCAGGTGCCGTCGCTGTCATGCCGCACGCACACCAGCGACTTGTCGGCGAGCCGGGTCAGCATGGCGTGCACATCAACCGGTCCCCAGGGGGAACCGCACCATGCCTGCTGGGCGTCCGCCGCGCGGATCGAGCGCGGCAACTCGCCCAGACGCAGGAAGCACCAGCGTTCGCTCTGGTTGAGACAGTCCATGCTGCGCCGCAGCGTGGACCAGAGCGAACGGTGATGAGCCGGCGATCCGCGTCGCGGCCGGCGCAACTGCCGCAGCGGGTCGTCGAGCTGCACGACGAGTTCGTCGAGGGTGTCGGTCGCCAGGCACGCGGCGGCCAGCTCGATGGCCAGCGGCAGGTCGTCGAGCCGTTCGCACAGCGCGGCGACCGCCTCCGCGCCGTGGGTGTCCAGCCGGAACGCCGGGCACACCTGCAGAGCCCGGCCGGCGAACAGGCGTACGGCGGGGCGCTCGGTCACCGGGACGGCGCGAGCGGTCTCGTCCGGGGCGAGGGTGTGCAGGCGCCAGAGCGTCTCGTAGGGCAGGCCGAGCGGTTCGCGCGACGTGGCGACCACGGACACGTTCCAGCATGCGCGCACGATCTCGTCGACCATCAGCGCGCACGCGTCGATCAGATGCTCCACATTGTCCAGTACGAGCAGGGCCTCCTGATCGCCGAGCAGTCTCGCCGGGGTGTCGCATCGTGGCGTGCCGTCCAGCAGCCGGACCAGGCCGTCGATCAGCGCCGGCCCGTCGGCCATGCCGGAACACTCCAGCACCGCCACGCCGCCCGGTGCTCCGTCGTGCAGGTGAGCCGCGGCCTGTAACGCGAGCGCGGACTTGCCGCAACCCGGTGGCCCGGTGATGGTCAGCAACCGGTGCTCGGCCAGGGTGCGCACCACCGCATCCAGATCCGGTTCGCGACCGATGAGCTGACCGGCGGCCGGTCCGGGGCCTCGCCAGGGCGCCCGGCTGGGCGCGGTCGGTGTCTGACCACCGGTCGCCGCACTGTGCGGATGCGGCAGGCCGAGCAGGACGCTGCGGTACACGTCGGCGAGCTGCCGTCCGGGCGGCACGCCCAGCTCGTCGCTGAGCAGCACCCGGACATCGTTGAAGTGTTCGATCGCGGCGGCGCGCTGGCCGGTCTGTTCCAGCGCGGACAGATATCGTGCCTGGGCCAGCTCGTGCATCGGCTCCGCGGTCGCGAGCTGATAGGCGATCGGGAGCACCGCGGACGCCTCTCCCAGCTCCAGCCCGGTCCCCACGAAGTCGAGCGCCGCCGCGGACCAGGACCGCCGCAATGCCTCCACCACGTCAGCCTCGTGCAGCAGCGCCGTCAGGTCGGTCAACCCCGGATCTCGCCACAGCCGCATCGCTTCGCCCAAGATGCCGAAAGCGCGCGCCGGCTCGTCGGCGGTGAGGTAGCGCCGGGCGTGGCGGCACAACAACCCGAACCGGGTGGCGTCCACCGAGTCGGGCGCCAGCGACAGCCGATAGCCGCCGGATGCCGATCCGATGATGCGCACCCGTTCCCGCGGGGGCATCTGCGGTTCGAGCAGATGCCGCAGACGCGCGATGTAGGTGTGCACGAGCTGGCGCGCACTGGCCGGCTGCCGGTCACCCCACACCAGATCCAACACCGCCTCGATGGGCACCACCGCTCCCACGTGCAGGGCGAGCACGGCGAACACCGCACGCTGCTTGGTCGGGCCGAGATCGATGGGCACCGGACCGCGGTGTGTCAGCAAGGGGCCGAGAAGCCCGACCCGTAACGGTGCGTCGGAGTTGGACATCGCGGACCCCCCACGTTCGCCTCCGTGCTGCTGGCCGGCGCCGCGATGGGCCCCTCGCCACGGTGATTGGAGCTCAATGAACAGTGTGCATCGTCGCTATCCGTTTCGGGCTCGTCGTTTTGTGCCACCTCGGTCGTCGATAGTCTGACGCGCCGTGCCGGCCACCGCGGCGGACCACCGTCACATCGGAGACCAGCACAGTGGAGCGACGGCCGCGACCGGTGGATCCGTGCGTTCCGGCCGGCGCAGATGCACCGGCACCACGACGGGTCGGAGTTCCTGTCGGTTCAACGACAGCCGGGAGCGGCCGACGAGGTAGCTTTCCGGCACGTCGTCCACCAGCGCGTCGAGAATTCGGCTCTGCGCCGGCACGATCATCGTGACCACCCAGTACGCGCCGGGGCCGGGCGGCCGGGGCAGCCGGATGCGTGAGGTTCCGCCGCCGACGCTCGTCGTGCATGGTCGTCCGGGCGGCTGGCCGGGTGTGAACAACCAGCTCATCGCCAGCGAAGCGGGCACCGATGAGGCATGCCGCGCGACCACCGTTTCGCCGGGGGAGTCCAGCACGTCCGGCAGCGAGGGGAGCCATTCGCCGGCCCGGGTGTCGCCGAGCGCGCGGACCAGCGACCGGAACCGGGTCGGTGACATGCCCACGACGCGTCCGAAGTGCGTGATGAAACCGCCATTGCTGGTGTATCCGACGCGTGTGCCGACCCGATGCACCGGCATCGACGAATGCAACAGCAGCCGGCGTGCCTCCGCCATGCGCAGCGCGGTGAGGAAGCGAGCCGGGGTGAATGCGGTGGTGTCACGAAAGATGCGATGGAAGTGGAACGGGCTGAACATCCCGGTACGGGCGAGTGCCGCCAGCGGCTGCGCCCGGCCCAGCCCGGCCCGCATCTCGTCGATCGCGCGGGTCACCGCCTCGGCGTGATCCGCCGATACGCCCCTGCCGCGCTGCTTCACTGCTGCATCCACGATCCCCACCGCCGTTGAGCAGGGCCACCCCACCGCTGGCAGTGTGTCGCCCGAGACTTGACGGATTCTTGACGGGCATATAGCCGAAAGACCCTCGCGTCCCTTGGCTGCGGCGCTTTGACTCTTCCATCTTGCGCATGTCGCGCTCTCGTCTTGTTCCGTCCCCGCGGACGAGATTTCAATCGCTGGCAGGGCCGGGGCTTCGGCCGGGCACGCGGGAGGGGGCGCATGACTGCCATGAGAATTTTTCAGCCTGGCATCCAGCCCGGCCGGACACGCCTGGCGGCCCGGTTGGCGACGTGGGCCGGGCTGGCGGCGGTGCATCTGACCGTCGCCGTGGCGGGCGCGGTGCGCGCCCGCCTGACCCGGCATCGGTCCGACGCTTTCGCTCGGGAGCTTCGCGCCTTGCTGATCCACCTTGGACCCGCGTTCGTCAAGGGCGGTCAGCTACTGAGCACTCGCGCGGATCTCGTGTCGCCGTCGTGGCGTGCCGCGCTGGGCCGGTTGCACGATCGCGTCGACCCGATGCGGCCGGGGGAGCGCCGCCGGACACTGCAGGCGGCGTACCCGCCCGGCCGGTGGCCATTCCACGAGCTCGGCGATCACGCGGTGGGCAGCGGCAGCGTCGCCTGCGTGTACCGGGGCACGTTGCATGACGGACGCGATGTCGCGGTCAAGGTGCGCCGCCCCGGCATCGCCGAGAGGATGCACGCCGACCTGCGGCTGCTGACCCTCGGCGCGGGACTCGGCCAGCGCCTGCCCGGCCTGCGACGGGTGCCGATGCGGCGGATGGTGGACGAAGTGGGCGCGGCCGTGCTCGGCCAGCTCGACCTGGCCGCCGAGGCGCAGGCGCTGGACCTGCTGCGGGACAATCTGGCCGGGCTGATCCGGGTGCCCGCACCGGTGGCTGCGGCATCCGGCGAGGGCGTCCTGGTGATGGAGCACGTGGCCGGGTTGCACCGGTTCACACCCGACGACTTCGGCCGGGAGGAGCGCCGCGCGGTGGTGCGGCGGATCCTGCATGGTGTCTACCGGATGTTGTTCATCGACGGACTGGTGCATTGCGACATGCACCCCGGCAACCTCTATCTCACCCGCAGCGGCGAGCCGGTGCTGCTCGACGCGGGGTTCGTGGCACGTCTGAGCCCGTCGGTCCGGCGGTTGTTCGCCGAGTTCTTCCTGAACCTGTCCACCGGCCGCGCGGACGCCTGCGCCGACGTGGTGGTGCGCAGCGCCGAGCGGGTGCCGCCGGACTGCGATCGGGAAGGCTTCCGCCGCGGCATCGCCGATCTGGTGCGGCGCAACCACGGGCGCCCTGCCGGGCAGTTCCGGCTGGCGCCGTTCGCCGCGCGCCTGTTCGACCTGCAACGCCGCTCGGGCATCGCCGCTGCTCCGGCGTTCGTGTTCCCGTTGCTGTCGTTGCTCGTCCTGGAGGGGATGATCAATGACTTCGACGTGGACGTCGACTTCCAGGCCGAGGCGGTCCCGACGCTGCTGCAGGCGTTGCGTCACCGGCCTCCGGCACCGGCGACGCCATGATCGGCGTCGACGCGCTCACCGCGTGCTCGGTGCCGGTCACCGCGCCGGGCGTCGGCGGCGTGGCCCGGCGCTGGCGGGTGCGCGGCGCCGCGGACGGTCCGGTCGCCATCGCACTGCGGGCGATGTCCGGTGCCGGGATGCCCGACGCCCCGACGCTGGATGCCACGACGCCGTGGCCGGCGACCGCCGTCCTGCTCGGGACGGAGTTCACCGCCCGGGACAACGACCTGCTGCTGGAGACCATCCGGGCCGCCACCAGGCGGGGCGGACGGCTGGCCTTGATCCATCGGGGTGCCGGCGGCACCAGCCTGATGCGCGCGGCGTGCGCCGAGGCGCCGAGGCTGACCGGGATGTCGATCGAGCTGCCGCCGGAGCCGACGGCAGCGGCGGTACGGGCGGCGGTGGCCCTGGCCGGTGCCGACGTCCCCGGCGCCGACGAGGTGATCGTCGACGGCGCCGGCCACGCCGTCGCGACCGGCTGGCGCCGGGTCCGGCTCCCGCCCGCACCCGGCGCGATCTCCGGAACGGTGCTGATCACCGGCGGTCTCGGCGGCCTCGGGCTGCATGTCGCCGAGATCCTCGCCGGGCGTTACGGCCTGCACCCGGCACTGGTCGACCGGCGCGCGCCGGAGAGCCTCGCACCGCACGCGCGGGCCCGGCTGCGCCGACTGCTCGCCGGACCGGCGGGCGCGAGTGTGCGGACCGCCGATGTCACCGACCCGGCGGCGGTGGCGGCGGCCCTGACCAGCCTGCCCACCCCGGTGACGATCGTGGTGCACGGCGCCGGTGTGCTGCACGCCGGCCCGGTCGCGTCCTGCGCCGCCGAGGATCTGACGGCGACTCAGGCGGTCAAGGTGGCCGGGCTGCGGCACGTCCTGGACGCGATCGACCGCGGCGCGCTGCGGCACCTGGTGGTGTTCGGCTCCACCGTGGCCGAGGAACCGCCGCACGGTCTGGCCGGCTATGCGCTTGCCAACGAACTGCTGCGCCGCGCGACGCTGCGGGCGGCACGGTCGCTCCCGCACGTGTCAACGGTGGTCGCCCAGTGGTCGATCTGGGCGGGTGCCGGTATGGCGCACGACCTCGGAGTGGTTCCGCAGGCCCGGCGCCTGGGCTGGACACCGGTGGCGCTCCGCGCCGGGCTGGCGGCCGTTCAGCGGCTGCTCGCACTGCCGCCCGGCCCGGCGCGGCTGCGTCTGCTCGGGCGGGACCGGGCGGCTGCCCGGCGCACCGACGATCGAGGAGACTGCCGGTCCCTGCCGGCGTAGCGGCCGGACCGGCCGAGGAGGTGTCCATGGCCCATCAGCCAAGCGCGATCGTGATCGGCGCCGGACCGGCCGGGCTGGCCGCCGCGATCGCCCTGAGCGAGAGGGGTTTCGCCGTCTCGGTGCACGAGCGCCGCGCGGACGCCGACGTGGTGGGTACGGGCCTGACCCTGTGGCCCAACGGACTGGCCGCGCTGGCCACCTTCGGCGCGGAGGCCGCGGTCGCCCGGCGCGCGCTGGCCGCGCCGGGCACGCAGATGCGGACCGATCGCGGCCGGGTGCTCAGCGAGATGCCCGCGGCGGCGCTGGATGCCGCCGGCGGGCGGGGCGTCGCCATCGCCCGTGGTGATCTGCTCGCCGCGCTGGCCGGCCGGCTCGACCCCGGGGTCATCCGGTGGGGCAGGCGGTGCGTCGGCGTCTCCGGCACACCGGACGGCGCCACCGCGGCGTTCGCGGACGGCGCTGATGCCCGGGCGGACCTGGTGATCGGGGCCGACGGCATGCGCTCGCCGGTGCGGACGTCCTGCGGCATCCGGGCCCGGCTGCGCTACGCCGGCTTCACGGTGTGGCGCGGCACCGTACGGTTCCCCATGGCGTCCCGCCCCGGCCTGCTCACCCTCGGCGGACCGTATCAGTTCGGTCTCTGGCAACTGCCGGACGACGAGGTGTACTGGTTCGCCGCGGCGCCCACGTCGGAGACCACGGGCCGGCGCGGACGCACCCGGCCGCCCGCGGTGTTCGACGACTGGCACGAGCCGATCCCTCAGTTGATCGCCGCGACGTCGACCGAGCGGATCACGGTCACCGCGATCTACGACTGTCGCCCGCTGCCCCGGTGGAGCTCCGGCCGGATCGTGCTGGTCGGCGACGCGGCCCACCCGAGCCTGCCGAACATGGGGCAGGGCACCTCCCAGGCGTTCGAGGACGTGGCGGTGCTCGCCGACCGCCTCGCCGCCGAGCCGCGCATCGAGCAGGCACTGCGACAGTACGAGGCGCGCCGCCGCGCCCGGGCCCGCGCGGCCTGGTCGCAGGCGCGGATGCTGGCCCGGATGGGCGCCTGGCGTGGTGGGCTGGCCTGCCGGGTGCGGGAGACGCTGATGACTGCGGTGCCGCAACGGGCGCAACGGGCGCAGCTCGCCCGCCTGTTCGCGTTTCCGGGCGCGCATGCCGAGACCCGTCGATCGACGCAGGAGGCACACGATGAGCGAGGATGAGGCCGTCTGGAGCGCATCCGACGGTTCCGGTGCGGTCCGGGTCGGCGTGCGATGCGCGTGCGGCCGTGACCGGGCGTGGCAGGCACTGCATGATCCGGCGGGATTGAGCCGGTGGTTCGGTGATCTCACGCCGGGTTGGTCGCCGGGTTGCCGGGGCCGCATCGAGATCGGCGACGGCGACTTCTTCGACCTGTCTGTCGAGGAGCTGGCCGAGGCCGATCACCTCGCCTTCCGCTGGCGCTTCCTCGGGCTGGGCGCCCAGTCCCATGTCCGCTGGCTGATCACGGACCGGCCGGACGGCAGCGAGGTCACGGTCGAGGACCGGCAGCCCGGCCGGACCCCGGCGGAGACGGACGCGATGATCGCCGGATGGACCGACTTCCTCGGTCGGCTCGCGCGCCACCTGCGCACCGGCGAGACGAGCCGGTACGGGATCCGCGACGAGATCGACGGAACGGTCGACCTGCCCGACGCGGTGGCCGACCCGCTGGATCCCGGCGTCGTGCATCGCTGGCTGCCGATCGCCACCGATGGTTTCGTGCCGCGCTGGTTCTTCATCGTGGACTCCGACGGGCCGCGGCGGTTCCGGCTCGACGACTGGACGGATGCGGCCGACGAGGTGACCTTCCGGCTGGCGATCCCGCAAGCCGCACGACCCACGTCGTGCGCGATCCGGGTGACCCGCGCGGGCGCCGGCCGCCGGTTGTCGTTCGTGCACGCCGGCTGGTGCCGCCTCGATCTGCCGGAGCACCGCGCACGTCAGTTGCGCCGCCGATTCACCGCGACGTGGGTGTCCGCCGTCGCGCACGCCCGGGACCTGGCATTGACGCGTTGAGGGAGGACTACCGTGGAGGTCGACCAGATGCCGGTGCGGCACGCCGGCGACGAGATCAGCGAGGACTGGCGCCGGGCGGTGCTGCGCTCGATCGGTGCCATGCGCGAGGACCTCGGGTACGAGCACTCGCTGCGGACGCTCGCCCGCTCGGCGTGGCTGAGCCCGTTCCACTTCCACCGGGTCTTCCAGAAGATGACCGACGCCACGCCGGCCCGGTTCCTCGCGGCCTGGCGGATGGCCGAGGCAAAGCGGCTGCTGGTGCACAGCCAAGTCAGCGTCACGGACATCTGCATGCAGATCGGATACTCCAGTCTGGGTACCTTCACCAGCCAGTTCACCCGGATGGTCGGGGTCTCTCCGGGCCGGTTCCGCAGGCTGGTCGCCACGTCGGCGGACCGGTCCTTCCAGGAGGTGCTGGCGAGCCTGTCCGCGGCCTCCGCCGAGCCCGACCGTCCACAGGTGACAGTCACCGTCGAGGGTGGCCCGGACGAGCGCGTGTACGCCGCTCTCGGATTGTTCTCCTCCGGCATCCCGCAGCGGCGCCCGCCCGCCTGCGCCGCGTTCACCGTGCCCGGATCGGCTCGTATCTCTGGCCTTCCGGACGGCGAATACCACCCGCTTGCGATGAGTTTCCCGTCCGCGGTCACGGTGGCCGAGGCGGTGGCCACCGCCGAGCCGGACCGGTGTTTCGTCGCGGCGGGCGACCGGCCGGTCCGGGTCGTCGACGGTCGCGCCGAGCCGACCGCCGTGCGCCTGCGGCTGCGGCTGCGCCGGGACACCGACCCACCCCTGGTGCTGGCGCTGCCGTTGCTCGCCGCGGCCGGGCCGCTGGCCGGATCGCCGGCCTGAGCCGGCCGCTCGGGTGGCGGGCCGTTCCGACGGCCTGAGCATGCCGCGGAAGGCAACATGCGAGAAGGCGTCGCACCGCCGCGCCACCAGACTGTCGATACAGACCTCTGGTGACGGGAAGGAATGCGGCGATGGCTATCGACCTCTGTAACAAGTCGCCGGGCTCGCTGGCGGAACACGATCCCAAAGAGTGGTCCGGGGCGGTCGACGAGCCGGTTCTGCTGGACGACCTGGGAGCCGAGCAGCGGGAGGCACTCAACTTCGCCTACCGGGCGACGCTGAGCAACGTCGACCCGCGATTCGTGGCCGGTGACCCGGCGGCCTGGGCGAGCGACTTCGGCTATGCGCTCGACCGGGTGGCGATCCGGCTCGACAACCGGACCAACAGCGAACTTCGCGAGCAGGCCCTGTCGCATCCGGATCCGGCGATGCGCGAGCAGGCCCTGTTCGAATACGCCGACCGCGACCGCGAGGACGCGGTGGACCTGCTGCGTCAAGCGGTACGCAGCGATGCGAACCGGGAACTGCGGTGGGACGCGCTGTGGGCGATCGAGAAGCTGGGCGGACCCGCGGCGATGGCCGCGCTGCGGGAATTCCGCACCGACAGCGACCCGGAGATCGCGGAATGGGCCATGCTGTTCGGCAGCGAGCTGCAGACCGGTGATCCGGCCTTCGACGGCCGGCCGGGCCGCTACACCCCGGGCCGGACCTTCGACGAGACCATCTATCTGCTCATCCACTGCGACCTGTACGTGCGCTTGGACGCCTCGAACACCCACTGGGGAAAGATCTCTTTGGCGCCGCAAGGACTCGCCCGCATCTACGGACAGGCGCACGCCTGCCCCAACGTGGCCACCCGGGAACGTCAACTGGTGATCGCCAAGACCATTTCCGGGCTGCACGCGGACGGCTCTCCGCACTGTGACAACTACCTGTTCCGCGGCTTCACCGATCGCACGCGCCGGGACCGGGGAAACTTCTTCTTCGAATCGCTGGTGCCGCGGACGTTCTTCCGCTCGGGACACGCCGACGACCCGTCCGAGGGCGTGCGCCAGGCCGACATCGGCTTCGCGCGGTACGGCACCTGGCATCTGGAGCCGAAGTTCCAGGTGCACGAGGAACCGGCCATCCGGTATGTGCGCGGACGCTTCCAGGGCTGGGGATACGTGAATCTGGCGCGCATCGCCGGCCGGTCCCTGGAGGAGATCCTGACACCCGGCAACGGTGTGCTCTCCACGCTGCACGACCCCGAGGTGGGTCCGATGACCAACGCCTTCATCCTGGGCACGTTCAAGGGCAAGCTCAACGACTGGGACGGCGACGGGACGATCGACCTCAACTCGCGCGACGTGTACTCCACAGTGGATGGAGAAATCGACTCGGACCAGGACGGCGTGCCGGACGAGCCCGGCCGCACCTGTTGCGACTACACGAACCTGATGGCCTGACCTCTGGGAGGCAATGAGATGACTTCCACCCCGACGCAGCCCTCCGTGAAGTACGGCCGTCCGGTCACCACGGACGGCGTGCCCGACATCTACGCGGGCGCCACGGTCACCCCGTGGACGCCGCCCGACCCCGGAATCGACAACCTGGGTATCAGCTCGATCGACACGTTCGCGGTGCCGGGCGTCGGCGAATACACCGTCGCCTTCGACGGGTACGTGCGCGTCGTGCGCTCCGAACCCACCTCCCGGCAGTGGTCCGATGCCGAGGTCTACACCAATCTCATCGAGATGAAGATGGTCGGCAGTTGCCCGGAGCTCGGCACCATCACGGTGCGGCTCAATCCGGACTGCCTGTCCACCGGCCAGATTCGCACGCCGTTCGACCCGTACGCCGGTGAGGGGCCGTCCGCGAAGGCGTGCCGGATGGCGGTGGGTGCGGTGTTCTCGATGCCCAAGCTGGGCATGAAGCTGATCAACAAGGAACCGATCATCCTCACCATCGACGACGTCCGGCAGATCCCACCCGCCGGCGCGCCGGGCAAGGGTCAGATCTATCGGATGCTCCCGCTGCACGACATCGAGAACCCCGACGCGGAGCCGGTGGCTTATGTGACCAGCCTGCGGTTCACGATGGGCGGCTACCTCAGCGCCGAACAGATGGCGGCGCGGTAGACGCGCCGACGCGTGCCGGCACGCCTGGGTCGCGGCCCACCCCCGGGGCCGCCGCCCACGCGTGCGCCGAAGGGAGGACCGCATGGCCACACGCACGCCTCCGATGATCAAAGCGCCCCCGGTGGTGGGCAGCCTGCTGGAGTGGCGGCGCGACCACGACCAGCTCTTCCTGCGTGCGTACCGGGAACTCGGGCCGGTCTTCGGCGTTCGTCTCGGGCCCCGGCGCGGGGCGGTGCTGATCGGACCGCAGCATCACGAGTTCTACTTCCGTGAGGTGGACCGGCGGTTGTCGGTGCCGGAGCTGTACCGCTTCGTGGTGCCGATGTTCGGCGACGTGATGATGGCCGCCACCGACACCGCCCGGCGCAGGCGACACGTCGCGCTGCTGCAGTCGGCCTTCCAAAGTGGCCGGCTCGCCGGTTATGCCGACGTGATGACCGCGGAGGTGGACGCCTGGCTCGACTCCCTCGGCGAGTCCGGCGAGTTCGACCTGTGGGACGCCGTGGAGCCAGTGGTCATGCGGATCGCGGCGAGCGCGTTGATGGGGGCGGAGATCCGGGCCCGGATCGACGAGTTCCGTCCGCTGCTGGTCGACCTGGCCCGCGGCATGGAGTTCATCCTCCCGCCCAACCTGCCGCTGCGCCGCTTCCGGCGGCGCGATCAGGCCCGCCGGGAACTCGCCGAGATGGTGCGTCCGATGCTCGCCGAACGACGCCGGGCGCCGGGACGGCACGACGATTTCCTGCAGGTGCTCGCCGACGACGCCGCGCTCGCCGCCGAGGGCGACGAGGTGCCGGTGGGCATGGCGCTGTGCACCATCTTCACCGGGTACATCACCACCGCCGCCCAGGCGTGCTGGACGCTGGCCCTGCTGCTGCGCCACCCGACCTATCTGGCGCGCGTGGTGGACGCCGCGGACCGGACGAGCCGGGCCGCCCTGCTGGACCTGGCCTTCAAGGAGGCCCTGCGGCTGCGTCCGGTGATGGGCTTCTACGCCCGGACCAATCGGCAGGACCTGCACGTCGGCGGCTACCGGCTGCCGCGCGGCTGGATGACCATGCTCTGCCCCGGTGTCGCCCACCGGCTTCCGGAGATCTTCGCCGATCCGGACCGGTACGACCCGGACCGTTTCGCCCCGTCGCGGGCCGAGGACAAGCGGCACCCGCATGCCCTGATCGGGTTCAGCGGAGGCTTCTACCGATGCCCCGGCCAGGCGTTCGGCACCACCGAGGTGCGGGTCCTGCTGAATGGCCTGATCTCCCGGTACGACCTGGAACCGCTGGCCGCCGAGCCCGCCGCCGACCTGGAACTCGGCGTGACCCGTCCCCGGTCGCCGTGCCCGGTGCGCTACCGGCGTCGGCAGCGGTGGCCGGGCGCCGCCGCGGTGGCGGCGCAGGAACGCAATCGCTGAGAAGTCCGGCGGCCGCATCCGCCCTAGATTCGCACTTGCCGAAGGCGGTCGGAGAACAGGGGGCGGGACATGGCAACCGGAAATTCGACGTTGTCCGCGATCGCGGGCGTGCCATCCGTGCCGGCGAGCGCCGCGCCGCCGCCGTTCCCGCCGCTGGCCGGCACCGCGTTCCCGGCCGCGCAGGACCGGTGGGAGCGGCTGGTCACCATGGCCGAGATGCCGTTCCCGGCCGGGCGGGTGTGGGAGGCTCTGGTCTCACCCGCACATCTTCGCCACTGGCTGGCGGTGTGTCACGGACATTGGGCGGAACCCGACCAGGAGTCCACACTGGACTTCGAGGACGGCGAGTTCTTCTACTGCCGCACGTCGCAGTCGATGCGACCGCGCGGCGCCCGCCCCGGCACCCTGATCTATCAGTGGCGCTGGGTCGGCATCGGCCCGGCCGCCACGGTCACCTGGACCGTCCGCCCGGTGCCCGGAGGCACCCTGGTCACCGTGGTCGAGGAGGCGACCAACCCACCGTCGGACTGGCGTTCCTGGAACGGCATGGGCTGGCCGGGGATCCTCGACCAGCTCGCCAACTATCTGCGCACCGGGGTGGACAGCCGGTGGCCGTGGCGGCGCATGGGACCGTATCTGCAGATTCCGCTCCCGCAGATGCCGTACGCGGCGTGGGCAGCGCTGACCAGCCCGCCGGCGGTGCAGCACTGGCTGCAGCGCAGCGCGGGATCGCTGACCGTCGGCGACCCGATGACCGTGGTGATGGGCGACGCCAGCGGCACCGTCGAACTGACCGTGACCAAGTCGGTGGACGCCGGTCAGGAGTTCCCCTCCTACATGCCGTATCTGGAGTTCGAACTGCGCCGCCCGTCCTGGCGTGCCGCGCTCGGCGGTCGCCTCTGGATCGAGCCGGCCGGGCTCGGCGAAAGCCTCCTGCAGGTCTTCCACCACGGCTGGGAACGCCTGGACATCCACGATCCGGTGACCGAACGCAAACTGCTGACCTCGTTCTGGACCGGTGCCGCCGCCCGTGCCCAGATGCTGCTCGGGGCGGGCCCGTCGGCCGCCGGGCCGCACGGGTGGACGGCCGGGGCCGCACCGAGCCCGGAACACAACGGTGCCGGGCCCGCGCCGGGCGCGATGAACGGCCACGGCGGCGGCCCACCGGCGATCGACCTCCCGGCGGCGATGGCCTTCGGCCAAACCGTGCTGGACCATCTCGGCGGCGCCATGACCAGTCTGCTCGTCGCCCTCGGCCTCCGGCTGGGGCTGCTCGGCGCGCTCGCCGCCGGACCGGCCACCAGCGCCGAGCTCGCCGCGGGCACCGGACTCGCCGAACGGTACGTCCGGGAGTGGTTGTGGGGCCTGCACAGCGCCGGCTATCTGCGGCTGGACGCCCCGGCGGGACGGTTCACGCTGCCCGCCGAGCACGCGGCGGTGCTGGGCGCACCGGACTCGCCGATGTCGATGAGCGCGGGATTCCAGCTCGTACCGGCCATGGCGGGCATGCTGGACGAGGTTGCGGCGGCGTTCCGCGCCGGTTCCGGCATCGGCCCGGAGGGCTTCCCGGAGTCGATGTACGAGGCGATGGAGCAGATGAGCGCCACGTGGCTGGACGCCTTGCTCGTCGATCAGTGGCTGCCGTCCGTGGACGGCCTGGTCGAGCGCCTGCGCCGGGGAGCGCGCGTGGCGGACGTGGGCAGCGGGTCGGGCCGGGCCGTGCTGGCCATGGCACGCCGCTTCCCGGCCAGTGAGTTCATCGGCTACGACGTCTATGCGCGCAACGTCGCGCGGGCGAGCGAGCTGGCGTCCGGTGCGGGAATGGCCGACCGGGTGCGGTTCCGGGAAGCGGACGCCGCCGGTGACCTGACCGGTCCGCTGGATCTGATCACCATGTTCGCGACCCTGCACGACGCGCCGGACCCGTATGCGCTGCTCGGCGCTGCGCGGGCCGCGCTGAAACCGGACGGGGTCCTGCTGATCCAGGAGAGCGCGGCGGCCACCCCCGGGGAGAACACCGGGCCGGCCGGACAGATCCTGTACGCCACCAGCGTCCTGCACTGCGTACCCGCGGCGCTGGCCGCGGGCGGTCCGGCGCTGGGCACCCTCGGACTGCCGTACGAGACCCTGGCCGCCCTGGCCGGCAAGGCCGGTTTCGGGCACGTGCACGAGGTGCCGGTGCAGAGCCCGATGAACGCCTTGTTCGTGCTCCGGCCGTAGAGGAGGACCGAGATGTCGCAGCCCACTCCCGCCGTGCCCGTGTGGCGAATGCTCGGCCGGCTCACCGTGATATCCGTGGTGCTGGCCGGATCCACCGTGGCGACAGCGGCGGCGATGGCCGGTTCGCTGATCGTCGGAGGCCCCCGCCGGGCCCGGCGCACCGGCTACCGCGGGCTCGTGCGCACCCTGCAGGTCCTCGGGCCGACCTTCGTGAAGTTCGGCCAGACCTCCAGTACGCGCCGGGACACCATGTCCGCGGAGATGGCCACGGAGCTGTCCCGGCTGCACGACGCCGTCCGAGCGATGTCCCGGCGGCAACGAGACCGAGCGCTGCGCGACGCCGGCGTGCCGATGCTGTCCACCATGGACGAAAGGCCCTTGGCCAACGGCAGCATCGCCGGGGTGTACCGGGGGCAGCTCACCGACGGCAGGGTGGTGGCGGTCAAGTTGATGCGGCCCGGCATCGAGGCGCGGATGCGCGCCGACCTGGCGCTGGTGCGGGCGCTGATGCGCGGATTCGAACGCATGCCCCGGATGCGCGGCATGCCGATGGCGGACCTGGTGGGATACGTCAGCACGGCGATCCTCGGCCAGCTCGACTTCGCCCGGGAAGCCCGCAACATCACGCGTTTGCGGCAGTGCCTGTCGCCCGTACCGCAGATTCGCGTCCCGGCCGTGTACGCGGATGTGTCCAGCCCGACCTGTCTGCTGTTCGAATACCTGCCGCAACTGGACACGGCCACCCCCGGCGCACTGCCCGCCGATGTGCGCGCGGCGCTGGCGGACCGGGTTCTGCAAGCCGCGAACCGGATGATGTTCGTCGACGGGTTCGTGCACTGCGACCTGCATCCGGGCAACGTCTATCTGACACGCGACCAGCGCGTGGTGATCCTCGACGCGGGCTACTGCGTGCAGTTGCCCGAGCGGGTCCGCGAACTCATCGGGGAGTTCTTCGCGTGCCTGCTGCGCGGCGACGGCCGCCGGTGCGGCGAGATCGTGCTGGAGAGCGCGGTGGACCCGAACCCGGCCGACCGGGAGGCGTTCATCGCGGCGATGGCGGATCTCGTGGACCGGCACGCCGGCCCGGACCGCGAGTTCGACATGAAGGAGTTCGGCGATGCGGTCTTCACCCTGCAACAGAAGCACGGCATCTACGCCGCCTCCGATTTCGCGTTCCCGATGATGTCGCTCAACGTCTTGGACGGTACGGTCCGCGGCTTCTCCGCGACCGTGGACTTCCAGCAGGTCGGCAGCTCCGACCCGAAAACCGGCGCGGGCGCCCGCGGCTAGGCCGGCCGGGCAGCGCCCGCCCACGCTGGCACGGTGGCCGCCCCGGCACGCCGCGGCGGCCACCGTTCGCGCGTCAGGCCATGGCCGCCAAGTATTCCTCCGGCACCAGGCCGACCTGCTCCATCAACTGCAGTTCGTCGGTGACGCCCCAATGCTCGACCAGTTTGCCGTCGGCGATGCGGGCGATGCCGAACACCGAGCAGCTCACCTTCCGGCCAGTGGCCGGCGTACCGAGGTATTCGCCGGTGTGGGTGGCCCGTGCGGTCATCCGGCTGGCCACGCGGTCCCCGTCGGCGACCAGATCCTCGATCTCGAACTGCAGATCGGGGAACGCCCGCATGAAGTCCGAGACGATGGTCACCACCTCGTGGAAGCCGTGGCTGCCGCTGCGCGTGTGATGCACCATCTCGGGCGCCCAGAACTCGGCCACGCCCTGCAGATCTCCGCTGTTCCAGGTCTGGATGTATCGGCGGACCAGTTCCTTGTTGTCCTCGGTCGACATCGGATCGTCGCCTCCTCGTGCCGTCGGCGCACCGGCCCGCGGGCGCGAGCGGGTGTGGTGTCGTTGTCCTCCACCGCTCAACACTTCCGGACGGTCGCCGGCCGAGCTTCTCCGGTCTTGCTGCCCGCGCCCGCCACGGCGGCCGGGGCGGGCACGGCGGCGCAGCGCAACGTGGAAGAAGTTGCCGTCCGCGGCCCGGTCCGAGACTGGCGCTCAGACGGGGCCGACGACGTCGCCCCGGACCTGAAGCACGGAGGGAGCAGGACATGCCGATGGATCCCGAGCGGCGCCAGCGGTACCAGGAGCGTGCCGGGCTGACCGACGAGCAGATTCAGCAGACCACGGGCACGCTCACCGTGGACCGGGCCGCCGCCCAAGCGGACGGCGTCGACCTGGCCCAGGTCGACCTGGCGCGGACCGCGGTGCAGAACATCATGGCCGAATGCACGGTGATCAGCGCGGCGTACAACCAGATCGCCCTGGAGACCGAGCGGGATGCAAGGGATTCGGTCGATCAGCAGGATCTGGCCGCCGACCGGGCGCTGCTCGAAGACTCGTTCACCAAGGACTACCGGCTCACCGACCCGGCCGGCAACATCGGGGGCCGGGACAAGACGATGGAAGCGATCTTCTCCGGGAAGATCCGCAAGGAGACCTTCGGGCGCGGCGGGTTCGAGACGCTGAGCGACGAGTTCATGGTCAAGGGCGACACGGCCATCTCGGTCGGCGTCTTCCGGATGAACGCCACACAGCTCGCGCGCAACATCAAGACCGGTGAGACGCGGCGTCGCCGCCGCACCGGCACATTCCGGTCCACCCACACGTACGTCCGTTCCGACGACCGGTGGCGGCTGGCCGCCTCGCAACTGACGCTGCAACCGGACCCGGACAACCTGCCGGGACCCGCCGACGCGGCCGACTGGGTGTTCGTCGACGACTGACCCCCTGCGGGCCTCGGGAGGCACCGATGCGGTACAAGCTGCTGGGCAGGAGCGGGCTGCGGGTGTCGGCGCTGTGCCTGGGCACGATGACCTTCGACGGCACCGGCGGCGGATGGTGCGTGTCCGAAAAGGAGGGACGCGGCATCGTGGACGCCTTCCTCGACGCCGGCGGGAACTTCCTCGACACCCACACCTACGGCCCCACCGAGGACTACCTCGGTGGCTACCTGACCGGTCGCCGGGACCGCGTGGTGCTCTCCACCAAATTCGGCGGCACGCTGGCGGCCGACGACGTGAACGCCTCCGGCGCGCACCGCAAGAGCCTGGTCCGCTCGGTCGAGTCCAGCCTGCGCAGGCTGCGCACCGACTATCTCGACCTGCTCTGGTTGCACGCCTGGGATCCGCTCACCCCCACCGAGGAGTTGATGCGCGCCACCGACGATCTGGTGCGCCGCGGGAAGGTGTTGTACCTGGGGGTGGCGAACGCCCCGGCGTGGGCGGTGGCCCATGCCGTGACGCTTGCCGACCAGCGGGGCTGGACCCCGTTCGTCGCGGTCCAGGTGGAGTACAGCCTCGTCGAGCGCGACGTGGACCGGGAGATCCTGCCGATGGCGCACAGCCTGGGCCTGGGCGTGACCGCCTGGACCCCGCTGGCCAGCGGATGGCTGACCGGCAAATACCTGTCCGGCGGGGACACCGCCGGGAGCAACGGATCCGGTGGTCGCCGACTCGACGATCCGGTGATGTCCCGGTTCCTGCCACGCAACGACCGCACCGTCGAGATCGGTCGGGAAGTGTGCCGGATCGCCGAGGAGAACGAGTGCCCTCCGGCCCACGTGGCCCTCAACTGGCTGCGCCGCCGCGGCGCCATCCCGCTGTTCGGGGCCACCTCACCGGAGCAGGTCCGGCAGAACGCGGCCTGCTTCGACAGCCTGCTCTCCGCCGAGCAGGCGGACCGGCTGGACGCGGTCAGCCGGATCCGGCTGGGCTTCCCGCACGACTTCCTCAACAGCGGCCTGGTCCGGCGTCTCATGTACGGCGAACACGCCGGCCTGGTCGACGTCGTCTCCCGGTGAGGCGGACCCGATGGGCGAGAACGGATGGTGGACGGCGGTCGTCGAGCGGATGGCCGCCTACCAGCGGGCGAATCCCGCCAACCTGCCCGGCGCGGTGCTGGCGGTGGAGACCGCCGGCACCGCCGGCCCGCAGGTTGCCGCCGTGGGCGCGGGCTGGACCGCCGACACCATCTGCACGCTCGCCTCGATGAGCAAGACCTTCACCGCCGCCGCGGTGCTGCTCGCCCTGGAGGACAACGGATCCCTGGACGTCGACGCTCCGGTGGCCGAGTTCGCCGGCATGGAACCCTTCGCGAGCGACCCGGTCAAGAAGCGCATCACCGTGCGGCACCTGCTGCAGCACACCTCCGGCATGCCGCTGTATCTGCCGTACGGCGCGCCACCCGAGGCGTTCCGCCCACCCCGGAATCCGCCGGACATCTGGCCGGAGGGCCCGGGGACGCTCGGGCCCACCGTGCGCTGGCGCGGCTCGCCCGGTGACACCAACGAGTCGGTGTCCCTGGGCGGCGACCGCAGACCGGCCCGGACGGCCACCCTGGACGAGGTCAGTTCGTTCGTGATGCGGACATACCCGTTGCTGCACGAGCCCGGCGCGGAGTACACGTACAGCTCGGCGAACCATGTGGTGGCCGGACGGCTGGTGGAACGGCTGACCGGGCAGTCGCCCAACGTGTATCTGCGGCGCCGGCTGTTCCGGCCGCTGGGCATGCGCGACTCCTTCTTCGTCGCGCAGCCGCCGGGCGATCCGGAGCTGCGCCGGCGCATCGACGAGGGGGTCACCCGGGAGCAGCGCGACCGGGTTGCCCCGCTGTCGCTGATCACCCACGACGGCCGGTGGCCGCCGGAGATCGCCCCGGGTGCCGGCGGCGGGTGGGACCGGCTGCGCCGCGGGTGGCGGTACGTGTTTCCGGAGGGCGGCATGTACAGCACCGCCGCGGACCTGTTGCGGTTCCTGCGGCTGCTACGTGACGGCGGACGCTGCGGCGCCGCCACCGTGTTGTCCCCGGCGGTGACCCGGCTGCTCACCGCCGACCAGGGCTTCGCCAGCACGATGGGCCTGGGCTTCCGGTCGACCACCACCCCGTACGGGCAAGGCCCCGGAACGCTGGACCACCTGGGCAACCTGATGACGTATTTCTGGTACGACCCGCGGCCCGGTGATCCGCTGCTCGGGGTCTTCCTCAGCCAGCGGCTGGCCAACGCGGTGCTGCGCAACAACATGGCCGACGGGATGCGGGCCATCTTCCGGGAGTTCGTCCCGGCCGTCTACCGGGAGCGCGGATGAGCCGGGTGGAGGAGCGTTTCGCGGCGACCGCCGCACGCGTGCCGGACGCCGTCGCCGTGTGCGACGGCCCGGCGCGGATGCGGTACCGGGAACTGGCGGACGAGGCCGGCCGGCTGGCCGCGGACCTGCGCCGCCGGGGCGCCGGTCGCGGCGCACTCGTCGCCCTGGTGCTGGATCGCGGCCTGGATCTGGTCGTGGCGATGCTCGCCGTGCTCAAGACCGGTGCCGCCTTCGTGCCCGTCGATCCGGACCTGCCCGCCGCCCGGATCGGCTTCCTGCTGGACGACTCCGGCGCCGCGCTGGTGCTGACCCTGCGCCGGTGGCACGCCCGTGTGCCGTCCGGTCCGTTCGCCGTGCGGTGCCTCGACGACGGGCCGGACGATCCGGCCCCGGACGACCCGGCCCCGGACGACCCGGCCTTGGAGGACGCTGGCGCTGCCGGCGGTGCCGAGGACCTGGCGTACCTGATGTACACCTCGGGGTCCACCGGAACACCCAACGGCAGCCGCATCGCGCACCGCTCCGTCGTCCGGCTCGTCTGCGACACCGACTACGTGCGGATCGGCGCGCCGGACCGGGTCGCGAACGTGACAAGCGTCGGCTTCGACCCGGTGATGTTCGAGATCTGGGGCGCCCTGCTCAACGGCGCCTGCCTGGTGGTGCTGCCACCGGACCGCGTGCTGGACCCCGGCGCCCTCGCCGCCGACCTGCGCGCCCACCGCATCAGCGTGCTGTGGCTGACCGCCGGTCTGTTCCACATGACCGCCGCCGCCGAACCGGGGGCGTTCGCCGGCCTGTCGGATCTGCTGGTGGGCGGCGAGCCGGTGGACGCCCACTGGATACGCCGCGTGCTCGCCGCCGGGCCGCCCCGGCGGTTGCTCAACGCGTACGGCCCGACCGAGGCCACCACGTTCGCCGCCTGGCACCTGGTGCGGCGGCTGGCACCGCAGGCGCGCACCGTCCCGATCGGCCGGCCCGTCGCCGGTGCCCGCTTGTACCTGCTCGACGAACTCCGCCGCCCGGTGCCCGCCGGAGTCACCGGGGAGATCTACATCGGCGGTGCCGGTGTGGCACGCGGGTACCACAACCGTCCCGCGCTCACCGCGCAACGGTTCGTGCCCGACCCGTTCGCCGGCCGCCCCGACGCCGTGATGTTCCGCAGCGGAGATCTCGGTCGGCGCCGGCCGGACGGGGAGGTCGAATACCTCGGCCGCCGCGACCGGCAGATCAAGCTCGACGGCGTGCGGATCGAACCGGGGGAGATCGAGACGGCCTTGCGCGGCTGCGCGGGAGTGCGGGAGTGCGTGGTGGCGCCGTACCGGGACCCGGCCGATGTGCCGCGTCTGGCCGCCTACGTGGTGCCGGAACCGGATCCGCCGGACGGCCCCCGCCGGGACGGTGCCGCGTCGGTGCAGCGATGGCGCGAGCTGTACGACGAGGTGATCTACGCGCGGCTCGGCGCCGAGACGCCGACCGGGGACGACCCCACGTTCAACCTCGCCAGTTGGGTGAGCAGCTACACCGGTTCGCCGCTGCCCGCCGGTCAGATGCGCGAACAGGTGACGCAGACCGTCGAGCGGGTGCTCGCGCTGCGGCCGGAACGGGTGCTGGACATCGGATGCGGCACCGGTCTGCTCCTGTTCCGCGTCGCGCCGCACTGCTCGGCGTACCTCGGAACCGACCTGTCCGCGACGGCCGTGCGGCACGTGAACGCCCTGCTCGACCGGCACCGGCCGGCGCTGCCGCAGGCCCGGGCCGAGCGCCGGGCTGCCGATGATGTCACCGGCCTGCCGCCGGGGGACTTCGACGTGGTGGTGCTCTCCTCGGTCGTGCAGCACTTCCCGGACGCCGGCTACCTGCTGCGCGTGCTGGCCGGCGCCCTCGACATGGTGGGTGACGGCGGCTGGATCTACCTCGCCGACGTACGCAGCCTTCCGCTGCTGGAGGCGTTCCACTCGTCGGTGGCGTTGCACCGGGCCGCGGAGCAGACCCCGGCGGCGACGGTACGCGGGGCGGCGCACCGCAGGCTGCGCCAGGAACCGGAACTGGTGCTGGATCCGCGGTTCTTCACCGCGCTTGCGGCCTGGGACGCTCGCGTGCGGACCGTTCACCTGCACCTCAAGCGCGGCAAGCACGACAACGAACTGACCCGCTTCCGGTACGACGTCCTGCTGCGCGTGGGTGACCCGGCGCGCGGCCCGCGGCCCGCGACCGAACCGCTGTGGCTGCCGTGGCGCGGGCTCGCCGAACTGACCGCGGCGGCGCGCCTGCGTCCCCGGCCGCCCGTGCTCGGGGTTCGGGGGGTGCCGAACGCCCGGGTGCTGGCCTGCGTCGAGCAGTCCCGGCTGCTGGCCGCCGGGGCGTCGGCCACCGCCGGGCGTGTCCGGGCCGCCGCGGCGCGCCGTTGCGCGGGCCGGGGCGTGCATCCGGAGACACTGTGGACACTCGGCGGTCGCCTGTCGTGGAGCGTCGAGGTGTGCTGCCCGGCCGATGGCGACCCGGAGACCTGTGACGTGGTGCTCCACGACACGGGCGCGGCGATGGTCCCGGCGCGCCACACCGGCGGCGCCGACCCCCGGGCGTACGCCAACCATCCGCGGTCAATGCCGGCCACCACGCCGACGGCGGCCGGGCTGCGCCGGGAACTGGCACACCGGCTGCCCGCCGCGCTGGTGCCGTCCGCGATCATCATGCTGGACCGTGTGCCGTTGACCCCGAACGGCAAGGTGGACCGCGCCGCGCTGCCCGCCCCGGAACCGGCCGCGACCACGTCACCGCCGGGAGGTGCGGATGCCCGCGGCGCCACCGAACGCGCCGTGACGGCGGCCTTCGCGAAGGCGCTCGGGCTCGACCGGGTCGGTGCCACCGACAACTTCTTCGACCTCGGCGGCACCTCGCTGGCCGCCTCCGCGGTGGCCGCCCGGCTGCGCCGGGACCTGGGCGCGGACGTCTCGGTGGTGTACCTGTTCGACACGCCGACCGCGCGCGGTCTCGCCGCGACGATCGACCGGGCGGACGCCACCGGGCCACCGGGCGACGGCGGCCGGGACGACCCGGCGTGGGCGCGCGGCCGGGCACGCCGGCACCGCAGCGGTGGCGCGACGTGAACGCCGACCCGGACGTCGCCGTCGTCGGCCTCGCATGCCAGGTGCCCGGCGCGCCGGACGCCGACCGGTACTGGGCGAACCTGCGCGCCGGGGTGGAGTCGGTCACCGTCTTCGACGCTGCGGAACTGCGCGCGGCCGGCGTGGACGACGCGCTGCGGACCCGGCCCGACTACGTGCCGGCCGCGCCGGTGCTGGCCGACCCCTCCCTGTTCGACGCGGACTTCTTCGGCTATTCCCACCGCGAGGCGTGTGCCCTCGACCCGCAGCACCGGCTTTTCCTGGAATGCGCCTGGGCAGCGATGGAACACGCCGGATACGCCCCGGGCCGGCAGACCGGGCCGGTGGGTGTCTACGGCGGGTCGGCTCTCAACTCGTATCTGCTGTTCAGCGGTCTGCTGCCGCGGCTGTCCGACGACTACCTGTTCACGCTCACCGCCAGCGACAAGGACTTCCTGGCCACCCGCGTCTCGTACAAACTCGGGCTGACCGGGCCCAGCCTGACCGTGCAGACGGCCTGCTCGACCTCGCTTGTCGCGGTGCATCTCGCGGTGCGTGCCCTGCTCGCGGGCGAGTGCGACATGGCGCTGGCCGGCGGGGTGTCGGTGCGCGTGCCGCACCGCGTCGGCTACCTGCACGACGGCGGCCATATGCTGAGCGCCGACGGCCACTGCCGGCCGTTCGACGCCGCCGCGGGCGGCACCCTGTTCGGCAGCGGTGCCGGGATCGTGGTGCTGAAGCGGCTGGACGACGCCCGTGCGCAGCACGACACGGTGCACGCGGTGGTCCGGGGCAGCGCGGTCAACAACGACGGCGCGGACAAGGCGGGGTTCAGTGCGCCGAGCGTGCGCCGCCAGGCGGACGCGGTCGTCGAGGCGTTGGGCGCGGCCGACGTGGACCCGGCGACGGTGGCCTACGTCGAGGCGCACGGCACCGGCACGCGGGTGGGTGACCCGATCGAGGTGGCCGCGCTGACCCGCGCCTACCGCCGGTTCACCCGCGCGCGGGGCTTCTGCGCGCTCGGCTCGGTCAAGTCCAACGTGGGCCATCTCGACGCGGCGGCCGGCGTCACCGGCCTGATCAAGGCGGTGCTGGCGCTGCGCCACGGCGAGATCCCGCCGACGTTGCACTTTCGGCACGCGAATCCCGACCTGCGGCTGGACGAGACCCCGTTCCGGGTGGCGGACCGGCTCGAACCCTGGCCGGCCGGCGCGGGGCCGCGGCGGGCCGCGGTGAACGCGCTCGGCGTCGGTGGCACCAACGCGCACGTGGTCCTGCAGGAGGCGCCTGCCCCGCCGGAACCGGCCGCGTCGGTTCCGGCGCGGCCGGTGGTGCTGCTGGCGGTGTCCGCCCGCACCCCGCACGCCCTGGCCACGCTGTCCGGCGCGGTGGCCGACCATCTCGCCGCCCACGGCGACGCTCACCTGGCCGACGCGGCGTACACGCTGCAAGTGGGCCGGGCGGCTTTCGCCTGCCGCGGGTCCGCCGTCGCACGCACCGCGGCGGAGGCGGCGGAAGCCTTACGCGCGGCCGGTTCCCGCCGCATGCCCGCCGCACCGGCCCGCGCCGCCCCGCCGCCCGCGGTGGTCTTCCTGCTGCCCGGCCAGGGTGCGCCGGATGCCGGTGTGGGCGCCGGGCTATACCGGCACGAACCGGTGTTCCGGGCAGGCGTGGACCGCTGCGCCGACCACTTCGCGTCCCATATGGACACCGATCTGCGCACGCTCGTGGAGCGGGGTGCGCAGCCGCGGGGCGGCGCCGCCACCCAGGCGGCCGTGTTCACCCTCGGGTACGCGCTGGCCAGCCTCTGGGAGTCGTGGGGAGTGCACCCGGCCGCACTCGTCGGGCACAGCCTCGGCGAGTTCGTCGCCGCGTGCCTCGCCGGGGTGTTCCCGCTGGAGGCCGCCGCCCGGGTGGTGGCCGCACGCGGCCGGCTCGTCGACACGGTGCCGGCCGGCGCGATGCTCGCCGTGCCGCTGTCCGAGGAACGCACGCGTGCGCATCTGCGCGACGGTCTCACGGTGGCGGCCGTCAACGCCCCCGCCCAATGCGTGGTCGCGGGGCCGCTCGACGCGGTCGCGGAACTGGCCGACCGGCTCCGCCGGCAAGCGGTGCCGGCGCGCCGGTTGCCGGTGACCCACGCGTTCCACTCCGCGATGATGGAACCGATCATCGCGCCGTTGCGCGCGTCGGTGTGCCAGGTGTCACCCGCTGCGCCCCGGATTCCGTTGGTCTCCACGGTGACCGGTGCCTGGATGCGTGACGCGGAAGCCACCTCAGCGGACTATTGGGCCCGGCACCTGCGCCGGCCCGTGCGGTTCGCGGACAGCCTGCGCACGCTGGCCGGGCTCGGCCGCTACGTGCTGCTGGAGGTGGGTGCCGGCGGGGCGCTCGGCGGGCCGGCCCGGCAACAGCCCGGCCCGCTGGCGGTGGTCGACGGCCCGTCCGGCGACGACGCGCCATCGGTGGTGCGCGCCCTGGGCCGGCTGTGGGAGGCGGGCGTGGATCCGGACTGGGCGGCGTTCTCGGCCGGGCAGCCGCGCCGCCGGATACCGTTGCCCGGCCACCCGATGCGCCGTCGCCGGTGCTGGATCGACGCGCCACCCGCCGACGTGGACCCGGAGCCGCCCGAAGCCCACGCCGGGACGCTCCCGGACCGCCCCGCCGCCGCGTCCGGCACCGCGGCACCCGCCAAGTCCGGCACCGCGGCACCCGCCGAGTCCGGCACCGCGGCGCCGGACGCCGATGCCACCGCGGATGCCCGGGATGCGGCCGCGCCTCGCACTGCCACCGAGGCCGTCGTCATCGCGGTCTGGCGGGCGGTGCTGGGCGACGTCCCCATCGGCCCGCGGGACAACTTCTACCACCTGGGCGGGCACTCTCTGCTGCTGACGCGGGTGGCCGCCCGGCTGAACGGGACGTTCCGGATCGACCTGCCGCTGCTGACGCTGATGGAAGCGCCCACGGTCGAGGAACTGGCCGCGCGCATCGACGACGTCTTCCGCTTCGGCAGCCGTCCCACCGCACCGGCACGAAGGAGAACGACATGAGTGTCCCGCAGTGGTGGACGCGCGTGACCGGCGAGGTCCGTGCGGAACACGAGACAGACCCGGCGCAGTTGCCGGGCGCCACCTTCGCCGTGCAGACCGGCTCCGACGAGCCGCTGTTCGGCAGCGTCGGCTCCGGCTGGTCGCCGCGCACCATCTGCGCGATCGGCACCATGACCAAGGCCTTCACCGGCACCGCGGTGCTGCTCGCGCTGGAGGAACACGGTCTGCTTGAGGTGGACACCGAGGTGTGGCGGCTGCCCGGCATGCGCGCGTACGCCGAGCATCCGGGCAAGAGCCGCATCCAGGTGCGGCACCTGTTGCAGCACACCGCGGGACTGCCGTCGATCCAGCCCTACACGGACAGCCCGAAGAGCCCCTGCAACGATCCGGACGGTCCACCGCCGTACTGCCCGCAGGCCAGCGTCGCGCTCGGGCCCACCGGCACCTACACCTGCTACCCCGGCGGCGCGAACGAATACATGGTCGCCGACGGGCACTGCCAGCCTGCCCGCACGCTGACCCTGGACCAGGTCAGCGAGCATCTGATGCGCACGTACGAGCCGGTGACCGAACCCGGCGCCGCCTACCTCTACAGCACCATCGGCTACGTGATCGCCGCGCGCATCGTGGAGTCGTTGTCCGGCCAGTCCGTGAACCGGTTCCTGCACGAGCGGGTCTTCGCACCGCTGGGCATGACGGACTCCTTCTTCATCGCCCAGCCCACCGGAGACCCGGATCTGGACGCACGGATGGACGACGGGGTGAGCGCCGGGCAGCGCGCCCGGATCGCGGATGTCGCGCTGGTCACCCGGGACGGTCTGATGCCACCCGAGGTGAGTCCCGGGCCGGACGGCCGCTGGGACAAGTACCGCCGCGGGTGGCGCTTCGTCTTTCCGGACGGCGGCATGTACACCACCGTCGTGGACCTGATGCGGTTCCTGCGTGTGGTGCGCGACAGGGGTCGCGACGGCGACCGCCGGGTGCTGTCCGATCGGGTGGCCGCCCTGCTCGCCGACGACCAGGGACACGGGCACACCATGGGCTTCGGCTATCGCACCCAGGCCACCCCGTACGGGCAAGGGGTGGACACCCTGGAACAGCTCGGCGGCATGATGACGTACTGCTGGCTGGAGCCCCGGTCGGAGCCGTCGCTGATCGGTGTTTTCCTCAGCCAGCGGCTGCCCAACATCGTGATCAACCCGAACATGGGTGCGGCGATGAAGGTGATCTTCCGGGTCTTCGTCCCCGGCGTGACCGGCGCGGTGCGGGCCGGTCAGCGATGAGTGGCGACCGGCCGCAGTTCGCAGGGTGGGCCGCCCGTCTTCGCCCGGCCGGCTCCGGCGGTGACCGGTGGACCGTCTCGCTGAGCCTGGCCGCCCAGCCGAACCTCGCCGGCCACGTGGTGCAGGGCGTGCCGGTGCTGCCCGGTTCCGTGCACGTCGAGCTGGCGCGGGCCGCCGCCGCGGCGACCGGCGGGAACCGCCCGGAGACTCTGCGCCATGTGCGTTTCCTGCGCTTCTTCGTGGTGCCCCGGGACGAGCCGCGCGACCTGCGGATCACCGTGACGCCGGTGCCGGGCGGCCGGGAGGTCGCCGTCACCGGCGCGGACACCGGAATCCGGCACGCCGTCGCGCACGTGCCGGATCCGGCGGCATCCGTGGACGCCGGTGACGACGCACCGCCGGCCGGCCAGGCCGATGCGGTGTGGCGTGGTGGTCGCGCGCTGACCGGTGACCGGCTGTACGCCGGGATGCGCGACGCGGGAAACCGGTTCGGTCCCGGCTTCCGTGCGATCACCCAGTGCCGCGTCGGCGCAGG
Source organism: Mangrovihabitans endophyticus (assembly GCF_014646155.1). Classification (GTDB taxonomy): domain Bacteria; phylum Actinomycetota; class Actinomycetes; order Mycobacteriales; family Micromonosporaceae; genus Actinoplanes; species Actinoplanes endophyticus. Next base: position 1,067,133 of record NZ_BMMX01000001.1, read on the forward strand.
CGAGGCCGTGGCCCTGATCACCGGTGTGGACACCGACGGTGCCGTCGTCATGGACGCGGCCATGCAGGTGCTGGCGGCGGCCGTCGGCCCGGACCGGCCCGGCACCCTGGTGCTGGCCGGCGCCGACATGCTGCACCTGCCCGGCCGTCCGGTGCGCCGCGTGCACGCGCGTCTGCGTCCGGAGGCGACGGACGGCGACATCGTCGGTGATGTGCGGCTGTTGGACTCCGGTGGCCGGAACGCCGGCGCGCTCTGCGGGGTGCGGTTGCGCCGGCTGTCCGCTGCTGCCGAGGAGAAGCCGCCGCCCGCCACCCGCCCCCGCGTGGTGGTGGCCGCCACCTTCACCGCCGAACCCCTCGCCGACGCGCTCGCCTTCTGGCTGGACACGCTGGGCCTGGACGCGGATGTCGCCTTCGCCCCGTACCGGCAGGTCTATCAGCAGCTCCTCGACCCCGACAGCCTGCTGTGCACGAACACCGGCCCGGCCAACGTGATCCTGGTCCGCGCGAGCGACCTCACCCCGGCGGTCGGCGACGGGGCCCGCTACCACCTGCCCGAGGTCGGCGATGTGGCACATCTGCACGAGTACGAGACCGCCTTCCTCTACGACGAGATCTTCGTCCGGCGGTCCTACCTGCGGCACGGCATCGTGTTGCCGGACGACGCGGTGGTGGTGGACGTGGGCGCCAACATCGGGCTGTTCACGCTGTTCGTGCACCACGAGTGCGCCGCGGCCCGGGTGTACGCGTTCGAGCCGTCCCCGGATGCCGCCGACGCCTTGCGGCGCAACGTCGCGACGCACGGCCCGGCCACCCGGGTGTTCGAGGCGGGCCTGGCCGAGGCGGACGGCGAGCGTCCGTTCACCGATTATCGCAACGCCAGCGTCTTCTCGGGGTTCGCGGCCGACGCGGTGCGTGACCGGGCGGCGGTCCGGGCGGTGGCCGGCAACGTGCTGCGGAGCGTGGGCGGGACGCACCTCACCGGCCTGCATGCGGTGCTGGACCGCCTGACGGGTGACCGCCTGGACGCCCGGACCCTGCACCGCAAGGTCACCACACTGTCGCGGGTCTGGCGCGCGGAGGGCCTGACCCGGGTCGATCTGCTGAAGATCGACGCGGAGGGGTACGAGGAACGGGTGCTGCGCGGCATCGCGGACGAGCATTGGCCGGCGATCCGCCAGGTGGTGGTGGAGGCGCACGACCCGGACCGGGTCCGGCGGGTGCGGGACATCCTGGCGGCGCGCGGTTTCACCGTCGTGGCCGACGACGACGCGATGCTGCGCGGCACCGGGTACGCCGGGATCTTCGCGCGCCGGCCCGCGGCGCGATCCTCCGGGCCGCCCGCCCGCCGGTCCCGCCGGCACGCACCCTCGTCGTTGCGGCACAACGTCGACGACCTGGTGCGGGCGGCGCGCCGGGCGGCCGAGACGACGGCGGTCCCGCTCGTCGTGGTGCTCTGCCCCCCGCCGGCGCCCGAGCGGCGCGATCCGGCGCAGCGGCGGCGTCTGGACCGCGCGCAGCACCGGATCTGCGAGGGACTGGCCGGGATCCCCGGGGTGCAGGTGGTCACCGCGCGGGACGTGCGGCGTGCCCACCCGGTGCGGCACGTCGACGCGCCACGCGCCGAGGAGCTGGGCGGTGTCCCGTACACCGGCCGGTTCTTCGCGGCGGTGGGGACGCTCGTCGCACGCCGGATCCTCGCGGCCGGCCGCCCACCGGCCAAGGTGCTCGTGCTCGACTGCGACGAGACGCTGTGGGCCGGACGGTGCGGCGAGGACGGGCCGCGCGGCGTCCGCCTGGAGGCGCCGCACCGGGCGGTGCAGGAATTCGCGTTGCGGCAGCGCGCCGCGGGCACGCTGCTGTGCCTGTGCAGCCGCAACAACGCCGCCGACGTTTTCGCGGTGTTCGCCGCCCGTGACGATCTGCCGTTGCGGCCGGAGCACCTGGCGGCGTGGCGGCTGAACTGGGCGGCGAAGTCGGACAACCTGGCCGCCCTGGCCGCCGAGCTCGGGGTCGGCACCGACGCGATGGTGCTGCTGGACGACGATCCGGTGGAGTGTGCCGAGGTGCGCGCGCACCGGCCCGAGGCGCTGACCGTGTGCCTGCCGTCCGGACCGGACCCGGTCGCGGCGGTGCTGCGACACCTGTGGGCCTTCGACCGGGCCGACGTCACCGGCGAGGACCGCACCCGCGCGCGGTGGTACCGCACCGAGCGGGACCGTGCGGCGGCCCGTTCCGGCGCGCTGGACTTCGCCTCCTTCCTGGCCGGGCTCGACCTGCGGGTGGTGGTGGCCCCGGCGACGCCCGCGGATCTGCCCCGCATCGCGCAACTGACCCAACGCACCCATCAGTTCACCACCACGGCGGCCCGGTTCGGCCCGGCTGGGCTGCGCGCGGCCCTCGCCGCCGGGCTGGAATGCCGGACCGTCCGGGTGCGCGACCGGTTCGGCGACTACGGCCTGGTCGGGGTGATGCTGTTCCGCGTCGCCGGGGACGTGCTCGACGTGGCGGGCCTGTCGCTCAGTTGCCGTGCCCTGGGGCGCGGCGTGGAGCACCGGATGCTCGCCGCGCTCGGCGAACTGGCGCAGCATCGCGGCCTCGGCGACATCACGGTGCCGCTGACCGAGACCGGGCGCAACGCCCCGGCGCGCGCCTTCCTGACCTCGGTCGCCGGTCCCGCGCCGCGCGACGGGGACGTGCTGCGCTTCGCGGTGTCGGCAGCCGCCGCCGCGCACGCCACCTTCCGGCCCGGCGACGAGGAGCCGCCGGCCGCCGAACCGCGCTCGCCCGCCGCGGCCGGGCCGGAACGCTCGGGTGCGCCACCGTACGAGCGGATCGCGACCGAGCTGAACCACCTGGACGCCGTCGTCGCGGCGGTCGAGCGGCGGCGCGCCCGGCGGCGTCCGTCCCTGGCCGGGCCGCCCGGCACGCCCGGCGACGACCTGGAACGCACCGTCGCCCAGGCGTGGCGCCGGATCCTGGCGATCGACGACGTGGGCATCGACGACAACTTCTTCGACCTGGGCGGCACATCGCTGCGGGCGGTGCAGTTGATCGCGGAACTGAGCGAGCGGTTCGGCCGGGCGTTGCCGGCCATCGGCGCGTTCGAGCATCCGACCGTCCGCGCGATGGCCGGCATGTTGCGCGGCGGCGCCGAGCATGCCGGGGACGCCGGGCAGCGCCGCGGGCTGCGCCGCCGGTCCGTGCCGCCCCGCTCGCGCGCCGCCGGAGAGGGCGGGTGACGGCGGTGGACGAGCAGGACGTCGCGGTGATCGGCATGGCGGGCCGGTTTCCCGGCGCGGCCGACGTGGACCAGTTCTGGGACAACCTGGTCGCCGGGGTGGAATCCGTGACCGGGCTGTCCGCGGCCGACCTGCGTGCCGCCGGGGTCCCGCCGGAGGCCCGCGGCCATCCCCGGTACGTGCCGATGGCCGCCCTGCTCGACGGTCACGACCTGTTCGACGCGGGCCTGTTCGGCTATTCGCCGCGGGAGGCGGCGCTGATGGACCCCCAGCACCGGGTCTTCCTGGAATGCGCGTGGACCGCGATGGAACACGCCGGGCACGACCCGGCCCGGTTCCCCGGCGCGGTCGGCGTCTATGCCGGCGCGGCGATGAACAGCTACCTGTACGCCACCGGCGTCGCGGGACAGTTGCGGGAGCGACCGGTCGCCACCCTGGTCGCCAACGACAAGGACTTCCTGACCTCCCGCGTGTCGTACAAGCTGGGACTGCGCGGTCCCAGCATCACCGTGCAGACGGCGTGTTCGACTTCGCTGGTGGCGGTGCACACCGCGTGCCAGGCGCTGCTCGCCGGCGAGTGCGACATGGCCCTGGCCGGGGGCGTGGCGGTGCGGGTGCCGCAGCGTGCCGGCTACCTGAGCGAGCCGGACGGTCCGCTCTCGCCGGACGGGCACACCCGCGCGTTCGATGCGCGCGCCGCCGGGACCATGCTGGGCAGCGGCGTCGGCGTGGTGGTGGTGCGTCCGCTGGCCGAGGCGCTTGCCGACGGCGACACGGTGCACGCCGTCATCAAGGGGTCGGCGGTCAACAACGACGGCTCGGCCAAGGCCGACTACACCGCACCCGGGCTCGGTGGCCAGGCCGACGTGGTGGCCGAGGCGCTGTCCCATGCCGGCGTCGACGCGGGCACCGTCGGCTACGTGGAAGCGCACGGCACCGGCACGCCGCTCGGCGACCCGATCGAGATGACCGCGCTGAGCAACGTGTTCCGCCGCGCGACGTCGAGGTGCGGGTTCTGCGCGGTCGGCTCGGTCAAGACGAACCTCGGGCATCTGGACGCGGCCGCCGGTGTGGCCGGGCTGATCAAGGCGATCCTGGCGGTCCGGCACGGCCTCGTCCCGCCCACCGTGCACTTCCGCGCGCCCAACCCGCGGATCGACTTCGCGGGCTCGCCGTTCTTCGTGAACACCGAGCCGCTGCCGTGGCCGCGGCGGACCGGCCCGCGCCGGGCGGGCGTGACGTCGCTCGGCATCGGCGGCACCAACGCGCACGTGGTCCTGCAGGAGGCCCCGCCGCCCGCCGCCTCCGGGCCCGCGCGCTCGCCGGCGCTGCTGGTGCTCTCGGCGCGTACGCGGTCCGGGCTGGACGCCGCGACGGCGGCCCTCCGCGCCCACCTGGACAAGCATCCGGAGACCGGGATCGCCGACGTGGCGCACACCTTGCAGGCCGGGCGCCGGATGCTCGGCGTGCGCCGGGCGGTGCCGTGCCACGACAGGGGCGAGGCGGTCGCGGCTTTGGGCGCGCCACCACCGGCCACCACGGTCCCGGCCGGCCCGCACCCGGTGGTCTTCCTGCTGCCCGGTGGCGGCAGCCGGCGGCCACCGGACCTGACCGACCTGGTGAACGCCGAGCCGGTGTTCCGCACGGCCCTGCACGAGGGGCTGGACGCGCTGCACGGGTTGAGCGACTACGACTTCGCCGCGCTCACCGCCCGCGGCGTCGCGGACCCGCCGCCGGAGTACGCGCGCCCGTCGATCCAGCTTCCGCTGCTGCTGATCGTGTGCCGGGCAGTGGCCGCGCTCTGGACGTCGTGGGGGATCCGGCCCGCGGCGCTGCTCGGCCACAGCCTCGGCGAGATCAGCGCGGCGTGCCTGGCCGGTGTGCTGACGCTGCCCGGCGCGCTGGACATGGTGGTGGCCCGCGCACGGCTGCTGGAGAGCCTGCCGGTGGGCGAGATGCTCAGCGTCGCGCTGCCCGTCCAGCGGGTTCGCGACCTGCTCGCCGATGATCTGGATCTGGCCGCCGTCAACGCCCCGAACAACTGCGTGGTCTCCGGTCCAGCCGGACGGATTCGTGCGCTCGCCGCCCGTCTGACCGGTGACGGGGTGCGCTGCTCCGTCGTGGCGGTGCGCTCGGCCGGTCATTCCCGGCACCTCGATCCGATTCTCCAGCCGTACCGGGCGCACGTCGCCGGTCTGACGTTGCGGCCCCCGTCGGTGCCCTTCCTGTCCAACCTGACCGGCACCTGGATCACCGACGAACAGGCCGTTGATCCCGGGTACTGGACGCGTCAGATGCGCGGCACGGTGCGCTTCTCCGACGCGGTCGGCGAACTGCTGCGACACCCCGGCCGGATGTTCCTGGAGGCCGGACCCGGGTGGGCGCTGAGCACGCTGGTGCGCTCGCACGGGATGACCGGCCCGAGCCGCACCGTGGTGCCGTCGCTGCCTCCGCAGACCGCGCCCGGCGGCGCCCGCGCGGCGCTGGTGGGCGCGCTGGGCCGGATGTGGCAGGCGGGCGCCGACGTGGATTGGGAGGGGTTCGCGGCGCCGGAACGCCGCCGCCGGGTGCCGCTGCCGACCTACCCGTTCGAACGGCGGCGGCACTGGTTCGACGGGGGTCCGACACCGGCCGGCCCGGCGGCGGAGGCGGCCGAGCCGTCGGCGGCGCCGGAGTCGTCCACCGAGCAGATCATGGCGGGCCTGTGGCGGGACATGCTCGGCGTGCCCACCCTGTCGGTGCATGACGACTTCTTCCAGCTCGGCGGCACCTCCCTGCTCGTGACCGAGATGATGGCGGCGGTCAACCGCACGTTCGGCACCGAGCTGACCACGCTCACCCTGATGGAGTCGCCCACCGCGGCGGGCCTGGCGGCATGCGTGGACGCCGTACGGCCGCCCGCCGTGGCCCGCCGCGGTGGGCGCGACGCCGAGGAGGCGCGATGACCGGGGCGCGGATTCCCGGTCCCCGGCCCGTGCCGTTGCTGGGGGCCCGCGGGAACTTCCTGGCCTTTCTGACCGACGCCGTGGCGCACCTGCACCGGCTGCACGAGCGGTACGGCGAGGTGGCCGCCCTCGCCCGCGGGGACACCGGTCATGTCTTCGTCTTCTCCCCGCGGTACAACCGCGTGGTGCTCGGCGACCCCGACCTGTTCCACAACCTCGACGCCGCCTCCGCGCCCGTGCGGATGCCGCAGGACAGCTCGCTGCGGCGGCTCTACGCCGGGCTGACCACCATGAACGGGGAACCCCATCACCGGGTTCGTCGGCTGGTCGCCGCCGCGTTGCCGCGGCGCCACGTGGAGACGTACGCGGGCGACATCACCGACGTCACCGCGCGGCATCTCGCCGGCTGGCACACCGGCGACCGGCTCGATCTGCTCGCCGAGATGCGCACCCTGACCATGGCGGTGGCGGTCAAGACCCTGCTCGGTCTGGAGCCCGGCGCGGACGGCGGACCCACCGGCCGCCTCCTGCAGGACTGGATGGACGCGGTGTTCTCGGTGCCGGCCATGGCGATGCCGCTGGACGTTCCGGGGCTGCCGTACCACCGCCTGCAGACGCTGTCCGACCGTCTCGAACGCACCGTGCGGGATCTGATCCGCCGGCGCCGCGCCGGGCCGTCCGGCGGGCGTGACGCGCTGGCCCGCCTGATCCACGCCGAGGAGCGGGGCGTGCGCCTGAGCGACGAGGAATTGGTCGGGCAGACCGCGTTCCTGTTCATGGCCGGGCACGCCACCACCGCCGCCGCCCTGGCCTGGACCGTGCTGTTGCTGTGCGCACATCCCGGTGTGCTGCACGACCTGGCGGACGAGGTGGACGGCGCGCTGCGCGGTGCGCCGCCGGACGCGGCCGGGCTGGCCGCGCTGCCGTTGCTGACCCGGGTGGTCAAGGAGAGCCTGCGGCTGCTGCCGCCGGTCGCGTGGTGGGGGAAGGTGAGCACCGCTCCGTGCGACCTCGGCCCTTACCGGCTGGAGGCCGGCGCCACCGTGGTGTTCAGCCCCTATGTCACCCATCGGCTGCCCGAGCTCTATCCGGAGCCGGACCGGTTCGCGCCGGATCGCTGGTTGACCTGCGATCCGGGCCCGTACGAGTATCTGCCCTTCTCGGCTGGCCCGCGCGCCTGCCTGGGCGCGGGTTTCGCGATGCTGGAGATGCGGCTCGTGCTGGCCATGCTGCTGCAACGATGGCGCCCGCAGATGCGTTCCGGCGCTCGCATCGATCGCGGCGGCCTGATGGTGCTGCAACCCCGGCCCGGACTGCCCGTCACGCTGGCGCCGATGGCCGGGCGCGCCGCTGCGGCGAGGCTGCGTGGCACCGTGGTGTCCACATTGGATCTCGATGGTTCGCGCTGAGCCCGCGGCGGCGGTGGCGGAAGCAACGACGAAGAAGTGTCGGGGGAGCGGCCGGTGAGAGGCTGACCGGCAAGTGCCACTGTTCGGGAGGACCGATCCATGAGTGCTGACGAGGACACCCAGGGCCACTCACCGCAGGGGACCCGGTTGAAGGAGCTGCAAGGCCGCTGGTTCGAGATGAGCGAGGCGGCCACGGAGGGCAACGGCAAACCCACCAAGGAGGTGGCGCCGAGCGAACAACGCGACATCCGAGCCGTGGACGGAAACCTGCGGGACAACCTGTCGCTCATCGAACGGCTTCCGGCCCCGGCCCGCGAGCAACTCTTCGATCAGTTCCTCGCCACCGTGTCGGCCCAGTTCAACGGCACCATCACGGTGTCCCAGCCGATCAACGAGGACCGCCGGCAGCAGAACATCGACATCTTCTACCGGTATATCGAGTACGAGAACGCCCGCGACTACGAGAACATGGAAAAGCTCTTCCACCCGACCGAGTTCCGCAGCAAGACGTACTTCGGCAACGATCCGATCAGTCCGAAGGCGCACTCGCGGATGCTGCGCGGGCTGTTCCGGTCGTTCCCCGACTGGTTCATGGTCATCAACGAGATCATTTCCGCGGACAACGACGCGGTCGTCGGCCTGATCACCGGGCGGGGCACGCAGTACGAGGAGTTCGCTGGCCGGCCGCCTCGCGACCATCAGATCGCCATTCCCACGCTGCACTCCATCAAGGTCGCCGACGGTCTGATCATCGAACACCGGCACATCAACCCGTTCGAGGACATCTTCGCCAACCAGATCATGGCGCCGCTGACCGAGGACATCATGGCGGTCCGCGCGCAGCAGGGTTTCGACAGCAGCCTGGCGCAGCGCGCCTTCGACGCCGCCGTGCAGGCCGGTGCGTCCGAGGACAAGCTCGCGGAGCTGCGGTCCCTGGTGGAGCTGAAGCGGCGTCAGTGTCAGGTGTTGCTCAAGGGCACCCTGCGGCGCTGCGCCATGATCGCGCCGGAGGGCGAGATCTACTGCGAACACCATCAGCATCACGGCTACGGCATCGACGGCCTGGAGTGAACTTTTCACCGTGGCGGGGCCGGCAGGTGCCGCCGCAGGAATCACCGGATCACAACGCGACTCGACGAAAAGAGACGACGATGGCTTCCGCCGAAGACAGTGCCGTACAGCAGGAGAACCGCCTCCAGAGCGAGATCCACCAGGCCGCGTCCCGGCTGCGGGATCTGCTGGGGACCGACAAGAGCGTCGAGCAGATCGTCGAGGCCGCGTCCGACCTCGGCCGCATCGAGGAGAACAAGAAGGTGCTGCTGCGCTTCCAGCAGGAGGTCTTCAACTCCAGCGACTGGAGCATGGAGACGTTGCAGCGCAACCTCACCGACGACTTCGTCGACCACGCCGCGATGCCCGGTGACCCGCCGGGACTGGAGGGCGTGCAGATGCGCTTCTCGGCGTGGGCGTCGGCGTTCGAGGACCCGATGGAGGACAACATCGCCATCGTCGGCGAGGGTGACCTGCTCGCCGTGATGTACAACCTGCACGCCACCCACAACGGGAACTTCATGGGCATCGAGCCCACCCACCGGGAGGTGGTCATCCCGGGCATGGAGGTGGTCCGCATCCGGGACGGCAAGATCGCCGAGCACTGGGGGATCTACGACTTCCTCCGCACCGCCGAGGAGATCGGCAGCAACCTCGCCTTCCTGCCTCGCGAGGGCGGCAACGGCGACGCCCCGGTGCGGCCGCAGGTGCCGTGGGCGGTCAAGATGACCGAGGCGGACGCGTCCGGGATCGGCGCCGACGCGGAGAAATACCTGCGGCCCGAGGGCGAACAGGGGTCATGACCGCCGCGTTCGCCGGCGCGCGGACCGGGGACCGGCTGGCCGAGGCGCTGCTGTCCGGTGCGGACCCGGACGAGCTCGCGCGCGCACCCGTGCCGTCGGTCTACACGGCGGCGCACCTGCGGGCCGAGGACGCGGACATGTTCGGCGACGGGGGCGACCGGGATGTCCGTCGCTCCCTGCACGTGGGACCGGTGGCGATGCCCGAACTGGCGCCGGACGAGGTGCTGGTCGCGGTGATGGCGAGCTCGGTGAACTACAACACGGTCTGGTCGGCGACCTTCGAGCCGGTGCCGACGTTCCGGTTCCTCAAGGACTACGGCGCGCAGGGCGGCTGGGCGGCGCGGCACGACGTGCCGTACCACGTGCTGGGCTCCGACGGGGCCGGGGTCGTAGTGCGTACCGGTTCCGGGGTGCGCCGGTGGCGCATCGGGGACCACGTGGTGATCAGCTCGGCCTGCGTCGACGACCAGGAGGCGGCGACGCATGAGGACGGCATGCTCGGCGCCGGGCAGCTCGCCTGGGGCTACGAGACCAACTTCGGCGGCCTGGCCGAGTACGCGGTGGCCCGAGCCAGTCAGCTCATCCCCAAGCCGGCGCACCTGACGTGGGAGGAGGCCGGGTGCACGGCGGCCTGCGCGGGCACGGCGTACCGGATGCTGGTGGGCGCCCACGGAGCGCGGCTCAAGCAGGGCGACGTGGTGCTCATCTGGGGCGCGGCGGGCGGGCTCGGCGGGTACGCGGTGCAGTTCGTGCGCCAGGGCGGCGGCATCGCGGTCGGGGTGGTCGGCTCCGCCGCCAAGGCTGCGGCCGCCCGGCGTCTGGGCTGCGACGTGGTGGTGGATCGCGCGCAGATCGGCCTGGGCGACGGCGTTGCGGGCGGCGGTGTTCCGGTCGACAGCCGGTCGACGCCGGGCCGCCGGCTCGGCACGCTCATCCGCCGGGCGGTCGGCGAGGACCCGCACATCGTCTTCGAACACACCGGCCGGGCCACGTTCGCCGCGTCGGTCTTCGTGGTCCGCCGCGGCGGCACCGTGGTGACGTGCGGATCCAGCACCGGATATCGGCACGAGTTCGACAACCGGTACCTGTGGATGCGCCTGAAACGGGTGATCGGCAGTCACGTGGCCAATCTGCAGGAGCAGTGGGAGTGTCACCGGCTGTTCGGTCTCGGGCGTGTGGTGCCCACCCTGTCCGCGGTCCACCCGCTGGCGGAGACCGGTGAGGCCGCCCGGATCGTGCAGACGAACCGGCACATCGGCAAGATCGGCGTGTTGTGCATGGCGCCCGGACCGGGGCTCGGCGTCACGGATCCGGCGTTGCGCGCCCGGATCGGGGAGCAGCGCCTGAATCCACTGCGGCAAACGCCGCTGTCGTCGCCGCCCCCCACGTCCACATCGGACGAAGCCGGGTCAGCCGTGGGTGGCGGCCCGGAGGTCGGCGATGCGCGGCGCGCGGCTCTGCGGTGAATCGAGGATCGAGGTGCGCGCGTCGCCGAGTTGCTCCCGCACGAACTCTTCGGTGCGCGCCACGGCTTCCTTCATCGCCGCATCCGGGCTGACGAAACTCCAGTACACGATCTCGGTGGCATCGATGTCGTACTCCCACAGGCCGACGATGCGGCCGCGGTCGACGATGATCGGGCATTGCGGATCGGACTCGTCACCGAGGGTGCGCCCGGGTTTGCCGCCCGGCTCCGGGCGGCGCAGGTCATCCGGGTCGAACAGGCGGTTCATCTCCCGGTGCAGCAGATGAATGCCGTCGATGCCGGCGACCAGTGCGTACTGCGGGCGGCGCGGCACCGTGAAGGACTCGAACGTCGCCACGTCGCCGGGCAGCAGCAACAGGTCGGTGCCCCGGACCGGAGCCAGATCGAGCGGGGCGACGGCCGTGCGCGCGGCGGCCGCGGTCAGGCCGGAGAACCACCGGAAGTGTCGCAGCGAGGCGGGCCCGGCCCAGGTGAAGTATCGGCGGGCCAGTTCCGTGCGAGCGGTCTCCAGGTCGAGATCGTTCCCGGACAGGGGCGAGGGCGACCATCGGACATAGCTGAACCGTTGCTGGTCGAGCCGGCCGTTGATGCTCACCCGGCGGATCTCCCCGCGGGCCTGCAGCAGGCCGAGGGCCATCGGCAGCGTGGTGCTCTGCCCGCGCTTCTTACCCTCGGCTCCCAGGCTGCGCACCGCGTCGCCGCACGCGCGGCGCAAGTCGGCCGGATCCATCGGGCCGTCCGCCGCCTCCAGGGCGGCGAGCACGCGGGCGCACAGGCCGTCGATCTCCGCGGGCGTTACGCCGAGGTGCCGGCCCGCCGCGGCGATGTCGCCCCGCGGCGCCTCCCCGCCGACCACCAGGCCGAGCGCGAAGTCCTGCCGGGGCAGCACGTAGGTGCATCCGCGGGCCGATGGCAACTCGTGGATCCGCAGGGCGGCCACGTCGGCGTCGGCCGCCTCGCGAGCGACGCCGCCGCGGGCGAACAGCCCCAGATAGGGGGTGCATCCGCCGACCGAGCGCGACCAGCCGGTCCGGGCCAGCACGTCGGCGGCCGAACTGCCGGTGAGTCCGCCGTCCAGTCCCTGGCGGTGGGCCCACCAGGCGCGCAGCTTTTCCTCAGTGACGTCCGATGCCATGGGCCCGAGTATGGCATCTCATATTCACAGTGGATACATTCGGGCTGGATACATCCGGGAGGATGCCGATGATCACCATCAACACCGTCGCCCTGTACGTCACCGACCAGGAGAGATCCCGCCGGTTCTACGTCGACGTGCTCGGCTTCGAGGTCCGGGCCGACTCCGACATGGGCGGAATGGGCCGCTGGCTGGAGGTCGCGCCGCCCGGCTCGCCGACCGCGTTCGTGCTCGCCGATGCGGCCGGGTTCGACCGCAAGGACCGCGTCGGTTCGTCCGCCGACATCACCCTGCGCAGCGATGACGTCCACGCCTTGCACCGCGACTTGACCGCTCGCGGCGTCACGGTGACCGAGCCGGAGAAGCAGGACTGGGGCACGTTCCTGACCGTCACCGACCCGGACGGTCACCGGCTGCTGGTGCGCGGCTGACCCGCGTGCCGCGCGGGCGGCGGCCGTTGAGATCATGGTCGGCGGTCCGCCGCGTGCACCCCCTCGCTGGCCGGACCGGCGACGGCGGCACGCACGGGGAGGCGGCGGACATGGCGGAGTCGTTGACCCCGGCGGCGTTCGCGCTGTTGCTCGCCCTCACCGACGGCGAACGGCACGGGTACGCGCTGATGGCCGATGTCGACCGGCTGAGCGCGGGCGGCCTCGTCCTCGGACCGGGCACGTTGTACCGAACGCTGCAACGACTCCGCGTGGCGGGGCTCATCGAGGAGGCGGACGTCGACCCGGCGGCGGTCCGGGCGGACGGCCGCGCGGGCCGGCGGCGCCGCTACCGGATCACGGCGGCCGGTCATGCCGCCGCGCGCGACGAGGCGACCCGCCTGGCCGCGCTGCTGGACAGCCCCTCGGCGCGGCGGTTGCGGGCCGAGGGGCTGTCCGCGACGCGCCCGCCGGAGGACGTGTTCCGCGGCGACCGCTGGGCCCGGGACGCTGCCGCGGACTGACCCGGCGGTCGCCGGTGTCACCCGGGATCCGAGCGTGCCATCAGCGCGAACCGCGCTCCCAGGGGATCGGCGACCACCGCGAAACGGCCGAAGCCGGTGTCGTGTGCCTTCTCCTTCACCGCGCCGCCGTGGTCCAGGACCGCCTGCACGGTCACGTCGGTGTCGGCCACCCGGAAATACACCAGCCACGCCGCGTGCCCGGTGTACGGCCGCCGCTCGTGGGTGCGGCCCAGCACTCCGGCGACCGTGGCGCCGTCCCGGCGTAGCTGCCGATAGGTGTATCCGCGGTAGGGTCGGCCGGCCTCCAGGCCGAACACCGTGCTGAGGAATTCCGCGGTGCCGGCCGGGTCGCGGCTGGACGCCTCGGACCAGCACGGCGCGCCGGGCACGTCGACCACCTCGCTGCCGAAGAAGGTGTCGCCCTGCCACAGCCCGAAGACGCCGCCGGCCGGGTCGGACACCATCGCCAGGCGACCGCCGGGCGCGTCGTGCGGCGCCGCCACCACCGACCCGCCCGCGGCCGCCACGGCCTCCGCCGTCATGTCCACGTCGTGGCAGGCCAGATAGGTGGTCCAGGCGGACCGGCCGGCCGGTTGCCCGGCGCTCAACGCGGCGACCGCGCGGCCGTCCAGCAGGGCTCGGTCGTAGCGCCACTTGCTCGGCTCGAAGTGCCACCCCAGTACGGCGGCGTAGAAACGCTCAGCGGCGTCCAGATCGGCGACGGTCATGTCGAACCAGCACGGGACGCCGGGGGGATAGGGCCGGCTCATCTGTGCCTCCCTCGCGGCAATCTCGACAGACATCGGGCGTCACGGCAATCTCGAAGACATCGGGCCGCTTCGAGCCGCCTAGCCTGAGGTTACTGACCGGCGCGGGCGGAGGGGAGTCCACAATGGCCACGGCCGCGATGTGGCACTTCCGGTGGCCGCGGTGACCGGCGGTATCGACGTCCTGGGCGAGCAGCGCGCCGGCTGGGACGCCGCCACGCGGGGCTGGTCGCACTGGTTCGACGCGTTCGAGCGCGGCGGACGGCGGATCACCGCGATGATGCTGGACCGTGGCCGCGTACGTTCCGGGCAGCGCGTGCTGGATGTCGGCACCGGCCTCGGCGAGCCGGCGCTGTCCGCGGCGCGGGTGGTGGGTTCCGCCGGGTCCGTCGTCGGCGTGGACCTGTCCGGGACGATGCTGGCCGCCGCCCGCGCGCGTGCCGCCGGGACGCGCAACGTCGATTTCCGGCACCGGGCGGTGGAGGACCTGGACCTGGCACCGGCGTCGTGTGACGTGGTGCTCAGCCGGTGGTGCCTGATGTTCCTGGCCGACCGTGGCGCTGCGCTGCGCCGGCTGCGCCGTCTGCTGCGTCCCGGCGGTGCGCTCGTCGCCACGGTCTGGGGACCGCCGGAGACCGCGCCGGTGGTCGGCCTCGTCTCGCGCGTGGTCCACGCGCACCTCGGCCTCGGTGCGACGCCGCCGGGACACCCGGGCACGTACGGCCTGTCCGATCCGCGGCGGTGCGTGGCCGAACTGGTCGCTGCGGGCTTCGTGGACGTGTCCGTCGTGGTGCACCACGCGCCGTTCTGGTGGCACAGCAGCGCGGAGTTCGCGAACTTCGCCTGGGATGTCATGCCGCCGTCCACGCGGCAGATGCTCGCCGACTGGTGCGATCCGGGACTGCGCACCCGCATCCGCCGCGGACTGGTGCGAGCGTCCGGCCGGCACCGGCAGCCCGGCGGCCGGATCGTGCTGCCGTCCGCGGTGTTGTGCCTGCGCGCGACCAGGCCAGGTCCCCGGTTGTCGGGTTTTCACCGGACATAACCGTCCTGCCACATCGGATCGGGCGCGCCGCCCCCGCCCTCGCCGCATCGCCTTCCGCCAGCCCGGTTGATTTCTCGAAGCCGGGGGATACTGGTACCGACGAGAGGGAACGGACGGTGCGTGCGTCGTTTCACCGTCACACGCGGTGCGCTGGCGGGCGCCTGTCGGGGAGCAGCGAAGGATGGCGTGGCGGGTCACAACGACAAGCCGATCGTGCCGAGGGGCGCGCGGTGCATGCGCGCCGCGCCGCCGGCCGCGGCGCTTGCCAGGCCGGTGAGGTCGCTGCGCCGATGGCGGAACCGTCCGGTACGGGCGCCGCCGGCACCGGCGGGAGGAGAGTCCCCGCCCTGCCGCTCCCATCGGACAACCCCCGGAGGCCGAACCCATGCCGACGTTCGACACCGACCGTGATCTGACCGACACATTCGCCGCCCAGGTCCGCGCCACCCCGGACGCGGTGGCGTTGGAGGACGAGCACGTCACCCTCACGTACGCGGAACTGGACCGCCGGACCGCCGCGCTGGCCGACCACCTCCGCGCTCACGGCGTCGGCCGCGACGACCTGGTCGGCGTGCTGCTCGGGCGCAGCGCCGACTACGTCATCGCCTGCCTGGCCGCGCTGCGGGCGGGTGGGGCCTTCCTGGTCCTCGAACTGGCCTACCCGCCAGCGCTGCTGGCCGAGGTGATGGCCGACGCGGACCCGTCCGTGGTGATCACCCACGCCGCGCACACCGACCTGATCGGCACCGGCGTCCCGCTGCTCGTGCTGGACGGTCCGGACTCCGCGGAGCCACCCGCCGGGCCGCCGGCCGCCGCGCCGGCGAGCGACCCGGAGCGGCTGGCCTTCGTGTCGTATTCCTCGGGCACCACCGGGCGCCCCAAGGGCATCGCCAATCCGCACCGCGCGGCGCTCCGGTCGTACCTGCGCCGGTTCGCCGTCAGCGACGTGCGGCCCGGCGACCGGGTGGCCTGCAACGTGTTCTTCATCTGGGAGATGCTGCGGCCGCTGCTGCGCGGCGGGACCGTCGTCGCGGTGCCCGACGAGGTCAGCTACGACCCCGCCGCGCTCGTCGACCTGCTGGCCGCGCGGCGCGTCGCGGAGACCCTGATGACGCCGACGCTGCTGGCCACCGTGCTCGCCCGGCATCCCGACCTGGGTACCCGGCTGCCCGACCTGCGGGTGCTCTGGCTCAACGGCGAGGTGGTCACCGGCGCGCTCGCGCGGCGCGCCCTGGCCGCGCTGCCGGACGCCCGCGTGCTCAATGTCTACAGCGCGAGCGAAACCCACGAGATCGCCGCCGGTGACATCCGCGCTCTGCTCGACGACACCGCCGAGGTCTGCCCGGTGGGCCCGCCGACCGACCCGCGGCACACCTACGTGCTGGACCCCGCCGGCCGGCCGGTCGAGCCGGGTGTCAGCGGCGAGCTCCACGTCGGGGGCGACTGCCTGGCGCGCGGATACCTCAACCTGCCCGAGACGACCGAGAGCGCGTTCCTGCCGGACCCGTTCGCCGATGCTCCCGGCGCGCGGATGTACCGCACCGGCGACCGCGCCCGGATGCGTCCATCCGGCGTGCTGGAGATCACCGGCCGCGTCGGCAGCATGATCAAAGTGCGCGGATACAGCGTGGAGCCCGGCGCGGTGGAGACCGCGATCATGCGCCATCTGGCCGTCCGGGACTGCGCCGTGGCCGCGCACGGTGACGGTGTGGACCGCCAGCTCGTGGCCTACGTGGTCCGCGACGACCGCCCGGCGGCCGGCCGCACCAGAGCGGACATCGACGCCTCCGGGTACAGCCCGCAGGCGCGCCGGGTGCTGTCGGCGCACCTGGCGCATTACATGGTTCCGGTGCGGTGGGTGGAGCTCGACGAACTGCCGCTGCACGAGGCGTCCGGCAAGACCGACCGCAGCCGCCTGCCGGATCCGCCCGCGGCCCAGCCCGCCGGTCCGGTGAGCGGCGAGGAGCGGGACGGCTCGGCGGTCACCACCGCCGCGATCGCCTCCCTGTGGGCCGCCGTGCTGAACGTGCCGCCGTCCGCGGTGACGCCGGAGACCGGCTTCTTCGACCTGGGCGGCCACTCCCTCGCGCTGGCCGACCTGGGCGGCCGGCTGTCCGAGGCGTTCGGCACCACGGTGTCCCCGGCCCGGCTCGCCGAAGACCCGACGCTGACCGGGCACCGGGACGCGGTGCGGGAGGCGCGGGACGGGGCGGACCCGGTGGCGCACATCGACCTGCGGGCGGCGCTGCGCGCCGACGCGGCGCTGGACGAGGAGGTCCGGCCGCCCCGGCCCGGACGCATGCGTCCGCTCGGCGACGCGCGCACGGTGCTGCTCACCGGCGCGACCGGCTTCCTCGGCGCGTTCCTGCTGGACGCGCTGCTGGAGGGCACGGTGGCGCGGATCGCCTGCCTGATCCGCCCGGACGCGGATGCGGTCGACGCGCGCTCCTCGGCGACCGCCAAGTTACGCGCCCGCCTGGTCGAACTGGGCGTGTGGCGGGACACCCTGCTGGACCGGATCGAGGTGCTGCCCGGCGACCTGGGCCAGCCCCTGCTGGGGCTGGCCCCGGACATGTTCGACGAGTTGGCCGGCCGGGTGGACGCGGTGGTGCACGCCGGCGCGTCGGTGAACCTGGTCTACCCGTACGCGGCACTGCGCAACGTCAACGTCGGCGGCACGCGCGAGGTGCTGCGACTGGCCTGCCGGGCGGGCGGCGCCGCGGTGCATCACGTCTCCACCAACGGCGTGCTGCCGCCGTCCGCGGACCGCTGGAGTGAGGACGCCGAACTGGACGCCGAGGCGGTGCCGGACGCGCTGCCGGACGGCTACGGGCAGAGCAAGTGGGTGGCCGAGCAACTGGTGCATGAGGCGGGCCGGCGCGGCCTGCCGGTGCGGGTCTACCGTCCCGGCACGCTCAGCGGGCACAGCACGTCCGGCGAAACCAACACCCGTGACCTGCTCGGCGCGCTGATCGTGGAGTCGCTGTATCTCGGGCACGCGCCGGACGTCGACGGGTGGTACGCGGAGATGACGCCCGTCGACTACGTCAGTCGTGCGATTTGGACGCTGGCCGGCGATGACCGTACCGACCAGCGAGTGTTCCACCTGGGCGACCCGCACCCGCTGCCGGCCGGGGCCGTGTTCGACCGGCTCGCCGAACTCGGCTATCCGACCCGCCGGATCGGCTGGGACGACTGGGTCGCGCTGTGGAACGAGCAGCGCGGCAACGTCACCGCGCACACCGACACCGCGGAGGTGCTCCGCGGCGGCATGCCGAGCGCGGACGTGCTGCGGTCGGTCGCGGTGCTCGACGACGCGGCCACCCAGCCCTCGCTGAGCCGGTACGCGCTGCGCCGCCCGGAGATCGACAGCGGGTTGTTGGCCACCTATGCCCGGCACTACCACGCCCGTGGCTGGCTGCCGCACCCGCCGCGCAACGGGCCGGACGACGAACCCGCGCCGCGGCGGGACGAGACGTCGCTGCGCGGCCGGGTCGTGGTGGTCACCGGCGCCTCGTCGGGCATCGGAGCGGCGGTCGCTGCCGCGTTGACCCGGGAGGGCGCGCACGTGGCCCTGGCCGCCCGGCGGGCCGACGCGCTGGAGACCGTCCGGGACACCCTGGACCACCGGGACGGCTCGCGCAGCATGATCCGGCCGACCGACGTCACCGACCCGGCGCAGGTGGACGCGCTGCTGCGTGCCACAAGCGAGGAGCTCGGCCCGGTCGATGTGCTGGTCAACTGCGCGGGTGTGATGTATTACACGTTGATGGCCAACGCCCGCACGCAGGAGTGGGACCGCACGGTCGACGTCAACTGCAAGGGGCTGCTGCACTGCCTCGCCGCCACCGTGCCGGGCATGGTGGAACGCGGACGCGGCCACGTCGTGGCGATATCCTCCGACGCGGGCCGCAAGGTGTTCCCGGGGCTCGGTGTGTACTCGGCCAGCAAGTTCTTCGTCGAAGCCACCCTGCAGAGCCTGCGCCTGGAGACCGCGGGCAAGGGACTGCGGGTGACCTCGGTGCAGCCCGGCAACACCGCGACGGATCTGCTGGGCATGTCCACCGACGCCGAGGCGCTGGCGGCCTACGGCGAACCCACCGGCGCCCGCGTGCTGGACCCGGAGGACGTCGCCGCGGCGGTGCTCAACGCGCTGCGCCAGCCGGAGCACGTAGCGGTCAACGAGGTGCTGATCGAGCCCCGCGAGGAACCGATCTGACACCGGTGAGCCCGGCGGACACGTGCGTCCGCCGGGCTCACCGCATCGCGTCAGGCGGGAGTGCGCTCGGTCTCCTCCGCGCGCCGCTCGTCGGACTCCGAACGCGCGGTGCGCAGCGCGTCGCCCAGGCCCTGCCGGGGCCGGTCCCCGTCCGGCGGCGCCACCGCGGGGTCGCTCGACAGCTCGCGCATCAGCGCGACGGTCAGCGCGAGCATCACCACCGTGAACGGCAGCGCCACCAGGATGGTCGCCTGCTGCAAGGCTTCCAGGCCGCCGGCCAGCAGCAGCACCGCCGCCACCGCACCGATCATCACGCCCCAGGTGACCACCAGCACCCGGTTCGGCGTCAGCGAACCCCGCGACGACAGCGAACCCAGCACCAGCGACGCGGAGTCCGCGCTGGTGACGAAGTACAACGCGATCAGGAGCATCGCGACGAAGCTGGTCAGTGTGGCCGCGGGCAGCGCGTCGAGCAGGCCGAACAGCGCGTACTCGGAACCCTGCTGCAACTGGCCGACCAGGTCGGCGCCGCCGGTCGTCTGGGCGCGCAGCGCGCTGCCGCCCATCACCGCGAACCAGACCGTGCTGGCGCCGCTGGGCATCAGCAGCACGCCGACGATGAACTGGCGGACCGTACGGCCGCGGGAGATCCGGGCGATGAAGGTGCCCACGAAGGGCGCCCACGAAATCCACCACGCCCAGTAGAAGATCGTCCAGCCGGCCATCCAGGTGGAGTCGGAGAACGCGCCGGTACGGGTGGACATGGTGAGCAGGCCGGTGAGGTAGTCGCCGACCGCGGCGGGCAGGATCTCCAGGACGTACACCGTCGGTCCGGTCAGGAAGACGAAGAGCATGAGCAGCGTGGCCAGGCACACGTTGATGGTGGACAGCCACTTGACGCCCCTGTTGAGCCCGGAGAAGGCGGAGACCACGAACGCCGCGGTCAGCGTCCCGATGATGGCGATCTCCAGCCACCTGCTGTCCGGCACGTCGGCGACGATGCCGAGCCCGGCCGCGACCTGCAAGGCGCCGAGGCCGAGGCTGGTGGCCGAGCCGAACACGGTGGCGAACACGGCGATCAGGTCGATGACCCGTCCGGCCGCGCCGTCGGCGCGGTCACCGATGAGCGGGTGGAAGGCCGCCGAGATGCGGTTTCCGCGTCCCTTGCGGAACGTGGCGTAGGCCAGCGCCAAGCCGGCGACGGCGTAGATGGCCCACGGATGCAGCGTCCAGTGGAACAGCGTGTATTGCATCGCCGCCGCCGCGGCGGGTGGGGTCTGCGGGTCCACGCCGGCCGCCGGGGGAGGAGTGGCGTAGTGCGTGACGGGCTCGGCCACCGCATAGAAGATCAGGCCGATGCCCATGCCGGCGGAGAACATCATGGCGATCCACGCCAGCGTGCTGAACTCCGGCTGGTCGTCGTCGGCGCCGAGCCGGATCTTGCCGTACCGGCTGGCCGCGATGACGAGGGTGATCACGAGGAAGGCGTCGGCGGCCACCACGAAGAACCAGCCGAATGTGTCGATGGTCCAGCCGAGGCTGGTGTCGGCGAATCCGCCGAGCGAATCGGGGGCGAGGGCACCCCACAGGACAACGAGAAGGATGCCGACGAGGGCGATCGATACGAGCATGCGGTCTGTGCTGGGCGGTCGTTCACCGACCGGGGCAGGGGTTCCGCTCATCTCATCATCGTCAGCGCATCCGAAGCTGGACGAAAGCTGAAGCCGGAATTGCGGCTAATATTCCGGGGAGAAGGGCAGTATTCGGTGGTGTGGGCAGGCTGTCCGAGACTCTCGTCACGCTGTCCACAAGGGATTTCCCGGCCGGCCTGCGCTCCGCGTGGTGCGTCGGCGCCCCGGCCGCGCCGTCACGGCCGGGGCGTCCGCTCAACCGGCTTCGAGGCCCGGACGGCCGCCGTTGTCCAGGTCGCGTAGCTGGTTCGTGATGTGGCTGTCCAGCGCCTCCTGGTAACCCTCCGCGAACCGGCTGAGCCGCTCGATCTCGCCCAGCAACTGGGAGCGCCGCGCACCCAGGCTGTTCATCGCCTCGGTGTGCTCACGCTGCGCATCGCTCTCGATGCTCCCGGCCTTGCGCCGTGCCTCGTTGGTGATCTGCTCGCTCTTGCTCCGCGCGTTGCTGAGCAGGGCGTCCGCCTCGGTGTGCGCGTCGCGCATGTGGTCGTCCGCCGTGCGCTGGGCCATCATCAGCACGCGGGCGTTGCGCTCGTCACCATCCCCGGCCGGGAGCTGGCCGGCCGGCCCGGCGGCAGGTCCCTGCTCCAGTTGTGCCTGCAGGCCGCGGGCGTTCTGCTCGGCGCGATCACGCTCGTGCTGCAGGCGCTGCAACTGTGCGGACAGGCTGGACAGTTCGGCGCTCATCGCCATCGCCGAGGACCCGTGACCGCCACCCGGCGCCTCGCCCCGCTGCATCTGCTCCAGCAGCGCACTGTTCTCCTCCAGGAGCCTGATCAGCTCCTGTTCCACTTCGTCGAGGAACGCGTCGACCTCCTCTTCGTCGTAGCCTCGCTTGCCGATCGGCGGACGCTTGAAGGCCATGTTGTGGATGTCTGCGGGCGTGAGCGGCATCGTCATCCTTGGATGCGCGGGAATGATGGGCGTGCCGATACTACGCAGCACGGCTGAGAAGCATCTCCAGGGTGGGTGATCCGGACAATCCGTGCGCGACCCTCGTCGGCGGTGGCCACGGACTGACGGGAATGCGCGGCTGGTCAGGGCGGTGACTCGTCCGCCAGGTTCGCCACACAGGCGCCCAGACTGTCCAGCAGCGCTTGTTGTTGCGCCGCGGTGAGCGTACGGCACATGCGGTTCTGCACCGCGCGCACCGCCATGCTGGCCGTCTGCAACTGAGCCCGCCCGGCCGTGGTGAGCTCGGTGGGCAGTTCGCGGCCGCGCGCCGCCACCGCCGGCCGGTTCACCAGGCCGCGGTCCTGCAGGCCGCGCAGGACGACATTCATCGACTGGCGGGTGACGAAGGTGCCGCGGGCGAGTTCGGCGTTCGACAGGCCCGGGCGCTGGCCGAGCAGCTCCAGGCAGGAGTACTGCGGGACGGTGAGGCCCAGGGGACGCAGCGCCGCGTCCATCGCGGTGCGCAGCGCCACCGCAGCCTGCTTGAGCACGTACCCGACGGCATCGTCGACCGGACCGACCGTTTGACTCATGTCAGGAGTTTGACATACTCTCCCGTATGTCAAAGTCCTGACATCAAGTCGCGGTGGACGCGGCGATGCCGGGCACGAGAGGGAGTGGATCATGAGCGTTACCGGACCCGACTTCATCGCCCTGCAGGTGCGTGACCTGGACCGGGCGGCGGCCTTCTACACGGACATGCTCGGGCTGACCCGGGCCCCGGCCGGGCCACCAGGGGCGGTGGTGTTCGCCACCACGCCGGTGCCGTTCGCGGTCCGCAACCCGCTGCCCGGCGTCGATCTGGACGCGGTGGACCGGCCGGGCCTGGGCGTGGCGCTGTGGCTGCACGCCGAGGACGCCCAGGTCCTGCACGACAAGCTGGCCGCTGCGGGCGTGCCGATCGCCGCGCCGCCGGTCGACGGCCCGTTCGGCCGCACGTTCACCTTCACCGATCCGGACGGGTACGCGGTCACCGTCCACGACCAGCGCTAGCGCGTGTGCCGCCCGGCGAGTCGCGGGGTCACCGTGCGGACGCCGACCGGGTCCCGGGGACGGCCGCCCGCCCGCGCGGTGTACTCCGGCACGCCGACGCACGTGAACAGCAGGGTCACCGTCTCCTCCGGCACCCCGAGCAGGCCCGGCACCTCGGAATCCAGGAAGGTCATGCCGGTGGCGCTGGCGCCCAGCGCGTACGCGGCCAGATGCAGGCGGCCCTCGACGATGCCGGCGGCCAGTTGCGCGCCGCGGTAACCGCGGTCGTCCAGCCGCTCCGCCGGCACGGCGGAGATGGCGACGTAGGCGGCCTCCGCGGCCAGCGACTGGCCCAGGCAGAGGCGTTCCAGTTCGGCCCGCAGGTCGCCGCCGGGCGCCGGTCTGGCCAGGTCGGGCCACCGGTAGAGGCCGGGCGCGAGATGATCGACGCCGTGCGCCGCCATCCAGTGCGGCACGTCGATGCCACGCAGGGCGGCGGTCATGGACCATTCCATGGTGGTCCGCGCGAGCGTGCCCCCGCGGTCCATCCGGCGCTGGGATCCGCGCCGGAGCACCACCGTGTCGAACGAGTCGGCGGCCGGGGCGTGCGCCAGCGAGGTCCCCTCCGGCCACGGGTCGCCCAGCACGCTGCGCTCGCCCGCGGTCTGCGCGGCGGTGCACAGCGGGAACTCCACCGCGGGCAGGCGCCCCGGCGTGGCCGGACCGCGTGGGGTCACCGCGGGTTCGGCGTCGCCGAGCGACAGCAGGGCGAGTGGATACTCGTGCACGCCGTCGGCGCCGACGAGTTCCCGCACCGCGGCGTCGGGGAACAGGGAGCGCAGCCGTGGCGTCATCCCGGCACTCGCGGCGGCGCCGCTGAGCTGGGACAACAGCGTGCCGGCGTCCCAGTAGAGATGCCGCCAGCCGCGTTCGGCGTACCGCCATCCGGTGCGCCACGGCACGCCGGTGACGACGAGCGTGGTGGCCGCGCCCCGCGCCGCCGGTCCGATCTGGACGAGGGCGTGCCGCACCGGGTCGTACCAGTGCACCCCGTCCGGGACGCCGGCCACGCCGACCGTCGACGCATACACCTCCAGCGGAAACCGCGCGCCCGCAGACCCGCAGGCACGGAACAGCACCCGCATGCCGCGGCGCTGCGTGGTCCGCACGACGCCGGCGCCGAGAAACAGGATCCGGCCCAGTTGCGCCGCGTCCAGCGGCTGCGCCGGGCACGGATGCCCGGCCAGCACGGCGGTTGCGGACACGCCCGGATCGCTCGGGTCACCGGGCAGGTCGAGGACCGCAAGGCCGTCGGGATAGGACTTGGCCGGCGGCGGCACGGTGTCCGGATTGTTCGGGACCAGATCGTGCCGCACCCGCGGATCGTCCACCGGGACGGTCCACTCACGATCGGGCGTGTAGGACGTCAGCCGATGCAGCAGCCCGGCGCCGGAATCGAAGAACACCGGGCCCACCCTGCCAGCACCGGCCACCGGTGTCAGGCCCCGACGCCGCACCGGGATCGTTCCGTAAGCTGTGCCGATGAACAGGCGCCGACCGCGACAAGCGTCCGCGCCCCCGGCGCCGTCCCGGGCGAAGTCGCCGTCCCTGGCGAAGTCGCTGGCAGTGAGCGACGCGGCCACCGTCGAGGATCATCTCGGCTTCGCCCGGTTCGCGGTCCCGCTGGCGGAATACATCGCCGGCATGGAACCGAGCCGCACGCCGTGGACGGTGGGTGTCTACGGCGAGTGGGGCAGCGGCAAGACCAGCTTTCTGCGTCAGGTCAGCGCCGAGCTCACCGCGCGTGGACTGGAGCCGGTCTGGTTCAACGCCTGGAAGTACGCGCGGGAGCAGGACCTGTGGCAGGCGCTGATCCAGACCATCCTGGACCGCGTCCGGGTGGCCGGTCCGCCGCCGCGTCGCGCGTGGGTGAAGCTGCGGCTCTGGTTCCGGTCGGTGAACGTACGGGCCGGGCTGCTGGATCTGTCCGGCAAGCTGTTCGTTCTGCTGTTTCGCGTCGCACTGATCGCGTTGTTCCTGTTCATGGCGGCCAGCGTGGCGGTGCCGTCGGCAGGCGCGGCGCTGACCGGCGCGCTGGACGGGCTGCCGGCGTTGCAGGAGCTGCTCGGTGAGCCCTGGGCGCGAGTGGCGGTCGCGCTGGGTGCGGCGCTGGCGGCCAAGCCGGAGTCGCTGTTCAAGATCTTCGATGTCCGGCTCGGGTTCGACCTGGCCACCTTCCGGAAGCGGCGCAGCTACCGGGAGAAGATGGCGTTCCTGGAGGAGTTCAGCGCGGACTTCCGGGACATCGTCCGGATCGTCTGCCGGGACCGGCCGCTGGTCGTGATCATCGACGACCTGGACCGCTGCCTGCCCGAGCAGACCCTGCAGATCGTCGAGACGATCAAGCTCTTCCTGGACGTCGAGGGCTGCGTCTTCCTGGTCGCGGTGGACCGCGACATCATCGAGAACGCGGTGGCGGTGCAGTACCGCGACCTGGCCTCCCACGAGGGCCTGTTGCGTCGCATCTCGGAGACCTACTTCGAGAAGATCGTCCAGTTGCCGTTCTCGCTGCCGCCGGTGCCCGCGCCGGCGATGGACAACCTGATCCGGGCGGTCTCCGACGACGAGGACGTGCATCGCTGCCTGCCGATTCTGCGCGGCGGGCCGCCCTACAACCCCCGCCGGATCAAGCGTCTGGTGCAGACGTTCACGCTGCTGAAGAGCCTGGCCGCGGGTGCGTTCGAGGAATCGTCGCCGCCGGTGCCCGCGCTCCTGGCCAAGATCGTCGTCATTCAGGCGCGGTACCGCGACGTGTACGACGCGATCGTGGACGAGCCGTCGCTGCTGGCCGCACTGGAACAGGCGTACCGCGCACCGGCGAGCGAGCCGGGAGAGGTCGCGGACCGGCAGTTGCTCGACGACGAACGGGCCCGGCTGTTCGCCACCCGGCACCCCGACCTGCCGGACGTGTTCCAATGCCGGATCTCCGCCGCCGACTCGTTCGCGTTGGTGTCCACCAGCGAATACCTCTCCTTCGTCCGCGCGGTGGTGCCGCCGGATGCGGCGGGCGAGGCGTCCGAACCGGAGGCGCCGCCCACCTTCGCGGTGTGGCACCGGCACCGTGACGCCGGATGGGCGGAGTGGTTCGCCCGGCAACTGTCCGACGCGGGATATCCGGTGCAGCTCACCGGGCTGGACGGCGCGCCGGGGGCGGACGCCCGCCCGGACTACGTGGTCGTGGTGCTGTCCCGCGCGGCGGCGGAGGAGACGCCCGCCCAGCACTGGGCCGCGGTGCGGGTCGCCGCGCCACGCGTGCTGGTGGCCAAGGTCGGCCCGGTGCCCGTCCCACCGCTGCTGGCCGACCGGGACGTGCTCACCTTCGACGGGTTGCAGGAGGTGGAGGCCCGGGCGGTGCTGTTGAGCGCCCTCGACCCGCGGCACCGCCGCCCCGCGGACCTGGGCGCGAGCCGGCAGACCGAGTCGTCGCTGCCCTACCCCGGACGGAGTCTGCGCGTCACCAACGTGCGGCAACCGTCCACCGCCCTGGTCGAGCGGCGCGACCTGCGCCACCGGGTGGACGTCCTGCTGGGGGAGGTCCGCGAGGCCGACACGCCGACGGTCTGCGCGCTGATCGGCATGCCCGGCGCCGGCAAGACCGAGGCGGCGCGCCAGTACGCGCTGCGGCACGCCGACGAATACCAGATCGTCTGGTGGATCGACGGCTCGCGGCCGGCCGCGATCGAGGCGGGGCTGCGGGACATGGCCCATGAATGGAACGGGCGGTGGCGCCCGGACGCGGATCCGCGGACCCTTCTCGGTGAGCCGATCACCGGCGTACGCCGGTGGCTGCTGATCATCGACGGAGCCGCCGATCCGGCCACCGTGGGCCCCCACCTGCCGCCCGCGGTGCGCGGCGACATTCTGGTCACCTCGCGGCTGCGTAGCTGGTCACAGGCCGCGCGACAGATCGAAGTCGCGCCGTTCGAGCCGGCCGAGTCCGCCGAACTCCTCGGTATCCACCTGACTCAGGAATCGCCGCGGGCGCGGACCGAACTGGCGGACGTGCTGGGTCACCTGCCGTCCGCGCTGCACGCGGCGGTGACGTTCCTGAGCTTCGCCTCCGTGCCGGTCGAGGAGTTCCGCCGCCGGCTGGACGCCGAGGACCGGGCGCTGCTGGAACGCACCGGCCTGGTCACCGCGCTGACCCCGGACCCGGTGCAGGTGGTGGTGCCCGCCTTCGTGGCGTCCCGGCCGCTGCCACGGGCGCTGGCCGGCGCCTCCGAGGAGGCGCTCGGCGCCCTGCGCGAGCAATCCCTGGCGCACCTGCACACCGACCGGGTGCGGTGGCATCCGATGGTGCAGCTCGCGGTCCGCGCCGCGCTGGACCCCGAGCGGTCGCGACGGGTGATCGCCGACACGCTCGCCGCGATCGGCGCGCGAACGGACGTGTTCCTCGCCGACCCGGTCGAGGGCACCGTGACCGACCACCTGGCGGCCCTGCTGCGGCACGGCACCCGTCTCGGCGTGGACGCCGCTCGGCTGCACGCGGGCCTGCTCACGGCGGCCCGCGCGCTGATCGTGCACGGCAACTACGTGCATGCCGGCCGGGTGGCCGGGCTGGCCGCCGCCCGGCCGGGCGCCACCGCGGGGCAGCGCGCGCGGGCCCGTACGGTGGTCGCCGAGGCGCTGCTGGAGCTGGGCCGCGCGGCCGAGGCGATCCCGCTGCTGCCACCCGGTGACGACACGGTCGTGGTGCGTGTCCGTGCCCACATCCAGGCCGGTGACGTCGAGGCGGCGCTGACCCTGCAGAATCGGCAGGCCGGCGCCGCCGACCTGGCGACCATGGTCAACCTGGCGGACATCAACCGGCTCGGCTCGCCGCGTGTGGCGCGCCAAGTCCTCGGACCGGTGCTGGCGCAGTACCGGCGCGACCACCCCGACGACGCGCCGGCTGCCCGCGCGCTGACCACGCTGGCCGGGGTGGCCGTCCAAATGGACGACCGGGAGGAGGCGCGGGGGCACTACGAGCAGGCGCTGACCATCCAGCGCCGGGTGCTGCACGCCGGGCACCCGGACATCGCGCAGACCC
The DNA here is from genome assembly GCF_014646155.1 of Mangrovihabitans endophyticus. Taxonomy (GTDB): domain Bacteria; phylum Actinomycetota; class Actinomycetes; order Mycobacteriales; family Micromonosporaceae; genus Actinoplanes; species Actinoplanes endophyticus. The sequence continues at coordinate 1,094,891 of NZ_BMMX01000001.1, forward strand.
TGCGGCCGTACGCCGCGGTGCTCGCCTCGCTCAACGAGCTGGACCACGCCCGGGACGCGCTCCGCGAGGCCATCACCATCTGGACGGCGGTGGCCGGTCCCACCGATCGGCTGGTCACCGGCCTGTGGGTGCAGCTCGCCCAGGTGTGCCGGGAACTCGCCGACGAGACCGGCCTGCGGCTGGCCGAGCAGCGCGTGCGCGAGGCGCGGGCCGCCCCGCCATCGGCGGCGGACCTGCTCGCCGCCGAACATTCCACGATCGGTTGAGCGGCACTGCGGCCCAATCGCAACCGGCAGCGACTAAGGTGGCCCGGTGCGCACTACGGACCTGGTCGCGGAGGCGGCCACTAGCTGGTTGAGCAGTCGGCTCACGGAAGTGCCGGACGCCGACCGATCACTCGTGCGCCGGCGCCTCCGCGACGATCACGCGTCGCCTCTGGACTACGACGACGTGCATGAGCCGTTCGCGGCCGAGTTTCTGCTTGTCAACTTCCGCAAGTGTGCGGCGGTGCTGGCCGCGGCGCGACCCGCGGTGGCGTCCACGGTGGTCGACATCGGCTGCGGGAGCGGGGCTGCGGCGGCCGCCGCCCTGGCCTACGTGTTCGACGCCGGGCACCGGGCCGTCCAGTTGCACCTGTTCGACCGTTCGAAACGGCAACTGGACCTGGCCGTCGAGCTGGTGGAGACGGTTGCGGAGCGACTGAAGGTCGAGTGGCCGACGTTCGCGGTCGAGATCCACCGCAGGGACGGCGACTGGCCCGCCGACCGGCTCCCGGAGGTCGCCGCCCCGGCGATGGTGCTCGCCAGCCACGTCCTCACCGAGAACCGGACGCACACCGAGGACTTCCTCGACCAGGCGGCCTCGCTGGCCGGCCCGCGCGGCAGCCTGACCGTCATCGAGCGCGGCGACGATCGACTCTGGACGGCGCTGGACGGGCCGGTGGCGGAGAGTGTGCTGGTCCGCCGCACCGGGCGGGTGGAGGTTCCGGCGCGCACCGCGGACGGTGTGGAGCGGACCTGGGCGACCCGATGGGTGACGTTCGAGCGCAGCGCGCATCCGGCATGCGAGGCCGCGGTGCGGGGCTACCTCACCGCCTGGCGCAAGCGGGACCCGGACCGGCTCGCCGACGTCTTCACCGAGGACGCCCTTTACCGGGACAAGCCCTTCAAACCGCCCATTGAAGGACTGGCCGGGATTCAGGAATACTGGCGCGCGGAGGTCACCTCGCAGCGCGACGTGACGGTGACCGTCCACTCCATCGCCTACCGTCCGGACGGGGCGCTCTTCGAATGGCGGGCGCGGCTGGACCGCGGCGAGGACACCGTCAAAGTGGTCTACGGGTTCATGACGATCGAGGTCGACGAGTCCGGGAAGATCTGGGAACTGCGCGAGTGCTACCGCTCGCAGAGGGAGACGCGTGACCCAGCCGTCGGACCTCGACCGGGAGATCGCTGAGAGCCTCGATCGGGTTCTCGCCGCCGGCCGGGCGCTGCTCACCTTCTACGACCCGCACCGCGGCGCGTTCGTGCGCGACACGGTGGCCACCGGGTCGGACTCCGCGCCGGTCATCGGCAAGACCTCCACCTGCCGGGCCTTCATCGCCCTGGTGGAGTTGCACCGGCTGCTGACCGAGCACGAGCAGCCCACGCCGCACGAGGCGAGCCCGGTCGGCGCGCTGCGGGACGAGATCAGCCCGGTCATCAAGGAGCTGGCGGAGGGCCACTTCGCGGCGCTGGCGGTGGACGAGGCCCGCGTCCGCCAGTCGGAGAGCAACGGATACAACATGTTCACCGACGCTCAGCTTCTGCTGTCCACGGTGCTGCTGCAGACGGCCCGGCCGATCACCGGGGTGGGCGCCGATCTGGACGAGCCGGCGGCGGCGGTCTGGCAGGACGCGGAAACCAAACTCCGCCGATGGCAGGGCGGCCGGATCACCGACCGGGATCAGACACACGACTTCATCACGCTGCACGCGGTCCGGGCCGGCGACGCGGCCGGGCTGGCCCGAGGTTCCGGCCAGCAATGGTGGCCGGAGCTGGGCACCCGGATCCGCAACTCGATCCTGGTCCAGCTCGGCCGGCACTCGGCGGCCATCACCTCCCAGTTCGATCCGGCCGAGCTGGCCTTCAGCGTGGCCCTGCTGCACCGCTTCGAATCCCCCGACTACCGGCCGCTCACCAAGCGGAGCCTGGCGGTGATCGCCGAGCTGCAGACCTCGGACGGCTCCTGGCCGACCTCCCGGCTGATCTCGTACGGCGGCCCCCAGCAACTGTTCGTGGCCAGCTTCGAGGTCGCCCTGACCCTGGCCGAGCTGCTGATCAGCGAGATCCACCGGGGCGAGCACGGCAACGTCGAGGTGCTGCTGCGCGTGCTGCGCAACACCCGTGACCTGGTGGACAACACGTTCATGCATGCCGGCCCCCGCAACGGCTGGTGCAACGACCGGGTCCGCTCGCCCGGCCGGCTGGAATCCTGGGCCACCGCCGTGGTCCTGCTGTTCCTCATCCGCTACCACGACGCGCTGGTGCGGCTGCGTCAGGAACGAGTGCTGGCCCGCTACGACGTGACCCCCGCGGGCAGCGGCGAGTTCCCGTGGCCGGACCTGGCGCTGGCGCTGGGCGTGCTGACCCGTCCCGCGGAACACTTCCTGGACCGCATCTCGGATCCGACCGAGGCGGGCAACCTGGCCGCGCGCATCCACCGGCATTTCGTCGAACCGATCACGACGAGCCCGGTGCTGCGCCCCGGCCCCACCTCGCTGCTGCTGCCCGGACCGCCGGGTACCCGCAAGACCAGCCTGGTCGAGCTGGTGGCGCGCACCCTGGACTGGCCGATCCTCACCCTCACCCCGACGGACTTCGTGCAGCACGCGAACCGTGACTTCGCCGACCGCACCCTCGACGAGATCTTCAACGACCTGATGCGCCTGCGCCGCGTGGTGGTGCTCGTCGCGCAGTGCGAGGACGTGCTGCGACGGCCGTACGGGCGGGCCTCGCTCACCGGCCGCAGCCTCAGCAGCGGCCTGCTCGGCCGGCTGCACCAGCTCCGGGCGAACAAATGGGTGCTGGTCGTCGTCGCCCCGAATGAGCGCCGCGAGGACCTGGATTCGCGGGCCACCCGGGCGGACAGCTTCGACTTCGTGCAGGAGATGCACAACCCGCCGCTGAAGGCTCAGCGCCGCTACTACAAGTCACGCATGCCGGACCCGGCCCGGCAGACCGCGCTGGAACGGGCGCTGTCCGACTATGCGGGACGCGGCCGGGACAACACCGAAACGGACCGGTCCGAGGTCACGTTCGCCCTGCTGGACGAGGTGATGGACCGGATGAACGCCGATGAGGGGCTGCTGGACAGCGGTCGGCTGCTGGCGCTGATCCAGCGCCTGGCGGTGTCCGGACCGCCGAATCTGACCGCCGGCGACTGAACGGCGGCGTAGCCGGGCGCGGGTGGACGAGCGTCACACCTAAACGAGGCGCATCCGGCCGCGGATCTCGATATGGTGACGCCACCGCGGTCCACCACGGGGAATCCGCACCGCCGGCGACATTCACCGCCGGTCGGCGCGGGCGACACGGTGCATGGCCGACCGGTCCGTCCGCGGTCACCGACATCAGCCACCAGGAGCATCACCGTGAGTAGCCCCGCCGCCGCGCCGGCACCGGAGAAGCTGGACGCCGCCGTCCTGAAGATCGCCGGCGTTATCGTCCTCGGCGCGATCATGTCGATTCTCGACGTGACGGTGGTCAGCGTGGCGCTGCCCACCTTCCAGTCCGAATTCGGCGCGACGTACGCCCGAGTCGCCTGGACCATGACCGGCTACACGCTGGCGCTGGCCACCGTGATCCCGCTGACCGGCTGGGCCGCCGACCGGTTCGGCACCAAACGCCTCTACATGGCCGCCGTGCTGCTGTTCACCGCCGGGTCCGGCCTGTGCGCCACCGCGGACTCGATCGGCCAGCTCATCGGCTACCGGGTGCTGCAAGGGCTCGGCGGCGGCATGCTGATGCCGCTCGGCATGACGATCATGACGCGCGCGGCCGGCCCGCAGCGCATCGGCCGGCTGATGGCCGTGCTCGGCATCCCGATGCTGCTCGGCCCGATCGGCGGGCCCATCCTGGGCGGCTGGCTGATCGAGGCGGCGAGCTGGCACTGGATCTTCCTGATCAACCTGCCGGTCGGCGCCATCGCCCTGGGCTACGCGGCGTGGGCGCTGCCCAAGGACGCGCCGGAACCGTCCGAGTCCTTCGACTTCCTGGGCATGCTCATGTTGTCGCCGGGTCTCGCCTCGTTCCTGTACGGTGTCTCGTCGCTGCCCGAGGCCGGCACGGTCACCGACATCAAGGTGTGGCTTCCGGCGCTGGCCGGCGGCCTGCTGGTGATCGGTTTCGTGCTCTACTCGTTCAAGCCGAAACATCCGCTGCTCGACCTGCGTCTGCTGCGCAACCGCAACCTCACCGTGTCAGCCGTGACGCTGGTGGTCTTCTTCGTCGCGTTCATGGGTGCCGGCCTGCTGTTCCCGAGCTACTTCCTGCAAGTCCGGGGAGAGTCGACGCTGCACGCCGGGCTGCTCATGGCGCCGCAGGGCCTCGGGGCGATGGTGACCATGCCGGTGGCCGGGATGCTGGCCGACCGGATGCCCGTCGGGCGCACCGTGCCGTTCGCGCTCCTGCTGGTCGCGACGGGCTTCTTCACCTTCACCCAGGTCGGCACCGACACCTCGTACGTGCTGTTGTGCGGCTCGTTGTTCGTGATGGGCCTGGGCATGGGCGGCACGATGATGCCGGTCATGACGTCCGCGCTGAAGACGCTGACCCACCATGAGGTGGCACGCGGCTCCACGCTGCTGAACATCCTGCAACAGATCGCCGGCTCGATCGGCTCGGCGACCATGTCGGTGATCCTCACCAGCGCCCTGAACGACTCGCCGGTGATCCCGGGCGCGGTGAACCCGCAGAGCGGCGAACCGATCACCGAGGCGGGGCTGGCCATTGCGGCGCAGCAGAACCCGGCGGTGACGCAGCAACTCCCGGTCGAACCGGGCGCGCTGCAGCGGGGCCTGCAGTTCGTGGCGGATTCGTTCGGCACCACGTTCACGGTGGGTTTCGTGTTGATGGTGGTGGTGCTGGTGCCGGCGCTGTTCCTGCCGCGGCGCCGCGAGGAGTCGCACCTGCTTGAGGACACCCGGGGCGGCGGCGGAGAGGTCCCGACCGCACCGGTGGCGATGCACTGAGCCGGTCTGGTCGCCGATGTCAGTGGCGTGTTCGGGACCGTCCCGGTCCGACGGCCGGCGCCGCCACGGCCAGCGGCGCCAGCACCACCACCAGGGCTACGGCGTCGCGCATGTTGTGCGGTAGCCAGAGCACGTTGTCGCCGATGCCGGCCACGTGCGCGAGCGATGCCACGAGATAGGACGTGAGCAGCGCCGCGCCGACCACCGCGACCCGCTGCGCCCGGTCGGACAAGCCGCCGCCCGGGACGGTCGGCACCGGGACCGGCCGCGGAGCGGCCGGCGCCCCGGTCGGCTGGGCCAAGGAGGCCGGTGCCATGGCCCGTGGTGTGACGGCCGGCGGCGCCACGGGTGGCGCCGACGAGACGGGAGTCGTCGTCCGTACGCCGGTGAGCTGGTCCTGCACGTGCATCAGACCGCGCACCGCCCATGCCAGCGGCGGCGCCACCAGGAGTAGGGTGCCCAGGCCGTGCACCGACCAGGCGCCCGCGAGCGTCGGGCCGCCCCACGAGCCGTGGTACGTGCTCGCCCAGAAACCTCCCGCCGGAGTGTCGCCGAGCCCGAGGTAGGGCCGGAACGGGAAGGCCAGGTTGATCAGCAACAGCCAGCCGAGCGCGGCGGTGAGGCCGGTGGCCGCCGCCGCGACCGGCAGGGCGAGGATGCCGCCGGCGAAGCGGCGGGACGCCACCGCGCGCAGGGCGAGCGGTACGGCGATCGCCGCGGCACCGAGCCGGCGAACCATCGCGGGGCCGTACGTGGCGCGGGCGTACCGGCGTACGGCGAGAGGCATGACGTTGGTCATGCGCTCAGCGTTGCGCGGGGAGGGCGACCGGGGCAATGCGGTTCGTCCCCGAGACGACCCGGAGGTCTGGTCAGGGTGGCCGCGCCGCAACGACGACGAGCCGGCACCCGCAGTGGGGTGCCGGCCCGCCTCGACCGCCGGGGGTGCCTGACGGTCTGCTCTTACAGGGTGAGGGTCCAGCTATCGATGTAGCCGGTGTCCCGCGAGTACATGTCCTGCACCTTCAGCCGCCAGGTGCCGTTGGCCGTTTCACCCGCCAGGTTGCCGGTGTAGGTGCTGTCCACGTTGTCCGCGCTGTCGGAACCCGAGTTCGTCTTCAGGTTGTACGTTGACCCGTCCGGCGCTACCAGGTCGATCCGCAGGTCACCCCGGTAGGTGTGCACGATGTGCACCTCGACCTGCGAGGAGGTCGACGGGCTGCGGCCGCATCCGCTGATGGTGATGTTGCTGTACACCGCCGAGCCGGCGTCCGGGATGGAGACGTCGGTGCCGTTGGTGCCGGTGCAGCTACCACCGGAGGGCGGCGTGGTGGGCGGGGTGGTCGGGGGAGTGGTGCCGCCGCCGGAGCAGGTCGGGTCGCCCGACTGGGCCGGTACGCTGACCGCGTCCCAGGCCGCCTTCACCGTGTTGAACTCGGTGCAGCCGTTCGGGTACAGGTTCTTCGCCGCGGTGAGCGTCCAGGTGCGGTACTTCAGGTACGACGAGCTGGAGGTCTTCATCAGCATCGCGTTGTACATGATGGTGATCGCCTTCTGGATGCCCAGACCGGTCACCGAGCTGCCGTTGCAGGCCGTGCTGGACGGCTGACCGCTGCCACCGCCGCTGGTGCCCTGGGCGAGCAGGTAGAACCAGTGGTTGCCGGGACCGGCCGCGGCGTGCACCTCCTGGCTCGGAGTGCTGCTGGAGTAGCAGTTGCTGTCACCGGCGAGCGAGGGGTTGTACATGTACCGGATGGGCCCGCTGCCGACCAGGTTGACTTCCTCGCCGACCTGGTAGTCCGGCGGGTCGTTCGGGTTGTTGATGTACCACTCGGTGGCCGCGCCGAAGGTGTCGGCCACGAATTCCTGGGTGCCGGAGCGGGAGATGCCGCCGGGGGTGTTGTCGTCGACGCCGTGACCCAGCTCGTGGCCGACCACGTCCGCCGAGGAGATCCACTGCCCCGCGGTGTTCTTGCCGATCTGCACCTGGGTGCCGTCGTAGTACGCGTTCTGGTCGTTCAGGCCGACCCGGATCGGCCAGGCGCCGCCGCTGCCGTTCTGACCGTTGCGGCCGAGCCAGCTCGACAGCATGGCGAACTGCTTCTCCGCCACGTAGAGCGCGTCGACGCAGCCGGTCTCCTTGTTGGTGCCGTTGCCGTTGCCCCAGACGTTGTCCGACCCGCTGAACGTCGAGCGGGTGGACGCGTCCTGGCAGCGCACGGTGCTGTGTGCGGAGTCCTGCATGAGGTAGCTGGAGCCGGACTGCGTGGTGTCCAGGGACACCGAGCCGTTGATCCAGCCGGTACCCGAGCCGGTCGCGTCGATGACGTGCTCGTTGGTGCGCAGCACCGTCCCGGTGAGCGCGTCGACGTCCACGGTGAGCCGGCTGATCCCGTCCGCGCCGACGCCGTTGACGGTCGACTCCCAGGCCAGCTTGGCGGCCGCGGCGTCGTCGGCGACCACGACGAGCTGCGTGCCCTCCACGTTCGTCACCGATGTGAGCTGCCCCTTGGCGATCTTCGCGGCGGCTGCCGACGTCAGCTTCGGCGTGGTGGACAGCGCACCGATCGGGTGGGACTGCGCGACTGAGGTGTACTTGGCCTGGCCTGCGTTGTCGGTCACGATCACAAAGTCGCCGCCGGTCACCGGCAGCCCCCGGTACTTGCGCTCGTACGAGACGTAGTTCAGGCCGTGCGAGGCGAACACCTTGCTCTGCTGGAAGGTTTCGTCCGAGCTCGCCTGCAGGATGGCGGGGCGGCTGGCGACCAGGGCCGCGGCCTTCTCGGCGGCCAGCTTGGCGGCGCTCGCCGGGTCGACGGGTTGGGCGGTGGCCGGTCCGGCCACCGCGACCATGGCTGACGCGGCCGCGGTACCGGCCGCCAGCGCAACGATCAGGGGGGTTCGACGTTTCACGCGGGCACTCCTTTCCCGCCGGGTCGGCGGGTTCACTTGAGTGCAGACGCTAAACATCGACGTACGTCGCCGTAATGGGGAAAACCCTTGCGCCGGTCGGGGGAACCGGATCCGGCACGGTGCCGGGCGGACACGACCTCTCGCCGTGCCGGTCGTTGTAGCAGAAGCAGACGCACCCGACCGAGACATGCGGAGGTTCGACGGCCGTGCAGCCAGGCCACGACGGCTCGTCCGGTGATCGTCCGGTGTTCGTGGACCGCAACGGTCGGCGTCGCCGGGTGCTGGTGCCCGCCGGGCGGGCCGGCCTCGCCGCCATGCTGGCGGCGATGCTGGCGGTGCTGGCCGGCTTGACCCACGACGGCGCGCTGCCCGGATTCACCCTGCCCGATCAGCAGGCCACCGACGCCGGTGACGACCCGGCGCGGGCGCCCGTAGCCGCCCGCGAGGATGCGGATTCCGCCGTGCCGCGCCCGTCGGCCGGCCAGACCGGCGCGTCGATGCGGCGTGCCCCGTCCGTGACGATCGAAGCCGGCGGGAGTCCCCCGGCGGCCACCACGCCACCGACTTCGCGCACCCGGCCCGCGGCGCCCCGGCCCGCGGCGCCCCGGCCCGGGGCACCCCGGCCCGCGGCGCCCCGGCCCGCGGGCACCTCGGCGTTCGCGTTGCCGAGCGCCCGATCGTCGCCCATGGCGGCCTCCTCCTCTGCGCCGACGCCGTCGCGGTCCCGGTCGCCGTCCCCGGCGCGGTCGGATGGCTGCTGCTCGGGGTCGCCCACGGTGCCGGCCAGCCCGGACACCCGATCGCCGTCGGCGCGATCCGGCATGCGCACCCCGGCTGCGCGCGGCGCCGTGAAGCTCCGAGGGGTGGGCGACGGCTGCGACCTGCCGCTCCCGAGCGTGGCCGTGGACGCCCGGTCCGTGGCGTGCCCCGACCTGGAGGCCCGGTGACGGCGCGTGCTGCCCGGCGGCCCCGCACCCACTGGTGGCTGCTCGGGGTGGCCTCGGCGTTGTTGCTGATGGCGCTGTGCGCCAACGGCTATGTGCGCCACATCGGCGCGGAGAGCGCCGAGGCGCCCCGCGCTCCCGGCGCCGGCACGGCGGCCTCACCCGAGGTGCTGGCCGGCGGGCCGGTCCAGCAGCTCGCGCCCGGCCGGGCAGCGGAGGCGCTGCGGCTGCCGCCCGGCACGCTCGCGCTGACCTTCGACGACGGCCCCGATCCGCGCTGGACCCCGCGCCTGCTCGACGTGCTCGCCCGGCATCGTGCCCACGCCACGTTCTTCGTCGTCGGCGCTCAGGTGGCCGAGCATCCCGACCTGGTGCGCCGGATGATCGCCGAAGGACACGAGATCGGCGTGCACGGGTACGCCCACGATGACCTCTCGGCGATGGCCGGCTGGCACCAGCGCGCCGACCTGGCCGCCACCCAGGCGGTGATCGCCGCGGCCACCGGGACCCGCACCCGGCTGCTGCGCCTGCCGTACTCGTCCACCGTCGACTCGGTGAGCGCGGCGCAGGAACGGGTCATGCGGCGAGCGGGCGCCCAGGGCTATCTCACTGTCCTCACCGACCTGGACACCAAGGACTGGCGGCGGCCCGGCACCGCCGCCCTGGTACGCGCGGCGACGCCGGCCGGTGACGCGGGCGCGGTGGTGATGATGCACGACAGCGGCGGCGACCGTTCGCAGACCGTGGCGGCGGTCGACCGGTTGCTCACCGAGCAGCCGGACCGCCGGTTCACGACCGTGTCGCAGGCGCTGGAGCTGCCGTCGCCGTCGGCCGCCCCGCCGAGCCTGCTGGCGCGCGGGCACACGCTCGTCGCGCTGCAACACCTCGGCTCGGCCGCGGCCGCGGCGATGTCGGTGCTGCTGGCCGTGGCGGTGCTCCTCGGGGTGGCACGGCTGGTGCTGCAGGTGCGCTACTCGCGGCGGCACGTGCGGCGCGTCCGTCGGGATCGGGGACGCCGCGGCTACTTCGGACTGGTGTCGGTGATCGTGCCGGCGTACAACGAAGCCGCGAACATCGCCAGCACGGTGCGCTCGCTGACCGCCGGCACCTATCCGGCGGTGGAGGTCGTGGTGGTCGACGACGGGTCGAGCGACGACACCGCCGGCATCGTGGAACGGATGGCCCTGCCGGGCGTACGGGTGATCCGGCAGCGCAACGCCGGCAAGCCCACGGCGCTCAACACCGGCATCGCCGCGGCGCGCGGCGACCTGCTCGTCCTGGTCGACGGCGACACGGTGTTCGAGCCCGACGCCATCGACCGGCTGGTGCAGCCCTTCGCCGACGTGTCGGTGGGTGCGATCTCCGGAAACACCAAGGTCGCCAACCGGGGTGGCCTGCTCGGCCGATGGCAACACCTGGAATACGTGATCGGGTTCAACCTGGATCGCCGGATGTTCGACCTGGCGCGGTGCATGCCGACGGTGCCGGGGGCGATCGGCGCTTTCCGGCGCGCGGCCCTGGCCGAGGTGGGCGGCGTGCCCACCGCGACGCTGGCCGAGGACACCGACCTGACCATGGCGGTGATCCGGGCGGGGTGGCGGGTGGTGTACGAGCCTGCCGCGATCGCCTGGACCGAGGCGCCTACGACCGTCGCCCAGTTGTGGCGGCAGCGGTACCGGTGGTGTTACGGCACCATGCAGGCGATGTGGAAGCACCGGGGCAGCCTGGTCGAGCGCGGCGCCGGCGGTCGTCTCGGCCGCAGCGGACTGACGTACCTGCTGGTGTTCCAGGTCTTGCTCCCGCTGACCGCGCCCGCGGTCGATGTGGCCGCCGTGTACGGCCTGATCTTCCTGCCGTGGCCGCAGGTGCTCGCGACCTGGGCGGGTTTCCAGTTGTTGCAGGCGGCCACCGCCGCGTACGCGCTGCGCCTGGACGGCGAACGGGCCACGCCGCTGTGGACCCTGCCGTTGCAGCAGGTCGTCTATCGCCAGCTCATGTACCTGGTGGTGGTGCAGGCGACGGTCGCCGCGCTCCTCGGTGACCAGCAGCGGTGGCAGCGGATGCACCGGACCGGGCAGGCGGATCTGGCCCTCACCGCGGGGGAGGGACGGCGGTAGGCCCTTCTCACGCCTTGCGGGCCACCGCCCCGTACGCGTCGATGTATGCGGTGTCGTCGTCATCCGGCCGCCAGCGGGTGATCGGCACCAGGCCCGGATCCACCAGGGTCAGTCCCCGGAAGCAGCTTTCCAGCAGGTCCGGGCTGCGCAGGATGTAGGGCACCCCGCCGCTCTGGGTGAGCTTCTCCGCGCCCTCGACGACCGCCGGCTGGGTGTCCGTGCCGTCCCACAGCACCAGGTGGCTGCCCGGCGCGAGCGGTGCCATGGTCCGGTCCACGATGGCGCGGACCTCGGCCAGGTCGGGTTCGTATCCCATCACGCCCATGAACATCGCGGCGATCGGCTGGTCGAAGTCGAGCGACTCCGCCGCCTCGGCGAGGATCTTCTCCGGGTCGTGGTAGTCGGCGTGCACATAGGTCGTCGAGCCCTGCTCGGTGGTGCCGACCAGCAGCGAACGGGCGTGCACCAGCACCATCGGATCGTTGTCGACGTAGACGATCCGGGACCGCGGGGCGACGGTCTGCGCGACCTCGTGCGTGTTCTGCATGGTCGGCAGGCCGGTGCCGACGTCGAGGAACTGCCGGATGCCCGCCTCGGCGGCCAGGTGACGCACCACCCGGATGAGGAACCGCCGCGACTGCCGTGCCATGTCCACGATCTCCGGATAGACCTGGGCGACCGCGTCACCGGCGGCCCGGTCGGCGGCGAAGTTGTCCTTCCCGCCCATCCAGTAGTTCCACATGCGGGCTGCGTGCGGCACGTCGGGCTGCAGCGCGGCAGCGGGATCGTGGTCCGGCCGAGTCATTGTCACGTTCTATGCCACCGCGCTCCCGGGTGCAAGCGGCAGATCGGCCGGTCTGCTCACGCAACCGGAGGAGACAGTCGGCGGAGGTGTTCCGCGTCGGGTGCCAGGCGCTCGGCCACCCGTACGGCCGAGAGCAGCGCGCTCTCCTGGCTGCACACGTCGGTCAGATGGCTGCCGGCGAACCACAGATTGCCGGTGCCCTGCACCCCGGCGAGCGCGGTCTGCGCCCGATGGTATTCCGGGGTCTCGTGCGCGTGGCGGTAGTCGAACGTGGCCACCGTGTCGCGGGGCGGTTCCCGCCGGTGCGAGATCCAGCTCTTGAAGATCCCGAAGTCGCGGAATCCGCCGTACCACATCGACGGCTCGCAGAAGTCGCCGTCGGTGAGCACGTTGAAGCCGGACCACGCACGGCGGCGCGCCGGCATGTACGCCGGGTCATGGTGGACGGCCAGCCGCGCCGGGAGGTACGGGAAGCGGGCGCATGCCTGCGCCGCCACGCCCGCCCCGGCGAGTTGCCCGGCCAGCGGTCCGGCGGCGTACGGCGGTGCGGCGAGCACCACATGGTCCGCCTCGTGCACCCGGCCGCGCGCATCGGTCACCCGGTAGACGCCGCCGGACCGGCGCAGCCCGGTGGCGCCCGCGCCGACGTGCGAGGTGACCGTGGTCAGCCCGGCCGACAACGCCTCCACCACCGCGCGCAGACCATTCGTCGCGTTGTGATAGTCGTACGGCGCGAGAAGGCCGTCGCCGAGCCCGCGGATCACGAACGCGACCACCGAGCGTGCCGACATCTGCTTGACTTGCGGCACCGAGAAGCCGAACATCGCGCCGCACAACGGGAACAGCACACCGTCGCGGACCGACCGGGGGATCGGCAGACGGCCGACGAACTCCTCGGCGGTGAGCGACCAGTCGCCGTCGCGCTCCAGCGCCTTGCCACCGGCGGTGAACGCGGCCAGCGAGGCCAGCGCGGGCCAGAACCGCGGACGCAGCAGCGGCGCCGTGCGGCGGACATCCGGGGAGACCAGCAGGGCGGCCTGGGTCTGGTACGCCGAGACGGTCAGATTCATCGGCGCGGCGACGGTGGGCACCCCCAGCACCGAGCGGACCAGTCTCCAGTACGTCGGATGGCTCTTCGGCCCGAAATACTGCGCGCCGGCGTCGACGACCACACGCCGTCCGCCGGGCAGGGTGACGTCGATGCTGCGGGCGTGCCCGCCCAGCTCGGCGTCGGATTCGAGCAACGTGACATCGTGCACGCCGTCGAGCAGCCAGGCGAGGCTGACACCGGCGATGCCACCGCCCACAATGACGACGCGTTGCCGGGCGGCGCCCGAGCGAGCCCGTGGTTCGTGCGGCGGGGTGAGGCCGTGGCCCGATCCTGGTCTGGCATTCACGGAACCGAGCTAACCATGACGAATCGTGCCATCCCAGCGTCCCGCCCCAGGTGTAGGCACATCACCAGACACCACCCAGCCCGCCCCTCCGCCACCCCACACGCCCCGCCCCTCCCGTCCCAGCCCGTCCCAGCCCGTCCCGCCCGCCCGCCGCGCCCGCCCGCGCCCGCCCGCGCCCGCCCCCGTGGGTGCGCGTCGATCTTGTACTTTCTGTGCCCGTTAAGAACAGATAAGCCCCGTATGCCCGCCCACAAACTCCATGATCGCCCCGCGTGTGCCGCGCTAGGCGGCCGATCTTGTACTTGAGGGGCCGGACTAATGGGCTTATGGGTTTTATGTCTGACCGGAAACTCCAAGATCGGCGTGGCGTGGCGTGGCGTGGCGTGGCGGGGCGTGGCGTCGCGCGGCGTCGCGCGGCGTGACGTGAAGCGGCGTGAAGCGGCGGGGCGGGGCATGGCGTGACGTGAAGCGGCGGGGCGCGGCGTGGTGGGGCGCGGCGTCGCGCGGCGTGACGTGAAGGGGCGCGGCGGGGCGTGACCTGACGTGACGGGGCGGTGTGCAGCGTGGCGGGGTGCGGCGTGGTGGTGGGGTGTGGCGTGGTGGGGCGTCGCGGGTCCGTAGCCAGGTGCGGGCCGGCCGTCGCTGGTGGCTGTCATCGCGCGTTCGGCCGTCAGCTACGGATGTCACACGGCCGGTGTGAGAGCCACCGGCTACGGCTGAGTCGGTGGTGACGGGCGTTCGTGACGGCTGGGGCGGGTGTGCCGTGTGGTGACAGCCGTCCGCGACGGCCGGGAAGACGACTACGGCAGTGCGTGCCGGATCACCGTGGCACGGGTGAGCGGGCGCGGCGAGGCCGGGTCTGGTGGACCCAGGATCGGATGGTCCTGCCAGGTGCCCCGGTCACGCGGCAGAGTGGACGAGTCCGCGGTGCGCTGCCGTGGACGGGAAGGAACCATGGCATCCGCAGACCTGCCCGGTGGCGTGTTCCGCGTCGCCGACCTGGAGTTCACCCGCGTCGGATATGGCGCGATGCAACTCGCCGGCCCGCACGTCTTCGGGCCGCCGAAGGATCGGGACGCCGCGATCGCCGTGCTGCGTGCGGCCGTCGAGCTCGGCATCCGGCACATCGACACGTCGGACTACTACGGTCCGCATGTCACCAATGAGATCATCCGCGAAGCCCTCGCGCCGTACCCGGATGACCTGCACATCGTGACGAAGGTCGGCGCGCGCCGGGACGACGACGGCGGCTGGCCGTCCGCGCGCACCCCCGCCGAGCTGCGCGATCAGGTGCACGACAACCTGCGCAACCTCGGGCTGGACGCGCTGGACGTGGTCAATCTGCGGATGGGCGGTTTCGACAAGCCCGAGCCGGGGTCGATCGCCGAGCAGTTCACCGCGCTCGCCGAGCTCCAGCAGCAGGGCCTGATCCGGCACCTGGGTGTCAGCACGGTGAACGCCGAGCAGCTCGCCGAGGCGCAGAGCATCGCGCCGGTCGTCTGCGTGCAGAACCTCTACAACATCGCCCGCCGCCAGGACGACGAGATGGTGGACAGCACCGCGCGGCAAGGTATCGCCTTCGTGCCGTACTTCCCGCTGGGCGGATTCTCCGCGCTGCAGTCGCAGGAGCTGGAGACGGTGGCGAAGCGGCTCGGCGCGACCCCGATGTCGGTCGCCCTCGCGTGGCTGCTGCGGCGTTCGCCCAACCTGCTGCTGATTCCCGGTACGTCCTCGGTGGCGCACCTGCGGGAGAACGTGGCCGGGGCGGGGCTGGAGCTGCCCGACGACGCGGTGGCCGAGCTGGACGCGATCGGCGCCTCTGGCACCGCCGGGTAGACGGGCTGGTCGTGCTCGCGGTCCAGCCCGCGCGTTCACGACCAACGCATCTGCAGCGATGGACCGCGTCTGACAATCGTTCTACGCTGATGCGTGTGGGGTACGAATGGCTCGCCGAGGCCGTGGCGGCGTTGCGTGGGGTCGAGCCGTATGAGGTCCTTCAGGCGCTGTCCGCGGCACGCCGGATGCCGCTGGTCGCGGAGAGCGCCGGCGTGCGGTTCCTGACGATCTCCGGCCGGACCCAGGCGGGTCGGCCGCTGATCGTCGCGGTGCGCCTGCTCGGCGGCATGGATCAGCAGATCATCGGCGCGCGCGAGATGACGCCCCGGGAGCTGGCCCGGTTTGAGGCATGGGAGGCGGAGTGATGGCCAGACGGCACGGCGAACGGGGGGTCACCCCGGCCCAGGTCGTGGCCGCCGCGGCGGCGTTCGCGCGCGGTGAGGTGAGGTACGACGAGACCACTCCGGCCGAGCTTCCGCCGGTGCCGGAGGCCGAGCCGCTGGTGCCGCTGGGCGTGCGTGTCCCGGCCGGCGTCGCCCGGCGGGTGCGCGCCGCGGCAGACCAGGCCGGGGTGCCGTTCTCTCAGCTCGTGCGGGAATGGATCGAACTGGGCCTGACCGAGATGACCGACGAGCGCACGGTTCCGCTGTCGGCGCTGCGCGGGGCCATCGCCCACGCGGCGCAGAGTTCCCCGCCGGCCCAGAGCGGCCACGCGGCGTAGGCGCAGCCATGACCCGCGCGGTCTATCCCGGCACCTTCGACCCGTTCACCGCCGGGCATCTCGACATCGCCGGTCGTGCGCACCGCGTCCGACGCGCGGTTTGAGTACGAGCTGGCCGCGATGAACGAGACGCTCGGGGTGACGACGGTATGGCTGCCCGCCCGTGCCGGGCTGGCATCGGTGTCCTCCAGCGCCGTGCGGGCGTCACCCGCCTGACCCGGGCTGGTCCGGCTCGACCGCGGGGCGGGCCCGATCCAGGGCCTCCCGGACGACGGTGACCAGCGGCCGGTCCGGCTGCTCGATCCAATGCTGCACGGCCACCCGCAGTGTGGTGAGGAAGGTGGCCGCGAGCACCCGCGAGTGCAGGACGGCTCGCGGGCCGGGCGAGCGGCGGGCCAGCTCGGCGGCTAGTTCGCGTTCGATCGCCGAGTATGCCGCGATCTGATGCGTGACCAGGCCGGGACAGGACCGCAATCGGCGCCGCTGGGCCAGCCAGTGCGCGTCCGGCTCGCCGAACACGTCCGCGGCGAGATGCTCGGCGGCGCGGCTGAGCGCGGACCACACCGGCTCGTCGCCGGGCAGGTCCTCGATCAGCGTGAGCATGCGCCGCATCCGCTCGGTGTCGCCGTGGAAGAGGGCCTCCTCCTTGCTGGAGAAGTAGTTCGAGAAGGTCCGCCGGGACACGCTCGCCGCGTCCGCGATCGCGTCGACGGTCACGCGGTCCGGCCCGTGCTCCACGGCCAGCCGGAGCGCGGCCTCGTGCAGCGCGAGACGCGTCGCGGCCTTCTTGCGCTCCCGGAGCCCGGGATGATCACCCACGGATCTGAGGATATGCCGCCGTGATCCAGTTCTCAATGAGAAAACTTGCTAAGTGCGCAAGTTTTGCCGATGCTGGTAGCTGCCCAACACCTGACACCTGGAGGCCGCGCGATGAGCGCACCCACCACGACGACGGACCAGCCGGCGCCGATGACACACCGGCAGACGCTGGAGGCGCTCAGCGGACTGCTGCTGGTGCTCTTCGTCGCCCTGCTGAGCAGCACCGTCGTCTCGATCGCGCTGCCGCGGATCATCGGCGCGCTGAACGGCTCACAGACCCAGTACACCTGGGTGGTGACGGCGACCCTGCTCACCGCCACCGCCACCACGCCGATCTGGGGCAAGCTCGCCGACCTGTTCAACAAGAAGTTGCTGATTCAGATCTCCATCGTGGTCTTCGTCGTCGGCTCGGTGGTCGGCGGTTTCTCGCAGAGCGCCGGTCAGTTGATCGCCGCCCGCGCCTTCCAGGGCGTCGGCGTCGGTGGGCTGCAGGCCCTGGTCCAGGTCGCCATCGCGGCGATGATCCCGCCGCGTGAGCGCGGCCGCTACAACGGGTACCTGGGCGGCGTGATGGCGCTGGCCACGGTCGGCGGCCCGCTGCTGGGCGGCCTGATCGTGGACACGTCGTGGCTGGGCTGGCGCTGGTGCTTCTTCGTCGGCGTGCCGGTCGCGGTGGTCGCGCTGCTCCTGCTGCAGGCGACGCTGCACCTGCCGACCCTCCGTCGTGACAACGTGAAGATCGACTACTGGGGCGCCTCGCTGATCGCCGCGGGCGTCAGCGTCCTGCTCATCTGGATCTCGTTCGTGGACGGCTCGTTCGCCTGGCTCTCCTGGCAGACGGCCGTGATGGTAGGCGGCGCCCTGGTGCTGCTGGCCCTGGCTACCTGGGTCGAGTCGCGGGCGGCCGAGCCGATCGTGCCGCTGAAGATCGTCCGGGAACGCACCACCGCGCTGGCCATCCTGGGCAGCCTCGCGGTGGGCATGGCGATGTTCGGCGGCGCCGTCTTCCTCGGCCAGTACTTCCAGATCGGCCGCGGCTACAGCCCCACCGAGGCGGGCCTGCTGACCATCCCGATGATGGCCGGCGTGCTGCTGTCCTCGATCATCGCCGGGCGGCTCATCACCCGCACCGGGCACATCAAGCCGTTCATCGTGGGCGGCTCGATCGTGCTCGTCGCCGGCTTCGCCGTGCTCGGCACCATCGACCACGAGACGCCGTTGTGGTTCGTCGGCACCGGGATGTTCGGCGTCGGCGTGGGCGTCGGCATGACCATGCAGAACCTCGTGCTCGCCGTGCAGAACACGGTCGCGCTGCGGGACATCGGCGCGGCCAGCTCGTCGGTCGCCTTCTTCCGCTCGCTCGGCGGCACCATCGGCGTGTCCGTGCTCGGCGCGGTGCTCGCCCGCCGGGTCACCGAGCAGATCACCCACGACCTGGCCGCCGCGGGGGTGCCCACCTCCGGCAGCTCCGGCAACAGCAACCTCAACCTGGCCGCGCTGCCGCCGGCCATCCAGGACATCATCCGCGCCGCGTACGGCGACGCCACCGGTCACATCTTCCTCGTGTCGGCCGGCATCGCGGTGGTCGGCATCATCGCGGCGCTGCTGCTCAAGCCGGTGATGCTGCGATCCAGCATCGACCTGCCGGACAGCACCAAGGCGGCGGCCGTGGCGGCCGACGCGATCGACGGCGCCCCGCCGATCGACCAGGTCGCGGTGGACGCTCCCGGCGACCGCACCGCGGCACGGCGCTGATCACGCCCCACGGGCCTGGCGTGCCGGCGCCCGGCCCGTGGCGGCGCGCGGCGCGCGAGCTGGCGCTGGTCGCCGCCCTCTTCGTGGCCTACAAGCTGGGCCGGATGGCGGTCGCCGGGCACGCGGATGTGGCCCTCGGCAACGGAGTGTCGGTCTGGCATCTGGAGCGGCTGCTGCACCTGCCCGCCGAGACGCTGCTGCAACGACCGCTGCTGGCCCATCACTGGCTCGCCCACCTGGCGAACGGCTATTACGCGTACGTGCACTTCCCGGCGACGGTGGCCGGTCTGCTGTGGCTGTACCTGCGCCATCCGCGGCACTACGTGTGGATCCGGCGGGTGCTGGCCTGGCTGACCGCGGCGGCGATGGCGGCGCACGCGCTGCTGCCGCTGGCACCGCCCCGGCTCACCCCGGCGACCGGCATGGTCGACGTGGCCGGACGGTTCGGCCCGTCGGTCTATGGCCCGCCGGACACCGACGTGCTCGCCAACCAGTACGCGGCGATGCCCTCGCTGCACGTCGGATGGGCGATCGTGGTGGCCGTGGCGGTGGCGACGGTGGCCCGGGGCCCACTGCGCTGGATCTGCCTTGCGCATCCGGTCCTGACCCTGGTCGTGGTGGTGGGCACCGGCAACCACTACTGGCTGGACGCGGCCGTCGCCGCGGCAATGCTGGCCGTGGTGCTGGCCGCCGTGCCCCGGCCGGGCCGGGTGGTGCGGCCCGGCCGGGCCCTGCGGGCCGCCGGCGGCGAGGAGGTCCCGGTCGTGCCCGGCCAGGTCAGACGGATTGACATCGGTGCACGCGGGGCGTCTACTCGTTAGCTGGATCACACGCGCGGGCCGAGGTCGGACCCGTCTCCGCCAGGGGTCCGTCAGGCCCCGGAAAGCGGGTCACCCATGCCTTCCGCGGGAGCAGAGCACTTGGTCGGCACCCTCATGTCCTCCGGATCAACGTCGCCCTGAGTCGCCGCGGTGGAGATCATTGACGCGTCCCAGGCCGGGCAGGCGATGCGCGGGCTGGAGCTGAGGGCCCGGCCGGACCCGGGGAGGTCCGGCAGCCGGGTCCGCCGCCGCTTCACCGTGTCCGGCCTGGTGCAGGGCGTTGGGTTCCGCCCGTTCGCGTACGTCACCGCGGAGGCGCTGGGGCTGGCCGGCTCGGTGGCCAACACCGCCGGTGGTGTGGTGGCCGAGGTGGAGGGCGATCCGGAGGCGGTACGCGAGTACGGTCGGCGGCTGCGCGCGCAGGCTCCGCCGCTGGCCGTGGTGACCGGCGTGCACGAGACGGATCTGCCGGTGCGCGGCCAAGCCGGGTTCGCCATCGCCGCCTCCGACGGCGGTGGCGCCGCGCGCACCCTGGCCGCACCGGACATCGCCGTCTGCGCGGACTGCTTGCGCGAGATGCGCGACCCGGCGGACCGCCGCTACCGCCATCCGTTCATCGGCTGCACCAACTGCGGGCCGCGTTTCACCATCATCACCGGTCTGCCGTACGACCGGCCGGCGACCACCATGGCGGCGTTCCCGATGTGCGCGGCCTGTCGCGCCGAATACCAGGACCCGCGGAATCGCCGCTTCCACGCCCAGCCGATCGCCTGCCCGGACTGCGGACCCGTGGTGTCGCTGGTGGACGCCGCCGGAACGCCGGTGCGCGGCGACCCGGTGCGGTCCGCCCGCGCGATGCTGGCCGCCGGGCGCATCGTCGCGGTGAAGGGCCTGGGCGGATATCACCTGGCCTGCGACGCCCGCAACGACACCGCGGTGGCGTTGCTGCGCCGTCGCAAACGCCGCGGCGACAAGCCGTTCGCGGTCATGGTCGCCGACCTCGACGCGGCGCGTTCGCTGACCACCGTCGGCGACGGCGACGCGGAACTGCTCGCCGGGTTCCGCCGCCCGATCGTGTTGCTGCCCCGGCGGGCCGGTGGCACGATCGCGCCGCAGGTCGCGCCGGACGCGCCGGATCTGGGCGTGATGCTGCCGTACACCCCGCTGCACGTGTTGCTGTTGGGCCTGCCCGGCGACCCGCCCGGCCCGGACGCGCTGGTGATGACCTCCGGGAACGTCGCCGGGGAAACCCTGGTGACCGACGATGCGGAGGCGCTCACCCGGCTCGCCGCGCTGGCCGACGCCTGGCTGCGGCACGACCGGGTCATCCGGGTGCCGTGCGACGACTCGGTGAGCCGCCACGTGGCCGGGGCGGAACTGCCGGTGCGACGGTCCCGTGGGTACGCGCCGCTGCCACTGGCGCTGCCGTTCGAGGTGCCGCCGATGCTGGCCGTGGGCGCCGACCTGAAGAACACCTGCGCCGTGGCCGGCGGGCGGTACGCCTGGGTCAGCCAGCACCTGGGCGACATGGACGACCTCAGCACCCTGGACGCGCTCACCCGCGCCGTGGCGCACCTGCAACTGCTCACCGGCGTGCGGCCCCGGACGCTTGTCGCCGACCGGCACCCGGAATACCGGTCCGGGCAGTGGGCGGCACGCCACGCGGACGGCCGCCCCGTGCTGCGGGTGCAGCACCACCACGCCCACATCGCGGCGGTCATGGCCGAGCACGGGCTGGGCCGCGACGAGCGGGTGATCGGGGTGGCGTTCGACGGGACCGGGTACGGGCCGGATCAGACCGTGTGGGGCGGCGAAGTGCTGGTGGCCGGCTACCGGTCGTACCGGCGCGCCGCCCACCTCGGGCACGTCCCGCTGGCCGGCGGCGACGCGAGCGTGCGGCGCCCGTACCGGATGGCGCTGGCGCATCTGCGGGCCGCGGGCCTCGCCTGGGATCCCGCCCTGCCCGCGGTGGCGGCCTGCCCGCCGGCCGAGCGCGCGCTGCTGGACCGCCAGTTCGGGTCCGGCTGGGGCTGCGTGCCCACGTCCAGCATGGGCCGGCTGTTCGACGCGGTGTCCTCGCTGTCGGGCGTGCGCCACACCGCTGGCTACGAGGCCGAGGCCGCGATGGTGCTGGAGGGTTCCGCCCGCGCGGCCTGGCCGGCGCCCGGCGCGCCCTACCGGTTCGCGCTGCCGCCCGGCGCGGCGCCGGTGGTCGCCGATCCCACCCCGGTGGTGCGCGCGGTGGTCGCCGACATCCGCCGCGGGGTCCCGCCGCCGGTGGTGGCGGCCCGGTTCCACGCGGCGGTGGCGGTGCTGATCGCCGACCTGGCCGACCGGTGCCGGGAACAGACCGGCCTGGGCACGGTGGCACTCGGCGGTGGGGTGTTCCAGAACGCGTTGCTGATCGAGGCGGCGCAGCGCGCGCTGCGGGACCGCGGGTTCACCGTGCTGCGGCCCCGGCTGCTGCCACCCAACGACGGCGGCATCGCGCTGGGTCAACTGATGGTGGGGGCCTGCTCCGCGTGACGGGCCGGGGAGAATCTGACAGGCCGGGGAAGGAGGACGCGGATGTGCCTGGCGGTGCCGGGACGCGTGCTGAGCGTCGCGGAGGTCGACGGTACGCGGATGGCCGAGGTCGACTTCGGCGGCGTACGCAAGGACGTGTGCCTGGAATTTGTCCCGGACGTGGGCGTCGGCGAGTACGTCGTCGTACACGTCGGTTTCGCGATTCAACGGCTGGACGAGGCGTCGGCTCGGGAGACGCTCGCCCACTTCGAGCGGATCGGCATTCTCGACGAGGAGTTCGGCGGCGGGTTCACCCGGCTGGCCGGGCAGGCGGGAGCGGACCGGTGAAATATCTCGACGAGTTCAGCGACCCCGATCTGGCCGGCAAGCTGCTCGCCCAGATCCATGCGGCGACCACCCGGCCCTGGGCGCTGATGGAGGTCTGCGGAGGCCAGACCCACTCCATCATCCGGCACGGCATCGACCAGCTCCTGCCCGACGGGATCGAGATGATCCACGGCCCCGGCTGCCCGGTCTGCGTCACCGGACTGGAGACCATCGACAAGGCGCTGGCCATCGCCGCGCGGCCGGACGTCATCTTCTGCTCGTTCGGTGACATGCTGCGGGTGCCGGGCAGCGCTCAGGACCTGTTCGGGGTGAAGAGCGCCGGTGGCGACGTGCGCGTGGTGTACTCGCCGCTGGACGCGCTCACCATCGCCCGGCAGAACCCGGACCGGCAGGTGGTGTTCTTCGGCATCGGTTTCGAGACCACCGCGCCGGCCAACGCGATGACCGTCTATCAGGCCCGCCGTCTGGGCATCGGCAACTTCTCGCTGCTGGTGTCGCACGTCCTGGTGCCCCCGGCGATCGCGGCGATCATGGAGTCGCCGCGCTGCCGGGTGCAGGCGTTCCTGGCCGCCGGGCATGTGTGCAGCGTGATGGGCACGGGCGAATATCCGGCGCTTGCCGCACGATACCGCGTGCCGATCGTGGTGACCGGGTTCGAGCCGCTGGACATCCTGGAGGGCATCCGGCAGACCGTCGTGCAGTTGGAGGCGGGGCGGCACGAGGTTGCCAACGCCTACCCGCGGGCGGTGCGCGACGAGGGCAACCCGGCCGCGATGGCGATGCTGCGGGACGTGTTCGAGGTGACCGACCGGACGTGGCGCGGCATCGGGACCATCCCCGGCAGCGGATGGCGGCTGTCCTCGCGGTACCGCGAGTTCGACGCCGAGCACCGCTTCGACGTGACCGGGGTGCGCGCCGCCGAGTCGCCGCTGTGCCGTGCCGGCGAGGTGCTGCAGGGCCTGCGGAAACCGAACCAGTGCGCGGCCTTCGGCAAGCAGTGCACGCCACGCACCCCGCTCGGCGCGACGATGGTCTCCGCCGAGGGGGCCTGCGCCGCGTACTACGCCTACCGTCGCCTGGACCTGGTGGCCACGTCGTGACGGCCGGCCTGGACTTCGAGAACTGGACCTGCCCGGTGCCGTTGCGGGACCACCCGGCGATCGTGATGGGGCACGGCGGCGGCGGCGCGATGTCCGCCGAACTGGTGGAGCATCTGTTCCTGCCCGGGTACGGCGCGGCCGGCGCCGGCGAGCTGGGCGACTGCGCCGTGGTGGAGGCGGGCGGCGTCCGCCTCGCGTTCTCCACCGACTCGTTCGTGGTGCGGCCGATGTTCTTTCCCGGCGGATCGATCGGTGACCTGGCGGTCAACGGCACGGTCAACGATCTGGCGATGTCCGGCGCCACGCCGCTGTACCTGTCCGCGGCGTTCATCCTCCAGGAGGGCACCGCGCTGGCCGACATCGGCCGGATCGCCGCGGCCATGGGCGCCGCCGCGTCGGCGGCCGGGGTGCGCCTGGTCACCGGGGACACCAAGGTGGTCGACCGGCGCAGCGGCGACGGCGTCTACGTGAACACCGCCGGGGTCGGGATGCTCGCCCCGGGCGTGGACATCGCGCCCCGGCGCGCCACCGCCGGTGACGCCGTGCTGGTCAGCGGGGACCTCGGAGTGCACGGCGTGGCCGTGCTGAGCTGCCGCGAGGGCGTCGAGTTCGGCACCGGGGTGTCCAGCGACACCGCGCCGCTGCACGGCCTGGTCGCCGCGATGCTGGCCACCGGCGCGGACGTGCACGTGCTGCGGGATCCCACCCGCGGTGGGGTGGCGGCGTCGCTGAACGAGATCGCCCGTGCGGCCGGCGTCGGCGTCGAGCTCGGAGAACGGGACCTGCCGGTGCCGCCCGCGGTGGCCGACGCCTGCAGCCTGCTGGGCTTGGACCCGTTGCAGGTGGCCAACGAGGGGAAACTGCTCGCCTTCGTGCCGCCGGACTCGGCCGACGCGGTGCTGGACGCGATGCGGGCGCATCCGCTGGGCGCCGGGGCGCGCCGCATCGGCACCTGCGTGCCGGACCATCCGGGCATGGTGGTCGCCCGTACGGCGCTCGGCGGCACCCGCGTGGTGACCATGCCGATCGGCGAGCAACTCCCGCGGATCTGCTGAGGTGCCGGAACGGGCCGGCCGGGCCGAGGCGTACGAAGGGGCGGCAGCCCGGGCGGCTGTTCCGGCCCGGCGCTACGGCTTGCGACCCACGGCTGCCCACACGTTGACGTGCCGGCGGTCCATCGGCTGGTCGTCCGGGTCGGGTCGCCATTCGGTCGCCGACACCACCCCGGGCTCCACCAGCTCCAGGCCGTCGAAGAGCGCGGCGAACTCGTCCTGGCCGCGTGTCCACACGTCCGAGCGGCGCTCCTCCACCATGCGGCGGTAGAGCTCCCGCTGCTCCGCGGTGCCGAAATCCGAGGTGGCGTGGGTGGCGGCCAGGAAGCTACCCGCGGGCAGCTCGTCGATCAGGCGGCGGACCAGCGGCTGGGCGGCGCCGTCGCCGTGCACGAAGTGCAGCACCGCGATGAGCATCAGCGCGACCGGCTGGCCGAAGTCGAGCACCTCGCGCAGTTGCGGATCGGCGAGGATCGTCTCCGGGTCGTTCAGGTCCGCCTCGATGTAGGCGGTGCGGCCCTGCGCGCTGCTGGTGAGCAGCGCGCGGGCGTGCACCATCACCAGGGGGTCGTTGTCCACGTAGACGATCCGGCTGTCCGGCGCGACCGCCTGCGCGACCTCGTGCGTGTTGTCGGCGGTGGGCAGGCCGGTGCCGATGTCCAGGAACTGCCGGATGCCGGCCTCGGCGGCCAGGAATCGGGTGGCGCGTCGCAGGAACGCCCGGTTGGTGATCGCGCCCAGGCGCACCGCGGGGAACACCGCCTCCAGCTCGTCGCCGGAGGCCCGGTCGGCGGCGAAGTTGTCCTTGCCGCCGAGCCAATAGTTGTACCGTCTGGCCGGATGCGCCACGGTTGTGTCGATATGTGCGTCGCCGTCCATCACAACTCCCATCGGGCACAGTGGATCTCGTTCAACGTAGTCCGTGCCCGCACACTCCGGCGACGCGGCTCCCGCACGTTCACGCAGCCGGTGTAGCGGCGCGTAGCGCTCGGTGGCATGGCATTCATGACGGACCCGCTCCCGCGCGAGATCACGCAACGCGAGCTGGGCAACGACTCCGGCGCGATCATGCGGGGGGTGGAACGCGCGAGTCCTTCACCATCTCGCGCAACGGCACACCCGTGGCGCGCCTGATCCCGCTGCGCCGGCGGATCTTCGTTCCCCGCGAAGAGGTCGTTGCCTCGTTCGCGTCGGCGCCTACCGTCGACGCCGACCGCCTGCGCGCTGACCTGGACGATGCCGCGGACCAGGACCTGATGTCCCGAGGGTGGTGATGCCGCCGCGTCGGCGTTGACCTCAAACCTCCCGGAGGGCGCCGGGGGCTCCCACCGCCGCGGAACGGCGCGGGAAGGGCAATCTGAAGGTAGCCGCCGTGCCCGGCGGTCGCGCACGCTGTCCGCGTAACGTCGGCGTCGTCGGCGCGACGGTCACGGCTCACCGCCCCGGCCGTCGCCGTCCGAGAGGAGGGCTCGTGGCCCACCACCAAGCCGCGTCGGTGATCGATATCGCCGGTGCATCCCTGTTGCTGTTGTGGGCGATGGCCATGTGGGCCGCCGTCGCCGTCCTCGCGTACGCGAACAGGCGTACGGTCCGGCCGTGGATCTTCCGGGGGTCGGCGGCGGTGATCATCCTGGGCATCGTGGGCCAGCTCGGCCACATCCAGGAGCACGTCGCGCAGACCGGGTACTGGGTGATGCACTCCGGGCAACAGCCATGGATGACACCGTGGGGTGACGGCCTGGCCGCCGGCTTCGCCGGCGCCGACCCCGGCAAGCCGTCGCTGGGCATGGAGATCCTGCACCTGATCGGGAACTTCATCTTCCTCGCGGGCATCGCCGGCGTCATGATCATCACGCGGCACGCGCTGGGTTCGCGAGCCCGCCGCTGGGCCCGCATGGGCGTCTGGATGCAGGGCATCCACGGCCTGGAACACCTCGCCCTGACGTTGTCGGTGGCGCTCGGCGCGTCCCAGGCGATCGGCCTGTCCACCTGGTTCGGGGTGCTGGAGCCGGGACCCGGCCTGTGGACGTACCGGATCTGGTGGCACTTCCTCGCCAACGTACTGGGCTCGGTGATCTTCGCGGTCGCGCTGGTGCACCTGTGGCGGGAGCGGCGTCACGTCGCGGCCACCTTCGACGTCGGCTCGCACGCGCCGGCCTCGCCGTCCGGCTGGCGCCTGGCGGACCCGTCCGACCCGTCCGACCAGTCCGACCCGTCCGACCCGTCCGGCCGGGGCGCGACCGTCGGCGCCGGGGCAGGTGGGCGCACGCCGGCCTGAGGACCGGGGGCCGTATCGTCGCCTCATGACCCGCGTCCTGCTGATCCCGGGCAGCACCCACGACCGGTCCCTACACACCGCCGCGTTGCGCACCGCCGCCCGGTTCGCCCCCGCCGGGTTCACCGTCACCCGCTACGACGGCCTGCGTGACCTGCCCGCCTTCGTGCCCGGCGAGCAGCCGCCCGAGGTGGTCACCGCGCTGCGTCGGCAGGTGCGGGACGCGGACGCCCTGCTGGTCTGCACGCCGGAGTACGCCGGATCGCTGCCCGGCAGCCTGAAGAACCTGTTCGACCATCTGGTGGACGCCGGAGACCTGGACGGCAAGCCGGCGGCCTGGTTGTCGGTCGCGCTGCCGGGTCAGGACGAGGGCGCGTACGCCGCACTGGAAACCGTGCTGAGCCACGGCGGCGCCCGCCTGGTGCGCTCGGCGTGCATCCGGATTCCGCTGAGCATCGCCGCGGTCGGCGCGGACGGCCTGGTGGTGGATGAGCAGTTGCGGACCGCGGCGTCGGACATCCTGCAGACGCTGGCCCGCTCGCTGGTCGCCGAGCCGCCCCGCGAGCAGCCGTCCTGGCAGGCGTACTCCAGCCTGTACCCGATGGTGATGCGACCGGGCACGGCGGCCTTCCGCGACCGCGGCGCATAACCCCCCGCCTCGCCGCGTCCCGTCGCGCCGCGTCCCGTGTCGCGTCGCGTCCCGTCCCGTCGCGTCCCGTGTCGCGTCGCGTCCCGTCCCGTCGCGTCCCGTCGCGTCGCGTCCCGTCGCGTCGCGCGTCGCGCCGCGCCCCGTCGCGCCGCGCCCCGTCGCGTCCCGCGTGTCCCGTCGCCCCGCGTCGCGTCCCGTGCCGTCCGTCGCGCTCCCCGCCGATCTTGACGTTTCGGTGCCCGTTCTGACACGGCAAAACCGACTTGTCCGACCACAAAGCTCAAGATCGGCGGGTGGTCTCCGCGACCTACGGTCGATCTTGGACTTAGTGGTCGGATATGTCGGGAATACCCGTGCAACTCAGGCCACCAAACCTCAAGATCGACGGGTATGCGCGGGCGTGCGGGCGTGCGGGCGTGCGGGCGTGCGGGCGTGCGGGCGTGCGGGCGTGCGGGCGTGGGGGTGTGGGGGGCGTGCGGGTGTGGGGGTGTGGGGCGTGGGGTCGGTGGGTGGGGGTGGGGTGGGGTGGGGGTCAGCGGTCTGCGGAGGTTGCCGGGCGGACCTGCGGCGGCGTCACCTCGGGTGCGCCCAGCCGCGCCGCGTCCGCCGTCTCGTCGTCCGGCTGACGTTGCGACGCCAGTTCCGCCGCCACCCGCAGGCGGTAGTGTTCCACCTCCCGGTCCCGCTGCTGGGTCGTCCATTCCAGCACGTCACCCATCAGCTCGGCGGCCTCGCTCGCCGCGCCCAGCCCCCGGTCGAAGGTCTCGATCGAGATCCGGGTGCGCCGGGTCAGCACGTCTTCCAGGTGCCGCGCTCCCTCGTACGCCGCCGCGTACGCGATCTCCGCGCGCAGATAGTCGTCCGCGCCGGTCAGCGCCCGGCCCAGCGACGGATCCCGGCGGATCATGCCGAGCAGCTCGTGGATCATGCTGCCGTACCGTCCGAGCAGGTGCTCGACCCGCGCCACGTGCAGGCCGGCCTCGCCGGCCAGCACCCGGCGGCGGTTCCACAGCGCCGGGTAGCCCTCGGCGCCCAGCAGCGGCACCCGGTCGGTGCACGAGCGGGCCACCGACCGGCCCAGGCCGTGTACCGCCGCGTCCACCGCGTCGCGGGCCATCACCCGGTACGTCGTGTACTTCCCGCCAGCCACCACCACCAGGCCCGGCGCCGGGCTGCCCACGGTGTGCTCGCGGGACAGCCGGGAGGTCGACTCCGACTCGCCGGACAGCAGCGGGCGCAGACCCGCGTACACGCCTTGCACGTCGGCGCGGTCCAACGGGGTGGTCAGCACCCGGTTCACCTGAGCGAGCAGATAGCCGATGTCACTGTCGGACGCGGCCGGGTGGGCCTTGTCCAGGTCCCAGTCCGTGTCGGTGGTGCCGATGATCCAGTGCCGTCCCCATGGGATCACGAACAGCACGCTGGTGGCGGTGCGGGTGATCAGGCCGGTGGTGGACTGGATGCGGTCGCGCGGCACCACCAGGTGGATTCCCTTGCTGGCGCGTACGTGGAACTGGCCGCGCTCGCCGACCAGCGCCTGCGTGTCGTCGGTCCACACGCCGGTGGCGTTCACCACCTGCTGGGCCCGGACGTCGAAGGTGTGGTCGTGTTCCCGGTCGTGCACCCGTGCGCCGGTGACCCGCTCGCCCTCCCGCAGGAAGCCGACCACCTGGGCGCGGGAGGCCACGTGCGCGCCGTACGCGGCAGCGGTGCGTGCCAGGAAGAGGGTGTGCCGGGCGTCGTCGACCTGAGCGTCGTAGTACTGCAGCCCGCCGACCAGCGCGTCGTGCCGCAACGCGGGGCAGACCCGCAGCGCGCCGCGCCGGGACAGGTTGCGATGCCGGGGCAGTCCGCCGTGCCCGGTGGCCATCAGGTCGTAGAGCTGCACGCCGGTGCCTGCGTACAGACGTTCCCAGATCCGGTGCCGCAGCGGGTAGAGGAACGGCACCGGGCGGGCCAGGTGGGGTGCCAGCCGTTGCAGGATCAGACCGCGTTCCCGCAGCGCTTCGCGGACCAGGGCGAAGTCAAGCATCTCCAGGTAGCGCAGGCCGCCGTGGATGAGCTTGCTGGAGCGGCTGGACGTGCCGGAGGCGAAGTCGCGCGCCTCGACCAGGCCGACCGACAGGCCGCGGGTGGCGGCGTCGAGGGCGCATCCCGCTCCCACCACGCCGCCACCCACCACCAGGACGTCGACTTCGGTGTCCGCCAGTGCGCGGAGCGCGGCGTCCCGGCCGTCCGGGGACAGGTCGCCGGCCGGCCGGGACGTCGGGGTGAGTCCGTGATCAGTCGACATCGACCCAGTCCAGGGTGCGCTGCACGGCCTTCTTCCACCGCCGGTATCCGTCCTCGCGCTGCTGCGCCGACCACTGCGGCTGCCAGCGTTGCGACTCGCTCCAGTTCTCCCGCAGCTCGTCGGTGGACTTCCAAAAGCCGACCGCGAGGCCGGCCGCGTACGCCGCGCCGAGCGCCGTGGTCTCGGCGACCACCGGGCGGCTCACCGCCACGCCCAGCACGTCCGCCTGGATCTGCATGCACAGGTCGTTGGCGGTCACCCCGCCGTCCACCTTGAGCACGTCCAGGGTGACTCCGGAGTCCTGCGCCATCGCCTCGACGACGTCGCGGCTCTGATAGCAGATCGCCTCCAGGGTGGCTCGGGCCAGGTGCGCGTCGGTGGTGAAACGGGAGAGCCCGACCACCGCGCCGCGCGCGTCGGACCGCCAGTACGGCGCGAACAGCCCGGAGAACGCCGGCACGAAACACACGCCGCCGGTGTCCGGCACCGTCGCGGCCAGTTCCTCGCTCTGCGCCGCGGTGTCGATCACGTGCATCTGGTCGCGCAGCCACTGCACGGCCGCGCCGGTCACCGCGATGGAGCCCTCCAGGGCGTACACCGGCGCCGCGTCGCCCAACTGATAGCACACCGTGGTGAGCAGGCCGTGCTCCGAGCGTACGAGCTCGGTGCCGGTGTTGAGCAGCATGAAGTTGCCGGTGCCGTAGGTGTTCTTGGCCTCGCCGACGGCGAAGCAGACCTGGCCGACGGTGGCCGCCTGCTGGTCGCCGAGCGCGCCGGTGATCGGCACCTCGCCGCCCAGCGGGCCGGACGCGCGGGTGGCGCCGTAACCACCCGGATCCGAGGAGGGCCGGATCTGCGGCAGCATCCGCCGTGGGATGCCGAAGAACCCGAGCAGCTCGTCGTCCCAGTCCAGGGTCTCCAGGTTCATCAGCATGGTGCGGCTCGCGTTCGTCACGTCGGTGACGTGCCGGCCGCCGTCCGGGCCGCCGGTCAGGTGCCACACCAGCCAGCTATCGGTGTTGCCGAACAGGGCGTCGCCGCGTTCCGCCGCCGCCCGGACGCCGTCCACGTTCTCCAGGATCCACTGCACCTTGCCGGCCGAGAAATAGGTGGCCGGCGGCAACCCGGCGGTGCGCCGGATGACGTCGCCGCGGCCGTCGCGGTCCAGCGCGGCAGCGATCCGGTCGGTGCGGGTGTCCTGCCAGACGATCGCGTTGTAGTAGGGGCGGCCGGTGTGACGGTCCCAGACCACCGCGGTCTCCCGCTGATTGGTGATGCCCAGGGCGGCCAGGTCGCTCGCGCGCAGGCCGGCCTCGCGCAGGGCCGTCTCGATGACCGTCGTGGTGCGCTGCCAGATCTCCGCCGGGTCGTGTTCCACCCACCCGGCGCGCGGCAGGATCTGTTCGTGTTCGAGCTGGTGCCGGCCGACCTCACGGCCAGCGTGGTCGAAGATCATGAAGCGGGTGCTGCTGGTTCCCTGGTCGACGGCGCCGACGAAGTCAGGCATGCTGCGCCTCCACTGTCTCGGGGGTGCGGGGTGCCGGGACGCGGCCCGGCTCGGGCATCTCCAGTTTGGGCAGGAACCGCCCGACCATGCCCTGATACAGCCCGGCGCCGACCACCCCGCCGACGAGCGGGCCCACGATCGGTATCCAGAAGTACAGATAGCCGGTCTGGTCGCGGAACGCGCCGCCGTACCCGGTCAGGAAGCTGGCCAGCCGCGGACCGAAGTCACGCGCCGGGTTGATGGCGTAGCCGGCGTCGGTGCCCCAGGCCATGCCGATGCCGACCACCACCAGCCCGATGATCAGCGGGGCCAGGTTCGACCCCGGCGGGGTGTTCGCCGCGTCGGTGAGCGCCAGGATGAGGAAGAGCAGGATCGCGGTGCCGATCACCTGATCGCGGAACGCGCCCCACTCGCCGACCGGCAGGGTCCCGTTGCCGGGCAGCGTGGAGAAGACGCCCTGCGTCTTGATCGTCAGTCCGGGGTCGGCCTGGTGCAGCACCTCGGTGTAGTTCCAGCGGACCAGCAGGGCCGCCGCGAACGCGCCGAGGAACTGCGCCAGCGAGTACGGTGCCACCTTGCGCCACGGAAATCCCTTGAAGACCGCGAGCGCGACGGTGACGGCGGGGTTGAGGTGGGCGCCGCTGATCCGCGCGGCGACGTAGACGCCGAGCGTGACGCCCAGGCCCCAGCCCCAGGCGATGCTGTCGTGGTCGCCGATGCCGCCGCCGGCCACCTGCGCGACGACGCCGACGCCGAAGAGGATGAGGATCATCGTCCCGGCGAACTCGGCGGCGAGTTCGCCGGCGAGCGCGGGGATCTTCGGTCGTGCTTCCATGCGGCCGACGCTAGGAACGGCGACCGGCGCGGGCAACGAACGTCGTTCGACATTGCCGAACGTGGATCCCAGCCATCGGTGACGAGCTGGCATAGAGTCCGAAACGTGCCCGGAACGGTGCAGTCCATCGAGCGAGCCGCCGCGATCCTGCGGATGCTCGCGGGCGGACCGGGACGGCTCGGTCTGGGCGAGATCGCGCGGTCGCTGGACCTGGCCAAGGGCACCGTGCACGGGATCCTGCGGACCCTGCAGCACGTGGGGTTCGTGGAGCAGGACCGGGCGTCGGGTCACTATCAGCTCGGCGCGGCGCTGCTGCACCTGGGAACGAGCTACCTGGACATCAACGAGCTGCGGTCCCGCTCGATCAACTGGGCGGATCCGCTGGCTGCCCGCTCCGGAGAGGCCGTCCGGATCGGGACCGTGTACGAGGGGCGGGTACTGGTCGTGCATCACGTGTTCCGTCCGGACGACACGTTCCAGACGCTGGACATCGGCACGTTGCTGCCGTTGCACGCCACCGCGCTGGGCAAGGTGCTGCTGGCGTACCGGGCGGCCCGCCCGGCGCCGGACCTGGAACGCTTCACCCGGCGCACTGTAGTCGCGCCCGGTGACCTGGGCGCGGATCTGGCACGCGTGCGCAACGCCGGGTGGGGCGCCGAGGTCGAAGAGCTCACCCTCGGGGAGGCCGCCGTCGCCGCGCCCATCCGAGGCTATGGCGGGCTGGTGGTAGGCGCCATCGGCGTCTCCGGACTGGTCGAGCGGATCTGCGACAGCCGTTACCGGCCGCACGCGCGGCTGGTCGGGTACGTGCGGGAAGCCGCCCGCGCCATCTCTCGCGACCTGGGGGCCGCGCGTCGCTGAACGAAACGGGGAGGGGACCCTTTCATGACCGAGCGCTATGTGATCGCCGTGGACCAGGGCACCACCTCCACCCGATGCATCGTCTTCGACCGCCGCGGCCAGCTCGTGTCCCTCGCCCAGCAGGAGCACAAGCAGTACTTCCCGAAGCCGGGCTGGGTGGAGCACGACGCGCTGGAGATCTGGCGCAACGTGGAACGCCTGGCGCCGCTGGCGCTGCGCCGCGCGGGGATCACCCCGGACCAGGTGGTGGCGGTCGGCATCGCCAACCAGCGGGAGACGACGGTGCTCTGGGACCGCCGCACCGGCACGCCGATCGGCCGGGCGCTGGTGTGGCAGGACACCCGCACCGACGCCGTGGTCAACCGGCTGCTGGCCGAGCCCGGCGCGGCGCAGGTGCAGCGGCGGTCGGCGCTGCCGCTGGCCACGTACTTCTCCGGGCCGCGGGTGCGATGGATGCTCGACCACACACCCGGCCTGCAGGAGCGCGCCGAGCGCGGGGAGGTGCTGTTCGGCACCATGGAGACCTGGCTGATCTGGAACCTCACCGGCGGCCCCCGTGGTGGCGTGCACGCCACCGACGTCACCAACGCCAGCCGCACCAACCTGCTCGACGTGCGTACCCTCGAATGGTCGCCGGGGGCCCTGGCGTTCTTCGGGGTGCCACGGGCGATGCTGCCCGAGATCCGGCCCTCGGTGGAGGTGTTCGGCGCGGCCACCGCGGCCTTCCCCGGCGTGCGGATCGGGGCCGCGCTCGGCGACCAGCAGGCCGCCCTGTTCGGGCAGACCTGCTTCGCGCCGGGCGAGGCCAAATGCACGTACGGGACCGGAAGTTTCCTGCTGCTCAACACCGGCACCGACCTGATCCGGTCGAACAACGGACTGCTCAGCACGGTCGCCTATCAGATCGGGCGGGAGCCGGCCCGGTACGCCCTGGAGGGCTCGATAGCGATCACCGGTTCGCTGGTGCAGTGGTTCCGGGACCAGTTGGAGCTGATCGCCAGCGCCCCGGAGATCGAGACGCTGGCGCGTACCGTCTCGGACAACGGCGGCTGCTACATCGTGCCCGCCTTCTCCGGCCTGTACGCCCCGCACTGGCGCAGCGAGGCCCGGGGCGTGATCGTGGGGCTCACCTCGTACATCACCAAGGGTCACCTGGCCCGCGCGGTGTTGGAGGCGACGGCCTGGCAGACGCGCGAGGTGGTGGACGCGATGAACACGAACTCCGGCCTGACCTTGACCACGCTCAAGGTGGACGGGGGCATGACCGCCGACAACCTGCTCATGCAGTGCATCGCGGATGTCCTGGATGTGCCGGTGGTGCGGCCGATGGCGGCGGAGACGGTGTCGCTGGGCGCCGCGTACGCCGCCGGGCTGGCCGTCGGATATTGGTCCGACCTGGAGGATCTGCGTCGCAACTGGCACCGTGCGGCGCAGTGGCTGCCGGCCATGGACCCGGCGGTGCGTGGCCGGGAGTACGACAACTGGCAGCGCGCGGTGCGGCGCACCTTCGACTGGATTCAGCCGGTCTGACCGGACAAGGCAGCCGCCCGGCCGGAACCCGGCCGGGCGGCTTGGGCGGAGAGAAAGGTTCAGGCGAGCCAGGGGTACTTGCGGACGAACGGCAGCTCGGCCCACTGCCGGCCGAAGCCCCAGGTGTGCCCGGCGTAGGTGAGGGCGGACACGATGGCGACGAGCCCGTAAACGATGTGGTAGTCGACGATCGGGTTCGTCGATCCGCTGGATTCGCCGGCGCTGGTGTGCTGGGCCAGCGGCCACTCGGCGATCCACATCAGGGCCATCATCAGGGCGGCGGAGACCGCGGCGATCCGCAGGCCGATGCCCAGGATCAGGGCCACGCCGATGCCGAGCAGGCCGAGCATGAAGGCCCAGTCGGCCCATGCGGTGCCGGCGATGGTGTGGAAGAAGCCCTGCAGCGGGCCGACCTCGACGTGCGAGAGGAATCCCTCGGTGGGTGAGCCACCGCTGATCCAGGAACGCTCCGACGGCGTCGAGTAGCCGAAGCCGAAGGTCTTGTCCAGGAACGCCCACAGGAAGATGAATCCGGTGGCGATGCGCAGCACGGCAAGGACACGGGCGGCGGTGATCGATGGTGAGCCGGACGCCTCGACGTGCTCGAGTGGCGTCGCGTGGCTCCGGCCGGTGGTGGTCATCGTTCCTCCTCGATGTTTGCTCTCTCGTGATTGACTCTGCTCTCCTCGGTGCCCCGGCACCTGGGCCCAATCGCCCGATCGGGGGAGGACCAAAGTCCCGTTCCTACCTGCTGTCCGAGCCGTCGGCGCGGGCCGCGGCCCGGCCGGCCTCCAACCGGGCCACCGGGACCCGGTACGGCGAGCAGGAGACGTAGTCC
The DNA here is from genome assembly GCF_014646155.1 of Mangrovihabitans endophyticus. Classification (GTDB taxonomy): domain Bacteria; phylum Actinomycetota; class Actinomycetes; order Mycobacteriales; family Micromonosporaceae; genus Actinoplanes; species Actinoplanes endophyticus. The sequence goes on from NZ_BMMX01000001.1 coordinate 1,130,039, forward strand.
AGGCCGGCGTCGTGGAAGAAACGCACCGACGCCGGGTCCCCGCCGTGTTCGCCGCAGACGCCGGTGGTGAGGCCGGGACGGGCGGACCGGCCGCGTTCCACCGCGAGGCGCACCAGCTCGCCGACGCCCGGCACGTCGATGGTCTGGAACGGTGACACGGCGAAGATGCCCAGGTCGAGATAGCGCCCGAAGAACGCGCCCTCCACGTCGTCGCGGGAGAATCCCCACGTCATCTGCGTCAGGTCGTTGGTGCCGAAGGAGAAGAAGTCGGCCGCGGCGGCGATCTGGCCGGCGGTCAGGGCAGCCCGCGGCACCTCGATCATCGTGCCGATCCGGATCGGTGGCGCACCCGGAACGCTCGCCAGCACCGACTCGGCCTCGGCGCGTACCGTCTCCAGTTCCTGGACCGTGCCGACCAGCGGCACCATGATCTCCGGATGTGGGTCGCCGCCCGCCGCGACGCGCGCCGCCGCGGCTTGCGCCACGGCCCGGACCTGCATGGCGAACAGGCCGGGAACCACCAGCCCGAGGCGCACGCCGCGCAGGCCGAGCATCGGGTTCTGCTCGTGCATCCGGCGCACCGCGGCCAGCAGTTCGCCGTCGGAACCGGGATCCTCGCCCCGCCCCCGCGCCTCGGCCACGCGCGCGGTCATCTCGGACAGCGACGGCAGGAACTCGTGCAGCGGCGGATCGATCAGCCGCACGGTGACCGGCCGGCCGTCCATCGCGGCGAACAACTCCTCGAAGTCGGCGCGTTGCAGCGGCAGCAGGGCGGAGAGCGCGGCCTGCCGCTGCGCGCCGTCGGTGGCCAGGATCAGCCGTTCCACGAGCACCCGCCGGTCGCCCAGGAACATGTGCTCGGTCCGGCACAGCCCGACGCCGGTGGCGCCGAACCGGCGGGCGCGGGCGGCGTCGGCCGCGGTGTCGGCGTTGGCGTGCACCGCGAGCCGGGCGACGTGGTCGGCGTGCACCATGAGCCGCTGCACGGCCGCCAGCAGCGGGTCGCCGTGCGCGGTGCGCTCGCCCTCGAAGTACCGCATGACGCGGGACGGTCGCACGGGCACCTCGCCGGCGTAGACCCGCCCGCTCGCGCCGTCCACCGAGACGATGTCGCCGGCGCGGACCGTCCGCCCGCCGACGGTGCACGAGTCCACCCCGATCTCCACGTCCTCGGCGCCGCAGACGCAGGTCTTGCCCATGCCGCGGGCGACCACGGCGGCGTGCGAGGTCTTGCCGCCGCGGCTGGTCAGGATGCCACGTGCGGCGATCATGCCGGGCAGATCGTCCGGGTTGGTCTCGCGGCGCACCAGGATCACCGGTTCGGTCGCGGCAGCCGCCGCGGCGGAGTCGAAGACCACCGCGCCAACCGCGGCGCCGGGGGAGGCCGGCACGCCGGTGGTCAGCGGCGGCGGGGCGGCGCCGGTGTCGAAACTGGGGAACATCAACGCCGCGAGCTGCTCGCCGGTGACCCGTTGCAGGGCCTCGTCGAGGGTGATGACACCCTCGTCGACGAGCTGGGCGGCGATGACGAACGCGGCGGCCGGCGTGCGTTTGCCGACCCGCGTCTGGAGCATCCACAGCTTGCCGTCCTCGATGGTGAACTCGATGTCGCACAGATCGCGGTACCGCTGTTCCAGACGCTCCATGATGGACAGGAGCTGCGTGTGGCAAGCCGGGTCGATGGTGGCGAGCTCGGTCAGGCTGACCGTGTTGCGGACCCCGGCGACCACGTCCTCGCCCTGGGCGTTGCGCAGATAGTCGCCGTAGACTCCGCGCCGGCCGGTGGCCGGATCGCGGGTGAAGGCCACGCCGGTGCCGGAATTCGCGCCACGGTTGCCGAAGACCATGGCCATCACGTTCACGGCAGTGCCCAGATCCTGCGGGATGCGTTCCTGCCGCCGGTAGAGCACGGCACGCTCGGCGTTCCAGGACCGGAACACCGCGCCGATCGCCAGCACTAGCTGCTCGTACGCGGACTGCGGGAACTCCCGGCCGGTGTGCGCGAGGAACACCTTCTTGTAGGCGTGCACCACCTCGCGCAACTGGGCGGCGGTCAGATCCGCGTCGTCGCGCACGCCGGCCGCCGATCGCGCGGCGGCCAGCTCCGCCTCGAAGGCGTCGGCGGGCACGTCGAACACGGTCCGGCCGAACATCTGGATCAGCCGGCGGTACGAGTCCCAGGCGAACCGCTCGTCGCCGTGCCGACGGGCGAGACCGCCGACGGCCGTGTCGGTCAGGCCGATGTCCAGGATCGTCTCCATCATCCCCGGCATGGAGAACTTCGCACCCGAGCGCACCGACAGCAGCAGCGGGTCGTCGGCGTCGCCGAACCTGCGTCCGGTGCTGTTCTGCACCCGGCGCAGGTGCTGGTCCACCTCGCCGAACAGGCCGGACGGCAGGGAGCCGGTGCGCAGGTAGGCGCGGCAGGCGTCGGTGGTGACGGTGAAGCCCGGCGGAACCGGCAGGCCCATGCCGGTCATTTCGGCGAGGTTGGCGCCCTTGCCGCCGAGCAGATCCTTGAGATCCTTGTTGCCCTCCACGAAGTCGTACACGTACCTCGGCATCGGACACTCCCCTCGCTGCTTCGCGTTCCGGTAGTCCGGCGTCTTTCTTGGTAGCCCGGCGACCGGCCGGGCTTGTAGGGCCTGATGGCCCGGCGCCGGACACGGGCACTTCGGCCCTGACCGCCCGTCCGCCACGGCTCTAGCGTCGGAGGTGACGACAGGAGGGCGCGATGAAGAACTGGACCGTGGACGATGTGATGACCAAGAAGGTCGTGTCCGTCCCGCAGACCGCTTCCTACCGGGAGGTGGTGGACCTCCTCGTCGGTCGCCGGATCAGTGCCGTGCCCGTGGTGGACGAGTTCCAGCACGTGACCGGGGTGGTGTCCGAGGCGGACCTGTTGCGCAAGATCGAATACGCCGGGGACGACGAGCCGCGGCTGTTCGAGCGTCGCCGCCGCCGCGGAGAACGCGCCAAGGCGCTCGCCGGGACCGCCGCCGAGCTGATGAGCAGCCCGCCCGTGGTGACCCGGGCCGGGACGCCGATCGCGGCCGCCGCCCGGGCCATGGACGCCGAGCAGGTGAAACGGCTGCCGGTGGTCGATGACAGGGGTCTGCTCATCGGCATCGTCACCCGCGGCGACCTGCTGAAGGTCCACCTGCGGCCGGACGAGGAGATCCGGGCGGACATCGTCTCCGGCGTGCTCGGCAAGTTCCGCGCCGAGGATGTCGGGCCGGTGACCGTGGCGGTGGACGACGGCGTGGTCACCATGGCCGGCCGGGTCGCCCGCCGGTCGGCCGCCGATCTCGCGGTGCGCCTGGCACGCCAGGTCTCCGGCGTGGTCCGGGTGATCGACGAGATCGAGTTCGACTTCGACGACAGCGAGATGCTCATCAACGGCGGCGCGTACGGCGTGGCATAGTCGATCTACATCTTTACCGCTATCGATTAGATCTCCGGCATTTCGGGTAGTAGTCCGCCCCGGCCGCGGGAGAAGGTCCCGCGCCCGAGGCGGAAGGAGCGCCGTCATGGTGTTGTGGGTGGTCGACGCGCACACGACCTATCAGCAGGGCATGAACATCGAGTCGCTGGCGCGGGAGGGATACAGCGCGCTCGTGGTGAAGGCGACCCAGGGCCGCTCCGGCTACTGGGCGCCCACCACGTTCGATAGCTGGATACGCCGCGCCCGCACCGCCGGCATGGTGACCGGCGCCTACCACTGGCTCAACAACGACGACCCGGTCGCCCAGGTCGACTACTTCCTCAGCCGGCTGTCCACGGTGGGCGGTCCGGCCGGCATGCTCGCGGCGGTGGATTGCGAGGACACGTCAAACCCGGCCACCCAGGACACCGTGCGCACCTTCATCTCCCGGTGGAACACGCGCACCTCCGGCCATCCGCTGTTCTTCTACAGCGGCGCGTGGTGGTATCAGCCGCACCTGGACGGATTCAACGTGGCGAGCCTCGGCGTGCGCGGCTGGAACAGCCACTACGTGTCCGGTTCCGGGTACGGTTCGGTGCTCTATCAGAAGGTCCCGGCGTCGTGGTGGAACCCCGGCTACGGCGGCTTCGCCCGTTCGAAGATGCTGCAGTTCACCGACCAGGGCACCGCCGGCGGCATCACGGCGCACCTGGACATCGACGCCTTCGACGGCACGCTCGCGGAACTGCGCGCCCTCACCGGCGCGGCGTCGGCGGCGCCCACGCCGCCACCCACCGAGCCGGAGCCGGACGACCTGCCGGAGAGCACACCGCAGGCCGTCGGGATTGACGGGCGGATGGGCATGTCCCAGCGGGCGAACCAGGAGTCCCCGGCCGCGGAGTAGGGGCTAGGCGGCGGGCAGGTTCAGCGTGGCCGTCGCGCCCGGTTCCGGGACCGCCAGCCTCGACAGCACCCACTCGTGGAAGCCGGCGATGTGGTGCTCGCTGGGCACCAGCACCCCACCTGTCGCGTAGGCGCGGGACGACATGCGCGGCTGGCACTGCTCGCAGGCGTCGAAGTCCTGGCGGTTCACCCGGTCGAACAGCGCCACCGACCGGTCCAGGTCGGCCCCCGACGCGATCACCTCGGGCAGGTACAGCCACTCGCACTCGACAACCGTGCGGTCCACCGCCACCGGGAACATCCGGTGCCAGATCACGTGGTCGGGCACCAGGTTGACGAACGCCTGCGGCTTGACGGTGATGGCGTAGTAGCGGCGGTCCTGCTCCTGTGCGAGCTGGGGGAGAGCGGCCAGGCCCGCGCCGCCGTCGACGGTGAACCCGGCGATGCCCGGCCCGAACTCGGCGCCGTGCCCCACGTAGTACTGCGCGGCGTATCCCCCGGCGAACTCCGGCAGCACGTGCGTCAGCTCGGGATGGATGGTCGCGCAGTGGTAGCACTCCATGAAGTTCTCGACGATCAGCTTCCAGTTCGCGCCGACGTCGTACCGGATGCGCCGGCCGACCTGCAGCGCGCCGATGCCGTACCGGTCCAGGGAATCCAGGTCGCCGAGGCGTTCGGCGATCGCGCCCTGCACCTCGTCGGCGAACGACGGCGGCTCGGGTGCCAGGCACACCCACACGTAGCCCATCCATTCGCGCGCGTGTACGGTGCGCAGGCCGTACTCCACGCGGTCCACGTCGGGCATCTTCACCAGGTTCGGTGCCGCCACCAGCCTGCCGTCCAGGTCGTACGACCAGGCGTGGTACGAGCAGCGGAAGGTGCGCTTGACCGAGCCGCTCTCCTGCGGGCACAGGGTGGCCCCGCGATGCCGACAGACGTTGAGGAACGCCCGCACCGAGCCGTCGGACGCGCGAGTCACCAGGACGTTCTCCCGGCCCACCGGCACGGTGCGGAACGCGCCAGGCGCGGGGATCTCCGACCCGCGCACCGCGCAGAACCACATCTGCTCGAAGATGCGCGCCTGCTCGTGCGCGAACAGCGCCGGATCGGTGTAGTAGTGGCCGGGCAGGGTGGGCAGCAGGCTGGGCGTGGTCACGATGGTCTCACCTCGGCGTAACGGTGGAGAAGCGACGGGGGTCGAAGAGGCCGATCGGGTACCCGGTGGTGCCGGTGGTGGCCAGATCGGCCAGGATCTCGCCGACCACGGTGACGAACTTGAAGCCGTGGCCCGAGAAGCCGCACGCCACGCTCACCGCGTCGTGGCCGGGGTGCCGCGCGATGACGAAGTGTTCGTCCGGCGTGGTGCTGTACATGCAGGTGCGGGCACGCAGGAACGTGCCGGGCAGGGTCGGGAAATGGGTGGCGGCACGCGTCGCCATGGCCTCGACCTCGCGCCCGTGCACGGTGCGGTCGATGGTCTGCGGGGTGGTGTCCACGCCGCGCCGGAAAAAGGCGATCTTCGCGCCGCCGTCCGGCCCGTCGGCGGCCGGGAAACCGTAGACCTGGCTGCCTGCCGCGTCCTCCCAGATGTAGATCGGGTGCCGCGCCGGCCGGTACGGATCCACCCCGCCCCGCGGCTGGAACCAGTACTGCACCTGGCGTTCCACCCGGATCGGCACCGCCAGCTCGGCGAGCAGCCCGGGGGCCCACGCGCCGGGGGCGATCACCAGGTGCCCGGCGGTGTACCGGCCCGCGGCGGTGGTCACCACGACCCCGCCGATGGTCGCCCGCCAACCGGTCATCGGCTCGTCGAAGTGCAGATCGGCGCCGCCCGCCCCGGCCAGTTGCAGGTGCGCGCGCACGGTCTCCTCGGGACGCACGAACCCGGCCTTGGCCTCGTAGAGAGCCACCTCCTCGGGGCGCGGGCGCATGGTGGGAAAGCGGCGGCGCACCTGCGCCGCGTCCAGCAGCTCGTGCTCCAGGCCCCACAGCTCCGCGCTGTGCCGGCTGCCGGCCACGGTGCGGCTGTCCGGCAGGCCGGCCATCACCCCGCCGGTCAGCGTGATCACGTCCCGGCCGGAGTCCCGGGCCAGCTTGTCGAACAGGTCGTACGCGCGCAGCAGCAACGGCACGTAGTCCGGGCTCTCGAAATAGGACTGCCGGATGATCCGGGACCCGCCATGGCTGGACCCCCGGTCGTGCGCGGGACCGAACCGTTCCAGGCCGAGCACTCGCAGCCCGCGGGCGGCCAGGTGGCAGGCGGCGGCACTGCCCATGCCGCCGAGCCCCACCACGATCACGTCGTATCCAGGCACTGCGGACCTCCTGACGCCGGCTATCGCCGGATGCGCTCGTGTTTGGGATCGAACAGCGGCTCCGCGGCGGTGCGGGCCGGCAGCATCCGATCGAAGTAGCCGACCTCGACCCGGTGGCCCGGCTGGGAGAGGCCGGCCGGCAGCCACGCGTACGCGATCGGCGCGCCGACGGTGTGCCCGTACGCCGCGCTGGTGACGTAGCCGACGGGCCGGCCGTCGGCGTAGACGGGTTCGCTGCCCATCGGCACGCAACCGTGATCCTCCAGCACCAGCGGGGTCAGCACCTGCTCGCTCGTGCGGCCGATCAGCGCGTCGCGCCCGAGGAAGTCGCCCGAGTCCAGGTTCACCGCGAAGCCGAGGCCCGCGGCGTACGGGTCGTGGTCGCCGGTCATGTCGGCGCCCCAGGCCCGGTAGCCCTTCTCCAGGCGCAGGCTGGCGAAGGCGGCGCGGCCTGCGGCGATCACGCCGAGCCGCCCGCCCGCCGCCCAGAGGGTGTCCCACAGCCGCGGCCCCTGCGACGCGTCGGTGTAGATCTCCCAGCCCAGCTCGCCCACATAGGACAGCCGGAGCATGGTCACCGGCACGTCGCCGATCCGGGCGCGGCGGGCCTTGAAGTAGCCGAATCCACGGTGCGAGACGTCGACGTCGGCGAGCGGCTCGACCAGGTCGCGGGCGGCCGGCCCCCACACGCCCAGTCCGCAGGTGCCGTCGGTGATGTCGCGGACGGTCACCCCGGGTGGCGCGGCCCGGCGCAGCCGGTCCAGGTCCAGTGGCCCGTTCACGCCCACCTGGAACGTCTGCTCGCCGAGCCGGGCCACGGTGATGTCGCTGCGGACGCCCCCGCACCGGTCCAGCAGCAGGGTGTAGACCACGGTGCCGACCGGACGGTCCACGTCGTTGCTGGTCAGCCCCTGCAGGAAGGAGACCGGGCCGGTGACCTCCAGGCGGGTGAGCGGGGTCATGTCGTACAGCGCCACGTGCGAGCGGGTGTGTTCGGCCTCGGCCGCGGCGATCGGTGACCAGTGCCGCGACGACCATTCGTCGCGGGCGGTGCCGCGTCGCGGCAAGGACTCGTTGGCCGCGAACCACAGCGGCCGTTCCCAGCCGCCGGCCTCGCCGAAGACCGCGCCGAGCTCGGTGTGCCGGGCGTGGAACGGGCTCACCCGCAGGCCCCGCACCGACGGCGGGTCGAGCGGGTGCACGATGTCGTACACCTCGATGAAGCTGCGGATCGCGCGTTCCCGCACGTACCGGGGGCTGAGCTGGGCCGGATGGAACCGGTTGAGGTCGCACTCGTGCAGGTCGATCGAGGGACGCCCGTCCAGCATCCACTCGGCCATCACCTTGCCCACCCCGGCCGAATGGGTCACCCAGACCGCTTCGGCGGACCAGAATCCGCGCACCGTGGCCGACTCGCCGAGCAGCGGGAAGCCGTCCGCGGTGAACGAGAAGACGCCGTTGAAGCCGTCCGCGATCGAGGCGCCGGACAGCGCCGGGATCAGCTCCACCGCGCGGTCCCAGGACTCGGCGAAGTCCGCCGCGGTGAACGCCAGCATCGACGGGTGCGCGCCGGGCGCCAGGTCGGCCAGGTCCACCGGCATCGGGCGGTGCCGGTAGGAACCGATGCCCACCTGGTCGCCGTGGCTGCGGAAGTAGAGATCCTGGTCCTGGTGCCGCAGGATGGGCGCCTGCGGCGGCGCCACCGGGGTGGTGCGCACGTACTGGTGGGCCATCGGGACCAGCGGGATCGGCGTGTCGGCCAGCGCGCCGACCGCCGGCCCCCAGAAGCCCGCACAGCTCACCACCGCGTCGGCGGGGTAGGCGCCGTCGGTGGTGCGCACCCCGGTGACCCGGCCGTCGCGCTGGTCCACGCCGATGACCCGCTGACCGCCGAGGAACCGCGCGCCGCGCTGTTGCGCGCGTTCCGCCTGCACCTGGCACGCCCGCACGGGCAGGGCCAGACCGTCGCTGGGCACGTGCAGGCCGCCGAGCACGCCGTCGCCGAGCATCGGATGCAGACGCGCGCACTCGTCCGCCGGGACGACCCGCGCCGGCACGCCCCACGAGGTGGCGAAGCCGTGCCGCCGGTGCAGCTCGCGCAGCCGGGCCTTCGTGGTGGCCACCTCCAGGCTGCCGATCTGCCGGAAGCAGCCGAGCTCGACCAGTTTGTCCACGGTGTACCGGGCCAGCCGGGACATGGTGCGCGACGGGTTGGTCTGGAACACCAGGCCCGGCGCGTGTGAGCTGGATCCTCCGGTGACCGGCAACGGCCCCTGGTCGAGGACGGTGACGTCGGTGCAGCCGCGTGAGGTGAGTTCGTCGGCGAGGGCGCAACCGACGATGCCCGCTCCGATGATGACGACCCGCATCATGTTCCTATTAGCGCAACAGAATGCAGATTACGCAACACCCCTTTTTGGCGGCGGGTCCAGCGGGTGTCAGCGGTTCGCCGTGCCGCGCCCCCCGTTCCCGGCCGAGATGCCCTGCGTCAAGCGGTCGAGCAGGATGCCCAGCAGCACGATGGCGAAACCGGCGGCCAAGCCCTCCCCGAAGTCCTCCCGTTGCGAGAAGCCCGCCACCACGTCGTAGCCCAGCGCCCCGGCACCGACCAGGCCGCCGACCACCACCATGGCGAGGATCATCACGATGCCTTGGTTCGCGGCGAGCAGCAGCCCACCGCGCGCCATCGGAAGCTGCACCTTGCGCAGCACCTGTCCGGGCGTCGACCCGGCCGACTGGGCGGCCTCGACCACGGTCGCCGGCACATCCCGGATGCCCCGTTCCACCAGGCGCACCACCGGTGGCACCGCGTAGATGACCGCGGCCACGATCGCGGTGAACCGACTGGCGCCGAACAGCGCCACGGCGGGCAGCAGATAGACGAACGACGGCATGGTCTGCGCGGCGTCCAGCAACGGCCGCAACGCGGTGGCCATCCGGTCGTACCGGGCGAACAGCACACCGACCGTCAGCCCCAGCACCATCGTCAGGATCATCGCGACAAGCACCGTGGTGAGCGTCTGCATGGCATGCACCCACAGACCGAGCCCGGCCACCCCGGCCGCCGCCAGCGCCGCGATCAGCGCCGAACGCCACCCGCTGATCAGCGTGCCGAACACCAGCACGGCCACCGTGAACAGCCACCACGGGGTGCTCGCCAGCACCGACTGGGCCGGGTTGAGCAGCACCGTGCTGACCACGTTCTTGATCGCCTCGGTCGCGTCGTACCAGTGGTACTCGATCCACGTGCTCGCGGTGTTCACCGGCGAGGTGATGGGGAACTCGGGCATCCGCAGCGGCAGCAGGGCCACCAGCACGGCGGCGACCGCCGCCCCGGCCCACACCAGCAACCGGCGCCGCGCGTCCGGGTGGTGGCTCGCCGACGCCCGGCGCGCCGCGTTGGTGGTGATCCGGTCCAGCACGATGGCCATCAGCACGATGGCGAGACCGGCGTTGAAGGCGGCACCGACGTTCACCCGCTCCAGCGACCGGATGATCTCCTCGCCCAGGCCGGGCGCGTCGATCAGGGCCGTCACGACCACCATGGACAGCGCCATCATGATGGTCTGGTTGACGGCGAGCGCCAGCGTCGGCCGCGCCATCGGCAGCCGCACCTTGGTGAGCAGTTGCCGCGGCGTCGAACCGAGCGCGGTGGCCGCCTCCACGGTGGTGGGGGCGACGCCGGCGATGCCGAGCTGGGTGATCCGGATGGTGACCGGGACGGCGTAGATCACCGTGGCGATCACCGCGGCGGGCTGCCCGATCAGGAACAGCAGCGTCATCGGCGCCAGGTAGGCGAACGACGGCAGGATCTGCATCACGTCCAGCAGCGGGCGCAGCGTGGCGCCGAGCCAGCCGACCCGGGCGGCCAGCACGCCCAGCGGCATGCCGATCAGCACCGACAGGATCACCGCGGACAGCGTCAGCGACAGCGTGTCGATGCTCGCCTCGGTGAGCCCGAGCACGCCGAAGGCGAGAAAGCCGGCCACCGCGAGCACCGCGGTGCGCCAGCCGGCCAGCACGAACGCGAGCGCGCCGGCCACACCCACCAGCCCGGCGAAACCTAGCGCAGCCAACGCCGCGCCGACCCCGTCGACCAGCAGCGAGACCCCGAAACGCAGGTAGTTGAGGCCGTACAGGAACAGCGGGCTGGTGTCCCGGTTGGCGTCCACCCAGTCGCGGACGTCGGTGAAGAAGCGGAAGGCGGCCGTGTTACCGGTGCTCGCCCCCTCCGGGACGCGCAACACCAGATAGGCCACCACGAAGGCGAGCACCAGGACGGGAACGACGACCCGCTTGCGGGTCAGCGACGCTCGGACGGCGGCCCTGCGTGCCGGTGCGTCGCCGGCGTCGATGTCGGCGTCAGCCACGGTAGCGGAGCTCATGAGATCATCGGGAGGATCTGCTCGGCGTCCACCACGCCGATCTGCTTGTCCCCGTCGTGCACCGGCACCGGCCGGTCCGCGCGCAGGATCTGCGGCACCGCCTCGCGGATCACTGTCGTGCAGGGCAACGGCTTCTCCTCGACCGCCTCGCCGTCACCAGCCGGCCGGGTGATCCAGCGCAGCGTCAGCACGCCGGAGCGCGGGACCTCGCGCACGAAGTCGGCCACGTAGTCGTCGGCCGGTGCGCCCACCAGTTCCTCGGGGGTGCCGACCTGCACCAGAGCCCCGTCGCGCATGACCGCGATGCGATCACCCAGGCGCAGCGCCTCGGTCAGGTCGTGGGTGATGAAGACCATGGTCTTGCCGACCTCCGCGTGCAGCCGCTTCACCTCGGTCTGCATGTCGCGCCGGATCAGCGGGTCGAGGGCGCTGAACGGCTCGTCGAACAGCAGCACCGCCGGGTCGGTGGCCAGCGCCCGGGCCAGGCCCACGCGCTGCTGCATGCCGCCGGACAACTGATCGGGGTATTGGCGCTCGTGGCCGTCCAGGCCGACCAGCTCGATCATCGCGGCGGCCTTGCGGTGCCGCTGCGCCTTGCTCTGTCCCTGGATCTCCAGCCCGTACGCCACGTTGTCCAGCACGCACCGGTGCGGCAGCAGGCCGAAGTGCTGAAAGACCATCGCGGCGCGGTGCCGGCGCAGATCGCGTAGCCGCTTGGCGGACATCTCGCGCACCGCCTCGCCGTCGATGCTGACCTCGCCGCTGGTCGGCTCGATCAGCCGGGTCAGGCAACGCACCAACGTCGACTTGCCGCTGCCGGACAGTCCCATCACGACGAAGACCTCGCCGGAGGCCACCTCGAAACTCACGTCCCGGACGGCGGCCAGGCAGCCCGTCCGGGCGCGCAACTCGGCGCGGGACAACTCGGCCAGCGGTGTGCCGACGACGCGGTCGGGGCGGGGCCCGAACACCTTCCACAGATGATCGACGGCGATCGTGGTTGTCATGATCGGTCCTTGTGTGTGAAGCGGGCGGGTCGCCCGCGATCAGGCGGTTGGTCCGTGCGCCGCAGCGCTCCGCTGCCGGATTGCGCGCAGCGTGAACCGCCCTTCCGTCAAGTCGCCGCAATAGATCAACATCACCGGCCCCGATGGTCAATGGCGGGCGCGGACTTTTACCGTTATGCAATAACCCCGAGGCTCGCGCTGATCTGCGCGGCGCCGGAGACCAGCCGTTGTCCGTACGCCGGGAACTTGTCCGTGGTGAGCCGGAACGACGGGCCGGATGCGCTGATCGCGGCCCTGGTGCCGAGCACCGGTGCGGCCACCGCGTTCAGTCCGATTTCGAGTTCCTCGCTGGTGGTGCCCCAGCCGCGGGCCCGGATTTCGTCCAGTTGCTCGGCCAGCCGGCCGGCGTCGGTCACCGTGCGCCCGGTGAACTTCGCCAGTGTCAGGTCACGGGGCCGGTCCGCGCAGAAGGCGAGCAGCACCTTGCCGCTGGACGTGGCGTGCAGTGGAGTGCGCCGGCCGACCCAGTTGAAGCTGCCGATCGCCGCCTGGCTCAATCCCTGGCAGACGTTGACCGCGTGCCTGTCGTCGAGCACCGCGACGTTGACCGTCTCGCCCAGTTCGCCGGCGAGCATCTCGCAGATCGGCTGGGCGACCTGCGGCAGGTCGATGCGGGAGGCGGCGGCGCCCGCCAGGCGCACCATGCCGAGCCCCAGCCGGTAGCGGCCACGCTCGCCGTTCTGCTCCACCAGGCCGCGCTGGACCAGGGCGCCCACCAGCCGCGACGCGGTCGACTTGTGCACGCCCAGCTCCGCCGCGAGCTCGGTGACGCCGGCCTCGCCGCGGTCGGCCAGGATCTCCAGCACCGTCACGGCGCGGTCGACCGATTGGACCTCTCCACTGTTGCTCATGGCGCAACTGTAAACATCGCGAAAACGTCGTCGTGACAACCCCCGCGGTGATGCGCCGACCCTGCTCGGGCGGCCATCGCATGATCAACTCATTGCTCTGTGGTAAATCATGCACACTCAGTGTTGACAGGTGCGAATCGACCGATGATCCTATTGCGGCGGTGCGGGAAGCGAATCCCGTTTCCCAGCGATCAGACTCGCGTGGCGGCGCGTCTCGACGGTGCATTCAAGGCAGGAGTGGAGCACTGGAGACCTCGGTGGCGCGTGGCCATGGCGCGACTCTCGTCCACGACGGCGAGACCGGCTGTTCATGCTCCACAAGGGACGCCGGAGGTCGTGCCGGACAGCGGCGCGCCCGGCGTTCCGCAGGGCGCGCGAATTCGCGCGTACGCCACGCTCCCAGCCTTGTGCACCAGTCGCACCGGACCGTTCGTGATCACGATCGGGCGTAGTAGCGCCCGATCATTCGACATCCACCCCCTGGAGGAAGCGCATCATGAAGTACCGGCCGTACGTCGCTCTGGCGGCCGTCGTCAGCCTGTCTCTGGCGGGTTGTGGCGGCGTGAAGTCAGACGCCGGAGACGACACGAGCTCGGGGGATTCCAAGGGGACGGTCAACCTCGCCGTGAACCCCTGGGTCGGATACGAAGCCGACGCCGCCGTGGTCGGCTACCTGCTCGACAAGAAGATGGGCTACACCGTCAACAAGAAGAACCTCAAGGAGGAGATCTCCTGGCAGGGCTTCGAGACCGGTGAGGTCGACGCGGTCCTGGAGAACTGGGGACACCCGGACCTGAAGAAGACCTACATCGACGAGAAGAAGGTCGCGGTGTCCGCCGGCTCCACCGGCAACAAGGGCGTCATCGGCTGGTATGTGCCGCAGTGGATGGCCGAGAAGTACCCGGACATCACCGACTGGAAGAACCTGAACAAGTACGCCGATCTGTTCAAGACCTCCGAGTCGGGGGACAAGGGCCAGTTGCTCGACGGCGACCCGTCGTATGTCACCAACGACGAGGCGCTGGTCTCCAACCTCAAGCTGAACTACAAGGTGGTCTACTCCGGCAGCGAGGCCGCGATCATCAAGGCCGCGCAGCAGGCCACCGCGCAGAAGAAGCCCCTGCTGTTCTACTTCTACGAGCCGCAGTGGCTGTTCTCCAAGGAGAAGTACGTCCGGGTGAAGCTGCCCGCCTACACCGACGGCTGCGACGCCGACCCGAAGAAGGTCGCCTGCGACTACCCCGAGTACGACCTCGACAAGATCGTGAGCAAGAAGTTCGCCGACAACGGCGGCGCCGCCTACCAGATGATCAAGAATTTCCACTGGACCAACGACGACCAGAACCTGGTCTCGGACTACATCGCCAATCAGGGCATGAGCGCCGACCAGGCCGCGGAGAAGTGGGTCAACGACCACGAGTCGACGTGGAAGGAATGGATCCCCGCCGATAGCTGATGCGCCGGCGCATCCCGCTCGCCGGACCCCCTCGCCGCGGCGCACGCCGCCCGGCGAGGGGCCGGCCGGGCGTCCGGACCATCCGCACGGACGCCCACCCCCGCACCCCGAAACCACCCCCTAGCCCGCATGTCCTCCGCACCGTCATCTCCACGGCCGCTTCCCCGATCCGCGCGTGACGTATCGCTTTGCGCGCGTGCCTCGGTCCGGACACGGTCACCGGGTCGATCGACGTTCGCCGCGGCGGACGCGTGGCAGTCATTTGGACAGAGGAGAGGATCGCGTGTCCGTACAAGGCTGTCCGGTCACCGACATGATCACTGCCGGGGTCGGCCGCGCACCCGGGGAGGCCGGCCGATGAACATTCCGCGTGCCATGACGTCCGGCTCCGGCGGCACCATCCGTCGCCGGATCGTGCGGACGCTGGCGCTGCCGGTGGCCGTGGTCGTCGTGCTGCTGGCCGTCATCGCCGTCATCGAGATCGACGACTATCGCAACGCCTCGGAGACCTCGCGCGCGGTCACGCTCGACCTCGCCGTGCAGGATCTCGTGCAGGAACTGCAGACCGAACGTGGTCTCACCGCGGGCCTGCTGGGCGGCAACGTCGGGTTCCGCGGCGAACTGGCGCCCGCCCGCAAGCGCGTCGACGATCAGCGTGCCAAGGTCGAGGACCTGATCGCCTCCGGTGGACAGGTCGAGGACCGCGTCTCCACCGCCGTGCGCAAACTCGACGGGCTGGCCGGGGTGCGCGCCGGCACCGACACCGGTGCCGCCGGGCGTGCGCCGACCTTCACCTACTACACCGACCGCATCGCGGACCTGAGCCACGTCGACTTCGGGCTGGACAGCTCGACCGACACCAGCCTGCGCCGCGGTGTCGCCACCCTGGAAGCACTCGGCGACGCGAAGGAGGCCACTGCCCAGGAACGGGCCTTCCTCAACGGCGTCTTCTCCGCCAGCGGCTTCCGCGGCGGTGAGTTCCTGCAGTTCGTCACCATGCGATCCACCAAGGACGCGGCCCTCGCCTCGTTCGGCCGTTACGCCACCGCCACCGAGCGGGATGCGCTGACATACGTGCTGGACACCGGCGCGGCCCGCGAGGCGACCTCCTTCGAGCAGGTCGCGCTGGGCGCCGGCGACGGGCGCTACCTCCAGGTGAACCCGCAGTCCTGGTGGTCGGCGCTGACCACCGTGCTGGACGACATGCTGACGCTGGAACAACATGTCGGCTCGGTCATCCAGGCTCGCGCCGCGGACCTGCAGGATCAGGCGACCGTACGCCTGGGCGTGCTGCTCGGGGCGGTGCTGCTGTGCTTCGCCGGCTCGATCTACCTGGCCGCCGTCGCGTCCCGGTCGATCGCCGCGCCGCTGGCCACCCTGGCGGACGAGGCCAACCGTCTGGCCGGCGAGCAGCTCCCCGAAGCGGTGCGCCGGGCCACCGCCGGCGACGAGGACGCTCCACAACCGACGGTGCTGGTGCCGGCCGGGGCGAGCGACGAGATCCGCCAGGTCGCCGACGCGTTCGAACTGGTGCAGGCCACCGCGTACACGCTGGCGACCGAGCAGGCCCGGCTGCGGCACAGCACCACCGAGTCGCTGGCGAACCTGGGCCGGCGCAACCAGAATCTGCTGCGCCGGCAACTGGGCTTCATCACCCGGCTGGAGCGGGAGGAGTCCGACCCCACCGGCCTGGCCAACCTGTTCGAGCTGGACCACCTGGCCACCCGCATGCGGCGGAACGCGGAAAGCCTGCTGGTGCTGGTCGGCGCGGCCAGCCCGCGGCAGTGGTCCGAGCCGCTGCCGATCGCCGACGTGATCCGGGCCGCCGTCTCGGAGGTCGAGGAGTACCGCCGGGTGACGCTGCGCCGCGTGGACGAGGCCCTGGTCTCCGGCGCGGTGGTCAGCGGCATCGCCCACATGCTGGCCGAACTGGTGGAGAACGGCCTGGCCTTCTCACCGCCGGACGCGGACGTGGAGATCCAGGGCCGGATGATCGGCGAGAACTATCTGATTGCCGTCACCGACCAGGGTATCGGCATGAGCGCCACGGACATGGCCGAGGCGAACAAGCGCCTGCGCGGCGAGGGCGACTTCATCTCGGCGCCCGCCCGGTTCCTCGGCCATTACGTGGTCGGCCGGCTCGCCGTCGAGATGGGCATCGAGGTGCAACTGACCCAGTCGCCGGTCACCGGTGTGACGGCGCGCATCGTGCTGCCGCCGACCATGCTGGCGGCTCCGCAGGCGGTCTCCGCCACGCCCGCCGCACCGCCGGACGGCGTCGGGTCGCGCGCCGCGCAGGCGCCGCGCGCCCTGGACTCGCCGGATCCGGCCGAGACGCAGGTGCTGACGTTGCCGCCGGCCTCCGCCCCGCCGGCGCAGTCGACCACATCGGACGGTCGGCTGCGGCCCACCTCGGTGGAGTACGTGACCGTGCCCGGCGCGCCCGCCCTCCGGCCGACCAGCGGCGCCGGCCAGCCGGACGGCACGCTGTCGCCGTACGAGGCGGCGAAGGCGCCCTCGGCGCTGGGCATGGATCTGTACACCTTCGCGCCGGCCACCGACGACGACGCCGAGCGCACCACCAACGGGCTGCGCAAGCGCAGCCCCCGCGCCCGCAAGAAGACGCCCGCCGCCGCGACCGCCTCGGCCACCACCGAACGCGCCACGCCGGTCAGCGACTCGCCGGACGCGGTGCGCTCCCGCCTGACCGCCTTCCGCGACGGCGCGCGGCGGGGCAGCACCCAGCCCGCCGATCCGTCGTGACCGCCCTTACCCCCGCAGTGATCGCGAAAGAAGTTCCCATGAGCGTTGAAACGTCGGCCGACCGGCACCAGTTCAACTGGCTGCTGGGCAACTTCGTGCACCAGACCGATGGTGTCCGCGACGCCGTCGCCGTCTCCTCGGACGGCCTGCTGATCGCGGCGTCGGACGGGCTGAACCGCGCCGAGGCGGATCACCTGGCGGTCATCGTCTCCAGCATGGCCAGCGTGGCGCGCAGCGCGTCGCGCCGGTACGACTTCGACGGCCTGAAGCTGATCATGATCGAGATGCGCCGGGGATTCCTGATGGTCTCGGTCATCGCGGGCGGCAGTTGCCTGGGGGTGGTCGCCGGCGGCGACAGTGATGTCGGGCTGGTCGGCTACGAGATGTCGTTGCTGACCGACCGCTTCGGCGGCCTGCTCACCCCGGCGCTGATCTCCGAGTCGCGGCAACACCTACCGCGATGAGCCAGCCGCCGTGGGGGCCGGACCCGCGCATGATTCCGTATGCGGGGACCGGTGAACCACCACGTCGCGAGCCGGAGCCGACCGCCTCGTCGGCCGCGGACTCCGGAGACGAGCTCGTGGTACGCCCGTTCATGCTCACCGGGGGGCGTACCCGTCCGTTGCACGACGGGCTGCGGATCGAGACCCTGCTGCGCGCGGCGCCGGCTGCGTTGTCGGCGCCGCTGCGGTTTGAGTCACGGCGCATCGTCGAGCTGTGCCAGTCGCCGATGTCCATCGCCGACATCTCGGTCGCCATCCGCGCGCCCCTGGGCGTGGTCCGGGTGATCGTCGCCGACCTGGTGACCGACGGCTATCTGCGCGTCGAGGACCAGCTCGGCGAGCTTCCCATCTCTTTGATCGAAAGGATCCGGGATCGTGTTCGGGCGCTCTAGTGAGCCGGCCGCACCGGGGCCGGTCGCCGTCAAGATTGTCATCAGCGGTGGCTTCGGCGTCGGCAAGACCACCTTCGTCGGCGCCATTTCGGAGATCGAGCCGCTGGTGACCGAGGCCGAGATGACCGAGCGGTCGATCGGTGTCGACGACACCACGGCCGTCACCGGCAAGACCACCACCACGGTGGCGCTCGACTTCGGCCGCATCACCCTGGAGGATGCGCTGCTGCTGTACCTGTTCGGCACCCCCGGGCAGGACCGCTTCGCCTTCCTCTGGGACGACCTGGTCGACGGCGCGCTCGGCGCCATCGTGCTGCTGGACACCCGGCGCATCGAGGACTGCTTCGCGGCTATCGACTATTTCGAGGAGCATGAGATTCCGTTCCTGGTCGGCGTGAACAACTTTGACCGGGCCCGCCGCTTCGACCTCGACGAGGTCCGCGACGCGCTGGGCATCGACGTGGACGTGCCCATCGTGGAATGCGATGCGCGGTACCGGGAGTCGGTGAAGGACGTGCTTGTCGCGCTCACCGAGGAGGTGCTCGCCAAGCGGCTGAGCCGGGAACGGGCGGGGTCGGCGTCGTGAGCCGCCCCGCAAAGGCAGGAGGAGCCGCGCATCGCGGCCACGGAGAGGAGCGCGAACCCATGCGAGCACGGACCCGGCGGCCTGCGGCACACCGGTCGCCGCGACGGCGCTGGCGCGCGGCGCTGGCCCTGCTGGGCGTGGCCGCCCTGGCCGCGTGCGGCGACAGCTCCGCGGCGATCATCCCGCCGCCCGGCGTGGACCCGGCGCCGTGCGGCAGCGTGACGATCGCGGTGAACCCCTGGGTGGGGTACGAGGCGAACGTCGCGGTGGTCAGTTACCTGCTGCGCCAGGAACTGGGCTGCAAGGTGGTCGAGAAGGACCTCACCGAGGACGCGTCCTGGGAGGGCCTGGCCAGCGGCGACGTGGACACCATCCTGGAGAACTGGGGCCACGACGACCTGAAGAAGAAGTACATCGACGACCAGAAGGTGGCCGTCGAGCTCGGCCTCACCGGCAACAAGGGCGTCATCGGGTGGTACGTCCCGCCGTGGATGGCGAAGGCCCACCCGGACATCGTGAAGTGGAAGAACCTCAACGAGTACGCCCACCTGTTCCGCACCGCGAAGTCCGGTTCGAAGGGCCAGTTCCTCGCCGGCGACCCGTCGTTCGTGACCAACGACGCGGCGCTGATCAAGAATCTGAAGCTGAATTACACCGTGGTCTACGCGGGCAGCGAGGACGCGCTCATCGACGCGTTCCGCAAGGCGGAGGAGAATCACAAGCCGGTGATCGGCTACTTCTACGAGCCGCAGTGGCTGCTGTCCGAGATCGACCTGGTGCACATTCCGCTGCCGCTCTACAAGCCCGGCTGTGACGCCGACCCGAAGACGGTGGCCTGCGACTACCAGCCGTACGACCTGGACAAGATCGGGCGGAAGGCGTTCGTCGACTCCGGGTCCCCGGCGGCCACGCTGATCAAGAACTTCACCTGGACCAACGACGATCAGAACGCGGTCGCCCGGGACATCACGGTGTCGAAGATGTCGCGCGACGAGGCGGCCAAGAAGTGGCTGGACGCGCACGCCGAGACCTGGCAGAAGTGGATGCCGGCCAAATAGGACGGCGGACACCGGGACCACCCGCCCGCCGGAGGTGAGGTTAGGCTAACCTCATTGCTGCGCGGGCGGGTCGCCGCTCGCGCCGGACCGACCGGCCGTGCCCGCGGCCGTTCGGCGACGCCGACCGACGAGGGAGGAACCTGGTGATTTCGCGTACCGGACGTCGAGCCGTGGCCGCGGTGGCCGGCGCCGCGCTGGCGCTCACCCTTGCCGCCTGCACCTCCGGGCCGGACGACGACCCCGCGCCGGCGGACGACGCCAGCCGCACGGTGACCGATGGAAAGGGCGCGTCGGTCGAGGTGCCCGCCGACCCGCGCCGCATCATCACCCTCAGCGAGCCGACCCTGGACGGCGCGCTGGCGCTCGGCGCCGACGTGGTCGGCACGACCAGCGGGCGCGGGCAGGGCGGCCCCCCGGCGTATCTGGCCGACCAGGCCACCGGCATCCCGGTCGTGGCCACCGTCGCCGGGCCGGACATCGAGCAGATCCTGGCCCGCAAGCCCGACCTCATCCTCACCGACGGCACCGTCTCCGCGGACGACGCGGTGCTGGGCAAGCTCGCCGACATCGCCCCGACCGTCTACGTGAGCAAGACCGCAGCGGACTGGCGAACCGCCTTCACCGCCCTCGGCGAGGTGCTCGGCCGCACCGCCGAGGCGGACCAGGTGCTCGCCGGCTATGACAGTCAGGTCGCCGAGGTGAAGGGGAAACTCGGTGAGCACGCCGACGACACGGTGAGCATCGTGCGGTGGGGCAGCGGCCAGCCGTCGGTGCTGCTGCGCGAGCTGACGCCCAGCACGATCGTCGCCGACCTGGGCCTGCGCCGCCCGCCCGCACAGGACCGCGAGGGCGAGGGCCACTCCCAGCCGGTCAGCCGGGAGAACCTGGACCAGTTGGACGCCGACTGGATGTTCTTCGGCACGCTCGGCGGCCCGACCAACCCGCAGGGTGGCAACGCCGGCGCCGCCGCGGGCGTCGCGGCCAGCGAGAAGGCGCTCACCTCGGACGCGGTCCGGACGCCCGGATTCACCGAGCTGACCGCCTACCGCAACGACCACGTGGTGCCGGTGGACGGTTCCGCGTGGGCCAGCGCGGGCGGGCCGCTGGCCGCCACCGTGATCCTGCAGGCGGTCGCCGACGCGATGGCCGAACCCTCCGCGTGACCCGGGCAGCGGGCCTGCTCGCCGCGCTGCTGGTGCTGCTGGCGGCGGCCGTCGCGAGCGTGGCGCTGGGCGCGCGGCCGGTGCCGCTCGACCACGTCTGGGCGGCGCTCACCGCCTACGACGCCAGCCCGGACGCGGTCGCCGTGCGGGACCTGCGCCTGCCGCGCACACTGCTGGGCATCGCGGTGGGCGCGGCCCTCGGCGTAGCCGGGTGCCTGATGCAGGCGCTCACCCGCAACCCGCTGGCCGAGCCGGGCATCCTGGGAGTCAACGCGGGCGCGGCGGCGGCCGTGGTCACCGCGACGAGCCTGCTCGGGCTGACCGCCCCCGGCGCGTACGTCTGGTTCGCCCTGGCCGGCGCGGGCGCCTCGTTCGCCCTGGTCTATCTGCTCGGCAGCGGCGGCCGGGCGGGCGCGTCACCGGCCCGGCTGGCGGTGGCGGGCACCGCGGTGGCGGCGGCGCTGACCGGCTACACGTCGGCGATCGTGCTGTTCGACTCCAGCGCCTTCGACCGGTTCCGGTTCTGGGCGGTGGGCGCCCTCGCCGACCGCGGCGCGGGCGCGCTCGCTGCGATCGGCCCGTTCCTCGCGGCCGGGCTGCTGATCGCCGCCACCCTCGGCCCGGGGCTGAACGCCGTCGCGCTCGGCGACGACCAGGGCCGCGCGCTGGGCGCCCGGCCGGCGTTGATCCGCGGGGGCGCCGCCGCGGCGGCGGTGCCGTTGAGCGCCGGCGGGACCGCCGCGGCCGGGCCGATCGGCTTCGTCGGCCTCGCCGTTCCGCACGCCGCCCGCGCGTTCACCGGCCCGGACGAGCGCTGGGTGATGGCCTACTCGGCGCTGCTGGCGCCGGCGCTGCTGCTGACCGCCGACGTCGCCGGCCGCCTGCTGGGCCGGCCCGGCGAACTGGAGACCGGCGTGGTCACCGCGCTGGTCGGCGCGCCGCTGTTCATCGTCATCGTGCGGCGGATGCGGGTGGCCCGGCTGTGAGCACCGGCGCCACCACGGACCCGGTCCGGCGGGCCCGGCCCGCCCCGGTGCTGCGCGCCGGGGCGGTCGCGGTGCGGGTGGCGCCGCGCACGGCGGCCGTCGCGCTGGCGGTGTGCGCGGTCGCCGCCATCACCATCGTGGTCAGCCTGGCCGTGGGCGCCTATCCGCTGAGCGTGCCGGAGGTGCTGCGGACGCTCGCCGGCCACGGCGACCGGGCGGCCGAGTTCGCCGTGTACGACCTGCGGCTGCCGCGGGTGCTGACCGCGCTGTTCGTCGGAGCTGCCTTCGGGGTCTCCGGCGCGGTGTTCCAAAGCGTGGCGCGTAATCCGCTGGGCAGTCCGGACATCATCGGCTTCACCACCGGCTCGGCCACCGGCGCGCTGATCGGAGTGCTGCTGCTGGGCGGCGGCAGCGCGGTCATCGCGGGTGGCGCGGTCGGCGGCGGCCTGCTCGTGGCCGCCCTGGTCTACCTGCTCGCCCGGCAGCACGGGGTGGTCCGGCCGCATCAGCTCATCCTCGTGGGCATCGGCGTCAGCGCCGTGCTCGCCTCGGTGAACGGTTACCTGATGACCCGGGCGCGGCTCGGCGACGCGATGCAGGCGGCGGTGTGGCTGACCGGCAGCCTCAACGGGCGCGGCTGGGAGCACGCCGTGCCGGTGGGCGTGATCGTCGCGGTGGGCGTGCCGGGCGCGCTCGCGCTGTCCCGGCCGCTGGGCGTGCTCGGCCTGGGCGACGACATGGCCGGCGCGCTCGGAGTGCCGGTTGAACGGGTGCGCCGGACGCTGCTGGCGGTGGCCGTCCTGCTGACCGCGGTGGCCACCGCCTCCGCGGGTCCGGTGCCGTTCGTGGCGCTGGCGGCACCGCAGCTCGCCCGCCGGATGACCGGCTCCCCGGACGCGAACCTGGCCGTCTCCGGGCTGACCGGGGCGGCCCTGCTGGCGCTGGCGGACCTGGCCGCGCAGCGGTTGTTCGCCCCGGTGGCGCTCCCGGTGGGGGTGTTCACCGGCGCGCTCGGCGGGGTCTATCTGGTCTGGTTGCTGGCCGCCCGGCGGCGCGGCGCCCGCTGGTGACCGGGCGCCGCGCCTCGCCACCCGCGTGCGCTCAGCCGGTGACCAGCAGCCGGGAAAGGTCACGGCCGATGAAGTCCAGCGCGATCGGTCCCATCATGCCGGGGTGGGTGCAGTCCAGCCGCCGCACGGTGAGTGTGCCGCCCAGGTACGGCCGCCAGCCGCCGGGATCGAGCCAGTGCTCGCTGCGCGGCGCGCCCGCCACGTACAGCACCGCGTCCCCGTCATAGCGGCGGTGCCGGTGCTCGCGCATCATCCGGGCGTTGTCCACCACCACGTCCGGGATGGCCGCGAGCACCGACTCGCCGAGCGCCGCCATCGGGCTGTGGTCATGCCGCAGCACGTCGAGGACCGCCGCGGTGCTCACGGTACCGTCCACAGCGGACTCATCCCGCCCGGCCATGTGCAGCACGGCCCGCAGCGCGTCGGTGCGGGTCGGTGTGGGCAGGTCGCGCCACTGGTCTGCGGGATACGCGTCGAGCAGCGCGAGCGCGACGACCCGTTCCCCGGCGGCGCGCAACTCGACCGCGACCGCGTGCGCCAGCACACCGCCGACCGACCAGCCCGCCAGCGCGTACGGACCGCGGGGCCGCGCCTCGCGAATCCGCCGCGCATAGTCGCGGGCGGTCTCGGCGAGTGACCGCCCGGCCGGGCGTCCGGTGAGTCCCGGCGCCTGGATGCCGTACACCGCCACGGACGGGTGCAGGTGTGGCAGTAGCCCGGCGTAGCACCAGGACAGGCCGCCGGCCGGGTGCACGCAGAACAGCGCCGGGCCGTCCGGCGCCGGGCGCAACGGCAGCAGAACGCCCAGCGCCTCGTCGCCCTCCCGCTCGGCGTCCCCGCCCTGCCGCGCGGTGTGCAGGCGGGCGGCCAGCCCGGCGGGGGTGGGCGCGGCGAAGACCGCGGCCAGCGGCAGCGACGTGCCGAGCTCCTCCCGGATCCGCCGCACCAGCGTGGCGGCCAGCAGCGAATGCCCACCGAGGTCGAAGAAGTTGTCGTCCGGCCCCGGCGGCGCGACGCCGAGCACCTGGGCGACCAGCCCGGCGATCGCCGCCTGCGCCGGGGTGCGCGGCGCCGCCCCGGAGGTCCGTGGCGCGGGCGCGGGCAACGCCCGCCGGTCCAGTTTGCCGCTCGGGGTGAGCGGCAGGTCGTCCAGCGCCACGACGGCCGCCGGCACCATGTGCTCGGGCAGCATGGTGCTCAGGTACGCGCGGCAATGCTCGGGTTCGAGCTCGCCCACCACGTACGCGCAGATCCGCCCGCCGGCCAGGGCCACCGCCGCGCGCCGCACCCGGGGGTGACCGGCGAGCACCGCCTCGATCTCGCCCAGCTCCACCCGGAAGCCACGGATCTTGACCTGCCCGTCCATCCGGCCGAGGAACTCGATCGCACCGTCCGGCCGCCACCGCGCGAGGTCGCCGGTGCGGTACATCCGATCGCCGGGGCCGCCCCACGGATCGGCGACGAAGCGTTCCGCAGTCAGTTCCGGCCGGCGCAGATAGCCGCTGGCGACCTGGATCCCGGCGATGTGCAGCTCGCCGGCGACGCCCGGCGGGACCGGCCGGCCGCCGGGATCGAGCAGGTAGATCCGGGTGTTCCAGACCGGGCGGCCGATCGGCACCGGACCGGGTGGATCGCCCGGCGCGCACTCCCAGGCGGTGACGTCGACCGCGGCCTCGGTCGGCCCGTAGAGGTTGTGCAACCGCGCGCCGACCACCCGGTGGAACTCGCGGGCCAGGTCCTCGGGCAGTTCCTCGCCGCTGCAGATGACGCGCCGCAGCACGCCGGCGGTGCGTGCGGCGCTCGGTTCGGCTAGGAACACCCGCAGCATCGACGGTACGAAGTGGACGGTTCCGATCCCTTCGCGGGCGATCAGGTCGGCGAGATAGGCGGGATCCTTGTGCCCCTGAGGCTCCGCGGTCACCAGGGTCGCGCCGGTGAGCAGCGGCCAGAAGAACTCCCAGACGCTGACGTCGAAGCCGGACGGCGTCTTCTGCAGCACGCGGTCGGCGGCGGTGAGCCGGTACCGGTCCTGCATCCACAGCAGGCGGTTCACGATGGCGCGGTGCGGCACCAACACGCCCTTGGGCCGCCCGGTGGAACCGGAGGTGTAGATCGCATAGGCGGCGTCGCCCGGTCCCGCCGCGACGGTCGCGACGTCCGGCACCTCCCGCAGATCGGGCAGCGCGTCCAGCACCTGCACCGGACGCGCGTCGCCCACCATGAACTCGCGCCGCTGCGCCGGATAGGACAGGTCCAGGGGAAGGTAGGCGGCGCCCGACTTGAGCACGCCGAGAAGGGCGACCATCAGGTCCACGCCGCGGGGCAGGGCGACCGCCACCAGCGCGCCGGGGCGGGCGCCGCGCGCGGTCAGCCAGCGGGCCAGCCGGTCGGCCCGCTCGTGCAGGTGCGCGTACGTGAGTTCGGCGCCCTCCGCGCGTACCGCGATCGCGTCCGGCGTCCGCGCGGCCTGCTGCTCCAGCAGGTCGGTGAGGGTGCGGTCGAGCACCGGATGCGCGGTGTCGTTCCACCGGTGCAGGACCAGGTCGCGTTCGGTGCCGGTGAGTACCTCCACCTCGGCGACCGGGGTGTCCGGGTGGAGGTCGGCGAAGCGGGTGAGCAGCACCCGCAGGCGCGCGAAGTGCCCGTCCAGCGCCACATCGTCGTACACCAGGGGGTTGGCGTCCACGGTCAGGTCCATCGCCCCGGTGCCGGTGTCGGTCCCGACGGTGATCTCGATGTCCTCGACCGGCCCGGTGGCCAGGTAGTGCACGCGTGCCGTCACGCCGTCGCCCAGGTCCAGCACGCGGCGGAACGGCTTCACGTTGACCTGCGGGCCGAACAATCGCCGGCCGGTGCCGACCAGGCCCAGGTCCCGTTGCAGCCACTCGTAGCGGTATCGCTGGTGGCGCAGCGCCGAGCGCAACTCCCGCTGCACGCCGGCGACCAGGGTGCGCACGGTGGTCCGCGGCGGCACGGCCAGCCGCAGCGGCAGCACGTTGACCACGCTGGACGGGATGCGGGCCGCCACGGTGCCGAGCCGGCCGGCCACCGGCATGCCGAGAGTCAGATCCGTGGCCCCGGTGATCCGGTGCAGGTACAGCGCGGTGACCGCGAACGCCACCTCGGCCCAGGTGGCGCCGAGGCGGTCGGCCGCGGCCCGGATGGCGTTCCCGGCGTCCGCCGGCAGGTCGGTCCGCCGCTGGGCGCGCCGGTGGGCCGGTGCCGCGGACCGGTCGGCCAGCCGGGCGGGCTCCGGCGCGCCGGCCAGCCGGTCCCGCCAGAACTCGCGATCCGCCGCGGCGCGCCCCGCGGACTGATAGGCCCGCTCGTCGTCCAGCAGCGCGTCCAGCGGCCGGAACGCGGCAGGGGCGGCGGCTTCGCCGCGCCCCTTCGCCAGGTAGGTCGCGATCACCCGCTCGGTGACCATCGAGAAGGCGTAGCCGTCCAGCAGCAGGTGGTGCGCCCGCACGTACCAGACGGTCCGGCCGGGGCCGGTGCGCAGCAGCGCCTGGCGGCTCAGCGCAGCGCCGGACAGCGGCGGCGCGACGCTCAGGTCGGCGTCGATCCATCGGGCCACCGCGGTCTCGTCGGCCAGGTCGATCAGTTCCACCGGCGGGGCCGGCTGCGGGACGCGCCAGACCTGGTCGCCGTCGGTGGCGAACCCGGTGTGCAACACCTCGGTCTGCGCGACGACCTCGGTGATCGCGGCGAGCAGCCGGTCGGTGTCGAGTGGACCGTCGAGGTCGACGCGATGGGCGCACAGGTAGGTGGGGTTGTGCGGATCGAGGGACTGGGCGATCCACAGTGCCTGCTGCGCTGCGGTGAGCGGACGGCGATCGGCATTCATAGTTAGGGTAGCCTAAGCAAACCGTCTGAAAGGGTCAATGAGATGCCCGCTGTGCCGCCGACCTCGGTTCCGCCCCGCGTGCCGCGCCCGTGGCCGCCGCCGGTCGCGGTCAGCCCGCGCATCGAGCAGTTGCGCGAGGCGGGTCCGGGGGCGGTGGCGGACTTCTGGGCGCGGATCGGCCGCGACGGCGCCCCCCTCGTCGAATCGGACGGTGACGCCATCCTGCTGACGTTCCTGTGGCGGCAACGACGACCCACGCGCGACGTGCTCGTGCTGGTCAACAAGCTCGCCGATCGCCACGACCTGGGCGCGTCCCGGATGCGCCGGATGCCCGGCACCGACCTGTGGCACCTGACCTACCGGGTGCGGCCGGACTGGCAGGGCAGCTACCAGTTCGCGCCGGACGAAGACCTCGCGGCGCCGGATTCCGCCGGCACCGCGCAGGATCCGGCGCACTGGCGGCGGGTCGCCGCCCGGGTGGTTGCCGACCCGCTCAACCCGGTGACGCTGCCGCAGGAACGACCGCCGCACAAGTCGGTGGCCACCGCGCCCGCGGCGGCCGCGCGTCCGCGCTGGTGGCTGCCCGACCCCGCGGTGCCGGCCGGGCGCGTCGACGTGGTCGAGGTGCCCGGAGCTCC
Organism: Mangrovihabitans endophyticus; assembly: GCF_014646155.1. Taxonomy (GTDB): domain Bacteria; phylum Actinomycetota; class Actinomycetes; order Mycobacteriales; family Micromonosporaceae; genus Actinoplanes; species Actinoplanes endophyticus. The sequence goes on from NZ_BMMX01000001.1 coordinate 1,157,446, forward strand.
GGCCGGCGGCCCGCGCCGGGTGTGGCGGTACCGTCCACCGGGGGACCGCCGCGACGCGGGCCGGTACCCGCTGCTGGTGCTGCTGGACGGCGACATATGGGGCACGGTGACGCCCGTCGCGCCGATGCTGGACAACCTGATAGCGGCGGGCCGGATCCCGCCGGTGGTCGCCCTCATGCCGGACAGCGCGGGCCGGACCACCCGGTTCACCGAGTACGCCTGCCATCCCGGCTTCGCCGCCTTCCTGCGCGGTGACCTCATCGAGCACGCCGCCGCCGGGCTGCGGGTGACCGGCGACCCGGCCCGGACCGTGGTGGCCGGGCAGAGCCTGGGCGGCCTGGCCGCGGCGTTCGCCGCCTTCTGCGCCCCGGAACGGTTCGGCAACGTGCTGAGCCAGTCCGGGGCGTTCTGGTGGCCCAGCAACCTGCCGGGAGACGCCGAAAGGTTCACCCGCACGGTGTCCGGGGCCGCCCGCCGGCCGGTGCGCTGGCACCTGGAGGCGGGCCTGGACGAGTGGGTGGCGCTGGACCCCAACCGGCGGCTGCGGGACGCGCTGACCGGGCGCGGATACGACCTGACGTACGCCGAGTTCGCCGGCGGGCACGACCGGGTCTGCTGGCGTGCCCGCTTCGGCGACGCGCTGGCCGGGTTGCTCACCCCGGTCACCGCACCGGGGTGAGCAGGTCCTCGGTGAGTTCCGCGGCGGACGCGGCCACCCCGCACCGGGTGGCGACGTGACGCAGCGCATCGGCATGGTGCGCCGGGCTGAAGTCGGCTATCGCGTCGGCGACCACGAACGGTTGAACGCCGCGCATGAAGGCGTCCAGCGCGGTGGCGAGCACGCCGATGTGCGCGTACACGCCGGTGATCACGAGTTGATCCCGCCCGCCCAGCACCTCGGCCAGCGGGGTGCCGACGAAGGCGCTGTATCGCCGTTTGGTGAGCACCACGTCCGCCGGCCCCGGCCGCAACGCGTCCACGATGGCCAGTTGCTGCGCGTCGTCCGGCGGCCCGTCCCCCCAGAAGTCCTGCAGCAGACCGCGTTCGTCGCGGCTCTGCCCGCCGGGCTGCGCCGAGAAGATCACCGGCATGCCGCAGCGCTCCGCGTGCGCGCGCAGCGTGGCGATGGTGTCCACGACCCGGCCCAGCAGGCTGCGGTCGGCGGTGCCGAACGGTGCCAGGAAGTAGTTCTGCATGTCGTGCACCAGCAACGCGGCGCGCGCGGGCTCCAGCCGCCACGCCACCTTCCCGCTCGCGCGGGTGTAGCCGGTGGGCAGGTGATACGGGGTGATGCGGGGCAGCATCGGATCATCCTCTCCGGTCGGCGGCAGGCGCCGCGGCCAGGTCTCGAAGCGCCGCGCGCAGGTCGCGGCGGCTGGTCTTGCCCACCCCGGTGACCGGGAAGGCGTCCACCACACGCACCAGGTCCGGGACCTTGTACCCGGCCAGGCCGCGATCGCGCAGATGGGACCGCACCTGGCCGAGCGTGGGCGGTTGCTGCCCGGCACGGCACACCAGGAACGCGCAGGACCGCTCGCCCAGGTAGGGGTCGGGCACCGCGACCACCGCGGCGTCGTGCACCGCGGGGTGGGTCAGCAGGTGGTTCTCCACCTCCTCGGCGGCGATCTTCTCGCCGCCGCGGTTGATCTGGTCCTTGGCCCGGCCCTCCACCACCAGGTATCCGCCGTCCAGCCGGCGCACCAGATCGCCGGTGCGATAGAAGCCGTCGGCGGTGAACGCCACCCGGTTGTGCTCCGCGGCGCGCCAGTAGCCGCGGATCGTGTACGGGCCGCGGGTCAGCAGATGCCCCACCGTCTGGTCCGGCACCTCCACGTCGTCGTCGTCCACCACGCGGATCTCGTCGTCCGGACAGATCGGCCGGCCCTGGGTGTGCCATACCCGATCGTCGGCGTCGTCCAGCCGGGTGTAGTTGACAAGCCCTTCGGCCATGCCGAAGACCTGTTGCAGACGGCATCCGAGCACCGGTCGCACCCGCTGCGCCACCGCGGGCGCCAGCTTGGCGCCGCCCACCTGCACCACCTGGAGGCTGGACAGATCCGGGGTTTCGGCGCGTTGCGCCGCCTCCAGCCACACCAGCGCCAGCGGTGGCACCAACGCGGTGATGGTGACGCCCTCGCGCGCCACGAGCGGGAACGCCACTGCCGGGTCGGGCGAGGGGGAGAGCACGATGCGGGCCCCGGCGTGCAGGGCGCCCAGCACACCGGGGGAGGACATCGGGAAGTTGTGCGCCACCGGCAGCGTCACCAGATAGACGCTGCCGGCGTTCAGCGCGCAGATCTCGGCGCTGGCCCGCACGCTGTAGAGATAGTCGTCGTGGGTGCGGGGGATGAGCTTGGGCAGCCCGGTGCTGCCGCCGGACAACTGCAGGAAGGCCAGCTCCCCGGCGCGCGGGCCGGCCGGAAGGCGGTCCACGTCGCCCCGGTCGTAGAGGTCGGCCAGCGCGGTGTGCCCGCCCGGCTCACCGGCCACGATCACGGTGGCCCGGCCGGTGACCGCGGCCAGCGAACGGTGGTCGAAGCCGCCGTGCACGTCGGTGGTGACGAAGGCGACCGCCTCGGTGTGCGCGCAGAAATACCCGATCTCGGCGGCCCGGTGCGCGGGCAGCGCGAAGACCGGCAGCGCGCCGAGCCGGAACAGGGCGAACACCACGTCGAAGAACTCGGCGACGTTCGGCAACTGCACCACCACCCGGTCACCCGGGCGCACGCCGAGGTCGTACAGCCCGGCGGCGAGCCGCAGGGCGCGCTCGCGCCATTGCCGGTACGTGATCCGGCGGTCCCCGTCGACCACGGCGACCCGGTCGGCGAACGTCCGGGCGCGCTCGGCCAGCAGATCGTCGAAGGTCTGCCCGGTCCAGTAACCACGCTCGCGGTAACGGGCGGCGAATTCCTGCGGCCACATCGTCAGGCTCCCCGGGTTGTCAGGGCCCGGTCGGCCGGCCCGAGGGCGGCGAGCATGGTGCCCAGCTTGGCGGTGGTCTCGGTGAGTTCGGCGTGCGGATCGGAGCCGGTGACGATGCCGGCGCCGGCGTAGACCCGCAGACCCTCCGGCCCGGCCGTGGCGCACCGGATGGTGACCGCCCACTCGCCGTCGCCCGCGGCGTCGCACCAGCCGACCATGCCGGCGTAGAAGCCGCGGTCGAACGGTTCCAGCTCGGCGATCGCCCGCCGTGCGGCGCCCGGCGGGCTGCCGCACACCGCGGGCGTCGGATGCAGCGCGGTGGCCAGGCGCAGCGCCGACACGTCCGGGTCGGTGATCTCGCCGGTGATGCGGGAACCGAGGTGCCACATGGTGGGCGTGGCGGTCAGCGTCGGCTCGACGGGCACCCGCAGCGCACGGCAGAACGGCCGCAGCCCGTCGGCCACCGCCTCGCTGACGAAGGCGTGCTCGTGCCGGTCCTTGGCCGACGACAGCAAGGCGGCGGCGCGATGCGCATCCTCCGCCGGGTCGGTGCTGCGCGGTGCGGAACCGGCCAGCGGGTGCGCGACGGCGTACCGGCCGCGGCGCGCCACCAGCAACTCCGGGCTGGCCCCGAACAGGGTCTGCCCGCCGCCCACGTCGATGCCGAAGGTGTAGCTGCCGGAGGCGCCCGCGGCCAGCGCCCGCACCACCGGCGCCGGGTCGAAGCCGGGCGCCGCCAGCCGCAGCGCGCGGGCCAGCACCACCTTGGTGTACCGGCCGGCCCGGATGTCGCGCACCGCGCGGGCCACGGCTTCCAGATAGCCGTCGTCGTCGCACGGGGGCGCGCCGCCCGCGCGGGCGGGAGCGGGCCGGGCGGTCGGCACCGCAGCCCCGGCCGGTGGCGCGGTGCCGCGGCGCAGCAGGCGCGGCAGGACCAGCCGGGCGGGTGCGTCGGGCGCGAACGGGATCGCCCCGACGACCGCGCGGGCGCCGGGGCCGGCGCCGGTCAGCATCGCCTCGACCTGGTCGGGCAGCATGCCGTGGACGCCGCCGGACACCTCCGCCTCGGCGCCCTCGGCCAGCAGGGTGCCGCTGGGCGAGGCGAACACGGACGACAGGCCGGGACGGTAGGCGGACAGCAGTTCGACGCCGTCGATTGCGGGACAGGCGAGCGTCACGGATGTTTCTCCCTTCACCGTGTACTCGGTCAGGCGCGCAGCGTCGCGCCGCCGTCGACGTACAGGTCGTGCATGGTGATGTGCCGGGCCCGCGGCGAGGCCAGGAAGAGGACCGCGTCCGCGACGTCCTCCGGGGAGGCGATGCGGCCCAGCGGGATGCCGGTGCGGAAGGCGGCCGGGTCGCCGGCGATCACCGGTCCGGGATCGTCACCGGTCCACAGCGCCCGTTGCATCGGCGTGTCGGTGGAGCCGGGCGCCACCACGTTGCAGCGGATGCCGTACGGCGCCAGCTCCAGACCGAGGCACTTGGTGAACAACGTGGCGGCGGCCTTCGACGCGGCGTACGCCGCCATGCCCGCGCGGGGCACACCGGCGGCATTGGACGACACCGTGACGATGACGCCGTGCCGGCGCGGGATCATCCGGCGGGCCACCGCGCGACTGGCGTGGAAGACGCCGGTGGTGTTGACCGCGAAGGTCTCCGCCCAGTCGTCGTCGCGGTATCCCGCCACGTCGCCGGTGCGCAGCACGCCGGCCACGTTGGCCAGTAAACCGATCGCGCCCAGTTCGGCCTCGGCCTCGGCGACCACCGCCTCCATCCGGTCCGCCGAGGTGACGTCCGCGACGTACGCGACGACGCCGTCGTGCTCGGCGGCGAGCCGCCGCACCCCGCCGGCCACCCGGTCCACGGCCGCCACCCGGACGCCCTCGGCGGCCAGCGCGCCGGCGACCGAGCGCCCGATCCCCTGGCCGGCGCCGGTGACCAGGGCAGCACCGGTGACCAAGGCGGCGCTGCCCAGGCCGCTGCCGGTCACCGGTGGTGGTCCTCGCTCGCCAGCGTGGACCAGGCCGCGATGGTGGGTTCGTCGGCCAGGTCCAGGAAGCCGGTGTCCACTCCGGACTCACGCCAGCGGGTGGACAACGTCAGGATGCGGATCGAGTCGAGTCCGCGGTCGACGAGGTTCTCGTCGTCGGACAGGCTGTCGGCGTCCTCGCCCAGGATCTCGGCGACATCACGACGCAGGCGGTCGGTGAACGAATCGGTCATCAATCGACTCCCTTCGCAATAAGGCTAGGCTAACCTACCAACGAGCGAAGGGAAGGGGAGGCCGCGGGTCGATGCGCCATCCGAACGGGCGTCAGTCGTGGACCCGGTCGGACCGGTGCCCGGCGCGAACGGCCACCGCGGCCAGCGCGGTGCCCACGCACAGGGCCGCCGCGCTCAAGCCCAGCGACCAGTGGATGCCGACCACCGCACCGAACAACCCGACCGTGATGCCGCTGCCGAACCGCAGGCCGTTGGCCGACATGCCGTACACGCCGATCACCCGGCCCCGGTCGGCCGGCGCAGCGTGCAGTTGCACCACGGTCTGCCCGATCGACATCGAGGCCAGGTTCGCCACGCCGCCGACCACGAGCAGCAGCACCGCCAGTGGATAGCTGCCGGTCAGCGCGAACAGGAGGGTGCTCACGCCGTACACCGCGGTGCTGATCATCGCCGCCGGCACGCTGGGCGGGACCCGGCCGGTCGCCTCCAGCAGGATGCCGCCGACCACGCCGCCCGCGCCGTTGGCGAACAGCAGGACGCCGTACGCCGTGCCGGCGCTGCCCGCGCCCAGGTCCTGCGCGAAGATCGGCATCGACGACTGCATGGAGGCGCCGACGAAGAAGGACCCCAGGCCGCCCAGCACGATCATGCTGACCAGCGTCCGGTTGGCCCGCACGGTGCGCAGCACGCGGACCGTCTGCACGATGCCCATGCGGGGCCGGCGCACGCCCCGGTCATGGTCGCGGCTGTGGCCGCTGAACCGGGTGCGGAACAGGAACAGCGTCAGCGGCAGGAAGAACGCGACGTTGACGAAGATGCCCGCCTTCGCGCCCAGGCCGAGCAGCAGCGCGGAGCCGACCACCGGACCGAACAGCACGCCCAGGCTGCGGAACGTCGCGTTCAGGCGCACCGCGCTCGGCAGTTCCCGGTCACCCACGAAGTCGTGCAGCATCAACTGTTCCGCCGGGCCCCACAGCGAACCGGCCAGGCCGTGCAGCACCAGCAGTACGCAGGCGTGCCAGATCTGCAGGCCGCCGGTGGCGAACAGGACGCCCCAGCTCACCGAGACCAGCATGAACAGGCCCTGGGCGACCTGAATCACGCGCCGGCAGTCGAATCGGTCTGCCAGGGCGCCGAAGTACACCGAGAACAGCAGAAACGGCAGCCAGTGGCTGAGCACCTCGAACCCGGCCAGTGCGGGGGAGTGGAACTTCTGCCACAGCACCCAGTACGTGATGACGTGTTCGATGTTGTCGGCCATCATCGCCAGCGCCGCGCCGAACAGGTATGGGCGGCTGTCCCGGTTGCGCAGGGCGGCGAATCTGCGCGGTGCGACGGCACCTGCCGCGGGTGTGTCGGGCACGGATCCACCTCACGTGGCAACGGGAACGCTGTCGAGCTTGCTCCACGACACCCGCCGTCGCGGCCGGGGTGCCCCGCCCGGTGATCCCGGCCACCGCCGGGGCCCGGCGCGGGCGTTCCAGGGCGGCTTCGCGATCACCGGGTGGCGTTGGCATGCCATGGTGGTTGGCGATCTCAGTTGGCCCCGAGTGACCCGGATCACCATGGCGATCTCTACGCACGGTAGCGGCCGTAGAAACGGAAACGGAGATCGGGACGGGACTCGGCGATCTTGAAGGTGGGTCGGCTAGGCTCTCGGACCCGCGGAGGAACCGACGAGACTGAATGTGGGGTATCGATGGCGAAGAGCAGCAGGAGAAGGGCGGCCGCGCGGCGCCACGTTCCGCTGTGGGCGACGCTGTGCGCCATCAGCGGCTGCGTTCTCATGGTGCTCAGCGGCGGCGCGCTGATCAGCAGCCAGGTGCTCGTCGCCCGGTACGCCGGGGCGGTGTCCACGCAGAACCTGTTCGGGGACGGCGGCGCGGCCTCGCAGGGGCAGAGCGACATCGAGGGACCGCTGAACATTCTGCTGGCCGGCATCGACCCGCGCGACGACACTCAGGCGCCCCGGTCGGACTCGATCATCGTGGTGCACATCTCCGCGGCCATGGATCAGGCGTACGTGTTCTCCATTCCGCGCGACCTGGTGGTGGACATCCCGCCGTTCGCCAAGACCGGCTTCCAGGGCCAGCGCACGAAGATCAACGCGGCGATGGCCGCGGGCAGTTCGGTGGGCAACGGCAAACATGATGTGACGCAGGGCTTCGAGCTGCTGGCCAAGACCGTGTCGCAGCTCACCGGCATCAAGAAGTTCGACGCCGGCGCGATCGTGAACTTCGGCGGCTTCAAGCAGATCGTGGACGCCATGGGTGGCGTCACCATGACCATCGACCAGAACGTCAAGTCCGAGCACCTGCGGCCGGACGGCAAGCACCGCCCCAAGTCGGCGGCCTGTCAGCGCCCACAGTCCGGATGCGACCACCCGTACATCGGGCCGCAGAAGGAATACAAGAAGGGCACCTACCACCTGGAGGGCTGGGAGGCGCTGGACTACGTGCGTCAGCGGTACGGCCTGCCGAAGAGCGACTACGACCGGCAACGTCACCAGCAGCAGTTCATCAAGGCGATGGCGGCGCAGGCGCTGAGCAAGGACGTGGTGACCAACCCGATCAAGCTGGACAAGGTGCTCAAGGCGGCGGGTAAGTCGCTGATCTTCGACGGCGGCGGGCATTCGGTGGTGGACTGGGGGCTGGCCCTGAAGGGCATCGGCTCGCAGGACATGATGCTGGTCAAGCTGACCGGCGGCGGCATCATCGAGAACGGCAGATATCAGGGCGAACAGTTGGAGGCGAGCTCCACCGACTTCTTCGCCGCGGTGCGCAACGACCGCATCCCGGACTTCCTGCTGCAGAACCCGGAATACCTGAACTCCTCGGTCTGAGCCGGCCGAGCCCCGAGACGCCGGCCGAGCCCCGAGACGCCGGGCCGACGGCTACGGCGTTCCGGCGGTGTCACCCCCGGTGCCGGGCACGGCCATGTGAGCCCGCACGGCGTGCAGCGCGGCCTGGGTCCGGTCGGACACGCCCAGCTTGAGCAGGATGCTGGACACGTGTGTCTTGACGGTCTTCTCGGAGACCACGAGCATCCGCGCGATCTCGCGGTTGGACCGGCCGTCGGCGAGGAGCGCCAGCACGTCGCGCTCCCGGGCGGTCAGCGGCGGCCCGGCATCCGCGCGCGTGCCGGGCTCGCTCAGCATCGATGCGGCCGTCTGCGGTTCCAGCAGCAGATGACCGGCGTGCACCGAGCGCACCGCGGCGGCCAGCGCCTGCGGGTCGACGTCCTTGGACAGGTAGCCGTGCGCCCCGGCCCGCACGGCCGGCAGGACGCGGCCCGGATCGGTGAAGCTGGTGACCACCAGGACCCGCACCGGCAGGTCGCGGCGGCGCACCTCGCGCAGCACGGCCATGCCGTCGGTGCCGGGCAGCACCATGTCCAGCAACACCACGTCGGGCGCGGTCTGTGTGATCAACTCCAACGCCGAAGCGCCGTCCGCGGCCTCGCCGGTGACGTCGATGTCGTCGGTGAGCTCCAGGAAGGTGCGCAGCCCGCGGCGCACCGCCGGATGGTCGTCGACGATGAGCACCCGGATCGCCGGCCCGAGCGGATCAGCCGCGGACACCGGGCACCTCCAGACGCACCACCGTGCCGGTGTCCGGCCCGGATCGGACCGTCGCGGTGCCGCGCACCGAGCAGGCACGCTCCCGCATCGACCGCAGGCCCAGGCTGCCCCGTGCGGCAAGCGCCGCGCCGACGTCGAATCCGGCGCCGTCGTCGGACACCTCCAGCAGCGCGCCGCCGCGGCCGTGCGGCATCAGACGTACGCGTACGGTGTGCGCCCGCGCGTGCCGGACCGCGTTGTGCAGCGCCTCCTGGGCCACCCGCAGCACCACCGCCTGATGCGCCGGCGGCAGCGTGAGCGGCCCGTCGCCGGTGTAGCTCAACCGCGGCCCGCCGGAGGCCCGGCAGGCCCGGTCCAGCGCCCGCACCTGGGCCTGCAGCGCCGCGGGCAGCGCGCCGTCGCCGATGCCGGCCGGTCGCAGTTCCAGCACGGCCGCCTGCAACTCCTCGCTCGCCTCGCGGGCCAGCGTGGCCACTTCGGACAGCCGTGCCCGTGCCGCGGCCGGATCGCGGTCCAGCAGCATGCCGGTCGCCTGCACGGTCAGCCGCAGCCCGAACAGCCGCTGGGCCACCGCGTCGTGCAGGTCGTGCGCGATGCGGGCGCGTTCCTCGGCGATGGTCAGCTCGCGGTTGCGCGCGGCCAGCCGGGCATGGGTCAACGCGATCGCGGCGTGCGCGGCCAGCACGCCCACGAGTTCCTCGTCCGCCTCGGTGAACCCGCCCGCCTTGTTGGCCAGGTACAGCGCGCCGAGGATGTCCGTGCCGGTCAGGATCGGCACGCCGAGGAAGGCCCGCAACGTCGGATGCTCCTCGGGCCACCACCGGAACCGCGGGTCGGCGCGGATGTCGGCGACCCGTTGGGCGGCCGGCTCCCGCAGCATCAACGCCAGGAATCCGTGCTGGCGGGGCAGCGGCCCGAGGGCGTCCTGCTGCCCCTGGGTCATGCCGGAGACCAGGAACTGGGCGAACGATCCGGCGCCGTCCGGCACGCCCAGCGCCGCGTATTCGGCGCCGGCCAGCTCCCGGGCCGTGTCGACGATGGTCTGCAACACCTCCGGGACGGTGACCCGGCCGTTCACCGCCAGCACGGCATCGGACAGCCGGCGCGCGGTGCGCAGCTCGTCGCGGCCGGGCTGACCGGCGGCAGTGGTCACGTCAGACACGATATCCGCGCCGTCCGGCGCCCCGCGTCGGTCAGCGGTCCTAGGACCAAGGTCCGTCCGTGGACCGTGCCGCAGCCGGATTCGCCGCAGCGAAGCGCGCGGCAGTGTTCCGGACATGACTGAAATCTTCGACAAGGCGCCGGTCGCCGTCGTCACCGGCGCGTCCCGTGGTCTGGGCGCCGCCCTGGCCGCCGGGCTCGCCCGCACCGGCTGGCGCCTGGTGGTCGACGCGCGTACCGCCGCCGACCTGGCCGCGACGGCCGCCGGTCTGGAACCGCTGACCGCCGTCGCGGTCCTCGCCGGGGACGTGGTGGACGACGCCCACCGGGTCGCGCTGGCCGCCGCGGCCGATCGGTTCGGGGGCGCCGACCTGCTGGTGAACAACGCCTCCACGCTCGGCGGGAGCCCACCCCCGCCGCTGTCCGATTTCCCGCTGCCGGCGCTGCTGGAGACCTTCGAGGTCAACGTGCTGGCGCCGATCGCGCTGACCCAGTTGCTGCTGCCGCAGCTTCGGCGCGCGCCGGCTGGCGCGGTGCTCAACGTCAGCTCCGACGCGGCGGTCGAGGCGTACCCGGGATGGGGCGGTTACGGTGCCGCAAAGGCCGCCCTGGACCACGCGAGCGCGGTGTTCGCGAAGGAGGATCCGGCGCTGCGGTTCTGGTCGGTCGATCCGGGGGATCTGCGCACCCGGCTGCAGCAGGAGGCGTTTCCGGGCGAGGACATCTCGGACCGGCCGTTGCCGGAGACCGTGGTTCCGCGCCTGCTCGCCCTGCTGCACCGCCGTCCGCCGTCCGGGCGGTACGTGGCCGCCGACCTGGCGGCCGAGACGGCCAGCCGGTGACCGCCGCGGCGCTGGACTTCGACCTGCCGCCGGAACTGGCCGCCCGGGAACCGGTCGAGGCGCACGGTGGCCGCCGTGACGACGTGCGGCTGCTGGTGAGCCGCGGCGACGACGAGATCGAGCATCGCCGGTTCACCGAGTTGCCGCGCCTGCTGGAGGACGGCGACCTGGTGGTGGTGAACAACTCCGCCACCGTGCCGGCCGCCGTGGACGCCGTCCCGGAGCAGGGGCCGCCGGTGGTCGTGCACGTCTCCACCGCCCGCCCGGACGGCACCTGGCTGGTGGAGGTGCGCCGCCCGGCCGGCGGAAGCACCACGCCCTGGCCGGCCGGACGGGGACCGGCCCGCGCGGGCCTGCGTCTCGCGGTGGCCCGCGGATCGCTCACCCTGGTGCGGCCGGAGACCGCCCGGCTGTGGGTGGCCGCCGCGGACGTGCCGGGCGGGCTTGTCGCCCTGCTGGCGGAGCACGGGCGGCCGATCCGGTACTCCTATACCGATCGGGACTGGCCGCTGTCGGCGTACCAGAACGCGTACGCCACCGAGCCGGGCAGCGCGGAGATGCCCAGCGCCGGCCGGCCGCTGACCGCGGCGGTGCTGGCCGAACTCGCCGGGCGCGGGATCACGGTCGCGCCGATCACCCTGCACACCGGCGTCGCCTCGGCCGAGGTGTCCGAACCGCCGTACCCGGAATGGTTCGCGGTGCGCGCGCCCACCGCCGGCCTGATCGGGCACGTCCGGGAGCGCGGCGGACGGGTGATCGCGGTCGGCACCACCGTCGTGCGGGCGCTGGAGTCCGCGGTGGACAGCGCGGGGCGGGTGCGCGCGGCTTGCGGATGGACCGATCTGGTGGTCGGCGGCGACCGGCCGGTGCGCAGCGTGGACGGCCTGCTCACCGGCCTGCACGAGCCGCGCGCCTCGCATCTGCAGATGCTGACCGCGGTGGCGGGGGAGCCGGCGCTGCGCGCCGGTTATGCGGCGGCGCTGCGGGAACGCTACCGCTGGCACGAGTTCGGCGACGTGCACCTGTTGCTGCCGGACCGTCGGCACCGCTGAGGATGCCGAAACTTCCGGATGTCCGAGTATCGAGGCCGATGGTCCGATGTCGACGGCGCGGGCGGTGAACGGGGGTGTCCGCGCTTGACGACATCGACGAACGGCTCTACGTTGCGATGGCGTCATCGGAAGGTAACCGAAAGTTCCGGCCTCGCCCTGCCGTGCGGCAGCGTCGGTGCGCCGGCGGAGCGGAGGCGACTCATGGCCACCCGACGTGAGCTTCTGGCCGGTGGCGCGGGCGCCGCGCTGGCCGCGGCGACCGCGTCCGCGCCCGCGCCGGCGTGGGCCGGCCGCCCGCCGGGTGCCGGCCCCGCGGGAGCCTGGGCCGGCACCTGGGCGGCCGTGCCCACCACCGTCCCGGACTCCGCGGTCGGCACGGTCACCGACCAGACCGTCCGGCACGTGGTGCACGCCAGCCTCGGCGGCGACGAGGTGCGGGTCCGGCTGACCAATGAATTCGGGCCGGTGCCGCTGGTCGTGGGCGAGGCGCGGCTGGCGCGACGGTCGGGCTCGCCCGCGAGCACCGACACGGTGCCCGGCACCGACCGGCGCCTCACCTTCGGCGGACGGACGTCGGTGACCGTGCCGGCCGGTGCTCCGCTGATCAGCGACCCGGTGCGGCTCGACGTGCCGGACGGCAGCGACCTGGTGATCAGCCTCTATCTGCCCGGTCCGACCGCGGTCACCACCGTGGCCGCGTTCGCCTACCAGGAGAACGTGGTCGCCGCCGGAAACGTCACCGGGGCCCGCTCGGTCACCCCGGCCGCCACCGTCACGCAGGACTACTTCCTGTCCGGGGTCAGCGTCCGGTCGCGGCACACGGCGATCGTCGCGCTCGGCGACTCGATCACCAACGGCGCGAACACCGCGAACAACGTCAACCACCGGTGGCCGGATCTGCTGGCCGGGCGTCTGCGCGCGGCGCACCTCGACCGCGGGATGCTCAATCTGGGCGTCTCCGGCAACCGGCTGCTGCACGACCCCCATCCGCCGGCCGGCAGCGGTGCGGAAGCGTACGCGGCGTACTTCGGGCAGGCCGCCCTGCGCCGCTTCGACCGTGACGTGCTCGCCCAGCCGGCGGCGCGCTATCTGATCGTCCTGCTCGGCGTGAACGACCTGGGTCATCCGGGCACCGTGGCGCCGGAGTCGGAGACGGTCTCCGCCGCGGATCTCATCGCCGGTCACCGGCAACTGATCGCGCGGGCGCACGAGGCGGGCATCGCCGCGTTCGGCGGCACCATCCTGCCGTTCAAGGGCGACACGCTCGGCTTCTTCACCGAGGACAACGAGCGCAAGCGGCAGACGCTCAACCATTGGATCCGGACGTCGCGCGAATACGACGGCGTGGTGGACTTCGACGCCGCGATGCAGGACCCGGCCGATCCGCTGCGCCTGCGGCCCGCCTACGACAGCGGCGACCACCTGCATCCCAACGACACCGGGATGGCCGCCATGGCGGCGGCGGTCCCGCTGCGCTTCTTCCGCTGAGCGGCCCGCCCGCCCGTAGCGCTCAACTTGACTCATTCCAGAAAAGGTGGATGCTGGATCCGTCGTCGCCGACCGGCGCGTCACGCCGGAAATGCCGTGGTGGTGATTCCGCCGCCGCGCGCCGGGTACCAGGTCGACGATGCAGGGATTGCCCGCCCCGGTGGCGGTCTCCACCGCCGGGGGAGGCAGACACATCCGACGTAAGGAGTTTCGCGTGACGACACATGAACGTCGGCCCACCACCACGGACGCCGGGATACCGGTCGCCAGCGACGAGCACTCGCTCACCGTCGGTCCGGACGGTCCACTGCTGCTCCAGGATCACTACCTGATCGAGCAGATGGCGAACTTCAACCGCGAACGGATCCCGGAGCGGCAGCCGCATGCCAAGGGCGGCGGCGCGTTCGGCACCTTCGAGGTCACCAGCGACGTCAGCGCGTTCACCCGGGCGGCCGTCTTCCAGCCCGGCGCCGAGACCGATGTGATCATCCGGTTCTCCACCGTGGCGGGGGAGCGTGGATCCCCCGACACCTGGCGTGACCCGCGTGGCTTCGCGGTGAAGTTCTACACCAGCGACGGCAACCTGGACATCGTCGGCAACAACACGCCGGTCTTCTTCGTCCGGGACCCGATGAAGTTCCAGCACTTCATCCGCTCGCAGAAGCGCCGCGCGGACAACAACCTGCGCGACCACGACATGCAGTGGGACTTCTGGACCCTGTCGCCGGAGTCGGCGCACCAGGTCACCTGGCTGATGGGGGACCGCGGCATTCCGCGTACGTGGCGGCACATGAACGGCTACAGCAGCCACACGTACATGTGGATCAACGCCGCCGGTGAGCGGTTCTGGGTGAAATACCACTTCAAGACCGATCAGGGTGTGGAGTGCTTCACCCAGCACGAGGCGGACCAGATGGCCTCCGCCGACACCGATTACCACCAGCGTGACCTGTACGACCACATCGCCGCCGGGCAGTTCCCGAGCTGGACGCTGCACGTGCAGCTCATGCCGTTCGAGGACGCCAAGACGTACCGGTTCAACCCGTTCGACCTGACGAAGGTGTGGCCGCACAGTGACTACCCGCTGCAGGAGGTCGGCAAGCTCACTTTGAACCGCAACGTGACCGACTACCACACCGAGATGGAACAGGTCGCGTTCGAGCCCAACAACACGGTGCCCGGCACCGGGCTGTCGCCGGACAAGATGCTGCTCGCCCGCGGGTTCAGCTACGCCGACGCGCACCGCGCCCGGCTCGGGGTCAACTACAAGCAGATCCCGGTGAACTCCGCCAAGGTGGAGACGCACAGCTACTCCAAGGACGGCGCCATGCGGGTGCACAACGTCAGCGATCCCGTGTACGCGCCAAATTCGTACGGCGGCCCGCAGGCCGACCCGGCGCGGACCGACGACGGCGGCACGTGGTACTCCGACGGGGAGATGGTGCGCACCGCGTACACCCTGCGCGCCGAGGACGACGACTGGGGCCAGGCCGGCACCATGGTCCGGGAGGTGCTCGATGACGCGGCCCGCGAGCGGCTGGTGGACAACATCGTCGGCCACCTGCTCAACGGGGTGACCGAGCCGGTGCTGCTGCGTGCCTTCGAGTACTGGCACAACGTGGACAAGAGCCTCGGCGACCGGGTCGAGGCCGGTGTGCGCGCCAAGCAGAACGAGAAGGACCCGAAGGCGGCCCAGCAGGGCAACCCGGCCCGGTCCAGCATGCAGGCCAAGGCCTGAGCCGACGCGGGCCTGTTCGAGAAGACAGCGGCGCCCCCCACGAAGTTGCGTGGGGGGCGCCGCTGGTTCAGCTCATAATGATCACATCCGGAGGATGGCCAGGATCTGGTTCAGCAGGTCGACGATCATCGCCAGCGGCAGGTTCAAGCCGCCGTTGAGCAGGTTGGCGATGGCGCAGACCAGGTTGCCGAGCAGGTTCCCGGCGCCGGACTCGGCGACGATGTTGAGAATCACCCGGTTCAGGTCGACCACGAGGCCGAGCAGGTCCAGGTGCAGCGGGCCGAGGATCAGGTTGAGCACCGGGCACGAGGCCCGGGTGGCCACGCCGGTCGGCAGCTCGACCGGCATGCTGACGGTGCGCTGCACCGTCCCGAGGGCGGTTCCCGTGGAGTCGGTCAGCGTGGCCGTCAGGATGCCCGTGGCCGTGATGCCGTTGCCGCTCTTCGCGAACTTCGTGGGGCTGAAGTCCCCGGAGACCGAACCCAGCGCGCCGGCGGCGTCGGTGAACGAACCCTCGACCTCCGACGTCAGGCTGCCGGCGGCGTTGCTCAGACCGGTCGGTGCGGGCGCGGGCGCCGGTGCAGCCTGTGCGGGTGCGGCGACGGCGACGGCCGTGGTGATGGCCAGAGCGCCGGCCACCAGCATCCGCGATGCGCTTCTGATTCGCATTCGGGTGTCCCCTTCTGTTGATTGACTGCTGTCGAATCGTGCAGTGCCCGGCGTCACTTGGGGGAAACCCGACATCGGGGTGGCAAGTATTCATTTAGCGCGAAGTGGATCATTAACGCAGCGTGTTCTATATCAGGACAGAAAGTAGTTGTTTCGTTACGACAAGTAATAGATTGAGGTCAATGCGTTGCGCAGCGTTGCGAAACAGTAGGCTGCGGGCATGACAGTGGATCTCGAAGCGGAAGAACTCGTCAGCACGGCCGGCGAGCGGGAAACCCTGGAAACCTTCGTCGACTACTACCGGCGAGTGCTCGCCGCCAAGCTGGACGGCCTGTCCGAGGCCGAGGTGCGCCGGCGTCAGGTCCCCTCGCTGACCACCCTCATCGGCCTGGTCAAGCACTGCGCGGCGGTGGAGCGGGGCTGGTTCCAGCAGCGCCTCGGGCAACGGCCCGCGGCGGAGATCTCCGGCAACTCCCGCGGCGACGACGACAGTTGGGAGGTCGCCGAGACGGAGACCATCGCCGACGTCCGCGCCGAGTTCGCGCAGGCGTGCGCGGTCTCCCGGGAGATCGCGGCGGGCATGGAGCTGGACGACGCCGTGCCGCACCATCGAATGGGGCGTGTCTCCCTGCGCTGGATCTACGTGCACATGCTGGAGGAGCTGGCGCGGCACGCCGGCCACGCCGACATCCTGCGCGAGCAGATCGACGGCGCGACCGGCGACTGATGCCGCAGGCGCGGGCTCAGTCCCGCCCGGCGGCTCCCGGCACCCGCGCCCAGTCGGTGTCCGCGGCCAGGTAGAACCCCGGATAGGACGGCTGGTTGTAGGTCGTCTGCTGGCGGGCCACCTCCACCCGGTACTGCGGGTCCTGCATCAGCGTGTACATCTTGTGGCGCGTCACCTCGGTGCTCAGATAGATACGCACCGCGGAGCTGTCCGCGGTGCGCAGCAGCAACTCCTCGCGCCAGTCCCCGAACACGTCCGCGATCAGGCAGGCGTTGCCCTTGGTGCCGTTGTTGGCCAGGGTGCCCTCGGCGGTCAGCAGCGTGCCGCGCTGCCAGTCCTCGATCCGCGGGGTGACGTCGATCGCCCCGTCGAGGATCTGCGTGGTCAGATCCGCCGCCCAGCGGATGCTCTGATTCGTGCCGGGGATCGGGCCGGGCGTCACCTCGCCGGTCGCGGTGTGCAGGCCGAGCGCCTCCGAGCCGCCGGGCATGCTCGCCCACGACTCGATGCCGCGCACCTGCGGCAGCACGTCGCCGACCATGCCGCGACCGGTGTCCCGGCCGGAGTACGCGCCGAACAGCACCCGCCCGGTGGCCGCGTCGCGCATCGCCATCCCGTACGGCGCCAGGGTGGCGTTCTCGTGCACGGTGAAGATCTCCAGGCCGGGACGGTCCGGGTCGATGTCGGTGACGTGCATGGCGTCGCCGTGCCCGAGGCGGACCCGCTCGCCGGGTGCCGCGCTGCCCTCGGGCAGCACGTCGAAGGACGAATACTTGAGGCTGCCGTCGTCGTCGATGGTCGCGGACCCGTAGACGATCTCCTGACGCCCGTCGCCGTCCACGTCCGCCGCGCTCATCGAGTGGAAACCCTGCGTGGTCAGCGTGGCGAACTCCGGGTTGGTGCCGTCCCGCCCGTGCGGCGAGTCGTGGAACGGGTTGCTCATCGGCGTCCAGCCACTGTCCACATACCAGTCCTGCACCAGCCGCCGGCCGGTCCAGCGGTACGCCACCAGGGTGGAACGGGTGTAGTAGCCACGGGCGAAGACCGCGGACGGGTGGCGGCCGTCCAGGTATGCCACGCCGGCCAGGAACCGGTCCACCCGGTTGCCCGGTTCGATCCGGGGCATCGCGTAGTCGCCCCACATCAGCCCGTCGTCGTACCGTCCCGGCCGGTACCGGACCGTCTGCAGCTCCCGGCCGGTCACCCCGTCGAACACGGTGAGGTACTCCGGCCCGGTGAGGATGAAGCCCTCGAACGCCCGCAGGTTGTTCCGCTCGCTGCGCGACGGCGCGTACACGTCCATGAAGTAGTCCGCCAGTGCCTCCGCGTCCGGGCGGCGCAGCGGGTACGCGTATGCCGGGGCGATGCCGAACGCCTCCTCCAGCGTGGTCGGCCAGTGACCCGCCGCCACCTCGGGCAGCCGGTGCCAGCCCAGGAACAGATCCACGATGTGCCGGTAGTAGTCCGCCGCGCTCATCCGGTAGTCGTCGTGCGGGGACCAGCCGGCCCGCACGTCCGCACGGGGCATCGTGATGAAGCGCTGCGACACCACCCGGCCGTCCGCGCCGTACCGGAGGGTCCGCGTGCCCGGCGCGGTCTTCATCATCATCTCGGCGCGGCCGTCGCCGTCGAAGTCGTAGACCAGGAACTGGGTGTAGTGCGCGCCCGCCCGGATGTTGACGCCCAGGTCGATCCGGTTCAGCAGGGTGCCGTTCCGCTCGTACGTGTCCACCAGCACCGGCCCGGTGTATCCCACCTGGGACACGTCCTTGGAGTTGGACGGGTCCCACTTGACCACGAACTCGTACCGGCCGTCGCCGTCCACGTCCCCGACGCTCATGTCGTTGGCCGAGTAGGTGTATGTCTCGCCGGTCGGCGTGACGCCGTCCGGCGGCTTGCGCAGCGGCAGGTCGACGTGGCCAGCCGACCAGGGGGCGACCGTCGCACCGCGCCCGGCCGCGACCCCGTGCCGCAGCGGCACGACCCGGTACCGGTCCGTCGCGGCGCCGCGCCCGTCGAGGTAGTTGGTGCTGTCGGTGACCGTGGCGATGCGCCGGTCGTCCCGGTAGACGGCGAAGTCCGTCCCGGTCACGCCGGTCGGTGAATGCCCGGACACCTCGCCGCGCAGCAGCCGCCAGCTCAGGAAGACGCCGTCACCGGTGACGGCGGCGACCAGACCGCGGTCGAGCCGTTCCAGGGCGATGCCATGCCCGGCGATGCCATGCCCGGGTGCACCCGCGGCGGCGGGTGCACCCGGCACACCGGCCAGCGCCAGCACCGTCACACCGGCCGCGGCCGTGATGCGCGAAATCATCGCCTGCCTCCTCATCCGTACGCGTGATCAGGCCGCATCGATCTCGGCCTGCAACTCCTTGATGAAGCCGGCCGCCGCCTGCGCCGGTGTCCGGCGGGCGAACAGCACCTCCTCGGTGTGGCGCTTGAGAATCGCCTCGATGTCGCTGGCGCCGTTCGGGGTGACGCGCGGCGCCGGGCCCACCTGGATCGCCTCCAGATAGTCCGCAGCGGCCTTGTCCGCTCCGGAGAGCTTCGGCAGGACGGCCGCGCGGACAGCGGTGTTGGCCGGTACGCCGCGGTCGGTGAGCAGGACGTCGCCGGCCTGCGTGGAGTTGGCCAGGAAGTCGACGAACAGGGCCGCCTCGGCGGGGTGCGCCGAGCGCGCGGAGATCGACCAGAACATCGACGGCTTGAGGTAGGCGCCGGGCGACGGGGCCCGCGATTCGCCCGGCTGGCGCAGCAGCCGCAGTTCCTGCCCGCTCGCCTCGGCCAGCGACGGTAGCTGGGTGTTCCACCACGTGCCGAAGGCCGCGGTGTTCGTGGCGGTGCCGGACTGGTCGAGGCCCCCGGCGCCCTGTTCGATGGTGACCGAGGGCTTCGGTGCGATGCCCTGGGTGGTCAGGTCCAGCAGGTACTGCCAGAAGCTCGCCAGCACGTCCGGCGGCATCCCCACGTTGCCCTGCGCGTCATAGAGCGAGGCGCCGGCCTGCCGGGCCCACACGTTCAGGCCGCCGGTGTCGAAACCCCACGACTGCACGCCGTGCACGGACCCGCCGGACGCCCGGGACACCTGCGCGCCCAGGTTCTTCAGATCGTCCCAGGTCCAGGTGGCATCGTCCGGCACCGCGAGCTTGAACCGGCCGAGCAGATCGGTGTTCACCACCATCGCGTACGCGGTGAGCCCGGTCGGCAGCGCGTACAGCGTGCCCTCCACCCTGCCGGTGTCCAGCGCGTTGGCGTCGAACCGTGCGGTGCTCAGGTGCTTGGCTGCGGTGGCCAGATCCAGCAGGGCGCCGCGTTGCGCGTACGAGGAGAGGTAGAGCTCGTCCATCTGGATGATGTCCGGGGCATCGTTCGCGGCAACCGTGGTGGCCAGGCTGTCCCAGTAGCCGTTCCACTCCTTGAACTCGCCCTTCACCGTGATGCTCGGGTGCGCCTTGGTGAACAGGTCGATGACCTGCCGGGTGCGCTGATGCCGGGCGTCCGACCCCCACCAGGTGAAGCGCAGGGTGACCGGATCTCCTGAGATGTCGGCGCCGGCGTCGCCGCCGCCGTCGCCGCAGGCGGCGAGGGCCGCGCCGGCGCCGGCGCCGGCCGCGAGACGGAGGACGGAGCGTCGGGTCATTCCGTTGCGCATGGGCGTGTCCTTCCGGAGCCGGTGGTCATTTGATGCCGGTCGTCGCGATGCCCTTCACGAGGTAGCGCTGACCGAACAGGAAGGCGAGGAAGATCGGCAGCAGGGAGACGACGCTCATGGCGAACATGGCGCCCCACGAGGTCGCCACGGTCGAGTCCACGAAGGACCGCAGCGCGACCGGCACGGTGTACTTGTCCGGGTCGGTCAGGTAGATGAGCTGGCTGAAGAAGTCGTTCCAGGTCCAGATGAAGGTGAAGATCGTGGTGGTGGCCAGCGCCGGGCGCATCAGCGGCAGGATCACCCGCAGGAAGATCCGTCCGTGCCCGGCGCCGTCGATCCGGGCCGCCTCGTCGAGCTGGCGCGGCAGCCCCCGGATGAACTGGACCATGAGGAAGACGAAGAACGCGTCGGTGGCCAGCAGCTTCGGCACGATCAGCGGCAGGACCGTGTTCACCCAGCCGAGCTGGGAGAACATGATGTACTGCGGGACGATGATCACGTGGATCGGCAGCATGATGCTGCCCAGCATGATCGCGAAGAACAGGCGCTTGCCGGTGAAGTCCAGCCGGGCGAATGCATAGGCCGCCATCGAGCAGGAGACCAGGTTGCCGATGATGCAGCCCAGCACAACGATCGCGGAGTTCATCATGTAGTGGCCGAACGGGGACGCCAGCGCGTTCCAACCGGTGCCGTAGTTGGAGACCTGCAGGCTGTCCAGCACGATCCCCGGCGAACGGAAGATGTCGTTGTTCGGCCGCAGCGAGCTGACCACCATCCAGATCACCGGGTACAGCATCACCAGCGCCAGCAGGCTGAGACCGGCGTGCTTGGCGACCGACCGCACCGCGGACGGCAGCCGCGTGCGTCTCGGCGGCGGATCGCCCTCGGTGACCACCGGGACGCCGCGCTCCTTCAGGTCAGTCATCATAGAAGACCCAGTGTCTGGCGGCCCAGAAGTTGACCGCGGTGAAGGTGGCGATGATCAGCAGGAGCAGCCAGGCGAGCGCCGACGCGTACCCCATGTCGAAGTTGTTGAATCCGCGCTGATAGAGGTAGAGCGTGTAGAAGAGGGTGGAGTCGGAGGGCCCGCCGCTGCCGCCGGAGACGACGAACGCCTGGGTGAACGCCTGGAACGCGTGGATGACCTGGAGCACCAGGTTGAAGAAGATGATCGGGGAGAGCAGCGGCATGGTGATGGCGCGGAACTGCGCCCACCGGCTCGCTCCGTCGACCGCTGCCGCCTCGTAGTACATGACCGGGATCTGCCGCAGCCCGGCCAGGAAGATGACCATCGGGGCGCCGAAGGTCCACACGTTGAGCACGATCAGGGTGGACAGGGCGGTGTCCGGGTCGGCGATCCAACTGCGGTCCGGCACCCCGGCCACGCCGAGCACCTGGTTCAGCAGCCCCTGCGCGCCGAAGATCTGCCGCCACAGCACCGCGATGGCCACGCTGCCGCCGAGCAGCGACGGCAGGTAGAACACCGAGCGGTAGAACGCCATCCCGCGCAGACCCCGGTCCAGCAGCATGGCGAGCCCCAGAGCCGCGGCGAGTTGCAGCGGCACGGACACGACGACGTAGACCACGGTGACGCCGAAGGCGTGGTGCAGGCGCTCGTCGGAGAGCATCCGGTGCACATTGGTCAGGCCGTTGAACCGCGGCGGCTGGATGAGGTTGTAGTCGGTGAAGCCGAGCACGAACGACGCCGCGACCGGCCCGGCGGTGATCAGGGCCAGGCCGCCGAACCAGGGGAGCAGGAACGCGACGGCGGCGCGGTTGTCGCGCTTGCGCGGGCGGGCGTGGTTGTCGCGCTTGCGCGGGCGGGCGTCGAGAGCGCTCACGTGACCTCCCTCGCCCGGCCGGAACCCCTCAGGAAAGCGGTTTCCTGAGTTTGCATCGACCGGCGTCGCTGGGTCAACCGCTACGGGGAAGTCACATGGATCGTTTCACTGCGGGCGTGGCGGTGCTGCCGTCGTCCCGGCCCGCGCGGAAGGCGCCGGGACGCTTCCCGGCGTTGAACGTTTCAGAACCCGCGCGCCGGAAACGGCGCGGCGCCTACTTCGTCGCGTCGGCGCCCGCCGGGGCGGCCAGCATGCGGGAGTTCGTCACCGCCATGGTGCGCACCTCGGCCTCGGAGAAGCCGGCGTCCAGCAGCCGCTCGGCGAACAGCGGCAACCCGTCCTCCACCGGAGGGTTGAAGGGCTGACCGAGGTCGCTGGACAACACCGAATGCTCGGGCCCGACACGGCGGATGTTGTCGAACAGGTCCGACCACGACACCTTGCCGGTGTACGGCGTGGTGAAACACCGCTCCATCAGCGCGCCCAGGTCGGCCAGCTCACGCTGCTGTGCCACGGAGAGCCGCTGGGAGGTGAACTCCGGGTGGGTCACCACGACGCGCCGCACCCCTTCCTCGCGGGCCGCGCGGACCACCGTGAGGATCTCCGGCCCGGACAGGTGGCCGGTGGCCAGCACCAGGTCGTGGCGGGCCAGCACGCGCAGCACCTGACGCACCCGCTCCAACGCCGCGCCCGTCTGGTCGACGACCTCCACGATGTCCGGGATGATGCCCTGCTCGCGCAGGCTGGCCTGCAACGCGCCCCACATCGCCGGCTTGGCGCCGGGCAGGTCGCTGGCGGTGCTGCTGCGCTGGTTGCGGGAGTCCACCGTGGGCATCCACACGATCCGGGCGCCCTCGCGAGCGGCGACCTCCACCGCGGCCGGGTTCATGCCGCCCATCGAACCGTTGAGCGTGACGGCGCCGAGCGCGTCCACTCCGGGCACCGCGCGACGAACCACGTCGGCCCGCTCCGCGGTCGCCACGTAGTGCGACTTCATCACGAATCCCGCGAGACCCACCTCGGCGAAGCGGCGAGCCAGTGTCAGGTCGTCGACCCGGCGCTCCATCACGTCCGGGGCGATGTGGACGTGCGTGTCATACGCGCCGGCAACCAGATCGCGGGCGGCATCCGACGGGGTGGGGTGGTCCGTCATGACGTTCCTTCCGATCGGGTCGAGCAGTGTCGCGTCCGGGCGGCGAACTGGATCATAGAGCACCGTCGAGACCTCTCGGCGGATGGGGCGGCGCCGCCGCGGAGCCCGTTTGAGGGATGCCGCATACCGGATTGGCGACAATCTTGCACACAGGATGACGCCTCATCATCTCCGTGCTGACCTGGATGGATGTCCGATCTCTCCGGTGGCCGCGGGATGCGGGCGGGGGCGCATTGTCCGAATCCGCCGATGACAGCGGATCGATGCTGCTCTACGATCTCGTCCGGACGTCGGCCGGTGGCCCGGCGTCAATAGCGAAGACGGCCGTGCAGTGTGGGTACGGGCAGTCGATCTTCATCGCCGAAACGGTCAATCCCTCGGGAGGAAAAGCATGATCAGGCGTTCTCGTGTGCTGGCGTTGTTGCTGGCCGCGACGCTGGCCGCAGCAAGTGGTTGCACGAGCTCCGACGACAGCACCGAAGGAGGATCGACCGGCGACTCCGGCAAGACCGACTCCGTCACCTACATGACGGCGTTCGGTGCCCTGGGCCGCGACGCCTTCATCTGGCTCGCCAAGGACAAGGGCTTCTTCAAGGACGCCGGCATCGACATCACGATCCAGAAGGGCACCGGCACCGGCAACCTGTCGGCGGTCAAGTCGGACCAGGTCCAGTTCTCCGCGCTGGACTACACCGGCGCCATCATCCAGGCCGGCAAGGGCAAGTTCACCGACTGGCGTGCGGTGGCGGCCATCCACCAGCAGACGCTGGTCTCCATCATGACCACCGACGACACCGGCATCACCAAGCCGACCGACCTGAAGGGCAAGACGGTGGCCACCGGCGCCGGCTCGGTGAGCGAGCTGCTGTTCCCGGCGTACGCCAAGCTGGCCGGGCTGGACCCGGACTCGGTGACCATCCAGGGCGCCCAGTCCACCGCGCTGAACGGCCTGATGGCCAGCAACAAGGTGGACGCGCTGAGCACCTTCCTGCTCAGCAAGAAGGCACTGGAGTCGGCGTCCAAGAAGCAGGCCGTGGTGATGCCGTACAGCGACTACCTGAGCGACCTGTTCGGCAACGTCATCATCGCCAAGCCGGAGCTCATCTCCAGCAACCCGGACCTGGTCAAGCGGTTCATCGGGGCCGCGCTCAAGGGCCTGCAGTACGCCCTCGACCACCCGGACGAGGCCGCCGCCAGCCTGCACGCCGCCGAGCCGACCTCCTCGGAGGACTCCGCGGTCGCCGAGATCGAGGCCATGAAGCCGTACACCGCCCCCGCCAGCGGCGCGCCGCTGGGCAGCATCGACCAGACGCGGGTCACGCACAGCATCGCCGTGCTGCAGAGCGCCGGTCTGATCCCGCCGGGGTTGACCCCGGACAAGGTTGCCGACTTCGATATCGTCCCGAGTAGCTGAGCCCGACGCCCCGCGGGCGGCAGCCACCCGGCCGCCGCCTGCGGGGCGGTTTCGCACCAGAGAACTGACAGACCGATTTCCACGGAGTGCTCGATGGCCACGCAGCAGAGCACGGGATCCACGCTGACCCGGGCGTGGGCGAACACGGCCCTGCCGACGCTGGGCGCGATCCTCGCGGTCGCCCTGTGGTGGCTCGTGACCGTCGCCCTGCACATCGATCCGTTCTTCGTGCCGTCCCCGGCCGACGTGCTCGATGCCTTCATGCGTGATCCCGGCTTCATGATGAACGAGACCTGGGTGACCTTCAGCCGGGTGCTCATCGGATTCGGCATCGCGGTCGCCGGCGGCCTGCTCATCGCGGTGCTGCTGGCCGCGTCGTGGACCGTCGAGCGGATGACCATGCCGCTGCTGGCCGCGATCAACGCCGTGCCCAAGGTGGCGCTGGCTCCGCTGCTGCTGGTCTGGATGGGCTTCGGCAACTCGCCCAAGATCGTCATGGTGGTCCTGGTCAGCTTCTTCCCGGTGATCGTGTCCACCATGGCCGGGCTCACCTCCACCCCGGCCGATCTGCGCGAGCTCGGCCGGTCGCTGTCCGCCTCCTGGTGGCAGACGTTCGTCAAGGTGCGCCTGCCGTGGGCGCTGCCGCAGATTTTCGTCGGCATCAAGGTGGCCACCCCGCTGGCCATCATCGGCGCGGTGATCGGCGAGGTGGTCAGCCCGGACCACGGTCTCGGCTCGGTCATCGTGGGCTCCGGATCCTCCGCCGACACCCCGCTCGCCTTCGCCGCGCTGGTGCTGCTGGCCATCACCGGAGTCGTCCTCTTCTATCTGATCGTGGCCATCGAGCGCCTGCTCGTGCCGTGGGCCGCCGCGATCGCGTCCTGACGGAGTCACCATGATCACCATTGAGGCGGCCACCCAGACCTTCAAGGCCCGGGGCGGGCGCGTGCACGCGCTGCAGGACATCGACCTGACCATCGGTGCCGGTGAGTTCGTGGCCGTCATCGGGCGTTCGGGCTGCGGGAAGTCCACCCTGCTGCGGCTGATCGGGGGCCTGCTCAAGCCGACCGGGGGCCGGGTGACGGTGGCCGGCGACCGGGTCACCACCCCACGCCGGGACGTGGCCATGGTCTTCCAGCGCCCGGCCCTGCTGCCCTGGCGCTCGGTGCTGGACAACGTGCTGCTGCCGGTGGAGATCTTCGGATGGTCCCGGGCGCAGCACCGCCGTCAGGCGCAGAACCTGCTGGAGATGACCGGCCTCGGCGGCTTCGCCAAACGCCTGCCGCATGAGCTGTCCGGCGGCATGCAGCAGCGGGTGTCGCTGTGCCGGGCGCTGATCCAGGGGCCGAAGGTCATGCTGATGGACGAGCCGTTCTCCGCCCTGGACGCGCTGACCCGCGAGGAGCTGGCGGTGGAGCTGCAGCGCATCCACATGGAGCTGGGCACCACGGTCGTCTTCGTGACGCACTCGATCCAGGAGGCGGTGCTGCTGGCCGACCGTGTGGCGGTGCTCAGCGCCCGTCCCGGCCGGCTGCGCAAGGTGATCGGCATCGACATCCCGCGTCCGCGGTCGTTCGGGCACAACGCCCACCTGGAGGAGGTGGCTGGCGCCTCCGCCGAGCTGCATCACCTGCTGCTGGCCGAGGAAGGTGCCGCCCACCACCCGGCCTGAGCCGCAACCGCAAAGCGGAATCTCCTCAAGTCCAGGCCCGGCCCGGCGATGGGAAGGTGTCCGGGTTGCGGTCCGTTCTCCCGGCGGGAGGAGGCGGGCGTCCGATGGCCACGGACATCGCGCGCACTCCGGCAGGCTCCCGGTCGCCGCACGTCACCGCGCTGCTCGACCAGGCCGAGGAGGCCCGCCTGGCCGGCGACTACCGGCGCGGCCATGAACTGGCCGGCCAGGCGGAGAAGCTGGCGGCCTCGGTCGGCGATCTGGCGGGTCGCGCGGGGGCGCTGCGGTCGATGGCGGACCAGCTACTGCGCCTGGGTGAGCAGGAGGCAGCGGTCGGCGCCTGCCGCGCGGCGGCCGTGCTGCTGGCCGAAATCGGCGACGACCCGGCCACCTGCCGGGTGCTCACCGTGCTGGCCATGCCGCTCAACGAGCTGGGCATGCACGAGGAGGCGCTGCAGGCGCTCGCCGACGCCCGGGAGATCGCGCAGCGCCTCGGCGACCGCGACCTGCTCTACTGGGTGCACAACCGCACCGGCGTGGTGCACGGCAGCATGGGTGACCGCGAACTGAGCACCCGATACCTGATGACCGCGCTGGGCATGGCCGACGGCATGGACGACGAGGCCCGGTTCTGCATCCTCAACAACGTGGGCGACAACGGCACGCACCGGGTTCCGCAGTTGCGGGCCGACGGCGACACCGGCGCGGCACACCAGGTGCTCACCCAGGCGCTGCAGTGCGTGACCGAAGCTCTCGGTCTCGCCCGCGCCGCCCGGCATCCCTTCCGGGAGTCCATCTGCCTGGACAACTACGGCATGCTGCTCGCGCTGACCGGGGATTACGCCGAGGCCGAGCGCCTGATCGAGGATTCCCGGGCGATCGCGGTCATTCACGGATATCGGTCGCTGGAGTCCGCCGCGCTGCAGCACCAGGCCCGCGTACGTCTGATGCGCGGACAGGTCACGAGGGCCATCGAGGGGCTGCTCGCGGCCCTGGACCGTGCCGTGGAGGCGGGCGAGGTGCCGATGGAGATGGAGATCCACCGCGAGCTGTCCGAGGCCTACGAGCAGACCGGCGACTGTGGCGCGGCGTTGCGGCATTACCGCGCCCACCATCGGCTGGAGCGCCGCACGCACAACGAGGTCGCCGCCGCCCGCGCCCGGATGGCGGTGCATCACTTCGAGTTGGACAACGCCCGGCTGGAGACGGCGAACGCCCGGCTGGAGGCCGAGCTGCACCGGGTGCGCAGCGTCGAGCTGGAGGAGGACCGGCGGCAGCTCGCGCAGCAGGCCCGCGAGGATCCGCTGACCGGTCTGCCGAACCGGCGGTGCGCGCAACTGCGCCTGCCGGAGCTGGCGGCCGGCGGCGGGCCGATGTGCGTGGCGATCGCCGACGCGGACTTCTTCAAGGACGTCAACGACCGCTTCGGCCACCCCGTCGGCGATGTGGTGCTGCGCCGGCTGGCGGCGCTGCTGCGGGACACCGTGGGCGAGCCGCATCTGGTCGCGCGGTTCGGCGGCGAGGAGTTCCTGATCGCCCTGCACGGTCTGGACCCGGACGCCGCGGCTCAGCGCTGTGAACTCATCCGTTCGACAGTGGCCGCCTGGCCATGGCACACGGTGCAGCCCGGCCTGGCCGTCACGATCAGCGTGGGGCTGGCGATGCTGGGCGAGGGGTCGGCGGAGACGGCGCTGACCGATGCGTTGCGCCGCGCCGACGAGCAGCTTTACCGAGCCAAGCGGGAGGGTCGCAACCGGGTCAGCGCGGGGCTGCCGGAGGCCGCCTGAGCCGTGCTCACCGGCCCTGGGGCGGCGCGGCGGCGGTGCTTCCGCGCAGCACCAGCCGGGCGGCGGCGGTTTCCGTGGTGGGGGCGCCCTGACCGCCGCGCAGCGCCAGTGCCATCGCGCGCATGCCGATCTCCTCCAGCGGCAGCCGGACGGTGCTCAGCGCGGGGGTGACGTCCACCGCCACCGGCATGTCGTCGAAGCCGATGACGCTGACCCGTTCCGGCACGTCGATCCCGCGCTCGCGCAGGCAGGCCAGGGCGCCGACGGCCATCGAGTCGTTCAGGGCGGCCAGCGCGGTGATGGCGGGGTTGCGTTCCAGCAGTTCCGCGGCGGCGGTCACGCCACCGTCGCGGTCGAACCCGGCGTAGACGACGTGCCGCGAGGTGATCCGGCGGCGGTGCTCGCGGGCCGCGCGTTGCAGCCCGGCCAGCCGATCGGTGGTGGTGGTCAGGTGACGCGGCCCGGCGATCACCCCGATGGCGGTGTGCCCGAGCCGATAGAGGGCGTCGCCGGCGAGGTAGCCACCCTTCTCGTTCTCCGGCACGATCGCGTCGCCGGTGTGCTCGTGCCGGCCGACCACCGCCACCCGGCCGCCGGCGTCGCGGTAGACGCGGAGCTTGTGCTGCAGCCGCGCGGTGGCGGCGGTGTCGTGGTAGCCGGAGCCGGCGAGCACGATCGCCGCGGTGCGATGCGCGTGCAGCAGATCCACATAGGCCAGCTCGCGTTCCGGGTCGCGGTAGCTGTTGCAGATGATCACCAGGCGGCCGTGCTCGGCGGCGACCCGCTGCAGCCCGCGGGTGATCTCGGCGAAGTAGGGGTCGGAGACGTCGTGCACGATGACGCCGACCGCGCTGCGGTCCGCGCGGGCCAGTTGCCGAGCGTTGGCGTTGGGCACGAACTGCAGCTCGTTGACCGCGGCGAGGACCCGCTCGCGCAGGTGCTCGGCGACCGGTTTGGGGCTGTTGTTGATGATGCGGGACGCCGTGGCGGTCGAGACGCCAGCGTGCCGCGCGACGTCCGCGAGGGTCACCACCGGCCGAGAATAGCGCACCGGTCCGTCCCGGTAAGCGCTTGCCGGTACCTGCGGCACGCCGCTAATCTGCCAGGAAAGCGCTTACCTCGGTGCTTCAGGCGCATCCGCCATGGCGCCGGCGCCGACGAGGGAGGTCACGGCCATGGCCGTACGTGTGCCGATCGGCGTCGTGATGAACGGCGTCACCGGCCGGATGGGGTACCGGCAGCACCTGGTCCGGTCGCTGCTGGCCATCCGGGAAGCCGGCGGCGTGCCCGTCGCCGACGCGCAGGTGCTCTGGCCGGAGCCGGTGCTGGTGGGGCGCAGCGAGGCCAAGCTGGCCCAGATCGCGGACCGGCACGGGCTCACCGAGATCAGCACCG
Source organism: Mangrovihabitans endophyticus (assembly GCF_014646155.1). Taxonomy (GTDB): domain Bacteria; phylum Actinomycetota; class Actinomycetes; order Mycobacteriales; family Micromonosporaceae; genus Actinoplanes; species Actinoplanes endophyticus. The sequence continues at coordinate 1,186,765 of NZ_BMMX01000001.1, forward strand.
ACCTGGCCACCGCCCTGGCCCGTCCGGACGTGCAGATCTACTTCGACGCCCAGGTGACCAGCGAGCGGGAGAAGGCGATCGGGCAGGCCGTCGCGGCCGGGAAGCACGTCTACACCGAGAAGCCGGTCGCGACCACCGTGCAGGGCGCCGTCGAACTGGCGCGTGCCGCCGACGCCGCCGGGGTGCGGCACGGGGTGGTGCAGGACAAACTGTTCCTGCCCGGACTGCGCAAGCTGCGGCGGCTGATCGACGGCGGCTTCTTCGGCCGGATCCTGTCGGTGCGCGGCGAGTTCGGCTATTGGGTGTTCGAGGGAGACTGGCAGCCGGCGCAGCGGCCGAGCTGGAACTACCGGGCCGAGCACGGTGGCGGCATCGTGGTGGACATGTTCCCGCACTGGCACTACGTGCTGGAACAGATGTTCGCGCCGGTGCGCGCGGTCACCGCGCACGTCACCACGGCGATACCCCGGCGCTGGGACGAGCAGGGGCGCGCCTACGAGGCCACCGCCGAGGACAGCGCGTACGGCCTCTTCGAACTTCACGGCGGCATCGTCGCTCAGATCAACTCCTCGTGGGCGGTGCGGGTGCACCGCGACGAGCTTGTCGAGTTCCAGGTCGACGGGACGCACGGCAGCGCGGTGGCCGGGCTGCGCGGCTGCCGGATCCAGCACCGCGCCGCCACCCCCAAGCCGGTGTGGAATCCCGACCTGCCGGTCACCGAGGCGTTTCGCGACCAGTGGCAGGAGGTGCCGGACAACGACGAGTTCGGCAACGGCTTCCGCGCCCAGTGGGAGATGTTCCTGCGCCATGTGGCGTGCGGCGAGCCGTACACCTGGGACCTCTGGGCCGGCGCCCGCGGCGTGCAACTGGCCGAACTCGGGCTGCGCTCCGCCCGCGAGGGACGCCGCATCGAGATTCCGGACCTCGTCGCGGGCGGCGCCGCGTGAGCGTCGTGGTCGCTCTGCCGGACGGGCGGTACGCGTTGAGCGGTGCCGGCGCCGAGCACGTCACCCCCGGGCCGCCGTTCACCAGCCGGGTGGCCTACGCCGCCGCGCACGTGGTGGCGGACCCGCTGGCGGACAACGTGCCGGGCGCCGCGGCGGCCCCGGACTGGGACGCCACGCTGGCCTTCCGCACGCACCTCTGGTCGCACGGCTTCGGGGTGGCCGAGGCGATGGACACCGCGCAGCGCGGCGCCGCGCTGGACTACCCGTGTGCGCGGGAGTTGATCCGGCGCAGCGCGGACCGGGCTCGGGCGGTCGGCGGGGCGATCTGCGCCGGCGTGGCCACCGACCACCTGCCACCCGGCCCGGCGACGCTGCCGGCGATCCGGGCGGCGTACGCCCGGCAACTGTCCGACGTGCAGGAGGCCGGCGCCGTGCCGGTGGTGATGTGCAGCCGGCACCTGGCGGCGGCGGCCCGCGGCGCGGACGACTATCTGAGCCTCTACGGCCGGCTGCTGGACGAGGAGGCGGACACGCCGGTGGTGCTGCACTGGCTGGGCCCGGCATTCGATCCGCAGCTCGCCGGTTACTGGGGGAGCGAGGATCCGCAACGCGCTGCCGACGCGCTGGTGGCGCTGATCGCCGCGCGTCCCGGCCGGGTCGACGGCGTCAAGCTCTCGTTGCTGGACCGCGGCTTCGAGGTGGCGCTGCGCCGCCGCCTGCCGGACGGGGTGCGGCTGTACACCGGGGACGACCTCAACTATCCGGACCTGATCCGCGGCGACGACCACGGGCACTCCGACGCGCTGCTGGGCGTGCTGGCCGCGATCGCGCCACCGGCCGCGGCGGCGCTGCGCGCCCTGGACACCGGTGACACCGGCCGGTATGCGCGCATCCTGTCCCCGACGGTGGCGTTGGCGCGGCACCTGTTCCGCGCGCCCACCTGGCACTACAAGACCGGCATCGTGTTCTGGGCCTGGCTGGCCGGGCATCAGTCCCACTGCACCATGCTGGGCGGTGCGCGGAGCGCGCGGTCGCCCCGGCATCTGGGCACCCTGCTGCGCCTGGCCGACGCCGCGGGCACGCTGCCCGACGCCGAACTCGCCGCGCACCGGGCGCGTGCCTTCTTCACCACCGTGGGGGTGGACCAGCCGTGAACCGTTTCGCCCTGAACCAGGCCACCACCAAGGGCTGGCCGCTGCCCGAGCTGGCGCGCGAGTGCGCCGCCGCGGGCGTCGCCGGGGCCGGGCTGTGGCGCGAGGACGTCCAGGCGTACGGGCCGGCCGCGACCGCCGCGCTGATGCGTGACTGCGGGGTCGCCGTGACGTCGCTGTGCCGCGGCGGCTTCTTCGAGCGGCCGGACTGGTGGGACGACAACCGGCGGGCACTCGACGAGGCCGCCACCGTCGGCGCCCCGGTGCTGGTGCTCGTCTGCGGCGGCCTGCCGCCCGGCAGTCGCGACCTGGACGGGGCCCGCGGCCGGGTGGCCGACGCTCTCGGCGCGCTGGCGCCGTACGCGCTGGAGCGCGGGGTGCGGCTGGCCGTGGAGCCGCTGCATCCGATGTTCTGCTCCGATCGGTGCGTGGTGTCCAGTCTGCGCCAGGCGCTGGACCTGGCGGCGCCGCATCCGAGCGCGGCCGTCGGGGTGGTGGTGGACACCTATCACGTGTGGTGGGACGACGAGGTCTGGACGCAGATCGAGCGGGCCGGGCGCGCGGACCGCATCGCCTGCTTCCAGGTCGCCGACTGGGTGACCCCGCTACCCGCGGGCGTGCTGCTGGGCCGCGGTCTGCCCGGCGCGGGCTGCGTGGATCTGCGCCGGTTCCGGGAAGCCGTGGACGCCGCGGGATACGCCGGGCCGGTGGAGGTGGAGGTGTTCGACGCCGCGTTGTGGGCGCGTCCGGGCCGTTCGGTGCTGCACGAGGCGATCGCCGCGTACCGCACGCACGTAGCCTGAGGGACCGGGAGGAGGAGACGTGACCGACGGCGAGATCCGGCTCGTGGGCGCCGCCCGGCCGCAGGACTGGGCGCCGGTCACTCCGGCGCGATGGCGGTTCGCCGACGGCGAGGTGGTGCTGGCCGAGTCGGGCCGCAGCCGTCCGGGCCCGCGCCGGCCCTTCGAGTACGCGTTGCTCGCCGCCGGGCCAGAGTTCTCCGCGGTGCGCATCGACGCGCGGGTGCGGACCGACGAGCCGGTGACGAACCGGAACCGGGACGTGATCGTGGTCTTCGGCCACCGCAGCGACACCCGCTTCTACTACGCGCACCTGTGCGCGGACAACACGATCTATCCGCACAACGGCGTGTTCAAGGTGCACGACGCGGACCGCGAGCGCATCGACGACCAGTGGGACGGGCGCCGCAGCCGGGCCGCCCCGGCCATCACCGACGACGCCTGGCACCACGTGACGGTGCGGCACCATCCGGCGACCGGCCGGATCGCGGTGCACCTGGACGGCGATCGGGACCCGCTGCTGACCGCGACCGACCGCACCTTCGGCGCGGGCCGGGTGGGTTTCGGCTCGTTCGACGACATCGGGCGGTGCCGCGACTTCCGGGTCCGCGGCACCCCGGCGCGGTGACCGGCGTTCCGCCGGAGGAGAGGAGGCGCCATGGCCGTCGAACGGGACCTGCGTGTGGACGGTGCGCCGGTCGCCACGTACGTGGTCGATCCCGACCTGGACGTGCGGCTGGCGCCCCGCCCGTACCTGCATCCGGTGCGCACGCTGGGCGGCGTCACGGTCACCGACGCGCTCTGCTTCGACCATCCCTGGCATCTGGGCGCCTCGATCGCGGTCGCCGACGTGGCCGGGGTCAACCTGTGGGGCGGCCGCACGTACGTCCGCGGCGCCGGGTATCAGTGGTGCGGCGACCACGGCCGGATCACGCACCATGCGTGGCGACCGTCCGCCGACGGCCTCGACCAGGAGCTGCATTGGTGCGATGCGGCCGGCCGGGTGCTGCTCACCGAGCGGCGCGGGATCACCGCCGAGGCCGCCCCGCCGTACGGGTGGCGCCTGCGCCTGAGGTGCGAGCTGGCCGCGGCGGATGACGTCCCGGTCGTGCTGGGCAGCCCGGCCACGCACGGGCGGAGCGGGGGAGCGGGGTACGGCGGGTTTCTTTGGCGCGCGGGTCCGGGAGCGGCGGACACGTTCACCGCGCGGCACCGCGGCGCGGGCGAGGTGAACGGCAGCGCCGCGCCGTGGGTGGCGCTGACCGTGGCGGACGCGTACACCCTCGTGCTGGACGGGCTGGCGGGCGCCGACCGGTGGTTCGTGCGCACCGCGGAGTATGCGGGCGTGTGCGCGGCCTGGGCGTTCCGGCACACGCTGACCGTCGGGCCGGGCGCGCCACTGCGTCGGGAGGTGCGGGTGCTGGTCGCCGACGGGACGCTGACCCGGGACGAGGTGGCGCGGGCACAGGTCAGCGCCGCCCCGGGACCGTCGTCCGTTCCCGGGCAGCCGCCATCCGGGGCAGCTCCACCGCAGCCGTGACGACCAGCAGGGGAAGCGAAACGGCCGCCGCGATCAGCGCGTTCAGAACAAGGAACGCGCCCACGTCGGACATCGAGGACAGGCTGGAGGCCCAGTGCGCCGCGTGGCCCGCCGCCGCGCACGACTGCGGGCCGGCGCAGGAGTCCGCCGGCGTGCGGTCCCCGGCCGTGAACATCGTGACGACGCCGATCACGATGCCTGCCGCGCAGACGAGAGGGGCCGTGCCCGCGTACCACATCCGGGTGCGGCTGCCGTTGCGTGCGAACCACAACAGCAGCCAGATCGCCACCAGCAGAGCCGGCAGGATCCAGCACGGCCAGGTCAGGAAGGCGAACGCATGCACGCCCGGATCCTAGTTCGCCACCGCCTCTCCGCGCGCGTTGCCGGCCGGCTGCCGCAACGCCGTCGACCGGGGGCGCGTGGCCCAGGCGACGCCCAGCTCCGACGGCAGCGCGCCGGTGTCCGCCGTGCGGCGCAGCAGGGCGTTGATGCCCCGGATCACCCGCACCCGCTGGGGCGGTTCCCCGGCCGACGTCACCAGGTCACCGTCCAGCATGGACGGCCGTGGACCGTCCGGATCGGTGAGCGCCTCGGCGAACGCGGTGAAACCGGCGGTGCGTGCCAGCGGCGCCAGCAACGGCACGTCGGCAGGGGAACGCCGGTGTGCGATCAGATTGGTCAGCAGGTCCACCCGGCCCGGCACCTCCCGCATCCGCGGGTCCGCGGGCAGGGCCAGCCGGTCGGTGGGATATTCCAGCACCGCCCGGCCCCGGGTGGCCGCGACGATCACCTCGCCGGGTAGGAAATCCTCCCCGGCCAGCGTCACCGACGCGGTCATCCGCAGCCCGCTGCGGAACGTCACCCGCGCGAACGCGGTGTCGTCGGTCTCGATGGGCCGCACCCGGTATCGTTCCGCCTCCAGGCGGGCCGGCTCGCCGGCGCCCGCCGCGGACGCCACCGCGAAGGTCTGCATCACCGCGTGCGCCAGCGGATTGACCAGCGCCCCGTCCAGCCCGCGCCGGCCCGCGACCCGCTGCCGCCCGGCCCACGGCGCCCGCTCGTAGTAGGCGTCCTCGCGCCGCCACGACGCGAGCGTGGCGAGCCCGGTGACGGTGCCCAGTTCGCCCCGCGACACCGCGGCGAGCAGCCGGGTCAGCGCGGCCGAGCCGAGCGCCTGGAAGCCCACCTGGCAGGCACGCCCCGACCGGCGTACCGCAGCGAGCAGCCGCACGTGTTCGGCGAGCGTGACCACCGGCGGTTTCTCCAGCAGCAGGTCGCATCCGGCGGCCAGCGCGTCGGTGGCGATCGCCAGGTGGGTGTGCGGCGGGGTGCAGATCACCGCCACCTCCGGTGCGGTGGCGGCCAGCAGCTCGCGATGGTCGTGGAAGACCGGCACCCCGGACGGCAGCGGCGGATCGGGGTGCAGCGGCTGCGGTTCGGCCACCCCGGTCAGCGTCAAGATGCCCGCGGCCTGCCCGGCCGCGATGGTCGCCCGGTGCGTGCGGCCGTGCCCGTTCGCGCCGATCAGCACCACGCGGGCAGGGGTGCTCATCGGGCGCCGGACAGGGTCGCCGCGACGCCGTGCCGGTCCAGCGCGGTCAGCCATGCGGTCAGCAGGTCCCGGAACACCTCGTCGGCGGCCAGCTCCGCCGGGAAGACCGCGCGCAGACCGAGCAGCGCGTGCACCACGCCGGCCGGGTTCCCCGGCGCGGACGCCAGACGCTGCCGGATCGCAGCGGCCAGCGGATCGTCCAGCGGCAGGTCGGTGCCGTCGTCCGCCCGGCCCTGCACGAAACGCATCCAGGCGGCGACCGCCAGCGCCGCCCACCTCGGTGCCGCACCCGCGGCCCGCCGGTCCGCGACGGTGTGCAGCAACCGTTGCGGCAGTTTCTGCGAGCCGTCCTGCGCCACCTGCACGGTGCGATGGGCGATCGCCGGGTTCGCGAACCGGTCGAGCACCGACTCCCCGTACTCCACCACCGTCACCCCCGGCGGCGGTTGCAGGCTCGCCGCCACGTCCTCGGCGACCAGCCGCCGCATCGCCTCGTGCAGGCCCGGCATCCGCAGCGCCGCGGCCACGGTGGGCTGCCCGCCGACCGCACCCAGGTAGGCGATCGCCGAGTGCACGCCGTTGAGGGTGCGCAGCTTCAGCCGCTCCCACGGCCCGGCGTCTGCGGTCAGCACCGCGCCGGCCCGCTCCCAGGCGGGCCGGCCGCCGGGGAAGTGGTCCTCGATCACCCATTGCCGGTACGGCTCGGCGGTCACCGCGGCTAGGTCGCGCACGCCGAGGGCGGATTCGGCGGCGGCGAGGCTGTCCGGCGAGGCGGCGGGCACGATGCGATCCACCATCGTGCCCGGGAAGGCGACGTTGTCGGCCACCCACCCGGCCAGGCCGGCCGGTCCGCCCGGTCCGAGCCGCTGCATCGCCTGTTCGGTCAGGCGTCGCAGCCGGCGCCCGTTCGCGGGCAGATTGTCGCAGCTCACCAGGGCCAGCGGGCCGGCGTCGGCGCGGCACCGGGCGCTCAGCGCACGCACCAGCAGGCCCGGCACGGTGACCGGCGGCCGCTCACCGGTCAGGTCGGCGCGCAGGTCGTCGTCCAGGATCAGCCGCCCGGAGGCGGGGTCGAGCCGGTAGCCCTTCTCGGTCACGGTCAGCGTGACGATGCGCACCGCCGGGTCGGCCATCAGCGCCACCACCGCATCCGGGTCGGCGGCGGCGTGCCGCAGGTCCGTGAAGACCCCCACCACCCGGGTGTGCGCGCCGTGCGCGCCGGTCGAGGTCACGCTGTACAGCCCGTCCTGGGCGCGCAGGGCGGACAGCACGCCGGTGGAGCGGGGCGCCACCGCGGCGATGCCCCAGTCGCCGCCCGCGCCGGCGATCGCCTCCTCGGTGTAGACCGCCTGGTGCGCGCGGTGAAACGCACCGAGTCCGAGGTGGACGATGCCGGTGCGCAGCGAGCCCGGGGGCACGAGCGGGCGGCTGCGTTCCGGCAGGCGCGCCAGCCCGGCGCGGCCGAGCAGCCCGGCCGCGGTCACCGCCATGCCGGCCCGTCCGGAAAGGCGAACTCGGCCACCGAGGCGTGCCGCAGGGTGCTGCTGTAGCCGGGTGAGCGCGGCAGCAGATAGCGGCCACCCCGGGTGCGCACCGGGTCGGTGAAGTGCTGATGCAGGTGGTCGACGTATTCGACGAGGCGGCCGTCGGTGGAGGCGCCCACCCGCAGCATGTCGAAGGCGGCCAGGTGCTGCACCAGTTCGCAGAGTCCGACGCCGCCGGCGTGCGGGCACACCGGCACCCCGAACTTGGCCGCCATCAGCAGTTCCGCGAGCACCTCCGGGACCCCGGCGACCCGGCACGCGTCGACCTGCATGACGCCGATCGCGCCGGCCTGGAGGAGTTGCTTGAAGACGACCCGGTTGGCGGCGACCTCACCGGTGGCCACCCGGATCGGCGCCACCGCCGCCTGGATGCGGGCATGCCCGAGCACGTCGTCCGGGTGGGTGGGCTCCTCGATCCAGTACGGCGCGGCACCGGCCAGCCGACGCATGCAGGCGATCGCCTCGTCGACGTCCCACACCTGGTTGGCGTCCATCATCAGCAACGCGTCCGGCCCGATCTCGGCGCGGATCAGGTGGGCCCGGCGGACGTCGTCCTCAATGTCGCCGCCCACCTTCATCTTCATCGCCCGCCAGCCGGCCGCGTACGCGGCCCGGGTCAACGCGGTGACCTTGGCGTCCGGGTAGCCCAGCCAGCCGACGCTGGTGGTGTACGACGGCAGGCCGTCGCGTTCCAGCCGCGCCCGGCGTTCCGGCATGCCGATCAGTCCCTTGTCCAGGACGGCCGCCGCGTCCGCCGGGGTGAGGGCGTCGCCGATGTGCCGGAAGTCGACGCAGGCGACCAGTTCCTCGGTCGGCATCTCGGCGAGCAGGCGCCACAGCGGCAGGCCGGCTAGTTTCGCGCGCAGATCCCACACCGCGTTGATGAGCGCGCCGGTCGCCATGTGCAGCACGCCCTTCTCCGGGCCCAGCCAGCGCAGTTGCGGATCGGCGGTGAGCGAGCGGGAGAATCCCACCGGGTCGGCGGCCAGTTCGGCCATCGTGCGGCCGGTCACGTGCACCGCGAGCGCCCGCACCGCGGCGCAGGTCAGCTCGTTGCCGCGACCGTTGGTGAAGGTGAAGCCGGTGCCGGTGTGCGGCCCGTCGGTGCGCAACTCGACGTAGGTGGCCGAGTAGTCCCCGCGGTTGATCGCGTCCGAGCCGTCCCCGGTCGCGGCGGTCGGGAACCGTACGTCGTGCACCTGCACCGCGACGATGGTGGTCACGCGCTCGCCCCGCGGTCCAGCCGGAACACCCGCCTGGGCAGGTGGTAGGCGAGGTCGGCGATGGTCTCGGCGGCCTCGTCGGGCGACATCCGGCCCTGGCCGACCAGGGTGGCCAGGTACGCCGCGTCGACCCGGCGGGCGACGTCGTGACGCACCGGGATGGAGCAGAAGGCGCGGGTGTCGTCCACGAAGCCGGCGGTGTTGTAGAAGCCCGCGGTGTCGGTGACCGCCTCCCGGAACCGGCGCAGCCCGCCCGGGGTGTCCAGGAACCACCACGGCGCGCCGAGGTACATCGCGGCGTAGCCGCCGGCCAGCGGGGCCAGCTCCCGGGTGTAGGTGTACTCGTCCAGCGTGTAGACGACCAGCCGCAGCCGTGGATCGTTGCCGTGCGCGTCCAGCAGCGGGGCCAGCGCGTGCACATAGTCGGTGGCCTGCGGGATGTCGCCGCCGGTGTCACGGCCGTGCGTGGTGTGCAGCCACCGGTTGTGGTTGCGCACCGATCCGGGGTGCAACTGCATCACCAGACCGTCCTCGATGGACATTCGGGCGAACTCCATGAGCATGTGCGCGCGGAACGTCTCCGCGTCCGTCGCGTCCGCTTCGCCACGCAGGCCACGCTCGTACAGCTCGGCGGCCTCGGCCCGGCTCAGCGCCGCGGTGCGGGCGGTGGGGTGTCCGTGGTCCGCCGACGTGGCGCCGGCCGCGACGAACGCCTCCCGGCGGCGGCGCAGCGCGTCCAGGTAGCCGCCGTAGCGGGTGGTGTCCTCCCCGGCGATCGCGCCGAGCCGGGCCACCGCGTCCGGCCACCCGCCGAACTCCATGTCCACCACCTCGTCCGGCCGGAATGTGGTGATCACCCGAGCGCCGGGACCGCCCCAGCCGTCGGCGGCCAGCTTGGCGTGCGCGGCGAGGTCGTCCAGCGGCGACTCGGTGGTGGCCAGCACCTCGATGCCGAAGCGCTCGAACAGTGCCCGCGGGCGGAATCCGGGCTCGGCCAGGCGGGCGGCGATCGCGTCGTACACCTCGTCGGCGGTCTCCGCGCGCAGTGGGGTGTCGACGCCGAACACGCCGGTGAACGTCCGTTCCAGCCACAGCCGGGACGGTGTGCCGCGGAACAGGTGCCAGTTCTGCGCGAGCCGTCTCCAGATGGTGCGCCCGTCGGTCTCCACGGCGGCGCCGCCGCGAGCCGGCACGCCCAGCATGCCCGGCGGGATGCCCTGGCTGAGCAGCATCCGGGTGACGTAGTGGTCGGGCACCACCAGCAGCCGGGCCGGGTCGGCGAACGGCACGTCGTCGGCGAGCAGCCGCGGATCCACATGCCCGTGCGGGCAGATCAGCGGCAGCTCGGCCACCTGCGCGTGCAGGTCCCGCGCCAACGCGCGGTCCGAGTCGGCCAGGGCAAACGATAGGTCGGGCACGCCTCACTCCGTTCGGGTCAGGTCCAGCAGGTCGGACACGTGCACGGCGTCGCCGGTCCGCATCGATTCGTTCGCGGCGAGACCGGTCAGCAGGGCCAGCGCCCCGTCGCGGGCGGTCGCCGAGCGGTTCATCGGGTCGGTGGCCGCGCCCATCAGCACGGCGGTCATCCGCGCGTCGGCCCCGCCGTGCCCGTCCCCGGGGCGTTCCGGCAGGGGCACCTCGCGGGGCGCAGCCCAGAAGGGATGCAGGGTCAGCCGGACCCGGCCGCGCTCGGACGATGCGGTCATCCCGTGCACCGCCGCGCCCTTGAGTGAGGCGGCCTGGCCGGGCTCGACGTGGTCACTCTCCACCACCTCCAACTCCAGCCGCCCCCGGCTGCCGTTGACCATCAGCCGGTAGCCCTCCCACGGCGCGTACGCGGTGAGGTGGTACGTCATCGTCGCGCCGGTGTGGTAGCGCACCAGCACCGCCATGTCGTCCTCGATGGTCACGCCGGGCGCGAAGACGTTGCGGTCGCGCAGATAGCCGTCCTCCGCCTCGGCGTCGAGGTAGAGCTCGCGCAGCCGGTGGTTGCCCGCCAGGGACAGCGCGAACGGATCGTCCGCGGCCTGCGGGCTGCCGTGTGCCCGCTGGTAGTCGCGAGCGTAACCATGCCGGGTGCCGGCGTCGCCGTAGAAGAACAGCCGTCCCTGCGCGGACACTCGCTCGGGCCGGGCGCCCAGCCACCAGTTGACCAGGTCGAAGTGGTGCCCGGCCTTGTGCACCAGAAGGCCCCCGGAGCCGGCCCGCTCGCGGTGCCAGCGCCGGAAGTAGTCGGCGCCGTGCCGCACGTCCAGCAGCCATTCGAAGTGCACCGAGCCGATCTCCCCGACGGCGCCGGCGGCCAGCAGCTCCCGCACCTTCTCGTGGACCGGGTTGAACCGGTAGTTGAACGCCACCCGAACCTCGCGGCCGGTGCGTTTCTCGGCGTCCAGGATGGCGCGGCAGCCGTCGCCGTCCACCGTCATCGGCTTCTCGGTGATCACGTCACAGCCCGCGTCCAGGCCCGCCACGATGTGGTCCGCGTGCGCGCTGTCCATGCTGGTCACCACGAGCGTGTCGACGTGTTCGCGGGCGAGCATCGCGGCCGGTGACGCCGAGCGGTAGGTGGGCACCGGCGCCAGGGCGTCCGCGCAGAGCCAGCGGTTGTGCGCGTCCATGCGCGCCTGGTTGCGGTCGCAGAGGGCCACCAACTCGGCGGTGCCGCAGTGGTCGCGGGTGATCGCCCGGACGAACATCTCGGCGCGCGCCCCGGTGCCGACGATCGCGTAGCGTCGCCGTCCCTCGCTGCCCGTGTCGGCCATGGTCCTTCCGTCCCCTCGATCCCGAGGCTACAAACGTTTGCATTTCGACGCTAACCAAAGCGATAGACGGCAGTCAATAATAGGGGCCTTATCGCCCGGTCTTGTCCGCTTATGGGCGGTTGATCGAAGCCGCGTCGAAATCATTTGGCAACACATTGTGGTTGACATTGATGCAACCGCTTGTATTAATGGTGGCCGATACCGTGACCCACGCCACTTCTTGCGGGGGTAGCCGACGAGGAGGCACCGAGCATGCCGGCCACGATCCGTGACGTCGCCAAGGCGTCCGGCGTGCACATCTCCACCGTGTCGCGGACCTTCTCCGCCCCGCACCTGGTCAACGTCGAGACCCGGACGCGGGTGCAGGCCTGCGCCGAGCAGCTCGGCTACCGGCCCAACCGGGCCGCGCGGGCGCTCATCACCGGCCGCACCTTCAACATCGGACTGATCGTCGCGGACATCGCCAACCCGTTCTTCCCACCGCTGGTCAAGGCGGCCGAGAGCCAGGCTCGCCGGCACGACCACCACATCTTCGTGGCCGACACCAACGAGGACGCGGTGGTCGAGGAGGACCTGGTGCGCGCCCTCGCCAAGCAGGTCGACGGCGTGCTGCTGTGCAGCCCGCGGATGAGCAACAGCCTCATCGAGCAGCTCAGCCGCGAGGTCCCGCTGGTCATCGTGAACCGTCAGGTCGGCGGCCTGCCCGCGGTGGTGATGGATGTCGCGTACGGCGCGCGTCGCGCGGTCGAGCATCTCGCCGGCCTGGGACACCGTCGTCTCGCGCTGGTCAGCGGGCCGCGCGGCTCCTGGACCAGCCGGGAGATCCGGCGTGCCGCCACGGCGGCGGCCCGCACCGCACGGTGCGAGCTCTCCATCGTCGGCCCGAACCTGCCCACCGAGGAGGGCGGGCTGTCCGTCGCCGAACAGATCGCCCACGGCCCGGCCACCGCCGTGCTGGCCTACAACGACCTGATGGCCATCGGCCTGATGGAGGGCCTGCACGCCGCCGGTGTGCGGACCCCGGAGGACATCAGCGTCGTCGGCATCGACGACATCACCCTCAGCCGTCTCACCCGGCCCAAGCTCACCACGGTGGCGATGCCCACCGCCACCGCCGGCCGGGCGGCCGTCGACATGCTTCTCGCGTACGGCGACGACCGCCGCACCACCGCACACGTGAACCTGCAGACCGAGCTCGTCGTCCGCGACTCGACCGCGGCGCCGAACCCGCGCCGTCCCGCGGAGCCCGGCGACGCGGCCGGCACCGTCTGAGACCGTCCCCTCCCACTTCGAGGAGTGAGTGTGTTGCACCGCAAAACCCACGCCACCCGGCGTCGCGTGCTGGCCGCGGCGCTGGCCCTGCCCGTGCTTGCGTCAGTCGCGGCCTGCGGCGACGGCGGCGACGATGACGGCTCCGGCTCCGGCAAGGCGGTGGAGCTGTCCGTCTTCTGGTGGGGCGCCGAGGAACGCGCATCACTGACGGAGAAGGCGCTGGCGCTCTACACCGAGCGCCACCCCAATGTCACCTTCAAGAAGACCTGGCAGGCCAACCAGGGGTATTTCGACAAGCTGGCCACGCTGACCGCGGGCGGCAACGCACCCGACCTGTTCCAGATCGACGACAACTATCTGGCCGAGTACGCGACCCGCAACGTCACGCTGGACCTCAACCCGTACCGCTCGGACGGCGAACTCGACGTCAGCAAGTTCCCGGAAAGCCTCTACCAGTACGGCGTGGTGGACGGGGAACTGGCGGGCGTCGCCATGGGTGAGAACACTCAGGGTCTCGTCTTCGACAAGACCCTGCTGGACCGGCACGGGCTGCCCGCGCCCACCACCGGGATGGGCTGGGAGGATCACATCGCCTGGGCGGAGCGGGTCAGCAAGACCGCCAAGGTGCCCGGCACCCAGGACCCGAGCGCCGACTACAAGGCGTTCTGGGTCTGGCTGCGACAGCAGGGCAAGGACCTCTACAAGGGTAAGCAACTCGGCTTCACCGAGCAGGACGTGACCCGCTGGTTCGAGCTGTGGAAAGGCGCCCGGGACCGCGGTGCCACCCCGCCGCCGGACGTCATCCACGAGGGCAACGTCACCGACATCAGCAAGCAGCTCGTGGTCACGGGCAAGGCGGCCACCTCCTGGGTGTGGGCCAACCAGATGCCCGAGCTGAAGAAGAACACCGACGACGAACTGGGCGTGGTGGCCTACCCGGGCGATCCCAGCGGTCAGTGGGCCCGCGCATCGATGTACCTGTCGGTGTTTCGCGGCAGCCCGCATCGCGACGAGGCGGTCGACGTGATCAACTTCCTGGTCAACGACCCCGACGTCGCCCAGGTGCTGGGCACCGACCGCGGGCTGCCGTCCAACATGGAGGTACGCCGGAAACTCGCCGATGCCGTCGACGACCCGGCCATGAAGCAGTCCATCCGGGTGGAGGACGACCTGGCGGACAAGTTCGGCCCGGCGCCGTCGGTGCCCCCGGCCGGGCACAGCGACGTGAAAAAGGAACTCCTCAAGGCCGCCGAGGAGGTCCAGTACGGCCGGCAGCAGCCGGCCCAGGCCGCGGCGATGTACTTCGCGGCGGCGAAATCCGCCGTGGGGCAGGGCTGACCGTGGCCGCGGCGCCGACCGCCGAACGTCCCGCGATCGCCCGCCGGGGCCCGGCCGCACCGCGGCCGGGCCCCGGCGGGCGCCACCGGCAGAACCTTCCCGGATATCTGTTCCTCAGCCCCTGGCTGGTCGGCTTCCTGCTGATCACCGCGGTGCCGATGCTGCTCTCGCTGTATCTCAGCTTCACCGACTACGACGTGCTCACCCCGCTGCGCGAGGTGCACTGGGTGGGCTGGGACAACTACCGGCGCATGGTCACCGCCGACCCGTCGTACTGGCACGCGGTCCGGGTCACCCTCACCTTCGCGCTGGTCGCCGTCCCGCTCAAGCTCGCGGTCGCGCTCGGGGTCGCGGTCCTGCTCAACCGGACGTTCCGCGGCGTCGGCGTGTTCCGCGGCCTGTTCTACCTGCCGTCTCTGCTGGGCGGCAGCGTCGCGCTGGCCATCGTGTGGGTGAGCATGTTCAACCGCGACGGCGCGTTCAACTCGCTGCTCGCCCTGTTCGGCATCCAGGGCGCCCCGTGGGTCAACGATCCGCGCTGGGCGCTGGAGACGCTGATGCTGCTGGCGATCTGGCAGTTCGGTGCGCCGATGGTGATCTTCCTGGCCGGCCTCAAACAGGTGCCCACCGAGCTCTACGAGGCGTCCTCGGTGGACGGTGCCGGGGCGGTGCGGCGGTTCTGGCACGTCACCCTGCCGATGCTGTCCCCGGTCATCTTCTTCAACCTGGTGCTCGAAACCATCCACGGATTCCAGGGATTCACCTCGGCCTTCGTGCTCAGCAACGGCACCGGCGGCCCGGTCGACTCCACCCTGATGTACACCCTGAACCTCTACATCAACGGTTTCGTCCGGCTGGACATGGGATACGCCTCCGCGATGGCCTGGGTGTTCCTGGTCGCGGTCGGCCTGATCACCGTGGTGCTGTTCCGCACCGGGCGCTTCTGGGTGCACTACTCCGACGCCGAGGAGCACTGATGCGTGGCCGGCTCCTCCGCCCCCTGCTGCTGATCCTGGTGCTGGCCGTGGTGCTCTATCCGCTGGTGTGGATGGTGGGCACCGCATTCAAGTCACCCGGCGAGATCGTGAGCAACATCGGGCTGCTTCCGGAGCACGTCACGCCCGGCAACTTCACCCAGGGCTGGCACAAGTTCGACGTCGGCTTCGGCCGGTTCTTCGCCAACAGCGTCCTGGTCGCGGGGCTCACCGTGGTCGGCAACGTCGCGTCGTGTGTGCTCGCCGCGTACGCCCTCGGCCGGCTGCGTTTCCGTCTGCGGTCGGTGTGGTTCGCCGTCATGATCGCCACCCTGCTGCTGCCCGGCCACGTGCTGATCGTCCCGCAGTACATCCTGTTCCGGTCGCTCGGCTGGATCGGTGGATCCTGGCCGTACCTGCCCCTGCTGGTGCCGCATTTCCTGGCGACCGAGGCGTTCTTCGTCTTCCTGATGGTCCAGTTCATGCGGAGCATCCCCCGCGAGCTGGACGAAGCCGCCACCATCGACGGCGCGTCCGCCTGGACCGTCTTCCGCTACGTGGTCCTGCCGCTGAGCCGCCCGGCGCTCGTCACCACCGCCATCTTCTCGTTCATCTGGACCTGGAACGACTTCTTCCGCCAGCTCGTCTACCTGTCCGACCTGAACCAGTACACGGTGCCGGTGGCGCTGACCCTGTTCATCGACTCCACCAGTGAGACCGCCGTCGGCCCGATGTTCGCCATGTCACTGCTGTCGCTGGTGCCGGTGTTCCTGTTCTTCGTGGCCTTCCAGCGGATGCTGGTGGAGGGCATCAACACCAGCGGCCTGAAGGGCTGAGATGACGCCTCGCTGGCACGACACCGTGCGTACCGCGACCGAACTGGCCGTGCTCGGCTTCCTGCTGGTGCTCGCCGCGCTGCCGGTGGTGACCGCGCCCGCGGTGACGGTCGCGGGCAGTGCCGCCGTGCGCCACCGCCTCGACCATGACCGATGGCCGTCGCCACGCGCGTGTGGCGACGCGTTCCGGCGCGCCTTCTGGCCGGCGCTGGCGGCGGCCGTGGTCACCGTCGCGGTGGCCGGGCTGATCGTGGCGGACCTGCGGGCGTTGGGGGACGGCCGGGTGCCCGGCGGCGTTCCGCTGATCGCGGTCACCGCCGCGGTGGCGTTCGCGCTGCTCGGGGTGGGCGGGCTGGCGGTGGTGACGGCGGCGAACGGCGGCCCGGTGCGTCGTGCCGTGGCGACCGCGGTGCGCGCGGCCCGGATGCGGCCGTCCGCCCCGGCGGCCTGCGCCGGGGTGATCCTGCTGGCGGCCGGCCTCGCGGTGCTGGTGCATCCGGTGCTGGTCCCGGTGCTGGCCGGCTACACCCTGTTCGCGTTGCATGTGATCTGCCGGCGCCGACGGCACCACGGCAGTCTCACATCTGCCCGACCATGACCAGGACGCCGGGGGCGTTGCCGCCGCCCACCCGCTGCTCGGTCACCTCGATGCGGTTGAATTTCTTCAGTGGCACCCCGGACCAGAGCTCCACCTGCCCGGGCTGGTGCATGTGGAAGGTGCCCAGCGGCACGTACTCGTCGCCGCGCACCGCCCAGCCCTGGTAGTACTTGCCCGCCGGGGCCGGGGCCAAGCCGTCGGCGTTCACCACCAACCGCCACCCGGCGTCCCGTTCGAAGCCCTGCACCCGAGCGTGTGCGCCCGGAGCCACGCTGGTGCCGGTCAGTTGGACCGTGGCGACCAGGCGTCCCGGGTCGGACGGCTGGACCAGGTAGTTGCCGACCAGCACGGCCACCAGCACCACCGCGGCCAGGGCCGCGGCGATGCCGAGCCCGGGACGCGGGAACGACCAATGGGCGGGCAGCCACCACCGGTTCCGCGCGGGCCGCGTCGGCTTGATGGCGGCCGTCTCGCGATCCGGAGGCGGCGCCGGCGAACCCGGGATCGTCCCGGCCGGCGGGTCTGCGCCGGCTGCCGGGCCCGCATCGGCCTGCAGGTCGGCGTCGGCTTCCGGGCCGGCGTCGGCCGCGGGAGCCGTCAGCGGCTCGGTGCTCGCCGTGCCGGCGGCCGCGCGAATCTCCGCGAGCAGCGACGCGGGCAGCGATGCGGGCGCCTGCTGCCAGGTGCCGGGGTGCGCCAGCGTCGCGCTCATCCGGGCCAGGACGGCCCGCTCGTGCGCCGGCCCGACCTCGCCGGCCCGCACCGCCTCCGGCCGCACCCCCTCCGGCCGCACCGTCTCCGGTTGGGTCTCCCCGGGCTGGGTCTCCCCGGGCCGCACGACCTCGGGCTGGGTCTCCTCGGGCTGGGTCTCCTCGGGCCGGGTCTCTCCGGGCCGGGGCGCGTCGCCGTCGGCCGCCAGGGCCACCACCCGGCTCAGCGCTCCTTCCAGCGCCCGTGCGCGGCGCTCCACGTCGTCGTTCATCGATGCCCTCCGGCCGCCACCTCGTCGTTCGCCCCGCCGTCGGGGCCTCCTCCCGGGGGCCCTGCCGGGCCGTCGTGCGACGGCTCGTCGAGCAGGTGACCGAGGGACTCGGCCAGCCGTCGATGCGCGCGATGCGACCGCGACTTCACCGTGCCCACCGGCACGCCGAGATATTCCGCGATCTCGCTGTGGGTCATCTGGTAGTAGTGCGCCAGGCGCACGATCGCGGCCTCGTCCGGCGGCAGATGCTCCACGGCCCGGCGCACCTCCCAGACCTCCCACAGCCGCTCCGCCGACATGGCCTCGACGGTGGTCTCCGGCGATCGGTCCGTGGCGGGCACCGGCACCCGCCGCTCGCGCCGATAGAAGTCGATGGCGGTCTTGCGGGCGATGCCGAACACCCATGCCGCAAGGCTGCGGCCCGGATCGTATCGCCCGCGACCGCGCCACAGGCCCACGAAGGTCTGCTGGGTCGCCTCCTCGGCCAGACCGGGGTCGGTGAGGATGTTGATCGCCATGCCGAACACCGGACCCCGGAAGGCGGTGTAGACGGCCGTGAAGCCCTCCTCGCCGCCCTCGGCGAACCGGGTGGCCAACTGCGTGTCGTCCATCGTGGCCCTGATCGTAGGTGGTCGATGTTCTCCCGGGCCACCCGCAACGCTCAGGCGAGCCGAATCGTCTCGTTCGCGACAGTGACCGGTAACGACGGCAGGGGCCGCCGCGCAGGCCCGGACACCACCGAACCGTCGGCGACCGCGAAGCGGCTGCCGTGACAGGGGCAGTTGATGGTGCCGTCGGCCACCTCGCTGACCGCGCACCCGGCATGCGTGCACACCGCCGAGAAGGCCAGCACACGCTCCGCCGACGGCCTGGTGACCACCACCGAGGAACTCGCCACGATCAGGCCGCCGCCGACCGGAACGTCCGGCATCCGGGCCAGGACGGTGACCGGCTCCGGAGAGCCGTCCGCCGGGGCGGTGCCGGGCTCCCGATAGACCTGGCAGCCGGTGAGTGACGCGCCGAGCGCCGCGGCGCCGAGAAGCCGTCGGCGCGACGAACGGCCGCAGGGGTGCGTGCCGGGCTCGGTGGTGAACGGAGGGGGTGGCATGGGCTGCTCCTGCGGTCGGGGAGGTCAGATCTGCGGGCCGACGGTGATGAAGAACCAGAGCGAGGCGGTGAGCCAGAGACCGGCCAGCGTGACGAACACCAGTCCACCGGCCAGCGGCAGCGCCCAACCCGGCGCGGCCGGTGCGCGCAGGATCAGCATCTTCGTGGTGAACGCGCCGAAGAACAGGCAACCGGCCAGTGAGTGAAGCAGCGTCCGCGGGTCCTGATAGGACGCGCCGAGGGCGTACAGGCAATGCACGGCCACCGGCACCGCCAGCAGGAAGGCCGCTCGTCCGGACCAGCGGTGCAGCCCGGCGGTCCAGCGGGGCGCGGTCAGCCCGGGAACCCGCCCGTACATCACCAGCGCCGACGCCAGTTGCACCAGCGCGAGCATGCCGGAGGCCGAAGCCAGCCACACCTTGACGGTCACCGGGCTGGAGAATCCGGCCAGGCTGACACCCACGCCGGTCGGCGTGTGCAGGCTGCCGTAGACCCCGATGGTGATCGCGGCGGCGCCACCGACGGCGACCGGCACCAGCAGCGTGCGCGTGCCGGGGGAGCGGGAGGACGGATGGTCTGCCTGTCCGGCGGCCTGCATGGAACCTCCCACGGGTGGGCGTACGGCGGGACATCATCGGCTGCCGTCGGCGGGCGCCGCGGTTACCTGGATGCCATCGATGGTCGCGGTTCCGGTCGTCAGGTCAAGAGCGGACGGGCGCTTCAGTGTGCCGTTCACGGTGGCCAGTCCGACCTGCGTGCCGTCGCGCAGCACGATCCACCCGCCGACGATCTTCGCGCCACGCACGTTGGCGGCGGCGCGGTACAGGCCGCCCGGCTTCTTCACCTTCGTGATGGAGAACTTCCACGTCCGCTCGCCGACCCGCACGGTCCCGCTGGCCTTGCCGGCGTCCTCGTCGTAGGTGCCGTCCAACCGGGCTTCCTTCTTGCCGGTCAGCGCCAGGCGGCCGTCCGACGCGACGCCCTTGAGCCACGCCTCGACCCGCTTGCCGTCGCACAGGTAGGCGATCGCCGTGCCGTCCTTCGCCGCGATGGCCAGGGTGCCCGGCTTGAGATGCCCGGCCCAGGTGGCGGTCACCGGCGCCGGTGCGGCGAGCGTCTCCCGGTCGATCGCAGCGGAGGAGGCGGATGTCGCCGGCGCGGCCGGGGACGTCGCGGACCGCTGCGGCGCGGCCTGGACCGGATCGGCCACCCGCGGTGGCGCCGAGAGGGAGACCTGCGGATCGGCGGCCGGCTGCAGCGCCGCGTCGCCGTTCCCGGTCGCCTGCATGCTCAGCAGGAACAGCACGGCCGCCACGCCGATGCCGGCGAGCAGGGTGATCAACGGGCCGTTGCGCTTCATGACGTCCTCCCGTCGCGATGGTGTCCTCACCAGCAGGTCCGCGCGAGAAGCGCATTCGGTTCGCGGCGGCGCCGAATTTTTTCCTCCGGCTCGGATTCGCTCCACGGGAGAACCGAAACGCGGTGTCGGTGCGGAGAACCGGCAGCACCGGGCGCCGCGCCGCGGCCACGTCCGGGCACGGCGACGCGGGGAGGCGATCATGTCGGTGACCATGAACCCTTATCGATCCGGCTTCACGGTGGACACGGCCGTGCGGCTCGCTCCGCCGGGTGGGCGCGCCCGCCCGCGGGTGCCGGCCCGGCCCGCCCTGTTCGCCCTGGCGGCCCTGATCCCCGCCACCCTGCTCACCGCGGGGCTGAGCGCTGCCGGGCTGGTCCGCCCGATGTGGTGGCTCGTCCTCACGGCGGTCCTGCCCGCCGTCGCGGCGGTGGCACCGGCCGCCTACCGCGCCGGGCGCGCCGCCGAGCGGACCCGATACCTGCGCATGTCGCACGACACGGTGCTGCAGACCCTGGAGGCGATGGCCAAGGCGTCGGACGCCGACCCGGCGGGTGCCGGTGCGGAGCTGGCCCGGCTGCGCGATGCCGCCCGCCGGGAGGCGTCGCTGCTGCGTCGCAGCCTGGCCGAGCTGGCCGGGGACCGCCACGCCGGGTCCGGGGTGACACCGACGCTGGCGGAGGTGATCGCCGGCCTGCCCGATGCGGCTCCGCCGGTGGAGCTGCTGGCCGACGCCGACCTTCCGCGGCTCGCCGCCGCGTCGCGCGAGGCGCTGCGCGACGCCGTCCGGGAGGCACTCGGCAACGCGGTGAAGCACGCCGCGGCGCGCCGGATCGTGGTGCGGGTGACCGCCGCCGGCGTCGGCGTCCAGGTGGTCGTGCGCGACGACGGGCGCGGCTTCGACCCGCGCCGTACCGTCCCGGGATTCGGCACGCGGGAGTCGATCTCCGCGCGCCTGCGCGAGGCGGGCGGATCGGCGGAGATCGAGTCCCGTCCCGGGCGGGGAACCCGGGTGCGGCTCTGGGCGCCGTCCACCGTCATCACCACCCGCCTGCGTCGGCGTCCTCGCCGATGACCGGGGCGGTCATCGCCGCGCTCTCGCCCCACACGTCCTCGGTCTCCACCAGCCACGGCGGGAGTCTGCGGCCGCCGCCGCCCTCGCCGCCCATGCCCATCGGCATCATCGGCATCATGGGCATCATCGGCCGTGCGGAGGCCGCCCCGGCCCCGGCCCCGGCGGCGGCACCGACACCGGCCGCGGCGGTGACGCCCCCCGCGGTGGCCGTGCCGCCGATGTCCGGGGCATCGGGCAGCGGTCCCAGACCGCCACCGGAGAGCGAACCCAAGTCCGCGCCGCCGAGCGATCCGCCCCCGCCGGGGAGCGGGTCGAGGCCGCCGCCCGCGCTCAGCTCGTCGAGCTCCGCGGCGTCGGCGTCCGGACCGGGCAGCCCGCCGGGTGGCGGGCCGGACCCGGCCAGATCGCCGATCTGCTGGTCGCCGATCTGCTGGTCGTCGATGTCCGGGTCGTCGATGTCCGGATCCGCCGGACCGACCGTGGCGTCCGGCGGTACCGGGGTTTGCGGATCTGCCGGTGGGTGAGCGGGGGAGTAGCCGTCCGCCTGGCGGCGCGGCGTCAACAGGCTCGGCACGAAACGCCGGCCCAGTACGGCGGCGGTGGCCAGCCCGGCGGGCAGCATCCGTCCGAACAACGGATCCGGGCCACCGCGGCCGGCGCTCGAACCCCCCGGCCCGCTCGGGCTGCCGAAGACCAGCTTGGCCGGCGGTAGCGTTCCGGCGGGAACCCCGTCGCGTCCCGGTGCCCCGGCGGTCGCCGGGTCGGCGGCGCCGGGCAGCAACTGCGACATCGCCTCGTGGAACTGCGCCGCCAGCACCAGGTATCGCTCCGCGAGCTCGGCCATCACCAGGATCGCCTGGCGGCGCGCCGCCTCACCGGACACCGCGGGCATCGCGGTCCACGCCGCGTACAGGGCCTCCCCGGCGGCGTACGCGAGGTCGCGCATCTCCTGCGCGGCGTCCGCCACCCGCCGGATGCCGGTCAGCAGGTCGCCGGCCATCACCTGGAAACGGTCGGCGGCGACACCGGACCAGGTCCGGCGCAGTTCCGTCGTCCGGTCGGCCACGTCGTCCGCGCGTTCGTGCAGCGCGGCGGCCACATCGGCCCACACGTCCCCGGCGGCGGTCACCGCGTTCGGGTTGCTCGCCGACAGGGCACGAATGAGTTCGGCGTGCGGGTAGCGGGAGAAGTCGGTCCAGATCTCCGGACGCTCGGGCACGGCTTGCATCGTCACTCCAGTCCGCCTCGGCGGGACGTGTAGACCGTGCCCGCAGCCCGGTTCGCCAGCGACCGGTACGCCTGCGCCGCCGCCTCGTCCGCCTCCGCGTAACCGGCGGCAACCGCACGGGCGACCTCCTCGGCGAACCCGATGGCCACCGCCACCGCGTACGTGAGCTGGCCCATGCGCTGCACCGCTGCGGCATGCGCGTCGCGCAGCGCGTACGCCTCGGCGAACGCACCCAGCTCAAGCGGATGTGCGCCGAGAGCGGCGATCCGGTCCGCGGGCAGCCGCACCGCCTCGCGCTGCGCGGCCAGTTCGTCGGCCAGCGCCTCCACGTCGCCCGGTCGCACCTCGTACGACCCGGCGTTTCCCTCGACGTTCATGTTCTGCCTCCCGGAGAAACGGCGGCGGCGATGCCGTCTCCGGCGGACGATCCGCCGGAGAAGCACCGCCGGCCGCACAGCGGCGGCTCAGGAGAAATAGCTGGTGTTCTTGTTCTCCAGCGCCATCTGCGTGTCGTGCGCCTCGCTGACCTTCGCGGAGAACAAGGCGATGATCGACGTCACGTCGGCGATCGCCGCGCGCAGCCGCGACTCGGACTGTTCCGCGGCCTGACCGGCGGAGCTTCCCGAGGCGTACCAGGTCTCCTTGATCGGCATCAGCGACTGCACCAGGCCCTCCATGTTGGCGTCCAGGGCCTTGGCCTTGACCGACAGGGAGTCCGCGGCGGACCGCAGCGCGGCGAAGTCGACATTGATCACATCGGCGGGCATGTCAGAAGCCTTTCTGTGCGAAGGGGGGCGGTCACGCCCCGGAGAGCCGGCCCAGCACCGCGCTGTTGCCGGCCTGTCCGACGAGGCTGGTCAGGGACGAGGCGACGTCCGTGTCGCCGGTGTCGTAGTTGGTCGCGCTGTCGTGCACGAGCTGGGACATGGTGTCCAGCTCCTGTCCGGCCTTCTGCATGTCCTCCTGGAGCCGGGCGTGCAACTGCCAGAACGCCTGCGCCTGCGCGCCGGCGTACCGGCTCAGCACGCTCGTGAGCTCGTTCTCCAGCGCGCTCATCGAGGAACGCGCGTCCGCGGCGGACTCGTTGAACCCGGTGATGGCTCGCGACATCGCCGCGGCATCGCTCTGATAGCCCGTACCGGCCATGACGGATCCTCCCTTCTCTGATGTGGACGGACCTGCCGGGTGGATGTTTCGGGTTGTCGGCGGTCCTTGTGCTTTTCAGCCTAGGAATCGGGAAGCCGTGCCAGCACGGCACTTCTACCCCTTCTGTGCGACCCGGTCGCCGGGGGCGCGTCAGTCCTCGCCCGGCGGCGGTGACCAGGCGACCTGGACGACCGGTGCGCCGTCCCGGCGGCCCACGTACCGGCCCTGCCCCGGCGGCCGGGGTGCCGGCTTGACGCCGCCCAGCAGCGCGCCTTCCTCGGCGGCGCCGGACAGCAGCACACCCGGCGATCCGAGCTCACGCAGGCGTTGCATCACCGGCTCGTACATCGCCCGCCCCGCGCCGCCGGTGCGGCGGGCCAGCACCAGATGCAGACCGATGTCGCGCGCCTGCGGCAGCAGGTCGAGCAGGGCGGCCACCGGGTTGCCGCCCTGCGCGGCCACCAGGTCGTAGTCGTCGATCACCAGGAACAGCTCCGGTCCGGTCCACCAGCTTCGGCGGCGCAACTGGTCGGCGGTCACGTCCGGGCCGGGCAGGCGCGCCCGCATTCCGGTGACCACATCGCCCATCAGAGCGGTCAAGGTCGGCTCGGAGCCCGCGTACCCCAGCAGATGGTCGCCGGTGACCACGTCGAGCAGGCTGCGCCGGAAGTCGGCCACCAGAATCGCGGCCTCGGCGGGGGTGTACCGGTCGGCGATCCCGCGGGCCAGCAGCCGCAGCAGGCCGGACTTGCCCGCCTCGGTGTCGCCGAACACCAGCAGGTGCGGTTCGGCGTCGAAGTCCACGAAGACCGGCTTGAGGTCGGATTCGGCCAACCCGAACGGCACCCGGTGGTCCCCCTCCGGCACCGGCATGTCGCCTGCCGGCACCAGGCGCGGCAGCAGCCGCACCGGTGGGGCGGGCTCGCCCGGCCATGCTTCGCGGACCCGCTGAGACAGCCGCGTCGCGCCGGACGCGACGTCGGCACCGGCGTCGGCGTCGTCCGGCCCGTGGCCCAGCACCGGCAGCGCGGTGAGGAAGTGCAACTTGTCCCGGGTGATGCCGCGGCCGGGGGAATCCGGGACGCCGGCCGCGGCGCGCCGGTCGACCGCCGAGTCGGACGGGTCGCCCAGACGCAGCTCGAACTGAGTGCCGATCATGTCCCGCATGGCGGGCCGCAGTTCCATCCAGCGGTTCACCGACAGCAGGAGGTGAATGCCGAATCCCAAACCCCGCGCCGCCAGGCCGGTCACCGCCTCCTCGAGTTCCTCGAACTCCTGGCGCAATGTCATCCATCCGTCGACGACCAGGAAGACATCACCGAACTCGCGTCCGTCGGCGGTCGGCGGCCGATGGCGGCGGAAAGCCGCGATGGAGTCGATGCCGTGCTCCGGGAAGGCCACCTCCCGCTCGGCGAGCAAGGCGGTCACCTCGGCCACGATGCGCCGGCACCGCTGCGGATCGCGTCGGCTGCCCAGCCCGCTGACGTGCGGCAGCCCGGAGAGCGTGGACAGCGTGCCGCCGCCGAAGTCCAGCAGGAAGAACTGCGCCTCGCGGGGGGTGTGGGTGAGCGCCAGCGCGCCGGTCAGGCTGCGCAGCAAGGTGCTCTTGCCGCTCTGCGGCGCACCCACCACGACGGCGTGCCCCGCGGCGCCGGACAGGTCCGCCCACAGCACGTCACGGCGCTGCTCGAACGGCTTGTCCACCCAGCCGAGCGGCACGGTCAGGCACCCGTTGCCGGCGAATCCGCCCGCGCAGAGCCCGCGGTCCGCGTCGGCCGACAGCGGCGGCAGCAGATCGTCCAGGGCGGGCGGCTCGTGCAGCGGAGGCAACCAGATGCGGTGCGCGGCCGGGCCCCGGCCGGTGAGTCGATCCAGCAGGACCTCCATGGTGGACGGACCGGTGGTCGCCGCCGGTGGCGGTGCCGGTCGCACCGCCGGTGCCTCGGGCTCGGCCGTAGTCGCGCCGCCCGCGGTCGCGCCGCGGTCCGCGATCGCCGTCACCGTGAACGGCACCGGATCCGGCGGGCGCCGGTGTCCCGGCCGGGCACCGCCGGACACCGGCGCGGTGCGCACCGGACCGGACACGTACGCCGCCTTGAACTGCACCATCGTGGTGGTGTCCTGTTTGAGGTAGCCGACGCCGGGCTCGGCCGGCAGGTGGTACGCGTCCGGCACGCCGAGCACCGTCCGGCTCTCCGCCGCGGAGAACGTCCGCAAGCCGATCCGATAGCTCAGGTGGCTCTCCAGACCGCGCAGGCGTCCCTCCTCCAACCGCTGCGAGGCGAGCAGCAGATGGATCGCCAGGCTGCGGCCCAGCCGGCCGATCATCACGAACAGTTCGGTGAACTCGGGACGCGCCGACAACAGCTCGCTGAACTCGTCGATCACCACCAGCAGCGACGGCAACGGGCGCAGATCCGCCCCGGCCGATCGGGCCTGCTCGTAGTCGCGCACCGAGGCGTAGTTGCCGGCCTCGCGCAGCAACTCCTGACGGCGGATCATCTCCCCCCGCAACGCGTCGCCCATGCGATCGACAAGGGTCAGCTCGGCAGCCAGGTTGGTGATGACCGCGCAGGTGTGCGGCAGGCCGGCCATGCCGGTGAAGGTCGCGCCGCCCTTGAAGTCGATCAGGGCCAGGTTGAGCGTCTCCGAGGAATGCGTGGTCACCAAGCCGGTGACCAGGGTGCGCAGCAGCTCGCTCTTGCCCGAGCCGGTCGCGCCGATCACCAGGCCGTGCGGGCCCATGCCGCCCTCGGCGGACTCCTTCAGGTCGATCTCCACCGGTACGCCGTCCGCGTCGGTGCCCAGCGGAATGCGCAGACGTTCCCGCGCCGTACGCGGACGCCAGCATCGTGCCGTGTCGAGTTGCCGAGGATCGCCCAGTTCGAGCAGGTCGGCGAGCCCGGACGGGCCGGTGTGCCGCGACCCGGAGTGCGTCGGCGCCGGATGGAACCACGGTGCGAACTGCCGGGCGGTCGCCTCCGCGGCGACCGCGTCCAGGCGGTCCGGCGTGCCGATGAGCGCCACCGCGTCGCGTCGCCGCGCGCCCAGCCGCCCGTCGTCGGCCACCACCAGATCCAGGACGGCCGGGGCGCGGCGTTCGTGCTCGCCGCCGACCGCGACGACGGTGACCCCGGCGAGCCCTTCGCCGGCCACCGCCCAGGCGGACGCCGCACCGGGACCGCCGTCCACCACGATCACCAGGTGCGCCCGGCCGGCCGGCGCACCCGCCCCGGCCTGGAAGCGTGGCCGGTCCTGGGTCAGCCCGGCCAGCAGCGGTTCCAGATCACCGGGGCGGTGGCCGAACAGGCGTGCCGGGCCGGCGGCGTCGGCCCGGTCCGGATGGCCGGCGTGCGGGAGCCATTTCACCCAGCCCCAGTCGGCTTCGAGCCGCCGGTCGGCGCAGACCGCGATCCGCATCTCCTGCGGCGGGTGCAGCGCGGCGAGCTGGGCCACCATGGCGCGGGCGAGGTCGCGGGCGGTCGACGGGTCGCCGCCGATCGACACGCGGGTGAAGGCTCGCAGGGACACCGCCACGGGCAGCCCGTCCACCGCCGCGTACGCCCGGATGAAGTGCCGCAGCGAGGTCGCGGAGACCGGGTCGAGGTCTTCCAGCGGGGCGGTCTGCGGTGCGCGCAGGGCGGTCGCCGACCGTTGCGCGCCGAGCCCGATGCGCACCCGCCCGAAATCGGCGTCCGCGCCGCGCCGCCGCCACATCGCGGGCGTCCCGGCAAGGGACCACAGCTCGGCCGGCGCCGGCAGCGTCGCCGTCATCGTCTCGCGCTGCAGACGTGCGCCCTGGCGGACCGTCTCCCGCAGACCGGCGAGGTAGCGCAGATAGTCCCGGCGCTCGTCGTTGATCTGTGCCTTGCGGGCCGCGCCGCCCCGCGACACCCCCATGACGAGCATGCCGACCAGGACGATCACGAACAGCCCACCGAACACGATGGTGCCCGCGCCGCTCGACCGTCCGATATAGACGAATGCCATGGCGCCCATGCCGAGCATCATCGGGAGCATGAACATGAGCTGCTGGGACTGACCCGCGCCACCGCGCGGAATGGCGGGCGGCGCCTGCAGGACGATCTCCTGCGGCGGCCTCGGCGTGGACGTGCCGGAACGGTCGGCGGGCATGGGAACGCTCCTTGCCGGAGAGAGTGGCCGGACTCCTACCGGTTCACCCTCGCGCTCCGGGCGGCCGTGGATGCAGGGCATTTCGCGGGGCCGGGGGTGGGCATTTCCGCCGTGTCCGGCCCCCTGGCGAGCTTCGTAGCGTGACTGGCGTACCGGCACAGCGACGACCGAGGAGGACGACATGGGCGCCGGTTTCGAGATATCCGTCAGCGACGTCGTGCGCGTCGCCGGTCAGTTGGAGCGTCTGTTCTCGGACTTCGACGGGTCGACGATGGACCTGGGTCGGCTGATGATTCCCAGCGGCTGCTACGGGCAGGTCGGCAGCACCGCCGCGGCCTCCAGCGCGAGCGCGCAGAACCAGCTCGCACTGACCCTCAAGGCGCTCAGCACGGTGTTGCGCGAGATCAACCGCCGGGTGCAGGCCAGCGCCCAGGGCTATCACGCCGACGACCAGCGGATCGCCGCCGTCTGGGCGCAGATGAGCCGGGTCGCCGACGACGAGCGCGGCGTGCTGTCGCGCAGCATCGGGGGCTGAGCATGTACGCCGTGCCCAACTCCTCGGCCATGGACGCCGCCGCGGGCGGCAGTGGCCCCAGCGCGACGGTGCTGCCCTGGATCGTCACGACCGAACCGGATCAGATCCAGCGCTACGTCACCGACCTGGTGTCCCGGGTGGCCACCCTGGCCCGGACGGTGCAGAGCATCGACCGCGCCGGTGACGACCTGCACCGCGCCTGGTCCACCGGATCGGCGTCGGCCGCCGCCCACGGCAAGGTGGCGAAGACCATCGAGATCTTCCAGAAGGTCACCACGGCGGTGCAGGCGCTGGAGGCCGAGATCCAGGCAGTGGTGGTCGCCGTCCGGATGGTGCAGAACGGCTACCGCGCGGTGGTCGGCGCGGTCAACCCGACCGTGGCGGCCCTGCTGTCGAACATCTACACCCGGGCGGCCGCGACCGCGCTGGCCGTCAGCGCCACCTCCGGGCTCGCATCCTTTGTGAGCACGGTCAAGGCGGCGCTGGACGCCATCGGGCTGGCCCGCATCGCCACCATCATCACCACCTTGGTGACGATCGCCCATGAACTGCAGTCGCTGCTCAGCAACGACACGCCGCAGGCCACACCGGCCACCCAGCCGACCGCCCTGCAGGCGTTGGCCGGCAACGGCGTGTCCGGCGCACAGCCGACCGCCCTGCAGGCGTTGGCCGGCAACGGCGCGTCCGGCACGCAGCCGACCGCCCTGCAGGCGTTGGCCGGCAACGGCGCGTCCGGCACGCAGCCGACCGCCCTGGACTCGTGGCTCGGCCGAGATCCGTCGACGTCCGCGACCGGCGCCGTTCCGGCGTTCGGTTCCGCGGGGTCCGGTTCGGCGGCGTCCGGCGCCACGGGTTCGGTCTTGACGCCGGGCGCCATGGGTTCCGTCGCGTCGCCCGGCTCCGAGCGGTTGCCCGGCTCGGTCCCGGAGGCGGACGGATACGGCCTGACCGGCTGGGACAGTTGCCCGTCGAGGTAAGAGAGGAATCGACATGGAACACACACATCCCGAGGTCGCGGAGCTGGAGTCGACGTTGGACGCGCTGCTCGACCGGGTGCATGCCGAGACGGCTCAGGTCGCCGCGCTGCAGGAGGAACTGCAGGGCCGGGAGATCACCGGTTTCGCCGGTGACGGCGAGGTGGTGGTACGCCTGGCCGGCACCGGCCGGTTCACCGAGGTCAGCATCGACCCGGACGCGACCCGGCGCTACGACACCGAGACGCTCGGCTCGCTGGTGCTGGAGGCCGTCAACGACGGCCTCGACCGGCTCCAAGAGGCGAGCCGTGCGGTGTTCGGCCCGGTGCTCGGCACGACCGCGGGCGGCTGATCCCGATGACCGCCGTTGACATCGCGGGCGCGTCCCGGGACGCGCTGGACCCGCGCCGTCCGGCGCCGGGCCCGCGGGGAGTCGCCGCCGCGCCGCGCCGGGCGGTGCCGCCGCTGCCGCCACCCGCTC
>NZ_BMMX01000002.1 GCF_014646155.1 Mangrovihabitans endophyticus
GGCCGGGCCCGGGCGGCGGGCGGCCAGCGCGGCGCGGGCGGCCCGGCGGCGCCGGGGGGCGGAATGGGTCAGCCGGCGTACGTCTCGAACTCTGCCACCCCCGGCGTCCCGCTGGCGCCGGTGATGTCAAACGTGATCTTGCGTAGGGTGACCGGCGGGAACGTGATGGTGCCCGCGCCGTTGCCGGAGGTCAGGACCGCGCCGGTGTCGTAGTTGAGGACCCGCCACGCACCGATGTTGCCGCCCGCGCCCGACACCTCGCGGATGATGATCCGGGACACCGTGGTGGCCGAGTCCCATTTGATCGAGAGGTAACCCGTGGTGCCGCTCGGCGACCAATAGGTCGTCATGTCCCCGTCTCGCACGTTGCCGTAGCTGGTTCCGCTCGCCTTGCTCGACCCGTCGGAGCCCGCCCCGATGCTCAGGTTGGTGCCGCTCGGCTGGCTCGGCGTCGGCGTGGTGGGGGTCGGCGTCGGAGTGCTCGGCGTCGGCGAGGGTGTCGTCGGCGAGCAGTTGCCGTCGGACACCTGCAGGCCGGTTCCCGCACCCGCCGTCCGGGACACCACGTCCGGTACGCAGTTCGCCGCGTCCAGTCGGTACGCGTACGGGATGCTGATCGAGGTGTTCGACGTCGGGTTCGGCCCGGCGGGGTTGTTTTCGCTGCCCGGCTGCGACCAGGTCACGTTGTCGAAGATGTTGCCGCTCACCTGCCAGTATCCGGGCAGGTCGGTGTAGAACGTGCCGAGCACGTCCTTGGAGTCCCGGAAGTAGTTGTTGTCCACCTTGGCCTTGCCGCCGGCGCGCGGGTTGATGCCGGACAGGTGCAGGTAGCGGTAGTAGTTGTTGTAGATGTGCGCGGTCGCGCCCCGCAGCAACGGGGTGCGGGAGTCGATGTTCTCGTACAGGTTGTGGTGGAAGGTCACCGGCCCGTTGCCGAGGTCGCTGTCGCTGGAGCCGATGAGACCGCCCCGGCCGGAGTTGCGCAGCGTGTTGTAGGAGACGGTGACGTAGTTCGTGTCCGCCTTCATGTCGATCAGCGAGTCGTAGCCCTCGGATTCGCCGCCCGAGGCGAGCAGCGTGTTGTGGTCCACCCAGACGTTGTGGACGTCGCTTTCCATGCCGATGGCGTCGCCGCCGTTGGAGGTGGGCGTGCCGGACTTCTTGACGTTTTGCACGGTGACGTTCTGGATGATGATGTTCGAGGCGCTGCGCAGGTGGATGCCGAGCTGGTCGAAGACCGCGCCGCCGCCGACGCCGACGAGCGTGACGTTGCTGACCTCTTTGATCTCGATCTTGTCGTCGGCGGTGTTGCAACTGTCCCCGGACACCTTGCTGGTGTTGCCGTGGTTGATGGTCCCCTCGACCTGGATGATGATCGGGGTGCTGCTGCTCGCCCGCCCGCACAGGGCCGCGTGGATGGCGGTCCCGGTGGTGGCCCGCACGGTCTGGCCGCCCGCCCCGCCGGTGGTGCCGCCGTTCAGCGTGGCATATCCGGTCACGCTGCCGACGGCCGCCGAGGCTTGGGACATCGGCAGGGTGATCGCCATCGCGGCGCCCATCGCCGTGGCGGCGAGGGCGACCGGGAGGAGCCGTACGCCTGGTCGTGTCATTTGTCTGCTCACCTTCGTCTTCGGGGTGCTGGGATTCCGTCCACCACGGATGCGGCACACCACGCCTGATTCGATGCATGTCAAAACAGTCGGCCGCGCCGAACCGGGGCACGCATGGCGTCACGGACCACCGCCCGTCGCCGAAACCGGCGCCCATCCGGCCGGCCGCGCGGTAACTCCGCCGTAACATCGATTGCCGTCAGCATAGGAAAGCGCTTACCCGGCCGACAAGGGATGCCGTTTGCAGGTTTGTTGCAGCCCCGGGCCGTGCCGGGGCGGCCCGGGAGGGCGCCCGGAAGCGGATCGGAGTGATTCACGTCGATCCGAACGGCAAGTTGCGCCGTATCTGAGGGTGAGGCCGGGGCTACCGTCCCCGGCGGGCGGAGGACTGGCCGATGATCGAGACATCCGAAGTGTCGCGCACCCTGACCAGCCTGCTCTCCCGCACCGGTCCCGAAGTGCCGCCGGACGTCGCTGCGCTCCCCGCGGAGCCGACGCTCCCGGCGGAGACGGACCCGGCAGAGACGCCGGACACGGGCTCGGCAACAGCGCCGGAGACCGGCCCGGCAGAGACGCCCGACGCGGGCCCCGACCCGGCAGAGACGCCGGAACCCGGCTTCCGCGACGTGCCCACTCAGCAGCTTCCCCTCGTCACCGCGCCACCGTCCGTGGCCGCCCGCGCGGTGATCGTCTATGAGCCGCAGCCGCCCCTGCGCCGGGGGCTGTGGCTGTTCACCGCGCTGCTGGTCGCGCTCACCGTCGGCGTCGTGCTCGGGCAGACCTCCGCCTACCAGCCACCATCCCGGTCCACCACCGCCACGGTGGGCCAGCCGGCCGCCGCCACGCCCGGCCCGACCGCCCCCGCCCCGTCCGCGTCCGGCACCTCCACACCCGGCCCGCCCGCGCCCGGCCCGCCCGCCGCGCCGGTGACCGCACCCCTGGGCACCGCGCGCACCGCCGCGATCGAGCTGAACGGCACCGCCGGGGCCGTCCGCATCAGCAGCGCCGATCTCGGTGGCCTGCTGTTCAGCGCGCCCGCCACCAGCGTGGCCGGTGCGGCCGTGCGGGACGGGCCGCAGACCCGGGTGACCCTGGCCGTCGCCGGTGCGGGCGCGGAGATCCAGTTGCACGCGGCGGTGCGGTGGACCATCCATCTGACCGGCGCGGTCGGCGACCTGCTGATCGACCCCGGCACCGCGCCGGTCCGGGTGAAGCTGGCCGGCGGCGCCGGCACCGCCACGCTCAGCCGCGTCTACCACGACGTGAAGCCGGGCACGGCGTTGCGGACCGCGGGATGGCGGTCCGCAACGAAACGCTACGACGTGGTGGCCTCCGCGCCGCTGCGCTCGGTCACCGTGGCGGGCGCGCCGGGCGTCAGCCCTTCACGGCGCCCGCCGACAGGCCCGCAACGTAGAAGCGCTGCAGGCTGACGAACAGGATCACGCACGGGATCATGGCCAGCACCGCACCGGCGGCCAGCAGGCCGTAATCCACCTGGCCGTACGCGCCTTGCTGCAGGTTCACCAGGGCCACCGGCAACGTGTAGAGATCCTGCCGGGTCAGGAAGGTCAGCGCGCCGAGGAACTCGGTCCAGGAGGTGAGGAACGCGTACAAGGCGGTGGTCGCCATGCCCGGCAGGATCAGCGGCCGCAGCACCGAGGCGAGGGTGCGCAGCCGTCCGGCGCCGTCGATGAGGGCGGCGTCCTCCAGCGCGTCCGGGATGCCGAGGAACGCGGTACGCATCACGAAGACGCCGAACGGCAGGTTCACCGTGGTGTAGAAGAGCACCAGGCCGAGCAGGCTGTCGGTCAGGCGCATCGCGTTCATCTGCATGAACAGCGGGGTGAGGATGGCCTGGAACGGAACCATCAGGGTGAGCAGGATCAGGCCGAACGCGGCGCTCGAACCGGCGAACCGGAACCGCCCGAATCCGTACCCGGCGGCGGTGGCCACGACGGTGGTCAGCAGCGCCGTGCCGCCGGAGACCAGCAGGCTGTTCAGGGTCGCCCGGATCAGGTGGCCGTCCGCCGCGATCCGGCGGAAGTTCTCCGTGGTGAGGTCGAAGAAGGTCGACCAGCTCGGCGTGCCGGTGATGGTGGCGTCCGGCTGCACCGAACGCATCAGCGCCCACAGCAACGGCACCAGGAAGACCAGCGCGGCCAGCACGGCGGCGGTGGCGTACAGCAATGCCGGGAGGCCCGTCCCGCGGCGCGCGGCCTGACGCACGGGGCGCGCCGCGGTCCGTACCGGGGCCGGCCGGGCGGTGGCGACCATGGCTCTCCCCTTCAGTCGCGCTCGCGCAGCAGCCGGAACTGCGCGGCGCTGATCAGGCCGACCACGACGATCAGCACGATGGACACCGCGGTCGCCGAGCCGACCTGCAGTTGCACGAAGGCGCGCTGATAGATGGCCAGCACGATGGGCGTGGTGGCGCTGCCCGGACCGCCCTGGGTGAGGATGAAGAACTGGGTGAACGCCAGGAACGACCCGATCACCGACAGGATCAGGCTCATCGCGATGGTGCGGCGCAGCATCGGGATGGTGATCCGGCGTTCCTGGTCCCACCAGGTCGCTCCGTCCATTTCGGACGACTCGTAGAGATCGGTGGGGATGCCCTGCATGCCGGCCAGCAACAGCACCATGGTCAGCCCGGAGACGCCCCAGATCACCAGCACGCAGATCAGTCCGGTCGCCAGCGGGCCGTCCACCAGCCAGGCCGTCGACCCGTCGGTGATGTGCAGCGCCCGCAGCAGCATGTCGACGCCGCCGCTGTTCGGCTGCGCCTCCAGCACGAGCAGGAAGCTCAACGTGCTCAGCCCGATGACGTACGGCAGGAAGAAGAGCGTACGCAGCAGCGTGGCCCCGCGTCGTCCGCCGCGCACCAGCACCGCCATGAGATATCCGGTGACCAGGATGGGCAGCGTGACGATCGCCGTGTAGACCAGGGTGTAGAGCACCGAGCGCCACAGTGCGGTGTCGTGCACGATCGCGGCGTAATTGTCCAGGCCGATGTAGTGCGCTTCGCCGATCAGCGGCCAGTTGGTCAGCGAGATGCCGATCGCCACCACCAGTGGAGCGAGCACGAAGACGGCGACGAAGGCGAGGGCCGGCGCGATGAGCGCGGCGCCGGTGCGGGACGGATGCGTGATGCTCATAGCTGCGCCTGCCTCAGGATCCGGTCGAAGGCCGTCTGACCTTCCTCCAGCGCGCCGTCCAGGTCGCCGTCGAAGACGGCCCGGCGGAACATCGCGATCCACGGGCTGTCCGCCTGGTTGAACAGCAGGTTGTAGGCCAGGGTGACGGGCGCGTAACCGCGGTCGAGGTGATCCAGCGGGACCGTGCCCAGCGGGTATTTGGCGGTGAACTCCGGGGTGTTCACGTCCGCACGGACGGGGGTGTAGCCGCCCTCGGGCAGCAGTTGCTGTTGCGGCACGTCGAGCGCGAACCTGGCGAACTGCCAGGCACCCGCCGCGTTGGTGGCGCCGCGCGGGATGCAGAGGTTGTCGCCGCCGTCGAAGAAGGCCGCCCCGCCGTCCGGCCCGCACAGCATGGTGACCCCGGTGCGGGCCCGCGTCGCGGCGTCGGCGGCGGACACCACCGCGCTGTAGTTGGACGGGAAGAAGCCGACGGTGCCGGCCCGGAAGTCGCTGCCCCACGTGGTGCCGGCGTCGGCGATGGTTCCCGGGCTCATCAGCCCCTCCCGCCACAGGCTGCGATAGAAGCTCAGCGTGGCGCGCAGCGCCGGGTTGCCGGCGATGTCGCCGTGCTGCGCGCCGATCTCGCCGGCGATCTGGTCGCGGCCGGTGGCCCAGATGTGCGGCTGCACCACGAATCCGAGGATGCCCGCCGAGTTCGCCGCGATCGACCAGCCGAACACGTCGTCGCCCAGCCGGCGCACCTTGCCGGCCGCGTCGAGCAGACCGTCCAGGCTGGTGGTGGCGGTCGCCGGGTCGACGCCGGCCCGGTCCAGCAGGGCGGTGTCGTACCAGAGCAGCGAGTTGTCGGCCAGGTACGGGAGGCCGTAATGCCGGCCGTCGCGGGTGGCCAGCCGCAGATGGCCGGGACTGAGCACGTCCCGGTACGGCAGGGCGCGCACGTGGTCGGTCAGGTCGGCGAACGCGTCCCGGTAGATGAACAGCATCGAGTTGATGTCGTCGATGTCCACGATGTCCGGCACCCGGCGGCCCCGGATGGCGGTGGCGAGCTTGGTCACGTATTGCCCGTCGGGCACCGGCGTCAGGTCGATGCGCAGGCGGTTCTGCGCCTGGTGGAACCGGTCGACCACGACCTGCACCCCGGCCACGGTGGCGGCCCGGCACCACATCGTCACGGTGCGCGCGGGCGGCGCCGCGAAGTCCGGCTCGGGCAGCACAGCGGAGCCGCAGGCGTCCAGCGCGGCGGCGGCACCGGCCAGGCCGGTGATCTGCAACAGCTCGCGGCGGCGCATGTCAGATCCGCGCTCTCGGCAGCCAGACGCGCATCGGCTGGACGCCGCGGTTGGCCCAGGCGAAGTACGGGATCGCGGCGGTCTGCGTGGTGCTGCGGTACGGCCCCGTCACGCCGGGTGCCGCCGGGCCGCGGTCCTCGCCGGTGAGCGCGACGGTGGTGACGCCGCCGAGCAGATCGGGACGGAACTCGGCCGCGCCGGCGTCGATCAGGTGCAGTGTGTCGGTGCCCTCCACCGCGTACACCAGCGGGCCGCGCTCGACCGCGACGCAGCCGCGCACCGCGTCCACCCGGTCGTCCGCGGTGGTGAGCCGCACCGGCATCGGCAGGTCCAGGTCGAACGTCTCCCCCGGCTCCCAACGGCGGCGTTCCCGCCGGTATCCCCCGGCGCCGGTCCAGCCGGGAACGCGCAGCGCGAGCGTCCATTCCCGGTCCGGGGTACGCACCACCCGCACCCGGACCCGGCCCTTCCAGGGGTAGGCGGTTTCGACCTCCAGGCCGATCTCGCCCGCCTCGATGGTGCTCGGCGCATAGAGGTGGATCTGCACCCCGTCCGGGTCGGCGGTGGCCAGGTAGGAGCCCAGGCTCGCCAGCGTGCGCATCACGTTCGGCGGGCAGCAGGCGCAGGAGAACCATCCTCTCCGGCCGTGCGCGGGGCTGCGGTTCTCGTCCGGGTGCGCGCCGGGGCGCAGGTGGAGCGGATTGACGTAGAAGTATTCCGTGCCGGACAGCGACACCCCGGCGAGGAAGCCGTTGAACAGCATCCGTTCCGCTGCGTCGGCGTAGCGGACGTCCCCGGTGGCCAGCAGCATGCGCCAGGCCCAGCCGATGCCGCCCACGGCGGCGCACGTCTCCGCGTACGCACGGTCGGCGGGCAGTTCGAACTCGTCGCCGAACGCCTCGCGGTCCCAGCGCGCGCCGAGGCCGCCGGTCACGTACGTCTTCGTGGCCATCATGTGGTCGAACTGCGTCGCGAGCGCGTCGAGCAACCCGGTGTCGCCGGTCTCCAGGGCCACGTCCGCGGCCCCGGCGGCCAGGTAGACCGCGCGCACCGCGTGCCCCTCCACGGTGGTCTGTTCGCGGACCGGGACCCGGTCGCTGAAGTAGGTCGGCTCCTGCCCGTACCCCTCCATCAGGCCGTGCCCGCGGGCGTCCACAAAGTACTTCGCGAGCTCCAGATAGGCCCGGGTGCCGGTCTCCCGGAAGAGCTCCACCAGGCCCATCTCGACCACCGGATGGCCGTCCACGTCGTGCCGCCGGTCGGTGCCGAAGGTCGCCACCAGGTGGTCGGCGCACCGGACCGCGACGTCGAGCAGCGCCCGGTCTCCGGTGCCGCGCGCCTGCGCGACGGCCGCCTGCATGAGGTGCCCGGCACAGTAGTGCTCGTGGCTCCACGGCAGGTCGGCGTAGCGCCGCTCGACCATCGAGTTGAGGTAGCCGTCGTCGTGCTGCGCTGCCGCCACCACCGAGGTGACCTGCCGCTGCGACTCCAGCAGCGCGGGTGAGCCGTGGCGGGTGTATTCCCACGCCGCCGCCTCCAGCCACTTGTAGACGTCGGAGTCCATGAAGACCGGTCCGCGCCGGTCGCCGGGCGCACCGGCGGCGATGCGCAGATTGTCGAGGTTGCCGGCGGACTCCAGGCGCTTCGGGCCGGACGGCACCGCCGCCTCCCCGTTGACCCGCTGCCGCTCGCCGAGCAGGCCACCGGTGATGCGGGCGGCCACCGGGCGCCATCGGGCCGCGGCGTTCGCGGTGGGTGCGATCGGACCGGCCACGCCTGACCTCCCGGTTAGGAAATCGTTTTCCGGCATGACCGTACGCACCCCGTTATACGATGGTCAAGAGCCGTTCGGCTACGGTACGGAAACGAGCCGGAAATCCGTTGCCGACCGGACGCGCCGCGAGGGGGTCGCAAGATGCGGGTACGCATCGTGGACGTCGCCGCCCTCGCCGGGGTGACGCCGGGCACCGCGTCGAAGGCGCTCAACGGCACCGGCCAGCTCCGCGCCGACACGCGCGAGCGGGTGATCCGCGCGGCCGAGCAGCTCGGCTTCACCCCCGACGGCATCGGCCGCGGCCTGTCGTCCGGGCGCAGCTACACGGTCGGGCTGGTCACCACCGACAGCTTCGGCCGGTTCAGCATGCCGATCCTGCTCGGCGCGGAGGACGCGCTCGCCGCCGGGCAGATGGCCGTGCTGCTCTGCGACACCCGCGACGATCCCGTGCGCGAAAAACACCACCTGCGCAACCTGGTGGCCCGCCGGGTCGATGGCGTCATCCTCACCGGCCGACGCACCGATCCGCGGCCACCCGTGGCGATGCCCGTCCCGGTCCCCGTGGT
Organism: Mangrovihabitans endophyticus; assembly: GCF_014646155.1. GTDB lineage: Bacteria > Actinomycetota > Actinomycetes > Mycobacteriales > Micromonosporaceae > Actinoplanes > Actinoplanes endophyticus. The sequence continues at coordinate 8,398 of NZ_BMMX01000002.1, forward strand.
GCACGTCTTCACGCCGTCCGCGGACCCGGCGGCGGTGTCCGTGATCGCCGACGACGCGGACGGCGCGCGCCTGGCCGTGGCGCACCTGCGCGACCTGGGCCGGCGCCGGATCGCCCACGTCACCGGCCCGCAACGGCACCAGTCGGCGGCCATCCGGGCGCAGTCCGCGGTGGCCGCCGCCGGTCCCGCCTTCGCCGGTCCGGTCCGTTACGGCGACTGGAGCGAGCGGTGGGGCCGCCAGGCGGTCACGCTGCTGCTGCGGCACTGCCCCGACGTGGACGCCATCTCCTGCGGCAGCGACCAGATCGCCCGCGGCGTCTGCGACGCCCTGCGGGAGGCCGGAAAACGCGTTCCGGAGGACGTCGCGGTCACCGGTTACGACAACTGGGACGTGATGGCGCTCGCCAGCCGGCCGCCGCTGACCACGGTCGACCTGCAACTGGAGGAACTTGGCCGGTGCGCCGCCGGCTTCCTGCTGGACGCGATCGCCGGGCGGCCCCGTCCGGGCGTCACGTCGCTGGCCCCGCGCCTGGTGATCCGCGAGTCCACCGCCGGGGACTGAGGACAACCTGTGCCCTCGGTCCCCGGCGGCAGCACACTCCCGTCAGCCGCCGTCCGGAACCGGCTCGATGAGGTCCCAGTCCCCCTCGTCCGGACGGAACTGATGACCGGCGAAGACGGTTGAGAGCGAGTGGCCCGACGGCCGGGAGGTGTCATCGCCCGGCAGCCACACCGAGTCGCACTCGGCACAGAGCAGGAACCGCTCCCCGTTCACCGTGTTGCGGTACGGGGCGAGGTAGTCCTGGCCGCAGACGGTGCAACGGAGGCGCATGTCAGGGGGCATCGGGAGTCCAAGAGGCGCTCTTCTTCGGGTAAGCGGTGATGATCTCGTCGCCGTTTCTCACGATGATCAGAATATTCTGCTCCCCGTTCGTTCCGATCGTGCGGCCCATCGGAATGATGTAGAAGGTCCGATTGCCCTCGGTCTTCGTCAGCAGGTTCGTGCCGCGCAACAGCCATGCCTCGTCGATCACGTCCAGGACGCCCCGGCTGCCGATGTCGAAGACGCTGTGGATCGGCTTGTCCGGGTTGGCGTGTGCGTGGTCGAGAACGTGCAGGATCCGGTGTCCCTGCACCGAGCCGGGGCCGTAGAGCAGGTGGTTGGGCGACTCGAACCACCCGGCGCCCAGATCCTCCAGCTCGACGCCACACGCGTCGTTGTGGACCAGCAGCGCGGCGCCGCCGGCCAGCACGTAATAGGTGTGCCGGGTGTCGACCGTGAAGTTGTAGACGCCGGTCCGCTGCACCCGGTGATGCACCGCGGTGACCCGCACCCAGGTGCCGCTGCTGGTGCGCAGCCACTGGCCCGGGATCAGATCACCCGCATCGACCCAGCTCCGCAGGTCAGGCACCCAGAAGGGATGGTTCGCCGTGGCGGTGAGGGTTCCGGTCGCCGCGCCGCCCGGCCCGTCGGTGTCGACGGTGACGTCGACCAGATCCTTGCGCCCGAAGCCCGGGATCAGCTCGGTCACCGACCGCGCATCCGTCGCGCCCGACACCGGGTCGGTGGCCAGCACCCGGTCGCCGATCACGACGTCCTCGATGGGCTTGGTGGTGCCGTCGGCGAGCAACACCGGGGTGCCGGCGAGGAAACTGTTCCGGGACGTCACGCACGAGGGCAGGCCGCGTTCGCTGACCAGCCGGGCGAAGTTGGCGTCGACGGTCTCCCGGGGAAGCGTGACCCGCTCGAAGACCGCCGGTATCCGGACCAGGTTCAGCGTGCCTTTCAGCTCGCCCAGGATCCGGCCGCCGACGACGCCGCTCCACGCGCCCCCGGCGAGGTAGCTCAGCAGCGATCCCTCGGCCCAGGTCGTGAACAGGCCACCGATGCCCATGCTCACTTCGGCGCCGCCCAGCACGCCGACGACGGCGGTGCACAGGGCCGCGCAGACCGCGGTGAAGGCGGCCAGGCCGACGCTGCCGAAGGCGAACGTCGTCCATTGCGTGAAGGTGATGGCCGCGGCGGAGAGGATGTCCATCGCCCGGTTCATCATGAAGTTGGGGTTGAACGTGTCCGCGACGCAGTTCTGGTAGTAGACGCTGTCCGTCTGGGCGAACTTGTTGCAGAACTCCTTGTTCAGGGTTGCCTTGCCCAGCCGGAGGTCGGTCGGCTCATACACCTCGTAGCACTTGGCTTCAAAGCCCGGCAGCGTGTTGCGCATGCACTCGGCGAACTGCGTGTGCAAGGCATCGAGCCGGGCGTGTTCCTCCTGCTCGATGAGCTCGTTGGCCTCCTCGTACGCCTGTCTGCGCAGCGCCAGCGCCTCGGTCAGGTTCTTGCCGGCGGCCAGCGCCGATGCCTTGGCCCGTTCCGCCGCGTCCACGGCCCGGTTGGCGTCCTTGCGGGCCTGCCGGTAGGACTCCCGTGCCGCGGCGGCGGACTGGGCCGCCTTGTTCGCGGCGGAGTTGGCCCTCTTCGCGGCGGCGGCGGCCGACTTGGCGGAATCGAGGGCGTGCAACGCCGAACGCTCGGCCTTCTGCGCCGACTGATCGGCCTGGCTGGCATAGGCGACGGCCTGCTGAGCGGATTCGCCAGCCTTCTCCGCCCAGGTCTGGGCGGCTGCCGCGTCACCGCGCGCGTTCGCGGCGACCGCTTGGGCCTCCTCCGCTCGCTGGGTCGCGGCCGTCGCGGCGCTCGACGCCCGCTGCAGCAGGGCGATCATCTCCAGCTCGTGCGTCGCCGCGTCGTCGTCGTTCTGCTGCGCCGAATACCAGCCGGTGGTGACGAAATCGTGCAGCGCGCCGGGAGGGCCGTCCAGCGCGTTCTGCGCCGCCGCCTTCAGCTCCGGGCCGCTGTCGTCGTCGGTGGCCATCCGGGTGGCCCGGATCCGGTCGTCGGCGTTGGCCGACTGGAACTGTCCTATGGTGACGAACTCGTGCCGGTCCTGATCGCTGCCGTCCAGCGCCCGCTGCGCCTGGTCGGCGGTCGCGTCGTCGCCGGCCTGGGTGGCCTCGTCGAGGATCTGGGTCACCATGACCCGTTCCTCGGTGCCCCGCTCCGGATAGTCCTGGTCCTGGAGGAAGTCCGCCACCTGGGCGTCCGTGCCGTCCATGGCCGCCAGCGCGGCGGTGCGCAGCCCCAGGGTGCCGGTGGTCGCGATGGTGGCCAGGGTGTTCCGGTCGTCGGCGGCCGCGGCCTGCGCGACCCGGACCCGGACGAAGTCGACGACGTCCGCGTCGCCGCTGCTCAGCGCGGTGAGCGCCTCCTGCTGGGTGCTCGGCCCGCCGGAGACGGCCAGGTTCAGCGCCACGCGGCGGCTGTCCGCGACCGCGACCGCCGGGTCCGTCGCCGGGTTGCGCACCTCGGCGATGAGCCGGTTCGTCTCGGCGTCCCGCTTGGTGGCCTCCTGCGCGTCCCAGTCCACCCGGTCCTGGTAGTCCTGGTACGCGGCGAGGTCCGCCTGGGCCTGCTCGGAGCCTTCTTCGGTGGCCACCGCCAGGCGCTCGGCGTCCACCGCCCGCGCCGCTTCATAGACCGCGTACGCGTCGTTGGCCGCCGTGACGGCGTCGTCGGCGGCCTGGCTCGCGGCGTTCGCCGCGGCCGTCGACGCCTGTGCCGCCCGAGTCGCGTCGCCGGCGTGGGCGGCGGCCTCGTTCGCCGCCTCGGCCGCCGCCGTCGCGTCGTCGGCGGCCTGCGTCGCCGCACGGCGGGCGTCGCCGGCCGCCTTGACCGCGGCGCGGGCGAACGTCAGCGACGCCACCGAGGCGCGGTTGGCGCGGTCCGCCTGACGGCGGGCGCGGGCCGCCGCCGCCTGAGCCTGCGCCACGTTCACGCCGGTGGCGTGGGCCTGGGCCAGCGCCTCCTGGGTCGCGATGACGGCTCGCCGGGCGTCCGCGCCGGCGTCGTCGGCCGACTGCGCGATGCTGATGACGCTGTTCGCCACCTCTTCGGCCCGGCCCACCACATAGGCGGCGTCCCTCGACAACTTGGCGCACTTGAGGGCGTTCTCGGCCAGCGCCTTGGCGGCGTCGCTCTTGTTCTTGTCGACCGCCGCGTCGGCGGCCGCCTTGCTCGCCCGGTTCGCGGCGGCCCGGGTCAGCGCCGCGGTGGCGGCCGCCCGGGAGGCGGCCGCCGCGGCAGCACGGGCCGCGGACACCGCCATCTGCGCCGCCGACATCGCTCGCGCGGCCGCCTGGGCCGCCTTGCTCGCGGCCGCCGCGGCCCGCTGCGCCGCGGCGGCCGCCTTCTCGGCGTTGCCCGCGGCGCTCTCCATGGCCGCCTGGGCCTGCTGCGCCGACTCGCGGGCGGCGGACGCGGCCGCGGCCGCTTTGGCGCCCTCCTCCTCGGCCGTCTTGGTCAGTTCGTCGGCCTGGGCGCTGGCGCGTTCGGCGGCACCGACCAGGTCCGTGATGGTGCTGGCCTCCTCGTCGCGCGCGGCTGCGATCGCGTGCTGGGTGTCCAGGAAGGAGGTCAGCGCGTCGACATCGCGGGCGTCGAGCGCGCGCTGCGCCAGCCGGCGCACGTTGGAGCCGGCCGGCGCCGCGCTCAGGATCCTGGTGACAGCGAGGCGCTGGTCGATCTCGAAGGGCTTCTGCCATCCCGTCGCCAGGAACGTGTCCAGCGGTCCGGACGGGCTCTCGTCCGGATCCTCATCGCTGAGGACCGTGGGGCCGACGCTGGCGTCCGCGTCCAGCGCCGCCTGAGCCGCGGCCTGCACCTGGGCGTCACCGGTCGAGAGCATCTGGTTGACCCGCACGCGCTCGTCCACGTGCGCCGCGTCCTGCCAGCCCGCGGACAGGAAGTCGCCGAGGTCGCCACTGTCCAGAGCGGCCTGGGCGCGAGCGCGCACCGTCGGCCCGCCGGCGGACAGGATGCGGTTCACCGCGATCCGGTCATCAAGCGTCTGCAGGTCGGCGGCCCGGTCCAGGAAGGCATGCACGTCGTCGTCGGTGCCCAGCAGCGCCTGCTCGGCCGCCGGTGCGAGCAGATCCCCGCCGCTGCGCCACATCCGCACCACGCCGGCACGGTCGACCGGATCGTCCGCCTGGTCGGCCCGGGCCGCGCCGCTCGCGCCGACCAACGAGGTCGCGGTGATGGCGGCGGCGAGCGCCGCCGTGGCGGCGCGATATGTCCAACTCTTCCCCATGAGCTGTTCCTTCGTGAGATCGAAAAGACAGGCCCGGCGATCGGAACGACTGCTCCGACCGCCGGGTCTGCGGCGAACCGTGCGCGTCGGTCAGCCCCGGGCCGTCAGCTTCAGAAGCGTGGTCGGCGCACCGGGCGGGCTGGTGCCGATGCCCACCGGCGTGCTGCCGTCGGGGTCCAGCTCGATCGTCTTCGCCGCGCCGCCTTGCGGCTTTACCACGGCCGTCATGTCGTGTCCGTCACCCGAGCCGGCGATCCGGCCGTCGCCGCGGATCTCGAAGACTGCCGGGACCTCCATGGCGAGCACGCCTGGCGTGCCCAGGACCTGGAAGCACACCGCATCGCCGTCGTTCACGCTGAGGTCGCTGGTGTAGACGTAGATGAAGGTGATGTCGCCGTCCGGCGGGTCGGTGCAGTCGGCGAGCACGATGTTGCCGTCGCCGGAGATCAATTTGATGTTCTGCTGGTCGAGGATGGCCGCCGCTCCGGGGTAGCTGTAGTCCTCGACCAGCGACGGCGGGTCCTCCGCGCCGGCCTCCGCCAGGGCGGGCACGGTCAGCGCGGCTGCGCCGCCGGCCGCGACGGTCACCGCCGCCACACCGGCCAGCCATCGTTTCACGACGATGTCCATGAAGTGCCTTTCTTATTGATTCGGTCGCGAGGACCCAGGGGATCGAGTTGATTCGGTCGCGAGGGCCCAGAGGATCGAGCGGGAGCAGTCGGCGCTGCGCCGAGAGGCGGCCCGGGTGAGCGGCAACGCGCGGAGCACCCCGACCGGAGCGGAGCACCCCGACCCGAGACGATGAGTGCGCAGGCACGAGACGGTGGCAGGGCCGGGATGGTCACGACGATGCCGTCCGACACTCGCGCGCGGCGACCAAGACAGGCGCGGCCGATCCTTCGCCGCACGCGGCCGGGGCTCCGGACGCGTGCAGGAAGGACACCGCGCACGCAGGTGTGCGCATGTATTCCCCCGTGTGTTCGCTCAGTCCTTGACGGACCGCTGTGATTCGACCATTGGCGACGACGAATGGCAAGTAGTCGTCCGCCCAACGGGAGGCCAACAGGGGGTGCACGGACGGGGTTCGCCGGGCCCATCGACTGCGATAGATGCCGTACGCCGCCGGTTCGCCCAGCGTTCAACCGCCGGTTCCTGCCCTCGTCGTCCACTGTCCTTAGGTTCGAGGAAGGCCACGAAGAAGAGGGATCGATGAGTGCAATCCTCGCCGCCCGGGCCCGCGGGATCACCAAGTGCTACGGCGACGTGGTCGCGCTCGACCACGTCGACCTGGAGGTGGCGCAGGGGCACGTGCACGGCCTGGTCGGCCCGAACGGCGCCGGCAAGACCACCCTCCTGGGCCTGCTGCTGAGCCTGGCCGTCCCCGACGACGGCCACATCGAGATCCTCGGCACCGCGGTCCGCCGGGCGCTCGACGCGCCGGACGGAGTGGCGGGGTTCGTGGACGGTCCCGGCCTGTATCCCTCGCTCACCGCCCGGCAGAACCTCGCCGCCCTGGTCGCGCTGCGTGGCGGCGACCCGCGCGCGGCAGGTCTCGACGAGGCGCTGGACCAGGTCGGCCTGGCCGACGTGGCGGACGACCGGGCGCACGGCTTCTCGCTGGGCATGCGCCAGCGGCTGGGGCTCGCCGCGGCTCTGCTGGCCAAGCCGCGCCTGCTGGTGCTCGACGAACCCTCCAACGGGCTGGACCCGGCCGGCAAGAGACACGTCCACGGCGTGCTGACCCGGCTCGCCGCCGACGGCGTCGGCGTGGTGCTGTCCAGCCATCGGATGGACGATGTGGAGGCGCTCTGCTCCGAGGTGACCATCCTGCACACCGGCCGGGTGGCGTTCTCCGGCCCGCTGGGCAAACTGGCCGCCGAGAACCGGGAACTCGACTACCGGCTGCTCACCTCGGATCCGCCCGCAGCCCGCGCGATGGCCGCCGACGTGGACGGCATCGGGATCATCGAGAACGGCGCGGCCGACGCCCTGGTGGTACGGGCGCTGACGCCCGCCCTGGACGAACTGGTGACCCGGCTGGTGCGCGCGGGCATCGCGCTGCGCGAACTCACCCCGGTGGTGTCCCCGCTGGAGGCCGCGTTCCTCGGACTCACCGAGGAACGCGGAGGTCAGGCGATGAGCGCGGCCCTGTCGGAGGAGCGCCGATGACCGCCACCGCCGCCGCACCGCGGGCCGTCGCGGGCCGCCCCGGCCGCGTGCCGGTGACCCGGGTCTTCCGCTTCGAACTGGTGAAGCTGGTGTCGCAGTGGCGGATCCGGCTGCTGGTGCCGGCCTGCTGGGTCGCGCCCGCGCTGTTCGTCGCGGTGGTGAGCCGGCAGAGCACGCTGCCGGTCGACACGCTCTTCGGGCGGCTGATGCACGCCACCGGGTGGGCTGGGCCGCTGGTGACGCTCGGCTTCGCCGGCTCCTGGGCGCTGCCGCTGCTGACGTCGGTGGTGGCGGGCGACGTGTTCGCCGCCGAGGACCGGCTCGGAACCTGGCGCCACCTGCTCGTCGCGGTCCGCTCGCCCCGCCGGATCTTCGCCGCCAAGGCGCTGGCCAGCTTGACCGTGATTCTGCTGCTGGTGGCCGGGCTCGCGGTCTCCAGCACGGTGGGCGGGCTGTTGGCGGTCGGCAATCAGCCGCTGACCGGGCTGGACGGTCACCTGGTGTCGCCGCCGGATGCCGCCGCCGGGGTGCTGCTCGCGTGGGGTTGCGCGCTTGCGCCGACGCTGGCGCTGGCCGGGATCGGACTGCTCGGGTCGGTGACGCTGGGCCGCTCCCCGATGGGATTGCTGCTGCCCGCGCTCGTCGCGCTGGCGCTGCAACTGGCCCAGATGTTGCCGTTGCCGGTGGCCGTGCGCCTGGCGCTTCCCGGGTACGCCTTCATCGCCTGGAACGGCCTGTTCACCAGCCCGGCGCAGGCCGAGCCGCTGCTGATCGGCGTGGCGGTCGGCCTCGCCTGGGCGGCGACCGCGACGGCACTGGCCTTCGTGCTCTTCCAGCGGCGGGACTTCACCGATCTGGCCGACGGCGGCGGCCGTCGCGCGGCCGTCGCCGGAGTGCTGCCGCTCGCCGCGCTGACCGCGATCACCGTCGCCGTCATCGCGGTGGCGACCGGTTCCGGCATCACCGGCTCCGGCATCGAGCAGGGCAAGGTGCAACGCGCCGTCGCCACCGAGTTCGCGCACCTCTATCGCCTGCAGACGGCGCAACTCAACCGGCCGGACGTCACGGAAGATCAACTGCACGCCACGGCGGTCTGCACCAAGGGCGGCGGCAGCGCCGATGCGGCCGGCGCCGGCAACGACTGGCGGTGCGTCGTCTCCTGGCGCCTGCCCGGCGTGGCCGCCACCGGATCGGCCGCCTACCAGCTCGACATCACGCCGGACGGACGGTACGTGGCCGACGGCGACGGGCCGAAGGAAGTCAACGGCTATTTCCTGGTGCGCACCCCGGACGGGGACGCACCGAACCCGCTCTGGCAGTTCGACGGCATTGTCGAGTTGCTACCCACCGGCGCGAAGGGATAGTGCCATGCAGGTCATCCGCAATCGGCGGGCCGTCCGGAGGCGCTCCGGGCGGCATCTGGGCCGCCGGATGTTCGTCCTGACGGCCGGTGCCACCGCTGTCCTCGTCGCCACCGCCGGGGGCATCGCGTACGCCCAGACGCATCAGTTCGGCACCGATCAGGTCGGCCAGACCACTCCGCGGGGGCTGGTCGTCTCCGCCGATCAGTACCTCGATCCGATCGGACAGCGCCTGGTCATCGACCCCGGCAAGATCATGTCCTCGGCGGTGAGCCCGGACGGCACCCACCTCGCGGCCTCGATCACCGACGGCGGATTGGCACTCGCCGTGGTGGACCTGAGGAACTGGGAGGTCCAGCAGCTTGTCGGCAACAACGCGGCCGCGGACCTGCGGATCAGCGGCAACGACGTGGGACAGGAGGGTCCTGCCTACTCCCCGGACGGCTCCCGTCTGTGGCTGGGCCAGGCCGACGGCTACCGCACCTTCACCGTCAACCCGGACGGAACCCTCGCCGACCCGGCGTTCGTCGCCATCCCCGCCGACGGTCCCCGGCGTGCGCTGGCCGCCCAGGCGGTGTTCACGCCCGACGGATCCACCGTGTACGCGGCGGTCAACGGACAGAACCGGGTGGTGGCCATCGACGCGGCCACCGGCGCCATCGAGCGGAGCTGGGCGGTCGGCAACGCCCCCCGTGACCTGGCGATGACCGGCGGCAAGCTCTATGTCAGCAACGAGGGCGGGCGACCGGCCCGGCCCGGTGACACCACACTCAACTCCTACAACACGCAGGTCCCGGCCGACCCGGTGACCGCGGCCACCACGACCGGCACGGTCAGCGTCATCGACCTGGCCCACCCGGACGCCGCGGTCCGCAGCATCGACGTCGGGCTGCACCCGACCGCGTTGTACGCCGCGAAACGGGCGCTGTTCGTCACCAACACGGCCACCAACGACGTGTCCGTCATCGACACGTCCCGCGACGCGGTGGTGCAGACCATCGCCACCCAGCCGTGGCCGGAGGCGTCGGTGGGCTACGAACCCGACGCGGTCACGCTCACCGGCGACGGCCATCTGCTGGTGACCCTCGGCCGGGCCAACGCGGTCGCCGTCTATCGCTTCACCACGCCGTTGGCGCCGGTCAGCTACGTCGGGCTACTGCCGACCGACTACTTCCCGTCGGAGATCGTCACGGTGGGCAACGATGTGGTGGTCTCCAACACCCGCGGCATCGATGCCCGGCGCCCCACCACCCGAGGCGGCCGCACCACCCACGACACGACCTCGTCCGTGCAGCGTTTCCGGCTGCCCAGCGACCGGGTCATCCGGCTGAACACCGTGCGGGTGTTCCGCCAGAACGGCTGGTTCGGCAGCGCCGTGGTGCAGGCCTCGGGCCGCGGCAAGGTCCCGCCGGTGCCGGTTCCGCTGCGGCTCGGCGACCCGTCGACGATCAAACACGTCTTCCTGCTGGTCAAGGAGAACCGGACGTACGACCAGCTCTTCGGCGACGACCTGCGCGGCAACGGCGACCCGGCGCTGGCGGAGTTCGGCGAGAACGTCACGCCGAACCAGCACGCGATGACGGAACAGTTCGGGCTGTACGACAACACGTATGACATCGGCACCAACTCGGCCGAGGGCCATAACTGGCTGATGCAGGCCGACGACCCGGAGTACACCGAGTCCTCGGCGGGTGAGTACCTGCGCAGCTACGACACCGAGGACGACGCCCTGGGGCACCAGCGCAGCGGCTTCCTGTGGACCGGTGCGCAGGCGGCCGGCAAGACGGTGCGCGACTTCGGCGAGTTCCACCAGTTCCTCACCAAGCCCGCCGGTGCGAGCTGGCAGAACCTCTACTGCGACGCCAAGAACATGGCAGCCACCGGGCAGGACACCCGATACCCGATGGTGTCGTCGTCGCCGATCCCCTCGCTCAACGACGTGTCGGTGCACGGTTTCCCCAAGTACGACACCAGCGTGCCGGACATCTACCGGTACGAGATCTGGAAGCGTGACTTCGACCGCAACGGGCCGGCCAACCTCAACATGTTCTGGCTCTCCAGCGACCACACCGGCGGGCCGCCGAACGCCGCCGCGCAGGTGGCCGACAACGACCTCGCGGCCGGCAAGATCGTGGACGCCATCTCGCACAGCGGGTACTGGAAGGACTCCGCGATCTTCATCGTGGAGGACGACTCCCAGGCGGGCCTCGACCACATCGACGGTCACCGCGCGCCGATCCAGATCATCAGCCCGTACGCCCGGCGGGGTGTGATCGACAGTCGCTACTACTCGCAGATCACCATGATCCGCACCATCGAGCAGATCCTCGGCATTCATCCGATGAACCAGAAGGACACCGCCGCCAGCCCGATGCGCGCCGCGTTCACCCTGCGGGCGGACCGCACGCCGTTCACCGCGGTGCCCAACCGGACGTCGCTCACCCTCGGGCTGGCGACCCCGCCCCCGTGCGGCGAAGATGTCCCGGCGTCGCCGGATCCCACCCTCGCGGCCCCGCCGTCGGCCACCGTGCCGGCCGGCCAGCGCGCGGTCGCCGCGCAGTGGGACGCGTGGAAGGCACAGCAGCGGCTGACCGGCCCGAATGCGAGGCCCGACTTCGCCAACCCCGCGCAGATGAACCATTTCACCTGGTACCAGTCGCACGACTGGACGAAGCCGTACCCGGGCGAGAAAGCCATCGTCGTCCCCGACAAGGTGCCGGGCGCCTACCTGCCGGCCCCGGAGTCCGGCGACTGACGGACCGCGCGAGGGACGGATCTCCGACTCGGTCATGGCACGGCCGACGGATAGCCACAGTGGAGCGATTGCGGTTAGCTGGAGGCCGCCAAGTGAGAGATATCAATGCATTGTGTGCACCCTGGGCGCACACAAGGAGGTGCGCATGACACGCGTCTGGCGGCTCGTCCTCGCCGCTGTCCTGACCACGCTGGCGTTCCTGACCGTCCCGGCCTCACCGGCCGCTGCGGCCGGCTGCAGCACCAGAAACAGCGACGGCGCGACCGGCGGCTACAGCGTCCTGCTCTATTGCAGCGGCGCGGGCTTCATCACCGGGTACGGCAGCACGCTGACCACCGCTAATCAGGAGGCGCTCCTGCTCTATCAGCTTTACACCGTGAGCGGCGTGGACTGCGACGGCCGCTCGGCCGACACCACGACCGGCGGCTACAGCGTCCTGCTCTATTGCAGCGGCGCGGGCTTCATCACCGGGTACGGCTCATCGCTCAGCGACGCCGCCTTCGAGGCCCGTGCCCTGGCCACCCTGTACGCGGATCAGGGACGCGATTGCGACGGGCGCAGCGTCAGCCGTTCCTCCGGCGGTTACGACGTGCTTCTCTACTGCTCGGGCCTGGGCTTCGTGCACGGCGTCGGCTCCACGGTGACCGGCGCGGCGGCGAACGCCCGGCTCGCCGCCACCCTCGGCTGAGCACCGCCTCCGCCTCATCGCGCTGCCGCGAGGGCCCGCCGCGCTGACGCCGCGGGCCCTCGCCCGCATCACCGGGAAGCCCGTCCGGCCGTCGACGTCACGCGCCGGCCGCGACGGGCGTCCGGGCCTCGTCGGCCGGCCGGGCCGCGACGGCACGACGCGCCGCGCGCCTGGTGCCGACCACGACCAGGATCGCACCCGCGAGCAGCCAGGCCGTGAGGACGAGGATCGGCCGGATGGCGCCGTGCCCGTCGAAGAAGGCGGTCGAGCGCAGCAGCCACCCGGCGGCACCCGGCGGCAGGAACTGGCCGAACTGGCCGGACCAGCCGGGCAGCATCTCCGGCGCGCTGGTGGCGCCGGACAGGGTGTTGCCCAGCAACACCATGATGGCGGCGCCGATGCCGAAGCCGACGGTGCCGAACAACGCCTCCAGACCGAGGATGGTGGTCGACGTGGCGGCGACCGACAGCGCGATCACACCGGCGTTGGCCACGTAGGCGCCATTCAGCGACCCCAGCCAGAACTGCAGGATCGCGGCCATCGCGAGGCCGGCGGTGACGGAGTAGGCCAGCGCCCCGGCCAGCCGGCGCACCGTGCCGCGCACCCGGCTGGTCAGCAGCACGGCGGCGAGCATGCCACCGATCACCAGCGGCAGGGCGCTGGCGGCGAGTCCCACGCCGCGCGGGTCGTCGGCGGGCAACGGAGCGAGGTCGCGCACCGCCGCCGCGGGCGTCCCCCCGTCCCCGCGCACCGCCTCGGCGACAGCGGTCAGCGCCTGGGCCACGACCGGGCTGGCCGCGGACGCGACGATCACCCGGGGCGGACCGGCGCTCAGGTCGATCGCCCCGTACGCCTCCCGGTCGCGCACCGCCTCCTCGGCCGCCGCGGCGTCCGCCACCCGGGTGATGTCGAAGGCGTCGGGCATGCGCTGCTGCAGCGCGGCGACCATCTGGTCGGCGGCGCCGGGCGGGCCGGCCACCACGACCGGCACGTCGTGCAGCGACGACCGCGCCGCCGGCCATGCGAAGGCCGTGAGCAGCACGCTGATGATCACCGTCAGGAGCGCCACCGTGGCGGCCACCCGCGCCCACGGCGTCTTCTGCGGTGTGGTCGAGACCGGACCGGCCATGTCTTGCCTCCCCGTATATAAACGAACGAACATTCGCTTTAAAGCTAGGGCGAACACGGAGAGTTGTCAAGAACGAACGCTCGCTTTTACGATGGGTCCATGCCTCGCGTCACCGCCGAATACCGCGCCAACCGCCGCGCCGAGATCGTCGCCGCCGCCGGGCGCCTGTTCGCGGGCAACGGGTTCCACGCGACCTCGATGGCGGACATCATCGCCGAGTCGGGGCTCTCGGCGGGCGCCGTGTACCGCTACTTCCGCAGCAAGGAGGAACTCATCGCGGTGGTGGCCGAGACCGCCCTCAGCACCGCCGACGAGATCTTCGGCGAGTTGCTCGCCGACGGCGCGACACCGTCGCCGTCCCACGCGGTGACCACCATGATCGACGGCGTCATGACGCGCGCTTCCGGAGCCGGCGGAACCGGGCACGACCTGACCCGCATCGCCCTGCAGGTGTGGGCCGAGGCGCTGCGCAGCCCCGAACTCGGCCGCCGCACCGAGGAGGTCTTCCGGCGCCTGTCCGGGCACTACACCGAGGTCGCACGCCGCTGGCAGGCCGCCGGCCACCTGCCCACGGACGCATCCCCGGACCAGGTCGGCGCCGCCATGCTCGGGCTGACCCAGGGCTTCCTGCTGCAACACCTGCTGATCGCCGACGTCACGGCCACCAGCTACGCCACCGGCGTCCGGGAGCTCCTGGGCGAGGAAGGCTCAGCCATCACCACCTCGTGACGACGGTGCGACCGGCGCAGCTCGGGCGCGGACGGGCCGCCGCGGGGCCACCGGAACATGAGACACCGTCTACGATCTGCCCACATGGCACAGTCCTCGCGCACCGTCCGAGGTGGCGAGCTCGCCACTTCGGACGATGCGCCCACGCGGGTGATCCCTCGTCCCCGGCGGCGCATCCCGGTCACCGCCCGGCCGACGGCCGTCCCGTCCCCCCGTGCGGACGTGCTGTTCTGGATGCTGCCGGCGCTGGTCGCCGCGGCGTTGGGCGGCTGGCGCCTGACCGCGGCGGCACTGTGGGCGGACGAGCTGGCCACCTGGGGCGCGGTCCGGCTCTCCTGGGAGCAGCTCTGGCGGCTGTCCGCCGCGGTGGATGCCGTGCTCACCCCGTACTACGCGATGATGAAGCTCTACACCGCGGTCGCGGGCACCTCGACCGCGGCGCTGCGGCTGCCCGCACTCGCCGCGACCGTCGCCACCTCCCTCGTGGTGACCGCCCTCGGCCGGCGCCTCGGCGGTCGCGACACCGGGCTGGCGGCGGGCCTGCTCTTCGCCGTCGTCCCGGTCACCTCGCGGTACGCGCAGGAGGCCCGGCCGTACGCCCTGGCGATGTTCGCCGCCGCCCTCGCCGTGCTGTGCCTGATCCGCCTGCTCGACGATCCCGGCCCCGGGCGGGCCGCGGCGTACTCCTCGGCGCTGGCCCTGGCGGCGCTGAGCCACCCGCTCAGCGCCCTCCTCCTGCTCGCCGGGCATGCGCTGGCGGTGGCGCTGCGGCAGGTCCGGGTCGGCGCTGCGGCGTGGTACGGCACCGCGGCGTGGATCATCGCGGCCGTGCCGGGCGGGGCAGCCGCACTGATCCTGGTCGGACTCGGCTACCGCAGCCGGGGGCAGATCGGCTGGATCGAGCACCTCACGCTGAGCGGATTCGACGCGGTCCCGGACGGGCTCTTCCTGACCGGAGCGGTGGGCGGGATCGTCATCGGCCTGGCCGTCCTCGCGGTACGCCGGACCGACGAGCACGTCTGCGTGGCCGCCGCCGCGTTCACGCCCCTGCTGGTGCTGCTGGCGGCGGACCAGGTCATGCCGATCTGGGTGACCCGCTACGTGCTGGTGGCGGTGCCTGCGCTGGCCGCGCTCGCGGCAGCCGCGATGCTCCGCTTCGGCCGCACGCAGGCGGTCGTGGCGCTGGCGCTCACCGTCGCGCTGGGCGTCTCGACGCACCTGCGCATCCGGGAACCGGACGGCCACGGCGAGGATTCCGCGCGCATCGCGTCGGTGATCGGTCCCCGGTGGAGACCCGGCGACGTCGTCGTCTTTGCGGACAGTCATCGGAGCATCCCGTGGGCGGCGCGCGACATCTACCAGCGGTACCTGCCGGCGCCCCGGCCACCGGACGTGCTGCGCGTTTCGGCGCAGCGCACCGACGGCCGCTTCCTGGCCACCGAATGCCCCGCGGCGTCCTGCCTCGGCAATCCGCCGCGCGTCTGGGTCATCCGGGTGGACAAGCCGAGCGATCCGTTCCAGGACATGGCCGCGGGCAAGCGGCAACTGCTGCGCGAGCACTACCAGACCGCCCAGCGCTGGACCTACGCGCTGCTGACGATCATCCTGGTCGAGCGCAAGCCGTCGGCCGCCGGGTGAGCCGGGGGCCGGGACGTCACTTCTTGACGATCGTGAAGCTGGAGCAGCTCGTACGCCCGCGGTCCACGCCGCCCTTCATCCGCAGCGGCTTCCCGCTCGGTGCGGGAGCGAGCAGGTCCACCATGCGGTACCCGGCGGGCTGCTTGATCCACGAGTCCGGCCGCAGATCGACGTGGGTGCCGGTGTATTCACCCTTGAGCCGGAACGAGCCGAGCGGCGCACCGGTGATCTTCTTGGTCCGATAGAACGTGAAGGTCGCGACGAGGTCGCCGCGCTTGGTGAGCGCCCGCTTGATCTCCAGATCCAGCCCACGCGTCGTCTTGTCGCAGACATAGGTGCCCTGCCAGTCACCGGCGAGCGCGGAGACCATGGCAGCCTGCTCCGCGGTGAGCCCACGGTCGGGCGCGACCATGCCGGCCACGATGTTCCACCCGATCCCGGCCACCGCGACCACCGCGGCCAGGATGATCAACAGGCAGCCGCATCCCCCGTTGCCCCGGTTGCGGCGGTTGGCCCGGTCCCGGGCGCGTTCGTCCGCACCGATGGGGCAGTCCGGAGCGTGGACGTCGTCCATCCATCCGCCACAGGACGGGCACCTGACCACCGAGCCGGTCACCTCCGCCGATGCGTTCGTGCCACGGGACCTTTCGACGCTAAACGCGCTCCCCGGGAAGATCATCGGCCGAAAGCGCAGGCCAACCTGGCGTACCGGCCGGAGTCGAACTCTGGTTGGCTACGCTCATGACCGATCAGGTGCCCCGTTCGGCGGACGAGATCCTCGACATCGTGGACGAGCAGGACCGGGTGATCGGCCAGGCGCCGCGGGCCGAGGCGTACGCCCGGAGGCTGCGGCACCGGGCCGCCTTCGTCCTCGCCCGGGACCCGGCCGGGCGGATCTTCGTGCACCGCCGCACGGCGGACAAACTCGTCTTCCCGTCGCTCTACGACATGTTCGTCGGCGGCGTGGTCGGCGCGGGAGAGACGTACGACGCGGCCGCCCTGCGGGAGGCCGAGGAGGAACTCGGCGTGACCGGGCTGCCCGCGCCGGACCCGCTGTTCCGGTTCCGCTACGAGACCCCCGAACACTCCTGGTGGTCGGCCGTCTACGAGGTGCGGTGCGAGCCACCCGTACGTCCGCAGCCCTCCGAGATCGACTGGCACGCATTCCTCACCGAGCAGGAACTGGAACGGCGGCTGGGCGAGTGGGACTGGACGCCGGACGGGCTGGCCGCGTACCGGAAGCTGGCAGCCTGGCGCCGCACGTCGGAGCCCGGCCACCGTCCGCCGGGCTGACAGAGTTCAGTCGACGGACCGGGCGGCCGCGATCCGGTCCTTCATCGCGGCCAGTTCCTGGACGCCGTAGTGCCGGCCGGACCGCACGACGCCGACGACGCGGTGCAGGTTGGCGGCGGCGGCGACCGGGTTGGCGTCGAGCAGCACGAGGTCGGCGTTGCGGCCCGGTTCGACGGTGCCCATGGTGTCGGTGGCGGCCAGAAACTCGGCCGCGTCGACGGTCAGCATCTGCAGAAGCCGCAGCGGCGCCAGCCCGGCCTCGGCGAGCAGGTCGATCTCGTCGTGCAGCGCGGCCCCCGGGATCACCCAGACGGCTCCGGAGGAATCGGTGCCGACCAGCATCCGTACGCCGGAATCCGCGAAGATCCGGGTCAGCTCGTACTCGTACCGGTGCGACCGGGCGAGGGTCTCCCGCTGCCCGGCGGTGAACCTGCCGAACCGGGCGACCGCGCCGTCCCACGCCTTGCGGGCGGACGGTGCGACGTACCGCAGATCCGGGTCCGCGGCGAACCCCGGATCGTCGCACAGCTTGCTGGTCTTCTGCCGGATCAGCGTGGGCACATGCCAGGTGCCGTCGGCGGCGAACCGTTCGGCGAGCCGGCGGGCGTGGTCGCGGTCGAAGGTCCGCACCGCGTGGTCGAGGATGTCGACGTCCGCGGCCTTGTTCAGATTGACCGGATTGATCACCACGCGCCGCATGATCCGCTCGGCGAGTTTCTCGGCGAGCGGGAGCCGCACGGAGGGCAGGGTGAGCCGCTGACGGGCGCCGGCCGCCCGCTGGATGGCGTCCTCCTCCGCCGAGCAGCACGCCAGCACGCCCAGCCCGGACCCGAAGTGCTCGATGGAGCGCATGCCGATCCGGGACGCCCGCAGCACGTCGATCCCGCCGGGCAGATGGCCGACGATCGGCACGCCCAGGCGCAGCGCCTCCGCTTGGGCGTCGAAGAACCGTTCCCTGGTCATCGCGGCCGACTTGACGAAATCGGCGCCCGCGGCAACCTGTTCGCGCACCGTCGCGGCGGCCCGTTCCGGGGTGCCGGTGTTCAGCATGGTCAGCAACGGGCCGGGCATGGCGAGCAGGGCCGGCGACGCCTCGGGCAGGCGCAGGCGGCCGTCGGCTCGCGCTCGCAGCAGGTTCAGGTCGCCGTGCATCTGCCGGAAGCCGGTGATGCCGTGGGCGAGCATCAGTTCCAGGGTGGCCGCGACGTCGCCGCCGCGGCCCAGCGGGTGCGCGTGCATGTCGTTGTAGCCGGGCACGACATAGCGGCCCGGGGCGTCCACGATCCGCGCCCCGGCCGGATGCGCGACGTCCCGGCCGACCTCGGTGATGACGCCGAGGTCGGCCCGCACGTCCACATCGGAGCGCAGCGAGCCGTCTCGGGTGTCCACCACCGTGACACGGCGCAGCACCACAGTGGACGAGGCTTCGGTCATGCGGTACCTCCGGAGAGCAGGCGGCGGGCGTTGCGGGTGGTCAGGTCGCGCCAGGTGGCACCGTCGGCCGGCGGTCCGGCGGTGTCGATCGACCGGATCTGGTCCAGCACCAGGTCGGGCGGCGTCCAGCAGTAGTCGCTGCCGTACACGACCTGTCGCGTGCCGACCACCGCGTCGAGCGCGGGCATCTGCCGCGGGAAGGGCGTGCCCGCCATGTCGAACCAGAACCGGCCCAGTTGGTCGGCCACGGTGGCCTCGTCCGGTGTGCCGGCGCTCAGCACCTGCCGGAACAGCTCCATCCGGTCGGTCAGCAGCGGCAGCACGCCGCCGCCGTGGGTGAGAATCCACCGGATCCGCGGGAAGCGGGCGAGCACACCCGCGAGCATCAGGTCGGCGGCGGCGCGGGCGGTGTCGAACAGGAACTCGAGCATCGGGCGAGGCCGGTTGCCGGTGACCGCTTCCGCGTACGGCGGGGACGTCGGATGCACGAAGACCAGCGCGTCCCGGCGGTCGAGCTGGTGCCACAGCGGGTCCAGGCGGGCGTCGCCGAGGTAGCGCCCCCGGTGGTTGCTCTCCACCAGCACACCGTCCGATCCCCGTACGTCCAGCGCGTCCGCGACCTCCGCTACGGAGGCTTCCACGTCGGGCAGCGGCAGCGCGGCGAAATGGCCGAATCGATCCGGGTGCCGGTCGCGCACGGCCGCACCGGCGTCATTGACGGCTCGGGCGAGCGCGGCGGCGGCGAGGTCGTCGCCGAAATGCACGCCGGGCGAGGACACCGACAGGTACGCCTTGTCGATGCCGCCGCGGTCCATCAGGGCGAGATGGGCCTCGGCGCTCCAGCCGGGCCAGCCGGGCATCCCGTCCGGATGGTCGATGCCAGCCGCCCGAGCCGCGGCCACGTACTCCTCGGTGACGAAATGGGCGTGTACGTCGATCAGTCCGGTTCGGGTCATGGTTTCCTCGTCGCTGCGTTCGGATGTGCCGGGCTCGGATGCGCCGGGTCCGGAGGTGCCGGGCTCGGATGTGTGCGACGGTAGGAACACCGGCCGACTGCCGGCACCGCCCATGCCGATGATCGGAACACGCATGTCCGAGCGAGCCTCCTCGCCGCGGCGTGGTGGCCGCCCGCCTCGGGGCGACGCCGTGATCGAACGGGCGTTCGCGCTGCTCGCCACGTTCGACTCCGGCCACCCCGCGCAGTCCCTCGCCGACCTCGCCCGGCGCAGCGGCATCCCCCGCAGCAGCGCGCTGCGGCTCGCCCGCACCCTGATCGGCGTCGGCGCCCTGGAACGCCTCGACGACGGGCGGTTCGTGGTCGGCGTGCGCCTGCTGGAGATCGCATCGCTGGCCCCGCGTGGCCACGGGCTGCGCGCGGTGGCCATGCCGCACATGGAGGATCTGTTCCACGTGACCCGCCAGCACGTGCTGCTCGCGGTGCGCGAGGGTGACGAGGCGCTGCTCGTCGAACGGCTGTCCGCCCGCGACGCCAGCCCGGCGCGTTACCGGGTCGGCGGGCGCCTGCCGCTGACCTCGACCGGTGTCGGCCTGGTCTTGCTCGCGCACGCGCCGGCCGACCTGCAGGAACAGGTCGTCGCTGCCTACCGCCCGGACGTGCGCCGGGGTGACGACATCGACACCCCGGAGGATCTGCGGCGGACGCTTGCCGAAATCCGGCGGGGCGGGTACGCCCTGGGGCGGCAGACGCGGCCGTGGGCGATGGGCACGGTGGCGGCGCCGGTGCACGGGCCGGGCGGCGTGGTGGCGGCGCTGTCGATCGTCATGCCGAGCGCGGAGCTCGACGGTTCCGCGTACGGGCCGGCGGTGCAGGCGGCGGCGCGCGCGATCTCCCGGCGGATGGTGGCGGTCCCGTTGCCGGAGGAACTCCTGCCCCCGCCTCGCGGCTGAGGCGGACCTGGCCTTGTCAGAGTCGGGCGGTCCATTCCGAGAGATCGCCGCCGGGGCCACAGACCACCTTGAATCCTGCGGGTCCCGCCACGGTCCACGCCTCAAATTGCGGATCGGCGGAGACCACCACGCGGGAGCCGCCGTTCAGGTCGATCCGCAACGCGCCGCTCTCCTCCGCGACGGCCGCCGTCACCTCGTCGCCGGTCAGTGCGTCCAGAGCGGCCTCGCCCCCGTCCGCCCCCGGCTGCACGTCGTACTCAATGCCGTGCGTCCGCACGCGCATCGGCGATTCGACGCGCACCTCGTAGCCGCCGCTGACCGTGAACGCAATCGTGTAACCGAACTCATGGCCGAGAATCCGCTGCCCGGCAAAACCAAGATCCATCATCACCAACCCTGCGGAGTAAGCGCATCTTCCCGCTGTCATCAGTGCTGGGGCTTGCCCGGGGCCGGGTGTGGGGGCGCGGCGTCCGCCGCCACCGTCAGCATGTCCGCCGCGCTCTGTGACAGCAGCCGGGCGAAATCGGCCTGCTCGTCCGCCAGGTAGCGTTCGATCGTCAGGCGTAGCACCGCCGCGCCGACGTCCACCGCCAGGCGGGCCGCCTGGCGGTCATGACCGCGGCGGGTCAGCGCCGCGGTCAGCGTCTCGGACAGCCACGCCTGCTTGATCAGCTCGCGCTCCTGCAGCGGCGGATTCGCCGCGATGATCGCCGCGCGCTCGCACAGGTAGGCGCGCGGCCGGAGTACCTGCGGGGTGACCGCGAACGCGGCCAGCAACGTGGGCAGCGCGCCGGTCCCGGCCGGGACGGCATCGATCGCGGCGAGGAATTTCTCCGCCAGCTCGTCGCCGGCGAACAGCACCTCACGCTTGTCGGCGAACCACCGATAGAACGATCGCTCGGTGAGGTTCGCGCGCTGCGCGATCTGCGCCACCGTGGTCCGGTCGTATCCCTGCTCGGTGAACAGGTCGAGGGCCGCCCGTTCGAGCCGGCCGCGGGCGTTGCCCTCCCATCGCGCCATCCCGTGAGCATAGCGACAGCAGATGCTGTCGTCACTTTGCTAGGGTCGGTGACGACAGGTTCTGTCGTCACTATCGCCGGCACCCCCTCGCGCCGGCGTCCGGGAGGGAACTCAGATGCGCACCCTTCGCTTCCGCGAATACGGAAAACCGCTGGACGTCCTGCGGATCGAGGACATCGATCCACCCACGCCCGGACCGGCTCAGATTCGCATCGCCGTGCAGACATGCGGGCTCACCCCGGCGGACTGGGCCCTGTGCGGCGGGCTCTTCGCCGGCGATCTGCCGCGCGGGATCGGGCTCGAAGTCGCCGGTACGGTCGATGCGCTCGGCGACGACGTGACAGGCGTGGCGCTCGGCGACCCGGTGCTCGGCCCCGCCCCGTTCACCGGGCCGAGCGCCGGCGCCTCCGAGCAGGCGCTGCTGGACATGTGGTTTCCCCGCCCCACGGCTCTCGACCCGGCAGACGCCGCGGCGCTGCCGATGGCGGTCGAGACGGCGTACCGGGGCCTGGATCAGCTCGGCGTGCCCGCCGGGAGCACCGTGCTGGTGCACGGCGCCGGCACCACGGTCGGCTATGCCGCGGTGCAGATGGCGCTGCAGCGCGGCGCTCGGGTCATCGCCACCGTCGGCACGACGTACGCCGATGCCCTGCGCGCCGCCGGGGCGGAGGTCACCGGATACGGCGACGGCATGCCGGACCGGGTGCGCGAGATGGCGGGCGGCCCGGTCGACCTGGTCCTCGACACGGCACCGTTCAGCAACGCGCTGGCCGCCCTCGTGCGTACCGTCTCCGCGCCGGACCACGTGCTGACGTTCAGCGGCGCCGCCACGGCCCGGGGATTCGGCGTGCGGAGCGCCTTCGACGCCGACGCCGGGCCGCTGCGCCCCGACGTCATCGGCGAGTACGCCCGGCTGGCCGCGCAGGGACGCTTCGCGGTGCCGGTGGCCCGTACGTACCCGCTGGAGGACTGGCGTTCAGCGGCCGAGCGCAGCCAGTCCGGGCAGGCGCGGGGCAAGCTGATCCTGACGATCGGCTGACCATCGCGGGCGCGGGCGGCCCTGTTCAGCCGCCCGCCGGCACCGCGATGTCGGGCTGTTCCGGGCCGTGCGGGATGTCGATGCGTTCCTCCCCCGTGCGCAAGGCACGCAGGATGACCCGGCCGACGTACTCGGGGCGATGCGCGACCATGCCCGGGCGCGGAAGCGGCGCACCCGGAAGGTACCGTCCCCCGCCGAACTCCGTGGCCGTGACGGAGGGCAGCACCAGCGACACCTGGACGCCGTCGGTGGCCAGTTCCTTGCGGGCCACCTCGGTGAGCATGTTGACGGCGGCCTTGGATGCGGCGTACGCGCCGACGCCCGGCGGGGCGATCCGGGTGGTGCCCGAGCTGACGGTGACGATGCGGCCCGCCTGCTGCGCGCGCATCACCGGCAGGACCGCCTGAATCGCGGTGACCACGCTGACCACGTTCAGGTTCAGCAGGTCCAGATAGGCGGCCGGGTCAACCTCCTCCAGCGAGTGGTGAAAGCTCGCCCCCGCGTTCACGACGTAGCCGTCCACCCGGCCGTGCCGGTCCATCGCGGCCCGCACCAGCGCGTGCTGCTGCTTGGCGTCGGTCACATCGGTCGGCACCGCGAGCGCACCGTCGAGTTCGTCGCTGAGCGCGGCGAGGCGATCGGCCCGGCGAGCGGCGAGCACCGGCCGGGCGCCGGCCTCGTGCAGCAGCCGGGCGGTGGCCGCGCCGATGCCGGACGAGCTGCCGGTGACGATGACGACCTTGCCGGTCAGGTCGAGGAGTTCAGGCACCCGGCCATCCTGCCACCGACGGCGGAATGCGAGGCCGGTGGGGAACTTTGTGGACGGAAACGGCGACCAGTGGGCAGATGACCGTTCCGTCCCCGTTCCCCATGCCGAGGTCGCCGATGTCCACCACCGCTCAGCCCACCGCAGCGTCGCGCCCACCGCGCACCGCCGGCCGCAGCTTCGGGCCGCTGCTGCTGCGGCTGCACTTCTACGCCGGCCTTTTCGTCGCCCCGTTCCTGCTGCTGGCAGCGTTGTCCGGGCTGCTGTACGTGTTCACCCCGCAACTGGAGAAGGCGGTGTACGCCCACGAACTCACGGTCGCACCGGGCGGCCCGATGCGGCCGTTGTCCGAGCAGCTCGCCGCGGCCAGGGCGACCCACCCCGGGGGCGCGATCGTCGCGGTCCGCCCGGGCAGTGACGAGACGACCACCCAGGTCGACTTCACCGCGCCAGGGTTGGATGACGAGCACAAACAGACCGTGTATGTGAACCCGCACAACGCCCGCGTCACCGGGCAGCTCACCACCTGGTGGGCGGCGACGCCCCTGCGTACCTGGTTCGACGACCTGCACACCAACCTCCAACTCGGCACGGTCGGCTACTACTACTCCGAGTTCGCCGCCAGTTGGCTGTGGGTCCTCGCGCTGGGCGGCGTCGCGTTGTGGTGGCGACGTCAACGCGGCAAGCGGATGTTCCGGCCGGATCTGGCCGCGAAGAAGGGCGTACGCCGCACCCGCGGCTGGCACGCCTCCACCGGCCTGTGGCTGTCCGTCGGACTGCTCTTCCTCTCGGCCACCGGGCTGACCTGGTCGAACCTCGCGGGCGCCAACTTCGGCGCGGCGGTCGACGCCCTGCACGGGAGCCGGCCCGCGGTGTCCACCGAACTGGGCGGCACCACATCGGCCGGCGGCGGCCATCATCACGGCACCGCCTCGGCGGGCGCCGGCACGGCCTCCGATCCGGCCGCGATCGATGACGTGATGCGGGTGGCCGCCGCCAACGGCATCGACGGTCCGGTCACGGTCACCCTCCCCGAAGACGCGCACACCGCGTGGACCGTCATGCAGGAGGACGGTGTCTGGCCGCTGCGCCGGGACAGCATCGCGGTCGACGCGTCCACCGGTGCGATCGTGGACCGGATCGACTTCGCCGACTGGCCGCTGATGGCCAAGTTCACCCAGTGGGGCATCTACGCGCACATGGGCGACCTGTTCGGCCTGGCCAACCAGATCCTGCTCGCCGCCCTGGCGCTCGGCCTGCTCTGCGTCATCGTCTGGGGTTACCGGATGTGGTGGCAGCGCCGCCCCACCCGCACCGACCGCCGCGCGGTGGTCGGTGCGCCCCCGGCCGGCCGCGGCGCCTGGCGGCAAGTTCCCGTCTGGGGCATCGCCGTGGGTGTGCCCGTCGCCCTTGTGCTCGCGCTCGCGATCCCACTGTTCGGCATTCCGCTGGCCGGATTCCTGCTGGCCGACATCGCGATCGGCCGGTTCGGCCGGGGCGCAGGGCCGTCCGCCGAGGTGCCGGTGTCGCCAGCGCCGGCCGGGCGGTGATGCCCGGTCATTATGGGGCGACCGGCGTTCCGTGCCCGGTGTCGGATCTGGGACGCCGGTCTTGCCGATCGGTGTCGCGCACCGCGAGATGAGATATCTACGTCCATCGAAGGCGTACGGGGTCTCGGGGAGGCGGGGACGGCATGGCGCGCATCCGGTCCATGGCCGCGGTGGCGGCGACGATGATCCTGGTGGGCGTCATCGCGGCCTGCGCGGCACCGGGCAGACCACCGTCCGTGCAGGCGCGGGTCGACGGTTTGCTGGCCCGCATGACCACCACGGAGAAACTGGAGCAGTTGCAGCTACTGCCGGACTCCGCGGTCACCGACGACGAGGTGCGCCGCGGGCTCGGCTCGGTGCTCAGCCTCACCGACCCGGTGGAGATCAACCGGCTCCAGCACCTGGCCGTGGAACGGTCCCGGCTGCACATCCCGATGTTGTTCGCGTTCGACACCATCCACGGGTTCCGCACCGTCTTCCCGATCCCGCTGGGCGCCGCGAGCAGCTTCGATCCGTCGACGGTCGCCGATGACGACCGGATCGGCGCGCGCGAATCGGCGGCGGTCGGTATCAAACAGATCTACGGGCCGATGGTCGACGTGTCGCACGAGCCGCGCTGGGGACGCATCGCCGAGGGCGGCGGCGAGGATCCGTACCTGGGTTCGGTCCTCGCCGCCGCGCGGGTCCGCGCCGCGCAGGGCGACGACTACGGCGCCCCGGACAAGGTGGTTGCCAGCCCCAAGCACTATGCCGCGTACGGTCAGCCGGAGGGCGGGCGCGACTACAACACCACGGACATGTCCGAGCAGCGGCTGCGCAACCTGTATCTGCCGCCGTTCCAAGCCGCCGTGCGGGCGGGCGCCGGCACCGCGATGTGCTCGTTCAACTCCCTCAACGGCGTACCGGGATGCGGCAACCCGTACCTGGAAACCGACATCCTGAAGCGGGAGTGGGGATTCGACGGCTTCGTGGAGAGCGACTGGACCGCGGTGGCCGAGATGCGGGCGTGCCCGCCGGTCCTGCCGGCCGACGGCCCGTGCGGTCATGGCGTGGCGGCCGACGGGCCGGATGCGGCGGCGCTGGCGCTCAACGCCGGCACCGACTCGGAGATGACCAGCACCCTGCTGCGCGACTACGGCGCCCGGCTGCTGGCCCAGCGCCGGATCTCGCCGGCCCGGCTCGACGACGCCGTACGCCGGGTGCTGCGGGTGAAGTTCCGGGCCGGGCTGTTCGAGCACCCGTACGTGAATGTGGCGCGCGCGGAGGCTGCCCAGTTGCGGCCGGACGCGGTGGCGGCGGCGCGCCGGGCCGCGAGCCGCTCGGCGGTGCTGTTGAAGAACGACGGCGGGACCCTGCCGCTGGATCCGGCCAGGAACACCGCGGTGATCGGGCCGCTCGCCGACGACGGTCACGCGATGCTCGGCCCGTGGTCCGGCGTGGGGCGGGACGAGGACGCGGTCACCGTCCTGCACGGCATCCGGGCGCAGAGCACCGGCACCACCACGTACGCGTCGGCGTGCACGCTTCCGCACACCGACCCGCCGGACTACGACCCGGCCGCGGACTGCACGCCGGACGGTTTCGCCGCCGCCGTGGACACCGCGCGCCGGGCCGACCAGGTGGTGCTGGCGCTCGGCGAATCCCGGGAGATGAGCGGCGAGGCGGCGGCCCGCACCAGCCTGGACCTGCCCGGCCGGCAGCAGGAGCTGATCGACGCCATCGCGGCCACCGGGAAGCCGTTCGTGGTGGTGCTGTTCAACGGCCGACCGCTCACCCTGCAACGGGTGGCCGCCTCCGCACCGGCCCTCCTGGAGGCATGGTTCCCGGGTGTGCAGGCCGGCAATGCGGTCGCCGATGTCCTGTTCGGACGGGTCAACCCGGGCGGGAAGCTGCCCGTGTCGTTCCCGCGCCGGCTCGGTCAGGTGCCGATCTACTACAACCACGAGCCGACCGGCCGGCCGTGCGACACCAGTCAGAAGTGGGACTCGCGGTACCGCGACCTGGACAGTTGCGCGCCGCTCTACCCGTTCGGCTACGGCCTGTCCTACACCACGTTCGCGGTGACGAACCTGCGGCTGAGCTCGGCGGGTGTGCGGCTGGGCGGGCGGCTGAGGGCCTGGGTGGACGTCACGAACACCGGCCGCCGCACCGGTGACGAGGTGGTGCAGCTCTACCTGCACGACCCGGTGGCGAGCATCTCCCAGCCGGTGCGGCGTCTGCGCGGCTTCAGCCGGGTGACGTTGCCGCCGGGCGAGCGGCGGACGGTCACCTTCACCCTGGACCGCAACGACTTCGGGTTCTACGACAACCACGGCCGGTACGTCGTGGAGCCGGGCCGGATCGACGTGTTCGCGGGCGACAGCTCGACGGCGACCCTGACCCGATCATTCACCGTGACCCGGTAGACGCCGAAGCCACCCCGCCCCCGCCACCCCGCCGCCCCGCCCCGCCGCCCACCAGCCCACCCGTCGCCCGCCGCCCCGCCACCCCGCCGCCCCGTCGCCCGCCGCCCCGTCGCCCACCCCGTCGATCTTGGAGTTTCGGTGACCGGTTCGCACCATTTTGCGCGGCTTGTCGCACCACAAAGTCCAAGATCGTCGCGTCTGGGACGCCGACCGTGTCGCAAGGAGTGCGATAGGTCGGGTTTCGTCGCTTAAGTCGGGCGCGCCAAGTCCAGAGGGACGGAGGGGCGACGGGGCGGGGACGGCACGCGGGGGCGGGGACGGCACGCGGGGGCGGGGACGGCACGCCGGGGCGAGGACGGGCGGGGCTTGAAGCCGTCGGGGCATGCTTGGCAATATTGACTGGCTTCTATGGAAGCGCTCCCAGGTCGGCGCCGCTGAGGAGATGACGGTCATGAGACGTATCCGCTGGCTCACCACGACTCTGGCCCTGACCTGCGCCGCCGGCTTCACCACCGTCGCCACCGCCGCCCGGGCGGACACCGGATGCCGGGCCGACTACGCGGTGACCAGCCAGTGGCAGGGTGGCTTCGGCGCTTCGGTCACCGTCGACAATCTCGGCGACCCGCTCAACGGATGGACGCTTACCTGGTCGTTCACCGCGGGCCAAACGGTTGCACAACTGTGGAACGGCGTGGTGACCCAGTCCGGGGAGCAGGTGGCGGTGCGCAACGCGGCTACAACGCAAGCATCCCCACCGAAGGCAGTGTGACGATCGGCTTCAACGGCTCCTGGACGTCGTCGAACCCCGCCCCGGCCACCTTCGCGCTCAACGGCGTGACATGCACCGGCACCACCACGCCGACTACCGGACCGAGCACGCCCCCGGCCACCGCACCCACCAGTCCACCGCCGTCCGTGCCCGGCACGTTCGGCAATCCGGTGATCTGGCAGGACTTCGCCGACGGCGACATCATCAGGGTCGGCGACGCCTACCTGTACGGCGCTCGCAACACGCTCACCCGGCGCATCCCAGGCCCGTCCGCGACGGCGACGATCCGGCTCGACTACGCGGCGATGGCCAACGGCGACCGGGCCGGCCTGGCCATGCTCCGCGACCAGTCGGCCTGGATCGGCGTCCGCAAGGACAACGGCGCCACCTTTGCCCCTCTCGGGCCCGCGTTCACGCTGACCAACGACTGGCACTTCTTCATGGGCTACCGATTCGGCGTCTTCAACTACGCCACCTTCGCCCTCGGCGGCGCGGTGACCGTCAGCCGGTTCGAGGTGACCACACCGTAGGCCGCCGACCCGCACGACCGACTCCGCTCGGCGAGCCGGTTGGGGTACGCCCTCGGCGCTGCGCGAAGATTGCCACGTGAGCGGGCACGGGGACGCGACGGCAGGGCTGCGGGTGACGCTGCTCGGCGCCTTCGGGGTGTGCCGGGGTGACGAGCCCGTGCCGGTGCCCGGCGCCCGGCTGCGCGGCCTGATCGTGCGGCTGGCGCTGGCCGGCGGCCGGGCCGTCGACGCCGGCGCCCTGGCCGACGCGTTGTGGCCCGAGGAGCGTCCGGCCGATCCCGCCAACGCCCTGCAGTCCCTGGTCTCGCGTTTGCGCCGGATCCTGGGATCGGCGGGCGCGGTCGCCCAGGTCGAGGGCGGCTACCGGCTCGGCGTGACCGAGGACGACGTGGACGCGGTGCGCTTCGAGCGGCTCCTCGCGACCGGACGCGAACGGCTCCGGACCGGTGCGCACGGCGAGGCGGCCGAGCTGCTCGGCGAGGCGGTCGACCTGTGGGATGGTCCGGCGGGCGCCGAACCGCCCGCGGTCGCCGCGGTCGCCCCGGCCGCCGCCGTCCGGCTGGCCCGCTCCCGCGTCGAAGCCGACACCGACCTGGCCGAGGCCGAGCTGGCGCTGGGCAGGCCGGACGCCGCAGCCGCCCGGCTGACCGCCCTGCTGGCCGAGCAGCCGCTGCACGAGCGGGCGGCAGCTTTGCTGATGGATGCCCTCGCCGCGCAGGGCCGGCAGGCCGAGGCGCTCGCCCTCTACGGCCGGGTACGCGAGTCGCTGGCCGACACGCTCGGCGTGGACCCGGGCGCTGCCCTGCGCGAACGACATGTGCGCCTGCTCCGCGGCCCCGGCACGGCGGCGCAAGTCCCCGCGCTCGCCAAGCCACCGACGACGGCCGCCGTCGCGGCGCGCGCCGCGGCACCCACGATCGCCGGGGGCCCCGCCGGTGCGGAACCGCCCCCGAGCAACCTGCCCGCCAGCCTCACCAGCTTCGTCGGACGCGATGACGACCTCGCCCGGATCGGCACGATGCTCGCCACCGGCCGCCTGGTCACCGTGCTCGGACCGGGTGGGGCCGGCAAGACCCGGCTCGCGCTGGAGGCCGGTCGGCGGCACCGGCACGAATACCGGCACGGCACCTGGCTGATCGATCTCTCCTCGGTCACCGAGCCCGCCAAGGTCGGTGCCGCGTTGCTGGCCGCGATCGGGCTGCGCGGCTCGGCGCTGTTCGAGTCGGCGAAGCTGCGTGCCGACGCCGGCGGCGAGCTGGATGTGCTCGCCGACCAGCTAGGCGGCCGGGAGTGCCTGTTCGTGGTGGACAACTGCGAGCACCTGATCGACGCGGTGGCCCATCTGCTGTCCGCGTTGCTGGCTCGCTGCGCCGGTCTGCGGGTGCTGGCGACCAGCCGGGAGGCGCTGGCCATCGACGGGGAGGCGCTGGTGCCCCTGGGCCCGCTCACGCTGCCCGAGCCGGACGCCGACGTCGAGCAGGCCCGGCGTGCGGCGTCGGTGCGGCTGTTCAGCGAACGCGCGGCGGCGGTGCGTCCCGGATTCGACGTCGACGAGGACACCCTCGGTGAGGTGCTGCGCATCGTCCGGGGCCTGGACGGCATGCCGCTGGCCCTGGAACTCGCCGCGGCCCGGCTGCGGACGCTGTCGCTGGCCGAGCTGGCCGCCGGGCTGTCCGACCGCTTCCGGGTGCTCACCACCGGTAACCGGACCGCTTTCCCGCGGCATCGCACGCTGCGGGCGGTCATCGCGTGGAGCTGGGATCTGCTCGAAGCGGACGCGCGGACGGTGGCGGAACGGATCTCGGTGCTGCCCGGCGGTGTCACGCCGGCGTCGGCCGTCGCGGTCTGCGCCGGCACCGCGGTCCCCGGCATCGAGATCCCGGAGCTCCTGGCCGGCCTGGTCGACCGGTCGCTGGTGCAGCTCGCGCCGGAGAGCGGC
Source organism: Mangrovihabitans endophyticus (assembly GCF_014646155.1). Classification (GTDB taxonomy): domain Bacteria; phylum Actinomycetota; class Actinomycetes; order Mycobacteriales; family Micromonosporaceae; genus Actinoplanes; species Actinoplanes endophyticus. The sequence continues at coordinate 38,667 of NZ_BMMX01000002.1, forward strand.
CGCTACCGGATGCTGGAGACGATCCGCGAGTACGGCCAGGAGCGCCTGGCCGAGCAGGGGGTGCTGAGCGCCGTACGCGACCGGGCCGCCCGCCATGTCGCGGAGCTGATCGCCCGCCACGAGGCCCTGCTGCGCGGGGCCGGGCAGCTCGACGCGCTGGCGGTGCTGCACGCCGAGTACGACAACGCGCTGGCCGCCCTGCGTCATTTCTGCGACTGCGGCGACGCCGACGGCGCCGTCGCGCTGGCGCTGGACCTGTCGTGGTACTGGCAGATGTTCGGCCGGCACAACGACGCGACGTACTGGCTCGGCGAAGCCATCGCGGTGCCGGCTGGGCGGCCGGGAGTGCTGCGTGACATCGCCGAGGGCGTGCTGACGCTCAATCGGATCGCCACCACGCACGCGCGGCCCGGCGACGGCGCCCCCGGGCAACGTACGCAGTTGCGGGCCCTCGCCGACCGGCTTCTGGGCCATCCGGAGCTGCCCGGTTTCGGCGGCGCGCTGGCCGCCATCACGCTGGCCTTCCTGGGGGAAGCCGAGGCGTCGCTGACCATCCTGCAGCGCCTGATCGACGGATCGGACGTGTGGCTGGCCGGGCTGGCCCGGCTGTTCCGGTCCCAGTTCGCCGAGAACGAGGGGCGCCTCGACCAGGTGCGCAGCGACGTGTCCGCGGCCCTGGACTGTTTCGCCGCGGCGGGCGACCGCTGGGGCCTGGCCACCGCGCTGCCGATGCGCGCCCTGCTGCGGCAGTACGACGGGGACCTCGACGGCGCGGTGGCCGACCTGACCGAGGCCAAGCGGCTGGCCCGTGACTTCGGGTCGCTCAGCCTCAGCGACGAGATCTTCATCGACCTGCGGTGGATCGATCTGCAGGTACGCCTGGGCGAAGACGGGCAGGCGACCGAGATGATGGGCGTGATCCGCGAGCGGGTGCTGCGCTCGGCATCGCCCGAGATGACCGTCCTCGTGGACGCGTTGGAGGCCGGGCTGTGGGTGCAGATCGGCGATCTGGAGCGGGCACGGGAGCTGGTCGAGTCGGCCGCGGCCGGGATGCCCGGCACGGTTCCGTTCGGCGACCAGGGGCGGGCGCTGATCGACTCGGTGCGCGGGGCGATCTGCGTGGAGCGGGGTGACTCGCCGGGTGCTCACCAGGCGCTGGCTCGCGCGTACGCGGCGGCGGTGGAGAGCAAGGACATGCCGATCCTGGCCATGGTGTCGGTGACCGTGGCCCGCCTGGCCGCGTTGCACGGGCGGTTCCGGGACACGGCGGTGCTGCTCGGCGCGGCGGCCCGGTTGCGGGGCGCCCACGACCACACCGACCGCCAGATCTGCGGCCTGAGCAGGAGCGGCCGGGCGGCGCTGGGCGACGACGGCTTCGCGCGGGCGTACGAGGCGGGCTGGGAACTGGACGTGCCGGCGGCCCTGACCCGGACCGACCCGGCACGGCTGCGGGCCGCGGCGCTGCCCGCCGGGGACAGCGCCGCGGATCCGGGTGATCCCGCTCAGGCGCGGCGGCCGTAGGCCCGCAGCGCGAGCGGCACGAAGACCGCCAGCAGCCCCGCCATCCAGGCCAGCGTGATCAGCAGGTGGAACTGGACCGGGCCGCCGACCAGCAGGCCGCGGATGGTGCCGACCAGGTGCGTGATCGGGTTGACGTGCACGAAGCTCTGCAGCCAGCCGGGAAGCGTGCTGGTCTCCACGAACACGTTGCTGCCGAAGGAGAGCGGCATGACGAGCAGGAACATCGTGCCCTGCACGGCGCCGGAGGTGCGCACCATCATGCCGACCCAGACCGAGATCCAGCAGAAGCAGAGCCCGAACCCGATCGACAGGCCGACCGCGGCCAGTGCGGGCAGGAGCCCTGTCTCGACCCGGAACCCCATCACCGAGCCGAAGCCGAGCATCACCACGCACACCGTCATGTAGCGGACGATGTCCGCCACCACCGCGCCGACCAGCGGCGCCGATCGCGCCACCGGCAGCGATCGGAAGCGGTCGAAGACGCCCTTCTCGATGTCGGCGTTGAGGTTCTGGCCGAGGGCGATGCCGCCCATCGCGAGGGATTGGGCGAGCAGGCCGGGCAGCAGGAACTGCAGGTACGCGTGCCGGTCGCCGCCGGTGATGGCGCCGCCGAACAGGTACGTGAAGATCAGCAGGAAGATGATCGGCTGCAGCGTCACGTCGATCAGGGCTTCCGGCGTTCGGATCGTCTTGATCAGGCTTCGCCGCGCGAGGGCCACGCTGTGCCTCACCTGGGCGGCTAGTGCGCCGCCGCGCGGCTTGTCGATGTCGCCGACGATGTTGCGAACGGGAACGTCGAGCGTTGTCATACGAGCTCATCCTCCTTGGCGGCGGTGGTCTGCGGGGCGGTGGTGCTCTCGGTGAGCGAGTGGAACACCTCGTCCAGGCTGGGCAGGTGCAGGCCCAGGTCGGAGAACTCGATCCCGGCCCGGCGCAGCGCGGGCAGCGCCTCGTCGATGGCGGTGTCGGTGGCGACCGGCACCGAAATGGCCCCGCGGCGGGCACCGGCCGCGTCGTCCATGGAGGCGCCGGTGCCCGGCGCGGCGACGGCGTCCAGCACCCGCAACGCGTCCGGCACCCGGGCCGGGTCGGACGGCCGCACCCGCAGGGTGAGCCCGCCGACGCGGCGCTTCAGTCCGTCCGGGGTGTCGAAGGCGATCACCCGGCCGTGGTGGATCACCACGATCTCGTCCGCCAGCGCGTCCGCCTCCTCCAGGTACTGCGTGGTCAGCAGCACGCTCGCGCCCTGGGTGACCTGGCTGCGCACGACGCCCCACATGTCCTCGCGCTTGGCCGGATCGAGACCGGTGGTCGGCTCGTCGAGGAAGATCACCTCGGGGTGGCCGACCAGGCTCGCGGCCAGGTCGAGGCGGCGGCGCATGCCGCCGGAGTAGGTCTTGGCCGGTCGGCCCGCGGCCTCGGTGAGGTCGAACCATTCCAGCAGCTCCACCGCGCGGCGTTTGGCGTCGCGAGTGGTCAGATCGAGCAACTGGCCGATCAGCACCAGGTTCTGGGTGCCGGTCAGATCCTCGTCGACACTCGCGTACTGGCCGGTCAGGCCGATGCGGCGGCGCACCCGCTGCGGTTGTTTGAGAACATCGATGCCGGCCACCTCGGCGGTGCCCTCGTCGGGGCGCAGCAGGGTGGCGAGCACCCGCACCGCGGTGGTCTTGCCGGCGCCGTTCGGGCCGAGCACGCCCAGCACGGTGCCGCGGCGCATGGACAGGTCCACCCCGTCGAGCGCCTGAGTCTTTCCGAATCGCTTGCGGAGCCCCTCCGCACGCACCACGAGATCACTCATGTCGTCTTCCATCCCCTCCGTCGCGGGCGGCGGCCGTCGGTGCGACGCCGGCCCTCGTGCAAGCACCCTGCCGCGGGCCGCTGACATGGTGCGCACATGCCGCTGACACGACGCTGAGAGAGCGCTGTCACGGTGAGAACTGGCATCCGGATGGCGTCCAGCGCACCGATCCAGGAGATGGTGAATCACCAGGAACGGCTCTTGATTGCCACGATGGGTAAGCTCAGCGCACCCGATTCTGTGCAGGGCGAAGTGTCTCGCAAGGCAGCGCAGGACAGCCGTTGTCGCCCCGCGGAAAGAGCCGCTGCGTCCGTCAGCCCACCGTGAAGGTGAAGGTGTACGGCTCGCGGATCGGCACTCCGTCGGATACCGCGCTCGTCACCTGCGACACCGTCGCCGAGTACGACCCGGCCGGCAGGGTCGCCGCCGGTGTCCAGACCAGCGTGCCCGGTTCCGTCTCGGCCACCGCGCCGGGGACAGTTCCCGACGGGCCGGTCACCGTCACCGAACTGGCGTAGTCGGCGCCGGCCGGCTGGATGTCGCGCTGGAATCGCACGGTCACCGCGCTCGCGGTCGTCGCCGTGGAGACCACCAGCGGGTCACGCCAATACTGAATCGCCTTGTGGATGTCCGGCACGCTCGCGTCGTCCCACGCCGTGGCGGTGTCGTCGACGAGCATGGTGTGCGTGATCCCGCCGTCGACGGTCACGCTGCGGTTGTTCGTCCCGGTGATGGTGCCCCACTCCTCGACCGTCTCCCAGCTTCCGCGGGTGTACTTGTACTGCAGATCCGTGCCGTCCAGGATGGAGACGGTCGCCTCCCAGACGCCGTCGCCACGGTCGGTCATCGGCTGCTTGGCCGGGTCCCACGGCCCGAGCTGGGCGATGCTGCCCGGCACATAGAGCGTCGCGTCGGGCGGGGTGCCGGGCGGCGCGAGCACCCGGAAGGTCACCGCGACCGGCTCGACGGGAATGGTGAGGGCTGCGGGCAGGCTCGCCGCGGTGCCGTCCGGATTGCGGTACGCGACGTGCGCGGTCACCGGCTGGGTCCGCGGCGACTCCCCCGCCGGTGTCACGTCGTAGGTCGCGGTGAACGTAGCGCCCGGGGCGAGCCGGGCGGCGGTGGTCGGCGTCCGTGGGGTGACGACCCACCCGTCCGGCGCCGCGACGGTGGCCGACACGTCGGTGACCGCACCCGGCCCGTGGTTCGTGGCCGTGGTCACCAGCCTGCTGGTGGCACCCGACTGCAGCCCGTCCGGCGCGGTGAAGGTGGCGTCCACGGCCGGCCGCTGAGCCACGGTGAGCGGGTTGCCGTCGTGCACCACCGTGACGGCCCGGCCGGAGGCGGTCGCCGGCACGGTCACGGTGAGCAGGTGCTGGGCCGCGTCGTACGTCCAGGGTGCGGGCCGGCCGGCCGCGGTGACCCGGTGCGGGCGGGACACGTCGGCGAACGCCACGGTGTAGCGGCGGGTGGCCGGGGCGCCCGGATAGGTGCCCTTGACCGGTCCGACGGTGAGCGCGGCGCGGCGGCCTTCGACGTATCGGACCGGGATCCGCGCGTACTGTCCGGAGCGGTAGCCGAGGCCCTCGCCGGCGTCCTCGTAGATCCAGGTCGAGCCGGAGGCATGCGGGTACGCGGTGAGGGTGAGCCGGTTCTTGGCCTGGTTCGCCACGTTCACGTCGCCGTCGCGCTGGGCGAGGATGCCACCGGCGCGCACGTAGACCGGCATGTGGTCGGGCGTAGCGCCGACCGTACGGGTGGCCGGGCCGCGGAAGGTCTCACCGGTGAAGAAGTCGGTCCAGGTGCCCGGCGGGAACCAGACCGAGGTGGTGGCGCTCAGGCCCGGCGTGGTGACCGGCGCGACCAGCAGCGAGTCGCCGAGCGTGTATTCGGTGTCGTGCTGGTACGCCTCGTCGCGTTCCGGCCAGGTGAGGTAAAGCGCCCGGCTCATCGGGATGCCCCGGTCATAGCTCTGCCGGGCCGCGGTGTAGAGGTACGGCACCAGCGACTCGCGCAGGCGCAGGAAGTCCGCCGCCGGGCCGCTGACCGCGTCGTCGTACTCCCACGGCAGCCGGTCGCCGTGATCGGAGTGCAGCCGCAGGATCGGCTGGAAGGCGCCCAGTTGCACCCAGCGCAGGTACAGGTCGTCGCTGAGGTGCTTGCCGGCGAAACTGCCGATGTCGTGGCTCACGTACGGCAGTCCGATGCTCGCCCCCTCGCCCGGGGTCATCGCCGCGGCCACCGCCAGCGAGGCGAACGTCGCCTCGGTGTCGCCGGTGAAGTGCACCGTGCTGCGGTGCTCGGCCCACGGTCCGGACGCGCCGACCGTGGTGTACGCCGGGAAGGACGACCCGATCCGCGACAGCGCGAAGCCGCGCACCTCACGCGCGTCGCCGTCGCGCCGGTACAGGTCGTTGACCCAGCTATCCGGGGTGACACCGGGGGTGCTCACGGTGCTGTCGTCGCAGCAGTAGTCCAGCCACCATTGGCGCACGCCCTGCTGCTCGAACGGCCGGTGCAGTTGCTGGAACGCGGCCGCCTGGTCCGGGTCGCCCCAGTCGAACCGGTACGGGTTCGGCGCGAAGCTGTTGGTCGACGGCTGGAGCTTGCCCTTCGCGGTGGCCTGCGCCGTCGCGAAGCGCGGGTCGTCGCCGCTGATCGCCGCGTGGATGTTGAGCGTGGCGTTGATGCCTTCGGATTTCAGGTGCGCCAGGAAGGCGGCCGGGTCCGGGAACAGGTCGGTGTTCCAGTTCCACCCGGCCCACTGGTTCGGCGCCTTCCAGTCGGTGTCCATGACCAACGAGTCCAGCGGCACCCGGTGGTTCTTGAAGGCGGGCAGGATCTCGTTCTCGTAGTCCGCGACGCTGTACGCCTGGTATTTGGAGAACCAGGTGCCGAAAGCCCATTCCGGCGGCAGCACCGACGGGCCGGTGAGGGCGCGCAGGTCGGCGAGCGCACGCAGGTAGTCGTGTCCGTAGCCGAAGAGGTAGCCGTCCTGATAAGCCCCGGTGCGCGCGGGCCGCGCGGCGAGCCAGTCGTCGCCGGTGCGCACCGCCGTCGTGGTGTCGTCGAGCAGGTACCAGCCGTGCTTGTCGAGCAGCCCGGGGTGCAGGCTGAGCTGGTCGGCCGGGCCGGCCTGCCCGGCGTAGTAGTCGAGGCCGCGGTACCAGCCGCCGAGCGGGTCCGCGGGCTGCGCACCGAACGCCGGGTGCGCCTCGGCGTGCAGGCCGCCGACGGCGAGGTCCAGTGTGGTGTTGGCGGCGGTGACCGGGCCGCTGTCCAGCTTGTAGTGCAGCGTCACCGCGGTCGTGCGCACATGCAGCTCGCCCCAGCCGATGGTGGCCCGGAACCAGGTGCGCCCGGGCGTACGGTCGACCGCGTTGAACGTGGGCCGGTCCTCGAAGTGGTCGTCCGCCGCGTACTCCAGGCGCAGCAGCGTCGGGCTGAGCACCTGCACCCGCAGGTGACCGGCGCGCACGGTCTGCCCGCGCACGTCCGGCGGACGACCCGCGGCCAGCGCGGCGGCGGGCGTGGTGACCAGCGCCAGCAGAATCCCGAGAAGAACGGCCACCCGTGCGGAGAACCTGCGACCCACCGACGCCCCCTCGACGCGAAACACGATCGTCACACGACCGGAATTCAGCGTTCGCCCACCCACACGACGGTGTCAATAGTCGCACGTCGATCCTGTCCGTTCGGTCCGAGGCGCCCGGCATCGAAGCGTGAGCTGGGGCATGATGAGCGAGAACTCTCGGAGGGAGCGCCCGATGATCGGCACGTTGCGCGCGGTGGTGCTGGACGCACCCGACATCCGGCGGCTGGCCGCCTTCTATGCCGCCTTGGGCGGGTGGACGCAGCAGTACGCCGACGACGAGTGGATCAGCCTGGACGCCGGGGACGGGTGGCGGGTCGCGATGCAGCGCAGCCCCGGTCATGTGCCGCCGCGGTGGCCCGATCCGGCGTACCCGCAGCAGGCGCATCTGGATCTGCGTGTGGCGGACCTTGACGCCGGCGGCGCGACGGCGATCGGGCTCGGCGCCGAGCTGCTGAGCAAGAACGACAACTGGCACACCCTGGCCGACCCGGCGGGGCACCCCTTCGACTTGTGCCTGTCTCCGGACAACCAGCGGACCACGCTGGCCGGCGTGATGCTCGACTGCCCGGACGCCAAGGTGCTGAGCGAGTTCTACGCGGAAATGCTCGGCAAGCCCGTCACCTACGCCGGCGAGGGCATGGCGATGATCGGCGAGGACGGGGCGCAGCCGGTGATGTTTCAGCAGGTCGCCGACTATCGCGCACCGCGGTGGCCGGACCCGGCGGCGCCGCAGCAGTTCCATCTGGACGTCACGGTCTCCGACGTCGAGGAGGCCGAGGCGGCGGCGCTGAAACTCGGCGCCGCCTCGCTGTCCTTCGCCGGGGAGAACTGGCGGGTCTACACCGACCCGGCCGGTAAGCCGTTCTGCCTGTGCTGGGACTGACCCGACGCGCCGCGGTGGGGACGCTCAGTCCTCCGGGATGGCCCGGTCGAACATCTCCGGGCGGGGCACGTCCGGGTCGGGCCCGTTGCGCACCCCGGTGTCCAGCGCATCGATGCCGGCCATCTGCTCACCGGTGAGCTCGAAGTCGAGAGCGGGCATGGTGACGCCGTTGTTGAGGGTCAGTGATGGGCTCATCATTCGACGGAAGTCCGCTCGTGGCCGGTCCGCTCGTGGCCGGTCCGCTCGTGGCCGAGGTGCCCGCCCTGGTCGCGGGCGGCGCCGCGGGCCCGGGCGATGCCCCAGCCGACCAGTGAAGCGGCCACGACGGTGAGGGTGAGACCGGCGATGGTGACCGCCTGCCGGAACTGCGCGGTCTGCGCCGGGCTCCAGTTCGCGGTGGCGACCGCGCCGGTGAACAGCGCGGCGAGCAGGGTGCCGGTGACCGCGATGCCGACGCCGGAGGCGACCTCGGTGGCGGTGTCGGTGAGCGCCACGCCGATCGTGGTCCGATTCTGGGGCAGGCCGCGGAGCACGTTGATCGCGGCGACCACGCCGACCACGCGCATCCCGGCGGCCACCAGGGCGAGCGCGAGCGCCACCCATACATATCCGAAACGGCCCAGCGTTGCGTAGACGGCGAGCCCGCAGACCACGGCCGAGGCGCTGAGCCAGGCCGCGCGTTCCAAGCCGGCCCGTTGCACGAACGGGTTGACGAGCGCGCCGCCCGCGACCAGGACGACGACCTGCGGCAGCATGCCGACGGCGGCGAGGGCGGGCGTCCACCCCCAGTCGAGCTGCAGTTGCAGGGTCACCAGATAGCCAAGACCGGCGGTGGCCAGCCCGGCGGCGGCCTTGTAGGCCAGGCCGCCGGCCACCAGCGGTCGGGCGAGCAGGTGCGGGTCCAGCAGCGGATGGCGGGCCGCACGCTCGCGACGGACGAAGGCGAAGGCGGAAGCCGCGGCCGCGGCGGTGACCGTCCAGGGCGCCCAGGATCCGGCGCCGTCGTTCACGAACAGGGTCGGTGCGACGAGCGCGAGCACGATCGCCGCCGTGCCGAGCGCCGCTCCGGGCAGATCCGCCGGGTCGCGGTGCAGGTCGGCCGGGTCGTCGGCGGCGATGCCCGCCCGCACGCCGATCATCGCGAGCACCGCGATCGGCACGTTCACCAGCAGCAGGACCTGCCACGGCGCGACGGCGAGCAGCAGGCCGCCGACCGGCGGGCCGATGGCCAGCCCGACCAGCCCGACGGTGGAGATGAGTGTGGTCGCGCGGACGCGCAGGCCGTCGTCGTGGAACAGCCGGAAGGCCAGCGCCATCGACCCCGGCGTGGTCATCGCCGCGGCCACCCCCGTCACCACCCGGACTCCGACGAGTTGCTCGGCCGTGGTGACGAACGCGGTGGCCAGGCTCGCCGCGCCGAGCAGCGCCAGCCCGAGAAGCATGATCCGGCGCCGGCCGAACCGGTCGGCGATCGCCCCGAACGCCAGCATCAGGCCGCCGAACACGACCGCGTACGCGCCGGTCACCCACTGCAGGGCGACGGTTGACGCGTGCAGGTCACGTCCGATCGTGGGCAGCGCCACCGTCAAGATCGAGTTGTCCAGCATCTCGAAGAGGAAAACCGCGGACAGACCGGTCAGGGCCACCCAGGCGGCGCGCAGTGATTGCGGAGGTGGCCGCCGTTCGAGCTGATAGGTAGACACGAACACCGTTCTACACTCGAACGCTGATCTGAACAATACGAGCATCGCTCTTGTGGCGTGGAACACTGCTCGCGTGATTCGCTAGACTGCTCGCATGACACCGACTCCGCAGGAGCGCCGCGCGGCCCGGCACCAGCTCGCCGCCGGGGCGGGCCCGAGCACGGCCCGGCGCGGACCGTCCGGCGGCCGCAAGCAACCGATCACCGTCGAGGCCATCATCGACACCGCGCTCGGCATCGTGCAGCGCGACGGATACGAGGCGCTGACGATGCGACGTCTGGCCACGGCGCTGGAAACGGGTTCGTCCTCGCTCTACGCCCACGTGGTCAACAAGGAGGACCTGGACGAGTTGCTCATCGGGCGGCTGTGCGCCGGCATCGATCTGCCCGAGCCGGATCCGGCCGTCTGGCGGCAGCAGATCATCGGCGTCTGCACCCAGCTCCGCGACCAGTACCTTCGCTATCCGGGGATCTCCCGGGCGGCCTTCGCCACCGCACCCTCACACCTGGACACGTTGCGGATCACCGAGGGGATGCTCGCCATCCTTCTCGCCGGGGGCATCGAACCGCAGGCCGCGGCCTGGGCGATCGACGCGTTGACGCTGTACGTCAACGCGTACAGCTTGGAGGTCTCCCTGGTGAACAGGCGCATCGACCGCGACGACGATGCCTGGGTGGTCAGCCGCGACGAGCTGCTGCGCCGGTTCGCCGCGCTGCCCGACACCTTTCCGCACACCCGCAGGTATGCGGTCGAGCTCACCGCAGGTACCGTCCATGATCGATTCGACGTCAGCCTCGGCATGATGATCGACGGGATTGCGCGGCATCGACCCACGTGACCCCGGCGGAGACTTCGATGCGTACCATCGGCTGAATCGGAAATGTCGCTTTCGAGAGGTGGGGTGCTCGATGGAACACAACGGCATCGATACAACCCGGCCGCATGTGGCCCGGATGTACGACTACTACCTCGGAGGCAAGGACAACTTCGCCGTCGACCGGGAGGCCGTCGCCGCGGTCGAGGTCGCGATGCCCGAGGTCCGCCAACTGGCCCGGGAGAACCGCGCCTTCCTGCGCCGGGCGGTCCGGTTCATGGCCGGCAACGGTGTCCGCCAGTTCATCGACATCGGCGCCGGGCTGCCCACCGCCGGCAACACCCATGAGATCGCGCAGGCGAGCGTCGCCGGTGCGCACGTGGTCTACGTGGACAACGATCCGATCGTGCTCGCCCACGGCCGGGCGCTGCTGGCGACCAATGCCACCACCGCCGTGGTCACCGCGGACCTGCGGGCTCCCGCCGACATCGTCGGCCACGACGAGGTCCGGCAGCTCATCGATTTCACCCAGCCGGTCGGGGTGCTGCTGATCGCGATGACTCACTTCATCCGCGACGCGGAGCGCGGCAGCGTGATGGGTGTCCTGCGCGACGCCCTCGCCCCCGGCAGTTTCCTGGCCGCCAGCCATGTCACCGGGGACAAGCATGCACGCGAGGCGGTGGACGGCGTCGAATCCGCCTATCGCAAGACGCCGACCCCGATCCACTTCCGGTCGCACGCCGAGATCTCCCGCTTCTTCGACGGTTTCGACCTCGTCGAGCCCGGTCTGGTCACCGTGGACGCCTGGCGCCCGGACCCGACGGACCCCGCGCCGGAGGCGACGCACTGGTTGTACGGCGGCGTCGGCCGACGCTCCTGACGCCACCGGGCCCGGCGGATCAGCCGACGGCGTCCCGTTCCGCCGTGATCACGCCGGCCGGCGGCGACAACGCGGTCACCCCGGTGAGGCGCCAGCCGCTCTCGGCCAGCCAGCCGTCCACCTCGTCCGGCTTGTAGAGGTCACCACCGCTGATCATGAGAAATTCGCCGGCGCCGTAGCGGGCCGTCCGGTGCGGCGCGCCGTCCGGCCGCCACCAGTCGACGAGCAGCAGCGTGGTGCCCGGCGCGGCGACCCCCCGCAGGCGATCGAACAACTCCACGATCCGGTCCGGGGGCAGCAGGTGCACCACGTTGGCGACCAGGATCACGTCGTGCCCCGTCGGCAGCGGCGACTCGAACAGGTCCGCGCCCACCGCGGTCAACCGCGGAACACCCTGCTCGGCCACCACCGCGGTCACCTCGGGCAGGTCGACCAGGGTGGCGGTGAGGGTCTCGTACGCGGCCAGGATCGGCCGGGCGAAGGTGCCGTAGCCGCCGCCCACGTCGAGCAGCCGCCGGTGCCGGCCGAAGTCGTACGTATGGGCCAGTTCGGCCGCCGTCGCGGCCGTGATGAGCGCGACGGAGGACTCGTACGCCTCGGTCTGCGCCTCGTCGAGCCGGCCGCGAACGCCGCGGCGGGCGCGATACCCGTCGACCGCCCTGCCCCAGGACGGGTAGCTGACCAACTGCCAGTAACGGACCGAGCGCCGCAGGTCGACCGGTCCCCGCCCGCTCAGGAAGGCCTCCGCCTCCGGCGCGTTGCGGAACCCGGCGTCCTCGCGCACCAGCAGGCCGGCACCGGCCAGCAGCTCGGCCATCGTGCGCACGCTGCGCTCCGGAATGCCGCAGCGCCCGGCGAGCTCGGCCGGGCTGGCAGGCTTCGGCCCGGCCGCGGCGAAGAGCCCGAACTCGACGGCGGCGAACACGGTCTGCGAGATCATGAAGCCGCAACAGAGGTCGAAGACGCGCGCCGGGTCGGGCGGATCGCTCGGCGATCCGAACGGATGGGACATGGGTCCACCTCCTAGCCACAAATGCCGACAGCATCCTCCTTACATTGATGAAACGACATACTGTCGCCAAAACCCGACCATGCCGGCGACCAGTCCGCGCGGGAGCCCGCTCAGAGCCCGAACGGCGGGCCGAGTGACGTGGCGTCGCGCGCGCATCCCAGCAGTGGCAAGCGCAGTTGCTCCTCGGCGAAACGCAAGGTGGAGCAGGGGGTCAGGCGCGGCGTCGCGACGACGTGGTGAACCGTGGGCGCGATCACCACGGTGGGGATGTGGTTGCCGGCCCGGGTCCCCTCGTCCCACGTGATGATCACGGTCAGCCGCCCGGCCCGGTAGTCCGGGCCGGCCATGATCCGCGGCAGCCACGCCTGCAACCACCGGTCGCCGGCACCGACCTTGTCGAGCGGACAGTCCGCGGCTCCGTGCATGTCGTGGCAGGCGTCCGGGCTGACGAAGGCGAAGGCGGGCAGGGCTCCGGCCGCGATGTCGTCGCGCAGGGCTCCGGCATCCTCGTCGCCGAGAGGGACAGCCCAGCGGCGGCAGTCGGCGCGCGCGTCCAGGTAGTAGGTGGCCGGCATGTGACGGACCAGATAGTGACCATGGCCGTGGAGCGCGCAGTTGCCGGTGGCGGCCTCCGCGTAGCCGCGCCACTGCCGGCCGGACACGCTGACCTGGTGGAAGATGTTGTCGCCGGACAGTGGATGCGCTCGCGGGTCCTTGTCATCGCAGATGCCGCCGGTCGTGCCGCTGGTGATCAGGATGTACGCCGCGAGTGAGGGACAGTGCGCCGGATAGCCGGCGTCGTAGTCGGTGGCGGTGCCGTAGCCGGTGGCGAGCCGGTTCAGATAGGGCGCGCGGGGATTGCCGATGATCTGGTCGTAGCCGTGGTTCTCCTCAGCGATGATCATGACTTTCGCGCCCGGACCGGGCGCCGGCGGGGAGACGCTCAGCGTCTGCCGCGGTGACGCGCCGCCCTGCCCGCAGGCCGCGGCCGTGAGTATGACGCCGATGGCCAGCGCGATCGCCCGCCCGGTCCGGCGGTGGAAGTGCCGCATCGTGACGACGGTACGGCGGACGGTGCGGGCTTGCCGACGGAAGGTCATGGGGCGGGACGTTATCGGCCGGATGCTGAGAAAACGGTGAAAAGGCCCCTCCCCGGTCACCGGCGAGTGGCCCTTATCAGGACGAGCCGCTCCGGGACCCGTCGGCCACCCGTACGGTCAGCGCGGCACCAGCGCGGCCAGCGCGGCTGGCGACGGCGGCACGAAGTAATATCCGCCGCCGAACGGCAGTACGTAACGCTGCAGCGCCTCACCGTCGAGACGCCGCTGCACGGTGGCGAATCCGGCCTCGACGTCCCGCTGGAAACAGATGAAGATCAGTCCCTTCTCCTCGCCCTGCCGGTAGGCGTAGCCGCGGCGCAGGATCCGGTTCCGCTCGGTCGCCGGGGTACGCGGGTTCGCCCGCCGGATGTGCGCGTCCAGCGGGGTGATCCGCCCGTCGGGGTCGGACGCGTACCCGAAGCTGCCGTCCTCGGGGCCGCCGGCCAGCGGGGTGTCGTCGTCGCGGTGGCGCCCGATCACGGCTTCCTGGCGGATGACCGGCTCCCGGTCCCACAGTTCGGTGGCCAGCCGGATCAGGCGCACCACCTGGTAGGTGCCGCCGACGGCCCAGCCCGGCTCGCCCTCGCCGGCCCAGACCAGGCGATCCATCAGATCGGATCGGCGCGGGTCCGGATTGCCGGCGCCCTCCCGGAAGCCGAACAGATTGCGCGCGGCGGGCAGGCCGGCGCGGGTGCGGGCGTTCTCGGCGCGGAAACCGTCGCGTCGCCAGCGCTGCCGGAGACCGTCGCCGGCCAGGTCGTGGGCCACCGCGTCGGCACCGTCGGCGGTGGTGGCACCGATCTGCACGAGCAGGTCACCGTGACACCACGCCGGGTCGAGCACGTCGTTGGGGAACTCCGGCATGGCGGTCAGGCCCCGCGGACGTACGCCCGCAAGGCCGAAGCGGTCGTCGAAGAGCGACGCACCCACGGCGATCGTCACGGTCGCGGCCCGCTGGGCGAGCCCGGCCCGCGCGGCCAGCCGTCTCAGCGCCGAGCCGTCGGTGACGTCGAGGGCGAGCAGGGTGGCGAAGTCCTCGGGCGCGGTGACCACCCCGGGTTGATGGTCCCGCGGCGGCGCCGATTCCGGCGGCGCCGGCGTGGAGGGTGGCGCTGGGGTGGCGGAGCAGGAGGCGGCACCGAGGCTCGCCCCGGCGGCCGCGGCGAGCATGGCCCGACGACGCATGGTGGCGATGATAGGTGGCCGTCGATGCCGCGTCCCTCCCGCGGCGCGAAACGGGACAGGTTGGGGACGAAGGCGGACTGGGATTTAATTCAGTCACTTGATTTAGGACGATCGACCATGTTGACTGTTTGCGCACCCGATCCCGGTAAGCCCCGGTTTGAGGAGGTCACCGTGGAGGACACCGCGCCCCCGCCCTTCCCGTTCGCCAACCCGGCTCCGCTGCAGCCACCCACCGAATGGGCACAGTTGCGGCAGCGGTGCCCGGTGGCGACCGTCACGCTGCCCAGCGGCGACCCGACGATGCTCGTCACCCGGCACGCCGACGTGAAGCAAGTGCTCTCGGACCCGCGTTTCCCGCGGTCCGCGGCGGATGCCGCGCGGCTCTCCGACACGGCGACAGGCGGCCTGTTCAACAGCGAGATGTCGCGGACCCTTCCGCAACACGGCGAGGAACATCAACGCTGGCGCCGGCTCATCTCGAAGTGGTTCACGGTCAAGCGGATCCGGGCCTTGCAGCCGCGCATCGAGGCCATGGCCGACCGGCTGATCGACGACATGACCGCCACCGGCGCGCCCGCCGATCTCAAGGCGAGCTTCGCCTTCCCGCTGCCGGTCTGGGTCATCTGCGACATGCTCGGCGTTCCGGACTCCGAGCGCGACAAGTTCTCGTACTGGTCGGACACCATGCTCAGCCTGACCCGCTGCACCGAGGAAGAGATGCGGGTCGCGGCCGGGGAGTTCCTGGCCTATATGCGCGGCCACGTCGCGGCCAAGCGCGCGCATCCGGGCGACGATCTGCTCAGCGACCTCATCCAGGGCGGCGGCCTGACCGACGACGTGCTCGTCTACACCGGACAGGGCCTGCTGGTCGCCGGCCACGAGACCACCGCCAACATGATCGGCAAGATGATCGCAATGCTGCTGGCCGAGCCCGCGCGGTGGGCGGACCTGTGTGCGGATCCGTCGCTGGTGCCGACCGCCGTCGAGGAGGCGTTGCGCTTCGACGCCCACCCGGGTCTGGGGATGACGCGATATCTCACCGAGGAGCTGACGGTGGCGGGCCGGCGGCTGCCCGCCGGCACGTCGGTGATGTGCTCCATGGGCGCGGCGAACCGCGACGAGGCCGTCTATCCCGACGCCGAGCGGATGGATCTGACCCGTACGCCCAATGCGCACCTCGCCTTCGGGTCCGGCCCCCATTCGTGCGTCGGTCAGGCCCTCGCCCGCACCGAGCTGCAGGTGGCGTTGCAGGTGCTGCTCCGCCGGCTGCCGTCGCTGCGCCTGGCCGTCCCGCCGGCGACGCTGGAGCCGTTGGACGGCCTGGTCGTCGGCGGTCTCCGCGAAGTTCCCGTGCACTGGTGAAAACCCAGACGACGGGTCAGCACTGTGAAGGGCACTATGGATGACACCGACCCACCGCCGGGCTCTGGCACGTTGACGGTCCCGGACCACGTTCTCATCGTCGGCGCCTGCGCCGCCGGGCTGGCCACCCTCGAGGCGCTGCGCCTGCGCGGATACACCGGCAAGGTCACGTTGCTCGGCGACGAGATCCACCCGCCGTACGACCGGCCGCCGCTGTCCAAACAGATCCTCTCCGGGAGCTGGCAGCCGCAGCGGGCGTCGCTGCGCACCGCGGAAGCCCTGCTGGCGCTCGACGCGGACCTGCGGCTCGGCGAGCCTGCCGTGTCCCTGGACGTCGCCACCCGCACGGTCCAGGCCGCGGACGGCAGCACCTACCGGGGCGACGCGGTCGTGATCGCGACCGGCGCGCACCCGCGGCGGCTGCCCGGCAGTGACGGCGTCGCGGGCGTGCACGTGCTGCGCGGCCTGGACGACACCCTGCGGCTGCGCGAGGACCTCGAACCCGGGCGGAAACTGGTCGTGGTCGGCGACGGCGTCCTCGGCTGCGAGATCGCTGCCACCGCGGTCCAGCTAGGCGTGCACACCACCCTGGCCGGCCCGCAGCGCGACCCGATGCAGATGCAGCTCGGCGCGGACATCGCCGCGCGGCTGCGCGATCTGCACCATGCGCACGGGGTGCACCTGCGCCTGGGCACCGGCGTGACCGCACTGGAGGCCGCCGGGTCCCGGGCGACCGGCGTGCGGCTGGCCACCGGCGAGGTGCTGCCGGCCGACGTGGTGGTCGTCGCGTTCGGCGCGGCGCCCGCGACGAGCTGGCTGACCGGCAGCGGCCTGCAGACGGACAACGGGCTCGTCTGCGATTCCCGCTGCCGCGCCGCCGACGGGATCTACGCGGTCGGCGACGTCGCCCGCTTCCAGCACGAGCGGCTGGGCCGGTCGGTCCGCCTGGAGAACCGCACCAACGCCATCGAACAGGCCATTGTGGTCGCCGCGAACATCCTCGGCGAGGATCAGCCGTACGCCCCGATCCCGTACTTCTGGACCGACCAGTACACCGTCAAGATCCAGGTCTACGGGATACCCACGCCCGACATGCGGATCAGCGTCGTGGACGGCGACCCCGCCACCGGCCGGTTCGTGGCCGCCTATCACCTCGACGGCCGGCCCGCCGCCGTACTCGGCTGGAACATGCCCAAACAGGCCCGCCAGCAGCGGCAACGGCTGCTCGTCACGCCCTGAGGAAGGACAACGATGAAGGTCTTCGTGGACCAGGACAAGTGCGTCGCCGCCGGATCGTGCGTCACCGCCGCCGAGGACGTGTTCGACCAGCGCGAGGAGGACGGCGTCGTGGTCCTGCTCAACCCGAACCCGCCGGCAGCGCTGGCCAATGCGGTCCGGGAGGCCGCCGCGGTGTGCCCGGCGATGGCCATCGAGCTGCACGAGTAAGCCCGCCGGCGACTGATCCACCGTCCCGCCTGATGGGATCTCGTTGCTCCGGACCAATGCATCCAAGATGGTCAATGCGCCTTCGACCGGTCGGCGTCGGCGCACGCATGCGGGAGGAACGGTGCTCTTCGTGGGACGCTCACGCCGCACGGCGGTCGCTACCGCCCTGGCCGTGCTCGCCGGCTGGATCGGCGCCGTCGCCGGCCCGGCCGGCACGGCACTGGCCTCCACCTCCGCGGAGCGAGCGGCCCTCGCGCAGTGGTGGGCGCCGGTGCACTTCCAGGACGTCGACACCAGCGGCGAGACGGCGGAGGGCGGCAAGTCCGACTACCTCACGTCGTACGACTTCGACGGCGACCTGAACGGACGCAACAACTGGGAGAACATCAGCGAGTTCCCGCTCGCGGCGCACGTGTACTACTCGGTGGTCCAGACGCCGAGCTTCTCGTACCTGCTCTACATGTTCTTCCATCCGCGGGACTGGGCGGACGCCGCCCTCGACGACTACATGGAAGACGCCACCGAGCACGAGAACGACTCCGAGGGCGCCCTGGTCGTCGTGGCGAACGACGGCTCCGAGCACGGCTCACTCAAGGCCGTCATCACGGTGGCGCACAGCAACTTCTACTCGTGGCTGCCCGAGGGCAGCGACTTCGCCAGCGGCAACGAGGATGTCGACGGCGCGATCGCCACGTTGGCCAGCCCGCACGGCGACGGCCATCAGCGCCCGTGGACGGCGCAGCAGGCCAGCACGCACGCCGCGTGGGCCATGGGCGCCACCCGCAAGCCGTCCCCCGACTTGGGAGACCAGTACCGCAACGGAGACGGCATCCTCTACAACCCCGGCTCCTCGGCCGAGGTGCCGGACGGCCCGAACGATCGGGACGTGCAGTACACGCTGACCGACATCTTCGCCTCCGGCGGCATGTGGGACAACCGCTACCTCACCAGCTTGTTCGCCACGCCGGACAACTTCGCCGGCGACGACAGCGGCAATCCGCACGGCGCCGCCTGCGGCGACGGCGCGGTCGCCGGTCCGGCCGCCGGCGACTGCAAGACCGACGCCGCCAACCCGCCGTGGGCGTGGGACGACGCGGACGACGGGCCGGGCAAGGGATACATCGCCACCAACCCGGCCGTGCTCGTGCACGATTACTTCGACTGGCCGGGCAAGCCCGGCTCCGCCGACGTCGACTACACCTGGAACCCGTACAACGGCGTCACCCCCAGCGACCCGCCTCCCCCGTCGTCGCGGGCCGGCCGGGTGCTGGTCGTGGGCGACTCCATCACCAACGGCTTCGAGGGCGACTACACCTGGCGCTACCGGCTCTGGGAGTGGGCGCGGCGGCAGGACATCGGCGCCACCTTCGTCGGCCCGCTCACCGGCACCGAGAAGCCGGGCGATCCGCACCCGCCGGAGCCGCCGCCGATCGGCGAGGGCGGCGGCAACCCGGCACCGTCGGAGCCGGACCCCGCCCAGTTCACCGGCGCCTACAACCGCGACGTCGCGGCCGAGTTCGTCAACGGCGGATCAGGGCACTACGCGATGTGGGGCCGTCAGCTCGTCCAGGACGTCGGCACCATCAAGGGCGTGATGACCGATCTCGGCGCGAAGGGCCAGATGCCCGACCTGCTCGTGGTGGAGCTGGGCTTCAACGACATCGGATGGCTGGGCGCCGGAGCCGGGCTCACCACGGCCATGAAGTCCTTCATCGACAACGCCCGCGCGGCCAATCAGAACGTCCGCTTCGTGCTCGGCAACGTGCCGCACCGGACCACTCTCGGCTCGGCCAACCCGCAGCTACCGCAGCGCATCACCGACTACAACGCCGCGCTGGCCCGGGAGATCCCGAACTGGAGCACCACCCGGTCGCCGATCGTGCTCGCCGACGTGGACGGCGAATACCGCTGCGACTCCAGCGCGACCACATGCCCGTCCGCCTACGACGGGCTGCACCCCAACGCGCTGGGCGAGTACCGCATCGCCCGAGCGTTCGGCAAGGCCCTGCACGACGGGTTCCACCTCGGCTCCGGCGCGCCCGAGGTGCCCTCGACGGTGCCCGCCCGGCCGGTCGCCACGCCCACCTCGCTCGCCTTCGACGGAACGCAGCAGGGCGTGACGGTGACCTGGCCCAAGGTCTTCGGCGCGCACAACTACGACATCCAGTGGCGCGACACCACCGGCAACGCCTCGGCCGAGTGGGTGGCGGCCGGCACCCCGTTCAACCGGTTCGACCTCTCCTGGCAGTTCACCAACCAACCGGTGGAGGGCCACACCTACGAGGTCCGTGCCCGCGCGGTGGCCGGCGACAGCGACAGCCTGAAATCGGGGTGGTCCAGTGTCGTCGGCGGAACCGCGCACCCGCGCACGACCGCCCCGCCTGCCACGGTGCATGCCAGCGCCGGCGCCGGTTCGCTCCACGTGGCCTGGACGCCGCCGCCGGGTCCGTACACCGACTCCATCAACCGGTACGCGTTGTGGGTGTACGACCAGGACACCCCCACCGTGTACTCCCGCATCATCGGATACGACGCGAACACCCGCGTCGCCGACGTCGGGGGCGTGACGCCGGGGCATCACTACGCCATCCTGTTGTGCGCCTGGAACGCGTACGGCGAGGGGCACCCGTACATCTCGGAATCCCTCATCCCGTCCTGACCCGGCCGGCGGCACCCTTTCAACCAAGAGGTTGACTACCCGTACGCACCAGGTATATCCTCGCTTTCAACCTAGCGGTTTAAAGGTGGATCCGGCGACCATGGACAGGCTGTCTCAGGTCTTCGCGGCGCTCGCGGACGAGACCCGGCGCGACATGGTGGCCCGGCTCGCCGACGGCGACGCCACGGTGAGCCAGCTCGCCGGGTCCTATCGGATGACGCTGCAGGCGGTCTACAAGCACCTGCGGGTGCTGGAGCACGCCGGGCTCGTCACCCGCCCACCAGGCCCGCAGCCGCGCCGGGTGCATCTGGAGGTCGAGGTCTTCGACCTGATGGACGCCTGGACCGAGCGCTATCGCCGCCGCGCGGAGCAACGCTACCGCCGCCTCGACGCCGTCCTGGCGGAGATGAGAGACGAGGAGAGTCAGCATGAGCAACGAGGTGGCCATCGAGGCCGACCCGAGGATTCCGGTCATCCGGATGACTCGTGACTTCGCCGCGACACCCGCGCAACTGTTCCGCGCCCACACCGATCCGGCGGTGTTCGCACGGTGGGTTGGCCCCGACGCCACCAGCGCCCGGATCGAGCAATGGGACGCGCGCACCGGCGGTAGCTGGAGCTACGTGGCGGTGCACGGCGATGCGGAGTACCGGTTCCACGGCTGTTTCCACGAGGTGCGCACGGATCGCATCGTGCAGACCTTCACCTTCGACGGTGAGCCGGACGGCGTCGCGCTGGAGACGCTGTGGTTCGAGGATCTGGGCGGCGGCCGCACCCGGCTGCGGACCCAGTCACTGGTGGACAGTTTCGAGGGCCGCGACGCCTGGCTGCGCTCGGGCATGGAGGTCGGTGTCAACGAGGGCTACGCCGAGCTGGACAAGGTGCTCGCCGACGGCCTGGACTGATCCGCGCGGGGGCGCGGTCATCAGGTTGTTACACGGACCATCGCCGACCGAAACGATCGGCCACTGTTCTGGATCGTGACTCACCACCGGTGAGGCGCGTCTGGGGTGAGCCGATGATCATCACCGGGGTGGCGATCAGCGTCGCCGCCGTTCTCGTCGTCGGGCTGCTGGTCGCCCGCAAGGTCGACGGCGACAGCACCAATTTCCTGGTCGCCGGGCGTTCGCTGATGCTGCCGCTGTCCGCCGCCGGCCTGATGGGCCAGGCGGTGGACTCCAACGCCACGCTGGGCAACACCGATCTGTCCTATGGGTTCGGTTTCTGGGCAGGCGCTTCGCTTCCGCTCGGGCTCGGCCTGTGCTTGCTGGTCACCGGCTTGTTCTTCGCGCGCCGGATGAACGCCATGCAGTTGCACACGCTTCCGGACTTCTACCGGATCACCTACGGGCGGACCGTCGAGGTACTGGCCTCGATCTTGATGATCTTCAGCTTCTGCATCCTGCTGGCCGGCAACCTGGTGGCCGGCGGGTTGCTGTTCGAGACCTTCCTGGGCACCAGCTACGAGGTCGGCATCCTGCTGATCGTCGCCGTGGTGCTGGCCTACACGGTCACCGGCGGGATGTTCAGCGACGCCTACACCGCGTTCATCCAGATGTGCATCACGACCGTGGCTTCGACGTCGCTCTTGATCTGGGTCGCGGTCCGGTTCGGAATCAGCACGCCGGACGGGATGGGCCCGTTCGACCTCGGCCAGCTCACCGATCCCGGCCAGGGCGCGATGATCAACTGGGGCACGCTGCTGGCGCTGGGCATCGGCGACGTGGTGGCCATCGACTTCATGCAGCGGATCTTCTCGGCCAGGTCGCCGGACACCGCGCGACGGGCCTGCTTCGTCGGTGCCGCCGGCACCGCCCTGGTCGGCATTCCCTACGCGCTGGTCGCCCTGTCCAGCGTGCGCGTCTTCGGCGACGAGACGGTCGACGGCCCGGCCCTGTTCCACCTGCTGGCCGACTACGCGCCGACCGGCCTCGCGGTGCTGGTGCTGTGCGGCATCGTGGCGGCCTCCTGCTCCACCGCCAACGGCGCCATCCTGGGCACCGCCGCGGTGGCCGTACGCAACGTGGCCGACTACAAGCGCGACCCGGACCCGGATCGGCGCGATCCGATGCTGCGGCTGGTCCGCCTGACCATGTTCCCGGTGGTGGGTGTGGCGGTGCTGTTCGCGGTGCGCGTGCCGGAGACCGGCATCCTGCTCACCCTGGCCTTCGACGTGATGCTCGCCTGCCTGGTGGTTCCGTTCATCGCCGGCCACTACGGTCCGCGCCGCAACCACCAGGCCGCGCTCGTTGCGATCGTCGTCGGATTCGTGGTCCGGGTCGGGTTGTTCGTGCTGACGCCGACCATCTTCGGTGCCGACAACACCCTGCTGTACGTGCACAACGACGTGATCGGCCCCGGTTTCGACGGCTGGCCGACGATCATCGGTTTCGCCGCCTCCGCGGTGGCGTTCTATGCCGCCACCCTCGTCTGGCCGTCCCGGCCGGTGCCGGTGATGGACGCGCAGGAGGTGGCTGCCGCCGCTGCGGCGCTGCGCACCCGCGATCCGGCCGGTGCCTGACGAAAGGGCGAAACATCCATGGGATTCGGACACGGTCATCACCGTCCGGAGGGCTCCGGCCCGGCCTACGGAGACGAGGCCCGGTACGCGGTCGACCGCGAGCGCGAGCTGCCGAGCACCGCGCACGAACGGGAGATCGCCCGCGGTCTGGAGATGGGCCTGCCCGGCGCCGATTCGATCGTGGACCGCAGCATTCCGACGTTCAGCCGCGGCGAGCTGCCGCACTTCGCCGGCATCAACACGTTCCTGAAAGCGCCCTATGTGGAGGACGTACGGCGATGCGGCGAGTACGACGTGGCCGTGGTCGGGGTGCCGTTCGACGGGGGCACCACGTACCGTTCCGGCACCCGGTTCGGGCCGCAGGGAATCCGGAAGATCTCCGCGCTATACGGGCCCTACAGCTTCGAGCTCGGCGTCGACCTGCGGGAGAGCATCACGATCGGCGACCTGGGTGACATCTTCGTCATCCCGGCCAACATCGAGAAGGCCTTCGACCAGATCAGCAAGGGCATCGGGCACATCTATGAGTCCGGCGCGTTCCCGGTGGTGCTGGGCGGCGACCATTCGATCGGCTATCCGACCACCCGCGGGGTGGCGCAGCATCTGACGGGCAACCTCGGCATCATCCACTTCGACCGGCATGTGGACACCCAGGAGACCGACCTGGACGAGCGGATGCACACCACGCCGTGGTTCCACGCCACCGACATCCCCAACGTGCCGCCGAAGAACCTGGTGCAGATCGGGATCGGCGGATGGCAGGCGCCGCGTCCGGGGGTCAAGGTCGGCCGGGAACGCGGCACCACGGTGATGACGGTGACCGACTGCGTGGAGATGGGCATCCAGCAGGCCGCCGAGCGGGCGCTGGACGTGGCCTGGGACGGCGCGGAGGCGGTGTGGCTGTCGTTTGATGTGGACTGCCTGGACGCCGCGTTCGTGCCGGGCACCGGCTGGCCCGAGCCGGGCGGGTTCCTGCCCCGCGAGGTGCTGAAGTTCATCCAGATCATCGCCGATGCCGCACCGCTGGCCGGGATCGAGGTGGTCGAGTGTTCGCCGCCCTACGACAACGCGGACATCACGTCACTGATCTCCACCCGGGTCATCTGCGACACGCTGGGCTGCCTGGTCCGCTCCGGGCACCTCCCCCGCCGCTGCTGATCCCGTGACTCCGCCCCGGCCAGACGTCGGCCGGGGCGGAGTCGCGTCGTACCGGGAGATCACTGGCAGGTGGTGTCGGCGGCCGGGAGCGCGCCGTCCATGAAGAAGTCGTGCATCGTGAAGACCGCGCACATGTTCGGTTGCGGTTGCGAGATGACGCCGTGTCCGCCCGCGTCGATGTCCACGAATGCCGCATCGGTGCCGAGTGCGCGGCGCATGCCCATGGCGCTGCGCAACGGAGTGGCGGGGTCGCGACGGTTCTGCAGGATCAGCACGTTGCGTCGGCCGGTGCTGGTCACCGTGGTGGCGGGTGCCGCGGGGCGGACCGGCCAGGCGGCGCAGGGAGTGATGTTGGCCGGCGCGCCGGCGGTCAGCGGATGGGCTGAGCGGTCCGCGGCGGTGTTCCGGGCGTACGTGCGAGCGTCGCGGGGCCATGCCTGGTCGCCGCAGCTAACGGCCCAGGGAATGGACAGCCAGTTGTCGTCCGGCACGCCCGGAGCGAGATTGGCGGTGACGAACGTGGTGGCAGCCGTCTCGACGAGCGCGTGGTCGGCGTCCGTGGCGGTGCCGGCGTCGAGCCGGACGGCGGCGGCCCACAGCCCGAGCAGATCCGCCAGGTTCGCGTTCAGGGAGTACTGGCGGGTGAGCAGCCGGATGAGGTTGCCGGTGACCGGGGCCGCGGTGCCGTCTCGGCGCACCGGATGGCGGTCCAGCCGGCTGGTCAGCGCGAGATAGTTGCGGCGCACCTGCGTGGGTGTGGTGCCGAGTCCGACGGTGCCGGCGTTGTCCACCGCGGCGTCCGCCAGGTCCGGCCACCGGTCCTGCATGCCGGCACTGAAGTCGCGGAACTCGTCGTAACCGATCCGGCCGGGGTCCATGGCGCTGTCCAGCACCATTCTGTCGATCGTGCTCGGGAACAACGTCCGGTACACCGCGCCGAGGTACGTGCCCCAGGACTGGCCGTAGAACGAGACCGTGGGCTCGCCCAGGGCGACGCGGATCCGGTCCAGGTCCCGGGCGATGTCGGCGGTGTTGAGGTACGGGAGCAGGTCACCGGAGTGCGCAGCGCATTGCCGGGCGACGCGGTGGGCGTACCCGAGGTTGCGACCGATCGAGCCGTCCGCGGCGGGGAAGGCCAGCAGTTCGAGTTCTTCGTCGCGGATCAGCTCGTCGCGGGTGCGGCCACAGCTCATCGGGGTGCTGTGACCGGTGCCGCGCGGGTCGAAACCGATCAGGTCGTAGCTGTCGGCCAGATCGGGCAGCCGGCTGGCGACCAGTGGGATGTTGAGGTTCGCGCCCGGACCGCCACCGTTGAGGATGATCGCTCCTTGGCGCTGCTCCGGCTTGGCCGCCGGGATCCTGGAGATCATCACGTCGATGGCGCGCCGCTGCGGGTGCCGGTAGTCGAGCGGAACCCGCACCGTGGCGCAGCGCATCCGGGCGTCATCGGTCGCCGACGGGCATGCACCCCAGCGAAGCGATGCGAGACCGGCGGGCGCCTTCACCGCGCCAGCGGGCGTCGTACCGGCGTCGGCGGGCAGGAGCGCGGTCATCGCCACGCCCGTGACCAGCGACAGGGCGGCGACGACGGCGCTCAGGCCGCGTAGCCGCCGACGGCGCACACCGGGCGGCGCCACAGTGACATCCGACATTGCATGTCCTCCCCAGGACTCAATACATAGAGATTTATCGATTTATTGCGGCAGAGTGGTGGCAGGATTTCCCTGCCCGGAAACGTGCCGCGCGGCGGGCCGGCGGCCTGCGCCATGCGGCGGTTTACCTCACTGGTCGGTGCGGTACGGATAGGCCTGCAGGACGATCGCCACGGATTCCGCGTCCGGAACCGCCTGGTCACCGAGGTCGTAACTCTCCGCTACCTTCTTCAGCTCGGCGCGCATCGCGGCCAGCCGCTCCGGCGTGGTGCGGATGACGACGTCACCGTAGCCCGCCGCCTGCTGCCAAGCAGCACTCCATTCACGTCGGGCCACCTGGGCCCGGTACGACTCAATGATCTGCTCCCATACTTGGCGAATGGTGCGGTCCAGAGCGCTGACGACTTCCGCACCGTCGGGGCCGAGATCGTCCGGGTTGCTCGACCACACGGTGGTCGATTGCGTCGCCTTCCACCAACGCTCCCGGCCGCGGGATCCCTTGCCCAGTTCGGGCGCCTCCTCGATGAAGCCGTAGCGGTCGAGCAGACGCAGATGATGGCTCGTCTGCCCGGAGTCGGTCCCGAGGCGACGAGCCAGGACCGCTGAGGTCGCCGGCCCGTCGACGCGGAGCGACCCGAGGATGCGCATCCGCAGGGGATGCGCCAACGCCCGCAACGCCTCAGCATCGGTCACCTGCGGAAGTTGGCGCTCAGTCACTGACAAAGACTATTACATGTGCAGCAAGCTATCCTATGCATAGGAGTCTCTGCAATAGCCGGCGCCGGGCGATTTCGCGAGCCGCCGCGTTCCCCGGTGACCTCCGCGGTCACGACCGGACCTCCATCAGGAGGTGCCACGAGGACACCGGGATGGACACCTGAGCCCACTGACGCAGCGGGGCGTCGGCGCGGCCGTTGGTATACGCCCAGACGAGCCCGGCGGGCCAGCCGCCGAGCGCGGCCTCGACTCGGGCGACCTTCTCGGCGCCACGACAGTCAGGCGTGGCCATGCGCCCGGTGAACCGGCCGTTGACCTGCTCCATCCGGGTGCAGACGACGTCGTCGGCGCCGAGCAGGTCACCCAGAGGGCGCAGGTAGACGTCCAGCGACGCGGAGGCGAGGACCATGCGGTAGCCCTGCGTCCGGTGCCATTGCCAGCGACGCAGGCAGTCCGGGCGCACCCGGCGCAGCAGGTAGGTGGCGTGCCGCCGGGCGATCTGGTCGACCTCGGTAGCCGGACGGCCGCCGAGCGTCCGTTGCAGCAGCCGCGCCTTCGCCGCGGTCCGCCAGTCCGGTCCGGCCGCCGTCGTCGCCAGGACCCTCCCGAGGGTGGCCAGCAGCGGTCGCGTGCCGACGACCCGCCGCAGAAAGGGCAACAGGCTGTCGCCTCGGGTCAGGGTGCCGTCCACATCCCAGACGACGACGCTGCGCCGCGACTCGCAGCGCCGCCGCCCGTCACTCCCGCTCATCGCGATCTCCTCTCCTGCCACAGAGCCGAAGGCTGCTCCGGGCGGGCTGAGAATCCGCTGAATCGCGGTCCGTGCTCGGCCGGACGCCACCAGGATTCGCGGTGGTGGCTAGGTGTTCGCCGAGCGCCCCCCGTCGGCGGCGAGCAGGTAGCCGGCACCGCGGACCGTCTCGATCGCCGCCTGCCCGAACGGGTGATCGATCTTCTTCCGCAGATAGCCGACATACACCTCAACGATGTTCGGATCACCGTCGAAGTGCGCGTCCCACACGTTCTCGATGATCGCCGTCTTGGTGACCGCGTGGCCCTTGTTGCGCATGAGGAACTCAAGCATCGCGAACTCCCGGGGAGTCACCGCGATGGTCCGGTCGCCGCGGGCGACGCGGCGTTCGGCAGGGTCCAGCGTCAGGTCACCGGCCTCCAGCACCGCCGGGCGCTCCGGCGCTCCCCGGCGCACCAGCGCACGCAACCGCGCGATCAGCACCACGAACGAGAACGGCTTGACGATGTAGTCGTCCGCGCCCAGGTCGAGCGCGTCCGCCTGGTCGTATTCGCCATCCTTGGCGGTGAGCATCAGCACCGGCGTCCAGACCTTGCGGCTGCGCAGGTTGCGGCACACCTCGTACCCGTTGAGCCGGGGCAGCATGATGTCCAGGACGATCACGTCGTACGCGCCGTACGGGGTTTCGGTCCCCATCCACTGTCCCTCGACGCCGTCGTACGCCAGATCGACGGTGAAGCCCTCCCGGGTCAGCCCGTCTCGGATCGTCGCGGCCAGCTCGGCCTCGTCCTCGACGACGAGAATCCTCATCCGATTCGCCTTCCTCTCCCCCATAACCCTGCCCCGGCCGACCTGAGAACGCGCTGAATCCCTGCTTTCAGCGCATGTTCAGCGGACGGTGGTTAGCGTCGCCTCATGCGATCGCTGCTGGAGCGGCTACTGCGCCGCCGGGGTGTGCGGGTGCGCTCCGCCCTCGCCGCCGGAGCCGTGGTGGCCGTGGCCTCGGTGCTGGCCGGGGCCGCGCTGCTGCTCACCGCGCGGATCATCCTGCGGGACAACGCCACCGTGGCGGCCACCAACCGAGCCGACCAGATCGCCTCTGCGGTCCGCGCCGGCGCCGGCGACGCCCCCATCGGACCGGACCGCACGGTGGTCCAGATCCTGGACGCCTCCGGTCACGTCCTGGCCGCCTCCTCGACGCTGTCACCCACCGAGCCGATCAGCGGGCTGCGTCCCGCGCCGGGCGTCCACGAGCAGGAGACGAAAGAGCTACGGACCGGCTGGGATGTCGCCTATCGGATCGTCGCGGTGGGGGTGAACTCCCCCGACGGGCCGCGCGTGGTGCTCGCGGCGGCGTCGCTGGACATCGTCGACGACGCCACCGGCGCGATGCTCGGCGCGATGCTGCTCGGCATGCCGGTGCTGGCGCTGGTCGTGGCGGCAGCGACGTTCCACTTCGTCGGACGCAGCCTGCAGCCGGTGGAGGCGATGCGGCGGCAGGCCGCGACCATCACCGCGCGGAACCTGCACACCCGGCTGCCCGTCCCGGTGGCCGAGGACGAGGTCGCCGCCCTCGCCACGACCATGAACACGATGCTGGACCGGATCGAGACCTCCGCCGCCGCCCAGCGGCGGTTCGTCGCCGACGCCAGCCACGAGCTGCGCAGTCCGCTGGCGACCATCCACGCGAACGCCGATCTGCTGGCCGCGACCGGGTTGCCCGGCGAACCGGCCCGGTCGGTCGAGCGGATCCGCGGCGAGAGCGGCCGGATGGCCCGGCTGGTCGAGGACCTGCTGCTGCTCGCCCGTGTCGACCACCCGGACGCGATGATCCGCGACGCGGACGTCGACCTGGACGATCTCGTCTACGCGGCGCGGGAACGGATCACGGTGGAACGGCCCGACCTGGCGGTACGCGGCACGGTGCGGCCGGTGCGGGTCACCGGCGATCCGGATCGGCTGCACCGGGTCCTGCGCAACCTGGTGGACAACGCGGTCAGGCACGCCCGGTCGAGCGTGACGATCTCGCTGTCCGGCGATGCGGGGCGGGCGGAGATCGTGGTCGGCGACGACGGGCCCGGCATCCCGGCGGCGGACCGGGAACGGATCTTCGACCGGTTCGTACGCCTGGACGACAGCCGTTCGCGCGACGGCGGCGGCACCGGGCTGGGTCTGGCGATCGCGCGTGACATCGTGGTCGCCCACGGCGGCACCCTGTCCGTCGGCGAGGACACATCCGGCACGGAAATGATCATCTGCCTTCCGGCAAAATATTGACCGTGGACGATATGGTGTCGGCGTGCCTCTTCGCCGTGCCGCCCTCGCCGTGGCGAGTTCCGCGATCCTGCTGCTGACCGCCTCCCCCGCCGCGGCCGCCGAGCCGCCGACGTCGACCCAGCCACCGGGACCCACCCAGCCGGTGTACGACTACGCCGCCGCCATCCGCGAACGGGTCTGGGTGCAGGCCCCGGTGGACAGCGACGGCGACGGTCGGCGCGACCGGGTCGCGGTGCGGATCATCCGGCCCCGCGACCCCGGCCGCCGGGTGCCGGTGATCTTCCAGCCCAGCCCGTACTACGCGGGGCTGAACAACGTGCCCAATCACGACGACATCGACCGCGGCGGCACCGCACGGCGGTCCGCGCCACCGGGCTCGGACCGGGCCGAGACCGTCACCTTCTCCGGCTATCTGGACAACTACTTCGTCCCGCGCGGCTACGCGGTGGTGTTCGCCGACAGCCTCGGCACCGGCGGCTCGCAGGGCTGCCCCACCTCAGGCGGCCGCAACGAGACGCTCGGCATGACGGCGGTGATCGACTGGCTGAACGGCCGGGCCAAGGGCTGGGACGCCGACGGGGAGCCGACCACCGCCGACTGGAGCACCGGAAAGACCGGCATGATCGGTGTCTCCTACAACGGGACGCTGCCCAACGCGGTCGCCGCCACCGGCGTGGAAGGCCTGGAGACGATCGTGCCGATCGCGGCCATCTCCAGTTGGTACGACTACTACCGGGCCAACGGCGGCGTCGTCGCGCCCGGCGGATACCAGGGCGAGGACACCGACATCCTCGCCAAGGCCGTGCTCACCCGGGCCGACCCGCACGTGTGCGACGCCGTGATCGCGGGGCTGGAGGCCGCGCAGGATCGGGAAACCGGCGACTACAGCCGGTACTGGGCGGAGCGCGACTACACCCGCGACGTGGACAAGGTGAAGGCCAGCGTGCTGCTGGTGCACGGCCTGCACGACGAGAACGTCCGCACCGGCCAGGCCGGCCAGTGGTGGGATCTGCTCGCGGCACGCGACGTGCCCCGCAAGATCTGGCTGCACCAGGCCGGACACGCCGACCCGTTCTCGATCCGGCGCTTCGCCTGGCTGGACACCCTGCACGCCTGGTTCGACCACTGGCTGTACGGCGTCGACAACGACATCATGCGGCAGCCGATGGCCGACATCGAGGTGGCGCCGGACACGTGGCGCACCGCACCCACCTGGCCGATCCCCGGCGCCCGGACCACCACCTGGTACCCGGCCCAGGACGGTGAGCTGTCCGCGGTCCCGGAGCGCTCCCGGCGTGTCTCCTTCGTGGACGATCCGCAGCGCACCGACGTGCAACTGATCTCCGCGCCGGGCGAGCAGGATCCGAACCGGCTGGCGTTCCGGACCGCGCCGCTGACCGCGGACACCCGGATCTCCGGCACCCCGGAGATCACCGTACGGGCCGACATGGACGGCGATTCGCCGTACCTGACCGCGCTGCTGGTCGACTACGGCGCTGCCACCCGGTACGCGGGCCGCGAGCAACTTCCCGGACAGGACTGCATCGGCCCCGGCATCCCCGAGGATCCGGGCTGCTTCAACCGCAGCGGCTACGTCACCGCGACCTCCGACCAGGAGATCGTCAGTCGCGGATACGTCGACGTGCGCAACCGGCACGGACGCAACCGCACCGAACCGATCACGCCGGGCGAGACCTACACGGTGAAGTGGGATCTGCAGACCACCGACTTCACCTTCGCTCGCGGCCACCGGATCGGCCTGGTCATCATCTCCACCGAACGCGACCGCACCCTGCGCTACCCGGCGGGCACGGAGGTGGGCATCCGGCTCGGCGTCTCCCGCATCGACCTTCCGCTGGCCCGGTCGTGAGACGTCCGGCGCCAGCCGCCCGATATCACCGGGGCGCCGCTGCGGACGGCGGGCTAAGGCTTTGCGACGATTTGTCATGGGGCGGAAGCCGACGATGATCCTAAAGTTGAGGTCCGATGCATCGGCCGACCGGAGAATGCGGACTTTTCAATCCGCGGAATCAGGATCGTTCACGGTTCTCGGAACCTCAGCCGGAAGAGGATCCCCTATGATCGACAAATCGCCCCTGGTGACCACGGTGTCGAATTGAACCTTTTCAACGTGGCGAGGCTGGCAGATGCCGCCGCTGGTCGACGGCGCGCAGCCGACGGGCTCGATGCCAGGTTGAAAAGGGTTCATGCGATCGATGCGCATCCGCCGGGCGCGATGATCCCCCACTCCGGCACCGATTCGTCGCCGGCGGTTCTGATCGCCAAGCTGGCACGAGGCCCCGAGGTCAACGTCGGTGGACGTGCGCCGCTGCTGCGAATCCTGCGAACCCTTGGCCCGGTCGGGCAGTCCGTGTCTGTTCGTCGAGGATCCCAGAGGTCAAGTGATCTCGAAGAGGATCGGCTCGGCAGTTGCGGCCGAACTCCGCCGCCAGGGCGGAGCGAAGTCCATGAGGGACGCCTCCGGCACGAATGGTCACCACAACGCGCGCTGATCTAGGAGTAGACGGTGTCGAAGCTCATTGTTCTTCTCGACGGGGTCGACGGGATCACCATGGAGGACGGCGCCCGGTGGATGCCCCTCTCGATCCTCACCATCGGGAGCTACCTGAAACACCACGGCTATGACCCTGTCCTGCTGGACCCGCAGGTGCATCCGGACTGGAAGGAGCGGCTGGCCGATCTCGCCGCGAGGCGCCCGGTCTTTCTGGGTGTCAGTTGCCTGACCGGGCCGAGCATCTACAACGCGCTCGATGCCATCGAAATCACGAAGGCCGTCGATCCGACGATTCCCGTGGTGTGGGGCGGCTACCACGCCACATTGCGTTACAGCGGCATCGTGCAGGAAGGACTGGCCGATGCGGTCACCCGAGGGCCCGGTGAGGTCGCGGCGCTCGCCCTCGCCCGGGTCTTCGAGCGCTACCGCTCCGGTGACCCCGGGATGCAGGACGAGCTGCGGGACATACCGAATATCGCGTACGGCTCGGTCAACGACGGGAAGATCGGGCTGAGGCTGACTCCGGCCAGCCGGATACCCGACATGAACGAGCTGCCGCCGTACGACTACTCGCTGCTGAACCCGGAGCTGTACTACGAAGGCGACGAGCGGGTCATTCTGTACAGCTCGAGCTACGGCTGCCCGTACGCGTGCGGGTACTGCTCCGAGCCGGTCAACAGTGGCCGCCGGTGGCGCGCGCTCGACCCCGAGCGCATGGTGACCGAGATCCACAGCCTGGTCCGCCGTTACCGGCCGAGCCAGATCAACTTCACGGATCCCAACTTCTCCAGCGACCCGCGACGGGTGGTGACGTTCGTCGAGGAGTTACGCAAGCGGCCCGCCGACGTGACTTTCATGGGCTGCATGCGTGCCCGCGACGTCGTGATGATCGCCAAGCGGATGCCGATCCGGCACCTTTCCGAGATCGGGTGGAGGCGCGTCTTCATCGGCGTCGAAACCGGTTCCGACCGCGTGCTCACCTACCTCAACAAGGCGTCGACCACCCAGGACACCTACGACGCCTGCGCGTTGCTGAGCGAGGCCGGCATCGAACAATGGACGAGTTTCATGCACGACCTGCCGACCGAGACGGAGGAGGAGAGCGAAGAGACGCTCCGGATGTGCGACCGGCTGAAGTCGCTCCCCCATCACCACCAGTCGCACAACTTCTACATGCCGTACCCGGACACCCAGTTGTTCCAGGACGAATACGCGCACCTCGACCTGAGCAAGATGCGCCAGGTCGACTGGGCGGAGAGCAGCACCAAGGGCAGTGCGCTCTGGCGCGGCCGGACCGCCTTTCGCCACCGCGTCATCGACCGGCTGGAGCAAATGCGCGACGAGGTTCCCGAGGTGTACTCGCGGACGACTCTGCTGGGCCGCCCGGACCCCGAGCCGCCGGAGTCCGAAGCCGACAGCGGCCGGGACACGACCGTGACGTACATGTCTCTCATTCAGGAAGGGCTGGCGCCGCGCTGACCTCGACCCGCCGACGGCGTTCGGCAACGCGCTCACACCCGCGACAGCGCCCGGTCGCTGACCACGCACTGCATGCCGAACTGCCGGGCCCGCCGGATCGCGAAGTCGGTCAGGCCCGGGGTGTCCGCGTAGTCCAGGGCGTACAGGTCCAGTTCCAGTTGCAGCAACTGCTCGGCGATCTGCGCGTGGAACTCCAGCACGTCGGGCGGCCAGGGCGCGTACCCCTCATCGGTCCAGCGGGCCGAGAACGATTCGAAGACCACCCCGTCGACCAGTTCGGCGAGCCGGGGCAGCATGCCGAAACCGCGGTTCGCCAGCACGTAGCCGTCGCCGGCCACCGCGCGCACCGCGGCCACCAAGGTCAGCAGGTGCGGTACATCCTCGGGGAATGTCAGCTCCACGTTGAGCGTGTCCAGGAAGAGGCCGTCGAATCCGGCGTCCATGGCGGCGCGTGCCTGCCCGACCACATGCTCCACCCACTCCGGGTGTCCCACGTGGACGAAGGCGCCGCCCCAGTCCGGGTTCTTCTCCTGGCGCTGCCACGGCGCCGGCGGGCCCTGATCCTCCGACAGCGAGAGGTAGGCGAGCGTCTCGACGCCCTCGCCGGTCAGGTATTTCAGTTCCGCGCCGGTGTAGAACGAGGGTTGCAGCACGACGCGCGGGTACGCGGCCAGGTCGACCAGCCGCCCGTTGCCGTAGTAGAAGCAGATCGGTGGTTTGGCGTTCGGGGTCTCGGTCACGACGGCCTCCCGTTCTCGGCGTACCAGGCGTACGTGGAGCGCACCCCGTCCTCCAGCGACACCTTCGGCTCGTATCCGGTCAGGTCGCGCAACAGGCTGAGGTCGGGGCAGCGGCGGTGCACCGATCCGCGTGGCGCGGGCGAGGCGTCGAGGGACGCGGGTGAGCCCGCCACGGCAAGCACCAGCCGCGCCAGGTCGGCGATGTTGGTCTCCTCCCGGTCGTTGCCGATGTGCACGATCCGCCCGGACGCTTCCGGCGTCGTCATGAGCCGCACCATCGCCTCCACCGCGTCGTCGACGTGGCAGAACGCGCGGTGCTGGTCGGCGCCCGGCACGCGGAACGGGTCCTCGCCCGCGCGGGCGCGCAGCGACATCTCGGGGATGACGTGGTCGGCGCCCATCCGTGGGCCGTACACGTTGTGGAACCTGCCCAGCACGGCCGTGAAGCCGAGGGCGCGGGCGGTGTGCAGGAAGGCGGCCTCGCCGAGGAGCTTGCTCGCCGCGTACGCGAACCGGGGCGCCGTGATGTCGGAGATCATCGTGGGGACGGTCTCGGGGGTGGGCACCGGCACCACGCCCGCGTCGACGCCGCCGGCGTAGACCTCACTGGTGGAGGCGAAGAACACCCGCTCGCCCGGCGCCACCCAGTCGAGGGTGTGCATGGCCACGAGCGTGTTGACCCGCACCACGCGGGCCGGGTCCTTCTCCACGTTGCGCACGCCCACGACCGCGGCGAGCACATAGATCTGGTCCCAGCCGTGCGGCAGTCCGGCGTACGCGGCGGGGTCGGTGAGGTCCGCCTGGATGATCCGGACGTTGCGGTGAGCGCGCAGCGCGTCCAGGTCGGTGTCCCGCCGGCCGCGGGAGAAGTCGTCCACGATGGTCACGTCGAAACCGTCGGCGGTCAGGCGGCGGGCCAGGTGCAGCCCGATGAAGCCGGCGCCGCCGAGCAGCAGCGCCCTCATGCCGCAGCCACCTTCGGCAGGTAGCCCAGCGCCGCGTAGCGGACCCCGGCGTGGGTGACGGCCGCCTCGTCGAGCACGCGCCACGAGTCGTAGATCAGCACGGGTCGCGGCTCACCGGCCGGGAGCATCTCGGCGATCTGGATGGCGCGGTAGTCCGGATGGTCGTTGATCACCAGGACGGCGTCGCTGTCGGTGAACGCCTTGTCCAAGCTGACCGGCTCGCCGCCGTACTGCCGGACGACGTCGCCGCTGACCATCGGGTCGTGCCCGGTCACGGTGATCCCGGCGGCCGAGAAGATCGGCATCATCGTCGCGATCGGGGTGCCGCGCATGTCGTCGGTCGGCGGCCATCCCTTGTACGCCCATCCGAGCACCGCGAGCCGGGCGCCGCGGATCTCGCCGCGAGCCTCGCGCATCAGCCGCACCACGGTCTCGGCGACGTGCGCCGGCAGGAACTCGTTGAGCTCGCGGGCCCGCCCCACCAGGTACGGCCGGTACTCGCCGGAGCTGTCCAGCATGATGTACGGGTCCTTGGACAGGCAGCCGCCACCCACATAGCCCGGCTTGGACAGGTCGGGGCGCGGGTACCCGACGTTCGCCGCCCGGATCACTTCGAGCGGGTCGAGGCCGTGCTGCTCGGCGATCATCGCGATCTCGTTGCCGAACGAGTAGATCAGGTCGGTGTGGCAGTTGTTGGAGAGCTTCACGAGTTCGGCGGTCTCCAGGTCGGCGACCTCGACGACGGTCTGCGCCAGCCCGGCGAAGAACTCGGCGCCGGCCCGCCGGCTCGCCTCGTCCAGGCCGCCCACCACCTGCGGAAGCTCGACCAGTTCGCGCAGCGCCTGGCCCTGAATGGTGCGTTCGGGAGCCATCACCAGCCGCACGTCGTCGCCCCAGGCCGCGCGCAGTTCCGGCAGCACCACCCGGCGGCTCGTACCGACCGGGACCGTGCTGCGCACCACGACCAGCGTGCCGGGCCGGCAGGTCGCGGTGACCGCCCTCGCCGCAGCGGCGAGGTTGGCCAGGTTGGGCCGGTGGGTGGCCTCGTCGACCGGCGTGGACACGCAGATGACGGCGACCTCGACGGTGTCGCGGGGCAGTTCGTCGGCGACGTGGATGCCGGTGCCGACACGGGCCGCGAAGATCTCCTCGACGCCCGGCTCGAAGATGTGCGAGCGGCCGCGGGACAGCGTGTCGAGCACCGAACGCTGCACATCGGCGCCGTGCACGACGAATCCCTTGTCGGCCAGCGCCGCGGTCAGCGTCAGGCCGACGTAGCCGAGCCCGACCACCCCGATCGTCCTAGGCATGGATGTTCCTCCGATTCTGTGGTTGCCGCGTCACGGACACGGCGGACTGGTCCGGTCCAGGTCCAGCACGGTGACCGTGCCGGCGAAGTGTTCCGCCCGGTAACCGGCGCAGGCGGCGCGTACGTCGGCGGGCCGGGTGGCGTAGTCGACGCCGAGCACGAACTTGCCGGCGCGGCGCAGCGCCCGCGCGTCGGCGAGGTTCTCGGCGCAGTAGTCCTGCGTGCAGCGCTCGTCGGTGGCCTCGAAGAAGAGCTCCTCCATGCCGATGCCGTCGATCGCCTGCGGATAGCCGGGTTGGTGCCGCAGCTCGGGCGAGTTCTGCGGCACGACGAGAAAACCGGGACGGCGGGTCTTGGCGTACCGGCTGATCCGCACGATCAGCCGGGACATGTCCCGGGCCAGCGCGGCCCGGTCGCGGCCGTGCGTCTCGTCGAGGTCGATCTGCTCGTACGCCAAGGGGGTGTCCAGGTAGACGCCGTCGAAGCCGGTCCGCAGCGCCCGGTCGACGCGGGGCCGCACGACGTCCGACCACCAGCGCTCCTCCCAGTAGCGGACGAAGTACTCCCCGGGCCATTCGGACCACTGGTTGGCGATCAGGCCGGGTGCGTGGCGCCGCAGCGCCGGATATTCCGGGCGGAAGTTCTCGATGCTGCCGATCTCGAAGTACGCCAGCACCCGCTTGCCGGTGGCGCGTACCCGGGCGATCTGGGCCGGGGTGAAGTAGTCGGCTCCGGCGTCGCGGGCCAGGTCGATCACGACGAGCTGGTAGGGGCCCGCGGCCAGGTGGTCGAGCCGGCCGCTCGGGTAGTCCTGTAGCTGGTAGGCCCAGTTGCGGATGTCCAGCGGGTCGATGCCGAGCGGGTCGCCCGCCGAGGCGGACGGCCGTGTGTGACCGGAGGTGCGGGCGTCGCCGGGGTGCTGCGGGTCGCCGGAACGGACGACGGTGAGGGCGACCGCGGCGATCACCACGCCTGCGAGGACCGTCCACAGCGTCGTCGACGACACCCGCCTCACCATGCCGCCTACTCCGCGCTTCCGGCGGCCCAGATGCTCTTGATCGACGCGCTCAGGTCGTGCTCCGGCGCCCAGCCCAGGTCGGCTGCGGCGCGGCGGATGTCGGCCTGGATCCAGTCCACCGCGGCGGACCGCCCCGGGCCGGCGCCCGCCTCGCGAATCGTGCCGCTCCAGCCCGCCTGCGCGGCGAGCAGGCCGACCGCCTCGCGCACGGTGACCGCCCGGCCGCTGCCGGCGTTGTAGACGCGGCCGGCCAGCCGCGGGGCCCGCACCACGGCGCACAGCAGCGTGGCGACATCGCGCACGTCGACGAAGTCGCGGTACGCGCCGAGTGGTCCCAGGGTGATCTCCGCCGCACCGGCGGCGAGCGCCTCCCGCAGCCGCAGGGCCGCGCGTCCCAGCACGTTCTCCGCGGGCTGACCGGCGCCGATCGGGTTGAACACCCGCACGCTCACCGCGTCCGCCCGCCCCGTCTCGCCGGCCAGCCGGAACAGCCGGGTGCCGGCCAGATGACTGACGCCGTAGGCACCCACCGGCTCGGTGCGGTCGTCCTCGGCCACCGAACGGCCGTGCGGCACGACGCCGTACTCGCCGGCCGAGCCGAGCCGCACCAGCCGTGCCGCCGGCGCCGCTGCGGTCACCGCCTCCAGCAGCTTCGCGGCCACCAGCGCGTTGGCCCGCAGCAGCTCCTGGTCGGTGCCGACGAGTGCGCCCACGCAGCTAACCACGGCGTCCGGCGCCACCTCGCGGACCAGCGCGGTGAGCCCGGCAGCGTCACCGCCGATCAGGTCGTGCCGGTCGCGGCCGGGGCAGACCACCTCACCGATGCCGTCGGCGCCGGCCAGCGCCGACCGGACCCGGCCGCCGATGAAGCCGGAGGATCCGAACAGCAGAACCCGTTTCGCCGCTCCCCCGCCGGTCATACCGGCTCGCCTTCGCGCAGTCGCAGCAGCCTCGGACCGATCTCGGCGAAGCTACGGTTGGCCTCGTCGTAGTCTTCCGGACGGCCGATGTCGAGCCAGAATCCGGTGAACGGGTAGGTGGCCGGGTGCTCGCCGCGGGCCAGCAGATCCAGCACGAGCTGGTCGAACCCGAACGGGCGGCCGACCGGGTAGGGCGACAGCGTCCGGCGGGACATCCCATACACGCCCATGCTCACCTGATAACACAGGTCGGGCTTCTCCCGGAACCCGACGATGCGCGACGCTTCCACGTCGAGCACGCCGAACTCGATGTGGTGCGTACGCTCGGCGATCGCCACGGTCAGCGCGCTCCCCGTGAGGGCGTGCTGATGCAGCAGGTCGGCGTAGTCCAGATCGGTCAGCACGTCGCCGTTCATCACCAGGAACTCGTCCGGCAGCGCGTCCTTGATGGCGAACAGCGGGCCCACGGTCGAGAGGGGACGGTCCTCCTCGACGTAGTCCACCCGCAGGCCCCAGCGCGCGCCGTCGCCGACGAACGCCTTGATGAGCGGGCCGAGGTGGTTGATCGCCAGCGTCACCGAGGTGAATCCGCGGGCGGCGAGCTGGTCCAGGACGATCTCGAGGATCGCGTGTTTGTCGCCGATGGGCATCAGCGGCTTGGGCAGCGTGGTCGTGTACGGCCGCAGCCGCACGCCCTTGCCGCCGGCGAGTATCACCGCGTGCATTGCAGATCTGCCTCCCCCTCCAGTGGCGATCTATCGGTAGTGCCGCACCTGGCCGAGGATCGGGGCCAGGCTGATCAGGAACAGCCCCAGCAGCCCGAGGGTGCTGCCGAGGTAGAGCGCCGCGTCGGTGCGCGGAGCGTCGGTCTGGCCCAGCAGCGGCGCGGCGCCGAGCCAGCCGCCGATCCCGAGGTGCACCGCCAGGGCCACCAGGATCGCCGCGCAGAGCCGGCCGAACCGCTCGAAACCGGCCAGCACGAACGCGGAGTAGTAGGCGCCGCCGAGCGCGACGTGCGCGGCGGTCATCAGCGCGACCGTCGCGCTCAGCCGGCCGATGCCGTCCAGCACGGCCAGTAGCACCAGGCCCAGCAGCGCGGGTGCGGCGAGGCAGGCGACCGTCTCGCGGGCCACCAGCCGCCACATGCGGCGGCCGAAGTCGTGCGGGTTGTGGCTGTGCCGGGTGAGCCGGACCGCCGCGCCGCGGAATCGCTCGGCGCGCCACTCCACGACGCCCATCGCGGCGATCAGTGGCGCCACCGCCACCGCCACGTCGAGGCGGCCGAGCAGGTACGGCCCTTCGGCGTGCAGCAGCAGAGCCGCCGAGCACAGGCCGTAGCAGGTGACGCCGAACAGGCCCGGCAGCGGCGGGCGCGCGGACGGTTCGACGCCAGCCCGGTGGCCGCGGGTCGTCCACAGCGCGGCCAGATAGCACGCGGTCACGCCGGCCACCGCGGCGGTCAGCGCGACCGGGCGCCACGCGGCGCCGGCCATCAGGTAGGCGCCGCCGGCCAGCACCGCGGGCGTCATCAGGGCCGCCTGGATCGCCTCCCGGCGGTAGAACATCAGCACGGTGGCGGCCATCTGGTAGGCGAGCTGGCCGGCCGCGAGCACCACCAGGCCACCATCCCCGCCGGCCATCCCGAGCACCGCGTATCCGGCGCCCGCGCCGAGCGGCGGGGCGAGCAGGGCGGCGACGCACAGCACCCGGGCGGCGGCGCCGGGCCGGTATGCGCCGAGCAGCCGATAGGCGCCGTACGCCACCGTGCCGGCCACCATCCAGCCGAGCCCGCTGGCGACGACCAGGGCCAGCACCACCGAACGCTGGCCGAGCATCCCGAGCAGGGCCGGGAAGACGGCGGCGGGCAACGCGTACAGCGGGCCGTGCGCGATCAGCCGCAGCGTGTCGCGCCGGTGGTGTCCGGCGGCCAGTGGTTCGACGATCGTGTCGGTGGACGGGCCGAGGCGATCGAAGACCTCGGCGGCCAGCGCGAACACGTCGGGGAATCCGTACTCGACCCGGGCGATGCGGTCGGTGAAACCGTCCGCTTCGAGCGCGGCGGCCACCTGCAGGGCGTCCACCGCACGGGCCAGCCTCGGGCGGATCCGGTCGACGAGTTCGTCCAGCGGGTCGGTGGAGATGCGCGGCAGCACGACGGTGTGCTCCGGCGGCTGCGATGGCGGCTCCACCACCTGGGTACGTTCGGCCGCGTCGCCCTCCCCCGCGGCCTGCGCGGACTCCTCCCGCTGCGGCACGCGGACCACCTGGGTGGACGCTTCGGCCTCGGTGGCCGGTCGCAGAAGCACGGTGCGTTCGCCGACGTCCAGCCGGTGGGTCTGCTCCTCGGTCATCGTGCGCCGTCCGTGTTGCCGACCGGCCAGGCGGGGTCCGGGGCGCTCCGTTGCCGGGGCACGGCGCGGCCCCGGGCGGCGGTGCGCAGGTGGCGCGGCGGCGCGGACGGCTGCAGCGGCACGGCCAGGCTCTCGTAGACGTTGCGGTACATCTGCAGCGACTGGCTGAGCGTGAAGTGTTCCAGGACCCGGGCGCGGGCCGCCGCGCCGAGCCGGTGCCGGAGTTCGTCGTCGCGCAGCAGCCGCACGCACGCCTCGGCCACCGCGACGTGGTCACGGGGCGACACCACGATCCCGGTGTCCCCGACCGCTTCGGCGACGCCGCCCACATTCGTGCAGACCGTCGGCCGACCGCAGGCCATCGCTTCCACCACCGTGTAGGGGAAGCCTTCGGAGATGCTGGTGAGCGCGACGACGCTGCCCGCGTGGTAGGCGTCGACGGCGTTGCCCACCCGCCCCTCCAGCACCGCGGCCCCGGCGAGCCCGAGTTCGTCGATGAGCCGCTCGCAGGACTGGTGGTAGATCTGGTTGGCGGCCGGCGTGCCGCCGAAGATCCGCAGCCGGACCGTAGGCATTCGCCGCCGCACTTCGGCGAACGCCCGGATCAGGGTGTGCAGGTCCTTGAGGGGGTCGATGCGGCCCATGAAGGAGATGGTCGGCACGTCCGGCTCCGAGGTGGCCGCCGGGAAATCGGCCGGTTCCACCCCGTTGTACATGGTCCACATCCGTTCCGGGTCGGCGCCGTTGTGCAGTTGCCACCGCCGGTTGTACGCCGAGTGCGGGGCCAGCACGTCGGTGACCAGGTAGGCCGCGCCGGCCAGCGACCGGAAGAAGCTCAGGGCCAGCACCCGCACCGCGTGCGACGCGTCCTCGTTCAGGTACGAGATGTAGCGCTCGCGCAGGTAGATGCCGTGCTCGCTCATCACCAGCGGGGTGCCGTGCCGCCACTTCGCGGCCATGGCGGGCAGCGTGGCGAGACCGTTCATCGAGCAGTGCACGATGTCGGCCTCGACGACCGGCGCGCTCAACGGCCGCAGCATGTGCTCGATCAGCCAGCCGGCTTGGATGGCGTCGGCCACCGTGGGTGCCGGCCCGGTCTCGTCGACACGCAGCTCGCGCCAGGCGGACAGGGTCATGGCGACCGTCTCGTTGGACAGCAGCGCGGCGCTGAGATCGCCACCGGACGCCGCGTACTCGTACAGGCCACGCAGCGACAGCAGGAAGAGGCTGCGGTTGACCGCTGCCCGGTCCGACCCGGCGGCGTCGAGCGGCGTGATCAGGGCCCGCAGGAAGACCTCATAGCTCTCGGTGAAGGCCGCGCCCGGCCGGGAGCCTCCCAGCCGGGCACGGCCGGCGGACCGGCCCCAGAGCGGAATTGCGTGGGTCCGGTCCAGATTGGCCGGTGGGGCGAAGACGGGCTGCTCGGTGCCGTCGACGGTGAGCGCGACGACCTCCCAGCGGTAGTCGGGGATGCCACGGATGAGCTGCTCGCACCAGATGCTCACGCCACCCATCGCATAGGGGTAGGTCCCCTCGGACACCAGTGCCACGCGCACGAGAGCCGCCTTCGCCCGTCGCCGGTCAGAGCCGCGGAGCCGCGGTCAGCGTCACCGCCGTGTCCGCCGTCAGCGCCACCGGCGCCGTGACATCGCTGCCGTACGTGCGAGACGTGGCCGTCTGCACGCCGCCGATCTCCGCGGTCCCGGTCAGCGGCGAGGTCACCGTGACCGTGCCGGCGGACCGGTCGTACACCGCGTCGACGCCCGCGTCGAGCTGGGCGAAGTGGGCGTCCCGCTCGGCGGTGTAGGCCCCCAGGTCGGACCAGGCCAGGTTGAGCAGCGGTGTGGCGTAGGCGGACGTGTATTTGTCCACCACCGCGGTCACCCAGTCGGTGAGCAGCGTTTCGCCCGAGCCGTAGTCGTTGGTGTTGGCGATGTGGAAGGTGTGCGTGTTGACCGAGCCCTGGGCCACGTGCTGCAGGCCGATGCCGGCCTCGTAGTCGATGATCTGCGGGTAGGTGCGATCCGTCGGCCAGTACGGGAATTTGCCGTTCGGGCCGTAGAAGGAGTTGTAGAACGAGGTCTCCTCGTCCGGTGTGGTGACGAAGTAGGCGATGTTGGTCGGCCAGTCCGGCACCACCGAGACACTCGGCTCCAGCGGGTGCACGATGTTGGTGTTGTAGTGCGCCGGCACGTGGCTGGCGAACGACATGTTGCCGTGCAGGTATTTGATACCCAGGTCGTCGGCGGCCTGCAGCAGGGCGGGGTTGGACCCGGCCAGCCCGTGGTCGACCGGCGTGCAGGTGTCACAGTCCGGGTCGTCGGTGTAGACGCCCAGGCCCGAGTACTCCGGCGTCTTCAGCACGTCGGACGGCGGGGTGAGACCGATCGACTCCCCCGCGGTGGTGTTGTCGTGGATCTCGGCGTACGTCGTGGCGTAGTCGGTGGTGTTGAGCTCCGGGTGGTTCAGCGTGTGGTTGAGCCACCGGAAGTGCGTCGCAAGGCACTTCGTCGTTGCGGTGAGTTCGGTGGCGTCGCCGTTCGGGCTGCAGGTGTCGCCGGCGAACGGGTCGATGTCGGCACCGTTGTACGCCAGGTTCAGCGTGAAGCCGCCGGCCTGTGGATACGCCGAACGCAACGCGGACTGCTGGTTGTCGAGGTTGACCATGTCATGGGCGGTGACCTGCCAGCCGGGGTTGTATTCGACGTGGCCGTCGGCGTAGTAGTGGTCCGAGGTGTTGAACCAGTCGTCGATGTCGACGTTCAGGAAGTGGCGCTGTTCGC
This sequence comes from Mangrovihabitans endophyticus, assembly GCF_014646155.1. Taxonomy (GTDB): domain Bacteria; phylum Actinomycetota; class Actinomycetes; order Mycobacteriales; family Micromonosporaceae; genus Actinoplanes; species Actinoplanes endophyticus. Next base: position 81,784 of record NZ_BMMX01000002.1, read on the forward strand.
CCAGGAAGAGGCCCTTGGTGGCCCACCGGATCAGCCCGTACACGAGCAGGTCGGACTGGATCAGGTACTGGTTGGAGGTGAAGGTCAGCGCGAGCCGCTCCCGCCCGTCGGTGGAGGTGGTCCGCACGCCGAGCACGTCGGTGCCGTCGGTCAGCGTGGCCTCGGCGCTGCATCCGGTGGCGATGGTGGTCTTGTAGACATAGGACTGCTGCACCGGGATGGTGGCGCTCGCCTTCAGGTAGTCGAACACGCCCGCCCCGGCCGAGGTCAGCGAAACGTTCAGCGGGGTGTCGCCCACCGATGTCTCGCCGGCCGAGCGGAGGCAGTAATCCTCGGGCCACGTGCCGTAGCTGGTGTAGAGCGCGGCCTGCCGGACGCCGAAGTTGCGCTCGTACGCCCAGAGGATGTTCCACTCCGAGCTGTCCAGGCCGTTGAGGTAGGTGCCGCCGGAGGCATACACCTGCATGCTGTTGGTGAGCAGGATCGCGTTGTACTTGCCGACGCCGTCGGCGCGCACCAGCGTGTCCGTGGTGATCGTGGTGGTGGCGTCGTAGAGCACGTCGTAGGCGGCGCCCAGCCGGTCGAGGGTCGCGATCAGCGTGGGCACGCCGAAGTCGTCGGTGTCGGTGGCGACGACCAGGGTGCGCAACGCGACGCGGTCGTTGGCGTCGGCGGCCACCTGAGGTGCGGCCGCCGTCGCCGGATTCTTCGCCGCGGTGGCCGCGACCTTTCCGGTACGGCGCGGCAGCGCCGCCGGGACGGACGCGCGGGACGGGGCGACCTGGCCGTAACCGGGCACCTGCGGCGCGACGCCGGCGGATGGCCGGGCCTGAGCGTTCGCGGGCGCCGGCAGCGCCGCGACGAGGGCGGCGGCGGCGAATCCGGCGAGGGCGGTGCGTACGGTTCGGCGGCGCGCGGGACGAGCAGAAGCCATCGGGCAACAACCTCCACGGCAGAGGATGACGGGATGAATGCGCGGCATGGCGCAGGGTCCGTGAGGACGCGGGCCGACGGCGAGTCTAAACAGGATTTAAGGATTCCATGAGCCGCCATAAATGTCTTCAGGTTGACCGTCGATCTAATTGACACGACATTCACGTTGGTGATAGACGCAACGCCGCCATGATCCGGAAATCTTATTGCACGGCCCGAAACAACCGCCTGACTAGCAAATTCTCGACCGGGCAGGTAATCCGCCGTTAACAATCACGAACGTCATGGACCCGGCCGACACCGCCGATCGCCCACCCGGAATTGTCTACATTGGTCATAGATTGCGCCATGCTCGGCTTATGCGCCGATACTCGTAGCGCGACAAACCGTCCAACGTGGATCTCGACGCGCTTGGGATCCACCGCGGATGCCGACTACCCCTGCTTCGATATCGATAAACCTACGAACCGTCGCGAGTTTCCGATCCATTCACCAATGAACCTTTCAACGCGGCGAGGCCGGCAGATGCCGCCGCTGGTCGACGGCGGCCCGCATCACCGGAAGCGGATCTCGCCCGAAGACTCGCAAATGACGGATGGACGTCACGCTTCGACTCTTCCCCGCATCTTTCCGAAAATTCACTGTCGGGTATTTTCAAGGACAATTATGGTGTCGAATTACCCTTGTGCCCGGTCTCCGGGAGCGATACGGGGACGCCCGCCGGCGCGGGCGGACGTCGTGGCGGCCGTCCGCGGGATCATGGTGGAAGACACGCCGTCGTGAGCCGGGAACGCCGAGCCGGCCCCGGCGTCAAGCGGTGATCCGCCGGACGGTGATGCCCCGCGCGGCCAACCGGTCCGGGTGGTACTGCCGCGCCCGCCACGCCCGGACCGGCCCGCCCACCGACTCCTCGACCTCATCCCGGCTCAGGTGGTTGGATCGCAGCACCGGATGTTGCGGGCTCCGGCCCTGCTCGAACCAGGTCTCGGTGAAGTCCTCCATCATGGACGGCCCGAAGGCACCATCGGGGTAGTACAGAATCCACCGACCCACCTCACGCAGCGCTTCGGCCGCCACGCCCGGGATGCCGAACAGCGACTCGGTGACGATGGCACCCACTTCGTCGAAGCGGTTGGTGACCGAGGCCGCGGGGTGGTTGCCGAGATCGCCGACGATGAGGATCGGCCGTTCCACGGTGGGCCGGAAGACGCGCACATGGTAACCGGCAGAGCCGAACATGTCGGGTGACCGGAACCGGAACGCGGACTGCTCTACCATCAGCACGGTCTGGGCCACGAGGGTACGGGCATCGGACCGACGTCTGCCGAACTTCACCAGCAGACGGTACGGCCTGACCGCAGCGGCAGCCACCCGCAGCCCTCGTCCGCCGCGACCCCGAAGCGGTTCGCCCCGTCGATCAGGGCCCGGACCTCGGCGTCTACCCCGTCCCGCAGGACAGGCGCCCGGCCAGGTAGTCGTTGCGCAACGGGGCACGCCGCCGCTTGCCGCTGCTGGTGCGGGGGATGCCGCCGCGGCCGACGAACACCACGTCGGACAGGGACACGCCGAAGACCTCCCGCACGCGGGTGCTGATCGCGGCCCGCAGGTCCGGCCGGTCGGCCTCCGGGGCGCGGGTTTCCACCACGGCGACGACGGGCTCGGTGGCCTTGCCGTCGGCCGGATGCGAGAACACCGCCGCAGCGTGCGCGTCGGGGTGTTGCTCGATGACGTCCTCGATGTCGTACGGCGGCAGGTTGCGACCGCGGACGATGAGCATCTCCTTGGTGCGCCCGACGATGTAGAGCTGCCCGTCGTAGCGCACCCCGAGGTCGCCGGTGTCGTGCCAGCCCTCGGGCGGCGCGTCGAGCCCACCGTCGGTGAGGTAGCCGGCCATGACCGAGCTGCCCATGACACGGACGGCACCGACCTGCCCCTCGGCCAGTTCGGCGCCGGTCTCGTCGCAGATGCGCACGGTCAGACCGGCGGTGGCGACCCCGCAGGAGACGATGCTGCGGGCCGGTCGTCCGGGGACGGCCGGCGCCGCGACACGGTGTTCGTCGAGCGACACGCGGTCGAAGCGGCGCCACCGGACACGGCCGAAGGAGGTGCCGGTACGCGGCCGGCACTCGGTGGCCAGGGCGGTGGCCAGCACGGTCTCGGCCATGCCGTAGCAGGGCACCAGGACCTCATCGGCGAGGCCCCGGACCTCGAAGGTGTCGCGGAAACGGGTCAGGACGTCGACGGGAATGGGTTCGGCGCCGACATAGGCCTGCCGGAGGGCGGACAGGTCGATCGAGGGGTCAGGTCGGGCGGTGTAGCGGTCGGCCGCGGCACGGTAGGCGAACGGCGGGGCCGCCGTGAGCGTGCTCCGGCGGGCGCTCATGTGCCGCAGCCAGGACAGCGGGTCGCGCACGAACGCGAGCGGCGACATCAGGTCCAGGCGCACCCCGCGGGTCAGCGTGAACAAGACCTGCACGAGACCCATGTCGTGGTAGAGCGGCAGCCACGTGAACAGCGCCTCGTCCGGTTCCGTCGCTCGGGTGGAAGCGTCGAGGGCGGCGAGGTTCGCGGCGACGTTGGCGTGGGTGAGCACCACCGCCTTGGGCGACGAGGTGGAGCCGGAGGTGAGCTGAACGTGGTGGACGTCCTGTGGGCCGGCCACGCCGAGGTCAGCGGTCGCGACCGTGCCATGGGCACGCAGTTCGGCGACGGTGAGCGCGGGCACGCCGGCGGGCACGGCGTCGGCCAGGCGCGCATCGCCGACGATGACGGCGGCGGGACGCACGGCGGCGACGGCCGCGTGCAGGTGCCGGACGCCGGCGGAGGCCGCGTCGTGCGGTGTGGCCGGGGTGGCGACGGTGCAGGGCGCCACCCCGGCCAGCAGGCAGCCGAGCAGAGCCCCGTAGTAGTCAGAGCCGGTGGGCAGCAGCAGCACGACACGGTCGTGGCGATCGAGGCGATGGTGGGCCAGGCCGGCGGCGACGGCGCGGGCGTCGGCGACCGCGGCGGCACGGGGCAGCTCCTCGATCGGCCCGCGGGAGTCGAAGAAGGTGATCGGGGCATCGGTGGTGGCGGCGACGTGCCGGTAGTCGACGGCGTCCACCGCGACGACGGCGGGCACGCTCAACCCTGCTTCCGGGCGGCCTTGGCGGCGGCCTTGTCGCGAACGTAGTCGACGACCTCCCCGACGGTCGTGAACGCGTACGCGCGGTCCTCGGGGATGTAGACCCGGAAGCGGTCCTCGATGCGGGTCATCAACTCCATCAGCGCGAGCGAGTCGACGGGCAGGCTGAGCAGCGGAGTGCGGGCGTCGACGGCCCCGACATCGATCTTGGCGAGGTCGTCGGCGTCCAGAACGTCGGTGAGCGCGTCGCGCAGCCCGGTCAGGACGTCATCGGGCTCGGGCACGGGGACGGCGGTGGCGGGCTCGGTCATGGACGGTGCCTCCTTGTCGATCTTCAACTGCCACGGTTGTCGGTCGTCAGCCATCGCGGGGATCCAGGCCGAGGGCCGCCTTGCCGATCATGTCGCGCAGCACCCCGAGGTTCGCGCCCATGACGGCGCCCGCGCGGGCGTCGCGGTAGTGCCTTTCCAGCGGGTTGGAGCGCAGGAAACCGTGGCCGCCGGTGACCTGCATGGCGGCGTCGGCGATGGTGATGGCGGCGGTGTTGCACACGTACTTGGCCATGTTCATCGCCGGCAGCGCCTCAAGCGGGTCGGTGTCGGCGGTGACCGCGGCGTGCAACAGCGACAGGTAGGCGGTGTGCGCGGTGGTGGCCATCTCGGCGATCTGGAACCGCACGCCCTGGTAGGCGGCCAGGTTCGCGCCGGTGTTGGCGTGCACGCGACGGGTGACGTGGGCGGTGGCGAAGGCGTTCGCGGCGCGGGCCACCCCGAGGGAGGCCGCGGCCAGGCCGAGGACCAGAGCGGGCAGCGCGTGGGCGAGCAGCGGCATGCCGCCGCCGTGGCCGCCGACGCAGTCGCGGTCCGGCACGCGGCAGTCCAGGATCACGGTGTTGGCGCAGTTGGCGCGCATGCCCATCGCGTCCCAGGTCTCCTTGACGGTGAGTCCGTCGGTGCCGGCGGGTAGCAGGAACATCGACTGGCTCTTGCGGAACTCGGCCTCGCCGGAGTGGGTGTTGATGAGGTAGTAGTCGACGTGCCCGGCACCGGTGCAGAAGGCCTTGGTGCCGGCCAGGCTGAATCCGCCGTTGTCGGGGGTGGCGCGCAGGTGCGGGTTGAGGATGTTGCCACCGGTGCCGGGTTCGGAGAAACCCCAGGCCATCAGTTTGCGGCCGGCGACAACGGTGTGCAGGGCGTCCGCGGCGGCCGAGTCGGCGCCCGCCCCCGCCAGCAGGTGGGTGGCGCCGCAGTGCATGGCGAAGATCAGCGCGGTGGAGCCGCACGCTTCGGCGAGTTCGGCAATGGTCAGGGCGTAGGTGGTCAGGTCCGCGCCGAGCCCGCCGCGGTCGGCGGGGACGAGCAGCCCGAGCAGGCCGGCGTCGGCGAGGTCGGTGAGGTTCTCGGCGGGGAACTCGCCGGAGCGGTCGTACTGTGTCGCGCGGGGTGCCAGGCAGCGGCGGGCGACGGCGCGTGCCTGGTCGATGAGATCCTGCTGGCGGCTGGTGAGCGTGAAGTCGACCATTGTTGCTCCTAGCGTCCGACGGGAACGGGTGCCGGACCGTGCGAGGCGGTGACGGCGGCGGCGAGGGCATCGGGGGTGTGCCGGCGGGCGTCGAGGATCCGGTACCCGGCGGTGGGGGCGGTGCGGACCGGGGCGTGGACGGCGTTGCCCCAGACCGTCAACGTGGGGCGTTCGGTGCCGGCCGGTAGCGGTTCGCGGTGTCCGTGCTGCAGTCGCCACCGTTGGTGCGCGCTGATGGTGTACGGGGTGTCGCACAGCGGCCGGCAGTCGGGCGGGCCGGTGCGGTGTCGGCGGGCGGTCGGGCAGGAACGTCCCCAGCCGACGGGTACGGCGTCGACGACCTGGCGGATCTGGCGGCTCGCCGCGCCCGCGGTGTCGGTCTCGGTGTCGACCTCGACCGCCCGCAGCGCGGGCAGCAGATCCAGCAGGGCGACGTCGAGGAGGGGAGCGGGCGGGGTGGCGTCGTCGGGGTCGCCGCTGTGCGGGCGCGCACGTGTCAGGCCGAGACCGGCGACGAGGGTGCAGCCGGAGGGCGCGGCCGAGCTGAGCGTCAGCGCGGTGCCGACGTCGTTGACGGCGATCGTGACCGGTGCGGCGGTGGCGACGGCGAGCAGCCGCTCGCACACCTGATCGGCGGTGCGCGGCCAGGCTATCGGGGCGACCAGGACGAAGCTGCGACCGTCGGCGATCACACGGTCGGCGGCCCGGCGCAAGGTGTCGGCATCGGGCAGTTTGGTCAGGCAGCCCTCCTGACCGATGCCGATGGCGTCGGCGGGCAGGGCGAGCGCCTCGTCGAGGCGGCCGGTGGTGGTCAGACGGATCTCGACGGTGTTCACGGCTTGCCTCTCACACGTAGGCCCGTTGTTGGGGGGTGTCGCGGAACCGGCACCGCTGCTGGTCACACAGCCGCGGCAGCCAGCCCATCTGCCACATCAGCTCGACGCGGTCGATGGCCGCGATGACCTCGGTGATGGGGGTGCCGGCGGTGTGCCCGGTGACGGCCCGCCGGTACATCTGGGTGATCTTGGCGTTCTGCCGCACGTTGGGGCTCTCCCTGCCCGGGATCTGCATGGCGCGCACGCCGATCTCGATGAGGGCGGGCACGTCGCACAGGGCGCAGTCGGACGCCCCGTCGAGGAAACCGCCGAGGTCGGCGGGCGGGCCCTCGTCGGCCTGGGAGCCGGTGTAACCGGCGCGGCAGCCGAGCCCGACGCCCGGGATGTCACTCAGTCGGCAACGGGTGCAGTCGAGGCCCGCCCCGGTCTGCACCGGCACCTCGATCTCCAGGCCGTCAAGGGTGCAGAAGCCGGTGATCTCGCCGAGCGTGAGGGTGTGCGGCACGACGATGCGGCGCACCCCGTAGGCGTCGCGCAGGTGCGCGGCGTAGCCGAGCGTGGACACGCCCATGGGCAGCCCGGCCACCAGCGGGATGCCGCTGCCGGACAGCCGGGCGACGCCGGCGAGGCTGCCGACGACGACCGTGTCGGCGCCGGCGTCCACGCCCGCGCCGACATGCGCGCGCCATGCCGCCTCATGCCCGTGCGCCACGACGGGAGCATCGGCGCAGAAGTGCACGCGGAGCCCGGCGGCGTGGGCCGCGGTGACCAGTTCTGCCAGCAGTGCGGTGCTGGGGACGTGGGTCGGTTCGTCATCGCGACGCGCGGGCAGGGCGTCGAAACTGACCGCGACGTCCGCCGGCGGGCGCAGTGCCACGTACACCTCGTTCGCACCGGCGGCCATCTGCAGTTCGAGCATTTTCAACGACCGCACCGGGGCGTTGAGCGCGACCGGTCGCCGGTCGGGATCGGGGCGCGGCGCGGGTTCGCGGGGGGCGCAGGGTTGGCCGGGTGGTGGATCAACCGGCACGGATGGCCTCCTGCAGTCGCGGCGCGGTGCCGGAGACCCGGCGCAGTTGGCGTACGGCGGCCACCGTGGCGCGGCCGGCGACGTCGATGTCGTCCTCGGTGGTGGCCGGTCCGGCGGAGAACCGGAGGGTGGCGCGTGCCTGATCGGCGCCGACACCCATCGCGGTCAGCACGTGCGAGGGGTCGTCGCGCCCGGCGTGGCAGGCCGAGCCGGTCGAGACACACACGCCGTTGAGGTCGAGCACGTCGGCGAGGGTGTCGCCCCGGACATGATCGAAGGCAACGCTGATCGTCTCGGCCATGACCGGGTTGGTGGCGTGCACCCGCACACCGTCGAGGACGTCGAAGTGCCGCAGCAGCCGCGTCCGAAGCCGCCACTGGTGCTCGCGATGCCGCGGGTCACGCAGCCGCGGCAGGGCGGCGGCTGCGGCGGCGGCCATCCCCCGCACGCCGGGCAGATTCTCGGTGCCGGCACGGCGGCCGGCCTCCTGTCCGCCGCCGCAGATCAGCGGCTCGACCCGGTGGTGGGCGGCCAGCCGCAGCGCGCCGACCCCCTTGGGGCCGCCGAACTTGTGCGCGGAGACGGACACCATGTCGGCGCCGAGAGCGTCGAGTGGCAGTTTCCCCGCGGTCTGCACGGCGTCGACGTGCATCAGCGCCCCGGCGGCGTGGACCAGCTCGGTGATCTCATCTACCGGTTGGATCGCGCCGGTCTCGTTGTTGGCGTGCATCACCGACACCAACACGGTGTCGGCGCGCATCGCGGCGGCGATCCGCGCCGGATCGACGTGGCCGCCGGGCTCAGGCGCCACGATGCTGACGTCCACGCCGTTGCGGCGCAGGGCGGCGGCGCATTCCAGCCCGGCGGCGTGTTCGATGGCGGTGGTGACCAAGTGGCCGGTGCCCCGCCGCGCGGCGAACGTGCCGCGCAGCGCCAGATTGATCGCCTCGGAGCCGCCGCCGGTAAAGACCACCTCGTCGTCGGCGCCGCCCACCAGGGCCGCCACCTGCGCGCGAGCCTCATCGAGGGCGTCGCGGGCGGCCTGCCCGAGGGTGTGCCGGCTCGACGGGTTGCCGAAGAGCCGCAGGGCGTCGCCGACGGCGGCGGCAGCCTCAGCGGTCAGCGGGGTGGTGGCCGCGTGGTCGAGGTAGACGAACTCCGACAGTTGGTCGTCGGCGCCGCACTCAGACCGAGCAGGAGATCGGGTCGTCATCGTTGGCCCCCCGTCGGAAGTTGTTGACCAGCCGGTGTGCGACGTCGGCGCCGAGCGCCGCGACGTGCCGCTGATCGGGTGCGAGCCCACCGGCGAGCTCTTCGAGCCGGGCCGCGTCGAGATCGGTGAGCTCCCCCAGGGGCGAACCGTGGATGGTGGCGGTGAGCAGACTCGCCACCGCCAGCGACGCCGAACATCCGAAGGCCTGGAAGCGGATGTCGCTGACCACGTCGTCGGCGGCGACGTTGGCCGTCAGCAGAATCTGGTCACCGCAGACCGGGTTGCCGACGAACGCGCGCACATCGGCGTCGTCGATTTCGCCGAGGTTGCGCGGGTTGGTGAAGTGGTCGACCACTGTCGCGCTGAAGCGTCCCACGGTCGCGGATCACCGACCGCCGGCCGGCGCGGGAACGGCGCATTCGGCGACGATCTCCTGCGAGTCGAGGAACTTCTCGATGCTCACCGCACAGCAGCCGAGTTCGGCGCCCTGCCGACGGCGGCGGAAGGACACGGTCTGGCCGGTGCGGCCGCAGGGGCAGCCGGACTCGTCGACCTCACCGATGTCGTCGGAGAGCAGAAAGCCCGGGTAGGCGGTGTTGAGGGCGTCGAGGACGGCGATGCCGCCGGTCCGGCCCGGTGTCAGCTCGACGGACGGGTCGTCGACATCGCGGATGGAGACGTAGCACCACGGCGGGACATGCTTGCGATGGTGCTCGCACTCGATCGCGAGCATGTTGGATTCGATCATTCCGTACATGTCGCGGATGCGCCCGGCGCCGACGCCGAGGTAGCGCTGCAGCTTGGCGTCGAATTCCGGCCGGCTGATCGACTCGCCGGTGTAGCGCTTCCACCCGCCGAGCGTGATCACCATCGACTCCGGATCCAGCTTGAGTTCGATGTCCTCCAGCTCCAGGAAGCGCAGGAACCGGTTGACCAGGAACGGTGGCCCGATGATGTGCCGGGTCATCTCGCCCTCCCGGCTGCGCAGGTACCGCAGCGCCTCGTCGGCGTCGAAGGCGTAGTCCCGGACCAGGTAGACGTGGTCGTCGAAAACCCCGTTGAGCATGTTGAACACCTTGACCATGCCCATCTCCGGCGCTTCGGCGGTCGACGGGCACAGGAACAGGCCGGCGCCCTTGGACAGGGCGAAGAAGTCCCGGTAGGACGAGGTGATGCCGACGACCGCGCGGTCGACGGTGGTGGTGTCGCGGCGGGCGACGCTGGGCACGCCGCCGGTGCCGGTGGAGCGGATCTCCAACTCGATGTCGGTCAGCGGCGCGGTCAGCAGCATGTGCGCGTCGGGCCGCTTGAACATGCTCACCGGCAGCATCGGGATCTTCGGCAGGTCCGCGCGGGTGGACACGTCGGCGGGTGTCACGCCGTCGGCGTCGCACTGGGCGCGGAAGAAGGCGTTGCGCTCGAAGTGGTAGCCGAAGGCCTCGCGCAGCACCGCGGTGACCGCTGCCGCCCACTGTTGCTGCGGCTGGCGCAGAGCTTCACCGGGCGCGCCCAACATCGTCGCCACGTTCATGGCTTTCCCCCATTTCCACCATGTCAAGTGATTTTTATCATATGATTTTATTAGATTTGGCTATATCTCGCGGACAACCGGGGCGAAAAGCCGACCGGACCACCGCAGTGGTCAACCCACGTTGTGCACTCCAACGAACGAGCCAGCCGACCGGAACGGGTGAGCCTTCGGCAAGCACGTCGGTCGTGCCCGCCGGACCGCCGGAGTCGCCGGAGCCGCCGACACGTGACGAAACGGCAGCGGACGATGACCTACAGTCAGGGCGTGAGAGACCTACCGTGGCGGTACCGCCGTACTGGTCAGGCATGGGGGTCACCGGGATGAACGGCCTTCTGCAAGCGGCGCTCGACCAGCACTACGCCACCCTTCTCGCCGACGGTGGCGCGCCCGGCGGCGGCCCGGGCGGGGTCGGCGAGGACGACTTCCGCACCGCGATGGGGCACCTGCCCACCGGCGTCAGCATCGTGACGACCCGCCACGCCGACGGCGTGTGGGGCATGACCGTCGGCTCGCTGACCTCGCTGTCCCTGCGTCCCCCGCTGCTGCTGGTCTGCCTGCACCAGGGTTCGACCACCCTCGACCTGCTGACCACCGAGGGCCGCTTCGCGATCAGTGTGCTGGCCGCCGGGCAGCAGCGAATCGCCGACGTCTACGCCCGGCCCCGCGACCGGCACGCCGACGTCGAGCTCGCCGTCGCCGACGGGTTGCCGGTGATCGCCGGTGCGACGGTCTGGTTCACCTGCGAGCACCGGCAGACCCATGTCAGCGGCGACCACGCCATCGTCGTCGGCGCGGTCCGGCACGCCCGGCACCATGGGGGCGAACCGCTGGTGCGGCACCGGTCCCGTTACTGCACCCTGCGCTGAGACCCGAACGGTCACCGGCAGGCAAGCCGACCCCGTACGCCGTCGAGGTGAAGACCCGAATCGCTCAGCGGTTCATCCCACGCTGAGTTCAGCGGATTCTGTATCGTCAGAGTACGTCCTGTCTGCCCATCGCCGGGCATCCGCGTTCGACGCGCCCGGCAACACCAGCGCGTCCCGCGCCGACCAGTGGAGGCAACCGTGTCCAGAACACCGCAGCAGCAGCGATGGTGGGCCCTCGGAGCACTGACGCTCTCGGTGCTGACCATCGGGTTCGACATCACGATCATGAATGTCGCGCTGCCCACCATGGCCACGGATCTGGCGGCCGGCACCGACGCTCTGCAATGGATGGTCAACTCCTACATCCTGCTGTTCGCCGGACTCATGCTGCCCATCGGCACCGTCGCCGACCGCTACGGCCGACGCCGGCTGCTGATGATCGGTCTCGCCGTCTTCGCCGCCGCCTCGCTCGGCGCCGCCTGGGCGGGAAGCTCAGACGCGGTCGTCGTGGCCCGCGCCGTCCTCGGCGTCGGCGCTGCGATCATCATGCCGACGACGCTGGCGAGCATCGCCGTGCTGTTCGAGCCCGCCGAACGCGGCAAGGCGCTGTCGGTCGTCGTCATGGGCATGGGCGCCGGCATCCCCCTCGGGCCGATCCTCGGCGGCTGGCTGCTCAACCACTTCTGGTGGGGCTCGATCTTTCTGATCAACGTGCCGATCATCGCCGCCGCCATGATCGCCATCGCCGTGCTGCTGCCCGAGTCCCGCGACAGCGCACCACGGCGCCCCGACCTGGTGGGAGCCGTCCTGTCCACGTCCGGCCTGCTCACCCTCGTCTACGCCGCCATCGAGGCGCCCGGACAGGGCTGGACCGAGCCGGCCACCCTCGCCGCCTTCGCCGTCGCGGTGGTCCTGATCGCCGCATTCATCTGGTGGGAGCTGCGCAGTCCGGACCCGATGATCGACCTGCACCTGTTCCGCAGCCGGCAGTTCAGCTGGGGCAACGTCAACGCCACCCTGGTCAGTTTCGCGCTGTTCGGCCTGCTCTTCGTCGTACCCCTGTACCTGCAATTCGTCCTCGGCCACGATGCCTTCAGCACCGGCCTGCGGCTGCTGCCGCTGATCGGCGGCTTCGTCGTCGGCGTGGGCGCCGGCACCCGGCTCGCCGCGCGCATCGGCCACAAGATCCCCACCGCCGCCGGTCTGCTCATCACGGCCACCGGCCTGACCATCGGCGCCACCACCGACATCTCCAGCGGCTTCGGCTTCGCCGCCCTGTGGTACACCGTCGCCGGGCTCGGCATCGGCTCCGCGCTCACCCCCTCGATGGACGCCATCCTCGCCGTGCTCCCGCCCGAACGCGCGGGCTCCGGCACCGCGATCGCGATGACCCTGCGCCAGGCCGGCGGAGCCCTCGGTGTCGCCGTGCTGGGCAGCCTGCTGTCGCAGGTCTACACCGACCGGCTTGACGTCACCGGACTGCCGCCGACCGCCGCCGAGGCCGCACGAGACTCTCTGGCCGGGGCAGTCGCCGTCGCCTCCCGCGTCGGCGACCCGGGCCTGGCCGGCAGCGCGCAGGCCGCCTATGTCGACGGCATGCAGTTGGTGCTCGTCGTCTGCGCCGCCATCGCCTTCTGCGGCGCCGTCCTCACCATGCTGTTCATGCCCGGCCGCCGCAGCGCGCACGGCCCGCACCCGCACGAGGACACGCCGAGCACCGCCGAGCGCCGGTTCGCCTCGGCCTGAGTCCGGCGGCCCGGCCCGCCCGTCACGGGATGGTCTGTCCGAACCTCGCGTGGGACAGACCATCCCCCGCCGACCCAGGGGCCGCCGGCCACCCCACGTCGCGAACCGGCGAGCGCCCCGGCAGGCGCAGCCGCTTGATCGCCTCCCACCCGTCAGTTCAGCAATCCCTGTACCGTTCGGGCGTGGAGACCCTCACCCATGGACAGGTGCTCGCCCGATTCGGACACGCCCTCTCCGACCCCATCCGCGCCAAGCTGCTGCTCGCCCTGCGCGACGGGCCCGCCTACCCCTCCGACCTGGCGGACCTGCTCGGCACCACCCGGCCGAACCTGTCCAACCACCTGGCCTGTCTGCGCGGCTGCGGACTGGTCGTCGCCATCCCCCAAGGTCGGCGAACCCGATACGAACTGGCCGACCCCCACCTCGCGCACGCCCTGGGCGACCTGCTCAGCCTGGCCCTGACGGTCGACCCCGCCGCCTGCCCGGACGCCTGGTGAGCAAGGTTGCTGGTGACGGCCGGCCCGCCGCCGAGCCCCGGCAGGAGGAGGGATGCGGATCGGGCCTCACGCACTATCGTCCAACCGTGCCACCGCAGCGGCAGGACAGTCCCATGTCGAGTCGAGATGTGGGCATCGGGTGAAGGGCGGCGTGACTCATGACCCCTCAGACGGCACGTGACCTGACCGTTCAGGCGTCGCATGCCCTGGCGGCGGCCGGGCTCGGCGACATGGTGTGGGGTCATGTCGCCGTCCGCGATCCCGATGGTCGAGGCATCTGGATCAAGGCGCCCGGCTGGGGACTGGAAGAGGTCGACGACGGCCTTCTTCAACTCGTGTCGTTCGACGCGCAGGTGCTGATCGGCGACGGCCCCGCGCACAAGGAATGCCACATCCACCTGGAGGTGTTGCGTGACCGGCCGCATCTGATGTGTTCGGTCCACACCCACGGCCGGCACGCGGTCGCCTTCGCCGCGCTGGAGACGCCCCTGCTGGCCCTCTCGCACGAGGGTGCCCTGTTCGGCGGCGACGACGTGCCGCGGTTCCACCAGACCGGTTCGCTGGTCAGCACCCCCGAACTCGGCCGGGCGCTCGCCGCGACGCTCGGCGATGCACCGGGCGCCCTCATGCCCCGGCACGGCATGGTGACCGCCGGCCGCAGCGTGCCCGCCGCGGTGATGCATGCGGTGTTGCTCGAAGGCGCGTGTCGCATCCAGCTTTCGGCCGCGTCGGCCGGACCGCTCCGCTCCTACTCCAGCCGCACCGAGGCGCTCGCCAAGCGCGAGGAATGCTGGGCGCCGGGCCAGATCGAGGCCGGCTGGCGTTACCTGCTGCGCCGGGCCGCCGCAGGCCGAGCGGGCTGACAAGGCCGACCCTACGCGCTGAGGTGCCGGCCCACCGGCGGCAATGCCGGCATCAGCACCAGAGCGAGGCCCACCGCGCCGTAGAGGGCCTCCAGCCAGGAACGGGCGGGCAGATAAACGATCTCCAGGCCGATCCAGGCGATCATGCCGAGGCCGAGGCCGATGGTCATGGTCCAGGACCAGTGATGCCCGGTCAGCCGCTGAACCGGTGCCAGCCAGGCCGTCCGCGGGCGGCGCAGCATCCCGTACGCGGCAACGAGCGAGCCGAGGCCGAAGCCGACGGCGAGCACGAGGCCCGGCAGAACCCAGCCGTCGATCAGCGGAATCGCATCGAGCCAATCGGCCGGCGGCGGTTCGCTGATCCAGAGCCCGAAGGCCAGCTCGACGCCGCCCAGAACGGCGGTGACGCCCAGGAAGGCGAGCACACCGACGGCGATGGTGACGGCCGTCGGCCGGGGCCGGACAACCGTCGTCTCTCGTGCGGTCACGCCTCCAGCATCGGCCCGGCCGCCGTCGACGGGCAGGGCCGGGCCGCCGGACCTCCCGGGACTTTGGCCCGGTCCGTCCCCTGGCATCGAGCCCGGCGGCGGCGGGGCCGTCGACCAGTGCCGGCCTCGCCGCCGTGAAGGCTTCAGGCGTCTGGGTACGACTGCCGGCCGGGTGTTCTTCGTCGACGACTCGGCCCGCAATGTAACTGCGGCGCGGGACCTGGGCTGGCGTGCCGAGCTCTTCACCGAGCCGGCCGCCCTGATCACGGCGCTGCGGGTGGCCGGGGTTCCGCTCTGACTGTGCGTGGTTCACTCGGGGCATGCCGCTGAGCCCGCACGAGGTCGACCTGTTCGAGCGTTCCCGTGCCCGGCTGGAAGCCATCGCCTACCGGCTGCTGGGCTCGGCCGGCGATGCCGAGGATGCCGTGCAGGACACCTTTCTGCGCTGGCAGGCCGCCGACCGGGAGCGCGTCGAGACGCCCGAGGCGTGGTTGACGAAGGTGCTCACCAACCTGTGCCTCAACCAGCTCGCCTCGGCCCGGGCGCGGCGCGAGACGTACGTGGGGATGTGGCTGCCCGAGCCGGTCCTCGACGGCGACCGGATGCTCGGCCCCCTCGAGACGGCCGAGCAGCGCGAGTCGGTGTCGATGGCGGTGCTGACGCTGATGGAGCGGCTGTCGGCCAACGAGCGGGTCGTGTACGTCATGCGCGCGGCGTTCGGCTACTCGCACGCCGAGATCGCCGACATGCTCGGCCTGACCGAATCGAACTGCCAGCAGATCTACCGGCGCGCCAAGCAGCACGTCGCCGGCGACCGGGCCCGGAGAGAGGTGGATGAGGCCGCCGCCCGCGAGATCGTCGAGGAGTTCCTGGCCGCGGCCGTCAGCGGCGAGACGCGACGGCTGGTGGACCTGCTCACCGCCGACGCGACGAGCATCGGCGACGGCGGCGGCAAGATCCCGGCCCGGGCGACCCCGATCACCGGCGCTCTCGCCGTGGCCCGGTTCCTGCGCGGCCTGTTCGCGCCCTCCGCGGCCAAGGGGAACCTGGTGGGCGGCAACCCGGCGTTCTACGCGGAGGTCGTCAACGGCGGCCCCGGCCTGGTGGTGGTGGCCGGCGGCCGGGTCGTCGGCATCATGGCCATAGAGGTCACCGCCGAGGGCATTGCGGCCCTGCGCGTCCAGGCCAACCCCGACAAGCTCTCCCGCGCCACCCGCCGGTGGTCCGCCTCGGCGCACCCGGAACCGCTCCCCGGCTCGTGGTGACGCAGGTCACCGCCACCGCTGTCAGCAACGGCGCCGCCGTCCGGTTCAGGTAGCGACACCGAAGACGGGAGGCACCATGAAGCACCGCATCGTCATCCTCGGGGCCGGTTACGCCGGCGCCACCGCGGCCGGGCGTCTCGCCCGGCGTCTGCACCCCGGCGACACGGAGATCACCGTCGTCAACGCGGACGCCGACTTCGTCGAGCGGGTCCGTCTGCACCAGCTTGCAACGGGCCAGCACCTGCGGCGGCGCGAGCTGAGCGAGATTTTCGCGGGCACCGGCGTGCGCGTACGGGTGGCGCACGTTGCAGCCGTCGATCCCGACGCCCGGACCGTCACGCTCGACGATGGCGAGATCGGATACGACACGCTCGTGTACGCGCTCGGCAGTGCCGCAGCGGGGGTTCCCGAGCATGCCTACAACGTCTCCGGCAGGGATGCCGCACTGCGGCTGCGCGATCGCCTGGCCACCCTGTCCTCGGGTGGGACCGTCCTGGTCGCCGGCGGCGGCCTCACCGGCCTGGAGGCGGTCACCGAGATCGCCGAGGCGCACCCCGGCCTCGCCGTCGCACTCGCCACCCGGGGCGCCCTCGGCGACTGGTTGGACGAGAAGGCCCGGCGGCACCTCCGTGGCGTCCTGGAGAGACTCGGCGTCACCGTCCACGAGCACACCGACGTGGTCCGGGTCGAGACGGCCGTCGCCGGCACGTCCGAGGGGCGCCTCCTCCCGGCGGACGTGACCGTGTGGGCGGCCGGTTTCGCCGTGCACCCACTCGCCGCCGCGACGACACTGCGGGTCGCCGGAACCGGGCAGATCGCCGTCGACAAGATGATGCGCTCGTTCTCCCACCCCGACGTGTACGCCGTCGGCGACGCCGCGATCGCCGACGGCCCGGGCGGCAGACCGCTGCGGATGGCCTGCGCCTCCGCAGTTCCGATGGCCTGGCGGGCCGCCGATGACATCGTCGGCCGGCTGACCGGGCGGCGCGTGCGCAAGACTCCACTGCGCTACGTCAACCAGTGCATCAGCCTCGGCCGCGGCGACGGCATCATTCAGTTCGTCACCGCCGACGACCGGGCCACGCCGTCCCTGATCACCGGGCGCACGGCGGCCCGTTTCAAGGAGATCGTCTGCCGGGGCGCGGCCTGGGAGGTCGCCCACCCCACGCTGGCAATGCCGTCCCGCCGCCGTCGGCTCGCCCCGGCGCATGCGGATTCGCGCACCGCAAGCCCCGTTTCCCGCTGACGGCGATCGGTTCACCCACGTATGCCCCGCGCCACGTGACAGCCCCGCGGGCACGCGTTTTGGCGGCTACCAGCGGACGGTGCCGTTGTCGTTGAAGAATCCGCCGGTCGGGCCGTCCCGGCCGAGCGTGGCCAGCTTGACCACGATCCGGGCGCCCTCGGCGGCGGTGCGCGTCACCGGCAGGCCCTTGGTGAAGTCCGTCGCGCAGCCGCCCGGGGCCGCGGCGTTGATCAGGATGCCCGCATCGCGCAATTCCTTGGCGTATTGGACGGTCAGCGCGTTGAGCGCGCTCTTCGACGTCGGGTACGCCGCCTGCGCCCGGATTTTGAAGAGATGGTGTTCCGGGTCGCTCATCTGGCCGATCGAGCCGACGTCGCTTGACATGTTGACGATGCGTCCCGCGGCCGACCGCCGCATCAGCGGCAGCATCGCGTTGGTCACCGCTGCGACGGCGAACACGTTGGTCTCGAAGACCTCGCGCAGCAGGTCGAGGTCGGCCTCCGAGGGTTTCAACCGGTTGGAGTCACCCGCGATGCCCGCGTTGTTGACCAGCACGTCGAGTCGGCCGAACCGCTGCTTGATGGTCGCCGCGGCGGCGGTGACCGAAGCCGGGTCCGTCACGTCCAGCGGGATCGCGTGAGCGTCGTGGCCGGCGTCGCGCAGTTCCCTCTCCGCGTGCGTGCCCCGGGCGGCGTCGCGGGAGCCGACCAGCACGGTCATGCCGAGCTCACCGAGCTGCTCGGCGACGGCTCTCCCGATGCCCTTGTTCGCTCCGGTGACCAGAGCGACCGGCCGTTTGATGTGGATGCCTTCTGTCATAAGACCATTCACCGCGCTGCCGCGGGTTCGCGCAATGAACCTTTTCACCCTGGCATCGAGCCCGTCGGTTGCGCGCCGTCGACCAGCGGCGGCATCTGCCAGCCTCGCCACGGTGAAAAAGGCGGTCGCCGCAGCGGCGCGGGTGTCGCGGTCACGACAGACGGCCCGGCAGCCACGACCGGCGAATCATCAACCCCCGGACATCGGCCGCAGCCGCCTGCTGCATGAGTTCGCGGCGGCCGGACGCGGGCTGGGTGCCGCCGTGGCCACGGCTCACGAGCGCGTCTTCATCGTCGACGGGTCGCTGGACCACACCGGCGGGGCGGCCGGGTGCCATCGTGCGCCTGATCGACGGGCTGCGCGAGGAATGCCCGCTACGCACGACCGCCGGCTTCGCCGCGCCGCCACCCGGAAGCGTCCAACCTGGTCATGGCAATGATCGCGCGGCAACTCGTGTGGGCGAATCGGCGTCGCAGCGATTTCGCCGCCTTTCCCGCCCACATCCGGCTGGCTCGTCTGCTGACCGAGATCGCCGAGGTCTGCGGACGCCCTCGCCCGGACGGCAGTCTAGAGATCGCCGTGCCCCTGAGCCAGCGGACGACCGCTCCTGAGCGCGCCCCCTCCGGTGGCTCGGCGACGCACGCCGGGACGTCGCGTTCCCTACCTGACCCGGCAGCGGATTTTCCGTGCACGGCGTCTGACCCGCACGGAAGCGGCTCACCGGCCGCCCTCCAGCAGCGCGGCGACCCGCTCCGCGAGGTTCTCCGGCGGATCCTCGACCAGCACGAGCTTGTCCCGGCTGATCGCGCCGGCCTTGAGGGCCAACCGGGACGGTCGGACGCCGATCGCCTCGGCGAGGGCGCGCAGTGCCGCCTTGGTAGCCCGACCGTCGGCCGGCGGCTCACGAACCGCGATGACCAGAGCCGGACCGAAGGGTCCTTGGTACGCCCCGCCCACTGCCGGTCGTGAAGCGCCCGGCTTGACCCGGATCGCGATCGACGTCATGCACACCATCTTCTCCGGAAACCATTTTCTCGAAAGCCGAGACCGCAGCGACGGCCGGCTCCGCCCAGGACAGCGCCATATTGATGGTTACCTATTGACCGAGCGCAACCCCCTTGGCTACGTTGAGGAAAACGTTTTCCTTCTCGCCTCCGTCTCCACCGGGCCGCCGTACGGAGCGGCATGAGGTAGGTGACTCTGCCGAAACCCGACGCGGCTCCCGCCCGAGAAGAGCGACGTCGCGATGCTCGTCGGTGTTCTCCGCGCCGCCGACCACAGCCTCGCGGCGAACCGGCTTCCACCGAGCCGGGCCAGAGGGGAAATCCCCGGAAGGAGTCCGCAAGCATGACCCAGACCGCCCCCACCGCCATGCGCCGACGAACCCGCCGTTCCCTCCTGACGATCGCTGCCGCGGCCGTCGCCGGCGCGCTCGTGGCCTCCGGCCTGACGCTGAGCCCGGCGTCGGCCGCGGCAGCGTCAAACACGCTCGTCGTCAACGCCGGCCAAAATCTGCGCCCGGTCACCCACGTGGCCACCGGCAGCCTGTACGGGCTCGCGAACGCCACCCAGCCGAGCGTGTCGCTCGCCCAGGCCATCAAGCCGAATACCTTCGTGCAGATGCCGGCCGGCGGCCGGCAGCAGCCGACCGGCGACATCTCCGTCGTGGCACCGACCGCGGTCAGTGTCGGGGCGAAGCTGGTCAACCGGCTCTGCGACTACTACCCCGGCTGGCCGTATCAATTCAGTTGGAGCACCTGGACGCCGTTCATCAACTCCCAGATCTCGGCGATGAAGTCGTCCTCGTACTACAACAGCATCGCTTCCTACGAGCCGTGGAACGAACCGGACCTCACCTGGAACTCGGCCAACGGCACCTTCGAATCGTTCTGGACCACGACCTTCCGCCAGATCCGTTCGCTGGACGCGAGCAAGCCGATCCAAGGCCCCAGCTTCTCCGACAACATCAGCGGCATGCGGACCTTCCTGCAGAACGCGGTCGCCACCAACACCGTGCCCGACATCCTCTCCTGGCATGAGCTGTCGAGCGCGTCGAAGATCGCGGGTGACGTCGCCACCATCCAGTCGATCGAGGACCAGCTCGGCATCAGCCGCCGGCCGATCGCCATCGAGGAGTACGCCTCGCCGAGCGAGGTCGGGCTTCCCGGTCCGCTCGTCGGCTACATCTCGAAGTTTGAGCGGCTCGGCATCCGCGACGCCGAGCTGCCCTTCTGGAACCAGTCCGGAACGCTCGGCGACCTGCTGACCAGCCGTGGCGGCAGCCCGAACGCCGCCTATTGGCTCTACACCTGGTATGCCGCGATGACCGGCACCATGGTCACCACGACGCCGCCCGCCCAGAGCGGGATCGACGGCTTTGCCGCGGTCCCCTCGGCGAGAAACGAGGTCAGCATCGTCGTCGGTGGCTGCTCCGGGGCCTGCGCGGTCACCGTCAACGGCCTGAACTCGCTGAGCCTCGGCAGCACGGTCGGCGTCAAGGTCGAGCAGACCGTGTCCCAAGGGCGCACGGTCGCCTCGCCCGGCCCCAGCACGATGGCGACCGCAACCTACACCCCGTCCAACGGCTCGATCAGTGTGCCGATCACCATGGCGGCCAACAACGCCTACCGCATCACGATCACCCCCGGCAACGGCGGAGGGCAGCCCACCGACCTGTCCGGCGACTACCGGATCGCCAACGCCAACAGCGGCCTGGCGCTAGCCCCCCTCAACGCCGGTACGGCCTGGGGCACCTCGGTCGTCCAGGCGGCATCAAGCAACGGCTGGACGCTGACCTCGGCCGGCAACGGCCAGTACAAGATCTTCGACCGGTCGAGCGGGCTCGTCCTCGGCATCCAGAACGCCTCCACCAGCCAAGGCGCCCCGGCCCTGATCTGGGGTGACACCGGAACCGCCGATCACCTGTGGACCCTGGCCTCCGACAACGCCGGCCACTACAAGATCTGGAACGTCAACAGCGGCCTGCTGCTCGGCGTCACCGACATGAGCACCTCGGCGGGCGCGCGGGTGCTCCAGTGGGGCGACAACGGAACCAACGACCACCTCTGGAGCCTGAACAGGATCTGACACCGTCACGCGAGGACGCCGCGGCCGCCCCGTCCAGAACGGGCGGCCGCACGGCCCCGGGGGTGGCCCAGGCCCCTTCGCCCTCACTTCGGGGCGGACGCGACCTCCTGCCCGTGGAAGACCAGCACCTCATCGAGTGCCTTTCGCCGCAGATCGGGGACCTCACAGTCGAGAGCCGGGTAGCCCACCGGGAAGAGGATGTACGGCCGCTCGGTCGCCGGGCGGCCGAACACCTCGCTGAGGAAGGCCATCGGGTTCGGGGTGTGCGTGAGGGTGGCGAGCCCCATGGTGTGCAGCGCGGTGATGAACAGACCGCACGCGATCCCCACGCTCTCCGAGACGTAGTAGTTCTTCTGCCGTCCGCCGCCGGGAAGCACGGAGGACTTCTGGGCGAAGACCGCCACCAGCCACGGCACCGTCTCAAGGAACTCCTTGTGCTCGTCGGTTTCCAGGCGGGCGAGAGCCGCGTGCCACTGCGGCACCTGGCGGTGATGGTAGAAGCGGCGTTCCTCCTCCTCGGCCGCCTCCCGGACACGGCGTTTGACGTCCGCGTCGTTGGTGGCGACGAACGTCCATGGCTGCTGGTGAGCGCCGCTGGGCGCGGTGCTCGCGATCCGTACGGCGATCTCGATCGCCTCGCGCGGCACCGGATCGCTGGAGAACCACCGGACTGACCGCCGCTGGTCGAGCATGCCGAAGAGTTCGTGACCGCGACGAAGGAGCTCCGCCTCGCTCGGCCGTGACGGCGTGTACGGCAGGAATGGATGCTGATGGTCGCGCATGCACCCATGGTGCCGCGTCCGAGACCCTGATGGGAGCGGGTCCCGCCCGTCCTGTGACCGGGCGGGACCCGCAGTTCAGGCCACGTCGTACCGGTCGAGCTCCATGACCTTGGCCCAGGCGGCGGCGAAGTCGGCGACGAACTTCTCCCGGGCGTCGTCGCTGGCGTAGACCTCGGCCAGTGCCCGCAGCTCCGAGTTGGAGCCGAACACCAGGTCCGCCCGGCTGCCGGTCCATCGGAGCGCGCCGTGGGCGTCGCGGGCCTCGAAGGTGTTCGCGTCCGCCGACGTCGCCTTCCACGTCGTGCCCAGGTCGAGCAGGTTGACGAAGAAGTCATTGGTCAACGTGCCGGGGGTGTCGGTCAGCACACCCACCGACGATCCGCCCTGGTTGGCGCCGAGCACCCGCAGTCCGCCCAGCAGAACGGTCATCTCCGGTGCGGTCAGGGTGAGCAGATTGGCTCGGTCGACCAGAAGGAACTCGGCGGGCAGGCGCTGCCCCTTGCCGAGATAGTTGCGGAAGCCATCCGCGACCGGTTCGAGCGCGGCGAACGCCTCCGCGTCGGTCTGCTCCTGCGACGCGTCGGTCCGGCCCGGCGTGAACGGCACCGCGACCTCGTGACCGCCGTCGCGGGCCGCCTTCTCGACCGCCGCGGTGCCGCCCAGGACGATCAGGTCGGCCAGAGAGATCCGCTTGCCGCCGGACTGAGACCCGTTGAAAGCCTGCTGGACGCCGCGCAGAAGGTGCAGCACCCGGGCCAGTTGGTCGGGATCGTTGACCGCCCAGCCGCTCTGCGGTTGCAGCGCGATCCGGGCGCCGTTCGCGCCGCCGCGCTTGTCGCTGCCGCGGAACGTGGACGCCGACGCCCAGGCCGTGGCGACGAGTTCGGAAACGGTCAGGCCGGTGGCCAGCACCTGCCGCTTGAGTTCGGTGACGTCGGCAGCGTCCACCAGATCGTGGTCCACGGCGGGCAGCGGGTCCTGCCAGATCAGCGTCTCGGACGGCACCTCCGGGCCTAGGTAGCGCGCGAGCGGGCCCATGTCGCGGTGGGTAAGTTTGAACCAGGCACGGGCGAAGGCGTCCGCCAGTTGCTCCGGGTGATCGCGGAACCTCCGAGAGATCTGCTCGTAGACCGGGTCGACACGCAGCGCCACGTCGGAAGTGAGCATGGTCGGGGCGTGCCGCCTGGCGGGGTCGTGCGCGTCCGGCACCGTGCCGGCGCCGGCGTTGTCCTTCGGCTTCCACTGCCACGCCCCGGCCGGACTCTTGGACAGCTCCCACTCGTACCCGAAGAGGATCTCGAAGAACCTGTTGTCCCAGGTGGTCGGAGTGTTGGTCCAGGCGCCTTCCAGGCCGCTCGTGACGGCGTCCGCGCCCTTGCCGGTGCCGAACGTGTTGTTCCAGCCCAGGCCCTGCTCCTCGATCGGGGCGGCCTCCGGCTCGGGCCCGACGTTCTCCGCCGGCCCGGCGCCGTGAGTCTTGCCGAAGGTGTGACCGCCGGCGATCAGCGCCACGGTCTCCTCGTCGTTCATGGCCATCCGCGCGAACGTCTCGCGGATGTCGCGCGCCGACGCCAGGGGATCCGGATTCCCGTTGGGTCCCTCCGGGTTGACGTAGATCAGGCCCATCTGCACCGCGGCGAGCGGATCCTCCAGCTCACGGTCGCCGGTGTACCGCTCGTCCCCCAGCCACGTGGTCTCCGGACCCCAGTAGACGTCCTCGTCCGGCTCCCACACGTCCGGACGCCCCCCGGCGAAGCCGAAGGTGGTGACGCCCATCGTCTCCAGGGCCACATTGCCCGCGAGGATCATCAGATCGGCCCAGGACAGGCTCTGGCCGTACTTCTTCTTGACCGGCCACAGCAGCCGACGTGCCTTGTCCAGGTTGGCATTGTCGG
Source organism: Mangrovihabitans endophyticus (assembly GCF_014646155.1). Classification (GTDB taxonomy): domain Bacteria; phylum Actinomycetota; class Actinomycetes; order Mycobacteriales; family Micromonosporaceae; genus Actinoplanes; species Actinoplanes endophyticus. The sequence goes on from NZ_BMMX01000002.1 coordinate 105,526, forward strand.
GCCAACTGTTCAGGGGGGCGAACCGCTGCTGCCCGGCGCCGGCACCGCCGCGGCCGTCGCTGATCCGGTAGGTGCCGGCGCTGTGCCATGCCATCCGGACGATGAAAGGTCCATAGTGGCCGTAGTCAGCGGGCCACCACTCCTGCGAGGTGGTCAGCACCTCGGCCAGGTCGCGCTTGACCGCGGCCAGGTCGAGTCCGCGGAACGCCTCCGCGTAACGGAACTCCTCGCCCAACGGATTGGCCGCTGCGGGGTTCTTGGCGAGGATCTTCAGGTTGAGCCGGTTGGGCCACCAGGCTCGGTTCCCGCCGCCCTGGGTGGGATGGGCCGCCCTGCCGTGGGCCACCGGGCAGCGCGACTCGCTTCCGGTGTCCGCGTCGTGAACGATCGAGTCGTGGTTTTCCGAGGGCACGGACATTGACTGTCCTTTCCGTGTTTCGTCGACAGCTCGGTCAGGCCTGGGTTGCCGCTGCCACCTGGTGGTCGCGCGCGGCGGCACCGGCGGCGGGGACGGACTCCGCCGGTGCGCGGTCGTCGCTGTTGAGGGTCAGGAAGACGACGGCGGCCAGTGATCCGCCGAGGGTTTCCGCCGCCAGGTACAGCCAGATCGCCGACCAGGAGAAAAGACCCATGACCGAGCCGCCCAGGGCAACCGCCGGGTTGAAGGCTCCACCGGAGATCGCGCCGACGGTGAGCGCACCGGTCATGACGGTCCCCCCGATCGCAATCCCGTAGAAGGAGTTGTTCGGATGACTGCGACTGGTGGCCACGTTCAGGACCACGTATGCCAAGGCGAAGGTGAACAGCGCCTCGACGGCGAACGCCATGGCGATCTCGCGGCCCGAAAACGACAGGGCCTCGGGCCGTTTCGTGAGGATCAGGCGGACCGCCAGCGCGGCGAGCAGGCCACCGGCGACCTGGCCGGCCCAGTACCCGGCCGCCGCGGGCGCGGTGATGCGCCCGCGGATCAGCACAGCCAGGGTCACCGCAGGGTTGAAGTGCGCCCCGGAGACGTGTCCGCCGGCATACACCATCACCATGAGGACGCCCCCGACGGCCAGGGGCGCCAGCGTGTTCATGGTGGTCACTGCTATACCGACGGTCAGTACCAGAAAGAATGTTCCGACGAACTCCGCCGCGTACCTACGCACAAGTCATCTCCTTTGTGGACGGACGGCCCGGACGGGGACCGTCCAATGCGTCTGGGGACGGTCCGGTCACCGGCGCTGCCGCCAACGCCCGCGGCAGGAGGCGACCGGCGCGCCGTCCGTCCAAAAAGACGCTAATCCACATTCACCACGCCAAATCTTACGAACCGCTTAGGGCCGGTCGGTGGCCTCGCCTCAGCTCCGCGCGGCGACGAGCCGCCCGGCGAGGGTGGACCGCCTCGCTTCCGGCTGCTTCGGCGCGGTGGCCTCAGGCGCCTCCGCGGTGGCCGCGACAGGGGCGGTGGAGCCGGGCGGGTCGGCGGCGGCCGTATCGGGCGATTGATCGGCGCCGCCGAATCTCAGGCAACGGCCGGCCGGTCCGGCCCCCGGCGACCGCCCAGCCAGCGCCGCCTCCGGGCCAGGATCACCACGAGCACCGTCACCGAGAGCAGCGGCAGCGGATGGCCCAGCGCCAGCGCCACCCCGAGGTCACCGAGACCGGCCAGGACGGTGACGGCGAAGACCCACGCGGGCGCCGGCTGGTGCCGGACGTGGCGGCGCCGTTCGATCCGGCCCCACGGCTTGGCCACCGACAGCCACCCCTGGAACGCGATCGCGCTCGCCATCAGCGCCGTCGCCACCACCTGCGTGACCCGCGGACCGGCGGTCACCGACGCGGCCAGTTGCGGCGACAGCAGGAAGATGCCCGCGTAGAGCTGGATCAGCGAGACCGCGAACTTGGTGACCACCCACCAGTTCAGGAAGAAGCCCCACGGGGTGGCGGCGGCCAGCACGATCCCGGTGAGCGCCGACCCGTTCGCCATCGGCGCGAGCAGCCGCCCGTCGAGCGCCTGGGCCATCGCCGTCGCCGAGGTGCCCGCCCCGGCCAGGCCCACCGAGAGCAGCACGCACAGGGCCATCGCCTGCGCCATCCACCCCACCGACGTAAGGATGTGCAGCCAGACGGTGAGTTGACGCCAGCGCTTGACCATGATGGCGATGCTGTCATCGCACGGTGCCGAGAGGACATCGGGATCATCCCGGAACCGGGGTCAGGGTCGGGCCGCCCCGCTGCTGACTACGCCGGAGCCAGGGCGCTGAGCGATCGGCCCTACAGCGGATGTGTAGGCCGTGTGTGGCGTGGCGGGTGACACTTCCGGGAGATCGACCACTTCGGAGGCGTAGCTGTGAAGTTCTCACCATGGCGCACGGGCCCGGTCATGCTCGCGACGGTCGTGCTCGGCGCGACCACCGGGGGCCTCGGTGCCGCCCGCGCCGAGCCGTCCGCCACGCCCAGCGAGCCGTCCCGGCCCGCGACGGCGGGCCGTCCCCAGACGTTCTGGCTGCACCTGAACTCGACCGCCACCACCGACGCGATACTGGCGACGGAGGCCCGGCGACGCTCGTTCATCGTGCTCAACGCCTGGGAGGAAAACCTGATCCCGAAGCTGAAGGCGGCCAACCCGGCGATCCAGGTGTACGTGTACAAGGATCTCAGCTCGACGCGCAGCTACGCCTGCCACGACGGGACGGACGACGCGGACCTGCCGACCGGCGTCGGCTACTGCGACGCCGACGCCCACCACCGCGACTGGTTCCTGACCGCGCCCGACGGCACCCGCTACCAGTACGACGGCTACCCGGGGCACTGGCAGATGGACGTGGGCAACGTCGCATACCAGGATGCCTGGGCCGCCAACGTGATCCGGTCGGCGACCGCGGCGGGCTTCGACGGCGTCGAGATGGACAACGCCCTGTTCACCTGCGACGGCTACCACGAGGGGTCCTGCCCGGCGCGGTATCCGAACGACGCCGCGATGCAGGGCGCGTACCGTTCGATGCTGGCCAACGTCCGCGACGACTTCGTCGCGGCCGGGCTCAAGGCCGTGGCCAACCTGGCCAACGCGCGGCTGCATGCCGGCGTGTGGGACTCCTACGTCGAGTACCTCGACGGAGGTTTCGACGAATGGTGGCTGACGTTCTCCGACACCGACATGCTTCCGGAATACGACGAGGGCTGGAGCCGGGTGGTCAGCGAGATCGAGACGGACGAGGCGAACGGCAAGATCACCTGGGTGCAGCCGCACTTCTCCGCCGGCGCCGTACAGCCCTTCCGGTACGCCTTCGCCAGCTACCTGATGGCGGCCGGTTCCCGCGCCGCGTTCACACAGATCTCCCAGACCGACGGCTACGGCGATCCGACGCCGTGGCATGCCGAGTACGACTGGGACCTGGGCGCGGCCACCGGTGCGCGGTCCTCCGCCGGCACCAACCTGTGGCGCCGCAGCTTCACCTGTGGCCTCGCCGTGGTCAACGCCAACCCGACCGGTTCCGGTGCGCGCAGTGTCGCGCTCGGCGGGTCGTTCGTCGACCAGGACGGGCGGACGGTCACCTCGGTGTCGTTGCCCGGCACCTCCGGCGCGGTGCTGCGCAAGCCCGGCTGCACACCGTAACCGGCCCGGTGACTCCGGCCGGCCGCGGACGGTCACGGCCGCGCAGCGAGACCCGGCCGGTGCGCACGCGCCTGTCCAGTCCGTGTCCAGTGCCGCGTGGTTGGCTCCCGCGAGAACGAACGTCCGGATCCCCCGGGCGGAAAATCGCAAGGAGTCACGATGTTCAGAAGTCTCAGATTTCATTGCGCCGTGCTGATCGGCGCCGGCTTGGTGGCGTTGTCCACGCCGTCGGCACCCGCGGCCGCGGCACCGGCCGGGCCGGTCTCCGCGGCCGAGGCCCACGCGGCAATCCTCGACTACGCCTCGCGCATGCCCGCGCCCTCGTTATCGGCGTCGGCGGCCGACTCGTCGACGCTGACTCTCCAACCGAAGTCCGGTGGCCCGTCGGCCAACCTGGTCATCACCTGCACGGCGGCGAGCCGCGTGCTGACGGCCAGCGTCGTCGGCACCTTCTATGAGGTGCTGGGTGAGGCAACGACGAGCTGTCCGGCGCCCGTCGACTACGCGTCCGTCCAGGCGACGCTCTTCCTCTGGGTACCGGACCTCGACCGGTGGGTCGAACTGCACACCGGCAGCCTCGGCTACGACCTGCCGTACAAGACGCCGGGCAAGGTGCTGCACTCGGTGGCGTCGTCGACGTGCCAGGCGCGGACGTACGGGGTGATCGGTTTCCACCAGGCGCGGCTGGGCAGTTCCTATGCCACGGCGTACACCAGCAGCACCTCGGGACCGTTCTCATTCTGCGGCGGCTAGCTTGACCGGCTCCGGAGGAGCTGGGGCAGCCGCTGGTGGGCCGGGATGTTGAACGTCTCGGCACCCAGCAAGGGGCGGATCGCGCGCTCGAAAGCGGGCGTCACGAAGGCGCGGCGGAGGTCGTCGCGGGCCAGGTAGTTGCCGAGGGCACCCATGATCATGGACTGGTCGAGGGCCAGGTAGCGCCGGGCGATCACGCCGGAACGGACGGCCACGGCATCGTAGAAGCCGCCCGGGCCATAGGCGCGCAGGACGTTACGGATCCGCGCCAGGTTGGCCCGGGCGGGGCCGGGGGCGTACGGCAGGGCCAGGAAAGCTGCGTGCGGCGTGACCACGCCGTCGCCGTAGACGCCCGGCGGGCCGGGCGGGCGGCAGGTGCCGAAACCGGGGTCGTAGGTGCCGCCCTGGACGTCCGACGGGTATCCGTCGGTGTCCATGCCCATGGCGTCGACGCCCCACGCGGCGTAGCCGCCGAACGGGTTCGACGCGGGCGAGAATCCCCAGTAGCCGTAGCGGGCGTCGATCAGGCCGTGTTCGATCTGTGCCGCCACCGTCGCGGGATGGTTGCGGCCCCAACTCCGCGGCCCCCAGGACGTCTCCGGCACGAACAGGTCCGGCATCAGCGCCTCAAACATGTCGCCGCCCCAGCTCGGCACGAAGGTGATCCCCCGGTAGCGGTACGAACCCTCGTACACCGGCCGACCTAGGTGGACGGTGGTGAAGCCGTGCGGCTGCATCTCCTGCCAGGAGTAGTCACAGTCGTCGGGCAACGTACGCATCGTGTCGAAGTAAGCAGTCGGCGGGATCTGACCGGCGCCGATGCCGAGATAGGTGGCGATGCGCGGCTCGGTCACCGTGATGTCGTAGTGGTTGCAGGTGAACCAGACTCCGGACGACGGGGAGGCCACCGAGCAGCCCGGCGGCTGCGTATCCCAGAAGCCGCCCCGGATCAGCCCCCGGGTGCCGATCGGTGTGCTCGCCGCCGGGTCGTAGAAGAAGCCGAAGTCCATCGACGACAGCAACCGCAGGGCGGCGGCCCGCTGCGCGGGGAGAGCACCCGCCACCACCCGCAGCGACGCCCCGAGCCAGCCGTTGTCGACGCTCGACAGGAATGGGGTGATCACCGACCCGTCCTCCGGCCAGGTGGTCAGTACCGCGCCGGAGGACGGGGCGTACCAGTTGTAGAACATCCCCGACGCGGCATGGCGGCGCAGCGTGTCCAGCGTCGCGAGGGTCCGGGAAACCCGCGCGTTCGCCTCGCGCGTCGAGATGATCCCGAGGTCCCGCGCGGCGACCGCCGACCACAGGTACCCGCCGATGTTGGTGGGCGAGGTGTAGGCGGCCGAGGCCGACAGGTCACCGTTGATGTTGTCGGCGACGAGCCCGGTTGCCGGAGAGGCCATCGCGGCAAGCGATCGCCAGGTGTCCCGGGCGTAGCCCCGGAGCGGATCACCGCCGGCAGCCGCGGCGGGCGCGGACGGCAGCGCCACCAGTAGGGACATGGCACCCAGGAGCAGGCGTCGCGGCAATCCACTGGCGACGGACCATCCCCGGCCGGCCGGGGATCAGTCTCATGTGCGTCAATATCAGTCATTGGCCCGGGATTCCTACGTGGTCAGAAAAGGCTATGCGAGGGAGAGGCTGATGGGCTTCTCCAGCGATTATCCCGAAGGCTTCACCTACGCCAACGGGGCGCGCACGCGTCAGGTGCTCAGGCCGGCGTCACGGTCGGCGGTGGGAGTCCGGCCGCACCATGATCCCCGGGTTGATCACGACGCGACGCGGGACACCAACCCCGATCGTGTCCTCACCACGGCGGGCGCACCCGGTGCCCGACCACGGCCTCGACGAGCCGTAGAGCCGGACCGGCTGCGATGGTAGTGGCCAGTACCAGCACCACCAGCATCTGAACTGTGTTGGTGCCGGGGCCGTCGGGGCCGAGCAGCAGCGCGGTGGTCAGGGGAGCGAGCACCATGTTGTTGCCGGCGTGCGCGAGGCAGGCCGGCCAGATGCTCCGGCTATGGGCTCGCAACCAGGCCAGAATGATTTCCTGGCAGACGATCCACGCCGTCCACCCGGCCAGGCCGAGTGCCAGGTTCGGATACTCGGCGTACCCGAGGAACGCCAAGGGATAGTGCCAGACGGCTGCGATCAGGCCGGTTGCCAGCGCGGCACGCCGAGGATGGCCGGGACACACACGGAGCAGCAAGTAGCCGGTCCAGCCGAACTCCTCGCCCCAGAAGAGGACGGTGGCAGCAAGGGCGAGGGCACAGAGCAGAAGCGGCGCCGCCCAGAGGGAGACTCCCGCGACCACGTCGGGTCTGAACTTCACCGGCAATCCCGTCGCTGCGGCAAGGCATACCACGCCGACGGCGACGCCAGGCGGGCCGAGCCATGCGAGCAGGTAATACCGCCAGGCGGCCCGCAACCGCGGACGCCAGCCGGCGTCGGCGAAGCCTTCGTGGGTGATCCTGCGCCGGACCACGATTGCTGCGACCGCCGGCGCGAAGCCTGTCGGAACCTGCACCAGCGGGTTGACCAGCGACCAGCCGAGCACCAGGTGAGCCACCAATTCCCAACCCCAGCCGACGCCGAATGAAATCACCAAGAACGCAGCGATGCCTCGTCTTCTCACCCGGTCCTCCGTTGTCATCGTTGCCGTTGCGGGGGTTGACGGTAGGAGCGCGTGCCTGGCTGGCGCAGTGTCGCCAGCCAGTGTCCATTTGGTGTAGCTGGCACCACCGCGTCGACACCGACTGGCGGCATTGTGCACAGCGCCGGTTCGTGCTGGACTTGCTCGCGTGGCAACCGCATCGGTCGTTGGGTTGCGCGGCGTGTTCCGGTCCGCGAATACCGGCCTCCGCCGACCGTGCTCCTGGCGGGGTGGCCACCGGGTGCTTCCGATGTGGACGTTTTTGGCCGAACAGCGACGAGTCTTGGTCGTGCGGTCAGGCGCCGTCGCCGCCCATCTCCGGATCGCGCCGGTCGTCATCTCCGGCTCGGTCCGCGCCGCCGGGTTCCCATCGCCCGGCATCGGGAGCCACGAATGACGATCGCCGGTGTTGTTCGGGTCGGCGACGGGCGCCTGCGCCGTGCGGCGCACGCAACCGCTCATCTGTTGCACGGCGGAGTCACCGCGTTGGTCGCGGCCGGCGCCATGCTCGCGTTGGTGTCAGCCGTCGTGCTGTGTTCGGTGCTGATAGGGGTGCCGCTGCTGGTCGCCATGCTGCGGGCGGTGCGCTCGTTGGCTGCTGCGCAGCGGCGCCGGACGGGACGGCTGGTGGGTGGAGTGGTGCCCCAGCGCTACGCCACAGCTTCCGGTACGCCGTTCGCGCAGCTACGCACACTGATGCGGGATCCGACCACTCGCCGGGACCTGGCATGGGTGCTGCTGCATATGGTGGTCGGCCCGGCCCTGTCGCTGTGCTGGCTGGCTCTGCTGCTGTGTTCGGTTCTCGCGCCCATCGTCACCCTGTTGTGGTGGGCGCCGGACGGCGCGCCGATCGATTTCTTCGTCACCATCGACGGCTGGGCGCGGGCGCTGGCCGTGCCGCTGCCCCTTGCCGTCGGTTCGGCCACGCTGCTGATCTGGGCCGGCCCGGTTGTCGCGTCGGCGCAGGCCAGGGCGTACCGCGCATTGCTGACACCGTCGGCACGCGACCAGTTGGCCGCACGGATCCAACACTTGTCGACCACCAGGGCAGCCGCCCTCGACGCGCACGCGGCAGAACTGCGCCGCATCGAACGGGATCTGCACGACGGCATGCAGGCCCGGCTGGTCTCGGTCGCGATCCAGTTGGGCCTCGCGCAGCAGCAACGCGACACCGACCAGAACACCGCCAACCAACTCGTCGAGAAGGCCCACACCGGTGTCGAACAGACCCTGACCGCTCTCCGCGAGATCGTTCGCAGCATCTATCCCCCGATACTGGCCGACCGCGGGCTGGCGGAAGCAGTACGGACCCTCGCCGCCGAATCCCCCCTGATGGTGCACACGAAGATCGGCGCGCTCATACGCCCGCCCGCAGCAGTGGAGAGCGCCGCATACTTCATCGCGGCCGAGGCGTTGACCAACGTCGTCAAGCACGGCGACGCCACCGAGATCACGCTGGCCCTCGATCAAGGCGGCGACCAGTTGGTGATCGAGGTCATCGACAACGGCCGGGGCGGAGCGGACCCGTCGGCCGGCACCGGGCTGGCCGGTATCGCGGACCGCGTCGCCGCCCTCGACGGAAGGACCACGTTGCACAGTCCCCCGGGCGGCCCGACGACGTTACGCGCGGAGCTGCCATGCGCGTCGTGATCGCCGAAGACAATGTGTTGTTGCAGGAGGGGCTCGGGCTCCTGCTGTCCACCGCCGGCTTCGACGTCGCCGCAGCGGTGGAGACGGTCGACGATTTCCTGGCGGCCGTCGACCAGCACCGACCGGATATCGCCCTTGTCGACATCCGGCTTCCACCCACATACAGCGATGAGGGCCTGCGAGCTGTGCGTGCCGCGCGTCGGATCCGGCCGGACCTTCCCGTCCTTGTGCTTTCCCAGTACGTGGAGCGTTCCTACGCAGCCGAACTGCTCGCCGACGGTCGAGGCGGTGTCGGTTACCTGCTCAAAGACCGGATATCACGTGTCGACGACTTCCTCGAAGCGATGCTCCGCGTCGCCGCTGGTGGCACCGCCGTCGATCCCCTGGTCATCGCACGCCTGGTCGCAGAGCGCCAGCCGAGTCACCTCGACGGGCTGAGCCCCCGGGAACGAGACGTCCTCGCCCTGATGGCCGAAGGACACACCAACAGCACCATCGCAGGCCGTCTCCACGTCACCGAACGCTCGATCCACAAGCATGTCAGCAACATCTTCGCCAAGCTCGGTCTTCCCCCGGACAACGGCAGCCACCGGCGAGTCACCGCCGTCCTCACCTACCTCGGATCACGGCGGACGTGATGATGCCTGGCTCGGCTGCCGCGGGCCGGGGTCGCGCCGGCCGGGCATCGCAAATCGTGTGCCCGGCCGGCGCGGCCGGACCGGGTCGGCGGTCAGCCTGCGGACGTCACCACCGCGTCGTTGACGCTGCGCAGAACGGTGCCGTCGAGCATGGCCGGCCGGAGATCGCCCGCGCCCTCGACCAGAAAGGTGTGCGTCGTGCCGGGCAGCAGCGTGACAAGCATGTCGTCGACGACGGCGTCGGCCTCCAGCCGATCGGCGAACAGGCAGAGATCGCGGACGAAGGTGTGCGCGGTCACCGTGACGCGGGTACCGCCCTCGGCGGGCCGGGTCGAGACGCTCAGGTCGGCGGGCTCGTACCGCAGATCCTTGTCCTCGACGAATGTCCAGTACGCCTGGTGTCCGGTCGTCGGGGTGGTCGCGACGAGGATCTCGCCGTCGGCCGTACCCGGCGTGGCCACGTTCCCCGGGATCTCGACGGTCGCCTGGCTCAGGCGGTCCACCACCAGGCGGGTCTGGTGTTCGGCGAGGATTCGCCCGTCGAGCGTCATCCGCTGGATGGTCACCGGGCCCCGCCATTGCACCGTTCCGTCGTTGACGCCGATGACGGACAGACCGGCGCCGCGGGGCTGGATGGTCAGCAATTGCGGCGCGTTGGCGCGTCGCAGGGCGTACCACAACGGTTTGCGCCGCCCGTCGCCGTCGACGGCCGCCCAGGAGGAGACCGGCCAGCAGTCGTTGAGCTGCCACACGACCTGCCCCATGCACCAGGGCCGCAGTGACCGGAAGTGCTCGACGGCGTACGTGATCGCCCGGGCCTGGTTGACCTGGGTGAGGAAGTGCCATTCGTCGAAGTCGCGGGGCTGCGGCAGGTGCGGCGTGAGTCCACGCAGCATCTTGGCGTTGCCGTCGGTCGCCTTCTGATGATGCAGCATTCCCGGCGAGTCGGCCGCGAGGGGCTCGTCGCGCACCGCGCGGCGCAGTGTCGCCCAGGTCGGCGGCCCCTGGAATCCGAACTCCGCGACGAAACGCGGTGCGTAGTCGCGGTACACCGTGTAGTCCCGCTGATTCCAGACGTCCCAGATGTGGCGCAGACCGTGCTCGTCGAGGTTCGGGTGCAGGTCCATCGATCCGGAGTACGGGCTTCCCGGCCAGTAGGGTCGGCTGGGGTCGACGTCGGCCACCGCTTTGGGGAGCAGGTCCAGGTAGTACCCGGCGCCCCACGTGCGGTCGCCGATCTGGTCGCGCCAGTCCCAGTCGAACCAGCCCCAGATGTTCTCGTTGTTGCCGTTCCACAGCACCAGGCTGGGGTGGGGCATGAGACGGGCGACGTTCTCCCGGGCCTCGGCCTCGACCTCATCCCGCAGCGGATTCTCTTCCGGGTAGGCGGCACAGGCGAACAGGAAGTCCTGCCAGACCATCAGACCGAGTTCGTCGCAGGCGTCGTAGAAGTCGTCGCTTTCGTAGATGCCGCCGCCCCAGACCCGCACCAGGTCGAGGTTCGCCTCCGTGGCCTGGGTGAGCCGGGCGCGGTATCGCTCGGCCGTGACCCTGGTCGGGAAGCAGTCGTCGGGGATCCAGTTGGCACCGCGGACGGCGACGGCCACCTCGTTCACGTACAGGGTGAAGGGCGTGCCCTGCTCGTCTCGGGTGGTGTCGAGCCGGACGCTGCGGAAGCCGATCCGCTTGTCCCAGGTCTGCACGACCGTGCCGTCGGCGTCGAGCAACTCGACGGTGGCCGGGTAGAGCGGTTGGCCGCCCAGGCCGTGCGGCCACCACAGGTCGACCGAGGGGACGTCGATGTCCAGTTCGGTCTGGTCGTCTTCCCGGGGCACCTCGACCTCGTGGGTGACGCCGGCGACGGTGGCGCGCAGGCGGATCGGCTGCCGCCCGGCTGCGGCGCCGGTCCGGGCCACGTCGATCAGGAACCGCACCCGCCCGTGGCCGCCCTCCACGGACACCACGGGCCGGACGCGGGCCAGCCGGGCGGTGGACCACGATTCGAGCGCGACGGCCCGCCAGATGCCCGCCGTCACGAGACTGGGCCCCCAGTCCCAGCCGAAGTTGGACGCCATCTTGCGGATGAAGTTGAACGGGGCGGGGTACGCGTTCGGCAGGTTGCCGAGTTCGTCACGGACGGCTTCGGCGTACGTCCAGGCCGAGGAGAAGAGCACGGTGAGCTTGTTCTCGCCCGGCTTCAGCAGGTGGCGGACCGGAAATCGGTAGGAGCGGTGCATGTTGCGTGTGCGGCCCACCTCCACGTCGTTGACCAGGACGGTCGCTATGGTGTCCAGCCCACCGCAGACGAGGTCGACCTCGTGCGCGCCGGCCTCGGGCTGCCACGAGAAAACCGTCTCGTACTGCCAGGGCTGCCGTCCGATCCAGTCCACCGCGACCTCGTTGAGGTCGAGGTAGGGGTCGGGAATCAGGCCGGCGTCGAGCAGGTCGGTGTGCACGCAACCGGGAACCGTGGCCGGCACCGGCGACGGCACGTGCTCCCGCGCCTGCGGCGTGGCTTCGTCGCCGACGGTCAGCGTCCAGCCGGTGGAGAGCTCGCGTCGAATGTGAGGCATGGTGAACCCACCAAATCTTGGGAGAGGGTGACTCAGAAGGTGGCGACCGCGGCGTGGCGGTCCGGGTGGGCCGAGGCGCCGATGAAGTTCTCGACCTTCAGGTTTTCGGTGTTGCTGCTGGCCAGGGCGTGGTGGAAGTACTCCGGCCGGTTGTCACCCCAGACGACCTCGCAATTGCGCAGCGTGACGTTGCTGGCGCGGTCGATGTAGAAGCCCGAGGTGGGTGCCTCGAAGATCGGGTCGGCGCCGGAGGAGGGTCGGCGGTCGTAGCGGCCGCCGGGCTGGTTCGACCACTTGTCGAGCTCGATGCGGACATTGTCCAGCAGGACGCCGTCGATGACACCGTCCTGGATGCCGCTGATGTAGGCCCCGTTCTCGGAGCGGGCGAGGATGTTGACGAAGCGGACGTTGCGGATGCGGCCCACGTCGTTGTGCCACGGTTCCACCGAGACGTAGATCGGCTCGCCCCTCCCCCACCACTTGTCGTCGAAGATCCGGGTCTCGACGACGATGTTGGAGAACAGGATGTTCTCGAACAGCGAGTCCTGTCCGCAGTTGACCGACAGACCACGGTGGCTGCGCTGGATGACGCAGTTGTCGAAGACGACGTTGCGGATCGGTGCGATGGCGTCGACGCCGACTACCAGGGCGCTTGAGGTGGTGACGAGCACGCAGTTGGTGACGGTGATGTTCTCGCACGGGCCGTGCTCGGGGAACTCCTCGCAGGTCTTGAGCGAGATGGCGTCGTCGCCGCAGGAGATGTAGCAGTCGCTGATCCGGGCGTTGCGGCACCGGTCCAGGTCGATGCCGTCGCAGTTCGGGTACTTCAGGTCGCCGTCGATCCGGATGCCGTGGATGACGATGTCCTCGCAGCCGGTCAGCCGCAACGTCCACAGTGCCCCGTCGCGCCACGTCGTGTCCCGCAGGGTGACGTCGGTGCAGCCGATCAGGAACATGGTGAACGGGCGGGCGTTCGGGCACTGATAGATCGGCCCGAGGTCCTTCTCGATGAAGTGCCGGCCGGCGCCGTCGATCACCCCGGCTCCGGTGATGGCGATGTGGTGCGCGTCGCGGGCGGAGATGAACATGCCGCTGGCCTGGGTGTCGTCGCGGACGACGCCGGACGACAGCGCGCTCACCACGAACCGGTCGGTGTAGTCGTCCCAGTCGCCGCTCGCCTGCAGGACCGCTCCCCGCTCCACGTGCAGCTCGACGTAGGAGCGTAACTGAATCGTGCCGGCCAGGAACACGTGCCCGGCCGGGATCAGCACCGTGCCGCCGCCGGAGCTGGCGCAGGCGTCGATCGCCACCTGGATCGCCGCCGCGTCGTTGGTCTTGCCGTCGCCGACCGCGCCGTAGTCGCGGATGTCATAGGTGGCCATGTCGTCCCTTCGGTAGAGGTGGGGCTAGCTTTTGACGGCGCCTTCGAGCAGCGCCGATTCCATCCGTCGTTGAAGCAGGATGTAGACCAGATAGACCGGGATCATGGTGATCAGGGCGCCGGCCAGCAGCACTCCGTACTCGGTGTTGGTCTGGGAAACGAGGTTGGGCAGTGCCACCTGGACGGTCCGCACGGCCGGGTCGGGCCCGCCCAGGATCAAGGCGAACAGATATTCGTTCCAAAAGCTGAGGAAGTTGAGGATCGCGATGGTGATGATGCCGGGCATGGTCAGCGGGAGATAGATGCGCAGCAGGATCCTGATCCGGCCGGCGCCGTCCATCACCGCGCTTTCCTCCAGATCGGACGGGATGGCCCGCATGAACTGGGTGAGCAGGATGACGGACAACGGCAGGGCGCCGGCCGGAAGGAAGATGATCAGGAACGCGCGTGTCTGGAAGAGTTGCAGATGGATCGCGAGCAAGACGGTCGGCACCAGAGCGGCGAAGCTGGGGATCAGGAATCCCAGCGCGAAGAAGCGTTCACACCAGGCGGCGATGCGGCCGCGGCTGCGGGCGAGGGCGTACGACGCGGGAATGGCCAGGGCCAGGGTGAGCAGTTCGGCCGACACGGTGATGAAGGTCGAGTTCCACAGCGCCCGGCCGAGCTCGACCCGCTGGAACGCGTCAACGAAGTGGCTCACCGACAGCGATGACGGCGGGCTCAACGGCGAGTTGAAGATGGCCAGGTTGTCCTTGAACGCCGACACGATGATGAAATAGAGCGGGAATACGAGCAGGAGCGCGTAGAACCATGCCAGCCCGTGCGCCAGGGGCGCGGCCCGGTCCCGGATGCCTTTCTTTGCCATGGTGGTCTCCCGATCAGTAGCGCTGGCGGAAAAGGGAACGGATGCCTGCCATGCCCACCACTCCGACGAAGAACAGCAACACGCCGGTCGCCTGGCTGTAGCCGACCTCTGACTGGGTGAAGGCCTTGTCGTAGATGAGGAAGGAGAGCGTGGTCGACGCGTTGCCCGGTCCGCCGCCGGTGAGTAGCAGCACCGACCCGGCGGAGCTGAACAGCACCCACAGGAACTGCAGCATGGCGAGTACGCCGAAGTAGTCCTCGGTCATCGGGAAGGCGATGCGCCACATCCGGCGCCAGTGTCCTGCCCCGTCGATGCGCGCCGCCTCGTAGACCTCGCGGGATATCGACGACAGGCGGGCGCTGAACAGGATGGCGGTGAAGCCGATGCCGCTCCACAGGTCGACGGCGATCACCGATGGCAGGGCTGTCGCCTCGTTGGCCAGCCAGGGCCGGGTCAGCGAGTCCAGGTGCAGCAGGTCGAGCAGTCCGTTGAGGGCGCCACTGGGCGCGAACACCGCCAGGAAGACCATTGCCTTGGCGGACAGCGACACCAGGGCCGGGGTGAAGAGGATGACCCGCAGGAGGTGATGGCCGCGCGGTTCCAGGGTGAGGTAGTAGCCCAGCATGAAGGCGAGCGGGATCATCACCGGGATGACGACGCCGATCTGGATGAGGCTGTTCTTGGCCGCCGTCCAGAAGACCGGGTCGTGCAGGATTTTGGTGAAGTTGTCGAGGCCGACGAAGGTGCTGGGCGACAGCAGGCCTTCCCAGTCCAGCAACGCGATGTAGAAGACCGCACCGAGCGGCCCGATGGTGAAGACGGCGTACCAGAGGACGGCCGGCGTGGCCAGGAGGACGAGCAGTTTGTCGCGCCGGGTACGCCGTCCACCGGCAGGCGTGGTGGCCGGCTTGTCAGAGGTGCCGGCGCCGGGTTCGTCGACGAACCCGTGCGCCGCGTGAGGCGTCGTTGTCATCCGTCCGTCCTCTGTCCGCCGGTCAGGAGTAGAGCTGGTCGAGTGACTTGCAGATCTTGTTCGCGTCATTGCCCTTGATGAAGGCGCTGCTGGTCGCCCGGATCATCGGGTCGGCCACCTTGCCCGGCACCACGGTGTCCGGCATCAGCGCGTACTTCACCTTGCTGTCGAGTTCCGTGACGGCGGTCTTCATCAGGGCGTTCTTGGCCTGGACGTCTCCGCTGCTGACGCCGGCGGTGACGGTGTTCGCCTCGGCCGCGAAACGGTCGACCACGGCGGGGTCGTAGAAGGCGGTCACGAACTCCTTGACGGCATCGATCTTCTTCTTGCCGTTGCGGGACACCCAGAAGCCGGAACCGGTGAAGCCCCGGTACGCCGTCGGTTCCGCGTACGTGCCACCGGCCGGGACCGGCAGCCCACCGAGCTGGATGTTCGGCACCAAGGCGGCCGGCGCCGGCGCGAAGGCCCAGGATCCGGCCGACATCACTGCCGACTTACCCGCGAAGAAGCTGGCGTTCATCTGGTCGGCGGTGAGCCCTTCGACGTCGTCGGCGAACACCCCGGCGTCCCGCAGCCGGGTGAACAGTTGAATGCCGCGCATCGCGGCGGGGCTGTCGCAGTAGCCGCCCTTGGCGTAGACCGTGCGGGCCTCGTCGGCGGTCATGTAGGACTGGGCGATCTGCAGGAAGAGCTTCTGCCCGGACCAGTCCTTACCGCCCACCACGAGCGGGCCGATGCCTGCCGCGCGCAGCTTGCCCGCGGCGGCGATGAGATCGTCGGTGGTCTTCGGGATGTCGGTGACGCCGGCCTTGGCCAGCAGCTCGGTGTTGTACCAGACCGGCCAGACGAAACCGACGTACGGGAAGCCTTGCACCTTGCCGTCGGCGTCCTTCCACTCGGCGAGCGCCTCGGGCTTGATCTTGCTGGTCAGGCCCCAGGTGTCGAGGTATTCCGAGGCCGGGACGACTTCGCCGTTCTTGACCCAGTCGTTGGTCTTCTCGGCGAGGTTGACGATGGCGACGTCGGGTTCCTTGTTCGCCGCGAACGAGGTGTCGAAGGTGTCGGCGAGCGTCTCGCCGCCCTCGATGACCTTGACGTTGATTCCCTTGCTGCCCAACTGGGTGACCACATCGTTGAGGATCTTGCCCTCGGGGTCCGAGGCGTGCCAGATCGACATGACGGTGATGCTCTTGCTGTCGCTGTCGCCGCCGGACCCGCCGCCGCAGCCGGCCGTCACCAGGCACGCCGCGGTCAGGGCAGCGCCTATCCCCAGAATTTTCTTGCGCATGGATTCGCTCCTCGGACTCGCCGTTCTCGAGGAGTGGCCGGCCTCAGTTGTGGGAGCCGGTGCACTCGTTGCCGCCACGTTAAGCGCGCATGACAACGATGTCAACTAACCGGTTAAGTAATTTCTGTGGGACATTTTGGCTGTTCAGACAGCACTTAGACCGAATATTGCCACGAGCTAGTCGATCAGCTAGCCTTCATCAAGTAATTTACTTGATGGGTATGACTTATGGTTAAGCATTCCATCAAGTACGGGGCCGGACGAGATGCCGTCGCGGCACCTGCAGGATGATGAGTCCACACCCGACAGCCCAGAGGACAGGGAAACAAGCAATGGTTGACGATCGGTCCGCACCGAAGGCGGGCGCGGGGGGCAAGCGGCTCACGATCGCCGACATCGCCGCCCGCGCCGGGCTTTCGAAGGTGTCGGTCTCCTATGCCCTCAACGGTCGCCCCGGGGTGTCCGCCACCACCCGCGGCCGCGTGCTGGCGATCGCCCGGGAGATGGGGTGGAGTCCGAACAGCGCCGCCCGCGCGCTCTCCGCCTCGCGCAGCGGGATCATCGGGCTGGTGCTGGGCCGCTCCCCGCGCCTGCTCGGGGTCGAGCCGTTCTACATGGAGCTGATCGGCGGCGTGGAGAGCGTGCTCACCGAGTCGTCGGCCGCCCTGCTGCTCAAGGTCGTTCCCGACCCCGGCGACGAGGCGCGCATCTACCGTGAGTGGTGGAACAGCCGCCGGGTGGACGGTGTCATCGTCACCGATGTCCGCACCGGCGACGACCGTCTGGCAGCGCTGGCCGACATCGGTATGCCCGCGGTCGTCATCGGCAGTTCACCGACGTTCGCGACTGACTTCGCCACCAGCACGTTGTGGACGGACGACGTCCGGCCGATGGAAGCCGTGGTGCGCTACCTGGCCGGGCTCGGCCATCGACGGCTGGCCCGGGTGTCCGGTCCGCCGACACTGGCGCACTGCGCCGAACGGACCGACGTCTTCCGCCGCACCGCGGCCGGCCTCGGGCTGGAACCGACCCTGGTCATCGAGGCCGACTTCACCGGTGAGAAGGGCGCCCAGGCCACCCGGGAAGCCCTGCTGGCCCGTGAGCGGCCCACCGCCATCATCTTCGACAACGACGTGATGGCGGTGGCCGCCGTCGGGGTGGCCGGCGAAATGGGCATCTCCGTGCCGCGTGACCTCTCCCTGATCGCCTGGAACGACTCGGCGCTCTGCACCCTGACGCATCCTCCGCTGTCCGCGATGAGCCGCGACATCCCCGCCATCGGCGCCGACGCGGCCCGGCTGCTGCTCGACGGCATGACCGGTGCCGCGCCGGTCGCCCGGGAAACCCCGCCCTACATCCTCACGCCGCGTGGCACGACCGCTCCCGCGCCGACGGAACCCCCGCCGTCTGGTGGGGTTCGACGGTGGGATTCGGACGGGTGAGCCGTCTTTGTCAACCGGGTGTTCATCCTGGCCCGTCCACGACGGTGAGGATGCCCGCGGCGGTGAACAGGGCGTCAACCAGGCCGGTCGGTGGCAACAGCACGGTGGTACCGGGCAGCAACATCTCGAAGAGGGCGGCCTTGGCCAGCTCGAACAAGACATCCTGGATCAGGATCGCTGCCGCCTCCGCAAGCCAGGAGGCGTCCCGATAGGAGGAAGGCGGGGGCGTCTGCGCGCTGCGGTCCTCCGGACGGCCGTCTGTCGGGCGGCCTTTCCACGCTTCGGCGGCTGCCCGGAGGACGGCCTGATCGGTCCGGTCGCGGAGGCGTGACGTGAGTTCGCGGCGCTCTTGATCGTCGCGGACGGTCACGACCCGGCCCAAGTCCAACCGCATCGACTTGAGCTTGACGGGATCCGCCGCCAAGGCGCGCCCCGCAGCAATCGCGAGGTCCGAAATCCTGCCGGGCGGCTCCGGCGCGGGGTGGTCCCGCCGGCCGTCCGGTGGTGAAGGCGATTCATAGGTAGGGCCGTCCGGCCCACGGGCGTCCACCGTGTCCCGGACGGGATCGGATGCTGCACGAGATGAGGAGGTATCCGGCCTGGCTGTACCCGGCGAAGTGCCGGGCCGCTGTGAAGGGGCGTCGGACGGCTCGGTCAGCATGTCCCGGGCTCCCCGGCAGTGGACCAGGAACCGCTTCCAGTCTTGCTCGCGCGTCGCGGGCGGTGGGGCCATGACCGGGAGCCGGTCATGGTCCTCGGTGAGGAAACGGGCAACGAGGTGGGCTGCCTGGCGCATGACTTCAGGGAACTCCGCCGCCTGTGTCGACAAGTCCTGGCCGGCGAAGTTGTCCACCCGCTGTGCGAAGTCGGCGAATCGGGGATCGCCGCGGGCTAGTTCCAGTGCAGCGTCAACCTGCTGCACGTGCCGGTGAGTACGCTCCGGCAGGATGCTGTCGTCAGGCAGCGGTATCGGCTCCGGTGCGCGCGGGCCGACACCTTCATACGTCGCCGGAGCCCCCTCGGTGCCGTGGTCGCGTATCGCGTCGGCTGCGTCCCGGTCGCTGTGGTCGGCCGAACGCCGGCGGACTGCTTCGTCCAAGAGATCGGTGAGAAGATCCACCGGCGGTGCGGCGAGTCCCGGCCTCGTCGTCTCGACCTTTCCGGTTCTCTCGGCCGCCGGCTTTTCGGCCCTCTCGGCCGCCGGCTCAAGCCCCGTCAGGCGCCTCGCGAACTCTTCCAGCGCCGGGATCATCTGGTCAGGCGGCAAAGGCGCTGCATCGTGGGGTGGCAATTCATCAGGGAGGTCCGACCCGTCAGTCGGGCTCGCGAAAATCCCGTCGAACACCTCCGGGTGCCAGCCTGGATCGTCGGGCACGCCGTGGTCATCGGGACGGTCGTCGTCTTCTCGCGGAATGTCGAAGTCCATCCGGGTGTCCTCCGCCGACGGGGACAGGCTCGTCAGCAATCGTAGGCGCTACGGCAAGCGACCATCTGAGTCCACACGTCGCCGACCTCGGCGCTGGTCACCAACGAGCAACGCGGTCACCTCATGACCGTGACGCTTGGGCGTTGTGCTCGTCGCGCCAGGCGAGCCAGCGGCGCAGCCCGTCCAGGTTGAAGTCCGGCCCGCGGGTCATCAGGGTGAACATGCCGGCGCCGCGCTCGCGCAGCCGCGTCCCGACGGTCCACGGGTCGCCGTCGACGAACACCGCACGTTCGATCGTGGCCGGATCTCGCTGCAACTGGTCGCAGTAGCTGTCGAGCAGACGGGACTTCTCGCTGAAGGCGTCGTCCTCGGCGAAGGTCTGCCAGATGTCGGCGTAGCGGGCCACCAGCCGCAGAGCCTTCGCACCGTCGGCGGCCACCAGGATCGGCAGCTTGCGGACCGGACCCGGGTTCAGCAGGGTCATGCGGCGTTCGATGCGGTGCAAAGCCTCGCCCAGTTGCTGCACGCGCTGAGCCGGTGAGCCGAACTCGAAGCCGTACTCCTTGGCCTCCCACTCCCTGAAGCCCGCGCCGAGGCCGAGGATCAACCGGCCGTCGCTGACGTGATCGACCGTGCGGGCCATGTCGGCCAGCAGATCGGGGTTGCGGTAGGCGACGCAGCTGACCAGGGCGCCGATCGCGGCGTGGCTGGTGGACTCGGCCCACGCGCCGAGCATGGTCCAGCACTCGAAATGTTTGCCGGACGTGTCCTTGCCCAGGGGGAAGAAGTGGTCCCAGTTGAAGATCGCGTCGGCCCCGAGCGCATCGGCTTGCGCGGCGGCCCGCCGGATGGCCGCATAGTCGGCCCGCGACGGTGGGATCTGGATCGCGACCCGGATCCTGGCCGGTGTGGTCATCACGATCGAGATCTTAGGCCTGCGGCGTGCCCGACCTGACGGGTCCTCGCGGCACCCGGCCCTGCCGGCCCCTTCGTCATTGCCCGGCCACGACGCGCTGCCGGCAACGGCAAGCCCACGGTACTGCGACCGGAGCCCGCACGGTTGCCGGCTGTTACGAGGGCAGGCGTACGACGCGCTGGAAGTCCCGCAGCGCCCAGGGCCGGCGACCGCGGACGGTGAGTTTTCCGCTCAACATGGCACGCGGTTTGCTTACTCGGCTGAACAGCACCAGGTTGAGCATCGAGCCGGGCTTGTCCCGCCGCCGCGTCTACCTCCCGCGCGGACGCGTGCTGGGCGGGTCCAGCTCGATCAACACCATGGTCTACGTCCGCGGGCACCGGCTCGACTACGACGGCTGGAACCAGTCCGGCTGGCGTTACGCCGACATGCTGCCGTACTTCAAACGCTCGGAGGACAACGAGCGGGGTGCATCGGAGTACCACGGCACGCTGGTGTTCGCCCACTCGCAGCCGATCAGCCTGATCACCGCCAACCAGCCCGCGAACGTGGAGTTGTTCCGCACCGAGGGGCGCGGCCCGCTGACCGCCAACGGGCCGGAGGCGGGCGGTTTCGTCCGGCTGGGCGACGCAGTGGCCGCCCCCGACGTGGAGTTCCTGGCCGCGCCCGTGATGTTCGTCGACAGCGGCCTGACCCCGCCGACACAGCACGCGTTCTCGTTCGGCCCGTCGATGCTGACCCCGCACACCCGCGGCAGCGTGTCTCTGGCCTCCGACGAGCCGACGGCGAAGCCCTACATCTCGCACGACTACTTCGCGGACGGACGCGATCTGGACGCCGCCGTCGAGGCCACCCGTGCGGGCCTGCGCATCGCCCGGCAGAAGGCGCTGGAGCCCTACACCGAGACCCCGTTCGAGCTGCCCGCGTCGGACTCCGACGCCGACGTGCGCGACTTCATCCGGCATTACGCCCACTCGATCTTCCACCCGGCCGGCACCTGCGCGATGGGGTCGGTCGTGGACGCCGACCTGCGCGTCCAGGGCGTCGACGGGCTGCGGGTCGTGGACGCCTCGATCATGCCGAGCCTGGTACGGGGCAACCCCAACGCCCCCACCATCGCCATCGCCGAGAAGGCCGCCGACCTCATCGCCGGCACGACCGCCCCCGAACCCGAGATCGTCGCCGCGGCGGGCTGAGCCGCCCCGGTCGGCCGGTGTCACCAGGCGGGCGGTGGATCTCTGTGCGATGGCTTATCACCGGGGCCGGCGGAATGCTCGGCCGCGACCTGGTCGCCCGGCTCGGGCGCGAGGCGTTCCCGGGCGATGTGACGGCCGGGCTGGACCGCGCCGCCTTGGACGTCACCGACCCCCGGGCGCTGCGCGGGGTCTTCGCCGAGCTGCGCCCCGAGGTCGTGGTCAACTGCGCCGCGCACACCGCCGTCGCCGCTATCGAGTCGGACGCCGAGCAGGCCGCGCGGGCGTTCGCGGTCAACGGCGACGGCCCGCGCCTGCTCGCCGAGATGTGCACCGCGCACCGGTCCCGCCTTGTCCACGTCTCCACCGACTACGTGTTCGCCGGCGACGTCCGCTCCCCCTGCCCCGAGGATCACCCCTGCGCGCCGGGCACGGTGTACGGAAGCAGCAAGCTGGCCGGTGAGCGGGCCGTGCTCGACCCTCCTGGACCGTTGACGTTGCTGGGCATCTCGTCACGGTCGGACGCACCCCGGAGGCGGCTGGCATCTTCCACGCTACCAACGCCGGCGTCGCCAGCCGGTACGAGCTGGCGCGTGAGGTGTTCCGGCTGGCCGGCGCGGACCTGGCCCGGGTGCGCCCGACAAGCGCAGCCGCGTACGGCCACCCGGTGCCGCTGCCCGACTACTCAGCGCTGGCGCACGATCGATGGCGTGAGATCGGGGCCGCACCGCCGCGGCACTGGCGCCCCGCGCTGCGCGAGGCCATGGAATCCTTCGCCGAGCAGATGCCCGGATGGACGCGCGATCGGTCGTGAGCAGCCGGCGTCATTTACCCCGGATCTCCTTGACGCGCTCGTCGAACACCGCCTTGACGATCTTTTTGGGCAGCGGCTTGTCGGGCGGGAATCGGATCGTGCTCTCGGCCGTGTCGTAATCCTTCAGAAGATCACCGAGGCGGCCGAGCGCCGTGTCGCTCCAGACGTACAGCGCCGAATGGCGTTTGTGCGCCTTGAATCCGCCGAGCGGCTGGCCGTCCAGTTTGAAGTAGGGCCGGCTGTAACTGATCTGCTCGGTGGCATCGGGGTAGAGCTTCTTGATCTGCTGATAGAGCTCTTCCAGGGCCGCGCGGTGCGTTTCCGGAACCGACTTGAAATAGTCGTCGACGCTCTCGATTTTGGAAGCCATATTCCCAGACTTTAACAACCGTCGGGTCGACCGACGCCCTGGTGCGGGAAACCGGCAAACCGATCGGCGAGGCGCGGCAGGAGGTCGCCGCCGCGGCCGACGCGCTGGCCTACAACGCGGGCCTCGCCGGTGTCGTCGGCGGCGGAGCGGGCGTCCTGCCCGATGGCTCGGTCGCCCATCTGGTCCGCGAACCGGTCGGGCTCACCACGTTCATCGTGCCGTGGAACTGGCCGCTGCTGCTCTTGCTGCGCGACCTCGCCCCCGCCCTGGCTGCTGGGGTCACCGCGCTGGTCAAACCGGCGCCGCAGACGACCCTGGTCACCAGCCGGGTGCTGGTGGATCGCCGGCGCTACGCGGAGGTACTCGAACGGTTGGTGTCCTTGCTGGAGGCCATGCCGGTCGGGCACCCCGCCGACGAGCGGACCTGCATCGGCCCACTCATCTCGCCGGCCGCCGGCGAACGCCTGACCGATCTGCTCGGCGACCCGGGGCCTGCCACGGTGGTGACCGGCGGCGGCCGCGTCCCGGTTCCCGGGCTGAAGGGTCATTTTTCCGCTCCCGCCGTGGTGACCGGGGTCGAGGCGGCCTCGCCGCTGGTCCAGCAGGAGCTGTTCGGCCCGGTCGTCACCGTGGAGCCGTTCGCCGACGAGGCCGACGCGGTGCGCCTGGCCAACGCCACCCCGTACGGCCTGGCCATGGGGGTGTGGACGAGAGACGTCGACCGGGCCTGGCGGCTGGCGCGGGCGCTCCAGGCCGGCACGGTGTGGATCAACGGATACAACCGGTCGTACCCGGCGATGCCCAGTGGCGGGACAAGTCCTCCGGGCTCGGCCGCACCCGCGGGTTGGTCGGCGTCGAGCAGTTCACCGAGCTCAAACACGTCCACTTCAGCGTCGCCGGGGTGCTCGCGTGACCGGCGGCGACTGGCCCGCGCGCCAGGACATGCGTTCCTGGCTGCGGCATCTGGACACGCACGGCGAACTGGGCCGAATCCGGACCGCGATCAGCCCGAAGCAGGAGGTCTCCGCGGTACTGGACCGGGTCGACGGACGCCGCGCGGTGCTGTTCGACCGGATCGACGGCGCGCGATTCCCGCTCGCCGGCAACCTGCTGCCCGGCCGCGCCCCGGCAGTCGACGCGCTGATGGCCGTGCTGGCGCTGGGCGGGACGGTGAAACGAGCCGTGGTGGTGGACGACGACGTGGACATCTTCGACGACGAACAGGTCGGCTGGGCGGTCGCGACGCGGGTGCAGGCCGATCGCGACGTCCACGTGGTGCCGCGTGCCCGTGGCAGCAGCCTGGATCCCTCGGCACCCGACGGCGTCACCGCGAAGCTCGGCATCGACGCGACGGTCCGTGGACCCGCCCGGGCCCGGCACGCCCGCATGCGCGTCGGTCCCGTCGCCGAGGAACGACTGGCCCGGTTCCTGGCCGAGGTCGAGGCGCCCGGCCGGGCGCACCCCTGAGGCCCGGGGCCTGGTCAGGCCGGGTGGTCGACCTTGCCGATCCGGGGGAACGGCGACAGCGAGAACACGACCTCCATCGGAAGCTCGAAGTACTCCGCGATCCGCATGGCGAGGTAGAGGCTGGGGCTGTACTCACCGCGCTCCAGGTAGCCCACGGTCCGGTAGTGCACGCCCAGCGCCTGAGACAGCTCCCGGCGGGAGACGCCCCGTTCGACGCGCAGCATGGCGATGCGGTTGTAGACGGTTTCGGCCATCGCTCGTCTCGACACCCGGCCTCTCGGTTCGGTCAATAGCCCCGCTGCAGAGCGCGTTCCCTGCGGGCCTCCACGACCGAGCCGGATTCGCCACGCGCCATCCGGCGCAGCACGCCGAGGGCGAGGAACATCCCGACCACCGCCCACACGGCGAGCACGACGGCCGTCTCGACGGTTCGCCATCCGCCGCCGAGTTCGGCGGCGGCGGCCGCGTCGTCCAGCAGAGCCGAGCGCATGCCCAGGCCGAGCCAGTATATGGGGAACACCTGGCCGATCCCTTGCAGCCACCCGGGGAGCCCGGTGATCGGATAGAAGATCCCGGAGATGGCGATGAGGACGGAGATGCTGAGGAAGGTCAGCCCGAAGCTGGAGGCGGCGCTCTTGACCAGCCCACCGGCGATCGCGCCCAGCGGCACCGTGGCCAGCAGCCCGAGCGCGATCACCCACAGCAGCGTCAGCCAGTCGCCGACGCCGTCGGGCGCGACCCCGTCGAGGAGGAGCAACCCGGCGATGAAGATGATCGCGATGTTGAACACGGTGACGATGGTGGCCAGCGTTAGCTGCGAGACCAGGTAGCCGAACACGCCGTTGGGAACGGCTCTCGCCCGCAGCAGGGTGCCGTCCTCACGGTCGGTGGCCAACTTTCCCGCAACGCCCATGAAGCCGCCCTGGGCCACCAGCATGCCCAGGATGCTCGGCAGCGTCAGCGCCGCCAGCGACGTGCCCTCGATGCGGGAGTCACGCTGGAAGAACAACACCGTGATGAAGGCAATGTTGATCAGCACGGTCCAGGTCATCTCCGGCACGCTGACCAGCATGTGCCGGAACTCGATCAGGCCGCGGTCGGCGCCCAGGCGAACGGCGTACGCGTCGGGGCTCATCCCGTGGCCTCCTCGAAATTGGTGGCTGCCTTGCCGCGGCCGGTCTCGTGCTGCTGCACCAGCGCCATGTAGGCGTCCTCCAGGCTGGCCCGCCGGATCTCCAGGTCGGCGATCTCGCCGCCGTGCTGGTTGAGCAGGTCGCGCACGTAGTGTGTGGCGTCGTCGGTCGGATGGACGAACTGCTTCCCGCCTCGGCTCCAGCGCACCTCGGCGTCGCGGGAGAAGTGACGGGTGAGCTCGTCGGCGCTGCCCTCGGCGACGATGCGCCCGTCGGCCAGGATCAGGATGCGGTCGGCCAGTTTCTCGGCCTCGTCGAGGTCGTGGGTGGTCAGCAGGATGGTCGTGTCTTCCATGTCGGACAGGCGATGCACCAGATCGTGGAAGTCGCGCCGGGCCTGCGGGTCGAAACCGACCGTGGGCTCGTCCAGGAACAGCAGCTCGGGCCGACCCACCAGGCCGACCGCCACATCGAGGCGGCGCCGCTGGCCGCCGGAGAGCGCGGCGATGCGTTTGTCGGCGTTCTCGGTCAGGCCGACCGTCTCGATCAGTTCGTCGGTGGCGTACGGGCGGGGCCGGTCGGGGGTGGCATAGCCGGCGTAGTACCGGCCGATGTGGTTCAGCAGCTCGCGGACCTTCCACTGTGCGTGGTCGCGCCAGGACTGCAGGACCACGCCGATGCGCGCCCGCCACGCTTCGTCCCCCTGGGCGGGGTCGGCGCCGAGCACGCTGACCTTGCCCGCCGAGCGCATCCGGAAGCCTTCCAGGATCTCGATGGTCGTGGTCTTCCCCGCGCCGTTGGGACCGAGCAGGCCGATGACCTCGCCCCGGCTCACGCTGAAGTCGATGCCCTGGAGAACGTCCGTCGAGCCGTACCTCATGCGCAGGTCATGGACGTCGATCACCGTCCCGCCGCCCGCTTCGGCGTTCCGGGTCTGCTCGCGCAGATCGCCGTCCTGTCTCATCCAGCTTCCTCCTTCATGGAGACTGTCGGCCGACGGTAGCACAACTACTACCAATGGACATGGTTGTGTGTCGCCAGGATGCTGTCCTGCGCCATGACGGGGACGGTCTCGACCCGGGAGTGATCGCCGACGACCAGCCGCGGCGCCGCCGCACAGGCGGTCACCGTCGCCGCGTGCCCGATCATCGAGCCGCGCATCTGCGGAATGGTGAGCAGCGACGCACCGTCGAAGATCAGCGAATCGGCCAGCCCGGTGGCACGCAGCAGGCAGTCCCGGCCCACCAGCTCGGCGTGGTACTCGCGGCGCGCAGCCGGCGAGTCACCGGCATACCGCACCACAGCGCATCTCCCGCCGTGCGCCGCGCATTCGTCACGCGAACCTGGCATGCATTGTTACATTTCAATAGATAAACGGAAGAAGAGCCCGCGCCTACACGATGGCGCTGCGGTATGGGCACACTGAGAACGGTTCATGACAGCTAGAATCTCGTCGATGGCCAGGACGGGGGACGTTCGACGGCCGGGGCGCAAGGAGTCCATCATGGATTCCGCGCTTCCGGAGCACCGGGCCGCCTTCGCTTCCCGGCTTCGAAAGCTGCGGCACGAGTGCGGAGAGCCGCCCTACCGCGCGATGAGCGCGCTCGCGCACTGCAGCTTCGCGTCGCTCTCCAGCGCGGCTGCGGGTCGTCGCCTGCCGAGCTGGGAGACGACCCGAGGGTACGTGACCGCCTGCCTGCGCCACGCCGATCGGGCGGCCGAGATCGACACCGTCCTGCCCCGGTGGCACCATGCGTGGGAGGTCGCCTCCGCGCGGGACAAGTCATACCGTCCGCCGCCCCCGATGCCCGAGCCCGCTCCCCCGCCCACGCGTGTTGCTCCACGCCGGGCGTGGCGGGGAGCAGCCGTACCGGCCGCGCTCGTCGCACTGGCGCTGCTCACGATGGCCACAATGGCCGGCGCCGCGGCCCGTCCGCCCGCCCCGGCACCGATGAACGGGCTGTTCAACGTCCTCGTTGTGCCTTTTCGGGGGCTGTCCGCGCTGGAGGCGACACTCGCCCGGGACCTCACGCAATGGGCGGGAGCCGAGCCGATCGTCGCAGTGCGGGGCCCGTCCGGCGTCCGTCCGGTCGCTCCGGACCTGCTGGCTCACGCGGGAGCGGAGCACGGCGCCGACGTCGTCCTCACCGGTGGTCTGCGGATGGCCGGGGATCTCTGGACCCTGACGATCGACGTGGTGCTGACCGATCGGCTGTTCAGCGAGACCCCGGAGCTGGTCGGCCGCCACGAGATCAACCTGACCGAGCCGGCCGATGTGATCCGCGGCAACCTCGAGGTGAACCGCCAGCTCATCGGCGACGCGGTGCGCTACGTGCAGGCGGTGGTGTCGTTCGTCCGGGGGCTGGGGCGCTACGCGCTGGACGACTATCCGGGGGCGGAGCACTATTTCCGTACGGCCGACACGGGGTTCTCGGCGCTCAGGAACGCGATCCGGGCCGAGGTGGTCCTGCTGATGCTGGGCAACGCGGTCGGGCGGACCGCCCGGTATGCCGAGGCGGCGCGGGTCTTCCAGCGGGCGCTGACGGCGAATCCCGGGTACGCGCGGGCCAAGATCGGCCTGGCCGAGGCGCTGCGGGCCGGCTCCGCCCGCGATCCCGCCGGGCTGCGACAGGCGCTCGGGTTGTACGAGTCGGCGCTGGCCGTCCCGGCGAGCATGTTGCAGCAGATGAAGGCTCGGCTGGGGCTCGGGCTCACCTACCAGAGCCTCAGCCGTCTCCACGACGGTGATCATTGGGCCGCGGCGGACGCCGAGTACGCCGCTGTGCTGCGGGCCCAGGCGATCGCGGGTCTGCGGGGCGAGACCGGGCGGCAGGCGATGCGGCTGGCGGCGGAGGCGCGAGCCGGTCAGGCGTTGACAGCGTGGTCGTCCCAGCGCTACGACCGGGCTGCGGTGGCCTACGAGGAGGCGCTCGGCCTGCTCAGCCGGATCGGTGTCGACCGGCCGACGATCCGCGACCGGGAGCAGATCTTCCTGCACAACCTCAGAGACGTGTACGCGGCCTCCGGCGCGGCGGCCCAGGCGAGGGATGTCGAGGCTCGCATCCGCCGCACCGGAGGCTAACCGTGACCGTCCGGCTCCTGACCCGCCGCGCCGCGGTCCCGCTGATCGCTGTCGTCGCCAGCGTGACGACCGTGTCGATCTGGCTCGCCGACGACTCGCAGCGACCGGCGAGTCGTCCGCCGAGCGACGGGGGCACCGCGTCCGCGCCGCCCGCGCCGATCGGCACCGATCCCCCGTCTCCGGTCCAGCCGGATCCCTCGCCGACGGCGGCTGCCCCGGCCGACCTTGCTTTCGGCTCATCGTCACCAACCGCGACGCCGTCGTCGTCGAAGTCCTCCCGCAGGGCCGCCCACGGAGCCGGTCCCGCCCACGGAGCCGGTCCCGGCCGCACGGTGCCGCCCGGCCCGCCCGGCCCGCCCGGCTCGTCTCCGCCGGCCACCGTCCCCGTGCAGTCCGCCTCTCTCGACGAACTGCTCCAGCAAGACGCGACGGCGCCCGCCGGCGTGCCTGCCCAGCTCAATCTCTTCCTGGGTGGCGGGCCGTCGTGCGATTCTTCCGGCTCCACCGTCCCGCGGATCCTGCTGTGGAAGTACGTCATCGAGGTTCCGAGCGTGCCGGTGCTCTGTTTCGAGAACTTTGACCGGGACCACGACGTGTCGCTGGTGTTCACCGATCCGAACGGTGCCGCGGAGCGGGCCGTCATGCCCGGCCCGTTCAGCGAATTCGAAGGGCTCTTCCACCCCGTTCCTCCGGGTGCCGTGATCGGCCGGTACCGCGTCCGCGCCACCCAGGGTCGGACGACCGCGACCACCGAGTTCCAGGTGGTGAGGGCCACGAAACCGCGGATCTGGGTGCATCCCCGGCAGGCCACCGCGGGAACCACTGTCGACATATACCTCGGCGGTTTCCCGCCGTCCGAGCGGGCCGATCTGCATCTCTACTCAGGCTGTGGGACGCAGCGCTACCGGGCCAAGGCCACCGTGATGATCGACCGGCGAGGCGAGGCACACGTCGCGCTGAGCACCAGCACGACCGGCGCGGTGGGCTGTTACGCCGTGAACAATCCACTGGTCTTCGTCCCCTCGGACCCTCCACCCGAGGTGGAAGGCCCGACCACCACGACCTTCTTCGTGCGAGAGCCCGAGGATCCGCCGCCCCCGTGCGGGGCCCCGCCGCTGCGCTGCTGAGTTCAACGCGCCTTCCTGGCTGGGCGGTCGGTACACCAGGAGGCAGTCGGAGCCGGCACACGCCCATCGCGCGCCTCGTCGTCGTTGGCCGCCCACGGGCCGCGGATGTCGCCCGAGCAGAGGTCGCCCTGTTGGTTTCGGCGCACGTCGTGCCGCTCGGCTCATTCTCGATCCGGATGCTGCATCAGCTCCACCGCGGTTCCGTCCGGACCCCAGAGGTAGACGACGCGGACGCCGGTCAGCGGCCCGGCTGACATCTGCACGACCGGTGCGCGCGTCGTCCAGCCATGGCGGCCACCGGCAGCTACTGCCGTCTCGATGTCGTCGACGTCGACCGCGACATGGATCGAGCCGATGTCGCACGGCCTCGGGGCGTAACGCTCCCGGGCCGCTGGCTTCTCGTATTCCAGCAGCTCCACCATCTGGTTCGCCCGCGCCAGGACGGTCACTCTCGTGCGGGCGCCCTGGACGCCGGTGATGGCGTCGATCTCGGGCCCTTCGGAGACCACGCTTTCCACCACCGGGCTGAAGCCCAGGACGTCGTGCCAGAATGCGACGGCGGCATCGAGGTCGCCGACGGTTATGCCGACGTGGGCGAAACTCTGCGGTGTTCCGGTCATGCCAAGTCCTCCGTCATCAAGGTCCGCGACGCGGGCGCGACGCCGGCGACGGCGTCGGTTCCCAGGAGAATGCGCTCGCTGGCGGCACGCACGTTGGCCGGCCACGGGGCAGGCAACCGGGTCTGCGCATCAAGGCGGACCAGGGTGCGGGCCCCCCGAGCGTGGACCACCTCGCCGCCGACGGAACAGATGCGGAAGCCGTGCACGGCCGACGTCGTGCCGAGTTTGTCCAGCCACAGATGCACCGCATACGTGCCCGGCACCACGATCGGCAGGTCATAGGCGATCCCCATCTCGCGCACCACGCTGTGGCCGTCGTCCGGGAGGAAGGTCCATTCATTGGCGAAGGCAATACCCTCCGACCTCCAGTGATTGACCCACGCCCGCTCGACGAGCAACGCGTACCGGCAATGGTGCAGCGTGCCGAAGCTGTCCAAGTCGTCGAAGTGGACGTCGACCTTTTCCACGACACCGTGTGCGATGTCCATGATGCGAGCAGTTCCTTCCTCGAAGAGCCGTGCTTGCCGGCCGGGCCGGCCGGCCCCGGTCAGGCACGGCCGGTCCGGTGTTGGCGACCCGCCCAGCATCGACGGCCCTACCGCGGACAGGTCAAGATCGCAGGAGGGGTACGGGTAAGCACAAAGCACTTTGGTCCCAAGATCGGCCAGGCGGCGAATGGATGCCCCTATGGTCCGCCCATGCCGCTTTTCGCTCCCTTGCCCCGCACGAAGAACATACGCCGCCGGTTCGTCCGCGCCGGCCTGTCGGCGCTTGTCCTCGGAACTGCCACCGTGGTCGCCGCCGCCGTCACGACCGGCGCCGATGCGGCGACCGTGGCGGCGGGCGGCGCACCGGCGCCACCGCACGGTTTCGATCTGACCTGGCACAGCAACTTCACCGGCCGCTCCGGTTCCGGCGTCAGCACCGATCTCTGGAAGTACGACACGGGTCCGGGCAGCAGCTTCGGCACCGGTGAGATCGAGACCATGACCAAGAGCACCAAGAACGTGTACCGCGACGGTTCGGGTCATCTCGTGCTCAAGGCGCTGCATCACGGCAGCGATCCAGCGAGCGGCTGGACCTCCGGGCGCATCGAGACTCGCGAGGACGGCTTCAAGGCGCCCGCCGGGGGCGTCCTGCTGGTCAAGGCCTCCATCAAGCAGCCCGATGTGAAGGCCGCCAACGGGGCCGGCTACTGGCCGGCGTTCTGGATGCTGGGTTCCACCGTGCGTACCGGCACGACCTGGCCTGCCTCGGGTGAGGTCGACATCATGGAGGACATCAACGGTCGTAGCTCGGTGTTCGGCACCATGCACTGCGGTGTCAATCCGGGCGGGCCCTGCAACGAGTCCACCGGTGTGGGCAGTGGCGAACGGCCCTGCCGCGGTTGCCAGGCCGGCTATCACACCTACGCGGTGCGCATCGACCGGTCCGTCTCCCCGGAGGAGATCCGGTGGTACCGCGACGGCACGAACTACTTCACCGTCAAGGCCAACCGGGTCGGCGCTGCCACCTGGAACCAGGCGGTGCACCACGGCTTCTTCATCATCTTCGACCTGGCCATCGGCGGCAGCTTCCCGAACGCCTTCGGTGGAGGGCCTACCGCACGGACCGCCAGTGGGCACGCGATGAAGGTCGATTACGTGGCCGTCTACACCAAGAAGCCCTGAGTCCGCAGCCGAGTCGGTGATCGGCGAAGACGTCGAACAGAGGGGAGCAATCGCGGATGCAGTTCGGTGTCTACAGCGTCGGCGACTGCCGGCCCGATCCGGTGACCGGACGGTCGCCCGGCGGCCGGGAGCGCATCGCCGGTTTGCTGCGGATCGCGCACGCCGCGGAGCAATCCGGATTCGACGTCTTCGCCCTCGGCGAGCACCACACGCCGCCGTACGCGGTGTCCTCGCCGGTGCCGGTGCTGGCCCATCTGGCGGCCACCACCCACACCGTGACCTTGTCGACGGCGACCACGCTGGTCACCACCAACGACCCGGTCCGCCTCGCCGAGGACTATGCGACGCTCCAGCTCCTCGCCAACGGCCGGATGGATGTCATGCTCGGCCGCGGCGTCGACCTGAACGGCTATCGTCTCTTCGGCCGCAACCCCGAAGATGGTGCGCGGCTGGCCGCCGAGAACTACGACCTGCTCCGCCGGCTATGGGATGAGCAGCCGGTCACCTGGCAGGGATCATTCCGCTCCCCGGTGGATTCCGTCACGTCGACGCCGCGCCCGCTGGACGGCACGCCACCGTTCGTATGGCACGGTTCGACGCACAGCCGCGAAACCGCTGAGCTGGCCGCGATGCACGGCGACGGGTTCTTCGCCATGAACAGCTTCTGGCCGCGCGAGCACACCCGCCGGATCGTGGCGGTCTTTCGGGACCGGTACGCCCATCACGGCCACGGTAGCGCCGACCAGGCCGTTGTCGGGCTCGGCGGCCACGTCTTCGTGCGCGCCAACAGTCAGGACGCCGTCCGCGACTTCCGGCCGTACTTCCACGCCTCGTCCGGGTACGGCGGCGCCTCGCTGGACGAGGCGATGGCGTCGGCACCCCTCGTGGTGGGAAGCCCGCAACAAGTCATCGACGGTGTGCTCGGATTCCGCGAATACGCGGGGGACTACCAACGCCAGTTGTTCGCCATCGACCACGGCGGTCTGCCCCTGGCGGTGGTGCTGGAGCAGATCGACATGCTCGGCGCAGACGTCCTTCCGGTTCTGCGCCGCGAAACGGGCGGTCCGGCCGGTGACGGATCACTACGGAGAGGAAGTTCGCATGTCGGCACTGGATGAGTGCGACGAGTATCCGCTCCAGATCGGCGCCCGCCAGTACCTGATCAGCACCGCGTCGACCGCCACCATCGACCACCAGCGGCTGGCCGATCTCGCCGTGCAGACCTCGGTTCCCGGTGACGTGTCGGTGTTCGTGGCGTCGATTGACGTGTCGAGTCCAGGTATCCGCAGATACCTGGAGCATCTGCGGGCCAGCGGAGTCGATGCGGTCGCCGTGGTTTTCGACCCGGTCACCACCGCCCTCGTGCACGAGGGCCACCACCTGATCGAGTCGCAGCGGCAGCTCGGCATCCCGGTGCACGTACCGGATCCGGCGGCCCTCCCGGGGGACGCGGCGCACCGGCACATCCCGGTGACCACCGACGCGCAGCGGACCACCCCCGGCCAAGCGGCGGGACACCGGTTGGTGTCGGACTCGGCCGCGGAACAGCACCGTCACTGGCAGCGGCTCATCGACGCCGTCACCGCTCAGGGGCCGTCGCCGGCTCTGCTTTCCGCACTCCCCCGGTCCGCGCCGGGCTCCGACCTGGCCGTTCACCTCGCCGTCCCGTACGCGCTGCAGGGCAATCTGCCGGGCCTGTCCGTTGCGGAGGAGCTGTTGTCGTCCCTCGCGCCGGTCACGCCAGCGACCTTGGAAGGCGCCTTGCGGGGCACTTTCCAGCGCATCGAGCCCGCGGTGCTGGCCGGCGAATTCGACCACGGGAACGCGTCGGCCATGCTGGCTCACGGATGGCTGGCCGACCGTTCACCGGCGTGGTTCTGGCTCTACCGCGATCCCGCAGGTGAGCTGCGATGGCTGGATCCGCGCCCGGGCGCCGAGTCCGTCTCGCCGGCGCGCCTCGTCACGACCGTGGACGGCATCCCGTCGCTGGACGGCGACGAAAGTCCGCTGGCAGCCCTGCTCGAACAAGCCGACACCACGGCGTTGCTGATCGATGCCGACAACAACGCCTACACACCGAAACGGCAGACACCTGCGGCGGCAGAACCGGCGCACGTCCCGGCGGCGGGCACCACCCGGCTGTCCGACCACACCGTCCTGGTCGGAGCCTGGTACCAGGACGGAAAATACGCGGCCAACGCCTCAAGCCTGGAGGCGTACACCGGACCCGCGACCATCATCGCGGTGAAGGTGCGGCACGAAATCCTCAAGGACTTCGATCCCGTCGGAAACCGCTACTTCAGCCGGAAGGTTCTGCAGCGCGGACTCGCGGAACGGTTCACCGCGACGCTGGCGCGGACGGACACGGCACGCATCGCGTTCCTGACCGAGACCGCTCCGGAGCTCGAATCGCTGGCGCTGAGCCTCGGCGCGTCCGTCGTCTCCGCCCGCGCGGGCGCCGACGTGGGAACCTTTGCCGTGCGAGCGCCCGGCGGCTCGTTCGAGGAGGTTTACCAGGCCCTCGGCAACGGCGTGTGGGAGACCGCGCACGCCGGAGCGACGCCACCACCGGTGCTTCCCGAACCGCTGCGCGAACTCGTGTTCGCACCGACGTGGCCGGAGGCACAGCTCCGATACCAACAACATGCGGAAACGTTCCGCGACCCGATGACCCTGGAGTCGCTTTCCGCCTATCGTGCCGCCGCGAGCGACATCGCCGGCCGTCATGATCTACCGGTGCGGTTCGAGGACCGCACCATCACCGCCTTCGAGCTTCTGGTGCGTACCGGAATCGACGCGCCCGCCTCGTCCGTGGCGCAGCCCGATGCGACGGCCGCGCAGCAATTCCCCACCGATCCGGTCGTCCCCCAGGAGCGAGAGCCCAGCGTCGACTTCCTCTTCGGATACCTCACCGACCGGCCCCTCACGGCCGAGGCGGAGGCAGCCGGCAGCCTGCCCGCGGCGACCATCTGGCTACGAGCGCTGGTCGGTCACGTGGTCGGCGGCACCCTGACCCCGGACGATCTGCTGACCCTGATGCGAGCGAAGGGGGAACTCGACGCGGAGCGGGCCCATCGGCAACCCGGCGACCGCGAGGTCCTGCGCGGGTACGCCAGCGTGATTGCCGCGCTCAACGAACTGGTCTCCAGCGCCGATCCACCCGCGGTGCCCACGGCCGCCGCGACCACACCGTTGACGGCCGAGTGGCTCACGGATCGGCTCCGGGAAGCCGGAGACTGCTTCACCGGACAAGATCGGGTCGTGCTGCTCGGACTGGCCAAGAGTTATCAGGCCCATTGGCCCGAACGGGCCGACACGGTGCAGAGCATTCTGGACTGGATCACCGACTGTCACTGATTCCTGGCACCGGCAATCTGTTCGAAGGGGTGTTGATGGTGGAGCGGCGGCCTCCGGTGTGTCTGGACGGCATGGTGGTGGTGCGGTCGGGTCGGTGGTTGTCG
Organism: Mangrovihabitans endophyticus; assembly: GCF_014646155.1. Classification (GTDB taxonomy): domain Bacteria; phylum Actinomycetota; class Actinomycetes; order Mycobacteriales; family Micromonosporaceae; genus Actinoplanes; species Actinoplanes endophyticus. Next base: position 140,622 of record NZ_BMMX01000002.1, read on the forward strand.
CCGGATCCAGCGGGTGTGCCGCCGGGGTGGGTGGTGCGGGCGTCCGCGGTGCGGGGCGTGGTGCAGGTCCATTTCGGGCCGGGGTCGCTGGGTGCGGTCGCGGTCAGGGATGCGTTGTGGCGTGAGGATCCGGGCGTGGTGGCCCGGATGGTGGAGGTGTTGGAGCCGGGGCAGGCCGCGACGATCAGTCTGGCCGAGGTGGTGGCGCGTACAGCGGTGCACGGGTTGTATGTGGATTTGCCGCGGCGGGCTGATCTGGTGGATGCGGCGGATGTGCGGTTGTTGCCGATTGATGGTCGGCATCGGGTTGTGTCGCCGGAGCGGGCCTCGGGGGTGCGGGTGCTGCCCGCCCGGCATCGGTTGCCGGGCGAGCCGTCGGCGTCTGGTGGGGGGCTGTTGTTTGCGCCGATGTCGGGGCAGATGCGTCTGCGTGCCGGAGGTGTGGAGGTGGGTCTTCCCGCCGCCGTCGTGCACCGGCGGCGGGATCTTCGTGCGGCGGCGCTCGCGGCGGCGGGTACCGCGGTGGTGCCGGGGGCATCGGTTGCGGCGTCCGGATACGCCGGATTATTGATGTTGCTGGACGGCGTCCGGGCCGGTGCGCTGTCGTCATTGACGGTGGGGACGGCAGAGGGGGGCACCGCCGAGTTCTTCGTTGTCGGCGCCCGTGACGGAGTCGCCGTGGTAGACCCGTCCGGGCAGCCTGTGCTCTTGCCGCTGCGCCCGGAGACCATCCGGCTGACGCCACTGACCTCCACCGTCGATTTCACCGCGGGCTCGGTGCGCGCCCTGGTCGGAGAGAAAGCAGCGGCGCTGCTAGCCGCCGCCCCGCCGGCCACCGACGCCGTCCCGGTCTGGTGCCTCGCCGTCGCCGCCGCCGTGCGCGACCTTCACTTCGATCACCAACCCCTGCACCCCGATCCGACCCGGCCCGACGCCACGGCCACCACCGACGATCACCTCACCCCGCACCCCCTGCACAGCCAGTGGGGACCGCCCCGCACCTGGCCGCCCGCCCGCGACTGGCACGACATCCACACCGCCATCGCCGCCGCCGACCGCAGCATCGCCTTCATCGCCGTGAACCGCCCCGACGCCGGACCGGCCACCGACGGCGGCACCGGCCACCTTTACATCGCCGTGAACACCGGTGACGGCACCGTCCAATGGATCAATCCCGACACCCCCCGCCGGCCCTACACGACGCACGACCAACCGCCCCTCGACGCCACTACCGATCTGCGCGCGCGCCTGTACACCGGCACCCGTCACGAGCGCCCCCTGCCCCCACCTACCACCACGCCGAACACCCACCTCCTCCCACCCGGCGCCCACCACTACGGCGGCCGGCGGCCGCAACCCCGGGACATCGAAGCTGCCAACACCCAGATTCCCGCCGAGGTGCTGCACGAGTTCCGCACCGCGAACGACTCCTACATCCGGGGAGTCAAGCAGCCCCTCACCGACCTGATCCTGCGCCACGCCACCGGTGACGGACGCATCCCCGGGGAGGTGATGTCGGCGGCCGTCGGCAGGGACCTCGGCTTCGCCGGGCGCATCATCAGAGCTCACCGGGCTGTGGGCGATGCCGCGAGCCTGGACCCGGAGCGGAAAAGGGCGCTCAAGGCTGCTTACGACGCTTCCGGCACCGGGCGGATGAGGGAATTCTTCGACCTGCTCAACAGGCCGGACAACCGGGCCATCAGCAATGCGGCGCTGGGAAACATCTTCGGAACCATCGAAAATCAGGCTGCCAAGCTGCGGGCGGCTGCCGCCGCGTTCGAGGAGGGACTCACCGGGGCGGCCGATCTGCAACGCGCGTATTTCCGCCGGGATTATTTTCCCGCCGAACTCGCTGACGCACTCACCAGGCACCGAGCCGACAACGTCAGCTACGCGCGGGTTGCCGCGGCTCTCTCCCTAACGCCGCGCGCAATCGAGTCTCTGTTCAGAGGTCTTCGGGCCCCTCAGCAGCACCCGGACGGCACACGCAAATACCCGTGGCAGAAGACCAGGGTTCTCTCGGTCGCCGAGATCGCCCGGCTGCGCACCGCGTTGCGGGACCGCGGCCAGGACGTGCTCGAGATCGTCGACCAGTACCGTCGCGCCGGCGTCTCCGCCGCCAGGATCGCCGACGCCCTCGGGATCGCCAACACCGTGGTTCACGGGTGGTACCGCGCGCTGGCCTCGGCCGGGTACGACCGGCACGGCCGGTTGCTCGCCATCATCGACTCCCGACCGGGAAAGATCCGGCCACGGCACCCGGTGCTGGAGAGCTACGACGGTGACGGCGAGGCGACCGTCGCCCATCTGCTCCCGGAACTGGCAGCCCAGTTCGGCGACGAACTCGGCCCGGCCGGCGGTGCGGCCCCCACCGCTCCCACCGACGTCTTCGACCCGTTCGGCGATGCGCACATCGACGACGACTACCGTGACTTCCTGCTGGCGCACATCGGCGACGACCCCCTGATCCAAGAGCCCGGCACCGAAACCGGGCACGACGTGGGCGTCGATGCGGTATCCGAGGTGGACTCGGATACCGCCATCGACCTTGACGCCCTCGATCAGACACCACCATGGCAGATCGCTGCCCAATACCCGGCCGGCTACGAGATCGAGACGGTCGGCAGCACCACCGTCGACGCCGCCGGGCTCGACAACTCGCTGCCGCTCGACGTCGTCGACCGCGTCACCGCCCTGGCGAGAACGTCCGACTGGGACGGCCTCATCGACCAGATCCACCGCCTGCCCGCCGGCGTCACCATCGCCGACGTCGCCGCCTGGACCGGCCTGGAAGAAGACTTCCTTCACCGGCTCACCACCGCGGACACCTATGTCGGCATGGTGCGTACCGGGACCGCTGCTCCCCGAGCCCTGGCCGACGCCTTGCGGCTTCTCACCGAGCCCGGCCTGAGCGCTGAGCGACGGCAGCAGTACGACACCGGCCTGCGCAACGCCGCCACCGGCTACCGCGAGGCCGTTCACACCTACCTGCACACGGCTGGGGCCCAGGCCGCTGCGGCTCCCGAAACCGCCGCCGCCCGGGCCCTCTGGGACCACTTCACCACCGCGTCGCCCACCGTCGACCTGACCACCGTCGCCATCCTCTACGACCAGCTCCACCACCAACTGCAGCAGCTCGCCCGCCCCTCCGGCCCGCAGAATCCCCTCCCCTCCCTGCACGCCCTGCTGACCGGCGGCGACCGGCCCGCCACCGAACATCTGCCACCGGGCACCCGATACCGCCTCGGCCGAGCGAGGATCACTTCCGAGGAAGCCCGGCAGCGGATTCCCGCCGGCCTCCTGGCGGATCTCTTCGACGCCGACCGCGAGTACGCCCTTGGAAACAAGGAGCCTCTCGAAGACCTCATCGTCGAGCACACCATTCAGGCAGAGGTTCCGGTCGCCGCCGCGGTCATCTCGGCGGCCCTGCACCGCAACGCCGATTTCGCCTCCAGCATCGTTCGCAAGCACGTTGCGCAAGGCAAGGCCGAGAGCCTGGACGCGACGGGTCGAGAGGCGCTCAAAGCCGCGTACGCCAACGCCGGGAACGGGCGCATGGCCGACTTCTTCGGCCTTCTCAACACGCCGGACAACGCACGCAAGAACAGCGCCACGCTCGCCCATGTCATGGGAACCTCAGCCGTCGTCGTCGGCCACCTTCGAACGGCTTCCACTGCTTTTCAGCACGGTTACGACGGAGCCGCCGAACTGCAACGAGCCCATTTTCGACGGGAGTATTTTCCCGACGATTTCGCCGATGTGCTGCACCGGCAGAGGAGCGAGCTTGTCTCCTTCGCCCAGATGGGCGGGGTCCTCTCCGTCTCATTCGACGCGATCCGCGGCTGGCTCGTCAACGACCGGCAGCGGCAGTGGCCGGACCGCACCCGCCGGTACCCGTGGCAGAGAAGCAGGCCGCTGAGCCTGGCGGAAGTCACCGGTCTGCGAGCCGCGTTCCGCAATCCGGTCGACAATCCGCTCAAACTCGTCGAACAACTCCGCCGGGCCGGCGTGACGAGCGAGACCATTTCCGCCGCCCTCGGGACCGAGGACTCCACCGTCACCCGGTGGTACGCGCAGATCAAGGCGGCCGGGAAGCGGGGGCGCTACCCGCAACCAGGGGACTTCCGGATCGGCGGGGCCAGGATCAGGCACCCCGAGTTGGAGAGGTACTTCGGCGCCGGCGCGCCGACCGTGGAGAACCTCCTTCCCGAGCTGGCGGGACTTGCCGGCGCCGTGGTGCCGCAGGCCGACGACGCGGCCGCCGAGGACAGCTTCGAGTCCGGAATGGACATCGACGCGCTGGACCAGGAACCGCCGTGGCAGATCGCGGACCGGTACACGCCCGGCGACGACTTCGACATGACGGGCGCCGCCGTCGCGGACGACGACACCGAGCCCCTACCCCTCGACCTCGTCGACAACCTCACCGCCCTGGCCCGGACGTCGGACTGGGACGGCCTGGTCGACCAGATCCACCTGCTGCCCGGCACCATCACCCTCGCCGATGTCGCCGCCTGGACCGGCCTCGAAGAGGACTTCCTGCATCAGCTCACCGGCACCGATGTCTACGTCGGCATGGCTCGCATCGACACCGATGCCACCCCGGCAGCGCTCGCCGATGCTTGGGCGATGGTGGACGCCCATGCGTCCGATTCAGTGGCCGCGCAACGAATTCATGCGCATCTGCGCGCGGCCGTCCAACACCATCATGCTGCCGTCACGCGACAGCTCCGAGCCGTGGACGACCTGCTCGGCGACGCTCGTCACGGTTCCGGCACCCCTGCGGGCATCCAGTCCGCCGAGCGGGTCCGGCAGGCACGGCTCACCGCCCGCGAAGTATGGAACGCCTTCTCCCGTACGGCCGCTGCGTCCACCGCCGATCTGAAGTCGCTCGCCGCCACCTACGATCAGGCGCACGCGGCGATGGACACGCTCGTCACCGAGCTCACTGAGTATGACGAGTCGCGCAACGCGAGCGTCGAGAATCCACTGCCGCGGGTCGACTACTTGATCAGCGGAAACATCGAGTCGCCGGTCGTCGAGGTACGGCGGGCGTCCACGTTGTTGTCCGACCTGTCGATATCGCAATCGGTGAACGCGGATCTGCATGCTCTTGCAGCGACCAAGACCGTCCAGGCTCATACGCTGAAGGACGATCTCAAGAGGCTGGCTCGGCAGAGCTTCGCCCAGGATGTCGATGCGAAATTGACCATCGCCCTCGCCCAGGCGAAGGTCCGCCGCAGCATCGCAGAATTGGACTCCGCGCGGAGCCGGTACAAGCGTCCGGCCGGCCCGAGCCGGTCGCAGGCACGCGAGCAACTCGTCGAGGCCGTCGGCGACTTCAGTGTCGCCGCCGAAACGGTCGCCCGCGTCATGCAGAGATTGATCACGGACGCCGCGGTCAAAGCGGTTGTCGCGGGCCAGATGACGAAGGTCCGGGAACGCGTCGGCGTGGGGATGCAATACGTCGGGCTCGCCTTGGACATCGCCGCGAACGCCACTGCCTTCAGCGGTTTCGCCACCGCTCCGGCGGCTGCGGCGCTCATCGGCAGCGCCTCCGTGCAAGCAGCGTTGAAAGCCTGGGAGAAGTGGCAGCGTTCGGACTATCTGCGCCGGCACAGCACGGGCGAGGCGCTGGTGCGGATGGACGAGAATCCGGATCTGATCGCCGGCAGGCTCATCGAGTCCTACAAGCAAGGTGTCGACCTGCTGCTGCGGGTCGCCGGCGCGGCCGGAGGCAGTCTGTGGCCCGCGTGGCCGTTGATCCCGCCCGCGGTGAACGCAGCCATCTCCGCGTACCTGGACGCGCGTCTCGCCGAGGCCACCGAGCATCACCGCCTGGACGGCAGCACGGCCGCGGAGCGCCTCCGGGATTATGGTCGTGACGTCTGGGCAGGCATCGGGCCGACGATCCGGGCCAAGCTCACCGATCCGTCGTTTCTCAAGACCGTCATCGAACAGATCGCCGGCGAACCCGATGCGTGGGGCATCGCCGAGCAACTGGTGGAAACCGTCGTCAAGCACATCGTCGACTTTCTCGTCGCGCTGGTGCCTCCGCACCCGACCCAGCGTATCGACGGCGACCATCTGCGCCGCCTGATCGAAGGCGTCGTCGATGTCGCGGCGAAAAGCGAACGGTTGTCCGTACCGACCACAGCAGCGCTGTCGGTCCCGGAGCATCGCCCCCCGACGGTGGCCCCGATGGACGACGCCGGCCGACGGGTGGGTGAATACAAACGATACGAGGCCGGGGGTGCGTTGTCGTACGTCGCCGTTCAGCGCAACGACTCGCTGGTCTGGATGAGGCCGGGGTACCACAGTGGGCTCATTGCCGTGCGCGCCCATGAGTCGGCTTTCGTTCCGCAGGCGCGATGGCTGCACCGTACGGTCGGTGCACGGCACTACGTCGATCCGGCCGTGGGTTATCCCGTCGCGGGCACGTGGCGCAAGCCGTGGGAGGCGCAGAACGTCTTCGTCTTCCGGCGGGACAGCGACGGCGGTGAGGAGTGGGCGCAAGCGTTCGCACCGACCTCGGGGGTGCACAGTGACGCGCTGAACATGACAGCGACGTTCTCGGTTCACCCCGACTGGCTGGTTCCGCATGTCTTCCGAGACGAGGCGACGCCGTTGGCCGTGGACATCGCGCCGGGTGGCGGGGTGCCTGCGAACGCTGCCGGCGACTTGCGGGAGTTCGCCCGGTTCGTGCTGCAGATGGCCGGTCATGTTGCGCGGCAAACCCTCGATGGCGGCGCCTCCGGCGTTCCGGTTCGGGTGCGGGTCGAGGGCGGCGGCGAGAGCGGCCTGCGCCGGGCCGGTGCGGTCCGGGACCGGCTGATCGAGCTGGTGCGCGGCGAGCTGAACCGGATCCGGACTCGGCGCGGACTGCCAGACGGCGCCGTGCCGGACGTGGCCGCGATGTTTGCGGAGCCCACGAATCGGCTCGCCGGCCCGTCACGCGCGCCCGGCGAACGGGCAGGCGGTGCAGAAGCGACACCACGACGGCGGACATTCGCCTGGGTCGAGCGCACGGACGAGCACGGTTCCGACGGCCCGCCGGCCGGGCCGGAGCTCTACGCTTCGGTCACCGAGGATGACCTGCAGACGGCTCCGTCGTGGCTCATGTCGGCATTGGCCGGGCGAACCCGGCCGGTGGACAACCTCATCGTGCTCTCCGACGCGGAGAAGCCCCGAGCGCTGCCGCGAGGGCTGACGGACGCGGCGCAGCAGCGCACGGGGCAAACGGTGATCTATGTCGACCGGCGGCTCGGGCATGCGCTGACGCCGGTGCTGTTGCGGGATCTGTCGGTGCTGCTGGCACAGCTCGGCGACGCGGGGGCGGTGCCGACGGTCGTGGTCGAGGGCGCGGCTCCGCCGGAATTGTCGGCGGTACTCGCCGGTGCGCCGCTGATCGATCAGATCCCCGCCGGGCTCGACATCCGTTTCGTGGCGCGCCGCTCGGTGGGCGACGAGCCCGTGGCGCAGGGTGAGGCCGCCGTCACGGCCGGGCTGCTGGACGCTGCCGCCCGGATGGCACGGTCCACCCCGGCCAGGGACCGGGTCAGTGAGGTGGTGGGCAGCGCCGCCTGGGCCGACGACGCGCACCAACAATGGCTGATCGCGCATTCCGCGTCATCCGTCCTGCGTACCCAGGCCGTGATGAACCGGCTGGCGGAGACGGTGGCGCGGGTTCCGCAGGCTCGCGCGCCACGGTTGTTGCTGTCGCAGTTCGACTTTTTCGGGACGTCGGTGGTGCCGGACTATGTGGCCGCCGATGACGAGCGGCGTCCGCGGGTGTTGTTCCGTGAGATGGCGCGTCGTCATGGCGAGGATCCGGGGGCGTCGTTGGGAGAGTTCGCGTCGTTGGTGGAGGCGACGGGGGCGGGAGCAGCGGAGCGGGACCGCGTTGGGCTGGATTTCACGGTGTGGGTGCTGGATCAGGTGGGGTTGATCCGGCAGGGCAGGTTCGGTGCGGTGGCGCGGTCGTATCCGAAGTCGAAGTCGGCGCAGGTGAAGCAGCAGATGGCGGAGGCGATCGGGGAGTTCGCGGCGGCGATGGACGACCATCAGGCCGAGTTGCGGGAGTTCGCCGCCATCGTCCTCGACTGCTGACCGCGGGAGGGCAACCCGCCGGGCTCGGATCAGAACAGCGTCCTGCCCACGCTGACGAGGTGAGCGAAGACGCCGAAGACGCCGAGCGTCACCGGCGCGATCATCACGCTGGCCGCCACCCCGATGGGCTCCGCCCGGCTGCGGCGCCGCGGTCGCGGGCCGCCGCCGGAGTCCGCGGGCCCGGGCAGCAACACGGTCATCGCCACCCCGGCCCCGACGACGGACAGGCCAACCGCGAGCAGCAGGGTGTCACCGGGCGCTCCCCCGCCGAGCAGTTCGGCGGCGGCGACCAGGAGGCCGAGAATGCCGGCCATCGCCGCACCGCCGGAGGCCAGCAACTCGTTGGTGAACGCGGCCTGCCGAGCCCGGGCAAGCAGCGCAACGGTGACCACCGACGCAGCGGCGATCCCGAAGGGACGGCCGGACAACGCCAGCATGGGCAGTGTCACGGCCAGCGCGGCCGCCGGGCCGGTTATCACCACCGTGAGCATCCGGCTCGACTGGTCGACCAGCCGGCCGGTGGTGTCGGCGGCGGACGGCGTTGTCGGCAGGCGCGCACCCCAGGCGGTCACCGTGGCGGCGAGGCGGCGGCTGAGCGCCAGCAGGCCGGTGCTCGCCGCCGCGACCAGGGCGGCGGTCTCGATCCGGTCCGCGGCCAGCCCGGCAGCGAGGGTGGCGACGAGTGCGGCGATCGCGCACGGGATCTCGACGGCGGCGAGGACCGTGGAGGGGGTGGCCGCGAGGGCCATCAGCACCGCGAAGTTGGCACCGGCTGTCAGCCCGATCCCACCGTAGGTGTCGCCGCCCAGCCCCTGGGCGACGAGCGCTCCGGCCGCCGCGAGGCAGGGCACGGAGGTGAGCGTCACCAGATGCACCAGCACCTCGGGCACGCCGGTCTCACGCTGACGCAGACCCCAGGCGGCGCCGAGCATCGCCAGGCCGGCGATGATCAAGCTGATGGCGGAGCCGGTGCCGCCGTCGGCTCGCCACGCCGCGTATGCCGCCGCGATGGCGAGCCACACCAGGCCGAAGGCGATGACGACCGGGCCGGGGTGACCGCTGGCGCGGCGTTGCCGGGCCGTCTCGTCGGCCACGAACTCGTCCAGATCCTTGACCACGGGAGCATCGCCGGGTTCCCGGGCCGTGTCACGCAGGTAGAGCACATCACCATCGACCACCCCGAGATCGCTGAGGCTGGCGTCCAACGGGAACGGCGGCGAGTCCGCCGCGGCCAGCGACCAGACCGGCGACATCGGCCCGGTTGGCTCATGGCCGCAGAGTTCGGCCAGCCGAGGGGCATACTCACCGATCATCGTCCGGGACGGCACCGCGAGATCGACGCGTTTCCGGTCACCCACGACCGATATCCGGCTCAACTGGCTAGCCATGGCGATCGCCTTTCGCGTTGGTCTGGTGCGGTCCGGTTCATGACGCCGGGTCGGTGACGGGCGTCGTCGCCACGTGCAGGAGCCGGCTGGGCCGGCCCCGCTGGACGAGCACGCCGCGGCCCGGCGGACGCTCGACGGCCCGCTCGTCACCGATCAGGGCACCTTCTCGGTGATCCCCGGACAGGATCAGCCCGGCGCTGCCCATGTCGCGGATGCGGGCGGTCATCTGGTCACCGAAGCCGCGGGCGGCGCCGGTGACCCGTCGCGCGAGGATCACATGCAAGCCGACCTCGCGGGCCTGCGGGATGAACTCGGCGAGCGGGTTGAGCGCCGGGGTGCCGGTGGTCAGCAGGTCGTAGTCGTCGGCCACGACGTAGATTTCGCTGCCTTCCCACCAGTCACGGGCACGGAGTTGGGCCGGGCTGACTTCCGGCGGCGGCAGCCGTTCCCGGAGTTTGTCCACGACCTGTTGGACGTATGTCTGGGCGCTGGCGGAGTCGCCCGCGTACGCCCCGAGGTGGTCCGCCGGTACCACGTCGAGCAGTGAGCGCCGGTAGTCGAACAGCACGACCCGGATGTCGTACGGGGATTGGCGTTGCGTGAGGCCGGTCAGCATGGTGCGCAGCAGGGTGGTCTTGCCGGAGCCGGCGTCGCCGTAGATGAGGAAGTTCCGTTCCGTGCCGGCGAGATCCAGTGACACGGTGGCCAGTCCCGCCTCGTCCACCCCGATCGGCACCGCGGTCTCCTCCGCCGGCGCGTCCAGTTCGTGCACCTCGAGATACTGCGGCAGCAGCCGGATCTCCGGTGCGCGAGTGCCCGCCCACTCTTGCGCCACGGTGGCCACGACCTCTTGCTGCGCCTCGCGCAGACCGTCCGCCGAATCCTTGCCGTCCACGCGGGGCAGCACTAGGTGGAAGAAGACACCCGGCGCGGCGAGGCCGCGGCCTGCGGCGTCGGCCGGCACGCCGGCGGCGAGACGCCGGTTGATCTCGGACTCCGCCGGGTCGTTGAGGCGCAGCTCGATACGGGTGCCGATGCTGTCGCGCAGCGCGGGCCGGATGTCCATCCACCGGCCGGTGGTGAGCACGAGATGGATGCCGGCGCCCAGACCACGCGCGGCGATCTCGGTCACCACCTGTTCCGCGCCTTCGAATTCGGTGCGCAGCGCGCCCCAGTTGTCGATGAGGAGGAAGACGTCCGCGCTGCGGGTGCCCTCGGGCAACGTTCCCGCGGCGCGGCGTGCCCGCAGGTCGCCGACGGAGTCGATGCCCAGCCCGCGCAGGAGACGCTCACGCTCGACGATCAGCGCGCGGATCTCGGCGAGAATGCGGCTGACCAGCTCCGGCTCCGTGCGGCCCGCGACGGAGCCCACGTGCGGGGCGGCGCAGAGCGGGTAGAGCGAGCCACCGCCGTAGTCGATGCAGTAGAACTGCATCTCGTCGGGGGTGTGCGTGAGCATGGCGGAGATCATGATCGTGCGCAGCAGCGTGCTGCGCCCGGTGCGCGGCGCGCCGACCGCGGCCAGGTGGCCGTGAGCGCCGGCGAAGTCCATCACCAACGTCTCCTGCCGCTGACGCAGCGGCAGGTCGAGCATGCCCAGCGGCACGGCGAGCCGGCCGCTGAGCGGCCACACGCTGGAGGCGAATCCCCTGTCCTCCTGCACCGCAGGCCGGCCCAGGAGCTGGTCCAGCGCCATCGTCGTGGGCAACGGTGGGAGCCACACCTGGTGGGCCGGCGCGGCAGCAGCGCCGAGCCTCTCCACGACGATCTGCAGTTCGGTCGGGCCGGTCTGCGTGGCCGGCGCCGCATCGTCCGGCTCCTGCTCGACCGGTTCGGTGGTGGTACGCGTCTGGAAGGCCACCGGCGTGGTCTCGTGCCCGGCTGCTCCGCGCGTCTCGGGGGCGGCGTAGTGGGCGGATACGTGGGCGACTCGCAGCCGCGTGTAGATGGACTCGTCGACCTTGAGATAGGCCGAGCCCGGAATCGGCGGGAGCTGGTAGGCGTCCGTCGTGCCGATCACCGAACGGCTTTCCGCTGCGCTGAACGTGCGCAGGCAGATCCGGTACGACAGGTGGGAGTCCAGACCGCGCAGCTTTCCCTCTTCCAGTCGTTGGGTGGCCATCAGCAGGTGCATGCCGAGGCTTCGGCCGACGCGTCCGATCTGGGTGAACAGCTCGGCGAAATCGGGTCGTCCGGAAAGCAGCTCGCCGAACTCGTCCACGATGATGATCAGGTAGGGCAGCGGGTCGAGCGGCCGCCCGTCCGGGCCGGAGACGCCGGCCGCCCGGCGCATCTGATAGTCACGGATGGTGTCGACGTTGCCCGCGTCCCGCAGCATGCGCTGACGGCGTTGCTGCTCGCCCATCAGCGCGGCGAGCACCCGATCGATCATGGCGAGGTCGTCGGCCAGGTTGGTGATCAGGCCGGCGACGTGCGGCAATCCGGTCAGCGGCGCGAACGCGGCTCCGCCCTTGAAGTCGATCAGAACGAAGTTGAGCAGGTCCGGCGGGTGGGTGAGGGCGAGCCCGGTCACCAGCGTGCGCAGCAGCTCACTCTTGCCGGAGCCGGTGGCCCCGACGATGAGCCCGTGCGGGCCGGAGCCGCCCTGTGCCGACTCCTTGATGTCCAGGACCACCACGTCACCGTCGCCGTCGGTGCCGATCGGTGCGCGCAACAGCCGCGTGTCGCCGGGTCCCACCCAGCGAGCCGTCACGTCGGCATCCTCCGGACCGACGCCGAACACCATCTCCGTCAGCGAGGTCACGCGGGCCAGTAGCTGCTCGCGTTCGTCGCTGAGCCGCAACGGTGCCACAGCTCGGGCGATCAGCTCGGCGAACTCCGGTGTCACCGCTTCCGGGGCGCAGTCCGCAGCGGGAACGGTGATCAGTTCGGTGCGTCCCTCGGTCACGATCCGGCCGTGGCCGTCGATGCGCAGCCGCAGATCGACGCGGCCCGGCTCGCCGCTGTCATGGTCGGTGAGGAAGACGAGTGTGAGCCCGGTGAGCGGGCCGGCGGCCATCAGCAACGCCGTCATCAGCTCGGACCGGCCCCACTCCGAGAACGGGGCGAATCCCGCGAACACCACGACGAGGCGGCGTTGCGGTGGCGCGCCGTCGCGGCCGGCGGAAGCCGTCGTGCGCCGGTTCTTCTGCTGTTCGAGCCGCTGACGTAGCTCCTCCTGGAGGAATCCGGCGAGCAGTTCGGGTTCCCCGGCCACCAGCGAGACGGTGCCGGCCGCACCGCGCACCTTCGGCTCGAAGGTGTGCGGCAGCCACTTCGCCCAGTCCCAGGACGGCGAACCACCGGTCTCCACCGCGATGGTGACGTCGTCGGGCGCGTGCAGCACGGCGATGTGGCAGAGCAGCGCACGAACCAGCGGTTCGGTACGCGAAGCACCGCCCACCACACTGATCACGCCGGCGCCGCCCACATCGGCGACCATGGGTTGCTGCTCGACGCGGCCCATCTGTTCGAGCAGCCGGTTCACGGCCTGCTGCGATTCCCAGTCGTAGTCGGTCAGCGGGTCCAGGCCGCCGTCGACTTCCAGGGGCGTGGTCAGTCGTACCGCACCCACGCCGAGCCGCACCCGCAGGAAGTCCGGGTCACTCTGCCGTCGTTCCCAGACGCGCTGGCGCGTGGTGGCGATGAACCAGAGCCGGGCGGGCTCCGGGTGTCGCAACGCCGCGACGTCGCGCTGCGCCGAGGCCATCTCCCGGGCGCGGTCGCGGGATACGGCCAGCAGAGCGCGGTACCGTGCCCGTTGTTTGCGGGTGGTCTTGCCGGTGGCACTGCGCTGCTGCATGCGCATGGCGATGACCGCGCCGGTCGAGGTGACGAAGAAGAGCACCCCGATGATGATCAGCGCGGGACGTCCGAAGGTGACCATGTAGGCGGCCATGCCCACGCTGCTGAGCAGGGGCATGACGAGGCTCCACGCCCCGTTGGAGGGGTTCTCCTGCGGCTCTTCGGGCGGTGCCGGCAGCATCACGGTGTCGCTGGGCAGCTCGGGCAGCAACATGCGGGCCGGGCGGTGGAAGGCGATTCTGGTCATCGTTCTCCTCAGCCGCGCTCGTCGACGTCGACACCGACCAGGTCGTCGGCTTCCAGGGTGCTGAGCTGTTCGTCGGTGGAGTCGACAAGCTGGGTGACACGGCCCGCGTGTTGCTCAGTCATCTGCTGGAACACCTTGCGGGCGAAGCGGCCGTTGCCGAAGCCTTCGCCCCGGCCGGTCGCGGCGAAGAACGCGGCCAGCGCCTCGCGCGCGCTGCCGGACAACCGGTAGTCGTGCATGCCCGCGTGCCGTTCGACGATGTGGACGAGTTCGCTTCCGGTGTAGTCGTCGAAGGTGAGGGTGCGGGAGAACCGAGAGGACAGGCCGGGATTCGCGGCGACGAAGTGCGCCATCTGCTCGGGATATCCCGCGACGATGACGACGATCTCGTCGCGGTGGTCTTCCATGAGTTTGACCAGAGTGGAGATGGCCTCCTGGCCGAAATCCGTGCCGCCGCCCTCGGGCACCAGCGCGTACGCCTCGTCGATGAACAACACTCCGCCCAGCGCCCGGCGGAATGCAGCCTGGGTCTTGGGAGCCGTGTGCCCGACGTACTCGCCGACGAGGGTGCCCCGGTCAACCTCCACCAGGTGGCCGCTGGAGAGCATGCCGAGCGCGTTGAGCAGCTTGCCGTACAGACGCGCGACGGTGGTCTTACCCGTACCGGGGTTGCCGGCGAAGACGAGATGCCGCGACATGGGCGGCGGCGACAAGCCGGCGGCTCGGCGGCGCTTGACCATCTGCACCAGGCGAACCATGGTGCCGACGTCCTGCTTGACTCGGGCGAGTCCGACCAACTCGGCGAGTTCGGCGAGCAGCGTGTCCAGGTCGGTGCCGTCACCGGCCCGTTGGTCCTGCGAGTCCGGCGGAGCCTCCGGCTGCGAGGTCGCCGTGGCGGCGGCGGACGCCGGGGCCCGCTCCGGGAACGTGGCGGTCGTGACGCCGGTGCTCCAGCAGCCGTCGTACCGGGGTTTGGCGTTCTGGGCCTCGCTGACGTCCTGGTCGGCATCGTGGACATGACACCGGCTGAGCACCGGGTCGGCCTGGTCTCCGATGTGGATGGCGGGATAGCCGGTGCCGGAGATCGTCGCGTCGGTCACCTCGCCGTGCGCGCCGGGTCCGAAGTACAGCCCGTTCTTCTGACTGCCGGTCACCGTGACGGCGCGAAGCAGTGGAAACGCACCCGTGGCGGCGGCCAGTCCGCTGCCGCCGGTTGCGGTGATCTCACAGCGGTCCAGCACCGGTGTCGCGTTCTCACCGACGATGACGCCTGCCGCGCCGCAGCCGTGGACGCGGGAGCGGATGAGCAGGGGCCCGGTGCCATCGGCGATTTCCACGGCGGTCTGCGTGGCATCGCGGATGTCGCAGTCCTCCAGCAGAGGGCGGTGTGGGGTGTCCAGACGGACAGCGACTCTGCCGCCGGTCAGGCGCACGGTGCTCAGCACCGCGTCGGCGGATCCGGAGACTGCGACGGCGTGGACGGCGGCGGCTTCGATCACGCTGTCCTTGAGGTGCAGCAGGGACCGGTCCGCGGCATGCACACCGATCTCCGGCGTGCCGGTCACGACGCTGTCGCGCAGTGCCACCGACGCCGTACCGGTGAGATGGACGGCGGTGTACCCGGACCGGCGTATCTCACCACGGCTGATCGCCGTTCGGCCGCCCGCTGCGTACAGGCCGTTGGCCGTGGAATCGGTGAAGGCGCATCCGACGGCGCGCACCTCGGCGTCGTCGCGCACCGCCAGCGCGGTCTGGGCGCTGTGCGTGATCCGGGTGTCGGACATCCCGAGCCGTCCCTCGTCGGTGACGAGGACGCCGGCGGTCCCGGCGCGGGTCACGTCGACGTCGGTCAGGACCATCTGCGCGGTGCCGCCCAACCAGACTCCGGCGGCTTGGGTGCGGCTGATGTGGCAGCGTTCCACCGCTAAGCCGCCGCCGCCGGCGCCGGGGGCGGGGGCAGAGCCGGCGGCGGGGCGGCCGGCGGCGAGCGGTGTCCACCAGTCGGGGCCGAAGGCGGCGCTCCCGAGCGCCCGGATTCCTTCCCCGTCCGCGTCGTGGATGGTGCAGTCGATCACGTGGGTGCGGGCCTCTTCGGCGAAGTCGAGGCCCGCCGAGCCGGTATGGCCGATGTCGCAGTGTTTGATCGTTGCCGTGCTGCTGCCGGTCACCAGGATGCCGACGCCCGTGATGCCGGTCATGGTGACTCGGGTCAGGGCGAGGTGGGCCGTGTCCGTCGCGGCTATCCCCACCCCGTCGATGTGCTCCAGGCGGAGTCCGTCGACCTGGCCTCGTGCGCCGTCGCGGATCGTCAACGCGGCGATCGACGCGTCTTCGATGACGCACTGGCGCAGAAGCAGGGTGGCGTTGCCGAATGCCTCGACCACGCCACCGGTGATGACGGCCCCGTTCAGGGTCAGGGATCCGGCGGCCACGCTGACGGCTGCCGTGCCGGGAGCTGCCGCCCGCAGGGTGAGGCCGTCGACGGTCACGGAACCGGCACGGACCGACAGCGCAGTCCCGGTGGTGGGGGCGATGTCGACGGTGCCGCCGCGGTCGGCCGCGACGAGGGTGACCGGCCGGTCGATCACCAGATGTTCGCGATAGACGCCGGAGGCGATGGTGACCACGCCGCCGTCGGGGGCGGCGCGCACCGCCGAGCCGATGCTGCGGTGCCGGCCCCAGCCTCGCGGGGAGACGCGCTCCACGCGGCCGGTGAACGGGGTGGATGAGAGGCCGTCGGTCAGGGCCTCGTCGAGGTTGGGCTCAACTGCCACAGGTCACCTTCATCTGTGCCATCGCGAGCCGGCTGCCGGCGGCGCCCGTGTTGCCCGCGGCGTCGAGCCGGACGGCGATTTTCTGCTCGTGCACGGGAAACGAGCCGACCTCGGTCCACCGTCCCGTCCCGGCACGCTGATCGAGGCCGAAGGTGGCGTACGCATCGGCGCCGCTGCCGGCCAGCACCGCATACCGTGCCTGGGCCACCGGGCGGGACGTGCTGCTCGGCGCGGGGACGAAGGCGCTGATCCGGCAGTGGTCCAGGCCGACCGGTGGGGCGAACCACCATGTCCCGGACTGGCCGCTGGATCCGGTCGATCCGGCTGAGGCGGTCGGGACGGTCTCGTAGGTGCCGTGGCAGCCGTCCTGACTCCAACCGCCGGCCGGCGCGGTTCGCCAGTCACCGGTGCGGCCCTGGGCGGAGAAGCCGCGGTCCGCGCCCGTGGCACAGTCCCAGCCGGCCACCGCCGTCCATGAGGAGGGGGCAGCGGAGGGTTTCGCCGTGGCTGCGGGCGCGGCGGAGGTTTCCGGTGGGTCGATGAGGCTCCAGAAGATGCCGACCACCAGGGCGCCCACGGAGACCAGCGCGGTCACCGTGATGAGGGTGGGCCATCGCACCGTCAGGCGTTCGCTGGCTGCCCGGGCTCCGGCGTGCTCCACATAGGCTCGGACGAATTCGCTGCGCTGAGTGATGGCGGCGGAGGCGTCGTCGGACCGCGTCGACGGCATGAGCACCGTTCGCCGGTCGCGGCCCACTGTCACCTCCTGAGGTTCATCACGCTGGCAGACGCGGATTCTGCGATCCGGCTCCGCGGCGAACGCGTGCCGGGAGCATGGCATCCACGGCGCCTACGGAGCCCGGCATCGCGTGCGGGTGAGGACTCCGGGGCACCGACGGGGACCCGAGGGGCAGTGGTGTGTGCCGGTCACCGCGGGAGGTACGCGGTCGCCACCGTCGTGCGATCACTGCGCTGAATCGTGAAGTGGGACAGCTCCTGGATGCCGACCGCGATCTCGCCGTCGATGCTTTCCTCGGCGCCGTCAGCCGTCCAGTACGCCAGCGGCCAGGACCGCCCGGAAAAGTCGTTTCCGAACAGCCGGTAGCCGGTACCCCGTTGCAGTCCGCGCACACGAACGTGCACGTGAGCACCGCCCGGCCGGCGGGTGAGGGTCAGTGCCATGGAGATCGCGTGCGACTTGTCGGTGGCCGTCGCGGTCACGGTCGGCGGCGCCGTGACAGTCGGCTTTCCGTTCCCGGCGAGGGGGTCACGGGCAAGGAATCCGATCCCGAGAGTTGCCAGGGACAGCGTGACGATCAGCAGCCCGCCGGTCAGCACGATGCGCCGGGTGGGACGGCGCTCTCGTCCGCGGCCTGCGGCGGGTGGCGGCGGTGCGGCGGCCGGCGCACCGCGAGCCGGTTCAGGCTCTGCCTGCCCGAGTGGGGCCGTCACCGGCGCGGGTCGGCGCTCTGCGGATGGCTCGGGTTGGCGCCTCGGCGACGGCCGCGAGTCGTGTCGCGGTGCTGCGGGGGTCGTCCGGGCCACCGGTTTGGTAGCGGCGGCGATGGCTCCGTCGCGGGCGCACGGAGCCGGGGACGCCGTCGCCGCTGCGGGGGCGGGAATCGGCGCCGCCGCCGCTTTCGCGGCTGCGGCGCCGATTCCGCTGCCGGGATCCTGCCGGGCTCCGGAGCGGTCACGCGATCGCCGTAGCCGGGCGGCGCGGGCATGCCGCCGGGGCTCCGGTTCCGCCTCCGCCGGGGCGAAGCGCGCGGGGAACGGCGGCGGCGCCGCGCTGCCCAGCGCGCCGAAGGTGTTCAGCAGATCGTCGCGGTCGCCGGTCAGCAGTGCCAGCGCGGCGAGAACGCCGCAGACGTCCACCGCCGAGTTCCGGCAGGCAGCGCAGGCGGCAAGGTGGCTGCGCACTCCCGCCGCCTCGTACGCGCTCAGCTCGCCGAGGTGATAGAGCCCGAGCAGGCCGGTGACGTGCTCGGACTCACCGTGCTTTGCTGTCGCTGACATCGCCTGTCCTCGTCCAGGTCCGCCGGCAGGCGAACGCCGCGTCCGGATCAGCTAGCCGGGGGCGTCTGCTCGGGTGGTCGTCCGGTCACCACCGGCCGCTCGCCTGCCGTCGTTGCGCCCGGCACCGGCGGCGGTGGGGGCGGCGCCGCGGCCGCGTCCGGGCGCACCCCGACCTGGACGAGCGCCGGTTGCGTGCTGCGCGACGGGCCGCCGTTCGCTGGCGGAGCCGCCGTCGTGGGCGGGGCAGGCGGGGGCGGGGCAGGCGGGGGCGGGCCTGATCCGCTCGCCGCGTCACCGCCGGGGCGGGCGCCGTCGGTGCCGGTGGCCGGTTCGGGTCGCAGCAACCGGCGCAACCGCAGGACCAACAGGATCGACGCACCCAGGGCGAGGACCGTGATCAGGGTCAGCAGCGCGGTGTTGCTCCGGCGCACCTCGGCGGCCGGGACGATGCGCGATGCGTTGTCTCCGGTGGCATTCTCCTCCGGCAGTACCTTCGTGACCGAGGCGGCCGGGTTCATCAGGCCCCAGCCGTAGCTGCTGTCCGGGCGGGAGCCCTCGCCCATCGGGTCCGCGGTCACCTCGATCCGGTGGGCGACCTGCGCCGCGGACAGCTCCGGATAGGCGGCGCGGACCAGGGCCGCCTCGCCGGCGACGAAGGCGACCGCGTAGTGCGTTCCAGTTCCGGACGTCGTGCCGGTGCCGGTGATGCCGAGGCTTGTCACGTTCGCCCCCGGTGCGACCAGGTCCACGCCGCCAGCGCGATATTTACCGGCGAGGTCGCCATCCACGCCGATGCCGGCGGTGCGCAGCAGTCCGCCACCGACGTCGGCCTCCGGGCCCGCCGGGGCGGTCGCCGCCGCGGCGGCGACCACGACGACCACATCACCGGCGACGGCGTCGTGCATGGCCGAGGACACGGACGCGTCGCCCGCGTCGACCGAGGGTCCGAGTGCGATGACGGTCGCCCCGGCGTCGGTGGCTACCCGGATCGCGGATGCCGCGTCCGCTGGGCTCGCGTGGGTGGCTGCGCCGGTGACCCGGATGGGCATCACCGTGGCGTCCGGTGCGATCCCCGCAGGTCCGCCGTCGTTGTTCTGCTGGGCGACGATCAGGCCGGCCATCGCCGTACCGGTGCCGAGGCAGTCGGTGTCTCCCCGCCCGCTACCGCCGACGATGTCGGCGCCGACGGAGACGTGCCCGGTCAACTGGGGCAGGCTGCCGTCGGCGCCGGAGTCGACGACGGCGACCAGTTGGCCTTTGCCGCGGCTCTGCGGCCATGCCTGGTCGGCTGCCAGCCGCAGTTGGGCCCAGGTCGATCCGCTGCCGGAGGGGGCAGCACCGGCGCAACCCCCGGATTTGGCGCTCGATCCGGTGGAGGGACGCGGGGCCGGGGCGCTGCCGGACGGGGGGACGGACGCCGGGTCGAGAGACGGGGTGGCGGCCACCGGCGCGGTCGCGCGGTCCGGGGTGGTGTTGGCCGAGCGCGCGGGTGCCGGGGTGATCTGGGCTCCCGGGGTGTCTTCGGGCAGCAGGCCGTAGTTCACCCCGGTGCCGACGGCGTCCCAGGGCAGCATCAACGTCCACCCTGCCGCAAGCTTGGCCGGGTTGACCAGTGCCTCCCCGTCCGGCTGCGGGCGTCCGACGTTGAGATTGAATACCTCGGTGGATCGTTTGCCGTTGCCGAGGAAACGCTGCGCGATCTCGGTCAGGTTCTCCGCGGCTCCATGGTAGGAGGTCGTCACCGTGTAGTACTTCACGTACTCGCTGCCGGCGAAGGCCGCCGAGGGCACGGCAGCGAGGGTTGCCGTCAGGGCAGCCGCCGCGAGCACGGCGCCGGTCGAGGCTCTGGTGGACAGAAACATCTGCGTTCGCACCTGTCGTCGTCTGATTCGGTCAGTTCTTCAGCAGGCGCCAGCGCTGGTCGTGCGCCCGGGGCTGACGCTGGAACTGCTGCACGTACGAGCCGTTCCAGGTGCCGTCCTTGCGCGGCGCGCCGAGGTCGTTGCCGAGCAGATCCATCACCTTGCCGGAGAGATGGTTCTGGAGGTAGATCTGGCCGTTGCCCGCGTCGATCAGCTTCCACTGCTGGTTCTTGACCTTCGGCAGCTTCGCGGAGAGAACCAGCTTGGCCCGGTCGGCGCTGGATTTCTTCTCCACGGCCAAGACCAAACCGGTGAACTTGTTGGTGATGATGACGTAACCGTCGGCCGGCGCCTTGGTGATGGTCCACACCTGATCCTTGGCGTGCGTGTTCTTCCACATATCGACACGGGTTCCCGCGTCGTGCTTCACGTTGTCGCCGGGAACGTCGAGCACCGCCCCGGCCCAGACGTTCTGGATCCGGTAGCCGGCACCGAGGGTGCACTTCACCGGCGTGGCCTTGTCCGCGGCTGGTGCCGGCGGGGCTGACATCGGCGGCTGAGTCTTCGAGGCCGGCACGTTCGGCGATGGTTTCGCCGATGGCGAGTGGCCGGGCGTGGGATCATGCGGCGCGCCGGTGGCGGGTGCAGGCGACGTCGCCGGGGTGCGATGGGGGGCCAGCCTGGGGTCCTTCTGATATTCCTGCGTGAAGCGTTGTGCCCGATCCACGAGTTGCGGGACGGTGGTGCGGGGCAGGCCGCCCGCCTGCCGGATGACGTCCGGGCCCCATTGATAGGCGCCGAGGGCGAGCACGTACGGGTTCGTTCCGCTCAGGCCGGCGAACTGATCGGTCAGGTCGCACATCGCGGTGCCCAGCGCCGAGATGGCGTCGTCCGGGTTCCACGGCGAGGTGGAGTCGCCGGGGCTGTACTCCTCCCACATGTCGGGGGTGAACTGGGCGATGCCCTGTGCGCCGCTGGGTCCTTGCAGGTTCGGGTTGAAGTTCGACAGGGCGCGCAGTTGCGCGGCGAGCCGGACTGGTGTGACGGTGGGGCAGATCCGCCCTGCGGCGGTGACGTCGGAGACCAGACCGGCGGGGATGTCCATCGCCTTGGCCTCGTTCTTCTTCGTGGACTTGTTCTTGTCCGTCTTGGTGGTGAATTCCGGCTGTTCGGCGTACCAGTTCGCATATGCGCCCGCCCGGCGGACGTTGTCCTGTGCCGCCTCGGGAACACCCTTGGCGTCGATGACTGCCCGGACGCCGACCTTGTCCGCGGCCAGGGCTGCCGACCACAGGTCGCCCTTGACGCCCGCTGCGCGCAGGCTTCCGACGGTCTCGCACGTGCGGTGAGCGACCGCCAGGATGTTGGCGGCGTGATCGCCGCGTCCGGCGCCCGGCCAGGGACGCCAGCGGGACCAGTCGGTGTCACTCATCGCGGCGATCCCCTTGCCGCCGGCGTTGCCGAACGCGCTGGTCGCCATGAGCTGGGCGGCGAGTTTCTGGGGGCTGAGCGCGGGACACGAGAGGGCCGCCGCGACCAACGACGCCACGTCCTTGTCCGGCACCGGCGTGCCCTTCAGTTTGTCCGCCGAGGCGAGCGCGGGCACGACCGTGAAGGCCAGGCCGACGGTGAGGGACAGTGTCAGGGCCAAGGCGATTATCTCGGTCCGGGCCCGCATCGATGTCCCGGCGAGACGCCGCGCCTTGATCCGTTCGATGGTATTCACACCCATGGTTCCGTTCTGAGATCGTGTCCCCTCGCGGGGCGGGCTATGGTCGTGGTTCGGGGCCGACGTCGAATCCGCGCTCGGCCAGCGCCTCCCGAAGCGCCTTGAGGGCGTAAAACGTCCGCGATCTCACCGTGCCCGCGGGCACGTGGAGAATCTCGGCGACTTCGGCCACGGATCGCTCGCGGAAGTAGATCTCGACCAGAGTGATCCGCAGTCTTTCCGGCAGCGCGTTCAGCGCGATGCGAACTTCTTGTCGTTCGAGGAGCAACTCCGTCGGATCCGCCACCGAGGCGTTGCCGTCGAGCGACTCGGTGCGAAGCTCGGACGGTCGGACGGCGACGGCCCGGAAGTGGTCGATCATGATTCGCTTGCCGACGGTGAAGAGCCATGCGCGGCTCCACCGGCCCTGCCCATCTCGAGATGACGGTGTCCGCCAGGCCCGCAGGATCACCTCCTGAACCACGTCCTCGGCTCGGTGGCGGTCCCCGTGCGCCAGCCGGGTCAGGTAGCTCAGAAGCACCGGGCCGTGCACCTCGCGCAGGGTCCGGAGGTCTTCGTCCGGCCGGGGTTCCCGAGCGGAGGCGGTGGCCGGCTCGGAGGCACCGATCGTGCCGACGCTGTTCTCCACGCCGAGACGGTCGCACGGGCAGATGATGTTGTCGTCGGCGAAGCAGTCAACGAGAAGCGTAAGTGCCTCGGGCATGACCCTTCGCACCGAAACACGGCCGGCACCCTGGCGCCGACGCTCATGCGAAGTGCGTGAGGATGTCCGGAAGCTGGGCCGCCCGTTGCTCGCTGACCGTTCGGATCTGCTCCGCGATGTCCCGCAACGCGCTCAACACCGCCTGCTCGGTCTCGTCCTGGCCGAGTTCCAGCACCTCGGGGTCGATCCGGACGGCGCGAAACTCGCCGGTCACGGTCACCCGGATCGCGACAGCACCGCCGTGGGCCGTGCCGGTGACCTCGGTGTCGCTGAGGTTTTCGCGTACGGCCGACAGGTGGGCCTGCATGGCCTCGACCCGCTTCAGCAGGTCCTTCATGCCGGGACTGGTCATCATGATTCGCCTCTCTCCTGCGGTGCTTGCCCGGGTCATCGTCAGCACTCGTAGATCCGGGTGATGACATCCATCAGGGCGCCGCGGCCACCCGCCGGTGCCGTGGCCAGGTGGTGCGCCGTGACGTAGTCGGCCAGCGGCTGACGGTTCGACCGCTCGACCTGGCGGAAGACCGACTTGCTGAGCGCTCTGAGCGCGCTCGCCTCGCCTGCGGCGTGGGCGAGCAGCGCGTCGACAATGGTGAGCAGCGCGGCGGCGTTCCGGTCGGTGTCATCGGTCAGCCGCTGCAACGCTGACACGGCCGGTCTGTCCAAACGGTAGGCGAGATCAAGAAGCATCAGGCCGCGCTCGCCGGTCCCGGAACGATCCAGGAGAGACCGGCTGCGGTCCGCGACTTGCGCCTCGGTCAGGATTTGCCACGCATCGCCGGCGGACAGTGCCGCGCCGGTCGTGCGGTGCGCCGCGTGATCGGCGGGCGACGCGGCCACGGCCGTGCCCATGTCCGGCCGGCTTGCTTGTTCCGCGAGCCGTGGCAGCATCTGTGCGGCGACCTGTGCGTAGGTTCGCGGCCAACTCGTCACCTCCTCGATGCTCAAGCCGGGCCGGAAATACCAGTGCCGGATGCGAGAGCGCAGGTCTCGCAGCGCCTCATCCAGGGCGGCGGCCGGCACCTGGTGCCGCAGAACCGAGACGGCCGCGTCCAGGTCGCCGTCGAGCTGCGCCTCCGCAGCCCTCCAGCCGACCCGTTGCAACAGCCAGATCCGCAGGTCCGGAACACCGTTGCGGTGATCCGCCAACCACGAGGCCGCGAGCGAGGTGTCGCCCACGGCCGGGACGTGCTCCGCGGTCGTCAGGTGGGACTCGAATCGGCGCAGCGCGTCGTGGTGCCAGGCGGTGGCAGCGTGCCGGGCGGTGACCGCGTCGGCCCCGGCGAAACGGTCGACTTCGGCATCCACGATGCGGGTCAGTTGAGCTTCGAAGGCAATGCGGGCTCTCGCCCGGGCGGTGGAACGCAAAGCCCCGGCAGCCGCGGCCGTCCATGCGGCCGACGTCAGGTGCGCGTCGCCGACGGCGGCCTTACCAGCCACCTCGTTCAGGAATCGGTGACGCAGCGGGTCTTCATGGGGCAGGCTTTCCGCGCCCGGCAGCGTGGCGAACCTGTCCGCGGCGGTGGCCAGGGCGGTTTCCAGCCGGCGTTCGGCGGCAAGGCGGTCCGGGATCCCGGTAACGATCTCATCGAGCCGGTTCCGTGCCGTCGCCAGCACACGTTCGGCGGATCCGGCGGCGTACTCGCCAGCCTCCAGGCGGCGCCGGGCATCCTCAAGCACGCCGTCGACTTCCCCGTGGATCCGGTGCAGAACGCCGGGACCGGCGTCGAGGGCGCCATCGGCCACCCGCCGGTGCGCGTCCGCGGCGAGGTCACCGAGGAACGGCTGCTGGTCGCTCGCTGCCGGTTCGGACGCCGGCCGCTGCGGCGCGTCGGTGACAACACGCTGACGTTGTCTGGCGGCGGCGAACTCGGCCTGCTCCACGCGCTGGTCGTCATCGACGTGCCGGAACTGCCGGTAGGCCAGGTCGAACACGTCGGCGGTGGCGGTCATGGCCTCGGCGCTGCGAGCGCGCCGCTCGTCGGCGGACAGCGCGACTTGCGCCAGCCGGTTCTGCAGGTCGTCGGCCGCACCTTTCATCGCTTCCCGCCGCGCTCGCGCCATGCGCAGGTGCTGCGGCACCATCGCGGCCAACTCGGCGTCCAGCTCGGCCCAACGGCCGAGCCGGGCGGGATCGAACGGCTTGCTGTGCAGCAGAGCTTCCAGGGCGGCCGTTGCCTCCCGGGTGAACACGGCAACCGCGGCCGCGATGTCGGCGTCGGACAGACCGAGGTCCGCGGCCTCGGCACGCAGACGAGCGATCATCGGCTGGATACGCGCGGTCTGCTGGCGGCGCGCAGCAGCGATCCGCGCCTCGGCCCAGTAACGGGTGTTGAGCTGCTCCCAGCGTTCCACGGCGGCACGCCACGGCTCGGAGTCGACCGCCGAGCCGGTCCGGATCACCGCGTGCCACACCTGCTGGTACAGATCCGTCAGCTCGGACACCGCGCGGTCACGCCACGCCACGCGCTCGTCCGGATCGAGTCCGTCCAGCGTTCGGATCCACTGATGCGCCGCGCTCCGGTCGTGGTACGCCGCAGCGAGCTCGGTGGTGCGCGTCGCGGCGCGGCCGACCTCGGCGGCGAACAGTCCGGCGAAGTCCGGCTGGCGGCGAGCCACCTCGGCGGCCGCGGTCACGCGCGGCGCGTACTCGGTGAGCAGGGCGCCGGTGATGCGATCGGCTCGCGCGGCGAAGTCGGTCACGCTCCGGGTGGACGCCGCGGAGCGCCGGGCCCATTCGGCGGCGAAGACGTGGGTGTCTGCTTTTTCCCTTTCCAGCCAGGCAGCCAACGCGTCCGGTGGCAGGCCCTTACCGCGCAAATGTGACCGGACTGCGTCGACGCGAAAGCCTTCGGCCAGCGCGACGACGGTGGCCGTCGCCCCGGCACCGCCCTCGTGCGCCACGTGACGATGGAACTGTGCCGCCGCTGCGGACAGCACGTCGCGCATCTCGTACGCGAAGGTAAGCTGGTCGCGCAGCCAGGTGAGCGAGGCGTCGAACGACGCGTGCCAGTTCGACCACGTCGAGTCCTCGTGCGACTGGGTCGCGACGGAGACCGCCGTTGTCATGCTTTCGGCGTAGGCGGCCAGGGAGCCGAACCACCCCGGCGCCGTCCCGGCTCCAGCCCGCAGGTAGTCGTCTCGCAGGCGCTGCCCGAATGCGGTCCGATACCACTCTGCCTGCGGGATCTGTGGCGCCTGCGAGGGATCGTCGCCCCCGTCGAAGGCGACGGCCGCGACGGTCCGTTCGAACCATCGGTTTCCCGACGCCGTCACGGCCAGCTCGTCGGCGAGCCTCGCCGCGGCGGCGTCCATGCGCGCCACCCATGAGGGTGTCGCCGACCAGTCGGCCGCGGCGCCGGCTGGACCGGCGGCGTCTCGACCCGTGGCGGCGAAGCCGGCACGCAGCCGCGCGTAGTCATCGGCGCTCAACCACCGGCCACCGAACAGGTCGCGGCGGCGGAATGCCCCGACGACCTTGTCGAAGTGCTCATCGGTGAGGTCGTCGACACGAGCGTGAAGGCGGTCCGAAGGTATCGCCGGAGCTGTCTGTCCGGTGTCGGCGCGGCTGATGGCTTCGTCCAGCCGGCCGGCGAGACCCTGCGTTTTCTCGGCAATGAGGCCGGCCATCAACGTCCGTTGCATCGCGCCGTCGGTCAGGGTGTCGCGGACGGTGTAGAAGTGCGGTGTGATCGTGTCGGCGAGGTCCCGTTCGATCCGTTCCACCATCTGGTCGCTCAGTTGGGCGTGGCGCGACGGGTGCTCGGCTCGCCAGGCATCGACCGCGGCGCGGACCCGGCTTGCCAGATCCTCCCGGTTCGCCCGCAGGTCCCGTTCGAGGGCAAGGTAGGAATCGTAGGCGTCGGAGACCTCGGCAGCGGCCTCCTCGGCCATCCGCTCCCGCAGCCGTTCGGAGGGGGAGGCCGTCCGGTTGTGGGCCGCTGCGCGAGCGACGACGACGGAACCGTCCGGCTGGATCGACTCGATGTCGGGTCGGCTGGGCCCGGCCGCCGAAGTGGTGGTGGGGGCGGGATCCGGTGCCGTACCGGGCGGCTTCGGGGTTGGCGCCGGCAGCTCGTCCGTCTCGGTTTCTCCGAGCCGCCGCAGGCGCCGGGTCAGTTGCTCATCGGGGGCGACACCGAGGGAACGTCCGGTCGCGCCCTCGGCGGCGGCCATCCGCCGGATCTCCTCGGCGAAGTCGCCGAGGTCTTGCTCGCCGTCCTGCGGGCCGGGCGTGTCCGGTCCGCTCCCCCGGTCCGGATCCCGCGGGGCGCCGGACGGCACGGAGGGCATCTGCCGGCGCAGGTCGTCGAGCGTGCGGGGCCGCACCGGCGGGACGGGATCGGTGTCCGGCGCCGCGGGCGCCTGCGACAAGCGCTCTCGTACGCGGGCGATCTCGGGGGCGGCCTCGGACCGTTCCACCAGGCGCACCGCGGCACGCAGTTCGGCCAGCTCGTGCTCGACGTCCAGGTCGGCGGCGCTGGGATGCGGCTGCTGCGAATGGGGCGTGACGGGTTGCTCATCCGCAGGCGTGAGTGCTGCCCGGCGGGTGGCGAGGACCGTCTCCTGCAAGCCGGTCACCGCCTCGTACAGGGCGGTGCCGTCGCCCGCGGCCAATGCCTCGTCCACCGCGGTCACGGTGCCGCGCCATGCCGCCTTTTCCAGGCCGGCCCGCGTCGCCTCCTGCCTCGCCCAGCGGCGGAACATGCCGACCAGGTCGTCGTGCTGCATCGGCACGGTCGGAAGCGCCGACAGGCGGGCCGCGATCTGCGCGTCGTCACCGGGCCTGCGGGCACGGGCGTAGCCGTCGCGGCGCAGCCGCTCATCGAAGGCGTCCAGATCGTCGAGCGAATCGAGTTCGGCGGCGTCGTGGTCGAACCGCGCGGCCAGTTCACGGGTGATCGGTGGGGCGTGCTCACCGATCACCCGGTATCCGTACCGGGGCACGAATCGTCCCAGGGCCTCGATCTGCTGCTCGAAGGTGACGCCGGGCGCGTCGGCGGCGGCCTGCAGCGCGTCCCGGCGGCTGTCGAGCTGGTCGTACAACCGCTCCAAGGCCTCCGGGGTGCCCGCCAACCGGATGTCGCGCCGGAACAGGGCACGCTCCGCATCGGGCACGACGGCGTACTGCCGGTCGAACTCGTCGACCGGTTCGGTTGTGCCGGCCGGTGACGACGCCCCGTCGTCGCCCCGCGCCGCTGCCCGCGCCGCGGCGTCGGCCGTTTCCACCTCGATGCGCCGCATCTCCGCCAGCGAATCGGCGTTCTCGACGCGCTTGGTGAATTCGGTAGCCACGGAGGCGTGAAGCTGCGGATACCGCGACGCGATCGGCATCTTGGCACGCTCCGCGTCAGCCGCGGCGGTCATCTCGCCCCGGATGGCGGCCTGCCGATCGGGATCGTTGCCCGCGGCCAGCCAACGGGACCAGAATTCCGCACCGACCTTGGCCGGCAGAGCCTCGGCGCGAGCCTTGAACAGGGCGGCGAAGCGGTGCAGCAGCCGGGCGTCGGATTCCTGCTCGTGGCCGGGTTCGCCGGACGGCGGCGACAACCACGTGAGTTGGCGCAGTTGCTCCCCGGTCGCCTCCGGCGGCGTGGCGACGACCGTCGCGTGTGGTGCCGGGGAAGGTTCCACATCCGGCACATCGAGGGTGGCCAACTCGCCGAGTTGCTCCTCAGGTTCCGCCACCCGCGGGCCTAGATCACCGGCGTCACCGATGAAGCGCCGGAGCAGCCGCTCGAAGTGCTCCGGGGTGACCCGGCCGGAGCCGGCGGCCGCCCATGCCTGCGTGGCACCGGACACCAGGTCGGCCAGCGCGGTGTCATTGCCGAGCCGCAGCGCGGCGACCTCGGCGACGCGGTTCAGCAGATCGTCCGGAGCGTCCCCGGCCGGGTCCGCCTGCGCTCGTTGCTGCCAGGCATGCCTCTCGGGTTCGGGCAGGAAGCGCAGCAACAGGGCTTCCCCGGCCACCGGATCGGGACGCGCGCCGGGCACTGTGAGCCCGCCGAGGACGTCCATGAGCTCGGCGGCGCGGCGTTCTTCGTCGTCCGCGACGTCGCCGTCCGGCCCGGTCAGCAGGCGGGTTTCGATGCGGTCGTCGGCACTTTCCGAGGGCGCCGCCGGCTCGGGCCGGGTGCGCCGCAGCCAGGCTTCCACATCGAAGCCGCCGTCGCCGCCGAACATCTGGTGATACTCGGCGACGTAATCTCGCTCGAAATCGGAGTAGAGGCGCTGCTGCACCGGCGTGCCGAGGTCGCGGCCGGCCGCGGCGGCGTGCTCGTTGAGCGTCGCCACCGCCGCCGCGTCGCCATGCCGCAGCAGCGCGTCGCGGACCGTCTCGGCGCGGACACGGGCGACGACCGAGGAGAGCCGGCTCTCCAGCTCCGCGAGGTGCCCGGCCAGCGCCGTCGGCGTGTACGCCTGCGCCGCGAAGTCCGTCCGCACCCGCTCGACCCCCGACAGGACTGCGCGGCGGGCGTCGGCCGAAGCGGTGGTGAGAGACGCCGACGGGTCCAGGCCCAGGGTCAACGCCTCGATCACGCCCTCCATCGCCTCGGTGTTGACGCGCTCCAGGGCAGACCGGGCAAGCTCGGCGGCGCCGGTGGCGAACGCGGCTCGCTCCGGGATCTGGTCGCGCAGCAGGTTCAGGCTATGGCGCAGGCCGTGCAGCACGTTCTCGGTGAGGGGTTGCGGGTCGGATCCGAATGACGGAGCAACGGCGTCGATGACGACCTCAGCTTCTCGCCGCACGTGCTGGGTGACGGTGGCGAGGCGTTCCTCATCGAGGGCGGACCGTAGGGCGGGCGGCAGCGTGTCGGGCTGCGTCATCCGCTCCATCCAGTCCAGCAACGGTTGTGTCCGGTCGAGGTGGTCCAGCCGCACACGGACGGCGGCGCCGAGGTCCGGGAAACGGTCATCTGCCAGGTGGGCTTGCGCGGTGGGGTCATCGACGGCCTGCGCGATGCGCGTGGGTCTCCACCAGCTCAGGTACTGGTCATGGGCGGCGGACATCGCCTCGGCGCGGGATCGCGCCACCCGGTCGAGGTCGGCAAACGGGGCGGGCCGCGCGGCCACGACCTCGTCGAACATGTCGGCGACCTCGGCGGCTGCCCTTTCCGCGCCCCGGTGCATGGCCAGGTAGACGTCGGCTTCCCGGATCCGCCGGGCCAAGACCGCTGCGGCATCCTGCCATCGGTGGGCGGCGCCAATCGTTTCCAGGTGGCCGGTGGCGTCCCGCGTCCAGTGCTGCAGCGCCGCGTTGTAGGTGGCGACCGGCTCCACATCCTGCTCTCGCCATCGGTCGAAAGCTCGGCTGGCGGCAGCGTCGATCTCGTTGTGGCCAACCTGCATTCGCAGGTCGTCATCGAGATTCCGCACCAGGTCGGCATAGCGCCGGTGCCACCGGTCACGTTCTGCCGCGCTGGGTGCCCGCACATGGGCGAAGGAATCGGAGAGAACGTCTGCGAACGAGCGTGACACCTCGGCCCGGAAGTCGTTGAGCCGCGCGTCGAGCTGAGGCTCGGTGATTCCGCTGCCGCCGGGGGTGTCGTGCAGCGCGCGGACGAAATCGCCGTCGGTGTCGGGCAGCATTTCGTCGAGGGTGCGGGCGTTGCCGAGGCGCTTGCGGAGTTCGTCGATCAGGTTCTGCCGTACGTGTGACCAGACCGTCCGCTCGTGGGGGTGACCGCCGCGGAACTGCTCGGCGGGCGGAAGGGGCTCCGGCAGGTCCCGAGGCGCCGGGGGCGGCTGCTCGACGTGCCGCGGCGTCAGCAGCCGACGGGCCGCCTCGTGCGCGCTGATCGTCGAGACGCCTGGTTCCAGGTCGCCGCGATCGACCCGGTCCTGCCATTCCCCGGCGACGTGATCGCGGACGCCGGCCCAGCTCGGATCGCTCTGCCGGCGCAGCCACGAGTGTGCGCGGTCCAGCTCGACATTGGGCAGTTCGCGGACCTGTTCCCGCACCTCGGGACCGGCGGATGCGGGGGACGTCGTGGAGTCCGCGGAGCGCAGCAGGCCAGCGGCGACGGTCGGGCCGCTACGTCCTGGGGCCGGTGTGCCCGAAGCGAAGTCGCCGGGTGCCTCGCCCTGCCGGATGCCGTCCCCGAGCGTTTGCCGCAGGTCCGCCTCGTACTTGTTGAGGGCGTTCCAAGCCGTCTGGCGGGCGTCCGGCATCGCGGCGGACGGCACGCCCGGGTCATCGGGCACGGCGCCGTCCAAGCGGCCGGGATCCAGCTTCTGCGACACCGGCCGTTCTGCCCGGCTCAGACCGCCGACCTGATCGGAGGCTGCGGCGCGCTGCTCGGACCGGATCTCATCGATGGTCCGGTTCAGTCCGGACAGAGGCTCGTCGAGCGGCTTGGGCACGATGAGGTTCCGGCGTGCGTCGTTCTCGGCCATCCATCGTGCGACGTCCGACCGTGTCGGAGCCGGCGGCGGGTCTGTCCGTGCCTGCTGGTAGCTGGGCAGCTTGTCGCCATCGAGCATCTGTTCATAGCTCGGTGGTGTGTCGACATGCCCGTCCCGGGAGCCGGCCACCTCGGCCGCCGTGTCAGGCCCGGAGGCTTCGGCGGTCTCCCGGGGGTGCAGACGCGCGGCGGCCTCCCACGACGTTTTGGCGTCCGAGGCCGGCTCTCCCCCGCGCCATGACGCCTTGCTCCGCAGCAGAGCCTGCGCCAGCCGGTCCATGTCCGCCGTCGGCGGTTGGATCTGCACGCGAAAGACCCGGACGTCGTGCGCACCGGGCGCGGCGCCGTCCCCGGCGTCGGCATCGAAGGGCGAGGCCGCGTCGGAGTCCGGCTCCGAGCCCGGCAGGGTTGCGACGTCGGCGGTCGGGCGGTGTGGCACCACCTCCGGATAGCGGTCCGCGAGGGTGAGACGCTCGCTCGTCGTGAGGAACGGGGCGTGCACCTTCACACCCGGGCGGAGCTCGGCGCGCAGACCGGCGCCGAGCGCCCATTCCGGTTCGACGCCGGGGCCGAGGACCAGGTGAGAGTCGCCACTGCGCGCGCCGACGCGCGAGACCGCATCAGCGAGGTCATCGACCAGACCGCGATCCATCGCGACCTGGTCGGCGTTCGCGTGCACGAAGAGCATCCCGTGGCGTTCGGTGACCGGCATGCCAGCCGTCTCAATCGCCGCACGGATGCGTGCGCGTGCGAGCTCGGCCGGAAGACGGGGAAGGTCGACGTCGGCAAGGGGTGCGCGGGTTGAGACGTCCGGTGCCGATCGTTGCTCCGGAACTCGCGCTTCCCGCAGATAGCGGGGCAGCTCGACATCGTTCCACCGCTGTCGCATTTCCTGCCATTGATGTTGCTGCTTGGCGGTGAAGGGCTTGCCGCGGCGGACGGCGTCACCCACCATCCGGGTCACGTCACCGGTGAAATCGCGCCGCCACTGCTGCACGGCGGACGAGAAATCCGAGTCGGACAGGTGACGCCCGGCGTCCTCGGCGAGCCGTTGTTGCGCGCCGGTGAGGCCACCCAGTTCGTGGTGCATGACGCCGTTGACGCGCACCGACTCCCGCAGTGCGGCATATCGCACCTTGAACTGCCATGCCGCCTGCTGGAACCGCGCGCTGTGCGCGTCGAACCCCGCCCGCGTGACAGTCCCCAGGGTCTCGTCGAAGATCTGCTGCTCCGAGGCCCGGAAGTCGTGCAGCATCGCGGTCTGTTCCGGAGGCGGGACCGATTCGAGTGAGCGCACCACCGGCCCGCTGCCACGACCGCTCGACAGGCCGGCGAGGTTCGCGGCATTCCTGCGTTCGGCTGCGAAGTCGGCCACCACGTTGGGGCGCAGCCGGTGGGCGACCGTTGCGGTCTCCTGCTCGATCGCTTCCCGGCTCACCGGCTGGCCGTGGCGCATCGCCGATGCGGGCGGCTCGGAGTCCATGACCGGCCGGACGCGCTGTTCGACGCGGTGGAATTCCGTCATCCCGTCCGACAGTTTGGCGAACAGCTTCTCCCGTTGGGTTGCCCACCGATCGGCCGCGGCTGCGGCCCGGGACTGTTCGGCCTTCAACGCCCTGATCTCCGCGGCGGTCGCCGCGGGCGCATCCGACCTGGCCACCTCTGCCTCAGCGGCGCGGCGTGCGGCAGTGGCGGCATCGTAGCCGTGCAGCGCGCGCCCTTCAGCCACCGTCCGGGCAAGACCACCGCCCGCATGCGGTGCCTCGCCGGGAACTCCGCCTCCCCGATAGGTGCGCAGCCCCTCGCGAAAATCGCTCAACGACTCCGCGACAGCTCCCCGCTCGGTGCGGGCCAGACCGGCTGTGACGGTGGCAACATGTTCTTCCGGCATGCCCGCGAGCCGCGCGATGAACTCGGCGGTTCCCCTGCGGGCTCCGGCCATGTCGCCGGGCACCATGCCCCAGTGCTTGCCGTCGATGAAGCTGCGAATGTCTCCCATCTTGTCCCGCACCCCGGCCTCGCCGGCGTAGAAGCCGGCGAAGCGGTGCAGGAGGTTCCTCGCGTGGTCGGCGAAGGTGACGGGATCGCGATGCATGGGTCCGGTGTGCGCGCGTTCCGGCATCGTGCCGAAGTCCGTCTTGGCGCCCTTGCGGATCGCGCGGGCGGCCTCGGCTGCCTCCGGGATGTCCGGCCCGGAGTGCGTGTTCTGCAGCTCGGCGTGCCGGATCCGCATTCCCTCGTCGATGTGCGCGAGCCGGCCCGTGATCGCGTCGGTGATGGCGGGCCCGGAGTGGCCGTGCGGTGCACCGCCGCCCGTCTCCGGGCGGGGGGTGATTCGCGGAGCAGCGTCCCCGGTGGGCGGCGGGTGCGCCGCCGGCGTCGCGGGCTTGAGCAGGTGACCGGGCACCGAGGGCGGCCGGCCGGGCACCGTCATCTCATCGCCGTGGACCCTGGGAACACCGTCCGGGTGCCCGGGTGCCGGGACGGCAGGGCCTCGCACGCCACGAGGCGCGGAGGGCGCCGCCTCCCCGGCATGCGGCGAGAGGTCGCCGGGCCGGTTGATCGCGCCCTCATGGACGCTGCTGACGGACGGCGTACGCGGCGAAACGTCACCGGCGCGAGGCGCACCCGTGTGCTCGGCGACCCTCGGGGAAGGTGCCCGGACGCCGTCCGCGTCGGAGGTCATCGGGCGCGGCGCCGGTTCGCCGACGCGCGCCGATGGCGTCTCGTGCACCGCGGGCGGTGCGGCACGCCCGGCCGACGGCGAGTTGATCGTGGTGTGGACTCGAAGCTGCGGAAGCTCGCGGGGGCCGGCCCCGGCGCGAAGGTCCGGTGTGGACGCCGTGCCGTTCGTCCGGCCGGGCGAGGGCAGCCCCCGTACGGTCGTGGCGTCGGCATGGGCCGGCGGGCTTCCGGGGCTCCGGGCGGGAAGGCTCCGCGGCGTCGCCGTGGGTGTCGGCATCCTGTCCACGTCGGTGGCGGGGTTCCTGGCCGGCACTGTCGCCGATGTGGTTCCCTCATTCACCCCTTCGCCGTTGCGGCCAGCGCCCCCGAGGTTGTTCTGCCCTTCGCCGGACGACGTGACGTCGACGGACGGGACGTCGAACTTCTCCGCCTCCGAGGCGCCGCCGGTCACACCGGTTCGCTCCAGGGTCGCCAGGCCGGGCCCGATGGCGAACAGACCGCCCAGCAGCGCGGCCACACCGACGAAGACCCCTTCCATCCAGGAAGGCGTGAAGTTGGGGCTTCCCGTCGCGTACGCGTGGGCCGCGGGCTCGGCGATCATGTCCATGGCGAGCTGGATGGTGCCGAAGGCCAGCGCATTCACACCGAAGTTGGCGATGACCGCCGCCGCCCGCGCCGTCGTCCCGGTCAGACCCAAGGTCTTGATGACGTTGGCCACCATCAGCCCGATGCGGATGGGCAGGAATATGAACAACGGCATCAGCACCACGCTGAAAATGCCCAGGATGATGCCCAGGATCATCGACTCCTCGTAGGCGTCGATGCGTTCCTGCCATTGGTCGGCCGACTGATCCAATTGATGAGCCCAGCGGCGCGCGCCCTCGGCGACCTGTTTGAGCTGGATGTCGACAGTGGTCGCCGCGTCCAGGCCGGCGAGCGCGGCGCCGCCCTTCCACGTGGTCGTCCAGACGCCGTTCACCACCGCGTATCCGAGACGCTCCAGCCGGTCGGCCTGGTCGCGCCAGTCTTCGGCCAGCCGCCGGAGCTTGTCGGGATCGGGATGGACGAACGTCATTGCCGCTACTTCCCGTTCTTCCCCACCGAGTAGCTCACCACGTTGGGCCCGTTGTCGTACCGCACGGCGATGGGACCGTCCACGTCGTCCTTGGGTGCGGGCGATCCGGAGCCGCCGCCGTGTGCGTTGAGAGCCTTCATGAGTTGCTGGAACATCTCGGTGACGTGTTGTTCGGCGTTGTCGTAGTTGGCGGACGCGAGTTCAACTGCCGACTGAACCTCGCCGAGAACGCCCGTCTCGCCGTCATCGGCGC
Organism: Mangrovihabitans endophyticus; assembly: GCF_014646155.1. Taxonomy (GTDB): domain Bacteria; phylum Actinomycetota; class Actinomycetes; order Mycobacteriales; family Micromonosporaceae; genus Actinoplanes; species Actinoplanes endophyticus. The sequence continues at coordinate 175,675 of NZ_BMMX01000002.1, forward strand.
CACGCGCTTTCGATCCGAAAAACTTCGCCTGGACCTGCTCCAGGTCGCTAAAGAACTCCTTGGCGGTTTCCGCACTGCCACCGACCCAGTCGAGCTTCAGGTCCTGCCAGGCATGCGAGATGGCCCGCCAGCTATCCACGATCTGCACGATCATCAATTCCATGCCGAGACTGGAGTGCTGCCACATCTGCTTGGGGTCAACCGTGATGTGCGTTCCGGCGGCGTTGTAATTCGACGGCGGAAGCCAGGGCGGCGACGATTTCGTCTCCCAGCTCGCAGGGCCGCCCTCCTTCTCCCATGATCGCGGCGAAGGGTTGTCCGGAAACGTGCCGCTGGGAGTGCTGTCGAGCAGACCTTGAAACGCGCGGTCCATGCCGGACTCGAATGATCTCTCAGACAAGGCGCCGCCTTTCCGACGTACGATCGTCCCGTTATCCCCACGTCAAGCTACGACCGGACAACGACACATCCACAGTCCCACTTTGATGGACTCACAACCGGACGAGAGGGACGTTGCACCCTCGGCCGCCGTCGGTAACAGTCAGGCATGAGCAGCGATGACAATGAGGTGGTCCGCCACGGCCATCCCGGTGGTGAACTCGTGGATCTCACCCAGCGCTGGGCGCGCGGCCGGTCGGTGACCGGAGATTCCGCCCACTTCACCGGCGGGGCTGAACCGTTCAAACTCGTCGACTCTTCCGGCCACCGGACGCACGCCGGCAACGGCTTTCAGGAACCTCAGTCCGCCGCGTTCACCGTGCACCCCGGAACGCTGCTGGACGCCGAGAACAGCATCCTCGCCGCCACCAAGAGCGGGATCGCCGAGTTCGAGAGCTTCAAGGATCGCGTGCTGTCCGAAGAATCGTGGATCTTCTTCGCAGAAGACAAGTCCAGCACGGTCCCGTCTTACCATGCGGGCCACTACGTCTGGCAGGGCGACGAAAGAGTCTGGAAACAGCCCGACACGTACGCCGATGTCAAAGATCCCAATCCCGGGCAGACGGCGGACCTGCAAGGCCAGCAGAATTCACTGCTGCAGGCGGTCGGCGGGGCCATCCAGTTGGTCGGGGTGTTCGTCGGCAAACTCAACGACGCCGCGCAGATCTACGCCGAGGCGGACAAGCAGTCATGGGCGGACGCGTACGACGTACCGATGGACGACGGCTTGCACACCCCGGGGGTCTTCGGCACCAAGACGGCCGGCGGTCCGCCCGGTGGCGGCGAGACGCACGGACACGGCGCCGGCGAACATGCACCGCTCCACGACGGAAAAAACACTCCGGGGGTCTTCGGCACCAAGACCGGTGGCGATGAGCCGGACCATATCGGGAAGCTGTCCACACCGGAGATTTTCGGCATCCACGGCGGCCATGCCTAGCCCGGCGGCTGCCGCCGAGACCAGTCACAGCAGCGACGGGGGCGCCGGCCACCTCATTGAGGTGGCCGGCGCCCCCGTCGCTGGTTCAATGGTTCATTGTCACCGTGGCGCGGCACGACAGCCGCCGGAGCCTGCCGAAGGCCCGACATCGTCGGGCTCGATGCGGGGTTGGGAAGGTTCAGCGGCCCGGCGTCCAGGTACGAATGTTGGCCCACTCACATTCGCTGTAGTTGTCCCACGCGACGTTCAAGGTCCGGCTGATCGCCGACAGAACACTGTCGTTGACGCCGAACAAGCCGTCAGCCGCGGAGTCCCATTCATTCTGGAGGTGACGGTAGCGTTCCCGCGCCTCGTCCTGCCAGGTCTCATCCAGCGGTGCGAGGCGCTTCTTCAGATCAACCAGCTTCTCGGTGATGGCGTCCGCCATCTGATTGAGGCGCGCGCCTGCCTGCTCGAGATCGGCCGGGACCTTCAGGTTGCTGGAAGCCGGATCCACCATGCTTCTTCCTCATCTCGACGTGGTGCCGGCCTCAGAGCCGGGCCGCTGGAATTTCGTTTTGCACCTGACCGAGGTTGGCATCCACGGTGCGCTCGGTGTCGACATAGTTGTGTGCGTTGTGCCGAAGACCGACCGCGATCTCGGTCAACGCGTGATGCAGGTGCCGCCCGCAGCGGTCGAAGTCGTCCATCAGATGATGGAAACGCGTTGCGGATACCCCGTGCCACTTCTGCTGGATTTCGATGACGTAGCGTTTCAAGTGCGCCAGGTCCATCTCGATGTCCGAAGCAGTGGCATTCGTGTGCTGAGCGGCTCCGTAGAGCTCTTCCGGCGTTACCGCGATCGGCCACATGGCCCATCCCCCTCCCTCAGTTGCCCGTACCGTTAGGCTTGCAGCAATCCGGCGCCCCGGCCAGTGAACAATTTGGGGACGGTGTCCGCCGGCGGACTACACCTGGACGGACTTTTTTGGGGACACGGGCGATCCGTCTCCCCCTATCCTCTGCGCCTGTTCCCGGAGTTTCCCGAGGTTGACGTCGATGCCCGCGATGCCCTTGAGCGTGCCGCCCTCGGCGGCGAGGTAGTTGTCGTACGACTTACGCATGCTGTCGACCGACCGGTCGAGCACCTCGATCAGGTCGGCCGCCGTCGAATTGAACCGCCGGGCGACTTCTTCGAAGTTGTGGCCAGCGGGACTGTTCCAGTTCCGCATGATGGCGTTCAGGTGATCTTTGAGGGTTGCTACGCATTGCCGGATATGCTCCCTCTCCTTGCCGACTTTGTGCGTGGCTTCGAGCAGCTTGGGGATCTCGACGGCGTACTGGATGGTCTTGCCGCCGGCGATCTGAGCGATGGGATGCCCCTGGCGATCGGTCACCAGGATGGTGGTCTTCCCCGACTTCGAGGTATAGAAATAGGCGATCTGGCCATGGTCGTACCTGATGGTTACAGTCCTGTCACCACCGTTGATGCGACCGTGCGTCGGCCTTCCCTTGTCGTCGAATTTGTCGTACGTCCAGCCGTGGCTTCGCATGCGGACGACGTCACCTTTGCCGTTCCGGACCACGGTGACACCGCCGCCATAATGCCAGACGCTGCCGCCGCCAGGCCGGTAGTCGATGGTGATGGTGCGCGATGGATCACCGGTACGAAAGCCGCTGACCGGACGCCCCTGGCCGTCGAAATCCGTGTATGTCCAGCCGCCCGAGACCAGCCTCAGCGGGTTGCCGTCGGCGTCCTTGGTGAGAATCGTCTTCTGGTCACCGTCAACGACGGTCCATATGCTGCCGCCGTCGCCGGTGTACCGTACGGAAACGGTCTGCTGGTCGTCGGAAGTCTTGAAACCGGAAACGGGCCGGCCGTGATCGTCGAACCGGTCGAACGTCCAGCCGTCGGCTACCATGCGAGTGACGTCACCGTGCGCGTTCTTTGTAACAACGGTGTCCGGTCCGGATCCCTCGTGATAGGTCCAGGTGCTGGTCCCGCCGCCGTGATAGGCGATGTCCACCGGGGTCGGGCCGCCCTTGCCGGGAACACTGCCGTGCGTCGGCTTCCCCTCCGCATTGAAGCGATCGAACACCGTCCCGTCCGGCAGCTTCTCCCGCACCACATCATCACCATGGCGGGTGATCACGGTCTGCTTCCCGTGATCGTGATACGTCCACACGCTGGTGTCGTGCCGATAGGCGACATCAACCTCAGAGGCGCCGCCCTTACCCGGCACACTCCCATGCGTCGGCTTCCCGTCGGCATTGAAACGGTCAAACACCGTCCCGTCCGGCAACTTCTCCCGCACAACATCATCACCATGGCGGGTGATCACGGTCTGCTTACCGCCGTGGTGGTACGTCCACGTCGACTCGCCATCACCGTGATAGGCGATGTCCACCGCGGACGGACCACCCTTACCCGGCACACTCCCATGCGTCGGCTTCCCCTCCGCATTGAAGCGATCGAACACCGTCCCGTCCGGCAACTTCTCCCGCACCACATCATCACCGTGCCGGGTGATCACCGTCTGCTTACCACCATGGTGATAAGTCCAGGTGCTCTCACCGTCCCCGTGGTGCGCGATGTCTACCGCGCTAGGACCGTGCTTGCCGGGAACACTGCCGTGCGTCGGCTTCCCGTCAGCATTGAAACGGTCAAACACCGTCCCGTCCGGCAACTTCTCCCGCACCACATGATCCCCGTGCCGCGTGATCACGGTCTGCTTACCACCATGGTGATACGTCCAGGTGGACTCACCGTCCCCGTGGTGCGCGATGTCCACCGCCGACGGGCCACCCTTACCCGGCACACTGCCGTGCGTCGGCTTACCGTCAGCATTGAAACGGTCGAACACCGTCCCGTCCGGCAACTCCTCCCGCGCCACATGATCACCATGGCGCTTAATGACGGTCTGCTTACCGTGATCGTGATACGTCCAGGTGCTCTCACCGTCCCCGTGGTACGCGATGTCTACCGCGCTCGGACCGCCCTTGCCGGGAACACTCCCGTGCGTCGGCTTCCCGTCGGCATTGAAGCGATCGAACACCGTCCCGTCCGGCAACTCCTCCCGCACCACATGATCACCATGGCGGGTGACCACGGTCTGCTTACCGTGATCGTGATACGTCCACACGCTGGTGTCGTGCCGATAGGCGACATCAACCTCAGAGGCACCGCCCTTACCCGGCACACTCCCATGCGTCGGCTTACCGTCAGCATTGAAACGATCGAACACCGTCCCGTCCGGCAACTTCTCCCGCACCACATGATCACCATGGCGGGTGATCACCGTCTGCCGGCCGTGATCGTGATACGTCCACGTCGACTCGCCATTGCCGTGATAGGCGATGTCTACCGCGCTCGGACCGTGCTTGCCGGGAACGCTGCCGTGCGTCGGCTGCCCCTCCGCATTGAAGTGATCGAACACCGTCCCGTCCGGCAGCTTCTCCCGCACAACGTGATCCCCGTGCCGGGTGATCACCGTTTGCTTCCCGCCGTGGTGGTACGTCCACGTCGACTCACCATGGCCGTGATAGGCGATGTCTACCGCGCTCGGACCGTGCTTGCCGGGAACACTCCCGTGCGTCGGCTTACCGTCGGCATTGAAACGATCGAACACCGTACCGTCCGGCAACTTCTCCCGCACCACATGATCACCATGGCGGGTGATCACCGTTTGCCGGCCGTGATCGTGATACGTCCACGTCGACTCACCATGGCCGTGATACGCGATGTCCACCGCCGACGGGCCGCCCTTACCCGGCACACTGCCGTGCGTCGGCTTCCCGTCGGCATTGAAGTGATCGAACACCGTCCCGTCGGGCAGCTTCTCCCGCACAACGTGATCCCCGTGCCGGGTGATCACCGTCTGCTCACCACCATGGTGATACGTCCACGTCGACTCACCATTGCCGTGATACGCGACGTCCACCGCCGACGGGCCACCCTTACCCGGCACACTGCCGTGCGTCGGCTTACCGTCAGCGTTGAAACGGTCAAAGACAGTGCCGTCCGGCAACTTCTCCCGCACCACATGATCCCCGTGCCGGGTGATCACCGTCTGCTCACCACCATGGTGATACGTCCACGTCGACTCACCATTGCCGTGATACGCGACGTCCACCGCCGACGGGCCACCCTTACCGGGAACACTCCCGTGCGTCGGCTTACCGTCGGCATTGAAACGATCGAACACGGTACCGTCGGGCAGCTTCTCCCGCACTACATGGTCGCCATGCCGGGTGACGACGGTCTGCTTCCCGTGATCGTGATACGTCCACACGCTGGTGTCGTGCCGATAGGCGACATCAACCTCAGAGGCACCGCCCTTACCCGGCACACTCCCATGCGTCGGCTTACCGTCAGCATTGAAGTGATCGAACACCGTCCCGTCCGGCAACTTCTCCCGCACAACGTGATCCCCGTGCCGGGTGATCACCGTCTGCTTACCACCGTGGTGATACGTCCACGTCGACTCACCGTCCCCGTGATACGCGATGTCCACCGCCGACGGGCCACCCTTGCCCGGCACACTCCCATGCGTCGGCTTCCCGTCGGCATTGAAGTGATCGAACACCGTCCCGTCGGGCAGCTTCTCCCGCACCACATGATCACCATGCCGCGTGATCACCGTCTGCTTCCCGCCGTGGTGGTACGTCCACGTCGACTCGCCATGGCCGTGATAGGCGATGTCTACCGCGCTCGGACCATGCTTGCCGGGAACACTGCCGTGCGTCGGCTTACCGTCGGCATTGAAGCGATCGAACACCGTCCCGTCGGGCAGCTTCTCCCGCACCACATGATCCCCGTGCCGGGTGATCACCGTTTGCCGGCCGTGATCGTGATACGTCCACGTCGACTCGCCATTGCCGTGATAGGCGATATCCACCGCGCTCGGACCATGCTTGCCGGGAACACTGCCGTGCGTCGGCTTACCGTCAGCATTGAAGTGATCGAACACCGTCCCGTCCGGCAACTTCTCCCGCACCACATGATCCCCGTGCCGGGTGATCACCGTCTGCTTCCCGCCGTGGTGGTACGTCCACGTCGACTCACCATGGCCGTGATACGCGATGTCCACCGCCGACGGACCACCCTTACCCGGCACGCTGCCGTGCGTCGGCTTCCCGTCGGCATTGAAGCGATCGAACACCGTCCCGTCCGGCAGTTTCTCCCGCACCACATGATCCCCGTGCCGGGTGATCACCGTCTGCTTACCACCATGGTGATAAGTCCAGGTGCTCTCACCGTCCCCGTGGTAGGCGATGTCCACCGCGCTCGGACCGTGCTTGCCGGGAACACTGCCGTGCGTCGGCTTCCCGTCGGCATTGAAGCGATCGAACACCGTCCCGTCCGGCAACTTCTCCCGCACCACATGATCACCATGCCGCGTGATCACCGTCTGCCGGCCGTGATCGTGATACGTCCACGTCGACTCACCATCACCGTGATAGGCGATATCCACCGCGCTCGGACCGTGCTTACCGGGAACACTGCCGTGCGTCGGCTTACCGTCGGCATTGAAACGGTCAAAGACGGTGCCGTCCGGCAACTCCTCCCGCACAACGTGATCACCATGGCGCGTAATGACGGTCTGCTTACCGCCGTGGTGGTACGTCCACGTCGACTCACCATGGCCGTGATACGCGATATCCACCGCGCTCGGACCGCCCTTGCCCGGCACACTCCCGTGCGTCGGCTTCCCATCGGCATTGAAGTGATCGAACACCGTCCCGTCCGGCAACTTCTCCCGCACCACATGATCACCATGCCGCGTGATCACCGTCTGCTCACCACCATGGTGATACGTCCACGTCGACTCACCGTCCCCGTGGTACGCGATATCCACCGCCGACGGACCACCCTTACCGGGAACGCTGCCATGCGTCGGCTTCCCGTCGGCATTGAAACGGTCGAACACGGTACCGTCGGGCAGCTTCTCCCGCACCACATGATCGCCATGCCGGGTGATCACGGTCTGCTTCCCGTGATCGTGATACGTCCAGGTGCTCTCACCGTCCCCGTGATACGCGATATCCACCGCCGACGGACCGCCCTTACCCGGCACACTCCCATGCGTCGGCTTACCGTCCGCGTTGAAACGGTCAAAGACAGTGCCGTCGGGCAGCTTCTCCCGCACCACATGATCCCCATGCCGGGTGACGACGGTCTGCTTCCCGTGATCGTGATACGTCCACGTCGACTCACCATCACCGTGATAGGCGATATCCACCGCCGACGGACCACCCTTACCCGGCACACTCCCATGCGTCGGCTTCCCCTCCGCATCGAAGCGATCGAACACCGTCCCGTCGGGCAACTCCTCCCGCGTGACCGTGCCGTCCGCGTTGCGGACCACGGTGACGCCGTCGTTCGAGACCTGCGTCGTCGCGGCTTCGTCTCGTCCGTGCACGGTGCGGTGCATCTCCGTGCTGACCGGTCCGACGTACGGCGTTGGCGAAGCCGCGGCCGACCTGGTCGCCTCGTCGGGGAGTACGGCCAACGCGGGCGTGGCGCCGTCGACGGGCTTTGCGGTAGGTGCTGGTTCCGGCACGATGCGCTCCTCGATAGGCGGACTGGCGCTATTCGAGGCTAGGAATCCACCCAGCCGTACAGGCAATCCCTCATAACGAGGCCCGAAAGGGCATCCGGTGGGGACGTCGGTGACGCCCTTTTGTATTTCCCGCGCCGTCGTTGAACGGGGTCTGCCTGCCAGCCGTTCGAAGGGCATGCATCCCGGAGTGGGAGCTCAAGGAGGCCTCATGCACAGCGTTGCGATCGTCGGCAGTCAGCCCATTTCCCGGGTCGGTTACGAGGGCCTGGTGTCCACCGGTTCCGGCATGCGAGTGGTCGCGACGGTGTCCTCCCTCGCAGAGCTGCCCCGCGCGGAGAGGCGGTACGACGTTCTGGTGCTCGACGTGCCGCAGATGGACAACGCCGCGGTGAAGGCGGTCGGCCGGGCTGCTGCCGTGGGCCGGCCGTTGGTCTGCTCAAGCTGGAACGACTCGCCCGGCCTAGTGGCCACAGTTCGAGCGGGCGCGCAGGGTTGCGTGAGCCGCTTCGCCGACCACGAGCACGTACGCGACGCTATCCGCCTGGTCGCGCAGGGCGGCTTCTACCTGTGTCCGCGCCTGTTCGGTGCCTTCCAGGCGGAAATGCTGGCGCGGACCGAGGAGGACCAGGCGGAACTGGCGCCCCGAGAAGTGGAGACGCTGCGGTGGATCGCGTCGGGTCTGACACACGGTCAAATCGCCAAGCGGATGGGGCTGTCCACGGCGACCGTCAACACGTACGCCAAACGGATCCGCACGAAGCTGAACGTCGGCAACAAGGCCGACATGACGCGGATGGCCATCGAGCTGGGCCACTTCGTGCATTGAGCGCATCGACCGCCCGGCGGTCATTCGTCGAGCGCGATGCCGTATTCCGCGAGACGGCGACGGGTGCGGGTGAGGTCGGCGTGGGCGGACAGAGACGCGTAGATGGCCCAGGCATGGGCTCCGGTCTGCGCTGCCTCGTGGGGCTTGCGGTCTGCGGCGAGGAGGACGGCGGCGTCCTCCCAGGCGGCAGCCTCCTCCACGGGACGGCCGTGCCTTCGGTCGTGGTCTGCTGCCGCCAGCGCGGGTGCGGCATCACCGGTCAGCAGTGCACGGCAACGCAAATCTGCGACGTAAGCGCGGGCCGGCGTGCCGTGCGTCCGGGCCGCCTCGGCGCAACGGGTGGCGGCGCGGTGCGCGAGCTCGTGATGGCCATTCGCAAGGGAGAGCCGCACCGCGCTGGGCAGCCACGGCAAGGCTGCCATGGCGTCGCCGAGCAGCATGTCCATGAGGACGACATGGTCATGGTCGGGGATGAAGGCACGAGCGGCGAGGACGACGCCCCGCAATTCGTCGTCCGACGGGGGTGGTTCGTCCTCGATCGCCGCCAACAATTCTACCGCCAGTGCATGGTCCGCTCGGTGCTCCGCGATCAGCGCGGCGATGCTGTGCATGACGGCGCGGTCGAGTGCTGATGGCCGCTCCCCCGTCACGTCGTCCCAGCGCCCTCGCCAGTAGTGCTGAATGGTGACGGAAACCCGCGGGGGCATCGGCGCGCCGGTGCGGATCGCTTCCAGTGCGGCGTCACGCAGCATTCGGTCAGCTTCGCCCATCCGATCCTGGGCGCGCAGCATGGCCACCTGGAGGTGCACGGTTCCTGCATGCTCGTACGCGCCCGGTGGGTGACCCACTGCTGCCGCGCCGAGCAGCGTGGCGGCGACGGCGGGTGCGGAGCGTTCCAGAGTCTCGCGGTGCTGTTTCGCCCACTGCCGCATCCATTCGTCGGGTGCGGGCACCGCGGTAAGGAGGCCGGCGACCCGGGTCACGGAGGCGCCGATGCCGGACAACACTTCGGCGACTCGACGGCGCTCTCTTTCAGGGTTGGGGATGGCCTGGTGGAGCAGTTGGCGCTGGAGTGGGTGGACGAAAACGAGTTGGCTGCCGGTGTCGGTCAGCACACCGGCGGAGACCGCCTCCTCGATCTCGCTGACCAGGTCGAAGGCGGAGCGTCCGGTCACTGCCAAGGCCTCGTCGGTGGTGAGCGCGTTGCCTAGCAGCACCATCTGTTGCAACGACTCTTGAGTTCCGGCGGTCAGCGCTGACAGCCGGTGCGCGAGGTCGGCCGCCACGTCGGGGGGCGGAGGGTTCACCGTCATGACGGGGCCCGGCAGGGTAGACACACGTTCCCTCAGCGTGCCCAGCCGGGCATCGGGCCGTGCGGTGGCGACGAGCAGCAGTGGTGCGCGTCTGGTCGCGGCGATCAGACGATTCCACAGGCGCAGGGTGTCCTCATCGGCTCGGTGCAGGCCTTCGATCACCAACATGAGCGGGCCGCGACGGCAGACGGCGTGCAGGTGCTCGGCCGCTTCGTCGGGCGACTCGAAGCGCTGCCCGAACGCTCGGGTCATGAGGTGCAGCGGGAGGTGCCGGTCGGCTCCGTCGGCGGTGACCCAGGCGATTTGGCAGGCGGCGTGGGCGAACGCGGCCGTCAGCAACGCGGTGCTGCTTTCCGGGTCGCCCTCGATCCAGGCGGCGCCACCGGTCCCCGCGGTGAGATGCTGGAGCAGTTCCCCGAGCCGCTGAGTTCCGGCGTGGTGGGCGGCCGGGACGGGTTGCGCTCGCCGGGCTTGCGCTGGCGGGGTGGGCGTGGTGACCTTGTCCGCGCCGCCTGCGGTGATGGAGCGGTACAGCTCACGCAACGCAGGTCCGGGTTCCATGCTCAGCTCGGTGGCCAGGGTGCGGCGTGCCGTGTGGAAGACCTCCAGAGCTTCCGCGGTGCGGCCTGCGCGGTGCAGCGCCAGCATCAAGAGCTCGTGCAGGGGTTCGTGCAGCGGATTGTCCCGGACGAGGGCGGCCAGATCAGCGACCAGATCACCGTCACCGACCTCCATCAGCAGACGGGCCCGCAACTCCACCGCTGCGAGCCGCCGGTCGTCCAGGTGGGCGCGTTCGGCAGTGAGGCGTTCGCTGGTCAGACCCGCGTAGGCTTCGCCGCGCCAGAGCTGGAGCGCAGCGCCGAGCCGGACCGCCGCGGCGACCGCATCCCCACCGGCGCGGAGTTCGTGAGCCTGCGCAATCATCGATTCGTACTGGAAGCTGTCCAGCTCGGATCGGTCGAGCGCGAGCGCGTACGCGGAAGCCTGTGAGAGCAGCAGGGTGCGGCCGTGCGGTGCAAGACTGCGGCGCAGACCGGACACGTAGGTGTAGACGCTGCCCGCGGCGGTGGGCGGCGGTGTCGCTCCCCAGATTCCTCTGGTCAGTTCGGCGCGTGCGACAAACCGGCCGTCGGCCGCGGTGAGCAGGGCGAAGAGGGTGCGCTGACGGGCCTGTCCCAGGTCGATCTCGCGGTCGCCAAGCCAGGCTCGGACGGGGCCGAGGACCGAAACTCGCAGCCGGTTGGGGGCCGACAAACAACACCTCCGATCGCCCGGTGGAGGCACCGCATCGGTCGCATGGCGAGTCGCGCGGAGCTCGGCAGAGCTGGTCAGGCGGGATTGTAGTTCCTGGTGATGGCTTCGAAGACCCGGTGAATGGCATGCTCGCGGGCGACCTGCAAGGCACCGTCGAGTAGGCGGGCAGTTCCCGCCCGCGAGGCCCGGACCGTGGGCGGGCCGGGCATCTGCCGGGCGAGTTCGCTCTGCACGAGCCCGGCGAGGGCGTGTCCTCCGGCGTCGGCTGTCCCGCCGGCGAGCACTGTTGCCGGGAGGCCGAAGCGTGCGTAGTCCGTTCTGAGCGAGGCGACGATGCGCTCGGTCAGCCGCAGGAGACTTCCGGGCGTGAGGTCACCGGCGGCCGGCGTGGAGCCGGAGGCATTCCCCCCGGCGTCGCGGGCTTCTGGCTCGATGTCTGCTCCGCTGGCCGGCCGTGGCACCGTCCGGCCGCCCGCGCCGGCATCGGCGCGGGCGGCGCCGAGGTGTGCGTCGAAGCTGGGAAAGACCCGGCCCTGCAGCACGTCGACGGTGCGGATGGGATCGGCGAGGTACAACAGGGTGAAGGTCTCGTGTCCGTCCGCGCGCATGTAGGGAGTTTCGGCGCGGGCGGCGAGGCGGGCGTCGCTGACCACGACCACGGGCACGTTCCATTCCCGGGCGAGCATGCGGCGTACGGTCGGACCGAGCGCCGAGGACACCTCAGCGGTGGTGTCCGCCGCGTTCATGACGATCTGGCCGAGCGGCAGCGTTCTCGGATGCGCCTCGGCGGCGGCGCGGACGGCCGCGCAGACCGCGGTGACCGGGTCGAGGGGTCCGGAGACCGGCCGCCGGGCTTTGGTGACGGCCGTCGCGGTCAGGTCCGAGCAGGCGGCGATGACCACGGTGGCGGAGATCTCGACACCGACAACGTTCACACTCATGCTTTTCCCGTGAATCCCTGTTCGCGCCCGGTCCAGGCGACTCGGGCGGTGATGCATTGCCGGAAATGTATGGCATCGGGGCAACACGGATGGGGCACCGTCGTATCGGACCGGTACCTGCGGGAATGGAGCGTGCACTTTCGACGCCGGAGGGGTTGCCGTCCGGCATGGTGTGCGGCCACCGTGACGGTGCTCATGCCCCACCGGCAGGAGTCGACGCAACGGGAGGCCACACCGTGAGCCGATGGCGACAACTTTTCACGGGCAACGAGGCAAGGGCCACCGCCGGTGGCGCTCTCGTGATGGACGGGCTGCTGGGAGTGGATGTCCGGCGGGGTCGCAGGCGGCCCGGGATCGTGGGCTCCATCTTCATGATCGTCGCCGGTCTGCTGTTCGTCTGGCTGGGGTGGTACTGGCATGGCCAGCATGAGCCCTACGCCGACGGCGTTACCACCACCGCCACGGTGACGCGCATCGTGCGCTCGGAGGGCCACGACGGTAAGACGCATTACGGGCGCATTTTTACGTTTCGCACCTATCAGGGGCGCAATATCCGCGTGACGGAGCGTGAGCGCAGCAGCATCCGCCCCGAGCTAGGCGCCCCGCTCACGGTCTCCTATCGGCCGGATGACCCGGAGGGCGCGCGCGTGGTCCCGGAGAACGATTGGATGCCGTACGGCCTGATGGTCTGGGGCTGCTTGTTCGCGCTGATCGGTCTGGCGGTCTTCACCGTGCGCTTGATCAAGCTTGGCTTCGGTGTGTACCTGCTCGGCAGCGCCGACCGGCAGAGCGGGCGCTGACGGCGGCGCCGCACGGAGCGCTACGGTGACATCGACCGATACAACCGGCGTGAGCAGGGCACACAGTGTGTGAGTCATTGCGTGCACAGCGCAGGAAGGGCGAGCTCATGGGTGAGCCCGAGGCGGGTCTCGATATTCGACTGCTGGGTCCGGTGCGGATCCGGCTCGGTGGTGCCGAGACCGCGGGCGGGGCCGACCGGCGAGCCGCGGTTCTCAGTCTGCTTGCCCTGCGCGCCAACCAGCCGGTCACCCGCGACGAACTGGTGACGGCGGCCTGGGGAGACGAGCCCCCGGCGACCGCCCTCGGGAATATCTACAAATTCATCTCGCAGTTGCGGCGCATGCTGGATCCGGGACGCGACACCGGCGCCGCAGGCGAGATGCTGAGCTCCGCGGCCGGCAGCTACATGCTCAGCCTGGACGAGGACGCGGTGGACGTACGCCGCTTCGAGAAGGCTCGCGACCGGGCTCGCCTGCACCGCGCCGCGGACGACCAGATGGCCGAGTTGTCCGCCGTGGAGGAGGCGCTGGGCCTGTGGCACGGCGAGGCGCTAGCCGGGGTCCCCGGACCGCACGCGGCTGCTCAACGGACGCGCCTCGCCGAGTTGCTTGTCGTCACCCAGCAGCGACACGCCGAGCTCCTCCTCGGTCTGGGTCGGCACAACGACGCGATCGCCGTGTTGCGAGAGCTTGCCGCCGCCTATCCGGTGCAGGAGAAGTTCTCGGCCTTGCTCATGGATGCGTTGCAGGCGGCCGGGCGCGATGCTGAGGCGCTGACCGTCTATCGCCGGACCACGCGCATGCTCCGACGGCTGACCGGGACCGAGCCGGGTTCGCTGCTGCGTGACGCCCATCGCCGGGCAACCGGCGCCGCAGACGCTGCGGGCCGCACTCCGCTTGGGGAACAGGTGCTGGTGGGCCGCAAGGCCGAGGTGCACCTGCTCCGCCAGGCGGTGACCGATCTGGTCGCCGGAACGGGCGGCCACCTGCGGCTGGAGGGTGTTCCGGGCATCGGCAAGTCCGCCGTGCTGACGGCTGGACTGCGCGTTGGCGTGCCGGCCGGTTACCGGACCGGTTGGATCGGCTGTGCCGCCGAGGCCACGCACTCCCCGTTGGACGTTCTGATCGAGTGTCTGGCCGCCTCTGTCACGGGCGCGGAACCTGCCTGGCTGACGCGGGTACGGCAGGCCACCGCGGATCGCACGACGCTGGTCGACGTGGTCGTCGAGGCGCTGCGCGAGGGCTGCGCCGAGGCACCGCTGCTGCTGGTGGTCGACGACCTGCAGTGGGCCGACCGGCAGACGCTGCAGTTGTGGCCGGTTCTGCAGCGGCTGACGACGCGGCTCCCCCTCCTGTTGGTGTCGGCTGCCCGCCCGGACCGAACGGCATTGGCCGGACTGGGCTGGAGCGGGGTCATCCCACTCGGACCGCTGCCGGTGGACGAAGCGAGCGCCGTGGTCACCGCCGCGGTCCCCGGCACCCTCGACGAGTCTGCGGCCCAGCGGATCGTCGCCGATGCCGGCGGCAACCCCTGTTACCTGCTGGCCGGGGTTGCGGCGGCGCAGCAGGACGATGATGCGGGCCCGGGCAGCGTCCCCGCGGCGATGGCGGTGGCGGTCACGCGGCATCTCGCCGCGCTGGACGAGCCGACCCGTCATGTCCTGCGCGCAGTAGCGTTTCTCGGCGAGGACTGTGACGTGGTCGAGTTGTCCACGGCGACCGGCCGCAGCGTCGATGCCTTGAGCGGACCCATCACGGCAGCCCGTGCAGCCGGATTCATCACCGCGTCCGGTGAGACGATCACTTTCCGGCACCGGATCGTGGCGAGGGTTCTGCACGACAGCACCTCCACCGGGTTGCGCACGATGCTTCACCGGTCCTTCGCCGATCGCCTGGCCGCCGCCGGCGTGGCACCTCACCGAGTCGTCAGCCAGTTGCTCGCGGCTTCCACGCCACTCGGCGCGGAGATGAGCGCCTGGATGGCTCGGCACATCGAGGCTGCCATCGAGCAGTCACCCCGCGAAGCGGTGGAACTCCTGCGCCGGGCTCACCTCCAGTCCGACCTGCCGGCCACGGACCGTCTGTATCTCACCGCGTCGCTGGCACGGCTTCTCTTCCGCCTCGGCCAGCTACCGACCGGGCCGGCCGAGTGGGTCGCCGCCCGCACGCCCGACGCCGGCCTGGAGGCCGAGATGCGCCTGCTCGTTGCCCGGGCCAGTGAACGCAGTGGTGACATCAACCGGGCGGCGGAAGTGGCCCGGTGGGTTCTGGGCGCGGGGCGTGCGCCGGAGCCGTGGATGGAGAAATTCCGCGATCTGGTGGCCCGGCTTCGTCCGCAGATGAGCGGAGTCCCG
The DNA here is from genome assembly GCF_014646155.1 of Mangrovihabitans endophyticus. GTDB lineage: Bacteria > Actinomycetota > Actinomycetes > Mycobacteriales > Micromonosporaceae > Actinoplanes > Actinoplanes endophyticus. The sequence goes on from NZ_BMMX01000002.1 coordinate 191,083, forward strand.
ACCAAACCGCATGATCAGACGGTCACCGGATATCGCTGAGCGGAACGAACTTCTGAAGAGATCCGGAAGATTTTCCCCACGGCGTCTCGCCACGATGTCGGATCCCGGCATCGGAGGGGTGCGATGGAGAAGATCACGGTCGCGGTGCATGTGACCGACCCGGTCGACGCAGCCGGGCTGCGCGGATATCTGGAGCAGGTCCCGGACCTCAGCATCGTGCAGAACGATCCGCAGGTACGCCTGGTCGTGGCCGAACGTCGTTCGGCCGGCGCGCTGGCCTTGTTGCGTCAGCATGCCGACGGGAACGCGCCGCAGATCCTCCTCGGCGATCTTCCGGCAACTGCGCTGGTCGGCGCCCTCGACGCCGGTCTGGCCGCGGTCATCTCACCTCGGGACGCGGGCCTGGACCGGCTGAGCACGACGATCCGGGCGGTCGTCGCGGGGAGCACCCTGCTGCCGCCGGATCTGGTCACCGAGCTGGTGCACCAGCTTCACCGCCTGCAAAAGGACGTGCTCGCCCCGAACGGTTTGAGCAGCTCCGGGCTCACCACCCGGGAACTGGACGTTCTCCGGCTTCTGGCCGAGGGGTACGAGACCGCCGAGATCGCGGCCAGGCTCAACTGGGCGGAGCGTACCGTCAAGAACATCGTCCGCGTGATCAACACCCGGGAGCATCTGAACAACCGTTCCCACGCCGTTTCGTGGGCGCTCCGCAACGGGTTGATCTAGATGGTGCGCACGTCCAGGCCGGAGAAGGTGACCGTGAACGGCGCCTGGCCCGCGTGTGGCTCGACATCGATCCCCAGCCGGAGTTTCCCGGTCGACGGGGAGCCGGCGGGCAGGCGCACCCGGCCAGCGACGCCGCCGCCCCGGTAGATCGTGACGGTCCCGTCGGCGACATCGATCCTGATGCGCGCCGTCCAGCCCACGAGGATGCGCCGGGCCGCCGGCAGGGAACCGACGACGGTCTTGTCGTCGCCGTCGTCGACCTCGACGGCGATGGAGTTGCGGCAGACACGCAGGACGTCGCCGCCGCGGGCCGGATTCCAGTAGAACCAGAGCGAGGCACAGCTACCCAACGAGGCCAAGGTGACGTTGAAACGGGCGCTGAAGTCGTCGCTGACCGGCGTTTCCGCGCCGGGACACTTGTAGGACTTCCGTTCGGTTCGCTCCACGGTCAGCACGTCCGTGACGGTGCACCGGGCGTTGTGTGCGGAGGTCTCAGTGTCTGGCCATGCGCTCGGCGCCTTCAAGGCATCGTGGATGAGCACCTGCGTGCTCGGTGCCGGGCTGGCCTGCGCGCTGGCGTTGGGACCGGGGGCGGCCGGCGGTGGCTCGTGGCCGCGATCGACGGCGAACGCGGTAGCCGCGGTTCCGGTGAGCAGGACGCCCGCGGCGGCGGCGATCATCGCACGCCGGTGTCGCCGTGCCCGGCGGGCCGGGACGCGTGCCACTTGCTGAGGACCGGAAGCACCCTCGACAGCGTCCACCAACATGTCCAATAGTTCCCGGGCGGTCGGACGGCGTTCCGGCTCCTTGGCCAAGGCGGCTTCGACCGCGCCGCGCAAGGGTGGCGCCAGCCCGTCGAGATCGGGCGGCTGGGTCAGGATCCGGGCAGCGGTCGCCGAGATGGAGTCCCCGGCAAACGGGCTCCGGCCGGTGGCCGCGTAGGCCACGATGCAGCCCCACGCGAAGACGTCCGCAGCCGAGCCGATAGGAGTCTGCGACGCGACGTCGATGCGTTCCGGAGCCATGTAGGCGATGGTGCCGATCGTCCGTTCCGCACTGGTGTAGCCGGTCGCGGCGTCCAGGGTGCGGGCGATGCCGAAGTCGACGACTTTGGGGTTACCCGGCGGCAACAGCACATTCTCGGGTTTGAGGTCGCGATGCACCACCCCGGCCCCGTGAATGCCCACCAACGCCGTGGCCACGCCGGCGGCCAGCGGATGCAGTTGGGCCCCACGCAGCGGCCCGCGCTGCTCGACGACCTCCGCCAGGCTCGGCCCGTCCACGTACTCGATGACCAGGTACGGCGGTTCGTGATCAAGGTCGGCGTCCAGCAATTCCGCCGTACAGTACGGCGGAACCTGACGGACGCGTTCGATTTCGCCGCGAAAACGTTTCCGGAATTCCGAGCGTTCGAGAAGTCGTGCCTGCACGGTCTTGATGGCGACGTAGGCACCCTCGGGGTTGCGCCCCAGATAGACCACACCCATTCCGCCGGATCCCAAGCGCCCGGCCACGTCGTAACCGCCCAAGCACTCGGGGTCGCTATCGAACAGCGGACTGACGCGGTAGGCGGTGTCCACTCAGCCTCCCCTCCGCGGCGGGCACTGGCCTCCCGGGGTCCCGCTGTGGATCCCCTCGTCGCCGTCTTGGAGCACGCGCGCACGGGTGCGTGATCGTCATCGGATGGTAAACGGCGCGGACAGGTTGCGCGAGCGCGGCAACGTCACCACGGCACCAGCGCGAGCCGTCTGAAGAACGCCGGAAGATTGTCTGACGGCATCTGTCCCAGGCTGCTGGCCGACCCGCGTCACCCCACGGGAGGCAGCAGTGAAGCAGGTTCGCGTGGCGCTGTTCGCGTCCACTCCGTTCGGCCGCGCCGGCCTGGTCAGTTACCTGCAACCGCACCCCGCCGTCGCGTTGTTGCCGGAGAGCGACGAATCTGACGTCCAGGTTGCCGTGGTGTGCTGCGACCGTCTCACCCCTGAGGTGATGACGACCATCCGGCGGCTGGCCGCCGGAGCGCGGACGGCCTTCGTGCTGGCGGTCAACGAGATCACCGAGACGGAGTTGCTCCTCGCTCTGCACTACCGGGTCGTCCAGGTTCTGCCACGCACCGCGCTCACTGCCGATCTGCTCACTCGCAGCGTCCTAGACGCCGCGGACAGCAACGGCGTGATGCCTGTGACGTTGTGTGACGAGCTGATGCGACACATCGAGCGTCTCCAGCAGGAGGTGCTCCACCCCCAGGCGCACGAAGCTGGGCTCAGCCCTCGTGAGATCGACATTCTGCGGCTGCTGGCTGACGGGATGGACACCGACGCGATCGCCGTCCGGTTGTGCTATTCGCAGCGCACGGTCAAGAACGTCATCTACGGCCTGACCCGGCGGCTGAACCTGCGCAACCGTCCGCACGCCGTCGCGTACGCCGTGCGGACGGGAATCATCTGACGCCGGAAACCGTCGGCCGTCAGACAACCGGATCAGAGAGGAAGTCCATGAGACGTATCGATCGTCGCCGTCTTCTGTGGGGGGCGGCAGCCGTCAGCACGGGCGCGGCCGGTGTGGGCGTCACCTACACCGCCGCCGCGAGCGAGGCGCCGAAGCCGTCCGTTGCAGGAGCGTCGGCTGCGGGGGCGTCCGCCTCGCCGGACCAGGCGATGTCCGCGGCTACGGGATCGGCGGGACCTCTGCCGGTCATCACGGTCGATGCGCGTACGGTCAAGGCAGCCGTCAGCTCGGGCATCACCGGCGTCAACGGTTCCAAATGGTACGACGACTCCTTCGGCATGTGGGATCGGGACAAGCATCGAGTCCGCCCCGAGGTGGTGGCCAAGTTCAAGCGCGCCGGGATCGGTCTGTTCCGCTACCCCGGCGGTACGTCGGCGAATCTCTTTCACTGGAAGCGGGCGGTCGGTCCGCAGTCGCAGCGCAGCAGGCAGGTCAACGGACTGGAAAGCGCGGATCCGGTGGACAGCAGGTTCGGGCCGGACGAGTGGATGCCGTTGGTCGAACAGCTCGGCGCGGAACTCACCATCATGGCGCCGTTCGCCAGCACCGATCCGCAGGACATCGCCGACTGGGTGCAGTACATGAACGGCCCGCGCGGAACCACTTTCGGCGACCTGCGCGCCAAACACGGACACCCCCAGCCGTACGGGGTGCGCTACTGGGAGATCGGCAACGAACACTACGTCGGCCATGAGCGGTACTGGATGAGCTCGGACACCCAGACCGCCCTCCAGCAGTACGCCTTCGGCGGCACCCAACGGCAGAAGGGACAGCGGGTCGGCGCCCGCGACGATCACCGCCCCCAGGCCGGGGTCAGCACGGGTAAAGCGGGCCAGCAGTTCACCGTCCACTACCCGCCGGTGGTTCCGCGCAGTCAGGTGATCAAGGTCGACGGCACCGCGTGGACCGAATGCAAGGACCTGTCGGCTGCCGGACGGCAGGCCCGGGTCTACACGTTCAACCCGGCGAACGGCGCCGTGAAGTTCGGCGACGGGACGCACGGCGCGATCCCCCGCAAGGGCGCCGTGATCACCGCCGACTACGACTCCGGGCCGCATGCCGGGTTCGTCGACTACTACAAGGCCATGAAGGCCGTGGATCCCTCGATTCAGGTCATCGCGACCTGGGCGCCGGTCGGCCGGGGCGTGCTGCATCCGGGCAAGACTTTCCCGCAGATCATGGCCGAGCACGGCCACGCCGAGCACTACGACGGGCTGGCGGTGCATCCGTACACGAGCGTCGTCCGCGATCTGGGCATCACCAAGTTCCCCAACCGGATCGCCGGCCACCACGCTCAGATGATCGGCGACGGGGCCTCCCGTGACGCGGTCGTCGCCCTGCAAGCTGAGGTCAAGAAGTACGGTAAGCCTTCGGCGTACGTGGTGGTGTCGGAGAGCGGCGCGCTGTTCTTCGGCGACAACCATGACGCTTCGGCCTACCGGGAGTGGACGTGGGCGATGTCCCACGCCCTGTACGAGGCGTCGCAGTGGTCACATTTCCTCAATCGTGGCCTGCGGTGGGCGATCGCCAACGCCCCCATCTCGACGAGGTCCGGTGTCACCCGGGCGATGCTGGGCGGCCCGTCGCATTTCGTCTTCTCGGCCGAAGCGACCGTGCGGGAGTTGCTCAAGCCGGTGGTGCACGGCGGCGGCCACGTGGTGGCGACCGACACGCAGAACAATCTCGTGGTGGACAGCGGCCTGACCACACCTGTCGGCGGGACGTATCACGCCCTGGTGACCACCGCGACCGTGGACCGGGCGGGCGGTCTCAACCTGGTGGTGGTGAACCGGTCGCCGGACAAGGCGGTGCAGGCGCGGCTGGCGCTGAACGGCTACGCCCCCTCCGGCAAGGTTTCCCTCGCCGTGGTGTCGGGGGCCAGGTATGACAGCTTCAACGACGTCGGCCACCTGAACGACGTGACGATTCACCGGACGACGGCCAAGGCCTCGACGTTGACGCACACCTTCGGAGCTCACTCGGTCACCGTGCTTCGCTTCGCGAAGTGACCCGGCGGTGACATCCGGGGTTTCCGCACGCCCCGGCGTGCGGGAACCCCGGCCCGCGACGGGATCCCCGATCTGGCGGGTCAGGTGACTCCGGGCTCGGCCCGCATCGTCAGCAGTCGAGGACGATGGCGGCGAACTCCCGCAACTCGAATTGATGGTCGGCCATCGTCGTCGCGAACTCGCCGATCGCCGCGGCCATTTGCTGCTTCACCTGCGCGGTCTTCGTCTTCGGATAGGAACGCGCGATCTCGGGGAATCTGCCCTGCCTGATCAGCTCCACCTGATCCAGCACCCACACCGTGAAGTCCAGCGGGACCCGGTCCGGCGGCGCCATCCCCGCCGCCGTCGCCTCGACCAACGACGTGAACTCCGACAGCGACGACCCCGGAGCGTCCCGGTGGCGACGCGCCATCTCGGTGAACAAGACCCGCGGACGCCGCTCATCATCGGCAGCCACATAATCCGGCACCACCGACGTCCCGAAAAAGTCGAACTGCGACAGCAGCAGCCGCGGTGAGCGAGCCTGCGGCACCCGGGCCACCGTCTGCCGCAAACGCTCGATGGTCTCCCGCGTCCGCAGCTCAGACGACGACGCTTGCACCATCGTCCACTGCTGGCGCACATCGTCGGCCCAGGTGGCGCTGCCCACCAGCGCACTGACCCGCTCCGCCGCCGGCCGCGCGGTCCTGGCCGCGGCATCCAACAGGCCGGCGGTGACCGCCGCAGTTCCCGGCGACACCGGCGCGCCGCCCACCGTGGTGCGCGCTACGAAGTGAATATTCAGGCCCGCGGGCACCTGGTCGATGACGGGTGCACCGTGCAGCACCGCGGACAGCTCCGGCGGGGCGGCGCCCTCGACCAGCACCGTCGGCGTCACGCCCGCGTCGTGGAACTGAGCCAGCAGCACCGACAGATCCTGCAGCAGCGCGGGCGTCAACGCCTGCCCCAGCCGACGACCGATGAAGATCAGTGTCTGTCCCGGACGTAGCCGCGCCGCTTCCGCCAGACCGTGCGGCAACGCCCGCGCGGTGTCCCCGTCGGACAGGACGATCAGGTTTTCCGCCGGTCTGTTCCGCTGCCCCAGCACCGGCGACAGCCACAACGGCGGGGCCAGCAGATCGTCCTCGGTGATCGACGCGTAAAGGTCACGCGCACTGGGCGAGATGCCGACCTGCTCACCGCCGGCTCGCTCGACCCACGTGAACGTCCTCTGCTGCGGTGCGGTTTCCCGCTCGCCGGAACGATCGCCCGCAGCCGCCGACGATCCGAAAGCTCGGCTCACCGGATCGGCGAACAACGCGGCTACCTCGGGCATGACGTCGTCGGGAAGCCCTCGCCGGGTGCGGACCCGATTCAGCTCGTTGTGCACCACCTCGATCAAGCGGTCGCGCACCACGCCGGCGCGGCGCAGACCACCGTCGCCGCCACCTTCGATCCGCACCCGCACTGCAAGCCCGCCGTCGACGGTCTGGCGAGAGACGTGACCGACAGACCGCAGGACGGACCTTGCGAAGTCACGCAGGTCTTCCGGGTCCGCCGCCGGCACGTCACTGCCGGACGGGAAGTCCACCACCAGGGGCGCCGGCTCGTCGCGGGCGCCGAGACCCTCCGGAGCGACCCCGGCCGCCTGCCCGAGGGCACGGTCGAGAGACCGCGGGGTAGCCGGGACAGCCTCCGGGGACGGCGCGCCGCGCAGCGCGTCGACGAGTGATGTCGGGTCCGGCAGGCTGCCGGCCGGCAGATGGGTGAGCGCGAAGTCGTAAGCGGCCACGACCGACTCCAGCCGCGTCCTGGCCCCCACCAGATCGGTGGGCGCAGCGAAGTGGACCGCGCTGCGGAAGGCGGCCCATGCGGCCCATGCGGTGGAGTCGGGCTCGCCGATCAGCGGCGTCGCCACCGCGTCGAGGTGAGCCGCCTCGGCGGGCAGACGTTCCAGCACGCGGATGAGTTCCGGTGGCGAGCTGACCGCGGCGAGCGCGTCGCCGGTCGAGGTGGGCACGGTTACGTCGGTCAGCGCCATGCCGACGAACGGCTCCGGCGAGCTGGACCGTTCCGTGCCGGAGTCCGGATCTTCGGTCTGCGAGATGTCGGTCTGCTCGGGCTGGGCCGTGGCGCCGTAAGGCAGGTACTGGCCGTCGCGGTCGGCCAGAAACAGCGTGTGCGCGGCACCAGGGCGCCACATCCACTGCCGGGACCCGTCGTCGATGGTGAGGTTGAGGTCGAGCGCCCGGGCCAGCATGGCCGGGACGGCACCGCCCAACGCCGAGGTCAGCAGGCTCCGGTCGGTGAGCAGCTCCCGCAGCACAGCCTGGATCAGGTCGCCGCCCTCGTCGAGAGCCGACCGAGCCGCGTCGATCAGTACCTCGCTGGGGTCTTGAGGATTGAGGCCGTCGGGTTCGAGCCCGCGCAGCCGGTCCAGGGTCTGCGGGTCGGCAGCATCGATCAGCCGGCCGATTTCGGTCCGCCGGTCCGGGTGCGGAGCCGGGTGCAACTCGCGGACCCACCAGTCGGACAGGTAGCCCGCCAGCAGCGGGCCGACGCCGCGGTTGAGCACACCCGCGAAGAGATCGGGCCGGTCCTCGACCAGATCGGCCAGCAGGCGCCAGAGATCGCGCGCTTCGGCGATCCCGTCCGGAAGTGGCACGCCCTGGCGGGTGGCAGCGGCCAGCACGGCCGCGTACAGCCCGCCCGGTCCCTGCTCCTGTTGCGACAGAACGGTCGGGGCGACGTGGTGCCGGACCAGTCCGTCCAGGCCCTCCGGCGCCCGGACGACCGGCGGCCGGGTAACCGGAGAGGGCGGCGCCGGCCGTGTGTTGCGGTCGACGAACTCGGCCGTGGTGTACGGAAGGTCGCTGAGCCACGCCCACCCTTGGGCGGCGGCCCCGGCGCGGGTCGTGAGCATGCTCGCGGCGTGCGGTCCGGCCGAAGCCACGACGGCGCGTAGCCGGTCCACGTAGCCCTCCCAGAAGCGCTCCGGCACGGGCGCGTGCACGACATCGCCGACCAGCAGCCCGGGGTGGGCGTGCCGGAGCAGCGGAAGCGCGTATCGGTAGTCCTCGCGGCGCAGCAGTTCGGCGTCGTCCTGCGGACCGGTGTGCAGGCCGAGGGTGGTCGCCTCGGTTGCGCTCACCCCGAGCGGCAGACCCTCGTGACCGTCGCCCGGGTGCCAGGGTGTGGTGTGCCAGAGGGCGAGGGCCTGCCAGCGCAGTTCCGGCTCGGGGAACAACCGCTCCAGCAGACGCATGGTCCCCGGGTCCGGCGGTCCGTAGAGCCGCCAGTCGTTCACCGGCTCGCCGCGGACCGTTTCCGGCTGCGTGGTGTCCGGTTCCGCGGCGTCGGGCTCGGTTGCGGCCGTGCGGACCAGCGCTGCGGCCAGGCGGGTCTGCGCCTGCAGCACTGGCAGATCAAGGGTCGCGGCAAAGAGGTGGAACGTCGCGACGTCGCCCTCGACGGTGACGAGTTCCCGAGCGGGCAGCGGCCGGACACGTCCGGCCGCCGGGTCGGCGCCGAGCCGCAGCAGCGCCGGCCGGTGCGCGGCGATCAACATGTCGAGCGCCGTCGCAGTTCCGGCGCCAGGCAGCGTGATCGAGACGGTGGCCGAGGCGGGCACCGGGCGGGCACCGTACCCGCGCAGCACCCGCAGCAGGTGCCCGATCTGTCGCCAGGGCCGTTCCAGCACACCCAGATCCGCGAGGGTGACCGTCATGGTCTCGCCGGCGCGCCGCAGCACGGCGCCCGGCAGACCGGCCCGGTCCGCGGCCGACTCGATCAGCTCCCACCGACTGTCCGGGCGCACCGATGTCCAGGGATTGCCGGACGGCCGGACCGGCGCCTGGAGGGCAAACGTGAACCCGGTCCGGGGCATCTCGCCGCGATGGCCGGCGTCGTGCGGCACCGGGTGCAGGCCCTGCCCGACCCTGGTCCGCAGCCAGGCGTCGATGCCGCCGTCGGCCGGAACCGGCAGCAGAGGCTGCTGCCACGCCGCGTCGACCCGGACAGCGGGGTCGGGGTCGGCCGTCGGCCGGGTGCCGTCGTTCAGCAGCCGCGTCCACGCGGCCTCATGCCTCGGGAGTTGCTCGGCGAGCCACGCCGCCCGCTGCGGATCGGTCAACCGGGACAGCCGGTGGAGTTCCCGGTAGGCATCGCGCACCGACTGCGGCGGGATCGCCGCACGGCCGACGGCCAGCAGCCGCATCGCCTCGGCGATGCTCAGCTCCAGCCCCGGGTTCATCCGGGCCAGCACCCGGTCCGGGCCGGCCAGCCACAGCAGAACCTCGACCGGAGACACGCCGCTCGCGGTCGCCAGTCGTACGCCGAGACGGTTCAGGGCGGCAACGTCGAGGCCCGCGGTTTCCGGCGCGTCGCGCAGTGCTGCAGCCACGCCGGAATCACCGACCGGCACAGCGAGGGTGCGATCGGCCAGCACCGGCCCCAGCGTCGGCGGTGGTTGCGGATCCCCGTCCCGCTCGGGCGGCCAGGCACCGTGCTGGAAGACCGCCGCGACCTGCACCCGGGCCAGTGGATGGGGAAGTCGCCGGGTCAGCTCGCGAACGGCCACCTCGTGCCTCGCGTCAGTGGACTCGTGGTAGGCGCCGGCGCTGCGCAGCCGCCCCATCAAGTGCCGCGGCGGTCGCGGGTCGCGGGCGGCGTCGACCAGTGCGGCCAGCAGCATCGCGGCCCCGCGGCGGGTCGGCTCGTCCCGCGCACCGACGGCGAAGGTGACGGTGTCGGCGGAACGCCAACGCACGTTCAGGTGCAGCGGTGCGGCCGGGTCGGTATGCCGGCGGAGCAGATCCTGCACGCTGGCGTACCCGCCCCGCTGCCACGCTTGCGCTCGATCCGGTTCGGCGGCAAGCGCCGACATCCGGCTCAGGGTCGGCAGGTTCGCGTAGTACATCTGGATCAGGCGCACATAGGCCGCGTCGTCGGCGCCGAAGCCGGTGCGGATCCGCACCCGCGCGGGAGCGCGGTCCGCCTCGTCCGGCAGGATCTCCATCCCGTCGGGGACTTGCAGGCCGCCGATGAGCGGCGGTGCACCCCGGCCGCGGGTCGCCGTCCCGAGACCGCGCAGGATGTCGAAGAGCCCATCGACCGGTTCCTCGGCCAGGACGGCCGCGGTGTGCTGCCGGAACACCCCGGTTGAGACCCGGTACGCGAGCAGCTCCCGCTCGGCGTCGCGAGCGGGCAGGTCGTCGAGGGTGCGATAGCGGTAGCCGCTGGGCCGCAGGTGCGTCATCAGCACCTGCCAGATGTCGGCCGTGGCGATGCCGTACCGGTCGTGGAGCCGGGCCATCCAGCGGCGGGACCGCTCGGCGAGATCCTCGGTCTTGCCAGGCGGCAACTCTTCGGCCGCGACCGCGGCGACCCTCGGGTCGACGTGCAGCCGGTGGGCGAGCTCGGCCAACTGTCGCACGCTGCGGCCGGACTCGGCGGCGCGCTCGACGATGTCCACCGGGACCCGCCCGGTGTGCTGATGTAGCTCCCACAGCAGGTCGTTGAGCGTGGTGTCGTCCGGCGGGAGCTGCGCTTCGAGGTCACCGGCCAGGTCGGCGACGGCGGCGAAACGAGTCTCGCCCTCATGATTGAGCCGGGCCAGCCGCGGGTCGGCAGGAATCGACGCCGGGTCGACGCCGAGGTGGGCGGCCAGGGCGAAGAGCCGTCCCGGGTCGGCGACGCCGAGGCGTGCCGCCCGTTCGGGCAGGTCCACCGGCAGGTGGCCGATGCGCACCGCCAGCGCACGCACCCAGCTCGCCGGAACGGCGAGCCGGGCGGTCAGTCGAGTCAGCTCGATCTCGTCCATGCCGAGCGCTTCGGACAGCCGGTTCATCAGCATTCCCCAGCGGCGCAGGCGCGTCCCGGCAACCTGGTCCCGAGGCACGACCGGCGGGCGAACGCCGGCGATCGCGGCCAGCAACTCCCAGTCCTCGGCGGCAGGAACAGAGTCGTTCTCCCGGCGTCCGCCGAGTGACAGCCGTAGCACGTACGCCCGGACGTCACCGGCGGCGCGGGCCTCCACGGCGCGGGCGAAGTCCTCGTCATCGACGTCTTCCCGCTCACGCAGCTCGGTCCAGTCGAGGGCGCCCAGCAGGACCGGGTCGATGCTCCACCGGCGGGACAACTGCACCACGTCCCGTAGCGACACGCCCCAGGCAGCGGCCAGGCCGGGCAGCTCGGTCGGGACCCGGCTGAGGAAGACCGAGATGTCCCGGGCCGTCTGGGTAGGCAGGTCCGCCGCGATGGCGAGGTCCCGGACGGCGCGCGCGTCGAGCGCCGGATGATCCCAGACGTCGTCGGTCTGCGCCCCGAGATCGTCGGCCCATGCTTCGGCCGGGTTGGCTGCCGCTCGCGGCCGGGGCAGCCCGGCCACGATGGTGGCGATGCGTTCGTCGGCCTCGGCTGCGGTCAAGTCTTCGGCGCGCCAGAGCGAGGGGTGTGCGGCGGCGCGTTCTTCGGCCCGGAGCGCGACCTCGGCCACGGTGTCGGCCAGCGCGGCGGACTGGCGGACCAGCCAGTCCCGCAACCGCGCCGCGGCTGCCTGCCCGTACGCGGTGTCGGCTTGCTGCGCCGCGAGTTCGGCATCGTGGGCGTCGACCCAATGATCGAAGGTCGCCGTGGCCCGGCCGGCGGCGGCCGTGTAGGCCGCGTAGGCCTCCCGTTCGACGGCGGCGAGCCGTTCCTGCCCGGCCTCGGGAAGCCGTTCGGCGAGCCGGTGCAGGGGTTCGCGCCGCAGCGGGTCCGGATCGTGGTCGGTGAGTTGGTCGCGTGCCCAGTCGCGCACCGCCTGCAGCTCGTCCGGTACGCCGGGCCGCGTCCCGGCGAGGAAATCGTACTGGTCGGTCAGCCGGTCGACAGCCGCCCGCAACGCGCTCTCCGCATGGTGGAAGGGCTCATGCGGACGTTCGCGCAGGCGCTGCATGACCGTGATCAGTTGCGCGGGGTCCAGGGCGTACCGGCCCCCGTGGGGCGGACGGCCGCGGGTGCCCTGCCGCAGCGGCCAGGCGACGCGGAAACGGGTGGCGCGGATCGGGGTGATGTCCTCGAGGATCTCGCGAGCACTGTCCACGATGGTCACCGCTGTGGGTGCGTATTCGTCCTCGGGGTCGATACGGGCCAGCAGCGACCGGAACGGGGCCAGGACACGCGGGTCCACCTCCAGGCCGGTCGCGACATCGAGCAGCGACGACGCCGGCACGTCCATGCGCAGCGCCAGCGGGCCCAGGTCAGTCGGCACCCGGCCGATGGTGTAGGCGAGTCCCATGATGCGCGGCAACGCCCCAGAGCCGAGGCCGGCCCGGTTCGCGGCGAGCAGCACGGCGGCCGGATCACCGAACGGCGCGTCGACGAAGCTGTCGAACACCTCGTCGGCCACCCCGAGCCGCTGCGACCAGGCTTGCCGTTCCGCAGCGGAATAACGGTTCCGCGGCAGGCTCGCTGCCAGCTCGGCGCTCGGCTCGGGGTGCGCTTCGGCGAGCAGGTGAAGCTCCTCGGCGACGCGGCTCAGCGGCACATCGCCGAGGAACTCGTACGCGAGCAGTTCGACATGCCGGGACGGCACCAGGAAGGCGAGATCCCGGACCGGGAAACCCAGCTCACGGGTCAGGTGCCAGTGCCGGTTGCCGCCGGTGCCGGCGTCCTGGAGCCCGGCGCTGACGGCCGCAGCGACCCGCTCGGCCCACCGCTGCGGGTCCTCGTCCGTGTCCGGGCGCTCCCGGTCGACGGCCTCCGCCACGTCGCGAACCGCGTGCTGCAGAGGCGCGCCGAGCAGCGCGAGGTCGACCGGGTTCAAGCCGAGCGCCCGTGACAGCAGCCGGGCCGTGGTCTCGTCCGGCAGGCCCAGCTCGTGCGCCCCGGAATCCGGCGCGTCGACGATGCGCCGCTGCCGACGTACGGTGTCGAGCACGGCCGTCAGATATCCGTCCGGCAGCGCATGCAGCAGTTCCAGGGCGACCCCGTGCTCCCGGAACCGGACGAACAGCGGCAGGTCGTCGCGGGTCAGCCCGAGGCGGGCCCCGATCTCGGCCAGTCGCACCACGTCGTCGGCGTTCTCGACGCCGTACCGCGCGAGCGCGTCGGGCCACTCGCGCACCGGCATGCCGGCCGCGAGCGGTTCCCCGAGAAGATCCAGGCCGCGCACGTCGACGACGAGGTGCCGGGCCGCCTCGATGAGCGGTGCCGGGCCGGGCAGCCCCATACGAGCGGCGATCTGCCCGGCGTCGTCCGGAACCCGGCCGATGGCTTCGACCCACGCGAGCAGTTCCCCGACCTCGGTCGGGCCGGCCGACGCCCCGACGGCACCGGTGCGCGCCTGATTGACCAAGTCGCCGAAACGCGCCGCGTCGAAGCCGACAAGCGGGTCGGTGGTCAGGCGTGCCCAGCGGTCCGCCGGTGCCGGTGTGGCCGTGGCCGGTTCCGGGTAGCCGGGCGGGTCGAGGTACGGCTGCGGTTCGGAGCCGGGTACCAGGTCGGCGTGACGCCGTGCGAGATGCCCGACCGCTTCCATGTCGGCCAGCAGCTCGACCGTGCCCGCGTGGCGCACGGAGGTGGTGTCATGGGTGTCGGCCACCACGATGAGCGCGGCGCGGATCACCATCCGATGGCTGCCGCCGACGCGGACGTATCCGGCCGGTCGCGGGTCGCTCAGCTCCAGCCGTGCCGTCCCCCGCCCGGACCGCACGGGCTGCCGGGTGGCCAGTGAGTCGGCCAGCAGCCGACGCACTTCCTCGGCGGTGTGCAGGCGGCCAAGCGCCCTACCGATCGCGGCCCGGGCGTCGTCGTCGATCGCGCCGAGCACGACCGCACCGGCGTGGAGTCCGCCGACGGCCAGCCGTTCGTGTCGGGAAACATGGCGGAGTTCCGGCGTTTCGCGACCGGCCGCTGCCGGAGCATCCCGCCGCACCGTCTCCGGCATCTGCACGGTGGCGTGTCCGGCGGCGGCCCGGCGCCCACCGGCATCGCCGCGCCATTCCATGGTCACGTCGAGCGCGCCCTGGTAGGTCACGCCGGCCGTCTCGGCGGGCAGCATGCGATAGGTGCCGGTGCGGCGGGCACGCAGCACCAATTGCGGGCGCTGCCGTCCGGCGCGGCTCGCGCCCGCTCGCAGGCGCAAGCCGTCCGGACCGAGTGCCTGCGGCAGGCGTTCGATCAGGGCCGGCCCGCTCAGCAGATCGCGCAAAACCGAACCGCCGGATCGTGCGCCTTCTGACGTCCAGGTGGCGGCGCCGTGGTCGGCGGGCAGCAGCATCCTGGCGCGGCGAAGCAGTTCGTTGCCGGAGCCGACAGCCAGTGTGGTGAAGGCATCGCCGACCGCTTCCGCCGCCAGGGTCTCCGGCATCTCGGGGAAGGCCGGATCCGAGGCGAGCGGAATGTAGTGGACGCCTTCGGGGTCTCGGTGCCGGGCGACGTGAACTTCTCGATGGCCTCGGTCGCCGAAGACGTGGACGTCGGCGCCGTGGACCACCACCACCCGCAGTCCCAGCCGGTGGGCTGCGGCGCCGACGTTGTCCGGCGTGAGCCCTGCGGGTTCCTCCGGCAGCCCTGCGGCGATTGCCAGCGCGGCGGCCAAGCCGCCGTCGCCGCCGTGCAGTACGGTCAGCCCGAAGACCGCGGCGGCGCCGCCCACGCCCGGGCCCGGTGCGAACGCGGGGCGCACTTGCGAGCCGTTCGCCCAGACGTGGGACAGCGCGCTGCGCAGGTGCGGCGCGAGCGCGACGACGCGGGTCGCCGCCAGATCGTACGCCCGCCAGAGGTCGTTGACCTCGGACCGCATGGCCGCCAGGTCGACGTTGTCGACGCGTTCTTGGGCGCGATCCAGTCCGGCGGTGAACGCCTCCCACGCGGCGCGCGCATCGAGGGCCTCCTCCGAGTATCCGTCGGTGGCCGCGCGCGCCGCGGCGTCGTGGGTCAGCAGCGCGCCGCGGACCGTGGCAAGCTGCTGACGAAGCCCGGCTCGGGTGGCGGCGATCGGCGGGGGAACCGGCACCGCTGCGGGCTGGTCCAGGGCGACCTCGGATACGGGGAAGACCTGGGGGGTCATGGAATTCGGGGCGCTGAGCGCCCGAACGGCGTTCTCGATGCCGTCCCACTGCCGGGAACGGGCCGCGGCGTCCGCAGCCGCCTGGTACGCGGCTCGGGCAAGATCGGCCGCGGCCGCGAGGTTGTCGTCGGTCTGGTCCAGATTGTTCGTCGGGGAGGCGGCCACCATGCTGCCGTCGGCCAGCGGTATCCGGCCCAAGACCGTCCGATGCTCAAGCAGGAGCAGGCCGAGCTCGTCGCCTTCCGGCTCGCGGACGTCGAAGACGCTCATGCCGCCGAACAGGGACCGGATGTCGATGGTCCCGGCCATGGTGAACGCGTCCAGGAGCACCTGCCGCAGGCTGTTCAGGCCCTCCCGGCCACCGGTCGGATCGAGCGGGAACTCGCGGTCGAGCCAATCGCCGGCCGGGTTGAGGGCCGCTAGGTTCGGGTCGGCGAGTTCCATCTTGCGGCCGATGATGTCGACCAGGTATGCCGCGTTGTGCTCGACGAAATCCCGCGGAGAACGGGCCAATCGCCGCACCGCCGTCGCCAGGCTGTGCCGCAGCAACCGCGTCAGCTTGTTCTTGCGATACGAGTCGGGGTGACCGGGGAACGTGACCTTCGCCAGCTCTACCGATGCCGGCCCCGTGGCCACCGGCAGGGAATAGGCGACGGCCATCAGGTGGGTGACCACAACCGCGACGACGCCCTGCAACTGTAGTGGCTCGGAGAGGTTCACCAGCAGGTCGACCCGATCGGCGGGCAGGCGGTCGCCGAGCGAGCGTACGTAGACCCGGGCCAGGTCGGCGCCGACGGCCAGTCCGGTCCTCGCGGTGAAGGCCTTGAGGGCGAGGTGCGGGTGCCGGACAGTGGGCGGATAAACGGGCTCCAGGACCGTGACGAGGCCGCCGAGTGGCGTTCCGCTTGTCGTCTGTTGTCCGATGTGCAGCGAGGCGACCTGTTCGGGAAAGTGCAGGCGCTCGGCGGTGAGCTCGCTGTCGACGATGACCTGGCCGTGGAACATCGCCGCCCGCACCGCCTCGGTGGACGCTCGCGCCGGGGGCGTGGTCTGGGTACGCGCCCAGGAGTCGAACAACGCGGTCACGCGCGGATCCTCGCCCGGGCGCATCGCCTCGCCGAGGGTCATCCCGCGCTGCCCGGCTTGATACACCCAGCGCAGCAGCGCCTTGCCGTTGCGGTGCGCGGACAGCGCGTCCGGGCCGCCCGCGGCCAGTTCATGGTCCAGGACCGCGCCGGGATAGGTGACTGCCTCGACGATGAACCACCGCTGCTGCCGCAGCGTCTGCTCGATCATCGCGGCTTCGTTACGCGACCGGTACACCGTGCCCGACCCGCCGATGGTCACCATCGCCTCGTCGAGCACGAGGTTGACCCCGAGGCCGGGCAGCAGGGCCAGCGGCCGGGCCGACCACCGCGCGCGGCGGGGATCGTCCATCCCGGCAATCGGCGCCCCGACCCGGGCGAGCGACTCCATTTCACCGCCGAGCAGGCCGTAGCCGGTGCCCGGTGCGGCCCCGGATCGAGCCGTGGAGGCCGACTCCGGCGGCTCCGGCGCACCGCGCACGGGCGTCCGGTCGTGGTGGTACGCCCGGACGCGCAGGTCGACCTGTGGCAGCCCGTCCCGCATCAGTTCGGCGTGTGAGCGCATGCGCACCGCCCGGCCCGGGTCAGGGGCATCGAGCCACCCGATCTCGCCCGACGAGGTCCGGACGGCGACGAAGGCGTGCCCGAGTCCGCCCGGCCGGCCCATCAGTACCACCGCGATGCGGCCTGGTTCGACCGGGGCGCCGGCGTCGTCCGTGCGGCCCGGCCGCAGCATTTCGGCAACGGCGTTCCAACCGGCGGCCCGAGGCCACGCCGCCGGCCGGTCCCAGGCCAGCCCCGCATCGTGGTCGAGCACGGAGTCGTCGGCGGTGCGCCCCGGTGCCAGGCCTTCCGGGAAGGTCGCCACGACGGCGGCAGCCGCGAATCGCACGCAGTACCGCTCGTCGGCGGCCGACGGCGTACCCGGCTGCGGGGTGGTCATGCGGCTCAGTGCTTGCGCGGCGAGCAGGCTCATCTCGTCGGCGGCCGCGAGGGTCAGCGGCTCGGGGGCCGGTGCCGCCGGGTCGAGGTCGCGAGGGTCGGCGCTGACCACGGGCGACGGCTCGACGCTGGTGGCCGGGGTGGCCGCGCGGTATTCGATCCAGGCGTGCGACTGGCGTCGTTGCCGCCGCCCGGAACCGGCGCCGTCGCGGGCACTGCGGCCACGGTCGACCACCGGTGCGAACAGGTCGGCCGGGACCTGCGGCAGGTCGGCGTCGGTGAGGTCGCGTTCCCGCTGGATGCGCCGCATTTCCTCGCTGACCAGCCGGGCCAGCAGGTCCTGCACGGCGGTGGCCCGCCGGTGGCCGGGCGCGGTGCGCGGGCCGGGTTCGGTGAGGAGCCGGACGATTGCCGTCTGCACCGGATGGCGGTTGCCGCCGCCGTCGACGTGGACCTGCGGGCGGGCCACCGGTCCGTGCGGCGCGGTGTGGTCATCGATGAGGCGGCCGGCGATCGCGTACGCGAACTGTCGTGTCGCCCAGAGATCGGAGACGGGGGTGAACTCGCTCCGGGAGAAGTCCAGGGTGAGCAGTGCGGGGGGATCCCAGTCGAAGGTGTTGCTCACCCACTGGGGATGCCGGAGGTGGGTGAGATGGATGTTGTGTTCGTCGGTGGACATTCTCGACGTCGCGTAGGCCGGGCCGGCGACCTCAAGAACGCCGTCGCTCTCGCGCAGGAAGCCGTAGTAAAGATCGAGAAGCCGGTACCACTGTCCGGGGACGGGTGTGGGCTTCGCCGTGCTGCCCTCCGGCGGCAGTTCGAGGTACCTTCCGTTTTTGAGAACGCGGTTGAACCACCGTTCGGCCACCTCGGGTCCGGCAGGTACCGGGCGTACCGGCCGGAAGCTGCGGGTGAAGCGGTTGAGGTAGCCCCAGAACCGGGCGCCGCTGAACTCCACCGCCACGTACGCGTGTTCCTCGTCGGAGTAGTTCGCGCGGTACGCCTGGATGGGGCGTCCCCGGTCGTCGGTGGTGGGTACGCCGGCCGGGACGCTCTCGTCTGATCGCAGCGCGGGCTGTGTGGGTTGCGGGGTGTACCAGCCGGTCTTCAGCTTGCCCACCACGTCGAGGACGGCGGTGCGCAGCATCGCGCCGGTGACCGGCTCGGCCGGGCGGGGCGGCATCACCGCGAGCAGCGCGCCCAGGGCGGCTTCGACGGCGGCGTCGGAGGCGATGTTGGCCAGGCCGAGGTAATCCGGGTCGCCGTGGAGCGTGTTGAACGCCTGCTGCAGGGAGCCGATGTCGGTGCGTTTCGCCTTGACCTCGTGGTGCAGCCGATCCCACGCCGAGTCGACCGCCCGGCGCCAGCGGTCCTGCCCGGCGGGGGTGGTGCCTTCGAGGTCCCGCTGGGCGAGCGTCACCCGCTCCTGGAGATATCCCTGCAGGACCTTGGTGATCGCCGACGAGATCAAGGGCCAGCCGGGCACGTACGCGCCGCCGATGCCGGCGGCCGCCATCAACAGTTCGATCGCCTGCTCCTGCTTGGCGACGATCGCCCGCGCCATGGTCAGCGGATCCTGATCGTGGGCGAGCAGCGCCTCGCCCGACGAGTGTTCGCGCCGATACACGTGTTCCTGCCATCGCTGGAATGCCTCCAGCGACGCGGCGGCTGCGGCCTTGACGCCGAGTTCCAGGGCGGCCGGGGCGAGCGCGGCCCCGGCCGGGATGGCCAACGGGGCCGCTGCGGTCAGCGCCGAGCTCACGTACCCGAGCGATTTCTTGGCGCGCTCGTGGGTGTTGCCGGCGCGCAGGCCGGCCCGGATCGCCTTGTCCTCGATGAGCTGCTTGATCCGGTGGCCGGCCCGTTCGGTGACCCGGCTGACGTTCTCCAGCGACTGGGCCAGCCGCACCCGGACCTCCACGCGCACCTGACGTGGGATCCGTGCGGTTGCCGTGCGCGCGTCTTCCATGCGCGCCAGGTCCTCCGCGCGCCCTTCCAGGTCCGCCACCGCGCGGGCGAGTTTCGACCGGTTGCGGCGCACCGTCCACGCGGCCCACACGGATTCCTTGATGAAGTCGTGCGCCAGCAGCCCGCTCAGCACCTCGATCAGATGGTTGCCCTGCTCGACCTGAGCGTGCGCGAGGTCCCGCAGGTTGTCGTCGAACAGGGTGAAGCCCGTGTCGGTGCTGCTCCTGCCGCTCGTCGGGGCGGCCTCGCGGGTCAGGACCGTCGCGGGCGAGGGCAACGGGCTACCCGGCCCCATCTCCGCCAGCAGGGCGTGAACCTGCTCGTACACGGCCACCACCGGCGACAACCCGTCCGGGCCGGCCCCGGCCACCACATCGGTGAAGTGCTCCCACACCGCCACCGCAGACTCGTGGTCCGCGTGCTCCGCGTGCCCGGCCAGGAACGTCCGCACGGCGGTGCCGTGAGCGGCCGCGGCCCGCGCCAGTTCCCCGAGCATCCACTGGCGCTGCGCGGCATCCGTGCCCGCCGCCTGGACCAGATGCTGTGCCCGGAGCGCCGAATCCGGCGCCGTCACGTCGGTGACCGCCATCCCCACGAACGGATAGGTGCTCGACGGCCCCGGACCGGCCATCGCTTCCAGGAAATCCCGGTCGATGCCGGTTGCCGCCGCGATGTCCGTGAGGCTGAACGCCGGCAGCAGGCGGCTCACCTCGTCGGCCAGTCCGTCCCAGTCCTGCCGGCCGACCAACGCCTGCAACAAGTCCGGGTCGATCACCGGCGCGGACCGTTGCGCGGGCTCGCCCTCTTCGACGGCGCCCGAGGACCAATCCTCGGCCCCTGGCCGGGACCGTTTGACTCCGATCCTGGTCCGTGCGTGCGCCGCCTCCCAAGGCGGATTCTGCTGGGTCATCAGCCGTTTGACCCACCTGCCCACGGTCGTCTTGGTGGTAGCGAAGACCTCGGCCAGGTCGACGTGGCTGACCTCGGCGCCGTGCGTTCGCATCCAGTCCGCGACCGCAACGGAATTCTCGGAGTCGGCGCGGTCGGTCCAGCGCTGCGCCAGCCAGTCCCTCTCGTCGGCGGTCAAGTGCCGGCCGCGAGCCGCTTGTGGCCGGCCCGCCCGGTCGGAGGTCCACGGATGCTCATCGAGCCGGGACAGCCAGTCTCGGACCGTCGTTTTGGTGACCGGTCGGCCTGCCGCGATGAACGTCGCCGCCAGTTCCGCCGAGCTGACGTCATCGCCGTTGGCCCGCAGCCAGTCCGCGAGCCGCCGGGAGCCGTCCAGGGTTTCCCGGTCTGCCCACAGCCGGGAAAGCTCCTCCGTCTCGTCGGCAGTGAGCGGGCGGGCACGGCGGGCTTCGATCCCTTGCAGCGATGACCAGGGGTGTTCGTCGGCGCGCTCGATCCAGCGCGTCACCGTCTGTTTGGAGACCGGTTTGCCGTTGACGTCGAACGCCTGCGCCAGGTCGGGGCGTTGCACCTGGTCGCCGTTTTCACGCAGCCAGGCCGCGAGTGCGGCGGAGCTGTCCGGGTCCGCCCGGTGCGACCACAGGTGCTGCAGGGTTTCCCGCTCGTCCTCGGTGAGCTTGCGGCGCGACGGTGTGCCGTGCTGACGGTGCGCTTCGATCTTTTGCAGGGACACAGCGGATGCCCAGGGATGTTCGTCGGCCCGCTCGATCCAGCTCGTCACCGTCGCCGTGGAGACCGGCTTGCCGTCGACGTCGAACACCTGCGCCAGGTCACGACGCTGCACCTGGTCGCCGTTCTCACGCAGCCAGGCCGCGAGTGCGGCGGAGCTGGCCGGGTCCGCCCGGTGCGACCACAGGTCCTGCAGGGTCTCCCGCTCGTCCTCGGTGAGCTTGAGGCGCGGCGGTGCGCCGTACTGCTGGGCGCCGGCCAGGAGCTGGTGGGTGGCCGGCACGCCGGTGACCACCGGCAGGGCGATTTCGCGGCGGTCACTGCCGTAGACACGCCATCGCAGATCCGCGGTGATGGTCGGGTCGTCGGCTCGCACCTGCGACAACGTTTGCAGCCGGTACGGCTCACCCGGCGTCTGCGGGTTGACCCACGCCACCCCACGGCCGTGGTTCACGGCCACGTACGCATGGCCCACCCCGTCGAGGTCGCCCACCCCGCCGGGCCGGCTCATCAAGACCACCGCCAGCCGCCCGGGTTCCGCCGATACCACCCGCTCGACGGCGTCCCAGTCGCCGATGCGCGGCCACGATCCGGGCGGTCCCCACCGCGACCACAGCCCCATCCCGTGGAGAGCGTCGTCGGCCGAGGTCGCACCCGCCGGCAGCACCGGCAGTCCACCGAAATGGGCATCCCGCACCACCGCGGCCACCGCGACGCACCACGCCGCGGTCCCGGACACACCAGCACCGGCCAGCACCCCGGCCGCCAAGCGGCCGACCTGTTGCCGCACCCCCGCCGACGTCAGATCCACGGAACCCGGCACCTGCGCGGCCGCGCGGTCGACCATCCTGAGCGCCTGAGCGACGAAGTCGCCGGAGAGGTCGTCACCGCGGTTGATCACGACCCGGTTGTCGAAGGTGACGAGCCGCCATCCCTTGTCCGCGTGCAGGCCGCCCCGCTGTCCCGGGCTGAGCCGGGTCGGCGCGTTGGGGTGGATCCGGGGCAGATTCACGTCCTGGGCCATCAGATGGACGTCGCGGTGATAGCCGGTCAGCACGAACAGGGCGCTGCGCACCAGCGGCCAGTTCGCGTCCAGCAGGTCGCCGAAACGGTTCATCCGCTCGTCGGTGTACCGTGTGGCGCCGCGGCGATCGGTGACGGCCGTGTGCAGCACCACGAGGGTGCGGCCCGCGGCGGACGCTGCGGCGCCCAGTTCGATGGCCCAGGCCGGCGGTGGTGAGTTGTCGTCGCCGAGCCAGTGCAGACCGGCCCGTTGCGGGAATCTGCCGGCGCTGCCCCGCCAGTCCCGGGCATATCCGATGCGGGTGTCGGCGGGCAGGAGGAGAGCTTGCTGGTAGGCGGTCGCCGACCAGGCTGCGGCTTGCCGGTAGCGCTCTTCGAAGCGGTCCACGGTGAGCTGTTGACCGAGGTCGGCGCGGATCTCGACGACCTCGTGCGGCACCAGCAGCGCCGCGTCGTTCACGTCGGTGCGGTGCAGCGTCGTCATGCCGCCGAAGACCTCGCGCTGGCCGGGGGCGGCCGTGTCGCCGCGCATCGGCGCCAGGAGGTAGTCGGCCAGCTCGACCCGATCCTCGTCGCCGTCGGTCAGATTGAGCGAGCGAAGCTCCACGTCGCCGGCGCCGGGCTCGACGAACTCACGATAGGTGTCGTCGAAGGACGGGATGCGGGCGCGGAAGCGGCGCTCGAAGTTCTCCCAGAAGGCGTTCAGGTCTGCGCGCAGGTATTCCTGCGCGTTTTCCGGAAGGTCGGCCCAGACGTCGATGAAGTCGATCCGGGACAGGGCAGCGACCAGGGATTTCGGATTTCCTGCGACCACTGTGTACTCGGCCAGGCCGGCCGCGTTCGTGTAGGCGAGCGCCGCATAGCCGGAGACCTGTTTGAGGCCCCGGCGTACGTCAGACGAGTCCTGTCCGCTCAACGGAGCCGTCATCGCCAGCGGTTGAACCGGCGTCCCGTCCGGCTCCGGCAGAGAACCGGTTCGCCGCCAGTGCAGGAACCGTGCGCCGATCTCCCGGCCGAAGTCGAGTCCGTCGGCGGTGTGTGCCTGGTTCAGCCAGCCGTTCGCCTCGTCCTTCCAGATGCCGGGGAGCAGGTTCTGCAGCAGCTCGTACATGCCGTCGTGCACGATGCCCAAGCTCATGTGGTAATGCTCGCCGCGCGGTTCCCCGATCGAGGGCGGGCCGAGGCTCGCACGTCGCCCCAGATTCGTCAGGGTCATCTCGTCCAGTTGTGCCGCACGAAGGTATTGCTCGAACGACACGCTGGCGCGGGTGCCGTCCTGGCCGGGAATGCGTGCGGCGGCGGCGCTCAGCCCGCGCAGTGCCCGGAAGACGGCGTCCGGGTCGTGGCGTCCCTCCTCGTGCGGTTGGACGCGCATGATGCCGGAGATGAGTTCCGGCTTGCCGACGAGGATGTCGTCCGCGGTGCCGGTGGCCGCCTCCGCTTCTGCCGGTGTCGCATAGAGCAGCCCGTCGGCGCCTTGGACGGCGAGCTTGGTCTCCACCGCGATGCGCAGCATGCCGGACGGGTGCTCGGCCAGCACGAAGGAGCGTACGTTCTTGATGTTGTCGACGCCCTCGATCCACAGGGTCGGGGCTTGCTCGGCTTCGAAACCGGCGCCGGCGACTCGGGGGTCCGGCGCGTCCAGCAGCGGCAGCACCGCATCCGCGGACGGCACCGGCGCGGGTGGATGCGGCAGCAGACGCCCGTCGGTGTCGAAGATCCGGGCGCGCAGTCCTGCGTCCGACTCGGCGGACGGCAGCCGGTGCCCGTCGCCGGCCGCTTCGGTGATGTCCCGGTGCTCGCGCACCCGGTCCTGCGGCCGGGGCTGCGCCGGGTCGAGCCAGCGCACGCCGTCCTCGGTGCCGACGGCAACGACGACATGGCCCACGCGCCCGGGGCGCTCCAGGTGGACCACCGCGGCCCGGCCGGTCACGGCGCCGACGATCTGCCCGGTGGCGGTCCAGCCGCCGGCTATGGTCGGCCAGTCCCGCGGGCTGCCGAGCGCGGGCAGCGGACCCATGGTGAGGATGCTGTCGTCGAGGGAGACGTCGGCACCCCGGATCCCGGCGACCGAGATGCCGTCGTCCGGGCCGTTCCCGAAGAGTTCCTCCAGCGCTGCCGACGCGAGTGCGAGGCAGTATTGCTCGCCGTCGCCGATGCCGATCCGCGCGCGCACACGTTCCGACAACCCGATCATGCCGGCATGCGTGAGGCTCGTTGTCAGTGGCGCCAGCCGGATGGTCTCGGGACGTGCGGGCAGGACCGCCGGCTGCGCGGTCCGGTCCACCACCGCGACTCCGTCACGCTCGCCGGCGACGAAGAGCTGGAGGGCATCTCCCGCCGCCGTCTCCACCGTCAACGACGACACCGAACCAGCCCGGACATCGTCCAGCAGCGTCAACAACCCGGCGTATCCGGGCGCCTCAACCGGTGTCCCCGCCACCATCTGGCCATCGGCCAGCACCGGCACGATCGCTGCCTCAAGTAGATCCCGCCGCCGGTGGAGGACGGCGGCGGGAAGACCCAGCTCCACGCCCTCAGCACGCAGGCGCAACTGCCCCGACATCCGCCCCCACGAGGCCACCTCACCAGCCGCGGCCGGCCGGTCCTGCACCATATGCCGGACCGGGACCACCCGCACCCCCGCGGCCCGCTGCGGTGAAACGGCCCGATGCCACCCGTCGATCGGCACCAACCGCCCATCCGCGGCATCCACCAGATCAGCCCGCTGCGGCAAATCCACATACAACCCATGCACCGCTGTACGCGCCACCACCTCGGCCAGACTGATCGTCGCGGCCTGCCCCGGCTCCAACACCTCCACCATCCGGGCCACCACGCCCGGATCCTCACGCCGCAACGCGTCCCGCACCACCACCGCGCCCAGCGCACCCGGCCCAAAACGAACCTGAACAACACCCTTCACCGCCGGCGCCCGCACCACCCACTCCGGCGGCACCCCCACCGGATCCAGCGAAAACCACCGACCCGACCGCACCACCACCACGCCATCCAGACACACCGGAGGCCGACCGCCCACCATCAACAACCCACCTCCGCCGTACGAGACATCCGCTGTTGACGCCCGAGACCGCAGGTCAGTGGCGCTGGGGCGGCCAAGTCAGGAAGCCCTGGCCGGGCAGGTCGCCGAGGGTGCTGTGCCGCGAAGGCGGGACCAGAAGGCAGGCATGGGGCGAAACCTAGTGGCAGCCGCGGTCACCGCGCGGTGGTCGAGAGACGAAAGTGCCCGGCGCATACCCCCGCGTCACCGCCGGGCCGCCCGAGCGGACCGGTTAGTTCAGATCGTCCAGCACAATGCGGTTGCAAAGCTGACGACGAGACGTGATGCCCAGCTTCGTGAATATCTTGTGCAGGTGGTATCCCACCGTGCGCGGGCTGAGGAACAGCCGGGTTCCGATCTCGGCGTTGGTCATCCCCCGGGCGGCGAACTGGACGATCTGGGCCTCACGCGGGGTCAGTTCGGCGGCTCGGCTCTCCGTCGGTGAGTCGCCCGGGTCGGGTGCGTCGCCTGCCGCGCGCAGTTCCCCGATGGCTCGTGTGATCCACGGGCCGGCTTGCAGCGCGTCGAATGTCCGCAGCGCCGTCCGCAGGCGCAGCCGGGCATCCTTGACCCGGCGCATTCGGCGTAGCCATTCGCCGTACAGGAGGTTGGTCCGGGCCGCCTCGAACGGCGATGGCGTGGCCGTGTGAATCGCGGTCTGGAAGAGACTGTCGGCCCGGTCGACGTCGGCGAGCAGCGCCGCGCATCGGAGCTGCCGCGCCTGAAGGTAGGGCAATGACCCGGCTGACCAGGCGTCGAGCATGTCGAAGGCACGCCGGCCTTCGTCGTGATCCCCGGCCAGCACCAGCGCTTCGATGAGGTCGGGGAGGGCGACGATGCCCATCGCGAAGTGCGCGGCCGGGTCGTCGATGTTGAGGATGGGCATCAGTTGCACGATCGCTTCTCGCAGGTTGCCTTCGCCGAGGTGCAGCAGGCCGAGCACCCACTGACAATGGGCACTGACCAGCTTCAGCCCGCGCGGCATCGTGCTCTGCAGCGTGGTGCTGACGAGTTTGCGGCATTGTTCTGCGTGCCCGCGCAGTGCAGCCACCCACGCGAGCATCGCCTGCAATCCGACCGCGATCAACGACTGTCCGGTCTCCTCGGCGACGACAAGCGCCGCGCTGCCCTCAGCTACGGCACGGCTCCAGTCGCCGAGATGAATTTGCAAAGCCATCATCGGCGCGACCGTCATCGGGATGGCACCGGCGTCACCGCGCCGGCGCAGCATCTCGACCGCCTCCTGATAAGCGATGAGCACGGTGTCCGTCTTGCCGAATAGCTGCGGCACGAGGGCCGGCGGCCATATCCAGGGCCGGGGATCGTCTCGATCCAGCCACCACACGCAAGGGTCGGCACCCTCATCGGAGGCATCGGTGGCCCGGGCCTCGATCTCCTTGTCGCGCAGCTGCAGTAGTTGCCGGCTGAGCCGCATTTCGGGCCTGTCCGGGGTCAGCGGCAGCTCGCTGAGGCGCCGGCCCACCTCCAGCAAGCCGTTGAGGTCGCCACTGAACCAGGCCGAGCGGGCCGCCATGACAAGCATCTCGGCAGCCAGGTCGGGCGTGCTGTCGATGATCGGTTGTGCGCCGCGGAGCAGGATCGCGCTGGAAGCCGTGGCCGATGAACTGGCGTGGGCGATCAGCGCCCGGATCCGCTCCACCGATGCAACGACCGCGGGTCGCCCGGCAGCTAGCGGTCCCACCCGGTCGAGCAGTTCGCCCGCGTGCACCGGCCGGCCTGCCTGCCAGGCGGCGATCGCCGCATTGACGAGACAATCCGCAGCGAGATCGGTGGACGGCGCCAGGGCCGCCGCTTGTTCGAACGCCGCGATTGCCGCCGACCCGCCGACCGTACGCCGGACCCGTTCCGCGGCGGCCGCGAGCTTGGCGGCTACCTGCTCGTCCGGCCCGAACGTCGCGGCGCCAAGGTGATAGGCGTGCCGCGCGGCGCGGTGATTGAGCGCCTCCGCCAGAGCCCGATGCGCCTCCCGCCGTTCGGCCGGAGCCGCGCAGGCATAAACCACCGACCGGGTCAGCGGCTGCCGGAAGCGCAGACCACCCGCGCTCTGCTCGACGAGCCCGCTGCGCTCCACCTCGGTCAGGGCGGCCCGATCGCCCCACAGCAGCGAGCTGGTGGCCGGAATCGCGGACAGATCGTCGTCGCTGGCGGCGGCGGCGACCAGCAGTAGTCCTCTCGCATCCGGTGCCAGCAGGCGAAGGTGTCGCGCGAAGGCGTCCTGCAACCGCCGGCTGAGGCGCAGATGGTCCGGCAAGGGACCCGCTGCCAGCAACTCGGCCCTGGTGAGAGTGGCCGGCAGCTCGGTCAGCGCCAGCGGGTTGCCGCCGGCCTCGTGGAGCAGACGGTCCAGTACCGGCCGGGCCGCGTCGCGCGCCGTACGCATCAGCAGCGTCTCCGATTCGGCGGCGGAGAGCGGGCCAACGTGTAGCTGTGCGACCTCGGCGAAGCGTTCGGCGTCGCGTTCGCCGTCCCGGGCCGCGGCGACGAACGCGATTCGCTGAGCGTCGAGTCGCCGGCCGACGAAGGACAGGACTTCGGCGGACTCGACGTCCAGCCATTGCGCGTCGTCGACCAGCACGAGCAGGGGCGTGTCCTGGGCGTGGTGGGACAGCAAAGTCAGGGTTGCCAGCGCGATGAGGAATCGGTCGCACTCGCCGGTACCGAGGCCGAAGGCGCTGCGCAGGGCGTCCGCTTGCTGCCGTGGGAGCAGCCCGATCGTCGGCTGCACCGGGAGCAGAAGCTGGTGGAGGCCGGCGAAGGCGAATCCCGCCTCGGCCTCGGCGCCCCGGCAGCTCAGGATCCGCATGTCGCGGCCGGAACTTGCGGCCAGCGAGTCGAGCAGGGCGCTCTTGCCGATGCCGGCGTGTCCGCGGACGACGAGCGCGCCGCCTCGACCGTTACGGGCGTTGGCGGCCAGGGCGCCCAGAGTCGCCGATTCGTCGTCACGACCGACGAGGCAGGGACCGTAAAGGACGGATGATGGGGGAATCCGGCCGGCGATGGAAGGTGTGATTGTTTTGGGCATCCGCCAATTCCACTAATCGTCCGCCCGTGAACCACTATGTCGCTGGAACCTCCTCGTCATAAAAAGTTGAATTCGCCGTCAAAAACCCAAAATGACGTTAAGTCGATATTAGACAGACGCTCCCGGGGTGTCAACGCGTCTTCTGCTTGCCCCTGCGGACCCCGCAGACACGCCGGACAGGCCGGAAAACCGGTCATGTGACAGATGCGTGGCGCCGTCCATTGCCTCTCGGCGGGAAACTTGGCCGAGCGTTCACCGGTCGCGCATCAGATGCCGATGACCGCCGATCTCCGTAATCGTCGATCCGAGTAGCCGATCAAGCGCGAGGCTCTCGGCCCGAACCGGTCGCCCGCCGTTGACGAAAAGGACCACTTCCCCGCACCTTTCCGGCGCCGCAGAATCCCGCCTTCGTCCGTCCGAGAGAGTGAGGAACAATCGTGGCGTCGTCTACGGTTCGCAATTCCGCACGCAGCACGGCCGTCACCGGTGGCTGGACCGGGAGCTCACTGGCCGGCAGGGAACCGGCGTGGCGCATTCCGCTGCGGCAGCCCGCCGTCGAGGAGCTGCTCGTCCGTGCCCGCGCCAGCGCCGCGGACGGCGCCGTCCCCGACCTCGCGGCGCCGGCGCCCCGGGACCTCCCGCACGTGGCGGAGCTCGCCGCCGAGTTGCGGCGGCGGTTGACCGGCGGCCCGGGATGCGTCGTGCTCACCGGCTTCCCCGTCGACGCGGCGGACGAGCAGACCATCGAGCTGGCGCTCTGGACCCTCGGCCTGATGCTGGGCCGCCCGGTCACCCAGAGCCGCAAGGGCGACCTCATCGGCCGGGTGGAGGACCGAGGCGCCGACATCGGCAGTCCCGTCCAGCGCGGCTACGAAAGCTCCGCCGAGCTCCCGTTCCACGTCGACCGTACGGATGTGATCGGCCTGCTCTGCGTGCGCCCGTCCGCGGCAGGCGGGCTGAGCCGGCTGGTCTCTTCGAAACAGGTCCACGACACCCTGCTAGCGGAGGCGCCCGAGTTGCTCGCCGAGCTGTACCGGCCGTTCCCGCACGACCGCCGGGGTGAGCAGCAACCCGACGAACTTCCGTGGTGCGAGATCCCGGTGTTCAGCCGCATCGGCGCGTCGTTCGCCACCCGCTACGTCCGGCGGTTCATCGAGGGCTCGCAGCGGCACGACAAGGCGCCCCGGCTCACCGACCGCCAGCGCGCCGCGCTCGATGCCGTCGACGAGATGTTGCGACGCCCCGGTGTCTCGCTGGACATGGAGCTGCGCCGGGGCGACCTTCAGCTGATCAACAACTTCCACATTCTGCACGCCCGCACCGCCTTCACCGGCCCGCAGAACGGCGCCGGCAGGCTACTGCTGCGGCTGTGGCTGGCCTACGCCGACAGCCCCGAACTGCCGGAGAGCTATCGGGCGCTGTATGGCGCAACCGGCGCGGGCACCTACCGCGGCGGGGTCTGGCCCGCCGGTGTCCGGCCGGCAACTATCGGCGTGCCCGTGGCGGAGCTCGGCCGGTGAGCGTCACCGGGTCACGTCCGGGAGCCGGGCCGGCGCTCGCCCGCATCGGCCGGGCGGAGCTGCTCGACTTCGACCTCGCCGCAGGGCCTGGCGCCGGGGCGGTACGCGGCGCCCAGCTCCTTCTGCACGGCTTCGCCGATGACAAGGCATCGCTGCGGGAACTTGCCGACGCGTTGCGCGCCCCCGGCGAGGTCGCCGTTCTGCCCTCCCTGCGGGCGCACGGCCAGAGTCCCGCCCCGGCCTGGGGCTACTCGCCGCTGGACTTCGGGGCCGATCTGCACCGCATCGCCGATGTGCTGCCCGGACCGGCACACGTCATCGGCTATTCGTTCGGGGCACTGATCGGGGCCGTCACCGCCCTGCTGCTGGGGCCGTCGCGGGTCAGCACCGTCACCGTCCTGGACCAGTCCTTCGACCGGATGCCGGAGCGGTTCGTCGACGACGGCTGGGCGGAAGCCAGCTTTCTCAAGTGGCACTACAGCTACGCCCATGTGTACGACGGGCTGCGGGCGATGGGCATACCCGTGCACGTCGTGTTCGCCCGCGACAGCCACGTCGTGCCGGAGCAGGAACGGGCAAGCCTGCTCGCCCGGGTCGGACCCCGATTCCACTGCGCCGTCGTCGACGGCACCCATGCCGGCTTGATCCGTGACACCGGCCGTCTCGCAGGCGTGCTCAGCCCGTTCTACGAGCGCTACCACGTCGAGAACGTTTCACTGGAGGCCCTGTCGTGACCGTGCGCACCGATGCCGTGAGCAGCCCCTTTCTCGAACCGGTGGTCAGCGTCGTCGAACAGGTCCTGGACGTCGATGACGTGCGGGCCACCGACGAATTCGTCGCCCTCGGCGGCAACAGCGTCCTCGCGCTGCGCCTCCTCGGTCGCATCCATCAGGAGCTGGGCGTCCGCGTGCCGTCGAAGGCGGTCTTCACGGCCGCCTCCGTGGCCGACCTCGTCCGGCATGTCGAGGCCGCCGCGGCGGACAGCGAACAGTCCGCGCCGGCCCGGCCAAAGAGCCGGCCGCCGGCCGGGGCCACCACCGGGCGAGCCTCGCTGGGGCAGGAGTGGGCGCTGCTGTCGAGCCTTCGCGATCCGGGAGCACCCGCACTGCAATTCCATGTCGCCTACCACGTGCGCGGCCCGCTGGAACCGACCCTGCTGCGCAAGAGCCTGCAATCGGTGATCGACAGGCATTCGGCGCTGCGGACCCGGTTCTCGGTGGCTGACGACGCCGCCCGGCAGCACGTGGACCCGACGGCCACGGCCGAGCTGAGTGTTGAGGATGTCAGCGGCCATCCCCCGGAGCATCGGGCCCGGCATGCGACGCATCTGCTGCGGGCGTACGTCCGGCAGCCGTTCGACAGATCCCGCGCGCCGCTGACCCGGGCACTGCTGGTGCGATGTGCGGAGAACGAGCATCTGGTCGCCTTCGCGTTCGACCACCTCATCGCCGACGGCTGGTCGCTGGATCTGTTCACACGGGACCTGTCGACGGCATACGCCCGCTCGCGGGGCGACGCCACGGCTTCCCTCACGGCGGCCGCGGACTACGCCGGCTGGGCGCAGACTCAGCGAGCGGGATTCGACGCCGGTCGGCTCGACGAGGTCGCCGCGTACTGGCGCGACCAGCTCGGCCCGGACCCCGAGGACTTCGCCCTGCGCCTGCCGGGGTACCGGAGCAACGACGGCCTGCACGGGCCCGCCGCGCTCGACCTCGACGTGGCCGGCGAGGTCGCCACCGCGCTGGCCGAATCGTCGCGGGCGATGCGCGTCTCCCCGTACTGCACGGGCATGGCCGCGCTCAAGGCGCTCATCGCCGACCTGACCGGCCGGCGCCGGGTCACCCTGCTGTCCAGTTGCGCGAACCGCCTCGACGCGGAATACCAGCAGACGATCGGCTGGTTCGCCAACGGGGTCTTTCCGACCACGACCGTGGATCTGACGGCCTCATTCCGCGACCTCGTGGCGGCGGTGCAGGACACCGTCCTGGGCGCCACCGCGCACGGCGACCTTCCCGCCATGCACGTCCGGCGCCGGATCTGGCCCACGCTGCCCGCAGGCTTCCGCAAGGAGCCGGGGGTCTACTTCATGCAGAACGAGATGTGGGGCAACGCGCTGCGGCTGGCCGGTGCCGAGGTGGCGCTCCTGCCGTTGGAGGAGGACGCCGACTCCCCCGGCCTGCACCTGTGGCTGTTGCAGGACGACGCGAAGCTCAGGCTGCACGTCCTGCACTACGAGTCCGAGTACTCCCGCGAATACGTCGGCGAATTCGCCGAGACCTTCCTGCGCGCCCTGCACGCCCTGACCACCGATCCGGACGCCCGCGTCGGCGATGTGGTCAGGCAAGCCCGCCGCTGATCCCCGTCCGTCCCGCACGCCGCGCACGATCGAAGAGGAGAAACATGCCGGACATCGACCTCGACTCCTTCCGGAAAGACGGCTACCACCTCCTTCCGGGGCGTCTCGGTGCGGACGATCAGCGCCGTGCCGTGGAACTGTTCGACTCGCTCGACGCCGCCGATGAGGTGCCGGCATCGTACGAGGCGGAATACGACGCGCACGGTGACGAGCGGCGGCTGCGGAAACTGCGGCGGCTGCTCTGGAACGATCCCCAGATGTGGGGGCCGATGCTGAACCGCGCCGGAGTGCCCGACCTGGCCCGCCGGGTGATCGGTGACAACGCCGCGGTCGTCTTCCACGCGGCGTTCCTCAAGGCCGCCCGGGTGGGTACGGAAGTGGCTCTGCATCAGGACCAGGCACTGTGGACGTACAGCTACCCCAAGGCGTTCAGCGTATGGATCGCGCTGACCGAGGTCTCACCCCGCAACGGGGGTCTTTTCGGCTGCCCGGGGTCGCATGCCAACGGCGAGATCAAACACCAGGAGCGCCCGCACTATCCGTGGCACGCCAGCCTGGATGTGGCCGGGGACGGCCTCGCCGAGCCCGTGCAGTTCGTGCTGTCCCCGGGCGACGGGGCGATGTGGGATCGCTACTTCGCGCACGGCAGCGCCGCGAACACCTCGGATGAGGACCGCCGTGGCATGGTGATTGTCTTCGCCGATGCCGGTGATCCCGATTTCGCCGCCAAGGACAGCTTCGCGCTCAGCAGCTTGACCGCACTCGGAAGTCGCTGACGTGACGCGGATCATCGACAGCACCCTGCGCGAGGGCATGCAGACGGCGGGAGGCCGCTTCACGGTCGGCCAGAGTGTCGAGACGGCGCGGCTCCTCGTCCGCCTCGGGGTGGACACCATCGAGTGCGGCCATCCGTCCATCAGCGACGACGAGTGTGCGCGGGTGGCCGCCGTGGTGGCCGCGGTCGGCGACGTGCCGGTCCTGGCGCATGCCCGGGCGCAACGCACCGACATCGACGCGGTCGCCAAGAGCGGCGCCGGCTGGGTGGGCATCTTCCTCGGCGTGAACGACATCTCGCGCGCGTCGCGACTGCCCGGACGGAGCCTGGCGAGCCTGTACCAGCAGATCGATGACACCGTCCGGTACGCGCGGGGGCTCGGATTGTCGGTGCGGTTCACGGTCGAGGACAGCAGCCGTACGGACGCCGGCGAGCTCGGCGAGGCGTACCTGGTCGCCGTCGAGGCCGGGGCGGAGCGGGCCTGCTTCGCCGACACCGTGGGCATTCTGGAACCATCCGAGGTGCATGAGCGGGTCACCCGCCTGCGCCGCCTGTGCCCCCGGGTGGACCTCGAGGTGCATTTCCACGACGACCGGGGGCTGGCGCTCGCGAACAGTCTGGCCGCGGTCGACGCCGGAGCCGAATGGGTGTCGACCTCAGTGAACGGCCTCGGAGAGCGGGCCGGAGTGGTGGACCTGGCGCTGCTCGCTGTCAACCTGCACCAGCGGGGCGGACGGCCCCTGATCGGTGGCGATCTGCTGCCCGAGATCAGCCGGCGTGTCGGGGCGTATTCACGGTCGATGCCCGACGCCCGCCGGCCGGTCGTGGGCCGCGACGCGTTCCGTCACGTCGCCAAGCTGCACCGGGCCGCCGTGCAGCGCGACTCCCGGTCGTACGAGTGGATCGACCCCGGCCTGGTCGGGCGGGAACGCACGTCCAGCGAGCGGCAGCTACCCGAAGAACCGCAGCAGTGGATCGTCGACCCCAAGGTGATCTCGGCGACCGAGCTGCGACACCACCGGGCGGGCCCCGGCGAGCGCTTCGTCCTGGTCGACGAGAGGTTCGTCCCGGGCGCGGCGCAATACTGCATCGCCCGCCACATCCCGGAACTCGACGACTACGGCGCGGGCCACGTCGACACGCACGTCCACCACTGCGACAGCCTGTTCGCCTTCCTGGGGTCGCGCGACGGTTACGAAGGCCTCACCGTGGAAGTCACCCTGGGCAGCCAGGTCTTCCAGGTGCACAGCCCCAGCTCCGTCTTCATTCCGGCGGGCGTCCCGCACGGCTACCGGGTGATCGGCGGCTCGGGTACCTATCTCAACCACGTCCTCGCCGGCGACTACAACTCCAGCCTGCTCGACCCGCTCGGGAGCACATCGTGACGACCAAGGCGACCAATGCCAAGTCCGCAGCGTGGGATCTGATCGGATCGCAGTTCTGGGAGGCCGGGCGCACCTCGGCCAAGCCCAGCCCCGAGGAGATCGGCCTGTTCCTGCGCGAGATCCCGCCGGGCGCCCGATGCGCCGTCATCGGCGCCTCCACCAAGGACCTCATCGAGGCGCTGATCGGCCGGGGGGCGGTCGTGACCGTCCTGGACTTCTCCGCCCGGATGTGCACCGATCTGGCCGCTGCGCTGCCCGCGGGCGCCTGCCAGGTGTGCCAGCTCGACATCACCGCCGAGGTGCCCGCCGAGCTGCGCGGCACCCAGGACGTCGTGCTCTCCGACCGGCTGATCAACCGGTTCAGCGACACCGAGCTCCAGAGGGGTCTGACCGGCATGCTCGAGCTGCTGGCGCCGGGCGGCCAGGTCCGCGCGTCGGTGAAGATGGGCCTGTATCCGATGGACGAGCGCATGATCGCCATCGGGACGGAACGCGGTTGCCTGCAAGACTTCTACCGCCCGGCGGACCGGGTCATCGACTTCGCCGCGGCGGGCGAAGTGCTGGTCGACGCCCTGCTGGCGCACGGCCAGATCCCGGCGCCGACGCTGCTCGACTGGTATCGGGGCCGCGGCCGGGAGAAGCGCGTCACGCACGAGGACATGACCGGCCTGATCGCCGCGGTACGCGGCAACGGCCGCGCGCTACGACTCGTCGAATTCAGCGAGTTCCCGCAGGCGCCACAGACGACCATGTACGTGGCCGAAGCCTCCGACGCGACGGGCGAGGGCTGAGCGGCATGTGCGGAGTCGTTGCGGTCTCGCTCGCCGGACGAGCCGACGCGAGCGCGATGCGCCTGGCCGGCGCCGCCATCGCCCGTCTGCGGCACCGCGGCACGGACGGCCAGGGCGTGCTCGGCGACGACGACTCCGCCGTCGCCATGTGCCGGCTGCGGCTGCGCAGCCGGCCGGGTGACCGGGTGCCGTTCCGGACGGATACGCCGCCGAACGCCTACGCCTTCAACGGCGAGGTGTACGCGGTCACGTCGGCGACCGGAGCGGTCCGCGTCCCCGCGGGCGGGCTGGCCGAGGCGGAGGCCGTCGATCAGGCCGGCCCCTGCGCCGTGGACGGCATGTACGCCACTGTCCGCCGTGACCCGGACGGGTCGATGCACGCCGCCCGCGACCCGCTGGGGATCAAACCGCTCTACGTGCGCCGCCACCGCACCGGCGTCGCGCTCGCCTCGGAGGTTCCCGCGCTGCTGGACGTCTTCGACCGGCCCGCCCTGCGCCCCGCCGCCGTGGCTCAGTTCCTGCTGCTCGGCCGGGTCGTGGACGGCGGCACCTTCTTTGAAGACATCGCGCCGGTGCGCCCCGGCGCGCGGCTGGTCGTCAAGGAGGGCCGGGTCGAGAGTGTCGCCGTCACGGCGGCGCCCGCGCCGCCCCGGGGCATCCCGGTCACACCGGCCGACCTGCGCGCCGCCGTGGCGGAGGCGGTCGACCGGGTCCTGATCACCGATCGTCCGCTGGGTCTCGCGCTGAGCGGCGGCCTGGACTCGTCGATCATCGCGGTCGAACTCGCGCGGCGGGGGATGACCGGCCTCGACACGGTCAGCGTGCTGCCGCGGGGCAACGGGGACGGTGTGCGCACCCTCGACGGCCTCGGCTTGCCCGGCACCGCGTGGCGCACGTGGCGGCACCGGTATGTCGAGTTCGGGCCGCAGGACCTGATCGACGGACTTCCCTCCGCCGTCGCTGCCCTGGGTGAGCCGACCGCGATGACCAGTGTGCCGATGTACGCGGCGCTCGCCGCTCGGGCGCGCGCCAGCGGCATCGTGGCGCTCCTGCTCGGTGAGGGAGCCGATGAGCTGTTCGCGGGCTATCGCAGCTATCTCGACATCGCGGAGCTGCCCGACGCGGCGTCGTTCTACCTGCGGGCGAAACGGTACGCTCTGGCCGGCCGACTGCTGCGGCCCGAGCAGCGCGACGCCGCCGCGGCGGCCCTGCGCGCGGCGCTGCCACCGCAGGATCGCGACGGAACCGCCGAGACGGTGCGGCGGTTCGAAATGACGCACAGCCTGGAGCCGTTGCTCAGACGCGCCGACCACCTGCTGATGGCCGAGAGCATCGAGGGCCGTCTGCCTCTGCTGCACGGCGATGTGCCCGCCTTGGCCGCGGACCTGCCCTGGGACCGGCTCATCCGTGACGGTCAGACCAAGGTGGCGCTCCGCGAGGCGTACGCCGGGGAACTCCCCGCGCACCGCGGCGAGCGCAAGAAGCCGTTCCGGGCGCCGATCGCCTCCTGGTGGTCCACCGGTTCGGGGGGCGCCACCGTCCGGGACGCCATCACCGGGCATCTCGACACGCTCGCCGCGGCCGGGGTGCGGCCCGACGGCGTCCGCCACCTCGCTGCAGCCGCCGATCGTGGTGACGCGACGGCCGCGGATCTGGCGTTCGCCGTGCTCGCCCTGGGCACCTGGCTCACCTGGCTGGCGGCCCGATGACGACCACGATTCACCACGCAGTCGCAGCCCAGGCGGCGTGGCGGCCCGGCGCGATCGCCGTGGTGCGCGGCGCCGACCGCATCGACTACGCCACCCTCGACCGCGCGGCGGACACGTGGGCGGCGGATCTGGCCGCGCACGGAGTGAGCCCCGGCGATGTGGTTCCCGTGGTGTCGCCCCGAACCCCTGCCCTCGTCGCGGTGCTGCTCGCCATCCTCAAGTGCGGCGCCGCGTACGCGGCCCTCGATCACCGGTGGCCCGCGGCGCGGATCGCCTCCCTGACCGAGGCGGTGCAGCCGCCGCTGATCGCCGGGGGTCAGGTCCCAGGCACGCCCACGTGGCCGCTGCCCGACGAGAGTCTGCACAGCGCCGCCAGCCGTACCCCCGGTCCGCCCGCGGTCCGGGTCGGCGGTCACGACCCCGCCACCGTCTTCTTCACCTCGGGCACCACCGGCCCGCCCAAGGGCGTGCTGTCACCGCACCAGGCCACCATCCGGCTTTTCGGCGCGCCCACGTTCGCCGCCTTCGGTCCGGGCCGGGCGATGCCTCAGGCGGCGCCGGTTCCCTGGGACGCGTACACGCTGGAGTTGTGGGGCATGCTGACCACCGGAGGGACGTCCGTCCTGGGCGAGGGCGACAACCTGTTCCCCGGCGACCTGCGCGACATGATCTCGTCGGCCGGAGTGGACACGGTCTGGCTCACCGCGTCGCTGTTCAACCTCTTCGTCGACGAGGACGTCGATTGCTTCCGCGGCATGCGGCAGGTCCTCACCGGCGGGGAACGGCTGTCCGTGCCGCACGTCCGATCGTTCCTGTGGCGGCACCCGGACATCACCCTGATCAACGGGTACGGGCCGGTGGAGAGCTGTGTCTTCGTCACCACGCGGGCCGTCGAGCCAGCCGATTGCGACCTGGCCGGGGGCATCCCGATCGGCTCGCCCGTGCCGGGAAGCGGGGTGCACCTGCTCGACGGGGACAAGCCGGTGACCGACGGCGACCGCGGCGAGATCTGCGTGTCCGGTCGAGGGCTCGCCCTGCGGTATCTCGCCGACGAGCGGGCAACGGCCCAGAAATTCGTCACCGTCGACGTGGACGGCGTGCCGACCCGGCTCTACCGGACCGGTGATCTCGGCTGGCGCGACGACCGCGGCGTTCTGCACTTCGCCGGCCGCAAGGACCGGCAGGTGAAGATCGCGGGCTACCGCGTCGAACCCGGCGAGGTGGAGAGCGCAGCCCTGCGGATAGCCGGGATTCGCGAATGCGCCGTCGTTCCGGTGCAGGCCGCTGACGGCTCGTACGGCCACCTGGCGATGTTCTACACCGCCGAACCGATCGAGTCCGGGGCCGTCGAGGGGACCGATGCCAGGGCCGTCCGCCGGGCATTGGGCCGCTTGCTCCCGCACTACATGGTTCCGCAGCAGATCCGGCGCCGTGACGCGCTACCCGCCACGCCCAACGGCAAGCTCGATCGCGCCTCTCTGCTGAGGGAACTGCGGTGAACACGCGACGCCGGGCCGGTTCGGCGGATGAGGCCGTCCGCCATCCGCTGGCGGAGCTCGCCGCCGAGGCGGGTGGCGACCTGGGGACGATGCCGTACTCGATGCGGGTGTTGCTGGAGAACGTGGCCCATCTGGCGGCGACGGGCCGGGCCGCCCCCGCCTCGGTCGCGTCGCTGGTGCGCTCCGGCGGCCGCAGCTCGCAGGCCGAGCTGCCGTTTCACCCGTCCCGGGTGGTCCTGCAGGATTTCTCCGGTGTCCCCGTCGTGCTGGACCTGCTGGCGCTGCGCTCGGCCGCCGTGCGCAAGGGGCTGCCGGCGTCCCGGGTGGAGCCGGTCATCCCCGCCCATCTGGTGGTGGACCACGCGGCCCGGGTCGACGTCGCCGGAGTCCGGGGCGCGCTGGAGGCCAACCTGGACGGGGAATATCAGCGCAACGCCGAACGGTACGCGCTGCTGCGCTGGGCCGAGCAGGCCTTCGCCAACCTCACCGTGATCCCGCCGGGCAACGGCATCATCCACCAGATCAACCTGGAACGGCTCGCCCGGGTGGTCAGCACGCAGCGCGAGCCGGACGGCCGGGAGCGAGTACGCCCGGACACCGTTCTGGGAACCGACTCGCACACCCCGATGGTCGGCGCCCTCGGCGTGCTGGCCTGGGGCGTCGGCGGCATCGAGGCGACATCTGTCCTGCTCGGCGAACCGGTGCTGGTGCCGCTGCCCCGCGTCGTGGAGGTGCGCATGACCGGACGGCTGCGTCCCGGGGTGACGGTGACCGACCTGGCGCTGACCCTCACCCAGCAACTGCGCGGACACGACGTGGTCGGTGCCTTTCTGGAGTTCACCGGGGACGGCGTTGGTGGCCTCGGCGTGCCCGACCGGGCCACGATCGCCAACATGGCACCCGAATACGGCGCCACCACAGCGTTCTTCCCCGTTGACGACGAGACTTTGCGGTTCCTGCGGGCAACCGGCCGTACCCCGCACCACGTGTCCCTCGTGGAGGCGTACTGCAAGGACCAAGGGCTTTTCGCCGAGCAGAGCACAACCGTCCGGTACGCCCGGACCCTGACGGTGGACCTCTCGTCGATCGAGCCCTGCCTGGCAGGACCCCGTACACCTCACGACCGGGTGCCGCTGGCCCGGGTCCCGGCGAGCTTTCGCGCGCTACGACCGGTCACGGCCTCCGCAGCCGCCGCGCCCGGCGTTCCCGACGACGGCGCCGTGCTGCTCGCGGCGCTGACCAGTTGCACCAACACCTCGAATCCGGCCGCCATGGCCACAGCGGGCCTCGTCGCCCGGCGTGCGGTCGAATCCGGGTTGCGGGTCAAGCCCTGGGTCAAAGCCAGCCTGGCACCGGGCAGCCGAGCCGTGCCCGCCTACCTCGACCGGGCCGGCTTGCTCGCGCCGTTGGAGGATCTGGGATTCGCGGTCGTCGCCTACGGCTGCGCTAGCTGCCACGGAATGAGCGGCCCGTTGCTGCCCGCCGCGGCGCAGGCGGTGGCCGGCAGCGGCATCGCGGGCGTCGCCGTGCTGAGCGGGAACCGCAACTTCGACGGCCGCGTGCACCCCGACGTGCGAGCCGCTTACCTGGCGTCTCCCGGCTTGGTCGTGGCGTACGCGCTGGCGGGCACCGTCACCCGCGACCTGACCACCGAGCCGGTCGCCCTTGCCCCGGACGGCCGCGCCGTGCACCTGCGCGACCTCTGGCCGTCGCCCCGAGAGGTCGAGGACGCCGTCGCGGCGGCGAACGACCCGGGGCTGTTCACCGCCGCGTACGCGGGGATGCTCGCCGGTGACGACCGCTGGCGTTCGCTGCCGTCCCCGGCCGGCGAGTTGTACGAGTGGGATGCCGGCTCCACCTACGTGCTGCCGCCCCCGTTCCTCGACCAGTCCCCGCGGTTCCCGGCCGGGGACATCACGGGCGCCCGCGTGCTCGCGTTGCTCGACGACGACGTCTCCACCGACCACATCTCCCCGGTTGGGGCCATCCCCATCGGCAGCGACGCCGGACAATACCTGCTCGATTCGGGGGTCTCCGTGCGCGACCTCGACAGCTACGGCACCCGTCGCGGCAACCACCACGTCATGGTGCGGGGCACCTTCAGCAGCCCGCGACTGCGCAACGCCTTGGCCGGCGGGCGCCCCGGTCCGTCGACCGTCCTCTTGCCAGAAGGCAGGCCTTGCTCCATCCATGCCGCCGCCGTCGAGTACGCGCAGGCGGGCGTGCCGCTGGCCGTCGTCGCGGGCAAGCGGTACGGCCTCGGCAGCGCCCGCGACTGGGCGGCCAAGGGCACCGCGCTTCTCGGCGTCCGCGTCGTCCTGGCCGAAGGCTTCGAACGCATCCACCGCAGCAACCTGGTCGGAACGGGGGTGCTGCCGCTGTGTTTCCCCGCCGGGCAGAGCAGCGGCTCCCACGGCATCGACGGAACGGAGACGATCGACGTGCTCGACCTGGCCGATCTCCGGCCGCGCAAGTCCGTCACCGTGCGGCTCGGCGGGCGGGACGGTTCGGTGCGGACGCTGGCGATGACGGCCGCCGTCGAGACCGACCGCGAAGTGCAATACCTGCGCGGCGGCGGACTACTGCCGCATGTCATGGCGGGATTGACGTGACCAGCACCCCGCTCGAACCCCCATTCGAGGAGTCAACCGGCATGGAGCGCACGCTGGACTGGGATCACGGCGTCGTGGTGACCGTCGATCAGAGCCTGCTGCCGCAGCGGCATCGACGGCTGCGGCTCGGCAGCGTCGACGAGTTGATCGACGCGATTACCAGGCTCGCCATCCGAGGCGCTCCGGCGCTCGGCGCGGCAGGCGCACTCGGGGTGGCGTTGTCGGCCCACACGCACCGGCACGGCGGGCGTTGCGACGAAGCCGCGGTGCGCCGTGACGCGGAGCGGCTCACTGCCGCTCGGCCGACTGCGGTCAATCTCGCCTGGGGCGTGCGGCGCGCTCTCACCCGCCTCGCCGATGGTCCGGACGCCGTGCTGGACGAGGCCCGGCTGGTGCTCAGCGAGGACGAAACCGCGAACCTGGCCGCGGCGCAGCGGGCCGCGGCGCTCATCCGGCGGCTGTGCCCGGATCGCCCGTTACGCCTGCTCACTCATTGCCACACCGGCCGGCTGGCCACCGTCGCGCACGGCACGGCCCTCGGCGCGATCCGGGAGCTCGCCGGTGCGGGCCGGGTGCTTGAGGTCCTCGCTGGGGAGACCCGCCCGCTGCTGCAGGGTGCCCGGCTGACGTCGTGGGAACTGGCCGAGGCGGGCATCGCGTACCGGCTCTGCGTGGACTCCGCGGGACCGGCCGCCATCGTCTCCGGCGCGG
This sequence comes from Mangrovihabitans endophyticus, assembly GCF_014646155.1. Classification (GTDB taxonomy): domain Bacteria; phylum Actinomycetota; class Actinomycetes; order Mycobacteriales; family Micromonosporaceae; genus Actinoplanes; species Actinoplanes endophyticus. The sequence goes on from NZ_BMMX01000002.1 coordinate 232,480, forward strand.
TCGACTGCGTCGTGGTGGGCGCCGACCGGGTGGCCGCCAACGGCGACACCGCCAACAAGATCGGCACCCTGTCGGTGGCTCTCGCCGCGCGGCACGCGGGCATACCGCTGGTGGTCGTCGCCCCACGCTCCACTATCGACCCGGCGGCTGCGCACGGCGGTGACATCCCGGTCGAGGAACGCGATCCCCACGAGGTAACCCATTTCGCGGGGCGCCCGGTAGCCCCACCGGGCGCCCGGGTGTTCAACCCCGCCTTCGACGTCACCCCGGCCTCGCTCATCACCGCGGTGGTCACCGAGGACGGGGTCTTCCCCGGGCACGCCGAAAGCGGCGTGGGACAGCCGTGATCGCGCGATGACGCCGTTGGTCACCGCGTCCGGAAAGCTGCTGCCACCCGCGGGACCCGTGCGAGCGCTCACCGTGGCAACGCTGGCAAGCCGGTTCGGCCGGGGGCTTTTCTACACCATCGCGCCGCTGTACCTGACGCGGGTCATCGGCCTCTCCGTCGGCAGCGTGGCGCTGGGCTTGACCGTGGCCTCCCTCGCCGGCCTGCTCGCCGGCATCCCGACCGGTTACCTTGCCGACCGTCTCGGGCCCCGGCGGATGCGGATCGTCTGCCGCAGCATCGAGGGTCTGCTGCTCTGCGGCTATCTGGTGATCCGCGACTTCCCGACCTTCCTGGCCGTCGCGTCGCTGGTGACCTTCTTCGAGTCCGCCGGTCAGGCCGCCGAGGGCGCGCTGATCGCCGGTTCGGTGCCCGCCGACGAGCGGGTGCGCGCCCGCGCCTATCTGCGCTCGGTGACCAACGCGGCCTGGGCGGTCGGCGCGGCGGCTGCCGGTGCCGCTCTGCTGAGCGACACCCGCGCGGCCTACCTGGTCATCATCCTGATCGCCGCGATCAGCTATCTCGTCTCCGCGTGGGCCACCCGCGGGGTTCCGCCGGTTCCGCCGGCCCCTCATGTCCACAAGGGACCCCGGCTGGTCGCGCTGCGCGATCGCCCCTACCTGACGCTGACGCTCCTCAACGGCGTCCTGGGCATGAATCTCGGCCTGTTCACCGTCGCGCTGCCGCTCTACATCAGCCAGCGCACCCAAGCGCCGGTCGTGCTCTACTCGCTGATATCACTCGTGAACACGTTGGCGGTCACCTTCCTGCAGGTACGGGCGAGCCGGGGAACGGGCACTGTGGAGGGTGCCGCGACGGCGCAACTTCGGTCGGGGCTGCTCCTCTTCCTCTGCTGCGCCTTCTTCGCCGTCGCGGACGGCACCCCCGCCGGAATCGCCATCGCATTCCTCCTGCTCGGCGCGTGCGCTCACGTGGCCGGCGAATTACTGCAAGCCGCCGGCTCGTGGGGAATCTCATTCGAGCTCGCCCCGGACGGAATGCAGGGCCAGTACCAGGGTCTTTACGGCATGGGCCGGGACCTCGGCCAGGTGCTCACCCCGTTGGTCACCGTCACCTTGATGATCGACTTCGGCTGGCCGGGCTGCCTGGCGCTGGGCGTGTTGTTCCTCGCGGCCGGTCTGACCGTGCGATTCGCCGCGCGATGGGCCTCGGCGTCAGCCGCTGCCCGCCACGAGACGTCGAAAGGGGTTCAGTCCCACCCGGGCCGCGCCCGGCCGTAAGTGGGCGGCAGGTGCGGCCAGGTCAGTGCCCGGCCGTCGAGCCGTCCCGGCGGGCTGATCCCGCTCCAGCCCCCGCCGAGATCCGTACGGAAGGCGTCGGCCTGGGCTTCGGCGTCGGCTGCCGATGACGGCGGGACGGCGGTCACCGGGCCCTGGTCGAGCAGCCATTGCGCGACCCTGGCCAACGAGACGGCGACGTGGGTGCTCTCCCCTGTCCGGGCTCGGCGGGTCAGCGCCTCGAGCACTCCAGCCGCGAGGAGATAGCCCGCGGCGTGGTCGAGCATCTGACAGGGCAGGGAACCCGGCCGTTCGCCGTCGGCGCTCGTCGCCCAACCGATGCCCGTGGCGATCTGCACGAGGCTGTCGAAACCCCGGCGTGCCGTCCAGCCCTCCGCTTCGCCCCACGCCGACAGCGTGGCGACAATCGTGCCGGGATGCCGGTCGGCGATCTGCTCCGGCTCAAGACCGAAGCGGGCCAGCGCCCCGGGCCGGTAACCGGTCACGATGACGTCCGCTTGGTCGGCGAGGTGGTGCAGCAGCTCGCCGCCGGCCGCGGTGCGGAGATCCACGGCGGCGCTGGCCTTGCCGATCACACCGTCCACGGCGTGCAGCGGCAACTCCGGCCGCCGCGGGTCGTCGATCCGCAGGACGTCCGCACCGAGGGCGGCCAGCATCCGGGTGCCCACCGGCCCGGCGATCACCCGGGTCAGATCGAGCACGCGCACGCCCGAGGCGGGAAGCGCTGCCGCGCCGCTGCGCGCCGGAGCGCCGACCCCCAGTGGCGCCATCGCCACCAGCGGGGAGGCGCTGGTCACGCCTGCGCCTGCGGCCGCCTGCCACTCGGCGCGGCTTCTGGCCGCCACCGCCAGGCCGCCCGCGCGGTAGACCACCTCTTCGACCTCCGTCGCTGCCCGCTGCGCCATGGCGTGCTCGACCAGCGGCCGCACGCCGTCGTCCGGCCCGTCGGCCAGGTCCAGAGCGGCCAGCAACGCCGCCCGGTGCCACGGATAATTCGCGTGCGTCCGCACCCATCCGGCGCCGGTGCGCCAGAGCCGGGAGAGCGGAGCGAACCCTTCGACGCCCCGGCCGGCCGAATCGCGCAGCCAGAACTCGGCCCGCATGGCGGCGGCCACCTGCCCGGTGTCGAGGGTGACCTCCGGCAGCCGCCCGGTGCGGGCGAGGGCCAGCTCCGCGGCGGCGCCGAGGCAGGCCCCCACCGACGCGATCGCGCAGTCGGCGACCGGCAGCGGCGACGAGAGAACCGCCGGGCGGGGATCCCCGGTCAGGTCGAACCTGCCTGCTCGCGGCAGCCCGAGGTCTGCCAGCACGTCTTCCAACAACCTCATATGCCTATCTTTCCCGTCCGCCGCCGGGCCGGGTCAGGCAGGCCGCTCTCCGAGGCGGTTCCGGCGCCCTCGGGGCGGCGGTGCAGAATGGTCCATAGCGATCGGTGTAAATCCATCCGCCGGGAGGCCCACGCGATGCCGGACGACCGCCCTCAGCCCATCAGCACACGGCCGTTGTTCCAGGCTGGGCCGGACGACGCCCGCCGGTCCGCCCTGATCGACCTGGCCGCGCGCGGCCCGGTCAGCCGGATCGAGCTGCCCGACGGCCGGCAGGCATGGTTCGTCACCGGTTTCAACACGGCCCGTGCGGCCATGATGGACCGGCGCCTGCGCAAGACGACAGCTCAGATGCCGTTCGCCGAGCGCCTGCCACACCTGACCGGGGCCATGCACGACCACATGCTCAACGCGAACCCGCCGGACCACACCCGGTTGCGCCGGCTGGTCTCGGCCGCCTTCACCCGCCGCCGCGTGGAGGCTCTCGAACCCCAAATCGAACAAATCAGCGCTGAACTGCTCGAACAGCTCGCGGCGACGCTCGACGCGGGGCGTTCAGCCGACCTCCTGACCGAGTTCGCGTTCCCGTTGCCATTCCGCGTCATCTGCCACCTGATCGGGCTGCCCCTGCTCGATGAGCCGGAGTTCCGCGCGTACTTCACCGTTCTCACCCGCGGCACGATGGCCGGCGAAAAGGCGTACGGTTGCGCCGCAGACGGTTTGCTGACCTTGACCCGCAGGCTGATTTCCGAGAAGCGCCGCGCCCCCGCCGACGATCTGCTGTCCGCGCTGGTGACCGTTGGCGAGGACGGCGACCGGCTCACCGAGGGCGAACTGACCTCGATGGTGCAATTGCTGGTCGCGGCCGGGCACGAGACCACGACCAACCTGATCTGCAACGGTGTTCTCGCGCTGCTGCGCCATCCCGGTCAGCTCGCCCTGCTGCGCGCCGAACCGGACCGGATCGAGGCGGCCGTCGAGGAGATCTTGCGGTACGACAACTCCGTCCAGGTCGCATTCCCCTTGGTCGCCGCCGAACCGCTGGACCTGGAGGGACAGCACATCGCGGCCGGTGACGCGGTGCTGGTCTCCCTGCTCGGCGCCAACCTCGACCCAGCCGCGAACGACGAGCCGGAGCGGTTCGACATCACCCGCAGCCCGGCGCATCTGGCCTTCGGGCACGGCATTCACCACTGCCTCGGGGCCCCGCTGGCCCGGCTGGAGGCGCGGATTGCGTTGCGGACGCTCCTCGACCGGTTCCCCGACCTGGCCTTGGCCGAGGACCCCGCCGCACCCGCCGAGCGGAACGCCTCGGTGATTTTCAACGCGGTGCAGCGTCTGGAGATCTGCCGGGCAGGCGTCCGGTCGACGGCAGCCGACTGACCACCGGCCGGGGCCGCGCATCCGTTTCATTCCGCGGTTCGCCGAAGCAGCCGGGATTCGCCGAAGCAGCCGGGATTCGCCGAAGCAGTGAGGAGACGCCTCGTGCGTGGAGCATCAGGGATCACCCGTGGGGCTCCACGCCTCCGGTAACCCATCGCCTCCATCACGATCCGGCTCCGCGCCAACTCCGACCGGAGCCGACCATGATCCGTCAGATGCGCTGTAGAGCCGGCGGACCATACCGCCGCGGGGGGACGGCGGCGGACCTCGCGGGGTCAACCGTTCCCTGCAGGGCAGAGGTGCTCGCACCAACCGGACACGAACGGGCGTGAGCGAGCATTCTCGGCCCTACTCTGCTGGCAGACAGACGTCGGCGGCATCCGAGGTGGCATCGTGCCCGTAGAGACCCTTTCCGACAGATGGTTGCGTCGCTTCGTGAAGGCACCGGCGCCCCGCAGCCGGCTGGTGTGCTTTCCGCACGCGGGCGGCTCGGCCAGCTACTACCTGCCCGTGGCCCGGGCGTTGGGTGACATCGCGGACGTGGTGGCGGTGCAGTACCCGGGCCGCCAGGATCGTCGTCACGAGCCGTTCCTGCCGACCCTCGCGGATGTGGCCGACCAGATGCTCGGGGTCGCCGGCCCGCTGGACGACCTGCCGCTGGTGCTGTTCGGTCACAGCATGGGGGCCTCGATCGCGTTCGAGGTGGCGGCCCGGCTGGAGGCCGGTGGTGCCCGGCCCGCCGCGTTGTTCGCCTCCGGCCGGCGGGCGCCGAGCACGCATCGGGTGGAGACGGTGCACAAGCAGGACGACGCCGGTCTGCTGGCCGAGGTCCGCGATCTGAACGGTACGGACACCGCCCTGCTCAACTCCGACCCGGAGTTCCGTCAGATGGTGCTGCCCGCGTTGCGCGCGGACTACCGGGCCGCCGAGACCTACGAGTGGGTTCCCGGACCTGCGCTCGGCTGCCCGATCGTGGCTCTGCGCGGCGTCGACGACCCGCACGCCGACGAGGCCGAGACGCTCGCGTGGCAGCAGCACACCACCGGCGGATTCGAGATGCACTCGTTCACCGGCGGGCACTTCTTCGTCAACGACCACGTGGCCGAGGTCATCCGGCTGGTGCGCGGGCGACTGTCCGCAGCGGCCCACCCCTGATCGGCATCGCGGATAAGGAGCACAGCATGCTCGGCATCGTCGGCACCGGCTCTCACCTGCCACGCACCGAAGTGGACAACGCGACCGTCGCCGAGCGTACCGGCGTGACACCGGAGTGGATCGTCCACAAGACCGGGATACGCCGCCGCTGGTACGCCGGGCCGGACGAGGCCACCTCCGATCTCGCCGTCCACGCGGCTCGGGCGGCCCTGGCCGACGGCGGTGTCTCCGCGGAGCGGCTGCGCCTGATCGTCGTCGCCACCTCCACCCCTGATCATCCGCAACCGCCGACGGCGAGCCTGGTGCAGCGGGCCCTCGGTGCGTACGGCGCGGGCGCGTTGGACGTCAACGCCGTCTGCAGCGGTTTCGTCTTCGCCCTGGCGACGGCGGCCGGCCTGCTCGGCGACGACGAGTACGGCCTGGTGATCGGTGCGGACGTCTACTCGCGGATCATCGACCGGGGCGACCGGCGGGTGGCCTCGCTGTTCGGCGACGGCGCGGGTGCCGTGCTGCTCGGACCGGTGCCGAGCGACCGGGGGCTGCTCGGCTGGGACCTGCGTACGTTCGGTGCCCTGAGCGACCTGGTGTGCGTCGACGCCGGTGGCAGCCGCACACCCGTCACCCCGCAGACCACCGCGGCCGGCCGGCACCTGTTCCGGATGGACGGTCGCGGGGTCGCCGACTTCGTCCGGGCCGAACTCCCGCCCGCGATCAAGCGGGTGCTTGCCTCCACCGGTGTCGCGCCGGAGCAGGTCGATCACGTCGTGCCTCATCAGGCGAACGCGGTCCTGCTCACGTCGGTGGCCGAAAGCCTGGACCTGCCGCGTGCCCGGCTCCAGCTCACCGCGGACGAGCACGGCAACACAGGTGCCGCGTCCATTCCGCTGGCTCTCGACACCGCCGAGCGGTCCGGCGCGTTCGCCGGTGACGACCTGATCCTGCTGACCGGCTTCGGCGGCGGGATGTCCGTCGGCTCGGTTCTGCTGCGCTGGCATCCGACCAGGAAGGCGTACTTGTGAACAGCTCTTTCGTCGAGACCGTCACCGATCCGCAGGCCGATTCCGCGGAGATCGCGGCGCTGGAGGTGCCCGAGTCGTATCGGGCGGCGGTGCTGCTGGCCGAGGAACAGACCATGTTCGACGGGCTGGCCGTCGCCGACCGCAACCCCGCCAAGTCGTTGCACGTGCGCGAGGTGCCGACCCCGGAACCCGGTATGAACGAGGTCCTGGTCGCCGTCATGGCCAGCGCGGTCAACTACAACACGGTGTGGAGCGCGCTGTTCTCGCCGGTGCCGACGTTCGCCTTCCTGCGCCGGTACGGCCGCGAGGGTGGCCTGGCCGCCCGGCACGATCAACCGTGGCACGTCATCGGCTCGGACCTGGCCGGGGTGGTGCTGCGCGCCGGGCCCGGCGTCCGCAAGTGGAAGCCCGGCGACCGCGTGGTCGCGCACTGCCTCAGCGTCGAACTGGAGGAGCCGGAGGGGCACGACGACACGATGCTCGATCCGGCCCAGCGGATCTGGGGTTTCGAGACCAACTACGGCGGGCTCGCCGATCTCGCCCTGGTGAAGGCCAACCAGCTCATGCCCAAGGCCGAGCACCTCAGCTGGGAGGAGGCCGCGTCACCGGGCCTGGTGAACTCCACCGCGTACCGGCAGCTCGTGTCCCGCAACGGCGCGGACATGAAACAGGGCGACAGCGTCCTGATCTGGGGCGCGGCCGGCGGGCTCGGTTCCTACGCCACCCAGTACGTGCTCAACGGTGGCGGCATCCCGATCTGTGTGGTGTCCAACGCCCAGCGCGCGCAGGTGTGCCGGGAGATCGGTGCGGAGGCGATCATCGACCGGGGTGCGGAGGACTACACGTTCTGGAGGGACGAGCACACCCAGGACCCGGCGGAGTGGCGGCGGTTCGGGCGCCGGATCCGCGAGCTCACCGGCGGCCAGGACCCGGACATCGTGTTCGAGCATCCCGGGCAGGACACCTTCGGCGCCTCCGTGTACGTCGCCCGACGCGGCGGCACCATCGTGACCTGCGCGTCCACCAGTGGCTACACGCACCAGTTCGACAACCGCTACCTCTGGATGAACATCAAACGGATCATCGGCTCACACTTCGCCAACTACCGTGAGGCGTGGCTGGCCAACCGCCTGATCAGGCAGGGCCGCATTCACCCGACCCTGTCGCGCAGTTATCCGCTGGGCCAGGTGGGCCAGGCGGTCGACGACGTGCACCGCAACCGGCACCAGGGCAAGGTCGGCGTGTTGTGCCTCGCACCGAAGGCCGGGCTCGGCGTCCTCGACCACGAGCTGCGCGAGCGGCACGAGGCCGCCATCAACCGCTTCCGCACGCCCGACGAAGCCGCGTAGATCCGCCGCCTGGCTGCGATCAGGGCCGTGCAGTGTGGCCCCGGCAGACATCCGATTCGGCCCTTATGACCATCAACGACGCCTCGCCGTCGACACCGGAGGTGATCGAGAAGCACCTTGGGGTGACGACCGGAGAGATCGTTACGGGGCCTCGCCGCGTTGCTGGCCGGACGCGGGACGGGCGCCGGCGCCGACCACGAATGAGGGAAGGCATGCAGACCGCCGAACTGATCACCGAGCTGGTGGCCGACGCCGCCCGGCAGCACCCGGAACGCCTCGCCGTCCGTCAGGAGACCGGCGACCTCAGGTACGGCGACCTGGCCGGCGACGCGGCCCGCCTCGCCCACCGGCTGATCGCCGAGGGGATCGGCCCCGGTGACATCGTGGCCCTGTACGGCGATCCGGGGACCGACCTGGTGACCGGAACCCTCGCCGTGTGGTGGACCGGCGCCGCCTATCTCCCGCTGGACCCCGAGACCCCGCCGGAACGCACGGCGGGCATCCTGGCCGAGGCCGGGGTGCGCGTGGTGCTGTGCGGTGGGCACCATCGCCTCGGCGTACCGGGGGCACGCACGATCGCGCTGTCCGGGCTCGACCTGACCGGCCAGCCCGCGGACCGGCCCGCGCACCGGCCCCGGCCCGGCGACCTCGCCTATGTGATCTACACGTCGGGGACCACGGGACGGCCCAAGGGTGTCATGGTCGAACACGGATCGCTGGCCAACTTCGTCCGGTGGAACGCCGAGGCCCTCGCTCTGACCCCCGCCGACCGCAGCGCGGTGCTCGCCTCGCCGGGCTTCGACGCGTCCGTGGGGGAGCAGTGGCCGGCCCTGGTCTCCGGCGGCTGCCTGTGCGTCGCCCCACCCGGCCTGCGCCGCGACCCCGCCGCGGTGGTCTCCTGGCTGACCGAGCAGCAGATCACGGTCTGCGTGCTCACCACGGCCCTGGGCGAGCTGGTCGTCGGCGCGGTGTGGGAGGCCGGCACGGCGTTGCGGGTGCTGCAGACCGGTGGTGACCGGCTTCGGGTGCGCCCGCCCGCCGGTGTGCCGTTCGCCTTCGTCAACGGCTACGGCCCGACGGAGGGCACCGTGCTGGCCACCGCGGGACAGGTGTCCAGCGAGGACACGGGGTCGCTGCCGTCGATCGGCGTGCCCATCGACGGCGTGCGTATCGAGATCCTGGACCCGCAGTTGCGGCCCGTCGCTCCCGGCGAGGTGGGTGAGCTCTACCTCGGTGGCGCCGGAGTGGCCCGCGGCTACCTGGCCCACCCGGATCTGACCGCCGACCGGTTCGTTCCCGACCCCCGCCCGGCCCGGCCGGGTGACCGGCTCTATCGCACCGGGGACCTCGGCCGGTGGCGGAGCGACGGTGCGATCGACTTCGCCGGGCGCAACGACGACCAGGTGAAGATCCGTGGCCATCGCATCGAACCGGCCGAGGTCTCCGCCGTCATGGGCGAGCATCCCGAAGTCGCGACCGCCCACGTGCAGACCTGCCGCGACGGCGAGACCGGTGACTCGTACCTCGTCGCGTACGTCGTCCCCCGCCAGGCCCGCAGGCTCCCCGCGCCCCGCCGGTTGCGCGAGTTCCTGTCGGCCCGGCTGCCCGAGGCGCTGATACCGACGGCGTTCATCATCCTCGACGCGCTGCCGTGGGACCGCAACGGCAAAGTCGACCGGTCCGCCCTACCCGCCCCCGACCTGCGCCGTCTCACCGCTGAGCCGGCCGGGGCACCGCCGCGTACCCCGCTGCAGCGCACGATCGCGGCGGCCTGGGCCGAAGTCCTCAACGTCGGTGAGATCGGCCTGGACGACAACTTCTTCGACCTCGGCGGCCACTCCCTGCTGGCGACGCAGATCGTGACCCGGGTCCGCGAGTCGCTGGGCACCGACGTGCCGATCGGGACGCTGCTGGCTGCCCCGATGCTCGGTCGATTCACCGAGGCAGTCCAGGAGCTGCGCGACTCGACCAGCACCGGGGGCCTGCCGCCGATCGTCGCGGACGCGGGCACGCCCGAGTCACCACTGTCCCTGCCGCAGCAGCAGGTCTGGTTCCACAGCAAACTAGCCCCGGACAGCGTCGCTTACCACGCGCAGACGAGCATCCGCGTCGTCGGGCCGCTCGACGTGGACGTCCTGGACCGGGCCCTCACCGAGATCATCAGGCGCCACGAGAGCCTGCGGACCACCTACGGTGAGCACGACGGGCAGCCGCTCCAGTCGGTCCGGCCGCCGGTTCCAGCACGGCTCACCCGCGTCGACCTGTCCTCGGCCACCGGTGACGAGCGCGGCAAACGGCTCGACGAGGTCACCCGAGCAGCCCTGGCCGACCCGTTCGACCTGCGGGAACCGCCGCTGGCCCGGTGGACCGCCGTCCGGCTCGGTCCCGAGGAGCACGAGCTGATCCTCGTGGAGCACCACCTGATCCACGACGGCTGGTCGTTCGCGGTGCTGATGGCCGAGGTCGAGGCGCTCTACAACGCGTTCTCCGCGGGCCGGCCGTCGCCGCTGCCGCCGCTGCCGGTGCAGTACCGCGACTACGTCGCCTGGCAGCGCGCGCTGCTCGGCTCACCGGAACTCGCCGAGCAGGTGCGGTATTGGAAGCAGCGGCTGCACGACGCCCCCACCGAACTGGGATTGCCCACCGATCGGCCACGTCCGGCGGTGCAGACGTTCCGCGGTGACGTCCTGCGGCTCCACCTGCCGGCTGGTGTGCCCGCCCGGATCAGGGCGCTGGGCCGCCGGTACAACGTGACCAGCTTCATGGTCATGTACGCCGCGTTCGTCGCCCTCGTGCACCGCTTCAGCGGCGACACCGACATCTGCGTGGCGTCCGGGTTCGCCAACCGGCGGCTGCGCGAGGCCGAGGCGCTGATCGGCATGCTGGTCAACCCGGTGGTGTTGCGGACGCAGGTCAGCGGAGACATGCCGTTTCGTGAGCTGCTGGCCGCCGCCCGGGAGGCGGTTCTCGGCGCCGCGGCGCACCAGGAGTGCCCGTTCCCGGTGGTCGTCGAAGCGCTCGGCGCCCGCCGTGACCCTTCCCGCAACCCGCTCGCGCAGGTCATGTTCAGTGCGCACGACTCGGCCGTCCGCAACCCGGAGCTGGGCACGGCCACCAGCACGGTCTTCGAGCGCAGCAACGGCTCGGCCAAGATGGACGTCAACGTCATCATCGTGCCCCGGGCCCGCAACGCCCTGGGCGACCGCCGGCACACCGACGACCGGGTGACGGTGCTGTGGGAGTTCAACAGCGCCCTGTTCGACGAGTCGACCATGCGCCGGATGGCGGCGGCGTACCTGCGCCTGCTGACCGCGGCGGCCGACGAGCCGGCGGCGCGAGTCGGGCGGTTGCCTGTCCTCGACGACGCCGAGAAGCGGCACCTGCTCGTGGAACGCAACCGGCAGGAGGCCGAGGCTGTCCCGCGGACCGCCGAACCGGTGCAGGAGGCGGTGGCTCGGTGGGCGGCGACCCGGCCGGACCTGATCGCCGTCAGCGACGGCGATGAACATCTGACGTACCGCGACCTCGACGAGAGGGCGTCGCGGCTGGCCGCCCGGCTGAGTGCCGAGGGGGTGGGCCCGGAGACGATCGTCGGGGTGTGCCTGCCCCGCAGCGCTGCCCTCGTCGTGGCCGAGTTCGCCGTCCTCAAGGCTGGTGGGGCGTTCCTGCCGGTGGACGAGGACAACCCGCACGACCGGGTCGCGTTCATCCTGGCCGAGTCCGGCGCGCGGTTGCTGATCACCACCGCCGGGGTCCGCGACCGGCTCCAGATCACCACGCCGGTGCTGCTCAGCGACGCCGGGCCGGAACCTGGCGCGCCATTGTCCACGCCGCCCCGGATCTCTGCGGACACCCTCGCGTACGTCATCTACACCTCCGGCTCGACGGGCCGGCCCAAGGGGGTCATGATCCAACACCGGTCCCTGGCGAACCTGGTCGCCTGGCACCTGCGCGAGACCGGGCTGGGGCCGTCGGACCGCGGCACGATGGTGGCGTCGCCCGGCTTCGACTTCTCGGTGTGGGAGATCTGGCCCGCCCTGGCGGCGGGGGCCACCCTCGTCGTGCCCGGCCGGGCTCTCCTGCTGTCCCCGCCGGATCTGCGCCGCTGGCTGGACGAGGAGCGGATCACCGTCTGCCTGCTGCCCACACCGCTGGCCGAGGCGGTACTCAACGGCCACGGTGGCACGGGCCCGCGGGGGCTGCGGATCCTGCACGCCGCGGGTGATCGGCTCAACGTCCGGCCCCCGGAGGACGCGGGCTTCACCTTCCACAACTCGTACGGGCCGACCGAGAACGCCGCCATCTCGACCAGCGGGCCGGTCGCCGCCCGGGTGGATCCCCCCGCGCTGCCCGACATCGGGCGGCCCATCTCCGGGACCGCCGTCTACCTGCTGGACACCGAGCTCAATCCGGTGCCCACCGGCACCACCGGCGAGGTCTACCTCGGCGGCGCCGGCCTGGCCCGTGGCTACGCCCGCCGCCCCGACCTGACCGCCGACCGGTTCGTCCCGGACCCGTTCAGCGGCCGCAGCGGGGGCCGCCTCTACCGCACCGGAGACCTGGCCCGGTACCGGCCCGACGGGACGCTCGACTTCCTCGGCCGCGCCGACCGGCAGGTGAAGATCCTCGGGTACCGGATCGAACCGGCCGAGGCCGCCGCCGCTCTGCGGACCCATCCGGGCGTGCTCGACAGCTACGTCCAGGGTCGCCCCGCGGGGTCCGACGGGTCACCGGAACTCGTCGCGTACCTGGTGATGCGCGACCGGGACGCGGTCTTGGACGACGAGGAGATCCGTGACCATCTGCGCGACCGCCTGCCGCAATACCTGATTCCGACGCACTTCGTCGTCCTGCCGACCTTGCCGTTGACCCGCAACGGCAAGGTCGACGCGTCCTCGCTGCCGCCCGCGGAGATCACGCTCGCGCAGGCGCCCGAACCGCGCGGCGACCTGGAACGCGCCCTCGCCGCCATCTGGGCGGAGGTGCTGGGCCGCGACGTGGTCGGCCGCAACGACAGCTTCTACGAACTCGGCGGCAACTCGCTGAAGCTGGTGCAGGCGCACCACCGGATGACCAGCCGGCTGCGGATCGATTTCCCGCTCGTCGAACTGTTCGAACGGCCCACCATCCACGAGCTCGCCGGATACCTCGGCGCCCTGACCGGAACCACGGCGAAGTGAGCACCGCCCGACGAGGACGAGCAGCAGGAGGCACCGTGTTCGAGGACGACGACGACCGGATCTATCAGGTGGTCCGCAACGACGAGCAACAGTACTCGATCTGGCCGGTGAGCCACGACCTTCCGCCCGGCTGGCAGGGCGTCGGCGTGCAGGGGGACAAGTCCACCTGCCTGCGGCACATCGGCGAGGTCTGGACGGACCTGCGCCCGCTGAGCGCACGATACGAGGAAGTGGCCCGATGAGTACGGGTGTGGACAACGGCCAGGTCGAGGCGGATCTCGCGGCCTTCCTGAACGAGCGTACGGGCGAGCAGTGGCCCGGTGACCGCGACCTGTTCGCCGACGGCGGGCTGTCCTCGCTGTTCGCCATGGAACTGGTCGTGCACCTGGAGAACACGTACGACGTCACCGTTGCCGGACCGGACCTGCAGCTCGCCAACTTCCGCACCGTCACGGCGATGGCCGACCTGGTCCAGCGGCTGCGGGAGGCGCGATGAGCGAGCCCGAGGCCCTGGTCACCGGCATCGTCGGTGACCAGGCCGAGGAGTGGGACCGCACCGGCCGGATACCGATCGAGACCCTGCGCGAGCTGGGCAAGGGCGGCTGGCTCTGTGCTCAGGTCGGCACCGCGCATGGCGGCCCGGGGCTGGACAGCCTGCGCAACGGCCGGTTCACCGCCCACGTCGGCAGCCTGTGCAGTTCCCTGCGCAGCGTGATGACCTCGCAGGGCATGGCCGCCTGGATCGTGCAACGGCTGGGTGGTGCCGGGCAACGGGCCACCCTGCTCCCGGCGCTGGCCGCCGGGACGCTCGCGGCGGTCGGCTTCAGCGAGCCCGGGGCCGGCAGCGACCTGGGCGCCATGGCGACGACCATCCGCGACGAGGGTGACACCGTGGTCGTCGACGGGCGCAAGATGTGGATCACCGCCGCCGCGTACGCCGATCTGCTCGTGCTCTTCGGCCGCTACGGCTCCGGTGGCGCGGTGGTGGTGGTGCCCTGCGACGCCCCCGGCCTCGAGATCACGCCGCTGGACGACGTGCTCGGCTGCCGGGCGGCCGGGCACGCGGGGCTGGTGCTCGACAACGTCCGGGTGCGGCGCGAGAACCTGCTCGACTCCGCGGGCGCGCCGCTGTCGCTGCTCGCGACCGTGGGGCTCACGTACGGCCGCATGTCGGTGGCCTGGGGCTGCGTCGGGATCCTGGACGGCTGCCTCGGGGCCGCGGTCCGGCACGCCACCACCCGCGAGCAGTTCGGCCGGGCGCTCTCGGAGCACCAGTTGGTCGCCGGGCACCTCGCCGACCTGTACGTCGCCGGCCAGGTCGCCCGGCGCATCTGCGAACACGCGAGCCGATGCTGGGACGAGGGCTCGCCCGAACTCGCCACCGCCGCCGTACTCGCCAAGCACGTCAGCGCGACCCAGGCTGCGACCGGCGCGGCGACGGCGGTGCAGGTCCTCGGCGGCGCCGGCGCTCGTGACAGCAGCCTCGTCGCCCGCGCCTACCGGGACGCGAAGCTGATGGAGATCATCGAAGGCAGCAACGAACTGAGCCGCCTGGCGCTCGCCGAGGACGTCGTCCGGCGGGCACCCCGGCCGGGAGGAACCCGATGAGCGAGGCCAAGACCGTCAAGTGCGTGGTCTGGGACCTGGACCACACGCTCTGGCAGGGAACCCTGCTGGAGGACGGCGAGGTGCGGCTCACCGACGAGATGCGTGCGGTCGTGCAGGGCCTGGACGCCCGCGGCATCCTGCAGTCGGTGGCGAGCAAGAACGACCACGACCTGGCCTGGCAGCAGCTTGAACGACTCGGCGTCGCCGAGTACTTCCTGCTGCCCCGCATCGGCTGGGGGGCGAAGTCGGCGTCGGTCGAGGAGATCGCCGGTGAGCTGGACTTCGCGCTCGACACCATCGCGTTCGTCGACGACCAGCCGATCGAACGGGCGGAGGTCGCGCACCGGCTCCCCCAGGTCCGCTGCTATCCGGCGGAGCAGGCGCTGTCGCTGCTTGAGCGGCCGGAGTTCATCCCGGCGACCGTGACCATGGACTCGCGGCGACGGCGGCTGATGTATCAGGCCGGGCAGCGGCGCGACGCGGCACGGTCGGCGCACCGCGGGCCGGACGCCGAGTTCCTGCGCTCGCTGAACCTGAGCATGAGCATCGCCCGCGCCGACGAGGACAGCCTCACCCGGCTGGAGGAACTGACCCTGCGCACCAGCCAGATGAACGCGACCGGGGTGCACTACTCCGACGCCACGCTGCGGGCGCTGCTCGGCGACCCCGCATATGAGCTGCTGGCCGTGAGCATGTCCGACCGCTTCGGCGACCACGGTGCGGTGGGCATCGTCCTGCTGGCCCGCTCGGACGCCGTCTGGCACCTCAGGCTGCTGGCCACCTCGTGCCGGGTGGTGACCTGGGGTGCCGGGTCGACGATCCTGAGCTGGCTCACCGACCAGGCGGCACGGCACGGCGTCCACTTGGTCGCGGATTTCCGGCGTACGGACCGCAACCGGATGATGGAGGTCGCCTACCGGTTCGCGGGCTTCGCCGACGACCCCTGCGCCTGCCTGGACCAGCTCGGCGCGGCGGGAGAGTTCCAGCGGCTGCACCTCGTGCCGTCCCTGCAGGACCCGTCGCCGACGGTGACCGTCGACGCGGTCGACCTCGGGCGCCTGGCGCGGCTGGACACCTGAGCGGCGTGACCGTCAGACCGGGCGCTTGCGTGCCAGGGTGATCCCGTCGGCCATCGGCAGCATCGTGAGATCGATCCGCTCGTCGGCTTGCAGCGCCCGGTTCAGCTCCCGGACGGCGACGGCGTCCCGGTCGGTGGCACCGGGATCGGCGGCCCGCCCGAACAGCACGGTGTTGTCGATGACGACCAGCCCGCCCGGCCGTAGGAGGATCAGCGAGCGCTCGTAGTAGTCCCGGTAACGCGCCTTGTCGGCGTCGATGAAGACCAGGTCGATGCCGTCGGGGCCGTACGCTGGGTCCCCGATCACGTCGTCGAGGACGGCGGCGGCCGGGCCCACCCGTACCTCGATGCGGTCGTCGACGCCGGCTTTCGCCCAGTACGGACGGCCGATCTCCGGCCACTTGGCGGAGATGTCGCAGGTGACCACGCGGCCCCCGCTGCCCACCGCCCGGGCCAGGCACAGGGTGCTGTAACCGGTGTAGGTGCCGACCTCCACCACGGAGACGGCCCCGGTCGACGCGGCCAGCACGCAGAGGAACTGCCCCTGCAGGGGCGAGACCGGGAAGGTCGTTCCCCCGGGCAGTCCCGTGGTCTCTTCGCGCAGTTCACGCAGCACGTCGTCCTCGCGCAGGGACACCGATTCGACGTACTCCAGCAGGGGGCCGGAAAACTGCAGATGAGAGGCCATACGGCCACCGTAGGACGGGCGGGCGGCCCGGTTCGCGGGGGAAGGACCGCAAGTGCACGGAATTGCTCCCCCGGCGGCCATGCCGGGCGTTCGCCGGTGTCGGCCGCCGCCGTTCCCGGCACTTTTGATCCCAGCGGTTCGGCTCCACGACCGTCACGACGAGGGGGTCCGGGCATGGCTGAACAGGTCGCTTCTGCGCTGTCGTCGGCCGAGCAGCGACTGTGGTTCCAGTGGCAGTTGCGGCCGGACGGCGCCGAGTACAACACCCCCCTGGCGTACCGGTTGACCGGGCCGCTCGACGTGCCGGCCCTGCGCCGTGCGGTGGACGAGCTGGCCGCGCGGCACGAGGTGCTGCGTACTCGCTATCCCGCGACCGGTGGGGTCTCCCGGCACGTCGACCCGCCCGGACCGGTGCCGTGGACCTCCACCGACCTGCGGCGGGTGGCCCCCGCCCAACGGGAGAGCCGAGTCGGCGAGGTTGTCCACGCCGCGGCCGGCACCCCGTTCGACCTGACCGCCGGGCCCGTCTTCCGGGCGGTCCTGATCGAGGTGGGCGCCGCGGACCACGTCCTCGTGCTGGTCTTTCACCACATCGTCGTCGACGGCTGGTCGCTCGAGATCATCACCCGGGACCTGCGGGACCTCTACACGGGACGGACGCCGGAGCCGGCCGGGCGGTACGCCGACTTCATCGCCGCCGAGCAGCGGATGCTCGCCGGTCCTCGCCCGGCGCGGGCCCTGGCCTTCTGGCGGGAGTACCTCGCCGGGGCACCGGCCGAGCTGACCCTGCCCAACGACCGGCCCGCGCCCCCCAATCCCGGCCACGGCGCCGGAGCACACCCGTTCACGCTGCCCGCGAGCGTGCTCGACACCGTCCGGGCGGTCGTCCGCGAGCAGCGGGTGACGCCGTTCCTGATCATGTTGTCGGCGTACGCGGTCACCCTGGCCACGACGACGGGCAGCCGTGACGTCGTGATCGGCGTCCCCGCTGCCGGCCGGTCCGGGACAGGCACCGAGAACACCGTCGGCCTGTTCATCAACATGCTGCCGATCCGGGTACGCGTCGGCCCCCGCACGACCTTCGCCGACCTGGTGCGGGAGGTGATGGCCTCGTTCGTGTCCGCGTACGAGTTCGAGGACGTCCCGTTCCAGCGCCTGGTGGAGGAACTGGCCCCGCCGCGCACCGGGGACCGGCACCCGGTGTTCCAGACGGCGTTCAGCTATCAGGACGGGGGTGGCTGCGGCCTGGAGCTGACCGGGCTGACCGCGCACCGGCTGGCCGTCCCCGGCGGTACCGCCAAGTACGAGCTCACTCTGGACGCCACCTGGGGCCCGGATCACACCGCCGGGAGCATCGGCTACCGCACCGACATGGTGGACGCCGGTGTCGCCGCCCTGATCGCCGAGCGGTTCTGCCACGTGATGGCCACCCTGACAGCCGATCCCGGTTGCCCGCTGGGCTCGCTGCCGATGCTGCCCCCGGACGAGGCCGCGCTGCTGCTGGGCCTGGGCGGGCAACCCCCGCTCACGACCGAGCCGGTGCACACCGCCGTCCGGCGGCACGCTGTCGAGCGGCCCGGCACCCTCGCCGTCGCCGACGGGGACACCGCGTTGACCTACGAGCATCTGGACCGGGCCGCCACCCGGCTCGCCGGTGAGTTGACCGGGGCCGGTGCATCCGGTCCGGACGCCGTCGTGGCCGTCTGCCTGCCCCGGGGCGCCGAGCTGGTCACCGCCGTCCTCGGCGTGCTGTACACGGGCGCCGCGTACCTGCCGTTGGATCCGGCCCACCCCGTGCACCGGCGGCGTACCGTGCTCGACGAGGCAGCCCCGGTCGCTGCCGTCGTCACCAGCGCCGCCTACGGCCCCGACTTCCCGGATCATCCGGTGCTCGGCGTGCCGCCGGTCGCCGGGAACCCGCCGGCCGTCCCGGGAGCGCGGACCGGCGGCCGGGCGTACGTCATCTTCACCTCGGGGTCGACGGGCCGCCCGAAAGGGGTGGCCGTCGGACATGCCCCGCTGGCGAACCTGGTCGCCTGGTACGGCCGGACTGTCGGCCTGCGCCCCGGGGACCGGACCGCACTGGTGGCAGCGCCCGGGTTCGACGCGTCCGCCCTGGAGATCTGGGGAGCCCTGGCAGCCGGCGCCACCCTCGACGTCGCGCCCCCGGAATCGCTGCTGTCGCCCGTGGAGCTGCGGGACTGGCTGGTGCGACGGAATGTCACGCACACGTTCCTACCCACCCCGCTGGCCGAGCGGCTGGCCGCACTCCGGTGGCCCCCGGACTCCGCCCTGCGCACCGTCCTGGCCGGTGGCGACCGGTTGCGCCGCCCCACGCCTCCGGGGCCGCCCTTCACGCTCCTCAACGGGTACGGCCCGACCGAGTCCACTGTGGCCGCCACCTACGCGAGCGTCGACCCCACCGACGAGCGCGCCCCGTCGATCGGGCGGCCGCTGCCGGGCGTCCGCGCCCTGGTCCTCGACGGCGACCTGCGGCTCACTCCCGTCGGGCTGGTCGGCGAGCTGTACCTCGGCGGGTCCGCGCTCGCGTTCGGCTATGTGGGCAGGCCCGGCGCCACCGCCGAGAAGTTCGTGCCCGACCCCTACGGCCCGCCCGGCGCCCGGCTGTACCGCACCGGGGACCTCGTGCGCGTACGACCCGACGGGATGCTGCACTTCGCCGGGCGCAACGACACCCAGGTGAAGGTCCGCGGGTTTCGGATCGAACCCGCGGAGATCGAGGACGCCCTGCGCGGACAGCCCGGCGTCCGCGACGCGATCGCCGTCGTCGAGCCCGGCCCCGGCGACGACGGGGTGCTCACCGCGTACCTCGTCCCGTCCGGCGCCGTGGCCCCCGACGCCGTGGCCCCCGACGCCGGGGTTCTGCGGCGCCGTCTCGCCGAGGTGCTCCCCCAGTACATGGTTCCGGCCCGTTTGTGCGCCGTCGAGGGCTGGCCGCTGACCGCGAACGGCAAACTCGACCGGGCCGCCCTGCGCCGCGACGCGACCGAGCTCGCTGGCCACCGGGACGTCCGCACCCTCCCGCAGAACCCGATGGAGATGCTTGTCGCCGCGGTGTGGGCCGAGGTGCTGGGCCACGACGCGATCACCAGCGACGACAACTTCTTCGACCTCGGCGGGCACTCCCTGCAACTGATGACCATCCGCGACCGGCTGGCGCGCGACCTGGGCCGCCCCGTGCCGATCGTCACCCTCTACGAGCACCCGACCGTACGCGCGCTGGCCCGTCACCTCGGCCAGGCCGCGCCCGGACGGCACGAACCCGCCCCCACCCCGGCGCGGGAGTCCGAAGCCGGCCTGCGACGGCTGGCGTCCCTGCGCACGGCCCGCGGCAGAAGGAGCGAACGTTGACCGATCCGATAGCGCACCCCGCGATCGTCGCGATGGCGTGCCGTTTCCCCGGCGCCGACACCCCGGAGCCGACCACCGCGGACGCCCGGCTGCGTCCGGCCTCGCAGGCCCAGCGCCGGCTGTGGTTCCTGGACGAGCTCTCCCCCGCCAGCACGGCCTACCATGTCGCCCTCCCGCTGCGGCTGCGCGGCCCGCTCGACGTCGCGGAGCTGCGCCGGGCCCTGACCGAGACGATCGGGCGGCACGAAAGTCTGCGTACGACCTTCGAGCTCGTCGACGGCGACCTCTACCAGCGGATCGCGCCGGCCGGCGAGGCCGAGTTGCCCGTCGTCGACCTGACGGGCGTACCGGAATCCGACCGTGAGGCGGCGGCGGTGGACCTGGCGGACGCGGAGGCGGCGAAGCCCTTCCATCTGGACCGGGCGCCGCTGGTGCGGGTCGTCCTGGGCCGGCTGGCCGACGACGATCACGTGCTGTGCCTCACGTGCCACCACATCGTCTGTGACGGGCAGTCGATCGGCATTCTGTTCGCCGAGTTGTCGGCCCGGTATCCCCGCGACGCCGCCCCGCTCCCCGCGCTGCCGATGCAGTTCGCCGACCACGCCCAGGCCGAACGGGACCTGCTCGACGATGCGCGGCTGCAGAAATCGCTGCAGCACTGGCGGGAAACCCTCACCGGAGCTCCGGAACTGCTCGAGCTGCCGTCGAGCCGGAGCCGGCCGGCCGTGCAGGGCCACGCGGCGGACACCCGAGTCGCCCCGATCGACCCGCTGGTCTGGACGGGGCTGCTGCGGGTCGCGCGGGAGCACAACGTGACCGCGTACATGGCGCTGCTGGCGGCGTACGCGGCCCTGCTGTCCCGGCTGACCGGCGCCGACGACGTGGTGATCGGCTCACCGGCCGCGGGCCGGGGCCGTCACGAGCTCGAACCGCTGATCGGCATGTTCGTCAACACGCTGCCGCTGCGCATCGATCTGAGCGGTGAGCCGTCCTACCGCGAGTTGCTAGGCCGGGTGCGGCGCACCACTCTGGACGCCATCACCCACCAGCAGGTGCCTCTTGAGACGATCCTCAACGAGGTCCGGCTGACCCGCGCCACCAGCTACGACCCGCTGTTCCAGACCACGTTCGCGCTCGAGCCACCGCTGCCCCGGCCCGCGATCGACGGCGTGGCGGTCGAGATCCTGCCCGCCGGGCAGCCCGACACCTACACCGACATGCGGCTGGACGTGCGAGCGGAGGGCGACGCTGCGGTCGCCTACTTCCGCTACCGCACCGAGCTGTTCGCGAGTGAGGACGTACGCCGGCTCGCCGGGCAGTTCCAGCGCGTCCTGGCCGCCGTCGTCGCAGACCCGGACGTGCGAGTTCCGGAGCTGGAGCTGCTGAGTCGTGAGGAACGCGCCGTCATCCTGCGGCAGTGGAGCCGATCGGGGCCGGCCTACCCGTGGCAGGGACCCGTCCACGAGTGGATCTGGCGTCAGGCGGCCCTTGCCCCCGGGGCCGTGGCGGTCGTCACCAACGGCGAGACCGTCTCGTACGCCGATCTGATCCACCGTGCCGACCGGCTGGCCGCGACGCTGGTGGCCCGCGGCGCCGGACGCGGACCGGTCGCCCTGTGCCTGCCCCGCGGCACGGACCTCGTCGTGGCGATCCTGGCCGTCATGCGGGCGGGTGCGGCGTTCATGCCACTGGCCACCGACGACCCGGCGAACCGGCTGACCGCGATGATCGAGCACGCGGGCGCGATGCTCGTCCTGGCCGACGAACGGCACGCTGGGCCGCTGCGGCAGGCCGGCGTCACAGTGCTCGACCCCGGTGCCGCCGACGACGATCCCGCCCTGCCGGAGCCGCCCGAGGTCACGCCCGGCGATCTCGCGTACGTCCTGCACACCTCGGGATCGACGGGCACGCCCAAGCCCGTGGCCGTCCCGCACCGTGGACTGGCGAACCGGATCACGCACCTGCGGCGCAGTCAGGGGCTGACCGCGCAGGACCGGGCGCTGTACAGGACGCCGTACACGTTCGACGTCTCGGTGGAGGAGCTGCTGCTACCGCTGGTCGTGGGTGCCGCGGTCGTGCCGGCCCGGCCCGGTGACCACCGGGACACGGCTCATCTGGCGGACCTGATCGAACGCACCGGCGTCACCACCGCCACCTTTGTCCCGCCGCTGCTGGAGGCGTTCCTGGCGGAGCCGGCGGCCCGGCGGTGCCGCAGCCTGCGCCGGGTGCTGTGCTTCGGTCAGGCGCTCACCACCGATCTGCGCGACGAATTCCTGCGGGTGCTGCCGTGGGCGCGGCTGGTCAACTGCTACGGCCCGACCGAGGCGTCCATCGCGGTCACCGAATGGGAGTGCCGTCCGGGCGACCGGAGCTCGCCGGTACCCATCGGCCGTCCGATGCCGGGAGCCGAGATCTATGTGCTCGACGAGCGGCTGCAGCCCGTACCGGTGGGTGTCGCTGGTGAGCTCCTGCTCGGCGGGGTGGCCCTGGCGCGCGGCTATCTGGGCCGCCCGGACCTGACCGCCGATCGTTTCGTGCCGCACCCGTTCGCGACGGGTGAGCGGCTCTACCGTACCGGTGACGTGGTCCGGTGGCGGGCCGACGCGGCGCTGGAGTATCTGGGTCGCAACGACCGCCAGCTCAAGGTGCGCGGGATCAGGGTCGAACCGGATGAGGTCGTGGGTGTCCTGCGCCGCCATCCCGGGGTACGCGAAGCCGTGGTGACCGTGGCCGAGACGGGGGTTGTGGCGTACGTCGTCCCGGCAGGCGACGACGCGGACCTGGAGCGGGCGGTGCTGGATCACGCCCGCGCCTGGCTGCCCCGCTATCTCGTGCCGGTGGGGATCGCTGTGGTGCCCGCCGTGCCGCTGACCCGCAGCGGCAAGACCGACATCTCCGCGCTCCCGCCTGTACGGCCTCCGGCCGTGGCGAAGGGGCGGGCGCCCGAGGGCTCCACGGAGTGTGCCCTGGCCGGCATCTGGGGTGCTCTGCTGGGCCGCGAGCCCGGCGCCGAGGACGACGTCTTCACCCTCGGTGCCGAATCGCTGATGAGCATCCGGGCTGTCCAGCTCGCACGGGCGGCCGGGATCATGCTGTCCGTCGAGGACGTCTTCCGCTGCCCCAGCGTGGCCGAACAGGCGGCAACCGCAGCCCGGCGGGTGGCGGAGCAGTGAGGGAGTGCGCCCTGACGAAGCCGTTCCGATTCGGCGCCATCCTGGCCGGCACCGACGACCGGGGCGTCTGGCAGCAGCGGTGCAGACTGGTGGAACAGCTCGGCTACGACACCATCAACGTCGCCGATCACGTATCCGGCCACGCGCCTCTGCTCGCCCTGACCGCCGCCGCCGCGGTGACCGAACGCGTACGGCTGGGTACGTACGTCCTGAACACCGCGCTGCATCCACCGGGGTTGACGGCCCGCGACGTCCTGACCGCACACCGGTTGAGCGGCGGCCGACTGGAAGCGGGCCTCGGCGCCGGCTACGACAAGGCCGATTTCGTACGGGCGGGCGTGCCTCGCCCCCCGTTCGGCGAGCGGGTGACCCGGCTCGCCGACACGGCCGCGGCACTGGCCGGCAGCGGAGCGGGCCGGCCGGAGATCCTGGTGGGCGGGGGTGGCCTGCGCGTGCTGGGGGTGGCCGCGCAGCACGGCGACATCCTGGCGTTCAGCGGCGCGGCCCCGCAACCGCTGGGTACGCCCGGCCGGCAGTCCCTGCTCGGGCCCGGCGAGCTGGCCGAGCGGGTACGGCTGGCGACGAACACCCAGGGCCGCGCGGCGGAGCTCGAACGCAACCTGATGGTGCAGAAGGTGCTCGTCACCGGCGACCGTCGGACCGCGGCGCAGGCCCTGCACCACCGCTTTCCTCACCTGGGCGTCGACGACCTGCTCTGCCTTCCGACGCTACTGATCGGAACCGTCGACCAGATCGCGGACGACCTGGTCGAGCACCGGCGTCGCTACGGTTTCTCCTATCTGAGCGTGCCGGGCCAGTTCGCGGCGGCGTTCGCCCCGGTCGTCAAGCTGCTGAGCGGGCGGTGACGGTCCGGCGATACCGGCCGGGTCAGCGGCTCCGGTCGGAGAGATCCTTGATCAGCGCCAGTCCGGCCAGCACGGTCGCGGTGGGCAGGCCGAAGTCGATCAGGCAGGCGACCTCGTCGACGCCGGCCTCGGCGAACCGTTCGACGAGGCGGGCGGCCTTGTCCACCGAGCCGAGCAGGCCGCCGTCCTGGAAGTAGCGGTCGAACGAGCGACCGACGAGGAAATCTCTGTCCTGTTCGGACAGTTGACTGGGGTCGACGGCGGCGGCCCCGCCGGGCCTCGTGCCCAACAGCAACTGCAAAGAGCTGCGGATGTAGGTGCTCAAGGGCTCGCGAACGAGGTCCTTGGCCATCGCTTCATCGTCGTTGAGATACGTGTGCACCATCAGCACGACGTGACCGGGCCCGTCACACGCCTGGCGGTACGCCTTGATCTTCACGGTCAGGGAGTCCAGGTCCTGCCCGAGCACGTGCGTCAGCAGGCCGGCGCCGTGCCGGCCGGCGTTACGGAAGGTCTCGACGCCACCCGCGCTGGTGACCCAGACCGGCATCTCCGGCCGGACGGGCGGCGGGTAGACGCCGACCTGCGTCAGGCCTCCGGTTCCGTCGACCACCTCGATCGTCTCGCCGCGCCACAGCCGACGTACCTGTTCGAGGTTCTCGAGCATCACCTCACGCCGGTCCGGGTACGTCTCCGGCTTGAGCGCGAAGTCGGTCGTGTGCCAGCCCGAGGCGAACGACACCCCGGCCCGGCCGCCGGAGAGGTTGTCCACCATGGACCACTCTTCGGCGATGCGCAGCGGGTTGTGCAAGGGTGCCACCACGCTACCGGCCCGGATCTGGATCCGTTCGGTGACGGTGGCGATCGCGGCCGAGGTCACCGCCGGGTTGGGGTAGAGCCCGCCGAACGGGTGGAAGTGCCGCTCGGGTGTCCACACCGCGGCCAGTCCGTTCGCGTCGGCGAACTTGGCGCCCTCGATCAACAGCCGGTAGCGGTCACCGGCCCCGGATGCGCTGTCGTTGGCGAAGTAGAACAGGCTGAAGTCCATCTCGGCTCCTCGTCCTGCTGGATGTCGCGCGCCGCGGCGAGATCACAGACTCCCGTCGACGAGCGGGATTTCGAGTCGGCCGAGACCCTCGATCTCGGTCATCAGCGTCTCCCCCGGTCGCAGGAAACGCTGCGGCTTGCGGCCCATCCCGACGCCGGCCGGGCTACCCGTGAAGATCAGGTCACCCGCGAACAACCGGCAGATGCCAGAGATGTACGCGATCAGTGCCGGCACCGAACGGATCAGCTCCTTGGTGCGGCTCTCCTGCAACACCTCATCGCCGATCCAGCCGCGAAGGGCCAGGTCGTCCCGGTCGCCGATCTCGTCCAGCGTGACCACGGCCGGGCCGGTCGGCGAGAAACCGGCGAACGACTTGCCCATCGAGTACTGCGGGGCCGGACCGCGCCCCTGCACCGACCGCTCGGAGAGATCCTGGCCGACGGTCAGCCCGGCGACGTGCGACCACGCCTCCGACTCGGACACCCGGCTCGCCTCCCTGCCGATCACCGCGACCAACTCGGCTTCGTAGTCCACGACGGCCGACGGCAGCGCAACCGGCGTGGCCGGGCCGCCCAGCGAACTCGGAAACTTGGTGAAGATCATCGGGAACTCCGGCGTCGGCACCCGGGCCGCGGCGACGTGGTCGGCATAGTTCAGGCCGACCGCGAAGACCTGCCGCGGCTCCGGCACCGGAGCACCCAGATCCCCTGTCGCGTACGGGATCCGGTCGGCTCCCTCGACGCCGGTGACCTCGGCGCGGAACTGCGTCCAGCGGTCGAGGACGTCGCGGGGCGCCGGCCCGTACTTGCCGTCGGTCAGCTCGGCCACATCCACGGCACCCCCGTCCACCAGCAGCACGGCTCGTCCGGCCAGGTTTGCCAATCGCATCAGATCCGCCCCCTGGAGGGTCGTCGGCTGGTGGGACGCTCGCAATCTACGGGACGTGGACCTGGCGGGCGAGGGAGCCCACGTAAGGATCGCGGGCGCGGCCCTGGCTGACATTCGATTCGGCCCTTCTGGTCATCAACGCCCCTTCCTCCTCGACAGCGGCGGCAACCGATGAGCACCTTGGGGCGACGGGCGGATCGACGGCGATCGAGGGGTGGCTCAAGGTGACAGTGCAGGTCGGAGAATCCATCACGGCCGGTGGTGACCGTTGCTGAGTAGCGGGCCGGACAAGTGGCTGCTCCGGTTTCCGACGTCGGACCGGCCGGTGGCGCGGCTGGTGTGCCTGGCCGGTGCCGGTGGGTCGGCCCCGATCTTCCACGCCTGGGCCGAGGCGCTCGCCCCCGACGTCGAGGTGTGCGGGGTCGTACCACCCGGCCGCGGGCAGAGGTTCAGCGAGCCACCGCTGACTCGCATGGAGCCGTACGCCGATGCCCTGGCCGAGGTGCTGTGCGACGGCGGTCGGATGCCGCTGGTGTTGTTCGGGCACAGCCTCGGATCGCTGATCGCCTACGAGGTCGCCCGGCGGCTTCAGGACCGTGCAGACGTGGATCTGGTCGGCGTGGTCATGGCCGCGCACACCGCACCTGGCCACAGCACCACCGGCTTCGACTCGCGGTCGGCCGGTGACGACCGGTTGCTGCAATTCATCCGGGAGGCCGGCGGCACCCCCGTCGAGTTGCTCGACGACCCCACCGTGCGGCGCATGGTCATCGCCGCGTTGCGGGCCGACTTCCTGCTCGAAGCCGAATACCGTCCCGCGCGGCGCGACCAGCTCTCCGTCGCCCTGCAGGTCCACGGTGGGCGAGACGATCCGCAGGTCCTCCCGAGCCATCTCGCCACCTGGCAGGAGTTCGCCGGTGGTGAGTTCGACCTGCGGCTGCATCCGGGCGGGCACTTCTTCTTCGCCGAGGACGGCGCGGCCCCTCTTCTCGCGTCCATCAGGTCGCTGCTGACCCGGCAGGCCACGGCGGAGGGCCGACCCGGAGCGATGCCGTGACGATGACCGGCTTCAACCAGCTCTCCCCGGCGCAGCTAGCGATCTGGGTGGCCGACGAACTCGCCGGCGCCGACTCGCCGTTCACCATCAACCGGTTGTGGACGCTGGACGGCCCGCTGGACATCGGCGCCCTGAACGCCGCGCTGGGTTCGGTCGTCGACCGCCACGAGGCCCTGCGCACCGCAGTCGTCACCACCGAGGGACAGCCCTGGCAACGGGTTCTGCCCGACGTGCCGGTGGCCGTCGAAGTGTTGTCCGGCAAGGCCGCCCTGGTGCGTTTCTTCACCGAGCGCTTGGATCCGGCGACCCCGCCCGCGCTGCGCCTGGCCGTCCTCACGGGTGTGGGCACATCGCGGCAGCAGCTCGCGCTACGGGCCCACCACCTGCTGTGCGACGGCACGAGCCTCGGCGTCGTCCTGGCGGATCTGGCAGCGGCCTACCGCCCAGGCGTCACCCCGCCCAGGCCGGCGCCGGGATTCCAGACCTGGTGGCGCGCGCAGTCGGAGGAACTGGAATCTGATCGCGCGCGCGCCGTCGTTCACCGGTGGCGGGACCGCCTGACCCCCGGACGGGTACCGGTCTCGCCGCCACCCGACCGGCCGCGACCGGCGGAGCCGAGCTATCGGGGCCTGGGCACGGCGTTCGGGCTCTCCCACGACATGATGGCCCGGTTGGACGCGCTCGCCGCGGCGTACCGGACGACGACCTTCACCCTGTTGCTGGCGTGCGTGCATCTGATGGTCGGCCGCAGCGCCGGGGTGGACGACGTCACGGTGGGTGTCACCACCTCCGGCCGAGGCGAGGGCGACGGTGAGGTGGTCGGGATGCTGGCCGGCACGGCACCGGTACGTGTCGACCTGACCCGGGCGGCGACGGTCGAGGAGTTGGTCCGGCAGATCCGGACCGGCCTGGCCGAGCTGCTGGAATTGGGCACGACGCCGTTCGACGCCGTTCTGGCGCGGCTGGACCTGTCCCGCAAGGACGGCGACCATCCGCTGTTCCGGGTCATCGTCACCCACCTGGACGAAAGGGAGCGGCCGGCGCTGCGCCTCGGGGACGCCGCCGCCACCGAGCTTCCCCTGCCCGCCGGGGTGCCCACGCGGGCGCGCACCGACGTGACCGTGGAGCTGATCCGCACCCACGCGGGGTTGCGCTGCCGGTTGGAGCTCAGCGCCGACCGCTACGAGGTGGCGACCGCCGCGAAACTCTCCGACTGGCTGCGGCACATCGTGACCGACCTGGTGGAGCAACCGGGCCGACCGCTGGAGGAGTACGGCTCGCCGTTCGCACCGGCGCCGGTTGTCATCGCCGAGCCCGCCGCCGAGGTCCCGGAGGAGGCCTCGGACGCCGCCGTGGACCTCGTTGTCGACGTGTGGCAACAGGTCCTGGGACGCCCGGTCATCGCGGGCCAGTCGTTCTTCGAGCTCGGCGGCACCTCGCACGCACTGATACGGGTGCGCGCCCTGCTGCACCGGCGGGGTTACGACGTCCCACTGATCCGCCTGTTCAGCCACCCGACCGTAGGGTCCCTTGCCGCGGTGCTCGACGAACGCGCCGCGGCAGAAGGAGCGAACGTTGACTGATCCGGTAGCACACCCCGCGAGCATCGCGATCGTCGCGATGGCGTGCCGTTTCCCCGGCGGCGACACCCCTGAGCAGTTCTGGGCCGGCGTCGAGGCTGGTGTCGACGCCGTCCGCCCATTCACCGACGAGGAGCTTGAGCGGTGGTCCGGCGGCACACCCCGTCCGGTGGACCCGCGGTACGTCAACCGGCACGGTGTCGTCGAGGGTATGGGCGAGTTCGACGCCCCGTTCTTCGGGTACACCAGCCGCGACGCCGACATGCTCAACCCCGCGCACCGGTTGTTCCTCGAGTGTTCCTGGGAGGCTCTGGAACGGGCCGGCTACGACCCGGCGAACGTGCCCGGGACGGTCGGGATCTACGGTGGTGCGGGCCGCAACGGCTACGACGACGTCGTCCGGAGCCGTCCCGACCTGTTCCCCGGCCTCGACGACTTCGCCGTCCGGCTGGCCAACGAACCGGAGCATCTGTGCTCGCGGGTGGCCTACAAGCTCGGGCTGACCGGGCCGGCGGTGGCCGTCATGACGGTCTGCTCCACCTCGCTGGTCGCCGTGCACGAGGCGAGCCGGGCCCTGCTCGCGGGCGACTGCGACACCGCGTTGGCCGGTGGCGTCACCGTGCAGGTGCCCCGGCGCGGCTATTGGTACCAGGAAAACGGCGTGATGTCTCCGGACGGGCGGTGCCGCGCGTTCGCCACCGGAGCCGCCGGCATCGTCGCGGGCGACGGCGCCGGCGTGGTGGTACTGCGCCGGTTGGCGGACGCGATCGACGACGGCGACCCGATCCTCGCGGTCGTCCGCGGCAGCGCCGTCAACAACGACGGACGGCGCCGGGCCGGGTTCACCGCTCCGAGTGTGCAGGGCCAGGCCGAGGTGATCCGCGCCGCGCACGACGTCGCGGACGTGGAACCGGCCAGCATCGGCTACCTTGAGGCGCACGGCACGGGCACCCCGGTCGGCGACCCGATCGAGATCGCGGCGCTGGCCGAGGTGTTCGCGGGCTGCGGGCTGGCGCCGGGCAGCGTACCGATCGGTTCGGTCAAGACCACCATCGGGCACACCGATACCGCGGCGGGGGCGGCCGGCCTGATCAAGGCGGTCATGATGCTGCGCCACCGCCGGATCGCGCCGAGCCTGGGATTCGACGCGCCGAACCCGGAGATCGACTTCGCGGCCACCCCGTTCGTGGTGCCTACCGCGAGCCGAGACTGGGAGTCACCGGGCGGGCCGCGCCGCGCCGGGGTGAGCTCGTTCGGTGTCGGCGGGGTGAACGCCCACGTGGTGCTCGAAGAGGCTCCCCCGCGTCCGGAGCGCACGACGGCACCGGCACGGGCCGAGGTGCTCGTGCTGTCCGCCCGTAGCCCCGGGGCGCTCGCCGCGATGGCCGGCACTCTGCTTGAGCACCTGCGCGCCCGGCCGGACCAGCGGCTCGACGAGGTCGCCTGGACGTTGCAGAGCGGACGGCACCCGTTCGCTCACCGAGGCCACCTGGTCCGGTCGCGCCGCGACCCGGACGCCGAGCCCAAATTCCGGCTGTCCACGGCACCCGCGGGGAACCCGAGCGTCACCTTCCTGCTGCCCGGGCAGGGGTCGCAGCGGCCCGGCATGACCCGGCAGTTGTACGACGAGGTGCCCGGCTTCCGCGCCGTGCTGGACGAATGCTGCGACCTGCTGCGCCCGGTGCTCGGCCGGGATCTGCGCGACCTGCTGTACGGCGATGACACGGGCCGGGCCGCCCGCGAGCTGGAGCGCGTCGAGGTCTCCCAGCCCGCCCTGTTCGCGATCGACTACGCGCTGGCGCGCACCTGGATGGACCGGGGGGTGATGCCCGGTGCGATGATCGGTCACAGCCTCGGCGAACTCGTGGCCGCCTGCCTGGCCGGGGTGCTCACCCTGAGTGACGCCGCCACGGCGATCGGGGTGCGGGCGTCCGTGCTGGCCGAGATGCCACCGGGCGCGATGCTGGCGGTGTCGCTGCCCGAGGAGCAGGTCCGGGATCTCGTCAACGGCCAGACCCTCGCCCTGGCCGCTGTCAACGGGCCGCAGCAGTGCGTTGTGGCCGGCACCTCCGAACTCGTCGCCGAGCTCGGCGAGCGGCTGGCCAGCGGCGGTGTGCACAGCCGTCCGGTCGCCGCCGGCCACGCCTTTCACACCCCGCTGATGGAACCCGCGGTGGGCAAGGTTCGCGATCACCTGAGCGGTGTCGCGCTGCGGGCGCCGTCCATCGCCTTCGTCTCGACCATCTCCGGCGACTGGATCACCGACGAGCAGGCCACCGACCCCGGTTTCTGGGCGGGGCAGCTCAGCAGCCCGGTGTTGTTCGAACCCGCGCTGCGAACTCTGCTGGCCACGACCCCCGACGGCGTCCTGCTCGAGACGGGACCGGGCCAGACGCTCAGCTCGCTGGCCACCCTGCGGCCCAAGGAGTCACGGCGCCGGGCGCTGCCCTCACTGGGCGACGTGACCAAGGCCGGTGACGAGTTCGCGGCCCTGCTCAACACCACCGGGCACCTGTGGCAGGCCGGGGTGCCGGTGGATTGGCGGGCCTGGCACCCGGAGGAGGCGACGCCGCGGGTGACCCTGCCGACGTACGCCTTCCAACGCCGCACCCATCTGGTGTTCCCACGGCGCGACCCGGCCCCGGCGTCCCGGCCGGCTCTGGCGGGTGAAGCTCCGGCGCCCTCTGCCGGCTCGGTGCGCGACACCGTGCGGGATCTGTTCCAGCAGGTTCTCGGCTGCGACGACCAGCTTGACGATCCGCACTTCTTCGAGCAGGGCGGTGACTCCCTGACCGCGATGCGGCTGACTACCCTGCTCGACGAGACGTTCGGCGTGGCCCCGTCGCTGGAAGCGGTGTTCGAGGCGCCCACGGTCGGCGAGCTGGCCGCGGTTGTCGAGCGCCTGAGTGGACAGTGAACCCTTTCAACCTGGCATCGAGCCCGTCGGTTGCGCGCCGGCGACCAGCGGTGGCATCGGCGGCCTCGCCACGGTGACAAGGTTCAGTGATGACGGTCAGATCGCTCCGGCGCGCAACGCGTAGGAGACGGCATGCGCCCGGTTGCGCAGGTTCAGCCGTGACGTCAGGTCCTGGATGATCTTCTTGATCGTCCGCTCCGAATAGTGCAGGCGTTCCGCGATCTCGGCGGTGTCCTCCCCCTCGGACAGCAGCCTGAGCACCTCGGTTTCGCGCACGGTGAGCCCGCCGGGCATCAGCCCGAACTCGGAGCGCATCAGGGCGTAGTTGGCCCGGGCCCCGTCGATCAGCCAGCGGGTCACGTGGTCGGAGAGGATCGAGCGTCCGCAGTAACTGGCCAGCACAGCCTGGGCCATCGTGCGCGGCGTGATGGCGTGGCGCGGCAGGATGCTGACCACCCCGCACGCGATCGCCCGGGCCAGGTGGTGCTCCCGGATCGGCGCGGTGACCAGCACCATGCACTGCTCCGGGTTCTCCGCGGCCGACGCCAGGGCCGACATCTCGCCCAGGACCTCGCTGGTGAGCGAGCGAGCCAGAACCAGGACCACGTCGCAGTCGGCACCGCCTTCCTGGGTCAGGCGGATCTCCGGGACCGAGGTGAGAAAGCTCTCCATCGCGGTGGCCAGCCTGGTGTCGGCGGCGGCGGGTGACGCCAGAATGGACAGTCCGATCGCTCCCGGCGATGTTCCGGGCGCCTTCGTGATAGCGGTGTCCACGCAGGTCGTTGCCATGTTGCTCTCCACGAGATCGGACGGGGGCGGCGCCTGACGCGCGACGCCCCGGGCTCGACGGAATAGGAATGACGGCCTTGAATCACTTCTTGATGTGTCGTAGCGCCGGTGAGGCGCGGCCGGAACCCCGGGCCAAAGTGCCGTCGTGCCGGACGAACGGCCGCTGCGGCCGATGGAGCAGCGGAACCGGCACGTAATTGACCGTGCCCTCAAGACCGAATTTTGATCGTCGACGTATGCGGTGCTCGCAGCGTGTCGTCAGAGCGCAGTCGGTGCATCGGCAGTGCCGGCGCGCCGCCCGGTCGTGCGCCGCCGCGCAGCGTCGGCATTCCGCGCTCCCCTTATTTTTCTGTCCGGTGCTCGCAGCCCGTGCGGGGACGCCCGGGAACGCACGTGATCTGGGGAAGGTTGGCAACTGGTCACGCACGGCGTCAGCGGCTCGTGCGGCAAAGACAGTGAATCCGGCGGCCCCCGCCGCCGGGAACCGGAACCGGGCATCCGCACGCCGCCTGACTCGCCGCGAATGGTGCTGGTGGACGATGCCTACCGGGTGGCCGTCGGTGACACCGAGTTCCGTACGTGTGAGGGCACCGGAGCGATGCCGTCGTCGATTGCCGACTGGCTGTCCGCAGTCGAACGCACACCGTTCACCGGAGCGCTTGTCCGCTTGCGTCAGGGACGGACGGCGACCGTTCACTGTCACGGTCCGCTGGCCCCGTGCAGCACCAACCGGGCCGGGTTGGGGTCCTGGGGTCGCCGCGGTCACCCCCGTAGTGCGCGGTGATCGCGTGGATCGGATGTCGCCGGTCAGTGAACCTTTTTCACCGTGGCGAGGCCGGCAGGTGCCGCCGCTGGTCGACGGCGGGTAACCGACGGGCTCGATGCCAGGTTGAAAAAGGTTCAGTGCGGCCAGGGTGGTCGTGGCTATCAACCCGCATGCCCCCAAGGTGATTATCCTTGAACAAGGAGTGATGACAGGACAGGATATTCCACTGTGCTCTGACGGACCGAGCAAACCTGGGCGGCACGTTGTCGTGATTACGACGTAAATGCTTTGGCGAGCTCAGCCCAGAACTCGGGATACCACAATGCACTACGGATCAGTTGCAGCTCCCCGCACAAGGCCGGCGGCTAGCGGGGGTAATGCTGATCTGCCATATGGCAGTTCGACGTGTAGCTGTTGCAGGAGAGTTTTCCTTGAAGCTGCGGAGCAGTGAACCATCCCAGCGCACCACTGACAGCACCGACGCAAACGGCCAGAGTTGCCTGGAGCGGTCCCGGGCGTTCGGAAAAGCCGACAATTTCTTTTATGATCTCCGCACCGGCGACTGACACGGCGAAGACTGCGGCCATCGCCGCTCGCCGCAAACCGTTGCCGAGATCATGCACAGGCTGAGGATACTCTCGACAGTCAAGTGCACACTTCTCGCGAGTGACCCACGTCGGCGCGCCGCAAAGATGAGAACGGCCACTGTGGCCCGCAAAAGAGATGAAGGCCACAGTGGTCGTTCATGACTTCCGATAGGGACGATCGACGCGACGCGGGCCCAGCGCGAAGGCGGCGTTGCGGCCCGCCACACATCAGGGACAGTCACGCATCGGCGACAGCACAGCCGGGCCGCGCGGGATTGTAGCCACAGCGTCGAATGCATTCAATATCGGAGCCCTGGCGGGAACACAACCTGGCGCCCCGGTACACACCCGGTGTCCCCGGCGGGGAATCCATTGCCTCGCGGTCACGCTGCGATGCAATCTCTGACCGCATGCTTCGGGCGACTCATGACGAAGGTTTGTGACTGCATGAACGATCACGACGGGTCCGCGCAGGATCGATTGAGGCGGATGTCGAGTCCGGAACGTCATCGCTTCGCCATGGACACGATGCGGCGCCTTGTCGGATCGGACGCGTTCGGCGCGATGGTCCCCTTCCGGCGGATGGGCGTCTACCGTGATCGGGCGGCTCAATTCCGTGCGGAACTGGGTGCGGAGCTGGGCCTGACGCTGCGCGCCACGGTGCTCTTCGACTACCCGCACCCCCAGGCGCTGGCGCACTTTCTCGCCGGGCTCGCCGGTGGGCCGGCGGCCCCGCAGGACCCGCACCCGGGGCAGGCCGCCCCCTCGCCCGCCGCCGGTGAACCCGTGGCGATCGTGGGAATGGCCTGCCGGCTGCCGGGCGGTGTGGAGTCACCCGACGACCTGTGGCAGGTGGTGTCGGACAGGGTCGACACCGTGGGCGACTTCCCGGTGGACCGCGGATGGGACCCGGAGCTGTACGACACCGACCCGACGGCGTCGGGCAAGTCAGTCACCCGGCGGGGCAACTTCCTGCGGGACGCGGCGGGATTCGACGCGGAGTTTTTCGGCATCGCGCCACGTGAGGCCCTGGGCATGGACCCGCAGCAGCGCCTGCTGCTGGAGACCGCCTGGGAAGCGGTCGAGAGCGCCGGCATCGATCCGACGACGCTGCGGGACAGCGACACCGGTGTCTTCGCCGGCATCATCTCCCAGGATTACCTGCTCGGCCTGGACAGGGCACCGCGACAGGTCGAGGGTTACGCGCTCACCGGTTCGTTCACGAGCGTGGCCTCCGGGCGCATAGCGTATTTCCTCGGGCTGACCGGACCCGCGATCACGGTGGACACGGCCTGTTCGTCCTCGCTGGTGTCGGCGCATCTGGCGGCGCAGGCGCTGCGCCGCGGCGAATGCTCCCTGGCCCTGGCCGGCGGCGCGACGGTGATGGCGACCCCGGGCGTGTTCGTCGAGTTCAGCCGCAAGCGGGGGTTGTCCGCCGACGGCCGCTGCAAATCGTTCGCGGCGGCAGCGGACGGCACGGGCTGGGGTGAGGGCGCGGCCGTCCTGCTGCTCGAACGGCTGTCGGACGCGCATCGCAACGGCCACCGCGTCCTCGCGGTCGTCCGAGGCTCCGCGGTCAACCAGGACGGCGCGTCCAACGGTCTGACCGCGCCGAACGGCCCCGCACAGCAGCGGGTGATCCGGCAGGCGCTGCGCGACGGCGGTCTCACGCCCGCCGACGTCGGCGCGGTCGAGGCGCACGGCACCGGCACCACGCTCGGCGACCCGATCGAGGCACAGGCGTTGCTCGCGGTGTACGGCCAGGACAGGCGGAGCCCGCTGCAACTCGGCTCGCTGAAATCGAACATCGGGCACACCCAGGGGGCGGCCGGCGTGGCCGGGGTGATCAAATCCGTGCTGGCCCTGCGGCACGAGAGCCTCCCGGCGACCCTGCACGTGGACGCCCCTTCGCCGCATGTGGACTGGTCGGCCGGCACGGTCGAACTGCTCACCGAAGCGAAGCCGTGGCCACGTGGGGACGCACCGCGCCGGATCGGCGTGTCGGCCTTCGGCGCCAGCGGCACCAACGCCCACGTGATCGTCGAGGAGCCCCCCGCCGCCGATCCCGAGCCCTCAGCCAGCAACCGTGAGTCCTCGGCCACCGGCTCCGAGACCGCGGCCGTCGAGACCGGCCCGCTGCGGCCGTTTCTGCTGTCGGCCCGGTCGACAGCGGCGCTGCCGGAGCAGGCTCGCCGGCTGGCCACCCACCTACGCGGCCACCCGGACCTGAGCCTGGACGACGTCGCCCGGTCGCTGGCCACCAGCCGGGCCGCCCTTGAGCACCGGACGGTCGTGCTCGCCGCCGACCGGGACACGCTGCTGCGCGGCCTGGAGGGGAAACCGGCAGCGCGCGGCGTCGCGAGCGCCGAGCGGAGAGTGGCCCTGCTGTTCAGCGGGCAGGGGTCGCAGCGCCCGGGCATGGGCCGCGGGCTCAGCGAGCGGTTCGAGGTGTTCCGCGCGGCCTACGACGAGGTCTACCGCTACCTGGACCCGGCAGTCCGGGACGCGGCGACCGGCTCCGGCGACGGCGCCGGACTGCTCGACCAGACCCGCTACACCCAGCCGGCGCTGTTCGCCTACCAGGTGGCGGTCTTCCGGCTCCTGGAGCACTGGGGTGTGTTCCCGGAGTTCGTGGCCGGGCACTCGATCGGCGAACTGGCCGCCGCTCACGTGGCCGGCGTGCTCTCCCTGCCGGACGCGGCCACGCTGGTGACGGCCCGCGGCCGGCTGATGCAGGCGCTGCCGCCCGGTGGCGCCATGGTGGCCGTGGAGGCTTCGGAGCAGGAGCTTCGCCGGCTGCTGTGCGAGGGCGCCGACATCGCAGCCGTCAACGGTCCCCGCGCGGTCGTGCTGTCCGGCGACGAGGACGCGGTCGCTGCCGTGGTCGGCCGGCTGCCGGACAGGTGCAAGCGGCTCAACGTCAGCCACGCGTTCCACTCCGCGCGGATGGAGCCGATGCTCGCCGAGTTCCGTGCGGTCGCCGAGCGCATCTCGTACCGGGCACCGCAGATCCCGTTCGTGTCCACCCTGACCGGCGAGCCCGTCGGGACCTTCGACGCCGGCTACTGGGTGCGGCACGCCCGGGAGACGGTGCGGTTCCACGACGGCGTCCAGTGGCTGCACCGCGAGGGTGTGACCGACTTCGTGGAGATCGGCCCTTCGGGGGTGCTGTCCCCCATGGTCCACGCGGGTCTGCCGCAGGGCTCGCCGACGGTCGTCCCCGTCGCAACCAAGCACCACCCGGAGACCGGATCGCTGCTCACGGCCCTTGCCGAACTGCATGTCCGCGGCGTGCAGCTCGACTGGAACGCGGTGCTGCCCGGCGCCGTCGTGCCCCTGCCCACCTATGCCTTCCAGCACCGTCGTTTCTGGCTCGATTCCGAGGTACGGCCGCCCGCCCGGCCCGCCGAAGCATCCCCGGCCTCGGTCACCCGCACTGCCGCCCCCGCGTCTGCATCCGGCCGCACAGACCTGCTCGACCTGGTGCTGACCGAGATGGCCGAGGTCCTCGGCTACGAGTCCGCCGGGGAGATGCCCCCGGACTCGGCCTTCAAGGAGCTCGGCTTCGACTCCATCGCGATCCTGATGCTGGCGGAGACGCTCACCGAGGCGACCGGGGTCCCGCTGCCCGCGACGGCCATGTTCAGCCACCCCACGGCGAACTCCCTGGCACGCTATCTGGCCGACCC
Source organism: Mangrovihabitans endophyticus (assembly GCF_014646155.1). Taxonomy (GTDB): domain Bacteria; phylum Actinomycetota; class Actinomycetes; order Mycobacteriales; family Micromonosporaceae; genus Actinoplanes; species Actinoplanes endophyticus. The sequence continues at coordinate 269,641 of NZ_BMMX01000002.1, forward strand.
CGGCGGCACCGACGAGCCGGTGACCGCCGAGGCCGGAGCCGACGAGGACGACATCGCCGTCGTGGCGATGAGCTGCCGCTACCCCGGCGGGATCGGCTCGCCCGAGGACCTCTGGCGGGTGGTGTCCGAAGGGCTCGACGTCATCTCCGACTTTCCGGGCGACCGCGGCTGGGACCTCGACGAGCTGTACGACCCGGACCCCGACCACCCGTACACCTCCTACACCCGCTCCGGTGGCTTCCTCACCGACGTGGCGGGCTTCGACGCGGAGTTCTTCGGCATCCCCCCGCGCGAGGCGCTGACCATGGACCCGCAGCAGAGGCTGGCGCTGGAGACCTCCTGGGAGGCGTTCGAGCGGGCCGGCATCGATCCGGCGTCGTTGCGCGGCGGCCGTACCGGCGTCTTCGTCGGTACCGACCGCAACGACTACGCGGACCTGCTCAAACGGCAGCCCGAAGCGACCGGCTACCTCACCACCGGCAGCATGCTGTCGGGTCGCGTGGCCTACACCTTCGGCCTTGAGGGCCCGGCGCTGAGCATCGACACGGCCTGCTCCTCCTCCCTGGTCGCGATCCACCTCGCCGCTCAGGCCCTGCGCCGCGGTGAATGCCCCCTGGCGCTGGCCGGTGGTGTCACGGTGATGGCCACCCCCGAGCCCTTCGTGGCATTCAGCCGGCAACGGGGCCTCGCCGCCGACGGCCGGATCAAGTCGTTCGCCGACGCCGCCGACGGCACGTCCTGGGCCGAGGGCATCGGTTTCCTGGTCCTGGAACGGGTGTCCGACGCCCGCCGCAACGGCCATCCGGTCCACGCCCTCATCCGTGGCTCGGCCGTCAACCAGGACGGCGCGTCCAACGGGCTCACCGCGCCCAACGGCCTCGCCCAGCAGCATCTGATCCGGCAGGCCCTGGCCAACGCCCGGTTGAACCCCGCCGACGTGGACGCCGTCGAGGCGCACGCCACGGGCACCGTACTGGGAGATCCGATCGAGGCGGAGGCCCTGATCGCCACGTACGGCCGGCAGCGCACCACTCCCCTGTACCTCGGATCGATCAAGTCCAACATCGGGCACACCCAGGCGGCGGCCGGCGTCGCCGGTGTCATCAAGATGGTGCAGGCCATGCGGCACGGCGTCCTGCCCCGGACCCTGCACGTCGACGAACCGTCGACCCGGGTGGCCTGGACGGCGGGGCAGGTGGAGTTGCTCACCGAGCCCGTACCGTGGCCGGGAGACGACCGGCCCCGTCGCGCGGGGGTGTCGTCGTTCGGCATCTCCGGCACCAACGCCCACCTCATCCTCGAACAGCCCCCGGCCGCGCAGACCCCCGAGCCTCCCGGGCCGACACGTCAGTTCGAGCACACGCGGTACTGGCCGCAGGAACCGGTCGCCCCGACGGCCGAGCCCGACCGGTCGCTGGGTGAGCGGCTGGCCGCGATGCCGGACGAGGACCGCGACCGGGTGCTGCGCAACCTGGTCCGCACGGAGGTCGCGGCCGTGCTGGGACACGCGGGGGCGGTACCGGAGGACCGGACGTTTCGTGACCTCGGGTTCGACTCGCTGACCGTGACCACGCTCGGCAGGCGGCTGCGGGCGGCGACCGGGCTGCGCCTGCCCAACACGCTGGTGTTCGACTTTCCGACGCCGGCCGACCTCGCCACCCACATCGCCGGCGAGTTCCACCGCAGGGACGACCTCGCCGAGGTGGAGCGGTCCGTCGACGCGCTGGACGACGCGTCCCGCGCCGCGCTGGCCGAGCGGGTGCGCGCCCTGCTGCGCCGGCTCGAACCGGCCGGCGCGGGCGAACTCAGCTCCGTCAGCAACGCGGAGATGTTCGAACTCCTCGACCGCGAACTCGGCTCACCGTGACCCGCCGGAAGGTAAACGCATCTTGCCTGAAGAACAGAAGCTCCGCGACTACCTGAACCGGGCCGTGGCCGACCTGCGCCGCGCCCGCGACCGGATACGCGAGCTTGAGCAGGCCGGCCGTGAGCCGATCGCGATCGTGGGCATGGCCTGCCGCTATCCCGGCGGCGCGAGCACGCCCGAGCAACTCTGGCGCATCGCAGCCGACGGCGTCGACGCCGTGTCGGACTTCCCCGCCGACCGCGGCTGGGACGTGACCGGCCTGTACGACCCCGACCCGAGCCGAACCGGCCGGACCTATGCGCGGGAAGGGGGGTTCCTGCACGACGCCGCCGAGTTCGATGCGGAGTTCTTCGGCATCTCGCCCCGCGAGGCGTTGGCCACGGATCCGCAGCATCGGGTGGCGCTGGAGACCGCCTGGGAGGCCCTGGAACGGGCGGGAATCGACCCGGCCGCATTGCGCGGCAGCCGGTCCGGCGTGTTCGTCGGCGCCACCTATCAGGACTACGCCAGCCGGCTGCACGAGGCGCCCCCGGAGCTCGAAGGCTACCTGGGCACCGTCAACACCTTCGCCGTCCTGTCGGGCCGGTTGTCGTACACCCTCGGCCTCGAGGGGCCGGCGGTCAGCGTCGACACCGCCTGCTCCTCGTCGCTGACGGCGACACACCTGGCCGCACAGTCGCTGCGCCGCGGCGAATGCTCCCTGGCCCTGGCCGGTGGTGTCACGCTGATGTTCACCCCCTCGGCCTTCCTGGAGTTCAGCCGGCAGCGCGGCCTCGCACCGGACGGCAGGTGCAAATCGTTCGCGGCGGCGGCGGACGGGGTGGGGCTGGGCGAGGGCGCCGGCATGCTGGTCCTGGAACGGCTGTCCGACGCCCGCCGCAACGGCCATCCGATCCACGCGGTGATCCGTGGCTCGGCCGTCAACCAGGACGGCGCGTCCAACGGGCTCACCGCGCCCAACGGCCTCGCCCAGCAGCAGGTCATCCGGCAGGCGCTGGCGGACGCCGGACTCGGCACCACGGACGTCGACGCCGTCGAGGCGCACGGCACCGGCACGACGCTGGGCGACCCCATCGAGGCCACCGCCCTGCTGGCCACGTACGGGCACGAGCGCAGCACACCGCTGCTGCTCGGGTCGATCAAGTCCAACATCGGGCACACCCAGGCCGCTGCGGGGGTCGCCGGTGTCATCAAGATGGCGCTGGCGATGCGGCACGGGTCACTGCCGCGGAGCCTGCACATCGACGCGCCCTCGGAGCAGGTCGACTGGAGCTCCGGCGGCATCGAGCTGCTGACCGGCGACAGACCCTGGCCCGACACCGGCCGGCCTCGCCGTGCCGCCGTCTCCGCGTTCGGCATCTCCGGCACCAACGCCCACCTCATCCTCGAACAGCCGCCCACCGACCTGACGCAACCGCCCGCCGTCGTCGGCCAGGCGCCGACTGCCCCGGTTGCCTGGGTGCTGTCGGCGCGGTCCGAGGCGGCGCTGCGGGCCCAGGCCGTCCGGCTGCAGACCGTCGACGCGGACCCGGCGGACATCGCGTACACGCTGGCCGCCAGGACGAGATTCGAGCACCGCGCGGTGATCGTCGGCAACGACTCGACGGACCTCGCGCAGGGCCTGTCCATCCTCGCGACCGGGAACGGCAAAGGCCCCGTCATCCACGGCACGGCCGCCGGCAGCACCGGGCGCGTCGTCTTCGTCTACCCCGGCCAGGGCACCCAGTGGACAGGCATGGGCCGCGATCTCCTGCAATCCAGTGCGGTCTTCCGCGACGAGATCACTGCCTGCGACAACGTTCTCAGGGCGCTGACGGGCTGGTCGGTGCTGGACGTGATCGCCGGTGCCGACGGGGCGCCGCCGATGGACAGGGTCGACGTGGTGCAACCCGTGCTGTTCGCCGTGATGGCGGCGCTGACGACCCTGTGGGACCAGTTTGGGGTGCGGCCGGACGCCGTCGTCGGGCACTCGCAAGGCGAGATCGCCGCCGCATACGTCGCCGGTGCGCTGTCGCTGGACGACGCCGCCCGGATCGTGGCGTTGCGCAGCCGGGCGCTGCTGGCGTTGTGCGGGCGCGGCACGATGCAGACCGTTCTCGCTCCCGAGGAGCAGATCCGTGAGCTGTCGGACCGCTGGGAGGACGGGTTGTGGATCGCCGCGGTGAACGGCCCGGCGACCGTGAGCGTGACCGGTGATACCGAGTCGCTGGCCGCTCTCAACAAGGCACTGTCGCGCGCCAAGCTGATGCGCTGGCAGCTTCCGGGCGTGGACTTCGCGGGCCACTCCGGTCAGGTGGAGGGCCTGCGGGCGGAGCTGACCGAGGTGCTGGCCTCCCTCACCCCGATGACCCCGAAGGTGCCGATCTACTCCACCACCGAGCGGCAGTGGATCGACGGACCGGTCATGGACACCGGCTACTGGATCCGCAACCTGCGCCAGCCGGTGTGGTTCCGGGCTGCGGTCGAGCACCTGACCGAAGCGGGTTTCGGTACGTTCGTCGAGGTCAGTCCGCATCCGGTCTTGACCGTCGCGGTCCAGCAGACGGCCGAGGCCCTCGACCGGGAGGTGATCGCCACCGGTTCGCTGCACCGCGACACCGACGGACCGGGCCGGATGCTCACCAGCGCGGCCGAACTGCACGTACGCGGGGTGAACGTGACCTGGCCGACCGCGGGCGCCCTCGCTGAGCTGCCCACCTACCCCTTCCAGCACCGGCGGTTCTTCCTTGAGGAGACACCGCCGACGGGAGGCGGACTGGACGAGCGGCTCTGGGCAGCGGTCGAACGCGGCGACCTGGCCGAGGTGCTCGGCGTGGACGGGGACACGCCCCTGAACGCCGTCCTGCCGAAGCTGTCGTCGTGGCACGCGGGTTCCGCCGTACAGCAGTGGCGCTACCGGGTCGAGTGGCAGGCGCGCAGCGACACCCCGCCGGCGAACCCCGGCACGGTGCTGCTGGTGTCCGGCCCGGAAACGGACGTCGGCGACGTCCGGCGCGGGCTCGTGTCCCACGGCGTACGGGTGGTCGACCGCGAGATCAGCGACCGTTCCGATCGCAGATCCGTGGCGGCGGCTCTGTCCGGCGTGGAGGCGGACATCGTCGTCTCGGCGCTCGCCTTTCTCGACGACGGGCTGGCCGCGACTCTCACGCTGGCCCAGGCGTTGGGTGATCTGGCCATCGGCAGTCCACTGTGGTGCTTGACCCGTGGGGCCGAGACCAGGCCGGGGCAGGCGCAGATCTGGGGCCTCGGCCGGGTCGTCGGCCTGGAGCACCCGGACCGGTGGGGCGGCCTCGTCGACCTTCCCGCCACCGTCGACGACACCGCGGCCGCACGGCTCGTGGCGGCCCTGTGCGGCACCGAGGATCAGGTGGCGGTCCGGCCCGGTGGCACCTTCGTCCGGCGGCTGCGCCGGGCCCCGCTGCCCACCGACCGTGCCCCCGGCGAATGGCGCCCCCGGGGCACGGTGCTGGTCACCGGCGGCACCGGGGCGGCCGGGGCGAACGTCGCCCGATGGCTGGTCCGCAGCGGGGCGGAACACGTCGTCCTGGCCAGCAGGCGGGGGCCGCACGCCCCCGGCGCGGCCGAGCTGCGGGCCGAGCTCGGAGCGGGCCTGCACATCGCCGCCTGCGACGTCTCCGAGCGCGACGAGCTCACGGCGCTGCTGGCCGGGTTGCCGGGCGAGCTCACCGCCGTGGTCCACGCCGCCGGGATCGGCGAGTACGCGCCGATCGCCGAGACGACCCCCGAGGCCGTCGCCGCGACCCTGGCGTCCAAGGCTGCCGGCGCGACCCACCTGGACGAGCTGCTCAGTGACGTGCCGCTCGACGCCTTCGTACTGTTCTCGTCGATGTCCAGTGTGTGGGGCGCCGGCGGCCAGGGTGCCTACGCTGCCGCCAACGCCCACCTCGACGCGCTGGCCGCAAACCGCCGCGCCCGGGGCCTGGCAGCGACCTCGGTGGCCTGGGGTTCCTGGGGCGGCCGGGGCATGGCAGCCGCCCCGGGTCAGCGCGAACAGCTCGACGCCATCGGCCTGCCCCCGATGCCCCCGGAGCTCAACGTCCTGGCCATGCGGCAGGCTGCGGCCCAGGGCGATGCCTGCGTCGCGATTGCGGACGTACGCTGGGACAGGTTCGCCCCGACCTTCACCGCCCGGCGGCCGAGCCCGCTGCTCTCCGGGATCCCGGAGGCCGTGCAGGCGATCGACGGCTCGCCCGAGGAGACGACCGACTCGGATCTGCGGCGGCGCCTGGCGCCGATGCCCGCCGACGACCGGCGCCGCACGGTCCTGGCCCTGGTCCGGGCGGAGGCCGCCGCCGTGCTCGGTCACGACACCCCCGACAACGTCCGGGCGGATCAGGCGTTCAAGGACATCGGTTTCGACTCGCTGACGGCGGTCGAGCTGCGCAACCGGTTGACCGCGGCGACCGGGCTACGGCTGCCGGTCACGGTCGCGTTCGACCACGCCGCCCCGGCCCGGTTGGCCGAGTACCTGCTGTCCGAGCTGATCGGAGAGGACGACGCGGACCTTCTCCAGCAACTGGACCATCTGCGGGACACGGTGACCGCCGCCGAACCCGGCGGGGCCACCCGGATCGAGGTGGCAGCCCGGCTACGGGCTCTGCTGCGCACCCTCGACGACGTGTCTCCCGACGACGACCTCACCGCCGACGAGGACGTGTTCGACGTACTCAGCAAGGAGTTTGGCATCTCATGAGCGAGGACAGGGTTCGCCACGTCCTGAAGCAGGCCACCGTCGAACTGCGCCAGGCCACCCGTCGCGTCCGAGAACTCGAGGAACGCGACCGCGAGCCGATCGCGGTGGTCGGCATGGCCTGCCGCTATCCCGGTGACGTCGGTTCGCCCGAGGACCTGTGGCGGGTGGTGGCCGAGGGCGCCGACGTGACCTCCGACGCCCCACAGGACCGCGGCTGGGACCTGGACGCCCTGTACGACCCGGAGCCGGGCAAGGCCGGACGCACGTACGTCCGCCGTGGTGGCTTCGTGCACGACGCGGCGGACTTCGACACCGAGTTCTTCGGCATCTCGCCGCGCGAGGCGCTGGGCATGGACCCGCAGCAGCGGCAGTTGCTGGAGACCTCGTGGGAGGCGCTGGAGCGGGCCGGGATCCGGGCGTCGGCCCTGCGCGGCAGCCGCACGGGGGTGTTCATCGGTGCCTGCTACACGGGGTACGGCTCCCGTGACCAGGATGTGGCCGACGAGGTGTCCGGCTATCTGGTCACCGGCGACGCGATGAGTGTGGCCTCGGGCCGGATCGCGTACACGCTCGGGTTGCACGGCCCGGCGATCACCGTGGACACGGCCTGCTCGTCCTCCCTGGTGTCGATCCACCTGGCCGCGCAGGCGCTGCGGACCGGTGACTGCACGCTGGCCCTGGCCGGTGGCGTGGCCGTGCTGTCCACCAACCGCGGGTTCATCGAGCTCAGCCGGCAGCAGGGGCTCGCCGCGGACGGCCGCTGCAAGCCCTTCGCCGCCACCGCCGACGGCATGGCCTGGGCCGAGGGCGTCGGTGTCATCGTGCTGGAGCGGCTGTCCGACGCGGAACGCAACGGTCACGAGGTGCTGGCGGTGATCCGCGGCAGCGCGATCAATCAGGACGGGGCGTCCAACGGGTTGAGCGCCCCGAACGGCCCGGCCCAGGAGCGGGTGATCCGTGCCGCGCTGGATCGTGCCGGGTTGTCGCCCGCCGACGTCGACGCCGTCGAGGCCCATGGCACCGGCACCAGGCTGGGCGACCCGATCGAAGCCTCCGCTCTGCTCGCCGCCTACGGCCGGGCCCGCCCGGCCGAGCGTCCGCTGTGGGTCGGATCGGTGAAGTCGAACATCGGCCACCCGCAGGCCGCGGCCGGGGTCGCCGGCGTCATCAAGATGGTGCAGGCCCTGCGGCACGGAGTTCTTCCGCAGAGCCTGCACATCGAGGAGCCCACGCCGCACGTGGACTGGTCCTCCACAGCGGTGGCGCCGCTGGTCGAGGCACGGCCGTGGCCTGAGACCGGGCGGCCCCGCCGGGCCGGGGTGTCGGCGTTCGGCATCTCCGGCACGAACGCCCACGTGATCATCGAGCAGGCCCCGGAGCCGGCCGCCGACCCGCCGGAGCCTCAGCCGGCCGCCGACCCGCCGGAGCCCGGCGCGCAGAGCCCGCTGCCCTGGGTGCTGTCCGGCCGCTCCCGGGCGGCGCTGCAGGCCCAGGCCGGACGGCTGCTCGCGCACCTGCGGACGCAGCCGCTGCCCGCTGCCGACATCGCGTACTCGCTGGCGGCCACCCGGGACGCTCACGAACACCGGGCCGTGGTGCTGGGCGAGGACAGGGACGCGGCGTTGGCCGCGCTGGCCCAGGGGCGTCCGGCCGACGGGCTCGTCCAGGGTGTGCTCGCGCCGGAGCGCGGCAAGACCGTCTTCGTCTTCCCCGGGCTGGGCTCGCAGTGGGCGGGCATGGCCGTCGAGCTGATGGCCGCCTCGCCGGTGTTCGCCGCGCGGATGGCCGAGTGCGAGGCCGCGTTCGACTCGCTCGTCGACTGGTCGCTGACTGACGCGCTGAGCGATCCTGCGATGCTGGCCCGGGTCGACGTGGTCCAGCCCGTGTTGTTCGCGGTGATGGTGTCGCTGGCCGCGCTGTGGCAGTCGTACGGTGTCACGCCCGACGCTGTCCTCGGTACCTCCCAGGGTGAGATCGCCGCCGCCTGTGTGGCCGGTGCCCTCAGCCTCGCCGACGCCGCAGTCGTGGTGTGCCGCCGCAGCCAGATCACCGCCGAGGATCTGGCCGGGCGTGGTGGCGTGATGGCGGTGGCCATGGGTGTCGACGCGCTGACGTCGCTGCTCCCGCGCTGGCAGGGTCGCCTGTCGGTCGCGGGGGTCAACGCGCCCACGGCGACCCTCCTCTCCGGTGAACCGGCGGCTCTCGACGAGCTGTACGCCGAACTGGAGCGGACCGGGGTCCGGGCGCACCGGCTGAAGGCCGACTACGCCTCGCACTGCGCGCAGGTCGAGTCGATCCGGGAACGGCTGCTGACCGCCCTGGCGCCGGTCGCGCCGACCGGCGGGAGCATCCCGTTCTGGTCCACGACCACCGCCGGCCCGGTGGCCACCGAGGGGCTCGACGCCGGCTACTGGTACCGCAATCTGCGGCAGACCGTCCGGTTCCACGACACCGTCGGCGCGCTGCTCGAAGCGGAGCACACGACGTTCGTGGAGATGAGCCCGCATCCGGTGCTGACCGTGGCGGTGCAGGAGATCGCCGAGGCCGCCGGGGTGGAGGTTCTGGCCACCGGCACGCTGCGCCGCGACCACGGTGGTCTGGAACGGTTCCTGCTCAGTGCCGCAGAGCTGTACGCCGGTGGAGTGGACGTACGCTGGCCGCTGGCGGGCCGTCGCGTCGCCCTGCCCACGTACGCCTTTCAGCGGCGGCGGTACTGGCTGGAGGCGGAGCCGACGAGCCGACCGTCGAGGGTGGACGGTCTGCGGTACCGGATCGGCTGGGAGAAGCTGCCCACCGGCACCGGTATCGGCAACGGCACCGAGCCGGCCGGACGCTGGTTGCTGCTGGCCGAGCCAGGCGACGAGCGCGCCCCGGTGATCGCCCAGGTGCTGGACGCCGAGGTGGCATCCGGGATCGACAGTGCGGGGCTGCGCCCCTACGACAACGTCGTGGCGATGCTGCCCGCCGCGCAGATACCGGACGTGGTCCGGGCTCTGGACGGCGGTGTGGCGAAGCTGTGGTGTGTCACCTCCGGCGCGGTGTCGGTGCGCGGCGAGCCCGTCCGGCCGGAGCAGGCAGAGATCTGGGGACTGGGACGGGTCGTCGCCCTCGAGCACCCGGCGCTGTGGGGTGGCCTGATCGACCTTCCCGGCGAGCTCGGCGAGCGTGCGTCCAGCCGGCTGCGCGGGGCCCTCGGCGGTACACACGGCGAGGACCAGCTCGCGATCCGCGAGGACGACGTCCACATCCGGCGGTTGCGGAGGGCCCCGCTCGGCTCCACCACTCCGGTCCGCGACTGGCAGCCGGCGGGCACGGTGCTGGTCACCGGTGACGGCGGCCCGGCCGGGTCCCACGTCGCGCGCTGGCTTTCGCGCGCGGGCGCGGACCACGTCGTGCTCACCGGCGCCGGCCCCGATGCCGACGAGGTGCGCGCCGAGCTGGACCGGGACGGCACCGAGCTCAGCGTCGTCGACTGCGACCTCACCGATCGCGACGAGGTGGCCGCCATGCTGCGCTCGTTCGCCCCGATCCGGGCGGTCGTGCACCTCGCCGGACTCACCCGGCTGGCCCCGGTCGCCGAGCTGAGCCGGGCAGAGTACGCCGAGATGGTCCGCTCCCGGGCCGGTGCCGCCGACCTGCTCGACGAGCTGCTCGACGACGACCTGGACGCGTTCGTGCTGTTCTCCTCGGTGGTGGGGGTCTGGGGTAGCGCCGAGCATGGTGCGTTCGCCGCCGCCCACGCCCACCTCGACGCCCTGGCCCGGCAACGGCGGGCCAGGGGGCGGCGGGCCCTGGCCGTCGCGTGGGGGTTGTGGGACTTCGGCGGGGAACAGGCCGAACACCGGTTGCGTGGCACGGGTTTCCTGCCCCCGGTGGTGGCTATCGAGGCGCTGCAGCAGGCCATAGCCCACGACGAGACCGAGGTGACGGTGGCCGAGGTCGGCTGGGACAGGTTCGTGCCGGTCTTCGCCTCGGCGGGTCCCCGTCCGCTGCTGCTGGGCGTCCCCGAGGCCCGGGAGCTGTTGGCAGCCGAGCCCGCAGAGCAGGACTCCCCGCTGCGACAGCGCCTCACCGGCCTGCCCGAGGCCGATCGTCGTCGGGAGCTGCTCACTGTGGTCCGCGAGCAGGTGGCAGCGATCCTCGGGTTCACCGACGCCGAGGCGGTCACGCCCAAGCAGCCGTTCAAGGATCTCGGCATCGATTCGCTGACCGCCGTCGAGGTCCGCAACCGGCTGAGCACGGCGGCGGGTTTCCGGTTGCCGTCCACGCTGGTCTTCGACTACCCCACCCCGCAGGCGCTGGCGGAGTTCCTGCGCGCTGCGGTGTTCGGCGAGGACCACCAGCCGGCCACGACCACCGCCACCGCCACCGCCGACGAGCCGATCGCCATCGTCGGCATGAGCTGCCGCTTCCCGGGCGGGGTGACCTCGCCCGAGGGGCTCTGGCGGCTGGTCGCCGAGGGCCGCGACGCCACCAGTTCCTTCCCGTCCGACCGTGGCTGGGACCGTCGCTGGTACGACCCCGGACGCGGGCCCGGCAAGTCCTACGTCTGGCGCGGCGGCTTCCTGGACGGGTTCGCGGACTTCGACCCGGCGTTCTTCGAGATCAACCCGCGGGAGGCCATGGTCATCGACCCGCAGCAAAGGCTGCTGCTGGAGATCTCCTGGGAGCTGTTCGAGCGGGCCGGCATCGACCCGGCGGCCCTGCGCGGCACCCGCACCGGCGTCTTCGTGGGCAGCAACATCCAGGACTACATGGCCCACGTCCTGCAGGGCGACGACCTGACCGGCGGGTACGCCGGTGTCGGCAGCGCCGCCAGCGTCATGTCCGGCCGGGTCGCGTACGTGTTCGGGCTGGAGGGCCCGGCGATGACCGTGGACACGGCCTGTTCGTCCTCGCTGTCGGCGATGCACCTGGCCGTGCAGGCCCTGCGCCGCGGCGAGATCCCGATGGCGCTGGCGGGCGGCGTCACCACGATGTCCTCGCCGCTGAGTTACGTCGAGTTCAGCCGTCAGCAGGGCCTGGCCGCCGACGGGGTCTGCCGGGCGTTCTCCGGCGACGCGGACGGCACCGTGCTCTCCGAGGGTATCGGCATGGTGCTGCTGGAGCGGTTGTCCGACGCCGAACGGCACGGCCATGAGGTGCTGGCGGTGATCCGCGGCAGCGCGGTCAACCAGGACGGGGCGTCCAACGGCATGGCCGCTCCGAACGGCCCGTCGCAGCGGCGGGTGATCCAGGCGGCGCTGGCCGACGCCGGGATGACCGCCGCCGAGGTGGACGTGGTCGAGGCCCACGGCACCGGTACGAAGCTGGGCGATCCCATCGAGGCGCAGGCGATCCTGGCCACCTATGGCCGGGAGCGCCGCGAGGCGGGTCCGCTGTGGTTGGGTTCGCTGAAGTCCAACATCGGCCACTGCCAGGCCGCGGCCGGGGTGGGCGGGGTGATCAAGATGGTGCTGGCGATGCGGCACGGTGTGCTGCCCCAGACTCTGCACGTCGCCGCGCCGACGCCGCACGTGGACTGGAGCGCCGGTGAAGTCCGGCTGCTGACCGAGCAACGGCCGTGGCCGGTGACCGATCACCCGCGCCGGTTCGGCGTTTCCTCGTTCGGGTTGTCCGGCACCAACGCCCACTTCATCGTGGAACAGGCCCCGGCTGCGGCGACCGCCGCGTCCCCGGCGCCGGCGCCGGCGCCGGCGGACGAGATCGTCGCTGTTCCGTTGTCGGCCAAGAGCGACCGGGCCCTGGCTGCGCAGGCCGCCGCCCTCGATGGCGCGGTGGCGGCCTTCGGACCGGCGAACGTCGGCTACTCCCTGGCCACCACCCGGGCCACGCTCGACCACCGGGCGGTTGTCATCGGCGAGGACGTGCGCGCCGGTCTGGCCGCGCTGGCGTCCGGCGCCGACGCGGAGAACGTCGTCCGGGGGGTGGCCCGTAGCGTCCGCGAGGTGGTGTTCGTCTTCCCCGGCCAGGGTTCCCAGTGGGCGGGGATGGGCCGCGACCTGCTGGATGCCTCGCCGGTGTTCCGCGCCGAGCTGACGGCGTGCTCGGCGGCGTTCGAGTCGCTGCTCGGCTGGTCGGTGCTGGACGTGGTGCGGGGCGCGCCGGACGCGCCGCCGCTGGCCCGGATCGACGTGCTCCAGCCGACCCTGTTCTCGGTGATGGTTTCGCTGGCGGCCGTGTGGCGGTCGTGGGGCGTGGTGCCGGCGGCCGTGACGGGCTCCAGCCAGGGCGAGATCGCCGCGGCCTACGTGGCGGGTGAGATCGACCTCGCCGACGCCGCCCGGGTTGTCGGCCTGCGTGGCCGGCTGTTGCAGGAACACCTGGTCGGCAAGGGCGTGCTGGCGTCGGTCTCGCTGCCGGCCGGCCAGATCCGGGACCGTCTCAAGGCCTCCGGCGGCGCGTTGAGTCTCGCCGGCGTGAACTCCCCGACCTCGGTCACGGTCGCCGGTGACGTGGCGTCGGTGGAGAGGCTGGTGGCGGAGCTGACCGCCGAGGGGGCCCGGGCCCGCCTGGTGGCCTCCTCCGTGGCGACGCACAGCGATCAGGTCGACGGCATCCGGGACGAGTTGACGGCGGTGCTGGCCCCGGTCAAGGCCCGGCGCGGGCAGGTGCCGTTCTTCTCGTCGGTCACCGGTGTGCGGCGGGCCCCGGGAACGCTGGACGGGGCGTACTGGCTGGCCAACATGCGCGAGCCGGTCCAGTTCGAGCGCGCGGTCCGTGGCCTGCTCGATGCGGGGCACCGGATTTTCCTCGAAGCGAGCCCGCATCCGGCGCTGGCCGTGCCGATCCAGGAGATCCTGGACGAGGCCGTGCCCGAGGCTGCGGTGCTGGGGTCGTTGCGGCGCAACGAGAACGGCCGCCGGCGGCTGCTCACCGCGCTCGCCGAGCTGCACGTGCGCGGCGTGCCGGTGGAGTGGGCCGCGACCTTCGCCGAGGGCAGCGTGCGGCGGGTGGAGCTGCCGACCTATCCCTTCCAGCGCAGCCGGTTCTGGCCGGACTACGCCGGGCAGGTTGCGCAGCCGATCGAGGGGAACCCGCTGGGCCACGCCCTGCTGACCTCAACGCTGCCGTTGGCCGGGGGCGACGGCCTGGTCGTGCTGGGACGGCTGGCAGCGACCGGCACGCCGTGGTCGGCGGGGCAGTCGCTGCCGGCGGGCGTCCTCGTCGAGCTGTCCATCCGGGCCGGTGACGAGGTCGGCTGTGACGTGCTGGCAGAGCTGGAGCTCGGCGCGCCGTTGACGGTGCCGACCGACGGCGTCCGGCAGCTCCAGCTCCGGATCGGCGCGGCCGATGCCGACGATCGCCGAGCCTTCACCCTGCATTCCAAGGCCGACGGCGAGGCGTGGTTGACTCACGCCACCGGTGTGCTGGCCCTCGGAGCGTCCGTGCCGGACTTCGACCTCACCGCGTGGCCGCCACCGGGCGCCGTGCCGGAAGCCGGGCGGATCTGGCGGCGCGGCGGTGAGACGTTCGCCGAGGTGGAAGTCGACGGGGAGGACGACCGGTTCTTGATCCACCCCGCGCTGCTGGGCTCGGCCCTGTCCGAGGATCGGATCCCCGTGCGCTGGCAGGGGGTTTCGCTTTATGCCGCCGGAGCCCGGGCGCTGCGGGTGCGAACGGTGGAGGTCGGCGACGATGCCGTCTCCGTGCAGCTCGCCGACCGGTTCGGCAAGCCGGTGGCGATACTGGGCTCGGTCACCTACGGCGCGCCGAAGCCGGCGCCGCCGGAGGACGCCCTGTACGGGCTGGACTTCGTCCGGGTTGCCGTGCCCGACGCCGGCCCGGAGTATGTGGCCGTCGACGACCTGGACGCGGTCGGGCCGGTTCCCGCGCTGGTGTTGCTCCACCTGCACGCGGCCGACGCGCATGCGGCGACGGCTCAGGCGGCCGAGGCGGTGCGGAAGTGGCTGGGCGAGGAGAGGTTCGCCGATTCACGGCTCGCGGTGGTGACGAGAAGGGCCGTCCCCACCGATGACGTGACGGATCTGGTCCACGCCCCGGTGTGGGGCCTGATCCGGTCCGCGCAGTCGGAGCACCCGGATCGGTTCGTCCTGCTGGACACCGACGGCAGCGTTGCACCGCTGGCCGCCGCGGCCGCGAGCGAGCCGCAGGTGGTCATCCGTGACGGTGTGGTGCTCGCGCCGCGCCTGGTGAGGATCGCTCCGCAGACCAGCGAAGCCGGCCTGTTCGACGGCGACGGCACGGTCCTGATCACCGGCGGCACCGGTGCGCTCGCGGGCCTGCTCGCCCGGCATCTGGTCACCAACCATGGTGTCCGGCACCTGCTGCTGATCAGCCGCAGCGGCGCGCACGCCGCCGGCGCGGGCGAACTCGTGAGGGAGCTGACCGCGGCCGGCGCGGAGGTGCGGATAGCGGCCTGCGACGTCAGCGACCGGGCGGCGCTGGTGGATCTGCTGGCCACGGTCGAACGCCCGCTGACCGCGGTGGTCCACACCGCCGGGGTGCTCGACGACGGCCTGATCGCAACGCTGACGCGGGAGAAGATCGATGCCGTGCTGCGGCCCAAGGCCGATGCCGCGATGGTGCTGCACGAGCTGACCAGGGATCTGCCGCTGAAGGCGTTCGTGCTCTATTCCTCGGGTGCGTCGGTGCTGGCCGGGGCCGGGCAGGGCAACTACGCGGCAGCCAACGCCTTCCTGGACGCCCTGGCCGCGTACCGCCGGGCCAACAAGCTGCCGGCGGTCAGCCTCGGCTGGGGATACGCCTCACAGGCCAGCCGCATGACCGAACATCTCGATCGCGGCGGGCTCACCGACCGGATGGCCCGGCTCGGCGTGCTGCCGATCTCGCCCGCCGAGGGTCTCGCGCTGTTCGACGCGGCGGTCGGCGGGACCCGGCCCGTGGTGTTCCCGCTGCGGCTGGACCACGACGTACTGCGCGCCAGCGTCACGCCGCTACCTGCTGTGCTCCGCGGCCTGGTCCGCACGAGCGCCCGCCGCGTCGTCCGGGACGGGTCGGCGGTCGAGAGCTCGCCGGTCGAGCGGCTGGCCGGCCTGAGCCGGGCCGAGCAGGAGGAAGCTTTGCTGGCGTTGGTGCGCGGCGTGGTCGCCGGTGCGCTCGGTCACGCGTCCGCCGCGGACGTCGTACCGGACAAGACGTTCAAGGAGCTCGGCTTCGATTCCTTGACCTCGGTCGAGGTGCGCAACCGTCTCAGCGCGGCGACCGGCCTGCGGTTGCGGGCCACCGTGGCCTTCGACCATCCGACGCCGATCGCCGTCGCCCGTTTCCTGCGGGAGCAACTCCTTCCGGAGCCGGATGACCTGGATTCGGCCGACCTGTCGACGCTGATCGATCTCGCCCTGGAAGGTGAGCGCCCGTGACCGTGGACGTGGACCGGCTGGCCGCCGCGCTGCGGGCGGCGATGCGGGAGAACGAGCGGCTGAAGCGGGAGGCCACGGGTACCGACGAGCCGGTGGCCATCGTCGGCATGGCCTGCCGGTTCCCCGGCGGCGTCAGCAGCCCTGACGAGCTCTGGGACTTCGTCGCGCAGGGGCGGGACGCCATCGGGGTCTTCCCGGCCGACCGGGGCTGGTCGACAGCGGGGTTGCCCTGCACCGGCGGCGGTTTCCTGCATGATGCCGCCGACTTCGACCCCGGGTTCTTCGGCCTGTCCGAGGCGGAGGCGCTGGCCTCGGATCCGCAGCAGCGGCTGCTGCTGGAAACGTCGTGGGAGGCCTTCGAACGGGCCGGCATCGACCCGACCTCGTTGCGCGGCAGCCGGACCGGCGTGTACGCCGGGGTGATCTTTCACGACTACAGCTACCGTCTGCCCCGGCCCGCGCCGGTCGCCGGGCACACGTACTTCGGCAGCGCCGGAAGCATCGCAGTCGGCCGCCTGGCCTACACCTACGGTCTTGAGGGCCCGGCGATGGCCCTGGACACGGCTTGTTCCTCCTCGCTCGTGGCCCTGCACCTGGCCGTGCAGGCGTTGCGCCGCAACGAATGCTCGCTGGCCCTGGCCGGCGGCGCGACCGTCATGGCGACCACGGAGATGTTCGAGGAGAGCGCCCGCAACGGCGACGGCCTGTCCGCCGACGCTCGCTGCAGGTCGTTCGACGCCGCGGCCGACGGGATGGGCCTGGCCGAGGGCGTCGGCCAGCTAGTTTTGGAGCGACTGGCCGACGCCCGCCGCAACCGGCATCCGGTGCTGGCCGTCGTCCGCGGCAGCGCGCTGGCCCAGAGCGGCGCCGGGAACGGCTTCACCGCGCCCAACGGCCCGTCCCAGGAGCGACTGATCCGGGCGGCCCTGGCCGATGCCGGTCTGAACGCGGCCGAGGTGGACGTCGTGGAGGGGCACGGTACCGCCACCCCGGTCGGCGACCAGATCGAGGTCAACGCGCTGCTGACGACGTACGGGCAGGATCGCGCCAATCCGGTGCTCCTCGGCTCGATGAAATCGAACTTCGGCCACACCCAGGCGGCGGCCGGCGTCGGCGGCGTGATCAAGATGGTTCAGGCCATGCGGCACGGGCTGCTTCCCCGATCCCTGCACATCGACGCGCCGATCCCGCAGGCCGACTGGTCGCAGGGCGCGGTGCGGTTGCTCGTCGACGCCGAACGGTGGCCGGTCACCGGACGGCCGCGCCACGCCGCGGTGTCCGCGTTCGGCGTCAACGGCACGCTGGCCCACGTCGTGCTGGAACAGCCCGAGCCGGACGAGACGCCGGTCCCGGCCGCCCCGGCAACCATCGTGTGGCCGCTGTCGGGTCACACCGCCGCGGCGTTACGTGAACAAGCGTCCCGGCTGCTGGACCACTGCACGAAAAACGCTGACCTGGCGGCGCTCGACGTGGCGTACTCGCTGTCGCGGCGGGCCCGGCTGGCCCACCGCGCCACGGTGTCCGGCGCCGACACCGCCGAGCTGCTGCGCGGCCTGGCCGATGTGGCGGGCGGTCGCGTCACCCCGGAGTCCGATGCGGTCGTTCCCGATGGACGGCTCGTGGCTCTGCCGACATACGCCTTCCAGCGCCGACGGTTCTGGCTGGATGAGGAGGACCGATGACAGATCCGGTAGTGATCGTGGGCGCCGGGGTGATGGGGACCGGGATAGCCACGCTCGCCCTGGTCCACGGCACGCCCGTGACCCTGGTCGACACAGTCGAGGAGAAGCTGACCGCCGCCGGTCCGATCATCGCCACGGGCCTGCGGACGGCCGGGTTGATGGGCGCCGCACCGGCCGGTGTCGAGCCCGCCGGGCTGACCCTCGTCACCGGCCTCGCCGACGCGCTGGCGGCCCGCCCGGCGGCGGCCGTGATCGAGGCGATCACCGAGGACGCGGGCCGCAAGGCCGACGTGCTCGCCCGGGTGTGCGCGGCCGTCAAGCCGGGCACACCGCTAGTGACGAACACGTCCTCGATCCCGATCGACGAGCTGGCCCACGCCGTGGCCCGGCCCGAGGACCTGCTGGGCGTCCACTTCATGAACCCGTCCTACCTGATCAGCACGGTCGAGCTGGCTCGTGGCCGGCGCACCGGCGCAGCGGCCGAGAGCACGGCCGTCCGGGTGCTGGAGTCGTGGCGGCGTAGGGTGATCGTCGTGCGGGACGCCCCCGGCTTCGTGACCAGCCGGCTGCTCCACCCCATGATCAACAACGCCGCGCGGGTGGTCGAGGAGGGCACCGCGTCCGTGGCCGAAGTGGACGAGCTGATGCACGGATGCCTCGGCCACCCGACCGGCCCGTTGCGCACGGCCGACCTGATCGGCATCGACAACCTCGTCGACTCACTGTGGGTGCTGCACGAACGCAGCGGCGACGAGAGCTGCCGGCCCTGCGACCTGTTGCTGTCCAAAGTCCGCGACGGCCACTTCGGCCGCAAGAGCGGTCGTGGCTTTTACGAGTACGGAAGCCGCTAGTGTCGCGTGTCTGAGGTCTCGTGCCGGTGGGCTTTGGTGAGCTGGTCGGCGGGTTTGGTCCAGCGCAACGGTTCGCAGCGCTGGTTGCAGGCGTCGATGAACGTGCGGATCGCGGCGATCAGAGCAGTGACGCTGCTCGACCGGCTCGGCCGCCCCCAGGGCCGCCGTGCGCGATATATCGCGGGGAAGAGCTGTCGATGACCGCAAGGGCCGAATGGAATGTCTGATGGGGCCGTCCGCATTGATCACATTGACTCGTTCCTCGTCCCGATGATTCGATAACGCAGATCTTGCCGACGGCTCCAGGAGAAGTATTCATCTCCGCCACTCTCCATTCATCTTTTCGTGAACCTTTTTCAACGTGGCGAGGCCGGCAGATGCCGCCGCTGGTCGACGGGGCGCAACCGACGGGCTCGATGCCAGGTTGAATAAGGTTCAGTGCCGTGTAACGCCTGCGAGGGGTCCTATGTCAATGGCTACGCGGGAACTGCCGATGGTTGCCTCACGCAATTTTCTCGGTGGCGCCTTCTCCTTCAAACGCGACCAGCTCGGCTTCCTGGCTGGCGGTATCCGTGAGCACGGCGATCTGTTCCAGTTCCGACCACTGGGTCTGCCGATGGTGATGGTCAACCACCCCGACCACATCCGGCACGTCCTGGTGGACCACGACGACCGCTACGACAAGGACGCGAGCCTGTTCCGGATCGTGCGTCCGGTGCTGCGGGACGGCCTGATCGCGATCACCGACAAGAAACGCTGGCGCCGTCAACGCACGATGATGGCACCGCACTTCACCCCGCGTACGGTCCGGAACTTCGCCCCGAACATGACCGACGAGACGCTGCTGATGCTGCGGCGCTGGGAGGCCCGCCCGGAGCCGGAGGCCCCGCTCAACGTCACCGACGAGATCGGCCAGTTGGCCCTCCGCATCGTCAACCGGTCGCTGTTCAGCGCCGACGTCAGCGCCGCCGCGATGGCCTTCGAACGGGCCTTCTCCGACGCCAACGACCTGCTGGGCGCGTTCTTTCGGCTGCCGTTCCCGCCGCTGACGTGGCCCACCGTCCGCCGCCGCAAGCTGCGCGCCGCGATCGGCGCCATGGACGACTTCATCTCCGGTGTGCTCCAGCAGCGCCTCAACAGCACCGAGCAGGAGCCGGCCGACCTGCTGACGCTGCTGATGCACAGCGTCGACGACGACGGCCACGAGATGGACCTGGAACAGTTGCACCACGACGTGCTGAACCTGTGCATCGGCGCGTTCGAGACCACCACCAACGCGTTGTCCTGGTCCCTGTACCTGCTGGCCCGGCATCCGGAGGCCGAGAAGACCTTCCACGCCGAAATTGACAGCATCCTCGCCGACCGGGTGCCCACCTTCGACGACCTGCCGGAACTGCCTTACACGCGCATGGTGATCGACGAGACGCTGCGGATATATTCGCCGGCGTACATGACGATGCGCCGGGCGATGGTCGACGACGAAATCGCCGGATACCGTATTCCAGCGAACAGCAACGTGCTCATCAACAGCTTTCTTCTGCACCGGCACGCGGACTTCTGGAGCGACCCGGACGCATTCATTCCCGAGCGTTTCCTGCCCGAGCGGGTGGCCGAGCGGCCCAAGCATGCCTACGTGCCGTTCGGCAGCGGACCCCGGGTCTGCATCGGCAAGCACTTCGCCCTCACCGAGCTGGTCATGGCGCTGGCCACCATCGGGCGCACGCACCGGCTCGTCCTGGGCGAGGGTGCGCCGGCGGTCGAGCCCGAGCCGCTGATCACGCTGCACCCGCGCGGAGGCGTGCGCCTGCAGGCCGTGCGTCGCTTCCAGGATTGAGGGAGGCCCATCGTGAGAGACATCGAGTGCCCGTTCCCCTATCAGGTCAACCCGTTTCTCGAGCAGGCGCGAGAGCGCCTCGTGGCCTGGACCGCCCGGACCGGCCTGCTCGGCACCGCACGGGCCCGGGAGCGCTTCGACCGGGCCGACTTCGGCTGGTTCGCGGCCATGGTCTACCCGACCGCCGACGAGGACGCCATCGATCTGATGGTCCAGTGGTTCGCCTGGCTGTTCCTCGTCGACGACCAGCTCGACGACGGCAGCTTCGGTCGCTCCCCGGAGCGGATGGCCGAGTCGGTCGGTCAGATGCGGGCCATCCTCAGTGGAGCCGAGCCCGGTGGTCCGCTGCCACCGGTCGCGGGTGCGCTGGCCGACCTGTGGACCCGCACCTGCCTGCACGCCTCGCCGGCCTGGCAGGCCCGTTACCTGGCCCACCTGGAGCAGTGCCTGATCACGGCGACCATGTGGGAGGCCGAGAACAGGGTGCAGGGGCGGGTTCCGGACGAGCAGACCTACATCGCCAAACGCCGGCACACCGGCGCCATCTACGTCTGCATGGACCTCATCGAGATCGCCAGCCGGGTCGAGATCCCGGAGGAGTGCTACGGCCGGCCCGATCTGGTGCGCGCCCTGGACGCCTCCAGCGACGTGGTCGTCTGGGTCAACGACGTCTACTCGCTGGCCAAGGAGCGCTCCCTGGGCGAAGTGCACAACCTGGTGTACGTCATCGAACACCACCGCGGCATCAGCGAGCGCGAGGCGTTGGAGGTGATCCGGGCCATGACCGAGGAGCGTACGAATGACTTCCTCGACGCCGAGCGCCGGCTCCTGTGCGACCACCCGGACGACCATCAGTGGCTGGGACCTGTACTGGCCGGGATGCGGACCTGGATGCGCGGCAACCTCGACTGGTCGCGGCGCACCAAGCGATACACCGAGACGCCGGCCGGCGGCTACCTGGAACCGACGCTGATGGACTCCGGTCGGTGACCGCGGTCCGCCCGGGCGCCGACGCCGAGGAATTCCTGCTGCGGGCGCGCCGGCTGACCGGCCCGGCGTTACGCGACGCCGTCCGCCGGCTGCCGGAGCCGACCCGTGGGATCGCCGAGTACCACTTCAGTTGGGATCACGGACAGGCCGGCAAATCCGTACGGGCGGCGCTGGTGCTCGCCGCCGCCGAGGCGCTGCACGGCCCGCCCGAGGACGCGGTGTCGGGGGCGGCCGGCGTCGAGCTGGTGCACAATTTCTCGCTCATCCACGACGACCTCATGGACCGCGACCCGCTGCGCCGGACCCGCCCCACGGTCTGGTCGGCGTACGGCGACTCGCAGGCGATCCTGACCGGCGACGCCCTGCTGGTGGTGGCGATGCACGTCCTGGCCGACCACCCACCGGTGCTGCGGGAGGTCTGCGCGGCGCTGCTGGCACTGGTGGACGGCCAGAGCGCGGACCTGGCGTTCGAGAGCCGCACGGACGTCGGCCTGGACGAGTGTGTGCGGATGGCAGCCCTCAAGACCGGTGCGCTGCTGGCCAGCTCGTGCGCGATCGGCGGCATGCTGGCCCGGGCGGAGCCGGCCCGGGTCGAGGCGCTGCGCCGGTTCGGGCACCACCTCGGGCTGGCGTTCCAGCTAGTGGACGACATCCTCGGGATCTGGGGACAGACCCAGGTCTCGGGCAAGCCGGTCGGCGCCGATCTGCGCCGCCGCAAGAAGTCGTTGCCGGTGGTGGCCGCGCTGAACGCCGGCGGATCGCACGCGCGACGGCTGCGCGAGATCTACCACCCCGGAGCCGGGCCGCTGGACGACGACGACATCCAGTCGGCGGCCGAGCTGATCGAGCTGGCTGGCGGCCGGGCCTGGGCGGAACGGCAGGCCGAGCACCACCGCACGGGAGCGATGGCGGCCCTGGCCGCGGCCGAGCCGACAGGCGAGGGAGCGGAGATCCTCGTGGCTCTGGCGACGCTGGTCTGCCGGCGGGACCGCTGATCGCGGCGTCTCACCGCCGGTGACCTGTCGTGATCCGGCGTAACGATCGAGCAGATCGCCACGGACTTCGGGGTCCATCCGATGACGTTGTTCAAGTGGCTGCGCCAGGCCGACACCGACGACGGCTCCAAGCTGCCGAAAGTCCCTGTCAGGATGACCGAAGGCAGCCCCATGGCCTTGAAACCACCCGAATGGGGGATGATGCCAAGAGGCCCCTTGTCTCTTTGGCTGGTGCGCCCATGCTGCGGACTTCTACGCGACGCCGATGCGGGTCGCGAAGGCGCGTACGCCGGAGAGGCTGTGGCTGGCGGGCGCGGACAACAGGTCGCGGGTGAGCTGCTGCGACCAGGGTCGATAGCGGACTTCCTCGGGCACGTCACGTTCCGCGGCGAGCAGTGTGTCGAACGCGGCGGCGGCCCGGCCGCGGCCCTGTAGGGCTAGGGCCGTGTCTTCCCAGTACCGGGCGCGGCGTTCGCCGTCGGGGATGGTGCGGGGGTCGACTCTAGCGGCGTAGTCCACGGCGGCACCGTAGTCGCCGAGCTTACGAGCGACGCCGATGCGGTAAACGGCGAGCTCGGTGGTGTTGAAGCGGGTGGACGTTGCGGCTGCGTGGGCTGGTTGCTCGGCTTCGGCCAGCAGCGTCCGTGCGGTGTCGCGGTCGTCGCGGATCGCCGCGGTGTAGGCGGCGACGGCCAGCAACTGCCCGTACATGGCGTGGGAGGCGGCAGCGGTATCCGCAGTATCGTGGAGGTTTCTGGCGGCGTCCAGGACGAGCTTCTGGGCGCTACCGGGGTGGTCGACGCGACGCAGGATGGTCGCGGCGAGTCGCTGGCTTTCGGCCATGATCAGCGGGTCGTTGCCGGCGGCTGCGGCTTGCACAGCCCGGTCGGCGGTGACGCAGGCGAGGCCGTTGTCGTACAGCTTGATGAGCAATTGGGTCGCGACGGCGTACGCCTCGGCGAGGCGCTGCGCCGCAGTAGCCTGCTCGCTGATGTCGGCGGCCGATCGGCTGGCGGTCGCTTGGGCGAGCAGCTTCGGCAGGCGCCGGGCGAGCCGGGTGTAACGGGTGGCCCGGTAGTCTGCGCGGGCGGCAGCGATCTGGGCGGCCAACTGCTGGCCGGGCAACGGCTCGGCGGTAATCCGGCCGAACAGCACATCCTCGATCGTGTGACCGGTCGGCGCGGCGGCGGCCGACGATGCCGGCAACGCCGCAGCGGCGGCGGCGGCGGCAAGAAAGTTGCGTCGGTGCACGGTGTCGCCCCCTCCGTCCACGGTTGCGGCCAGAGTAGACCCGCTGGCCGGTCCGGACGTGTTTGCCAGGCCGAACATCTCCAGAGGTACGTCGTACAGGTCAGCCAAGGTGCGTAACTCGGTGACATCACGGATGCCGCGGCGACCGCTCTCCAGCCGCGACAGCGTAGACGCCGAGTAGCCGCCGGCCGCACCAAGCTGCTCGAGGGTCAACCCGGCAGCGAGCCGGGAAAACCGGAGAATCGTGGCGTAGTCGCGGGCGTGAACTGCCCGCCGGACCGCCGGATTGGACGTCCACTGCGAGGGTGCGGTCACGGTGGCTCCGTTCATCGCACGGGGAGTTTCAGGGTGACCGCCCGATTGCAGATCACGCAAGGCGCTTGCACGGAAAGTGACATGCCTTCCTCGCGGCGCCCGCAGCCGGTGCACTGGATCCAGCGCCCGCCTCACCTCTTCCAGTGGGCACCGAGCGAGGGAGTTTTCCATGACGCATCCGATGACGCCCGACGAGCTGATCACGGCGGCTGAGCTCGTCCAGTCCGGATTGTTGCAGGTCGGGGCTGACTGCCGCGTGCACCCGACGGCCGTGTTCCTTCCCGCCGACCTGCGGGGCACGGTGCGTCCGATCGTGTTCGGCGAGCACGTTACCGTCGGCGCGTACGCCGTGCTGCATGGTGGCCTGACCATCGGCGATCACGCTCACGTCGGGCACCACACCGTCCTCGGCGAACCCGAGTACGGCTACGCCGTCCGCGAGCGGCATCCGGGCACGGGTGGCAGCACTGTCCTCGGGACCGGGGTAATCATCCGTGCCGGTGCGATCGTCTATGCCGGCACCACGATTGGCGACCAGACCACGATCGGGCACCACACCCTGCTGCGCACCGGTGTCAGCGTCGGCGCGGGCAGCCAACTCGCCGCGAACCTCACCGTCGAGCGTGGTACCAGCATCGGCTCCGGGGTGCGTTGCTCGCCCGGCTCGCACCTGACTGCGGACACCGTGGTCGGCGACCGCGCGTTCCTCGGCGCCGGCGTCCGCACGGTCAACGACAAACATCTGATCTGGCGACAGCCCGGACAGGAGCTGCCGCTGAACCCGCCGATTTTCCTTGAGGGCTGCAAGGTCGGCAGCGGCGCGGTCGTGCTGGCCGGCGTCACCGTCGGCCCGGGCGCGCTGGTCGGAGCCGGTGCCGTGGTCACCCGCGACGTCGCCGACAATACGGTCGTCTACGGCGTGCCCTCCGCGAGGCACGGGCAGGTGACCCGGTGAATGCGCTGGCGTGGTTGGAGCCGCTGCGCAGCAGCGTGCCCGAACTCGACACCGACGCGTGGGCCGCGCTCGAGCGTTTCGATACGGCCCTCGACGAATTTCACCGGGCTTCACCCGTGCCAGAGGACGCCGCCGCACGGTCCTCGTGGCTGCTCGGCCTGCGCCACGACCTTGCCTCGGCTGGGCATCGGGCGCCGTCCGGGCCGGGCCGCCCGATGTGGCAGACCCTGGCCCAGTTCCTCGCGGGTGCCCGCGACCTCGACCTGCGCGACTGCACCGGAGCCGGGCACGGCGCGATGGTTCTTACGCACGCCCCCGCCGCTGTCGCCAGCGCCTGGGAACAAAGGTTGCTCGCCGGTGACCTGATCGGGATTGCCGCGACCGAGCGGCGCGGCGGTTCCCGCATCCGTGAGATCACCACCCAGGCCCGCCTCAGCAACGGCGGACAATGGCGGCTTACCGGCGAGAAATGCTGGGTATCGCGGCTGACCGAGGCCGCCGCGTTCGTGACCTTCATCCGCGACCCCGACGGACGCATCAGCGCGGTCCTGGTCGGCGCCGACGACCCGCGACTCGAACGGGACGTGATCGAACCGTCCGGGCTGGGCGGCTGGGGCTGGGGCGTCCTGCGTCTGCACGACCTGCCCATCAACCCCGCTGAAGCGCTACTCGGAACGCCAGGCTCCGGCCTGGAGATCTTCCACCAGCACTTCGCCCGCTTCAGGCCCCTGGTAACCGCGACCGCCTTGGGCACCGCCGCCGGCATACACGGCCTGGTCGCCGACATACTTGCCGCTCGGCGCGACGCCGGCCTGCCCCGGATCCGCGACAACGCGCTGATCACGCTCGGGCGCACCCACGCCGAGATCACCGCGGCGCTGCTCACCACGCTGACGACCAGCCGGCTCGCCGCCGCCGGGCACCCACAAGCCGGGTTGCTCGCCCGCCTCGGCAAGGCCGCAGGCGTCGACACCGCCGCCCGGGCGATCTCGGACCTTGCACCGCTGATCGGGGCTGCCGGCTACCGGCGCAGCCATCCCATCGCCAAGGCCCGCGCTGACCTCACCGGTCTGCTCTACGCCGACGGCATCCACGACAGCCTTTACCGATCCGGCGGCATCAGCCTGCTCGGCTCTCCCGCGAAGAATCGGCCGTCTCGGTTGGCATCTGTCGCCTGCACCCGGGCGTGAACAGACGCCACGACCGACTCGGCGGCGGGGTCCGGCCACGCCCGGCCGGTCAAGCCACGAAATACCCGTTCTCGAGATACACCACGGTGCCCTCAGCCCGCGCTCGTACCGCCGCGTTGATCCGCCGCGCCAGCAGTTCAGACAACCGCTGACCAGCCTCTTGCTCGGTACACCACGCCCAGCGGCGTAGCTCGTCGGCCGGTAGCCGGATCTGCTCGGTCTGCGAGGGAGTCAGTACTCCCCCGTCGAACACCATCATCAAGCCCTCGGTGCGGTCCGGCCGCGGCGGCACCCAATCCACCACCAGCAACCGACCCGGCTGCACCGGCAGACCGAGTTCCTCCGTCAGCTCCCGCACCACCGCCGTGTGCGGCGACTCGTCGGCTTCCACCGCACCGCCGGGAATCTCGAAGTACGGCTTGTAGGTCGGCTCGACCAGAAGCACCCGGCCCTGCCCATCGCACAGCAGCGCGGCAGCCCCCATCCGCTTACGCGGCAATGTGGCAGTGAAGTCGTCGGTCACCGTGCCAGGCTAATCGCCGCACGCCGCCTCCACCTTGCTGCTCATTCCCTCGTACGGGTAGACACACCGGAGACGAAGGTCAGGGCCGGAAAAGCCGAGAGTTCGTCAAGCTTCCTCGACCAGACTCGCACTGATAACGATGTTACGCGGCACCGCGAGCCAGCCGAGGTCGTGATCGTTTTCGTCTTCCAGCCACCCGCGAAGGCAAGCAAGGTCCTCCTCGGCCTCCTCGCGATCATCGAACGATGGGCTGGTTATCGGCTGGCCCTCGCGGGTTTGGACGTGGATCGCCCAGGTCATTGGCGCCTCCCCATGTCGGGACCAAACTGTAGCCGGTACGCGCCATAGGCCACATCTGACACAAGAGGCGCCGAAGCCAGCCATGACTTGACGGAGGACTGTCACGCTCCGTTGCGTGGGAGCCCGGAGGTGAGATTCCTTCGGGCGACCCGACCCTCCCCCCATCAACAGCGAACCCGCTCATTCCTGACTTGGTGTGCGGCCCGCGATGCGTAGCCCGTCGAGGAGAACCAGAACGACGCGGCGGCCTTGTTCGAAAGTGCGGCCGGGAACGGGCTGGCAAAGCTGGGTGAGCGCGTGCAGCAGGTCCTCGGCACCTACGTCGTCACGGATCGTTCCGTCGGCGATGCCGGCCTCGAGGAGCGCAGTCAGCGCGGGCCCGAGCCGTTGGAGGAAGTAGCCGGGCAGTCCTTCGAATGCCGGATCGCGCGAGTGTAGCGCCGACGCGAGCCCTCGCTTGGTGGCCAGCAGATGCTGAAGGCGTTCCGTCCACGCCACGAGCGCTTCCGCCGGTGGGTGCGTCGCCAGCAGCGTGGAACCCGCTTGCGCGACCGCGTCGATGCCACTTTCCACCACGGCCTTGATCAGGTCGGCTCGCTGCGGGAAATGACGGTAGAGCGTTCCGACGCCCACGCCGGCCAGGTCGGTGATCTCTTTTGCAGGGGCATCCACGCCGGACGTGCTGAAGACGGTCCGGGCAGCGTCGAGGAGAGCGTCGACGTTGCGGCGTGCGTCGGCCCGCCTCGGGCGTGGCGCAGCTTCCTGATTCACACGGCATCCCCTGTTGCTCAAACGGAAACGTTTTCCGTATAGTTCTGGAATAGCTTTCCGTTTAGCGATCGTACGTCATGAACAGGGAGACGACCATGCGCCACCGTGTGCTGGGCCGGACCGGCATCAAGATCAGCCCCTATGCCCTGGGCGGCCTGACGCTGGCCACACAGATGGGAAACAGCCCGGAGGAGTCGGCCAAGCTGATCCACCGGGCCCTCGACGCCGGAATCAACCTCATCGACACCTCGGACGCTTACGGCGACTCCGAGGAGGTCATCGGCAAGGCTCTGCTGGGCCGCCGGGACGACGTTGTGCTCGCCACAAAGTTCGGCCGGCCGGCCGGGCAGGATCCGAACCACCAGGGCGCTTCCCGCCGCTGGATCACCACTGCGGTCGAGAACTCGCTGCGCCGCCTGCAGACCGACCACATCGACCTCTACCAGATGCATCTGCCAGACCCGAAAACCGACATCGAGGAAACACTCTGGGCGCTGACAGATCTCATCCGGACCGGCAAGGTCCGTGCGATCGGCGCATCCCACACGGTCGCGTCTGCGATCGTCGAGGGCCAGTGGATCGCAGAGCGGCGCGGCCTCGCGCGCTTTCATACCGAGCAGCCCGCCTACTCGATCCTCAACCGCGGCGTCGAGCGTGAGATCCTTCCCACGCTCCAGCGTTACGGCATGGGAACACTGGTCTGGGGCCCGCTAGGGCAGGGACTGCTCACCGGCCGCGTCCGCACCGGCGGAGGCAACGACCTGCGCCGCGCCAGTCTATTCAAGCACCTGACTGACGAGCGCCGGATCGCGGTCGCCGAGCAGCTCATTCAGGTCGCGGATGAGGCCGGGTTGCCGATGACGCACCTCGCGATGGCGTTCGCGATCGCGCACCCGGGCGTCACCAGCGCCCTGATCGGCATGCGCACCGATAAGCACCTCGACGACCTGATCGCCGGCCTGGACATCCGCCTCCCCGGCGACGTGCTGGACCGGATCGACGAGATCGTTCCGCCCGGCACCGACGTCGGCATGCTCGACCAGGCCGTCCAACCACCCGCGCTACGGGACGCTTCCCTGCGCCGCCGCCACGAAGGGATAGACCAGTGATCACCATCGACTGCACGATCGACGGCGAACCGTATTCACCTGCCCAGCTCGACCGGCTCCGGTACACCCGGAACCTGCACGTCTTGCACCAGCTCAAACGACTCGGCGCGACGATCAAGCAAACCGACGACGAGATCGACCGTCTCAGCCCGGCACAGGCACACGAGCTGAACGTCGCGACCCGCCTCGCGCACGGCCGCGACGGGCTCCGGAAGCTCTTCGCCGACCAACTGGCCCAATCCGACCTGATGTGGAAGAACCTCACTACCGCCTCGCAGGGGCAACCGCTTCGGGCCGCGCGCGCCGATCTCACCGTGACCGGAATGACAATCGACGACTTCCACGCGCTGCTGACCGATTTCGGTCGCTTGGAGAGCGTGGTGGTGCAGGCGAACCCGGACCACTTCTACTTTCAGCCGCTGGGAGCAGGCGCCGCCTACGCGATGGAAACGTTCGGCATGTACGGGGTGCCGAGCGACCTCATGGTAGCCAGCGACCGCACGATCCCCGCACCTGTCGCCATCGACGACGGCTTCCATCTGCTGCTCGCCGGCACATCAAAACTCGCCTCCGACAACACCCCCATAGACGTCATCGCCTACCACCAGTCCCGTTCCCTGCCGCAGGGCTTCCAGATCAAACTCTGCGCGCTCTTCCCCGCACGCACACCGGCAGAGCTCGTCGACGGCCACGCTTTGCACCTCGCCGTCGAGTTCGGCGCCACGCTGGCAATCATCGCCGCCAACGCTGGTACGGCAGACAGCGCCCGACCCACCAGCACGAACATGCTGTAGATCAACAAGGATTACCTGCATATCAAGCAGATCAGTGCGCTTGGAGCCTCATCCCGGTCTTCCTGCGCGAGCGGCTCCCAGGAGATCCCACCGGTTACCGGCGACGTCCAGGAAGACCGCGACACGGCCGTACGATTCGGTACGCGGCTCCCGAACGAACGTCACGCCGGCCGCGACCATCCTCCGGTACGTGGCCTCGAAGTCATCGACGCGGAGGAAGAATCCGACCCGGCCCGCGACCTGATCCCCCATCGCCGCGGATTGGCGCTCCCCGTCCGCCCGGGCGAGAAGAACGCCCGTCTGCGCGCCGGGCGGGCGGACGACCACCCAGCGCTTGGGACGCCCGTCGTTGGTGAGCGACGGCGAGTCTTCGATGAGGTCGAACCCGAGCGTGCCGGTGAAGAACTCAATGGCCGGGTCGTACTCATCAACGATCACGGCAACCAGGTCGATCTGCACCTCGGCAGCGTAGGCGGTGAAGCATGTCCGCACCGTCGCCCCCGCACGGTTGGGCGGCAGGGTCAGTGAACTTGTTCGCTCGCTGCCCTGCAAAACGCCCTGCTCGCCGAACTCCGCACTCTCATGCCTCCGGCAGCAGAGGATGAGGACGAGCGAATGACCGAGCTCACGCCACCGTTACGTGTGCTGTGGTTGCTCGACCGGCTCGACTTCGAAGTTGCCCAGGGGCGGCTTATTCGCCTACTTCACGAACTCGCATGGTCGGCACGCACCGACCGCGTCGCGGAGGGCATGGGTGTCGTCCCTGCTCGCCCGGGAATTTCCGCGGGGGCACGGACGACATTCCATGTTTCTTGCTGACCCGCTCGTTGTCGTCGAGGGCGCAGCGGGTGTGCCCCACGACACCTCCCCGGCGTCGGCTGGTGTGGATCATTCGGCCTATCGGTGCCGCAGACCCGCCCGCTCACGCCCGTTCGGGTTAATCCGTCCGTCCGGTCTTTCCGGCGTTCACCGACGCATTCGGCCGGTTCAGCGAGTACTCGGCGGCGCTGCTCGCGTTCACCATTCTCGCTGTGAGTGATTCCTTCCTCAGTCAACGCCTTCTCGCCGACCGAATCAGGACGGGCCACCGTCATGGCCGCGACGACGGCCCGTTCGCGGTCCGGGCGGGTGTTGGCGGCGCCCTCAGCACCGCCAGCCGACGAAGCTGAACGCTCCGGCGACGACCGCCGCGGTCACAGCCCCTGCTGCCGTGATGATTGCGGCGATGATCGGGACGCGCCCGGCGATCCGTCGACGATTCTCCCCGCCGCCCCGGGACGCAACGCCGTATGCGCACCCCATCCAGTTGATCGTGGGGGCCCCGGGCGCGCCGGCTGGACCGCAGCAGATGATCATGAAGATCAATCTCATCGGCGGTTGACAGCCTGCATCAGAATGGGTCACAGTGAATCACTCCTCCACATTAGATCTTGAAAAGAATCGTCCGGCATCAACCTCGGCCGGACGTGATCTCCTTTTTCGTTGGGCATCGGAGGGCCGATGACCGGGCCGTTTTCCGCCTGGACCCCCGGTGAGAGCCGTCAGCGCCTCGCCGAGGAGCTGAAGCGCGCCCGCTCGATCTCCGGCCTCTCCGGGCGCGACCTCGCCCAGCGGATCGACATCAGCCAGTCCAAGGTGTCCCGCGTCGAGAGCGGGTCCGCCGTGCCGTCCCTGCCCGAGGTGCGGGCCTGGGCCGAGGCTGTCGAGGCCAAGGACGACGTCCGCGCGTTCCTGCTCGCTCTCACCGAGGCGACCCACACCAACGTGCTGCGCTGGCGCACCGACCTGCCCGGCCGGGCGCACATCCAGGACCAGATCGAGGAAACCGAGCGGGACGCCCGCCGCATCCTGATCTTCCAGCCCTCCGTGGTGCCCGGCCTCATGCAGACCGCGGAGTACGCCCGGCGCGTCTTCGAGATGTTCGAGGAGAGGCCGTACGCGAAGGAGGAGCTCGCCGCCGCCATCGCCGCCCGCCTCGACCGGCAACTGCTGCTGTTCGACGAGTCGTGCGCGTTCGAACTCCTCATCACCGAGGGCGCGCTGCGCTGGCGGCCCGGCCCTCTCTCGCTGCTCGTCGCCCAGCTCGACCGGGTCAGCTCGCTGAGCACGCTCAGCAACGTCACTGTCGGGCTGCTGCCGCAGGCCAACCAGGCCGTGGTGCCCCACTCGCACGCCTTCACCGTCTACGAGCCCAAGAACGAGCAGCGTGAGGAGTTCGTGAACGTCGAGATGGTGCACGGCAACCTTCAGGTGCTGGTCGGTGCGGACGTGGCGGCCTACCGCCGCCGTTGGGAATCCCTCGCGCGCAACGCGATCCGTGACGACGAGGCCCGTGACTTCCTTCGCTCGCTGGCCGACGAGATGCGGGGATCCGCGTGACCGACGGCCAGCCGGGAGGGTGCCGGGGCGGGGTGGCGGACCCGCCCCGGCGCCCGATCACTCAGGCGAGGTCGAACTCGCCTCGCTTGACCGCGGCGGTGAAGTCCCGCCACTCGGTCTCGGTGAAGCCGAGCACCGGGCTGTTCGGGTCCTTCGAGTCCCGGACGTACGCCATGAAGCCGACCTCGACGCAGGTGCTGCCACCCTCGCAGCCGGCGCGGAACTCCGGGGCCGCCGTCTTCCTCTCGAACATTTCCATCCTCCTCATCAGTGGGTGTTGCGCTGTTGAGAAGAACTGTGCGCCACATATCCGTGGCGATTTTCCGTGAATCCGGAGGTTTTCCGTTTGTCGCTCGACGTCAGCATCCTTGGACCGGTGACCATGACCTACGACGGCCAGGTCATCCCGATTATCGACAGGAGACCGCGAGTATTTCTCGGCATCCTGGCCCACGATCTCGGTCTCATCGACAAAGACAAGCTCATCGGCTATCTGTGGGACCGTGGAGAAGAGCCCGCCGATCCCAGTGACGCCGTGCAAACCTGCGCCAAAGGGGCCCGGGCAGCCCTTGACCGCGTGCCGGGTGGGCGCACGCTCCTGAAGACCACCCGGAACGCCGGCTACCAGCTTCTCGTCAAGCCCCAACAGGTGGACAAGCACCGGTTCACCGCGCTCAAGGCTCGCGCCGAGGCAGCGCTCCCGGACGACCCCGGCATGGCCGCCCGGCTGGGCCGTAGGGCGCTCGCGCAGTGGCCGGGCGGCGGCGGTCTACGAGGCGGTACACCCCTGGAGTCGACCGACGCCCGGCTCGACCCGCTCACCCGGCCGCTGCAGCAGCAGTTCCGGGACGTACGGCTGCTGTGCATCGATGCGGAATTGAAATGCGGCCGGCATCGGCGACTGCTCGCCGAGTTGGACGGGCTCACCGCCGAGGAGGACGGTGCGATCGATGCCGAACTCGTCGGACTCCACATGGTCGCGCTCTTCCGGGCCGACCGCACGCCCGAGGCCGTCGCCACATTCGAACGCTACGAGAACGCCATGGGCGAGCTAGGGGGTTACGACAGCGTGAAAGAGCTCAAGGATTTGAGGAATCGCATCTTGAACGACGACGACGAACTCAAACTCGACGAATCCGACTACGCCGATTACGGCTCGGAAGAAAAGTCGGAGGAAGAGCGAACGCCCGCGGCTGGAAGCAGCTTTTCCGTCACTCAGCACGGTAACGACGCCCGGTCTTATCAGGCGCACAGCATGATCTTCCACGAAGGGCCGGACAAATAATGCCTGAGCCCGAGGAGAGCGCGGACCAGCCCGACGACGAGAAGCCCGAGACCGAATCGGAGCCCGCCCGGCCGGCGGCTGCGGACGAGACCGAGGCGCCAGGGCCGGCCGGCCAGGGGGAAGCGGCTGGCCCGGAGCCGCCCGCGGAGGAACCGAAAGAGCTCGAGGATGTGGACCCCGAGCCGAATCCCGAGGACGACTCCGCTGCCCAGGACGATCGGGTACGCGCATTCCACCGGATATCAAGCATCCAGACCGGTGACGGGAGCCGGAGCTATCTGGCCGAGCAGCAGAACTTTTTCGGCGGCGAGTTCTCCCCGCTGCCGAGGCACGGTGCCGTTCCCGGCGCGATCCTCGGCAGGCTGGGCCGGTCGTACGTTGCGTCGCCGGCACTGCGGCGGCTGCTCCAGGCGTTGCCTGTCTCCCCGCTCCAGTGTCTGTTCGGCCCACCGGGCACGGGACGCACCACGACGGCGATCGCCGCGGGCATGCGCCACCTGAAGGACCGCGGGCTGGCGGTCGCCGGCAACGTCCACATCCTCGCCTCGGAGCGCGGCCTGGCGGCGATCGACAGCAAGTCGCTCCCCAAACGAAAGGCGCTCATCCTCACCCTCGCGCCCGACGCGGCGCCGCCGGAGTTCCGCTGGTTCGGCGCGGTCGAGGAGGCGCTGCGCGAACGGGACAGCATCCTGATCGTCGTGAGCCCGGCCGAGCCGGTCGGTGGGGCGCTGCGCGACGGATGGACGGTGGCCTACCAGCCGCCGGCGCCGGAGGAGATCTTCCGGCGGCACTTGGAGCAGCGGTTCGGCGCCGGCCGCATCGCCGAGATCCTCGACCTCGGCATCGTGCGCGACCGGGTCCGGACCTGCCGCACCCCGCGCGACGCGGCCGGTCTCGCCACCGCGATCATCAACGACACCGACGACGGCGTGGCCGACGCCGACCTGTTGTCCGGCGACAGCGACGACAAGCTCGTCAACGCCCGCAAGGAACTGCAGGAGAGCGACCTCTGGGACCGGATTCTGCTGGTCGCCACCACGGTGATGACCGACCTCGCGGCCGGCACGGTGACCCGCGAGGCCGTACGTCTCGCCGAGATGCACAAACCGACCGGTGTGCAGACCGAAGTGCCGAAGGTCGACTGGTTCCACGGCCCGGACCGGTGGCCCGGTTCCATCACGCTCGGCCCGCCCGGCAAGGAGGGTTCCGGGCGCACCGTACGGCTGGTCCACCCGCGGCTGCCGATCATGCTCCTCAAGGCGATCTGGGAGGACCACGTCGGCGAGCGCGACATCCTCCTCCCCTGGCTCTGCGGCCTCGGCGATCACCCGCACAAACGGGTCCGGGTCAAGGCCGCGCAGGCCGCCGCCCAGCTCGCCTGTTACGACTTCGACGTCGTCATGCGCGAGGTGTTGCGGGTGTGGGCGCTCGACGGCCGGTTCCGCACCCGGGAGACGTGTGCCCTGGCGTTGGAGGCGCTCGCCATCGCCGCCGAGGGCCGATTCGCCAAGCGCGTCCGCGGTCAGGTCCGCGGCTGGGCCAAGAGCAATAACCCGTCCCTGCTCGCCGCGGCCGTCGCCGTGTACGGCACGTTCCTCGGCGCGAAGGATCCGGACGAGGCACTGACCCGGATGCGTGAGGTGGCCGGAGCCCGGATCTTCCGCTACGACGGCCGGCGGGAGATGGCCGAGCACGCCGAGCAGCAGTTGGCCAACATCGTCCGGCGGGCGCTGATCGACGTCTTCAACGCCGGCGCCGAGGAGAAGGTGCTGCAGGCCCTCGCCGGATGGGCCCGCATCCCGAACTGGCGCTGGCGTCGCGCCGCCGCGGCCGGGCTGATCGAACTGTCCCGTAAGGACGGTTCCGGGGCCTGGCCGCTGCTCGTGGAGCTGTCCGCGGTGCAGGAGAGCACCTACCGCGCGGTGCGCACGCTCTGGCTGAACACGCTCGACTCTCACCACCGTGACGAGGCGTCCTGGGAGGCGCTGCACCGCTGGCTCGACCAGGCCCGTGACCTGCGCGGCGACGACAGCACCGCCGCGGTCGTGGCGGCCGTCGACCGGCTGGTGGCCGATCTGCGCGCCGAGAGCCCCGACATCGGCCGCCACCTCGACTTCCACCAGGAGATCTGGGCCTTTCGCGACGCCCGACGCCAGCCCGAGGTTTTCACCAAGCCACCCGATCAGGAGAAACCATGACCGATCCCACCAAGCCGCGTGGCGGGCGGATCCGCCGCTGGCTCAGCAAAGTCATCCGTGGCCTGCTCAACGACGGCCCGCACGGCGGCACCTTGACGCCGATGCCGTACTTCCCGCCGACCGACGGCGCCAACCGGATCAGGACCATCACGTTCGAGACGCCCGCGAAAGGCGACGCCTACAACTTCACGATCACCGTGGAGATGTGCCTGTGCGCCACCGGGCAGCAGACTCCGAGCCAGCTGCAGGCAGTGGTCGACGGCCGGCTGCCCGACTTGGAGGCGGAGGTCAGGTCCGCGGCCCGGCCCGAGTCCCGGAAATACCCGATCTACCGGCCCGGGGCGGCCGAGCCGCGGGTGGCCGCGCAGATCGACGCGGCGATCCGCCGCACGCTGGCCGGGGTTCCCAGCGACTACGGCGTCTCGCTGCAGTGCACCACCCGGGTCCGGGTCGACATGCCGGACGAGGTGCGCGCCCTGCAGCGGCAGACCGTCCAGGAGCAGATCCAGTTGGAGGCCCGCTATGAGCACAGCGAGCAGGCCGCGCTGCGACTCGGCGAGCTGCGCGAGGTGTGGAGCAAGTTCATCAAGGACGGACTTCACGAATGGAACACGCCCTACGCCGTACACATGGCGCTGCAACCGACCTCGGCCGCGCAGACCCTGTTCACGCTGCGCAAGGACCGCAAGGACGAAGCGGAGAAGCTCGTCGACATGGTGTCCGCGGTGACCGTCGGCAACGAGCGGATGGACCTGCTGGAGTTCGCGCTGGCCACCGACAGCGCCCTGCGCAAGACCCACGAGCTGCTCGGCATCGCGCCGCCCCCGCCCGGCGGCGACTCCCTGTTCGACGACTCCGAGGAGCGAACCCGATGAACCCGGCCCGGCACGCGGCGGTGCCGTTCCTGCTGACGGTGACCCTGGCCGCGGGCGGGTGCTCGGCGGAGAGCTGGTTCGGCGCGAGCGAGCCGGCCGACCGCTGCCCCACCCTGCTGACCGAGCCGCCCGGCAACGCCGATCCGGCCAGCGTCACGGTGCTGCTGGCGGACGGCTCAGCGTCGGCGTTCGACCGCCCCGAGCCGGCCATGCGCGACGACTGGGACGCCAAGCTCGCCGCCCACCTGCCCGGCAACGGCGCCGACCTGGTGGCGATGGGCCGGTTCGGCGGGGCGATCGACTGGCAGCCCCCGAAGCTGACGCCGGCCAAGAGCAGCGACGCGAACCGCACCAAGAACGATTTCAAAGCCGCGCGGCGGTGTCTCACCGACGACCTGGCCGAGATGATGACGGTCGCGCCGTCCAAGCCGCAGTCGGACGTGCTGCGCGCGCTGGCCGAGGGCACCGAGTACGTCCGGAAGTGGGCCGGCCCCAAGTCGATCTACCTGGCCACCGATGGCCTGGCCAACACCGGCTGCGCCGACCTGCGCGCCGCTCCGATGGGCGACCGGACCGCGATCAAGGACATTGTCGCCGGCTGCGGGCCGGAGCTGCCCAAGCTGGACGCGTCGTACACCGTGCATTTCATCGGGGTGGGCAACGCAGCGTCGGGCTGGCCGGACATCAAGACACCACAGCGCACCTGGATCGCTGACCTGTGGAAGGCGCTGTGCGACGCGACCAAGGCGACCTGCGAGGAGCCCGATTCGGCCAAACCCACCCCGGTCGACGCCTCCGGGGCGAAGCCGCCGGCCGACAACGAGGTGAGAATGCCGGCGCTGGAGATCAAGAAGGACAACCCGGTGGTGGTGTCCG
Source organism: Mangrovihabitans endophyticus (assembly GCF_014646155.1). Classification (GTDB taxonomy): domain Bacteria; phylum Actinomycetota; class Actinomycetes; order Mycobacteriales; family Micromonosporaceae; genus Actinoplanes; species Actinoplanes endophyticus. Next base: position 306,739 of record NZ_BMMX01000002.1, read on the forward strand.
TGCCGTCGTCGCTGCTGTTCGACACCGACTCGTACGAGCTGGCGCCCGACCGCTCGCAGGAGTCGCTGCAGCAGGTCTACGACTTCCTCAAGACGCTGCGCCCGAAGCGCATCGAGGTCAACGGCCACACCGACTCGCGGGGCACGCCGGAGCACAACCACAGGCTGTCCAAGAACCGGGCCGACGCCGTGGCCAGCAGGTTGCGCGCCCAGAATTTCACCGGCATCACGACGAACGGGTACGCGTCCGACCGTGCGAAGTGCACACCGGAGTACCGCGACGGCGCACCCGACCTGATCGCCATGGCCTGCAACCGGCGGGTCGAGATCGTTGTCTACGTCTGAGGCGGAGATCGATGACTGAGGTTTCCCGGAGCGAGTCGCGCGACCTCTTCGGCCACTGCCCCGGCGGTTGCGTCTGCGGGGTGCGCGAGCTCGTCGCCAAGCAGGCCGAACAGGGCGAGCGGGACGCCAACGAGGTCGACGCGGCCGAGATGCGGTCGCTGCTGGTGGCGGTCCGCGACGGCTACGAGACGATCCGGACCGACCCGCGGCTGGTGGAGCGCCGGCACGCGGCGACCACCGCGTACGAGCGCGCCGAGCGGCACCTGAACCGGATGCGCACCTCGCTGGCCGAGCAGCGGGTCGCCGGCAGCGCCGCCGAGGTGGCCCGCACAGAGCGGGCGGCGAGCGGCGGCCGGCGGCGGCCATCCTGGCTGCGGCGGGTGCGCTGGCCGGTGGTGATCGGCATCGGCCTGTTCGACGCATGGTATTTCAGCCAAGTCTTCCGCTACCTGACCTCGCAGACCGGCGACGGCGGCGCGGGCGGGGCGCAGCGGGTCTTCACCACGGTCGAGACGGTCGTGGCGATCGTGCCCGGCCTGGTGCTCGCGGTGGTGATCGCGACCGGCGCGGACCTGCTGATGCGGTCGTTGAAGACCTGGAAGGAAGCCGCTTTCCACCAGCGGGAGAAGATCGAAGGCCGGGGGCGTGTACGCGCGGCGCTGGGTGCCGTCGGCCACGGGCTGATCCGGCTCGCCTGGTGGCTGCTGCCCGTGGTGTTCGTGATGTTCCTGCTCGCCGTGATCGCGGTCTGGGCCGGGATCCGGGCGAAGTCCTCGGCCCCGCCGGACGACGGTTACCCGATGTCGCCGGTCATGGCCCTGATTCTGCTGCTCTCGGTCGGCGCCATGGCCGTGAAGATCGCCGCAGACGACCGGCCCGCCGACGACGTCTCCGCGGCCCGGCGGCGGCTGCGCCGGCAGCAGTACGGCTACAAGTTGCAGTCCGGCCGGGCCGACCGGCTGATCGGCGCGTACGACTCGGCGTGGCGGGACCTGCGGATGCTGAGGGACGACCTGGTCGGTCTGCTGCGCATCAAGATGCTGTCCGCGTGGGAAGGTTTCATACTGCGGGTCCGCTCGCTGCACCGGATGGTGGGCAATGTCACCGCCGCCCCGTGGCCGACCGGCGAGGCGCCGTCGGTGCGCCAGGAGTTCGAGGGCATCCCGCAGCCCGCGATGGAGCTGGGCCCGCTGCTGGAGATCTGCCGGCTGATCGACGAGCGGGACCCGGAACGCCTCCGGGAAATCAAACGCGACCTCGACGCCGAGTACGCCCGCCAGGTCAACATCCCGCAGTTGTCGACGCGGGAGGCGGCACCACCAGCCGAGGCGGCGTGACGCGCGGCCGGGCCTACCAGCACGGGTCCGGCCGCGCACAGGTCGTCGTGGCGCTACCCTGCGTCCTATGCCCGCGGGCCGCTCAGATCGAACTCCTGCGCGCTCTCTGCCTCGCCCGCATGGCGAACACCACCCTAGTCCTGCGCCTTGCTGGAGAGCCGCCTGTGCGTAGGGGCTCGGACACTGCAACATCCGTCCAGCCCGCCTGCACGGCAAGCCGTCTCAGAGGTCACCTCCGCGTGCAGCGGACCCGGACGCGCAGCATCGGCAGCGCCCATTTCGGGTGCAGCTTGATGGTGGTCTCGGAGCGAGGTCGCCGCTGTGGCAGGCGGCCATGTCGTGGGGCGAGTTGGTCCAGGGCGGCGGCGCGGGCAGGATCGGCGCGCAGGTGCAACCCGGTGCGGCCGTGCGAGGCGAGGTCGCGGCGCATCCCGCATAGCACGAGTTGCTCGTGGTCGCCGGTCACCGCGAACTCCGGCGGCGGCTCGGCCACCGGCTCGGGTTCGGGTCGGTGGTTGGCGCGGCTGTCCCGGAAGGTGCCGGCGATGAACAGTTGCCGCCCGGGCGGTTGGCGCCAGTCAAGTCGAGTTCCGACCAGGAAGGCGCCGACCGTACCGGCCGCGGAGAACGCGTCGGCGCCGGCCCCGACCCAGCCACTATCCAAGATAGACTTCCTGCAGCGCCGTCAGGAAATGGTCGATGCGCATCCGCATGGACCGGTCCATCGGCAAGGCGCCGATCTCGTCTGGTGGCGTCCAGCGGACCTCGCTCGTCTCGTCGCTGGGTGTAGGTGTCCCGCCGATCGGACGGGCGGTGAACACCACCGAGAACTCCTGCCGTGCCTCATGATTGCTGGTGTAGAGGATGACGTGCCGAGGGTCGGTGTAGAGCCCGACCAGACCGGTGATCTCCACCTCGACCCCGGTCTCCTCGACGGTCTCCCGCACCGCGGCCTCCGGCAACGACTCACCGAGATCCATGCCGCCACCGGGCAACGCCCAGTTGTCGTTGTCCGAGCGACGGATCAGCAGGATCGAACCGTCGTCGCCGACCACCACGACGTTGGCCGACGGCACGACGCTGGTGGCCTCCGGTGCCTGCGCCGCGGTGAAGCTGTAGATGTGCGTGTTGACCAGCAACTGGTCGTCAGCGCGGTAGATCGAGTTGTACAGCACGGTGCGATGCAACCGGAACTCGATGCCGTCGATGCCGAACAACGGCCGGTACATCACCAGAGAAGGGCTTCCCGGCGGCCAGCCCACGATGGGCGAGACATATGCGACGCGTCCTGCCATGGGATGATCACCCATGACGAGCTAGCGATTATTCACCGAACCGGCTCCCCGTCCGCAGTAGTGAGGTGATCTCAGCGAAGATCCGCTGCCGAGCTTGGACCGAAATGGCTACGCGCTGTGTCGTCCGAATACCAGGCAGAACGGGTGACCTGCCGGGTCTGCGAAGACGCGGTAGCGGCCCTCAAGTTCGCCCGGCAGGCGTCTTGCCCCCAAGGCGATAACCTGGCGCTCGGCGGTGTCTGCGTCATCGACGCGAATGTCCAGATGTACCTGTTGAGGGTGTTGTGATTCGGGCCAGTCCGGCGCGCGGTAGGGCGCAACACGCTGGAACGCCAGTTGGCGCTGGCCCGGTTCGGTGCCGATAACGACCCAGTCGCCGCTGTCCTCGTTGATGCGCATGCCCAGGACTGCGGCGTAGAACGCGGCGAGTTCCCTCGGCTCGGGACAGTCGAGCACCGTCTTCTCCAAGCGTCCGATCACGCTTCGATTCTGGCATCCGTCGCCGGTCACACCTGTTCGACACGGGCCACCGTCCAACCCGGACAGTGCTCGACAGGGCGTGAAACCATCGATAGACAAGGTCTTTGCGACAGATCCGCGTATTCGAGATGCTCCACGTGATCGCCTATTCTGCCATGCTCGACGTGCCCCGGGAGCTGGTGCAGCACCTTGGCCGGTTGCTGGCCGCGCAGCGCCGCGACCTCGGCACTTGGGCCAGGGTCCTCGGGCAGATCGCCGTCTCCGCCGCTCGCACCGACACGTTCCCCGGCGAACGTTATCGGCGCATCGCGCGAAGACGCGGCGCGAAACGCGCGATCGTCGCGGTCGGCCGCTCCATGCTGACGATCATCTGGCACCTGCTGTCCGCCCCGGAAACCGGCTGGCTTCCACGACCTCGGCGCCGGTTTCCACTTGCCGTGCTCGTTCATCCGTCGGTGGGTTCGCGGTTGATGCGGTCGAGCAGCGGTGGGCTCCAGTGGCTGCCGTAGGCGTGTCGGAGCTGTGGCAGGCGCCAATCTCGGCCGGTCACCGTGCCTCGGCAGATCGAGCTGCCGCAATGGCATGTCATGGTCCAGGTCTCGATCCCGGTATGGGTGGCGTAGTCGATCGTCAGTTCCGTGCCGACGGCGATGTTCCGGCGGGCGACAACGGTGACCGCGTCGATGTGCCAGAGGTTGGGATCGCAGGAGTGGTTGCCGTAGCGAGCGGGGTGTGCAGGGTCGAGCAGCAGGTGGAGGCCATGGTCGACGGTGAGGCTGCTGAAGGGAGGGGCGAGTGCGGCCAGTGACGCGTCGTCGATGAGTTGTCCACCCAACTGCAAGACCGCTTCGCCGGCGGGGAGATCGGTGGTGGCGAATAGTCCCTCGCCCTCGATGTTCGATCGTCCGACTCGTGCGTGCGGAGTAAGCCAGCACTGGGCGGCAAAGGGCTTGGTCATCGGTGTGGTGCACCTTCGTTCATTGTTGAGGTGGACGAGTACGGCTCACGACTTGTGACCTCGGCGGCATGGTTGGTCCAGTCGCCGGCGCTGGCGCGTTGCCAGGCGGCGACGACGCTGATATGGATGCCGAGCATGCAGGCGAGGATCGCAGCAGATAGTTCGGTGCCCAGGTGGAACAGCGCGGTGGAACGGGATTGTGCGGGGCTGCGGCCGAGATCGCGTAGCCGTTTTGGTGAGTTGGAAGGCGCTGATGGGCCAGCCGGGTTGGCCGCCGGGAAACAGCCCATGGATTGGTGACTGGGGGCCGCCGGCGACGCGTACTTCGGTGTCGATGCTGTCGTTGTGCAGCAGTGGGCGGGTGTGTTCCCAGGGGTTTCGGTGTCGACGTGGTGACCGGCTAGAAGATCTCCGTCTCGACCCTTGGTGTCCGCGGCGGCACGTATAAAGGATTCCACCTCGGCGGCGAGGCGTCGAGCCTCGCCTTGACGGCCCGCGCCGGCCGCCACCCGGGTCAGGAACCTCAGCGCCGCCGCCCTGTCCGAGAGGTCGTCGATCGTGCCGACGAGTTGAACCGCTCGCCACAGCGCGCTCGAGGTTGCCGAGCGCGGCGTGGGTTCTCGCCGTTACCGTGGTGATCGCGGGTTCGGTTCCCACAGGCGACCAACGCTCCACCAGATGCCGCGACTCGAACCGTGAAGCCGCTCTTCCACGCCCGGTCCGTCAGACCTGCATAGTCTGCTAGATCCTCCGTCGGATTGCCGATGAGCGGGTGCCCCGTGGACTGACATGCGTCGGCATGGCGCCTCGCTGATTGAGGTCGTGACGGAGATCCACGCCGCCTGCGACGTGGTCTTCACCGACCTCGCCCGATAAATCAAACCAATCGTGCGGGGCGGGATGCACGACCGCATTCGTTCATGAAGGGCCAAGCGGCCCGCTAACCCTGATTGCTGAGGGAGCCGCCGAGCCAGCGCGTCAGCATCCCCGCGTCCCGATCCATCGACAGTCGGATCGCGTTCACCAGGGCTAGTTGGGCTCTGCCCGGCGCACGCATGATCCGATCGAACTCCTCACGATCAATCGGAGCCGTGCGCGGGTCACGGCCGTCACCGGCCACTCGAAGGAAATCCCCAACCGCCGCGCTGAACCGGTCAATCTCCTCAGCCACAGGCGCGGGTGCTACCAGGCTGGCCGAGACAAGAGCCGAACTCCAGCAGGCCCAGTCGTACTCCCAGCCGCTGCGGTCTGCATACGCCCGACTCATGATCATGACAAACGTGGCGTACTCGCGTAGCAGATCCTGGTACGCCGCCAACTGCCGATCGCGCAGCCAATGCCGATCCTGGGCCCGCCGAGTCAGCACCGCGCCGAGCATCACGCCGACGCCTGCCGACAGCGCGCCGCCAGCGGTCGTAAGAACTGTCTCCAGCGCCGCCATCAGGCGAGTGTGACAGGCCGGGAGCGCCGGCGATGCCCGTCCCCGGGTCGGTTCCGTACTCACGCCAGCCGCCGTCCAAACGATCGACGTGACGACACAATGTCCGTCGGACGCCAGGACGTTGCACCTGGCGGCCGGAACTCGCCGGCCCTGCGATCTGCATCGAGCTGGCGACCAGCCCAGCAACAGACCAAGCAGCACGCAGCGCCGTCGACAGCACCACGCTGACGAGCCTGCGGCAAGAGAACACCCGCCTCCGCCGCGACAACGAGAACCTCACCGCGAACCTCGAAATTGCAATCGCGAACACCCAGCGACTCACCCGGCATACGCACACCCTCACAGCGGCGCTCGCACATGCCCGCGGCGTTACCGCCTGCCTTGGCGGACCCCCTAGCTTGGGAAGCTACCGCACCTGATGATGCGGTGACCATCAGTTGGCAGCAGGCCTGGCATTTGCCGTCCTCGCAATACCACGTATGAGCTGCCTGTCAACCTGCGGCGGGCGAGCGAGGCCGGTAGCGAAGAAACGCCAATGCGCTCAGAGTCATCGCCACAGCCAGGACCACAAGACTCCACCACACATGATCATGGCGGCTCAGTAGCGCCGCTGATGACAACGCCACCGCGGCGAGACCGCCGCACACGTAGTAGCGACCGGCTCTTGCGGCCGTGGGGAAATGGTGCCGGTCCCGTGGCGACATGCGACCCGTTGACCACATGATGACGCCGTAGATGGCAGGGGCGACGCCGATGACGGCCGCCGCTATGAACAGCCAGGACAGTTGATCCACTGACGAAACCTACTCTCCGGGTCTGGCCGAGGGCTTGATCGGACGGTTCTTCGCCGTCACTGCCCGCTCCCCGGCTGGGGAGGTGCGCCGTTGCGCTCCAGGTAACGCTTGCTGCGCCGGCGGGCCACCCAGAGGAACCCGAGACCGACCGCAAAGCACATGGCGGTCGCGGCGGTTGCGACGGTGTTCGACCAGTCGTCACCACGCGCCAGGCGGACGACGACCAGGATGACCTGAATCGTGAGACCGACGGCGAAGAAGACCAACAGCCAGCTATTGCGGACGTTGCGGTCGGCGGTCTGCCACGTCAATGCCGCATAGCGGGAATCGTCAACATGTCCCACCCGCAGCGCCCGCCACACAACCCGCCAAGAACCCCGGCTCGGTTTCACGTCGTCGCTGGTCACAGCCGCAGGCTACCTCCACCGTAAGGCGCTCACGCATCAGACTAGAAGCCCGTTCTCGGCCCTACCTGTCCAAACGTCGGCGTGCGACGTCACCTCACTTGTGAGTCCGCATTTCGCCGCTCGCACCGTCGGACCGGGTGGACCTATCGGCTTCAACGCGGTCGACCGGTCAACGGCTACTTGGCCGACAGCGTCCTGCACACCTATGAGCGGCAAGACCTGGAGCCGCACCGCGCCTGGTAGTCGCCAGCGAAAGACCCCGCACGCACCAGACGAATGCCACGGCAGAGGATCGACACCGCACCAGCGGGCTCTGCAAGACCGGCCAGGCCTCCCGAGGCCGCCACCGAGCCATTGATGCGAAGGACCTCACCGATGCCCGGCAGGAGGAAGAAGAACGAGGCCGGACCGTGCGGGCCATCGGTCCCCGGCATCGTGAACGAGATCCGGGTCGGCGCATGCACTCGAAGGAACACCCGGCGTGCCGCCGATGAAGGTCGTCCGGCCGGCTCCGTCGGCGTCGCGGTAGCCGAAGGCCGCGATCGGGCAGCGGGCCAGGACGCTCCGGCAGCCCCCGTCGAGGGCGCCCGATCTGCTTGAGCATGATCATCGGTGCGGGCCGACCGATGATCGCCTCCACCTCGTCCACCGTCGCCAACCGACGCACGAGGCTCTTGTTTTCCCAGCTCATGACCATATTATGAGCATTAGCTCAGATACCCGGCTACTCGCTGTTCGCGCCTCTGGAGGATTCACGGATGCCGCCGGCCGACCGCCGTCTTCGGCCACGTCGCACGCCCGCCAGGTACGCGCCGAGCTCACCCGTGAGCGCATCCTCGCCGCTGCTGCCCGCGTTTTCACCGAGCACCAACGGGGAAGTCCTGCTGTTCACCCTCGCCGGCGGCAACGTGTTCAACAACCTGCGCAACACCACCGGCACCATCTGGAGCGGCGCGTTCCCGGTCGACGGCAACGGCACCATCATCACCATGGCCGCCGCCGCGGCGCCGACACCGCCCATGCGCCAGAATGGTTCGGCGTACCCCTCGATGCATTGGATCGCGAAGCCGGCCCGCACGATTGCGGTGACGGCCTCGCCGAGCGTCCACTGCCACATGATGGCTCCGTTGGCCGGGAAGCCGTTGTCGTCGCAGACGAAGGACCGGCCGAAGTAACTGCAGTCCGGCCGGATTCGCGGCTTATCCAGGTCCCAGGTCCACAGCTCGGTGGCTGGGTGGCCCTCATAGAGGAACACACGAGCACCGGCTTGGACCAGGGCGATGTCGTCCTGTCCGTTGCCGCTTGGTGGATGCACGACCATCGGTCGAGTTGTCAGGATGTCGGCAAGTAGTTTGCGTTCGCTAGCGAAGAGCGTGGCGCCCGCCGCGGCCTCAGTCGGCATTTCGTTGTCAGCCGGCATCCGGGCTTGGTAGGCGGTGTCCCCGGCGATACGGTTGGCGAGCGTTATCTCATCCGCATGAAGAATGTGCCGAATTGGGACCTCTGGGGCAACTCATGCGCGACCTGCTCGGCGCACCAGCCAGCTACAGCCTCTCTGGCGTACGCGAGTTCGCCGCACGGATTGGCGTCGCATAACCGCACCGGCGCTGCCCTGCGAATGATGATCCGCGCGCTCCGCAGGCGCCTACACGCAGGCAGCTTGGACGAAGGGCCGTTGCCCTTCGGGCCCGGCAATCAGAACCCGGCTCTTCACCCTCAACCCGAAACCGACATCACCTCCCGGACCGGCATCTCAGATGTCACCGATCGGTGCAGCAGACCCACGTCATCAACGGGCGACCGGGTCGGCCCAGGCTGCCCGTAGGAGGCCGACCAGACCGATGTTCGCGGAGCGCCGAGCCGCCGACAGGAGCGACTCGACGGCCCGAGCATCGTCGGCGAGAGCCGCGGCGGTGGCGGCCGCCCGCTGAGCCTCCTCCTCATCCCGTGCCGCGTCGGCCGCGGCCTGCTCGTAGCTTCGCCGCGCCGCACGCACCCGCAACTCCCACCCGAACGGCACCACGGCGGGGCCCGGCGTGGACTCCGCCGTCATCTGCGCGTGCCGCCAGATCCGGTTGAGTTCGTCTACCGACAACTGTCCACGCTGGTATGCGTCCAGAGCCGCGCGCTGCACGAGCTGATGAGCCTGGCCGGCCGCTTCGGCATCTTTGAGTACCTGCCGGTGGCGCTGCTCCGCAATGTCGCGTGTCGTGGACGCCCGCACGGCCCGATCCTGCGCACGGTCCGCCTCGTCCAACGCGCGCTGCGCCGCCGCGGTTGCCAACTCGGCGTCGGCGGCCACCACATCCACCTCGTCGGTGATGGACACCGACCCGCCGTGCTCCGCTCGCCTGTCAACGAGTTCGCGTTGACGGCGGGCAGCGATCCCCATCAGCACCACCGCCAGCAGCAAGGTGACCTGAATCGAGCTGAAGACGACCATGGCAAGCTTCGACACGCTTTCCCTTTCCCACTGTCTCGCGAAAGTTGACGCTCCGCTCGACCCGCGTTGCTGACACTCGAACGGCGCACGGCGGAACATGCCCAACGAAGCGGCGAGGAACACCTCGGACGGCCGGGTCACACGGAGGCCGTCATCACGCTGCGATCGCCCGCCTTGATCGCCGGCGCTCATGGCGGGAGTGTCAAGAAAACGGCTCTGGTGCAGAAACGGTGGTCGGGCGGACCGCTGTCCTATGTGGTGTGCCGGTACGTGATCATGTTGCCGGTGCGATCTGATCGGGACGATCTTCCCGGGCCTGTCCTCGCTGGTGATCGAGCAGGTGTTCGACCATGGGACGACGGTGTGGGTGGTCGCCCGGACCTCGCTGGTAGCGGCGGCTTGTCCGGATTGTGGCCAGCTCAGCGACCGGGTTCACGCCTATCATCAGCGGCGCCTGGCTGATCTGCCGGTCGGTGGTCGCGCCGTTGTGGTGCACCTACGCGTCCGGCGCCTGGTCTGTGCGGCGCAGTCCTGCTCCCGGCGGACCTTCCGTGAGCAGGCGCCCTGCGGTGACCCAGCGGTGGGCGCGGCGGACCCGGGCGTTGACCGCCCTGGTCGCTGACCTGGCCGTTGTCGCCGCGGGCCGGGCCGGTGCGGCCGTGCTGGCCCGGGTCGGCACCCGGGTCTCGCGCAGCACGGTGCTGCGGGTGCTGATGGCGCAGCCGATTGCTGATCCGGCGTGGCGGTGACCAGACTGCTGGCCGAGATCCGCGAGCCCGGCTATACCGGCAACGCGAACCTGCTGGTCCGCTACCTCAACCGAGGGCGCGCGGACGCGATCCGCACACCGCCCTCGCCGAGCGCGTGCAGCAGTTCGCCGACCTGCTCACCGGCCGCCGCGGCGAAGACCTCGACACCTGGATGACCTGCGCCTACGCCGACGAACTACCCGCCCTGCACGCATTCGTCCACGGCCTGCGCAGAGACTTGCCCGCCGTCGTGGCAGGCCTGACCCTGCCCTACAGCAACGGCCCGATCGAAGGCGCCAACACCAAGGTCAAATTCCTGAAACGGCAGATGTACGGCCGCGCCGGTTTCGCCCTCCTACCCCAGCGAATCCTGCTCGCATAGGCCAACCGCCGTTTCTGCGCCAGAGCCGTTTTCTTTGACACTCCCGATGACAGTGCGTCCGATCGAGGACTGGTCTGTCTGTCCGAACAGAGTCATCGGTTCGTGGTGATGCTGTGGGTTGTCGGGTTTATGGAGTGCGTACCGGTGGTTGAACCGGGTCGGATCACGTAATTCGCTTGTGTCGGCTGTGGAGAGCAGGTGATGGTGGGTCCGCGGGAGGTTTGATGACGCTGGTGGATCTCAGTCCAGTCCTGGCCGACATTAATCGAAAATATGGGCGGCCTGGGTTGGTTGCGGGTGTCACCGATCGGCAGCGGTTATGGGCCGTCGGTGCTACCGGTGTCCGGCGGTTGGGCGATTCGACACCGGTCACCACATCCGACCCGTTCCACATCGGGTCGATCGTCAAGGTGATGACCGGACACGTGATCTTAATACTGGTGGAGCGAGGGCTGCTGGCGTGGACGACGACCGCCGGAGAGGTTCTTCCCGGCGCGTCGGCCATGCACCCGCAGATGCGCGTGGCCACGGTCGCCTCTTTGCTGTCGCACCGATCGGGCATGGCGGGATACTCGGAATCGATGGCGGTTTGGGAGCCGTTCGCCGGATGGAGCGGCACGCCGACCGAGCAGCGGGCGCGGTTCGCCGCTCATGTGCTTGCCGTTCCTCCTGCGGTGCCGCCCGGCGAGGGCTTGTATTCCAACGCCGCGTATACCGTGTTGGGGGCGATGGCCGAGCGGGTCGCCGGCTACCCTTGGGAGGATCTGCTCCGCTCAACCATCCTCTCCCCGCTGGGCATGGATTCGGCCGGGTTCGGCTGGCCGGTTTACGCCAGAACAGAGGCGCCGATCGGCCACCGTGAGGTCGGTGACGGGTTCGAGGTCGCAGAGCAGGAGCTGACCACGCCGCTGAGCCCGGTGCTGGCGTCGGTAGGTGACATGCACATGACCGTGGCCGACCTCGCGACGCTCGCCCGGGCAGAGCTGAACAGCCTGGCCGGTGAGCACACCGCGATCGGTTCGGTCCCAGCGATATACCACGGGATCGGCTATCCCCCACCGGTGGCGCAGGAATCCTCCTCAGCAGGCAGCGCCGGCACGTTCTACGCGCTCGAAGTGCTGCGCCCGGTCCAGCAACAGGGCATCGTCGTGATGGCCAACGCGGGCGACGACAACGCTCTCATCCGGGGCTCTGTGCTGGAAGCCCTGACCGAGTATCTGACCCGATCGCCCCGAAACGAATAACGCAACGGCGAGCCCGTACATCAACCTGGCCACTGACCACAACAGTAGTTGACTCAGCCGACCCGGCCCAACGGCGCACAAAAGTAGCCACGACCCGCTCGCAATGCGGCGTCACATCCAGCTCGGTGTCCGCTTTCTGGCGGAGCTGGCAGACGACGGCCACGCACTGGAGTTCGCCATCGGTACCGGAAGAGTCGCCATACCCCTGATCGAGCACGGCGTTCCGGTGGCCGGCATCGAGCTCTCCCAACCGATGGCCGACCAGCTCAACAGGAAGCGGACGGACATCCCCGTGGTGATCGGCGATATGGCGACGACCACCGTCGCGGGACAGTTCTCGCTCGTGTACGTCGTCTGGAACAGCATCAGCAACCTCCGCACCCAGCCCGAGCAGGTCGCCTGCTTCCGCAACGGCGTCCAGGGTGTAAGACGCCAGGCCGGGTCTGCACCGTTTGGCCAGAGCGAGGTGTCGAGCATCGGCGCGGCGGCGGCAGTCGGGCAGGCGTTCGCGTAGCGGCGCAGGATTCCGGTCTCGGTGCAGGCGTGATGGGCGACCAGCAGGTACGGCGGGTCGGTCAGCAGCGCGTCCAGGCTGGCGAGGACGGCGGGGGCGGCGGGCTGGCCGGCGAACATTCGCGCAGTGATCCCGGTCTGCCGGCTGTCCGCCTCGGTCAACGGGGCATGCGCGGGAGGCCGGATCAGCGCCTCGAACCGGCTGACACACTCCATACCTTCCCGGGTGGGGCGTACGACCACGGCGCCGACCTCGATCGGCTCGGCCGAGCTACCCGCAGGCGTGGTTCCCTCGAAGTCGATGACGACAAATCGTGTGGCGGCGAAGGCTGGATCGTCGAGGTAGCGGTGCAGGCCGGTCATGATGAACTCCGGCCGACGGCGCGGACCTGGGCCACGTACCGGGTGACGGCGCGGCGGCTGCGCAGATGCACGACCCTCGCCCGGGTGGCGTGCTCGCGCAGGCAAGCTTGGACTCGGGGCAGATGCCGGGCGCGGTACGTGGCCGCGTATGTCAGGACTTCGAGGGTGATCCGGTCGTACACCCCGTCGGCGTGCTGGCCGCCGCGGTAGCGCAGCCGCCGGGCGGCGATCCCGGTGAGGCAGACCAGTGGGTGCGGGTCGAGCACGATGATGGTGTCCGCGGCGGCAGCGCGCACCGGGAGGCTGGCCAGGCTGTTGCCGTCGGCGATCCACCGCGTGCCGGCCACGAGCTGGTGTTGTGCCGCGACGAAGTCCGGTTCGGCGATCACGTTCCAGTCGGAGTCGTAGCGCAGCTGGTCGAGGTGGGTAACCGGGAGATCAAGCAGGTCGCCCAGTGTGCGGGCCAAGACGGTCTTACCGGCGCCGCTGGCACCAAGAATCGCGATCCGCTGCATGCACATCACCTTTCGTTGTGCAGGACGGATGGGCTGCGCCGGCGACCATCGCCCATGGGGCGGACTCGCCGGGGTGTTTCCCGACGCGTCAACGGTGACCGTTTTCTAGGTAGGCGGTCACCCCGCTGGTGCGGGCGTCGAACGCGACGGCGATGCGGCGGGCGAGCAGTCCGGACAGGCGTTGCTCGGCCTGGGGCGGGTCGGACCAGGCCCAGATGTGTAGTTCCTCGCTGGACAGCCGGATCGAGCTGGTCTGTTCAGGGGTGAGGTGGCCGCCGTCGAACAGCAGCATGAGTCCTTCGGTGCGCCCGTCCCGGCCGTACCGCTCGAAGCTGCCGGCCTGTACCGCGCCGAGGCGTTCGAGCAGGCGCTGCGAGGCCAGGTTCGCCTGCTGAGTCGTGGCGATCAGCTCGTTGTCCTCGGTGTTGGCGAAGAACCAGTCGCGGACCAGCGCCACGGCCTCACCGGCCAGCCCTCGCCGCCAGAACGCGTGACGCAGATGGTAGGAGATCTCTAACGGCCCGCGTTTGCGGGCCACACTGCCGCTGCCGGCCACCACGCCCGCGGCCTGGTCGACGATCACGAACTGCCCCCACCGCGCTTCGCCAATCTTCCGGGCGGCATCGACCTCAGCGGCCACCTGATCCTTAGGGCCACCGAGATAGCGGCGCACCCGCGCGTCGGTGGCCATCTCCACCAGCGCATGCCCGTCGCCGGGCGCAGGAGCGCGCACCACGACACGCTCGCCGGTCAGGACCTCCAAGGGTGCACAGTGGTCATCGCTGATCACTTCCGCTCTGGTCGGCGCCGGGGTGGTGAGCTGGGGGTCAGCAGAGACGCACGCCGGCCGAGGATGAAGGCGGCAGCGCGTCGATATTCGGCGGCGAAGTCGTGCTCGCCGTGCTGCGCGTACGCCGGGTCGCTGGCGCGAACGCGCTGGTCGATGTCGGTGGCCATGCCGAGCAGCCGGATCGCGGCGTAGTCGATCAGCCGGGCCGGGTCCATGCCGAGGTCGTAGGAGGTGGTGAAGATGCGTAGCCGACGGGCGCGGTCGGGTTCGCTGGACCAGCCGAAACCTCCGAGGTCTTCGGTCGGGTGGAAGGGGACGAGCTGGTGGGCGAGATACGCCAAATCCCAGGCCCGATTGGACGGTCCGGCGAAGTCGAAATCGATGACCCCGACGACCTGATCGTCGTCGAAGAGCAGATTCCAGGGGGCGAGGTCGCCGTGGCCGATGCAGTCGATCTCGGCCGGCACAGTGACCTCTTGCTGGCTCCACTGCCCGGGATGTGGCGGGGTGAACCCGATCGTGGCATCGTGCAGTGCTCGTACGGTGCGGGCGGCGGAGCGCAGCGCTTTCTCGGAACGCACCGCGTCGGCGAGCGGCGGCGAGGCGCTGCTGCCCCGCAGGTAGGTCAAGGTCTCCCGTCCGTCGTCCGCGGCGAGGTCTAGTGGTCGCGGAGCGCGGTCGAATCCCTGGCTGGCGATGTGCTCGAGGAGGGCATGGATATTCCTCGCGCCGGGACCGGTGAGTCGGGTGACAGTATCGCCGTCGCGGATCGGGGCAGCGAATCGGCCACCGGCCAGAGCTTCGTCGGGCATGGGAACTCCTGCGGGTGAAGTCGGGTGTGCAGGTCGTGTGCCGCGGCTACGAGGGGCGGGTCATGGATTCGCGGGTCCCGGAGCAGGAGCTGACGGTGGCGGCTAAAACCGTTGCGCAGGTCGAGGGCGACCGCGCTGCCGCCGGAGTGCGCGGTCACATAGGTCATCTGCCGGGCGAGAGCGCTGATCGCATACGCCGACCAGAACTGGCGCTCGTCGGCTCTACCAGCCTGGACACGGCTACGGGCCGGCTGCGACGCCTGCCCGAGAGGGGCCGCAGCCGGCCTGACGCCGGTCATGGCGAGTCGACCGGTTCCCCGGCCGGCGACGGGCCGAGTCGGGCGACGACTTTCGCCGCGACCTCGGCCATAACGGCGCGGGGGTCGAAGCCGAGGCTGGCGGCGGCGACTAAGGCGGTGACCGCGACGTCACCGAGCTCGTCGGCCACGTCCTGCCGGTCGTGGGTTACGCCTTTGCGGGGGTTCTGGCCGACGGTGCCGATCCACGCGGCGGCGGCTTCGCCGGCCTCTTCGACGATCTTCAGGATCCGCAGACCCAGTTCCGGCTCTGCCGTGCCGTTGTGCTTGTCCAACCACGCCCGGGACGCCGCGATCGCTGCCCAGATCCCCGCCTCCTCGCGACCGTTGTCCTGGCCGGCAGCCTCCTGAGGCGGGTCCGTGGGGTCGACGGGTGTCGCACCGCCGGACTCCCTTCCCGATCCGGCGGCGTCGGCGTGGAGGCGTTTCTCGGCGCAGCGTCGACACATCCTTGGGCAGGGGGTCAGTGCTGCGGCCTCGGCGAGGCCACTGCCGTGCAGGACCGCCGCCACGCTATCCTCGACGGTGGAATCCTGCGCGATCCGCTGCTCCCCGTCGACGCCCAGCAGGTTGTCTGCGGCGAACCAGGACGCCATCGTCTCCGCGCTGATGTGGGCCATGCCGGGGCGGCCAGCGTGCCGGCGCACCGTCTCGTCGAACGACACGTCCATCCAGAACACCGCCGACCGTCCGGGATGCTCGGCGATCAGCTCCCGCAAGAGTGCTCCGTACTGGCCGGTATGCAGAATCCCTTCCAGCACGACGTGATAGCCCGACCCCAGAGCCGCGCGCGCCATCGTGGTGATGAACCCCGGCGCCACCGTCGGGGTGCTGTTGGTGCCGTGCTCACGCAGCACCACCCGGCGTAGGTAGTCCTGCTCGATCAGGGCGCAGCCCCGGCCGTAGCGGCGGCGGACCGCGGCTGCGATGGTCGACTTCCCGGAGCCGGAGTTCCCGCGAATGATCACCAGTGTCGGCGCCTGCGCGGGCGCATGGTCGATGGTCGTCATTGCTCTTGGCCGGGCCAAGTGATCACGATGGTGGTGTGCCGGCGTGGCACCAGCAGCCGTAATCTGCCGCTGTCGGGCAGCCGGGTGCCGGTCGGGTACACGGTGATCCGAGGCCCGGCCCCGGCGCGATGCTGCTCGTGCCAGACCGTCAGCAGATCGATCAGCTCCGCGGCCAGGGTGTCCGCGGCGGGTCCGTAGCCGTGGGTGCCGAACTGCCAGGTCTCGGCGTTCTGCCTGCGCAGGGTGAGGTAGGCGAAGCTGTCGTCGGTCAGCAGGGTGGGGCAGAAGAACCGGTCTTGCGGGTCCAGCAGGCCGGCGGTCTTCTCCCGGTCGACGGTGAGGATCCCGTACGGGCGGGGCTGGCTGGCCAGCCACAGGTGCACCGACTCGAACGCGCTGCCGTCATCGAGCGCGGCCGTCACCGGCGACCACCGCAGCACCCCCGGCGGGTCGAGCGCGGCCCGCAATGCGTCCCCATCGACCTGAGTGGTGGGGTCATCCAGCACCAGGACGGCGTCGTCGCCGCGCAACGGGATCCGGCGTGCCGGGTCCCGGCCGTAGCCCTGCATCGACACGAACCCGCACTGCAACGCCGCCCCCGCGACCAGGTGATCGCCGTCGAGCCGCAGCGTGAGGCAGCGGGTGTGCCCGCGCATCCGCAACGGGATCACCAGCACACCATCAGCAGCCACCTGCCCGATCCACGCCGGTGGTACGTCGCTGGTCTCGACCGTCACGATCACCGCGTCATACGGGCCGCCCTCGGCATAGCCGTGCTCGCCATCCGCGCGGATCGCCTGGACCTGCGGGTAGCCGGCCCGGGCCAACCCGGTCCGGGCGTTGGCAACGACCTGCGCGTCAATGTCAACAGTGACCACCATCCCGGCCGGGCCGACCACCTCAGCCAACAGGGCCGCGTTGTAGCCACCCGAGCCGATCTCGAGCACCCGCGATCCTGGCTTCAGCGCGGCGGCCTCGATCATGTACGCCTGAAGCCAGGGAGCGGAGATCGAGCTGGTCGTCTTTCCGTCCGGGCCGCGCCGGGTGACCACCGTGTCGTCGGCATAGGCCGCCTCGATGCTGGTGCCCTCCGGGGCGAACAAATGCCGCGGCACGGCGGCGAACGCCGCGGCCACCGCAGGCTGGGTGATCCATCCTCGGGCGGTGAGCTGGTCGATCAGCTGCTGTCGGGCCAATTCGGGAGTGCGATCCTGCACGTTGGGGCTGGTGGACACGGGCACCTCTTTCAACAAGACAGATACGAGGTTGAGTAGCCGCCGGACCGCGGCCAGCGCCCGCCCCGGTGGCGACCGCATAGCGGCCAGCCGGGTGCTGAGCAAGCGGCGCAGTTCGCCGACATCGGTGATGTCGCTGATGTGCAGCTGGCGGCAGATCCCGGCCCGGCGGTGCCGATCGCCGCGGGCGTGGTACTTCGCGGCCATCTGGATCAGCATGAGCAGCGTGGCCGGATCGTGCGGATCGAAGCCGGACGCGTCGTCCGGCGGGCAGGTGGCCAGCAGGTCCAGCAGGCCCAGCCCACTGTGGGGCAGACGCGTCCGTTCGGTCAGCACCCGCCCGCCTGCCGGGACGGCCGCACCACAGGTACACGTCGATCAGGACCGGCAGACCGGCGAGCTCCACCGCCACGGCGAGATAGCCTCCGCCGGCCGGCGCGTTCCGCGGCTTCGGCCTGCGGTACAGCTCGACACCCGGCAAACCCAGTCCGCCGACCGGATCGGCGAGCAGAACCGGCGGGATCGGCGAATCGAGCACGACGATCAGATCCACGTCGCTGAACGCGTCACTGCCACCGACCGCGAGCGACCCGACCACCACCGTGCCCGCCACGCGCCGATCCGCGCCCAGCACGGCAGTGGCCTCGGCCAGCCACGCGTCTCGGGCGGCCCTGACCCAAGCCATCTGCATGGCCGGATCGACGACGCGTGGTGGTGGATCGCCGGTAGCGGTGCCGACATTCAGGGGTTGACTCACTTCGTTTCACCGGTCGTCGTGGCGACCGACTGGTAGCCGGCTGCCTGCAAAGCGAATAGGGCCGCGTAGCGGCCGTCGGCGGTGACGAGTTCGGCGTGGGTGCCTTGTTCCTCGAGGCGGCCGTCGTGCATCACGTAGATCCGGTCGGCGTGGATGACGTTGGCGAGCCGGTGGGTGATCAGGATGGTGGTCCGGGTGCCTTGCCGGCTGCGGATCGACTGGAAGAGGGCATCTTCGGCGCGCGGGTCGAGTGCGGACGAGGGCTCGTCCATGATGAGCAGGTCGGCGTCGCGGTAGAAGCCGCGGCCAGCGGTCAGGCGCTGCCACTGACCGCCGGATAGGTCTTGTCCGTTGACGAACGTGCGATCGAGCAGGGTCTCGTACCCGTGCGGCAGCCGCTGGATCATCTGGTCGGCGGCTGCCTGTCTGGCCGCGCCCTTGATGCGATCGAGGCTGGCCGGTTCGGCCAGGTCGCCCATGGCGATGTTGGTGGCGGCCGTGTACGGCCAGCGATGGTGTTCTTGAAGGACGACGGAGATCCGGGCCCGAACAGCGTCAGCGTCCCAGTCCTCCAGTGGCTGGTCGTTCCACTCGATCGCCCCGGAAGTAGGGGTGCGCAGAGCGGCGATCATCGCGGCGAGGGTCGACTTTCCGGAGCCGTTCTCGCCGACGAACGCCACCGTCTGCCCGGCCTCGATGCGCAGGCTGACCTTGTCGACGGCGCACTCCTCGCGGTCGGGATAGCGCAGGCTGACGCCCCGTACGGTGATCGATTGCAACGGTGGCGGTGCCGGCCGGTCGACGGCCTCGGCCGGCGGGAGGTAGGCGGTGGCCCGGTGCAGGAAGCCCAGGTACTCCTTGAGGAACTGGCCCTGAGTGAACACCCGGTCGAGTTGGAACGTCACCGCGGCCAGGGCATGCTGGGCCGCCTGGACGGCGACGACGCAGGTCACTGAAGCCGACAGCGGGATCTGACCGCGGTCGAGCAGCACGGCGAGCAGGACCCACACACCGCCCAAACCAATCCCGCTGATGGTGGCGCCGATACTGGTCGTGGTGGTGACCTTGCGGGCCAGATTCAGATCGACGTTGGTCTGAGCGCTCATGACCCGGTCGTATTGGCCGAGTAGAAAGCCGCGCAGGCCGTAGCTGCGCGATTCCGGCGCCGAGTGCCGTTCGGCCATCTGGCGTTGCAAGACCCAGAGTCGGCGGCGGCGGACAGAGCCGGCCACGAACTCTTCGTAGCGTAGGTGCCCGGCCCGCAGCGCCGCGTAGAAATTAGGCACGGTCGCAACGATCAGGGCAGTCAGTAGCAGCGGGTTAATCACGATAACCGCCACGGTGACCGCGAGCAGATTCACCATCCCCGCGAATACATTCGCGGACTCCTGCACGAGGGTGGCGGCGGCCTCGGGGCCGCGGGTGGCGCGTTCCATGTCGTCGGCGAACGCGTCCTGGTCGAACGCGGCCAGCTCGACCCGGGTCGTCGTCTCGAACAGCCGGCGCTCGGCCTGCTGGACCACGCGCGGGGTAAGCCCGTTCTGCGCGTAGCCCATGACGATCGAGAGGCCGCCGCGGACGGCGGTCACGCTCGCGAGCAGGATCAGGGCGGGCAAGGCGGCTCTCACCCGGTCAGGGGTGGGCCCGGCGGCGAATAGTTCCACGAGCAGCCGTTGCGTGGACAGCAGTCCGAAGGTCGACATCACCCCGGCGAGCAACGTGGTGACCAGCACGACGATGGTGCGGGTGCGGTCGGCCCGCCAGCTGATCGCGGCCGCTTCCCGCACGAGCGCAGGTAGTTCGGCGAATACGCCGAAGATGCCGGTCTCGGCCCGCTTGCGGATCCCGACCTCCCAGTCGGCGGCCCGCAGCTCGGGCAGTACGGACTCGACCTGCCCGGCCGTCATCTGCTGGGGCATCGTGCTGCGGGTCGTCTGGTCTGTTGGTGCGCTCATCCGCCTCAACTCCCTCGTCCGAAGAACCGGATCACCTACTCGTCTCGCACCGGGCCGCCGCGCTGCGCTGATCCGGGGCTCGCCGTGGTGGCGGTGCTATCCCACCGCCGCGCGAAGACCGAGCGCGATCCGCCGCGCGTGCCGAGTCGCCGGGTCGGGCTGTTTCTGTCGCCCAGGCGAAGGACGCGCCCGTATCCCCGCCGACCGCCGCGACCCATCGATACAGAGTTGGTCGATGGCCCGTCCGGGTGTACCTGTTGGGAGCGTGAACCGGCGGGCACGTTGTCCGCCGCACACCGTGTCGGGCCAGGCACGTTCTCGGCACATCCAGGCTCGGGGGCGCCGGTCCATGGCGGCGCGTGGCGGCCTACTCTGTGAAGAGGGGGCGTTGGTGACTGGCGAATTGCTGCGCGAGCAGATCCGTCGGACGGTCGCCGGGATTAGCCCGGCCGACCCCATCGAAGTCGGCGAGCAGGCCTCCGTGCTGGCCTGGATCGACAGCGGCGCACCGCTGTTCCGGGACACGGCTCCATCCCGCCCAGGCATCTGGCCGTGTATTTCGCGGTACTGGATCCCGTGCGCCGTAGCGTTCTTCAGGTCGACCACCGTAAGGCGCAGGCGTGGGTGCTCGCAGCTCGCCATTGCGAGCGGTCCGAAAGGCGCTCGCGGAAATGAGAAGCTGCTTGAAGCGGTTCCCGCCGTAAGTATCGGCTCGCGCCCAAATTGAAGCGGAACGCCAGCTCTTCTGATCGCTCCGTTCGCCGTTGTCGAGCGTAGTCACACCGAGGCAACCATGCGTTAATTGACATGAAGCTATTGTGATGATCGTTATCGCCGTCGGCCGCGTGAGCGAGTTTCGCTTTAGGTGATGCCCTCGAGGCGACCACATGGGTAATGGAACGAATCTTTAAATTCCTAGCTTCACGAGTCCACGGTGGGTCGCCGGTAGATCCCGCTGACCCATCAACTCGTGATGAGCTGGCCGCGGCGGAAGTCGGCCGGAAAGGACGAGCGCGCCGCAGGCCCGGTCACGATTCCCGGGCCCGCGGTCTCACGCCGGGCTTTGGTAAAAATTGGTGCCAAACATCTGCCTGCGGCAGGCTTTCACCTCGATGGGCAGCGCCCGGACTGCCCGCTCCTGTGCCGAATTTGCCGGCACTGCAGCTCACCCACTTCCACCCAATGCACTGGCTCGGCTAGGTGTCGGCCTGGCCCCGACCGAAGCGCGGGTGGCCCAGTTGCTGCTCGCCTTCGACGTGCCGATCTTCCAGGGCCTGAACGCAAGGGTGGTCGCCGCCGTCCACGACGACGACAACTTTGGGTGAGTTCCGCCGCCAGCTGTATGCGACGTACGGTGAACTGCCCGCCGTCCCGCCGCGGGAACGCATCGCCTACCTGCGCGACCGTGAGGACGCGAGTCGCTTTCCTCCGCTGATGTGGCGACGGCGGACAGCCTGCGGGGAATGGTCGTCCTCGCCGGAGGTGACCGGGAGACGCAGCTGCGGGCCGCCATCGAGCAGGGCATGGGGTACTTTGCGCGGGAGTTTGTGTTCGCGTTGCAGACCGGACGCCGACCGTAGACCGGAACCCCTGCCCCGTCCGGGCGCCGAGGGGGAACTTGTCCTTCGACGTCCCTTTTGTGCTCGTTTTCGTCGTGGCCGTCGCGCCAGCGCAACGGTGAATGGCTGTCGGCTCAGTGGCGCGGGTCGACCCGATCACGTAGACTGAATCACAACATCAGATCATGATTCAACGTTCGGGGCGACGATCATGACCAGCATCAACGTCGGCACACTGATAGAGAAAGCGCGGACGGCCGCCAGCCTGAGTCAGCGGGCACTCGCTGACGCGACTGGCATCTCGCAACCCACGCTGTCGCGCATCATTTCCGGAGATCGGGTGGCGAAACTTCCGGAGATCGTTGCGATCTCCTGGGCGACGGGGTGCACGGTGGCCCAGCTGACCGGGGCCAGCACGGTGGCTGAGCGCGCGCAGTGTGCGGCCCGGGCGACCAACGGCTCGGGCATGGAAGAGATGCGCGACGCGCTGCTGCACTTCCTCGAGTTGGATGACTACTTAGACGAGCAGGCCATCCCGGCCAGGATCTGACGGCGGTGACTACTGTGAACGCCGAGGTTGAAGGGCGTGCAGCAGCCGAGAAGTTCCGGGATGAGTATCGGCTCGGCTGGCAGCCGCTGGGTGATCTCGTCGCCTTGATCGAGCAGTCGGCCGGCATTGATGTGGCTGTCCTCGACGTGGGACCCGATGAACATGGTTTGACGATGCGGGATCCGCGGCGCGACGCCGTGTTCATCGGTGTCGCCCGCACGCGGCATCCGATGCGGCAGCGCAGCACGCTAGCTCACGAACTCGCTCACGTCGTTTTCGGTGACTGGGCGGACAACACCACCTGCGACTGGAGCGCGCCGTCGCCGCCGGAGAGCCGCGCTACCGCATTCGCCCGGCATCTGCTGGTGCCGGCCGAAGGGCTTAAGGCTTTCCTGGACGGCGTCGGCAAGGTGAAACTGCCGACGCTGTCGGCGGTTGTTCAGCGGTTCCTGGTGTCCCCGAAGATCGCTGCTATCGCTCTGGAGCAGGCGGGCTACATCGATGCCGACACCAAAGGCGAGTGGTGGTCCGTGACGGCTCCCCAGCTTGCTGTCCGTTTCGGCTGGGGAGACCAGTACCGTGCGCTTCAAGCCGACAGCGACCAGCGGCGGGCGCCCCAGCGTCTTCTGGCCCGCGCCGTTCAGGGCTACACCGAAGGGGTCGTCTCTGCTCAGACGATCGCCACGTTGCGGGGCATCACTGCTGACCAAGCGGCGGCGGAACTACGCGAAGCCGGTGTCTTTCCTGCCCAGCAGCCCGTCGCTTGGGCGGATCCCGGCGAGCTACCTGACGTTGCCGTGGATCTCAACGCTTTGGACGACCTGCTCGGCACGGCAAACGACGTGCTCGCCACCGCACCGGAGCCGGATGCGGGATGACCCAGCGACCGATCATCGATGCCGGCCCCGGCCTAAACTTCCTGTCGATCAATCAGGAGCGGCTCCTTATCGGCACGCTGGGCAAGCTCAGCGCGCCTGCAACGGTAGGTGACGAGGTCCTGCGCAAGGCCGCCCAGGACCCGCGTTTTCAGCCTGCCGAGACGGCATGGAAGAAGCTGACGCCGAACTGGATCCAGATCCTTCCCGACGATGTCACCCCAGACTTGTCCCGTGTCGTGAACCGGCTCACCCAGCAGCCCATGGCCGAACGCTTGAAGCACCCCAAAGATCTCGGCGAGACCATGGTGATCGCCCACGCCGTCGTGGCCGCAGAGGCCGGCGCCCACGTGGTCGTGCTGATCGACGACGGACTAGGGGCACGAACGGCAACTGGTGAGATCCGCCGTCTGCAGCGGC
Source organism: Mangrovihabitans endophyticus (assembly GCF_014646155.1). Taxonomy (GTDB): domain Bacteria; phylum Actinomycetota; class Actinomycetes; order Mycobacteriales; family Micromonosporaceae; genus Actinoplanes; species Actinoplanes endophyticus. Next base: position 330,284 of record NZ_BMMX01000002.1, read on the forward strand.
TGCGGGACGGCGGCCGGGCTGTGGGCTCGATCGGCTTGTTCAGCACGCTCAGCGTCCTGGAGAAGGCGGCAGCAACGATCTACATCCCGGATCGGGCCAAGATGCGCGACATCTACCAGCGCCTGCGTGGCCTCGATGACGGCCTGCCGCCCATTGAAAAGACCTCGCTGCTGTCCACTACGCGCTGGTCGAGTAGGTCGTGACCTTGCCGCTGGCCTCGACCCGATGAAGGGCGAACGCGGCGAAGACTTCCCACCTTTGGAAACGGGCCCCGTGCTCGCTCCCGGCCGCCGCGATGAGGCTTACGCCACCATGACAGTCTGGGCTCAGCCGGACAGATACTCCAGAACAGCGGCTTGGGCTGCGTTGTGGATACGGCGTGCGTACACCGGTCCGACGCCGTGAACCTTGCGGAAGGTGCTCTCTTCGGCGAGCAACACGTCGCCGATGGTCTGCAGGTCGAGCTGCGCGATCGTTTTGCGCTGGAAGTCCGTGAGGTCGAGTCGTGTAGCCCGTGCGTTGAGTCGCGCCCGGAGTGCCGCGTTCGCGTCGCCCTGATCGACCGTTCCCAGGTCATGGCCCTTGATTTCGTCGAACGCTCTCTTCGTTTGGAGCGTTCCCGGGGAAGCCCCGCAGCAAGGCATCGTGCTGGAGCGCGGCGATAGGCGCGCCAAGGTGCTCGTCGAGTGGGAGGGCGGCAGGCGGCAGAAGGTGGCGCCAAACGACCAGGCGATCAAATTCGCGCGGGCCGGTACTCGCCGGCTGCAGTGGCTGCTAGACCCCACGCTGTTGGCCAAGCAGTTCGCCGACGACGCCTCATCTGTGTTCGTCAACACGATCCGCGAGCACGGTACGACCATCCATACCGTGTCATTGAAGGAGACGCTCGTTGATCTCGGACTACCGAAGGTGGATGTAGACCAGGCGTTCAACCGATCCAAGCCCGGCTTGAAGAACAACCAACACGTGATCGTTGAGGGGACCGCGCACACGTGGAGTGACGCTCCAGTCGATCCACATGCCGAGTTGCGCAGCCTGTCTCCTCGTTCGGCGCTTGCCCAACTGCTGAAGCCGAACGCTCGGTGGAGCAGGGAGCAGGAGGCTGCGCTCGCGGACGCTATCCGAGCTGGCCTTCCGCCGGAGTAGCGTTCCTTCTGTCGGGCGCGCACTTGTACCCCACCGCGACGCAGACGTTGGTCTGGTGACTTTCTTTCGATCGGGACGCCGCTGGCTGCCCCCGTTCAGGTGGGGTCCACCTTTACGAGCGTTCCCGACGCTTCGTCTTTCACGTAGGTGCGGTTGGCGTTCTTCGCGAGCTTGTTCTCGACCGCTCCTTGTAGATCTACGCCGATCATTTCGGCGAGGGACATGACGTAGATCGCGATGTCCGCGAGTTCTTCACCGAGGTTCTCGCGGGCGCGGCGCCACGCGTCGAATGCCTCAGCTACCTCTCCTTGCAGCAGGCAGAACTCTAGGGGAACTTCGCTCGTGTTGAACCCCTTCGCGAGCTTGTTTTCCCAGGTCAGCTTCTGGGCAGACCTGATCTCCAAGACGGGCCTCCGGGTCTCGACGGGCTGCGGGCCGGGGCAGCCTATCGAGTTGGCGCGATCTCGGTAACCCGTCGTCGGCGTTTCATGCGGCCTCGTCCGGGTGAACGGTGCTACACGGCATGACGGTGGCGATGGTGGTGACGGCACGGAACAGCTGCTCATAGCGCTCGCAGATCAGGGCGATCTCGTTGACGTCGGGTGGATCTTTCTCACCGCGTGCTGCCAGGCGTCGTCTGATTTCGGCGGGTGGCGCTGTGACGTGGACGAAGATCCCGTTGCGGTCGACAACTCGGCGGACGAGGGTCGCCATGTGCCGGTAGGTGAGTCGGGAGGTGCCGCGGTAGATCGGCCCGTAGACGAGCTCGCTGAGGAAGCAGCGGTCGAAGACCAGTCGCCCGTCGCGGTCGAGTTGGCGGCTGTAGGTGGTGAGAAGGTCCGTGCCCGGGGGTGTGAGCGCTGAGTGGATGAGTGTGGCGTTGAGTTGCTGGGCGACGGCTTGGGCGAGGGTGGTCTTGCCCGCGCCGTCGCAGCCTTCGAAGACGATGGTGTCGTAGGCGGTTGCCCATTGCAGGCCGTCGATCATCGGCTGCCGGCGGGGTGGTCGAGCGGGTGGAGTCGATCGTCCACGGCGTACTGGATCATGATGTTGCGCCAGTTGGGTTCTCGGCCGTGGGCGAAGGTCCAGACGGTGTTCGGGCAGTAGGCGAGCACGCGGCCTCCGGCGGCGAGTGTGGCGCCGACTAGGACGGCGGCGCCTGGTGGAGCTTCCGGACCGCTCAGGTCGACGATGAGGGTGTGGCTGCTTATGGCGCTCGCCCAGTCGGCTTGGGCGCTCTGCAGGGGATTTGTGGCTCCGCGCCGTTGGGCGTCACGTCGCTGAGCAGTGCTGGCATGCTGGCGCACGAGAGCCGCCCACTCGACGGAGGATCCGTACGGTGACGGCTCGACGAATACGGTGTCGGCGGATATTGGCGTGGCCGTTGCCGTCGGGCCGTCACGTTCGCTGAGCTCGAGGAGCCGAGTGACGGCTTGGTCGATGCCGTCGCGGATTTGGATGGTGTTGCGGGCGGCGAAGCGACGGAATCGGTCGGGGTGGTCGTTGGCTTGGCCGAGCCGGTGGGCGCGGACGATGTCGGTGGCGACGGTCTCGATCAGCGGGTCGGCGAAGGCGAGCTCGATGCCGTTCTCGGAGAGCCCGTACGTCTGGAAGTCGGTGGTGAAGACGACGATGGGGACGCCGAGTACGGCGGCGTAGCCGATCTCCATGCAGACGCCGTCGTCGAGGCTGGGTCCGTGCAGGATGGCGAGCATGCCGCTGAGGCGGGCGAGTCGTTGTCGGTCGAGGTCGAACAGGCGGCGTCCTTTGACGTGGGCGACGAGGTCTTCTTCGTCGGTGTCGCAGAAGGGCAGGAAGACCTTGTCGGGGTCGGTGCGTTCGGCGAGCGCGGTGGCGGCCAGGGCGCCGAGGTGGCGGTCGTGTGCTGCGAACAGCCGGTGGGCGATGTAGAACATGGGCGTGCTCCTACGGGGGTTGGGGGTGCAGGGTGATCCCGAGGTTGGCGACGCGGCTGGTTGCCGCTTGGGCGGCGTGGTGCAGGGCCAGCTCTTCTGGTACGCCGTTGAGCACTCGCGCGAGGAACGTGCCGGTGAAGGTGTCGCCTGCACCGGTGACCTCGAGTGCTGGGGATGGTTGGACGGTGGCGCGGGCGGCCAGTCGGCCTCGTCGGTAGAGGGAGGCCGGGCGAGGCCCGTCGGTCACGGTCACGGTGCGGAGGCCTTCGAGGTTCACGAGGTGGGCGAGCGTCGCGTGTTCGCTGACGTCCGTGAAGACGATTCGTGCATGGGGTAGGAACGGTGCCGCGGCAGCGATCATCCGGCCGGCGCTGGCGGTGATGAAGTCGACGCTGAAGTCCTGTTCGCGCCCGGCGAGGGCGGCGAGGACCGGTGCGGGGTCGAGAGGTCGCCGGCAGCAGACGTGCACGTGCTCGAAGCCATTCAGGTACTCAAGAGCATGAGCGGTGAGGTGTTCGGCCGCCCCGTAGGATGCCTCGACGCTGGTCAGCGTGCCCTGCTGGTCGTAGGTCAGGTGGAAGCGGCAGGACGGCTGATCGACGGTAGCGATTCTGGAGAGATCGAGCCGGGCCGGCTCCGGTCTTTGCAGTTCGTTGGCGAGGTCGTGACCGATAACGGAGACGGGTGCGGAGGTCACTGCGGCACGGGCGGCGGCGAGGGCGACGTAGAGGGCGGCGCCGCCGAGCAGGTGGTGCTGGTGCTCGGGGTGCCCGGCTGTGTCGCGGGAGATGTTGCCGACCACCCCGAGCCTGGTCATCCCAGCGCCATGGCGTCGCTGTGCGCGCAGTCCAGGACGTCGTTGCAGAACGGCCGTTGACGGCAGACTCTGGGGTGGGGCTGGTTGAGGTATCGGCGTTTGAAGTAGATCAGTACCAGGTGCAGCCACCACGACGGCGTCGCGCGGGCAGGAAACGCGACCGCGTGCTGCTCGTACGTCAGATGCGTGTAGTAGTCGCTGTTCGCGAGGAGAGCCGCTTCAAGGTGCAGGCGCATTTGCTCGTGCGCGATCGCTCCGGACGACAGGCTCATACCGAGGGCGGGCGCCAGCCGGGTGATCATGCCGGAGTCGACAGGGATGATGCCGCAGTAGTAGCCGCGTGCGTATAGCAGGGAGCATTGCCCGACTTTGTAGGACGCATGGGCGACCTGGTCGGCGAAGTCCGCGATGACGACGGTGGGGTCGGCCTCCAGCAGATAGTCGCTGTCGCGGTTGTCGAGGAATGCGGTCAAAGACCGCAGGTAGCTGATTCGCGCGGCGGGTAGGCCGAGCGGTTGGATGATCTTCGCGAGCTCGTCGTCGGGCATTTCCTTCAGCGCGTCGAAGCCGATCCCGGCCGACGTTGCTACTACGTCGGCATAGGTATTGATCATGTTGTAGGAGATTCGGGTGCTCCAGCCGGCGATCAGCATGCGCATCCGGAAGTCGGTGATCCAGGCTGGCCACCATCGGTTGTCGTCGTGGTTCGCTTCGACGTCGGCTCTGATGTTGTCCTGGGCGGCGGCCAGGGCTACCAGGCGGTTAAGCCGCGAATGGAATGGGTCATCGGCTTCTGATGGTTTCATCGTGCCTCCACGGCTCGGGCGAGACGTACGGCGTTGTAGGCAAGAGCCAGATTCGATGAAACCACGGGTATACCGAGTTCATGTTGGAGCAACACGGTTGCTTCAATGGTCGGCCACGCGGTGCAGGAAAGCACCAGCGCGTCGGCGCGTCGGCGTTGTTGCGCATCGATGCGGTAAACCAGGTCTGCTATTTGATGCGGTGTTACGCCGGTGAAGTCGTCCAGGAGCCCGAGATTGAGGCTCGCGTGGTCGAGGACGGTGAAGCCGGCTTCCTGAAGCCGGGCCGCTTGGATTTGCGTGTGCCGGATCGGATACGGCGTGGCGAGGATAACCGTTGACGCCTGCACATCGCGGAGCACGTTCTGCAACGCTTCGAAGGCGTCCAGCACCGCGGTATGCCGGTACGCCTCCGGTTTGAGGAAGCCGGTAGAGGTGCAGGCAACCAGGGCTCCGGCCAATGTCAAGCGGGCGAACTGCCCGAGGGTCTCGGGCACTGCGGCGGCGATCTCGGCGAGGAAGTTGTCCGCGTCGCGGTATCGGCGTGCCGGGACCAGGCGGGCGTGGTGAAAGACCAGCCGATCCAAACCCAGCCGCGGCAGTTCAGTTTCCACGACGGTGTTACCCCACGGCACGAGGACCCCGACGTGGGCTGTTTCCCGCAGCTGTGAATGGCTGTCCCCCAGCAGTGCCAAGGTGTCGACAGCGGCGTCAGCCGGCATCGCGGACTCCGTAGACGAAGCGGGCCGCGTGTTCGGTGACGGTCAGGTCGGCGGGGGTGTAGTGCGGTACGACGGTGTCGCGTTCGACGACCTGAATCGGGTAGGAGCCGAGACGTCGGAACCAGGTGCCGCGGCTGGTCACAAAGAACGAATGCAGGCCACGGAGCCGTAGTCCAACGGGGTAGACCCGCTGCTTCATCGGCTGGTCCCAGACACCGTCGACGTCTGCCTTCCAGGTGGCGAAATGTTCCTGCGATGGTGGTGGGGTCGTCCTTGTCATGGTCGCCAGTGGTGTGCCGGGATAGGCACGGGCCTGCCGAACGTTGGTGCGATGGCACATCACTCCGGCGGTCAGCAGGTCGTCGAGGCCCCGGAGGTTGGCCAGGTGGGTGCGGTGAGTTTCGCCGGGTAGCCCGTAGATGATGTTGATTCCGGGCAGCAGCGCGGGCAGGCCGGCGGGGCCGCGCTGGTTGCCGACGGCGTTGATGTTGTCGATCGCGCGCCGCAAAATCTGCGGTGTGCAGGTGAGCGCGTTCCTCTCGATCACGGTCGGGTCGAAGGACTCCATGCCCATGGGTGCGCAGTTGCCTTCGGTGCAGTAGGCGGCCACGAGCGCCGCGATGCGGGCACCGGCCGGCGAGGCTACCGCGAGAGGGTCGGCGTTGTCGATGTGCAGGACCTCAATGGCCGGGCACGCCTCGCGGATCCCTGCGAGGAGGCGTTCGATGGTCGCGATGTCGCGGTTCCAGGCGGAGAAGAAGCACGTCTGCTGCCCGAGCCGGAAGTGGCGGACACCAGCGGCATAGAGTTGCCCGATCTCCTCCAGAACGTCGTCGAGGTCTCGGAAGGCGACGGCGGACGACTTGACCGGCTCGTTGCAGAAGCTGCAGTACCGGCGGCGCGTGCAGCCGCGGTAGAGCTCGATTTCGCCGACCGGCTCCCAGCCGAGCTGACCGATCAGGTCGGTGAACGAATCGCGGTCGGAGCGCAGTTGCGCGTATTCGGCGCCGGCACGGCTGCCTAACGCTATGTTTCTCGAGGTGATGGTGTGCGTGTGGAGCGCGTCGAAGAGCCCGGCGTAGGTAGCGGTGTTCGCCAAGACGTGGTTGGCCATGGGTCCGAGGAGCACGCGGCGGCCTCGTACACCGGCCAGGATACGGACGATCTCGTCGATCGAGCCGTTGTGGGCGTGCAGGTGTACCGATGGGACCGCGTCGCCGGCCACGATGACCACCGTGCTCGCATCTTGGAGAAGCTTGATGGCGTTACCGCGGTTGGATGTCGCCGAGTACGTGAGCGGGTCGGACTGGGGCGGAGCTACCAGTGGCTCACCACCGTTGAGCTCCCACCGAACGTCATCGATGGTCAGGTAGTGAACTTCAGATCCCGGGCTGCGGCTCAGGGCGGACCATGCCTGACGTACGTATGCCGAGAGGTAGGGCGGGACGCCCAAGCCACTGGGCTCAACCGTGTAGCAGTCCAGGATGACCGCAGTGTCCACGCGACAGCCTTCCGCGGAGGAGGTCGCGCCACGGACGATCGTCGGCTCGCCCTGCGCCACCCACGTGAGAAGACAACTCAGAGTCATATCACCATGACTCAAAAGTGCCCTAACGTGGAAGAGGCGCGGAGGATAAATCTGTGTCGATCTATTGAGGTATGGGGTGCCGTGATCGGGCACCGTAAGGGTTACCCGAGCGCCGACCAGAACGGCCTGCACGGCCAGTCTGGCCAGAGCAATGTGGTGGCGGAACTCGTCACCTACGGGTTCGCACGCAGGTTCCGTCGAAGTACGCTGACGCCCGTGGTCTCGGTGCGGACCAGATACTGAAGACGCGCCCACAGGCCCACCACGGAGCGAAAGGCCCCGACACCGGCGAGCGACGCGTAATAGGGACCCATGGTCGGGCCGGCTACACCACCGGTGGGATGCACAGCCTTGTGTAGCCAGCCGGGGCCGAAGACTGCTCATCGCCCAGGATTCGCCGCCAGCTCGTCCCGTGGTCGTCTACCCGATGATGATCTCCCTCGCCATCTAGCCGATCTGGGCGACGGCCCGGGGCTCGTCGGGGCCGTAGTTGCACAGGTCGACCGATACGTAGCCCTCGTCCGGATACCAGGCGAAGACCGCGGACCAGCCGTTGGAACTGCCGCCGCTGTGCCCGATGAACCAGTGCCCGTCGACCATCGTGGCCAACGGCGCGTAGCAGTGGTACTGGTACAGCGCCGGTTTCCCGGCTGGCGGTACCGGTACCGGTACCGGGTACTTCGAGGTCGTCGCCAGCCAGGTGTGCTGGGCGTCGAGGAGTTTCGCACCGTTCAGCGCACCGACGAAGGCCACCATGTCGGCTACGGTGGAGTAGGCGTCCCCCGCGCCCGTACCCATGGAGATCCCGTCCTTGAGGCGGTCGACGCGCGGGCCGCCGCTGCGCGGATCCTGCGCGGCGTACGGGTGGGCGATCCTGCGGCTGTCGCGACACTGGTCGCGGGTGTAGAAGTCGCTGCTCGCCATGCCGGCCGGCCGGAACACGTGCTGGCGGACGTAGTCGTAGTACGTCTGCCCGGAGACGGCCGCGACGACGAATTGCAGCACGATGAAGCCGACGTTGCTGTACAGGTACGCCGAGCCGGGCGTGAAGTTCAGCGGGGCCGCGCGGACGAGTGCCAGCAGGCCGTCGGACTCCTGTGCCTCGCTGGTCCAGCTCTTCATGATCGGTTGGTTGGCTTCGGTGTAGATGTCGCCTAGGCCCGAGGTGTGGGTGAGCAGGTGATGAATGGTGACGTTGTCGGCTATCTCGGCGGCGAATCCGTCCAGATAGCCGCCGAGCTTCTCGTGGTAGCCGATCTTGCTCTGCTGGACGAGCTGGCCGATGGCCATGCCGGTGAACACCTTGGTGATCGAACCGAGCCCGAAGACGGTGTCCGGCGTGATCGGCAGTGACCGGCTCGTGTCCGCCATGCCGTAGCTGCGGGCCAGTACGGGGTGGCCGTCGTGCAGGAGCAGGTAGTTGCCGGAGTAGGAGTAGGCGGCTGCCAATGTGCGATCAGCTGGTCCAGCGCGCCGCCGGGCCGCAAGGTCCGAGGGGACCGGCTTGCCGGATGCCGTGTCCCCGGCTTGGGCCGAAGGGATGCCGGCCGTAGCGAGCAGTCCGCCGGCGGCGACCGTGCCCGCGCCGAGCATGCCGAGCATCGTGCGCCGCGAGGTTCGAGGAGTGTTCATGGCGGCAAGCCTGCTGCCCGTGTCGCGCTGCTGGCCTCTGTCGCACGACGGATCCGGAACACGACTCGCGACAGACGCGCCTGGCGACCTGGGCCCGTAGGCTCGGACGGTCATGAACGAGGCGATCCGCGACTGGACCCCCACCGCGGCTCTCCTCGGCGCAGCGCTGCTGATCGGGCAGGCGCCCCACCAGGGCGCGCCGTGGTGGGCTTCGGCGTTCGTCTCCGCCGCCGCGGTGGGCCTGCGCAATGGGTTCCCGGTCGCGATGCTCGGCATCAGCACCCTGTGCACAGCGGCTCATCTCCTCACCGGCGCACCCGTCGGCATCGTCGACTGCGGTCTGCTCATCTGTCTGTACGCGGTGGACGTCCGTCGGCCGCGACCGGTGTCGGCCCTCACCCTCCCCGTGCTGCTGCTGGCCTTGGCTGGCTGGAGCGGGGTGTACGTGCTGCGGGGGCACCTCGTCCCAGGGCTGCCCGTGCTCGCCTTCGAGGTCGGGCACGCGCCCGCGGCGCGGCCGGAGCTCGGCGTGCGGCCGAGCGACGCGGCGCGCTGGAGCGGCCCGGTGGTGCTCGGCTCGTTGTTCGTCGCCGCCCGCATTCACTCGCCGACCTGCATCTGCAGGCAGGCGACACCGAGATGGCGTACGCGGAACTGAATGCCGTAGCGAAAGATCCCGCCCTGGGCGAACGGCAGTGCGAACTCGCCGCGGAACTTCTCGCCGCTCATGGCAACCTCGGTCAGGCCGCCCGCTGGTACGACCGCGCCGCCGCCCACCTCACCGAGGAGCAACTCGACGCACTGCGCCGCCGTGACCAGTTGCTCACCATCGGCACCACCATCATGCTGCGCAACCGGCAGCGCGTACGCCAGCAGCTCGGCCACCCGCCCGACCTGCTCGACACCCGCGTCCCCCCACTGCAAGACCCGGAGAAGCCCACCACGTCCGAGGACGTTCTCGACTTCGTGAACTCCGGCTTCGTCCCCCGGCAGACCCGTATGCTCACCTTCCAACGCGACCAGCGCCGACTCGCCCAGCAACAATGGCCCGGCGTCTACGAGCAACCGGAAGACGAGTACTACGACGCCGCCGAACACCGGTGGCGCGAGGTACGCGACAGCGGAGTCCCGTCGATCACCGTCGTCGCCGCCCAGGTCGACGCCCTCATCGAGTTCGCACGTCAGCATGGCGGATCACCGACGGACGCAAACACCAAACGGCGATACTGCGAGACCGCACCCGATCACCTGACCATCAACTGGCCGCCGGAACGCAACGCCGCCTGCTGGTGCGGCTCCGGACGCAAATACAAGAAATGCTGCGGCCGGCCTCAGTAGACCTCGTCGTCCGAAGCGGGTGACCCGACGGATGGTACGGCGTCGCGGTCGATACAGTCGGCACGGTGACCACCGGAACCGCTCCTCCGTCGTTTGGCCTGGACGACTTCGGGCTCGACGACCGGATGCGGCTGTTCGGATACGTCACCGCCGACAACCGGCTCGCCTACCTGTGGGTGCTGCGGGCCTTCGACGCCGCCCGGTCCGGCTATCAGGTCGTGCTGCACACCGCCGAGGTCGGCGCCACCCTGGCCACGCTGGCCGGAACCCACCCCGGGTGTCCCGACCCGGCGACGCTGGAGCTGCCCCGGCTGCTGGATGCCCTGGTCGACTGGGGTGTGCTCGACCGTGGCCAGGACGGAGCCCGGGCGGCGACGCTTTCTGAATACCGCAACCGGCACTCGGTCTACCAGTTCACGGAGGCCGGCTACCGTGCCCACCGGGCCGTGGAGAGCGTGCTCGCCGCCGGGTTGGAGGACAGCAGCCTGTCCCGGCTGGTCTTCGCTGACCTGCTGGCCGATCTCAAAGCCTTGGCCGCCGCCAACGCCGCGGGCGACGGCGAGGAGGTCTTCCGCAAGCTCAACCGCCTCGACCGGGCCCTGGCCGATGTTGCCGAGCGGGCGGCGCGGTTCTATCACATGCTCGGGGACCTGAGCCGCACCCATGACGTACGCCCCGAGGTGTTCCTGTCGCACAAGGACGCTCTGCTGGCCCACCTGCGTGACTTTCACGACGAGCTGCAGCGTTACACCCCGCGGCTGCGGGAGGCGGTCGAGGAGGCCGAGGCGACCGGGCTGGAACGCATGATCGAGGCGGCGGCGGAGGCCGACGACCGGCTCTTCGCGACTCCGGCGGAGCGGCTGGCGGACTGGCACCGCCGCTGGACCGGCCTGCGATCCTGGCTGGCGCCGCCCGGCGCGGACACCCCCAGCGAGGCCGAGCGGCTGTCCGGGGCGACGATGACGGCGGTCAGCGACGTGCTGGCCCTGCTGCGCCGGGTCACCGAGTCGCGGCGCGGCGGGGTGAGCCGCGAGTCGCAGCTACGGCACCTGGCGGCCTGGTTCACGCAGGCGGGCTCCGAGGACGCGGCGCACGCCCTGTTCGACGTGGTGTTCGGGCTGGGTGCGCCGCGGCACGCCGGGGTTGCGCACGCCGATCCGGAAGCGATCCCGACGCGGTTGTCCTGGTGGGAGGCGCCGGCGGTCGAGCTGTCGCGCACGCTGGTCCAGTCCGGCCGGATGCCCGGGCAGGGCAACGGGCGCCCGGCCCGGATCGACCGCAGCGACGTCGCGCGGCGGGTCCTGCGGGAGCGGCAGGTCGCCGAGGAGAAGCGGCAGGCGGCCGCCGCGGAGGGGCTCGTGCACACGACCGCGCCGCTGACCGAGCCGCAGGCGGCGGTGCTGCGGCGGCTGCTGGACCTCGCCCTCGCGGCGCGGGCCGCCGGGCGCCGGGACGCGCCGGTCGCCGCGGCCGCCTTCGGGGTCAAGCTCACCCTGACACCACGCCCGGGGCGCTTCACGACGGTGGTCACCGAGTCCGGGCGGCTGCACCTCGACGGGTACGACCTCGCGCTGACCCAGGGGCGCGGATGAGGTTCGCGGCCGACGTGCCGGATCTGGAGCTGGCCGACTATCAGCGGGCGGTCCGCCTGGTCCTGCGGCATCCCCTGATCACGGCGAGCTGGCCCGACGAGCGAGCGCTGCCGCGCGTCCGCCGGTTCGCGGCCACGCTGCGCCAGGATCTGGCCGAGGCGTTCGGCTATCGGCTGGAGTCGCACGGCCGGGTCGTCCGGTTGATCCGTACGGCCGACGGGCTCGACCCGCAGCGCCCGGCGGTCTCGCGTACCGGTAAGGCTTTCGACCGGCAGCGGTACGCCTATCTGGCGCTCGCGCTGGCGGCGCTGGGCCGCGCCGGGGTGCAGACGACCCTGAGCGAGCTGGCGGACGCCGTGGCCGGGGACGCCAATCGGATCGCCGGGCTGGGGCTCGACGCGGATCGGGGCGCGGACCGGCGAGCGTTCGTGGACGCGGTCGCCTGGCTGGAGGAGCGCGGCGTGCTGCGGGTGGCGGACGGCTCGAGCGCCGGCTGGGCCAGCGACCCTCGCGCGGGCGAGGCTCTGTACGACGTCGAGCGCGACGCCGTCCTCGCGCTGTTTCGCCCGCCTCGGGTGCTGCAGCAGCTCGACTCGGTGACCTCACTGCTGGAACGCTCGTTCGTCAGTAGCGGCAACGCGGAGCGCCGGTCGGCGGCGCAGGCGGCCCGCCGGGCGGTGGTGGAACGGCCGGTCGTCTATTACGACGACGTGCCCGGCGACCTCGTCAATCACCTGCGCGGTCAGGCGCTGCCGGCCGACCTGCACCGCCTGACCGGGCTGCGGCTGGAACGGCGGGCCGAGGGCGTCCTGCTGGTCGACACCGTCGGCTGGTCGGCGGAGCGTTTCCCCGGTACGGGTTCCGTCGCGCAGGCCGCGGTCCTGCTCGCGGTCGAGATCGCCGAGCGGGTGAGCGACCCCGACGGGCGCAGAGCTCGCCGGATGCCCGCGCCGGACCCGCGCGACGCCCAGGACCGGCTGACCGTCCAGGTGGATCTCGGCCTGCCCGCCGCGATCCCGCTCGCCGAGACCGACGAGCCGGAGACCGAGCCGCAGCGAGATGTCCTGGAGGAACGCCGGCTTCCGTTGATCACCGACAGCTTTCTGCGTGACGCCACTTCCGAGATCCTGCAGCGGTACGGGTCAGCCTTCGGCGCCGCGTGGCACGCCGACCCCGACCGGCTGCGTAGCGAGGCGACCGCGCTGCTGGCCCGCTTCGGCGCCGTGACCGTCGTGCCCGGCGGCGTGCTCGCTCGCCCCCTGATCGGCCGCTATCGCGCCACTGTCGCCCAGGTCAAGCAACGACCACTCTTCTGAGGAACCGCGTGTCTCGCTTCGCTCCGACCCGTGCCGGGATCATCAACCTGTGGGACTACCGCGACGAGGAGTTCCTCTTCGTCGACGGGTGGCTGGTGCTGCGCGGCCCCAACGGCTCCGGCAAGACCAAGGCCTTGGAGGTGCTCTTCCCGTACATCCTCGACGGGCGCATCGAGCCCCGCCGGCTCAACCCGTTCGCGGGCGAGGACCGCACGATGAAGTCCAATGTGCTCTATCGCGGGCAGGAGCTGTCCCACGCGTACGTGTGGATGGAGTTCAGTGACGGCACCAGCTTCGTCACCATCGGGATCGGCCTGCGCGCGCACCGGCACAACGACCGGGTGACCCGCTGGCATTTCGTCGCGGACGGCCGCGTGGGCGCCGACCTGTCGCTGCTGGACGCCGACGACCGCCCGGTGTCACGGCGTGACCTGATCGACCGGCTCAGCGCCGAGGCGGTCGTGGACTCCGCCGAGGAATACCGGCACCTGGTCGACGCCCGCCTGTTCGGGCTCGGCCCGGCCCGCTACGAGCAGCTACTCGATCTGGTCCTGACCCTGCGCCGGCCGCAGCTAGCGAAGGACCTCAACCCGGCCGAGCTGTCCCGCACGCTGCAGCGCGGCCTGCGCCCGGTCGAGGAGCACCTGCTGACCGACGCGGCGCGCTCGTTCGAGGACATGGAGGCCGTCGCTCGTACGCTCGAAGGGCTGGTCGCCGCCGACGCCGCGACCTCTGCCTTCCTGACCGTGTACGCCACCTACCTGCGGACTCACTCGCGGGCGGCGGCGGACGCGGTGACTGCCCGGCGGGATCTGGCCGACGAGCGCCGCGAGGCCCTGGCCGAGGCGAGGCAGGCCGCTGCCCGGGCGGCGACCGGCGCCGACGAGGCCGAGCAGCGGCTGCGCGCGGTCGAGGGCGAGCCGGCCCGGCTGCGCGCCCACCGGGAACGGCTCAAGGGCTCGGCGGCGTACCGATCCCACGAGCAGCTCGCCGACCTCGAACGGCACGTGCACGACTTGGCCGGGACCGCCGCCCGGTCGCGGGCATCGGCCGCTGCGGCCCGCGACACGGCCGGCCGACGGCGCACCGAGTGGCAGCAGGCCGTGAGCGCCGCCCAGGACTCCCGCGCACGGGCAGCCCGCACCGCCGCGGAGCTCTCCGGTGAGGCCGAGGCGGCCGGCATCGCGTGGACCGCGGCCGACGCGGATCCCGACGGACTGGAGATCCGCCTCACCGCTCGGGCGGAGGCACGCCGCGACGACATGCGGGTGGTACGCGATCTGCGGGACCGGCTCGCGGAGGCGACCCGGGAGCACACCGGCGCCGCCGAGCGCGACCGCGCCGCCCGGGACGCCGCCGAGCAGGCCCGGATCGTCGAGGAAGAGGCCGCCATCGAGCTGGAAAAGGCCAAAACCCGGACCGCCGAGGAGGTACGCCGATGGGGCGCCCGCCACGAGCGGCTGCTCGACCGGCTGGCCACGCCGGGGCTCGCCGAGGACCTGTCCGAGGCGGTGGACTCCCCCTCACTGCGCGACCTCTACGCCGAGCGGGTCGCCCCGGCGCTGGCCGCCGTGCGCGACGAACTCGCAGCCGCAGCAACCCGGCACGAGCGGCTGACCGCCGAGCGGGCCGAGACCGTACGGCTGCGCGACAGCATCGCCGCCGAGCACGACGACGCCCCACCACCCGTGGTCACCCGCCCAGCGCCGCGGCAGGACCGGGCCGGCGCCCCGCTGTGGCGGCTGGTCCGCTTCGCCGACGAGGTGCCCGGGGACCGGGCGGCCGCGATCGAGGCGGCGCTGCACGCGTCCGGTCTGCTCGACGCGTGGGTCCACCCGTCCACCGGCGACACCGAGGCGGCCCTCGCCGCCGGAGAGCAGGACGCCTACCTGCGCGCCGCCACCCCGGCCGCTGGCGACACGCTCGCCACGGTGCTGCTGCCGGAGGAGCAGCAGCAGCTCGTGCCCGCCGCCCGCATCACCTCAGTCCTGACCGGCATCGCCCTCGGCGACCTCGCCGGCGCGTCGGGCGTCGCGGCGTCCGGCGGCTGGGCCCAGGGCTCCGGCGTGGGCAGCTTCACCAAGCAGCGCTGCGAGTACATCGGCGCGACCGCGCGGGCGGCCCGCCGCGCCGAGCGCATCGCCGAATGCGACCGGCACCTCGCCGAGCTGGACTGCGCCCTGGCCGAGGTGACCGCCGACCGCGATGCCCATCAGGAGGTGCTTGCGGCGGCCACGCGAGCCGCGGCCGACCTGCCCGGCCGCGACGCCATCCGGCAGGCCGAACGCGGCCTGGACCGGGCCGCCGCCGAAGCCCGCGTGCGCCGGGAAGCCGCCCGGGAGGCCGCGAGCCGGCTCGACGCGGCCGTCGCCGAGCAGGCGCACGCCGACATGGTCCTGCGCCGGGCCGTGGCCGAGCGGTCCCTGCCGGTCGGCGAACTGGACGCCGTGGCCGCCGCGCTGAGCCGCTTCGACCGGCTCGGCATCGAGCTGCGCCACGCCTACGACACCTCCGCCCGGGCCGCGTCCCTCGCGGACGACGCGGCGGAACGGCACACCGAGGCGGGCGACCGGCACCGGGATGCCGAACAGGAAGCCCTCGACGTGGCACGCCGGCACGCGGAGAAGGACGAGGAGCTCACCACGCTGTCCGCGGCGATCGGGGCCGAGGCGGCACAGGTGCTGGCCGAGGTGGCGCAGACCGAGAAGGACGTGACCGCGGCAGAGGCGACCCTCGCAGCCGCCCGCGACGACTTCACCACGGCCACCGAGGAACGGGCCGCCACCCGGGCCCGCGTGCAACTCGGCGAGCAGGCCGTCGACGACGCCTTGGCCGAGGCCCGGCACGAGGCGGTGCGGCTGCGCCCGTACGCGCAAGCCGATCTTCTGGGGTTGATCCGCGCCCCGGGCGACCTGCGCTGGCCCGTCACCACGGCCGACGGCGACGACCTCGACCCGGCCGTGGTCGAGCTGCACGAGGCCATTCTCGCCGCCACCCGGGAGCTGAACCCCACCGAGACGTCACTCAAACAGAGCGCCACCCGGCTGACCAGCGCGCTCACCGACCTGCAAGCGCAGCTACCCGCCGCCGGTCAGGACCACCGGCCGGAGTGGGACACCGACGAGGGCGTCATCGTCGTCCGCGTCGCCGACGACCAGGGCCTGAGCCCGGTCGCGCAATTCGCCGGCCGGATCGCCACCGAACGCCGCGACCAGGAGCAGCTGCTCACCGACGCCGAGCAGCGGGTGTTCGAGGACGCGCTGCTGGGCCAGCTCGCCGGGCAGATCCACCGCCGTACGGTCGAGGCCCGCGACCTGGTCGCCGCGATGGACACCCAGATGCGCGCCCGGCGGATGTCCTCGGGCCTGACCGTCGGCGTGGGCTGGCGCCTGTCCGACGACCTCGACGCCGAGCAACGCGAGGTGTGCAAGCTGCTCGAACGCGACCCCGCCCGGCTCGGCCCGGCGCAGCTCACCACGTTGCGGCGGCACTTCGCGGGCCGGATCCGCTCGGCCCGCGCGCAGGCGCCCGAGAAGCCCTACCGCGACCTGCTCGCCGAGGTCCTCGACTACCGGCAATGGCGGGTCTTCGCGTTCACCCTGCACCGCCCCGGCGGCGTCACGGAAGCGCTCACCCGCGCGCGGCACAGCCAGCTGTCCGGCGGCGAGCAGTCCGTGTCGCTGCACCTGCCGCTGTTCGCGGCCGCCAACGCGCTGTTCGGCTCCGCCCGCCCCGACGCGCCCCGGCTGCTCGGCCTGGACGAGGCCTTCGCCGGCGTCGACGACAACGGCCGCGGCGAGCTGATGGCGCTGGCCAAGCGGTTCGACCTCGACCTGTTCATGACCGGCTACGACCTGTGGGCCACCTATCCCGCGGTGACCGGAGCCGCCCACTACGACCTGTCTCACTCCAGCGTGGACCACACCGTCTCGGCGGTGCTGCTGGTGTGGGACGGCACCGCGAGCATCGCCGACTTCGACGGCAGCCTCGCGCACGCTCTCGGCGCCCCCTCGTCCCGGGCCGCCGCGCATGGCTGACCTCACCGCGGATCCCGGCTGGCGCCGGCTGCTGGCGGCGGCCAGGCGGAGCCTCGAACGCACCGGCGGCGCCCTCGACGGCACGATCTCTCTGTCCATGCCCGACGACGCCGAACGGCTCGTGGTCATCGGCATCACCGGCACGCACCGGCCGCCGGGCGTCGGCCGGGTCACCGTATGGCTGGCGGAGCTGGACGCGCACCTGCGCGCCGTCTACGACCTCGGCCTGGCCGACGCGGTCGGACCGTTCCGCGACCGCCCCGGCGAACGCGCCCGCGAAGCCACCGCCCGCGACGACGTCATATCCCTCGCCGGCACCAGCCGCCACGCCGGCACGCCGTGGTTCACGCGCTGGCTTGCCGGCCTGCCGCTCACCCGCATCGTCCGCGCCGGCGTGCCGTTCCCCTCGGTCATCGCCGTCCTCGACGCCCTGCCCGCCGCCCTTGAGCCGCTGCCCGCCTTCGCCGAGCGGGTCCTCGGCGACACCAAGGCCCTCGCCGGCGGCTCGGCCCGAGGCCTCGTCCTGCGCGCCCTGGCCGCCTGGCACGGGCTGCCCGCCCCCATCGGCGCGGAGCAGGAACGCGCCCTGTGGGAGCTGGCCGGCGTGATCCCCGACGACCTCGCCAGCCAAGTCCTGGTACTCAACCTGCCCGCGTCCGGCGGCCCACTCGGCGACTGGCTGACCTCGGCCGCCGCGGACCACGTACCATTCCGCGCCACCCTGCACCAGCTACGCCTGTACACACTGCACCTCGACGCGCCCGCCGTCTTCGTGTGCGAGAACCCGGCGATCCTGCGTGCCGCGGCGGGGCGTCCCGGCTCCCCGCTGCTCTGCACCGAGGGCGTCCCGTCCGCCGCCGTGCACGCGCTGCTGGCCGCCGCTCCCGCCGCCACGATCCGCTGGCGCAACGACTTCGACTGGACCGGAGTGCGCCTCACGGGCTCGGCGCTCACCCGCTACCCCGGCGCGGTGCCCTGGCGGATGAGCGCGGCCGACTACGCCGGTGCGGCGGGCAGCGGGGTAGCCCTTTCCGGTGCATCCGCGCCGACGCCGTGGGATCCCGGCCTCGCCGAGCTGATGTCCCGAACCGGCCGCGCCGTCATGGAGGAACGCCTGCTCGACACGCTGCTGAACGACCTCACCCACACCACCCGGCCGAGCCGTTAGAAGAGCCGTCCCCGGTAGGGGTGGGCGGGCCCTGCCGCTCCTCCCACCGCAGCAGGTCAGCCTGCCATTCCGGGAGGTCGGGACAGTATTCCCTGATGGCCTGTGGTTGCGGCTGGGCGACCAGGAATTGCCAGTAGTCCTCGATCGCCGTCCGCGCGACATCGGCCGCGAACTCGTCCTCGGCACCGGGCACTCAAAGGTTGGTGATCAGCAGCGCCGTGGGCGTGAACGACACTGCGTAGTTTTCGCTGCTCCATTCGTCGAACGGCGGCTCGCCACGAGCCGCCTCGTCAGCCATCGCCAACGCGTCCAGGATGACGATGAAAAAGGTGCCGAGGTCGGTGGTCAGCCACTCACCGAGCAGGTCGTACCGCTGATCCTCAACCTGATAGACGGGATGTCGGTGCACGCGAACGCCTTGCCTCAATGAAGGGCAGCTCCCAGAGGAGCTGCGACGCGCGCTAGCGGACACTGAAATCGTCCTGACCCTTGACACCGGATCCAGTTCCTGAGCGCCTCGTGATGCACGTTCAACTGCTCGGCCAGCCGGCGGATCGTCGGTTTCGGGTCCGACTCGCGGTACAAGCGCACGGCACGCGCTCGCAGCTCATCGGGGTACTTCTTCGGTGCGGCCACGGATACTTCCTCCCCATGATCAGACGATCATGCTTGACCAGCAACAACCCACCCATATCTGAACTACTTCAGATACACTGGGGGCATGTCGGTGCAAAGCTTCCCGTACAGCTCTTTTCTTCGAGGGCCTTCTCAGGTCCTGCCGTCGCTCACCGACGCTGACGTCATTCTTGAGCGCCGTGACGAGGAGAATCTCATCCTCAGCCGTGCCGAGCGGTTCGAAGCGGTCGCCACCGGCCTTCGCATCGCGGCACGATCGCTGGCCATCCTCGCCCGCCGCCACCGCGACCTAGCCGAAGAGGCACTCGCCGAGGAACTCCCCTGGCTGACCTGGCTCCCAGCCGAGGAACGCCTCACCTGCGTACGCGAACTGCTCGCCGACCTCGTTGCCGGCGCCGACACCGGCCTCCTGATCCCCTTCGCCCGCAATCTCGCATCATGGCGTTCCACCGCCGAAGCGTGGTCCGACCCGCGACTCGCCCGCGACCTACAGGGCCCGTTCGATGGCGACGGCCCCGTCCTCGACCGCCCGGCCGGCGATCCGGCATGAGCGGACGCGGCGCGGAACTCCCCCGGCCCAACCCCTGGACCGTGCGAGCAGCGGATCGTCAGGCCTTCCAAGGCTGGCAGCGTCTTCTGACGGCAATCCCCGACAACCTCGACCGGGCCTGGACAGCGCTGACCAGCGACCCTCGCCACATCGGCCAGCGCCAACACCCCTTGAAAGGCCAGCTCGGCACCGTCAAGGTCGGCGGAGCATCACTCGAACAATGGCAGTACGAGGTCACCGGCGCCGGACGCATCTGGTACGCCATCGACGACGACAACCGCACGCTCTGGATCACCCGCGCCGGCGCAGGCCACCCGAAACAAACAGACACCCGCGGCCGATAACCGATCCGATCAGATGCTCGATCAACCGCAGAAGGTGGTCGGCAGAACCAGCCGCATCTCACCCAGCAGATGTCCCGCACAGGCACTGCACAGGCAAGCTGCCGGGCGATATGTCCTCGACCACGAGGTGTCAACCGCCCGCGCGCGAGGCAACAGCCCGAGTTCCGGCTGCTCCGGTTCATCAGCTTTGGCGATGCGTGACGGTGCCGGACCGAGGCGAGCGATCCGGGTGTCTCACGCGAACATCTGCCACTTCGCGGGACTTCTGGTCGTGGGCGACGGTGCCCGGCTCGTGCACGGACAGGCTGTGCGACACGATTGTGTATTGAACTGGACCAATGTGCAGACCTCGATAGGCTTGCACGGATTGCCGCACTACCCCGGGAGGGTCGTATGGAGCCACGCAGCGCCGCGGCGGCCGGCGACGACTTCCCGTACGAGTTGCGCACCACCTGCTACATCGAGGTCGGCAACGACGGCAGTGTCACGCAGGGCGTTAGCGAGCAGGCGTACCAGCGGGCGGTGGCGGGCACCTCGCGGTTGTTCGCGGTGTGGCCGGGCTCCTACTCCAGCGACCTGTTCGCGATCGACGCCGGACGTGGTCCAGAGGCAGACTTACCTCTCGAGCGATACGTAGACTCCGGTCGGACAGCGCCTTGGCGAGGTCACCTGATGGATTCGACGTGTCGGCGAGAGGATGTCCGGGGGTCACCGGCAGGTCTCGCAGCAGAAAGTCCCATACCGCGAGAGCTTGCGGCGCCGGAGGATCTACGGCCCATGCGCTGCTGAGAGCCATCACCAGGCGCTCGCCGTCAGTCCCGTACTGGTCAGTCACGCTGGCTCGTTGGCCGGTAATAAAGTCGGCGAGCACCACAGGACCGTCACCTGCCGCGCCGGACTTCGACAGCTTCGCAAAAACCGATCGAATACGGGCCTGTGGTACCCGTGTCACCGCGGACACGTACGCTGTCGCGGCACGGTCGCCGCGATTCAGGGTCACGCGGCGGGTGCCTTCAGATCCTGCTCAACGCGTTCCGTGTAGCCGGCGGCCTGAAGCAGCGCGTTCAGCACCGTCGTTCCGGACACGGCGCCACGCAGACCGAGCCGGCCGCCCTTGCCCCTCAGATGGCGCGCAAGTCCAGCCCGGGTTTCGCGGCGGCCGGCCAGGAGATCCGCGGCGACCTTGCCTACGTGAGCAGGATTATGGCCTCCCATGCGATCGTCCAGCAGGTCAGCAACGGTTCGCCCGGGAGAAGTGACTGGTAGCCCGTTGACCACGGTCACTTCGGCATTGTCGAGGGCACGAACTCGATACCGAACATCCTGCTGCCTACTCCAGCGACGGTACGGGACAGTGATGTCCGCCGGCCATGCGGACAGATCACCGGCTTGCCACACCTGAGCGGCCGCCGCATGGGAAAGGACGGGGCCACTGGCAAGGTCAGCGTCGGGGTCTCGGTCAGGGTTGGTCGCCAGCCATGCAGCCCTGAGATCCAGCAGGTCCGGCGTGTTACCCCTCACGAGGTAGATACCGCGACGCAGCGGAAGGATCACCTCAGCTTGCGCGAGACGGCCTAGAGCGGCACGGCTGATCCCTCGTACGGCAGCCTGAGCCGTGCTGACCAGCCCAGTCTGCTGCTCCGCTATCGCCGCCAGTGTCGCGAACCTTCGCGCTTCCATACCGCTAATGTACGGCCCAGCGATACAAACGTCCACCTAAAGCGTCGCCCTACCTAGCTGACTGGACGCTGTCGCTGCCAAATAGTCCCGCCTAGTACGGCAGCCGCCATTCGTGATCATGGCTGGAGTTCGAGGTTGAGGCGGCGGGAGTAGTGGGCTCGTCTAGCTCGTGCCTGATGCCGGCGTCGCCAGCGTGACCAGCGCAAACGGTAGGCGATGCTGCGCGTTGGCCGGATCAGCAGGACGTTGATCAGGCGGCGGATCTCGTTGACGGTCAGGTCGATCATGTCGGGCCGGTCTGCCGATCGGGCATTGGCGGCGCAGATCGCGAGGACCGCGAGAGCGGCCAGGGCAAGGGTGGCAAACCGGTGCCAGGATGTCCACCGGCGGACCTGGTGCTGGTCCAGGCCGACCTGGCCCTTTCCAGCCTGAAACTCTCATCCGCGATCCAACGAACTCCGCCACCCGCACCGGCCGGAGTTTCAAGGCAATCGACACGGCTCGGCGATACTCGACTCGACTTTCTTCTCGCCGCGGCGCCCGACGGTCTCTCCGCGAGCGTGGTCCGGTTGGACATCTGCCGGTTCATGCTCGACGCCCAACGCCTCTACGAGCTATAGGGCTTCCAGGAACGAGAGCCTTACGAAGGCAGCGAGATTCCCCGCAGACCTTCAGCCGTACTGGCGGTTCTACGAACGTGAGCTCTGATTGCCGATCTCGTTCTTCCACAGTGACGCGTCGAGTTCGGCGATCGCCTTGTCCCGGTGTCGCCGGTACGTGTTGAACGACAGGTGCAGTTGAACCGCTATGCGTTCCTGGGTGGTGGTCGGCCGGAGGAACGTCCGGCTCATCAGCTCGCTCGCGTCGGGTTCCAGCGAGCCGACGCCCGCCTCGATCAGTTCTCGGAGCGTTTCGGCGGGCGTTCGGCCGTCGCGCGCGTTCCGCCGGATCATTCGCGTGCGCAACAAGGGGTTGTCTCGCAATTGTTCCGGGTCGTGCAGATGACGAAGCGCATCCCGTAGGCCATCGGTGAACTCGGATCGCGACAGAACTGTCTCGCCGGCGCTGTCCGCGGCCGGACGTGCCGGTGCACCCAGTTGGCGGGCATGGAGAACCTCGACCCAGTCCGGGATGCCGACCCGCCGCCAGTCATGGGCGAATACCGGGAACACCGTCGTGCCGACAGTGAAGTCGGCATCGGTGGCTACCCAGAAGTCGAGGAACTCCATGGTGGGCGTCCAGAGCTCGGCGTTCTCGAAGGCGGCGACCAGGCTCCAGGCCGTGTCGTCACGCAACTGCAGGATGTCCAGCATTTGGCAGGCCACGAACAGGGTCAGAGACGGTGACGGGTGCTGGCCACGCTCGCGATCGAGGAAGAAACGCCAGGCACGAACCCGCTCGTCGGCACGAAGCGTGCCGCGTTTCGACGCGTACAGCCACATCGCGTCCGCGCCCGGGTCCACGCCGAGATCGGCCTCGGTCAGGTCGAGGCAGGCGGTATACCCGCACAGGTCACCGGAGGCCGAGCGGAAGACCCGGAAAGCTTCAGGACGGCAGGCCATCCAGTACGCCGCCAGCTCGGCCTGCTCTGCCCCCTGCCATTCGGCTGTCATGGCGACGATGGACGCCCGGTCGCCGTCCTGCAGTCCGTCGGCGTACGTCTGCATCGGCGGTGCCAACGCACTCAACGCTTCGAGCCCGGAGCGGGCACCGTTGAGCACGACCGTACGTGCGAAGAGCTGAAGCCGCTGCCGTTCGTCGGTCAGTGCGAGCACTTGCTGATGAAACGCGGCGAGTTTCCGGCGATGCATGTCGCAATACCGAGCCGGGTCTCGCCAGCGCAGATCCGCGTCAATGAGGTCGCGGACGACGTCGTGCGGGAACAATCCGTGCGGGCTCTCCTCCACGAATGGCAGGCGGCGCAGCCAGGAGAACAACTCGCCCACGTCACCGCCGACCATCGACCGCAGGAGATCCTCGGTGGTAGTCGGTGCGTGCGCGAACACTTCCAGCGCTGTCCGATGCCGCGGGCTAGGTGCCTCGCCGATCATCTGGGCGATCAGCATGCGCATCACATCGGGCAGGTCACCGAACGTACGCGGCACGGCGCCCCGGCGCACCACGTCGAGCAGCATCGCCAGTGTCAGCGGGTGGCCACGGCTGATGGCCAGCAAGCGATCCTGCGTCCAACCGGAAACACCCCGACCCGTCAGCCATGCCCGCGCATCCCGATCGGTCAGATTACCCAAAGTGATGACTCGCATCAGTTCACGCCATGCCGGGTCGGTGAGCCACCGCGGCCCCGGGGCCTGTCTGCCGGCGATGACCACGAGGCAGTCTCCGGGCAGCGTCGGCAGGTACTTCTCGCGCACCCAGTCGTCAATCGGTTCGAGCAGCTCGTAGGTATCGATGAGCAGGACCAGCCGACTGTCGTCCAGCATGGGCAGGGTCGCCGATCCGAATGCCAGATGCCGGGCGTCAACCTGAATCGTCGTACGCCCCTGCTGTGCCGCCAGGTGCGCGAACGTGCTGAGCAAGGTGCTCTTACCCACTCCACCGGGACCGTGTACGAAGATCATGCCCGGGGTGTTCAGCGCGTCCTGGAACAACGCGACTTCCGCGTTCCGGTCGGCGAGAGACTGGCGCCGCAACTCGTCGATTACCTCACCGAGCGATGCCATAGAGCCGATTCTAGATCGGCCGTGCGGACACTCACGACTGCTGCGGTCGTCAACCCACTGCGTTCCGAACGGGAACCGGGCATCAATGGGCATCGGATGGGCAGCCGGATGGGCAGCCGGCTTCAGGTCCGCCGCGCGATGCTCGTGGCGTCATCCATCCGAAGGGGTCACATGAACAGCACGAAACCTCACGAGTTCCCCAGCAACTGGGGACGGTGGGGCGACAACGATGAGCTCGGTGCCGTCAACCTCATCACCGACGAGGCCCGGGCACGGGGCGCCGCCGAGGCTCGCACCGGCGTGACGGTGTCACTCGCCCGGGTGACCACGCCGTTCCCGCTGACCGGCGGTCCGCTGGGAAAGACCTCGACGACGAACACCGCGGTGCAGACCATGATGCTCTTCACTGGTCACGCGGCACCCGCCATGGCCGAGGTGCTGGTCGTCACCACGCATCATGCGGAAGTCACCCACCTGGACGCGATGGGCCATTGGGTTGCGGGCGGGAAGGTGTATCCGGGCGTCGACGCTGCTGACAGCTCCGGACCTGCCGGTGTCCGGCACGGTGCGGCGGAGGTCTACGGCGATGGCATCCTCACCCGCGGCGTCCTGCTCGACCTGGCCCCCGACGGCCGGTTGGCCCCGGCCCACCCCGTGACCGGCGCAGACCTGGACGCAGCGGCGGATCGCGCCGGTGTCGAGACTCTGCCGGGCGACGCGATCGTGGTCCGAGGCGGCTGGGACCGGGTCTACGGCAGTGACGAACCCGAGCCGGGACTGACGGTTGACGCGATTCACTGGATACACGATCACGGAGTCGCCGTGTACGCGGGTGACATCGGCGACGCCCGCCCGCCGCTGCCGGGCGAAATGCCTGGCGCCCTGCACTTCCTCGCATTGGGCCGGCTCGCCATACCGCTCGTTGACGCCACTGAACCGGAGGCGCTGGCGGCGATGTGCAGGCGCCTGGGCCGCTGGACGTTCCAGTTCGTGATCGCGGCCCCCCGCATCGCCGGGACCACCGGTCTGCCGGTGAACCCGCTCGCGGTCTTCTGACCGCCCGGACAGCCTCGGGATCGGCGTGGTCATCTGGTGGTCGGCTGATGATTCTCTCGGTGTCTGGCCGACGTTCAAGTAGCCGAACGCACGTACTCAAGCCGGTGTCGCGGGCCGCCCGCCACCAGATACCGGCCGCGCGGCCCGGGGAACATGCCGGCCACCACAGGCCCCTTACCGGGGGGCTATCAGCAGCCGCTCCGGCTTTCACTCGGTTTTCTCTTGACACTCCCCTCTAGACCAGCCTTCTGAACTGCGAGAACACTCTGTCGGGCTCGCAGCGAGGTCGAGCAATTCAGTCACCTGCAACACCTCAGGACCGCCAAGCGCAGGCGCGACGACTCCCTGCGCCGTTCACTCTAGACCGCGTCCCCCGACTCGCATCGCCACCTCTTCGGCAGCCTGCCGTGCAAGATCAATGAGGTCGAGGAGGGACGACGGGAGCCCCGATCAAGCCCGTCCCGGACGGCCGCAGTCGTTCAGGTCTGACATCGCTCGTACGTCTGGAGCGAAGCAGCGCCCTGCCGTCAGGGCGCGGGCCGTATGCTATTGCCGCCGGCAGCGATCAAAGGGTCTCTCGCCGGTGTCGTGGTTGTTGCATTGGTGCGCCGCAGTCTGTTGCTGAGGTTGAGGAAAGTGGTGGCGAAGTTCATGACGACGGGCAAGGTAATCCGTTTCGACGAGGTTCGCGGCTACGGCTTCGTGACTCCCGACACCGGGGCCGATGACGTATTCCTGCACGTGAACGATTTGACGTTCGACAAGCGACTGCTCACTCCCGGGACGCGCGTGCAGTTCGTCGCAGCGGAAGGAGACCGAGGGCTAAAGGCCACTCAGGTTCAGATCATCGAGCAGGGCCCCGTCGGGCCGACTGGCCGCACCGTGAAGCCGGCTACGGCGACTGCGGAAGGCCGCTCGGAGGACGACGAACTTTGCGACATCCTGCCCAGCGCCGAACTGAGGGCTGAGATCACTGAGGCGCTGGTGACGTCCATCCCGACGCTGACCGCGACGCAGATCGTGGGGGCGCGCGAGTGCGTGCTGAGAATCGCGGAGCTGCACGGCTGGACAGAGGACTGACCTCCCAGGCACACCGGGCGGGACGGTCACGAACGGCGCGAGGGTGGAACGCGGGCTCCGGCAGGGCGGACGAAATCTAGGTCACCCCGGCGGAGCGTCCCGTGTCGGAAACCTTTCGTTACAGGGATCCGGCGCTTTGCCCGTGTCGCGAAGCCGGCGTACCCAACCGGCGGCGATGTGCCGGGGGACGTCGTAGTGGGTGGCGACCTTGGCAACACTGCCCACCCGCCAGTACACGACGGCGAGATCGTCAGGAACACCCTTGGCCTGCGGAGTGCCTGGGGACGGCGATGTCGCTTTCTCCTCCTGTGCCTCCTCCTCACCGGAAGGAGGCAGGGCGCCGAGGCGCCTGCCCAGGGGCAGCTCGGCCACCATCGCCCAGACGGATCGGAAGTCGAGCCGGGCGATCTCGCCGGGAAATCCGGCGGCGTCGGCACCCAACCGTACGGTCACGGCATGCACCCGCAGCCCGTCCGGACCACCCTCCGCTACCACCGTGGCTTGAGGTCCGTCCTCGCTGTCCGACGTCACGGTGATGGTGAACGTGCTCATGCCGAGCTTCCGTCTGCCTGGGTCGCCATCTTCCGCGCCCGGCCCATCCAGCCCTGCGCGGTGTGGCGGGGCGCACCGTAGTGCTTGGCGAGCCCGGTGACACCACCCTCGCGCTGGTGCACGGCAAGGACCTCGTCCACCGGGGCATCCGCCGGTAGGCGCGTTCACCCTTACGGCCTCCGTCAGTGAGTGTTCTAGAGGGTTGTGGTTCGGGCTTGTCGTCGTTGCTGGCGGCGGGTTGGTCCGCCTCGGGTGAGCCTGCGCAGCGTCTGGTTGATGGCGGCCCAGCGGATCATCTCTTCGGAGACTGACGGGTCTCGCTCGTAGTCGCGGGCCAGGCGGCGGTGAGCGGTGAGCCAGGCCAGGGTGCGTTCAACGACCCAGCGTTTGGGATGGACCTGAAAGCCGCGCTGCCATTTGGGTTTGCGGACGATGTCGATCACCATGTTCAGCGTGCGGGCGGCCCACTCGATCGAGGACAGTTTCTCTGTGTGGCGTGGGAGGTGGGTGTGGTCTGTCTGTCCGAACAGAGTCATCGGTTCGTGGTGATGCTGTGGGTTGTCGGGTCTATGGAGTGCGTACCGGTGGTTGAACCGGGTCGGATCACGTAATTCGCTTGTGTCGGCTGTGGAGAGCAGGTGATGGTGGGTCCGCGGGAGGTTTGATGACGCTGGTGGATCTCAGTCCAGTCCTGGCCGACATTAATCGAAAATATGGGCGGCCTGGGTTGGTTGCGGGTGTCACCGATCGGCAGCGGTTATGGGCCGTCGGTGCTACCGGTGTCCGGCGGTTGGGCGATTCGACACCGGTCACCACATCCGACCCGTTCCACATCGGGTCGATCGTCAAGGTGATGACCGGACACGTGATCTTAATCCTGGTGGAGCGAGGGCTGCTGGCGTGGACGACGACCGCCGGAGAGGTTCTTCCCGGCGCGTCGGCCATGCACCCGCAGATGCGCGTGGCCACGGTCGCCTCTTTGCTGTCGCACCGATCGGGCATGGCGGGATACTCGGAATCGATGGCGGTTTGGGAGCCGTTCGCCGGATGGAGCGGCACGCCGACCGAGCAGCGGGCGCGGTTCGCCGCTCATGTGCTTGCCGTTCCTCCTGCGGTGCCGCCCGGCGAGGGCTTGTATTCCAACGCCGCGTATACCGTGTTGGGGGCGATGGCCGAGCGGGTCGCCGGCTACCCTTGGGAGGATCTGCTCCGCTCAACCATCCTCTCCCCGCTGGGCATGGATTCGGCCGGGTTCGGCTGGCCGGTTTACGCCAGAACAGAGGCGCCGATCGGCCACCGTGAGGTCGGTGACGGGTTCGAGGTCGCAGAGCAGGAGCTGACCACGCCGCTGAGCCCGGTGCTGGCGTCGGTAGGTGACATGCACATGACCGTGGCCGACCTCGCGACGCTCGCCCGGGCAGAGCTGAACAGCCTGGCCGGTGAGCACACCGCGATCGGTTCGGTCCCAGCGATATACCACGGGATCGGCTATCCCCCACCGGTGGCGCAGGAATCCTCCTCAGCAGGCAGCGCCGGCACGTTCTACGCGCTCGAAGTGCTGCGCCCGGTCCAGCAACAGGGCATCGTCGTGATGGCCAACGCGGGCGACGACAACGCCCTCATCCGGGGCTCTGTGCTGGAAGCCCTGACCGAGTATCTGACCCGATCGCCCCGAAACGAATAACGCAACGGCGAGCCCGTACATCAACCTGGCCACTGACCACAACAGTAGTTGACTCAGCCGACCCGGCCCAACGGCGCACAAAAGTAGCCACGACCCGCTCGCAATGCGGCGTCACATCCAGCTCGGTGTCCGCTTTCTGGCGGAGCTGGCAGACGACGGCCACGCACTGGAGTTCGCCATCGGTACCGGAAGAGTCGCCATACCCCCGATCGAGCACGGCGTTCCGGTGGCCGGCATCGAGCTCTCCCAACCGATGGCCGACCAGCTCAACAGGAAGCGGACGGACATCCCCGTGGTGATCGGCGACATGGCGACGACCACCGTCGCGGGACAGTTCTCGCTCGTGTACATCGTCTGGAACAGCATCAGCAACCTCCGCACCCAGCCCGAGCAGGTCGCCTGCTTCCGCAACGCCGCCCGCCACCTCGCACCGGGCGGACGATTCGTCATCGAGCTACCAACTGATCGGCGCCGGACGGCACATCCTGCACGCCCCCAAGCATCTGCTCGTACCGGTCTCCCACACCCTGGAATCGACGGCGCTGCACGCCGCGGTCCCGCCGGTCCTGTTCGCCGCGTTCGAACACGCGCAGTTCTTCCGACCGTCCACCACCCGGCGCTTCACCGACCTGGCCAGCCGACTGCCCTTCGTCGCGGCGCTGGGCGTGGACATGCCGCCGAGCCCCGCCCCCGGAGTGCGCGGCGGCGATCTGGATGTTCGCGATCCCCTGGCCAGCGAGTGGACCGTCGTCGTCCTCGGTGCCCACTCCATGATCGGACGTCTCACCGTCCGATGACCTGACCGGCACCGGCTCGGATGCCGGCTACCGGCCAGTCGCTAGCTGCGGGCTGCGGCCCGGACACGGTGAGCATCTGCAGCAACGACTGGGGTGTACAGCTCGACCGCACCGCCCAGCGGCCGATCGGCATCGCGGTGTCCCACGGGGCGCAGCCACCGCGTTCCTCGCCGGCGCCTGGTGGGGCGTTTCAGCCGTCGTCGTCCGGCTGTGCGACTGCGCACGGCTCATGTGCACATCCGCTCGGCAGCGGCACCCCGGAGATCTCCGGATGATTACGGAAGTCGGGTCTCGGCAACGCCGCTCGGTCCAGCTTCCCGTGGGGAGTGAGCGGCAACGCGTCCAGGAGGAGAAAGGCAGCGGGAACCATGTATCCGGGCAGCGCGGAAGCCGCGCGCGCCCGCAACGCCGTCGGCGCCGGCTTCACGTTTTCGTCGTCCGCGACTATGTAGGCGACCAGCCGGGAGATGCCGGGTCTGCCGGAAATGGCGACGACCGTAACCTGAGCCACCCCAGGATGGGCGGACAGCACCGACTCGATCTCGCCCGGTTCGATGCGGAATCCGTTCACCTTGATCTGATCATCCATGCGGCCGAGAAACTCTAGCGTCCCGTCGACGCCGCGACGCGCCCGGTCACCGGTCCTGTACATTCGCGAACCGGCCGGGCCGAAGGGATCGGGAAGGAAGCGCTCGGCGGTCGGGGCGGGTCGGCTCCAATAGCCTCGTGCCACTCCCGCACCGGCGATGAAGATCTCGCCTTCCTCTCCGGGTGGCGTCACCTGGAGAGCATCGTCCAGGACATGAATCCGTACGCCGGGGGCAGCCACACCGATGGGGACCGGCCCGTCGGAAAGCCTTTGCCCGGGCCCGACGCGGTATTCCATGCATCCCACGGTCGCCTCGGTGGGACCGTACTCGTTGAACACCGTCACCCGCGGCATCTGCCTGCGCAGCCTGCGCAACATGCCCCCGGTCAACTGCTCTCCTCCGACGACAAGTTGTTCAGCGGGATGAAACTGCGGGGGTAGCAGTGACAGAACGTGGAGATGGCCGGGTGTCACCTTGAGAAAGCCCAGGGGAATCCGCTCCAGGACCATGCGCGTGGCCGCGTAATCGGCCAAGTCGGCAATGTGAACCCGACCACCGTGCAGCAACGGCAAGTACAGCGCGGTGACAGTGAGGTCGAAGCTCAAGGACGAGTGCAGCAGAGTAGAGGTGCGCGCGCCAGGATACGAAACGGCCGCCCACGCCACATAATGCAGGAGGGAACGATGCTCGATCATGACGCCCTTCGGCTGTCCTGTCGAGCCAGAGGTGTAGATGACGTACGCGAGATGGTTCGGTTTCAATGGGGCGATCCGCTCGCCGTCGCGTATGTTCGCCACATCGGCCGCGGACGCTGTGGGCTCCTCGGACGGGTCGACGACCACGGGCACGTCATTCGTCTTCCACGATCCCTGCTGAGCAATCACACAGATCGGTCGAGCATCCCCGATCATGTGGCTCAGCCGCGTTTGTGGGTAGTTCGGATCCAGCGGCACATAGGCGGCGCCTGTCTTGAGCACAGCCAGAATCGCCGTGATCGCCGTGCAGCCCCGAGGCAGGAGGATGCCCACCAGAACGTCCGGGCCCGCGCCCTGGCCGAGCAGCCTCCGCGCCAACCGGTTCGCCCGAGCATTCAGTTCACGGTACGTGAGTTCCTGTCGATCATCGGAGACCGCGACTGTGTCCGGACGACGAGCGACCTCCCGCTCGAAACGGTTGGGCAACGTATCGTCCGCGACGGCGGTGAACTGAGGAGAATCGGTGTCTTCCGGCATGGCTGCGATTCACTCCTGAGTCGGGTGAGCCGAGGGGAATGTGCACGATGTCGTCAGCGGATGCTGAGTGGACGCAGATCGGTCCAGACGCTCCGGACGTGTTCAAGGCATTCACTTCGCGTGCCTCGGTGCCCCGTTTCCCGCCACCCATGCGGGATGGGCAGGAGAGCGGGCCAGACCGAGTACTGTTCCTCGTGGTTGACGACGACGGTGTGTACGGGCTGGTGCTCGATCATGGTGGGGTGTTCCTTTCCGTGGAGGGTGCGATCTCGGGCCGGGCGCAAGGCAAACGGTTCATTCGACGACCGGTTCCGGCAGATCGTGTCGAATATGTGCCAGGGTCGAGGTGCCGAGTGGAATCAGCGCGAGACACAGTCCCACAGTGGTGATCCAGACGGTGCCGCGCAGGCCGACGGTGGAGCCGAGAATTCCACCGGCGAGCGCGCCGACAGGGGCGACGCCCATTGCTACAAAACGGTTGGTCGCGGCCACGCGGCCTTGGAGACGATCCGGGGTGATCGACTGGCGGACCGTCAATACCGTCACGGTGTTGGCTACACCGAACGAGGCGAACGTAAAATTGATCACCATGAGAGCGCCGACCGTGTAGATCCCCCACGCGCCCAGCAAGGCGATCAGCGGCATGACGGCGTTGGCCACCCCGGCGGTCAGCAGCAGAGTTCGGCCGTACCCCAACCGTTTCGGTAGCCTGCCGGCGAACATTGCACCGACCAGGAATCCTGGTCCCAGGGCGGCCATCACCAGGCCGATCTCACTCGCCGTCAGTTTCAGGTCGTGCGGCATGTACTGCACGAAGACCACCTGGAACGCGGTGAAGGAAAGGTTGAAGGCCGCGGCCATGAGGCTCATCGAGCGCAGCGGCTCGTTGCGCAACACCAGCTTGAGCCCGTTCCCCATCTGCCGGAGCGTGCCGGCGACACCGCTGCCCGAGGAGTGCTTGACGATTGTCTCCCGGTGCCTGATCAACCCGACGTTGACCACCGAGAGCACGTAGGAGAGCGATGCGGCGCACACCGCGACCGGCGCGGTCAGCCACTGGATCAGCGCACCGCCGAGCGCCGGACCGCCGATGGTGGCCGCCGATTGGGCGCCACCGAGGCGCGAGTTGCCGAGCCCGAGATCCTCCCGTGCGACCAGCCTCGGCAGGTACGCCTGCGCGGCAACGTCGAACAGTACGGTGCCGCAGCCGGCGAGGAAACCGACGACGTACAGCCAGCTGATACCCAACGCGTGCAGCCAGTACAGGACGGGAATCATGCCGAGCACCAGCGCCCGGCCCAGATCCGCGGCCACCATGAGATGTCGGCGTCCCCATCGGTCTACGAGCACGCCGACGAACAGCGCCACCAGCAGATAGGGAAGCCGAATGGCGGTGGACAGCAGTCCGACCTGTTGCGACGTGGCGTGCAACGCGAACACCGCGGTCAGTGGCAGGGCCAGTTCTGCGATCTGGACCCCGAACAATGACGAGGTCTGGCCGATCCACAGCTTGGTGAAGTTGGTGTTCGTCCACAGACTGCGGCGTGCCCGGGGTGTCTGACCTGGTACTCGGTGTGCGGCAGTGGATGACATGCAGCTTCCTGAGGGTGAGGAGGAGCTGGACGATGGACCTTCGCAGTGCCTGGTTCGGGCGGGTCGCTCCTCAGGGGACCGGGACGCCTGCGGGCCGGCCCGCGAGAGCCGCCTCGATCCGGGACGCCAGCTTTGATGCGTTCGCATCGCGGATCATCGAGAGGTGCTCCCCCGGTGACTCATCGATCAGCAGCCGGCCGGCGATACGTCGTTTCCACCCGTAGTCCCCTCCGGTGAACGGTCCGCGTTCCGCCCGGATCAACAGCGCATCTCCCCGGTACGGCTCACGCGGGGTGTCTCGGTAGGTGATCAGGGCGCGGGCATGCCGCTGATACAGCCGGACCAACCGGCGCAATTCTTCGACGCTGTTCGCGTCGGGGCGCTCATCCGTGGTGCCCCTGGTGAGCCGTACGACGCGGTCAAGCCGCGCGTCCGGATCGAGGGCTTCGAGCTCCGCCTCGGTGATCGGCAGCTTGTCGGCGAACGCGCCGACAATGGCTGCGGCTTCAGAGGTGATGTATCGCGGTGGCACCGGCTCGTCGATGCTCGCGCTGACGATGACCAGCGACCCGACCGGCTCGCCGACGGATTGGAGCTGCCGGGCCATCTCATGGGCGACGATGCCGCCCATGCACCAGCCGCCCAGATGGTACGGCCCCTGCGGCTGAACGGTACGCAGGTCGGTCAGGTACAACTCGGCGATCGCCTCGATGGTCTGCGGCCTGGGGACCTGCGGACCTGCGTATTCCGGCGCCTGGATCGCATGGAACGGCCGGTCCGGATCGAGAGCCTCGCAGAGTTCTGCGTAGCTGAACACGCTGCCGCCCAGCGAATGCACGAAGAACAGCGGCGGTTTGCCGCCCGTCGGCCGCAGCGACAGCACCACGCTGCTCGCGGTTTCTCGCTTGCCGTCGATGATCCGGGCAAGCTCAGCCAGCGTGCCACCCGGCAGAGCGGTGAACGGGATGTCTCGCTCGGCCAGCGCCCGGAGTCGCATGATCACGCGCAGCGCCGCCAGCGAGTTGCCGCCGAGTTCGAGGAAGTTGTCCGTAGCACTGATCCGAGCGAGGCCCAGGACGTCGCGCCAGATCTCGGCGATCGCGCGCTCGGTCGCGGTACGTGGTTCGACGAACGTCTCGGTCGAGGACCGGACCTCCCCCGGCGCCGGAAGCCGGTTGCGGTCTATCTTGCCGTTCGGAGTCAGCGGGAAGGCATCGAGCACCACGAAGGCTGCGGGAACCATGTACGCCGGCAGTGCGGAGGCGACAACGCCGCGCAGTTGCGCCGCGCCCGGCGCAGCACCCTGCGGCGTCACGTAGGCGACCAGTTGCTGCTCCCCTGCCCGGACCTGCCGGGCAATCACCGTCACGCCGCCCACGCGCGGGTGGCGGGCCAGAACCGACTCGATCTCACCCAGCTCGATCCGGAAGCCACGGATCTTGACCTGATGGTCGGTGCGGCCGAGGAAGTCCAGCGCACCCGAAGGCAGCCGGCGCACGACGTCGCCGCAGCGATACATGCGGTCGCCCTCTTGCCCGTACGGATCGGGCAGGAACCGGTCGGCTGTCAGGTCCGCGCGGCCGAGGTAGCCGCGCGCCAGCCCGACGCCCGCGATGTACAAGTTTCCCGGCACGCCTTCGGGGACCGGGTTGCATGCATCATCCAGGACGTAGACCCGGGTGTTGGCGATCGGATGGCCCAAGGTGACCGGATCATCGGGGTTCAGCAGTTGGAGACAGGACCAGATGGTGGTTTCGGTCGGGCCGTAGGCGTTCCACACCGCAGGGAACCGGCTGGTGAGTTCCGATGCCAGGTCGGCCGGCAGCGCTTCGCCCCCGGTAATCACCCGCAGCTCCGGGTCTGGCCGCAGTCCGGCTTCCACGAGCAGGCGCCAGCTCGACGGGGTGGCCTGCATGACGGTCGCGTTGCTGTTCTCCACGAACTCGCGCAGTCGGAGCCCGTCGACCGCGATGTTGGGCGCGAGAACGAGTTCCGCACCTGTCATCAGGGGCAGATAGACCTCGAGTGCGGAGATGTCGAAGGACAGCGAGGTCACGGCCAGCATCCGGTCTCGGTGGGTGAATCGCAGATCGCGTTGGACGGACAGGAGCAGGTTCAGCAGTGCCCGGTGCGTGATCTGCACGCCCTTAGGGCGCCCGGTCGAGCCGGAGGTGTAGATGACGTACGCGAGGTGTTCCGGTGTGACGGCGAGCGGAGGTTCGTGGTCCGGGTACCCGTCGTCGGCGACGCCCACGGTGAGCACCGGCACGGCACCGCGTTCGAGTGCTCCGGTCAGCTCCGGCTCGGACAGCAACACCGCGACGCGGGCGTCGTCCACCATGTACTGAAGGCGGTCCTTCGGGTATTCCGGGTCCAGTGGCACGTAGGCGCCCCCGGCCTTGAGCACCGCGAGAAGGCCGATGATCAGCTCGGCGGACCGGTGGAGATGCACGCCGACCAGGATGTCCGGCCCGACGCCGAGGTCACGCAGACGCCAGGCCAGGCGGTTTGACCGAGCGTGTAGCTCGCCGAAGGTGAGTTCCCCTTCGTCGGTGCGAAGGGCGATGGATTCGGCGCGGATGGCCACCTGCTCGGAGAGAAGTTCGGGCAGCGTGCGGGCGGGAAGGTCCAGCGCGGTGTCGTTCCAGCGCCGCACCAGCCGGTGAACCTGCTCGGCGCCGAGCAGGTCGGTGGCCATTGCCGAGGCGTTCGGCGCGGCGGTCAGCGCGGTGAACGCTGCCGCGTAGTAACCACCGATCTCGACGATCCGCTGTTCGGTGAAGACGGCCCGGTCGAAGTTGATGCGCAGCCGCAGGTCGCCCGTGCTCGGATCGGTGCCGAAGTTGGCGGTGAACGGAAAGCTGGTCTGCTCGAAGAAGTCTTCGGAAACGATCGTGATCTGGTCTAGCTGCATGTGGTAGCTGCGGAAGTTGCGGTGATCCACCACCGTTTCGAAGAACTCGCGCCGCCGCGAGTCCTGCAACATCTGAGCCATCGGGTAGCGGCGGTACGGCAGCGCCTCGCTCTCCTGGTGGTGAATCCGCTGTGCCAACTCGATCCAGCTCGCTTCGGCGACCTCGGCCACCAACGGGAGGGTGTTGAGGAAAAGGCCGACCGTCTCGTCTCCGTCCGGGGTCTCCGGGCGGCCGTTGCTCACCCGGCCGGTGACCACCCGGCTGCGCCCCGACAACAATGCCAGAACCCTGGCGTGGGCGGCGAACATGACCGCCTTGACGGGAACCTTCGCGCGCGCCGCCACCGAGCGCAGTTTGACTGCGAGTCCGTCCGGCAGCGGGACTTCGTGCACCTGT
The DNA here is from genome assembly GCF_014646155.1 of Mangrovihabitans endophyticus. Taxonomy (GTDB): domain Bacteria; phylum Actinomycetota; class Actinomycetes; order Mycobacteriales; family Micromonosporaceae; genus Actinoplanes; species Actinoplanes endophyticus. The sequence continues at coordinate 366,145 of NZ_BMMX01000002.1, forward strand.
GCCTGACGTTGAGCGGTGAGACTGAGTCCACCCTCTCGGAAAAGTCCGGTGAACTCGGTGTCGGCCACCGTGTGGACCCAGTAGTCGCGGGCCTGCGCACTGGCGAGCGCTTCCCGTTCCAGGCTCACGTAGTCCCGGAATCGGGTGACCGGTGTGCTGGGCGGGGCGTCACGGCCGGCCAGCAAGGCGTCGTATCCGGCGAGCAGATGAGAGGTGACCAGTGACAGGCTCCAGCCGTCCAGGATGGCGTGGTGGAAGCTGATGCCGATCTGAAAGTCCGTGTCGCTGAACACATGGGCGTTCAGCCTGAGCAGAGGCGGTTTTGTCAGGTCGAAGGGGGTGACCTTCTCCCGTGCGGCCCATTGCGCGACCCGGCGCCGCTGCTGCGTCTCGGGCAGCTCACGCAGGTCGTCCACCGTGAGGGGTGTCGGCGCCGAGGCATGCACCAGTTGCATGGGCTCGCTGAAGCCCGCCAGGTCAACGCTGCTGCGCAAGATGTCCGAGCCTTGCACGACGCGCGCCAGGATCGTGCGCAACGCCGTCTCGTCGAAGTGCCCGGCCAGCCGGATGGTGGAGACGTCGTGATACGTAGGTGTGTCCGGATCCTCCAAGCTGTGGTACAGCATCCCGGCCTGGAGCCGTGTCAGCGGATAGGCATCGATGATTACAGAGGGGTTCGGCATGTCTTTCCTGTTCTGTCGTTCCCGCTGAAGCAGGCCGGCTCGTTCGAACGCTGAGGCGCTCAGAGGCCTTGGCCGGGCAGTCTGGCGAGATCGTCCGGCGAGAGCAGTCCGAAGGCGGCGAGGGAGACCTGCTGCGCCACGGCTGGGGTGGTGGCTTTCCGTCCGGTTGCGGCGGGGGAAGCCAGCCAGGCGGCCAGTGATTCGACCGTGGAATGGGTGAACAGTTCGGTCAACGGGAAGTCGAGACCGTGTTCGCGGGCAAGCCCGACGAGCCGCACCGCGTGCATAGAGTCTCCGCCCAACGCGAAGAAGTTGTCGGTGACGCCGATCTGATCGAGACCCAGCACGCCCTGCCAGAGGCCCACCAGCCGGCGTTCGATATCCGTGCGCGGCGGGAGGTGTTCGATGCCGGCGGAACCGTGACGTCCGGGTGCCGGCAGGGAGCGCCGGTCCAGCTTGCCGTTCGGGCCGAGCGGCAGCGCGTCGAGCACCACGAAGGCGTTGGGCAGCATGTGCTCGGGCAGTGTCCGGCCGAGCGCCGTGCGCAGAGTCGCCGGATCAGGAGAGCCGCCTTCCACGGCGGTGAGGTAGGCGACGATCCGGCGGTCGCCCGGCTCGTCCTCGCGCACCACGACCACGGCGTGCCCGACGTCGGGGTGGCCGGCGAGGGCTGCCTCGATCTCGCCCAGCTCGATCCGGAAGCCGCGAACCTTGACCTGGTCATCGATGCGGCCGAGATAGTCCAGCGTGCCGTCGGGCCGCCAGCGGGCCAGATCGCCGGTCCGGTAGAGACGGCCGCCGTGGACGGCGAACGGGTCGGGGACGAATCTGTCGGCGGTCATTTCCGGTTGGCCGCCGTACGCCCTGGCCAGCTGGACCCCACCGACATGGAGTTCGCCGGGCACCCCGACCGGAGTGGGTGTCATCTGGCCGTCCAGCACGTAGACCTGGGTGTTGGCGATCGGGGCGCCGATCGGCACGCCGGCTTCGGCCCAGTCCGGTCGGCTGGACCAGCGGGTCACGTCGACGGAAGTCTCGGTCGGGCCGTACAAATTCTCCAGCTTGGCCGCGAGCATGCCGTGGAACGTGCGTGCCAGTTCCGCGGGGAGCGCCTCTCCGCTGCACACCACGAGCCGCAACGACGTGCATCGCGCCGCCGGTGCGGCCGACAGGAAGAGCTTCAGCATGGGTGGCACGAAGTGGCAGACCGTGACGTGCTCCCTGCGGATGAGCTCCGCCAGGTACTCGGGATCGCGGTGGCCGCCGGGTTCGGCCAGGATCATTCGTGCACCGGTGATCAGCGGCCAGAAGAGCTCCCACACCGACACATCGAAGCTGGTCGGCGTCTTTTGGAGGACCGCGTCCGCCGTGTCGAGCCGGAAAGCCTCCTGCATCCAGAGCAACCGGTTGACGATTCCCCGATGCGGCACCTGAACGCCCTTCGGCCGTCCCGTCGAGCCGGAGGTATATATCATGTACGCTAGGTGCTCCGGGCCGACCAGCGGATCCGGAGGCTGCTCGGGGCGGCCGGCCGCGGTGTCGGGCCGGACCGCGACGACGGTGACGCCGACCGTGGCGGCCAGTCCGTTCGCCGGTGTCCCCGGCCGGGTGAGCAGGACTCGGGCTTGCGAGTCGCGAAGCATGAATTCCAGTCGTTCTCGCGGATAGCCTGGGTCCAGGGGCAGATAGGCCCCGCCTGCCTTGAGAATCGCCAGGAGCGCGACCACCATGTCGACCGACCGCTCCATGTGGATGGCAACCACGACATCCGGGCCGACACCGAGCTCTCGCAGTTCCCAGGCCAGATGGTTGGCCCGCAGATGCAGGCCGGCCCCGTCGAGCTGGTCGTTGCCGCAGCGCACGGCGACACTGGTGGCACCGCTCCGCGGAGGCTTCTTCAGGAGTGAGGTCAGCGTCCACTCCGTCGGATACGCGGCGTGCGTGGCGTTCCACTCGTGCACCACCCGGGCGCGCTCGTCCGCGCCGAGCAGGTCCACGCTGGCGACGCTGGTCAACGGGTCGGCGGTCACGGCGACCAGCATGTTGGTGAAGTGCCCGGCAATCCGGTCGATGGTCGTGGGATCAAAGAGCTCGGTGTCGTAGTCGAGCCACCCGATGATCTCCGCGCCGGTGTCCGTCATCTTCAGGTTGAGGTCGAACTGGACGTTCGCTTCGGAGATCTCGACCTTTTTGCTGATCATTCCTGGCGCCTCGAACGTCGCAGGCCGGATGTTTTGCAGGGCGAAGAGCACCTGGACCAGAGGGCTGCGCGATAGGTCGCGGTGGGGCACCAGCTCGGCGACGAGTCTGCCGAAGGGCACTCGCTGGTGGGCAAAGGCCTGCAGTGCGCTGTCGGTGGTGCGCGTGATCAGATCGGCGAATCGCGGGTCACCGGTCAGGTCGAGAGGAATCGGTACGGTGTTGAGGAAACAGCCGACCATGTCCTCGAACTCAGCCCGGTCCCGGTTGGCGACCGGGCTTGCGATCAGCAGCCGTGTCTGGCCGGTGTGACGGGAGAGAACGGCGCCGAATGCCGACAGCAGTGTCATGAATGGGGTGCTGTCCGCGCCCCGCGAGAGCGAACGCACCTTCGCCGCCAGACTGGACCCGATCACCAGTCGGTGTCGCGCGCCCCGGTGTGCCTGGATCGCGGGCCGCGGGTGGTCCGTGGGCAGGTCCACGACGGTCGGTATGCCTTCCAGCCGTCGTGACCACCAGGAAAGCAGATCTGCCAGGGGTTGCCCTTCCGCTGCGGCCCGCTGCCACCGCGCCACGTCGGAAAACTGCAGACCGGCGCCGAGATCGGCCAGTTCGCCGTCCAGTAGTGCCCGGTATGCGTGGGACAGATGGTCCAGCAGCACCGCGAAGGACCAGCCGTCGAAAGCGATGTGATGGATTGTCAGGACAAACAAGTGTTCCTCGTCGGAGACGCGGATCAGCAATGCTCGCAGGGGCGGGCCGACGGCGAGGTCGAAGGGCCGCCTGGTCTCTCGCATCGCCTCCTGGATCGCGGCGTCGCCGTGGTCACGCGTTTCGGCCCGGCGCAGGGCCACGCGGAGATCCGCAATCACCTGTTGTGCCGGAGCATCCCCGACCCGCACGAATCGGCTCCGCAGCACCGCATGTCGGCGCACCACGGCCTCCAACGCCTTCTGCAGGGCGTTCGGATCCAGCCGACCGCACAGGCGCAAGACCAGGGGCATGTTGTACGCGGCGTCGCCCGGCCGAAGCTGGTCCTCCAGCCACAGTTGTTCCTGCATCCAGGACAACGGTGCCGACTCGAACCGGTTCGTCCGCGGGACCGGCTTATCGGGTGCTGAGGCGGCCGTCCGCTCGATCAGCCTGGCGAGGGCACCCACGGTGGGATGGTCGAACAACTCGCGCAGCGAGAGGTGGACCTGCAGCGACCGGCGGATGCGTACCAGGACCTGGTTCAGCAGCAGGGAATGCCCGCCGAGGGCGAAGAAGTTGTCCCGGGAACCGATGCGCTTGCGGCCCAGCACCTCTTGCCACACAGCCGCCAGCGTCTCCTCGATGCCGGCTGCCGGCGCGCGGTAGTCCTCGGGGTCGGTCGCGGATTCCTGGCGGCCCCGTTCGCGGAGGGCCTTCCGGTCGATCTTCTGGTTGACGGTCAGTGGAAACGCATCCAGGATCACGTAGGCGGCGGGAATCTTGTAGTCGGCCACTTGCTCGGCGAGAGCCGCCCGCAGCCGGTTGAGCTTGAAGCGATCTCCTCCAGTCACCAGATAGCACACCAGTCGGTGGCCTCCCAGCGCCTGGGTTTGCGCCATGACCGCGACCTGTTTGACGCCCGGATGCCTGGCCACGGCGGCCTCGATCTCCGCCGGCTCGACCCGGAAACCACGCACCTTCACCTGACGATCGGCGCGGCCGAGACAGTCCAGCAGACCGTCCGGCCGCAGCCGGGCGAGGTCACCCGTGCGGTAGATCCGGTCCGTGCCCCGGACGGAGAAGGGATCTGCGGTGAAGCCGCCCTGGTCTGCCGGATCCGCATACCGCGCCAGGTGCGGACTGCGCACGACCAGCTCGCCGATTTCGCCGATCGCCGCCGGACGATCTCCGGCCAGAACCAACAACTGAACCTCGTCGACACCAGCACCGAGCGGCACCGGGCCGACGCCGGTTCGGACCGTCTCGCCACTACGCCGCGCTACGTGCACGGAGATGGCCTGGGGTGTCTCCGTCGTGCCGTACATGTTCAGCAGGTCGGCCCCGGGGGCGAGCGCCGCCCAGTCTCGCACGGTCCGCCACACAAGCGTGTCACCGCCGAAGCCGACCAGCCTCAAGGTGGGCCACTGCGAAATGCCGGCGGTCACGGCGACATCGGCGAGCGTATCGGCGAGCGCCGGTGTCAGATGAGTGATGGTGATTTCCTGGCGGCGCAGCCACTCGGTCAGGGCCGCAGCGTCGCGGACATCAGCCTCGGGGAAGACGGCCGTGGCTCCGGCCCAGATCGGCGCGAGCACATCGCGCAGGAATGGGTCATGGCCGAGTCCTGACAGCACCGCGAAACGGTCGCCGGGGCCTATCGTAAAGGTGCGGGTGTACCAGTCGAGGAAGTGGACGACGGGGCCGTGGGTGCCGAGGATCTGCCGGGGCGACCCCGTGCTGCCGGAGGTGAAGCCGACGTACATGAGGTCCGACGCCGACCAGAGGCCGTGGCCGTTCAGTGGTGGACCGTCGTCCTCCATCGTGACCACTGGGCCGGTCATCGTCAGTCCGGTCAGCCGGCCGGGCACCGGCTCGATCCATGCCTTCGGCCGCACCTGATCGGCGCGTGCGGCCAGTTCGGCCGCGGGCAGGCCGGTGTCGAAGACAGCGAACGCCGCACCGGCACGCGATGTCGCGAGTATGGCGACCACGGTGGAGGGGTCACGAACACCCTGGACCGCCACCACGTCGTCGGCGCCAACGCCCAGGTCGGCGAGTCGGCGCGCCAAGCGCTCAACATGTTCCGCCAGCTCACGATAGGTCCATCTGCCGGACCGGCCGGCCAGCGCAGTACGGTCCGGGTGATCCTTCGCGTGCTGGCGAAGTCGTTCCAGCACGGAGCACGGAGCGGTGGCGGTGAGTTCGATCAGGGGGTTGGGAGTGAGGGAGACAGCCCGCCCGGTAGCCAGATCGAATTGCGCGACACGCCGATCAGCGGTCACCACCGCCTGACGAAGCACCGCCGCGACCTGCTCCAGGAGGTCGTCGATCCGGTCCGCCGCGTACCGGCTCGCGTCGTAGACAGCTTCCAGGACCAACCGGGTGTCCTGCGTCGACACGTAGAGCGTCACATCGAACTTGCTATCCGTTTCGGGCATCGGCAAATGCTGCGTCGTGCAGCCGTGCAGTTTGAGCTCGGCGACCGGCGGGAGCACATTGAAGAAAACCTGAAAGAGCGGGTTCCGGACCAGGCGGCGCTCCGGTGCCTGGTCTTTGACCAGCGATTGGAAGGGCAGTCGCTGGTGTGCGAAGGCGTCGAGCGCGCTGCTGCGGACCCGGCCGAGCAGCGTAGCGAAGGACGGGTCGCCGTGAAGGTCGAGCCGCAGGGCAAGCGTGTTGAGATAGCAGCCCACTGCTTGTTGATCCGCGACGCGGCGGGTCGACACCGGGGTTCCGACCAGAAAGGACCGCTGGCCGCTCTGACGCGACAGAACCACGCCGAACGCCGACAACAACGTCATGAAGGCAGTGGCCTCGTGCTGTCGGCCCAGGTCGCGTATGTCAGCGCTGAGTTGCGGATCGAGGAGCATTCGCCGCTGCCCGCTGGGGTTTCCCGGCTCCCCCGCCCCCTGCTGATCGGTCGGCAGTTCCAACACGCTCGACGCGTCGGCAAGGTAGCCGCGCCACCAGTCCAGCAGTCCGTCGAGGGCCTCCGGCCTGAGTTCCTCCCGCTCCGCGTCAACGACATCGCCGAACTGCCGTGTTGGTTCACTCATCGTCGGTGCGGCGCCGGAGACCGCGGCGTGGTACACCGTGGAGAGCTCGGTCAGAAAGGGGCCGAAAGACGACGCGTCGAAACACAGGTGGTGCACCGTGACCACCAGCAGGTGTTCCCGGTCACCGGTACGGAGGACGGCCACCCGCAGCAGAGGTCCTCGGCGAAGGTCGAACGGCAGCCGGATTTCACGTCGACAGGCACGGTCGCCGGCCGCTTCCGGGTCCGGCGACGTCCGCAGATCCTGTTCGGTCACCGGCACTCGCGTCTCGGGCCGCACCACCTGCCGGGGCATCCCGTCGAGGTCGGTGAAGACGGTGCGCAGCGCATCGTGCCGGGCGACCACCGTGTCCACTGCGTGCTGCAGGGCGCCGGGGTCGAGCGGTCCGGACACACGCACCACCATCGGCACGTGATACGCGTCGTGGTCGGGGCGGAGTTGTTCCTCGAACCAGATCCGCTCCTGAGTGAAGGACAGCGGGAGCGGCCCGGCGGCGGCGGTGCCCCCGACTGCGGCCACGTTCGTACCGGTCATGCGGTCCTTCCCGGGTTCACGAGTGCGGTGGTCAGCGTTCGGGAAAGCCCGCCGGGCGTGGAGTTCAGGACGGTCACCAGGTCCAGCTCCACCTTCCATTGCTCGTAGATCCGGGCGATGAGCACCACGGCGTGGAACGAGTCGCCGCCGTGGCCGATGAATGTTCCGTCGTCCGGGACGTCGACGCCGAGCAACTCCGAGATCATGGCGCGGACCTCTGCGAGATCGACTTGATCGACTGGCTTGCACGCAGGATCCGGAAGGACATCCATGAACCAGCTCCAGGGGATGAGTGTCGACTGTGGAGTCATTTGCACCGCGCGTCGCGGCAGGCAGGACGCCCGTCGGCGGGATTGACAATCCCGGATCGGACGCCACAAACTCACACTGTACAGATTGCGGCGCGGAGTTCAACGCCTCGACGCCATCAACCTTCGTCAACGGCGCCAGTGGCCACGCCTCGCGATCGGTGCGGCGCCAGAGCCGAACGCGACCGTTCCGAGCACTGCCTAACCGGGAAGTGAGCCCCGCCATGACCGTTGCCACGTCGAACCCGCCGGCCACTGCCACACGACGCCGCAGGAGCGGCCGCGTCAGATGGACCGCGGTTACTCTGTTGTCGGTCGCCATCACCGGCTACTTCGTCGGGCAGTACGCGACCGGCAGCCTGGCCGCCCTGGGCGAGCAAGGGGTCGGTTTGGCCGCCACCTACGCCGACCGGCCGGTGCCGGTGCAGGCCGCCTTCTACGCCCACATCACGTTCGCCGGATTGGCGCTGGTCGCAGGTCCCTTCCAGTTCGCCACGATGATCCGCCGCCGGTGGCCGGTGGTGCACCGCTGGATCGGCCGGACCTATCTGGCGTCGATCGCACTGGGCGCACCGGCGGCGCTGGTGATGTCCTTCTTCAGCTCGGCGGCCGTCGCAGGCTTCTTCGGGTTCGGCACCCTCGCACTGCTGTGGGCATGGACCTCGTACCGGGGCTATCGTGCGATCCGCAACGGCGACATCGCCAGTCACCAGGCCTGGATGATCCGCAGTTTCGCGCTCACCTTCGCGGCACCCACACTGCGGCTCTGGCTGGGCGTCCTCATGGGTGCCCAGCTCAGCCTCCACCTCGCCCCGGCTGCCGACGCCTTCACCAACGCGTACGCGGTGGTGCCGTTCCTGTGCTGGTTGCCGAACATCGTGGTCGCGGAGATGATGATCCGCCGCCGCGACCTGCCCGGTCTGCGATTCTCGTCGTCACCGGCGGCCCGCTCGGCCGCAGCCGGCGCAGCGGGCATCTGACGATCCTCTGCACGCTGATGTCCGCGGGCAATCCGCGCCGTCGCCGGCCGGCGTCGCGCCGCAACATGCTGCGGGCGCAGCGGATCAGCGCCGTGCCAGGATGTGCACATGGCCGGACGGAGGACGCTCAGACGCTCGAACTACCACCATGGCGACCTGCGCGCGGCGCTCATCGCGGCGGGGATCGTCCGAGCCCGAGCCGGCGGCCCGCAGGCGATCGTCCTGCGGGAGGTGACGCGGATCGTCGGGGTCGCGCCCAACTCCGCGTACGCCCACTTCGCCACATTGGCCGAGTTGAAGTGGGCAGTCGCCGATGAGGCACTCCGTGAGATGGCCGCAGCCATGGCAGCCCATCTGGACACGGTAGCCTCCGACGAGCCGAGCGACCCGGTCGCGGGAGCGCAGACCCATCTGCGGGAGGTCGGTCGCGCCTACGTGTACTACGCCATCGCCGAGCCGGGCCTCTTCCGCACCGCCATGGGAGGCAAGCCCTCGGCGACGCCTCTTCCCGGAGAGCCCGGCAACGGCCCGGAGGACGACGGCCGGCTCGTGCCTGACGCGTTGCTGCTGCGCAGCCTCGCCCGGCTCACCGACGTCGGTTACCTCGACCCGACCGACCAGGCGCAGGCGGTGGTTGCCTGTTGGGCCATCGTGCACGGCCTTGCCCTGATGCTGCTCGACCTGCTCCCACCGATGTCCGCCGACGAGCAGAACGAAAAAATCGACGCCGCCCTCGACGTCCTGGTCACCGGCCTCGCCTCGCCCCTCAACAGACGCGGTCGGTGAGCAAGGCCGGCTCGGGTGCCGCCGACGTTTTCGTCGAGTCACCCACCGGTCAGTTCCTCGCCGGCGGTGTCCTGGGCACCGACGTCACGAGCGTGTCAACGCCCACGGAGGGGCACCGCCGCGGCGGGAGTCCAGCCAATGGCCGGGGCGATGTGCTTCGTGATCGCCTCAAGGATGCGGGCGTTGTAGGCGACGCCCAACTGGTTGGGCACCGTGAAGAGGACCGTGTCGGCCGCGCGTACCGCCTCGTCGCGGGCCAGTTCCTCGGCGATCTGATCAGGCTCTCCGGCGTACGTTCGGCCGAACCGCGACCGGACCCCTTCGAGCAGGCCGATCTGGTCCTCCTGCGCGCTGTCGCCGAAATAGAGGCGGTCGATGTCCTCGGTGATCGGTAGCACGCTGCGGGAGACCGACACCAGCGGTTCGCGGTCGTGGCCGTGGTCTCGCCACGCCTTACGGAACGACTCGATCTGCTCGGCCTGCAATTGGTCGAACGGTACGCCGGTGTCCTCGCTGAGCAGCGTCGAGCTTTGCAGGTTGACGCCGATGCCCGCCGCCCACTGAGCCGTGGCCCGGGTGCCCGCGCCCCACCAGATCCGGTCGCGCAGGCCGGGCGACTGCGGCTGGATGGCCAGTCCGCCGCTGATGCCTGTGCGTGCTGGGTCGGTGCGGGCGACGGCCGCACCATCGATCGCGGCCAGGAACAGCTCGGTTTTGGTTCGGGCCGCGTCGGCGGCCGTCTCGCCCTCGGCCGGCACATAGCCGAACGCCTCGGCACCGCGCAGTACGGTCTCCGGCGATCCCCGGCTGACGCCGAGCTGCAGCCGGCCGCCGCTGATGAGATCGGCCGCCGCCGCTTCCTCGGCCATATAGAGCGGGTTCTCGTAGCGCATGTCGATCACGCCGGTACCGATCTCGATCCGCGAGGTGCGGGCTCCGATCGCCGACAGCAGCGGGAACGGCGACGCGAGCTGGCGTTCGAAATGGTGCACGCGCACGAACGCGCCGTCCACGCCCAGCTCTTCGGCGGCCTCAGCCAGCTCGATCGTCTGCAATAGGGCATCGGCCGCACTGCGTGTCTGTGAGGCGTTGACGTTGCGCCAGTGCCCGAACGAGAGGAACCCGATCTTCTTCTTCACGCCCAGCTCAACCGTCGTCCGCCACCGTGGATTCCCGTACGGCGTGGCCGGACGGATTGATTCTTGCCGAGTACCAGCAACGCGACGGCTATGTCGAAGCTCCAGCCCGTCTATGGCCCGGGAGCCGGATTTCATAGCGGATCCACAGGATATTGATCGCCGTCTCATAGATCTTCTTCTTATCGTCGCCCGGCAGAGATACCGATCGAAGGAGTCAAATGTCCGATACGGTGCGAGACGCCTCGCCTTCCAACGGGCCAGCCGGCATCAATGATCCTGCCCTGCTTGAGCGCCGGGCATTCATGAAGCGGTTGATGATCGGTTCCGGCGCGGCGGCCTTCGCCGCGATGGGTGCCGCGACGCTGTCTACCGGGATGGCCTGGGCCGCTGACCCCAGCCCGTCGGCGAGCGCCAGCACACCGCCCAGCGGTGGACCGCCGCCGGGCGGAGGTCCCGCGAACCAGAGTGTCACTGACGACTTCTTCGGTCTGACTGCCGACGGGTACCGTATCGACGATCTGTTCGCCGTCCACTCGACCGGGGTGAGCACTGCGGAGGTCGTCGCAGCGGCCACCGCGTTCCTGGCGGCCTTGGACGACACGCAGAAGGCAGCCGCGCAGTTTGACCTGCGCTCGATCGAGTGGCGACAGTGGAGCAACGTCGACAGCTACGTCCGTAACGGCGTGCAGCTCGGCGAGATGACCGCCGCGCAGAAGCAAGCCGGGCTGGCCCTGGTCCGCTCGGCGCTCAGCGCCCGCGGGATCACACTGACCGACACCATCCGGCGGATCAACGGCGTCGCCGGCCGGTTGATCGGCTCGACGGTCACGTTCAACGAGGACTACTACTTCTTCACCGTCATGGGAAACCCATCGGCAACCGAGCCATGGGGTTTCCAGTTCGAGGGTCACCATTTGGTCCTCAACTACTTCGTCCTCGGTGACCAGGTCGTCACGACCCCCTCATTCCTCGGCTCCGAACCAACCACCGTGACCGACGACCAGACCGGTGCCGAGCTCAGCGTATTCGGTGACTTCTTCGACCTGGCCGTCACCACCATCAACGCCTTAACCCCGGCGCACGCTGCCACTGCCATCCTGACGAGCGACAAGACCGGCGATGACAATGTCGCCGAAGCCTTCAAAGACAACGTCGAAGTCTCGTACGCCGGAGTACGCGCCGACGGATTCTCCACCGCAGAGAAACGCGCACTGCTGGCCCTGATCGCTCATTTCCTCTCGGTCCACGACACCGGTCACGCCGCGGTCAAACTCGCCGAGGTCACCCGCCACATCGACGACACCTATTTCGCCTGGAAGGGAGCCACGACCGACGACGCTGTGTTCTGGCTCCGCGTTCAGAGCCCGGTCATCTACATCGAGTTCGACTGCGAAACGCCCGGCCCGCTCGGCAGCATCTATGGCGCCGGCGGACCCGGAGGCGGTTCGAAAGGCACGCCCAGCCGCCAACATGTGCACTGCGTCATCCGCACCCCGAACGGCAACGACTACGGCAAAGAACTCCTGCACATGCATTACGCGACCGCGCCGCACCACCGACACTGATCCACGCTCGCCCGCGGCCGTGGCCCAGCCTGCTTCACCGGCACACCCACGCCGAGAAATGGGAATGCACGTGACATGATCGAGTGACGATCCGGCGTGTGCCCCGCTTTCCAGTCGATAACCACCTTGTCCGCGCGGATCTTCGCCTTCGAAATGTCGACGAGCTCTTCCACCTTCGGCAGGAACGCATCGATCAGCTTCGGCCGCGGCGCCGTCCGAACCCGCAGCGACTCCAAGATTTCCATGATCTCCCTGTCAGACTTGGTCATGGTCTCTCCGGTCGGGTCGGTTGCAAGGTCAGCAACCAGCAGCCAACCGGCCGGAGAGATCCACATTCACGTGCCCGAGACGGAGATCACCTGACCGTCCAGCAGGATTTCTGCTGTCCGCGAGCAGGGACTCAACTGTCCGCCAACAAGGATTTTTCAGCGTCCGCTAGCATCCCCATTCCAGTGATCTCTAGCCTTGAGATTCCGATCGAGCCCAACGAGTACCCCGACAGCCGATGCGAGGGCTCGCGCCGAAACTGGTTGCCTCAACGAGTCCGATTCGGCAGATTCTCCGGATGGATGAGACAACGCTCGCCAACCGCCTCGCCTGGGACACGGCCTACGAAGCACAGCTACCGGCTTACAACGAGATGTTGGCTGAGGGCGCGACGGGCGCCACACTCTTCGCCAGCGAACGCGTACTACTCACCGACATCCTGACAACTCGACCTACGGTCGTCCATCCGCAAAGCGGCAACGGACAGGACGACATCGCCCTGATCCAAGCCGGAGCTCGGCAGGTGATCGGCATCGACTACAGCGGGACGGCAGTGCGTATCGCGCAGCGCCGCGCCAACGAACTCGGCGCAGCCTGCCACTACGTGATCGCTACCGTTCCTGGAGTGCCTCTGTCCGACGGCTGCGCTGATCTCGTCTACACCGGTAAGGGCGCTCTGATCTGGATGCCCGACATCGATGCGTGGGCGACCGAGATGGTCCGACTGGTGCGACCCGGCGGCCACCTGTTCCTCCACGAAGGCCACCCCGCCACCGAGTTGTGGACCTGGGACCTCGATAAGCCGCGAGTCCGCCCGGACCGCAGCTACTTCGGCCGCTCCTTCGTCTGCGACGACAACAGCTTTCCGGCCAACGGGGCCGTCATGTGGCAATGGACGCTCGGCCAAGCCGTCACCGCAATCGTCCGGGCCGGCTTCGCGATCAAATGCCTCGAGGAGTACGCCGAACCGTTCTGGCGCATGGGCGGCATCGACGCTGCGGCCTTCCAAGGTCGTCTTCCTAACTCGTTCGCCCTGCTAGCGAGCCGTCCCAACGCGGCGTAGGTAGAGCCTGGATCAAGGCAACGTCCTCACCATGAGCAGGCTCAGTGACGATCTCACGCTACGAAAATCTTGCCAGAGCCGCTCTTAGCCGTACGCCGACACCTGCACGATCTCCAGGTTGCGGACCGCGACGTCGGCGACATGCTCGACCGTGGTCCTTCTCGTTGTCGGTCAGCACCTAGGCGGGCACCCCGCCGAGTCGGCGCTCGGTCGCGTCCAGGCAGGCCACGATCGTCGGCAGAGTCTTGTCGAACACCGGGATAACCACCCGGAACCGCGACCAGGCCAGCCATATGCACCACAACGACCTCCGCCGGCCCCCGATGCGCGGACCCTCACCCCAGTCGAACTGCATCCACAAGCCCGGCTCCGGAATCCACGGACGGAACACCCACCGGCGATCGGCCTGCCACGCCTGCCTCACCGCGGCGATCGACGCGTCGTGCGCTCTCCGCCCGCGAAGCCCATCGCAGTGATCCGCCGATGCACCACATCCGCTCAGACCCGGCCTCCCGAACGAGCGGAACGTGGGGTCCGTAACGCGAACGGCTCTGGCTCACTTTCGGTGGTGACGGGGACTGAGTCGAAAATGAACCCTTACTGGGCTGTACAAACAAATAACGGCGGATCTCGGTCTTGAGGAGATGCGCCATCATGACGACCGAACCGATCGTCGAGCAGGACCCTGTGACCGGGCTGGACAGCTCAGCCACCGATGAGCAGTTGATCGCGATGCTGGCCGACCGGGCCCGCGGCGACGGGCTGAAGCTGACTGGCGAGGGCGGGCTGCTGCAGAAGCTGACCAAGCGGGTCCTCGAGTCCGCGCTCGAGGGCGAGATCACCGATCACGTCGGGCTATGACAAGCACGACGTGCAGGGTCGGGGCAGCGGGAACTCCCGCAACGGCCATCGGGCCAAGACGGTGATCACGGACGTCGGTCCAGTCGAGGTGCGGGTTCCCCGGGATGTGGCCGGCACGTTCGAGCCGCAGATCGTGCGTAAACGCCAGCGCTGGCTGACCGGGGTCGACGACCTGGTCCTGTCGCTGTCGGCTCGTGGCCTGACCGGTCTGCACCTGGTGGGCGCGGCGACCTCGCCGGCAGTCACCGGGATGACCGCCTCACCGTTTAGCTGCGCCAGCCGCACGGTGACGGTCACGTTGGCCGGCGCGTTGCCGCCAGGTGGGGCCACTCGCCTCGCCGTGGACGGGAGCACGGTTTCCGGGGCCCGGCACTCCGGGATGTGATCTTCAAGCGATCGATCCGGCCATGTGCACGGTGGCGGAGCCTCAAGGTCGGGGCTGGCTGTTCGCGGTGACCCACGTCGACCTGCCGAGTGACCCGGATTCGACGTTCTGCTCCCTGGCCGATCCGGCGGCGTGCCCGACCGGGGTGCACGACAAGCGGCGCGCGCCTGACGAGGTCGACCCGGTCGGGCACAACGTCGACGCCGCGCTGGGCGGCAGCACCGCCTACAACCTGCAAGCCCACGGCCGCGTGGCCCACGGCTCAGCCGTACCGGCCGGTTGTAACTGCTGCGCCGGGGCCGGGGCCGGCGGAGACCGTACCCGCCGGCCTCTGCGGTTTAGACACGGTCGCGGCCGACACCAGCACCGACAACGACGCCGATCTGCGGTTAGCCCTGCCGTGACCGCCACGTCCTCACCAGTCCCGGCCGCGGAGGGCCTCTTCAGGCAGTGCGGTGGCTGCCGGTCACGGGGCCGCCGGTTGCTTGGCGCGCTCGTCGGCGCCGAAGATGTCGTGATAGAGGTCGGCGCCGTAACTGGTCGGCAGCGGTTCACCCGCAACAACCTTGAACGTGCGCCGACCGTCGGGCCGGCGTTCCGCCCGCAGGAACACTGCATGCTCCGGGGAGGCGCTCTGCATCTGGTGGGCCAGGTCGTACAGGTGGGTCACCGTGACGACGCTGACGTGTCGTTCGGTGAGCGCTTGGATGATCTGCCGGTTGATCTCGGATCCTTCCCGCTCGTTGGTGGCGGCGAAGGATTCATTGAACAGCACCAGGGCGTGCCCGCGCAGGTGGTCGGCGATGCCCGCCATGCGGGCCATCTCCTCGTCGAGTTTCCCGCTGTCCATGCCGGCGTCTTCTTCCCGCTTGAAGTGGGTGAAGATCCCGGAACGGATCCCTGCAGTGAGGCTGGTGGCGCCGACCGGCATGCCGCATTGCATCATCACCTGGGCCAGGCCGATCGCGCGCAGCAGCGTGGATTTGCCGCCCTGGTTGGCACCGGTGACCACAATCAGGCGGGTGTCGGCGGCGGTGAGGTCGTTAAGCACGACCTGCTGCTGCGGTGCCCGCAACGCCAGGCACACGTCGTACAGGCCCGAGGCGGCGATCCCGTCCCGCTCAGCGGCCTGCGGCTCGGGGCGGCACAGCGGGGCGTGGAGCCGGTCGAGGCGTTGCTGCAGCCGCAGGCAGCCCAGGTAGAAGGCGAGTTCGGTGCGCAGCATGGTGAAGAACGCCAGAATGTGCTCGGTCGACTGCGCGAGGGCGTTAGCGACCAAGTTGACGCCGCGGTCGCGTAGCTCGCCGAGGGCGCGGGCGCCGGCTTCGTCGCGGTCGGGGATGCGGTAGGTGTAGGTCTCGGGAACGTCGGCGGTCAGCTTCTGCCACCAGCTCGGCCGGTTGACCGCCCGGCGCAGCACGTAGTCGATGCCGCGGCCGCCGCGCCCGAGCAGGGCGCTGATCAGCACCCCGTCGCGGAACTGCAGCTGCTTGACGTGCTCGTCGAGACCGGTCAGGTAGTCGTCGTCCAGTTCCTCGGCGATCATCGCGAAGAAGCGGGTGAAGCCGGCCGACTGGAACTCGGCGCCGTGGGTGTCGGCGATGGCCCGTAGCCGGCGTAGCATGCCGGCGAACATCTGCAGCACCTCGACCGAACGGTGCAGGACCAGGTCGGGGCTGGAGTGCAGGAACCCGAACCCGAAGTAGCTCTTCTTCTCACCCTTGATCGCGTCCACGGTCAAGGTGTACAGGTCGCTGATTACCTGGGGATGGGCGGCGCAGTCGGCCAGCACGTCCTGCCGGTAGCGGATCTCCTCGACGTCGCTCAGGCCGACGGGAACGACCCGGCGGACGACCTCGGCCAGGAAGTCGTCGCCACCGCTCATCGCCTCATACAGGGTGTCCAGGTGCAGGTCCTGGACGAGGTCGTCGGTGCCGAACGGCAGCGGCTGTTCCGGGTCGAGGTCGCGGTCGGCGAGCAGCAGGAACGTTTTCATGCGATCCGCTCCTTGAGCGTGTCGTAGGTCAGCCCGTACTTCTGGGCGATGCTCAGCGCGTACGACAGCCCGTTGGCGTCGCGGCGCACGACGTTGAAGGTGCGCTTTGCCGCGTCGTGCTCGTCGACGGTGGAGACCATGCTGACCGTCGCCTCACCCATGCGCGACAGTTCCTCGACGAACGTGACGTACACGCCGAGGCAACCGAGCTCGAGGAGCCGGTCCATGATCCGCTCGCCGAGGAACAGCGCGTCCTCAAGCGTGGTGGAGGTGAAGATCTCGTTCATGATCACCACGCTGTCGCCGGTGGCGTGTTCCAGGATGCGGTGCACGCGGATCAGGTCGTCTTCGAGTTTGCCGTGCAGGTCGGTGGCGACTTCCTGGCGTTCGAAGTGCGTGTAGAGGCCGTCGGGCAGGAACAGCTCGGCGCGGGCGCCGGGTACGGGGCAGCCGAGCCGGGCCAAATAGTGCAGCTGGCCGAACATCCGCGCGTAGGTGGTCTTGCCGCCCTGGTTCGGGCCGGAGATGACCAGGATCCGTTCGTCGCCGTCCAGGTCGACGTCGTTGCAGACCACCGGCCGGTCGTTCTGGGTGAGTTTGTCGGCCAGGGCCACGTCGAACGCCTGCCGGACCCGGGTTTGTTTGCTGGCGGTGGAGACCACGGGAAGGCAAGACTTCAGGCCGTGGGTGCCGAGCAGCCCGACGTAGTCGATCCAGGCCAGGTAGAACTGGACCTCGCGGTCGAAATCGGTGATGACCGGGTCGAGGAAGCCGCCGTGGCGGGAGACGAACGCGGCGACTGCGTCGAAGATGTCGGGGTGCAGGTTCGCCACGTATTGCAGCACGGTCGCTTCGACGCGGTTGAGGTCGGCCAAGTCTTGGAAGCTGGCGCGGTAGTCCTTGACCTCGCCCTGCCGGAACCGGGCGAAGGTGTCGGTGACTTCCCGGCTGTAGTCGGGTTCGTCGGCGTAGCGGCCGACCCGGATCCGGTCGCCGCGGATGTCGATCGTGTACCGGATGGTGGTCAGCTGCTCGCGTAGCCGGCCCGCTTCGGTGGCGCGGTCGCTGAACTCGGGGCCGGCGGCATACGACTGCAGGAAGGCGTGCAGGCCCTTCAGCCCGTGTGAGCGCAGCTTGAGCTCGCCCAGGGCGTCGGTCAGGCCGGTGACCGCCTGGGAGTACAGGTGGATCGCGTCGAGGAACCACAGCTGCTTCTGCCGCTGGTAGTACAGCGCCTTCACCTGCTCCAGATGCCGGCGCACCGCCCGCATTTGTTTCGCGAACTCGGTCACCGCGCCGCGCACGTCCGGCTGCTGCAATTCCCGGAGCACGTCGTGCCGGTAGCCGACGGTGCGCTCGTGGACCGGGGTGTAGAAGTAAGGGGCAAGGTTGTAGGTTTCGCGGCCACGGGTCACCGCCGCGACGACTTGGTCGAGGTTGAGGTCGCCGAAGACATCGGGCTCGTGCCGGGCGTCGATGCCGGCGCGGTCGGCCGGGTCGTCGAACAAGATGCTGGCGAACCCGGCGGCCGTGGTCACTGCGCGGTCCCGACCGTGGCGGTGCCGCTGACCTGGGTGTCCGCAGTCAGTAGTTGCGGCTCGGCGGCCGTTCGTGACCCCAGTGACGGGCTGGGGCGCCATACGTTGCCTAGGTAGACGGTGGCGCCGTGGGTGGGGGTGAACGCGAGTTTGCGCAGGTGCCCGGCGATCGGTGGGCGCATCGGCAACCGGCCGATGTCCGCCAGATCTACAAACGAGGGCGTGAGGCCGGGTTCGCAGGGCTGCGGCTGGGCGTGCGGGTCGGCGGCTTCGGCCTGGAAGACGATCTCGATCAGGTGCTGGCCGTAGTCGAGGTTGGTGGTTTCCAGCAGAAACGCCACGGACAGCACGTTGACGGACAGGCCGGTTTCTTCGCGGACTTCGCGGATGGCGCAGGCTGCGGTGCCTTCGCCGAATCCGGGGGTGCCGCCGGGCAGTACCCAGTCGCCGGCGTCGCGTTGCAGCAGCAGAATCGTGTCGCCGCGCAGCACCACGGCCGAGCAGCGCAGGTGCACTTTGTGGGACTGTTTGTCGTTCATCGCGTGACTCCCGGTCGACAGCGAGACCGGCAGCAGCGGCAGGCCTCGACACCAAACAGCCCGGACCGGCTGGTCCGAACCGTGGTAGAGGCCATCAGCGCGAGGGCGGTTGACGGCGAGCCTCATCGCCTGCACCCGCCAGGGCGGGCACAACGTCAACGGTAACGCGCTGATGGCAGGTGCGCATCTGGTTCCGCGGCCGACGTGGCCGGCGACGACGAGGGCCGGGACGCCGGTTACGGCCGTCTGCTGGGCAGGGCGGCATGGATGATGACGGCAGGTTCTCCCGGAGCCGGACAGCAATCTCCTCGATGGCTGTCGCGGCGGTGATGACTGGGCCTGCGGTGGCCAGTTGCCGGGGCGTTGCCCGTGTCCTCCGTGGGGTCGTGCTCATGAGTGATGGCCGTGGTTCTCGGTGTGGTGCAGGGGGTGCACCGCAACGATCGCGGTGGCGGAGACCGCGGCGAGCCCGGCCACTACAGCGGGCGCCGGTAGGTGCAGTGCCGTTGCTGCGACGGTGATCGCGATCGCAGTGATAGCGGCCAGCGCGGGCGCCCAGGTGCGTGGCCGGATGAACGGGCCGTCGGCGATGAGCAGGTAGGCGGTCAGCAGTACGGCGAGCACAACGGTCGGTCCGGTCGTCAGCCGCGGCGAGGGCGGCAGTTGATCAGCGGTCAGGCCGGCAATGGCGCTGGCAGCGGAGGGGGTGGCACAGCCCGTCCAGCGGGTGGCCGCCACGGCGAACACCACGCTGAGTGCCGCGAGCCCGCCGGTGACCGGTCGGCCGGTGGTGACCAGGATCGCGGCGATCGCGGTGCCAATCGCCAGCCCTGGTAGCCGGGCGATCATGGTCGCCTTCGTTGCCAGGCGCGGGCAACATCGCTGATCGTCAGTTGCAGGGCGGTGTCGCCGGTCCAGACTTGCACCGGCATGCCGAGGCGGACCAGGTCGGCGTGGGTGGCGGCGCGGTCGAGCTGCCAGAGCCGCTCGGCAAGGTCATCACCGTGGGGTGTGGCGTGCCGTCGCCGGGCGAAGGCGATCGAACCGGCAGAGCGATTCGGGCGGGGATGGCCGAGTACGTCGATGATGCTGGTGTGCAGCCGCCGCCGGGCGAGGTTGTGCAACACGGGCATGATCCGCTCGTCGGCGAGCGGGGTCAGGACGATGACCTGCGCGTCTGGTGGGAGCATCTGGCCCGGTAGCCGGCTCGGGTCGGGGTTGACGACGCTGATCTGCGCGGCCCGGGTGGACAAGATCAGGTCGGCGATGCGGTACAGGTGTATGCGGCCGGTCGCGGGGGTCAGCCACTGCAACAGCCCACCGACCGCGATGACGCCGACGCGGTCACGGTGCGCCAGCGCGGTACCGACCAGAGTGGTGGCGGCGCGCACGGATACATCTAAAGTCGACTGCTGCGGTGTGCCGGCGATGTCGCCGAACACGTCGATCGCGATGATAAGGTCAGCTGCCAGGTCGGCGGCGCGGACGGTGACCATGGTGCGCCGCTGCCGGGAGCTGGCCGCCCAGTGCACATCCCGCAGCTGATCCCCTATCTGGTACGGGCGGATGGCGGTGAATTCGATCCCCGAACCGCCCTGGCGGCTCGGGTGTTCGCCGACGCGGCTGAGCACCGTGTTCGTCGCCGGCGTGCCGGCGAGACGTTCCGGCCGCGGCAGCACGGTCGGCGCAGCAATCGGCATAACAGCGGTCGCGTGAAACATCTGCCAATCGTCCGTGCAGTCGACGTGCATCTGCGGACACCGCCGTCGGCGGCGGGAACCGGGGTGACGGTGACGCTGGGTGCGGCGACCAATCGAGCATCCGTGCTCGCCGCGAGTGCGGCCGCGCGGACGGTGACGGTGACGGTGACGGGATCGCCTTCGACGCAGCGGCGGGTGTCGAGGTCCGCGGTGACCGTAACGGTGGCCGGGCGGCCGATGTGGGTTCCGGCGGCCAGTACCGCCAAAGGGCCGGCGGCCAGCACGAGTAGAGCCGGTCGGCCGGTGAGCACGGCCGCGATCAGCGCGAGGACCGCGACAGTGCTTAGCCGCCGCGCGCGAGGCGACGGCTGCCACGTCAGGGCCAGTGTCCGAGTGGTCATGATCGCAGCGCCCCATGCTGGCGGCGGCTCTCGGGTTGGGATGTGGTGCTGGGGCCGCCGGGTACGGCGGTCTCGGCCAGAATGTCGGTGACTAGCTGAGCGGCGCTGATGTCGCGGACCCACGTCTCCGGGGTCAGGGTGAGCCGGTGGGCCAGCACGCTGACGGCGTGGGTTTTGACGTCGTCGGGTAGCACGTAGTCGCGTCCTTCGAGCAGCGCGTGGGCTTTGGCGACTGCGAGCAGGTCGAGTCCGGCCCGCGGGGAGGCTCCGACGGTGATGCGGGGGTGCTGGCGGGTAGCGGTGAGCAGGTCGACGATGTAAGTCAATATGCGGCGGTCGGCCTCGACCGCGGCCGCGGCGGTTTGGAGTTCCGCCACGCTGTTGGCGTCTGCCACCGCGGTGAGCGCGTCGGGTGCGGGCCGGCCGGGGCTGCGGTGCCGGTGCAGCAAGGTGACCTCGTCGTCGGCGGGGAGGTAGCCGATCGTTCTCCGAAGCGTGAACCGGTCGAGTTGCGCTTCGGGTAGCGGGTAGGTGCCGTCAAATCGATCGGGTTGTCGGTGGCCAGCACGATGAACGGTTGCGGCAGTCGGTGGGTGTGCCCGTCGGCGGTGACGTGGTGTTCGGCCATGGCTTCCAGCAGCGCCGACTGGGTTTTCGGGGTGGCCCGGTTGATTTCGTCGGCCAGCAGCATCTGGGTGAACACCGGGCCGGCCCGAAACCGCAGGTCGCTGCTGGCGGGGTCGAGGTAGACGGCACCGGTGATGTCGGCGGGCATCAGGTCCGGGGTGAACTGGATCCGGGTGAACGACAGGCCGAGGACGGCGGCCAACGATTTCGCGATCAGCGTCTTGCCGAGGCCGGGGTGGTCCTCGATGAGGATGTGCCCGCCGGCGAGCACACCGAGCAGCATGGTTCGCACGGCGTCGCGTTTAGCGACCACGACCCGGTCGGTCTCGTCGAGGATGGCCGTGGCCAGGGCGGCTGCGGTGGCAGGGGTCATCGATTGAGCTCCTCGATCGCGGTGATCAGCGCGGCCAACGTGGCGCGGTCGACTCCGGGCCCGTCGTCGTCGCGGGGCGCCCGGGCGGGGTCGAGCAGAACCACCCGGGGCGCAACACAGGTCGCTGAGAACAGGTGCGTGGTGGCGGTGCCGCAACTGTGTCTGGCCGCCGCGTACAGCGAAGCCCCCGACCCGGACCGGGTTGATGTTTTGGCCGCTCACGAGCAGGTGTGGATTGTGCCTGCGCCGTCGTGGCGGGAGTTGGGGACGGCGCAGGCGTTGTTCGGGTCGGCGGATGTGGCTTCGGCGGCGAGGGCGGCGACGGCGTTTCAAGTGTTGCTGCTGACGAGGGAACCGGCCTGGTATGCGGCGTTGGCGAATCCGGGCCTGGTGGTGCGGATTTTGGGCTTGGACGAGTGATCCGCCGGGCGTAGCCGTTCGGACACTCCCGGCGACATTTGGTGCTAGTTGCGGCGTGTTCACCCCGTTTAGTGGCGGTTTGGTCGGTGAGAATGTCAGCCGCGGCCAGGGGAGGAACGGACTGGGCCCTGTCCGCGTTCCCAGTCCACACCCGGTCCGCTGGAGAACATTCCAATTCTCCCGAGTGCCCCGCCCGGCACCTACCCGCCCCCGCCGCAGGCTCGGAAGAAGAAGTGGCCGTGGATCGTCGGCGGCATCTTCCTTGCGTTCCTGCTGCTGTGCGGTGGCATCGCCGCGGTCGTGGGGATCGGCAGCAAGGCCGCCGTGGACGCCATCGACGAGGCCGACGCCAACAACTCCGGGAAGAACGCCGTCGCCGGGAAGCTGAACATCCCGGCCACGGACGGCAAGTTCCAGTTCACCGTCACCGGCATGGAGTGCGGCCAGAAGCAGGTGGGTGGCGAGTTCGGGCAGAAGGCCCAGGGCGAGTTCTGCATGGTGCACGTGCAGGTCAAGAACGTGGGCAAGTCGGCGGAGCTGTTCAACGACTCGTCGCAGAAGGCGTACGACGCGGACGGCACCGAGTTCTCGGTGGACTCCGGGGCGGCAATCTACGCCAACGGTGACTCGTCCACGTTCCTTGAGGACATCAACCCCGGTAACACGGTGAAGGGCGAGTTGGTGTTCGACGTGCCGGCCGGGACGGAGCTGGTGTCGGTGGTGTTGCACGAGAGCATGTTCACGGCGGGTGTGAAGGTCCCCCTGGCGTGAGGCGGCTGCTCGCGACGGTGGTGGCGGCTGCCATCGCCCTGTCCGGGTGTTCCGGGGAGGCCGCCGCCGACCTGGACGCCCGGCCGCAGGTCAGCCCGTCGGTTGCATCGGAGGTGCCGGAGGCGGAGTGTTCGGCGGTGACCCGCGCCTACGAGTCGTGGCGATCACGGACCGTGTCGCGGACCGGTGACAGCTATGCGGGGATCGTCCGGTTCCACTTGGACGCGGTCCCGGACCAGTCGGACGCTTTCGCCGATGACGTGTCCGGGTTTCCGGATCAGGAGTCGCGGGATTTGGCGGCGGCGGTCGCCCAGCACAATCTGGCGCTGGC
Source organism: Mangrovihabitans endophyticus (assembly GCF_014646155.1). Classification (GTDB taxonomy): domain Bacteria; phylum Actinomycetota; class Actinomycetes; order Mycobacteriales; family Micromonosporaceae; genus Actinoplanes; species Actinoplanes endophyticus. Next base: position 389,360 of record NZ_BMMX01000002.1, read on the forward strand.
GACGATCGGTGTGGATTTGGCCGTCGACGGCGCGCCGGGTGACACGTCGGTGGCCGATGCGGACGCTGCCCGCGGCGTACACCCGGTTCCGTAAGCGGGTGTGCGCAGGCTGGACGCCCTGACCGGCAGACACAGCAGCGCCCCCACCGAGAACGGTGGGGGGCGTTTGTGCGTCCTCGATCAGTCGGCGAGGTACCCGCCGGTCGTGATCACGTCGGCGACGACCACCGTCACGTTGTCCGGGCCGCCCCGCTCGAGAGCCGCAGCCACCAGCCCTTCCGCGGCCTGCTCGAGGGCGGCACGGCCCAAACCGTCCCGGATGGCGGCCTCGGGCACATATGAACTCAGCCCATCGGTGTCAGCGCTCACGGAATTCGGTTCTGGCGATGATCTTGTGGTCGACTTCGTCATGCACTGAACCGAAACTGCTAGTAGTCGCTATGAGGTCGCGCCGAGACGATACGGTCCCGGAGATCATGCGACTCCAGTGAGCCCTTTTCATCGTGACGGTGCAGGTCACGGTAGGGGCGGACCACCGGAGTCGACATAGGACGAGGCTCCCGGTAAGACAGCAGTCGACCAAGATCAGATGCCCCAACCGGGAGCCTCGCTGTGCTGTCCTACCCTGCCGCGATTCCGTTGTCCACTCGCAGCCTGAACCACCTCGCCGACCTCATCCGAGCCCACCGCAGCCGGCGCAGGTCCCGGTGGCGGCGTCTCGACCCCGGCCGGCAAGCCCTGCTCGCTCTGGCTCACCTGCGTAACGGCGACACCCTGACCCGTCTGGCCTGCAGTTTCGAGATCGGCGTGACGACCGCGTGGCGGTACGTCCGCGAGGCCATCGACCTGCTCGCCGCCACCGCTGACGACCTTGACACAGCGATGACCCGGATCCGGCTGCTCGCGTACGTGATCCTCGACGGCACCCTGATCCCGATCGACCGGGTCGCCGACCAGAAGCCCTACTACTCCGGCAAACACCGCCGCCACGGCGTGAACGTGCAGGTCATAGCTGACGCAGCGGGCCGGCTCGTCTGGGCGTCGGCCGCTCTGCCGGGTGCCGTCCATGACCTGACCGCAGCCCGCTCCCACGCCATCATCGAGGCCTTGGCCAGCGCGAAGGTGATGACGTTCGCTGACAAGGCCTACCAGGGTGCTCGCGGCAGCGTCCGGACCTCGTTCAAACGGCACCGCTACCGGCCGAAACTCTCCGCCTGGCAAAGAAGGTCAACCGGGCACACGCCCGGACCCGTGCCACCGGCGAACGCGCCAACGCCAGCCTCAAGACCTGGAGGATCCTGGCGCTCGGCCACGAGGGTCGCCGCCGCTGGAACGATCCGGCCCAGGGGGTGTGGTCCCGCGCCCAGGCCCACACCCCCTGGTCGCCACCGACCTCTGGGAACGTGCCCAGCAGACGATCAGCCGCCGCGGCACCAACAGCGAGATGGACGGGCGCGACGTCGCAGCAGCCGCCCCTACCTGTTCCGGGGCCTAATCATCTGCGGCCTGTACGGGCGCACGATGGTCGGCAGCGCGAACCACGGCCGGCCTGAGCCGCGGTGAGGCTGGTGATGGCGTACACGGTGACGGTGGACCAGCGTTCGGTGGCCGCGTTGTAGCGGCGGCGCCGGATCCGCAACGCCTGCACCGCGTACGGAAAGTCCAGTGTCAATGCTCCGAGGCAGGTGACGGCCTGTAACTCGCGGATGTCGTAGCGGCCGTGCCCGCGATCGCGGGTGGCATCCAAGGCTGGGGGATCTTCCCCCGGGGCAAGGCCTTGACCTGCCGATACAGTCGCGGCTGGTTGCGTTTGACGACGAACACGTAGCCGGCTTTCTTCTCCTCGACCAGCCAGCGGGCATGCTCGCGCTGGGTATGCAACGCGTCCGCCGTGATGATCGCACCGGCCAGATCCAGGCCGTCGAGCGGTGGCCGACACGATGCGGCGGCACAAGGTCCTGCGCACGGCCATCCGCAGCGAGCGTGGCGTTCCGTACCCGTACCGCCTTCCGCTGACGGAGGACCATGGCCTGCAGGTCGTGGCCGGCGGCAGCCCGGATCCCGGGCATCGGCTGCGGGAGCTGCTGGCCCAGCCCTTCGACCTCGCCCAGGATCCCCCATTTCGGGCACACCTCGTGCCCACCGGCCCCGAGAAGCACCTGCTGGCGCTGGCGCCCACCACGGGGCGACCGACGCCATCTCCCTGAGCACCCTCCAGCGGGACCTCGGCACCGCCTATGCGGCACGGGTCCGGGGCACGGCGCCGCAGTGGGCGCCCCTTCCGCTCGACTACGGCGACTTCGCGCGGTGGCAACAGGAACAGGCCACCGGCACGGGTTCCCTGGCCGACCAACTGGCTACCTGGGTCTCGGTGCTCGCCGACGCCCCGGCGGAGTCACTGCCACCCACAGACTCTCCACGATCGGCCGGCGCCACCGCACCGGCCTGCGGGGTGGCCACGGCGGAGCCTCCGCCCGCGGCGCATCAGGGCCTGCTGGAGTTCGCCGCCCGCACCGAGATCACCCTGTTCATGGCCCTGCACCTGGGCTTGCTGCTCGCCCTTCGCGGCTCGGGCGCACCGAGCGAACTGATCATCGGCACGCCGTCGTCGGGCCGCTTCGACGAGCGGCTCGCCGATGTTGTCGGGTGCTTCCTCAACCCGTTGCCGCTGCGCGTCGACCTGGGTGGCGATCCGACGGTGGCCGGCCTCGCGGAGCGCGTGCGGGCCACCGACCTGGCGGCGTTCTCGCACCAGCACGTGCCGTTCGAGCGGATCGTGGAGGCGCTGAGGCCGGAACGCGCGCCGGGCCGCCATCCCCTGTTCCAGGTCATGTTCAGCTTCATGGACTCGCCCAGCGACGGGCTGAGCCTGGCCGGGGTCGAGGTGACGCCCGTACGGGTCGAGCCCTGGGTCGCGAAGTTCGACCTGACCCTCAAGATGCTCGAACGGCGCGGACCCGCGGGAACCGCCGAGGGCATCGAATGCCAGCTCGAATACAGCAAGGACCTGTTCGAGCCCGCGACCGTGCGTGCGCTGGTGAAGCGCCTGCAGCAGGCATCCCTCCCTGCTGTCCGGCTCGGCGCCCGACACCAGGATCGGCGAGCTGGTGGCACGCCTCGAGGGGTGAGCGGGCGGCCGGGCTATGTCACCATCGGCCCCCTACCCCGCACCGTTTCATCCGGCGGCCTGCTGCGCCGCGTCCCGCAGGCCGGCCGGCCGCATGTCGGTCCAGACCTCTTCGACGTACGCCAGGCACGCTGCCCGGGTGTCCACGCCGTGTACGGTCCGCCAGCCGTCGGGCACGGGGAGCCGGGCGGGCCACAGGGAGTACTGCTCCTGGCTGTTGGCCAGCACCAGGTAATTGCCTACCTCGTCCTCGAAAGGATTCGCCATGATCAATCACACCTTTACGTGAGAGGCCGCCGGGCACCACGTCGTTGCGCCCCCGGCAAGGCTGCGCGCGTGCCACGCGGCCGGGCAACCGGCGGCAGGCCGTCAGGTCACCGACTGACCCGACGGCGCCCGGGGGGCTCAGCCGGGCGTCCCGTACCGAGCGGGCCGTCAGCGCCACGATCGCCGCGAGCAGGCAGATGCCGCCACACCCCGTGAAGAACACGGCGGCGCCCCAGAGGTCGACGGTGAAGCCGACCGCAGGAAAGAGCACAGGCGACAGTCCCAGCGTGAACAGCGTGGTCACCGAGGTCACCCGCCCCAGATAGTCGGGGTCGACCACTGTCTGGACCAGGCCGCCGGTGACCGCCATGGTGAGCCCGCTCGCCACGCCGACCAGGCCGCTGAAGACGATCGCGGCGACCAGGGTGCCGGCGTTTCCCAGCGCGGCCGTGGCCGCCGCGGTGACGAGCAGCGACAGGCCGATGGCCTGCCCGGCGCGTGCGATGGTGGCGCGCACGGTGAGCAGCAGCGACGCTGCCGTGGCGCCGATGCTGAAGGCGCTGGCGATCCATCCCATGCCGGAGGTGGACCACCCGCGCTCGTCGGCCAGCAGCACCAGCCCGGCCCCGACCGGGCCGCTGAAGCACATCTCGCTCAGCCCAACCACCGTTATCAGTGGCAGGAGGGCCTTGTGGTCGCGGATGTAGCGCAAGCCGTCCCGCAGCCCGTGCCTCCCGTTCGCCGCGTGCTCGGCGGAGTCCGGCCGGGCATTGACCCGTACGGCGAGGAGCAGCAGCAGTGACGCGCCGAACAGCACGCCGGAGGTCACGAACCCACCCCCCCGCGCTGAAAGCTGCCAGCACGCCCCCGGCGAGCACCGGGCCGACGGCGTTGCTGAACCGGATGGACAACAGCCGCATGCCCTGGATCCGCACCAGTTCGTCCGATGCGGCGATACGCGGGGGGAACGCGCCGACGGCGGGCATGAACATCGCGTCCACCGTGCCGAAGACCGCCGCGACGATCGCCAACTGCCAGATGTGCAGAGGCGCGACGAGTGCGACCGCGGCCATCCCGAAGATGATCACGCACCGGGTCGCGTCGCTGACGATGGCAACCGGCCGCGGGCCGAACCGGTCGGCGACGACACCGCCGAACAGCAGGAGCATGGCCCTGGGCAGCGCACCGGCGGCGATGACCAGGCCGGCCTGCGAAGGACCGGCCACCTGCGTCGCGGCCCAGGTGAGGCTGAGGAAGTACACCAGGTCCCCGGTCACCGAGGCGGTGTAGGCGGTCAGCCAGCTCAGGACGTTCGGGTCGCGGTAGGCGGGTCGCGCGGGCACGGCTCTCTCGACGGTCATGAGGGGTCCTGCTCGAGGCCCACGGTGCCGGGCACCGGGAACACCTGGAACTGCACGGTCAGCGGTGCCGGCGCGGTGGTGTGGTCGGTCTCCCGGTCGCGGTAGCGCGCCACCACCGCCAGGACTTCGTCCTTAAGGCGAACGGCGTCCGCCGGCGTGAGGTGCAGCAGCACGTCGCTGAAGACGCTGGCGTTCGCCCACTGCTGCGGCAGCAGCGGCACCTCGTCGGCCGCCTGGCGGAGGAGGTCGGCCCGGGCCAGGACGACGGCTCGGGTGTAGGCCCGACTCGCCTGCTCGTCCTCCGGGGCGAACGCCGCCGGGTCGTGGATCGACTGTTGGTGCGCGGCCTGCCACCAGAGTTCGCGTCCCGTCCCCTGCCCGACCACCTCGACGATGAACCCGTGGGCCGCCAACTGTCGCAGGTGATAACTGGCGGTGCCGGGCAGGATGTCGAGTTCACGCGCAAGCCGGCTGGCAGTGGAGGGCCCCCGCTGGCGCAGCCTACTGAGGACGGTCAGACGCACTGGATGCGCGAGAGCGCGTAGCCGCGCCTGGTCGAGGTGGATGTCCTGTTGCGCAGAGCTGCGTGCAGGGCCGGAGCCTCGGGCCTTGCTGGACATGCATACGACGCTAACGGCTCAGCGATCCAGTCACAAGAGTTCTTGTGAAGCAGACGCGACCGTTCACCCCACGCGCCTGCTCGCCGAGCCCGCGCCCCGACCGGCCGGGCCGCGGCACCCGGTGCGGCGTAACCAGATCCTGCACACCGCCAACCCATGAATGACGCTATCGCCCGGAACGCAACCAGCACTTATCCGAGGATATCCGTCCATGCCGGACCACCTCCGATAGGCCGATCAAGCATGCCGACGATCGCCCGCCGCAGTGTTCGACCGTGACACCGTCAGCCGGGAATCCTGAACACATAGGCGCTTGACAATCGCCGCGCGGCGCGCGGCTATATTGACCTTGACTGATGCAAGAACGTCACATTCGTCATCGGTAATCAGATCATGAACTCCTGCGAACTCATCGCGTCGACGTGCACACGAGCCGCCCGAGCACCACGGGTGCAGCAGTTGTGATGACTGAGACGATTCACCGCACTGAGCAGGGAGAACAACACCAAGACGAGCACGGGGGGTGTCCCTATAGGTTCTGTCAAGCAGCCAGGGCGAGCTTTTTCGCCGGTTTGTGCTGGTAAGGGGTCGAGTTGCGGAGCATGGCGTGTAGGACGTCGACGCGGCGTCGGGCGAGGCAGATGAGGGCGGCGTTGTGTTTCTTGCCTTCGGCTCTCTTGCGGTCGTAGTAGGCCCGGCTGAGCGGGTCGGACAGCGAGGCGAACGCGGACAGGAAGAACGCGCGTTTGAGCTGCTTGTTACCGCCCTTGGGTGGATGCTCGCCGCGGATGCTGGTGCCCGAGCGGCGGGTCACCGGGGCGAGACCGGCGTAGGCGGCCAGGTGGCCGGAGGTCGGGAACGCGGCGACGTCACCGACTTCGAGCAGGATCCGGGCTGCGGTCCTGACCCCGATGCCGGGCATCGAGATCAGGACCGAGGAGAGAGGGTGCGCATCAAGCATCTCCTCGACCTGGCCGGCGACCTGATCGCGCTGTTTCAGCAGCTCGCGCAGGCTGCCGGCCAGCCTCGGCAGGATGGTCTCGGCTGCGGTGCTGCCAGGGACGACAACGGTCTGGGCGTCCAGGGCGGTGAAGATCTGCTCGACCAGGCGGGCACCCATGCGCGGAGCCCGGGGCTTGACGACCTCGGTGAGTTTCGACCGGCCGGTCTTGCGCAGCCCAGCCGGACCGCCGCACCGCGACAACGCCTCCAGCACGGCCGGGTGCTGCACTTTCGGGCCGAGCACGCGTTCCAGCGGCGGGTGGATCTGGGTGAGCAGCCCTCGGATGCGGTTGGCGATGCGGGTGACCTCACCGGCGAGGTCGTCGTCGTAGCCGACCAGCATCTCCAGCTCGGCGAGGGTGTCGTCGCCGGCGTCGACGCGGCGCAGCGTGTGCGGCAAGGTCCGGGCCGCGTCGGCGATCACGTAAGCGTCGCGGGCATCGGTCTTAGCGGTGCCCGGATGCAGGTCAGCGAGGCGGCGCATGACCAGGCCGGGCAGGTAGCCGACCTGATGCCCGCACGCGCGGGCGACCGCGACGGGCAGGGCACCGATCGAGGCGGGCTGGTCGACTACGGCCAGGATCC
>NZ_BMMX01000003.1:0-77734 GCF_014646155.1 Mangrovihabitans endophyticus
GTGGGCGCGTGGGCGCGGGGGCGCGTGGGCGCGCGGGCGGCGCGGGTCACCGGAGCGCGGGGGCGGGCGGGTGGGGCGGCGGCGGGGTGTGTGGCGGGCTTGGGGGCTGCCTGTCAGGACGCCGGTTCGCCCCGGGTGAACTGGAAGTAGTTGACGTTCACGAAGTCGTCCGGCTTGTCGTTGCCGAACGTCAAGAAGACCGTGTGCACGCCCGTCACCGCCGTCATCGGGGTCACGTCCGTGCGCCAGTTCTGCCAGCCGCCCGTGTTCGTCGTGTTCAGGGTTGCCAGCGGTGCGGCATCCAGCGCGTCCATCCGCACCTCGATCCGGCCCGGCGCCTGCGCCGCCACCGCCACCCGGGCGACGAACTGCACCGGCGGCTGATCGCCGAAGTTGATCTGGTCGTAGCGTAGCCAGTCGCCGTTGTTGATCCAACCCACGTTCTGGCCGCCGCCCGCGTCCTCGGTGTCCTGCACGTCGATGCCGTTCTTGTCGGCGAACGCCTCGGCCTGGATCGGCTGGTAGGCGTCCGTGCCCACCGGTGCCGCCGGCGGCGGGGGCGCGGACGGTGCCGCCGATGCGGACGGGGCCGCCACCGACGGCGGCGCGGACGCCGGGCCCGCCGAGACCGAGGTCTCCGGGGTCGCCGCCGCGGAGGACGGCTCGGACGCCATCCGGCCCACCACGAAGCCCGCCAACATCAACACGACCACGGCGCCGCCGATGAGCAGGCGCCGGCGCGTGGTGCGGGACCGGGATTGGTAGACCGTGGGCGGCATCAGCGCATCATGCTGCCAGACTCGTCATCGGCTCGGCGAAGTGGCAGGCGGCAACCTGGCCGGGAGCCTTCTCCTCCAGCGGCGGCGTCTTCTGTGCGCACACGTCCTGAGCCTTCCAGCATCGGGTGCGGAACCGGCAACCGGACGGCGGGTCGACCGGGCTCGGCACATCGCCCTCCAGGCGGATCCGGGACTTGGGCGGCATGCCACGGGCGACCGCGATGTCCGGCACCGCCGACAACAGCGCCTGAGTGTACGGGTGCTGCGGAGCGCCGTACAGCTCGTCCCGTGGTCCCTGCTCGACCACCCGGCCCAGATACATCACCGCGACACGGTCGCAGAAGTGCCGCACCACGCCCAGGTCGTGCGCGATGAACACGAACGCGATGCCCAGTTCCCGGCGCAGTTCTTCGAGCAGGTTCATCACCTGCGCCTGAATCGACACGTCCAGCGCGGAGACCGGCTCGTCCGCCACGATGATCTTCGGGCGGGCGGCCAGCGCGCGGGCGATGCCGATGCGCTGGCGCTGGCCGCCGGAGAACTCATGCGGATAGCGGTTGTCGTGCTCGGGGTTCAGCCCGACCATCTCCAACAGCTCCTGCACCCGGGCCGTCTCCCCACCGCGGGACACCATGCCGTGCGTGCGGAGCGCGGTGCCGACGATGGTGCCGACCGTGTGCCGAGGATTCAGCGACGAGTACGGGTCCTGGAAGATCAGTTGGATCTCCCTGCGGTACGGGCGGAGCTGCCGCTCGGACAGATGCGCGATGTCGTGCCCCTGATAGCGGATCTCGCCGTGGGTGGGCTCCAGCAGGCGGGTGATCAGCCGCGCGGTGGTCGACTTGCCGCAGCCCGACTCGCCGACCAGGCCGAGCGTCTCGCCCGCCCGCACGGTCAGGTCGACGCCGTCCACCGCCTGCACGCGCTTGTTCTTGCGCCCCAGCAGGCCGTCGCCGCGCACCTTGAAGTGCATGGCCAGGTCGTCGAGTTCGAGCAGGGGCGCGCCGTCCTTGATGGGTACGCCCGACGCGGACGTCGCGGTCGCTGTGGTCATCGTCGTCGTCCTTACGGCAGCCGGGGCGAGATGTCGGTCTGGAACACCTGGTCGGGCTCGTGCAGATGGCAGCGGGAGGTGTGTCCCGGGTCGGCGGTGCGCGCCAGCAGATCCGGCTTCAGCGTGCGGCACCGGTCCTGCGGCACCCGATCGCGGAACTCGCACCTCGGGTGGAAGGCGCAGCCGCTCGGCACGGCCAGGAGGCTGGGCGGCGTACCGGGAATGGGGTGCAGCGGCGCCGGTTCGCCGGTCAGCGCCGGCACGCTCTCCAGCAACCCCCAGCTATACGGGTGCAGCGGCGTACCCAGCACCTTCTCCACCGGGCCCTGCTCGATGGCGCTGCCCGCGTACATCACCAGGATGTCGTCCGCGATCTCCGCCACCACGCCCAGGTCATGGGTGATGAAGACGACCGCCGAACCGAAGTCGCGCTGCAGGTCGGTGATCAGGTCGAGGATCTGCGCCTGCACCGTGACGTCCAGGGCGGTGGTGGGCTCGTCGGCGATCAGCAACTTGGGGTCGTTGACCAGGGCCATCGCGATCATGGCGCGCTGGCGCATGCCGCCGGAGAATTCGTGCGGATAGTTGTCCACCCGCCGCCGCGGGTTCGGGATGCCGACCCGGTCCAGCATTTCGACCGCGCGCGCCTTCGCCGCGCGCTTGGAGACCCGGCGATGCGTCCGGTACGCCTCCATGATCTGGTCGCCCACGGTGAAGTACGGGTGCAGCGACGACTGCGGATCCTGGAAGATCATCGCCGCGTCCACCCCGCGGTAGCTCTCCAGGGCTCGTTCGCTCAGCCCGGTGATCTCCCGTCCGCCGACCTTGATCGAGCCGGAGATGCGGGCCGTCTTGGCGTCGTGCAGACCCAGCACCGCCATGCTGGACACGCTCTTGCCGGAGCCGGACTCGCCGACGATCGCCAGCGTGCGGCCCAGCGGCAGGGAATAGCTCAGGCCCTGCACCGCGCGCACCAGGCCGTCCGCGGTCGGGAACTGCACATGCAGGTCGCTGACCTCAAGGTACGGCTCCTCGTTCGCCCGCTTGGCCCGGGCGGCTCGGGCCACGGTCTGCGGCGCCCTGGTCGTCTGGTCGGTCATGCGGCAGCCTTCTTGGAGAGTCGACGGTGGTTCATCCGAGCCGGACCCGCGGGTCGAGGAACGTGTACGCGATGTCCACCAGCAGGTTCATCAGGACCAGCGCCACCGAGCCGACGAAGACGCTGCCCAGCAGGGTCGGCAGGTCGTACTGGGCGAAGGCGCGCAGGGTGAGCATCCCCAGGCCGGGCAGGCCGAAGATGCTCTCGGTGAAGATCGCGTTGGTGAGCTGGAACGCCAGGTCGATGCCGAAGATGGTGGCCACCGGGGTGAGCGCCGCGCGCAGGCCGTGGCGGTAGACGACGCGGCGGTGGGGGACCCCCTTGGAGCGGGCCGTCCGCACGAAGTCCTGGCCCAGCGACTCGATCATGGAGGCCCGGGAGTATCGGGTGTACGCCGCGGCGTTCGCCAGACCCAGGGTGAGCCATGCGGCGACCAGACCGGACGCCCACAACAGCGGATTGTCCAGGAACGAGTGGTACCCGGTCTGCGGCAGGAACGTGGCGTACAACGCGACAAGCAGCGCCAGCACGAAGTAGGGGAACGAGTTCACCACCAGCGTGGTGCCGACGGTCACCTTGTCCAGGGTGGTGCCGCGTCGCTGGGCGGCGATGGTGCCGGCCAGGATGCCCACCGACAGATACACCACGGCGCCGCCGAGGACGATCGACAGGGTCACCGGGAACGCCTGTTTGAGCAGCTTGGTGACCGGCTGGCCGAGGGTGTACGAGTAACCCATGCACGGCGCGTCGCAATGCTGCGTGACCCCGCCGCTGGTGAAGTCCCGGCCGACCACCAGACCCTTCATGTAGGAGCCGATCTGCTCCAACGGCGGCTCGTCGAGGTTGAGGCTCTGCTCGATGTCGGCCAGCCGCGTCGGCGTGCAGCGCGGACCGCAGATGACGCCGGCCGGGTCGGTCGGGGCGAGGAAGAACAGCGCGAAGCTGGCCACCAGGGTCACGATGACGACGGAGATCGCGCTCACGATGCGTTTCAGGATGTACAGCAGCACCGTTCGGCTCCTCGGTACAGACAGGGTGTGTGCGTGTGTACGTGCGACGACGGGTACGCCTGCGGTGGCCCGCCCGGCCGGATCAGGCCGGCCGAACGGACCACCGCGGGTGCGTCTGCGCGCTAGCTCTTCAGATACATGCTGGTCATCAGCGGCATGCCGACGGTCGGGTCACCGACGGTCTTGCCGATGTTGGTGCCCTGCACGTTCGCGAGCTTGTCGTAGTACCGGGGGAGGGCGATGTACATGCCCATGATCTTCTGGTCCAGCGCGGCCCACTTGCTGGTCGCCTCCTCTGCGGGGAGGTTGGCGACCGCGTCGATCTCCTTGTCCAGGGCCGGGTCGCTGAGCATGCCCCAGCTCTGACCGTCGGCGATCGAGTGGGTCTGGAACAGCACCGGAATCCACGAACCGCCGGTCGGCCAGTCCGAGCACCAGCCGGCCGGGCTCTGACCCATGTTCACCGGGGCGTCGTAGTCACCGGTCTTGGCCCGCAGGTCGGCGGTGGACACACCGATCGGCTTGACGGTGAAGCCCGCCTTGCGCAGCGCGTCCGCCCGTACCTGGCTCACCTGCTGGGTCTTCGGTTTGGTGTTGTCGAAGTACCAGCTCACTTCGAAGCCCAGCTTGCCCGCGTCCTGCAACATCTTCTTGGCGCCGGCCGGGTCGCCGTTGCCGGTGTCCGTCAGGTCGGTGATCGGCGGGTACTTCTGGTAGCCCTGCACGCTCGGCGGCATGACCGTGGTGGCCCGCTGGGCGACGTAGTCGTTGAGGCCCTCGGTCTTCCAGTTCGCGTCGTACGGCCATGCCTTGGCGATCGCCTTGCGGATCTCCAGCGGAATCTTGCGGGAGTCCATCTGCACGACGATCGTGCAGGTGCTCTCGCCCGTGACCAGTTGGTCCTGCTTGCCGTTCTGGATGGTCGGGATCACCGAGGCGTCGAGCACGTCGTAGTTGAGCGTGTTGGCGTCGTTGCCGTTGCTCTGCAGCACCGCGGCCTGGCTCTTGACCGCGTCCACACCCCACTGGAAGTTCCACGCGTCCGGGTAGTCGTGCCGCGCCGCGTCGGTGTTCGGGTCCCAGTTCGGGTTCCGCTTGAGCTTCAGCGACGTACCCGCCTGGTAGGAGTCGAACATGTACGGCCCGGTGGCCAGCGGGTGGTTCTTGTAATCCTGCTTGGTGTCCTTCGCCTTCGGGATCGGCGTGAACATCGGGAAGGTCATGAAGAACGGCAGGTCGGAGAACGGCTTCGCGAGGTGGATGATCAGAGTGTCGGTGCCCTGGGTCTGCACACCCGAGTAGGTGTCGCCGCTCTTGTAGGGGCCCTTGTACTTGTCGCCGTCTGTGAAGAACTGCGTCTGATACGCCGGGCCGTTGACGTAGATGTCGCGGGCGAACGAGCGCTTGATCGCGTACGCGAGATCCTCGACCTTGACCGGCGATCCGTCCTCGTACTTGATGCCCTGCTGCATCTTGAAGGTCCACGTCAGCTTGTCCGCCGACACGGTGCCCAGGTCGGTCAGGTCCGGCACCAGGGTGGGCTTGCCGTTGCGGATGTCGAACTGCGTCGGCGTACGGAACAGCAGCTTCCCGATCTCGTTCGCGTCGACGTAGTAGATGTCCGTCGGGTCGAAGGTGTTCGGCGTTACCTGCGCCTGGATGGTGATCGTGCCGCCCGGCTTAGCCCCGGCGACCGGCGTCGCCGGGCCCTTGGCGTTCGGGTCCAGCGCGTTCGACTGGGTCGAGATCTCCCCGGTGTCCGCGTCCGAGTTGCTGCCGTTGTTGGACGACGGGCTGCTGCAGCCGGTCACCCCCAGGGCCAGGGCGGCGGCTGCCGCGATGGCCACATTCAATCGCCGTGCCATGTCTCCTCTTCTCATCTCCGTGACGGACCGTCGTCCCCGGGGGCGGGGCGAGCGGCACGTCACCGCCGGGTGCGGGGATCGAAGGCGTCCCGGACCGAGTCGCCGAGCAGGCTCAGCGACAGCACCAGGACCGTGATCGCGCCGACGGGCAGCCACAAATACAGCGGGTCGGCCCGGTAGTAGTTCTGCGCGGAGGCGATGGTGACGCCCCATGACGGCGTCGGCTCGGTCAGGCCGACGCCGAGGAAGGTCAGCCCGGCCTCGGTCACGATGTACTGCGGGAGCGCCAGCGAGACCGAGATGACGATGGGCGCCACCAGGTTCGGCAGCAGCTCCTTGAACAGCACCCGGTGCGTCGGCACCCCCAGCACCTTCGCGGCGGCCACGAATTCGCGCTCGCGCAGCGAGAGCACCTCACCGCGGATGAGGCGGGCCAGGTTGGCCCAGCCGAAGAAGGACAGCACGATGATCAGCGAGAAGAACCGGGCTCGGGCCACGTCGTCCGGCGGCGCGCCCTCGGCCGACCCGACGAAGATGGACAGCAGCACGGCCGGAACCGCGATCGCGAACAGCAGGTACGGCAGGCTCAGCACGAAGTCGATGCACCAGGACAGCACGCGGTCGACCCAGCCGCCGGCGAACCCGGCGACCAGACCCACCACGACGCCGATGACAGTGGTCAGCGCGGTGACGGAACCGGCCACGATGAGCGACGGCCGGGCGCCGTAGACGAAGCGCGCGAACAAATCCCGGCCTAGCCGGGGCTCGATGCCCAGCCAGTGCTCGCCGTTCGGCGCGATGGTCGGGAAGCCGTAGTCGTCGAGCAGATCCTGGTGGTACGTGGTCGGATCCTGACCCTCCAACGTGGTCAGCAGCGGCGCGAAGATCGCGATCAGGATGAAGAGGCCGAAGATGGTCGCGCACACCATGGCCACCTTGTCGCGGCGCAGCCGCTCCAGCGCGATGGCGGTCGGCGACTTGCTCCGGGTACGTGCGTTCTGCCGGCCGGCCGGTGTGCGCTCGGTGGTCTCGGTGCGAGACTCCGCGCTCTCGGCCACGCCCGAGTCCTCGATCATGGGCTCCACGGGTAGTCACCTCCAACGGACACGCACCCCACAGGCGTCGTGCGTGAGAGGTATTCGGATGCTGCGAGTCGCAACGTAGCCCGGAAAACGTCCGTAGGAAATGAGTTGACGCATCGAATAAATAACACCTACCGATGTGTGTCGTATGACATGCGTCATATGCACGCGGCATTATGTCCACTTTGATGGTCTAAAGGGGATCTCCGCGACGGACCTATGTCCGAATAGCGGGATGCCTTGTGACTTCAGGGAATCGTTCCAATGCGCACAGTCGCCGCCCGGTCGGCACGGGCACGGTTTCCCGCGCGTTTCGACGGCGTGTCCACAGCCGAACGTGGCCCTCAAGGGGCATTTGTTTGGCCGAAATTTTTCAGTATTCGCTCAGCGGTCACCGTCCTCAGTGCCCAGGCGTCGGTCCGCCAGATGATCCTTTTCGGTCAGGAGCACCTGCGCCAGGCCATGGCCGCCGGCGCCTCCGGATTCGTCGTCAAGGACACCCCCGCCCGTGCGGCGTGGCGGGCTGGTGGGACTGGCGGGCTGTGGGTGTTGCCGGGTGCCGGCCGCCGCCGGTGAGGGTTATGTCCGAATAGCACCAAAGGGCAATGGCGTGGGGAACTACGGGCATTGGTCGGCGCGGTCGCCTGGGATGACGTTCCGTGTTCGCCGCGGGCCGTTGACATTTCGTGATCGTCTCGTGATCCTCCTGAGAGCGCTCTCATCGACGAGGCGGGCCGGGTATCCGGCCGTTGCGGCCGACGATGCCGCCGCCGAGTGTCGTCGTTGCGGAGCGTGACGACCAGGGCGCATCCCCCAACATCCCCTGTCCGCGCCCCCGATGCTCTGGTCGTACGACGTCGCCGCTCGGGCGACGCGGCGTCGTGGGGGCCGATTCTGGAGTGTTCATGCGTTTAAAACGGAAGGTCCTCACCGGTCTGGCCGTTGCCGCCGTCGCGGTGCCAGCGGCCGCCGCCGTCATCCCCAATGCGATGGCCGCCTCCGGACCCGACCTGCTCCCGCTGACCGTGACAAATGATTCCGGCCGGTCCGACGCCCTGCACCTGTACGTGCTCGGTGTCTCCGGCGACCAGCTCGGTTATGTGGACGAGGCCGGCGCGTTCACCCCGTGGACCGGGGGCGCCAACCCGCCGGTACCGGCCCCCGACGTCTCGATCGACGGGCCCGCGCAGGGTGCCAGCAAGACCATCTCGGTGCCCAAGGGCCTGTCCGGCCGGATGTACATGTCGTTCGGCGACAAGCTCGACTTCAAGCTCAGCCAGGACGGCCTGGTCCAGCCGGCGCCGTGGGCCGGCGGTGACGCCAACACGAACATTCTGTTCGACTGGAGCGAGTTCACCTACAACGATGCGGGCGTATGGCTGAACAGCTCGCAGGTGGACATGTTTGCGGTGCCGCACGCGGTGAGCGTCACCGGCTCCGACGGCGGCACGCTGACCACCGGCGAGCTCAAGCCGGGCGGCCGGCAGGCGGTCATCGACGGCATCGCGGCCGATCCGGCGTGGGCTGGCCTGGTGCAGCGCCGCGACGACGGCACGGTGCTGCGGGTTCTCGCCCCGGGCAAGGGCGCCGACGTGGGCAACTTCCCGAGCGACTACCTGGACGGTTTCATCGAC
The DNA here is from genome assembly GCF_014646155.1 of Mangrovihabitans endophyticus. Classification (GTDB taxonomy): domain Bacteria; phylum Actinomycetota; class Actinomycetes; order Mycobacteriales; family Micromonosporaceae; genus Actinoplanes; species Actinoplanes endophyticus. The sequence goes on from NZ_BMMX01000003.1 coordinate 8,524, forward strand.
TCGGCGTGGGCGGCGTACGCCAACGCCGACCTCACCGTGAAGCCGTTCGCCGAGCAGCCCGACACGGTCTTCACCGGCCGCACCTCGGGTGACGTGATGACCTTCACCGACGCCACCGGCGCGCAGGTGGCCACCTTCGACAAGCCGGCCACCGCCGACGTGTGGGGCTGCGACGGCGCTCTCGGCGCCCCGAACGACGCCGTGGTCGGGCCGATCGCGCGCAGCCTGTGCGCCGCCCTGCAACGCGGCACCCTGGGCAGCCAGCCGGTCGAGCCGAGCAGCGATCCGTCCACGTTCTACCAGAACGAACGGGTGAACCTGTACAACAAGCTCGTCCACGAGAACATGGTCGACGGCAAGGCGTACGCGTTCGCCTTCGACGACGTGGCCAACCAGGAGTCGCTGGTGCACAGCGGCGACCCGACGGCCATCGGCATCACCATCGGCGCGCTCTGAGTCGTCGGCTTGCTCTGAGCCGTTGGCTTGCTCTGAGCCGTCGGTGAGCGCCGAGCCATGATGGGGGCGGTCGCGGGGCCATGTCCCGCGACCGCCGCTTCAGCCCTTCGGGGCGAGCTCGGCGAGGATCTCCTCGGCCCGGTCGCGCGCCGCCAGCGGGTCCGCGTCCGGCGAGCCGACCTGGGGATCCCAGTTCAGGTCGTAGAACAACTCGGTCACCCCCGCCTCGGCGAGCCGATCGGCGCCGTCGCGGATCTGCGCCCAGCTCCCGGACAGCGGCATCGCTTCGTCGCGCCGGCCCGCCTGCACCACGCCCCGCACCACGATCCGCATCGCCGCCGGGTCGCGGCCCGCGTCCGCGGCGGCCTGCCGCACGATCTGCGCGCCGCGGGCGATGTCGGCGGCGGTGGCGCGGCTGCTGCTCACCCACCCGTCCGCCAGCCGTCCGGCGCGCCGCAGCGCCACGTCCGCGCTGCCGCCCAGCAGGATCGGCGGCCCGCCGGGCTGCACCGGCGCGGGCGCCATCACGCTCGGCGGCACGGTGTAGAACTCGCCGTCGAACGAGGCCGTTTCGCCGCTCCACAGCGTGCGCAGCACCGACAGGTACTCCTCGGTGCGCCGGCCGCGCGGCTTCGGGTCCGAGTTCGTGGCCGCGAACTCCACCTCCGACCACCCGGTGCCGAGGCCCAGGTCGGCCCGCCCGCCGGAGAGCACGTCCAGGGTGCCCGCCTGCTTGGCCAGGTACGCCGGGGACACGTACGGCAGATTGATCACCGCCACGCCGAGCCGGATCGTGGCGGTGTGCGCGGCCGCGTACGCGAGGGTGAGCAGCGGGTCGAGGACGCTGCGGTAGACCGGCGCCAGATCCTGGTCCGTGCCCACCATCAGGCGCTGGAACGACCACAGCGAGTGATATCCGAGCTGTTCGGCACGGGTGGCGACGCGGGTCACCGACGATGGTTCGGCCCACGCGCCGGAGACCGGGCACCCGAAACTGATTCTCATGACCGCACGGTACTGCCCGCAGCGGTGCGTGGCTCTAGGACGGCAGGTTGCGTTGCAGCTCGCCGATGCCGGCCGCCAGCACGGTCAGCAGCCGTCCCTCCGCGGACGCGGCGGGGGAGTGCGAACGCAGCCGGTAGATGCGCGAGGCCAGCGCCGACACGGAGGATCGCAGGTTGTCGTGGTTGAGCAGCGGGCTGTGCCGATTCGCGTGGTAGTGCTGCACGAAGGCCTCGTAGTCGACGAGGCACGCGCACGCCGCCGCCATCCGGGCGGTCGAGGAGCGCCGCGACATCAGCCGGGAGAGCTGGTTCTCGATCATCTCGCCCAGTACGCCGCTCTGGTCCCGCAGCCCCGGATCGGCGCCCGCCCGCGCGATGAGCGACACCGCCCGCCGCAGGTAGCGCTCGGCGCGTTGCAGGCTCCCGGTGTCCTCCGCCGGGGCGTGCAGACGGCGGTGCTCCGGTCCGGACGCGGTCCGGGCGGCGACCGCCTCACCTCGGCTGATGGTGCGCAGGGCGACCCGTTGCAACGCCTGGGCGTGCAGCAACGCCGCGCGGGTGCCGCGCGGATCGATGGTGTCCGCCGCGGCGAAGCATCGGGCGGCGGTCACCGGCCGTCCCTCGTCCAGCGCGCGCCGGCCGGCCGCCAGCTCTTCGCGGGTCACCCACCCGATGACCCGTTGCAGCACCTCGGGTTTCAGGCTGGTGGGGCCGTTGCCGGTGGTGCGGTCGTGCGCGTACGCGAGGCGTTCGGCCAGCTCCGCGTCGTCGATCTGATACTGCCGCAGCACACGCACGCACCGGTCGAGGAGCTCCGCGGCCTCCAGCCGTTCGCCGCGGCGCAACCGGTGCCGCGCGATCTCGACCGCGGTGCGCACCGACTCACGTCGGCGCTCGCTGAGGGACCGTTCGTCGGGGACCTGTGGCACCCCGGACGACGACGGCGCCAGCCGTGGCGCGTCCGGCTGCGGTGCGGCGGGGCCGGCCGACACGGTCCGGGAGGCGCGCGGTGTGTGCTCGCGCGAAGTCTTCCGCCGGGGAGGGTCGGCCACGCCTGCTGCCGACGGATGGGCGGCCCGGTGGTCGTGGGGGCGCGGAACGCTGGGGCGCACCCGGGTCGGCCACGGGCTGTCTCGGACCGGAGAAGCGAGAGGCACCGCGACAACGTAGCACCTAAAGTCACGTCGATGATACTGATCGTGATCATTGGCTGATTTTCGGCTCGTTAGTGTTATGACCTTGAGCGGCGGCGGTCTGCCTCACCGGAGCGTTGTCGTCGAGACGAACGGTGTGATCCGGCTGTGTATGTGAGTCAGATGCCGCGAGCCGAAGTGGTGGAGGCCGCGCGATCGGGAAACCGGGACGCGTTGGACGCCGTGGTGGCCGCCTATCTCCCGCTGGTCTACAACGTGCTGCGCCGCGCCGCGGAGCCCGACCTGGACGTGGACGACATCGTGCAGGAGACGATGATCCGGGTGATCGGAGGGCTGAGCGGCGTGCGCGACGGCGAACGACTGCGTTCATGGATGATCACCATCGCGTTGCGCCAACTGGCCGACGCCCGTCGGCGGGCCGGCCGGGAACGGATGCTGCGCGAGCCTCAGGTCCCGGACCGCCGGGACGACGCGGTGGACGTCGAGGAGGCGGTGACCACCCGGCAGCTCGTGGAGACCGAGCAGCGGGAGATGACACGGGCGGCGGCGTGGCTCGACGACGGCCATCGCGAGGTGCTCGCCCTGTGGTGGCTGGAGGTTCGCGGTGAGTTGAGCCGGGCGCAGATCGCCGACGTGCTGGACGAGTCCGCCGCGCACGTGGCGGTCCGGGTGCAGCGCATGCGCGAGCAGGTGAACGTGGCCCGCGCTGTGGTGCGGGCACTGGCCGCCGTTCCCGGGTGCCCGGACCTCGGCGAGGCGCTGGCCGGATGGGACGGCAAGCCGTCCCCGTTGTGGCGCAAGCGGATCGCGCGGCACCTGCGCGCCTGCCCAGGGTGCGCCCCGTTCGCCCCCGGCGCCCGCGGCCTGGAGCAGGTGCTCGCCGGTCTGCCCCTGCTGGTGCCGCCGCCGGACCTGGCGGCGGGCGTTGTCGCGCGATGGCACGCGGGCATGGCCGCCGGTGGCCTCGGCCAGGCGAGCGGAACCTCCGGCACGGCCGGACACGGGAGCATCGGGCACGGCCCGGCCGGGCACGGTGGCGGTGCGGCGCATGCCGGTGGGGCGGCGCATGCCGGTGGGGCCGCGCATGCCGGTGGGGCCGCGCATGCCGGTGGGGCCGCGCATGCCGGTGGGGCCGCGGGAGCCGGCAAGGGTGCGCTGCTCGGCACGCTCGGCGGCAAGATCGCCGGGGGTGTGCTCGCCGCCGTCCTGGTGACCGGCGGAGTCGCCGCCGTCGTGGCCGCCCGCCCGCACCACCAGCCGTCGCTGCACCCGGTGCTCGGCGCGCCCGCCGCCACCACGCTCGCCTCGACCGCGCCGTCCGGCACGCCGTCGCCCAGCACGAGCGCGGCGGCGCGTCCGCCGGCGTCACCGTCGTCGGCGTCACCGTCGGCCAACCCGACGCAGGCGGCCCTGGGAACCGGCACGTTTCGCGACACCGTGCCCGCCTTCCCGGCCACCGCCTCGGTCGCCGACGTCGGAGCGATCCGGCAGAACGCCCGGGTGGACGGACGCGACAACGGCCAGAGCACCCCCTACCAGGGACGTTCCGTGTGGATCTTCGACGACACCACGCTGCAAGACCCGTGGGGCTTCCTGTCCAACACCGCGGCGATCACCGCCGACCGGGACGCGTCCGACGGGATCGACCTGCGGTCGGGCAACGGCTTCACGGTGCGTAACGGGCAGACGCCGGTGGAGCTGATCCCGCGCACCGATGCCGAGCGCGCGTTCGAGAAGGCGAACTCCGGCGCGGGCTGCACCGGCCAGTACTGCGGCGCGGTCTTCGGCTTCTGGCCGGGCGCCGTGATCGCCGACGAGGCACGGCACCGGGTGCTCGTCACGTACGGGAAACTGTGCCGCGGCGGCACGGACGGCACGCCCTGCTCCGGCCCGCTCGGCAAGGGCCTGGGCACGGGCATCGCCGCGCTGGACATGACCACCCACAAGGTCACCCGGCTCACCCCGGCGAACGGCCCGTCGGTGTCCAGTGTCGAAGGCCGCGACCGGACCATGTTCGCCGCGGACGGGCAGGGCGCGTACAGCTCGGCGGCGCTCGTCGTCGGCGGCGACGCCTACCTGTACGGCGATTGCACCTACCTGGGATGCAAGCTGGCCCGGGTGCCGCTGGGTGACATCGCGGACAAGGCGGCGTGGCGGTACTACCACCACGGGGCGTGGGAACGCTCGGACGGCCACGCCGACCGCCTCATCGACGCGGGCGCCGCCGGGCAGACCGTGTTCTACGACCCGGCCATCCGGGCGTACGTCAACGTCTACATGCCGTACGGCAGCAACACGGTGCGTTACCAGGTCGGCGGCTCGCCGTTCGGTCCCTGGTCCGCCGGCCGCGACCTGATCACCACCAAGGCCGGCGCGTCGGCGAACTACGCCCTTTTCGGGCATGCCGAGTTCGCCGAGCGCGACGGCCTGGTGCAGTACCTCAGCTACTTTCGTCCGGACTCGGGGGACCAGCGTCTGATCCGCTGGGAGATGCGGACGAAGTGACGCCCTCCGCATCCTCGTCCCACGGGTCGGGCACCGGCTCGCCGGCGTAGTCCTCCGGCCGGCCGGGATCGTGCGGTCCGGCGTACTTCTCACCTGCGGCGCGGTCCTCCGCGCTCAGCGGCACTTCGTGTGGTCCGGTCATGTGGTCTGCTCCCTTGAACGAGTGCGACGGCACCGGTATCGGCGTGCGGATTTACCCCATCGGGGCGGCGGCCACACCCCTGGCGCATGACCCGGACACCGTACGGCTACCGCGTGCGCAGCCCGGCCAGCGCCTCGGTGATCGGGCTCTGCCCGGCGAACAGCTCGAAGGTGACGCCCACGGTGGACTCGGTGGCGATCACCGCGGCGAGCGTCGCCGCCACGTCGTCGCGTGGCACCGGCCCTCGCTCGCCCAGCGTCGCGGAGGCGGTGATCAGGCCGGTGCCCGGTTCGTCGGTGAGCGATCCCGGCCGCACGATCGTCCAGTCCAGGCCGCTGGCCCGGACGTAATCGTCGGCTTCGGCCTTGGCGTGCAGATACGGGCGCATCGCCTCGGGGCCGTCGTCCGGCCGGTGCGCGCCGATCGAGGAAACCATCACGTACCGGCGTACGCCGGTGGCGCGGGCCGCGTCGGCGAGCTTGACCGCGCCACCCAGATCGACCGTCTGCTTGCGCCGCGGCCCGCTGCCCGGCCCGGCACCGGCCGCGAAGACCACCGCGTCGGCGCCTTTGACGTGCGCGTCCAGTGACGGTTCGTGCTCCAGATCCGCGAGGACCGGCACCGCACCGGCGGCGGTGAGGCCGGCGGCCTGCGCCGGGTTGCGGATCAGCCCCCGGGCGGTGTGACCGTGCTCGGCCAGGATTCTCAGCAGGCGAAGTGCGACCTGACCATGGCCGCCGGCGACGAGGATGTCCATGGCCCTGTCTCTTACCCCGTTGCGGCGCCGCTCACCTGCGGCGCGCGCCACACGATGGGGGCTATGCGCTTTCCCGGACGACCAGGGTCGGCTGGAACGTCACCGACCGCGGCAGGCGGCCCGGCGAGGTGATGTGCGCCATCAGCATCTCGGCCATCTCCGCTGCCATCTCCTCCACCGGCTGGCGGACCGTGGTCAGCAGGGGCCGGCAGTCCAGCGCCGCGCTGCTGTCGTCGAAGCCGACCACCGCGACGTCCCGGGGCACACCGCGGCCCAGATCCTGCACCGCGCGCAGGGCGCCCTCGCTCATCAGGTCGCTCGCCACGAACAGGCCGTCCACGTCCGGGTGGGCGGCGAGCAACCGGCGGGCGCATTCCTCGCCGCCCGCTCGGGTGAAGTCGCCCTCCACCGCCGGCACGTCGGGGTGGCCGCGGTCGGCCAGGTAGGAGCGGAAGGCGTCCAGCCGGTCCTGCCCGGCCGGGATGTCCAGCGGCCCGCTGATGGTGGCCAGCCGCCGGCAGCCGCGGGCGAGCAGGTGCTCCGCGGCGAGCTGAGCGCCGAACCGCTGGTCCACGTCGACGAAGCTGGCCGCCAGCGGGGACGCCGGCCGGGCCGACACGACCGCCGGGATGCCCAGGTCGTGCACCAGGCGGGGGAGCGGGTCCCGTTCGTGGCTGCTGATCAGCAGCACGCCGTCGACGTGGCCCTGACGCAGGTATCGGATCACCCGATGATGGTCGGTGGAATCGGTCGGGATGATCACCAGGTGGATGTCGTGCGGGCGCAGCGCACCGGTCGCCCCGGCGGTGATCCGGCCGAAGTACGGATCGGTGAACACCCGGTTGAGAAACGAGGAGTCGTGCGGCCGGTCGGGTTCGCTGATCACCAGGGCGACCGAGTTGGAGCGCCGGGTGACCAGGCTGCGGGCCGCCACGTTGGGCACATAGCCGGTCTCCGCGATGGCGCGCTGCACGATCTCGCGGATCTTGGAGTCGACGCTCGGCACGCCGTTGATCACCCGGGAGACGGTGGCCCGTGACACGCCGGCCGCCTCCGCGACCTGATCCATCGTCGGGTTCTGTCCCCCGCCCCGGCTGCTCATGGCGTCTGTTATAGCACCGGGGAGAGCGCTTCCAGACCCGCGGCGCAGCGACGACGACCGGTGGCCGCCGGGGCCACGACAGGCCCCGGCGGCCGGCGAACTCATGTCGGTCGCGCGCCGGTGCTACCGAACCGCCTCACTGATAGACGCGCACATAGTCGACGAGCATCTGGGAGGGGAACGGGGTGCTGGCGTCGACCGGGCCGGGCCAGTCACCGCCGACTGCGAGGTTGAGGATCAGATAGAACGGGTGGTCGTAGATCCAGGCGCCGCGGGTGTTCTCCACGGTGTCCTTGCTCGCGGCGAACACCTGCTGGTTGTCCAGGAAGAACTTCATGCCCTTGCTGTCCCACTCGACGGCCCAGGTGTGGAAGTCGTTGGACAGGTCCGCGCCGTTCGGCAGCTTGTAGGACTGGCCGTACCCGCCGCCGCCGTTGTACATCGGGGCGTGCAGCGTGGAGTAGCTGGTGAAGGTGTCCTTGCCCAGCACCTCCATGATGTCGATCTCCCCGTTGTAGGGCCACGGGCGACCCTGCAGGAAGTCCGCGCCCATCATCCAGAACGCCGGCCAGAAGCCCTGGCCCTTCGGCACCTTGATGCGGGCCTCGATGCGGCCGTACTGCACGTGGAACTTGTTGCTGGTGTTCATCCGGTGCGACGTGTAGTCCCGGCCGCCGGCGCTCTCCTTGCGGGCGGTCATCACCAGGTGCCCGCTGCCGTCCATCGCCGCGTTGTTGTTGTTCGTGTAGTACTGCTGCTCACCGTTCTGGCCGGTGCCCGGATCGATGGTCCACTTGGCCGCGTCCGGCTTGCTGCCCGCGGCGCCGTTGAACTCGTCGGAGAAGACCAGCCGGGTGGCTGGGAACGTGGGGTCGGCGGGCTGCGCCGGCGGGGCCTGCGGGTTGCCGCCGGTGCCGTAGACGCTGAACTCCCATAGCGAGTACCCGTACGGGCCGCTGCGCGCGGTGCCGTACATCCGCACGTACCGGCCGGTGCCGGAGGCGTTGATGACATCCTTGAGGCCGTCGCCGTTGCTGGTGGACCAGATGGTCGACCAGTTGGCGGCGTCCGGCGAGACCTGGATCTGGTAGGCCTTGCCGTAGGCCGGATCCCACTGCAGCACCACCTGGCTGATCTGCGCGGTGGCGCCGAGGTCGACGTAGATCCATCCGGGGTCGACCCATCCGGTGTCCGGGTTGGTCGCCCAGCGGCTGGCCGGGTCGTTGTCGAAGGCCTTGTTCGCGGTGCACGGGTTGCACTGCGGGTCGTTCTGCTCGCTCGACGCGCGGGCCGGCTTGTTGTACGACAGCAGGCGGCTGCCACCCGGGCCGGTGGTCGGGGGTGTGGTGGGCGGTGTGGTGGGCGTCGAACCGCCACCGGCGAACACCTGGAACTCCCACAGCGAGTAGCCGTAGATCTCCAGCGCGCGCTGGGTCAGCACCAGCTTGACGTACCGGGCGTTGCCGGAGACCGCGATGTTCTGCTGGCCGCCGGGGCCGGTGGTGGTGCTGTAGGCGGTGGAGTAGCTGCTGCCGTTGGTGGAGAACTGGATGCTGAACGCGCGGGCGTAAGCGGCCTCCCAGTTCAGCGCCACCCGGCTGATCGACTGAGTGGAGCCGAGGTCGACCTGGATCCACTGGTTGGCCGCGAAGGCGCTGGACCAGCGGGTCCCGGTGTCGCCGTCCACGGCGGCGGCGGCCGGGGTGCCCTCCCACTCCACCGAGGAGGCGGTCACCGGCTTGCCCTGGGACACGATCACCTCGGCGGCGTCGGCCCGGGCGACCGTGGCCACCAGATAGGTGCCGAGCAGGCCGGCGATGCCCGCGGCGAGCGCGAGCCGTCGGCGGCCTCTGGCGAGGACTGCGGAACTCATGCGGGGGACTCCTCCTTGCGGGGTCAAGGGGCTGCGGGGATGTGACAGAGCGGTTACGTACGGGGGATCGACGCGGGAAAGCGCTCTTTGTGATGGCCACTGTGAACCGCCTGTTAACGGCTGTCAATCCCAGGTAGAGGCTCGGGAAGCGCTTTCTGAAAAGAGTTACCGGCATGTGTCTCCGGGTCGGCGAGGAATCGCCGCAGGTGGGGGCACGGATGCCTGGACGGGGGCGCGCGGGAAATTTCAAGTTCCGGAACTGCGCCCTGAATATCGGTAATGTAACTACCGTACGAAATAAGCGTTTTGTGGATTGCGACGATCAGTCGCGAGGAGACACCTGATGCGCGAGCACCGAGTCCACGAAACGGGTTACCAGGCGCGTCCAGAACAACGGACGCCGCAGCAACGCGTGGGTCTCACCGCGCACGCCGACGTATGACGCGCCGGTGCGCGCCGCGTACGCCTCCGACGCGCGAGGATCGGTCACCCGGTCGCCGTCACCATGCGCGATCACCACGGCAGCGGCCGTTTCCGGGCGCGGCTCACCGACCTCCACCCACGGCGCCAGCGCGCAGACCCCCACCACGTCCGGTTCGCCCGCCAGACGCAACGCCACCCGGCCGCCCATCGAGTGCCCGACCAGAACGATGCGGGCACCCGGGTGCCGGCGCCGCGCCTCGGCAAGAGCCCATCGGGCATCCACCACCGGGTCGCGGCGCGGTTCGTTCCACCCGCGCACCCGGTTGCGCAGTAGCCAAACGGCCGTCGCGCGGCCACGGGTCGACCGGGTCAGCGCCCAGGCGAACGGGACCATCCGCAGGTAGGCCGCGCCGCGCGGGGCCGGCTGCGAGCCGTGGGCCCGACCGCCGTGCAGGAGCAGGACGACCGTACGCGCATCCGTGCGGGCGCCCCGCACGGACAGCCGCGGGCGCGGAGGGGACTGGTTCGGCGCTGACATACCGGAAATTCGGCGCCGTCGCCGCATCGGACTGTCGCGCATCACCCTCCCATCCGCGCCATGGCGGGCGCCGAATCGTCTCCTGAGATCAACACTTACTTCGTCCGCCTGGGGGATGCACATGAGATCCGTGGCCGTCATCGGCGCCGGCGTGTCCGGGCTGACCGCCGCCTATGTGCTGCGCGACACCTGCGCGGTGACCCTGTACGAGGCCGACGACCGCCTCGGTGGGCACGCGCACACCCACGATGTGGCCGACGGGCCCGCCTCGGTCGCGGTCGACTCCGGGTTCATCGTGCACAACGACCGGACCTATCCGTTGCTGCGCCGGCTCTTCGCCGAACTGGGCGTGCCCACCCAGGCGACCGAGATGAGCATGTCGGTGCGCTGCGACGGCTGCGGTCTGGAGTACGCCGGCGCCAAGGGGCCGCGCGGTCTGTTCGCCGGGCCGCCCACGCCGCGCTACCTCGCCACCCTCGCGCAGGTGCCGCTGTTCCACCGCCGGGCCCGCCGGCTGCTGGACGGCGACGGCACCGGCTACCGCGGCGGGGCGCAGGTGACGCTCGGCGCCTTCCTCGCCGCCGGCGGCTACACCCGGCACTTCGTCCGGCACTTCGTCATCCCGCTGGTCAGCGCGGTCTGGTCGTGCGGGCCGGAGGTGGTCGCCGACTACCCGGCGCGATACCTGTTCCGGTTCCTCGCCCACCACGGGATGCTCAGCGTCACCGGCTCGCCCACGTGGCGCACCGTGACCGGCGGCTCGCGCACCTACGTCGAGCTGCTCGCCAAGCAGCTCGCCACGGTCCGCCCGGCCACGCCGGTGCGCTCGCTCACCCGGACGTCGCGCGGTGTGTCGGTGCGTGACGACGCCGACGGCGTCCGCGACTTCGACGCGGTCGTCGTCGCCACCCACGCCGACCAGGCGCTGCGCCTGCTCACCGACCCCACCGAGCGGGAGCGCCGGGTGCTCGGGGCGTTCGGCTATTCGCGCAACGACACCGTGCTGCACACCGATGACGCGGTCCTGCCGACGCGCGCCGGGGCGCATGCGAGCTGGAACTACCGGCTCCCCGGGTGCGCGCCCAGCTCCGGGCCGCCTTTGGTCAGCTACGACATGAACCGGTTGCAGCGGCTGCAGGCTCGCGGCCGGTACCTGGTCACCTTGAACGCCGGCGACCGTGTCCCGGCCGATCGGGTGATCGCCCGGATGCGCTACGACCACCCCGTCTACACCCCGGAATCGGTGGCCGCCCAGGACGACCTGCCGGGACTCAACGACGGGCGCACCGCGTTCGCCGGCGCGTACCACGGCTGGGGGTTCCACGAGGACGGCTGCCGCTCCGGCGTGGCCGCCGCCCGCTCGCTGGGGGTGGCATGGTGACCCCGCAGATCTTCGACTGCGAGGTGCGGCATGTGCGCACCGCGCCGCTGCGGCACGCCTTCGCCTATCGCACCTATCAGTGGCTCGTCGACCTGGACCATCTGCCGCGGCGCCGGTGGCTGGCCTCCTTCCAGGCCCGCGATCATCTCGGCGACCCGCGCCGGTCGATCCGGGCGAACGTGGAGGCGTACCTGGCCGGGCACGGCATCGATCTGGATGGCGGCCCGATCCGCATGCTCACCAACGCCCGCGTGCTCGGCCACGTGTTCAACCCGCTGAGCGTCTTCTGGTGCCACCACGCCGACGGCCGCCTGGCCGCGGTCGTCGCCGAGGTGCACAACACGTACGGCGGCCGGCACTGTTACCTGCTGCGGCCGGGCCAGGAGCGCACCGACAAGACGTTCTATGTCTCGCCCTTCTTCGCGGTCGACGGGTCGTACCGGCTCAGCCTGCCCGAACCCGGACCCGGACGGCCGCTGGCGCTCACCGTCGCGCTGGACCAGAACGGTCACCGTCCGTTCGTGGCCACGCTGCGCGGCGCGGGACGGCCGGCCACCACCCACAGCCTGCTGGCCGCCGCGGTGCGTCACCCGCTGGTGACGCTCGCGGTGTCCGCTCGCATCAAGATCCAGGGCATTCGCCTGTACGCCCGCGGGCTGCCCGTCCATCCTCGGGAGGTCCACTCGTGACTGACGTGCTCGTGCCCGCCGCCGGAATCGACCCGCAGCGCTGGCCCGGCGTCGCGGCCACCCCCGTCTACGGCATGCGTGGCCGGATCGCCGCGGCGCTGTTCCGGCGCGCCGCCGCATCGTTGCCGCTGCGCGTGGCGTACCCGGACGGCACGGTGACCGGGGAACGCGGGCCGGTGATGCGGCTGCACCGGCCGGAGGCGTTCGCCGCCCGGCTGGGCGACGCCGGACTGATCGGCTTCGGCGAGGCCTACCAGGCCGGCGACTGGGACTGCGACGACCTGGTGGCCCTGCTGACCGTGTTCGCGGGCCGGATGGCCACCCTGATCCCGCCCCGCCTGCAATGGCTGCGCCGCTTTCACGGCCTGCGCGCGCCGCGCTCCGAACGGAACACCCCGCACGGATCGCGGCGCAACATCCAGCGCCACTACGACCTGTCCAACGACCTGTTCGCGCTGTTCCTGGACGACTCGATGACGTACTCCAGCGCACTGTTCGACGATCCCGCCGAAGACCTGACCGTCGCGCAGCATCGCAAGATCGACCGGCTGCTGGACGGCGCCCGGGTGCGTGCCGGCAGCCGGGTCCTGGAGATCGGCACCGGCTGGGGAGAGCTCGCGATCCGCGCCGCCCGCCGCGGCGCCGACGTGGTCAGCGTGACCCTGTCGACCGAGCAGCGCGACCTCGCCCGGCGCCGCGCCGAGCAGGCCGGGGTGGCCGACCGGATCGAGGTGCGGCTGTGCGACTACCGGGAGATCGAACCGGTGACGCTCGGATTCGACGCCATCGTCAGCGTGGAGATGATCGAGGCGGTCGGCGAGGCGTACTGGCCCGTCTACGCCGACGTGCTGCACCGCCACCTGGCACCGGACGGCCGCGTCGCGTTGCAGATGATCACCATGGCGCACGACCGCATGCTTGCCACCCGCGACAGCTACACGTGGATTCACAAGTACGTGTTCCCCGGCGGGCTGATCCCGTCGGTGCCCGCCGTGCAGGCGGTCGCCGCGCGGGCCGGTCTGACGGTGACCGGCCGGCACGATTTCGGCGCGGACTACGCGCGGACCCTGCACCGGTGGCGTGCCGCCTTCCAGGAACGCCGCGACCAGGTCACCGCGCTCGGCTTCGATGCCACCTTCCTGCGCACCTGGAATTTCTACCTGGCGTACTGCGAGGCCGGCTTTGCCGCCGGCTACCTCGACGTGTGCCAGCTCACGATGGGACGTACCCGATGACTCTCCTGACCCGACGCCCGACCGTCGCCGACCGACTGGCCGGCCTCGCCGCCGGGGTGGCCGGCGGTTCGCTACCGGTGCGCCTGCGGGCCTGGGACGGCAGCGAAGCCGGCCCGTCCGACGGTCCCACCCTGGTGATCCGCGACCGTGCGGCGTTGCGGCGGCTGCTGTGGCACCCCGGCGAGCTGGGCCTCGCCCAGGCCTACATCGCCGGGGAGATCGACGTGGAGGGTGACCTCGCCGACGGGCTGCGCCGAGTGTGGCGGCAGGCGCGCGAGCGTGGCCTGACCGGTGCCCGGGTGTCGTGGCCGGACCGGATGCGGGCGGTGCGCACCGCCACCGGGCTGGGCGTGCTGGGCCCCCGCCCGGCAGCGCCCTCGGCCCAGGCCAGGCTGGACGGGCAGGTGCACACCAGGGAACGGGACCGGGCCGCGATCAGCTACCACTACGACCTGTCCAATGAGTTCTACCAGCTCATCCTGGACCCGGCGATGGCCTACTCGTGCGGCTACTGGACCGGTACCGGGCCGGAGTACGGGCTGGCCGAGGCGCAACGCGACAAGCTCGATCTGATCTGCCGCAAGCTAGGCCTGGCCCCGGGGATGCGGCTGCTCGACGTCGGCTGCGGCTGGGGCTCGCTGTCGCTGCACGCCGCCCGGCATTACGGGGTGACCGTCACCGGCGTGACGCTGTCCGCGCGGCAGCGCGCCTTCGCGGTCGCCCGCGCCGAGCGCGAAGGGTTGTCCGGCGCCGTCGACATCCGGCTGCAGGACTACCGCGACATCGCCGACGGCCCGTACGACGCGGTCGCCTCGGTGGAGATGGGCGAACACGTCGGCGCGGATCAGTACCCGACCTTCGCCGCGCGGCTGCACGACCTGCTCGCGCCGTGCGGCCGGTTGCTGATCCAGCAGATGTCGCGCGGCACCGATCAGCCCGGCGGCGGGGCGTTCATCGAGTCCTACGTCGCGCCGGACATGCACATGCGGCCGGTCGGCGAGACCGTGTCCCTGCTCGCCGCCGCCGGTCTGGAGATCCGCGACGTGCACGCGATGCGCGAGCACTACGTGCGTACCGTCGACGTCTGGGCCCGCACCCTGGAGGAGCGCTGGTCGTCGGTGGTGGAGCTGGTCGGCGAACCGGTCGCCCGGGTCTGGCGGCTCTACCTCGCCGGCGGCGCCCTCACCTTCGCCGAGGGCCGGATGGGCGTGGACCAGATCCTCGCCGTGCGCCGCACCGGTGACGGTGTCAGCGGCATGCCCCCGGTGCGGGTCTGACGGGTCCGGGTCTGAGGAGGGAGTCCGATGACGGTCCTGCTGATCGGCACCGCCGTGGCCGCGCTCGCGGTGATGCTCGCCGCCTTCGCGGTGGGCCGCGCCCGCGGCCGGCACGACGGTGTCGACGTGGCCTGGGGCGCCGGCTTCGCCGTGGTCGCCGCCGTCGGCGCGGTGCTGACCGCCGGGCACGGCGACCCCGGCATGCGCGTGCTGGCCACCGCGCTGACCGTGGTGTGGGGGCTGCGGCTGTCCGTGCACATCCTGCTGCGTCAGCGCGGGCACCCGGAGGACCGCCGATACGTCGACCTGCTGGCCGGCGCGCCCGGCAACCGGGACCGGTACGCGCTGCGCAAGGTGTACCTGACCCAGGCGGCGGTGCTGTGGTTCGTCTCGCTGCCGGTGCAGGCCGCCCAGTATGCGTCCGACCTGTCGCCGTGGGCTCTGGCCGGGGTCGCCGTCTGGCTGGTGGGCATGGTGTTCGAGACGGTCGGGGATGCCCAGTTGGCCCGGTTCCGCGCACGGGGCGGCGGCGGTGTGCTGCGCACCGGGCTGTGGCGGTACACCCGGCACCCGAACTACTTCGGCGACGCCTGCGTCTGGTGGGGGCTGTTCGCGCTGGCCGCGCTCGACCCGGCCGGGTGGCTCACGCTGCTCTCCCCGGTGCTGATGACCTATCTGCTCGCCCGGGGCACCGGGAAGCCGTTGATGGAGAAGCACATGGGGCAGCGGCCCGGCTACGCCGACTACGTGGCCCGGACCAGCGGGTTCGTGCCGTTGCCGCCGAAGCGCTCGCGCTGAGCGCCGGTCATCCGGTTACCGCTGGGCTGGCCGCGGCGGACTCCAGCAACAGCCGCCCGGCCTGCGCCGCGGGCAGCGGCCGGGAGAAATAGAAGCCCTGCGCCTGGTTGCATCCCATGACCCGCAGGGCGGCCAGTTGCCCGTATTCCTCGACGCCTTCGGCGACGGTGGACAGGCCCAGGCTCTGTCCGAGCTGGACGATGGTGTGCGCCAGCGCGGAGTCGTCGCCGGGCGTGCCGAGCCGCTCCACGAACGCACGGTCGATCTTGATGATGTCCACCGGGAACCGCCGCAGGTAGGCCAGCGACGAATAGCCGGTGCCGAAGTCGTCGATCGCCAGCCGCAGGCCGAGCGCCTTCAGCCGGACCAGCGCGGCCAGATTCTCCGCGCTGTCGCTCATCAGCACGCTCTCGGTCATCTCCAGGCACAGCCGGCTGGCCGGCATGCCCGTCTCGGCGAGCACCTCGCCCACCATGCCGGGCAGGTCGCCGCGGTCGAACTGGCGCACCGAGACGTTCACCGCCATGGTGAACGGCTGCTCGGCGCCCTGTGCGCGCCAGGCCATCGCCTGCCGGCACGCCTCGGTCAGCGCCCACCGGCCCAGCGGCACGATCAGGCCGCTCGCCTCGGCGATCGGGATGAAGTCCTGCGGCGGCACCACGCCGCGGGTGGGATGCCGCCACCGGATCAGCGCCTCGAACCCGGTCACCGCCGAGTCGGGCAGCGACACCGTGGGCTGGTAGTGCATCTCGAACTCGCCGCGTTCCAGCGCCAGCCGCAGGTCCGCCTCCAACTCCAGGCGGTTCACCAGGCCGGCCAGCATCTGCGGGTGGAAGTCCGTGTAACGGCCGCCGCCCGCCGCCTTGGCCCGGTACATGGCCAGGTCGGCGTTGCGCATCAACTGCTCGGCGCCCTCGGCGTCGGCGCCGGAGTCCGCGTCGGACAACCACATCGCGGCGGCGATGCCGATGCTGGCCGGTACGTGCACGTCCCGGCCGCCCAGCGGGAACGGCCGTTCCAGCGCCGTGACGATGCGCCGCGCCACGGCCTGCGGATCGACGCTGCGCAACGGCGCCGGGACCAGCACCGCGAACTCGTCCCCGCCGAACCGGGCCACCAGGTCGCCGGCCCGGACCGCCGCGCGCAGCCGGTCCGCGACCTGCACCAGCAACTGGTCGCCGGCCAGGTGACCGAGGCTGTCGTTGACCTCCTTGAAGCCGTCCAGGTCCAGGAACAACACCGTGACGTCGTCGTCCGGCCCGAGACCGTGCAGCGCCTCGGCCGTACGCTCGACGAAGCGGGCCCGGTTCGCGAGCTGCGTCAGCCCGTCGTGGTACGCCTCGTGCACCAGCCGTTCCTGCAGGGTCTTGCGCTCGCTGACGTCTCGC
This sequence comes from Mangrovihabitans endophyticus, assembly GCF_014646155.1. Taxonomy (GTDB): domain Bacteria; phylum Actinomycetota; class Actinomycetes; order Mycobacteriales; family Micromonosporaceae; genus Actinoplanes; species Actinoplanes endophyticus. The sequence goes on from NZ_BMMX01000003.1 coordinate 25,246, forward strand.
GTGTTGAGCACCAGACCGCCGACGTTCGGGTCGGACAACTGGTTGGTGATCGTCACCTCTGCCTGCCGCCACGAGCCGTCGCCGTGCCGCACCAGCGCCTCCACCACCGTGCTCGCATGCGGCGTGGCGGCGAGCTCGACCATCGCCCCGGAGAGCCGGTGTGCGCTGTCGGCATCCAGGAAGCCGTTCATGTGCTGCCCGACCACGTCCGGCGCGTGATATCCGAACACCCGCTTGATCGACTCGCTCTGATAGAGCACGTAGCCGTCCCGCCCGACCACCGTCACCACGTCGGTGCTCTGCTGCACCAGGGCGTGAAACCGGCGCTCGCTGGCGGACAGTTCGGCCGTGCGGTCGGCGACGCGGGCCTCCAGCCCTCGGGTGAGATCGCGGTTCTCCAGCAGGGTGAGCAGTTGGCGGCCGACGATCAGCAGGATCAGCACCGACCGGCTGGCGGTGACGAACGTGCTCGACTGCTCGTTGCGGGCCAGCCACACCATGCTGGTGCCGAGGGCGCCGACCACCGCCACGTACGGCAACAACACACCGATCGGCCGGCTCTCCGGTGCGCGCGTGCCGGACTGCCGTTCCGCCGTGCCGGTCGTGCGCGGCGACCGGGCCGCCAGCAGGATCAGTGCGAAGCCGGCGAACCAGCCGACGTCCGTCCCGCCGCCGGATTCGTATGCGCCGGTCAGCGTGAGGTACGCGTATCCCATGTCGGACAGCGCGAAGGCGATCGCGCCGGTCGCGACAAGCACCAGCGGGACGCGGGCGTGACCGTGCCGGCGATGCCGGGCCAGCATGTAGGCGACAAGGGTCAGGATCACCACGTCGCCGAGCGGGTAGGCCAGGCTGATGGCCAGGGCCAGCGAGGTGTCCGCACCCGCCTCGATCAGCGGGCCGAACACGAAGATCCACGCCACCAGCATCAGCGAGACCGCGATCATCAGGCCGTCCAGCAGGCTGCGCACCAGCACCGCCGGGCGCTGCCGGGTGCCGGAGACGATCAGTAGCCCGGTCGGCGTCAGCAGGACCATGCCGAGGTAGCCCACGTCCGCCACCGACGGGAACGGCACCTGCACGCCGCGCACCGACTCCAGGTACCACCAGCAGACGCCGCCCAGCCCCCAGGCCAGCACGCCCAGCCCGAGGAAGGTCCAGCCCAGGCCGATGCGGCCACGGATCGTGCGGGCGCGCCCGAGGCAGGCGACGGCCGCCGCCAGGGGAGCCAGTGCCAGGCCGACGTTGGACACGGTCTGCGTCACCCGGGGCCCGCCCAGGCCGAGGCTCAGGACGACCGCGAACGAGCCGGTGACCGCCGCGACGGCCAGACACCACAGCACCCACGCGCGCGGGCGGCGCGGCACTCGGCGCGATCGGGCCATCACGGTCATCCCTCGTCCGGTCGGCCGCCTCGGGTAGGGCAGCGTACGGATGTGATCGGTCGGCGGGCGGCCCGGTTGAGGATTCCCCCGGGAGCGGACGGCCGCGCGACGCATTGACTTGTGTCACTGGCATGTGACAACGTTGTCACCGATTGATGACGCCGCCGTCCGGAGGTCCCCGCCGATGCTCACCCGGCTCCTGGTGCTGTCCCTGATGACGCTTCCCGTCCCGGTCGCCGCGCTGAGCACGCAGGGCACGCCGGCGCTGGGCGCTCCCGCCCCGGACGCCGGCCCCGTCGTCGCCGGTGCCGAGGCCGTGGACCTGGTGCACCCGTTCGTCGGCACGCAGAACTTCGGCAACACCTTCCCCGGTGCCGCCGCCCCGTTCGGCATGGTCCAGGTCAGCCCGGACACCGGAGGCCAGGGCGGCTACGACTACGAGCAGCAGACGATGTACGGGTTCAGCCAGACGCACCTGTCCGGCGTCGGATGCGGGGTGGCCGGCGAACTGCCGATCATGCCGACCACCGGAGCCGTCGACAGCACCGACCCGAACACGTACCGCTCCGCCTACAGTCACGACGACGAGCAGGCCGAGCCCGGCTACTACCGCGTCGGGCTGCGCACGTACGGGATCCGGGCCGAACTGACCGCGACCGCGCGCACCGGATGGCAGCGCTACACCTTCCCGGACACCGGCGCGGCCAACGTGCTGTTCAACACCGGCAAGGCCAACCAGTCCGTGTTCGACTCCGAGATCCACGTGGTCGGCGACCGCACCGTGGAGGGCCGGGTGCACGCGGGCAACTTCTGCGCCGGGCACGACGACCACACCGTGTACTTCACCGCCTCCTTCGATCGGCCGTTCGCCGGGCACGGCATCTGGCGCGGCGCCACCATCAGCCCCGGCGGGCGGGACGCCTCCGGATCCGGCGGCAACGGCGCGTACGTCACCTTCGACGCCTCCACCGACCGTGACGTGGTGGTGAAGGTCGGCCTGTCCTACACCGGGATCGCCGGCGCCCGCGCCAACCTGGCCGCGGAGACCGGCGACGGCTTCGACTTCGACGGCGTCCGCGCCGCGCTGCACGACACCTGGGCGGACTACCTCGGCAAGATCGGCATCGGCGGCGGCACTCAGCAGCGGCGCAGCGTGTTCTACACCGCGCTCTACCACGCGCTGCTGCATCCCAACCTGGCCGGCGACGTGGACGGGAGATACGTCGGCTTCGACCGCGCCGTGCACGCCTCGCACGGATGGACGCCATATCAGAACTTCTCCCTGTGGGACACCTATCGCCCGCAGAACCAGCTCCTCGAAATGCTGGTGCCCGACGTGGCGCGGGACGTCGCGCTGTCCGTGGTCGCCATCGGGCGCGACGGCGGATGGCTGCCACGGTGGGCCCTCGCGGACAGCGAGACCAACATCATGACCGGCGACCCGGTCACCCCGTTCCTGGTCGAGGCGTGGTCCAAGGGCCTGCTCGCGGGGCACGAGGACGAGGCGTACGCGCTCCTGCGGGCCAATGCGCTCGCCTCGCCGCCGGCCGGCTCGCCGTACAACGGGCGCACCGGCCAGGACTACTACGCGCAGCGCGGATACATCCCGTCCGGCCTGGACCTGGGCACCGACTGCGTGCACAAGGGCGGCGACAACGACTGTCGGCATCCGGCCTCGGCGACGCTGGAATACGCCGCGGCGGACGCCGCGCTGGCGCTGATGGCCGACGGGCTCGGGCACACCGCCGACGCCCAGCTCTTCGCCGGGCGCGGTCAGTGGTACCGCAACCTGTGGGACTCCGGCATCAAGCAGTTCCGCCCGCGTACCACCGACGGCACGTGGCTCACCCCGTACGATCCGGTCGCCGCGGACGAGCAGTTCCACGAGGGCGGCGCGTACCAGTACCAGTGGCTGGTGCCGCAGGACCCGGCCGGGCTGGTCGACCTGATGGGCGGCCGGGGCAAGACCGAGCGGCGGCTGGACGACTTCTTCGCGTACGACAAGCTGCTCGCCGACCCGGCCGGGACCGCGCGCACCGATTGGATCGCCTCGCCGTACGACTACTACGCCAAGGCCACGTACAACCCGAACAACGAGCCGGACCTGCTCGCGCCGTACCTGTACCACTGGGCCGGCAACCCGGCCAAGACGGCCACCGTGGTGCGCGCCGCGATGACCTTGTTCACCACCGGGCCGGACGGCATGACCGGCAACGACGACCTGGGCACCATGAGCGCCTGGTACGTGTTCTCCTCGCTCGGGCTGTACCCGACCATGAGCGGCGCCAACTTCTTCGCGTTGTCCAGCCCGCAGTTCCCGTCCGCGGTGGTGGACCTCGGCGGTCGCGGTGACCTGCGCGTCGAGGCGCCCGGCGTGTCCGACGACGAGCGCTACATCCAGCGGGTCAAGCTGGACGGCGGGAACCTGACCCATAGCTGGGTGGCGTGGCGGGACATCGAGCACGGCGCCACCATCACGCAGGCCGTCGGCGGGCAGCCGTCCGGCTGGGCCCGCGGCGTGCCGGCCCAGCCGCCGTCGGTCAACCACGCGCCGCCGGACGGGCGCACCCACGTCGACGCCACCGTCCGCCCGGCCTCCGCCGCGCTGCCCACCGGCGGCGGGAAGGTGCGCTTCGACGTGGACATCGTGGCGCAGGCCCCGGGCGGGATCACGCTGACCACCACCGCGAGCGTGCCGTCCGGATGGCGGGCGTCCGCGTCCCTGCCGAAGAGCGTGGTCTCCCAGCACCTGCCGGTGTCCGCCGCCACCCGGGTCACGGTCACCGCTCCGTCCGGCGTCGCCGCGGGCACGTACCCGGTGCGGATCGCCGTCGGCGGGGTCACCCGCACGGTCACCGTGGTGGTGCGGGCGCCGCTGTCGTGCATCGGTGACTGCGCCGTCGACCTGGCGCCGGAACGCGACGTGGACGGCACCGCCACCGTCGCCGCGCCGGACTCGGGGGACTTCGACGGCGGCGGGTGGAGCTACGACGCCGACCTGATGCCCCCGGTCGGCCCGGTCACCTGGGACGGCGTCACTTACGACGCGCCCGACCCGGAGGGCTCCGCGGTCAACTTCGTGCGGGCCGCCGGACAGTCGCTGTTGCTGCCGCCCGGCGACCACGCGTCCGCGGCGCTGGTGGTCACCACCCACAACGGGCCGGTCTCCGGGGTGGTCAGCCTCGGATACACCGACGGCACCTCGGCGCGGGTGCCGCTGACGGTGGCGGACTGGTGCGGATCGCCCGCTCCGGGAACGTCCACGGTGCTCGCCATGCCGCATCGGATCAAGGCGGGGAAGGGCGTGGACGGGCCGCCGGTCAGCCTGTTCGGCGTGCGGGTGCCGCTGGCTGCGGGCAAGCAGCTCCGCTCGCTCACCCTGCCGGATGATGCGCGCCTGCACCTGTACGCGCTGACCCTGCACTGAACCTTTCACCGTGGCGGGGCCGGCCGATGCCGCCGCTGGTCGACGGCGCGCAACCGACGGGCTCGATGCCAGGGTGACAAGGGTTCACTGACCGGGCCGCCGCGGGTGGCTATCGGCGGGTGAAACTCAGGTGGGTCACGCCGCTGGGTGACGTCACCGGCTCGATCGCGAAGCGCTGCTCCAGCCCCTCCAGCCCGTCCCAGAGCCGCACGCCGCGGCCCAGGAACAGCGGTGCCACCGCGATGTGCATCCGGTCGACCAGGTCGGCAGCCAGGAACTGGCGGACCGTCGTGGGTCCGCCGCCGATCCGGACGTCCCGGCCGTCGGCCGCCTCGGTCGCCATCGCCAGCGCCCGCGCCGGACTCGCGTCGACGAAGTGGAACGTCGTGCCGCCCTTCATCTCGATCGACGGCCGCGGGTGGTGCGTCAGCACGAACACCGGCGTGTGGAACGGCGGGTTGTCGCCCCACCAGCCCTGCCACTGCTCGTCCGTCCACGGGCCGCGCTGCGGGCCGAACTTGTGCCGCCCCATGATCTCGGCGCCGACGTCGGCGTTCCAGTCGCACGCGAAGCGCTCGTCCACGCCCGTGCCGCCGCCCTCGCCGTGCATCTCGCGAAAGGTGCGCGTGCCGAAGAACCATTCCATCAGGCGGCCTCCGGCGTGCCCGAAGGGCGATTCCAGGCTCTGGCCCTCGCCGGTGGCATAGCCGTCCAGCGAGACCGTGAAATTGTGCACGCGGACCTCGGACATCGGGACTCCCCTCAGTGGTTTTAAACTGCAACTACCCTAGAGTGGGAGGGGCGCCGAGGCAACGCCGAACGAAGGGGGTGGCCGTGCGCGACCGTCCCCGCTCCGGTTGCGCGATCAACGCCGCGCTGGAGGCACTCGGCGATCCGTGGAGCCTGTTGGTGTTGCGCGACATCATCTTCGGCGGGCGACGGCACTTCCGCGAACTGCTCACCCGATCCGACGAGGGCATCGCCTCCAACATCCTGAGCAGCCGGCTCAAGGAACTCGCCGCCGCCGGACTGGTGACGCGCGGGCCGGGAACGCGCGGCCAGCGCGCGACCTACAGCCTGACCGAGGCGGGGATCCAAACCCTGCCGGTGATGGCGGCCCTGGGCACCTGGGGGCTGGCGCATCGCGGCGGCACGCGGGAGTTGCGCGTCCGTGCCGAGCTGCTGCGCGACGGCGGCCCGGCGCTGTGGGCAGACCTGATGGACGAACTGCGCGAGCAGCATCTCGGCGTGCCACGGCCGCACCCCGACCGGCCCCGGGCGTTCGAACTGCTCCAGCAGGCATATCTGGAGGCGTGCCGGGATGAGCCGGCGGGCTGACCGGATCCGGGCGAGGCGGGACGGCCGGGCACTGCGGCCCGGCCGTCCCGCCGGATCGTGGACGTCGCCGGTGGGTTATCTGCCCGCGCCCACCAACTCCGGCTCGGTCGTGGGCGCCACCGGCTCCGGCGTCAGCCGGTCGCCCTCCACGTCCACGTGCGGGAGGATGCGGTTCAGCCAGGCCGGCAGCGCCCACGCCCGGCGGCCCACCAGCGTCATGATCGCCGGCACGATGGTCATCCGTACCACGAACGCATCGAACAAGATCGCCACCGCCAGCGCGAACCCTATCGATTTGATCATCGACTCGGGGGACAGCACGAAGCCCGCGAACACGCTGATCATGATGATCGCCGCCGCGGTCACCACCCGAGCGCCGTGCCCGAATCCGTTCACCACAGCCTGGGTGGGCGCCGCGCCGTGCACGTGTTCCTCGCGCATCCGGCTGACCAGGAACACCTCGTAGTCCATCGCCAGGCCGAACACGATGCCGATGAGAATGACCGGCATCAGGCTCACCACCGGCCCGGTCTGGTCCACCCCGACCAGATCCGCCAGCCAGCCCCACTGGAAGACCGCGACCACCGCGCCGAACGTCGCCGCCACGCTCAGCAGGAACCCGCCGATCGCCTTCAACGGCACCAGAATCGACCGGAACAGCACGGTGAGCAGCAGCAACGCCAGCACCACGATCACCGCCAGGTACGGTACGAGCGCCGCGCCCAGCTTTGCCGAGATGTCGATGTTCACCGCGGTGGTTCCGGTGACCGCCAGGTCCGCCCCGGTGCGTGCCTGCACGGCGGCGCTCCGATCGCGGATGGCATGCACCAGGTCGGTGGTCTCCGGGCTGTCCGGCGCGCTCGCCGGGATCACCTGCAGGACGGCGGTGTCCCCGGCCGGATTCATCGACGGCGGGCTGACCGCCAGCACGCCGGGCAGGTCCCGCACGGTCTGGGCGGCCGTCGTGGCGGCTGCCGCCGGGTCCGCGCTGTGCGCGGCGTCCACCACCACCATCAGCGGCCCGTTGAAGCCCGGCCCGAAGCCGTCGGTGATCAGGTCGTAGGCCTTGCGTTGCGTGGTGTCCGGCGCAGCCATGTTGTCGCCCGGCAGGCCCAGCCGCAGATCCAGCGCCGGAAGCGCGATCGTCAGCAGGCCCAGGGTCGCGGCGATCAGGGTCAGCACCGGACGCCGGGTCACCAGGGTGGCCCACCGGCGGCCCATCGTCGGCCGGTCGCCCGCCTCCGGATCACGGGATCCACGCCGATGCGCGGACCGGCCGCCGCGGTGCCGGCTGCCGGCCAGCCGTGATCCGGCGAAGCCCAGCAGTGCCGGCAACAGGGTCAGCGCGATGACCACCGCGGTCGCCACCGCACCCGCCGCCGCCAGGCCCATCTGGGTCAGCACCGGAATGTCCACCACCGCCAGCGCGGCCAGCGCGATCAGCACCGTCAGCCCGGCGAACGTGACCGCCGAGCCCGCCGTTCCCACCGCCCGTCCGGCCGCTTCCGCGCCGGTCCGGCCCTGCGCCACCTCGTGCCGGTAGCGGGAGACGATGAACAGCGCGTAGTCGATGGACACGGCGATGCCCAGCATCAGCGCCAGGGTCGGGGTGTTGCTGCTCAAGTCGACGAAGCCGGAGGCTATCCGGATGCCGGACATCGCCGCCGCCACGCCCAGCAGAGCGGTGATCAATGGCAGCCCGGCGGCCACCAGCGAGCCGAAGGTGATCGTCAGCACCACCGCCGCGACGGCGAAGCCGATCACCTCGCCCGCCCCCTGCTCCATCTGCGGCTGCAACGCGTCACCGCCGGCTTCGACCGTCAGCCCGCCGCCGCGGCCCGCGTCCATGGCCGCGCGCAGCGCGTCCCGGTCCTGCTCGGTCAGCGCCACCGCCTGCACGCGGTACGTCACCTGCGCGTACGCGACGGTGCCGGCCTGGTTGATCGAGCCGGTCAGCGGATCGGTCACGGTCGTCACCCCGTCCAGTCCGCGCAGCGCGGCGACGGTGCGTGCCACCTCGGCACGGTGCGCCGGGTCGGTGAGCTTCTGGCCGTCCGGCGCAGCGAACACCACCCGTGCCTGGGCGCCGCCCGCGCCGGCCTGGGGGAAGCGCTGGGCCAGCAGGTCCTGCGCCTGCTGCGCCTCGGTGCCGGGGATGGAGAACGTGTCGGCGGTCGGCCCGGACAGCGTCGCGGCGCCCACGCCGGCCGCGGCGATCAGCGCCAGCCATATCGCCACCACGAGTCTGCGGCGCCGGAAACTGAGTTTGCCGAGCCGGTAAAGGTAGGTAGCCATCAACCACTCCCGTGAGCTTCGTTCGCAGACTCGTTCACGGTCCTGGCTGCCGCGCCGGAAATCGTCGTCCCAGCGCAGGCGGTGCCTACCATGCCCGCGGTATTTCCCGGTACGCGCGGCTACTGCGCGGAGACGACGTGCGGGCGCGCCGCACCGCGTACCGTCGGCGGGTGATGGACGCCAGACACCTCGCCCGGCTCAAGGCATGGAAGAAGGCGGCCGAGAGGCCGCTGCTGCTCGACGTGGTGCTCGCGCTGGTGCTGGCCTACGCCGTGCTGAAGGACGCGGTCGCGGACGCCGCCACGATCGGCGACGTGCTCGTCGCGCTCGTCGCCTTCGTCGCCGTGCTGATGCGCCGGCTGCGCCCGTTCGTCGCGCTCGGCATCGCCACCGCCGCCACCGCCGGTGCGGTGCTGCAGCAGGTGAGCAATCCCGGCCTGATCGTGGCGCTGGGTGTCATCACCTATTCCATCGCCGCGCACGCCGGCCGGCGTCCCGGCTGGATCTGCGCCGTCACCGCGTCCTCGCTGGTCTATCTGACCGGGCTGATCGTCGCGGTGGACGACTGGTGGCGGATCGAGACGCTGGGCATCTTCGCGTGGATCTTCATGGCCGCCGCGGCCGGAGACGCCGCCCGCTCGCACCGGGCGTACATCGCGGCGATCGAGGAACGTGCGGTGCGCGCCGAGCGGACCCGCGAGGAGGAGGCCCGGCGGCGGGTGATGGACGAACGGCTGCGCATCGCGCGTGAGCTGCACGACGTGGTGGCCCACCACATCGCGGTGATCAGCGTGCAGGCCGGCGCGGCCACGCATGTCCTGGAGCGCCGGCCGGACCAGGTCGGACCGGTGCTGGGCCGGATCCGGGAGGCCTCCGACACCGTGTTGAAGGAGATCCAGTCGGTGGTCGGGGTGTTGCGCGATCGCGACCCGGGAGCCGATCCCGGTGTGGACGGCGCGGGAGAGCGCACCACGCCCGCGCCCGGCCTGTCCGGGCTGCCGGATCTGATCGCGCGGCTGGAGGCGGCCGGTTTCCGGGTGCAGCACCGGCGCCGCGGCGAGCCTCGGGACCTGCCCGCGGTCACCGACCTGGCGGCCTACCGGATCGCCCAGGAGGCCCTGACCAACGCCCATCGCTACGGCGACGGGGTGGCCGATCTGCTGGTCGAGTACGCGCCGGGCGGCGTGGTGCTGGACGTCACCAACGCGGTGCCGACGCCGGTGACCGGCGATGCCGGGTCCGGCTACGGGCTGCTCGGCATGCGCGAACGCGCCGCCTCCGCGGGAGGCACGGTGACCGCCGGGCCGGACGGCGCGGGGCGGTTCCGGGTGCACGCGGTGCTGCCGGTCGCCGCAGCGGTGGCGGAGACGGCCGCAACCGAGCCGACCGCGGCAGACCCGTCGGCGGCAGACCCGGCGGCGGCACGCCCGGCGCCCGCGTCGCGTCCGTCGTGGGTGCGGCCGTGCGCCTCACCCGCGCCGCCCGCCGTCGCGGAGGGGGGCGCCCCGTGAGCATCCGCGTGCTGCTCGCCGACGATCAGGTGCTGATCCGGGCGGGGTTCAAGATGATCATCGATTCGGAGCCCGGATTCGAGGTCGTCGCCGAGGCGCAGGACGGCAAGGAGGCCGTCGAACTCGCCCGCGCCGCGCGCGCCGACGTGGTGCTGATGGACATCCGGATGCCGCGCATGGACGGCCTGGAGGCCACCCGGCGCATCGCCGCCGACGACGACCTCGCCGGGGTGCGCGTGCTGGTGCTGACCACGTTCGAGAACGATGACAACGTGGTGCTCGCCCTGCAGGCCGGCGCCAGTGGTTTCCTGGGCAAGAGCGTGGAGCCGAAGGACCTGCTGCACGCGATCCGGGTGGTGGCCGGGGGTGAGGCGCTGCTGTCGCCGAAGGCCACCCGCGGCCTGGTCGGCCGGTTTCTGGGCAACCTGCCCACCGAACCCGCCGGGACACCGCCCGCCCTGGACGCGCTCACCGAGCGGGAGCGGCAGATCCTGGCGCTCGTCGCGCACGGGCTGTCCAACGACGACATCGCCGAACGGCTGTTCGTGTCCCCGCTGACCGTCAAGACCCACGTGAACCGGGCGATGACCAAGCTGAACGTGCGGGACCGGGCGCAACTGGTGGTCACCGCCTATCGCAGCGGCCTGGTCCGGCCGGGTGACTCGCTCCCGACGACGTGACGGCACCGGCGCCGTGGGTGTGACGACGGCGGTGTGACGGTGCCGGCGGTGCCGGCGGTGTGACGGCGGCGGCGTGTGACGGTCCGGCGTGGACGCACATGATCGCACATTGGGCTCGGTCGGCAAACGGTCCGCGAAGGGAGCCTATGGTGCGCGTACGTCCGAGAGCAAGAGTTTCTGACATCGATGTCAACTGTGGGCGATCATGTTCGGTTCGGGTCTTGTGCATTGACGGCGGTGAGCGCGAACATGTGTCGCGAGTGTTACGCCACCCACCCGTACGTCCGCAGAGGAGCCCGCATGCATCGGCCCCGCACCGGCGCCGCCCTGGCCTGTCTGGCCGTCGCCGCCGCCATGCTGGTCGCCGGCCCGGCCCGCGCGGCGGAGGCGTCCTTCGCCTCGTCGTTCGAGCCGGATGATCCGCAGCCCACCTGGACCGACCAGGTCGACGGCGACCGCAGCAGCGGCGTCGACGGCAACGTCACCGTGGGCATGCCGGGCAGCCTGCGCGATCACGTCGTCGACATCGCCGCCAACGCCCAGCCCAACAGCAACGAGGGCGTCACCAACCTCAACGACGGCGACCCGGAGACCAAGTGGCTGGTGGACACGCCGACCAGTTGGGCGCGGTACACCCTGGACGCCCCCGCCGAGGTGGTGCGCTACTCGGTCACCTCGGCCAACGACGCGCCCGACCGGGACCCGGCGGACTGGACGGTGCAGGGCTCCACCGACGGGGAGACCTGGACCACCGTGGACACCCGCGAGGATCAGAGCTTCGACAGCCGGTTCCAGACCAAGACGTACGACGTGGCCGACCCCGGCTCGTTCCCGATCTACCGGCTGAGCATCACCGCGCACGCCGGGTCCACCAACCTCACCCAGCTCGCCGACTGGGAGCTGTCCGACGGCGACAGCACGCCGCCCGCGCAGAGCGACATGCAGAGCCACATCGGCGCCGGGCCGGCGAGCTCGCCCACCGCCAAGGCCGGCGTCGGCTACACCGGTGTGCGGGCGTTCCAGATGGCCGGCCGGCACGTCAGCGCGGGCCGGGCGTACTCGTACAACAAGGTCTTCGACGTCGACATCGCGGTCACCGATGACACCGAGCTGTCCTACCTGGTGTTCCCCGAGTTCAACCGGGACGACCTGAGCAACCCGGCGACGTACGCGGCGGTCGACCTGGCCTTCACCGACGGCACCTACCTGTCCGGCCTGCACGCGGTCGACCAGCACGGCATCCGGGTGAGCCCGAGCGCGCAGGGCGCTTCGAAGACGCTGTACACCCAGCAGTGGAACAAGCGGGTGTCCCGGATCGGCGCGGTCGCGGCGGGCAAGACCGTGGACCGCATCCTGGTCGGGTACGACAAGACCGGCGAGCCCACCGACTTCCGTGCCTGGTTCGACGACATCGCGCTGACCGACGTCGCGCCGGCGCAGCCGAAGGCCAGCCTCGCGGACTACGCCGACACCCGGCGTGGCACCCAGTCGTCCGGCTCGTTCTCCCGCGGCAACAACTACCCGGCCACCGCGGTGCCGCACGGCTTCAACTTCTGGACCCCGGTCACCGACGCCGGATCCACGAGCTGGCTGTACGAATACCATCGGGACAACAACGCGGACAACCGCCCGACCGTCGAGGCGTTCTCCGCCAGCCACGAGCCCAGCCCGTGGATGGGCGACCGGCAGACCTTCCAGGTGATGCCCTCGGGCGCGGCCGGCGTGCCGGACGCCTCCCGGTCCGCCCGGAAGCTGGCCTTCGGGCATGAGAACGAGACGGCCAAGCCGTACTACTACGGGGTCACCTTCGACAACGGGATGAAGACCGAAATCGCGCCCACCGACCACGCGGCGATGTTCCGGTTCACGTTCACCGGTGACAGCTCCAACCTGATCCTGGACAACGTGAACGCCAACGCCGGCCTCACCCTCGACGCCGACAACCGCAGCTTCTCCGGCTGGTCGGACGTGAACAGCGGCAGCCTGTCCGCGGGCTGGACCCGGATGTTCATGTACGCCACGGTGGACACGCCGGTGGCCTCCAGCGGAATGCTGACCAGCGGCAACCGGCCGTCCACCGGATACCTGAAGTTCGACACGTCGTCCCGCAAGACGGTGACGATGCGCATCGCCACCTCGCTGATCAGCGTGGCGCAGGCCAAGCACAACCTGGACTTGGAGATCGCCGCGGACGCCACGCTGGCCAGCGTGCGGGACCGGGCGCAAGCCGCGTGGGACGCCAAGATGCACGTGATCGAGGTGGAGGGCGCGTCCGAGGATCAACTGGTCACCCTGTACTCCAACCTCTACCGGCTGTTCCTCTACCCGAACTCCGGATTCGAGAACACCGGCACCGCCGCCGACCCGGTTTACCGGCACACCGTGCAGTCCGCGGTGAACAGCCCGGCCAGCAGCCCGACGCAGACCGGGGCGCCGGTCAAGGACGGCAAGGTCTACGTCAACAACGGGTTCTGGGACACCTATCGCACCACCTGGCCGGCCTACTCGCTGTTCACGCCGTCCGAGGCCGGTGAGATGGTGGACGGGTTCGTGCAGCAGTACCAAGACGGCGGGTGGATCTCCCGCTGGTCCTCGCCGGGCTACGCCAACCTGATGGTCGGCACCAGCTCCGACGTGGCGTTCGCGGACGCCTATCTGAAGGGCGTCAAGGGTTTCGACCCGGCCACCGCCTACGCCGCCGCGGTGAAGAACGCCACCGTGGCGCCGCCCAACGCCAACGTCGGGCGCAAGGGCCTGACCACGTCGATCTTCAAGGGCTATACGCCGAGCGACGCCACCGGCGAAGCCATGTCGTGGGCGATGGACGGCTACATCAACGACTTCGGCATCGCCAACATGGCCGCCGAACTGGCGAAGAAGGGCGGCGCGCAGGCGCAGCAGTACGCCGAGGAGGCGGAGTACTTCCGCAACCGGGCGCTCAACTACGTCAACATGTTCGACCCGTCGGTGGACTTCTTCCAGGGCAAGGACTCCGCGGGCAACTGGCGGCGCTCGCCCGCCGACTACGACCCGCGGGTCTGGGGCTACGACTACACCGAGACCAACGGCTGGAACATGGCCTTCCACGTGCCGCAGGACGGTCAGGGCCTGGCCAACCTGTACGGCGGGAAGGACGCCCTGGCCAAGAAGCTGGACACGTTCTTCGCCACGCCGGAGACGGCCGGATTCCCCGGATCGTACGGCGGCATCATCCACGAGATGCTGGAGGCCCGCGACGTGCGGATGGGCCAGTACGGCCACAGCAACCAGCCGTCGCACCACATCATCTACATGTACGACTACGCCGGGCAGCCGTGGAAGACCCAGGCGCTGGTGCGGGAGGCGCTGTCCCGGCTCTACCTGGGCAGCGAGATCGGCCAGGGCTACCCGGGTGACGAGGACAACGGCGAGATGAGCGCCTGGCAGGTGTTCGGCGCGCTGGGCTTCTACCCGTTGCAGATGGGCAGCCCGGCGTACGCGATCGGATCGCCGCTGTTCACCAAGGCGACGGTCAACCTGGAGAACGGCAAGACGATCGTCGTCAACGCGCCGGACAACAGCGCCACCAACGTCTACGTGCAGTCGCTGAAGGTGAACGGCAAGGCGTACGACTCGACGTCCCTGCCGCACTCGCTGCTCGCCGGCGGGGCCACGCTGGACTTCGAGATGGGCTCGCAGCCGTCGCAGTGGGGCGCCGCCGCGCCGCCGCCGTCGATCACCACCGGCTCGGCACCGGCCGATCCGCTGAGCGACCTCACCGGGCCGGGCAAGGGCACCGCGTCCGCGCCGGAGCTGGTGGACGACACCAGCGCCACCCGGGCATCCGGCGACGCCTGGCAGTACCAGTTCGCCAGCGGCGGTGAGCAGGCGACGTTCTACACCCTCACGTCCGGACCGAGCGCCGGTGCGGATCCGTCGTCGTGGCGGCTGCTCGGCTCGTACGACGGAGACAAGTGGACGACCATCGACGAGCGCAGCGCGCAGAGCTTCGCGTGGCGGTCACAGACCCGGCCGTTCAAGATCGCCAAGCCGGGGCGGTACGCGTATTACCGGTTCGAGTTCGGCGGCACCACCACGCTGTCCGAGGTGGAGCTGCTCGGACACCCGACGCCGGCGTGCACCACGACCATCGCCGACGAGGTGCGTGGCGACCTGACCGTGCGGTCCGGCGTCACCTGCCTGACCTCCGGAGCCTCGGTCGCCGGCGCGGTCACCGTGCGCAACGGTGCCTCCCTGTACGCGACGGGGGCGACGCTGCGCGCCGAACTGCTCGCCAACGGGGCCGGCACGGTGGCGCTGTTGAACACCACGGTGACCAAGTCGGTGAAGGCGGTGGACTCCGGGCCGGTGCGCCTGGAGGGCTCGGTGGTGCGCGGGCCGGTGCTGGTGCGCCGCAACGACACCGCCACGGTGATCGCGGGCAACCGGATCACCGGCTCGCTGACCTGCTCCGGCAACGATCCGGCGCCGGTGGACAACGGCCTGCGTAACCAGATCGTCGGCGAACGCAAGGGGCAGTGCTCCGGGTTCTGACGACGAAACCGGCGGCGGTGTGCGGCGAGGCTTGCGGGCCCCGTCGCACACCGCCGTCGCTAGTGTTGTCTCATGTCTGATCAACTCTGGGCGGTCATCGCCGCGGCCAACCTCGGCACCCTGGCCACCATCAAGCGGGACGGCCGGCCGCAGCTCTCCGACGTCAGCTACACCGCCGCCGGGGCGACCGTGGAGGGCGTGGCCCGGGTGCTGCGGGTCTCCACCCGCACAAGCCTCGCCAAGGTGCACAACCTGCGCCGTGACCCGCGGGCGAGCATGAAGGTGACCGCACCCGGCGGCGCGGGTTACGCGGTGGCCGAGGGTGTGGTGTCGCTGTCGGACGTCGCGGCCGACGAGCACGACGCGGTGGTCGAGGAGCTCATCGAGGTCTACCGCCTGGTGGGCGGCGAGGAACACCCCGACTGGGCGGACTATCGGCGGGCCATGGTGGCCGACCGGCGGCTGGTGCTGAGCCTGCACGTGGAGCGGGTCTACGGATGGGTCATGGGCTGAGCGCCGACTTGTCGGGCTTGCCGCTGCGCGCGACCGGCACGTCGTCGATGAATGTGACGGTCTGCGGCGCCGCGGCCGGGCCCAGTTCCGCGGCGACGTGGGCGCACAGGATTCCCGCGTCCGGGGTGCAACCGCGGGCGGGCACCACGAAGGCGTGCACGGCCTCGCCGGTGTCGTCGTCCGGACGGCCCACCACGTAGGCCTCCGCCACGTCCGGCGCGGCGGTCAGCACGCGTTCCACCGCGCCGGCGTAGACCAGTTGCGCCTGCACGATGATCACGTCGCGGGCGCGGCCGACCAGGCGCAGCCGTCCCCGCTCGTCCAGCTCGGCCAGGTCGCGGGTGCGCACCCAGCCGTCGTCCACGAAGACGTCCGCCGACTCGGCCGGGTCGTCGAGGTACAGGCTCGCCTGCGCGGGCGTGCGGACGTACAGCTCCCCGTCGCGGATCGACACGTCGACCCCGGGTGGTGGGTGTCCCACCGTGAACAGGGCGGCGGGGGAGTCCCGCATCTCCTGCGGCGTGAGCATGGCGATCATGCCGGTCTCGGTCTGGCCGTACCCGTGGAAGACCACCGGCCCGAGCACGTCGAGCGCCTCCGCCAGCCGCGCCGCAGGCAACGGCGAACCGGACACCATCAGCGCCTGCAGGCTGCTCAGGTCGGCCGGCAGCGCGCGCTGGCCGCGGACCAGCTTGTTCAGCTTGCCCACCGTGATCACGCTCGCGCTCGCCCGGTGGCGCACGATCGCGTCCGGGAATCCGGGCGGATCCGCCACCACCAGGGTGCCGCCCGCGGCCAGGCTGAGCGTCGCGTATTCCAGCATCACCTGACTGCTCAGCGACCCGAACACCAAGAACCGGTGCAGGCGAGAGGCCAGTTCCCGGATGGCCGGCGGCCACCGGTCCGGGTGCGCGGCCCAGGCCGCCGACATCGCCGCGTACGTCTGGGCGCAGCCCTTGGGCCGGCCGGTGCTGCCGCTGGTGTGAATCACCCTGGCCATGTCGTCGAGCCGGCCGGCCGCGATCAGCGGCTCGTCCGGCGGTGCGGGGGTCGCCACCAGCGCGGCCAGACGGGCCTCATCCACGACCAGTCCGCCGTGCCCGGCGAGCCCGCCGCCCCCGGACACGCACGCGCCGACCGCGAACGCGGCGACGATGACCGCGAACGCCTCCGGCGTGACACCGAGCCGCAGCTCCACGCCGTCGCCCGGCCGCACGCCCGACGCACGCAGCCCGGCCGCGCAGCGCCCGATCAGCGCCGACATCTGCGCCGCCGACAGCACCCGTGCGCCGTGTTCGAAGACCGGCCGATCACCGCCCTTGGCCAGCAGGTCCAGGACCGGTTGCGGCCACACGCCACCGGCGCCCGGCGCATCAGCGCGCATCGGCCGGGATCTCCTTCGCGTCGGCCAGGATCTCCTTGAGGAAGACCGCGAGCGGCTGCTGGTGCACGTCCGGCAGATGCCACTCGTTCTCCAGGTTCTCCGCCAGATGGTGCTCGGCGCACGGTTCGCCGTCCCGGTACGCCCGCACCACCGGATGCAGGTACTCCGCCCGGTGCGCCGCCGCGGCGTCGTTCTCCGCGACGCGGGTCACCGCGATGTCGAACGGGTCCACCGCGTCGTGGCTCGGGCCGTATTCCAGGGTCACCACCAGGGTCACCGGCGCCGGCTCGCCCAGGCCGCCGTCCGCGGCGTACGCCACCGGCACCTCCTGCGCGTACCAGGCCGTGCCGCCCCGTACGGTGATCACGTCGCCCAGCACGGAGAACTGCTGCCACAGCGCCGACGTGCGGTTGATCCGGGCGATGATCGCGTCGGTGATCGCCTCCGGGGTCGCGCTCATCGTGGTGGCCGGCCACGGGCGGTCGTGGTAACGGCTGTCCAGGATGCGGTGCAGCGCCCGGACGCCGTACCGGAAACCGTGGATGAAGCCGTTTGTCGACTTCTTGAAGTCGCGTTGCTGGGTGAGGGTGCCCGCGAAGTACAGCCCCGGCACGGTCGCCGACTCGAACGCCGGCGTCTGCTCCGGGAAACGGTCGTTGATCACCAGGCGCGGGCGGGCCGAGGCGTCGAAGGGCGCCGCGTCGAACCGGAACCCGGTGCACAGGATCACCCGGTCGTAGTGCAGGACGCGGATCGCCTCGACGGTCCGCGCGTACCGGAATTCGACCCGGTATCCGCCGTCGTCGCGCCGCTCGATGCGTTCCACGGTGCCGTCCAGGATCGCGTTCTGCGATTTCAACTGGTAGGTGTCGAGGAAGTTGTTGTTCACCGCGCGCAGGTGCCCGACGTAGTGCGACTGCCAGGCCAACCGGACCGAGTGCGGCCCGGCCACGTGGATCACCGCCGCGGTTGCGATGAGAGCGTCCGCCGTCTCGAAGGCCGAGTTGCCCTTGCCGACGATCAGCACCCGCTGGCCGGTGAAGTCGTCCGGATCGACGCTCACCGTGTCGTAGCGTTCGGCCAGATCGGCGCCCGGGATGGGCGGCACGTACGGCCGGGACACGCCGGTCGCCACCACCACGCGCCGGGCGTGCAGCACATCGTCGCCGGTCCGCACCGCGAAGGTCCCGTCCGAGCCGCGGGACACGCGGCTGACCGGGCTGTCGTATCGCACCCGCAGCCCGGCCGCGAAGTCGTCGAGGTAGCGCACGAGATCGTCGGCCGCCGGGAAGTATCGCCGGCTGTAGTTGCCGAAACGCAGCGCCGGATCGTCGCTGAGCAGCGAGTTCCAGTCGGCTCGCAGGTTGAACTCGGGATCGTCGGACCCGGTGTGCACCTTGTTGATCGAGATGAGCTGGCGGTGGCGCGGATAGGTCCGGAAGAAGGCGCCCGGCGTGGCGGCGGCCTCCAGGACCAGGTAGTCGCGGTCGTCGCGCTCCATCAGCGCGGCGAGCTGCAGCCCCGCAGGCCCGGCCCCGATGATCAAGTAGTCGTGCGTCATGCGCGCACGCTAGACAGGCGATTTCAGAGGCTTCTGAGAATCCGTCCCTAACGTCCGGGCTATGACGACACCACCGACCGTGGACCTGGCCGCCGCGCTGACCCCCGCCGACCTGGAGGCCGCCCGCGACCCGGTCGCCGTCTCGGCCGACGCCGCGGTGCGGGAACGGGTGGCCGCGTCCCGCACGCTGCTCGACGGCGTGCTCGGCGGCGGCCAGGCGGTGTACGGCAGCACCACCGGTTTCGGCGCGCTGGTCGGCTACGCCGGGCGCGCCGACCAGCGTGATCAGGCGGACAACACACTCGCGCATCTGGGCGCCGGGCACGGTCCGGACATCGACCCGCATCTGGCCCGCGCCACCATGCTGGTGCGGACGTGGTCGCTGGCCCAGGGCGTCTCGGGGGTGTCCGCACCGGTGGTGGACGCGCTGGTGGCCATGCTCGGCACGTCGTTCGCGCCCGCCATGCCCCGCCTCGGCTCGGTCGGCGCCAGCGGCGATCTCATCCCGCTCGGTGCTGCGGCGCAGGCGTTGCGCGGACGCGGTCACGCCTATGTGGACGGTGTCCGGATGCCCGCCGCCGACGCGCTGACCAAGGCCGGGCTGGATCCGCTGCGGCTGGACGGCCGGGACGCCCTGGCGCTGGTGAACGGCACCTCCCTGACCACCGCCGCGCTGGCGCTCGCCGCGCGTCGCGTCCGGACCGCGCACCGCGTCGTGCAACTGCTCACCTGCCTGCTCGCCGACCTGCTCGGCTGCGATCCGCAGTTCCTCGACGAGCGCCTGATCGCCCGGTTCCGGCACGACGGGGCGGTGCACGTGGCCGGCGTGATGCGCGCCGCGCTGTCCGGCGCGACGCCGTCCGGGACGCGGCCGTTGCAGGAGCCGTACAGCATCCGCTGCGCACCACAACTGCTCGGCGCGGCGGAGGACGCCCTGCGGCACGTGGACGGCGTGGTCGCCGCCGACCTCGGGGCGGTCAGCGACAACCCGCTGTTCTTCCCGCGTGCCGACGCCGGCGACGTGGTGCACGGCGGCAACTTCTTCGGTCAGCCCGCCGCGTTCGCCGCGGACGTGCTCACCATGGTCACCGCTCAGGTCGGCAACCTCGCCGAGCGGCAGCTCGACCTGCTCGTCGATCCCGCCCGCAACGGCGGTCTGCCGCCGATGCTCGCCGCCGGTCCCGGGCAGCAGCACGGGCTGCAGGGGGTGCAGTTGGCCGCCACCGCCCTGATCGCGGACATTCGCCGGGACGCCATGCCGGCCAGCATCCAGAGCCTGCCCACCAATCTGCACAACCAGGACGTCGTCCCGTTCGGCACTCAGGCGGCGCTGCGCGCCCTGGACCAGGCGGCCTCGTTGCGCCTGATCACCGGTTCACTCGCGCTGGGGTTGCGGCAGGCCGCGCATGTGGGGACGCGACTGCCGGGCGCGCCGGGCTGCGCCCGGATCCTCGACGCGTTGGCCGCCGCGATCGAACCGATCGATCCGGACCGGCCGCTGGAACGGGACGTGCGGGTCGCCGCGGACACTGTTGAAAATTCTCTGAATTTCGGCTTTTAACGTGCTTTCCGTGACGCTCGATTATCTGATCATCGGGGCCGGGCCGGCCGGTCTCCAGCTCGCCGCGCTGCTGGAGGCCGACGGCCAACGCGACTACCTGGTGCTGGAGGCGGCCGACCGGCCGGGCGCGTTCTTCGCCCACTACCCGCGGCATCGGCAACTGATCTCCATCAACAAGCCGCACACCGGCTCCGACGACCCGGAACTCAACCTGCGGCTGGACTGGAACTCGCTGCTCAGCGACGACCCGCGACTGCGGTTCACCGAGTACACGCAGCGGTACTTCCCGGACGCCGACGTGATGCTGCGCTATCTCGCCGACTTCGCCGAGGCCACCGGCGCGCGCGTGCGATATGGCACCCGCGTCGACCGGGTGTCGCGCCGCGGCGACGGGGTCTTCGAGATCCGGGCCGGCGCCGAGGTGTTCCGTGCCCGGCGTGTCGTGGTCGCCACCGGCGTGTCCACCACGTACCGGCCGGACATCCCGGGTTTCGAGCTCGCCGAAGGCTATGACGCCATGTCCGTCGACCCGAGCGAGTACCTCGACCAGCGGGTGCTGATCATCGGCAAGGGCAACTCGGCCTTCGAGACCGCCGACAACCTGCTGGAGACCACCGCGCTCATCCACGTCGCCGGGCGCAGCTCGGTGCGGATGGCCTGGCGGACCCATTACGTCGGGCATCTGCGGGCGGTGAACAACAACTTCCTCGACACCTACCAGTTGAAGTCCGCCAACGCGATCCTGGACGGGAACGTACGGCGCATCGAACGCGACGGCGACGGCTTCCTGGTGACGTTCTCCTTCTCCCGCGCCGACGAGGTGATCAAACAGCTACGGTACGACCGCGTGCTGGCCTGCACCGGTTTCGCCTTCGACGCGTCGCCGTTCGACGAGACGTGCCGCCCGGAACTGGCCATCGACGACCGCTTCCCGGCGCAGACCGACGCGTGGGAGTCGGTCAACGTGCCCGGCCTCTACTTCGCCGGCACGCTCTCCCAGCAGCGCGACTTCAAGAAGTCCACCTGCGGCTTCATCCACGGTTTCCGGTACGCCGTGCGCGCCCTGCACCACATCCTGGAACGGCGGCACGAGGGCGTGCCGTGGCCCACCACCGAGCTGGTGTGCACCCCGCAGGCCATCACCGACGCGATCATCGCGCGGGTGAACCGCACCTCCGCGCTGTGGCAGGTGTTCGGTTTCCTCGCCGACGTGGTCACCGTGCAGGCCGGCGTCGCGTCGTACGCGCAGGAGGTGCCGGTCGACTACTTCGCCCGCGCCGGGCTGGTCGGCGAGCAGGGTCACCACGAGCACGCGTTCGCGGTGACCCTGGAATACGGTCCCGACCACGACCAGGTGGATCCGTTCGACATCACCGTGTCCCGGATCGCCCAGGACAACGTGGGGCGTGCGCACGACGCCGCCTACCTGCATCCGGTGGTGCGCTACCACCGGGACGGCCATCCGGTCGCCGTGCACCACCTTGCGGAAAACCTGGAGAACCGGTGGGACCGCCCCGAGGTGCACGTCAAACCGTTGGCTGCATTCGTCGAGCGGTGCCTGGCCGGTGCCGAGGGCGCGCACGCTCCGGCCGTCGAGGCGCACCACGATGCCCGGGTCTGAGGAACCCGAGCGCTCCGGCGGCCTGCCGGCGCTCGCCGAGGCCGCGGCGAAGGCGCACGCCGCACTCGATCCGGCGCACTGGGACTTCTTCGCCGGCGGGGCGGGTGAGGAACGCACGCTGCGCGCCAACGAGGACGCCTTCGCCTGCCGCCGGCTCGTGCCCCGGGTGCTGCGCGAGGTGGGCGAGCCCGACCTGGCCGTCGACCTGCTCGGGGAGCCGCTGTCCATGCCGGTGCTGATCGCGCCGACCGCGTTTCACCGCCTGGCGCATCCGGGTGGTGAGGCCGCGACCGCGGTCGCCGCCGCGGCGGCGGCGACGGTGATGGTGGTCAGCATGGCCGCCACTCAGCCCGTCGAGGAGATCGCCGCCACCGGGGCCGCGCTGTGGTTCCAGCTTTATCCCCAGCCCGACCGGGAGTTCTCCGACGCCGTGGTGCGCCGGGCCGAGGCGGCCGGGTGCCGGGCGCTGGTGGTCACCGTGGACTCGCCGGTGTTCGGGCGGCGGGAACGGGACCGGCGCAACGGGTTCCTCGATCTGCCGCCCGGCCTGGCGTGCGAGAACATGCGTGACGGCACCGGCCGGGTGCGCGACGTGGTGATGGACCCGGCGCTCGGCTGGGCGCAGGTCGACCGGCTGCGCGCGGTGACCGGGCTGCCGATCCTGCTCAAGGGGGTGCTGCACCCCGCCGATGCGCGTCTCGCCGTGGAACACGGTGCCGACGCCCTGATCGTGTCCAACCACGGTGGCCGCCAGCTCGACGGGGCGGTGTCCACCCTCGACGCGTTGCCCGCCGTCGCCGCCGCGGTCGGCGGGCGCATCCCGGTGCTGGTGGACGGCGGGATCCGGCGGGGAAGCGACGTCGCGATCGCGCTCGCGCTGGGGGCGAGTGCGGTGCTGGTGGGCCGCCCGGTGGTGTGGGGACTGGCGGCGGGCGGGACCGACGGGGTGCGAGCGGTGCTGGAGGCGCTGCGCGCCGACCTGCGCGACGTGCTCACGCTGGCCGGTGCGCCCCGACCGGGCGCCCTGACCCCGGACATGGTCGCATGATCACCGCGATCGGCGTGGCGGCCGGCCTGCTCGCCGCGATCAGCGTGCCACGATGGCTGCCGCCCCGGGTGATCCGGCTCCGCGAGTGGATCTTCACGAAGGTCAACGGGGAGGAGGGCGTCGCGGTGCCCGGCCCGATGGTCGGCGCCGAGCACTTCGAGCGGGTCTACGGCGATCCGGCCGCGGACGGGCGCAGCCGCGGCGCCGGCCTGTCCGACCTGTTCTGGTACTGGCTGGCGCCCGGCCCGCACATGCACCAGGAACACCTGGAGCCCGGCCCGGCGTACCAGACTGTGGCCCGGACCACCCGGCGGGTGCTCGCCGTTGCGCACCATCGCTCGGACGCCCTGGCCACCGCGGCCACCCGGCGCGTCCTGGACGCGCTGCCCGACGGCCGGGTCAGCCACGTCCGGTTGCGCGACCTGATGCTGCCGGTGTGGGCGGAGGTCTACTACGAGATGGTGTTCGCCGAGCCGTGCCCGGCCCCGGCGCGGGACCTCATCGTCGCCAACGCCCACGATGTGATCACCGCGCTGAAGGCCACCGGCCTGCGCCACATGGACCGGCGGGACGCGCTCACCCGATACCTTCTGGACCGGCTCGCCGCCGGCACCTGCCCGGTGTCGCTCCCCGAGCCGTTCACCGCGCGGGAGACGGCCTGGTATCTGCAGGGCGCCTTCTTCAACACCGCGGTGGTGCAGATGTCCGAGGCGATGGCACACGTGCTGCTGGCCGTGGCGCAGCACCCCCAGGTGCAGCAGCGGCTGCGCGCCGAGCTGGACTCCGACGCGGCGATCGACCGCGTGGTCGACGAGGCGCTGCGGGTGCATCCGCTGTTCGGCATCGCGCACCGGATCAGTTCGGCGGACATCGTGGTCGACGAGCACGTGACGCTCCCCGCCGGTTCGGTGCTGCTCTTCAACTACCTCGCCTTCCACCGCACCGGTCCGGCCGCGGACGGCGACTTCGACCCGGATCGTTGGCGCACGCTGCGCCGCCGGGAGGCCCATTTCATCCCGTACGGCGTGACGGCGAACCGGGCCTGCCCGGCGCGGGGTATCGCGCCGGTCATGATGCGCGCCGCGACCCGCGAGATGCTGCGCCGGTTCACGCTCGCCTCGTCGGTGTCGCACAGCCGTTCGCTGCCCAGCCGCGGCCCGGTCTATCTGACCCCGGCCGGACTGCCCGGGCCGGGCCGGACGCGGCTGCGGGCGATGCGCCTGCGCGACCGGTGGGCGGACGTGAGCCGGTCGTTGCGGCAACTCGTGCTGGGCACCTGGATGGTGCTGGAGGCGCGTCGGCTGCGGCTGTGCGGCACGCACTTCGAGCAGGTCCACGAGTGACGCCCGCGCAGTTGGCGCCGCGGTTCTTCCTGGCGGTCGCGGTGATCCTGGTGTTCTGCAAGGCGCTCGCGTGGCTGCTCGGCCGGGTCGGCCAGCCCGCGGTGGTCAGCGAGATGCTCGCCGGGGTGCTGCTCGGCCCGTCGCTGTTCGGGCTGGTGTTGCCGGACGCGCAGGCGGCGTTGTTCCCGGAGGCGCTGCACCCGGTGCTGTACGTGGTCGGCCAGGTGGGTCTGGTGCTGTTCATGTTCCAGGCCGGGTACGCGTTCACCGCGCACCCGGTGCGCGTCGGCGCCGGCACCGCGGGCGTGGTGTCGCTGGCCGGCGTCGCGGCGCCGCTGGTGCTGGGCGCGTTGCTGGTGTTCGGCACCGCGCGGCTGGTGCCGGTGCGCTCGCCGGGCACGCCGGTCGCGGTGTCCGCGGCGTTTGTCGGCGTGGCGCTGGCCATCACCGCGTTCCCGATGCTGGCCCGGATCATCACCGAGCGCGGCCAGGCGGGCACCCGGCACGGCGTGCTCGCCCTGGCCAGCGGCGCTGTGGACGACATGGTGGCGTGGATCCTGC
The DNA here is from genome assembly GCF_014646155.1 of Mangrovihabitans endophyticus. Classification (GTDB taxonomy): domain Bacteria; phylum Actinomycetota; class Actinomycetes; order Mycobacteriales; family Micromonosporaceae; genus Actinoplanes; species Actinoplanes endophyticus. The sequence goes on from NZ_BMMX01000003.1 coordinate 50,007, forward strand.
TGGCCGTGGTGCTGGCGTTCGCCTCCGGCCGCCCCGGCCCGGCGTACGTGACCGCGGGTGGTGCGGTGCTGCTCGCCCTGGTTCTGATGGTTGCCGGGCGCCGGGCGGCCGCGCGGTTGATGAGCTCGCCGCGGTTCGGCGATCACGGCCGGTTGCTCGGCGCGGTGGCGTTGCTGTTCGTGGTGGCCTGGTACACCGACGAGATCGGGCTCTACGCGGTGTTCGGCGCGTTTGCGGTGGGCGCGGTGATGCCGCGGAGCGCCGCCACGGACCGCGTGGTGGACACCCTGACGCCCCTGGCCGCGACGGTGTTCCTGCCGCTGTTCTTCACCTATTCCGGGCTGCGCACCGAGTTCGGCCTGCTGGGCGATCCGGCGGTGCTGCTGTTCGCGGTCGCGTGCGTGGTGGTGGCGATCGCCGGCAAGTTCGGGGCGTGCTGGGCGGCGGCCCGGTTGCGGGGCGAACGCAACGACGTGGCGATGCGGGTCGGCGCGCTGATGAACGCGCGCGGGCTGATGCAGCTCATCGCGCTCAACGTCGGTCTGGAGGCGGGCATCGTGACGCCCGCCCTGTTCACCGTCCTGGTGCTTGTCGCGCTGATTACCACGCTGATGGCCACGCCCCTGCTGGACCGGATCGAGCGTCGCTCGCCGGTCGAAAATCCGGCGGAGATGCTCGCATGTTAAATAATTGACGAGACAACAAACACCCTTCCATTGCATTGATGTGTATGCAATTGTCGGGGCCATGCACGGTACCGGAGCGCACCGGCTTCTGGTGGTCGAGGATGACCCGGAACTCAGCGAACTGCTGGCCGAGACGCTGGTCGACGAGGGATATCAGGTGGACCGCGCGCCGGACGGACACCGCGGCCTCCACCTTGGACTCACCCGGGCGTACGACGTGATGGTGATCGACCGGGTGCTGCCTGCCCTGGACGGGCTGGACCTCGTCACGCGCCTGCGTTCCCGGGCAGTCCCCGCCCGCACGCTCATGCTGACCGCGCTGGCCGGCGTGGACGACCGCATCGCCGGCCTGGACGCGGGCGCCGACGACTACCTGACCAAGCCGTTCGACCTGGACGAGCTGAGCGCCCGGATCCGCGCGCTGTGCCGCCGGTCGGCCGACTCCACCGAGGCGTTACGCGTCGGCAAGGGCCTGCTCGACCTGTCCGTGCGTGACGCGGTGCTGCCGGACGGCACCCACGTCGCCCTGTCGGCCCGGGAGTTCGAACTGCTCCGCGCGCTCGCCGCCCGGCCCAACGCCGTGCATCCGCGCGCCGATCTGCGCCGACGTGTCTTCGACGAGGCCGCCGCGCCCTCCATCGTGGACACCTATGTCTACTACCTGCGTCGCAAGCTCGGGCGTACCGTGGTGCGCACGGTGCACGGCCTCGGTTACCGGCTGGGCACGCTGTGACCGTCGCCGACGCCGCCGAACGCGGCATCGTCCGGCGCGCGCGCTGGCGGATGGGTCTGGGCGTCGGGCTCGCCGTCGGCGCGCTGCTCGCCCTCCTCGGCGGCATCGCGTACGCCGCACTGGCGCACAGCCAGGAACGGCAGATCCACCGGGAGCTCGCCTGGGCCGCGCAGCACGGCAGGCTGGCCGGCCCGCCCGGCTGCACGTGGATCGTGATCGTCGACGGACCGGCCGTGCGGTACGGCTTGGCGCCGCCGCCGTCCGGGTTCCCGCTGCGCCCACCGGTGGCGCGAGTGTCCGCCGGGGCGACCGGCGAGACCTCGACGGTGCGGCGCGACGGAACCGTCTACTACGTGCGTACCCAGCCGCGGGGCGACGCGGTCGTGCAAGTGATCTTCGACGCCCGGTTCCAGATGGCCGACCGGCGGCACCTGCTGGCCGCCTTCGCGCTGGCCGCCGGCGTCGGCCTGCTGGCCGCGCTGATCACCGGGCTGATCGTGGGTGACCGGGCAGTCGCGCCGCTGGTGGAGGCGCTGGGCAAGCAGCGCCGGTTCGTCGCCGACGCGAGCCATGAGCTGCGCACCCCGATCGCCCAGTTGCACACCCGGGCGCAACTGCTCGCCCGGCGCGCCCGCGGCGACGTGTCGGAGCGGGACGGCCGGGACTTCGACCGGCTGATCGCCTCCACCCGGCGGCTCGCGGAGATCGTCGACGAGCTGCTGCTGTCGGCGCGGCTGGCCGCCGTGCCGGCCGATCACGCGGGCAGCGTGGTGGACCTGGCCGCCCTGGCCCGGTCCGCGGTCGCCGCGGAAGCCGAACGGGCCACGTCCCGCGGCGTGTCGGTGACGCTGGTGTCCGCCGGCGAGCCGGTCGCCGTGCCGGGCATCGAGTCGGCGCTGCGCCGGGTGGTTTCCGAGCTGCTCAGCAACGCGCTCACCCACACGCCGGCCGGTGGTGGCGTCACGGTCGAGGTCGGGGTGCGCAACGCCGGCGCGGAACTCGTGGTGGCGGACACCGGCGCGGGGTTCCCTCCGTCCGATGCGGACCGCCTGTTCGATCGTTTCCACCGCGGCGCGGGCGCCGGCGAACGACGTTTCGGGCTGGGCCTGGCCCTGCTGCACGAGGTGGTCACCAGCCACCGCGGCCGGATCACCGCGGACGGGGAACCGGGCCGGGGCGCGCGGTTCACGGTGCGCCTGCCGCTGGCCGCGCCGATGACGCCCGCGTCGCCGGCGCCGCCGCAGCGGTCCCTCCGCCGGCTCGGCGTCTAGCCCGTCCGGCCGCCGCGGAGCGCGGTGGGTTCAGCCCGTGCGGCGGGCGCGGGCGCGCCGCTTGCCCTCGTGCATCGCCTGCACCCGGGCCACCGGGATGGTGCGGCCCTCGGTCACCAGGCCGGCGTCCAGCGGTTGCGGGGCCGGCATCGCCGCCGCCCACGGATCACCGTCGCCGAGCAGGCCGGGCACGCGGGCCATGGTGAAGTCTGCAGGGCGCGCGTCGTCCAAGGCGTCCCACCCCACCGGGAAGGAGACCGGGGTGCCGGGGCGGACCCGCGGGCTGTAGGCGGCCACCACCGTCGCCCCGCCGGCCCGGGTGGCGTCCAGGAAGACCTTGCCGTGCCGATCCTCGCGGATGAACGCGGTGGTGGTCAGGTCCGGGTCGAGCCGCTCGGCGCGGGCGGCCACGGCGCGGGTCGCGGCGGCCACGTCATCCACGCCTGCCGCACCGTCCAGCGGCACGAACACGTGCACGCCCTTGGCGCCGCTGGTCTTCACCGCGCCCGCCATGCCCACGTCGGCCAGCACCTGCCGGACCAGCCGCGCGGCGGCCACCGCCAGGCCGAAGCCGCCGCCCTCGGGTGGGTCCAGATCCATGATCAGGTGAGTGGGGGAGCGCCGTCCGGCCTGCATCAGCGCGGGGTGGTACTCGACCGCACGCTGGTTGCCGAACCACAACAACGTCCGGCGGTCGTTGCACAGCCCGTACGTGACCTCGCGGTGTGAGGCCTCCGCCCACACGCGGGTGCGCGGCACCCAGGACGGGGTGTATTTCGGCAGGTTCTTCTGCATGAACTGGTCCTGGCCGCGGAGCACCCGCACCACCGACAACGGCCGGTCGGCCAGCACCGGCACCAGGCGATCGCGCACCGCCTCCAGGTAGTCGATCAGGTCGCGCTTGCTCACCCCGGAGCCCGGGAACAGCTCCTGGTCCAGGTTTGTCAGCCGCACCCCGTCGCGTTCCTCGTCCCCGGCTGCCATGTCGTCAGCCTAGGCCGAGAAACCCGACCGCGGGCAGCAGCATCGCCAGGGTGAGCACCATGTAGGTGCCGCCGAGCCACGGCCGGCCGTGCCGGGTGGCGATGATCGCGGCCAGGAAGGGCAGCAGCACCGCGACCCCGGCGGCGAGCGCGAAGGCCGCGGACCGGTCACCGAAATGATGGCCGTCGGCGACGCCGAGACCCAGCAGCAGGGACACGGACACCAGCCACAGCAGGGTGATGGCGGCGATCCAGAGCGCTATCTCGGCGCGCCGCAATGTCTCTTGCGGGTCCGCGGTCCGGGCGAACCGCATCCGCATCGCGAAGTCGTCGCGCTTTTCCTCCCCGAGCACGACAGCACTCTATTCGGTTCGCGTGCGGTCCGCCCGTTGCGTGATCAGCTCTTCACCGAACCGGCCATCAGGCCGCCGATGAACCACCTGCCGAGCAGGATGTAGACCAGCAACGTGGGCAGCGAGGTGATCAGCGCGCCGGCCATCGACGCGGCGTAGTCCGGCGACTGCGCGCCGGCCAGCGCGTTCAGCGCGATGGTGATCGGGCCGTTGCGGGTGTTGGACAGGAAGATCGCGAACAGATAGTCGTTCCAGGCCGAGGTGAACTGCCAGATGATGGTGACCACGAAGCCCGGGATGGAGATCGGCAGGATGATCGACCAGAAGGTGCGCAGCAGCCCGGCGCCGTCCACCCGGCCGGCCTCGATCAGCTCCTCGGGAACCGTGGTGGCGTAGTAGTTGCGGAAGATCAGCGTGCAGATCGGGATGCCGTAGATGCAGTGCACGAAGACCAGCGTGGGGATGCCGGGCGGAATGCCGACGGTGGTCACGATCTCGCGCAGCGGGATCATCACCGCCTGGTAGGGGATGAACATTCCGAACAGGATCAGCGTGAACACCACGTCGGCACCGGGGAAGCGCCAGCGCGACAGCACGAAGCCGTTGGCCGCGCCGATCAGCGAGGAGATCAGCGCCACCGGGATGGCCAACTGGAACGTCCGCAGGAAGGCGGGCTGCAACGCGTCCCAGGCCTTGGCCCAGGAGGAGAAGGTCCATTCCTTCGGCAGGTTCCACTGGCCGGTCACACCGATTTCGGAACCGGACTTGAAGCTGGTCACGATCAGCACGTACGCGGGCATCAGCACGACCAGCAGGAAGAAGATCGCCAGGGCGTACTTGACGATCGTGCCGGCCGTGACGCTGCGGGGGCTGCGCGGCTTCTGCGGTTCCGGGGTGACCGGGGTCGGCGGCGCTTCGACGGAGGTGCTGGTCATCGGTTCTTCTCCGCCCGGTTGGTGTAGATCAGGTAGGGCACGATGACGACGGCGACGAGCAGCAACAGGATCACCGAGATCGCTGCGGCCTTGGAGTAGTCACTGGTCAGCAGCGCCTGCCAGACGTAGACGGCGGGCACCTCGGTCAGCCACTGCGCACCCGAGACGCTCATGATCAGGTCGAACATCTTCATCGACATGTGGCCGATGATGATCAGCGCGGACAGGGCCACCGGCGTGAGCTGCGGGAAGATGACGTTGCGGTAGAGGCGGTAGGTGCTCGCGCCGTCCACCGCGGCGGCCTCACGCAGCTCCTTGGGGATGCCCCGGAAGCCGGCCAGGAACAGTGCCATCACATATCCGGAGAGCTGCCAGACCGCGGGCATCGCCATCGCGGCCATCCCCCAGTCCGCGTTCGTCCACCAGGTGTTCTGCAGGAAGTCCAGATGCAATCCGGTGAAGACGGCGTTGATGCCGCCGGCGTTGGCGTCCTTGCCGGGGTTCATCAGCCAGCGCCACACGACGCCGGAGGCGACGAACGAGACGGCCATCGGGAAGAGGTAGATGGTGCGGAAGAAGCCCTCGCCGCGGACACCACGCTCCAGGATGAACGCCCAGAGCAGGCCGAGCAGCATGGCGCCGCCCAGGAACACCACGGTGAAGATCAGCAGGTTCTTCAGCGAGTGCGTGAACCGGCCGTTGATGTCGTTGGTGAACAGGTCGATGTAGTTCTGCAGCCCGACGAATCCCTCGGAGCCGCGGGCGGTGTGCTCATCCGAGACGGAGACCTTCATGGTCCAGGCGATCAGCCCGTACACGAAGACGGCGAGCAGAATCAGCGAGGGGGACAGCAGCAACAGGCCCGGTCCCCAGTGCCGCATGCGGCGCATCGGGCTCCCTTTCCGTGACCCAGGCGGGACGGCCGGAGCCGCCCCGCCTGCGGTGCGTTACTTCGAGGCGAACTGCTGCGCCGCGGCCGCGAGGGCCTTCTGCAGCGCCGCGTCGTCCTGGTTGGTGCTGTACGCGCCGAGCGCCGAGTTCGCGGCACCCTGCCAGCCCTGCGAGCAGGCCGAGCCGTGGGCGCACGACGGCACCTGGGTCGCGCTCTTCCAGTCGGCCATCGCGGACTGCTGGTACTTCGGGTAGTCCGCCGGGTCGGCGTCGGTGCGCGCCGGGATCGAGCCCTTCTTGGTGTTGAACGCCTTCTGACCGTCGGCCGAGCCGACCGTCTTCAGCCAGCACTTGGTGCCGTCCGGGTTGTTGGCGCCCTTGGGCAGCACGAACGAGTCGGCCAGCCACTGGAAGGTGTCGTTGTTGCCGGGGAAGGTGAACCAGCCGTAGTCGGAGAAGCCCTTGGCGTCCAGGTCGGCGGCCTCCCAGTCACCCATGAGCTGGAAACCGGCCTTGCCGTCCATGACCATCTTCTCCGCGTCGGTCCAGTCGAGCGCGTCGCGGTCGGAGTTGGTGTAGGTGAGCAGCTTCTTGAAGTCGCCGATCGCCTTGGTGACGGTCGGGTCGTTCCAGTCGGTGCCGCCGTTCCAGAGGCCGGTGAACTTCTGCGGGCCGAGGTCGGTGATGAGCACCGACTCGAACAGCATCAACTGGGTCCAGTCCTTGCCGATGGCCAGCGGCGAGGCGATGCCCTTGGCCTTCACCTTGTCCAGCGCGGCGAAGAAGTCGTCAAGCGTCGCCGGGTCGGCGGTGACGCCCGCGTCGGCCAGGACCTTCTTGTTGGTCCACACCACGTTGGCGCGGTGGATGTTCGCCGGCACCGAGTAGATCTTGCCGTCGACCGTGAGGTTGTCGATCAGGCCCTGCGGGAACGCCTGCTTGAGGCCCCACGAGTCGTAGTCCGAGCTGATGTCCTCGACCTGTCCGGCGTCGATGTAGTCGAGCAGCTCAGCACCCGCGTGCGCCTGGAACGTGTCCGGCGGGTCACCCTGCTGCAGCCGGGAGGCGAGTACCTGCTTCGCGTTCGAGCCCGCGCCGCCGGCCACCGCGCCGTTGACGAATTCCTGCCCGGAGCAGTCGGTCTTGAACTGGTTGACCAGGCCGTCCAGGCCGGCCTTCTCACCGCCGTCCGCCCACCAGGTGAATACCTCTACCTTGGAGGATCCGGAGCCGCCGTCGTCGCTGCCGCCGCAGGCAGATGCGGTCAGCAGGGCGGCGACACCGACGACCGCTACCGCGGCCCGTCGCGTGAAGCCCATGGTTCTCCCCATTTCCTTTTGACATCGTTGTCACGAGACAACTGGAGTACGGTGCGCTCTCGCCCGCCGATGTGTCAACGTGTCGCACTTTGTTGTTTCCGTGTCGTAACGTGAGCGCCGTTTTCGTTATCTAGGTGGTCGCTCTCCGCTGCCCCTCGCGACGACGGACGTCGAGACGACGATGGTGCGGGCAGGCCCCCGGTGACCGGCGACCCGTTCATATGCCAGCCGCGCGGCCTCGCGGCCCAGCGCCATCGGATCGTGCGCGACGACCGTCGTTCCGAGCACGTCGGCGAGGTCGAAGTCGTCGAAGCCTATCAACGCCGGTGGATCCGCCAACCCGCGCAGTGCCCGCAACGCGCCGGTGGTCAGACGGTTGTTCGCGGTGAACACCGCGGTGGGCGGTAACCGCAGGTCAAGCAGTTCCCGCACGGTCTGCTCGGCCCGCCGCGCGTCATGCACCTCGGTGCGCAGATAGGGCTCCCAGGCGGCATTGCCGACGGCGCGCATCGCGCTGACGAAGCCGTCGATCCGGGCCCGCTGCGGCGCCAGCCGGGACAGGTCGGCGACCACCGCGATCCGCCGGTGCCGGTGGCCGAGCAGATGCTCCCCGGCGGCCCGGCCGCCGCCGGCGTTGTCGATCAGCACGGCGTCGGCGGCCAGCCCGTCCGGCGCTCGGTCCAGGAACACGAACGGCACGCCGTGGTTGCCCTCCACGTCCAGGTGCTGGTGCTGCTCCCCGCTCGGCACCACCAGCAGCGCGCGTACCCGCCGCTCCAGGAACGCGTCCACCAGGGCCCGCTCGCGCACCGCGTCCTCGTCGTTGTTGGCGGTGACCAGTTGCAGCCCGTGCTGGCGCAGCTCACGCTCGATGCCGCTGGCCACCGCCGAGTAGAACGGATTGGCCAGATCACCGCTGATCAAGCCGACCAACGCGGAGGTGCCACCGCGGCGCAATTCGCGGGCGATGCCGTTGAGGCGGTAGCCGAGCACGTCGGCGGCCTCGCGCACTCGCCGCCCGGTTTCCGGGGCGACGTTGGGCTCGCCGTTCAGGGCCCGGGAAGCGGTCTTCAGGCTGACCCCGGCCAGGGCGGCGACCTGGGTGAGGGTCGGTCGGCGCACGGCCACCAGGTCTTCGGACATGCCGCTCCGGTCTCCTCGCAGGTGGCAGCAAGTATGACATCGATGGCATTGCGCTTCGCCGCCGCGGCGAACCCGAATTTTCGCCCGGCCCGCATCGGGTTTTCGCCTTGACCTTGACCATGGGACAGGCCGCAGGGTCGGATGCACGGCCCGCCGACGGGCCGGGACGAGGAGTACTGGCGTGGATCTGCTGACCATTGGCGCGTTCGCCCGTGCGTCGCGGCTGACACCCAAGGCGTTGCGCCTGTACGGCGAGCTGGGTCTGGTGCCGCCCGCCGCGGTGGATGCCGAGACCGGTTACCGGTTCTACGCGCCGGCGCAGCTCGCGCAGGCGCGTCTGGTGGCCTGGCTGCGCCGCGTCGGCATGCCGCTGGCGGAGATCCGCCAGGTGGTCGCGCTGCCGCCGGCGCAGGCGTCGACGGCGGTGGCCGCGTACTGGTCGCGGGTCGAAGCGGACCTGGCGACTCGCGGCGAACTTGCCGCGTTCCTCGTCGACCATCTTGCGGGAAGGGGCACCACCATGACCGACGATCTGGGTATCCGGTACGCGGCACGGTCCGACCGGGGCGCGGTGCGGGAAACCGACGAGGACGTCGCGTACGCCGGGGACGACCTGCTGGCGGTGGCCGACGGCGTCGGCGGCGTGCCGGGCGGGGCGGAGGCCGCCGCGTCGGCGGTGGTGGCGCTGCGCGGCCTGACCGACGCCGGACTCGCCGGACTGGCCGAGGCGGTGCGCGCGGCGGACCGTGCCGTCGCGGAACTCGGCATGACCACGCTGACCGCGCTGGTGCGATCCGGGAACCGGTTCGGGCTGGTGCACGTCGGGGACAGCCGAGCCTACCTGTTGCGCAACGGCGACCTGTTCCGGCTCACCCAGGACCATTCGTACGTGCAGACGCTCGTCGACGCCGGGCGGGTCGGCGCCGGTGAGGCGTTGACCCACCCGGATCGGCCGAAGCTGGTGCGGGCCTTGGGCGCCGGGCCGGGACGCAACGAGCCGGACCTGTCACTGCGTGCTGCTCTGGCGGGCGACCGCTACCTGCTGTGCTCGGACGGCCTGTGGGCCGAAGTGCCGGCCGCCGAGGTGGCCTCGGCGCTGCCGGACGGAGAGCCCGACGAGGTGGTCGACCGGCTGATCGAACTGGCGTACGCGCATGGCGCGCCGGACAACGTGGCGGTCGTGGTGGCGGACGTGGTGGCCGTGTAGCCGTGCCCCGGATGACCGATGGCGGCGGCACAGGCGGGTGACAGCCGGTGGACAGCCCACGGTGTTTCGCTGTGCGTAGTCCCCTGGAGCGGGACAAAACGGAACTCAAGAGGAGGCGATCCCCGTGGCGTCACCCGACAACGATGCCTACGTCCGCGCCGTTCACGACAAGGGGCTGCGTTTCGACCTGCGCACCATGAGCCGCCGCCGGATGCTTGCCGCGCTGGGCGGGGCGGCGGGACTGCTGGCCGTCGGCGGCACGGCCGCCTGCTCGGAGGCGGAGCAGGCGGCCACCGCGACGACCGGCGGCGCCACCGGCAGCGCGGACGCCGGCAGCACCGAGATCGAATCGGAGACGGCCGGCCCGTACCCGGCAGACGGCACGAACGGGCCGGACGTGCGGACCGAGTCCGGCATCGTGCGCAGCGACATCCGATCGTCGTTCGGCAGCGCGTCCGGCACGGCGGACGGGGTGCCGCTGGAGTTCCACCTCGTGGTGCAGGACCTGGACGGCGCCCCCGTGACCGGGGCGGCGGTGTACGCCTGGCACTGCGACCGGGAAGGCCGGTACTCGCTGTACTCCCAGGGCGTCACCGACCAGAATTACCTGCGCGGCATCCAGCAGACCGACGACACCGGCACGGTGACATTCACCAGCATCTTCCCGGCGTGCTACGCGGGCCGGTGGCCACACATCCACTTCGAGGTCTACGCGTCACTGGGGACGGCGACCAGCGGCGCCGGCCCGATCGTCAAGACGTCCCAGATGGCCATTCCGGAGGATGCGGCGCGGGCGGTTTACGCGACTGCCGGGTACGGCCAGAGCGTCACGAACATGAGTAACGTGACGCTTGCGACCGACAACGTGTTCGGCGACGACTCCGCAGCGACCGAGCTCGGCACCGTCACCGGCAGCGTGTCCGCCGGGTACGTGGCGACGCTGCGAGTGCCGGTCGACCCGTCGGGCACCGAGGAGGGCGGCGGCGAACCTGGTGGTGGTCCCCCGGGAGGGGACGGCGGCCCCGCCCCCGGCGGCGCATGACGCGCCCGTCGGCCCAGGTGGGGAGGCATCCGGGGGCGGGCTCATCCGATTGGGGTACGCCGAACGGGCCATAGCTCCTGGTCTATCCCGCGGCGACAATCCTGGCATGACCGCCCCCGGCAACTCACCTCTGATCTTCGCGCTCCTGGCCGCTTTCGTCGCGTGCACCGGCTATGCGGCCGGCCGGTTGCACCAGTGGCACCGCACTCTCCAGGATCGCGACGAGGCGTACCGGGACGGGTATGACACCGCGACCCGCAGCGTGTTCAGCATGGCGGCGCGGATCATGAGCCCGCGCCGGGAGAAGGCGGCGATCCGTGCCTCGGCATCCGTGATCACCTCCACGTGCCGCCCGTCGACCGAGCCGGCGAAGACGGGCAAACGCGGTGGTCGGCACCTCGTGCCGGACGAACTGGTGGAGGCGGAGACCTACCGCCTGCCGCCGGACCGGGTGGCCCGGGCCAAGGTGCGCGACGAGGAGCCCGGGGAAGTGGACGACGAGGCGACCACACGCTTGCATTCGGTGCCGCGGCCACGTTCGTCGTGACCGCTCCGTCCTCGCCGGACCGCTCGGCCGGCTCAAGCTCGGCGCCTCACACCGCCTCGGCGGCGGCCACCGCTTCGCGCAGGCCCCGGGCGGCCAGCCGGTCGGCGCGCTCGTTCTCCGGATGTCCGGCATGGCCCTTCACCCAGTGCCACCGTACGTCGTGCCGGGCGACCGCCGCGTCCAAGCGGCGCCAGAGGTCGGCGTTCTTCACCGGCTGCCGCGCGGACGTCTGCCAGCCGTTGGCCTTCCAGCGCAGCATCCATCGGGTGATGCCGTCGCGCACGTACACGCTGTCGGTGTAGACCATCACGGTGAGGGGTGCCCTGGTCAGGCTTTCCAGCGCCTGGATGGGCGCGGTCAGTTCCATCCGGTTGTTCGTGGTGCGGGTGGCCTCGCCGCCGCACAGCTCCCTCTCCGACGTGCCGTAGCGCAGCACCGCACCCCACCCGCCGGGGCCGGGGTTGGGCACGCAGGCGCCGTCGGTGTAGATCTCCACCACGCCACTTCGGTCGCTCATGGGCGACGACATTACCGATGCGCACGCCCCCGGGAGCGGCGCGCCGGTGCGTGGCGGGGGCCGGATCGCCGCGACGTAAGGTTGCCGCTGGCCATTGACAGCGAGCCGGACAGGACCGATGGGTGAGCATGGCGCAGCAGAACGCGGTCGAGTTGCACGACGTGGTGGTGCGCTACGGCGGCACCGTCGCCGTCGACCGGGTGTCGCTGACCGCTGCGCGCGGGCGAGTGCTGGCCCTGCTGGGTGACAACGGCGCGGGCAAGACCAGCCTGGTGCAGGTCTGCACGGGATTCCGCCGGCCGGACGGTGGGGTGGCGCGGGTGCTCGGGCTGGACCCGGTGGCTGAGCACGATGCGCTGACGCCGCGCCTCGGGCTGATGGCCCAGTCGGGCGGCATGTACCCGTGGGCGACGGCGGGCGAGATCCTGGACCTGTTCGCGTCGTTCGCCGCCCGCCCGCTGGACGCGGCGATGCTGGTGGACCGGCTCGGGCTGGGTTCCGTGACAGGCACCCGCTGGCGGCGGCTCTCCGGCGGGGAACAGCAGCGGCTGGCGCTGGCGGTGGCCCTGGTCGGCCGCCCGGAGATGGTGTTCTTGGACGAGCCGACCGCGGGCATGGACACCGCGGCACGGCACACCACCTGGCGTCTGGTCGAGGAACTTCGTGCGGACGGCGTGTCGGTGCTGCTCACGACGCATCTGCTGGACGAGGCGGAACGGTTGGCCGACGACGTGGTGATCGTCCGGTCCGGGGCGGTGGTGGCCACCGGCACGCCGGGCCAGTTGACCGCCGCGGCGGGCGTCGACCGGCTGGTGGTGCGCGCGCAGCCCGGCCTGCCGGTGCCCGATGTGGCCGTCCGGGCCGCGGGTGGCGGGCCGCCGGCGGCGGTCAGCGAGGACGCGCCGGGGGAGTACACCGTCGACGGCGAACTGGACGCCGAGGCGATCGCCTCCGCGCTGGCCTGGTTCGCCGCGGTCGGCGCGCGGGTGACGGCGGTGAACACGCGCCGCCGCACTCTGGAGGACGTCTACCTGTCGCTGACCGCTCCGGCGGTGCCCGGGCTGAGAGTGAACGGATGAGATGAGCGGGACTTTCGTACCGGCGCCCGGTCGGGCATCGGCGCGGGCGGTGGTGGCCCGGCAGATCCGGATGGAGTTGACGTTGACCGCACGCCGGGGTGAGGCGGTGGTGCTCGCCATGGGTGTGCCGCTGCTGGTGCTGTTGGGTGCGGGCCTGACCCGGGCGACGAATCTCCCGACCGGTGACCGGATCGGGTTCGTGGCGCCCGGCGTGCTGGCACTGACCGTGATGTCGACGGCGTTCACCGGGCAGGCGATCACCACGGGTTATGAGCGAGGCTACGGTGTGCTCAAGCGGCTCGGTGCGTCGCCGCTGACCCGGCCGGGGCTGCTGGCGGCCAAGACGGTGGCGGTGCTGATGCTGGTCTGCGTCCAGTTGCTGGTTCTCACCGCCGTCGCGACGGCGGTCGGGTGGCGGCCGGACTGGGCCCGCCTGGTGCCGGCGGCGGGCGTCACGGTGCTGGCCACCGCGGCGTACTGCGGACTGGCGTTGGTGCTGGCGAGCCTGCTGAAGCCGGAGACGACCACCGCGGCGGCGACGCTGATCTACGTGCTGATGCTGGCCGGGGGTGGCATCATGTTCGCGGCGCCGGACCTGGGCACGGTGGGATGGTTCCTGCTGCCGCTGGCGGCGCACGCGCAGGCCCTGCGGGAGGCGCTGACGGCGGGCAGGCCGATCCCCGGGGTGCTCTGGCTGAGCCTCGGCGCCTGGGCGGTGGCGGCGTTGATCACGGCGGCGCGCACCTTCCGCTGGGAGTGAGCAACGCCGGGAGCGAGAAGCCGGGAGTGAGTGGCTCGCGGAGTCGGGGAGTAACAACGCGCGGCGTGCCGGATGAGTCTCCCTTGAGGACGAATTCGACGCTTGTCAAGGGCGTTGTTCGCCACCGTGCTGCCTCTTGTTACCACGCGCCCGCGTACCTTTATCGATGTCTGCGGATCGATACGTGCGCACCGTGGGTCGACCGTGTTAACGTGCGGTGCCTTCTTGCCTCGTATCGGACATAATCGCCATGACCAATGGAATTAAACGGACAAATCATAGACGTACGTCAAAGGGTTACGTAACCCTGAGTACGACTGCTATTTTGTCCGATGTAGAGCTAAGTTAACCTGCAATGCGCGGGGATGCCGCCCGAAACGGCATCCGCAAATTGTGTTGAGCGTCGGTAAATATTGCGCCCCAGGAGTCGGTATTCTCCGGAAGCTCGTCTAACGTTCATCGCCGGGTTGTGTTTGTGCGCTCCAGTTCGGCCGGTGGGTGGACGGTCGGCGGTGCGATGCACGCACATGCCTAGTGGGTGTGGGGTCTCACTGGAGGCAGGACAGTTGTGACCACGACGGAGACGACGGCGGACAACGCCGACACGGGAGAAGTGCCGACCACGACGTCACTGACCGGTCTCGCCGATTGGGATCTCGGCGAGCTGGTGGGGCGTCGCCTGGCCGACCGCTGGGTGTGGGAAGCCCGCTATGTCAAACGGCTGCTGGTGGTGGACTTCGCCGCCACGCTGCTGGCCACCTTGGCCGCGTTCGTCCTGCGCTTCCAGGGCGCGCCGTACGCCCGGTGGTACCTCCTGCTGTCGGCGCTGATCCCGCCGGTCTGGGTGGGCGTGCTCGCGCTCACGCACGCGTACGAGCGGCGGCTGCTGTTCGTCGGGACCGACGAGTATCAGCGGGTCATCGGCGCGGGGGTGCGGCTGACCGTCGGCATGGCGCTGGCCTCCTATGTGTTCCGCGCCGACCTCGCCCGCGGCTATCTGCTGCTCGCGCTGCTGCTGACCACGGCGCTGTCGCTGATGGGCCGGTTCCTGCTGCGACGGCTGCTGCATCGGGCCCGGCAGCAGGGACGGTGCATGCATCGTGTGCTGCTGCTCGGGCACGCGCCGGCGGTCGCGCAGACGACCCGTCAACTGCATCGCAAGTACCATCACGGGTTCCAGGTCGTCGGCGCCTGCCTGCCGGCGGACCAACTCGCCGACGGGACCGCCATGGTCGACGTGCCGGTCCTCGGCGCACTCGGTGCGTCGGCGAACTCGGCCGCGGCGGCCGGTGCGGACACCGTCATGGTGCTGACCTGCCCGGAGTTGGACGGGCCGATGCTGCGCCGGCTGGCCTGGGAACTGGAACGCGACGACATCGACCTGATCGTCTCGTCGTCCCTGGTGGACACGGCGGGCGACCGCATCACCGTGCGCCCGGTCGACGGGCTGCCCATGATGCATGTGGAGCATCCCCGGTTCACCGGTGGTCGCCGGCTGGTCAAATCGCTCTTCGACGTCTCGGTGGCCGGGCTGCTGATGGTGCTGCTGGCGCCGGTCTTCCTGGCCGTGGCCCTGGTGATCAAGCTGGACACCGGCGGCCCGGTGTTCTTCCGTCAGGTGCGGGTCGGGCGTGGTGGCGAGTCGTTCCGGATGTTCAAGTTCCGGACCATGCACGTCGACGCGGAGCGGCGGATGGAGACGGTCCGCCAGCACAACGAGTTCGGTTCGGTGCTGTTCAAGATGCGCTCCGACCCCCGGGTCACCCGGTCCGGCCGGTTGCTGCGGAGATACTCGCTGGACGAGTTGCCTCAGTTGATCAACGTGTTGCTCGGCGAGATGTCGCTTGTCGGTCCGCGTCCGCCGCTGCACAGCGAGGTGGAGCAGTACCCGCAGGACATGCGCCGTCGCCTGGTGGTCAAGCCGGGCATGACCGGCCTGTGGCAGGTCAGCGGCCGTTCGGATCTGTCCTGGGAGGACTCCATGCGACTCGACCTGCGATATGTCGAGAACTGGTCCTTCACCGTCGACCTGGTGATTCTCATGCGGACGGCCCTGGTCGTGTTGCGTGGCTCCGGCGCCTACTGAGCGCCGGCAGGATGGAGATTCGGTGACCACGTTGCTTGTCGCCTCCACCGGGGGCCACCTCGCGGAGCTGCACGACCTCGTGCCGCGACTCGATCTTGGCGCCCGCCGGTGGGTGACCTTCGACAGCCCGCAGAGCCGATCGCTGCTGGACGGCGAGGACGTGGTCCACGTGCCTCCGGCCACCAGCCGGGACCTGGTCGGCGCGGTCCGTGACCTGATGGCTGCCGGGCGGATGTTCCGCGCCGAACGCTACGAGCGGGTGATCAGCACCGGAGCGAGCGTGGCGATGTCGTTCTTCGTGCCGGCCGTCGCGGCGGGCGTGCAGTGCGCGTACATCGAAAGCGCCACCCGCACGGACGGCCCGTCGCTGACCGGCCGGATGGCGGCGCGGTTGCCGGGCGTCCGGTTGTTCACGCAATACGCGGCGTGGGCCAACCGCCCCTGGCGTTACGAGGGGTCCATTTTCGACGCCTTCGAGGCGGTCCCGGTCGCGCATCCGCGCCCGGTGCGCAAGGTGGTGGTGACGCTCGGCACCCATGAGCGCTTCACCTTTCCGCGACTGCTCCGTCGGCTGGTGGAGATCCTGCCGCCCGATCTGGAGGTGCTGTGGCAGGTGGGCGCGACCCGCATCGACCGGATGCCGCCGGGTGCCCGCGATCAGGTGCCGGTCACCGAGATGCAGCAGGCGATGCGCGAGGCCGACGTGGTCGTCTCGCACGCCGGTGTCGGTTCGGCGCTGGCAGCGATGCACGCCGGACGCCGGGCGCTGTATGTTCCGCGGCGTCGCGCGTACGGCGAGCATGTGGACGACCACCAGGTCGCCATGGCCCGCGAGCTGAACGTCCGCCGGCTGGTGGTGGCCCGTGACGCCGGTGCGCTCACACCGGCCGATCTGGACGCCGTGGCGGCCTGGACGGTGCGTGCCCGTCACCGGGCGGCGCCGTTTCGGCTGATGTCGTCCTGACGTTCCGGCCCTGCCTGTTCCCCGTCCCGATCCCGTTTTTCTTCGAGTCTGATGAGGAGAGCACGTTGTCCCTATCGCGTCGACTCCGCTCCCGTGGGTGGGCCAGGTTGCTGGTCCCCGCCGCGGTGACGGGTCTGACGGTCGCGTTGACCGCCATCCCGGCGAACGCCGTCTACGTTCCGCCGGATGCCGCGGCGGCACTCACGTCGCCGAACCCGGTGGATTACACCCCACAGGCGCAGAACGGCAGCATGCGCGCGTTCGCGCAGATCGGAAACACCGTCTACGCCGGAGGATCGTTCACCGGCATCAAGCCCGCCGGAGCCAGCAACTGGACGTCCCTCAGCTATCTGGTGGCCTACGACGCCGGCACCGGCGCGCTGCGCACCGGCTTCACCCCGAGCCTCGACAACTCGGTGCAGACACTGGCCGTCAGCCCCGACGGCAAGCTCATCGTGGGCGGCAACTTCCGCACCGTGAACGGCGTGGAGCGGCGCAACCTGGTGGAACTGGACCCGAACTCGGGCGCCACCATCGATAGCTGGGTGGGCCGCGGTGACGGCGGCGTGGTGCGGCGCGCGGTGGTGTCCGGCAACTTCCTCTACGTCGCGGGCGCCTTCCACTGGGTGAACGGGACGCAGCATTCGCTGCTCGCCCGGCTCAACGCCACGACCGGTCAGATCGACGCGAGCTTCCAGGTGGACGCCGAGGGCGCGCGGCCGTATGACAACAGTTCCGAACTGGTCTGGGCGTTGGCCGTCGCGCCGGACGGCAACACGGTGGTCGCCACGGGCAACTTCACGGTGGTCAACGGCGAGGACCGGGACCAGGTGGTCATGATCGACACCTCGGGCCTGCCGACGGTGGCGGACTGGCACACCGACCGGTACGTCGCGGCCTGCTACAGCAATGCGTTCCCGTTCTACGCCCGCGACGTCGACTTCGCCGACGACGGCAGCTACTTCGCCATCGCCGCGGACGGCGGGCGGGGAGACGCGTACTGCGACGCGATCGCCCGCTTCGAGACCGCCGACCGGGGCGCGGTGACCGCCACCTGGGTGGACTACACCGGCACCGACTCGGTCACGTCGCTGGAGGTGGCCGACGGCGTGGTCTACGTGGCCGGTCACTTCCGCTGGCTGAACAACGCCAACGGCAACGACTCCAAGGGCGCGGGCGGCGTCGACCGGTACGGGTTCGGCGCGCTGGACGGCGGCAACGGCCTCCCCATGGCGTGGAATCCGGGGCGGTCGCCGGGTAACCAGTTGCCCGCTGACGGCACCGAGTGGGGACCGATCGTCTGGGAACTGTGGAAGGGCAGCAACGGGCTGTACGCCGGGTTCGACTCCGACGGCGCGGGCAACGAGTACCACGGGCGGCAGGCGCTGTTCCCGACCGCCGGCGGCCGCAACGTCGGCGTCGCCGATGCTCCGCAGGGCTCGTCCGGCTACCTCTACCTCGGCGCCGGTGATCAGCACCTGACCAAGGTGCCGTACGCCGACGGCGTGCTGGGCAGCCCCACGGTGACGGACCAGCCCAACCTGACCGCGGCGCGGGCGACGTTCCCGGTGAGCAACCGCTTGTACTGGGCGCAGACGACCTCCGGATCTTCCCGCGGCGTGCTCAACGCGTCCCTCTTCAGCGGCAGCGGCCAGGTCGGCGCGCCGTGGGAGAGCAGCGGATTCAACACCGCCTGGTTCAACGCCACGGCGCTCACCGGTGCGTTCTTCCTCCAGGGTCGGATGTACTACACGCTGTCAAACAGCAACGCTCTGTACTATCGATATTTCACCAACGACGGATCGATCGTGGGCTGTACCCAGTTCAGTCTGCCCACGACGGGGGTGGACTGGCGTACGGTGCGGGGGATGGCCTGGGTGGACGGCAACATCGTCTATGGCTCGACCGACGGTTCGCTGCGGTCGGTCCACTTCGACCCGGCCGCGGCGACGGCCGTCACGGGAAGCAGTGCTCAGGTGATCGCGACGGCCACGACCGACACCACGTGGGACAAGCCCACTTTGTTCTTCGAGACGTCCTAGTCCGGGACGTTGCGGAGCAGGAGGTGGACAGCCGCCGGCGCCGGCCGGTCGCCGGGTGCCCCGAAGCCGGGGCGTCCGGGGGCCGGCGGGCGCCGGCGAAGGACAACGACGCCATCTCGCCCGGAGAGAACTTGCGTATGGATGTGACTGATTCCCTGGCCGCCGGTCGGCAACGAGTCATCGGCTTCGCGGATGTGGTGCGCATCCCGATGCGCCGGTGGCGGCTGGTGCTGGCCGTGACGGGAGCCGTGCTCCTGGCGACGCTGGCCTATCTGCTGTTCTTCCCGGCGACATACACCGCCACCACCGTCGTGGTGCTGCGGCCGGTGGTGACCGATCCGTTCACGTACCCGTCCAGCGGCGCCGACCGGGTCATCAACATGACCGCGGAGACCGGGGTGGCGACCGGCAACCAGGTCATCGACACCACCGCGCGGGCGCTCGGCCGTGACGCCGACGACGTGCGGGATGCGCTGTCGGTGGAGGTGCCGTCCGGTGGTCAGGTGCTGCGCTTCATGTACGCCGACAGCACCGCCGTGAGCGCGGTCACCGGCGCCAACGCCGCCGCGGAGACCTATCTCCGGGTGCGCGAGAGCGACTACCAGCAGCAGCGGGAGTCGCTGCTGCGTTCCTACGACAGCACCATGCAGCAGGTCACCGACCAGCGCAAGACCGCACAGAAGGGCCTGCCCGGCTCCGGCGCTGGGTCGTCCAGCACCACGCCGCGGACCCAGGCGATGCTCGACCAGGTGAGCGCGCTCAACGACCAGATCGCCGAGCTGGCGAACCAGCGAGCCAAGATCGCATCGGCGGACCTGACACCGGGTGTGGTCACCGCGGCGGCCCGTGAGCCGGTGCCGTCCAGCCACGACGCGGCGCTGCTGTTCATCGCCGGTGCGCTGCTCGGCGGCGCGCTGCTCGGCACCATCACGGCCCACGCACGGGAGGCGATGGACCGCCGGGTGCGGTCCACCGAACAGGCCGCGGACCTGACGGCGGCGCCCGCGCTGGGCGTCGTCCGTTCGGCCCGGCAGAACCACGGCGACACTGCCGCGTCGGACGCGCGGTATGTGTCGCTGGCGGTGCTCCGCTGGGCGCAGCGGCACCCCGGACGACCGTTGGTGGTGCTGTCCGAACGAGACGACGAGGGCCGCACCATGGTCTCCGGAAACCTGGCGGCGGCGCTGGCTGAGGCGGGACAG
Organism: Mangrovihabitans endophyticus; assembly: GCF_014646155.1. Taxonomy (GTDB): domain Bacteria; phylum Actinomycetota; class Actinomycetes; order Mycobacteriales; family Micromonosporaceae; genus Actinoplanes; species Actinoplanes endophyticus. The sequence goes on from NZ_BMMX01000003.1 coordinate 69,767, forward strand.
CACGTGCGGCTCGCCGCCCTGCCGGACCGGCACGACGAGCTGCGCAGGATCCTGTTCGCGGCACAGACCCGCACGCCGCCGCGGCACGGGCCGGCGCAGGGGCCGGGATCCCGTCCGAAGCCATGGCCGGCGACCGAGGCGGCAACCGAGACGCGCATCAACGGCTCGTCGCACGGCAGCACCGTCCATCGCGGAACGGTGGCGTCCGCGGGCGGCGCCTCGGGGACGTACGGCGAGGCGCGTCTGCGCGTTGGGCCGGACAGCGACCCGGACGCCACGGTGGTGATGGAAGCACCGCCGCGCCAGCCGCCGGTGCTGTCACCGCCGGAGCCGGAACCGCCGCGGCGGCCGGGTGACGGGGCGGTGCCGATCGGCGACGGTGAGGTGCTGCTGTGCGACCTGGACGAGACGTCCGGCGACGGCACCGTGCTTGTCGACGCGCCGCCGTCGGCGACCGATGCCCGCGGCGTGCGGGCGGCCCTGTCCGGGGAGGTGCTGCTGGTGGTGGCTCGCGACCGTACCCGCCATCGGGATCTGACCCGCCTGATCGAACGGCTGCGGTCGGCCGGGGTCCGGACGGCGGGCTTCGTGCTGACCGGAGGCCGGCATGCCTGAACGTCTCGATCGGGGTCCCGGCGCCGCGCCCTGGCCGGCGGTCTCCGTCGTGGTCGCCACCTGCGACCGCCCCGGGCTGCTGGAGCGTGCCGTGGCGGGCATCCTGACCCAGGACTATCCCGGCCCGATCGAGTGTCTGGTGGTCTACGACCACGTGGCGGTCCGCCCGTTCGACACGCCCCGCGGCCCGTCGCGCACGGTGCGGTTCCTGTCCAACGCGCATCGTCAGGGGCTGCCCGGCGGGCGCAACAGCGGGGTGGACGCGGCGTCCGGGGAACTGCTGGCCTTCTGCGACGACGACGACGTCTGGCTGGCCGGCAAACTGCGCCGTCAAGTGGAGATGCTGACCGATCCGGCGGTGGGCGCGGTTAGCTGCGGGCTGCGGTTGAAGGGGCCGGGCATCGATAAGGAGCGGGTGCTGGACCGCGACCGGGTCACCATCGACGAGCTGCTCGACGACCGCGTCATGGAGGTGCATTCCAGCACCATGCTGGTGCGGCGCGAGGTGTGGGCGGCGGCCGGGCCGGTGGACGAGGACATCCCGGGCGGGTACAGCGAGGACTACGAGTGGCTGCTGCGGGTGGCGGCGGTCACGCCGATCGCGGTGCGCCGGGAACCCCTGGTCATGGTGAACTGGCATGGCGGATCGTTCTATTTCGGACGGTGGGCGACCATCGTGCAGGCCCAGCGCTATCTCCTCGGCAAGCATCCGGAGCTGGCACGCAGCCGCACCGGCATGGCGCGGATCCGGGGCCAGATCGCCTTCGCGCTGGCCTCCGGCAACCGCCGCGCCGAGGCGGTGCGCGAGCTGGCCGCGGTGGTCCGGTTGAATCCGCGGGAGAAACGGGTGCTGGCGACCGTACCGGTGATCATGGGTTTGGTGACCGGGGAGCGTGTGCTGCGGATGGCGCAGAAGCGCGGCCGCGGTGTGTGATCCCACACCGGGTGCCGCGCGATGACGGTGCCGCCGGCCGACGTCACCGAGGTTCGGCGCAGCACCCGCAGCAGCGCGGTCGGGCTGCTCGGCGCGGCCGTCAACGGTGCCTGCGGATTCGTGCTCACCGCGGTGATCGTCCGGGTCTTCGGCGCCACCGGGTCGGGCGCGCTGTTCACCGCGATCGGCGTGGTCAGCATCGCGGGCCCGCTGTGCTGCCTGGGCGCGGACACCGGTCTGATGTGGGCGATTCCGCGCCGCACGACCGGCGCACACGGCGACGCCGCCCGGCTGCTGCCGCTGGCGCTGGCGCCCACGGTCATCCTCGCCGCGGTGGTCGCCGCGGTGGGCTGGGCGCTGTCCGGGGTGCTGGGCCGGGCGCTGCTGGGCGCGACCACCGACGGCCGCGCCCTGATCCGGCTGGCGTTCCTGGGCGTGCCGGTCTTCGTGCTGGCCACCGTGCTGTTGGCGGCGGTCCGTGCGACGCGACCGGTGAGCGCGTACGTGGGCGTGCAACTGGTCGGCGTGCCGATGATCCGGCCGGCGTTGATCGGGGCGTTGGTCGCGTTCGGCGGGTCGGTGGTGGCCGGCTTCGCCGGCTGGCTGCTGCCGATGGCGTTGGCTGCCGTGGTGGCGGCGGTGCTGGTGGCCGGCCCGCTGGGGGTGACCGGTGGTGCGCGTCTGCGCCCGGACGCGGCGGACCGGCGCTGGTTCTGGGGGTTCGCGCTGCCCCGGGCGGTGTCCACCGCCATCGACGCCAGCAGCATGTGGGTGGGCGTGCTGCTCACCACGGCGCTGGCCACGCCGGCCGCGGCGGGCGTCTTCGGCGCGGTGGGCCGGTACGCGCTGGCCGGCTTGCTGGTCATGCAGGGCCTGCGCGTGGCGGTAGCGCCGCAACTGTCCCGGCTGCTGGGCGCTGGCCGCAGCGCCGAGGCCGCCGCCGTGTACCGCCGCACCACCGTGGGGATCGTGCTGCTGTCCTGGCCGGCGTACGTGCTGCTGGCCGCGTTCGCGCCGGCGTTCCTGGCGCTGTTCGGGTCCGACTTCGCGGCGGGTGCGGGCCCGATGGCGGTGCTGGCGTGCGCCATGCTGGTGAACGTCGGCGTCGGGATCGTGCAGACGGTGCTGCTGATGAGCGGCAACAGCGGCAAGCACCTGCTGGCCGCGTCGTGCGGGCTGGCGGTGAACGTGGCGGCCGGTGTCGCGCTGATCCCGGCATATGCGGCAACCGGCGCCGCGGTGGCCTGGTCGCTGGGGATCGTGACGGAGAACGTGCTGGCGGCGATCTTCGCGCGGCGTGCCCTGGCGCAGCCGCTGCTGTCCCGCGCCCTGGCCCTGACGGGACTCGCCGCGCTCGCGGTGACCGGGCTGGCCGCGGTGGCCGGTGCGGTGACCGCCGGCCGCGGCGTGGCCGGCCTGTCGGTCACGCTCTGCCTGCTCGCGACGGGCGCGGTGGCGGCGCTCGCCAACCGTCGCGTGCGCGCCCACCTGACAAACGTCCGTGCTCAGCTTCGCCCTCGGGAGGCCACATCGTGACGGTCCGGGACCGCATCAAGAGCGCCGCGCCGCGCCAGGCCCGCGAAGGGATGCGCAGCCTGCTGGTCCGGTACGGCGAGGCGACAAGCGAGGTGCGGCCGCTGCCGGACTTTCTGGTGATCGGCACCAAGCGGGGCGGCACCACCTCGCTGTGGCGCTACCTCGTCCAGCACCCCCTGGTGCCGCGACTGTTTCCGGCCTGGAACACCAAGACCTCGCACTACTTCGAGGAGAACTTCGACCGCGGCGAGGCGTGGTACCGCTCGCATTTCCCGACCGCGCGCCGCCGCGCGGCGCTGCAACGGCGGCACGACGGGCCGGTGCGGGTGGGCGAGGCGGCTCCGCTGTACATGTTCCATCCGCTCGCGGCGTCCCGGGTGGCCGAGCTGATGCCCGCCGCGCGGATGATCGTGCTGCTGCGCGACCCGGTGGAGCGGGCGTTCTCGCATTGGAAGGAACGCCGTGGGGAGGGTGTCGAGCCGCTGACGTTCGCCGAGGCGCTGGAGGCCGAGGAGTCGCGCACGGCGGGGGAGCGGGAACGGCTGGTCGCCGAACCGGGATACCACTCGACCGCGTACGACTGGTACTCCTACCGCGCCCGCGGGCGCTACCTGGAACACCTGGAACCGTGGCTGTCCCGTTTCGACCGCGCGCAACTGTTGTTCGTGGCGAGCGAGACGCTCTATCGGGAACCGGCCCGCACGTACGCGCGGATCCTGGAATTCGTCGGGCTGCCGCCGCACGACTTGCCGTCCTACGACGTCTTCAACGACCGTCCCAGCCGGGGCATGGACGACGCCGTGCGTGCCGAGCTGACCGCGCATTTCCGGCCGCACAACGCGGCGCTGTCACGGCGCTTGGACATGACCTTCGACTGGTAGCCGAGCGGCCAGCACGTCGAGCAGCGCCGGGTGGAGCTTGGCGTTCCAGCCGGTGCCGCCGCCGGACAACTCATAGGTGCGTAACCAGAGCTCGACCAGGTACGCGTCGGCCACGAACCGCTGCCGGCCGTCGTCCAGGCCGAGGGCCGGCCCATGCGTGCGCACCGCGTCGTCCACCGCGTCGGCGCACCGGCCGGCGGGTCGCCCTCGCGTGGACAGCGCGGTCTGGAACGCCTGATGCGCCAGGTCGAAGCCGATCGGGGCGTCGTCGGTGTGGTTCTCCCAATCCCACACCAGCAACGTGCCGTGGTGCCGGGCCATGTTCCATGGCACCCAGTCGCCGTGCCAGTGGCCGAACTCGACCGGCAGCGCGCCGTCGCGGGCCACGAGGGCGTCGATGGCGGCGTCGATGATGGCGCCACCCGTGGTGGCCGCGGCGGCCCCGGCGGCGCGGCGGCGCCAGGAACGCAGGAAGGTGGATTCGCCGAACGGCACCGGCGTGCCGGGCGACCCGCCGTGCCGGGCGACGGCCAGCATCGCGGCGGTGCGCGGTGTTGCGGGACGGCGGATCCGGCGTACCCGGCGGGGCATCGGCTCGATGATGGCGATCTCCCGGTCCGCCGTGTGCACGTGGTGCATCAGGCGTGGCACGGCTGGCATGTCGCCGATCCGGCCGGTGCGGGAGGCCAGTTCGCCGAGCGTGGCCACCTCCGCCCGCACCATCGCGCGGGTGCCGTCGTTCCATCCGATCTTCGCGTAGCCACGGGGCCGTCCGTGGTCGTCGAACAACTGCAGCGTGGGCTTGTGGTGCGGGTCCGGTGGCCGCACCCCGATCGCCGCATGCAACCGGGGCGCGCCGAGGAGCGCGGCCAGTTCGCCGGCGAGCGTCGGCACGCCGTCCGGGGCCCGCACGGACAGCACCGGCGAGCGGGTCAGGCCGAGCGCGCCGGCGCGGGCGAGCAGGCCGACCGCGGCACGGGAGGCGCGCACCCGGGCTGGGCGCAACGCGTTGTAGGCCAGCAAGGAGGCGGCGGTCACCCGGCGGGAGGCGAGGGGCAGCAGGAAACGCGCGTCATCCAGGGAGGGGACCACGGCGTACCGTACGGCGGCCGGGTCGCCTGCCGCACCCGGGGCGTCGACCGTCAGGCGCAGCCGCGGGTCGCCGAAGACGGCCCGGGTGACCCAGCCCAAGCCGTCCCGGCGGGCGCGAGGATCGCCGCCGGACCCGATCAGGTTGTCGGGCGGTGTCCGCGGCGCGGGTATCGCGGGGCGTTGCGGGGCGGGCTCGTCGGGCACTGCTCGACCATAGGCGACCGCAGATCATGCCGACAGGGCCGCACGGCCACGGCCGTGCGGCCCTGTCGGTGGTGTCCCCATCGGGGTTTCGTCAGTGCTGGTAGACGCGCACGTAGTCGACCACGAAGTCGGCCGGGAACCGGGTGCTGCCGTCCGGGTCGCCGAGCCAGCCGCCCACCTGGAAGTTGAGCCGCAGGTTGTACGGCTTGTGGAACGCCTTGTCGAACCACGGTGTGGTGCTGCGGTTGCGCGTCCACACCAGCTTGTCGTCGATGTACCACTTCAGCGAGGTCGCGTCCCATTCGGTGGTATAGGTGTGGAAGCCGTCGCCGGGGTATCCGCCGCTCGGCAGGGCGATCCGGGTGTCCTGCTTGACCGGCGAATAGTCGTAGAAGATCGCGGCCGTGGACCGGTCATACCAGCCCTGCCCGCCGGGCAGCTCGGTGACGTCGATCTCGCCGTTGCCGCCGTCCTCCGGGCGCAGCCAGAAGGCAGGCCACAACCCCTTGGACGCGCCGGGCTTGTTCGGCGACTTCGCGCGGATCTCGAAGCGGCCGTACGTCCAGGAGTGCCGGCCGATGGTGTCGAGGTAGCTCTGCGAGAACTGCCGCGTCTGCGAGCTGCACTTGACCGTCTCGCGGAGCGCGCGGAGGGTGAGGTGGCCGCCCGAGACGAAGGTGTTCTTCGGGCTGTCCACGTTGCATCCGCGGTCGATGTCGCGGCCCTCGCCGTCGCGCAGGTTCCACTTCGACCGGTCCAAGCCGTTGCCGTTGAACTCGTCCGACCAGACCAGGTTCCAGCCGGCAGGCGCGGCGGGCGGTTTGGTGGTGGCCGGCGGTTTGGTGGTGGCCGGCGGCTTCGTGGCGGTCGGTTTGGTGGTCGGCGGCGTGGTGGTGGGTGGCGTGCTGGCCGGCGGTGCGGTGGTCGGCGGCGGCAGGACCGTCGCGGGCCCGGTGGTGCTCGGCCGGGTCGCCGTCTTGTAGGACAGGACCAATTCGGGATGCAGGTTCTCCCGGGAGTTCTCCCGCGACGCCCAATAGATGCGGGTGTAGTAGGACTGCTGGGACAGCGCGAACGTGTAATTCCCGTTGCCGCGCACCGAGCCGGACATGTCGAACTCGGTGAACCCCTTGTGCACCCGGTCGACGGCGCGGGCGGCGGACACCGCGGCGAGCTGAGCGGCGTTCGCGGCGGCGCGGAGGCCGCCGGGGACGGCCCGTGCCAGGATGCGTGCGGTGAAGTCGTGCCAGGCGTAGACCCGCAGCGTGGCCTTCACGTCCACCGCGTTCGGCGGCAACTGGTCCACGGCGAACTGCAACGTCGCGTCGCGGCGCCCGTGCGGGTTGCCGTCGCACATCGCGGGGCAACTGGCGAGCGTGGTCTTCACCGCGTTGTTGCCGTCCTGCCACACCTGGGTGATGGTGGTGTCGGCCACCGGGTGCAGGGTCAGGCCGTCGTCGTCACTGGCGAAAAGGGGCAGAATCGTGGCGGTGGAGGCGAGCACGGCCACCGCTGCGACGATGAGGAGGGCCCGGCTGCGTCCGAAACGAACCCGGCGCGCCGGAGCGTGAGCCGGTGTGTGCGCAAGAGGCATGAACGTTCGATCTTCTCTCGGGTGAGTCGCATGTGGTCGATCGTGGGAAGGTTGATCGCGGGCAGACAGTAGCGTCCGAGATTCCAAGGTCACGAGCCCGAACACCCATGGCTAATGCTGGCTTAAGACGGGGTTAATGCCAACCCGTGACCGCAGGCCGATGGTCACTCGACTGTAGCGTGAGTACGCTGCCGCGATGGACCTTCACTCGCTGCGCTGGCGGCTCGTGGACAATCCCGACTCCTGGGGTGCCCGGCGACGTGAGCGGCGGTCACGCTGGCTGCTGGACACCTTCCCGGAGCTGCCCGAGATGTCGGTGGTGGACCTCGGCGGGCGCATCGGTTTCTGGCGTCAGCTCCCGGTCCGTCCCCGGCAGGTGCACGTGGTGAACCTGGAGGAGCAGCCGGCCGACGTTCCCGCGTGGGCGCGAGTGTCCCGGGGCGACGCCTGCGCGCTACCCGACGAGATCCGCGAGCAACGCTACGACCTGGTCTTCTCCAATTCGGTGATCGAGCACGTCGGTGGCCATGAGCGGCGGCTGCGGTTTGCCGAATCGGTCCACCTGCTCGCGCCGCGGCACTGGGTGCAGACGCCGTATCGCTACTTCCCGGTGGAACCACACTGGATCGCGCCGGGCATGCAGTTCCTCCCGGTGGCGGCCCGTCGCGAGGTGGCCCGGCGCTGGCCGTTGGCCTACACCCCGGGCCGGACCCGGGAGGAGGCGCTGGCCCGGGTGCTGTGGACGGAGCTGGTGGACAAGACGCAGATGCGGTCGTACTTCCCCGGCTCGGTGCTGCGGGAGGAGAAGATCATGGGCCTGACCAAGTCGCTCATCGCCCACCGCACCTAAGCCCGCCGCCTCGCCGCGGGGGCTCCCGCTCCCGTCGCCTCGCCGCGGGGGCTCCCGCTCCCGTCGCCTCGCCGCGGGCGCTCCCGCTCCCGCCGATCTTGGACTTAGTGTGCCTGACTCGACATAGCATTCCCGACTTGTCCGACCAGCAACTCCAAGATCGATCACTCGCTGCGCTGTCGCCGCGCCGATCTTGGACATTGTGGTCGGACAAGTCGGGAGTGCCTTGTCAGAACGGGCACCGAAACCTCAAGATCGGTGC
>NZ_BMMX01000003.1:77831-265216 GCF_014646155.1 Mangrovihabitans endophyticus
TGCGCGGGTGCGCGGGTGCGCGGGTGCGCGGGTGCGCGGGTGCGCGGGTGCGCGGGTGCGCGGGTGCGCGGGTGCGCGGGTGCGCGGCTACTTGACGCCCGTGGCCCGTCCCATGGTGAAGAACAGGTCGGTCTGGTTGGTGACGCCCAGCACGTTGGCCGCCTGCGGGCCGCCGGCCGCGATGCGCACCTGGGTGCCGGTGTGCTGCTGCGAGGCGGAGATGTCCGCGGTGGCGTAGCTGATGGTCATGTCGGCGTCGTCCGCGGTGATCAGCGTCGCGGTGTAACCCATCGTCGGGGACTCGACGATCTGGCTGGTGTGACCGTGGTCGGCGGTCACCACCACCAGGGTGTCCGGGTGCGACTTCTGGTACTGCAGGACCCGCTTGACCGCGGCGTCGAAGGCCACCGTCTCACCGATCTGGCCGCACGGGTTGGCCGCGTGGTCCTGCTTGTCGATCGAGGCACCCTCGATCTGCAGGAAGAAGCCCTTGCGGCTGTACCGGGTCTGCTTGTCCAGCACCTTGATCGCCTTGTCGGCCATGTCGGCCAGGTGCGGCTGCGCCGCCGGGCGGGCGGTGTTGACCGCGCACTTGGCCGGCGCGGTGCCGGTCCGGGTCGGGGTCGGGCCGACCCACTCCAGGTCCATGTTGCCCGGTGCGAACGTGCCCAGGATCGGCTTCTTCGCGTTCGCCGACGACAGGCCCGCCGCGTCGGTGATGATCTGGTAGTCGCTCACCTGGGCCTGCTGCAGCACGGTCAGGCCCTTGTACTTGCCGGCCTTGACGGTCTGGTCGAAGTACTGCTTGCCACCGCCCAGCATGACGTCGGTACCGGAGGTGACCATCTGCTCGGCGATCGAACCCCGGCCGCCGTTCACCTTGTCGTTGACGGCGCAGTCGCCCATCGAAGCCGGGCCCTTGCAGTTGCGGCTGACCACGTGCGAGCCGAGCACCGCCGGGGTGGCGTCCTGCAGCTCCGCGGTGGTCACGTTGCCGGTCCGGAACCCGGCCTGCTTGGCCAGTTCCAGGATGGTCGGCACCGGCTTCTCGTTGGGCAGCACCGAGATCGCGCCGTTGTAGGTCTTGTGCCCGGTCGCCCAGCCGGTGCCGGATGCGGCCGAGTCCGTCACATAGTCCGGCTTGGCGGGCGCGTCCTTCTGTACGGCGTACGTGGTGTAGGCGCCGGTCAACGGGAGCTTGTCCATGGCCAGCCGGCCGTTCGCGCCCACCTGGTAGTTGCGGGCGATGGTGATCTCGCTGTCGCCCATGCCGTCGCCGATGAGCAGAATGACGTTCCGCGCCTTCCCGCCCTTGATCGCCTGGCGAGCGGCCGAAGTGTTGTCGTGATGGCCGTCAGCAGCCACCGCGACCGCCGGCAGCGCGACGATCGCAGTCGCGGCGAGGGCAACAGCCCCGCCTCGTCGGAAACGAAGATTCATGCGCGTCACGCCATCAGCCGAAAGTGAACGGTCGATGTCCGCCGGACGGTCAACTGGCAAACAAGCGAGGTCACCGGGGGCAAGGTGAACGGAGGCTGAAGACTTCAGGCCGGTAGCCGTACCTCGAACCGACAACCACCCCGCACGTTGCCGGCGCGCACCCGTCCGCCTTGCGCCTCCACCAGCCCCCGCACGATGGCCAGTCCGAGACCGCCGCCGGACTGGCCGGGGGTGCGCGCGCGGGAACCGCGGAACGCCACGTCGAAGACCCGGGGTAGATCCGACTCCGGGATGCCGCCGCAACTGTCCGAGATGGCGAACCACACGTCGCCCGCATCGCGTCCGGCGTCGATGGTGACCGTGCCGTCCGGCGGGGTGTACCGCACCGAGTTCATCAGCAGGTTGGCCACCACCCGGCTCAGCTCGGCCTCGCTGGCGGTGACCACCGGCCAGCCGGACTCGGCGGCAACGATGCGGATGCCGCGGCGCTGGGCGACCGGCGCGGCGGTGGCGATCGCGTCGGAGAAGACGTCGGCCAGCGGCACCGCCGACGGCACCAGGCGCAACGCACCGGAGTTGATGCGGGACAGCTCGAACAGGTCGTCCACCAGCCGGCTCATCCGGTCCGTCTCGACCCGGATGCGGCGGTGGTATTCGGCCACCGTGGCCGGTTCGGCGACCACGTTGTCCTCCAGCGCCTCGGCCATCGCCCGCATGCCGGCCAGCGGCGTCCGCAGATCGTGCGACACCCAGGCGACCAGGTCGCGGCGGCTCGCCTCGGCCTGCGCCGCCCACATCGCGGCGCGGGCCAGCCGCCGGCCGAAGGTCACCCCGACGGCCAGACTGACGACCGCGGCGACGGCCACCGTGATCAGCACGACCTGGAGGTCGTGTCCGGACAGGAACATCGCCCGGGCCACCGCCGCGACCCCGGCGGCCACCACGGCCACGGTGATGGCGACCAGCACGCTGATGTGCACGACGATCGACCGGCCGCGCAGCAGCCGCGCCGCACCGGCGCCGACCAGGCCCACCACGCCGCCGGCGACCAGCGCGTACAGGACGATCAGCAGCACGTCATGCATGGCTCACCGGCTCGTATCGATATCCGACACCCCAGACCGTGAGCAGCCGGCGCGGTGCCGCCGGGTCGGCCTCGATCTTCTCCCGCAGCCGCCGTACGTGCACGGTGACCGTCGACTGGTCGCCGAACTGCCAGCCCCACACCTGCTCCAGCAGTTGCGACCGGGACCAGGCGCGCGCCGGATGCCGCAGCAGAAATTCCAGCAGGTCGAATTCGCGGACCGTCAGGGTGAGCGGGCGGCCGTCCAGCTCGGCGATGCGCCGCCCGGTGTCGGCGACCAGGCCGGCGTCGCGCAGCATCACCGGCGGCGCGTCGTTCTCCGGCGGCATGGTGCGGCGCAGCACCGAACGCACCCGCAGCACCAGTTCACGCGGGGAGAACGGCTTGGTCACGTAGTCGTCCGCGCCCACCTCCAGGCCGACCACCCGGTCCGACTCCTCGCCCAGCGCAGTGAGCATCACCACGGGCAGACCGGGCCGATCCCGGCGCAGCCGCCGGCACACCTCCAAGCCGTCGATGCCGCCCAGCATCAGGTCCAGCACCACCAGGTCGGGGGTCTCCGCGTCGACCGCGGCCAGGGCGGCGTTGCCGTCCCCGACCAGGCGCACCCGGTAGCCGTCCTGTTCCAGGTAGCGGCGCACCACGTCGCTGACGGTCGGGTCGTCGTCCACGACCAGCACACGATGTTCCACACCGGTGACGCTACTCACCCGGCACACCCCGCCGTCCCGGCGCGTCCCGTCGGCCGTCCCGCCGGTGCCGGGCGACGGTGGCCGTGATTGCCACGCCGGCCCAGACCGCCGCGAGCACGGCGAGCAGGCCCCACCCGTACGGGCGCGGCAACGCGGACGGGTTGTCCGCGGCGCGGCCGAAGCCCAGCACCGGGGGTAGCCCGACCACCAGGACGGCGAGGCTGATCAGCGCGCCCGCCTGCACGGACCACCGAGCGCGGCGGGGTACGAACCGGCGCAGCGCAGCGCCGGCGCCGAGCACCGCGGGCAGGAACACCGCGTCGTGCAGCACCAGCACCACTACCAGGAACAGCGGTACGCCGAACTTGTTGACGTCGTTGTCGGTCAGCGCGCCGACCAGGGCATATCCGGCGATCGCCACCCCGGCGGCCACCAGCACCCGGCGCCACCAGCGGACACCGGCGCTCATGACATGCTCCGCAGGGTGATCCGGCTCAGCCACTTGGTCTGCATCACGCCCGGTCGGTTCGGGGCGATCAGCCGTGCCGGGTAGCCGTGGTCCAGGTGCAGGTCCGAGCCGTCCAGGCGCAGCGCGATCAAGGTCAGTGGGTCCCGCAGATGCGGCGCCGCGACCGATGACGTGCGGTACCGGCCCGCGGCCTCCAGCGACTCCACCTCGGCCACGGCATGCTCCGGGTCCACCCCGGCCATCTTCGCCAGATCGCGCAGCCGCACACCGGACCAGGTGGCCGACGCGCTCCACCCCTCCACACAGGTGATCGGGAGGGTGGCCGTGTGCTGCGGCAAGGCGGCCAGGTCGGCCAGTGACAGGGCGACCGGTCGCGGCCCGCTGATCCGCAGGCGATACCCGGGATCGAGGGCGGCGCGCCGCACCCGGGCGCCGGCGGCCGACTTGTTGACCGGCAAGCCCTGCGGGCCGGTGTCCGGGCGGCGCGGCGCGAGCAGCGAGATGCCGGACAGCGGCGCCACCGTCTGCCCCACCGTGGCCACGGTGATCACGCCGGCCGCCGCGCCGACCGCGCCGAGCAGCCGCCGACGGGTGGCGACCGGGCCGTCCGGCCCGCCTGCGTCCGGCCCGCCTGCGTCCGGCCCGCCTGCGTCCGGCCCGCCTGCGTCCGAGCCGCCTGCGTCCGAGCCGCCTGCGTCCGGGCGGTCCGCGACCAGGCCGTCGTTGGCCGACTTGGCCGGCGCCGGAGCGGGCGTCTCGGGCGGTGTGCGGCGCAGCGCCTCCCGCACCACCGGCAACTGGACACCGATGTGCGCCAGCAGGCCGCCGATCGTGAGCCAGGCGACCCAGTAGTGCGCGGCGGTGAAGAAGAAGGGCATCGGGGCGTACCAGCGATTGATGTTCAGCACGCCGCTGACCACCTGGAACAGGCCCCCGCCGACCAGCGCGACGATGCCCAGCAGTTCGATCGCCCGAGCCGGGCCGGGCACCGGCGGCCAGGAGAACAGCCGTGGATAGACCGACCACAGCTTCGCCCCCAGCAGCGGAATCATGGCGAGCCCGGTGGCCACGTGCAGGCCCTGGGTGACGCGATAGAGGCTGACCGGCCGGGACGGCCACCAGAACCAGCCCGGCGGATGCTGGATCAGGTGGCTTGTCACACCGGTGAGGAAGCAGATCGCGAAGGCGATGCCCAGCGCCACGCCGAGCTGGCTGGTCAGCCGGGTGGATCGCAACGCGGAGCCGAACGCACCGGGGCGGAACGGGCCGCGACGCAGCGTGTCCGGCGGGGCCTGCAACCAGGCGACCGCGGCGCGTGCCCGGCCGGTCACCGATGTGCCAGCGTCGCGAACCATCGTCCCGCCTCCGTCCACGTGGTCAGCGTGTGCATCGCCGCCCCGGCCGCTGCCTCCGCCACGTCGTCACGGGACAGCACGGCCCAGCGAAACGGCACCCGCGTGTCGCCCAGTGCGGCCGTGCCGGCCCAGCTACGGGTGCCCGGCATGGCGAGTTCCACATGCACCCGGCCGGTCCGGCTGATCAGCTCGCCGCAGCGCCGCAACAACGCCACCGGGTCGCCACCGATGCCCACGTTGCCGTCGGCCAGCAGCAGGTGCCGCCAGCGGCCGTGGCCGGGCAGCGGGCCGAAGACGTCGCGGCGCAGTGCGGTAGCTCCCCGCTCGCGCGCCATCCGCACGGCGGTGCCGCTGACGTCGATGCCGAGCGCGGGGCAGCCGAACCGGTGCAACAGCCGGGTCAGCCGGCCCGGCCCGCAGCCCACATCCAGGGTGGGTCCGTCGCACCGGGCCACCAGCCCGGCGTCGCCGGGCAGGTGGGTGCGGGTCCACGCGGTGGGGTCGAGCTCGTGCACGATGCCCAGGTCGTCGTGCAGCCTCAGCCGGGCCGACCGCCCACCGGCGGCGTGCCGCAGCGCGCGGTCGTAGACGGCCAGCGCCGCGGCGTCCGACCGGGAGCGGACGGGTGCCGGAGCGGTCACCGTGCGGCTCCCTGAGGCGCAGCCTCGCGCAGCGCCCGGATCTCGTTCACCGCGCGGGCGAAGCGACTGTCCGGCGGGCACAGCGCGGCCACCGCGCGGGCGTCCTGCGCGGTGTCCACGTCGCGCAGCTCGCTCAGCAGCCCGCAACGCCGGCCGGACAGCGCGGCAAGGGTGAACGCACCGGTCCGTGCGCTGGACATCGGCACCGAGCGCAGTGCCGCGGCGTCGGCCGGACGGGTCAACCCGAGCGCCCACCAGCCGCCGTCGCAGGCCGGACCGAGCAGCACCTCGCGTTCGCCCAGCCGGTTCGCGGCCTCGGTCAGCGCCGCGGTCGTGACCTGCGGGGTGTCCATGCCGATCAGCAGGCTCGGGACGCCCCGCAGGGCGCTGTCGGCGAATCCGTTGGCCAGCCGCGCGGCCAGCCCCGTGCCACGCTGCGGCACGACGTGCCAGCCGTCCGGGCACGGGTGGTCGCCGGCCAGCAGCAGGGTGCGGCGTACGACCGGAGTGGCACTGACCACGTCGAGGGTGTCCGCGAGTGACGCGGCGGCGATGGCGGCGGCCTGTTCCGGGGTGCACGGCGGGCAGAGCCGGGTCTTGACCCGTCCCGGCACCGGAGCCTTGGCGACGACGATGAGCTGGATCATCGGGCCAGCACCGCGCTCATGTCGCGGATGGCGCGGACGGTGCCGCGGACGCTGCCGGACACCTTGGACCGCGTGCCGGCGGCGCGCGGAAGGTAATCGACGTCCACTTCGCGTACCCGCCATCCGGCGCGGCCGGCCGCGATGAGCAGCTCCAGCGGGTAGCCGAAACGCCGGTCCCGCAGGTCCAGCGCGAGCAGCCGGTCGCGCCGGGCGGCGCGCATCGGCGCGATGTCGTGCACGTCCAGGCCGGAACCGGCCCGCAATCGGCGGGCCAGCACCACGTTGCCCAGCCGGGCGTGCAGCGGCCACACGCCGCGGCCCATCGGCCGGCGACGGCCCACCACCATGTCGGCCCGGCCGCCGCGAACCGGGTCGGCCACGCGCGGCAACTGGGCCGGATCGAACGAGCCGTCGGCATCCATCACGCACACCACCCCGTCGTCGGCCGCCTCGACCCCGGCATGCACGGCCGCGCCGTACCCGGGCTGCGGCACCTCGACCACGCGGGCGCCCAACGAGCGAGCCAGGTCGGGGGAACCGTCCGTGGAGCCGTTGTCGGCGACGATCGGCCGGTACCCGTCCGGCATCCGGCCCAGCAGCCACGGCAGGGCCGGCGCCTCGTTCAAGCAGGGCAACACCACATCGGTCATGTGGGGCAACGTATCGGTGCTGCGGCCTCGCAACCCTTACAGAACGCGGACGTCCACCACAGGCCTTACAAACCGCTGACGTCTGCGCCGGAACCGCCCCGCGGGAGCGTGACCGCCTCTACCGTGGGCCGCGTGACGCACATCCTCGTGACCGGCGGCGCCGGATTCATCGGCTCGCACGTGACCACGGCCCTGCTCGACGCGGGCCATGACGTGACCGTTCTGGACAGCGGCCATCCGGCCGCCCACCGGGGCCGAGCGCCGGAATCGGTGGCCGGCGTCCCGGTGCGCCGCGCCGACCTGCGGGATCGCGCCGCGGTGACGGACGCGCTGCGCGGCGTGGACGCGGTGGTCCACCAGGCGGCCATGGTGGGCATGGGGGTGGACCTGGACGACCTTCCCGAGTACGTGGGCAGCAACGACCTGGGCACCGCGGTGCTGCTGGCCGCCATGGCGCGCTCCGGTGTGCACCGGATGGTGCTGGCGAGTTCGATGGTGGTGTACGGCGAAGGCGCGTACCGCTGCCCGCGGCACGGTCCGGTGCGCCCGGCCGCGCGGGAAGTGTCCGACCTGGCCGCGGGCCGGTTCGAGCCGGGCTGTCCGTCCTGCGGCGAGGCGCTGGTCCCGGAACTGGTGGACGAGGACGCGCCGCTGGACCCGCGCAGCGTGTACGCGGCGACCAAACTCGCCCAGGAACACCTCACCGCCGCCTGGGTTCGGCAGACCGGGGGAGCGGTGGCCGCCCTCCGCTACCACAACGTGTACGGGCCGGGCATGCCGCGCGACACCCCGTACAGCGGGGTGGCGGCGATCTTCCGGTCGGCTCTGGAGGCCGGCCGCGTACCGCGGGTCTTCGAAGACGGTGCGCAGCGGCGCGACTTCGTGCACGTCGGCGACGTGGCGGCGGCCAACGTCGCGGCGCTGGCCGCCCCGGACGGATTCCGGGCCTACAACATCGCCTCCGGGCGGCCGGCCACCGTCGGACAGATGGCGCACGAGCTGGCCGAGGCGATGGGCGGCCCGGCGCCGGAGGTGACCGGGGAGTTCCGCCTCGGCGACGTGCGGCATGTGGTCGCCTCGCCCCGGCGGGCCGCCGACGAACTCGGCTTCCAGGCCCGGGTGGAACTCGCGGACGGGGTGCGCGAGTTCGCCCACGCGTCACTGCGGGCGTGACCGTGGCCTCCACGCGCACCGCCGCCGGAACGGACCGGCCGCTCGCACGGCCGCCGGCCCGGACGCGGTGGCGCGAGCACCGCGGCGACCCGGCCGCGGCGGTGGTCGCGGCGGGCCTGGTGGCGGTGGCCGCGGTGGTCGCCGTGGTGCTGCACGTGGCGGGCACGCCGGTGCACGCGTCGGCCGCGCCGCTGTTCGGTCATGTGCTGCCGCACGTGGGACCGGGCACCCCGCTGGCCGTCACGGTGGCGGCCCTGGTGGCGTGGCACGGACCGGTGGTGGCCATGCGGCTGCGCTGGTCCCGGCTTTTGATCACCGCGTACGCGGGAGCGGTCACGTGGATCATGGCGCTGGCCCTGGTGGACGGCTGGCAACGGGGGCTTGCCGGGCGGCTGACCACGCCGTACGAGTATCTCGCCGAGGTCGGGCAGCCGGTGGACCTGGGCGCCTTCGCCGGACGGATCCTGGGCGGCGCGCCGGACTCCTGGACCACGCACGTGGCCGGGCATCCGCCGGGCGCGCTGCTGGTGTTCGTCGGGCTCGACCGCCTCGGCCTGGGCGGCGGCGGATGGGCGGCGACGGTCTGCGTGCTCGCCGGGGCGTTGACCGCGGTGGCGGTGCCGGAGACGGTGCGCCGGGTGGCGGGCAGCCGGGCGGCGCGAGCCGTGCTCCCCTTCGCGGTTCTGTTCCCCGGCGCGGTGTGGATCGGCGCCTCCGCGGATGGCTTGTTCGCCGGGGTGACCGCGACCGGGATCATGCTGCTGGCGATCGCCCTGGCGAACCCGTCCGATGATCGGGGGCGGGCCGGGCGTGCGGTCGCGGTCCGGGTGGTCGCCGGGTTCGCCGGGGGGAGCCTGCTCGGCCTGGGCATCTACCTGTCGTACGGATTGGTGCTGATGGCGCTGCCGGCGCTGGCCGTGGTGCTGGCCGCCTGGCGGGCCGGGCATCGCGGGACGCCGGCCTTGCTCGCCGCCGCGGCCGGGGCCGCCACGGTGGCCGCCGCGTTCACCGCCGCCGGCTTCTGGTGGCCGGACGGCTACGAACTGGTGCAACAGCGCTACTACCAGGGCATCGCGAGCAGCCGCCCGTACGCCTACTGGGCCTGGGCGAACCTGGCCGCGCTGGCACTGTGCGCCGGTCCGGCGGTGGCCGCGGCGCTGCGCCGCGCCGGCCGGGCGCTGATGCCCCGCGGCGGGAGGCCGTGGTCGCGCCCGATGCCCGACGGTGGGGTGCCGTGGCCGCGCCTGCTGCTTGCGCTGGCGGCGGTCGCGGCGCTGCTGGCGGCGGACCTGTCCGGCCTGAGCAAGGCGGAGACGGAACGCATCTGGCTGCCGTTCGCGGTGTGGCTGCTGGCCGGGACGGCGTTGCTGCCGGCCCGGGACCGGCGGTTCTGGCTGGCCGCCCAGGCGGCGACCGCGTTGCTGGTCAACCACCTGGTGCTGACCGGCTGGTGAGCCGGCCACCCACCGCCCGCCCGCGACGCAAAGGGTGGGGGTTGCCGCTCAGTCCACCTGGACGGCCGCCTCCGCGAACTGGGCCGCATACAGCCTCGCGTACGCGCCCCCCGAGGCGATCAACTCGTCGTGGCTGCCCTGCTCGACGATCCTGCCGTCCTCCATCACCAGGATGGTGTCCGCGTCACGGATCGTCGACAGCCGGTGCGCGATGACGAAGCTCGTCCGCCCGGCGCGCAAGGTGGTCATCGCCCGTTGGATCAGCACCTCCGTGCGAGTGTCCACCGAGCTCGTCGCCTCGTCCAGGATCAGGATGCTCGGCTCCGCCAGGAATGCGCGGGCGATGGTGATGAGCTGTTTCTGGCCCGCCGAAACGTTGTCGCCCTCCTCGTCGATCAACGTGTCGTACCCGTCCGGCAGGGTGCGTACGAAGGAGTCCACGTGCGCCGCCTCCGCCGCCGCCGTCACCGCGGCCATGTCGAAGGTGTCCGCGCCGTACGCGATGTTCTCCGCGATGGTGCCCCCGAAGAGCCATGTGTCCTGCAGCACCATGCCCATGTGCTCGCGCAGTTCCTCGCGCGGCATCGTGGTGATGTCGACGCCGTCCAGCGTGATCCGTCCGGAGTCCACGTCGTAGAACCGCATCAGCAGGTTGACCAGCGTGGTCTTGCCGGCACCGGTCGGTCCCACGATCGCCACCGTCTGGCCTGGCTCGGCCACCAGGGACAGGTCCTCGATGAGCGGCTTGTCCGGCAGGTAGCGGAATGACACGTCCTCGAACGCCACCCGGCCGCGCGCCGCCGGCCGGTCTTCGCTCGCCGGCTCGGGGGACTGTTCCGGCGCGTCCAGGAGCTGGAACACCCGTTCGGCCGACGCCACACCGGACTGCACCAGGTTGGCCATGCTTGCCACCTGGGTCAGCGGCTGGCTGAACTGGCGGCTGTACTGGATGAACGCCTGCACGTCGCCCAGCGAGAGCGTGCCGGAGGCCACCCGCACCCCGCCGACCACCGCGACCAGCACATAGTTCAGGTTGCCGATGAACATCATGGCGGGCTGGATCAGGCCGGAGATGAACTGGGCACGGTAGCTCGACGTGTACAGCCGGTCGTTGTGCTCGGTGAACACCTGCGCGGCCTCGCGCTGCCGTCCGAAGATCTGCACCAGCGAGTGCCCAGTGAACATCTCCTCGATGTGCCCGTTGAGCTTGCCGGTGGAGCCCCACTGCGCCACGAACTGCGGTTGGGCGCGCTTGCCGATGCGCGTGGTGACCAGCAGGGACAGCGGCACGGTGACCACCGCGATGAGCGCCAGCAGCGGCGAGATCCAGATCATCATGCCCAGGACGCCCACGAGGGTCAGCAGTGCGGTGATCATCTGGCTGAAGGTCTGCTGCAGGGTCTGCGCGATGTTGTCGGTGTCGTTGGTGGCCCGGCTGAGCACCTCGCCGCGCTGCTGCCGGTCGAAGTAGGACAGCGGCAGCCGGGACAGCTTGGCCTCCACGTCCTGGCGCAGCCGGTAGACCGTGGTCTGCACGACGCGGGCGGTGAGCCGCCCTTGCAGCACCCCGAAGGCCCATCCGCCGAGATAGACCGCGAGGGCCCAGAGCAGCAGATGCCACAGCCGGGTGAAGTCGACGCCCTGGCCAGGGACGATGTCCATGGCGGCCAGCATGTCGGCCCGGTTGTTGTCGCCTTGGGCGCGCAGTTGCGCCACCGCCTGGGCCTTGGTGACGCCGTCGGGCAGCATCTTGCCGACCACCCCGGAGAAGACGACGTCGGTGGCGTGGCCGAGCAGCCGCGGGCCGAGCACGGTGAGGGAGACGCCGGCGACGCCGAACAGCAGCACCACCCCGACCAGCAGGCGCTGCGGCTTCATCAGGCCGAGCAGGCGCAGCATGGAACCGCGGAAGTCCTGCAGTTTCTCGGCCGGCATGCCGGCCGCCATCATCCGGCCGGGCCCGCCCATCGGCGGGCCCTGCGGCCTGCGGACCGGAGCGGTCATAGCGCAGCCTCCTGCTCGGTGAGCTGGGAGAGAACGATCTCCCGGTACGTGTCGTTGGTGTCCATGAGCTCGGCATGCGTGCCGGTGCCACACACCCGGCCGTCGTCCAGCACGATGATCCGGTCCGCGTCCCGGATGGTGCTGACCCGTTGGGCCACGATCACCACGGTGGCGTCGGCGGTGTGCTGTGTCAGCGCGGCGCGCAGGGCGGCGTCGGTGGCGTAGTCCAAGGCGGAGAAGGAGTCGTCGAACAGGTAGACCTCCGGGGCGTGCACGAGCAGCCGGGCGATGGCCAGGCGCTGGCGTTGTCCGCCGGAGACGTTGGTGCCGCCTTGGGCGATCGGCGCGTCCAGGCCGCCGTCCATGCGTTCCACGAAGTCGCGGGCCTGCGCCACGTCGAGGGCCTGCCACAACTCGTCGTCGCTGGCGTCGGGGTTGCCGTAGCGCAGGTTCGACGCCACCGTGCCGGAGAACAGGTACGGCCGTTGCGGGACCACGCCGACGGTTCGCGACAGCAGGTCCGGGTCGAGCTCGCGGACGTCCACGCCGTCCACGAGCACCGTTCCGTCGGTGGCGTCGAACAGCCGGGGCACGAGGTTGAGCAGCGTGGTCTTGCCGCTGCCGGTGCTGCCGATGATCGCGGTGACCTCGCCCGGCCGGGCGGTCAGTTCGATGTCGTGGAGCACCGGCGCGTCCGCACCCGGATAGCGGAATCCGACGCGGCGCAGGTCGAGCGTGCCGTGCTGGGTGACTTCCCGGATCGGCGACGCGGGGATGATCACCGATGACTCCGTCTCCAGCACCTCGGTGATCCGCTCCGCGGAGACCTCGGCCCGCGGGATCATGATGAACATGAAGGTGGCCATCATGATCGACATCAGGATCTGCATCAGGTAGCTGAGGAACGCCACCAACGCTCCGACCTGCATGCTTCCGGAGTCGATGCGGTGACCGCCGACCCACAGCACGGCCACGCTGGAGAGGTTGATCACCAGCATCACGGTGGGGAACATCAGCGCCATCAGGCGGCCGGCGCGCAGCGCCACGTCGGCCAGCTCCTCGTTCGCCAGGCCGTAGCGGTCGCGTTCGCGTTCGTCGCGGACGAACGCGCGGATCACCCGGATGCCGGCGATCTGCTCGCGCATCACCTGGTTCACCCGGTCGATGCGCTCCTGCATGGACCTGAACAGCGGCCGCATCCGTGTCACCACCGCGCTGACCACGGCGACCAGCACCGGGACGATGATCAGCAGGAGGCCGGACAACGGCACGTCCTGCCGCAGGGCGAGGATGATGCCACCGAAGCACATGATCGGGGCGGACACCATCATCGTGAACGTCAACAGGGTCAGAATCTGTACCTGCTGGACGTCGTTCGTGGTCCGGGTGATCAGCGTCGGCGCGCCGAACTGGCCCACCTCACGGGCGGAGAACTTCTGCACGGTGGTGAAGATCGCGGCGCGGGTGTCCCGGCCCACGCCCATCGCCACGCGAGCGCTGTAGTAGACCGCGATGACCTGCGCGACGATCTGCAGCACCGTGATGCCGAGCATGCCGGCGCCGACGTCGATGATGTAACCGATGTCGCCGACGACTACGCCGCGGTCGATGATGTCGGCGTTCAGGGTGGGCAGGTACAGCGTGGCGAGCGTTTGCAGGAACTGGAAGATCACGATGAGCGCGATCTCTTTCCGGTACGGGCGCAGGCGTGCCCGCAAGAGGCGGAACAGCACTATTCGACTCCCCGTTCGTGGGCCGGTGGAGTGACCGCGGGGCGGCCTCCGCCGGGAACAATAAGAAGGCCGTCCAGCAGAAGCGACACGATTTCGGCGGCGTCGAAGCGTGCCGGGTCGCCGTACGGCCCGTGGGTGTCCGCGCCGCAGAAGAGCAACAGCAGGCGTGCGGTGTCGCCGGCTGAGCGGCGCAGCAGCGGCGCATCCGGCTCGATGAGCCGGGTGAGCGCCGCCAGTTGCCCGCGGCGCGCCTCGATGAGCTGCTGCCGCACCTCGGGCCACTGCGGGGTGATGTACCGCCGGGCGGCGTGCATCAGCGGTGCGCCGGCGAGGAACCGGGCGTGCACCAGGTCGGCGGCTTGACGCATCCGCTCGCGCAGGTCGGCGGACATGTCGACGGCGTCCAGGGCGGCCAGTGCGGGACGCGGGTCCAGCGCCGCCATCAGCGCCGCGGCGATCAGCGAGTCCTTGTCCCTGAAGACCCCGAACAGGGTGCCCTCGGCGACGCCGGCCGCCGCGGCGATCTGCCGGGTGCTGACGTCGGGGCCGTGGTCCCGCAGCAGCGGCACGGTGGCCGCGACGATCGCGGCGCGCCGTTCCTCGGGTGCCAGCGCGGGAACCCGCCGACGGCCCTGCGGCTGGCGGCCCCGATCTTGACTGCTCGGTGAGCGCGGTGACGTCACAGCGGAGAGTCTACTGAGCGAGCGCTCACTCATCCACTGACATTTGTCACGACCGGCGGCCGGATTGTCGGCGGCACTCTCAACTGCGGCCCCGGGCTGCCGATGGACGAGCCGTGCAGGCGACCGAGAAGCAGGACACCCGGTACTGGTCCCGCCAGGTGCGGACCGGTTCGATCATCGCCGCGTTCCTCACGGCGGTGGGCGCGTTCCGGGTGGCCGTCGACTGGGACCCGGCCCTACGCTGGATGGCCCCGCCGATCCTGGTCGCCGCGCTGCTGCAGGGGGCGGCGGCGTTCCTGCCCTGGCCTCGCTATCTGCGCGTGCAGCGTGTGCGGCGATGGCTGGTGCTGTGGTGGGTCGGGCAGATCCCGTTGCTGTTCTTGTTCGCCTGGTACGACGAGAACGGCTTGATGCTGTACCTGCCCACGGTGACGCTGCTGCTGGTGACCGCGGCCGCGCTGTATCCGCCGTCGGTGGTGATCGGGCTGGGCGTCTCCTGCCTGACCGGCTACCTGTTGCTGCTGCCCGACGAGCTGTCCAACAACGTCTTCTCCCTGCTGGCCCTGATGGGCATCATGGTGAGCCTGGTCGGGATGAGTGCCGGCAGCGCCCAGCGCCGTGGCTGGCTGGACGCGCACCGCCGGTCCGCCGAGCGGCGCACCGAACTGCTGCTCGAAGCGTCCTCCGACGCGGTCTTCGCGATCGGCCCCACGTTCGATATCCGGTACGTGAGCCCGTCGGCGCACACCCTGCTCGGCATGGACCTGCGCGGGGTGGCATCGACCGATCTCGGTGCGCGGCTGCATCCGGATGACCTGCCGGCGGTACGCGCCTGGATGCAGACCCTGCGGCAGGCGCCGGACGGGCACACCGCCCGAGCCGAGGCCCGGATGCGCCGCGCCGACGGATCCTGGGTCTATCTGGACGTCATCGGCACCAGCCGGATGAACGACCCGGACCTGCGGGCGATCGTGGTCAGCCTGCGCGACATCGGCACCCGCCGGGCGCTGGAGGAGGAACTGAGCCGGCAGGCGTTCACCGATTCGCTGACCGGACTGCCGAACCGGGCACTGTTCCGCGACCGCCTGGAACAGGCCGTGGCGCGCAGCGCCGGCCGCCCGGTCACCGTGCTGCTCATCGACCTCGACGACTTCAAACTGGTCAACGACGACCTCGGGCACAGCGCCGGGGACGACCTGCTGGCCGACCTCGCCGCGCGGCTGAGCCGGCAGATGCGTCCCGGCGACACGCTGGCCCGTCTCGGCGGAGACGAGTTCGCGGTGCTCGTGGAGGATCTCGACCCCTCGGCGGCCGCCGTGCTGGCCGAGCGTCTGGTGGCCGAGGGCAAGCGCCCGATGCGGCTGGGTAGCCGGGACATCACCAGCACGCTGAGCATCGGCGTGGCCACCAGCGCCGGTGCGCAAGACGTGCCGGCCGAGCAGTTGCTGCGCAACGCCGACCTGGCCATGTACGCGGCCAAACGGGACGGCCGGGACACCTATGCGATCTTCGACCCGTCGATGTATCGCTCGGTGCTGGAGGAGGCCCAGCAGCGCACCGAGATGGAACGTGCGCTGGAGGAGCAGCAGTTCCGGGTGCTGTACCAGCCGGTGGTCGACATGGCGTCGCAGCGGGTGGTCGGTGCCGAGGCGCTGGTCCGGTGGCAGCATCCGGTGCGAGGGCTGCTCGGACCGTACGAGTTCATCGCCGGTGCGGAGGCGAGCGGCCTGATCGTGCCGCTGGGTCGGTGGGTGCTGCGCGAGGCCTGCGCGCAGCTTGCCCAATGGCAGCGGGAGAACGCCGGGGCGGCGGATCTGAAGATGAACGTCAACCTGTCGGCCCGGCAGTTCCAGTACGCCGGGTTGGTGGAGGACGTGACCGCCGCGATCGCCGACGCCGGGATCGCGTCCGCCGCGCTCACCCTGGAGATCACCGAGTCGATGCTGATGCAGGACATCGACAACGCCATCGAGACGCTGCACGCGCTGCGCCGGCTCGGCGTCCACCTGGCCATCGACGACTTCGGTACCGGCTACTCCTCGCTGAGCTATCTGAAGCAACTGCCGGTCGATGTCATCAAGATCGACAAGTCGTTCGTGGATCAGGTGGAGACCGACAGCGGCGACGTGGCCCTGGTGGACGCCGTGGTGGGACTGGGGCAGGCGCTGAACATGCGTACCGTCGCCGAGGGCGTGGAAACCGACGGTCAATGGATGACGCTGCGGCGGATCGGCTGTGATCAGGCGCAGGGGTACCTCTTCGGCAGGCCGGGGGAGGCGTCCCAGGTGAGCCGGATGCTCCAGGCGGCGACCGACACGGTCGTGCCGTCGTGACGGGTGCGGCTCAGGCCACCGTCTCCATCGCCGGGTCGGCCAGCGGCTGCGGCCGGTCGCGGGAGATCCGCAGCCACACCACGAAACCCCAGATCACGAACGCGGCATAGACGGCGTAGAGGATCGCGGACGGGTAGTACCGGAAGTGCAGCAGCTCGGGCACGCCCACCAGATCGACGGCGATCCAGCACAGCCAGAATTCGACCCAGCCGCGGGCCATCGCGTACGTGGCGAGCATCGACCCCACGAAGATCCAGGAGTCGGCGAGGTAATACCACCACGGCACCGGGAAGCCCGCCCCGATGGCCCGGAACGCGAGGAAGCAGAGCCCCACCGCGACCAACCCGGCCACCGCCAGGACCGCACGCTGGCGGGCCGTGGCCCAGTGCGGAGTGACCGCGGGTTGCTCGCCGCCGTGCCGGTTGCGCTGCCAGCGCCACCATCCGTACGCGCTGGCGGCCAGGAAGAAGACCTGGCGGGAGGCTTGCCCGTAGAGCGGGGTGCCCTGGTCGTTGCCGAGCGCCTCGCCGAGGAAGACGGTGCACAGCAGCACGTTGCCGACGATGCCCACCGGCCAGGCCCACACGCTGCGGCGCAGCCCGAACAGCGCGGATCCGAGCCCGAAAGCGTTTCCGACGATCTCCCGGTAATAGATCGCCTGATCCGCGGTGACCTGCCACTTGGCGTCGTAGAAGGCGCTCAGCAGGTGATCGATCCAGTCCATGGTGACCGGAATCGTAGCGGGACGGCGGGTATTCCCGCGGGGTGCGCGCGGAGCGGCGAAGATCGGGGCAGACTCGGGGGCATGGCGCAGACGATGACCGGCTACGACCCAGATCCGGAGACGTACCCGCCGATCGACCCGAGCGAGCCGGTGCCGGACGACCCGGGCGAGTTGTCCCCGGACGCTCCGGACACGCTGCCGCCTCCGCCGGTGGAACCCGTGCCGGGCCCCGGCCCCGAGGGACCGGACGATCCGGATGATCCGGATGATCCGGACGGGCCGGGCGGGGTGCCGGAGCCCGCCTGACGGCGGTCGGTGCTCAGCCCGCCGGTGCTCAGCCGATCAGCGATCGGATCAGCACGATCCCGAAGAACACCACGATGAAGGCGAGGTCGATGGCGACCCCGCCGAACCGCAGCGGCGGCACGACCCGGCGTACCGGCGCGAGTACCGGCTCGGTCACCGCGTGCACACCCCGGGTGATCCGGGACCGCGCCGATCCCGGCATGCTCGGGCCGGCCAGCGCGACGCTCCAGTCGAGCACGGCACGGGCGATCAAGAGCACTTGGAACACCAGCAACGCCAAGCTCACGAGGCCGAGCAGGGCGGACATCGATCACCTCCGGGGAGCGTCTCTTCTGACACCCACTGTGACCTGCTTTGTTGTGAATTAGCTGAGTGGCCGGGTTTCCCGCCGCCTGCCGGGGGTTACACCAATGGCGAAGACCATCGGTCCCGACGAGAGGAAGCCATGCGATACGTGCGCCTGACCGCCCTCGCCCTTCTGGCCGCTGGCCTGGTCCTCAGCCAGCAGGCCTGCGACACGGCGGACGAGCCGTCCGCCGGCGCATCGGGGCCGCCCTCATCCGCACCGGCGACCTCCGCATCGCCGTCGTCTGCCTCGTCCCCGTCACCCTCCGCGTCGCCCAGCGCGGGCGGATCCGATGAGGACGACATCCTGGGCGGCGATCGCAAGGTGACGATCGTCCCGGTGCAGTCGCAGGAATCCGTCCTGGCGGTGAACGACGACGGCCGGCTCAACCCCACCGACGGCCCGAGCGACAGCACGCTGTTCGTGTTGGAACCGGCCGGTGACAAATACATGATCGAGACGTACGCGGCGGGCGACGACAGCCGAACCCGGTGCATGGGCGTGCACAAGAACGGGAGCGCGCCGCTGACCGTCGAGGCCGCACCGTGCGACAGGGGCCGGGACGGTCAACTGTTCTCCATCGTCGAGCGCGAGGAGGACACCGATGCCGGCGATCCCACTTACGCGATCTTCAACCAGGGCGCCTTCCTGCAGATCGTGCCCGGTCGCGGGCTGATCGCCGAGGAACTCGGCGACTCCCGGCTGCGCACCACGTACACCTTCGCCGACAACGGCCCGGCGAGCGACTGACCGCCCCTATCGGTAGGCCAGTTCCCCGGCCTCAATCGCCGCCTCGACCCGGTTCTCCGGCGGGGCGAGCGGGCACAGCCACTGATCGTCGTAGGCGCACGACGGGTTGTAGAGGTAGTTGAAGTCCAGCCGCACCCGGTCGCCGCCGAGCAATTGCACGCCCCGCCCGTGGGTGCCCTTGACCGTGTCGGTCAGATAGCGGCCACCCCCGTACGACCGGGTGCCGCACGAACCGTCGCGGACCGGCAGGAACAGCCCGCCGCCGTACGCGGCGATCCACCACAGCGAGAGCTCGCCCCACGGGGTGTCCAGCACGCCGACGCGGTCATAGCGCACCGCGCCGTCCGGTCCGCCGGTGTCGATCTCCAGCTCGCCGGGATCGGCGCGCACCGCCACCTCGGCAACCGCGTCCGGGTTCGGCGGGAAGTAGCGCAGCCCGGTGAACGCGGTCCCGTGCACCGGCGACTGGGGATGCCGGGCGAACAATTCGTCCCGGCGGCGCCGGAATCCGGCGAGGTCGGAGGGTTCCAGATAGATCCGGGCCACCGCGGCCCGGAAGTCGGTCAGGTCGAGCAGATCCACATGATCACGGTAGCTGCGGTCCTGCCGCGCCCGCCGGATAGGCATCGGTCTCGGTGGCCTTGACCGCGGCCCACACCGCACGACCCGGCTCCAGACGCAGTTGCACCGCCGCTGCGGCGGTCACGTCGGCGGCCACCACGACCGGCCCGGACAACTCGATGCGCAGGGCGTCGCCGTGCCGGGCGACCGAGGTCACGGTGGCCGGCCAGGTGTTGCGGGGGCTGCCCGCGGGCTGCTCGGCGAACAGCGCCACCGCGGACGGCGGGAACGCGACGAACACCTCACCGCGGTGCGGGGTGCCCACCCGCAGGGTGAAGCCGCCGGGCAGACGCACCGCGGTGCCGTCCGCGCGCCCCCGGTACAGGTTCAGGCCGACCAGCCGGGCGACGTAGTCGGTGCGCGGTCGGCTGGTCAGCGTGGCCGCGTCGGCGGCCTGCACGACCCGGCCGTCCTCGACCACGATCAGACGGTCGGCCAGCATCATCGCGTCCAGTGGGTCGTGGGTGACCAGGATCGTGGCCCCCGGATGGCCGGACAGATGCCCGCGCAGGTGGGCGCGCGTCTCCAGCCGGGTCCGGGCGTCCAGGGCGGCCAGCGGCTCGTCCAGCAGGAGCAGCCGCGGCCCGGTCGCCAGGGCGCGTGCCAGTGCGACGCGTTGCGCCTGGCCGCCGGAGAGCTGACGAGGCTTCTTGCGCCCGTGCTCGGCCAGTCCCACCCGTTGCAACCAGTCCCGTGCCACGGCGCGCGCCTGCGCCGTCGAGGCACCCCGGCAGCGCGGGCCGAACGCCACGTTGTCGATTGCGGACAGATGCGGGAACAACAGATATTGCTGAAACACCACGCCGATGTGGCGGCGCTCGGGCGCGACGAACCGTCGGTGCCCGTCGTCCAGGGTCTCGCCGCCGACCACGACATGACCGTCGTCCAGGCCCCGCAGCCCGGCGATGGCCCGCAGCGCGGTGGTCTTTCCGGCGCCGTTGGGGCCTAGCAGGGCGACCACCTCGCCGGGGTCGGCGGTCAGCCGGACATCGAGCGTGAAGTCGCCCCGGCGGACGACCAGGTGCGCGTCCAGGCTCATCCGGCGCCGCCCAGCCAGCGGTCGCGCAGCCCGGCGAGGATCGCCACCGAAACCGTCAGCAGCACCAGACTGAGCACGATCGCCGCGTCCACATCTTGTTCCAGAGCCAGGTAGACGGCCAGCGGCATGGTCTGGGTGCGGCCCGGGAAGTTGCCCGCGAAGGTGATGGTGGCGCCGAACTCGCCGAGCGCGCGCGCCCAGCAGAGCACCGCACCGGCCGCCACGCCGGGCGCGACCATGGGCAGCGTGACCCGGCGGAAGACGGTCCACCGCCCCGCGCCCAGGGTGGCTGCGGCCTCCTCGTAACGGGTGTCCGCCGCACGCAGCGCGCCCTGCACGCTGATCACCAGGAACGGCATCGCCACGAACGCCTCGGCGACCACCACCCCGGCGGTGGTGAACGGCAGGCTGACGCCGAACGCCGCGTCCAGCGGCCCGCCGACCAGCCCGCGCCGCCCGAACACCAACAGCAGCGCCACGCCGCCCACCACCGGAGGCAGCACCATCGGGACGGTGACCAGCGCGCGGACCAGTCGCCGCCCGGGGAACGAACCACGCGCCAGCAGCCACGCCAGCGGCACGCCGAACACCAGG
The DNA here is from genome assembly GCF_014646155.1 of Mangrovihabitans endophyticus. Lineage (GTDB taxonomy): Bacteria > Actinomycetota > Actinomycetes > Mycobacteriales > Micromonosporaceae > Actinoplanes > Actinoplanes endophyticus. The sequence continues at coordinate 98,570 of NZ_BMMX01000003.1, forward strand.
CACAGCACCGTGGCCAGGGTGGCGGTGGTCAGCGACAGGCGCAGGGCGGCCAGCACGGCCGGTTCGGCGAGCCTGCGCGGCAGCGTGGCCCACGGCGCGCGGACGAGCAGCCCGAGCAGCGGTAACACCAGGAAGGTGAGCCCGGCCACCGCCGGCACGCCCAGGGCCAGCGGTGCACGGCGGCGGGTCCGGTTCAGGGTCGTTGGAATCCGGCCGCGGCGAGCGCGGCACGGGCCGGCTCGCTCCGCACGTACGCGACGAAGGCCGCGCCGCCGGACGGGTTGGGCGCGGCGCGCAACGCCACGATCGGGTAGTCGTTGATCGCGCTCGCCGATGCGGGGAACTCGATGCCGTCCACGTCGCCCGCGGCCCGCACGTCGGTGCGATAGACCAGCGCGGCATCCACCTCGCCGAGTTTCACCTTGGCCAGCGCCGCCTTCACATCCTGCTCCTGTGACACCGGCGTGACACGGACCCCGGCGGCCCGCAGCGCGCGCTGCGCCGCGGCGCCGCACGGCACCTGAGCGGCGCACAGCGCCACCTTCCGGCCCGGCGAGGCGAGCTGGTCCACGGTGGAGATGCCTTGCGGGTTGCCCTTGGGCACGGCGATGACGAGCTGGTTGCGGGCGAAGGTGACCGGCTTTCCCGCCGCGTCGCCGGCGTCGGTCACGGTGGTCATGGTGTCCGGGTTGGCCGAGGCGAACACGTCGGCCGGCGCGCCCGCGGTGATCTGCTGCGCCAGGCCGGAGCTGCCGCCGAAGGAGAAGCGCACGGTGGCACCGGGATGCGCCCGGTGGAAGGCGGCGCCGATGCGGGTGAACGACTCGGTCAGCGACGCGGCGGCGAGCACGGTGACGGTGCCCGCAACCGGCTGCCCGCTCGGTGTGCCGCCGGCCGTGTCGTGGTCGGCCGGACCGCCGCACCCCGCCACGACCGCGGTCGCCAGCAGGGTGACGAGTAGCCTGCGCCCCATCCGTCCCCTCCTCATCCGCGCCCCCTCCTCATCCGCGCCCGGTCCTCATCCGCGCCCGGTGCGCTCGACCACGACGGTGGTGGACTTGATCACCGCGGTGGCCCGCGAACCCACCTCCAGGCCGAGGTCGTCGAGCGCCTCCCGACTCATCAGCGACACCAGCCGGAACGGGCCCGCCTGAATGTCCACCTGCGCCATCACCGTGTCGCGCGCGATGGCCGTGACGATGCCGGGCAGCCGATTGCGCGCGGACGAGTGAGCGCTCCCCGGCTCGGCGTCGTCACCGAGCGACCGGGCGAAGGCAGCCAGGTCCGCGCCCGCGATGCTGCGGTGCCCCTGGGGATCGCGGCCGGCGTCGAGGCGTCCGGCGTCAATCCAGCGCCGCACGGTGTCGGCGGAGACGCCGAGCACCGCGGCGGCTTCCCCTATCCGGTACGCGGTCACGGCCAACACCATACTCGTGGATGCGATGCATTGGGCATCCTTGGCATCGCACTTGCACCACTATTGCTGATATGAATGCCGCATGTGCGGTTCACTTCCGGGCTCCCGGCCGTCCTCGATCGGGCGCGGCAGGTGCGGACCACGCCTCGCCGGGGTACGGGAGACCACATGAGCCTGAGCAATGGTCGGCTGGGCCTGGAGGACCCGGTTCGCGCCCCAGCCACGCGCGCCGTCCCGCTACCGCGCGCGGCGGCGCCACCCCGCGGCGACGCGGATCTTCCGCGGTACCTGCGGGAGCTGACGCACCTCGCGGACCGCGACGGCCTCGAAGCGGCGCACGCCGGATGCGCCGTCGCGATGGCCGAGGCCCGCCGGTGCGCCGACCCGTCCGCGCTGGCCGCGGCGCACTCCTTGCGGGCGTCGGTGGCGCGCCGCCGCGGGGACCTGCGAGCCGCCGGGCACGATGCGACGACCGCCGCGGACCTGCTGGATGCGGCCGGCGCCGGGGACCGCGAGGACGCCGCGATGCTGCTGCTCGCGCGTCGGCTGGCGGTGCTGCTGGACATCGGCGACGTGGCCACGGCCGAGACCCTGATCGACCGGTCGGGCGGCGCGCCGGACGACTCCCCGAGTGCCCTGACCCTGCGCTATGCGCGGGGCCTGCTGCACGCCGCCGCGGGCCGCCCGGGTGAGGGGGTGTCCGAGCTGTTCGCCTGCGGTGAGCGGCTCGGCGCGCGCGGGACGGATCATCCGCTGGTGCTGCCGTGGCGGTCCGCGGCCGCGCGGATCCTCGCCGGCATCGGTGCCGCGGAGGCGGCGTCCCGGCTCGTCGACGAGGAGATCGCGCTGATCCGGCGCGGCGGCACGCGGTCGGCTCTCGGGCGGGCGCTGCGCATCCGGGCGATGGTGCGCACCGGCTCCGATGCGCTGACACTGCTTGACGAATCGGTGCGGCTGCTGGCCGCCACGCCGCGCCGCTTCGAGTATGCCCAGGTTCTGGTGGATCAGGCGGTCCTGCTCACCGCCGCGCGCCGCCGGCCGCAGGCGCGCCGGCAACTGCGCGAAGGGCTGGCCCTGGCGCGTAGGTGTGGCTCGCCGGCTCTCGAAGAGCGCGCCCGCACGGCCTATGCGGCGGCCGGCGGCAAGCCCCGCCCTGCATAGGAGAGGCTGGCTCAAGCATCCCGGAGGCGACACCGCTCAGGCGACGAGCCGGTCCCGTCCCTGGCGTTTCGCGGCGTAGAGCTGGTGATCGGCCCGGTCGAACAGGTCCGCTCCGGTCATTCCCTCGGTGTAGACCGCGGCGCCCATGCTGAGCGTCACCCGCAAGCCCGGCGCCAGGTCGTTCCAGTTCCACCGCACCACGACCCGGCGGATGCGCTGCGCGATGACCGTGGCCGCGGTCAGATCCGCGTGCAGGAAGAGGGCGAACTCGTCGCCGCCGAACCGGACCGCGGTCTCGCCGCGGCGGCAGTGCGAACTGAGGATCTCCGCGACCGCGGTCAGCACGCCGTCGCCGACCCCGTGTGAATAGGTGTCGTTGATGGTCTTGAACCGGTCGACGTCGACCAGAATCAGGGCGGTGCCGTGACGCAGCGCGCCGAGCCGCTGGTCGAAGGTGCGGCGGTTGCCGAGGCCGGTCAGCGCGTCGGAGGCCGCCACCCCTTCGGCCATCTCGCGGGCCAGCTCCAGCTCGGCGCGGCGACGGGCCTGCTGCAGCATCAGCCGCCGGTCCAGCCGCTGCCGCCACAGATGCGACACCTGCTGCTGCAACGCGGCGAGCATGGTCGTGGTGGCCTCGCCGGGCGTCCGTGCGGCGGCCAAGGTGGCCAGCTCATGGTGGATGATCAGTCGCTGGCCTGTCTGCTCGGCGAGTTGCTCGGCGGCGACGAACTCTCGATGTGCGCCGGCGAGGTCGCCGAGGTGCCGCAGCGCGGATCCGTGCGCCAGATGCAGCAGGCGCGCCTCGTGGATCTGACCGGCCTCGCGCAGCGGCAGCAGGCTGCGGTCGACCAGTTCCAGCGCCTCCCGAGCCCGGCCGGTGCGGGCCAGCCCGAGGGCGAGCAGCGCGGCGCCGAGCGGGGTGTCCGGGTGGCGTTGCCGGTACGCCGTCAAGATAGCGACGCTGCGGTTGAGGCGCAGCCATGCCTCGTCGGCGCGGCCCACCTGTTCCAGCCGCAGCCCCCACTCCAGCAGCATCTCGGCGTGCTGAAGCTGGCCCGCGGACCGGAACAGGTCGTCCACGGCGAGCGCGTCGGCGGCTTGGCGTGCGCAGTCGTCGGCCAGTTCGTAGAGGTCGGCGGCCTGCGCGGCGTCACCGACCGAGCACAGCGCGGAGAAATATCGCAGGCTGCCGCGTGGCGTCGTCTCCAGCGCCGCGGTGGCGCGGGCCAGCCAGTGCAGCCCCTCGTCCACCCGGCCGAGCCGGATGAGCAACTCGGCCAGGTCGGCCTGGGCCTTCGCGGCGCTGGCACGCGGGCCGGTGCCCTGCCGCCGCTCGGCCAGCTCGTGAGCGATCACCAAGGCCTCGTTGAGCCGGCCGAGCGCGAGCAACGCGTACATCCGCCCCTGGCGGGCCACCATCGCAACCTGCCGGTCCCCGAGGATCGCCGCGACCGCTTCGGCCTCGTCGGCCAGGCGCAGCGCCTCCCGGTGGTGACCGTTCATCGTCCGGTCGTGCACCCCGCGACCCAGGTCGGTGAACACGCCGTACGGGTCGACGGGCACCGGCAGTCGGGAGGTCACGGCCACCATCATCGTCCATGACGGGCACCGGTTGAGGGCTCGCGCCCGATCGGGGCGACGGGGAGCCCGGTCAGTGCGCCGCGGCCACCGCCGGTGCCGACGCGTCGTCGGTCAGCGCCGAGGGCCGCACCACGAACAGCAGCACCGCGACCGCGGCGAGCATGCCACCGGCGATCACCGTGGCCATCGCGGTGGCACCGGTGCCCAGGGCGCCGACCAGCGGCGCGGCGACCGCACCCACGCCGAACTGCACCGCGCCGAGCAGCGCCGCTGCGGTGCCGGCGGCCTCGCCGTGCCGGGACAGGGCCAGCGCGGGCGCGTTGGGCAGGGCCAGCCCGGCCGAGGCGAGGACCAGCCACAGCGGCACCAGCACGCCCACGATGCCACCGGCGCCGGTGGCCGCCACCGCCACCAGCGCCAGACCCGCGACGCTGCCGGTGGCGAGCGCCAGGGTGAGCACCCGGGCCGGGCTCAGCCACCGCAACAGGCGCACGTTCAGTTGGGTGGCGGTGATCAGGCCGACCGCGCCCGCCCCGAACACCAGCCCGAACTGTTGCTCGTCGAGACCGTAGTGCTCCTGAAAGACGAACGAGGAGCCCGCCACGTAGGCGAACAGGGCCGCCATCGCCAGGCCGGCGACGAGGATGAGTCCCACGTAGGCCCGGTCGGTGAGGAGGCGGCCGTAGTCGCGGATCGTCCCCACCACCCCGCCGTTGCGGCGACGGGTGGCCGGCAGCGTCTCCGGCAGGGCCAGCGCGGTGGTGGTCCAGATGGCGACGCCGAAGATCGCGAGCACCACGAACACGCCGCGCCAGGACGTCACGCCCAGCACCAGGCCGCCGAGCGTCGGGGCGAGGATCGGCGCGGCGCCCATCACCAGCATCAGCCGGGACAGCAACCGGGCCGCCGCGAGGCCGGTGAACCGGTCGCGCACCACGGCCATGGCCACCACGGCCGCCGCAGCCGCCCCGAGCCCCTGCAAGACGCGCAGCGTGCCGAGGGCGACCAGATTGGGCGCCACGGCGCTGAGCAGCGACGCCGCGATGTGCACCGCGACGCCGGCCAGCAACGGACGCCGCCGGCCGAGGGCGTCGGACAACGGGCCCACGAGCAGTTGACCGACCGCGAGGCCGACGAGCGTGCCGGTCAGCGTGAGCTGTGCGGCGGCGGCGCTGATCTGCAGGTCGTCGGTGATCGAGGGCAGCGACGGAAGGTACATGTCGATGGTCAGTGGACCGATCGCGATCAGGAAACCGAGCACCAGGACGAGGCGCACGGCAGGCGTGGTCGGCGTGGTCGCAGCCGGTGTCGCGGCCTCCGGGATGGCGGCGGGTGGCGGACTGTCGGTGTCGGGCCCGATGAGTCGTTGTGGCGCTTGCGTCATGAGGGCCCCCAGTGTCGTCGTCCGTGCCGATGCGGTCAGCGTCCGGCACGGGTACGACAAGTTTCGCCCGCCGCGGGCCATTCCCCGCCGCCGATGATGGTGGGTGCCGTCACAACATGCCGGACGGCCATCTCGGCGACATCCGGAGGGCCACCTCGGCGACGCGACGGACCGCCGGCCGTTGCACGGCCGGCGGTCCGGAGGAGCGATGTCAGGCGGCGCGGGCGACTATCCGCGGTGCCACTTCTGGTTCGCGGTGCCCGCGCAGTCCCAGAGCTGCACCTTGGCGCCGTCGTTGCCGTTCCAGTCCTTGATGTCCAGGCACTTGTTGGCCTGCGGGTTCACCAGGTCGCCCGCGGCGCTGAGCACCCACTGCTGTGCCGGGTTGCCGCTGCACGTGGCGATCTGAATGATCGCGCCGTTGGCGGTCGAGCCCCACGGCACGTCCAGGCACTTGTTGTTGCTGGTCTGCAGGGTGCCGTTGACCGCGTTCCACTTCTGCGCGCCGGTGCCGTTGCAGCCCCACATCTGGACCTGGACACCGTCGGAGAAGTTGGAGCTGGGCACGTCCAGGCACTTGCCGTTCCAGTCGCTGATGACGGCATTGCCGCCACCGCCGCCGCCCCCACCGGTGGTGGTCAGGGTGAGGCCGAAGGCGCCGAGGATCTCGTTCACCGGCTGGAACCACATGGTGCCGCCGGACGTGCAGTTGCCGGAGCCGCCGGAGGTGACGCCCTGCGCCTGGTTGCCGGAGATCCACGAGCCGCCCGAGTCACCCGGTTCGGCGCAGGCGTTGCTGCGGCTGAGGCCGGAGACCGCGCCCTGCGAGTAGTTGACGGTCTCGTTCTTGCCCAGCAGGGTGCCGCAGCGCCAGCCGGTGGTGCGGCCGGACCGGCAGATGGAGCTGCCGATCGCTGCCTCCTGCGAGCCGCTGACCAGCACGTTGCCGCCCTGGTAGTTGTTCACCCACGGCTGTGGGGTCCAGTTGCTGTTGGTGCGGATCCACGAGTAGTCGTTGCCGGGGAAGGACGATCCGGCGAACGTGCCCTGGGCGACGTTGTTGTAGCCCAGGGTCGGGCTGCCGGTGCCGCCGCAGTGCCCGGCACTGACGAAACCACCGGAGACCGCGAAGCCGACCGAGCAGAGCGTGTTCCCGTTGATCACGTACTGGTCGCCGCCGCGGATGTCGTACATCGTCTTCGGCTGCTCGGCGAGCGTCTGCACGGTGATCGACCCGGCGCCGCTGGCCTTCGCGAACGCCTTCGCCTTCGCCTCCGCCCCGGGCTTGGCGTTGATCACCACGCTGTTGCTCTTCGGGTCGACGTACCAGCTACGGACCGCGTCGTCGGCCTTCTTGCTGTTCTTGTCCAGCTTCGCGCGATCGGCGTTCAGGTCGCTCTCGCCCCGCTTGACCAGCTTCGCGTCGGCACCCGCGGCGCGGACCTTCGCGGCGTCCTTGGCGCTGGTCACCGCGACGGTCAGCCGGGCGCTGCCGTCGGGGATCCAGGCACCGCCGAACTTCTTTCCGAGCTGCTGGCGCAGCCGCTTCTCGACCACCGGAGCGGCCGCTTCGGTGCGCAACCGGGTGGCGATCTCTTTGTCGTCCATGTGCAGGTCGCGACGCATCGCGGCGAGCATGCCGGGCGCCATGTCGAGTGTGGTGACGGCGGGGGCGGATTTCGCCGGGTCGGGTTTGTCGGCGGCGAAGCTCACGAACGGCGTCATGCCGACGGCGGCGAGGGCCACCGCGCCGACGACGATCGCCTTGACGGGCGGGCGAGGCATGAGAGGGGTCCTTTCCAAGGCACGCCTCGCGGCGCGTGCGGCGATGCCGGACGCGTCATGCGGACGTGCTGACGGGGATCAGCGGGGGACGGAGAGCGCTCTCGCGATCGGAGTCTCTCGATCGCCTGTAACACTGTCAAGAAAGTTCAGAGAAGCTTGCACTTTTCTCTCCGCCGGTACCGGTTCCGGACGGTACACACGGCGCAGTCGCCACTGGCGCGTCGGCGTGCAAGGCTGAACGGCGGCGGAGGGGGATTCATGGGAATGGTCAAGGTGGTCGGCCTGGTGCTGCACCCACGGCGCGACTGCGGGGCGGCGATCGAGGCCATCGTGCGGTGGGCGGCGGAGCGCGAGGTGACCGTGCTGGGGCTGCACGACGAGATCGATCGGATCGACTGCGCGGCCGAGCCCGTCTCCACGGCGGACATGGTCGACCGCGCCGGGCTGCTGGTAAGCCTCGGCGGCGACGGCACCATGCTGCGCACCATGCGCCTCGTGGAGGGTCGCAAGACCCCGGTGCTCGGGGTGAACGTGGGCCGCCTCGGCTTCCTGGCCGAGGTCGACCTGCCGGATCTGAGCACCGCGCTGTCGGCGATCGACCGGCACGACTTCATCATCGAGTCGCGCACCGCGGTGCGCGCCGTGCTGCCGGACGGCGAGGAGGTGTCCGCCTTCAACGACATCGCCATGGTCCGGGTGCCCGGCGACGGGCTGGCCGCCGTCGGCATCACCGTGGAGGGCAGCAACTTCGTCAACTACGCCGCGGATGCGGTGATCGTGGCCACCCCGACCGGCTCGACCGCGTACAGCTTCTCGGCGGGCGGACCGGTCGTCTCGCCGAACGTCGAGGGCCTGCTGGTCAGTGCGGCGGCGGCGCACTCCTCGTTCAACCGTTCGCTGATGCTGTCGGTGGACGAGAAGTTGCGCCTGGACGTGCTGCCCAGCAGCGGACGACTGGCGGTCGAGGTGGACGGCATCATCCAGGGGTACGCCAACCCCGGCGACCAACTGTCCATCCTGCCGATCCGCTCGGCCGCACAGGTGATCCGGTTCGGGCGGTCCACCTTCTATGAGCGCGCCCGCCGCAAGCTGCGCGTCGAGGGCAGCGCCCAGGTCGGCGTGCCGGACTTCGCCGAGGCGGTGGTGGTGGACAGCTTCGAGCAGTCACGGTACGAAATCCTGCTCGGCGGGGACGTGGCCGGCCGGCTCTATTACCACCGCGACGGCACCGACGTGGAACTCGCGCACACCGAGATCGACCAGGCGTTCGAGGGCCGGGGACTGGGCGGCCGGCTGGCGACCGCCGCCCTGGAGGACGCCCGCGCGCGGGCCACCCCGGTGCGGGTCAGTTGCCCGTTCGTCCGGGGCTATCTGCAGCGGCACCCGGAATATCACGATCTGCTGGCGAACAGGGAGATGTTCGGATGACCGCTTCGCTCTGCACCCACCTGGACCAGGCGCACGAGGTGGAGCCGTCCGGGCCGGGAGAGGACTGGTGGTGGTTCTACTTCGATGAGGTGACCTTCCGCGTCGGCGGGACGCCCTCGCACTCGTACCGCCGAGGTAGATGACATGGGCCATGCCGCGATCCTCACCGTCGATGACGACCCTTCGGTGTCCCGGGCCATCGCCCGCGACCTGCGCCGCCGCTACGGCGAGCAGTACCGGGTCATCCGTGCCTCCGCGGCCGCCGACGCGTTGCAGGCGCTCAAGGAGATCAAGCTGCGCGGCGGCCGGGTGGCGGTGATGCTTGCCGACTACCGGATGCCGCAGATGAACGGCATCGAGTTCTTGGAGCAGGCGATGGACCTGTTCCCGAACGCGCGCCGGGCGCTGCTCACCGCGTACGCGGACACCGACGCCGCGATCCGGGCGATCAACGTGGTGGACGTGGACCATTACCTGCTGAAGCCCTGGGACCCGCCGGAGGAGAAGCTCTATCCGGTGATCGACGCCCTGCTGGACGCCTGGCAGGCCACCGGCGACCGGGAACTGGAAGACATCCGGGTGGTCGGGCACCGGTGGAGCGAGCCGTCGTACCAGATCCGCGACTTCCTGGCCCGCAACCTGGTGCCGTACCGCTGGATGACCAGCGACGGTCCGGAGGGCCGTCGGCTGCTGGAGGCGGCCGGATGCGGCCCGGAGGCCATCCCCCTGGTGGTCACCGCCGACGGGCGGGCGATGGCCCGGCCCAGCAACCAGGAGGTGGCCGAGGCGGCCGGGTTGTCCACCGCACCGGGCCGAGACTTCTACGACCTGATCATCGTGGGCGGTGGCCCGGCGGGTCTGGGCGCCGCGGTCTACGGCGCGTCCGAGGGCCTCAAGACGCTGCTGGTGGAGCGGCAGGCGATTGGCGGGCAAGCCGGGCAGAGCTCCCGGATCGAGAACTATCTCGGGTTCCCGGACGGGATCTCCGGCGTCGACCTCACCACCCGCGCGCGCCGCCAGGTGGGCAAGTTCTCCGCCGAGGTGCTCAACACCCGCGAGGTGGTGGGGATGCGCGCCGACGGCTCCGCGCGCACGCTGCGCTTCGCCGACGGCGGCGAGGTCTCGGCGCACGCCATCGTGCTGGCCACCGGAGTCGCGTACCGGCCGCTGCCCGCCGAGGGCATTGCCGCGCTCACCGGGTCCGGCGTCTACTACGGCTCGGCCGCCACCGAGGGCCCGTCCTGCTCAGGCGAGGATGTCTACATCATCGGCGGGGCCAATTCCGCAGGTCAGGCCGCACTCTTCTTTTCCCGGTACGCGCGAAGCGTCACCCTGCTGGTCCGCGGCGACTCGCTGGAGTCGTCGATGTCCTTCTACCTGATCCAGCAACTGACCCAGACCGGCAACATCTCGGTGCGTACCCGAAGTGAAGTTGTCGCCGCGCACGGCAATGGCCATCTGGAGGCCATCACCATCTGCGATGGTAAGGATGCGACGCAGTCCACGGTCGGGTGCGGATCGCTGTTCGTCTTCATCGGCGCCGAGCCGCGCACCGACTGGCTGGGCGACGCGGTGGCGCGTGACGAGCGGGGTTTCGTCTTCACCGGCCCGGACCTGCTGAGCAACGGAAACCGGCCGGCGGGATGGGATCGCGACCGCGATCCGTTCTACCTGGAGTGCAGTGTTCCCGGCATCTTCGCCGCCGGCGATGTCCGGGCCAACTCGGTCAAACGGGTGGCCTCGGCGGTCGGCGAGGGCGCGATGGCCGTCACGCTGGTCCATCGGTACCTGGAGGCACAGTAGATGACTGACACCGACGAGGTGCGGCTCGAACCCTGCGAGCCGGGCACGTTGACGCCGGACGAGCTGCGGACACTCTTCCTCTTCGAGAAGCTCACCGAGGAACAACTGCGGTGGATCGCCGACCACGGCTGCACCCTGCACGCCCCCGCCGGGTCGCTGGTGCTGCGCGAGGGCGAGCCGGCCGAGCAGTTCTTCGTCCTGCTCAGCGGCACGATCGCGCTCACCCGCCGGGTCGGCCGGGACGACGTGCAGACGGTACGCACCGAGCAGCGCGGCGTGTACATGGGCGCGACGCAGGCGTACCTGCGCGACGACGGCGTCCCGCGCACCTACCAGGCGACCATGCGTGCCCTCGACGACGCGGACTTCTTCGTGCTGACCTCGGAGGAATTCGGCACCCTGATGCGCGAGTGGTTCCCGATGGCGATCCACCTGCTGGAGGGGCTGGCGCTGGGCATGCGCAGCTCCCAGGCGGCGATCGGGGAACGGCAGCGCCTGGCCGCCCTCGGCGCCCTGTCCGCGGGGTTGATGCACGAGCTCAACAACCCGGCTGCGGCGGCCTCGCGGGCCACCGGTTCGCTGCGGCAGCGGGTCGCCGGGATGCGCCACAAGCTCGGCATGCTGGCCGTCGGGAAGGTGCCCGCGGCCCAGTTGAACGCCCTGGTCGCGCTGCAGGAGGAGGTCATCGAGCGGGCCGCCAAGGCGCCCGCACTGACCGCCATGCAGGCCGCCGACCGGGAGGACGAACTGGGCGAGTGGATGGCGGACCACGGCGTCACCGGGAGCTGGGACCTGGCGCCCGTCTTCGCGCAGGGCGGCCTGGACATCGACTGCCTCACCGACATCGCGCAGAAGGTGGACACCGGCCTGCTCGACCAGGCGGTGCACTGGCTCGGGTACGCGTTGGAGACCGAGCAGTTGATGACCGACATCGAGGACGCCACCAGCCGGGTCTCGTCGCTTGTCGCGGCGGCCAAGCAGTACTCGCAGATGGACCGGGCGGCGCATCAGTGGATCGACGTGCACGCGGGGCTGAAGAGCACCCTGGTGATGCTCCACCACAAGATCGGCGACGGCGTGCAGGTGGTCAAGGAATTCGACCGCAGCCTGCCGGAGATCCCCGCCCACCCGGCGGAACTGAACCAGGTGTGGACCAACCTGATCGACAACGCGGTGCAGGCGATGCAGGGCGCGGGGACGCTCACCGTGCGGACCTACCGCGAGGACGACCACGTGGTGGTGTCCATCGGGGACACCGGTCCGGGCATCCCGGACGAGCTGAAGAAGCGGATCTTCGAGCCGTTCTTCACCACCAAGCCGGTCGGCGAAGGCACCGGCCTGGGCTTGGACATCTCCTACCGGATCGTGGTGAACGGGCACGGCGGCGACATCACGGTGTCGTCGCAGCCCGGTCACACCACGTTCGCGGTACGGCTGCCGACCCAGGAGCCGTCCTCCGCCTGACCGGCGGCGGGGGTGGTTCCCCGGCGGTCGTCCGTCAGCGGGGGAGCAGCCCGCGCACGTACGCCGCCTGACCCGCGTGCTGCACGTCGTCGTCGACGATCGACACCAGGCGCACGCCGCGAGTGACCGGCGGATCCCACGCCTCGTCGATCACCGCGTCCAGATCGTCGTCGGACAGCCCGGACAGATAGTCCGCGGTACGCGCGTGCACCGCGTGGTAATAGTCCGTGAGCGCCGTCCAGCTCTCCGGCGCCACCGCCGCCACCTGCGCGGCCGTGGCGCCGTAACCGGTGTCCGAGGGGCTGGGCTTGAGCCCGAACCGGGGTGCCCATTCGCCGCTGATGTAGACCTGCTCGGCATCCAACAGGTCGGCGATGTGGCTGTCCTGCACCCGGGCCAGGTGCCAGACCAGCCAACCGATGCTGTTCGCGCCGTCGGCCGGCACCCAGCGCAACTGGTCCGGTGTCAGGTCACGCACCGCCTGGCGGACCAGGCCGGGCAGGCGGCCGTGCGCTTCGGCGAGAACGGCGACGGAGTTCACGATGGCACTCTCCTCAGGCTGGGTCCTTCTGTCACTGGTCGCCCGTCGGCTGGGCCTGATCGCCATCGTGCGCCGCTTCGCCCTCCGGCGCCACCGGATCGGCTTGCGGCGACGTGGCCCCGGAGCCGTCCGCGTCCGGTGCGTCGCCGGTCGACGGGGTGTCCGGCTCGCCGGTCGCGCTCGCGGTGGGCGAGGTGTCGCCGGTGGAGCCGGTTCCTTCGCTGGGTGCTGCGGCACCGTCCGGGCTCGTCGAGGCGTCCTGCTCGGCGGAGCCGGTCGGCGTGGCCGTGGCCGGCGTGGCGGACCCGGTCGGCGCGGTGTGCTCGGCCGGCCGGGTCGGCCGGGGTGCCGGGGTCTCCTGTCCGCCGCGGAAGACCACGCCGAGCGTGGTGCCGCCGGACGGCCCGTGCCCGGTGGTCGACGCCACCGTGGTGCCGGTGACCAGTTCGGCGATCGTCAGCGATCCCATGGCCAGCACGAAGACCGCGCCGGCCAGCACCGCGACGCGTCGCCAGCGAAGCCGGTGCAGCAGCGGCGCGACCGTCGTGTCCGGCTGACTCGCGTCGGGCCGGGCCGTCTCAATCGGCGCGGTCTCAGGCTCATCCGCGTCGGGCCGGGACCCGCCTGCCGGGATCGCGTCGGCCTGATCGGCGCTCGCCGTCCGTGTCGCCGTGGCGTCCTCCGGCGTACCGGCGACGGTGTGCGACGGCGAGTCCACGGCCTGCGCCGCAGCCACCGCTGGGGTGCCCACCGCAGCCGGCGCGCGGACGAAGACCGGCGCGATGGTCCGGAGCTTCCGCGTGCCCTTGCGCAGCGAGCGGCTGTAGATCTCGGTGCCCACCGACCCGACGATGCTGAACAGCGCCGCTCCGATCACGGTGCCCGCCACACCTAGGTACGATCCGGCGAACGCGGCGCACACGGCTGCCAGGGCGCCGCCGACGGTCTTGGTGATGTCGATGCCGGACCAGATCCGGTCCGGGCTCTTCTCGGTCATTTCCCCCTCGGTCTTGCCTTGTCCGACGGTGATCCGGCGCGTCCCCCGCGCGTGCCGCGGCGGAACATTCCCCGGCGTGATTCGGTCTAACCTCGCTTTTGGCTGAGAACCTCACGGATCGGGCGGACCACGATACCTTCCTCCGCCAGTCGTTGCCGGGCGAGCCGACGGCTCCGCAAGATGCCCAGCACGCCGACGGCACCGACCAGGTATTGCACCGCCATCGCCACCCGGAAGTCCGACAGTTGATAGTCCGTGCCGCCGCCGGTGCGCAGGTCCAGAATCATCCCGACGAGCATGATGGTCAGCAGCGAGGCGGTGAACCCGCCGACGTTGACGATGCCGGTGGCGGTGCCCAGCCGGTGCGGCGGATTGAACGTACGGGCGAACTCGAACCCGATCATCGATCCCGGGCCGCCCAGTCCCAGCGCCACCACCAGCGTCACCAGCACGGGCAGCGGCGCCCGGCCGGGCCAGAGCAGCACCACACCCCACGCCGCCGCGTTCACCGCGATCACGCCGAGGACCAGCCAGGAACGCCGTAGTGGGTGACGTTGCACCAGGACACCGATCACCGGCCCGGCGGCCATGCCGGTCACCACGAACACGGTCAGCAGGGCGCTCGCGGTCGCGCGCGACACCCCCTCCCCGGCCAGCAGGAACGGGAAACCCCACATCAGCGCGAAGACCGTACCGGTGAATTGGGTGGTGAAATGCGACCACAAGCCGAGCCGGGTGCCCGGATGCCGCCAGGCGCCGCCCAGATCGGAACCTAGCTGCCGGACCGTGATGACCGGACCGGAGGTGACCCGCCGCGCGGGCGTGTCCCGCAGCAGCGTCACGGCGAGCACGGCGACGAGGACACCGGTGGCCGCGGCCGCGCCGAACGCCGTCGACCAGCCCGGCCCGGCGAGCAGGGCGGCCAGCGGCACCGCGCTCAGCACCTGACCGAGCTGGCCCATGATGCCGGTAAGCTGCGTGATCACCGGAACTCGACGCGCCGGGAACCAGTGCGGGACCAGGCGCAGCACACTGATGAACGTCATCGCGTCGCCGGCACCCACCATGACCCGGGCGACGATCGCGCCGGGCATGTCCGTGGTGACCGCCATCAGCGCTTGACCGGAGGCCATCAGCAACGCGCCGCAGACCACCAGCCGCGTCGACCCGAACCGGTCGAGCAGGAGTCCCACGGGCACCTGCAGCCCGGCGTACACGACGAGCTGCAGCACCGCGAACAACGCGAGCGCGCCGGCGCCGGCTCCGAAACGTGCCTGAGCGTCGAGTCCGGCGACACCGAGCGAGGTGCGATGCAGCACCGCGACGACGTACGCCGCGAGCCCGACCGCCCACACGGCCCAGGCCCGATCACCGGGTCGCAGAGCCATGTCCCGCCTTTCGCCGATTGCCGCCAGACGAATCCCAGCCTGGCTTTCCGGCCGGGGCATCGACAACGACGGCGATCACATCAGTGGCGTGTCCTATGCCACCTCACCCGATCGTGGCGGGTTGGGGGGTTGGGTTGTCGGCTGGGTGGGTTGTCGGCTGGGTGGGTTGAGACCTTGGAGACTTGGCGTGCCGTGGAGTCAGCAATTCTCCAAGGTCTCAAGATGGGCGGCGGTAAGCGGCGATAAATGGTTGGTGGCTGGACCGGTTGGTGGCTGGGCCGGCTGGTGGCTGGGCCGAGATCTTGGAGAGTTGATGTGTCGTCGAACCAGCAACTCTCCGAGGTTCAGTGAAGTCGGCACCACCAGCCCGCCAGCCCCGCTTGAGCGCTAGCACGCCTGAGCGCCTGACAGCTTGAATGTTGCCCAACCCCGCTGTTGACCGTCTGAGCGCCGGTCCGCCGGAGCGCGCCGACCTTACTGCTCGATCCGAGACTGCTCGATCCGAGACTGCTCGATCCGAGACTGCTCGATCCGAGCATGTCGATCTGAACGACCGCCGGCACATCGGGGCCGGGCCGGCCGGTCCGTCGGAGTGGGACGCCACGATTATCCACAACTGGTCGGTATCCACAGGCCGTACCGCAAAGGTCGGGGTGTTCTGCCACCGTCGTCGCGTGCGAATTCCCTCCGACGACGCCAGTGAGCTCGAATGGATCGCCTTCGAGCAGGCGCAGGTCATCACCACCCGCCAAGCCGGTGCCCTCATGAGTCCCGCTGCGATGCGCAGCGCCCTGCGCATCGGGCTGTGGCGGCGCCTCTGCCGTGGCGTGCTCATCATGCACAACGGGCCGTTGACGTATGAGCAGCGGCGCTGGGCGGCCGTGCTGGCCGCCGGGCGGGGCGCGCTGCTCGCCGGGTCCACCGCGGCGGCTGCCTCAGGGATGCACGGCCTGCCGCAACAGCCGTTGCACCTGCTGATTCCGGACAGCCGCCGGACGACTGCCACCGCGTCCCGGCTCGTCTCCGAGGTGGGGGCGATACGGATTCACCGGACCACGGTCATGCCGGTGCATCATCGGCGCTCGGGGAGCCCGCCGCGCACGACTGTCGCACGATCGCTGATCGACGCGGCGGCGTGGGCGCGCGCCCCGGACGAGGTGCGGTTTCTCCTTGCCTCGGGGTGCCAGCAGCGGCTGGTCACGCCGGCCGAGCTGGTCGTAACACTGGCGGAACTGCGCCGGATCCGGCGCCGGAGACTGATCGCTACCACCATCACCGATCTCACCGGTGGTCCGCTCGCGCTGTCCGAGATCAACTTTGTGAGGTTGTGCCGGGCCTCGGGCCTTCCTCCGCCGGACATGCAAGAACGCCGCGTGGATGCGGGCGGCCGGGTCAGATATCTGGACGCCTACTGGAAGCGGTGGCGCCTGCACGTGGAGGTGGACGGCAGTTGCCACATGGAGGTTCGGCAGTGGGCGGCCGACATGGCGCGGCACAACGCCTTGGCGGCCGATGGCGATCGGTTACTCCGGTTCTCTGCTTGGCAGGTGCGGAACTGCCCGCAAGCGGTCGCCACGCAAATCTACGAAGCGCTCGTGTCGCTCGGCTGGCATCCGGACGGACGGCGGCCGCAGAGCCGCCCGCCGCCTGACGCGGATCAGCCAACGATGCGCGGACGTGCATCAGATGAACGCCGGCTCCAACAGGTGGTTGCTCAGCCACTGCACCGTCTCGCGCAGGAACTCCGCCCGGGCGCCGCGATGCAGCAGCTCGTGCCCCTCTCCCGGGAACAGCAGGTACCGATGGGGCACGCCGCGCTCCCGCAGCGCCGCCACCACCTGTTCGGCCTCGACGACCGGCACGTTGCTGTCGTTCTCGCCGTGCACCACCATCAGCGGCGTGCGCAACCGGTCGATCCGGGTGATCGGCGACAGGTCGCGCAGCAGGGCGGCGTCGGCCACCGGATCGCCGTACTTGGACACCGCCGCGGAGGCGATCCACGGCTCGGTGTGCTCATAGAAGGTGGCAAAGTTCGACATCCCGCAGACGTCCACCCCGACCGCGAACATGTCCGGGAAGGCGGTCAGCGCGGCCAAGGTGAGGTATCCGCCGTACGAGCGGCCCATGCACCCCACCCGCGCCGGGTCGGCGACGCCGGTGTCGACCAGGTGCGCCACGCAGGACTCGACGTCCCGGATCGCGTCGTAGCGTCGGGGACCGTTGTCCGCGTTGACGAACGTGCGCCCGAAGCCGGACGAGCCGCGCACATTGGGCGCGAACACCGCGATGCCCCGGTCCACCAGCGACTGGAACAGCGGGCCGTGGCCGGGACGCTCCTGCGCCTCGGGGCCGCCGTGGAACCACAGCACGGTCGGGTGCGGCCCGTCGCCGGCCGGGCGGAACAGCCAACCGGTGAGCTCCAGGCCGTCGTGCGCGGCGAACCGTTCCAGGGTGGGCCGGGCGGCCTCCGGCGCGGCCGGGTCGGCCGACACCTCGTGCAGCCCGGCGTCGTCGTACGTCCAGGTGCCGTGCGGCTGCCCGGGCCCTTCGGCGGTGAAGGCCAGCGTGGTTCCGTCGGTCGACCACGACGGACCACTGATCACGCTCCCGGGCAGCGGGGTGACCAGGGTGCTGCGCCCGCCCTCGATGACGGTCAGCTCGGACAACCCGCCACGGACGTTCCACAGCACCGCGGTGCGCCGCCCGTCCGCGGTGAGTGCGAACGACTCCACCTCGGCGTGGTCCGCGGACGTGACCACCTCGGCGTGCCCGTCGAGCACCCGGAGCAGCACCGCGTACTCGCCGGCGTCGCTGCGTGCCCACACCGCGCCGTCCGGGCCGAACACGGCCTGCTCGCCGCTGGTGACGTCCTCCTCGGTGCCGGTGGTGAGATCGCGGACCACGATGTGCCGGTCGCCGCGGGCTCCGCGCCGCAGCAGCGCCCGGGTGCGGTCGCCGCTGACGTCGAACAGCGAGATCTGCTCGCCTTCCGCGATCGTCCAGCGCTCGCCGGTGACCGGGTCCACCAGCAGTGCGGTGGTCAGGTTCTCGGTGACCGCCAGCAGCGACCGGCCGGGCAGCCAGCGCATGTTGTCCGCGGTGTCGGTACCGAACCCGGCGACCTGGTGCAGCTCGGACCCGTCCGGGCGTACCAGCCATACCTCGTGGCGCGGTGCCCCACCGGGGGCGAGCTGGCAGGCCAGCCAACCGCCGCCGGTGGACCATTGCACCGCGGTGACCGGATGTTCCCCGGTGTCGACCAGGAACGCCAGCTCGCTGCCGACCGGCTGCACCCAGACCTGCGGGACGCCGCTGCGGTCGGAGACGTACGCCGCGTGCCGCCCGTCCGGTGACAAGCCGGGCGACCAGCTACCGGAGATCTCGCTCGCGAGGGACCCGGCGCGCAGATTCGTCCAGCCGAGGGGCAGTACGGTGACGTCGACACGGTTGAGCTGACCGGTCATACGGGTCCTCCTTCGTTTGCTAGATCCCTTTGTCCTGAAGCCACATCTCCAGGAGCGCAAGCTGCCACAACTGGTTAGCACCCAGCGTGGTGCGTGGAGTATTCGGGTCGGCGAGGAGCGCGTCAACGTACTCCGCCCGGAAGAGCCCGCGCGCCCGCGCCGCCGGCGCATGCAGCGCGTCCCGCACCTTCTCCAGCATGGGGCCTTCCAGGTGCCGGATGCCCGGAACCGGGAAGTAGCCTTTCGTGCGATCGATCACCTCATCGGGCACCACGCCGCGGGCGGCGTCCTTCAGCACGCCCTTGCCGCCCTGCGCCAGCTTGAGGTCCGGCGGGCAGGCGGCGGCCAGCTCGACGAGTTCGTGGTCCAGGAACGGTACGCGTGCCTCAAGCCCCCAGGCCATGGTCATGTTGTCCACCCGCTTCACGGGATCGTCGACGAGCATGACCTGCGAGTCCAGGCGCAACGCCGCGTCGACCGCCTCGGTGGCTCCGGAGCGATCGAAGCTGCTCGCCACGAACGCGCGGCTGACGTCGGAGTCGATCAGCCATTCGGGGGACAACTGGCGGGCCAGCTCGGCGTGCGGCCGGTCGAAGAACTCTCGCGCGTACGCGTCCACCGCCTGGTCGCGGGACACCTGGGCGAGCGGCGGGTACCAGCTATAGCCGGCCAGGATCTCGTCCGCGCCCTGGCCGGACTGGACCACCTTGACGTGCTGCGACACATCCTCGCTGAGCAGGTTGAAGGCGATGCAGTCGTGACTGACCATGGGTTCGCTCATCGCCGCGACCGTACGTTCCACCGCGGGCAGGAAGCGGTCCGCGCCGATCCGGATCTGGTGATGCCGGGTGTCGAACTGCTTGGCGATGATGTCCGAGTAGGCGAACTCGTCGCCGCTCTCGCCGCCCGCCGCCTCGAAGCCGATGCTGAAGGTGGTGAGCCCGCGCTGACCGTGCTCGGCCAGCAGGGCCACGATGAAGCTGGAGTCGATGCCGCCGGACAGCAACACCCCGACCGGCACATCGGCGACCATCCGGCGTTCCACCGCGATGCGCAGCTTCTCCTGGAGCGCGGCGGCCCACTCCTGGCGGCCGGACGGGCCGTCGCCGCGGGTGAAGGACGCCTCCCAGTAGACCCGGTCGGTGCTGGTCCCGTCCGCCCGCACGATCCGCACCGTCGCGGGCGGCAGCTTGCGCACCCCGGACACGATCGTGCGCGGCGCGGGCACCACCGAGTGGAACGTCATGTAATGCTGCAGCGCGACCTTGTCCAGCCCGGTGTCCACGTCGCCCGCGGCCAGCAGCGCCGGCAGGGTGGAGGCGAAGCGCAGCCGTCCCGGCGTCTCGGCGAGGTACAGCGGCTTGATGCCGAGCCGGTCGCGGGCGAGCATGACGGTGCCGCTGCCGTGCTCCACGATCGCGAAGGCGAACATGCCCTGCAGATGGGTGACGCAGTCGGCACCCCACCGGTGGTACGCCTTGAGGATCACCTCGGTGTCCGAGGTCGAGAAGAACGTGTAGCCGTACCCGCGCAGCTCCTCGCGGAGCTGCTGATAGTTGTAGATGCAGCCGTTGAAGACCATGGTGAGGCCGAGCTGTTCGTCGGTCATCGGCTGGGCGCCGGTCTCGGTCAGGTCGATGATCCGCAGCCGTCGGTGCCCGAGCGCGACCGGCCCGCGCTGCCAGAACCCGGCGCCGTCCGGACCCCGCGACTCCAGGCACGGCAGCATGCGGCGGACCGCATCGCCGTCCGCCGCCGCGCCGTCGAACCTGAGTTCGCCGCCGATTCCACACATGGTCCGAACCTCCTTGAGTGCAGGAGGAGACGCACCCCAAGATTCACCAGGGTGTGCCTCCCATATTTCATCGGTATGTCCTGGCCGTAACCTTCTTCAGCGGCCGGCCACGCGGGCGCGGCGGCGGTCACCCCATGAGCCACGTGTCCTTGGAGCCGCCGCCTCGCGACGAGTTGACGATCATGCTGCCCGCCGGGGCCACCCGGGTGAGCGCCGCCGGGGCGACCGTCGACGTGGTGCCGGTGAACACGAAGGCCCGCAGGTCCACGTGACGCGGAGCCAACTGGTGACCGTCGAAGACCGGATGCGTGGACAGGTTCACCACCTCCTGCGCCACCCAGCGATGCGGCGCCGCGTCGATCTGCCGGCGGACCGCCGCCAGATCCTCCGCGGAGGCGTGCGGCCCGATCACGATTCGGTCGCCGCCGTAGCCGTCGACCGGCTTGCAGACCAGCTCATGCAGCCGGTCCAGCACCTCGGCCCGTTGGTCCGGGATGCCGCACAGGTAGGTGGGCACGTCCGCCAGCAACGGCTTCTCACCCAGGTAATACTCGATCAGGTCATGCACGTACGCGTAGACCGCCTTGTCGTCGCCGATGCCGTTGCCGAGCGCGTTGGCCAGCACCACGGCATCCGAATGCAGCGCGGTGACCAGGCTGGGGCCGAGCGGCATGCCATCCCCGCCGGGGGAGTGCACCAGGCTGTCCTCGCCCATCCGCAGATAGATCACGTCGACCGGGGACTTCTTGCCGTGCTGCAGCCGGTGCACCCGGCCCCCGTCGACCAGCAGGTCGGTGCTGCGCACCAGCGGCACGCCCATCTCCTCGGCCAGCATCCGGTGCTCGAACCAGGCCGAGTCGTCCGGTCCTTGGCTGAGCACCACCACCGCCGGATCGTCGCCGGCCGCCGGTCCCGCCGCCTCCACCAGCGCCCGCTTAAGCAGCGCCGGCGTCGATTCGACGCTGATCAGGTCGTCCGGGCGGGGCAGTTCGGGCAGCACCGACCGGGTCAGCCGGCGGTTCTGCATCGCGTACGCGATCCCGGACGGCACGCGCAGGTTGTCCTCCAGCACGCACCAGCGCCCGTCGCCGTCGCGCACCAGGTCCACGCCCGCGACTTGGGCGCGGACGCCGTGCCGGCTCATCAACGCGCCGCTGGGCCGCAGCTCGGGAGAGTTGTCGATGACCCAGTCGGGCACCACGCCGTCCTTGACCACCTGCCGGGCGCCGTACACGTCGTTGACGAACGCGTCCAGCGCCCGCACCCGCTGCACCAATCCGGTCTGCAGTTGCGTCCAGTCCTCGGCCGGCACGACCCGCGGCACCAGGTCGAAGGGGAACAGCCGGGTGGCCGCCTCACCGGCGACGCTGAAGGTGATGCCACGGGCGCGCTGCTCGTCGTCCTTGGCGTCCTCGCGGCGGCGCAGCCCGGCCGGGCCGAGCGCGGCCAGCACGTCGACGATTCCCCGGTACGCGGAAAGCACCTCACCGGAGGGGAAGGCCTCGTCGCCGTCCGCCGCGTAGGGGGTGAGCCCGGCGGGCACGGTCTGCCCGTCCGGACCGATCCCGGTGGCTCCGCCCCGGGTGTCGGCGACCACCAGGTCGACCACGTCGGACAGCCGGCCCCGGCGGACCATCGCGCGCCGCTGCCGCGCCGCCGAGCTGCCCCGGCTCAGCGCGTGCACCGACAGGTCGAAGACCTGCTCCCAGTCGCCCAGCTCCTCCAGTTGCGGGCGCAGGTCGCCGATCAGCCGTTCCACCGCGACCGCGGCCGGCACCGGGACGGGGGAGCGGGGCAGATCCAGCAGATCGCCTTCCAGCCCGGAGCGCGCGGCTCGCCACATGGCCGCGCGGTGCAGCGGCGGCGGCGTACGCCGCACCGGCTCGCCCGCCCGGTGTTCTTGCCGGGCGCGCAGGGCCAGGGCGCGGAACAGGCCCGCGAGCAGCACCACGGTGTCCACATCCGGGCAGGAGTCGGTGACCCGCAACTCGACGGTGGGCAGGTGCGCGGAGGGGCGTACGTCGAAATAGACCATCTTGGGGTCCGTGATGGTGCCGGACGCGAGCAGTTCCTCCACCAGCGCGTCATAGTCGGCGGCCGAGGTCAGCCGGCCGCTGTCGCCGGCGGTGGGCCAGCGCAGCCAGATCAACGAGCGGGTGCTGGCGTACCCGGAGTCCTCGCCCATCCAGTACGGCGAACTGGCGGACAGGGCGAGCAGCACCGGCAGGGAGGGGGCGACCCGTTGCGCGACAGCCACCGCCTCGTCCCGGTCCGGAACGCCGACGTGCACCTGCGTGCCGCAGATCAACTGCTCGCGGACCAGGAGCTGATAGTCGTCCAACATCCGCCGGTACCGCGAGGTGGGCGTCACCGGCAGGGTGTCCAGGTCCACCAGCGGCACCGTGCCGGCCGCGATCAGGCCCAGGCCGAGCGACTCGGCGACGCCGATCGCCTCGCGACGCAACGCCACGATCGCCTCGCGCAGGCCGTCCAGCGTCGGCGCCACCGTGGTGTTGGTCTCCACCACCGAGCGGTGCAGCTCCGCCGAGAAGTGCCGGCCGTCGAGGCGGTCCAGCACGTCCGGCGCGCGCGGCACCAGCTCCCGCGTCTTCAGGTCGACGACATGCAACTCCTCCTCGACGCCGAGGTTGAGATCCACGTCGACAGCTCCATCGTCCTCGGTCACCGGCAGTGACTCCGTCATGAGACCGCCCATTCCGTCGTCGGTTGTGTCATATCCCTACCGCCGGAGCCTCGCCAGTCCGTATGCCATTCATGTGTCGTGCCCATTACCGGCGTCCACCAAGCACGATCCGCCGCACGTCCGCGGCCTCTCGTGCGCCTCGCCGACATGCCCGCCGGGACGTGCGGGCAGCAATCCGGCATATCGTCGCCGATCTTCGCTTCTTGTTGGGTTCGAGCAGGTCAGAGCGGTACCGTCCGACGCTGCTCGGATCATGACGAGGAGGGTTCCAGGCATGCCGCAGATGTCCCGGCGAGGCTTGCTCACACTCGCGGCACTTGCCGCACTCCCCGCGGGCTGTTCACGTGATTCGTCCGCTCCGTCGGCTTTGGCGCCATCTTCTCGGCAGCCCGGCACCGCGCTCGGCTCGGCAACATCCATCGCCTCGCCGCCCGTCGCTTCGCCATCCGCCTCGCCGTCGCCGTCACCGTCCGTATCGCCCGGCACGGCATCCTCCGGCACAGTGTCGTCCGACCCGGCCACCACCGGGCGCTCGGCCGGCTCCGATCGGGGCGGACCGGTGCCGGCCGAGCCCGGTCAGGTGATGCTCGGCGCCTACCTCGGCCTGAGCGGACACTCACTGGCGCAGAGCCTGGCGCTGCGGCGTTCCCAACTGGGCCGCGACCAGCGCATCGTGCACCAGTTCTGGGGCTTCGGCGAGACGCTGCCCCGGCGCCGCCCGGACATCGGCGGCGCCACCCTGATGATCTCCTGGCATGGCGTGCGCTACGCCGACATCACCGGCGGAGGATCGGACCGGCGAATCGCCGCGGCGGCCCGCAACCTGGCCGCCCAGGGCAAGCCGCTGCTGTTGCGCTGGGGATGGGAGATGAACGGAGACTGGTTCGCCTGGGGCGGCGCGGCCAACGGCAAGGACCCCGGCGGGTACGTGACGGTGTGGCGGCGTCTGCATCGCATCTTCCGCGAAGAGGGAGCGGACAACGTGGCGTGGGTGTGGAGCCCGAACTGGAACTCCAGCCCGGACGCATCATGGAACCGGATGCAGCGGTACTACCCGGGCGACGACTACGTGGACTGGGTGGGTGTGTCCGGCTACGACTTCTACCGTGAGTCGCCGTCCACGCTGTTCGACCCGGTGGTGAACACGTACGGCGACGACAAGCCGATCATCATCACCGAGACGGCGGGCATCGACTTCGGCGGGGACAGCAAGGCACGTTGGATCGACGACCTTTCCGGGTACGTGCGTCGCACGTCCCCGATCGAGGCGGTGGTGTGGTTCGACACGGACACCCACAACGACACGAATTTCCGGATCGACAGCACGGCGGGGGCGCTGGCGGCGTACCGGAAAATGGCGCGCAACGCCCGTTTCCAAGGCTGACCCACCCACCCCCTCCGACCCGCCGCCCCCCTCGGCCGCGCCCGCCCCCTCGGCCGCGCCCGCCCCCTCGGCCGCGCCCGCTCCCCTCGGCCGCGCCCGCTCCCCTCGGCCGCGCCCGCTCCCCTCGGCCGCGCCCGCTCCCCTCGGCCGCGCCCGCTCCCCTCGGCCGCGCCCGCTCCCCTCCGACGCGCCGCCCCCTCCGCCTCGCCGATCTTGTACTTTGTGTGCCCGATCAGCACGTATATACGGTGATTTTCCCGACCCTAAACCTCAAGATCAGCGCAGGCGCCCGGGGTCAGCCCGTCGATCTTGGACTTCCGGGTCGGACAAGTCGGTTTCGGCGGGTTGAATCGGCCACCCAATGTCCAAGATCAACTGGGCGGGGGCGGCGGCGGGGCGGGGCGGGGTGGGGCGGGGTGGGCAATCGCTGGCACTGACGGCACGGGGGTTGCTGCTCATTCGGGATATCCACAATGAGCGGCCGTCCACAGGGCTGATGGCGTGACACCGTAGCTTGCGAAGATGCTGTCGCGGTGAATCAGCCACTGTGGACTAGGCGTCAATTGTGTGCGGAGATCGGCGCTGAATCGCTGCGCGGTCGCGTCAGGTCGGGATCCGTCGTGCGGTTGGTCAGGGCGGTATATGCGGCGCAGGCACCCACCGTGGATGACCACTTGCGAGCCGTTCTCCTTCGTGCGCCCGAGCATGCACTGCTGACGCTGCATACGGCCGCCGGCTTGTTCGGGATGTACGCCCCGACGACGGGAGTTGTCCATGTCCTGGTGCCGCCCGGCAGTCCTAAGCCACGCATTCCCGGGGTGCAGATACACGAAGGTGTTCTCGGTGCCGGTCAGGCACATCTCGTACGTGGCCTGCCGTGCGTGTCCCCGGAGCGCTGTGCGATCGACCTGGGGCGGTCGCTCTCACGTTCGGATGCCGTTGGCGTACTCGACTCGGCGGTACGCCTCGACGGCGTGACGCAGGAGTGCTTGACGCTGGAGGCGCTCCGTCACCGTGGCCTTCGTGGTGTTCGTCAGGTCCGTGATCTCTTACCGCTGATCGACGGCGGTGCCGAGTGCGCGCAGGAAAGCCAGCTTCGTCTGCTGCTTGTCGATGGCGGATTGCCCCGGCCGGAGTCGCAGATAAGGGTGTGCGACGAAGGCGGCGTTGTTCGATATCGGCTCGATATGGGTTACCGAGAGCAGCGTGTGGGCGTCGAGTACGACGGTTCCAGTCACCTCGACCTTCGAGCGTTGGCTCATGATCGGGCGCGGAGCAACTTCCTGGCGATGCAAGGATGGAAAATGCGCCACTTCACGGCCTATGACATATATCGGCGTCCGGGCTATGTGGTGTCGACGGTCCGCGCTGCGCTCGGCGGCTGACCAGCTTGCCGGGTATCAACACGCAAGGGGTCTCGACGCGTCGATCTTGAACTTCTGGCCACCGAATAGAGAGATAAGAGGCGTACGTCCGCCCAGCAACCTCAAGATCGCCGAGCCGGGCCGGGCCGAGCCGAGCCGGGGTGGGGTGGGGCCGGGGTGGGGGCGGGCCGAGCCGGGGTGGGGTGGGGGCGGGGCGATCTGCGTCGATCTTGAGCTTTCGGTGGCCTTTTCGTTCTGGAAAGTGGCTTTTGTGGGCCCACGAATTTCAAGATCGGCGTGGCGTGGCGTGGCGTGGCGTGGCGTGGCGTGGGGGGCGGGGTGCGGCGCGGCGTGGTGGTGTGCGGCGTGGGGGCGGGGTGCGGCGCGGCGTGGTGGTGCGGCGTGGTGGTGCGGGGCGGGGTGCGGCGGTGCGGGGCGGTGCGGCGTGGGACGGGGGTGCGGCGGGGCTGGGTGGGGGCGTGGGGTGATCGTGGGCTGAAAGTGTGGTCATCTATATGTCGATCACTGCAAGGGCCCGTACAACTTTTGCAGTGGTTTGACGTAGGATTCCGACGTGACTAAACGTCTGGCTGAGGTGGCCAAGAAGGCCGGCGTGAGTGAGGCGACCGTCAGTCGCGTGCTCAACGGGCGCAATGGCGTGTCCGAGTCCACCCGCGCTTCGGTGCTCACCGCCCTGGATGTGCTCGGCTACGAGCGGCCCACCAAGCTGCGTGGCGAGCGCGGCCGGCTGGTCGGCCTGGTGCTGCCGGAGTTGCAGAACCCGATTTTCCCGGCGCTCGCCGAGGTGGTCACCGCCTCGCTGGCGCAGCGCGGATTCACCCCGGCGCTGTGTGCGCGCACCATCGGCGGCGTGCCGGAGCGGGACTACATCGAGATGCTGTTGGATCATCAGGTGTCCGGGGTGGTCTTCGCGGGCGGGTCGTACGCGCTGGCCGAGGCCGAGCACGATCACTACCGGCAGCTACTGGACCGCCGGATGCCGGTGGTCATGGTGAACGCCGGGGTGAATGCCGGCTTCCCGCACATCTCCACCGATGACGCGGTCGCCGTCGAGCAGGCGTACGGACATCTGCGCAGCCTGGGTCATGACCGGGTGGGCCTGGTGATGGGCCCGGCCGATCATGTGCCGTCGCGCCGCAAGTTGACCGCGCTCGCCGAGGTGGCGGGCTGGGAGGGCGCGGAGGCGCAGTGGCCGGTCGAGCGGACCAACTTCTCCATGGAGAGCGCGCGGCTGGCCGCGTCGCGGCTGATTCAGCGTGGCGTGACCGGGATGATCTGCGCGAGTGACGTGCTGGCCCTGGGTTCGATCCGGGCCGCCCGGCGGCTGGGCCGGGATGTGCCGGGGGACGTATCGATTGTCGGCTACGACGACAGTGCGCTGATGACGTGCACCGACCCGCCGCTGACCACGGTGCGTCAGCCTATCGAGCTGATGGGCCAGGCGGCCGTGGACATCCTGGTGAATCAGATCGAGGGCGCCGCGGCGACGACCGACGAGCTGCTGTTCGAGCCGGAGCTGGTGGTCCGTGGGTCCACCGGGCCGGCGCCGGTGGGCGCCCCGGGCTGAGTCCCGCTGTCCGCTGCTGACCAGGAGATTTATCGCCATGAAAGGGCGGGCCGTGACGGCCCGCCCTTTACTGTGTGTGCCCGGTCACTGCGGTCGTGTTTTTTCTGCTGCTCGTTCACTTCTTGCGTGCAACGGTTTGACTTTGTATCGTCATCGCCACGAAACATCCGAGAGTCAGGTCACATTCTCGCCACGCGCGCACTCCTTACCCCTCCAGGAAGGGCGATATCTCCATGTTCAAATCCAGGCTGCGCAGCGCCCTCGGGGTCCTGCTGGTCGCCGGCATCGGGTTGTCGACCGCCGCGTGCGGCGACGACGCCGACAGCTCGAACAGCGACGGTCCGGTCACCCTCGTCATCAACGGTCTGCCGCCGGCCACCGAGAAGGCCAACCACGACCGATTCCTCGCCAACGTCGCGGAGTTCGAGAAGGCGAACCCGACCATCAAGATCGACGCCCGCGAGGGCAAGATGGACCCGCAGACCTTCCCGGCCAAGCTCGCCGGCGGCCAGTTGGAGGACGTCTTCTACGTCTACTTCACCGACCCGGCCAACCTGATCGCCAAGCACCAGGTGTCGGACGTCAGCGACTACCTCAAGGACTTCCCGATCACCTCGCAGATCAAGCCCGAGGTGCTGCGCGTCTTCCAGGACGGCGACGGTCACACGTACGGCTTGCCGTACAAGAACTACTCGATGGGCCTGCTCTACAACCGCGACGTGTTCAGCAAGGCCGGACTGGATCCGGAGAACCCGCCCAAGACGTGGGCGGACGTGCGGACCGCGGCCAAGAAGATCTCCGACCTGGGCGACGGCTACATCGGGTACGGCGACTACAGCAAGAGCAACACCGGCGGCTGGCACTTCACCACCGAGATGTATTCCATCGGCGGTGACGTCGCGGTCAACCAGGACGGCACGTGGAAGGCCGCGTTCAACAACGCCAAGGGCAAGCAGGTCCTCCAGCAGTTGAAGGACATGCGCTGGACGGACAACTCGATGGGGCAGAAGCAGCTCTTGGAGTGGGCCGACCTGCTGCAGCAGATGGGCTCCGGCAAGCTCGGCATGTACCTGGCGACCGCGGACAACATCCCGACGATCGTCAACCAGTACAAGGGCAAGTACGAGACGTACGGGCTGGGCCCGATCCCCGGTGGGCAGGGCACCCTCGGCGGCGGCGAGGGCTACATGTTCAAGGCCGGCCTCAGCCCGGCCAAGATCAAGGCCGGCCTGAAGTGGCTGACCTTCTGGTTCACCTCGGCCGACCGGTACGCCGCGGAGGACAAGTGGTCGAGCGAGAACGATCTGCCCGTGGGGCTGCCGGAGCCGGCCATCTTCACCGGTGACGCGGCGCAGATCCAGGCCAAGGCGGACAAGCAGTACGCGAACGTGCCGCAGGAGAACTACGCGCCGTTCGTGGCGGACATGGGCTCCATCCCGGTGAAGCTGGAGCCGCCGAACGCGCAGCAGATCTACGCGGTGCTCGACGTCCCGATGCAGAAGGTGCTGACGGACAAGAACGCCGACATCGACCAGTTGCTGGCCGACGCGGAGAAGCAGGTCAACTCGATCCTCGCCGGCGTCAAGTGACGTGCGGTCGCCGGCGGGTCGAACCCGTCGGCGACCACAGCCGGCACCCTCATCCACCCCGATCACTTGTGACAGAGAGGGAAGCACGCGCATGGCGGTTCTCACGGCGGCACCGGCTCGCGAGTCGCGTACGGCCCGCCTGCGCCGGAGGATCAACGACAACCTCATGGCGTACGCGTTCATGGCGGCGGGCATTGCCTGCTTCGCCTTCTTCTCGTGGTACCCGCTGGTCAAGGGCGTGATCCTCAGCTTCCAGCAGGACAACTTCGTGATCCCGCCGTACTGGGTGGGCCTGGAGAACTACCGCACCCTGTTCGACGACCCGTTGTTCTGGACGGCGTGGAAGAACACGCTCTACTTCACCGTCCTCGCCCTGGTGTTCGGCTACGTCCTACCGTTCTTCCTGGCCGTGCTGCTGAACGAGTTCCGCCACTTCAGCGGCTTCTTCCGGGTGCTGGTCTACCTTCCGGTGATGCTGCCGCCGATCGTCAGCGTGCTGCTGTGGCGGTACTTCTACGACCCCGGCAACGGCCTGTTCAACACGGTGCTGCACGGCGTCGGCCTGCCCGGTTCCCAGTGGACCCAGTCGTCGCGCACCGCGATGATCTCCCTGGTCCTGGTCTCCACCTGGGCCAACCTGGGTGGCGCCACGCTGATGTACCTGGCCGCCCTGCAAGGCATCCCGGGCGACCTCTACGAGGCGGCCGAACTGGACGGGGCCGGCATCTGGCAGCGGCTGCGGCACGTCACCTTCCCGCAGATGCGGTTCATCATGCTGGTCCTGCTGCTGCTCCAGATCATCGCCACCATGCAGGTCTTCATCGAGCCGTTCGCGCTGACCGGCACCTCCAGTCCGGACACCATCACGGTGATGGTGCTCATCTATCGGTACGCGTTCACCGTCAACAACGACTTCGGCCTGGCCGCCGCGATGAGCGTGCTGCTCTTCGTGGTGCTCGGCGCCTTCTCCGCGCTGTACCTGCGACTCACCCGCAGCGGCGACTAGAGGAGCTGACATGACCCTGACCGCCCCGGCGACCGACAAGACCGGCACGGTTCCCGCCGCCCCGCCCGCGCCGCGCAAGCGTGCGACGCGCCTGAACACGACGCATGCCGGCGCCCGCACCCTGATATCCACTGTGGACCTTCAGCGGCACCGGGTGCGGTACTTCGTGGTGCTCGGGCTGACCATCGCCGTTTTCGCGCTGGTCTTCCTCTTCCCGCTGTACTGGATGGTGACCGGCGCGGTGAAGACGCCGCGGGAGTTCGCGCTCAACCCGCCGACCTTCGTTCCGCACTCGTGGCACCCGGAGAACTACGCGACCGCGTGGGGCAACATGCGGATCGCCAAGTACTTCACCAACACCGTGCTGTACGCGCTGGGCGGGTGGCTGTTCTCGCTGATCGTGGACATCGGCGTGGCGTACGCGCTGAGCAAGCTGCGTCCCGTGTTCGGCAAGATCGTGCTCGGGGCGATGCTGGCGAGCCTGATGCTGCCGGCCACCGCGCTGCTGGTGCCGGCCTACCTGACCGTCACCGACGTGCCGATCTTCGGCTGGAATCTGCTGAACACCCCGTGGGCGCTGTGGCTGCCGGCCGCCGCCAACGCGTTCAACGTGTACGTGCTCAAACGGTTCTTCGACCAGATACCCAACGACCTGCTGGACGCGGCGGCGATCGACGGCGCCGGACGGTTCCGGGTGCTGACGTCGGTGGTGCTGCCGCTGTCCCGGCCGGTGCTCGGCGTGGTGTCGATCTTCATCATCGTGGCCCTCTGGAAGGACTTCCTCTGGCCGTTGCTGGTGATGCCGGACCCGGAGAAGCAGACCATCAGCGTGGCGCTGGCCCGGCTCGCGAACACCAGTCAGGTGCCGCCGACGGACTTCATGGCCGGCCTGGTCATCGCCTCGGTGCCGATGATCGTCATCTTCCTGATCTTCCAGCGCAGCATCATCGGCGGCCTTTCGGCAGGCTCCATGAAGGGCTGACCGCACCCGCACGCCCCGGCGATCACGCCCACGACCGCCCGGCCCCGTGCGCCCGAGAACAGCCGGTGCATCCCCCTTTGCGGGCACGCTGAACAGCATGAAAGCAGGTAACAGTGGCTAACCCTTCCCCGTGGTGGCGCGACGCGGTGATCTACCAGGTCTACCCGCGAAGCTATTCCGACGGCGACGGTGACGGCATCGGAGACATCGCCGGCATCCGCGATCGCCTCGGCCACCTGCAGGACCTGGGGGTCGACGCGATCTGGATGAGCCCGTGGTACCCGTCCCCGATGGCCGACGCCGGATACGACGTCGCCGACTTCCGGGACATCGACCCGGTGTTCGGCACGCTGGCCGAGGCCGAAGTGCTGATCACCGAGGCGCATGCGGCCGGCATCCGGATCATCGTGGACATCGTCCCGAACCACATCTCCAGCGCGCATCCGTGGTTCCAGGCGGCCCTCGCCTCCCCGGACGCCCCGGAACGCGACTACTTCTGGTTCCGCCCCGGCAAGGGCCCAGACGGGGCGCAGATGCCCACCGCGTGGCGGGGCGAGTTCGGCGGCACCACGTGGACCCGCACCACCAACCCGGACGGCACCCCCGGCGACTGGTACCTGCATCTGTTCACGCCCGAGCAGCCGGACCTCAACTGGGACCACCCGGACGTCCGCGCGGAGTTCGAGGCGATCCTGCGCTTCTGGTTCGACCGCGGCGTGGACGGCATCCGCATCGATTCGGCCGCGTTGCTGCTCAAGGACCCGGCGTTGCCCGAGGTGCTGGACGAGGCGCCGCACCCGTTCCACGACCTGGACGGGGTGCACGACGTCTACCGCTCCTGGCGCCGGGTGGCCGAGGAGTACGGCGGTGACCGCGCGCTGATCGGCGAGGTGTGGATGCCGGAGGTGGAGCGGTTCGCCAACTATCTGCGCGCGGACGAACTGCACGCGGCGTTCAACTTCGACTTCCTGGGCTGCGCCTGGGATCCGAAGCTGATGCGGGCCTGCATCGAGCGCACCCTCGCCGCGCACGCCGCGGTCGGTGCGCCGGCCACCTGGGTGCTGTCCAATCACGACGTCACCCGGCATGTGACGCGGTACGGCCGGGCGGAGACCACGTTCAGCTTCGAGCTCAACCTCGACGGCACGCCGGTGGACGTGGAACTCGGCACCCGGCGGGCGCGGGCCGCGGCGCTGCTGTCCCTGTCGCTGCCCGGCGGGACGTACATCTATCAGGGCGAGGAGCTGGGCCTCTGGGAGAATGAGAACATTCCGCCCGAGCAGTTCCAGGACCCGATGTGGGGCCGCCGCGGGCACAGCCGTGACGGCTGCCGGGTGCCGCTGCCCTGGCGCGGCGACGAGCCGCCGTTCGGCTTCTCCCCGCCGGACAGTGCCGCGCCGTGGCTGCCCCAGCCGCCGGAATGGAAGGACCGCACGGCCCAGGCACAGACCGGCGACCCGAACTCGATGCTGGAGCTGTACCGATCGGCCATCACGCTGCGCCGCGCCGAACCGGGATTGCACACGGACGCGATGGGCTGGCTCGACGTCGGCCCGAAAGCCATCGGATACACCCGCGGACCGGCGTTCGCCTGCATCGTCAACATGTCCGGGGCGCCGCTGGCGCTGCCGGAGTTTCAGACCTGTCTGCTCGCCAGCAGCCCCCTCGACGGCGTCCTTCTCCCCCCGGACACCGCGGTGTGGCTGCGCCTGACCACCGAGGGCTGACAGGCACCGCACCACCGGGGGTTTGGCCACCTACGAAAGGATCCCCATGGCCAACCGCACCACCTCCGCCAGAAGAACCCGTGCGCGCCGGCCGCTGGCCGTGCTCGCCGGCACCGCCGTCGTCGCGGCGGCGGCCACCGCGGTCACCTGGGCGGCGTCGCCGGCCAGCGCGGCCGGATTGTCCCCGTTCGACATCGCCGGGCGGGGCGCCACCGTCCCCTTCACCGAGATCGAGGCGGAGAACGCCGCCACCAACGGCACCACCACCGGCACCAGCCGGTTGTACGGGACCCTGTCCTCGGAGGCGTCCGGCCGGGAGGCGGTCACCCTCGACGCGGTCGGCGAGTACGTGGAATTCACGCTCACCAAGCCGGCCAACGCGGTGACCTTCCGGTACAGCATTCCGGACAACGCCGCCGGCACCGGCCGGGACGCCTCCCTGGACGTACGTGCCAACGGGTCGGTGGTGAAGTCCGTCCCGGTCACGTCGAAATACGGGTGGTACTACGGCTCGTACCCGTTCACCAACACCCCGGGCAAGGACCCGCACCACTTCTACGACGAAGCCCGGACCATGTTCGGCACGACGTACGGGGTCGGCACCAAGATCCGGCTGCAGGTCAGCTCGACCGCCCAGTCGCCCAGCTTCACCATCGACCTGGCCGACTTCGAGAATGTGGCGGCCCCGATCGGCAAGCCGTCCGGGGCGATCGACGTGGTCGCCGATTACGGCGCCGACCCGACCGGTGCGACCGACTCCACCGCGAAGTTCCAGTCCGCGGTGAATGCCGGTGCCTCATCCGGGCGCACGGTCTATGTCCCGCAGGGCAACTACACCCTCTACAGCCACGTCATCGTCGACCGGGTGACGCTGGCCGGCGCCGGCCCCTGGTACACCGTGCTCGGCGGCCGGCATCCCACCCAGCGCAACCAGGCGGCGGGCATCTATGGCAAGTACAACAACGAGGGCGGCCCGAGCCAGAACGTCACGGTGAAGGACCTGGCGGTCATCGGCGACATCCGGGAACGCGTCGACGAGGACCAGGTGAACGCGTTCGGCGGGGCCATGTCCAACTCCACCATCGACGACGTGTGGATGCAGCACACCAAAGTCGGCGCGTGGATGGACGGACCGATGGACCACTTCACCATCAAGAACAGCCGGATCCTGGACCAGACCGCGGACGGAGTGAACTTCCACATCGGCGTCACCAACTCCACGGTCACCAACACGTTCGTCCGCAACACCGGCGATGACGGCCTGGCGATGTGGGCGGAGAACACGCCCAACGTCTCCAACTCGTTCACGCACAACACCGTGGTCGCCCCGATCCTGGCGAACAACCTGGTGAGTTACGGCGGCCGGGACATCACGATGACCGACAACGTGGTCTCGGACACCGTCACCAACGGCGGCGGCATCCACGTGGCCAACCGCTATCCCGGCGTGCAGGGCGGCGGCCCGACCGGCGTGCACGGCACCTGGACCCTGGCCCGCAACACCCTGATCCGCGCCGGGAACTCCGACTACAACTGGAACTTCGGCGTCGGCGCGATCTGGTTCGACGCGTTGCAGGGCAACTTCACCGACGCCACCATCAACATCACCGACACCGACATCCTGGACAGCTCGTACGCGGCGCTGGCCTGGATCGAGGGACAGACCAGCGGCATCAACCTGTCCAATGTGAACATCGAAGGCGCCGGGACGTTCGCGTTGCAGGTGCAGGCGCCCAGCCAGGTGACCTTCAACAACGTGCGGGCCAGCGGCATCGCGCAGGCCAACCCGTTCTACAACTGCGTCGGCTCGGCCTTCCAGGTCACCCGCACCGGTACCAACACCGGCTGGTACACCGACAATCCGTACTGCGGGCCGTGGCCGGACCCGAAGTGGGGCAACGGCCCCACCACGCCGCCGACCACCGGGCCGACCACCCCGCCGACGACGCAGCCGACCACTCCGCCTACCACGCCACCGGCCGACGGGAACCTGGCGCAGGGCCGCCCGGTCAGCGCCTCCAGCACCAACGCGCCGTACACGGCGGCCAACGCGGTGGACGGCAACGCCGGAACCTATTGGGAAAGCACCAACAACGCCTTCCCGCAGACCTACACCGTCGATCTGGGGTCGGCGCGCAACGTGGGGCGGCTGGTGCTGAAACTGCCCAGCGGCTGGGAGTCGCGCACGCAGAACATCGCGGTCGCCGGCTCCACCGACGGCAACTCGTGGACCACCCTGTCCGCGGCGGCCAACCGCACCTTCAACCCGAACGCCACCATCACCCTGCCCTCGGGCAGCCGGCGCTACCTGCGGCTCACCTTCACGGCCAACTCGGCCTGGCCGGCCGCCCAACTGTCCGAACTGGAGGCGTACGCCGACGGCGGGAGCAACCCGACCACGCCGCCCACCACCACGCCGCCGACCACGCCGCCCTCATCCGGCAACCTGGCCGCCGGGCGGCCGGTCAGCGCGACAAGCCACTCCGACGTCTACACCGAGGGCAACGTGGTGGACGGCAACGCCGGCACGTACTGGGAAAGCGCGAACAACGCGTTCCCGCAGTCGCTCACCGTCGACCTCGGCCAGGCCCGGTCGGTGTCCCGGGTGGTGCTGAAACTGCCGCCCGCGACGGCCTGGGAACGGCGCACCCAGACGCTGTCGGTGCTGGGCTCGACCGACGGCTCGTCGTACTCGACGGTCAAGGCGTCGGCGGGCTACACCTTCGATCCCTCCTCCGGCAACACGGTCACCGTCTCGTTCGCCGCCACTTCCCGGCGCTACCTGAGGCTGACCTTCACCGGCAACACCGGCTGGCCCGCGGGCCAGATCTCCGAGTTCGAGGTCTACGCGTCCTAGCCCCGCCGGGCGCGGGCCTCGTCACACCGGCGGGGCGGGCGGAGACCACCGACCTTCGTCCGCCCCGCCATCCACCGCCGCAGAAAGGGCGTGCTCCCACATGTCCAGATCAGTCCTGCCCCGCCTCCGACGATCCGCCATAGCCGTGGCGTCGGCCTCCGCCGTCGCCGCCGCGCTCCTGGCCGCCCCGCAGGCGGCCCAGGCCGCCGGTCCCAATTTGGCCGCCGGGAAGACCTTCACCGCCAGCAGCTACACCGACGTCTACCCGGCCGGCAACGCCGGCGACGGCAACGCGAGCACCTACTGGGAAAGCCGCAACAACGCCTTCCCGCAATGGCTACAGGTGGACCTGGGCTCCTCGGTCAGCGTCAACCAGGCCGTGCTCAAGCTGCCGCCGCCCAGCTCCTGGGAGACGCGTACCCAGACCCTGGCCGTGCAGGGCAGCACCACCGGCACCACCTTCACCGACCTGGTGGCCGGCACCGGTTACACGTTCAACCCGGCCACCGGCAACACGGTGACCATCAACTTCGGCGCCGCGACCACGCGCTATCTGCGGCTCGCCTTCACCGGCAACACGGCCTGGCCGGCCGGGCAACTGTCCGAACTGGAGGTGTACGGTCCGACGGCGGGGGACACCACCGCGCCGAGCGCACCCACCGGGCTCGCCTTCACCCAGCCGGCCTCCGGGCAGATCCGGCTCACCTGGAACGCCGCCACCGACAACGTCGGCGTCACCGGATACGACGTCTACGCCAACGGCCAGCTACGCACCAGCCTGGCCGGCAACGTGCTGACCTACACCGACAACCAGCCGGACAGCGCCACCGTCGCGTACTACGTGCGGGCCCGGGACGCCGCCGGCAACCAGTCGGGCAACAGCAACACGGTCACCCGCACCGGGCAGAGCGGCGACACCCAGGTGCCCACCACGCCGGGCACGCTCACCTACACCCAGCCTGCCAGCGGTCAGATCCGGCTGGCCTGGGGTGCGTCGAGCGACAACGTCGGCGTCACCGGGTACGACGTCTACGCCAACGGTTCGATACGCGCCAGCGTCGGCGGCAACGTGCTGACGTACACCGACAATCAGCCGGACAGCGCCACCGTGGCGTATTACGTGAAGGCCAAGGATGCGGCGGGCAACCAGTCGGCGGCGAGCAACACCGTCACCCGCACCGGAAGCCAGACCAACGGGACGAACCTGGCGGTGGGCAAGCCGATCGAGGCGTCCTCCAGCGTCTACACGTTCGTGGCGGCCAACGCCAACGACAACGACACCGCCACGTACTGGGAAGGCAGCGCGTACCCGGCGAACCTGACGGTGAAGCTCGGCGCGAACGCCACCACCGGGTCGGTGGTCGTCAAGCTCAACCCCGACCCGGTGTGGAGCACCCGCACGCAGACCTTCGCCATCCTGGGCCGGGAGCAGAGCGCATCCGGCTTCACCACGTTGAAGAGCTCGGCGACCTACACGTTCAACCCGTCCACCGGCAACACGGTCACCATCCCGGTCGCCGCCACCGCGGCGGACGTGCGGCTCAGCT
Source organism: Mangrovihabitans endophyticus (assembly GCF_014646155.1). Classification (GTDB taxonomy): domain Bacteria; phylum Actinomycetota; class Actinomycetes; order Mycobacteriales; family Micromonosporaceae; genus Actinoplanes; species Actinoplanes endophyticus. Next base: position 135,526 of record NZ_BMMX01000003.1, read on the forward strand.
TCACCGCCAACAGCGGCGCGCCCAGCGGTCAAGTGGCCGAGTTCCAGGTCATCGGCAACCCCGCGCCCAACCCGGACCTGACCGTCTCGGGCATGTCGTTCTCACCATCCTCGCCGGTGGAGACCGACGCCGTGACGCTGTCCGCCACCGTGCGCAACGCGGGCAACGCCGGCAGCCCGGCCAGCACCGTCAACTTCTACCTCGGCACCGCCAAGGTAGGCACGGCCACCGTCGGCGCGCTCGCAGCCGGAGCCTCGACCACCGTCTCGGTCAACGCCGGCACCCGCAACGCGGGCACCTACACGCTGAAGGCGATCGTGGACGAGGACGACACGGTCATCGAGCAGAACGACGCGAACAACTCCTACACCAACCCGACCGACCTGGTGGTCGCACCGGTGGCCAGCTCCGACCTGGTGGCCTCCGCGGTGAGCTGGTCGCCGGGCACGCCCGCGGCCGGCAACACGGTCACCTTCTCCGTGACGTTGAAGAACCAGGGCACCGTGGCCACCGCCGGTGGCTCGCACGGCATCACGCTGACCGTGCTCAACGGCACCAGCGTGGTCAAGACACTCACCGGCGCGTACTCCGGCACCCTTGCCGCGGGTGCCAGCTCGCCGGCGGTCAACCTGGGCACGTGGACCGCGGCCAACGGCAAATACACCGTCCGCACCGTGGTCGCCGCCGACGGCAACGAACTGCCGGTCAAGCGGGACAACAACACCACCGAGAAGCCGTTCTTCGTGGGCCGCGGCGCGAACATGCCGTACGACATGTATGAGGCCGAGGACGGCACCACCGGCGGCGGCGCGCAGGTGGTCGGCCCCAACCGCAAGATCGGCGATCTGGGCGGCGAGGCGTCCGGGCGGCGTGCGGTCACCCTGAACCAGACCGGCGCGTACGTGCAATGGACCACCCGGGCGAGTACCAACACGCTCGTGGCGCGGTTCTCCATCCCGGACAACACCACCAGCTCGATCAACATCTACGTGAACGGCACGCTCAACAAGACGCTGCCGCTCACCTCGAAGTACGCCTGGCTCTACGGCAACGAGGCGGAGCCGCAGAACTCCGGTTCGAACCCGCGTCACATCTACGACGAAGCCAACATCATGCTGAACGGCACCGCCGACGCGGGCAGCACGATCCGACTGCAGAAGGACTCCGGCAACCCGGGCAACATCGCGATCGACTTCATCAACACCGAGCAGGTCTCGCCGGTCGCCAACCCGGACCCGGCGCGGTACGTCGTACCGGCCGGCTTCGACCAGCAGTCCGTGCAGGCGGCGCTGGACGCGGCGCGGATGGACAGCAGCAAGGCGGGCGTCTACCTGCCGGCCGGCAACTACCAGACGACGAACAAGTTCAACGTCTACGGCAAGGCCATCCAGGTGGTCGGCGCCGGACCGTGGTACACGCGGTTCTTCACGCCGCAGGACCAGCAGCAGACCGACGCGGGCTTCGACGCCCAGAGCTCGGCCAACGGGTCCACCTTCAAGAACTTCGCGTTCTTCGGCAACTACATCATCCGGCAGGACGGACCGGGCAAGGTGTTCAATTTCCGGGACGTCAGCAACATCACCATCGACAACATCTGGGCCGAGCACACGGTCTGCCTCTACTGGGGCCTGAACACCGACCACATGACCATCAAGAACTCGCGGATCCGCGACCTGTTCGCCGACGGCATCAACATGACCAACGGCAGCACCGACAACCTGGTCGACAACAACGACGCCCGGGCCACCGGCGACGACTCGTTCGCGCTGTTCTCGGCGATCGACGCGGGCGGCTCCGACGAGATCAACAACACCTACTCCAACCTGTCGGCCACGCTGACCTGGCGAGCCGCGGGCGTCGCGGTCTACGGGGGGTACGCGAACACGTTCAAGAACATCTACATCGCGGACACCCTGACGTACTCCGGCATCACGATCAGCTCGCTGGACTTCGGGTACGCGATGAACGGGTTCGGCGCGAACCCGCCCACGGTGTTCGACAACATCTCCATCGTCCGTGCGGGCGGCCATTTCTGGGGTGCGCAGACCTTCCCCGGCATCTGGCTGTTCAGCGCCTCCAAGGTGTTCCAGGGCATCCGAGTGAGCAATGTGGACATCGTGGACCCGACCTACTCCGGCATCATGTTCCAGACGCAGTACATCGGCGGCCAGCCGGTGAATCCGATCAAGGACACGGTGTTCACCAACATCACCATCACCGGGGCGCACAAGAGCGGTGACGAGTACGACGCCAAGTCGGGCTTCGGCATCTGGGCGAACCCGATGCCGGAATCGGGACAGGGCCCGGCAGTGGGCTCGGCGACCTTCCACAACCTGCAGATGAGCGACAACTGGCGGGACATCGAGAACCCGACCAGCACCTTCACCATCAACCGGGACTGATCCGTCCGTCCCTGGGATCGAAGGCCCGCACCGCCACGACGGTGCGGGCCTTCGCCCGTCCCCGTCCCACCCCGCCCGCCCCGCCCGTGCCCGGTCCCGCTCGTGCCCGTCCCGCTCGTGCCCGTCCCGCTCGTGCCCGTCCCGCGTGCCCCGCGCGTCCCGCCCGTCTCGCGCGTCCCGCGCGCGCGGTCGATCTTGAACTTTCCGGTCGAACAATCCCGCCTATATCACCTCGATATGGACACACTTTCTCCAAGATCGAGCGGGAGGAGTGCGCCTAGCGCGTCGATCTTGAACTTTCCGGCCTGGCATAACGGGGTATAGCGGTGTGTATTGGGCACAGCAACTTCAAGATCGTCCCGGGGGGACGCGACCGGCCGGGTGAGGCGGGCGGGCGGCCGGGCGGGGGGACGCGACCGGGCGGGGGGACGCGGGCAGGCGGGGGGACGCGGGCAGGCGGGGGGACGCGGCCGGGGTGGGGGTGAGGCGGGCGGGCCGGGCGGGGGGACGCGACACGGGGACGCGACACGGGGACGCGACACGGGGACGCGACACGGGGACGCGACACGGGGACGCGACGGGGGACGGGGACGGGGGACGTGGGGGCGGGGATGATGCGGGGAGGGGCGATCCGGAAGCGTGGCGGGGTGGGGTGGGCGGACGTGGCCGGGGCGGTGACGTGGATGGTCAGGGGTGGGCGGGGCGTCGGGGGCGGGGCGCGGTGTATTGACGCGAACGGGGACGACGCACGAGAGATGATGGTCTTGTCGCAGTCGTGTGCTGGACTGGGCGGTATGAAGTTGAAGGTTGGCGCAACCGTCGCGTGGCAGCGGCGTCGGAGGCAGGGAGCGGTCGATGTCGACCCGTGATCAGCGGCCCCTCGAGGAGGGGATCGTCCGGGATTTCCAGGTCAACTTGTCGTACGGGCGCTATCTGCACCTGGACGAGATTCTGTCCGCGCAGCACCCGGTCAGCGTTCCCGAGCACCACGACGAGCTGCTGTTCATTCTCCAGCATCAGACGTCCGAGCTCTGGCTCAAGCTGATTCTGCACGAGCTGAGTGCGGTGCGTCGCCAGTTCGCCGCCGACGAGTTGCGCCCGGCGCTCAAGGGGCTGGCGCGGGTGAAGCACATCCAGCGCTGCCTCACCGAGCAATGGTCGGTGCTCGCCACCTTGACCCCGACCGAATACGCCGAGTTTCGCAGTTTCCTCGGCACGTCGTCGGGCTTTCAGTCCTATCAATACCGCGCGATCGAGTTCACCCTCGGCAACAAGGACCGGCGGATGCTGTCGCTCTTCGACGACGATCCCAGCGCGCGGGAGCTGCTGGTGGCCGCCTTGGAGGCACCGAGCATCTATGACGAGTTCCTGCGGCACCTGGCCCGGCACGGCCACGACGTGCCGGGCGAGATCCTGCGGCGCGACGTGACGATGCCGTACCGCTATCACCCGGAGCTGGTCAAGGTGTTCGCCCGCATCTACGAGCATGCCGAGGATTTCTGGACGGCGTACGAAGCCTGCGAGGAACTGGTCGACCTGGAGGAGAACTTTCAGCTCTGGCGGTTCCGGCATCTGAAGACCGTGGAGCGGACGATCGGCGTCAAGCGCGGCACCGGCGGCTCCAGCGGTGTGAGTTTCCTGCGCGCCGCGCTGGATTTGACGTTCTTCCCCGAGCTGTACGCGGTGCGTACGGAGATCGGAGCGCGCCCGTGACCGACATGCTGGACCGCGCGGTGGCGCTGGATGACGCGGACCCGCTGGCCGGCTTCCGCGACCGGTTCCTGCCCGGCGACGTGGTGTCCTATCTGGACGGCAATTCGCTGGGGCGGCCGCTGCGGGCCACGGCCGAGCTGATGGACGAGTTCATCCACCGGCAGTGGGGCGGGCGGCTCATCCGTGGCTGGACCGACGGCTGGCTGGAGTGGCCGCTGCGGCTCGGGGACCGGCTCGGCACGGTCGCGCTGGGCGCGGCGCCCGGCCAGGTGGTGGTCGCCGATTCCACCACGGTGTTGCTGTATAAGCTCGCCCGCGCCGCGGTGGACGCCCGGCCGGGCCGGCGCCGGGTGGTTCTGGACACCGACAATTTTCCGACCGACCGGTACGTGCTGGAGGGCATCGCCGCGGAACGGGGCCTGGAACTGGTGTGGGTCGACACCGACCCGGACACCGGCATCCACCCGGCGCAGGTGTCCGCCGCGGTGGACGAGCGCACGGCGCTGGTGTTGTTCAGCCACGTGGCGTACCGGTCGGGATGGCTCGCCGACGCGGCGGCGATCACCGCGATCGCACACGACGCGGGCGCGCTGGCGATGTGGGATCTGAGCCATTCGGTGGGCTCGGTGCCGATGCGACTGGACGAGTGGGGCGTCGACGTCGCGGTCGGCTGCACCTACAAATACCTCAACGGCGGTCCGGGCGCACCGGCGTTCGCCTACCTGCGGGCCGACTTGCAGGCGGAGCTGCGGCAACCGATCTGGGGCTGGATGGGCCATCGCGCGTCGTTCGAGATGGGGCCGGTCCACGAGTTCGCGCCGGGGGTTCGTGCGTTGCTCAGCGGCACCCCGCCGATTCTGGCGATGGTGCCGCTGCACGCCAACCTGGACGTGCTGTCCGAGGCCGGGATCGATGCGGTGCGCGCGAAGTCGGAGTTGCTGACCGGGTACGTCGTGGACTTCGCGGATCGGTGGCTGGCGCCGTTGGGTGTCCGGCTCGCCACCTCTCGCGACCCGGCGGCCCGTGGCGGGCATGTGACGTTGAGTCGGCCCGGCTTCGAGCAGGTGCTGGAGCCGCTGTGGGCCGCCGGGGTGATTCCGGACTTCCGGCATCCGGACGGCATCCGGGTCGGCCCCGCACCGTTGAGTACCGGATTCGTCGAGGTGCACCAGGGCCTGAGCCGGTTGCGTGACCTGCTGGAGAAGGCGGACGGCGAGGCGACGCTGGCATGAGCTCCGCGGGCTCGGGCCAGGCGGTCGAGACACCCCGCGGCATGACCGGGTGGCTGGTGGCGGAGTCGGTGTGGTGGCAGGGCCGGCTGCTGGGCCGGTCCGCGTTGTGCCTGGCCGACGGGCGGGTGGCGGACGGCCCGGTGCCGGCGGCCGGGGTGCCGCACGACGCCGGTGTGCGAGCGCTTCCGGGAACCCTGCTGCCCGGCCTGTGTGACGCCCACGTGCACTCCGATCTGGTGGACCTGGCGACCGTGCGGGCCGGTGGCATCGCCGCGGTGTGGGATCTGGGCGGCGTGCCCGACCGGGTCGCCGCCCTGCGCGAGCGGGCCGTGTCCGGGGCGTCGTTGCCGCTCGTCGAGATGGCCGGGCCGTTTCTGACCGCGCCGGGCGGGTACCCCGCCGACCGATCCTGGGCCGCGCCCGGGAGCTGGCGGGAGCTGTCGTCGCCGGCTCAGGCCGCCGACGAGGTGGCGCAGTGCCGCGCCGCGGGCGCCACGCTGATCAAGGTGACCGCGCACACCGGGGGGCCGATGCTGGATCGTTCGGTGCTGCGGGCGGTGGTGGACCACGCACACGGCGGCTCGGCGTCCGGCGAACGGTGGCTGCCGGTCGTGGTGCACGCCGAAGGACCGGGCACGGTGGCCGCCGCCGTCGAGGCGGGCGCGGACATGTTGGCGCACACGCCCTGGACGCACCGGCTGGACGCCGGGGTGCTGCGGTCGACCGTGGCGGCCGGCATGACCTGGATCAGCACGCTCGACATGCACGGCTGGGGGCGGGCCACCGCGGAGCACGGGGTGGCGCTGGAGAACCTTCGCCGGTTCCTGGAGCGTGGCGGAACGGTCCGGTACGGCACCGATCTCGGCAACGGTCCGCTGGTGCCGGGCGTGAACCGGCGCGAAATCAGCGCCCTGCAACGCGCTGGCCTGACCCCCGACGAGGTGCTGACCGCGATGACCGGCGAGGGCACCGGCGTGCCGCCCTGCTGGATCGCCGGGGGACTGGACCTGTCCGCGCCGGGCTTCGCCGACCTGATGGCCACCGCGCGGGTGGTGGGTCCGGAACTGCGTCCGCGCGCGTGAGCGACCTTAGTGGACAAGTCCGGGGAAAGACCGGATCCCGCCGGGCCGGGGTCGTTGCCAGCATCGAACGCATGCCTTCGTTTGCCCTGACGGTGTCCGCCGTCCTCCTGTCCGCCACCGCACTGGCCGCCGCCCCGGCGCGCGCCGATCCCTCCACCCTGGACTGGCAGTCGTGTGCGGCGAACGCCGCCGCCCAGTGCGCCTCGTTGCGGTTGCCCGCCGACTGGGCGGACCCGCGCGGGCCGTCGTTCGATCTCGCCGTCGCCCGGCTCCCGGCCACCGATCCGGCCGAGCGGATCGGCACGCTGGTCTTCGGTCCGGGCGGCCCGGGCGATTCCGGGGTGCGGTGGGTCACCGGCGGCGCCACCCGTTTCCAGGACGACATCCGGCGGCGTTTCGACATCCTGAGCTTCGATCCGCGCGGCGTCGGTGGCAGCAATCCGGTCGTCTGCCCGCCGGATCCGCCGGGCGAGCAGCCGGCGCCGGTGCTGACCAGTCAGGCCGACTTCGACGCCCGGCTGGCGTACAACCGTCGGCGGTGGGCGCGGTGCCGCGCGATGACCGGGCCAGTGTTCGATCATGCCGACACGGCCGGCACGGTCCGCGATCTGGAGGCGTTGCGCGTCGCGCTCGGCGAGTCGACCCTGACCTTCCACGGCAGCTCGTACGGCAATGTGCTGGGGGAGCAGTACGCCGAGCGGTACCCGAACCGTGTCCGGGCCATGGTGCTGGAGAGCGTGACCGATCACGGTGTCGTCGGCACCGCCGGTTTCCTGCGCACCCAGGCGTGGGCGCAGCAGGACGCCTTCGACGACTTCGTCGGCTGGTGCGACGCGCACCCGGAGTGCGCGCTGCACGGTCGTGATGTCCGCGCGGTCTGGGCGGACCTGTTGTCCCGGGCGCGGGCCGGCACGCTCGGCCTGACCCCCTTCGACCTGGTGGTCAACCTGCTGCGCGACACCCGGGATCCGGACTACGCGAGGCTTGCCGAGACGATGGCCGACCCGTCGGGCGCCATCCGGGGTCTGCCGCCGCTGAACGACGCGGCGTTCTGCGGTGACTGGTCGCTGCCGGTGCGGGACTACCGTGACTATGCGGCCCAGGTGCGCCGGGCCACCGTGGTCGCGCCCGACCTGCCGTACCCGGCGGCCGTCTTCGCCCCGGCGACGTGCCTGGGATGGCCGCAGCCGCCGGCCAACCCGCAGCACCGCCTGCGGGTGCGCACCGCGGTGCCGCTGCTCCTGCTCAACGCGCGGCATGACCCCGCCACCGGTCTGAACTGGGCCACCGACGTGGCACGCCAGCTCGGCGACCGGGGCGTGCTGGTGGTCTATCAGGGTGCGGGCCACGGGGCGTACAGCCTGAGCGACTGCATGCGGCGGATCGCCGACCGATACCTCATCGAGCGGGTGGTGCCGCGGCGCGGAACCGCCTGCGCAGCCGTTACAGGGTGACCGTCGTGCCGGTGCGGGCGCTGAGGCGGGCTGCGTCCAGCACCTCCAGCGCCCGTACCGCGTCGCTCGGGTCCACCGGCACCGGCGCGGTGCCGGCGACCGCCGCGGCGAACGACGGATAGAACTCGTCCCACCGGCCGCGCTCGCTGCGCACGGGGGCGCCGGTGGCTCCACGGTAGAGCCGTCCCCAGGCGTGTTCCGGTTCCACACCCCAGCGTTCGCCCAGATCGGCCGGCCCCTTTCCGGCCTTGAGCACCGCCTCCTGGCCGTCCACGCCGTCCACGATGTAGGTGCCGGTGGTGCCGGTGACCCGCAGGCGCGGACCGGGGGCGGCCTGCCGCCAACTGCCCCACAGGTGCGACTCGACGCCGCTGTCGTGGTGCACGGCAAGGAACACGTCGTCGTCCAGGTCGTCGTCGCCACACATCTCGGCGTGCACCCGGGCGGCCGGCCCGAACAGCGTGAGCGCCTGATCCACCAGGTGCGATCCGAAGTCCAGCAGGGTGCCGCCGCCGGCCACCGGGGGTTGCCGGTCGGGGGCGAACCGCTCGAAACGCGACTCGAAGCGCCGCACCTGGCCGAGCGCGCCCTCGGCGATCAGCTTGCGCACGGTGCGGAAATCGGCGTCCCAGCGTCGGTTCTGGAAGACGCTGAGCACCGTGCCCGCGCCACCCGCGGCCGCGACGACCGCTTGCGCGGTGTCCGCGTTGAGCGCGAACGGCTTGTCCACCACCACGGCCAGGCCCAGGCCGATGGCCTGCAGGGCCAGTTCGGCGTGGGTGGCCGCGGGAGTGGAGATGGCCACCGCCTGCGCTCCGGCCGCAGCGATGTCCGTGATGGTGTCGAACGTGGTGAGCCCGCGTTCGGCGGCCTGCGCGCGCCGCTGCCCGGAGGTGGTGACCACGCCGACGAAGTCGATCTCCGGGGCGGCGGCGATGAACGGGGCGTGGAACGTCCGGCCGCCCGACCCGTAGCCCACCAGGCCCAACATGATCGTCATGGCGGCGAGTCTACGACCGGGCGGGCCCGTCTCGGCCGGACGGCGGCGGTCAGACTTCGACCGGGGTGAGTTCGGCCGGCGCGGCGCCCACCGTCGCCGGTGGCGCCGACGGGCGCCGGCGTCGCGACGGCGGCACCAGGAGCGCCACCGCGGCTGCGGCGGTGCTGCAGGCGGCGAGCAGGGTGAACGCGGTGACGTAACCGGATTCGGCGGGCAGGCCCGCCGGTCCCTGGTGTGCGGTGACCACCGCGCTCACCATGGCGGTGCCCATGGCCGCCCCGATGGTGCGGATGTTGGTGTTCATGCCGCTGGCCACGCCGGTCTGCGCCGCGGGCACGCTCTGCACCACCAGGTTGATCATGGCGGCGTACACCATGCCGAGGCCGAGGCCGAAGACTCCGCCCGCGATGGCGACCGGGACGGCGGAGTTGTGCAGGATCGCGAATGAGGCGCAGGACAGCGCACTGAGTGCGGCGCCGAGCGCGAGTTGTGCCCGGCTGCCGATCCACCGGGCGGCCGGGCCGCTGAGCGAGCCGGCGACCGCCATGGTGACCAGCATCGGCAGCATGATCAGCCCGGAGCGGGTCACGCTGGCGCCGAGTCCGTACCCGCCAGCGGCCGGCGTCTGCATCAGCCGGGGCAGGAAGGCGTAGACACCGAACATGCTGGCGCCGGAGAGCATCGCGGCCAGGTTGGTGGTCCAGACGCCGCCGAGCCGCATCATGCGCATGTCGATGAGTGGATTGACGGACCGGACCTCGACGGTGAGCCACGCCGCGCACAGCGCCGCCGCGAGCCCGAAGAGCCCGAGCGTGACCGGGTCGGTCCAGCCCCACGTGCTGCCCTGACTCAGCGGCAGCAACAGGGCGACCAGCCAGGCGGACAGCAGCGAGGCGGCGAGCCAGTTGATCCGGCCGGGGGAGCGGATCGGCGAGGGCGGCACGAAGCGCGCCGCCGCCGTGGCCACCAGCAGCACCACGACCATCGGGATCCAGAACAGCCAGCGCCAGTTCAGGGCGCCGACGATGGGCCCGGCGAGCACGATGCCGATGCCGCCCCCGGAGGCGATGACCGCGGAGAGCACGCCGACCGCGGAGGGCACCCGGTGCGGCGGGATCTCGTCCCGCACGATGCCGAAGGAGACCGGAAAGACGGCGCTGCCCACGCCCTGCACGACGCGGCCGGCGATCAGTACGCCGATGTTCGGGGCAGCGGCGGCGAGCAGGCAGCCGAGGGCGATCGCAGCGAGCGCGGCGAGCAGGGTGCGGTCCTTGCCGATCATGTCGCCGACGCGTCCCATCAGCGGCGTGGCGACCGACGCGGCGAGCAGCCAGGCGGTGAGCACCCAGGTCACCGCGGTGGCGGAGGTGTGCAGGTCGTGTTGGATGGTGGGGAGTACCGGTGTGACGAGCGATTGCATCAGCGAGAATGCGGCCACCGCCGCGGCCAGCACCGCGAAGGTGCGGCGAGGCGGCGAGAGGTAAAGTCGAGGCATGCCTCCACATTAACGGAGGCACCCCTCCACTTCACTGTGAGGAGGATCATGCCGGGAGAGAAGCCGTTGCGCGCGGACGCCCGCCGCAACCGGGACGCGTTGCTGGCCGCGGCGGCCGAAGCCTTCGCCGTGCACGGCTCGACGGCGTCGCTGGAGGACATCGCCCGCAGCGCCGGGGTCGGGATCGGCACGCTGTATCGCAACTTCCCCACCCGCCAGGATCTGTTCGACGCGGTCTACCTGAGCGAGATCGACCGGTTGTGCCGGGCCGCCGAGGATGTCGCGGAGCTGGCGCCGTGGCAGGCGCTGAGCACCTGGCTGCGCCGATTCGTCCGGTACGCGGCCACCAAGCGGGCCATCTACGAGGCGCTCAGCCGCGACTCGGCGGCCTTCCGGGACACGCGGGAGCGGATGTACGCGGCCGGCGAGCCACTGCTGGAACGGGCGCAGAAGGCCGGTGCGGCCCGCGTCGATGTGGGCTTCGACGACGTGCTGCGGCTGGTCTCCGGAATCACCGCGGCCGGCTTCGTCGACGAGGAGCAACGCGAACGAGTCCTCGCCATCGCCTTGGACGGTGTGCGGCGGCAGGGGTGACACCTGTCCGCGTACGGGGGACGGAACTCCGGCGGCTTGCGTGCCGTCCGCTGTCGGATGAGTGACGAGGACCCGGTCCCCGGCCCACCCGGCCCCAGAATGGCCGGATGGATCCCCTTCCTGCCGAGCGCACGCCGTTCGCCGACCTGGACCGGATGCCCCCTCCGGTGACGTCCACGCTGATCGACGGACTGCTCGGCATGGACCAGCATCCGGAGATCCGCCGCGTTCGCGCCGTGGCGAACGACCTGCTCGGCGTGCGCCGTGGACAGCGGCTGCTGGACGCGGGCAGCGGCGTCGGCGAGGTGGCCCGGATGCTCGGCGAGAGGGTCGGCGGTGACGGCGAAGTGGTGGCGCTGGACTACTCGGCGGCCACCACCGAGGTCGCGCGGCATCGGCACGACGGCGGCCCGGTCCGCTACCTGACCGGCGATGTGGCCGCCCTCGACCTGCCGGACGACCACTTCGACGGGGTCTGGTGCGAGCGGGTTCTGCAACACCTCACCGACCCGGACGGCGCCATCGGCGAGATGATCCGGGTGACCCGTCCGGGTGGCCGGATCTGCCTGATCGACACCGACTGGCGCTCGCTGGCCTTCGACGGTCTGTCGGCCGGATTGAGCGACATGATGCTGCGCCGGATGCGCGACCGGCTCACCGCCGCCCAGTTCGACATGGGCCGCACGCTGCGCGGCAGGCTGGTGCGCGCGGGTGTGCGCGACCCCGGTGCCACGCCGGTGACCTGCTTTTTCGGCACCCCGGAGTCGGCCAGCGTGGTGCTTCCGATGTTCAACCCGCGGGTGCCGCCAACCGCGTGGACGCTGCCGGAGAGGACGCGGGACGCCTGGTTCGCCGAGGTGGCCGCCTCCGGGCAGCGCGGCGACTTCCTGGCCGCCCTGACCATCTGGGTGGTCGTGGGCAGCGTCTGAGCCGCAACGGCCTCACGGCGTCGCGCGCCACAGCGAACTCATCGGCACGGCACGAATCTTGTCGCCGAACGGCAGAGTCTGCGTTCCGGTGTAGAGGACGTAGCCGGCGACGAACTGGTCGCCCGCGCGTTCGGCAAGATGCCGCAGCCCGCGCAGGTCTTCGGTGCGCACGGTGGCGCCGGCCTTCACCTCGACGCCGACGACTCGTCCATCGGGGGTCGCCAGTACCGCGTCGACCTCGATGCCGTCCTTGGTCCGGTAATGATGGAGGGTCGCGCGCTCCTCGCTCCAGGTGAGTTGTCGCGCCAGCTCCATGAGGACGAAATTCTCCATGATCGGTCCGGCGGCGCCGCCGGGCTCGCCGAGCCGTGCGGCATCCTGCCCGATCAGGTGACAGGCCACGCCGGTGTCCACGAAGGCGAGCTTCGGCGTACCAACCGCGCGATGCGTCAGGTTGGAGGACCAAGCAGGAATGCTCTTGGTGAGGAACACCGAGGTGAGCAACTCAAGGTAGCGAGCGAGCGTGGTGCGGGGGATGCCAGACTGGCCCGCCAGCGCCCCAGGCACCAAGAGGTGCGCCGTGCGGCCGGCGAGAAGCGTGAGAAGTCGGCGCATGTCGCCGCGGCGTTCGATGGTGGACACGTCGAGCACATCGCGTTCGATCAGGGTCGTAAGGTACGAGTCGAAGAAGGCCGCCCGTCGCCGCGGTGTGCGGCGTACCGCCTCGGGGAATCCCCCCGCAACCGCGCGTTCCAGGTATTCCCTGCGGTGCATCGCCGAGGAGTGGACGAGGTCGGGCCCGAGCCTGAATGCGGCATCGACGAAACGGTCGGGATCTCGCTCGCGCTCGCCCTGCGCGAACGGCCACATCTCGATGATCTCCATGCGCCCAGGGAGCGCATCGGGAAGCGTACGGAGCGCGAGAATGCGAGACGAGCCCGTCAGGAGGAACTGCCCCGCCCGGGGATCGAGGTCAACGGTCAGCTTGATCGCACGCAAGAGGTCCGGTGCTAGCTGAACCTCGTCGATGACCATGAGGCCATCGTGCGCGACGAAGCCCACGGGATCATCTTGAGCAGCCTGCAACGTTGCCGGGTCGTCGAGAAGGCGCACCGTCGTATTCGCCCGTTCGGCGGTGGCGAGCCTGGTGAGAGTGCTCTTGCCGGACTGGCGTGCGCCATTGACGAGGACAACTCGGGTGTCGGCCAATGCCTCGCCGACCACTGAGACCGCATGTCGAGGGACAAGGTAGTTCACGGGTCAAGTATTGCTGATTTTCATGATCAACGGTCATCTGGCCGCAGGGTGCGTGGTCATCTGGCCGCAGGGTTCGTGGTCATCTGGCCGCAGGGTGCGTGGTCATCTGGCCGCCACCCGGTGGGTCCGGGCATGCCGCCCGGACCCGCTGCGATTCGAGCAGCAGCGCACTGCTGCAGAGTCAGACCGGCTGCATGCGGCTCAGCAGGCGGTCCAGCGGGAAGCTCGCGAAGCCCACCCGGACGTCGCTCGCGCCGTACGGCAGCCACAACCGGCCCTCGTGCAGCACACCGCCGCAGGAGTAGAGCACGTTCGGCACGTAGCCCTCGCGTTCCACCTCGTCCGGGTCCAGTAGACCGTCCGGCAGGTCCGCGACCACCCGCGCCGGGTCCTCCAGGTCGAGCAGCATCGCGCCGATCGCGTATCGGCGCATCGGGCCCACGCCGTGGGTCAGCACCAGCCACCCGGCCTCGGTCTCCAGCGGCGATCCGCAGTTGCCCACCTGGATGAGGTCCCAGCCGCGGTGCGGCCGCAGCAACGGCGTGGGCGGCGCCCAGCGGTACTTGTCGTCGCGGATGCTCAGACCCAGCGTCTCGCCGTCGGAGCGGCAGAGCGCGACGTGCCGGCCGTTGACCGGCCGGGGGAACAGCGCCAGGCCCTTGTTGCGTGCCGCCGGGCCGCGCAGCGCGGTGACCTCGAAGTGCCGCAGGTCGCGGGTCTGGATCTCGCGCCCGCCGATGTGCCGCCCGTCGTACGCGGTGTAGGTGGCCTTGTAGATCTGCCGCCCCTGGGCGTCGGTGAATTGGACGAAGCGGGCGTCCTCCATGCCGTGGCTCTCGGCCGGTGTGGCGGGCCAGAGCACCCGCTGGTGCAACGGGATGGTGGCGGGGAAGGTGACCGCGTAGTCGCCGGCCACCACCCGGCGGATGGTCTGCAGCGTCGACTCGCTGGTGGCACGGGCCGTCAACTCGGCCGGCAGGTGCCCGAGGACCTCCTCGAACTCCTCGTCGGTGAAGCGTTCCGGCAGTTCACCCAGGACGTACGCGCAGGCCTCGTTGTCCAGGTCCTCGTCGGTGAGGGCGGCGGCGAGCAGTTCCCGGCGGTGCCGGGCGCCGACCCGGTGTCCGATCATCAGCGGTCCGTCGCGGTCCTCGATCCGGATGCTCTCGCCGGGCCCGAGCACGGCGCTGCAGAAGCCGATCGAGGAGATGTGCCCCTCGCCGATCTGCCGCAGGCTGACCGCGGCACGCAACTGGCCGGGTTCCAGACCGCTCTGGTCGGGGTGCGGGACCATCGACGGGTTGCACAGCGCCGCGGCCTCGACGGAGAACTCGTGACTGAAGTACGCGCCGATCAGTGAGCGCGCGGCGGGGGAGAGCTCGACCCCGGCGGGCACCCGGTGGTGCACCAGGTCGTAGTGGTGCTGGAAGACCGCGCACAGGTCGTGGTGCCGGCCGGCGAAACGAGCCCGGACGTCGGCCAGCAGCCGGTCGATCTCGTCCTCGTCGAGCCGCAGGATCCGCTCGATGAGGCTGGACGCGCGGTTGTACGGCAACTGCGCGTCCTCTCCGGGCACGAAGAGTTTGATCACCACGCGACGGGGGTCCGGGGCGAGGGTGATGTCGAACCGGGTGGCGAGCTCTTGCTCGTTCATGGTTGCGGTCACGCTAGGCCACCTGAGGGTCGTGTCGCACCTCGGGACGCCAGCCGGCGCGCATGCTGCAGCGTGGCGAGGAGAGCGAGAGTGGATTCGGCACCTTGGTTCACATTAGGACCATCTGGCTTCAATCCGTCATATCCGCCACCCGTGAGGGGGTCGTACATGACGGTCCCGGCATCGTTGTCGCCGAGGAACCAGTTGATCGCCTGCATCAGCGCGTCGTCCCAGCGTTCGTCGCCGGTGACGGCCGCGGCGGTGGCGCAGGCGTCCGCGGTGGCCGCCGCCTCGATCGGCTGCTGGTCGTAGCGGTGCCGCGGGACACCGGGGCGCCAGCCCCCGACCGGCACGGTCGACAACCGGCCGTGATGGTCCTGCATGTCGCACAGCCAGTCGAGCATGCGCAGCCCGTCGCCCAGCAGCGGCTCGTCGCCGAGCAGATCACCGGCGGCGATCAGCACCTCGGCCAGGGCCGGATTCGCGTACGTGAGGTCCGGTTCCGGCCACACCCAGGCCGGGTCCGAGCCCGGCGTGCCGACCACGGTCGCCGCATCGGCCAGCAGGTGCGCCGCGGCGGCGTCGCGAGGGTGCGCGCGCAGCACCTCGGCGGCGCCCAGACCGGCGAAGGCCATCGCCCGCGACCACGCCGATCGCTGCCGGGCGCCGAGCTCGAACGCCTCCCGCGCCGCACGCCGGATCCAGGGCACGGTGCTGCGGGCCGCCGCGGTGCCCAGGCCCCACAGCGCCCGCCCCCACCAGTCGCCGGTGGACGGCTCGTCGAGCCACCGGCGGTCATAGCCGAGCCGGTTGCGGAAACCGCCGTCCGCGCCCTGGGCGTGGGTGAGAAACGCGAGATACCGCTCGGCCAGCCGGACCACCTGCGCGGTGGGTTGCGTTTCCCGGGCCGCCACCAGCAGGCCGCGTGACACGTCGTCGACGCAGTAGCCGTGCTCGCGCCGGGCGATGGCGTGGCGCGCATGCTCAAGCAACCCCACGTCGTCGGAGAGCCGGGCGATGTGCGCCCAGCCCGGTGCGGGCGCGTCGGCGAGCCGCGCCGGCGGGGCGACGAGCCGGAGACCTGGCGCGCTGCGCTCGGTGCGGTCGCTCGCCCCGGCGCTCATGCGGAAACTCGCGTGCCGGCCCGCCGCGCGGTGTGCTCCCGCGCCCCCAGCAGCCGCTGCGCCAGTGCCTGGTATCGCGCCGCGACGGCCGGCCAGCGCAGCGTCGGCCCGGCCGTGATCCGGCTGAGTCGCCCGGTGGTGTCGCGGTCGTCCAGCATCCGGCGGATGCCCGCCGCCATCACCTCGGGCGCCTGATGCGGCACCAGCATGCCCGGCCCGTCGCTGAGCAGCTCCACGGCGTGCGGGAACTCGGTGGCCACCACCGGCACCCCGGCGCCCACCGCCTCGATCAGCACACCCGAGGTGACCTGCTCGGTGGAGTCGTAGGGCAACACCACCAGGTCCGCCGAACGGATCAGCCGGTTCAGCTCGGACTGCTCCATGTAGGAGTCCTCCCAGCGCACCCGGTCGGTCACGCCCAGGTCGGCGGCCAGCTCCCGCAGCGACTCCCGGTAGCGGTCGCCCTGCTGCTCCAGCACCTTGGGATGGGTGCGGCCGGCGATCGTGTACACCGGTGCCGGATCCAGGTCGCCGAGCAGGGCCACGGCGCGCAGCGCCCACTCGATGCCCTTGCCCGGCCCGAGCAGTCCCCAGGTGAGCAGGTGCGGCCGGGCGTTGCGGTCGCGCGGAGCTCCGCAGTGACCGGCGGCGCCGTGCGGGATCACCGAGATCTTGGACGGGTCGACGTGGTAGTGGTCGGTCAGCCGCTGCCGCGCGGTGTCGGTCATGGTGACCACGGCGTCCGCGGCGGCCACCACCCGTTCCAGCACCGAGCGCTGCAGCGGGTCCGGGGTGCTCAGCACGGTGTGCAGCACGACGATGGTGGGCGCCTTGACCGCGCGCAGCAGCGGCAGCACCTCCTGACCGGCGTCACCCGGGTAGATCCCGTACTCGTGCTGCACGATCACCACGTCGAAGCGGTTCAGGGCGTTGGCGGCGGCCACCCATCCGTCGGGCCGGTCGGTCGGCCAGGTGTGCACCACGCGCGGGGCGCTGCGGTCGACGGTCAAGCCACCCTTGTCGTCGCCGGCCAGCAGGCGCACCACGCCGCTACGCCCGGACCCCGCGTTGAGATGCGTGCCCAGGGCGGCGTTGAAGGTTGCCAGCCCGCATTGCGTGGGTGGGTAGGTGCTGAGAAAGCCGTACGTCGCAGGCATGACAGTCCCTTCTGCTCGGCGGCTGCCTCCCCGCAGCGCAAAATCCGCACATCACTCCAGTGCAGATAAATGTGACGATTAACGACTAATTCACATTTCGACCGTAGCAAAAAGGTCTGATCAGCGGCCGAGTTTGCGGTAAATGCTCAGGTAGTCCTCGACCATGCGGTCCGCGCCGAAACGGTCCCGGGCCCGCTGTCGGCACCGCTGCCGGTCGATGCCGCCGACCCGGGCGACCGCCGCCACCGCCTGGTCGACAGTGTCCACCAGATGCCCGGTGATTCCCTCGTCGACAACCTCCGGCATGGATCCCTTCCGGTACGCGACTACGGGCGTCCCGCACGCCATCGCCTCCACCACGGACAGCCCGAACGGTTCCGCGAAGGAGATCGGATGCAGCAGCGCCGCCGCGCCGCCGAGCACCCGCGCACGCTGCTCCGGCCCGACCGAGCCGTGATAGACCACGCGGTCGTCGTCGATGTGCGGCTCCACCCGCTCGGCGAAGTAACGCCGGTCCTGCACGATTCCGCAGAGGATCAACCGCCGGCCGGCGCGCCGGGCGATCTCGATCGCCACGTGCGTGCCCTTGTCCGGATGGATGCGGCCGAACGCCACCAGGTCGTCACCGCCGCGCGGGTCGAAGGGCAGCCCGCCGAAGTCCACACCGTGGTAGACCGTGCCGACGTAGTCCAGCTCGGGTGCCCGGTCGCTGTCCGAGATCGACACGAACGACGAGCGTGACCGTGCGTACGCGGGAAGGATGGCCGGGCCGGAGAATCCGTGCACGGTGGTGAGCATCGGCGCCCGGCAGTGTTCCGAGAAGGCCAGCGGCAGCCAGTCCAGATGGTTGTGCACCAGGTCGAATTCCGCCGAGCGGCGCAGCGCGTGCGCGACGTGGATCGCCTCCCACACGCGGCCGTCGATCCGCGGATCCTCCTCGTAGCCGGCGGGCACCACGCCGTCCAGCTCGGCCTTGGTGAGCGAGTCCAGCGTGGCGAACAGCGTCACGTCGACACCCCGCTCGGTCAGCCCCTCGGCAAGCAGGCTGGTGATCAGCTCCCACGGGCCGTAGTGCACCGGCGGCGTACGCCAGGCGATGGGCCCCAGCAGCGCGACTCTCATCGGAAAACCCCCGTATCGGCCGAAAACTCGCAATCAGTATGCGACGGTGATCCTCGTTTGAGCGTCCGGTTCGCGTGTTAAAGAAGGTGCCATGACGGATTCGTGGTGGAAGAACGCGGTGGTGTACCAGATCTATCCCCGCAGCTTCGCCGACTCCGACGGCGACGGCATGGGTGACCTGCGCGGCATCATCGCGCATCTGGACTACCTGGCCGGGCTGGGCGTGGACGTGCTGTGGCTGTCGCCGGTCTATCCCTCACCCCAGGACGACAACGGCTACGACATCAGCGACTACCGCGACATCGACCCGGTCTTCGGCTCGCTGGCGGTCTTCGACGACCTGCTCGCCGGGGTGCACGAGCGCGGCATGAAGCTGATCATGGACCTGGTGGTCAACCACACCTCGGACGAGCATCCGTGGTTCGCCGCGAGCCGGTCCTCGACCACCGACCCGCGGCGCGACTGGTACTGGTGGCGCCCGGCGCGCTCGGGCATGACCCCCGGCACGCCCGGTGCGGAACCCACCAACTGGGGTGCCACCTTCGGCGGCCCGGCCTGGGAGTACGACGCGGAAAGCGGGGAGTACTACCTGCACCTGTTCTCCCGCAAACAGCCCGACCTCAACTGGGAGAACCCGGACGTGCGCGCCGCGGTGCACGAGATGATGCGCTGGTGGCTCGACCGGGGCGTGGACGGGTTCCGGATGGACGTCATCAACTACATCTCCAAGGACCCGGCCCTGCCCGACGGTCCGCAACGGCCCGGTTTCTCGTACGCGGACGGCTCCGCCGCCTACATCGACGGCCCCCGCATGCATGAGTTTCTGCACGAGATGCACGAGAAGGTCTTCGCCGGGCGCGATGCGCTGCTGACCGTCGGCGAGATGCCCGGCGTCACCGTGGACGAGGCTCGCCTCTACACCGACCCGGCGCGGGCGGAGGTCGACATGGTCTTCCAATTCGACCATGTCTGGGTCGACCGCGGGCCGGACCCGTGGCGGCTGGAGCCGTTGCGGTTGACCAAACTCAAGGGCATCCTCGGCCGCTGGCAGGCGGGCCTGGCGGACACCGGATGGAACAGCCTCTATTGGAACAATCACGACCAGCCCCGGGTGGTGTCCCGCTTCGGCGACGACGGACAGTTCCGCGTGGAATCCGCGAAGATGCTCGCCACCGTGCTGCATCTGCACCGCGGCACGCCGTACGTCTATCAAGGTGAAGAACTCGGCATGACGAACGCGCCGTTCGAGTCCATTCACGACTTCCGCGACATCGAGGCGCTCGGCCAGTACGCGCAGGCGGTCACCGAGGAGGGCCGTGATCCCGAGGACGTGCTGACGGTGCTGCGAGCACGGGGTCGCGACAACGCGCGCACCCCCATGCAATGGGACGGCTCGGCCCAGGCGGGCTTCACCACTGGCATGCCCTGGCTGGCGGTCAATCCGAACCACAAAGAGATCAACGCGATGGCTGCGGTGGCCGACCCGGACTCGGTCTATCACCATTACCGCAAGCTGATCGAACTGCGGCACACCGAACCCGTGGTGGCGCACGGCGACTTCCGCATGCTACTGCCGGACGATGAGCGGCTGTACGCCTTCACCCGTACGCTCGGCGACACCCGGTTGCTGGTGATCGGCAACTTCTCGGCGGACACGGTGAAGGCGGAACTGGACGACGCCGCGGAGTGGGCCGCGTCCGAGCTGGTGCTGACCAACACCGCGGCGCCGTCCGGCGACCTGATGATCGGACCCGACCTGACGAGCGGACCCGACCTGACGATCGGCCCGTGGCAGGCCGTGGTCTACCGCCGGGCGCTGGGCGGCTGACCGGCCCGGTGCCGGCATCGGACGCGCCGGCACCGGCCGCACCTGCCGGCGGGGTCAGCCGGTGATGGTGTTCCACGAGTAGCCGAGCAGCGCGAACGCGGCGCCCAGCAGCGCGAGCGACACTCCGCGGGTACCGATCGGCAGTGCCGCCAGCACGAGAAGAATGACCGCGATGAGATAGAAGAGACCCTGTATGGACATCTGAACTCCTCGATATCGGTATGACCGGCGCGCTCATACCCGAGGAATGCGGGTGCCCAAACCAATTCATCGCAAGATGACGAGTCCGTCGATCACCACGCCCGGACGTCCCGCGCTGCCCTCGACCGCTACCCGCACGGTGTGCCGGCCGCTGCTGCCCCAATAGGTCACCCACGCCGACCGCCGGTTCTGCACGCCCCGCGCCCGCAAGTCGACAACACCCACGTAGCTGCCGTCCACGTACATCTTGACTCGGCCGGACACCCCCGTGCGGCTTACCGCCAGGGCCGCCGCTCGGCCGGTGAATCGCCAGGTCAGCGTCGAGTTGCGAGTGGTGCTGTGGAATGCCTGGCCGGCCAGGAACGCCGTGCTCCGCAAGGTGCGCCACGAGCCGGTCCGGGCCGCGTCACTTTCCGCGGCCACCGAGGCGGTGCGGGTCACCGAGCCGAAGCCCGCGTTGCCCGCTTCGTCGTTGGCGCGCAGGGTGAAGGTGGTCGCGTGACCGGCGGGCATCGTGGTCGCCAGCCGCGTTGCGGTGCCCGACAGGCGTACGCCGTCCGGCTCGATGAGGGCCTGTGACGCCAGTTCGCCGGCGTCGGCGGCCCGCCAGCCGAGCCGCACCGGCACCCGGCTCTGCAACGATCCGGTGGCCAGGGCGGCCACCGGCCCGGCGGTGAACTCCGGTGCGGTGGTGTCGGCCACCACCACTCGGGCGAAGCTGCGGGAGATCCCGTTCAACCCCACCGCCCGTACGGTGATGGTGTGCCGGCCCGGCGTCAGGCGCAGGGTGGTGGTGCGGTGTGCGGCGGGCGTGGACGTCGCGAGCCGACCGTCGACGAGCACGTCGAAACGCCACAGCATGGTCGTCGACGTGCCGATGGTCCAGTGCGGCGCGATGGTGCCGCGGGTGTAGTACGCCGACGAGCCCTTCGCCGCGCCCCCGATGCGGGACAGCCGCAGACCGGCCGGCGCCGCCGCCGCGAGGGAGCGGATCGAGCCGAGCTGGCCGTACAGCGTGGTCCCCGGGCACGCGGTGTACCCCGTGTCGCGGTGGCCGGAGATGCGGTTCAGCACGGCGGCGTGGCCTTCGGCGTACCGGTCGCTGCCGCTGGAGACCAGGGTGACGGTGCCGGCCGCGGTGGTGCCGTAGGTGCCCAGTTTCCAGGCGGCCACCCGGGCGATCATCGCGCGGACGGATGCCGGGGCGCCGATGGAGGTGTAGTCGCCGATCACCGCGATCGCCGCGCTGTGCGAGTTGAAGCCGAGGGTGTGCGCGCCGAGCACCGGCTGGTCCGCGCCGCCGCCGCGGCCTTCGAAGAGGGTGCCGCACTTGTCGACCAGGAAGTTGTAGCCGATGTCGTTCCAGCCCTTGCTGTGGACGTGATAGCGCTGGATGCCACGGATGATGGCGGCCGACTGCGCGCAGCCGTAGTTGTTGCTGCCCGCCGTGTGGTGTACGAAGATCACCTTGACGTCGCTGGTGTACTGCGGCTCGCCCTTGACGATCGACTCGTCGGCGCCCCAGCCCGCCCGGGTGACCATCGGTGGCAGGGGCCGGGCGCGCGACGCGGCGCGGGCCGACGGCGCGGCCTGGGTCGCCGCCCGTGGTGCCGCGGTGACGCCGGGACCGGTCGCCCCGCCGGCCGCGGCGGGCTCCGGCGCGGCCGGGTTGATCAGGTCGAGCCGCATCCCATCGGGCAAGGTGCCGGTGCGCCCCGGCGCGGTGATCACCTGGGCCGCGACGCCGTCGGAATCGCCCACCCAGACCGGGTCGGTGCCACCGCGCCGGCCGTCCGGCTCGGTGCCGGGTTCGGCCGCGTCCGGCTCGTCCGCGTCAAGGGTCCGCCACGCGCTCCAGGCCCCGGTGACGGCCGAGCGGGTGCGCACCCGGATGGTGCCGGGCGGCTTCGCCGCCGGGTCGGTCCAAGTGGCACCGATCAGGCTGAACGGTTGGGTGGTGCGCGGCGCCACGGTGCCGGATGCGGTGGCCGCCGCCGCGCCGGAGACCTGCGCGAGGGCCACGGTCTGCAGCCCGGGGGCATCGGCGGGAGCGGCGTAGGCCGTGGCCGGTCGTGGCGTGACGACGCCAGGAACCGCGAGCGCGATGCCGGTCAGCACGACAAGCGTACGGGTGAGTGTCCGGTTCAGGTGCACGTGTCCCCCCGAGTGACGGTCCGGGCCGCCCGGCCGGATGACCGGCGAGGCCGAGCCTTCGGCCGCGGTCCGGCTCGTCCCGGTGGTACCAGCCGTCACGCGGATGCACCGCAGCCTCGCAGATGCCGCCTGGCCCTCGTGGCAATTCACCGAAACTCCGGCGTAACCGCTCGGTTCCGGCTTTTCCGCGCTTAGTGGTAAGTCTGGCGGTGAACGTGCCGATGGGGAGGACGTGACACTCGCCCCACCGGTGCACCGGGAACGTGCCGCGCCCGCGGTATCGCCCGCACCGCCGCCGCTGCGGCGGCGCGAGACGCTGCTGTTCCTCGGGGTGATGGCGGTCGCGGTGCTGGCCCTGACGATCGGGCCGCTGTGGCTGCAGACGTCGGCGACCGCGGTGATCGTGGTCGGGAGTTTCTGGGCGCTGATCCGCGGCACGCGCCGCAATGCGATCCCCGGCTGCCGTGCCCCCTGGTGGGCGATGATCGTCGCGGCGACGCTGTTCATCGGCGCCGTGGTGGTGCGCCTGGTGGTGCCGGGCGCGGATGCGTCCCCGCCGGGCGCGGTCGCGCTCATCCCGAACCTGATGGTTCTTCCCGCGTACGCGGCGCAGGCCTGGGCGTACGCGCAGATGCTGCGCCGCCGCCGGGCGGTCGAGGACGACCCGGCCGGGACCGACGCGCTGCTGGTCGGCCTGACCAGCGCGTACGGCGTCTGGACCCTGCTGATCGTGCCGGCGCTCGGGCCCGGCAACGAGACCCTGGTCTACATCACCAACCTGTTCTTCCCGGTCATCGACGTGATGCTGCTGGTCTTGGTGACGCAACTGGCCCTGGCCGGCGGGGCGCGGGCGCCGTCGTTGTGGCTGCTGCTCGGCGGCTCCGGGCTGATGTTCACCGGCGACACCCTGTACGCGCTGAGCGACGGGCAACTGGCCGACGTCCCGATGCACCTCATCGATGTGCTGTTCATGGCGTCGCTGGCGGTGTTCGGCGCGGCGACGCTGCATCCGTCCATGCGCACGCTCACCGAAGCGCAGTCGATCGAGGTGCGCCGGCTCAACCCGTTCCGGATCACCGCCATCGCCCTGCTGGTCATCCTGCCGCAGGCGCTCACCGCGTTCCTGCCCCCGAGCAGCCTGCTGGACAGCCTGGTCCGGGCGGTGCTGTGCGTGTTGCTGATCGTCACGGTCTTCGTCCGGGTGGTGCGCTCCAACAACTCGCGGGCGCAGGCCGAACGGGCGTCTCGCCACCGTGCCACCCATGACGTGCTCACCGATCTGCCCAATCGTGAGCTGCTCGCCGAGACGGTGGCCGCCTGGGGCGAGCGTGCGGCGACCGAGGAGCAGGAGATCAGTCTGCTCTTCATCGACCTGGACCGGTTCAAGATGGTCAACGACCACTGGGGACACCGGGTCGGCGACGAACTGCTCTGCCAGGTCGCCGGCCGGCTCGCCGGGCATGTGCGAGAGGGTGATCTGGTGTGCCGCATCGGCGGGGACGAGTTCGTCATCGCCCTGTCCAGCCGGTCGCATTCCCGGGTCGCCGAGTCGCTGGCCGACCGGGTGCTCGCCGCGCTCGCCCGGCCGTTCGACCTGAGCGTGGGCAGTGTGGTGATCTCCGCGTCGATCGGCGTCGCGAAGGCCGTGGGCGGAACCCAGGCCCTGGAACTCATCCGGGACGCGGACACCGCCATGTACAAGGCCAAGGGTTCGGGGCGCAACGGGTACGCCCTGTTCGACACCTCGCTGCGCGACCGGGTCCGCGACCGGGTCCGGCTGGAGCAGGCGTTGCGCGGCGCGCTCGACCGCGGCGAACTGGCCGTGTACTACCAGCCGATCGTCGACCTGGAATCCGACGAGCTGGACGGTTTCGAGGCGCTGATGCGGTGGCAGTCGCCGGAACTGGGCTTCGTCTCGCCGATGGACTTCATCCCGATCGCCGAGGAGACCGGCCTGATCGTGGAGGTCGGCGCGTGGCTGCTCCGCGATGCGGTCCGCGAGCTGGTCCGCTGGACCGAGCGGCGGCCGGACGGCGCGCGCCGCCTGCACGTCTCGGTCAACGTGTCGGTCCGTCAACTGCGCGGCGGCGCGCTCGTGCGTACGGTGCGCGACACGCTGGCCGAGACGGGTCTGCCGCCCGAGGCGCTGTGGCTGGAGATCACCGAGTCCGGCGTGATGGAGGACGTGGACACCGCGCTGCAGACCCTGAACGAGTTGCGCGATCTCGGGGTGACGCTGTGCGTGGACGATTTCGGCACCGGCTACTCCTCGCTCAGCTACCTGCACCGGCTGCCCGTCGGCATCGTCAAGATCGACCGCTCGTTCGTGGCCGGTGTCGGTGAGGACGACTCGACCAACGAGCCGATCGTGCGCGCGGTGCTGGCGATGACCCACGCCATGGGCCAGCGTGTGGTCGCCGAGGGCGTGGAGACCGCGGTGCAACGCGACTGGCTCCGGGCACAGGACTGCGACCTGGTGCAGGGATGGTTCTACGGCAAGCCGGAGCCGCCCGCCCGCCTGGAGGACTGGTTGCGCCGGGACACCGCGACGGCCGGCTGACCCGGACGGCCGCCCGCGACATCCGACCGGCAGGCCCTCTGCACGCGTGCTGCACGCACCGCCGGGGACGGTGGCCGCATGACCACTACCGAGTACTCCCGTGACCTGCTCGCCCAGCGGCTGTTGGACAGCCTGCTCGGCGCCGTCGAACTGCTCACCTGCGAACTGGGCCGCCAGCTCGGGCTTTACGACGCGCTGCGCGGCTGCGCCCGGACCGCGGCGGAGCTGGCCGAGGCCACCGGCATCGACCGCCGGTATGCCCGCGAATGGCTGGAACAGCAGGCCGCCGCAGGGCTGCTGGCGGTGCATCCCGGACCGGCCTTCACCCTGCCGGAGGAGCACGCGGCGGTGCTGCTCGACGAGGGCGACGCCGCCTACCTGGGCACCGCCGGCCAGTTCGCGCTCGGGGTCGGGCTGACCACCCCCGCGGTCGTCGCGGCGTTCCGCACCGGCGCCGGCGTCCCGTACGCGGACTTCGGGCACCACCTTCGGCACGGCATCGCCGCGTTCAACCGGCCGATGTTCATCCATCAGCTCACCGCGCAGTGGCTTCCGGCCGTACCGGACATCGACCGGACGCTGCGGTGCGGCCCGGCGCACGTGCTCGACCTGGGCTGCGGTCTCGGGCATTCATCGGTGGCCCTGGCCCGCGCCTATCCGTCGATCACCGTGCGCGGCGTCGACCTGGACGAGGCGTCAATCGTGGAAGCCCGCAAGACGGCAGCCGCGGCGGGCGTCGCCGACCGGGTGAGTTTCACCGTGGGCGACGCTTCGGGCCGGCACGGTCCGGCGGACCTGGTCACCATCTTCGAAGCGCTGCACGACATGGCCGATCCGGTCGCCGTGCTGTCCGCAGCGCGGGCCGCGCTGACCGAGGGCGGCAGCGTCTTCGTGGGCGACGAGCTGGTGGCCGACGAGTTCGCCGTGCCCGCCGCAGAGATGGAGCGGCTGCAATACGCGTTCAGTGTGCTGCATTGCCTGCCGGCCACCCGGGCCGAAGGGACCGAGTCCGCCAACGGCACTGTGCTGCGCGCGCCCACGCTGCTCGGCTGGGCGCGGGAAGCCGGTTTCGCGGCTCCCGAGGTCGTGGACATCCCGCACGACATCTGGCGGTTCTATCGGCTTCGGTGATACGACTCTCGCGGCCGCGCTGAACCGTTCCGGCGCTTCGGGCGTACCACCCTCTGTGCCCGTCGTGGGCGCCGTGCCGCGGTGGGCGCTTCCCCTCCGGGCGCGCGGGGGAACCGTCCGGGAGAGGAAGACCGTCGTGTCCGAGGCGAACGTGTCCGAGGCGAACCCGTCCGAGGCGAACCCGTCCGAGGCGAACCCGTCCGAGGCGAAAGGGGGACGCGTGCGTCGCGCAGCCGCGATCGTCACCACCGTCCTGGCCGCGCTGCTGGTCTTCCTCGCCCTGGTCACCCCGGACCAGGTCAGCCGGCTGCCGGCCGGCTCGTATCTCCCGGCGGCCTTCGTCCGGGTGCCGATCGACGGGGTGATCGTGATCGCCATCCTGCTGGTTCTGCCCCGGCGGGTCCGCCGCCCGGCGGCGGTGGTGCTCGGTGCCCTGCTCGGCCTGCTGACCGTGATCAAGCTGATCGACATGGGCTTCTTCGCGGTCCTCGCCAGGCGATTCGACCCGGTTCTGGACTGGCCGCTGTTCGCCGACGGCTACCGGTTCGTCAAGGACTCGTTCGGCCTGCCCGGTGCGATCGGCGCGGTGATCCTGGCCGTTCTGCTCGCGGTGGGACTGGTGCTCGCCATCACCTTCGCGGTGATGCGGCTGACCGCTCTGGCGGCCCGGCACCGCAAGGCGGCGGCCGGGTCGGTCGCCGCGGTCGCCGCCGCCTATGTCGCCGTGGTGGCGTTGAGCGCCACCTTCATCCCCGGCGTCTGGGTGGCCTCCTCGGCCGCGGCGGACCTGGCCTACGACACCGCCCTGAAGATTCCGGAGGACATCCGCGACCGGGACGCCTTCGCCACGGAGGTGGCTCAGGACCGGTTCCGCGACGTGCCCGGCGACCAGTTGCTGACCGGCCTGCGCGGCAAGGACGTGGTGGTGGCCTTCGTGGAGAGCTACGGCCGCAGCGCGATCGACGACCGCGGGCTGGCCGCCGAGGTCGCTCCGGTGCTGGACGCCGGGACGCGGCAGCTCACCGCGGCCGGATACACCGCGCGCAGCGGATATCTCACCTCGCCCACCGCCGGCGGCGGTAGCTGGCTGGCGCACTCCACGTTCCTGTCCGGTGTGTGGATCGACAACGAACAGCGGTACCGCAGCCTCGTCTCCGGCGACCGGTTCACCCTCACCCGGTCCTTCGGCCGGGCCGGGTTCCGCACCGTCGGCTTCGAACCCGGTGTCACGTACGCGTGGCCGGAGGCCGAGTTCTACGGCTACGACAAGGTCTACGACTCGCACACGATGGGTTACCGCGGTCCGAGCTTTAGCTGGTCCACCATGCCCGACCAGTTCGTCCTGGAGGCGCTGCAGCGCGCCGAGCTGGGCCGGGCGCAGCACGCGCCGACGCTGTCCGAGGTCACGTTCACCTCCAGCCACACGCCGTGGGCGCCGGTGCCGCGCATGGTCGACTGGGACACGATCGGTGACGGCTCGCTGTACGGCCCGATGGTGGCGAACCAGGAGAAGGCCGGTTCGGTGTGGAAGGACCACGCCAAGATCCGTTCCGCGTACGCCCGGTCGATCGGCTATTCGGTGCAGAGCCTGGTGTCCTGGCTGACCACGTACGGCACGCCGGACACCGTGGTGGTGTTCCTCGGCGACCACCAGCCCGCGCCGATCGTCACCGGCGAGAACGCCAGCCGGGACGTTCCGGTGACGCTCGTCGCCCACGATCCGGCGGTGCTGAAGCGGATCGACGGATGGGGATGGCAGGACGGGCTGAAGCCCGGCCGGGACGCTCCGGTGTGGCGGATGGACCAGTTCCGGGACCATTTCCTGACCGCCTTCGGCCCGGCCGGCGACCCGCACTGACATCCGTCCCGATGGTGGACCCGGTGCGGCACCGACCTGCCGTAGTGTCAGGGCGTGTTGGTCCGGCTGCTGGGGCCCTTCGAGGTGCGCGATCCCACCGGGCCGGTGGTGGTGCGCAGCACGCGCCAGCGCACCGTGCTCGCCGCGCTGGCGATGCACGCCGGGCGCCCGGTCGCGGTTGCCGACCTGGTCGATGCCGTTTGGCCGGATGATCCGCCCGCCTCGGCGCGTAACAGCCTGCAGTCGCACATCGCCCGGCTGCGCGGCGTGCTCCGGTCGTCCGGGGCGATCGTGCTGGATCCGGCCGGATATCGCCTGACGGCCGACGTCGACGCGGGCCAGTTCGAACGGCTGGTGCGCCGCGGCGAGCATGCCGCCGCGCTGGAACTGTGGCGCGGTCCGCCGTTGCGGGAGTTCCCGGACAGCCCGTTCCGCGAGTGGGCGGTGCGGCTGACCGAAATGTACCGCGCGGTTGTCGCATCCGGGTCGGACTCGGTGGCGCTGCGCACCGAAGTGCATGCCGACCCCTGCTGGGAGGCCGGTGCGGTGGCGCTGGCCCAGTCGTTGGTCGCGTCCGGCTCCATCGCCGACGCCGCCGCGGCGCTGCGCCGGCACTGCGAAGCGGTGGTGGAGCGGCTCGGCGTGGATCCATCACCCCGGGTGCGTCGGCTCCAGGCGGAGATTCTGCGTGGCGGCGCCCCGGAGCGCGCCGGCCGTCCGGACGGCGGCGGGGAGTTCCGCAGCACGGTGCCGTTGCGGTTCTCTTCCTTCGTGGGGCGGGTCGCCGAGAAGGCGCAACTGGCCGCGCTGTTGCGCGAGCCGGGCCTGGTCAGCGTGGTGGGGCCGGGCGGAGTGGGCAAGACCCGGCTGGTGGCCGAGACGACCGGTGCGTCCGGGCGGACCGCATGGGTGGACGCCGCCGACGTCCGCGACGGCCGGGAGTTCGTGCAGGCCGCCGCCGTGGTGCTCGGCGCGCGGCTGGGGCCACGGGACGATCCGCCGCCGGCGCTGGCACGTGCCGCGGCGCGCCTTGCCGCGCCGGTGGTGCTGGACAACTGCGAGCACGTGCTGACCGCCGTGGCCGCGGTGGCCGAGGCGTTGCTCGTCGCGGGCGTACGCGTGGTGGTGACCAGCCAGGAACGTCTGCGGGTGGACGGCGAGGCGGTGCTGACCTTAGGTCCGATGCCCACCGCCGATGGCGTACGGCTGTTTCACGACCGCTGTCCCGGCGGGGACGACGACTCCGCACCGGCCGAGATCGTCACCGCGCTGGACGGCCTGCCGCTGGCCATCGAATTGGCCGCTACCCAGGCGGCCGTGCTCGGTGTCGAGGCCGTCCGGGACCGCCTGGACGACCGGCTCGACCTGCTCGATCGCGGTCGGCGCACGGGCGCCGCGCGGCATCGCACGCTGCGCGCGGTGGCGGAGTGGTCATACCGCCTGTTGCCGGCGTCGGAGGCGGTGGTGCTGCGCCGGCTCTCGGTGTTCGGCGGCTCGTTCACGATGTCGCTGGCCGAGCAGGTGGTCGCTGTCGAACCGGTGTCCCGCGGCCGGGTCGCGCCCCTGCTGGCATCGCTGATCGAGCGTTCCCTGGTGGTGCGGCACGGCCCGCACCGATACCGTCTGCTGGAAACGGTGCGGATGCTGGCCGCGCAACGATTGGACTCTCCAGACACCGAACGGCCGGGCGCGGCTGGGCCGGGCACGGCTGGGCCGGACACGGCTGGTCCGCAGGCCGCGAGCGCGGGACGGGCCGGCTCCGGCGACGGGGATCGCATCCGGGCCAGGCACGCCGTCGCGGTGGTCGCCGCCGCCGAGGACCTGGACGTACGCATGCACGGCCCGGACCAGGCAGCGGCGGTGCGCGAGTTCGACGATCTGCTGCCGGACCTGCGCCGCGCCCGTACGCTTCGCGACCCCGGCCTCGTCGTGCGCTTGGCCGCGGCAATGTACCGATACGGCTATCACTGCCAGCAGTACGAAGTGCTGGCCTGGGGGCACGATGCCGTGCCGGTGGCCGGCCATCCGCGGCGCTCGGTGGCGCTGGCCGCGGCGGCGACCCATGAATGGGGACGCGGTGACCTCACGACGGCCCGGGACCTCGCGGCCCGAGCCGGAGAGTCCTCGGCAGCGCACGAGGTGCTCGGCGACGTGGCGCTGGTGTCGTGTGACGCTCCGGTGGCGCTGGCGCACTACCGGGCGATGGCCGGCTCGGCCGTACCGGCAGTGCGGGTGTCCGGGCTCTGCGGCGCGGCGCTGGTGCTCGCCTGGACCGGGTCTGTGGCCGCGGCGGTCGCGGAGGCGGAGCGCGCGCGGCAGATCGCCGACGACTGTGCCAATCCCAGTGCCATGGCCGAGGCCCGTTACGCACTGGGAGAGGCGCTCGCGGACACCCGGCCGGAGGAGGCGTTGGTCCTGCTCAGCGAGGCGGACCACCTCGCTCGGGAAGTGGACGACAGGCTGTTCCGGGGCGCTTCGCAGACGGCCGCAGTGGCCATTCGCAGCCGCCACGGTGATCCGGCGCCGGCCCTCGCCAGCTTCCGCGAGGTGTTGCGGCTGTGGCGGCGGGCCGGCAACACCACCCTGCAGAGCAACGCGTTGCGCAATCTGATCGTGCTGCTGGCGCGGGTGGGGGAGGACGAGACCGCCGCGCTGGTGGATGCGGCGCTGCCACCCTCGGCCGCGTTCCCGGCGCAGGCGGCGCGGCTGGCCCGCGCCCGCGCCGCGGTGGCCGAACGGCTGGGCGCCCGGACCGAGGCGTGCCACCGACGCGGCGCCGCGATGAGCGCGGTCGCCGTGACGGATGCGGCACTGAGCGCGATCGAGTCGGCGACCCGGCGGCAGACCGGTCACGATGTTCCCCACGCCGGTGAGTCGCGTGCCGGGCATCGCTACGGTTAGCGGGTGTCTGAGATCCCGTGGTGGGGGCTGCCCCTCATCGCCGCCGTGTTCGCCCTGGCCGGAGCCGGGACTGCGATGATCGTGTCGGCGCGCAACGACTACGCGCGCGGCCGGGTGCGCAAGACCCGGCGGTGGTACGAGGAACGGATGTCCGCGTACACCGAGCTGATGGCCGCCTTCGACCGCGTCGTCTACCGGTTGCGCACGGGGTACGCCGCGCGTGGTCGGCAGCCCGACCCGATGGCATACCTGGACGAAGTGGGCCCGGCGCTGATGCGGGTGCGCCTGCTCGCCTCGGGGCCGGTGCGCAGCGCCGCGCTGGCCGCCCACCTGCTGCTGGAGAAGCTGCACGAGACGGGCAAACCGGCGGCGGTGCCGGGGGTGGATCCGGAGAAGCACGGCCGGGAGTTGCTCGCCCAGGTGCCGTTGGTGCTGCAGGAGTTCGAGGCCGCGGCGCGCGAGGAGCTGGAGATCACGCCGCAGCCGCCGGCCGTGCTGACCGGTTTCGGACGGACCCGGCTGATCACCCTGCGCCGCCCGGCGCGCATCGCCGAGGTCCCGGAGAAGGAGCCGCACGCGGCCCGCTGACCGGCGCGGGCTCGTCATCGGCGGCGATGTCCCGCAGGATGGTGGTCATGCCGGACTCAGTGACCTCAGCCATCATCCGCAGCGGCGTCGTCGCGGTTCTGCGTGCGCCGTCCGCCGATGCGTTCGCCGCCGTGGCCGACGTGCTGGTCGGCGCCGGCGTCACGGCGATCGAAGTCACGCTGACCTCCCGCGGCGCCATGGACGCGCTGGCCGGGCTGCGCCGCCAGCTCCCGCCGAGCGCGGTGGTCGGTGCCGGCACGGTGCTCACCCCGGACGACGCCAAGGCGGCGCGGGACGCCGGTGCGGCGTTCCTGGTCTCACCGGTGGCCGATCGGCTGGCTCAGATGATCGAGGCTGCCGGCGACGTGCCGTTCTATCCGGGCGCCTTCACCCCGACCGAGATGCTCACCGCGCATCGTGCCGCCGCACCGCTGGTCAAGTTGTTTCCCGCGGGCGGGCTCGGACCGGCGTACCTGAAGGATCTGCGAGGGCCGCTGCCGGACCTGCGAGTGATGCCGACCGGAGGGGTCGAGATCGCCGACATCGCGGCCTGGTTGCAGGCTGGGGCTTCCGCGGTGGGGCTGGGCGGCCCGCTTCTGCAGGACGCGGCGCGCGGCGGAAGCCTTACGGAGTTGGCCGAGCGGGCCCGCCGCGCGGTCGACGCGGTCGCGTACGCGCGCTCATGAGCTCGCTGTTCACCGTCGGCGAGACGATGGGGCTGTTCGGTGCGCTGGCGATCGGCCGGATCGAGCACGTCGCCTCGTTCGGCTTCGGCATCGGGGGTGCCGAGTCCAATGTGGCCATCGGGGTGACCCGGCTGGGTGGCGCCGCGACCTGGCTGGGCCGGCTCGGCAGCGACGCGACCGGTGACATGATCGCCCGTCGGCTGCGCGCCGAGGGCGTGCACACCATGGACATCCGCGACGAATCCTTCACCGGTCTGATGGTGAAGCACCGCCGCACCGGCGAGACCATGCAGGTCGACTATCACCGCGCCGGATCGGCGGGTTCCCGTCTGACTCCGGCGGACATCCCGAGCGACCTGGCCGGCGCGTCGCTGTTGCACCTCACCGGGATCACCCCGGCGCTGAGCGACTCGGCGCGGGCCGCGGTGTTCCATGCGGCCGAGACCGCCCGCGCGAGCGGGGTGGCGGTGTCCTTCGACCTCAACTACCGCAGCAAACTGTGGTCCCGGTTCGACGCCGCCCCGGTGCTGCGTGACCTGGCCACGCGCGCGGACGTGCTGTTCGCCGGCCCGGACGAGGCGGAGCTGATCGTGGGCGCCGCGGGCACGGATCTGCCGGCGGCGCTGGCCGCCCTGGGGCCTGTCGAGGTCGTGGTGAAGGACGGCGCGCGGGGGTGCACCGCGCTCCTGGACGGCGTGCCGGCGAAGCTGCCCGCCCTCCCGGTGACCGTGGTGGACCCGGTTGGTGCGGGCGACGCGTTCGTCGCCGGCTACCTCGCGGCGCGTCTGGCCGGGTGGGCGGCGCCGGACCGGTTGCGCCAGGCGGTGGCGGCGGGCGCCTTCGCGGTGACCGTGCCGGGCGACTGCGAGGGGCTGCCGTCGACGTCCGAACTGGACGACATGTCGTTCGTGGACGTGCGGCGCTGACGGCTCGACCGGGACGACGAATGCGGCCTAGAGCTGGGGGTGGCCGAACAGTCCGGGCAGCCCCCCGGTGTGCAGGAAGACCACCCGGCCCCGGTGGGGTCCCGCGGCGATCAGCCCGGCCAACGCCCGGCCGGTGTAGGTGGGGTCGAGGAAGAGCCCCTCGGTGCGGGCAGCCAGTTTCAGCGCGTCCCGGACACGTTCGGTGAAATCGTGATAGCCCGGTCCGACCTGGCCACGGTCGATGGCGAGCCGGTCTGCGGGCACGCCGGGTGCCAGGGCGGCGATCGCGGCGCACGGATCGGGTAACGCGCCGGTGTCCACGCCCAGCACCCGTTCGGGGCCGAGCCCGGTCACCAGCCCCGCCATGGTGCCGCCGGACCCGACCGCCGTCACCACCTGGTCGACGTTCGGCAGTTGCTCGGTGATCTCTCGCGCGCAGTCCACATAGGCCTGCACCGACGACGGCGTCGACCCGCCGAGCGGAATGACGTGTGGCCGGTCGCCGGTGGCCCGCAGGCTGTCCGCGATGGCCTCCGGGTCCGCGTTCCACACCACCTGCGCTCCGGCCAGATGGTCGAGCACCAGGTTGCCGCTCAGCCGCGACGGCGGTTCGCCGTGCAGCACCAGGACCGACCGCAAGCCGAGCCGGGCGGCCGCCGCGGCGGTGAGGCGGGCGTGGTTGCTCTGCGGCGCCCCCACGGTGATCAGCGTGGTGGCGCCGGCCCGCAGCGCCTCCGCGCACAAAAACTGCAGTTTGCGCACTTTGTTGCCACCGCCACCGAGTCCGGTGAGGTCGTCGCGTTTGATCCACAATTCGCCGATGCCGAGCGCGGCGGCCAATCGCGGCGCCGGTTCCAGGGGTGTCGGCCAGGTGCCCAGACTGATCACGATCGGACCCTACCCATCTGTCGGTCTCGGCTGCGTCTCGCTGTCCGGCCGGGTCCGCGCAACGCCGCCTGGGGAGAGTCTCGCAGCAACACCACCTGATCGCCCGGCGTGCCTCAATGCTCGTCGGCACCGCGGTGACCGCGTCGCCACACCAGGCGCTGGACGAGCAGGGTCGCCACCCCGGCGAGCACGATCGCCGCGAGGTTGATCACCAGTTGCAGCGCCGAACCGGCCGCCTCGTCGGGCACCCCGTAGGCCAGCGCCACGGCCGCGTTCCCCGCCGCTGGAATCGTGGTGACCGAGATGAGCACCCCGACCAGCGTGGTCGACTTGGCCGAGGTCAACGACAGCATCCCGGCGATGCCGGCGAGCACGCCCACCACCCAGCTCAACGCGTCCGGCTGCCAGATGAAACTGGTCAGCGGCCGGGGAGCCAGCAGCATCGAGCGGTCCACCACCCCGATCGCATCCAGCAGCCAGGTGGCCAGCACGGTCACCGCCGCAGCCGCCGAGAACCCGGCCACCAGCGCGACAAGCGCTCGCCGGGCCAGCCGGGGACGGCGCCGCACCAGGCCCACGCACAGCCCGGCCAGCGGGCCGTAGTCCGGGCCGGCGGCCATCGCGCCGACGATCAGGATCGGCAGGTCGCGCAGCACACCGATGGCGGCCACCACGGTCGCGACGATCATGAAGGTGAGGAACGCGCCGGACAGCGTGCTCTCCT
This sequence comes from Mangrovihabitans endophyticus, assembly GCF_014646155.1. Classification (GTDB taxonomy): domain Bacteria; phylum Actinomycetota; class Actinomycetes; order Mycobacteriales; family Micromonosporaceae; genus Actinoplanes; species Actinoplanes endophyticus. The sequence goes on from NZ_BMMX01000003.1 coordinate 170,186, forward strand.
CGCCGGTGTTGTGCTCGATCTCCTGCCACACCACCGCGTCCACGCCCAGTCCGGGCACCAGCCGTTCGGCGCGGTCCACCGAGGCGGACAAGGCGATGTCGACGTGTTCCAGCATGATCGCGCCGTCGCGCTGGATGTCCAGGTCGCCCAGCCGGTCGATGACGCCGCTGGCACCCTCCCGGACGACGTCACAGAACACCAGGTCGCCGTCCGGTTCGCGGGCGGCGCCGGGCACCACGGCCACGTTGGTCACCGCGTCACTGTCGGCGAGGATCTGCGCCAGGCGTGCGGTGCGGTCCGGCGGGACGATGATCCGCATGTGCAGCACGGGCGGACTTTACCGATGGCGGCCGGACAAGTAAGACCGAGGACCCGTGGCGGCGGATCCCCGGCCTGACTTCGAGGACAGGCTACTCGCCCCGGCACCCGGGCGGCAGCCCCACCACCGGTCCGGCACGGGAGACCGTTCGTCGTGCTCATCGCGCGAATGACCACCCGGCTCGCCTCAGATCGGACCGGTCGTGGCCGAACTGGGCGGCCGTAGGGATCGATACGGCTGAAGGGCCACCACATGCGCACCGTCCCCCGGCCGACCAGCCGCACCGCGGCGGCGGTGGTCCTCGGCCTGATCGCCGCCGCGCTCGCGGTGCCCGCACCGGCCGCCGCGGGCGCGACGCCCGGCCGCTACATCGTGACCCTGTCCGTGGCGGCCACCGCCGGTCGCTCGGCGGTCGCCGCCGACGCGGTCGCCGGGAAGGTGCTCACGGCCGGGCACATCGTCAAGACCTACCGCAGCGTGCCCGCGCTCGCCGTACGGATGACCGCCACCGAGGCGCGCCGGGTCGCGGCCGATCCCGCCGTCGCGGCCGTGGAGCCGGACCAGCGCGTACGCATCGAGACCGTGCAGCGCGGCGCGACGTGGAACCTGGACCGCATCGACCAGCGTTCGCGTGCCCTGTCGCGCAGCTACACGCCGACCGACGACGGCAGCGCGGTGCACGCGTACGTGATCGACACCGGCATCCGGATCGGGCACGACGAGTTCCAGGGCCGTGCCTCGTACGGCTACGACTTCGCCGGCCACGACAGCGCCGCCGCCGACTGCAACGGACACGGCACGCACGTCGCGGCCACCCTCGGCGGGCGGCGGTACGGCGTCGCCAAGCAGGTGCGCCTGGTGGCCGTGCGGGTGCTGGACTGCGCCGGTGAGGGATACCTGTCGGACGTGCTGGACGGCGTCGACTGGGTGACCCGGCACGCGATCAAGCCGGCGGTCGCCAACATGAGCCTCGGCGGGTTCGTGTCGCCCGCTCTCGACGCGGCGGTGCGCACCTCGATCAGCAGCGGCGTCACGTACGTGGTGGCGGCCGGCAACAGCGCCGACGACGCCCGCTACTACAGCCCCGCCGGTGTGCGCGCGGCGATCACGGTGGGCGCCACCGACGTCCGCGACCGGCGCGCTAACTGGTCGAACTGGGGACCGGCAGTGGACCTGTTCGCCCCCGGCGTGGGCATCTGGTCGGCGTGGCGCAGCGGCGACTCGTCGCGTGCCGTGCTCAGCGGAACATCCATGGCCGCGCCGCACGTGGCGGGCGCCGCGGCGCTCGTGCTGGACGCGTACCCGGCGTACACGCCCGCCGAGGTCTCCGCGTACCTGGTGCGCGGGGCGACCGTGGGCCGGGTGGTCAACCGGGGCGCCGGCTCGCCGAACCGGCTGCTGTTCGTCCCGCCGCCGCCGCGCCGGCCGGTCATCCGGACGGTGTCCCTGCCGGCCGCGTCGGTGGGGGAGCCGTACCGGGCCCGGCTGCGGCTCGCGGCCACCCGGCGGGGTACGTGGAGCGTGGCGTCCGGAACGTTGCCCGAGGGACTGCGCCTCTCGGGCGCCGGTTACCTGTCCGGCACGCCTATCGAGGCGGGCACCGGCCGGGTGCTGATCCGGTTCACCGACTTCGTCCCGCACCGAGTGAATCGTGCCTACACCCTCGCGGTCGGCGAGTAGCCGCCTCCGCGGTGGCGTCGGCGGGCATCCCGAATCGGTGATAGCCCGGTGTTATGTAAGCCGTGAAACCGCAGCTCAGCACCCCTAGAGAAGGCTTGTGCGGTGGTGATCGGGCGGGGGCGGACACCCTTGAGTCGGGATCGAAAATTGTAAATACTTCGAGCCAATGGTGCGCCTGTCACGGCGCACACCATCCCCCTGGGAGGATCCCGTGCTCAACCGGAAGCTTCGCCGACCGATCGTCGGCCTGGCCGTCGGCATCCTCGTGGGCAGCGGTTTCGCGGCGTCATCCGCCGCGGCGGCCCCGAGCGCATCCGCTGACCCCGCAGCCCCCATCGCCCTCGCCGCCAAGCTGGACAAGCAGCTCGGCGCGGTCAGCGCGGGCAGCTACATCGACGCGGCCGGAAAGGTCGTCGTCAACGTCACCGACGCGGCCGCCGCCAAGTCGGTGAGCGCCGCCGGCGCGACTCCCCGATACGTCGCGCGTTCCGGCGCGGTGCTGGCTGCGGCCAACGACGCCCTCGCGGCGAAGCTGACGACCCCCGGCACCTCCTTCGCCGTCGACCCGGTCGGCAACCAGGTCGTGGTGACCGTGGACAGCACCGTCTCCGGCGCGAAGCTGGCCGCGGTCAAGGCGCTCGTCGCCGGCCTCGGCTCGGCCGCCCGGATGCAGACCGCCCCCGGCACCATCAGCACCACGATCAGCGGCGGCGACGCCATCTACACCAGCAGCGCGCGGTGCTCGCTCGGCTTCAACGTGCGCAGCGGCAGCACGTACTACTTCCTGACCGCCGGGCACTGCACCAACATCGGCTCGACGTGGACCAACGGCTCGACCACGCTGGGCACCCGGGCCGGCACCAGCTTCCCGGGCAACGACTACGGCATCGTGCGGTACACCAACAGCTCGATCACCAAGTCCGGCGCGGTCGGCTCGCAGGACATCACCTCGGCCCGCACCCCGTCGGTCGGCGAGACCGTGTACCGGCGCGGCTCCACCACCGGCATTCACTCCGGCCGGGTCACCGCGCTCAACGCCACGGTCAACTACTCCGAGGGCCGGGTCTCCGGCCTGATCCAGACCACCGTGTGCGCCGAGCCCGGCGACAGCGGCGGCTCGCTCTACTCGGGCACCTCGGCCCTGGGTCTGACCTCGGGCGGCAGCGGCAACTGCAGCTCCGGCGGCACGACCTTCTTCCAGCCGGTCACCGAGCCGCTGAGCGTGTACGGCGTGTCCGTCTTCTGATCGACCCTGGCGACCGGCGACCCCGGTCGTCGAGGCCCCCCGCGACGACGGCGGGCCCCACCCGAGGATCGGGTGGGGCCCGCCGTCGTGCTGGGCGCCGTCGTGCTGGGATGCGGCGCGTCGCCAGGGTCTAGCGGCCGGCCGCCGCGTCGTCGTCCACCCGCTCCTCACCGCGCCGGCGCAGCATGCGCAGGCCGGGCAGCCCGGCGATGGCCAGGTGCAGATCCCGGGTCACCTCCAGCAGGGCGTGCAGATCCGGGCCGACCTGGTCGAGCTTGCCGAGCAGCGGCAGCACGTCCTCGCTGAGGTGGGTGCGCAGTTTCGGCAGCTCGTCCACCATGCGGATGGCCGCGGTGACCTCGTCCGGCGAGAGCTCCTCGACGAAGCGCTGAGCCAGCGGGGCCGCCTTGGACAGCGTGTCCGCGTACGCGTCGAGCAGTCCCGCCGCCTGGTCGGTCGCGGCGGCGGCCCGGCGGACCACGGCGGTTGCCCCGTCGGCGGTCGCCTCGGCGCGCTGCACCACCCCGGCGGCGGCGCCCGCGACCGCGGTGGCTTCCGCGGTGATCGCGCGGGCTTCGGCGACCGTCTCCTCGGCCGCCGCCGTGATCGACTCGATGCGCCGGATCAGCGCCTCCGCGGTGTCTACGGTTACTGTGATTCGATTCACTATCAGCTCTGCCTGGCCGAGCAAGCCGGCCGCGCGGACCGGGATCGTGGCGACCGATGCGACGGTCTCCACCGCCTGCCCGACGGCGTACCGGCCGAGCTCGACGAGGGCGGAAGGCGACGGGAGAAAGGCCATGTGCACCATTCTGCGCCCCGGCCGCAGCTTCCCGCGCCGGCTCACCGACCGTGAGAACGATCATGCAATGGGTCGATCTCGTCGGCGGAGTTTGCGCGGACTTCGGATCCGGGAGGCATCCACCGGGTTCGGCACGGCACTATGCATGGGTGCACTGGAAGCGAAACGGGATTCTGGCCCTGGCCGCCGTCGGCGTGCTGGGCGGTACCGCCCTGGTGGGGGTCGGCATGATGAGTGACGACGGTGCCGGTTCCCTTCCGCTGGCGGGCAATTTCGCCGAGGTGCCCTCCGCCTCACCTTCGCCGACCGGGCCCAGCCCGGAGGAGTTGGCCGCGATCGAGCGCGCCAAGAAGGAGAAGGAGCTGACCACCGCCCTCACCGAGTACGCCGAGTCGGTTCCGGAGTTCTCGGTCGCGGTGCTGGACCGCAACACCGGGCAGGACTATTCCTTCCGGGGGAGCGAGAAATACGAGACCGCCAGCGTGGTCAAGGTGCAGGTGCTGGCCTGCCTGCTGCTCACCGCCCAGGACGACGACCGGGACCTGACGTCCAGCGAGCTGTCCCTGGCCAAGCGCATGATCAGGGCCAGCGACAACGACGCGACCACGTCGCTGTTCTCCCGGCTGGGCCGGTCCTCGGCCGTCGCCGCCTGCAACAAGCGCCTGGGACTCAAACAGACGAAGGTGAGCAGCTCCTGGGGCCTGACCCGGACCACTGTCGACGATCAGGTGCGGTTGCTCGCCGCGCTCGTCGACACGGACGGGCCGTTGGACGCCGACTCACGCGACCTGGCGTACGACCTGATGAGCACCGTGGAGAAGGACCAGGACTGGGGTGTGCCCGCAGCGGCGGCCACCGGCGAGAAGTTCACCGTGAAGAACGGCTGGCTGCCGCGCTCCAGCGAGGGCGGACGCTGGATCGTCAACAGCGTCGGGCGGATCACCGGCGACGATGTGGACGTCTCGATCGCGGTGCTCTCGCACGATCACACGACCATGGACGGCGGCATCGGAGTGGTGGAGAAGGTCGCGAAGATGACCCGGAAAGTCCTGGAATATTAGGCGGATTCCGGAGTGCCGGAAGGCTCCTCGACGGCCTCGCGGCGCTTGTTCCACCAGTTCACCGCCTGGTTGACCACCAGGATGAGGATCACTGCGGCAACCACGCCCTCCCAGGGCTCCGGGAAGATCGACCCGCCGGCCACGCCGATGCCCGCATAGACGGTCGACCACAGCGCGCACGCCGGAAGGTTGGCGATCACGAAGGTCCGCCACGACATGCCCAGGAACGCCGCGGCCAGCAGCACCGGCACCCGGCCACCCGGGATCAGCCGGGACATCAGCAGGACCGGAACCTGGCTGCGGTTCAGCCGCTCCTTCACGGCGCTCAGGCGTTCCTCGTCCCGCAACCAGCGCAGCCGCCGGGCGAGCTGTTCACCCCCGGCGCGGCACATCGCATACATCACCAGGTCGCCCAGGTACGCGCCGGCGGCGCCGGCCGCCACCACGAACACGATCATCAGCGGGTGCTCGTGGAAGGTGAGCGCGGCTGCTCCGCTGACCGCGGCCCCGGTCGGCACGATCGGTACGATCGCGCCGAACGACACCACCAGGAACAGCCAACCGAGCGTGCCGAGCTGATCGATCACGAAGGCTCTCTCCCGGGCAGGTCGCGGCGCTCGACGCCGTCCGCCGCCGGCACCTCAATGGTGAGCGTGTCACCGTGCCGCAACACCCGGACCCGGGAGTCCGGCGCGACGACGGCGGCGTGCTCGGCGAAGGTGTCCCCGGGCGTGTGGAACATGTGCCGGCGCACCCGGCTCATGCCGGCCGGCCAGAAGGTGCCGTAGTGCACCGGCACCGCCCACGTTGCCTTGACCCGGTGCAGCGCCTCGGCCGCCTGCACCGCGTCCAGGTGCTCGTGGGTGTGCAGCGACGGGCCCCAACCGCCGACCGGGATCAGCGCCAGGTCCAGCGGCGCCAGGTCGGTCATCTCGTCGAACAGTCCGGTGTCACCGGCGTACCAGGTCCGGGCCGCGCCCTCCACCACGAAGCCGACCGCCGTCGCGTTGCGTCGTGACCAGGGACCACGTCCGCCGGGGTGGGCCGCCTTCACCGCCCGCACCCGGACCGCGCCGACGCTGGTCTCCTCGCCCGGCGCCAGCTCCACGCAGCGTCGCGCGTAGGACCGGCCCAGCCCGTCGGCCACCAGCCCGGCCGCGCCGCGCGGCACCACCAGGCACGGCTCACCCGGGACCGCGCGCAGCGACGGCAAGTGGAAGTGGTCGGCGTGCAGGTGCGACAGCAGAACCGCGTCCGGCGCGCCGGGCAGGCTCGGCGTCGGGCCGGCCATCCGGCGCAGGTGCGCCAGGCGATTGGTCAGCAGCGGGTCGGTGAGGAGCTGGACGCCCGAGTCGCTCAGCCATGACGTGCTGTGCCCCCACCAGGTCACACTCGTCGCGCTCATGACGGTCGGCCGGGTCGCCGGCGACCGAGCGTGCCGGTCCACCGGGATCGCTGTCTCACGGCTTCACGGTACGCTGTGGGCGCTCCGGGCCGGGCGCAGGTCAGCTCGTTCATCGTCGTCCGATACCCCTGGCGAGCGCCCGACATGCCGCCGTGATCTGTCTCGGGCAGACTGGCCGCGTGACCGGACCTCGTTCTGCCGTTGTGGTGAATCCCGTCAAGGTGCCCGACATGGACATGCTGCGCCGCCTGATCTGCGGCGGGCTCTCCGACGCCGGTTGGCCGGAACCGGCCTGGCTGGAGACCACGCCGGAGGACCCGGGCCGGGGCATGGCCGCCCAGGCTCGCGAGGACGGCGCCGAGGTCGTCTTCGCCTGCGGCGGGGACGGCACGGTGATGGCCTGCGTCACCGCGCTTGCCGGCTCCGACGTGGCCATGGCGGTGCTGCCCGCCGGCACCGGCAACCTGCTCGCCGCCAACCTGGGCCTGGCCACCGACGCCGCCACCGGCGTGCAGGTGGCGCTGGAGGGCGGTCGCAAGCGCATCGACGTCGGCATGGTCGACGACCGCTGCTTCGCGGTGATGGCCGGGATGGGCTTCGACGCGCAGATGCTGGAGGGCACCTCCGAGGCGGCGAAGAAGCGGATCGGCTGGCTGGCGTACCTCGGCGGGGCGATCAAATATCTGCGTGACCGGCCGATGCGGGTGCGGATCGTGGTGGACGACGGCCCGCCGATGCCCCGACGGCCACGCACGGTCATCGTGGGCAATGTGGGTCGGTTGCAGGGTGGTGTGCGGCTGCTGCAGGACGCCGAGCCGGACGACGGCAAGCTCGACGTCGCGGTGCTCAGCCCGAACAGCCTCGGGCACTGGGCGCGGCTCGGGTGGGCGGTGATCCGCCGCCGCAAGCGGGTGCCCCTGATGGAGACGTTCAGCGCGGAGCGTGTGGAGATCATCAGCAATCGCGTGCAGCCCCGCCAGCTCGACGGCGACCTGATCGACCCCGGCAAGCGACTGAAGATCCAGGTGCGGCCGCGGGCGCTGCTGCTGTGCGTGCCGCAACCGGCCGGCGATCCGGACCTGGCCTACGACAGCGAGAGCGCGCGGCGGGCCGCCGAGAAGATTCGGGCGCGCGCGGGTCAGCTGTGAGCTCCACGGAGCCGGTGCCCGAGACACAGACCATGTCCGGCGACGAGTTGTCCGCCGACGACGCCTTCCACGCGCTGCGCCACTACGGCCGGTGGCCGCTGCTGCGGGACGCCTTCGTGCGTTTCCGGTACGGCGACGGCTTCAGCCACGCTCGGGCGCTCGCGCTGCAACTGTGCCTGGCCCTGGTCCCGTTCCTGATCGCGCTCAGCGGCCTGGCCGCCGATCTGGGCGCCGAGGAGGGCGGCCAGGTGGTCGCCGATTCGGTGGTGGCGCTCACGCCCGGCGCCAGTGAACCGCTGGTGCGGGACCTGCTCTCGGACGCCGTCGACGAGGACGCCGGCGAGCTGGCGCTGGTGCTCGGTCTGATCACCGGCCTGGTGGCGCTGACCAGCGCGATGGCGCAGATCGAGCGGGGCGCGAACCGGATCTACGGCGTGGAGCGGGACCGTCCGGTGTTCCCCAAGTACGTGCGCGCAGCGGTGCTGGCGGTGGTGGCCGGACTGCCCGCCCTGGCCGGTTTCCTGCTGCTGGTGGCCGGCCGGCCCGCCGGTGACTCGGCGGCCGAGCATTTCGGCTGGAGCGACGGGATGCGCACCACATGGGACGTGGTGCGCTGGCCGGTCAGCCTGGTGCTGATCGTGTTCGCCGTGGGCCTGTTGTTCGAGCAGTCGCCGCGACGCCGCCAGCCGGGACTGTCCTGGCTGCTGTTCGGCGCCGCGGTGTCCACAGTGCTATGGTGGCTGGCCAGCCTGCTGCTTGCCGGATATGTCCGGTTCAGCGACGCGTTCGGCGCCACCTACGGCCCGCTGACCGCGGTGATGGCGTTGCTGCTCTGGGCCAACCTCACCGGCATCGCCTTGTTCCTGGGCATCGCGTTCGCCGCCCAGTTGGAGGCGCAGCGCGTCGGGGTGTCCCGGCCCGCGCTGCATGACCGCTGGCGGCCCTGCGGCGACGACGAGCGTGTGACGCCGGACGCCTCGGGGTAAACCCGGCGGACCACCGACGGAAGCGAGTCCCCGATGGTCACCGAGCAGCGCACGGCCACGGACGCCAGCCCGGAACACGCCGGCCGGGAACACGCCGGCCGGGAACACGCCGGCCCGGAACGCGACGGCCCGGAACGCGACGGCCGGTTGCGGGAACGCGCCGGCTGGGCGCCGCTGCGGCATTTCGCCGAGCGCAGCGTGCTGGGCCTGCTGGCGGTGGTCGCGGCCGGCCTCGGGTTCGGCCTCCTGCTGCTGCTCGTCCGCTGGCACTGGACACCCCTGCAAGATCTCGACACCGGCGTGGCGGACGGCCTCAACCGTCTCGTTGCGCCGCGCCGCTGGGCGGTGGACACCGCCACCCTGGTGTCCCGCGCGGGCGGCCGGCCGGTGATGATCTGGCTTGTCGCGTTCGCGGTGATGCTGCTGCTGGTGCGCCGGCGCACCCGGCTCGCGCTCTACCTGGTGGTCACCGGAGTGGGGGCGCTGCTGCTCGACCCGTCGGTGAAGACGCTCGTCGGCCGGCTGCGGCCGGTGGTGGACGTGCCGGTCGCCAGCGCGCCGGGCAACAGCTTCCCGAGCGGGCACGCCCTAGGCTCCATGGTGGTCTACGGCTCCCTGGTGCTGGTCTTCCTGCCCGCCGTGCGCGCGCGGTGGCGGCCCCTGCCGGCCGCCGCGGCGGCGCTGGTGATCGCGGCGGTCGGGCTGACCCGGCTGATGCTCGGCGTGCACTTCGTGTCCGACGTGCTGGCCGGATGGTTGCTCGGCGTGGCGTGGCTGGGCGCGACCGCGTACGCGTTCCGGCTCTGGCGGCGCGAGGCCGGTCACCCGGTCGGGCCGCTGCCGCAGGGATTGGAGCCGGAGGCCGCCCCGGAGTTGAGGCCCGCGCCGGACGAGACCCGGTTGCTGCCGCACCCATGGGTCAAGGGCGCCGAGATCGTCACCGGATGGGTTCTCACGTTCGGCCTGCTCTACCTGGTCGGCTACCTGCTGACCCACGTCGTCGAGCCGACCCCGCTGGGCGCTGCCGACAACGCCGTGCCGCGCTGGCTGCAGGGCTTCCGGTCGGACACCCTCGACCGCCTCTCGTACGCGTGGAGCAAGGCCGGCGACACGCACGCGATCCTGACCGTCTGCCTGGTGTTCTGTCCGGTCGCGCTGGCCGTCTGGCGGCAGTGGCGCCCGGTGTTGTTCGTGGTGCTCACCATGCTCGGTGAACTGACCCTGTTCCTGTGCGTCTCGGCCGCCGTGCAGCGGCCCCGGCCGGATGTCGAGCATCTGGACGGCACGCTGCCCACCTCCTCGTTCCCGTCCGGGCACATCGCGGCGACGCTGTGCCTGTGGGTGGCGATCGCGCTGCTGGTCACCGGCCGGGTGCGTGCCTGGTGGCGGTGGATCTTCGTGGCGCTGGCGGTGATCATGCCGGTGGGCGTGGCGGTGTCCCGGATGTACCGCGGCATGCATCATCCCAGCGACGCGCTCGGCGCCGCCCTGCTCACCGCCTGCTGGGTGGGGCTGCTCTGGTGGGTGGTGCGCCCGCAGGCGGAGGCGCCCGCCACGGCCCCGGCGGGGAGGCCCGCGTGCGGGTGATGACCTGGAACATCAAGAACGGCGGCGGGGACCGGCTCGACGCGGTGCTCGCCGTCGTGCATCGCCATCGCCCGGATCTGCTGGCGTTGCAGGAGCTGCGCGGCTTCGCCCGGCGCGGTGGCCTGCGGATGCAGCGGTTCGCCGCGTCCGCGGGCATGCACGCGCACCTGGCCCCGTCGGTGTTCGGCCAGCCGGTGGCGGTGCTGGCCCGGCCGCCGTTGCGGCTCGCCGGCGATGCGCGCGTGCGCTGGCGGCTGCACCACGCCGCGTCGGTGGCCGTGGTGCCCACTGGCGCCGGACCGTTGACTGTGGTCAGCACCCACCTGAATCCGTTCTCCCCGGAGCGCCGTCGGCGTGAGGCGCGATGGCTGGCGGCGCGCTACGGCGGCACGCGCCGGCTGACCCTGCTGGCCGGCGATCTCAACTCACTGGCGCCCCGCACCGACCACACCGCGACCATCGAGCGCCTGGCACCGGCGTACCGCGGACGGCACGTCGGGCCGGACGGCCGGGCCGACACGCGGGCCGTGGCGGCCTTCGCCGCGGACGGGCTGGTCGATCTGTGGACGGTGGCCGGATCGGGGGATGGCCGCACCGTGCCGACCACCGCGGGCGGCGGCGCCGAGTTCTCCGGCATGCGGCTGGACTACGTGCTCGGCACCGCGGACGTCGCGCGCCGGGTGCGGCGCGTCACGGTGCTGCGCGGGGCCGAGACGGAGTATGCCTCCGATCACTATCCGGTGCTCGTCGAGTTGGACATCAACCCCGGCGCGGCATCACGCACCACCCGGTCCCGGCCGTCCCGCTTGGCCGCATAGAGGTTGCGGTCGGCCTGGGACAGCAGCGCCGACACGCTGCTGCGGCCGGAGTCGGCGGTGGTCACGCCGATGCTCGTGGTCACCGGCAGACCGCCGGTGATCGGCGTCCAGTCGTGCTCGCGGATGCGCCGGCGCAGCCGCTCGCAGCGCTCGACCGCCTCCGCCGCGCCGACGTCCGGCAGGATCAGCAGGAACTCCTCGCCACCCAGACGAGCCGCGATCTCCGATCCGGTCGCTGCCTCGGCCAGCAGCCGGGCGAGTTGCTGCAGCACCTCGTCCCCGACGCTGTGCGACAGCGTGTCGTTGATCTGTTTGAAGTGGTCCAGGTCCAGGATGGCCACCGAGATCGGGGCGTCCCGCGCCGCCGCGTCGCCGAGCAGCGCGGGCAGCCGATCGTTGACGTGGCGACGATTGTGCAGCCCGGTCAGCGCGTCCCGGTGGGCCATCTCCCGGAAGTGCTCGCTGGCGCGGCGGGCCTCCGTCGCCTCGAAGACCGCCTGCAACGCCCCGGCGCGGGCCTCCCGCTGGATGCAGTGCAGCGCGGTGGCGTCGGCGTGGAAGGCGCGGTGTTCCTCGTACGCCTCCCGGAACCGGCCGGTGCACGCGTACAGGACGGCCTGCTCCTCGCGGGCCCGGGTGCGCACGCCCTGCAGCCCGCGCTCCTCGCACATCCGCACCGCGGCGTCCAGGGCCAGTTGGGCCTGCGGGAAGTCTCCGGCCACGCGGCGCGCCTCGGTCAGGGTCAGCAGGCATTCGGCGAGCGCGTCGCCCTCGTTGCTGACCAGCGCCGACTGCCCGGCGTCCAGCACCGGATGCAGGGCCGTCTCGACGTCGGCGTACCGGCCCGCCATCAGATGCACCCGCGCGATGGTGTCCAGCTCGTTCGCGCTGAACGGCCGTTCCAGCCGGGACCGGGCATCCTCCATCCGGCCGATCAGACGTGTCGCCGCACCTTCGTCACCGTTCTCGTACGCGGTGTAGGCCATGTTGTTGAGCAGGCACAGCGTCAGGTCGTGGTCGGCCGTGGCGACGGCGATGTCCAGTGCCTCGGCGTATCGGCGCTGCGCCTCGGCGTGCGAGCCGTTGTCGTCCAGTGCGACGGCCAGCGACATCAGATGCCGTGCCCGAATCGACGGGGTCACCGCATCGGCGAGGTGCGCGACCCCTTGCAGGGCGTGCGTCAGCGCGTCGGTCAGGCTGCCTACCTGCCGGAAGAAGACGCACAACTCGCGATGCGCGCGAGCGGTCAGGTAGGCGTCGCCGTGCTGCTGCGCCCAGGCGAGGATCTGGTGGGCGCGCCGTCCGCCGTCCGCCGAGCGGCCCAGCCGCAACAACACGCCGACCTCAAGCAGCCGTGCCCGCTGCACCAGTTCCGGCGCGTCCAGTTCCGCGGCGCGCATCGCGATGGCCTCGGCGGGTGCGCTCAGGTCGCGGAAGTCGGACACCGGCCGGCTTTCCAGCCCGGTCAGCTCCGCGGCCAGCGCCGCGCGCTCGCCGTCGGCCCGTGGCCGGGCCGGTGCTGCCGCCTCGGTGGTCACTGCGCCGCCTCGTCTCGATCGCCGGTGTGCCCCCTTCATCGGCGCGCGGATCGCCGGTCTCAGCCGACCCTCGGTTGCAAAACGGTTGCGCAAACCCGCAAAGCGGACACACGGGACCGGTCGGAAGCGCACCGTGAAGACCCGGGCCCGCTCGCGAGACGGGTGCCGCGGGCAACGCATGGAAGCGGCGTGCGACGCAGTTCGCGGTGGAACTCGACCCGGATCCGCCGCACCTTGACGTGACACGGAGGCCTGAATGTCTGGACTAGCCGACCTCAGCGTGGGGAAGCGCTTGGGGCTGGTGGTGACCATCGGTGTGGTGATGGTCGGAACCCTGTTCACCATCATGATCATCGGCCAGAAGGCCGTGGTGCAGGCCGCCAGCGACGTGGAACACCTGAAGGCCGGACTGGCCGCGTTGAACCATCTGGACACGCGGCAGAGCGAGCTCAAGGTGGACGCCTACCGGTCCGCCCTGGGCCAGGACGTCAGCCAGGACACGGTGGACGACATCCAATCGGCGAACGAGGCGGCCGACGGGGTGGTGGCGGCCGAGCTGCCCGCCGAGTTCGCGGACAAGTTCGCGTCCAACCGGCAGGCCTTCGTCGACTTCGGCAACTTCATCACCCAGTTCGTCGCGGACGCCTCCGCGGACCCGGACGCGGTGCAGTCGCGGCTCGACGAGATCCAGGACCGCAACCACGCCACCGACGACTTCCTCGGCGGCCTGGTCGACGAGGTGCAGGCGGCCTCGCAGGCACGCAGTGCGGACATCACCAGCACCGAGTCGACGGTGCAATGGCTGAGCCTGGCGGTCGCCCTGGCCGGTATCGCGCTGCTGGTCGGGCTGTCGGTGCCGCTGGCGCGGTCGATCGTGCGGCCGGTCGGCCGGCTCGGCGCGGTGGTGGAGGCGCTGTCGCGCGGTGACCTGACCCGGCGCGCCGACATCACCAGTCGCGACGAGCTGGGGCGGATGGCCCGCGGCCTGGACGCGGCCATCGAGTCCATCCGCCAGTCGCTGTCCACCATCGGCGGCAACGCGCAGACCCTGTCCGGCTCCGCCTCGCAGATGTCGATGGTGGCCGGGCGGCTGGCCGACGCCACCCAGTCCACCGGAGGCCAGACCTCCGCGGCGGCCAGCGCCGCGGACGAGATCTCCCGTAACGTGCAGACGGTGGCGGCCGGCTCCGAGGAGATGGGCCTGTCCATCCACGAGATCTCGAAGAACACCAGCGAGGCGGCGCAGATCGCGGCGGTCGCGGTGAACGAAGCCGCGCGGGCCACCAGCACCGTGCGTCAGCTCGGCGAATCGTCCGCGGAGATCGGCAACGTGATCAAGCTGATCACCTCGATCGCCGAGCAGACCAACCTGCTGGCGCTGAACGCCACCATCGAGGCGGCGCGGGCGGGTGACGCCGGCAAGGGGTTCGCGGTGGTCGCCTCCGAGGTCAAGGACCTCGCCCAGGAGACCGCGCGGGCCACCGAGGACATCGGCACCCGGGTCAACGCCATCCAGGCGGACACCGCCGGCGCGGTGGACGTGATCAGCCGCATCAGCGAGGTCATCGCGAAGATCAACGACTATCAGACCACCATCGCCAGCGCGGTCGAGGAGCAGACCGCGACCACCGCGGAGATGAGCCGCGGCATCAACGAGGTGTCCCAGGGCAGCAGCCGCATCGCGGCCAGCATCTCGGACGTCTCGGCGGCCGGCGCGACCACCTCCGAGAGCGTGGAACAGACCCGTCGCAGCAGTGCCGAGGTGGCGCGTGCGGCCGAGGAGTTGCAGACCCTGGTGGCGGCGTTCCGGCTGTCCTGACCGGCCCGGGTCGTCTCGCGCGGTGCGGTTCGAGACGACCCGGTGGGCCCGGCACCGGGTCGGGAGGGGTGACGACGTGATCCGCATGGTCGGTCGACCGCGCCTTCCCGGGCGTAGGTCCCTCGTCGCAGTCGGGCTTGTGGTGCTGATCGGCCTGACCGGGACGGCGCTGGCTGCCGGGGCGTTCCGGATGGCTGGAGACGCTCGCACGGCCCAGGCGATGAACCAGCGGACCGAACTGGTGGTGCGGGCCATCACCGCGGAGATCGGCCGCTACCGGACGGTCCTCGCCGACCTGGCCGCCGCCGTGGGCGCCCAGTCGGATCTCACCGCGGCCGAGTTCACCGCGATCACCCGGCCGGTCGACCGGCAGCGGTTGCCCGGGGCCACCGGCGTGGTCTACGTGGTGCCGGCCACCACCGATCAGGTGCCGCGGCTGCAGGCGTACTGGCGGGCACGCGGCAACACCGCGCTGCGGTTGCGACCGGCCGCCGGCCGTGAGGACCACTACTTCGGCGTGCTGCGCCGCACCCTCGACGGCCGGCCGGTGGACGGCGGCACCGACATCGCCCAGGCCCCGGAGGCGGCCGAGGCGCTGCGCACCGCACGCA
This sequence comes from Mangrovihabitans endophyticus, assembly GCF_014646155.1. Classification (GTDB taxonomy): domain Bacteria; phylum Actinomycetota; class Actinomycetes; order Mycobacteriales; family Micromonosporaceae; genus Actinoplanes; species Actinoplanes endophyticus. The sequence goes on from NZ_BMMX01000003.1 coordinate 185,206, forward strand.
CCAGCACGCAGGCCGCGATCAGCAGCTCGTACCGGCTCCTCCGGGACGCCGGGCTGCCGCCGCAGCGGCAACAACTGTCCGCCGTGCTGGCGGCGCCGGTGATCGCGAGTTCGCCGCCGGCCCGGGTGGGTGCCTTCCGCGGCTGGATTCTGATGGGCCTGCGCAACCAGGACTTCCTGCGGCAGACCATCGGCCGGGAGGCCGGCGACCAGGTGCGGGTCGCGTTGTACGACACGCCGTCCGGGCTGCGAGCCCCGGTGGCCCGGTGGGATCCCGGCATCCGGGTCGACCCCGGCCGGGCGGCTCGGGACGTCGGCGTGGTGGTGGTGCAGCGCACCTGGGACCTGACCGTACGGCCGACGCTGCGCCTGGTGCGGGACACCAACGGGCACGCCGACGACGCGGCCTGGGCGGTCGGCGGCCTGATCACCGGGCTGCTGGTGTTGTTGACCGTGGTCGTGGTGACCTCGCGCGACCGCGCGGTGCGCCGGGTCGCCGAGGCGACCGCCGCGTTGCGGACCGACATCGCCCGCCGGGAGGAAGTGGAGTCCCGGCTGCGCAGCCGGGAGAAGGAGCTGATGGGCTTCGCCGGCATGGTGGCCCACGATCTGCGCAGCCCGCTCGCGCACGTCTCCGCGTACGCGGAACTGCTGCGCGAGGAGGCCGCCGAGCAATGGGCACAGACGCACCGGGGTTTCCTGGATCGGCTGCGCGCCGCCGCGGCCCGCATGCAGGAGCTGATCGACGACCTGCTCACCTATGCCACCGCGGACAGCAGCACGCTGCGCACCGCCGATGTCGACCTCGGAGACCTGATGGCGGGCATCCGGGCGGATCAGATGGCGGCGGACGACCCGCCGCACATCGAGGTGGCCGAGCTGCCCGTGGTGACCGGCGATCCGACGCTGCTGCGCCAGGTGCTGGAGAACCTGATCGGCAACGCGGTCAAGTACAGCCCACCCGGCCGGCGTGCCGAGGTCCGGGTCCGCGCCACTGCGGAGCGGCCCGGCTGGCACCGCATCGAGGTCGCCGACCGCGGCATCGGCATTCCCGAGGACCAGCGGGTCGAGGTCTTCGACGCGTTCACCCGAGCGCGGGGCAGCGAGGGTTACCCGGGCACCGGCCTGGGCCTGGCCATCGTGCAGCGGGTGGTGGACCGGCACGGCGGCGTGGCCGGGGTGGAGCCGAACCCGGGCGGCGGCAGCCTGTTCTGGTTCACGCTGGCGTCCGGGGCCGCCGCGACGCCGGCCGACAGCGACACCATGGCGTCGCTGTCCGGGAGTCGAGCGTGAACGCCCGGCTGGACCGTCGCGACGGGGCACGCGGCACGGGACGCGAGGAAACAACGGGCGGGGACGACGGAGGCGACATGAGTGCTGCCGGTGACCATGCGACGGTGCTGCTGGTGGACGACGAGGAATCCGTGCTGCTCACGCTGACCCTGCAGCTACGCAAGGACTTCCGCGTGGTGACCGCCGTGGACGGGCCGAGCGCGCTGTCCGCGCTGTCCACCCATGCGCCGGTCGCGGCCGTGGTCTGCGATCGGTGGATGCCCGGCACCGACGGCATCGAGCTGCTGCGTCGCATTCGCGACGACCATCCGTGGACCACACGCATCCTGCACACCGGCCGGGCGGACCTGGAGACCGCGCGCGCCGCGATCAACACCGGGCAGATCTTCCGCTTCGTCGACAAGCCGGTCTCCACCGACGAGCTGCGCCGCACCGTACGGGACGCGGTGGAACAGCATCGGGTCCAGATGGCCGAACGCGACCTGCTGGACAAGACCTTGGGCGGCAGCATCACCGCGCTGTTCGGTTGCCTGGAGATGGCCAGTCCGGCGGCCTTCGCCCGCGCCGCGCGCATCCGCACCCTGGTCGGGGCGCTCTGCCGACAGTTGAACCTCACCGAGCGGTGGCAGATCGAAGTCGCCGCGATGGCCTCGCAACTCGGCGCGGTGATGCTGCCGCCGGACGTGGTGGACAAGCTCGACCACGGCGTCCCGTTGGCCGACGACGAGCAGCGCATGGTGGACGCGGTGCCGGGGGCCGCCGTCCGCCTGCTGCGCGACGTGCCGCTGCTGGACGAGGTGGTGCAGATCATCCGGGCGCTGGAACCGGGCTTCCGCGCATCGGCGGGCACGGACGACCCTCCGGTGGTGCGGCGCGGCGCGGCAGTGCTGCGGCTGGCCCTGCGCTACGAAACGCTGCACGCCCGCGCCTACGAGCCGGACAGCATCATCGCCTCGTTGCGCTCCGAAGGCCACCACCCGGAGATCGTCGCGGCGGCCTGCCGGGTGGGCGGGCTGGCACCGGACCGGCACGTCGTCCGGGCGCTGAACGTCGGCGAACTGTCCATCGGCATGGAGATCGTCGAGGACGTGCGCGCGCCGAACGGGCTGGTGCTGGTCGGCCGGGGGATGGCGATCACCGAGCTGCTCATCGAGCGGCTGATGAACTTCCGCGACAAGGGCATGCTCGCCGAGCCGGTGCTCGCCGCGGTGCCCGGCACACCCGACCCGGCCGCCGGCGACGGCATCGGCGAGGCCCTGGCACCCGGATGGACCCACTGGCTGCCCACCGGCACGGAGCCCACCGTGCCGGCTGGCCGGCACTGAGCCGACGACGCCGGCTGGCCTTGAGCCGACGGTGCCGCCCGAGAAGTGTCACGCCGCCGAGCGCGGGTAAGTCATGCGCGTACCGGGAAGGGGTGGCGATGACAGCGGAAGCCGAGCGACTCACCGCCGGCGTGGCCTTCCGCGCGGGCTGGGGCCTGGTCCTGCTGTGCGCGCCGCGGCGGGTGCTCGCGTGCGGCGGCCACCCGGCACCCGCGGCCCCGGCGCGGGCGGTGGCACGCATCCTCGGCACCCGGCATCTGATCCAGGCCGGCCTCACCGCGCTGGCCCCCACCCGACCGGTGGTCGCCCTGGGCGCCGTGGCGGACGTGCTGCACGCCGCCACCGGCGTGGCCCTGGCGGTGACCTCGCCGCGCTGGCGTGCCGTCGCGGTGGCCGACACGGCGCTCGCCGCCGGGTTCGCCGCCTGGGGCGCACGCGATCATCGCCGGCTTCCCACAGTGTCACCATGGACAGGAAGGACCAGCAGCCATGTCAGGAAACCGGGTCGCCGTCGTCACCGGGGGCTCCGCCGGGATCGGCCGCGCCGTCGTCCGTGAGCTTGCCGCGCACGGCTGGGACGTCGCCGTGCTGGCCCGTGGCCGGGCCGGCGTCGACGGGGCGGTGAAGGACGTCGAGGCCGCCGGCGGGCGCGGGCTGGCCGTGCCGACCGACGTGGCCGAGCTGGCGCAGGTCCGCGCCGCGGCCGACCAGGTGGAGCGCGAACTCGGGCCGATCGACCTCTGGGTGAACGACGCGTTCGCCGGCAACCTGCGCTATTTCTGGGACACGCCCGAAGACGAATACCGGCGCATCACCGAAGTCACCTACTACGGCCAGGTCAACGGCATGCGTGTGGCCCTGGAACACATGCGCCCGCGCAACCGCGGCGTGATCGTGCAGGTCGGCTCGGCGCTGGGCTTCCGGGGCATCCCGTTGCAGTCCGCCTACTGCGGAGCCAAACACGCGGTCAAGGGTTTCACCGAGAGCGTCATCACCGAGCTCAAGCATGCGGGCAGCGCGGTGCAGGTCTGCATGGTGCAGCTCCCCGGCGTGAACTCGGTGCAGTTCGACTGGAACGCCGACGAGTTCGACGAGCACCCGCAGCCGGTCGCGCCGATCTTCCAACCCGAGCTGCCCGCGCGGGCGATCCGCTTCCTCGCCGACCACCCGCGGCGCAACCTCTGGGTCGGCTTCTCCACCGCCTACACGATCCTGGGCAACCGGGTGGCGCCGTGGTTCCTGGATTGGTATCTGGCGAAGACCGGCGTCGGCGGCCAACTGACCGAGACCGACGGCCCGCGATTCGGCTCGAACGTCTTCACCCCGCGCGACGAGCAGACCGACCGGGGCGCGCACGGCATGTTCGACCGCAAGGCCGTGAGCAAGGATCCGTGGTCCTGGGCCTCGATGCACCGCGGCGCGCTGGTCGGTGCCGCCGCAGCGGCGGCGGCCGGAGTCACCGCGCTGCTGGTGGGTCGCCGCCGCTGAGATCGGAGTCGCTGGAGGGGCCGGTGCCGGATTGCACCGACACCGACCCCTTGGCCTCGAACAGCGCCAACGCCACCGTGTCCGGGCTGGAGTGGCCCTGCTGGCGCAGGACGCTGTCCAGATCGGCGCGGGTGATCCCGCACAACCGCAGGTTCCGCTGGTTCACCTCGCCGTCGCGGATCAGCTCGCGCACCGGCGGATCCACCAGGTGGCGAAACGCCGGCAGGAACCGCAGCCGGGCGATGAGGGAATGCGCGAGCAGGAGCACCACCAGAGCCACCGCGCCGGTCAGCCAGGACGAGTCCGACGCGGTCGCGGTGCGGCCGATGATGGCGCCCACCGCGACCGCGACCGCCCAGTCGAACGGGGCGAACTGCGCGATGGTCCGGCGCTCGGTGAGCCGGAACGCCGCCGCCGCGGTCAGGAACAACGCCAGTGCCTTGACCCCGGCGAAGGCGGCGGAGCGCCAGTCGCCGATGAGCGCATCACCGAGGCTGTGCATGACGGCCCGTGGGCGCCGGCGAACCGGCGATCAGAGAAACAACCATGCAGCCGCTCCTACCCAGCATCGGCCGGGCCATGCGCCCGCGCCGGACCGGCCGATGCGCGTCAGGGCCAGAGCGCCTGCGCCACCGCGACGCCGCAGAACGCCGCGCCGAGCCCGGCGACGATGCTCGCGGCGACATTGAGCACCGCGTACGCCCGGACCCGGTCCTCCAGCAGACGCAGCGTTTCGAACCCGAACGTGGAATAGGTGGTCAGCGCCCCGCACAGGCCGGTGCCCAGCAGCGACCCGACCGCGCCCGACACCCGATGCTCGGCGGCGCCCTGGATGAGGACGCCGAGCAGGAACGAGCCGATCACGTTGACGGTGAAGGTGCCCCACGGAAACACCGAGTCGTGGCGCGCCTGCACCGCTCGGTCGGCGAGGTAGCGCAGCGGGGCGCCCACGGCCGCCCCGAGCATCACCAGCAGCACGGTCATCGCCGGCTCCCCGCAGGGCGGCCCACGTACCGGATGACCTCGACCGGGTCGATGATGACCAGACCCTCGGTGACCAGTTCGTCGAGCGCGGGGAGGAACTCGCGCACCCGGTCCTCCTGGTCCACGATGATCACCGCGATCGGCAGGTCCTCGGACAGCGACAGCAGCCGCGTGGTGTGAATCCGCGACGAGGCGCCGTAGCCTTCGATGCCGCGCAGCACGGAGGCGCCGGCCAGGCCCGCGTCGTGCGCCCGGCGCACGATCTCGTGATAGAGCGGCTTGTGATGCCAGACGTCGTCCTCGCCCACGAAGATGGTCAACCGGACGGCCGGTCCTTCGATCTTCACGTCGCCTCCTCACCTGGAGTGCCTCGATCGTCCCGGCGGCGTTCGGCGTGGGCACGTCGCCCGCGCCGGGTGATCAGGCGGGCCAGCGTGACCCCGGCGTAGACCGCGGCCAGCGCCGCCACCACCGTGCCGGCCAGGTAGAACAGCCCGGTGCGGGCCGCCCCGGAAGCCACCAGAGCGCGCACCTCGACCGCGTAGGTGGAGAACGTGGTGTAGCCGCCCAGCACGCCGACGCCGAGGAACGGCCGGATCAGCCGGTGTGCCGACCACACCTCGGTGATCAGCACCATGAGCACGCCGATGAGAAAACACCCGGAGACGTTTGTCGCGAAGGTCGCCCACGGCACCTGCCCCGGGGCAGGGGTCCACGCCTGCGCGATCGCGTAGCGTCCGAGCGCGCCGAGGGCGCCGCCCGCCGCGATGGCGCCCAGCACGGCCCACGGCGCGCGGAAGATCTCCCGGCGTTGCCGGGCCACGTGCAGGTCGACATCAGAGTCCCGGGGCAGCCGGGTGGTCTGTGACACGAATTTCCCCCACCGGTGCCGCGAACCTCGCACCGACTCTACTCCCGCCCCGGCCGGGCGGCCGTGCAGGCCGCGTCACCGGGTGTTCACGTGCTCCCCGCTGCCCGCACACATCGGGCACGGCTGATGCTCACCACCCCGGCGCAACATGCGCTGCCATGGTGAAGGTCTTGTACATCGCGGGCTGGGGGAGAAGCGGGACGACGATCGTCGACAACGTCCTCAACTCCTACGATGCGGTCTTCTCCACCGGGGAGCTGAGCTACCTCTGGTCGCGGGGCGTGGGGATGCGGCGCAGGTGCGGGTGCGGCGAGACGTTCGACGAGTGCCCGCTCTGGCAGAAGGTGCTCTCGGTCGCGTACGGCGGACGGGTCCCGGACCCGCGGCACGTCATCGGCCTGCAGCAACGGGCGGTCCGGGCCCGGCACACCAGGTCCCTGCTCAACGGGCCGCTGCCGGCGGACGCCGCGGAGTATCTGGCCATCACCGCCCGGCTTTACAACGCGATCGCCGAGGTCACCGGCGCGGGGCTGATCGTGGACTCGTCCAAGACGCCGTCCGGCGCGGCGCTGCTGTCACGCATGCCCGGCATCCGGCCATACCTGCTGCACATGGTCCGCGATCCGCGGGCGGTGGCGCACTCCTGGACCGGCGCCGCGCCGCCGCCGGAGACCCGCGGCGGCGCCCCGATCAAGCAGCGACCCGCCTCCAGCACCGTGCACTGGGTGGTCCGCAACGCGATGACCGAGCGGGTCGCCGGCGCGTATCCGCAGCGGCATCTGCGCCTGCGCTACGAGGATTTCGTGGCGTGGCCCCGGCCATCCGTGCGGCGCGTGCTCGACCTGACCGCGACCGGCGACGAGGGCGATCCGTTCACCGGCGCGGCGACCGTCGCGCTGCGACCCAACCACAACGTGGCGGGCAACCCCGGACGGCTGCGCAACGGCGAGATCGAGTTGCGGCTCGACAACCGGTGGCGGGACGCCCGGCGACGCGGCCTGTGGCTCACCTCCACCGCGCTGGCCATGCCGCTGCTGCACCGGTACGGCTACCACCTGCGCCCTCTATGATCCCCTCGCGTGGCGTGCAGGTGACCGGGAGGCGAGCCGATGCTGCAGACCTACGACGAGCGCAACGCGGACATCCACTACTGGGTGGACGGGACGCTGCGGCACCGCAGCGAGCCGGGGCTCTCGCCGTTCGATGCGGTGGTGCAGGGTGGCGATGCGGTCTGGGAGGGCCTGCGGCTGTACGCGGGCGCGGTGTTCGGCCTCGACGAGCACCTGGCCCGGTTGCGCCGGTCGGCCACCGCCCTGAACTTCGCCCAGATCCCCGGGGACCGGCAGATCACCGAGGCGGTGGCCGCCACCCTGCGGGCGAACCGGATGTTCGACGGCGTGCACATCCGGCTGACGCTGACCCGCGGCGTGAAGATCACCAGTGGCATGGACCCGCGACTCAACGCGTCCGGTCCCACGCTGATCGTGCTGGCCGAGCACAAGGCCCCGGTCTACGACACCGGAGGGTTGCGGCTGGCCACGGCGAGCGTCCGGCGGCCCGGCCCGGATGTGCTCGATCCCCGGATCCACCACGCGAACCTGCTCAACTCGATCCTCGCCAAGATCGAGGCGAACGCGGCGGGTGCCGACGACGCCCTGATGCTCGACCAGCGCGGATTCGTCGCGGAGACCAACGCCACCCACTTGTTCGCGGTGGTCGCGGGCGTGCTGGTGACGCCTTGCACGTACGCGTGCCCGGAGGGCATCACCCGGCGGACCGTGCTGGACCTCGCGGACGGTGACTCCGTCCCGGTGCGGGTGCGCGACGTGTCGCTCACCGAGATGTACACCGCGGACGAGGTGTTCTGCACCGGCACCATGGGGGAGATCGCCGGCGTCACCACGATCGACGGGCGGACCATCGGCGCGGGGCGGCCGGGCCCGCTGACCCTGCGCCTGGCCGAACTGTACCGGGAGCATGCCCGCACGCACGGCACCCGGCTGGTGGACCCGCCGGACCCGGGCGGCCGGTGAGCCCGCGTCACAGGCGGTGGGCCGACAACCCTTCGTAGTACGGCCGGGCGGCGGCGACGAGCGGCCGGAGCCGGGCGGGCACGTCGGCCGGCGCCGGATCGTACGCGGCGAAGCCGGTGGACTCGTTGACCGCGGCGTACCAGTGCGGCGCCCACACCCCGTCGGTGTCCCGGGGGCCGGGCGGCCAGGACAGCATCGCCGGATCGAAGCCGATGCCGAGCGCGTCGCACAGCCGCCGCAACACTCTCGCCGGGTCGCGCAGCACGTCCGCGGCGTCGATCACCGGTCCGCCGTACCGGCGAAAGATCTCGGCCTGCTGCGGATAGCCCAGATCGGCCATCTCCGGTTCGCCGCGCACTCGCGCGTACGACGAGACGACGTGTTCCGGGTCGCGGATGAGGTAGGCATGGGTGAGCGCGCCCAGCCAGGAACGGCCGACACCGGGCAGCAGGTGGTGGGCCATGTGTTTCTGATAGAACACCGTGGCGTCGCCGGGGACCGGGCCGGTGAGCGCCGCGGCCACGTCCTGCCACCGGTGCGGCTGGCCGGCGAGCACCGCGTCGCGGCCGGGGTGGTCCAGCCCGGTGACGGCAAGGTAGTGCGCATACAGCGGCTCGTCGACCACCACCGTGTCAGCACGCGACCCGAAGCTGCGCATCATCGCGGTGGAGATGTTGCGCGGCCCGGACCACATCGCCACTCGTCGCATCACCCGCCCATGGTCACACCAGGACCCCGCCCGGACCTCGACGACCTGTCGAAGGGCGAGTGGAAGAAGTACGCCGCCATCTGCGGGCGCACCCTGGCGCACGCGCACGCGCACGCGCCGCCGGGGAAGCGGCCGACCGGGTGCGGCGCGACCACGAGATGTTCCGCGCGGACCACGAGCTGGGCGCGTTTCTCAGCGTCGACATGGTCTATCGCTGACCCGCCGGACGCGGCCCGGTGCCGTCGTGCATCCCGTATTCGCGTTCGACGGTGGCCACGCGCACGCGATAGTCCCGATACCACGCCTCGCGTCCGCGTCGCTGCGCGACCAGATGCGCGGACACCTGCTTCCAGTCCCGGGCCGCCTGCTGATCCGTCCAGTAGGACACGGTGATTCCGAGCGCGTCCCGCGCGGCTTCGATGCCGAGAAATCCGGGCTGCTTCCCCGCGAGCGTCACCATGGCGTCCGCCATCGCCGCATATCCGTGGTCGCCCTCGGTGCGGGTGGAGGTGAAGATGACCGCGACGTACGGCGGTTGCGGGGTGTCGGCTATCGGGTCGGTGGACGATCTCATGCTGCCTCCCTGCCCGCCCGGAGCCCGCGCAGGAGCAACGCGACGACGCGGCGAGCGTCGTACCGGGAATCCCGGCCGGAGCCGATGCACAGGTTCCCGACGGCATGCATCAGTTCCAGCGCTTCGACGTCGCTGCGGACCTCGCCCGCTGCTGACGCCGCGTCCAGCAGGTCGGCGCAGACGGGCACCAGGCGGTCCAGGAAGTAGGTGTGCAAGCTCTGGAACGTCGCGTCGTCGGATCGCAGGGCTTCGGCGAGGCCGTGCTTGGTGACGAGGAAATCGACGAAATGGTCGACCCACTGGACCAGGGCGGCATGCGGCGAATCGTTGCCCGCCAGGAGCGCCGGACCCGCTTCGACGCACGCCTCGACCTGGTGCCGGTAGACGGCGACGACGAGATCGGCGCGCGTCGGGAAGTGGCGGTAGATCGTTCCCACGCCCACGCCGGCCTTCGCCGCGATGTCGCGGACGGGCGCGTCGACGCCGGACGCGACGAACGCCGCGGCAGCCGCCCGCAGCAGCGTCTCCTCGTTGCGCCGGGCGTCGGCTCGCTTGCGTGGGGAGCGTCGTTCGGGCGCGCCGCCGTCGTCGTCAGGCACGGTGCTGTTGCCTCCATCACTCGGCTTGATAAGCGGAACAAAGTTCCGTATCGTCAAAACGGAACAACGATCCGCTCAACCATCATGCCTGACCCGGCGCTCCCTGACCACGCCATCCCGCTCGCGTACGCGCTTCACCGCCGGTGGAAAGGACACACACCATGCCCAGCTTCGGCATCATGACCCCTCCCATGCAGGTCGACTACTCCGACATCCGGCGAGTCTGGCGGGAGGCGGACGCCATCGACGAGATCGAGCACGCCTGGCTGTTCGACCACCTCATGCCGATCGGCGGCGATCGCAACGGTCCCGCGTACGAGGGATGGACGCTGCTGTCCGCCCTCGCCGCGCAGACCCGGCGGCTGCGCCTCGGCCTGCTGGTGACGAGCAACCGTTTCCGCCCGCCCGCGATGCTCGCCAAGATCGCCACAACCGTCGACATCGTCTCCGGCGGACGGCTCGACTTCGGCATCGGCGCGGGCTCGCGTCCCGGCCATCCGCTGGCGAGGCGTGAGTACGCCGCACACGGCTTGCCCTATCACGACTTCGCGCACTCGGTCGGCAGTCTCGCCGAGGCGTGCACCGTCATCCGTCGACTGTGGACGGAACTCGAACCGTTCGACTTCGACGGCGAGTTCGTCCGGCTCACCGATGCCTTCGGCAATCCCCAACCGATTCAGCGCCCGCATCCACCGATCATGATCGGTGGGCGTTCCTCGGCCACCCTGCGGGTCGTCGCCGAGCACGCCGACCTGTGGAACATACCGGGCGGGGACATCGACGACGTGATCGGCCGCAGCGCGCTGCTGGATCGCTACTGCGCCGACATCGGCCGCGATCCGGGCACGATCACCCGATCGATCCACCTCCCCGTCTCGTACGACCGGCCGAAGGTCACGAGGGAGGCGATCGCCGAGGCGGTGGCCGGCGGATTCCAGCATGTCGTCCTCAGCCTGCCATCGCCGTACCCCGCGGGCGTGGCGCGGTGGGTGGCCGACGAGCTTGTCGCCGGTCAGCGTTGACGCTCAGACCAGGCGGGAACCGGGTCAGGCGGACCGGTACGCCGTTCCCGCCTCGGTCAGCCGGCCTCGCTCGTCGTACAGGCCGGTGCGATAGTCGCTGTCCCGGTCGGAGAGCGCAAACCACGCGTACCGCTCGACGTACGGCAGGCTCTCCAGCATCGGGATCGCCGCCGCGACGAAGGCTGCCTGGTCGGCCCGGGGCGCGTACCAGGCGGCCTCGACGCCGGCGGTGAAGTCGGCGAGTGCGAACTCGGTCAACCATATCGGCAGCCGGTAGCGGTCGTGGACGGCCTCCAGGTACGCGCCGAGTTCCGCGGTCGCGGTGGCCGGGTCGGCACCGTACCAATGCAATGCGACGAAGTCGACGCGGTGGCGGCGGGTTGCCGTGCCGGCCAGAAATCGGTCCAGCCAGCCGCCCGGGGTGTCCGCTCCGGCGGAGACCGCCGGACTGCCCAGCCGGCGGCCGGTGGCCTGAAGACGCGGCCACAGATCCAGCGCCTCCTCCACGCGGAGGTTGGCTTGCTCGCGTACGTCCGGCTCGTTGAAGCCGAGGATCGTCTGCCCGGTCTTGGCGGCTCGCTCGAGTGCGGCAGGCTGAGTTTCCTCCGCGCCCCAAACCATCGGCACGAACTCGGCCCGGCCCGGGGCGGTGATGCGCCCCGGGCCGACCGACCATGTGTAATACCAAGCGACGTCGATCTGTGCGAGCGCCTGGTCGACGTCCGCGAAGTACCAGGTGCCGATTCCCCGCTTGCGACCGGCTGATGCCGGGGCGCGCTCCCTCGCCGTGCCGCAGCCGGCCAGCGTCGCCGCCACGGCCGCCGCGAGCAGCCGTCGGCGGGTCACGCCGCGGGGCGGCCCAGCGCGCGGACCGTCCATCCGGCATTCCGCCAGTGCGGAAGGTCGAGCGCGTTGCGGGCGTCCAGCAGGCGTGGCGTCCGGGTCACCGCCGCGAGTCGCGCCGGGTCGAGCTCGCGGTACTGCCGCCATTCGGTCAGGTGCAGTACAGCGTCCGCGCCTTCGCATGCCTTGGCAGGTTCGAGCGCGTAGTCCAGGTGGGGGAATGCGGCACGGGCGTTGTCCACGGCCTCCTCGTCGTGCACGGTGATGTGCGCGCCCTGCAGCTTGATCACGGCAGCGACGTTCAGCGCGGGCGAGTCCCGAATGTCGTCGCTGTCCGGCTTGAACGCCGCACCCAGCACGGCGATTCGCTTGCCCAGGAAGGAACCGCCGACGAGATCGCGTGCGGCGTCGACGGTCCGCTGCCGGCAGCGCATGTTGATCTCGTCGACCTCGCGCAGGAACCGCAGCGATCGTTCGACGCCGAGCTCTTCGCCGCGGGCCAGAAACGCGCGGATGTCCTTGGGGAGGCATCCGCCGCCGAACCCGAGACCGGCGGACAGGAAGCGCGAGCCGATCCGATCGTCCAGGCCGATCGCCTCGGCCAGCCGGGTGACATCTGCGCCGGTCGCCTCACAGATCTCGGCCATCGCATTGACGTAGGAGATCTTCGTGGCCAGGAACGAGTTCGCCGCCACCTTGACCAGTTCCGCGGTGGCCAGGTCGGTGACCAGGTACGGCGTTCCGGCCTCGATCATCGGCGCGTACACCTCGCGCAGCATGGCGTCCGCGCGTGCCGACCCGGTGCCGACGACCAGCCGGTCGGGTTCGAGCGTGTCCCGGACGGCCGTGCCCTCGCGGAGAAATTCTGGATTCCACGCCAGCTCGGCGGCATCGCCCGCCGGAGCCAGATCCGCGACGCGGCCGGCCAGCCGGGCCGCGGTGCCGACCGGAACCGTGGACTTGCCCACCACCAGGCAGGGCTCGCTCAGGTGCGGACCGAGCCCGTCGACCACGGCGTCGATGTGACTGAGGTCAGCGGCGAACGAACCGCTGCGCTGCGGCGTGCCGACGCAGACGAAGTGAACCTCGCCGAACTCGGCCGCTTCGCGCAGCGATGTGCTGAAGCGCAGCCGTCCTCCCGCGTGGGTTCGGGCCAGCAGGTCGGCCAGACCCGGTTCGAAGAACGGTGGCCGGCCCTCGGCCAACGCGGCGATCTTCAGCTCGTCGACGTCGACGCCCAGCACCTCGTGGCCGATCTCGGCCATGCAGGCGGCGTGCACGGCGCCCAGGTACCCGGTCCCGATAACGGTGATCCGCATGGTTTTCTCCTTGCTCAGGCCGCGTAGCCGGCCGGATTGAGACGCTGAAAGCGCCACGCGTCGTGGCACATGTCGGCGAGGCCGCGGGTGGCCCGCCAGCCCCAAAGACGCTCGGCTCGGCCGGGGTCGGCGATCAGCGTGGGCACGTCGCCCGGCCGCCGGTCGGCGACCACGTAGGGCAGTTCCCGCCCGCACGCCTCACTGAGTGCGTTCACGAGCTGCAGCACCGACGTGCCGACGCCGGTGCCCAGGTTGAGCACCCGCAGGCCGCGTTCGTCGTCGAGATGCTCCATCGCGACGCGGTGCCCGGCGACCACATCGAGCACGTGGATGTAGTCCCGCACCGCGGTGCCGTCCGCGGTGGCGTAGTCGCCGCCGAACACACTGAGCCGTTCCAGCCGGCCGACGGCCACCTGCATCAGGTACGGCACGACGTTGTTGGGAACTCCGGTGGGCACCTCACCGAGCAGACCGGACGGGTGCGCCCCGATCGGATTGAAGTAGCGCAGCGCGATGGCGGACAGGTCGGGATATCGTTCGCAGGCGTCACGCAGGATCTGCTCGCAGATCCACTTCGAGCGGGCATAGGGATTGGTGGGCCGGGCTTCGTCCTCCTCGGCCAACGGCACCCGGACCGCGTCGCCGTAGATGGAGCACGACGACGAAAAGACGATCTTACGTACGCCGTGGGCCTGCATGCTGCGCAGCAAGCTGGTGGTGCCGGCCAGGTTGACGTCGTAGTAGTCGATCGGGAGACGCATCGACTCGCCGACCGCCTTCTTCGCGGCGAAGTGGATGACCGCGTCGATCGGATGCCGCTCGAAGACGCCATCCATCGCGTGCCGGTCGCGCAGGTCGGCGACGTATCCGACGAGTGGTCGTCCGGCGATCTTCTGCACTCGGTCGAGAGCCGTCGGGGACGAGTTGGTGTAGTTGTCGACCACGATCGTCTCGTAGCCGTGTTCCAGCAGGTCGACACACGTGTGACTGCCGATGAATCCGGCGCCACCGGTCACCAGGACGGTTCGCACGGCTGTCCTTTCCTCCGTCACCAGGCAAAGGCGCGGATTGCGTAGGCGGGGTACGACACGAGAGCCAGCGTCAGCGGCAGCGTTGCCGTGATGCCGAGCATCAGCGGACGGGCGGCGGTCGCGCGCAGCGCATGTCCGAAGTGGACTTTTGTGGCTCGGGCGACCTCGTGGGCGTGCAGCAGGGCGATGGCCAGCGCCACGACGGCGTACGTCGTGCCGGCGAGCAGGCAGAGAAAGACGTAGCCCGCGGCCTGGTCGGTGCGCTCGCCGGCAAGTGCGGCGCCGCTCATCATCAGGACGATGACCGCGTACGGCAGGATCAAGCGGGGCGCGAGTGGTTCCATCCCGTCCCGGCTCTTCGGGGTCACCTTGAAGGTGATCGTTCGGGGCCGCACCCTGGCGAGAGTGGCCGCCGTGACGCCCCAGGCGACGTACGGCCATCGGCTCAGCGCGCCGAGCCAGGCCTCCCAACTGAGCACCGGGGCGGTGGCGGGCCGCATGAGACCACGGCGGCGCAGCAACAGGGCGATGGCCAGCGGCCACACCGCGACGCTGCCCCAGCGCAGCAGGAATTCGAGATAGTTGACGTGCACCCAGTCGAGCCCGGTCACGGCAGCCGTCGGTGGCAGACACAGCCCGGCGATCGTTGCGCCGGCCAGCGATCCGTAGTGCAACAGCGCATGTGCGTACCGCACCCGGAGCCGCCAGGGCAGCCGCCTGAGATGTCCCGGCACCATGCCGTAGAGCAGCGTCTGGAGGCTGCGCGACCATTGGAACTCCTGGGTGACCATCGCGGCGAAAGTGAGCGGGCCGTCGCCGCCGGCCGCGGCCTCCAACGCGAAGGCGCCCTGCCACCCGGCCGCGGTGAGCAGAAAGCTGGTGGAGAAGTCCTCGGCGAGTTCTGGCCCGACTCCACCGATCTCGGCCAGCGCCGCGGTGCGGACCGCGTAGTGCGACCCGATGCAGACCGGCGCGAGACCGCCGTTGTGACCGGCCTGGAAGGCGCCGTGAAAGAACGCTTCCCGGAAGAGGCGGCTGCGCGCGGCCCAGGAACCGGCCGCGTTGGCGTCGCAGACGCTGGGTGCGCCGACGAATCCGACGGCCGGGTCGGCGAACGGGCGGACCATCTCGGCCAGATAGGTCGGGGTGGGCACGTGGTCGCAGTCGAGCTGGGCGACGACGTCGTAGCTCTCGTATCCCCGGGTGTCGTAGAACCAGGCCAGGTTGCCCTCCTTGCACCGGGTCCGGCGTGGCCAGTCGAGCCGGTGGTAGCCCGGTTCGTCCTCCCGGGTGGACAGCGAAACCCCGTTCGCGGCGCACCAGCCCCGGATCTCCTCGGTGGGTTGTTCGTCGCACAGCCAGACGTCAAACGGATGCGGGTAGCGCTGGCCGAGCATCGCCGCGAGGGTGCGGCGGGCTACCGGCCACGGTTCGGACGGTGCCCGGGTCACCACGAACGCGACGCGCAACCGAGGCATCTTGAGCGCCGGATTCACCCGCCGCAGACGGTTGACGGTGATCAGGAATGAGGCGGGGAGCAGCGAGAGATACAACAGCAGGGCACTGTTGACGATGAGGCCGACCCAGCCCGCACGATGCTGGGGCGCCAGCCACCAGATCCAGAAGGCGACCAGGAAGGCGACCCAGCCGGCGGTGGCCGTCGCAACGAGAAGCCGGTCCCGTCCACCCAGCACGGGCCGGAACGTGTCCGGGCGGGCACGCCGGTGCTGCGCGGGCCGTCGCAACACCGGACCGTCGGGCGGAATCGCCAGGACGTTGCCGGCGGAACGCCGGATCAGCTCGGCGTGGATGCGCGACCGGTCGCCGACGTCGGGATCGCTGCGAACCGGGGCGAGCTCGCTCATCGCGTCGCGCCGTCGAGCTGACCGCCCACGAGGGCCGGGGCCGCATGGCTCAACTCCGCCGGACGCCCGGCGAACCACATGATGGTCCGGCGCAGCCCCTCGGCCAGATCGATCCGTGGCCGCCAGTCGAGCGCCTGGGTCGCGCGACGGATGTCGGGACGCCGCCGGACGGGATCGTCCGTGGGCAGCGGATGATATTCAACAATCGATTCCGATCCGGTGATCTGCAACACCAGTTCGGCCAGTTCCGCCACGGTGAACTCGGTCGGGTTGCCGAGGTTGATCGGTCCGGGCACGGAGCTGTCCAGCATCGCGACGACGCCGCGGACGAGGTCGTCCACGTAGCAGAAGCTGCGTGTCTGTGAGCCGTCGCCGTAGCATGTGAGCGGCGCTCCGGTGAGAGCTTGCGCGATGAAACTGGAGACCACTCGGCCGTCGTGCGCCCGCATCCGTGGTCCGTAGGTATTGAAGATCCGCAAAATGCCGGCGTTGGTCCCGTAGGTGCGTGCGTACGCCGCGGTCACCGCTTCGGCGTATCTTTTTGCTTCGTCATAGACGCTGCGCGGGCCGATCGGATTGACGTTGCCCCAATAGTCTTCGGTCTGCGGGTGGACGAGGGGATCGCCATAGACCTCGCTGGTCGAGGCGAGCACGAAGCGCGCCGAGTGCTGTTGTGCCAGGCGCAGCATGGTCTCCGTGCCGCGGCTGCCCACGGCGAGTGTCGCCAAAGGCCGACGATGATAGTCCGGCGGAGAGGCGGGGCTGGCGAAGTGCGCCACGGCGTCCACGTGGCCGTCGATGTCCAATCCTTCGCTGACGTCCGCCGCCACGACGTCGAGGCCGCGGCGGACGAGGTCGGCGACATTGTCCGGCGACGAGGTCGACCAGTCGTCGACGCACACCACCTCGTCGCCACGATCGAGCAGCGCCTCACAGATGTGCGAGCCGAGAAAACCGGCCCCACCACTGACAACGATCCGCACAGCACCCTCCTGACCGAAGTCATGCAATGCAAGCGCGCCGCATTGCATCGACTGTCGACAATGTCAGGAGACAATCTCGACCCATGGAGAGCGCTCTCACAAGTCCAGAAAAGAACTTTTAACCTTGTTTCCTTGATGAGAACGGCGCGGACGGCTGCACGGACCGATTGGCAAGAGCCGGCGGATCAGAGAATCCTGGGAATCTGCTCGCAGAACGATTCCGGCACGTTACGTCAGTGCGCCCGGAGAGCATTTCGTGGCGCCGCCCGGGTGTGTCGATCTTGCGGTTCGGGCGGTCCGGGTGGGCCGATCTTGCTGTCGGTCCCTCGTGCTGGTCGATCGTGAACCTCCCGGTCCGACTCGTCAGGCACGTCCCCGCGAATCGGGCACCTGCGCCCCGGCGACCGGGCCGTTGCCCTCGCTTCCCGGCCATCCCCGTCGATGCCTGCGCTAATACCTATTAGTGCTGGACTTTTGGGTTTCCCGCTCTTGACGCGACGAAGAACGCGGCGACACGATGTCATCGCAACGCAACTAATGCGTATTAGCGGTGAAACGTTGGGGAGGTCTGCCATGACGGCCACGCGCAGACGCGTGACGCAGCAGGACATCGCCCGGATGACCGGCGTCAGCCAGGCCACCGTGTCGCTGGTGCTCAACGGGCGCGACGGCGCGGACGTCCGGATCGCTCCGGAGACCCGGGAGAGGGTGCTGAGCGCGATTCGCAGCACCGGCTATATCGCGGACCCGGTGGCCCGGCGGCTGGCCGCCCGGCACAACCGGATCCTCGGCGTGTTCACCTACGAACCGGTGTTCCCTGCCGAACTGGGCAACTTCTACCACCCGTTCCTGGTCGGCATCGAGGAATGCGCGGAACGGATCGGCTGTGACCTTCTGCTGCTCACCAGCGCGCCGGTGGTGGACGGGCGGCGCCGCATCTTCCATCATGACAACCGGCTCCGCCTGGCCGACGGCTGCATCCTCCTCGGCCAGTGGCTGGACCCGGCCGAGCTGACCCGGCTGGTGACCGAGGGGCTTTCGTTCGTCAGCGTCGGCCGGCGCGACGACGCGGGCGGTCCGGTTCCCTACGTCGGCGCCGATTATCCGGCCGCCACCGCCGTCCAGGTGCGTCGTGCCGTCCGGCTCGGTCACCGGCGCATCGCCTACATCGGGCAGGGCGGTGGACCGGAGTCGCACGCCGACCGCCTGCGCGGCTTCGCCGCCGCGGCAGCCGAGGCGCGCGTCGACGGCCGGCACCTGACCATCGCCGACCGCGGCCCGGCCCGCGTCCTCGACGAGATGGTCGAGGAACGGCGCACCTGCGCCTTCGTCGAGGAGTACGCGGACGGGGTGGCGCTGGCGGAATGCGCCGCCGCCCGGGGGTTGCGGGTGCCCGACGACGTGTCGTTGGTGGCCCTGGGCGATCCGACGCGTCCCGCCGCCACCGAGCTGGACATCACGGGCTTCCGCATCCCCCGGCGGGACATGGGCTGGCAGGCGGTCGAGGTGCTGTCCGGCCTGTTGGAGGGCGACGTGTCGGCGATGCAGCGACTGCTGCCGTGCGAGGCCGTCGACGGCGCGACGCTGGCGGCGGCCGATGTCTGAGCTGCGCGCCGAGATCCTCGTCGTGGGCGGCGGGCTGGGCGGTGTGGCGGCGGCGCTCGGCGCGCTCCGAGCCGGCCGGTCGGTGCTGCTCACCGAGCAGTACGCCTGGCTGGGCGGACAGTTGACGAGCCAGGCCGTGCCGCCGGACGAGCACAGTTGGGTCGAGCAGTTCGGGGTGACGGCCAGTTACCGGGCGCTGCGGGACGGGATCCGGGCCTACTACCGCAGGCACTATCCCCTGGTGGCGCAGGCGCGCGCGGCCCGTCACCTGAACCCGGGCGGCGGCCACGTCAGCCGGTTGTGCCACGAACCGCGGGTTGCCGTGGCGGTCATCGAGGAGATGCTCGCACCGTACCGCAGCTCCGGGCTGTTGCGGGTGCTGACCGGATGCGTGCCGGTGTCAGCGGCGACCGACGGCGATCGGGTGACCGCGGTGACCCTGCGCGCCGACGACGGCGCCGAGATCACCGTGACCGCGTCGTACGTGCTCGATGCGACCGAGACCGGCGACTTGCTGCCGCTGACCGGCGCGGAGTTTGTCACAGGGGCGGAATCGCGGGCGCAGACCGGCGAGCCCAGCGCGTCCGACACCGCCGATCCGGCGAACATGCAGGCGTTCTCGGTGTGTTTCGCGATCGATCACGTCGACGGTGACCACACCATCGACCGGCCGTCCGGCTACCACCGGTGGCGCTCCTACCAACCGTCCTTCTGGGGCGGACCGCTGCTGGGCTGGCGGACGCCGAATCCGCGCACGTTGGAGATCACGACCCGCGCGTTCACGCCGAACCCGGAGGACGAGCCGTGGCGGGTCGAGGCTGATCAGCGCGCGAATCCGGGTGACGGCAACCTGTGGACGTTCCGCCGGATCGCCGCGCGGCGCAACTTCCGGCCGGGTTTCTATCCGAGCGACATCTGCCTGGTGAACTGGCCGATGATCGACTACTTCGAGGAACCACTGATCGGTTCGGCGGATCCGGCGGCCGTCGAGTCCGCGGCCCGCGAGCTGTCCTTCGCCGCCCTGTACTGGCTGCAGACCGAGGCCCCGCGTCCGGACGGCGGCGTCGGCTGGCCCGGGCTGCGGCTGCGCGGCGACGTCACGGGCGGCGCCGACGGCCTGGCGATGGCGCCGTACATCCGGGAGTCGCGCCGGATCCGCGCCGAGTACACCATCGTCGAGCAGGACCTTTCCCTGGCCGTACGCGGAGACAAGGGTGCCGTCTCGCACGCCGACTCGATCGGGGTCGGCATGTACCGGATCGATCTGCACCCGTCGACCGGCGGGGACAACTACATCGACGTCAGCTCCTGTCCGTTCGAGGTCCCGCTGGGCGCGCTGATCCCGCAACGGATGGAGAACCTGCTGCCGGCCGGCAAGAACATCGGCACCACGCACATCACCAACGGTTCGCATCGGCTGCATCCGGTCGAATGGAACGTCGGCGAGGTCGCCGGCCTGCTCGCGGACTTCTGCTTGACGCGCGGCACCAACCCGCGCGCCGTGCGCAACATCCCCCACCTGCTCACCGACTTTCAGGACCGCCTTGGTGCCGAAGGCATCGAGGTGCACTGGCCCGATGTCTCCGGCTACTAAGGACTGATCCCATGAGAGTGATGAATATCGCCGCGGCCATGGTGCTTCTCGGATCCCTGGCCGCCTGCGGCGACGGATCCTCCTCCGCCGACGGTGGCGCCGTCACGCTGCGGATGACCACCTGGTCAGCGAACGAGGCGCACGTCAAGCTCTTCACCGACATCGCCGCGGCGTACCACGGCGCGCATCCGAACGTGACTGTCACCTTCGACGCGCTGCCGGTGGAGAACTACACCACCGCGGTCACCACGCAGATCGCCGGCGGCAACACCCCCGACCTTGCGTGGATCCTGGAGAGCGCCGCCCCGGACTTCGTGTCCTCCGGTGCGCTGGTGCCGTTGGACGACGCCGTGGAGAATCCGTCCGAGATCGCCCCGACCACGACCGCGTTGTGGAAGCAGGACGGCAAGCTGCTGGCCTATCCGTTCTCCACCTCGCCGTTCGGGGTGTTCGTGAACACCGACCTGGTGCCGGACCTGCCCACCGGCGACGACTGGACCTGGGACGCGGCCATCGGCGCGGCGAAGAAGGCGGCGGTCTCCTCCGGCAAGCAGGGACTGGTGCCGCGGGACTTCGACTACAAGGACTGGACGAACCTCGCCCCCATCTTCGACGCCTGGGGCGCTCAGGCGTGGAGCGCGGACGGCAAGACGTGCGGCTTCGACAAGCAACCGATGGTCGACGCGATGACCTTCATCCACCAGGCGATCTTCGACGACAAGGCGATCCCGGGACCGGGCGTGGCCGCCGACTTCTTCGCCGGGGACGCCGCCATGACCATCACCCAGATCTCCCGTGCCTCGTTGCTGGAAGACGCCCCGTTCGACTGGACGCTCGTTCGGCTGCCGAGCGGTCCCCGGGGCACGTACGCGGTGTTCGGCCAGGCCGGTATCGGGGTGCTCAAGAAGGGCGAGCACGTCGATGAGGCCAAGGACTTCCTGAGGTTCTTCACCAACGATGCCAACTCCGCCAAGCTCGCCGCGTACTTCCCGCCGCCGCGTACCCCGCAGCTAACGCCCGAGACGCTCGCCGAAAGCAACCCGTTGCTGAAGCCGGAGAACCTGAAGGACGTCGTCATCGACGGCATCTCCTCCGGGGTGGTCAAGCCCAGCCACCGCAACAGCGCCGAGATCGTGCAGGCCGTCCGTTCCGCGCTCGACCCGATGTGGAAGCCCGGAGCCGATGTGCCAGCCGTCCTGACCGGCGTCTGCACCGCCATCCAACCGCTGCTGACCAAGTGATCACCACCATCAGCCGGGTGGACGCCCCGGCGACGACACCACCGCCGCGGGACCGCTTCTGGACCACCCGGCGCCGGGACGAGCTGACCGGATGGCTCTTCATCGCCCCGCAGCTCGCCGGGACCGTGGTGTTCGTGCTCGTGCCGCTGCTACTCGTCGGCTGGTACAGCCTGCACGAGTGGAACGTGCTCGCCGACTCCTTCACCTTCGTCGGGGCGCAGAACTATCGGGCGCTGGCACAGGACCCGAAGATCGGTGGGGTGTTGCGCGCCAGCGCGCTGTTCTCGGCCGGCCTGGTGGTCGTCAACCTCAGCCTGGCGCTGCTGCTGGCGGTCCTTCTCAACCAGCGCCTGCGCGGTACCACGGTCTTCCGCGTGCTGTTCTTCTCCCCGGTCGTGGTGTCGCTTGTCGCCTGGACGATCGTGTGGCGGTTCATGCTGCAGAACAACGGCGGGATCAACGACCTGCTGGCCGCCGTCGGCGTCACCGGGCCGAACTGGTTGCGCTCCGGCGGCACGGCGATGGCGGCGGTGATCGTCGTGCAGACGTTCAAGAACGTCGGCCTCAACATGGTGCTGTTCCTGGCTGCGCTGCAGGGAGTGCCACGGGAACTGTACGAGGCAGCGCGCACCGACGGCGCCTCGGCCTGGACCGTCTTCCGGCGGATCACCCTGCCGCTGATCAGCCCGACCGTCCTGCTCACCTCGATCATCACGGTCGTCGGCTCGCTGCAGGTGTTCGCGCAGATCGCGGTGCTGACCGAGGGCGGGCCGGGCACGTCCACCACGGTGCTCGTCTACTACCTGTACCAGCAGGCGTTCCAGTTCCACGCCTTCGGATATGGGGCCACCCTGTCGATGCTGCTGTTCGCGATCGTCCTCGCCCTGACCGTTCTGCAATGGCGCATGCGCCGGAGGTGGGTGTTCCATGAGTCGTAGGGCGAAAATCCTCGTCTACGCGGCGCTCAGCGTGCTCTGCGTGCCCTTCGTCTTCCCGACCTGGTGGATGGTGACGAGTTCGTTCAAACCGAACGCGGACATCTTCTCGGCGCGGCTGTGGCCGCGGCACCTCTCCCTGCAACCCTGGCACGACGTGTTCACCTTGCAGCCGTTCGCCCGGCAGTACGCCAACAGCCTCTACATCGCGCTGCTCGTCACCGCCGGCACCATGGTCGTCGCGTCGATGGCCGGGTATGCCTTCGCCCGCATCCGGTTCCGAGGGCAGAACATCCTCTTCGTGGTCGTGCTCACCGGGCTGCTGATCCCCAGTGAGGTCACGATCGTTCCGCTGTTCCGCATGTTCAACGCGGCGGGGCTGATCGACACCCACTGGCCGTTGATCCTGGTGCCGATCTTCGGAGCGCCGAGTGTGCTGGCCACGTTCATCATGCGGCAGTTCTTCATCACGTTGCCGGGCGAATTGGAGGAGGCGGCCCGGCTGGACGGCCTGGGCCGGGCGGGCACCTTCCGGCGGGTCGCGCTGCCGTTGGCCCGCCCGGCGCTCGGCGCGGTGGCCATCTTCACCTTCTTGCATAGCTGGAACCTCTATCTGGAGCCGATCGTCTTCCTGTCCACCAAGACGAAGTTCACCCTTCCCCAGGCGCTGACCCAGTTCACCGACGCCTATCAGGGACCACTGTGGAACGTGCAGTTGTCGGCGGCGTCGATGACCGCGATCCCGGTGCTCATCGTCTTCGTGCTGGCGCAGCGCCACTTCATCGAGGGTCTTGCGCAGACCGGACTGAAGGGCTGACGTCTCACCTGCCGTGTCGAGCTCGCCGAGCCGAAGCGGACATCGAGCAGTATGCTGCGGACGGACCCGTCACGAAGGGAACAACAGCGATGACACTTCGCGATACCCCACCGTTCCGGGCAGATCACGTCGGCAGTCTGCTGCGCCCCGCTCGACTGCTCGACGCCCGGACCCGCCGCGCTACCGGCGAGATCGACGTCGAGGAGCTGAGGGCCGTCGAGGACGACGCGATCCGCGACGTCGTCCGGATGCAGCACGACGTCGGCCTTCGTTCGGCCACCGACGGCGAGTTCCGGCGAACGTCCTGGCACATGGACTTCATCTACCAGCTCGGCGGCATCCGCAGTACCGACGAGAAGATCCAGGTGCACTTCCGCAACGCGGACGGCGAGCTCGACTTCGAGTCGGCCGCGCTCGCCGTCGACGAGCCGGTGCGACTGCGCGAGACCATCTTCGGCGATGACTTCACCTTCCTCGCCGACACCGTCCAGCCGGGCGTGACGGCCAAGCTCACCATCCCGTCGCCGAGCATGGTCCACTATCGCGGCGGCCGAGCGGCGATCGACCCCGAGGTCTATCCCGACGAGGAGCAGTTCTGGTCCGACCTGAGCGCGGCGTACGCCGAGCAGGTGCGCCGGGTCGCCGGCCTCGGATGCCGCTATCTGCAGCTCGACGACACCAGCCTGGCCTACCTGAACGATCCCGAGCAGCGTCGGCTGCTCACCGAGCGCGGGGATGACGCCGATCATCAGCACCTGCGCTACATCCGGCAGATCAACGCCGCCATCGCGGACCGGCCCGCCGGGCTTGCCGTCACCACGCACATGTGCCGGGGCAACTTCCGGTCCTCCTGGGCCGCCTCGGGCGGATACGACTTCGTCGCCGAGGCGCTGTTCAGCGAGCTCGCGGTCGACGGGTTCTTCCTGGAGTTCGACGACGACCGCTCGGGAGGTTTCGCCCCGCTGCGCTTCGTCCCGCCGGGAAAGATGGTCGTCCTTGGCCTGGTCACGACGAAGAACGGCAGGCTGGAATCCAAGGACGCGTTGAAGCGGCGCATCGACGAAGCCAGCAGATACGTGCCGTTGGAACAGTTGTGCCTGTCCCCGCAGTGCGGCTTCTCCTCCACAGTGGAGGGCAACGTGCTGTCGTACGACGAGGAAGTCGCCAAGCTGAGCCTGATCGTGGAGACCGCGGCCGAGGTGTGGGGCGACCGGTAGCGGACACCGCGCCGCAGCGTGTCAGCGGTGGGGGAGCGCTCGGCCGTCCCGCAGCGTGCGTCCGGCCAGGAGTGCCACGAGGGAGCCGCCGTCGGCCTTCACGGCCTGCCCGTCTCCCCAGCTCCAGTCCAGGTCGATGGCCTCCAGCCGGACGTCGCTCAGATCGATCCCGAACACCGTGCCGCCGGCCGCGGTGAGCCGGTCCAGGAGGGCGCGGATCGCCTCCGGGGGCGCCACGGCGCCCCGGTCGAGGGCGATCGTCACGTCCAGGGAGTGGATGACCGCATGGCTCAGCGCCCCTGCCGCGCCGCCGCCTGGCGGCTGCCACGCGTGCAGCGACGGCGAGCGGAGCTGGCCGAGGAGATCGGCGACCGGCAATGAGGCGTCGCGTGCGGCCACGGTGTTCGAGAGCGTGGTGAAGTCGCCGCCGGCCGCAGCCATCTCCGCCCGGAACCGTTCGGGGGTCAGCCGCACCGGCATCGTCACGTGCGCGACCACGTGACGTACGGACCATTCGTCGCAGAGGGAAGGCGCGCCCCAGGTCTCGGTGGGCGCGGTGGTGAGGAGATCGGCGAGCCGATCGTAGGTGTGTGCCACCCAGGACTGCGGATCATTCATGATCGGTCTCCTTGCATTCGGTTCTCCAGGTGTTCCGCGAGCTTGTCGAGGGAGGTGCGGAAACCGGCGCGAGCCTGCGGCGCGCGCATCGCCTCGGGCACGTGACGTTGACGGATGACGACCGCGGTCGTGCCGTCGCCCAGGTCGTCGAGCGTGCTGGTGGTGTGCAGCCCACTCGACGGCTCGACCCAGGCGAGCCGTTCGGGCGCGACGACCTCGGTGAACGTGGCGACCATCCGATGGCTGCCGTGCTCGCCGACCATCAGGGTTTCGAAGCGGCCCCCGGGGTGGAGCTCGACGATGATGCCGTCCACGGGGGTGGCTATGCCGCGCGGACCCCAGAAGTGCGCGAGTTCGGCCGGCTCGGTGAGACACTGCCACACCAGCTCGCGCGGCGCGCGAAAGACCCGCCGATAGACCAGCTCGTCGTCGCTCACCGGTCTGCGCGCTTCTGCACGCGGGCGAGGTGACTGTCCAGCCGGTCCATGCGCTCGGACCAGGTGCGCCGGCTCTCCTCCACCCAGGAGGCGGCGGATTCCAGTGCCGCGGGCTCCAGCCGGCACGGCCGTGTCTGCCGGTGCCGTCCCCGGCTGATCAGGCCGGACCGCTCAAGGACCCGGATGTGCTGCGAGACGGCCTGCATGCTCATCGCGTACGGCTCGGCCAGCTCCTTGACCGTTGCGTCGCCGATGGTCAGCCGGGCGACGATGTCTCGCCGGGTGCGATCGCTGAGTGCGGTGAACAGGGCGTCGAGTTGCTGATCCGTGGTGGTGGCTCCCATGCTCCGTACTCAAGCATCTGCTTTATAAAGTGTCAACTGGAGAATGCGACGGGACCATCAACCGGTCGCCCCGGAAATTGCCGCCTGCCGGACCGCTGGCGTACCGTACGAATCACTGAAACGACCGTTTCAGTGGAAGGAGTCCCATGGCGCATCAAGACCGGCGAGACGACGACGTCACCGTGCGCGCCGCCGACCGCCCCGGAGACCTCGGCTGGACGGTGATGGCCCACGGCGAGCTCTACGATCGGCAGTTCGGCTGGAACACCGACTTCGAGGCGCTTGTCGCGAGGATCGTCGCCGACTACGCCGCCGACCACGACCCCTCCGCCGAAGCGGCCTGGATCGCCGAGGCCGACGGCGAACGGATCGGATGCGTCTTCCTGGTCCGCGGCGATGATCCGGAAGCGGCCAAGTTGCGCATCCTGCTGGTCACCCCGGACGCGCGCGGTCGCGGCGTCGGCACCCGCCTGGTCGAGGAATGTCTCGCCTTCGCCCGCAAGGCCGGCTACCGGCGGGTCGTGCTGTGGACCAACGACGTCCTGGTCTCCGCGCGCCGGATCTATCAGGCAGCCGGGTTCATCCTCACCGCGGAGGAGCCCCACCACAGCTTCGGCCACGACCTCGTCGGGCAGACCTGGACCCTGCGGCTGTAGCCGTCGCGTCCCGCGGGAAGATCCGCTCAGGTGAGGCGGTGGCGCAGGGCCATCACGGTGTGTCCAGCAGTGCGGGCAGTTCGTAACCAGCGCCGGCGACCAGACGGTAGCCACCGTCCGGGGACGCCTCGATGCGCCAGCGTGCCGCGGCTCCGTGACCGCCCAGGACCGGGCCGCCGCTTGCGGGTACCGACAACGGCCGGCCGGTCGCCGCGTTGACCACCCGGTAGTAGCCGTCCGTCAGGTGCTCGAAGCGCCACCGTTGGCAGCGGCCCGGGTGGTATCGCCGGTATGCGACCGGGCGTGCGCACCCGTCGAGCGCGAGCCTGCCCGCGGTGTCGGCGATCAGCACGTCGCCGAGCGGTTGCAGCCGGAACTGCTGGCATGCTTCGCCGGTCGCGGTCGCCGTCTGCACCGGCGAACCGGCGCCGCCGCACTCCGCGCCTTGCAGCACCCGGCCCGACAGTTGGCTGCGGATCGTCGACCAGCCGTCCCGCGCCGTCACCAGCCGGAAACGCTGGCAGTCGTTGGCCAGCCAGCCCCACTGCGCCACCCGTGCACCCTCGGCGTTGACACAGGCTGCGACCTCGGCGACCTTGTTGCTGAAACGGTTGCCCAGGCTCACCCAGCCGCCACCGCGCTCATCCAGGCGCCACTGCTGGCACGGGTCGCCGCGCGACGGTGCGGCGAGACGGATGTCGGCGCCCTCGTACCCGCAGGTCGGGTTGGCGATCACGCTGCCATCGAGACGGCTCACCAGTGTCGCGTACGCCGGACCGTGGCCGATGGCGCGACTGCCGGACAGCGGGTCGCCCAGGGCCGGCCACCCACCCGGCCACGTGATCGGCCGGACGGAGAGCTTGGGCAGGCCGTCGTCGTACAGGTCGTAGTAATGGTGGGCGAACCAGCGGCCGAAGACGTCGCCGCCGCCGGTTCCGCGGAACTCGTTGTAGCCGCGGAGCAGTTCGGTGCCGCCGCCGTTGAGCATCGGCACCCCGGCGCGGTCCACGTACGGCCCGGTCACGCTCGTGGCGCGTCCGACGACGACACGGTAGTCGCTGTCGACGCCGCGGCAGCAGAAATCCAGGCTCACGAAGAGGAAGTAGTAGCGGCCGTGCCGGGTGATCGACGCGCCTTCGATCGACGCGCCGCCGCGGGAGGCGAGCGAGTGGAGCGTGGTGTCGTCGCTCGACAACATTCCCGTTGCGCGGTCGAGGCGGCGCATCTTGATCCCGTCCCAGAACGATCCGAACGCCAGCCACGGCTGGCCGTCGCCGTCGAAGATCAGCTCGGGGTCGATGGCGTTGAAGTCGTCCGGCGGGCTCGACCGCAACACCATGCCGCGGTCCTCCCAGCGGTAGGCGGGGTTGGACGGGTCGAGCGTCGTATTGGTGGCCAATCCGATCACCGAGTTGTTGGTGCCGAACGACGAGGCCGCGTAATACAGGTGGTAGGTGCCCGCGAAGAAGTCGATGTCCGGTGCCCAGAAGTCCGCCGGCGTGGTGCCGAGCTGCTCGGTGACCCAGCCGGGCGCGGTCGCGAAGACCGGCCCGAGGTCGCTCCAGTGCAGCAGGTCGGTCGAGCGGCGCATCGGCAGATACGTACGCGTGCCGGCGTCGCCGGTGATGAAGCTGTAGTAATAGCGCCCCTGCCGGATGAGGGTGGGGTCGTGCGCGATCGGGTCGTCGGCGATCCGCCCGGCGGAGGCGCCGGCCGTCACCGGTTCCGGCACGGCAGCGGCCGGTCTCGCCGGTGTCCCGGCCAACGAGGCGCAGAGCGGCAGCAGTACGGCGAAGAAGCGTCCCACGGCGACGGCCATGCACGCATAGTCTTCGATATGTGGCGGTCGCGCCAGCAGCCGTTCGGCCGGGACTGGCGGACCGTTGTCGTCCATCGGAGGAGTAGAGATCGTCGCGCTCGCGGCGAAAGATCGGCTACGGGAGGAGCGCGATGATGATCGGCGATCTGCCGAAGGTGGTGTCGCGTGCGGAATGGCTTGCCGCCCGCAAGGAACTGCTGGCAAAGGAGAAGGAGGTCACGCGTGCCCGGGACCGGGTCAACGCCGAGCGCCGCCGCCTGCCGATGGTCCGCGTCGACAAGCCCTACCGGTTCGAGGGTCCGAACGGTCCGGCCAGCCTGCCGGAGTTGTTCGACGGCCGGCCGCAATTGGTGATGCACCATTTCATGTTCGGCCCCGACTGGGACGGCGGCTGTCCGAGTTGCGCCTCCGCCGCCGACGGCATCGGACGGCTGCGCCAGTTGCACGCACGCAACACCACGCTCGTCGCGGTGTCGCGGGCGCCGTACCCGAAGCTCGCGGCCTTCCGGGAGCGCATGGGGTGGACGTTCCCGTGGGTTTCGTCGTTCGGCAGCGACTTCAACTACGACTTCCACGCCACCCTGGACGATCGGGTGGCTCCGGTCTTGCTGCATTTCCGCACCGAGGACGAACTCCGGCAGGAGAAGGGCACGCCCTGGACCGACGGACCGTGGACCGAGGCCATGCGGGGCGAGGAGATGCCCGGCATCAGCGCTTTCCTGCGCATCGGCGATGACGTCTTCCACACGTACTCGACGTTCGGGCGCGGGATCGAGGACTTCCACAACGGTTACCCCTACCTCGACCTCACCGTCCTCGGCCGCCAAGAGGAGTGGGAGCAGCCGAGCGGGCGCGCGACGCCGCTGGGCCTCCAGGTCGGCGGACCCGGCATGCGTCTTCCCGACGAGTACGACCTCTGACCCGCGACCGATCGACGGCGGGGAGAGTGCCACGGCACTGCGGGAAACCCCGGCTGATCGAGCCGGACGCGGTACCACTATGGTCCCCTCGGCCCGGATGACGATCATGGAAATGCGGGCGCTACACGGAGGAGTCGTTCAATGCGCATACGCGCCCTGCTTGCCGCGACCGCTGTGACTTTCGGTCTGGTGGCCATGGCGTCTTCACCCGCCGCTGCCGTACCCAACAGCGCGAACGTGTCGTTCCTCGACAATTGCGACACGGTCGCCATCCACCTCGAAAGCACGTCCCGGAAGCGGACGATTCACTTCGAGATCACCGGCGGTGCCGAGCCCGAGACCTACAACCTGGCACCCGGTGCCTCGCAGTTCATCTTTGTTTCCCTTGTGGACGGTGGGCTCAGCCTCAACCTCGTCGCCTCGTTCGAGAAGCGGCCGCACCAGTACGTCCAGCTCTTCACCCGTACGCACGTCTGGCAGCGTCCGGCGACGTGTCCCAGCCCGGAGCCGTCGACCTCACCATCGTCCACGGCGGACCCTGACCCGTCCGGCACGGCTGACCCGTCCGGCACGGCTGACCCGTCCGGCACGGCGGACCCGGACCCGTCCGGCACGGCTGACCCGTCCGGCACGGCCGACCCGGACCCGTCGGCGTCCGGCGACGCGCAACCGTCGACCTCGACCGGCGCGCAGCCGTCCGCGTCGGCCGAGGCGCAGTCCTCGACCGCGCCGGGCGGCACCGGGGGAGGCGACGGCGGACTGCCGTTGACCGGTCCGGCCGCCACCGGCCTCGTGGGTCTCGGCCTGCTGGCCGTCGTCGCGGGCACGGTACTGCTGGTGCTGCGTCGGCGGAAGGTGCGCTTCACCGCCTGACGATGGCGGGGAGGCCCCGGAAGCCTTCACATCGTCACTGTTACTCAGGCGAGGGCGAGCCTCATGTAGACACTGTTCGGGTCTGGCCGGTAGTCGGCGAACGGCGGGCACGGGTCGAATCCGTGCCGGGCGTACAACCTCCGGGCCGGCGCGAAGAAGTCATGCGCGCCGGTCTCCAGGCTCACCGAGTGATATCCGCGACGGCGGGACTCGCCGAGCAGGAACGCGAGCATGTGCGCGGCCACGCCGCGACCGCGTGCCTCGGCCCGGGTCCGCATCGCCTTGATCTCTCCCGCGGACGGGCCGAGGTGCTTGAGGGCGCCGCAGCCGAGCAGACTCGCGCCCTCCCACACGGTCCAGAACGACACCTCGGCGGCGCGAAGCTCCGCCAGCCCGAGGGCATGCACACTCTCCGCCGGTGAGGTCGCGTGCATGTCGGTGAGATGCTCGGCGACCAAGCCCTGAACCTCCTGGCGGCGGAGATCGTCGAGCTCGATCCGCAGCGCCGCCGGTTCCCCCGAAGTGATCATGCAGCCAGTATTCCGCATCGCTCCCGCTACTTCGCCTCCAGGAAGTCCCGGGTGACCGCGGCGAACAGCGGGGAGATCGCCAGGTTGTAGTGGGTCAGGCCGGGCAGGATGGCGAGCGCGTGACCGCCGGTGGGACGGCCTTCGCCCTGCCAGCCGCCATCACGCAGACCGCCGTCGAGCAGTTGGAAAGCCTCGACGAAGTGGCTCGGCGGGCACATGTCGGCGTCGCCCGCGACGATCATCGTCGGCACGGTCAGCGAGCGGACCTGATCGGTGAAGTCGAAGTCCTGCGCCAACGCCTCGCCGATCTTGTCGAGCAGCCGGGGAAAGTCCTCCGGGCGCGGCGCGACCCGCTGGTACAGCTCGTACATCGGGGTCGCCTTCATGAACTCGGCAGCGCCCGCGTTCACCTGTCCCTGTTGCTCCAGGATGTCCGGGTAGGCCGCATCGCGTCGGATGCCAGCCGACGCCGCGACAAGCCGGCCCACCCTGTCCGGGTGGTGGAAGGCGACCTGCATGGCGACGGCACCGCCCAGCGAGTACCCCACGACGTCGGGGCGGTCGAGGCCGAGGTGATCGATCAGCGCTGCGATGTCATCACCCATCACCCGTACGTCCAAGGGCCGTTCGATGTCCGCGGTGCGGCCGTGACCCTGCAGGTCGGGCAGGACGACCTGACGGTCGGCGGCAAGCGTCGGCAGGATCGGGGCGAACATCTCGCCCGACCCCAACCCGCCGTGCAACAGCACCAGCGGGCGGCCGGCACCGTGGGTCTCGTAGTAGAGCTCGATGCCGTTGACGTTCGCGTAGCTCATGATCGCTCCTGGTGTGGTGGTTGCCGCCGACCGGGCGGGCGGCGGGACTGCGTGGTTAGGCTTCGTCCGGTACCAGAGAATCATTTCGGGAGGCAGCATGCGGATCGCGGTCACTGGTGGCACCGGCAAGCTCGGCCGGGCCGTGGTCGCCGGGCTCACGGAGGACGGCGACGAGGTGATCAACCTGGATGCCGCGGCGCAGCGGCCGGACATCCGGGTCGACCTTACCGACTACGGCCAGACGATCGAGGCGCTCACCGCGATCGACGACCGCTACGACCACATCGACGCGGTGGTGCATCTCGCGGCGATCCCCGCACCCGGCATCATGGCCAACGCGGCGACGTTCCACAACAACATCATCGCCACATACAACGTGTTCGCGGCGGCGAAGGCAGCGGGCATCACGAACGTGGTGTGGGCGTCCAGCGAGACAGTGCTCGGCCTCCCGTTCGACACGCCTCCGCCGTACCTACCGGTCGACGAGGAGTACCCGGGTCGGCCGGAGTCGCGCTACTCACTCGCGAAACACCTCGAAGAGACGATGGCGGCGCAGTTCTGCCGCTGGAATCCCCGGCTCAAGATGATCGGACTGCGCTTCTCCAACGTCATGGATCCGCAGGACTACGCCGAGTTCCCGTCCTTCGACGCCGACCCGGCACGCCGGAAATGGAACCTGTGGGGCTACATCGACGCGCGCGACGGCGCCCAGGCCGTACGGAAGGCCCTGGACCATCAGGGAACCGGCATGGAGATCTTCGTCATCGCCAACGCCGACACGGTGATGAGCCGTTCGTCCGCGAGCCTGGCGGCCGAGGTCTATCCCGGCGTCGAGGTGCGCAAGGAACTCGGTGAGCACGAGACATTGCTGTCAATCGACAAGGCGAAGCGCATTCTCGGGTACGAACCCCGGCATAGCTGGCGCCATCACGTGTGAAGGAGCCGGAAATGTCGATTCTGGTCGTCGAATTCACGATGGCGTCGACCCGCTCGGTTGTGATGTCGCCGGTCACCAGCTCGATCCGCACCGCGCACCCTTCCGAACACCGAGACACCGTGTGCGCCCCACGCGTGCTAACCGCAGGTCGAGTCGGTGCCGCGAGGCCGAGGAGGCCGGACGGCGGAACCCCGCCGCCCGGCCTTCCGCAGAGCGGGTTCAGCGCGCGATGCCGAAGACGCCCACCTCCACGGTGTCGACGTAGAAGCACCCGGTGTAGAGATCCGGGCAGGTGACGCCCTCCTCGGCCACCTGAGTACCGAGCATCGTGTAGCGCACGTAGCGCACCCCGGGGGTGCTGTCCGGCGCCAGCGGCACCGCGTTCATCTTGTCGCGGTTCTGCACGCCGAAGTGGCCTTGCGCGGCGACCGTCCAGTCCTGGCCGTCGGCCGACGTCTCCACCCGGTAGTCACCGGTTGAGGAACTGGCATCGTCACCGCAGTTGCCGGTCGGGTTGATCTCGACCGCGGACACGTCGACCGCGTCCGGCAACCGAACCATCATG
Organism: Mangrovihabitans endophyticus; assembly: GCF_014646155.1. Taxonomy (GTDB): domain Bacteria; phylum Actinomycetota; class Actinomycetes; order Mycobacteriales; family Micromonosporaceae; genus Actinoplanes; species Actinoplanes endophyticus. Next base: position 218,067 of record NZ_BMMX01000003.1, read on the forward strand.
TATCGCGGATCGATGCTGCCGTCGTCCGCGTACGTCGCATCGGTGCTCCAACCGGTCTGCTGCGAGGCGTCCACCGCGGCGTCCGGGCCGCAGCCGATGAAGCTGTAGTCGGCGCCGTTGGAGTCGGTGACCTGGCTCCCGCCGCTGGTCGCGGCCCAGTCCCGGCGCAGTACCCAGTTCACCTTGTTGGCGCCCTGGTGCACCCGCAGGTCACGCATCACCGGTTCGTACCCGGCACCGGAGGCGCTGACCTCGGGATAGGTCCCGCCGGGCAGGACGTTCGCGATCGTGTACCGGCCGTCGGCGTCGCTGACCGCCTGGTAGGAGTCCGCAAACCCGGAGTTGTGACCGGCGAAGGTGACCGTGGCGCCGGCCACCGGGGCGCCCGAGTCGGCGTCGGTGATGGTGCCGCTCACCGAGGTGCGCGACGCGTCCCGGTTCGGCGGCATCGAGAAGTCCTCGATCGGGGTGGTGTCGTCGCCGCCGAGGTCAGCGGCGAACCAGCCCATGCCGCGCCCGGCGAAGACCTTCCAGATCTTGTGCTGGTCCCGGCCGTCCCGGGTGACCCGGTCGGCCATCAGGATCGAGTTGCGCATGTCGAGGTATGACGGGTTCGCCGGGGACAGTTCCATCGCGCGGGTGATCAGCGACTCGGAGATCTTCGACCCCAGCATGCTGCGCAGGTCCCACAGGGTCTCACCCCAGATCTCGCCGTCCGCGTGCGACTCCGGGAATCCAATGATCTTGCCGAAATCGCCGTACGTGTATCCGCCGGAGCCCGCGCCGGACGTGCCGGGGCAGACCTCGGCGTCGGCGCCGACCGTGCAGTCCAGCGGTTGCGTGCGGATCAGGTTCTGGTCGTCGCTCACGTACCGGCCGACCAGCACCTCGCCGGGCTTGGCGGTGTCGGTCTGGAAGCCCAGGGCGGCGAGGTGGTCGAACGCGTACCAGTCGCTCCACGCCTCGCCCATGGCGTACCCCTGGAAGCCGGTCAGCGTGGAGTTGCCGGAGGCGTCCACCACCAGACGGTTGGACATGCCGTGGGTGTATTCGTGGTAGACCACGTCGGCTTCGTCGCCCGAGTTGGCCGCCAGGAACGGGTCGTCCGGCCACGACGGGTCGGAGAACAGATACATCTGCATCCGGCCCGGTACGCCGTCCGGCGTGGGCAGCATGTTCGCGTTGTCGGTGTGCCCGGCGTCCGGGAACCCGTCCGCGGTGTCCGCCCCGTCGATCGCGTTGACCTCGATCGGGTCGCCGTCGGCCGTCTCATAGTTGCCCGCCTCCCGGGTGAACCCGATCGGCGCGGACTCCAGGTGGTCGTGGAAGCTGCTGACGTAGTAGAAGAGCTGCGCCGCGTTCTGCCGCGCGTTGTCCTTCCACGAGTACGCCACGTGCGGGTCCCAGGAGCACTTCTTGTCCGCCGCGCAGGGCGCGCCGACCTGGCTGGTGAAGTCGGTGAACGGGAACCGCCAGTCGCCGGGCTTGTTCGGGGCGACCTCCTCGCCGGCGTTGGCCTTGTCGTCGTCGTTGACGTCGAGGAACACGTGCGCCGAGTCGCCGGTCAGCTCGGTCGCGTCCGGCGCGATCCACTTCTTCAGCGACCGGTGCTGCTGCACGCCGCCGAAGCGCGCGCCCGGGTAGTTCTGCCACACCACGGCCGCCGGCGCGTTGTCGTTGAGCAGCAGGTCCTGCCGGTAGAGGACGCGACCGGTCGCCGCGTCGATCACGTGCAGGTAGCCCTCCTTCGTCGACAGCGTCTGCCAGGCGGGCCGCGCGCTGCCCCCGGCGGCGAAGGCGACCAGCTCGGCCGGGTCGTCCGGTCGCGCACCGGCCTGCGGGCTGACGCCGACGTCCTTCGCCGCGGCTGCCCGGGCCTGTGCGGCGGTCATCGTCGCGTCGCTCAGCGAGGACGGCAGGGACGCCGCCGGTGAACCGGTGACCTGGATGAGCCGGCCGTCCTTGGCGATGTCGGCCTTGACGCCGTTGCCGAACACCGGCACCTCGCCGACCATCTGCTGGAAGCTCAGGTGGTGGGTGCCGTCGACGTCGGTGTAGTCCTTGCGCAGCCGCAGATCGCCGATCTCGGCCGTGTCCAGGCCGAAGGCCTCCGGGTGGGCGGCGAGATAGCCGGTGGCGATCTTCGTGGCCGGCCGCGAGCTGGGTGCGGTGAGAAACCCGTCGAGCCGGGCGACGCGGCGCGCGGTCCCGGTGACCGGGTCGATGTCGACGAGGCCCTGGGTGCCGAGACCGGACCGCAGCTTGGTGACGTCGGCGGGGCGGCGGGCGGTGCGGAGCGTGGCGAGCGTACGCGCGTCCGGTGTTCGGGCATCGAAGTTGGCCCGCCGGTCGTCGTGGTGGCGTGCCCGGACCGTGTCCGGTCCGGGATCGGGGGCGGCGGACGCCGAGGCGGGGACGGCGCCGACGCCCAGGACCGCCGCGGCGATGGCGGCGACGGACCTGCGTGTGGGTACGGATGTCATCAGTGGACTCCTAACGGTCTCTCCGAAACGGGATCGCACGCGGAGAGACAATCGCCGAGCGTACGCGCGATATCGAGGCTTTTAAATTGTTTTCCCTATTTAGACAAAGGTCTCCATTTATTTCACGGGAAACACACATTCGGCCTGGCATTCTCCCGTCGGGGAATCACGTCGACGATGTGGACGGTGGATCGTGGACCGTGGCGGTGCATGATCGGTGTAGGGTCGGTCGCGCAAGCGACGACATCGTTCTATGGAGGCCGCCGGTGGAACGTCGTGGTGAGGACGCCCGCGAGGTCGATCTGCGGACCGATCGGGCGCACGGTGCACGGATCTATGACTACATCCTCGGCGGCAAGGACAACTTCGCCGCCGACCGCGAGGCCGGTGAGAACTCGCTGAAGATCTGGCCGGCGTTGCGGGTTCATATGCAGGCCAACCGTTACTTCATGCACCGGGTGGCGCGTTTCCTGGCCGCCGAGCGCGGGATTCGGCAGTTCCTCGACATCGGCACCGGGCTGCCGACGTCACCGAACCTCCACGAGGTCGCGCAGTCGGTCGACCCCACCGCGCGGGTGGTCTACACCGACAACGATCCGCTGGTGCTCGCGCACACGCGTGCCCTGATGCTCGGAACGGCTCAGGGGCAGACGGCGTACGTCGACGCCGACATGCGCGATCCGCAGACGATCATCGCCGCGCCCGAGTTCCAGCGGACTCTCGACCTGACTCAGCCGGTCGGCCTGCTCCTGATCGCGATCGTGCATTTCATCGAGGACGACGCCGAAGCGCTGCGGGTCGTCCGGCAGGTCCTGGAGGTGTTGCCGAGCGGAAGTTACCTGGCGATGTCCATCGCGACCGACGAGTTCGACCCGGTCCCGCTGGCCGAGGTCCAGCGGGAGTACAACCGGGTCGGGGAGACGCTCATCTTCCGCGACCGGGCCAAGGCGCTGGCGTTCTTCGACGGTCTGGAGATGGTCGAACCGGGGCTGGTCCAGGTGCACAAGTGGCGCCCGGACTCCACTGCGGCGCAGGGGATCGCGGACAAGGACATCGCCATGTACGGAGCCGTCGCGCGCAAGCCCTGAGGCCGGGGCCGGGAGGTCCCGGCACCCGGCCCTGGCAGCCGCCGGCCACCGGTCATGGCCGCGGCGTCCACGGCTCGGCGACCACCCAGCTCGTGTCGGCCGCCCACGAGGTGGTCGTGTCCCAGGCGTTGGATCCGCCGTTGCTGGCGAGGTAGACGGCGTTGTCGAAAGCGCGGAGGTACCTGTCCGGGAAGTTCACCGACCGGAACGATGTTCCCTGACCGCCGTTGCCCGGCTGCGGGCAGAACGTCGCGTCCTGGGTGAACAGCGTGCTGCCGTCGTTGGGCTGCAGGCGAAGTTGGAAGTTCTGATGGCGCAGGTAGCTGCCGGGCCTGGTGATCGACTCGAAGGACACACAGTCGGCGTCGGCCAGGCCGGCTGCCTGCACCCAGGTGGCGTCCCGCTTGTCCACCGCCGGAGCGTCCGGCGTGATCGGTGCGGTCACCACGAGGTCGCCGTCGTCGTGTTTGACGAACGTGGGTGCGTCGGCGGTGGCCTGCAACGACACCCACGGCCCCGGATCGAGCGCGAAGAGGTTCGCCGCGCCGGGCGTCGGGTTCGAGGTGATGAAGTCGGCGCAGTTGCTGTCGGTGTCGGCGCCGTCCGGGAACCGGCTCGCACTCTTGCCTTCGCCGTCGGCCAGGGCGGGCGTGGCAACGGTGCAGCCGGCGCCCGTACCGGCCTGGTAACCCTCGGCGAGCCACGGGTCGACGAGCAGCCCGTAGTTGAGACTGTCGGCGACCAGCCCTCGGGCGTCGCGCAGCACCATGCTGCCGGCACCGGTGGACAGGGCGGGTCCGCCGAACCACTGGTCCGGAGCCGGTGTTCCCTGGTAACCCGCGACCGTGACGGCGGAATCACGCAGGGGCGTATCGATCGCATGGCGGTGGGTCAGCGGGCGATCCAGCACGATGCCGCCGCCCAGCGCCTGCACCGGCTCGTTGCTCGAGTGCGGGAAGCGGGTGGCCGGGGTGAAGGTGATTCCGGTGCCGCGATCGCTGAACGGCAGGTTGGACGAGTGGGCGAACCGCAGCGGGCGGGTCAGGTCGAGGCCGGTGCCGCCGGCACCGGCGGTACCGGTTGCGGCCACGGTGACGGTTTCGATCCGCGAGTCGATGTCCAACCGGATCCGGTCACCCACCGAGATTCCGGCGGTGGAGGTGACCTTGATGGTGGTGGCGCCGACGGACGCCGGTGCGGCCAGCAACGCCTGGGTGCCGGCCTTGCCGACCGCGGTGACGGTGGCGACCTCACGCTTCTTGCCGTAGCCGATGGCCACCCGCTGACCGACGGTGAAGCCGGCCGTGCTCGTCACGGGGACGTTCGTCGCATGTGCCGGAACCGTGATCACCGGGCCGTCGGGCAGCGGTTGCCACAGGGGCGTGCTGAGGGTGGCGGCCGATCCGGGGCTGACGATGGTGGCGTTGCCGGCGTGGCCGGAGGAGTCGATGGCGACCCGGCCGCCGGTCTCGTCGAATCGGTAGTCGGCGATGTCGCCGGCGCCGGCCTGGCCCTCGGCCAGGTCGCTGATGTCGGCGGGGGACAGGGCCCGGCCGTAGACGGCGAAGTCGTCAACGGTTCCGTTGAGGTAGGGGTCGGGGTATTGCGAGCGGCCGATCCAGTTCTGGTCGGTGTCGCCGAGCGAGGACGGCGTCAACGTCATGTCCGGGTTGGTCGCCACCGCGGTGCCGTTGAGATACAACGTCCCGGTGGTGCCGGCCAGCGTCACCGCGACGTGTGACCAGGTGTTCAGCGGCAGATGGCCGCCGCCGGTGAGGGTCTGCTCGGCGCCGTTGCCGTCCGTGGTGATGGCGAAGCGGAGCCCGTTGCCCGCGGCGTTGACGGTCAGGAACATGTTCACCGCGGTGCCGGAGCCGAAGTCGAAGATCCGCGCCCAGGTGTCCTCGGAGGCCGGGTTGACCCACGCCGAGACGGTGTAGTCGGACAGGTCGCTGACGATTCCGGCGGGCAGGCTGATGTACTCGTCGGCGCCGTTGAGACGGACGGCGTTGCCGAGACGCCCGTCGGCTCGCGGCCCGGATGCGCCGGTGGCCGGGATGTCGGCGATCGTCGCGGATTCGGCTTTGCTGCCGGTGCCGACCACGATCGGGTCGCCGACTTCCATTCCGGTCGTGCTGCGGACGTTGAGGGTGGTGTCGCCCGCCCCGGCGGGGGCGGCGAGGCCCGAGGTGGACAGGCCGAGCAGATAGTGGCCGTGTGCGGCGATCCGGGTGCCGGCCGGGATGCGCACCGTTGAGGAGACCGCCTGCTGGGTCGGGTGCTCGGTCAACGTCCAGCCGGAGACGTCCACGGCGCGCGAGCCGTCGTTGTGCAGTTCGATGTAGGAGTCGGTCGGGTCGGCGCTGGTGCCCACGCGGAACTCGTTGATCGTGATCGGGTCCGCGTTGCGGACCTTCTCGGCCGTCGTCCACACGTGCCACGCCCCGCGGGCCGAGCCCCGCCACACGGCCCGGCCGGTGAGGTCGCCGTTGAACGCCGTGCGCGCCGACGTGACGGCGAAGGTGGTGCGGACGCGTCCGCCGGGCGCGACCGATCGGAACCGGGTCGCCCCCGTCGCCTCGGCGGTCCACCCGTGGGGCACCGATAGACTCAGCCGGACATCGGCGACCGTCGCGCCGGTGGTGTTCGTGAACGTCTCGGTGACCTCTTGCTTCTCCCCGGGTGCGAAGGTCTGCAGGCCCGGCGGGTCGGCGGCCGTCGACCCCGGCGTCAGGGTCAGCGGCCGTACGTCGTACCGGGCCGCCACGATGTTGGCCTGCACCTGCTGGTCGACGGCGTCGGTCGGGTACCCGGCCGTCATCACGCCCTCGTAGAAGGTGCCCTGGGAGCCGTTGCTGTTGTCGCCGCCGTTGCCCAGGACGATCGCGCCCTGCTTGCGCATGGGGTCGTAGCTCGCGTCGACGCGTGGACCGTCGAACATCGTGGTCAGGGCGCCTTGCTGTGCGTCGCCGCCGAGGCTGGCCCAGTGATGCGGCTCGCCCTTGGCCACCGCGGTCACGAAACGCGACGTCACGCTCGGCAGATCGGGGCAGAGCTTCGACGTGCTCCCCGGGTTGACGCAGCCCACCAGGTTGTTCTCCTGGTCGGTCATGATCCACGGTCCGGGCGGGGGTCCGTGGTACCAGGCGCTCGCGGTGCCGAAGTAGCTGGTCTCCATGGTGCCGTTGCCGTCGTCGCGGCTGTCGATCTCGGCATTGCCGTAGTCGAAGCAGCAGCCGCCGTTGTAATGGTGGCCGTCGACGATCCAGTACATCCCCTCCGGCTCGTCGTCGACCGCGATGCCGCGGGTGTCGTTGTTGCGCAGGCCCATGCCCGGTGCGATGAGGACGCCGTACGCCTGATGCCCGCCGACGGTGATCGGTGCCATGTCCGCGATCGGGAGGTTGTCGGCGCCGCCCATGGCGGGTCCGCTGAAGCCACCGCGGGGCGCTTGGGTGAGGTGGTTGCGCATGGGTGACTGGTCGTAGAGCTTCGTGATCAGGCATGTGGTGCCGGCGCAGAACCGGTCCTGTGTGGCGGCGTCGGCGTACCCGCCGCGGCGGAGCAGACCGACGTTGCGGACTCGGTCATCCGACAGCCGCCTGACCTGGTACAGCGGGCCGGTGTAGGCGGCGTAGAGGGCGCGCGTGGTGCTGTGCGCCGCCACGCAGGGCGTGCCCCCGGCGGCGTAGATGTCGCAGGGCCGTGCCGCGTGCGGCAGGGTGGGCGGGCCGGCCTGCGCCGCGGCTGTCGTGCCCAGCGGTGCGCCGATCATGCCGAGAAGGATCACCATGCCGGCGGCGCGCATCCTGCGCCGTGCCGGATTCGAAGCCCACGGAAGTCGCATGTCACCGTCCTGTGCGCCGACCGGCGCCGCGCGCGCCGGCATCGATGTAATCGATAGACGAATGTCACTGTGAACGTTAACAGTCGGGCTCGTCAAGACCTGGCGTGACATCGCGCGTAACGTCGGCGAAACGCCGGGAGGCCGCGTCCTGCCTGTCCGGGCCACGGCCCCGCCACGGGGAAAGGTCAGTCCTCGTCGAGCACTTCTTCGGTGGAGTAGATCCCCATCGCGACATCGTCGACGAAGGTCTGCCAGAAGCCGTGGTTCGCCTCGGCCGCCGGGTCGATCGCGGCCAGCGCGGCGCGCAGATCCGCCGCCGCCCGATCCCAGTCCTCCGGATCGCTGTCCGCGCTGTAGAACGGAAAGCGGTCGGCGACCGCCCGGACGCATCCGGCGAGCCGGTCCAGGTCGGTGTTGACCGTGTTGGTGGTGATCCGCTCCGGGTTGGGCACGTGCACCACCGCGCCGGTGGACGCCCGCACGCAGATCCGCCCGAACGGGCCCACCGTCCCGAAGCAGATCAGGTCCGCGGTGTCGTCGCCCGGCAGCGGTCGCGCCTGGTCCAGCAGGTCGTATCCGCCCAGGCCGCGCGGCACGCCGGGATCGGCGAGGCGATCCGCGACGGCCGGCGCGACCCGTTCGGTGGAGTCGAGCCGCACCAGCTCGAACGTGGGCCAGCTCATGGCGGCACGGTACCTCAACCGCCGCTGCTGAACAGTTGCCGCACCGCCTCCCGCAGTGCCTTGTTGGTAGCGGCGCGGATGGCGTCGGTGGCCGCCCTGTCCACCCCGTTCCAGCGATACGACCAGGTGACGTTGACATCGGTGTCGCGCAGCATCGGGCCGCACTTGGCGGCGCACGGCGCGCGCTCGGTGTAGAGATCCTTGATGTTGCGCAAGCCGCCGGCCTGCTGGATGAGGTCCTCCTCGGCGTGGATGCCACTGGCGCCCTTACCCTGGGCCCGTCCGGTGATGATGCGACCGTCCTGCAGGCGCGCGGCGCCGTAATTTCCGCCCCGGTTGCCGTCCGCGATCCGGCGTGCCTTCACCGCATCGATCAGGTCGTTCTGGGAGTTGTAGTCGGCCTGTGAGCCGACTTCGTCGCACTCCTCGTTGTGCACCAGCAGGGCGGTGGCGCCGGCGGCGACGTAGAAGTCGTGGGCGTCGGCGACCGTCAGGTTGTAGACGCGGGCGTTCTGGGCGTGCGCGTGCGTTCCGGCGATCCGGACCATGCGCCCGTCGGCGGCGCGCAGCCACTGCCCGTGCCGCAACTCGGCGGCGTTGATCCACTGCCCGCCCGGGGTGTCCGCGCGACCGTCCTGGTCCACCCAGAACGCGTGCCCGGCCGTCGCGGTCACCGTCTGTCCACCGTCGACGCTGATGTCGACCAGGTCCTTGGCGCCCTCGCCGACGATCAGCGCGGTCACCGGCTCAGCCACGTTCTTGCCGGTCGCCGGGTCGGTGGCCAGCACCTTGTCGCCGAGCCGAACGTCGCTGATCGGCTTGCGGCTTCCGTCGGCCATCACCACGGGGGTGTCCGCGGTGAAGCTGTTCGGCTCGCAACCGTCCGGCGGCGCCGGCGGTTTCCCGCCGGGACCGCGCGGCTTGGTGCCGAACGGGTCGGTCAGGCCGGTCGGCTGGTTGCCCACGTACGCGTAGAGGTTGGTGCCGCCACCGCCGAAGCCCAGCGGGTCGGTGCTGAGGAATCGATGGTCCCGTGTGGAGTAATAGCGCGCGCGGTTGTAGTACAGGCCGGTGCCGTCGTCCTCGCGTCCGGCGAAACGCACCGGGTTGCCCGCGTCGGAGCCGGACACCGTGGTGGCGCCGTAGGGCTGGTAGCTGTATTCGGCGGTGACGTTGCCGCCGGCGTCGACGAGCCCCACCGTGCTGCCCAGGGCGTCGGTGAGCAGGGCGTTGGTGCCCGCACTCGTGCTGCGGGCGAACACCTGATCCACGCCGGCGCTGAGCAGGTTGGCCGACGGCGTACCGCCGGTCAGTTCCTGCACCGGGTTGAGCCCGTCGTAGAGATAACCGGCGGTGGTCGAGCCGTTGGTCTTGGTGGCCCGCCGGCCCAGTCCGTCGTACCCGAAGGACACCGACAGGCCGGTCCTGCTCAGGGCGGCGAGCTGCCCGCGGGCGTCCCACGTGTAGCTGGTGGTGCCATCGGAGGTGAGGTTGCCGTTCGCGTCGTAGGCGTACGCCGTGGCACCCACGGCGGTGAGTTGGTTCGCCGCGTCGTAGCTCGCCGGGCCGTACGCCGCCGGCAGGTCCGCGCGGGCGTAACTGCCGCCCACGTGCACCGTGCGGCCGGCGTCGTCGTAGCCGTAGGTCAGGGTGCCCAGGGTGGCCGAGCCGCGGGTGTAGGTGATGCCGGTGAGCTGGCTTGCCGCGTCGTAGGCGTAGGTCTGGGTGACCCCACCGGGCAGGGTGACCGCGTTCTGCCGGCCCACCGCGTCGTACCCGATGCCGACCGAGTCCCCGCCCTTGACCTCCTGCGTGAGCTGATCGGCGTTGTTGTACGCATACGTGACGGCGGCCTGTCCGGCGACGGTCATCGAGGTACGCCGGTCCGCCGCGTCGTACGCGTAGTCGATCTGTCCCTGCGGGGTGACCGACCGGGTCATCCGGTCCAGGCCGTCCATCGTGTTCGTGGTCGTCCCGGCGATCGAATCCACCACGGAGGTGATCCGGTCGCCGGCGTCGTAGGTGTAGCCGGTCCGGCTCTGCGAGGTGCTTCCGGACACCCCGTACCGCGCCGCGGTCAGCCGGTCCAGGACGTCGTAGTCGAAGCCCGTCACGGTGCCGTCCCGGCTGGTCACCGAGGTGAGGCTGCCGTTGGCGTCGTAGCCGTAGGACTCCGCGCGCCCGAGCGGATCGGTGATTCTGGTGACCCGGTCCAGCGCGTCGTAGGTGTAGCCGGTGGCGTGCGCGCGGGCGTCGGTGACCTTGGTGAGGTTGCCGTTCGGGTCGTACTCGAAGGCGCTCTGCCGACCGAGCGGGTCGGTGATCGACCGCACCTGGTCCAGCGCGTCGTACCCGACCTGGGCGGTGGCGCCGTCCGGATCGGCGACCCGCACCGCCCGCCCGGCGCCGTCGTTGACCTGCCGGCCGATGCGGCCCAGCGGGTCGGTGACCGAGGACGGATCGCCGAGCGTGTAGCCGTACCCGGTCGCCTTCCCGGCGTTGTCGGTCACCTTGGTGACCTGGCCGGACTCGGTGGTTTCCAGGGTGGTGACCCGGGACACCGGATCGGTGATGGTGCGCAGCGCGCCGTTGTCGCCGTAGGTGTAGGCGGTGACGTGGCCCAGCGGGTCGGTGATCTGGGTCAACTGGTTGAATGGTCCGTTGTAGACATACCGGGTGGTTCGCGCCTGGGCGGTGCCGGCCAGTTCCGTGATGCCGGTGACGTTGCCCGCCGCGTCGTAGGTCAGCTCGATCCGGCGGCCCAGCGCATCCACGTACGCCGTCGGAAGGTTGGTGACGGCGTCCCGGCTGATCTGCAGCGTCTGCGCGCTCGCCGTGCCGAACGCCGCGGTGTCGCTGGTGGTGAAGCCCTGCGCGTTGAAGGTGACCCGGCGCACGGTCCCGCGCGGATCGGTCAGCCGGGTCTCGGTGATCCGGCCGTTCGCGTCGGTGGTGTAGGCCAACTGGAACGTGCTGCCGTCGGCCGCGGTCTGCTTGCTGATCCGTCCGGCCGCGTCGTAGGTGTTGGTCAGATAGACGGTGCCGCGCGGATCCCGGGCCGACGCCAGCCGCCCGGAGGCGTACGTATAGGTGGTCACGCCGCCGTTCGCGTCGGTCACCGTGGCCAGGTGACCGTCGCTGGTGTAGGTGTAGGTCACCGCCCGGCCGAGGTTGTCCTCGGCGCGGGTCACCCGGTTCGCGGCGTCCCGGGTGAACGCGATCCACTTGCCGCCCGGCGAGGTGACCTGGGTGATCGGGCCCTTCGCCCGAACGATGCCGTCCGGATCGGCGGCGGCCGGGGCTCGGGTGATCGTGATGGCGTTGCCGAACCTGTCGCGTATCTCGCGCAGCGGCGCCTCGTCCCCGAACACATAGGTGGTGCCGTCGCGCAGCCGCACGTCCCAGCCGTCCCCGTTCCAGGCCAGCGTGGACTTGTTGAACCGGGTCGGCGTCGGATCGGCGGCGAAGGCCGCGCTGAGGAACTCGTTGGTCCCGGTGCCGCCCGGGGTGATCCGCCGGTAGTGCACCTTGCTGCCGTCCGGCAGGATCAGGTCGGCCTGCACCCACTGCTGTTCGGAGTACAGGTAGATGTCGTAGTCGGAGTTGACGCCGATGCCGAACGACCGGCGGCCGGTGTCGCTCTGCTGATAGGTGCGGGTCACCGACACCGGCATGACGTCGGAGAGGGTCAGGTCGGTGTGCCGGTCCACGATCAGGCCGGAACCGAGATCCACCGGGTCCGCGCCACTGGCCCCGCCTCCGGCCGCCGGCGCCGCCGCGGGCGGCGGGTCGGTGCCCGGAGTGATCAGCATCGCGCCGGTGAACTGGTAGACCTCGGTGCCCGGGTCCGGCACCACCTGCCGGCGGTCGGCGGTGACCGAGCCGTGCCCGTAGACGAACCAGCCGCGACCGGCGGGGTCGTAGTGCCAGAAGTCCATCTTGGCGCCGGCCGTCGCGTGCGTGAAGTTCGGGTAGATCACCCGTGCGCCGCGCGGGAACACGTACGAGCTGCCCGGCTGGACCGTGAAGTACGCCGGCACCTGGGACTTGGGCAGCGGGAACGGGGGCCGGTCGGCGGGGATCGCGGTGATGCCGAGCTTCGTCACGACCGCGCCGTCGACGTCGCGCACCACGGTGCCGGCCGGCAGCCGCACCTCCAGGCCGGGGATGGCCGGCGTGGTGAGCACCACCTCGCGGGTGGTCGGGGAGGGGAACGACACCGCGTGCGCGGAGTCCAACTGAGACAGCCAGACGGGATAGGGCAGGACCGTGGTCTTTCCGGCAGTCAGGTCCACGCCGATGTCGTACCGCCCGTACGCCGCGCCGCCGTCCACCCGCAACACCCGGTGCCCGGACGGCAGACCGGCCAGCAGGAAGCGGCCTTGGGCGTCGGTGGTGGCCCGTGTCGCCAGCACGCTGACGGTGATGCCGGGCAGCGGCTTGCCGTTCAGGGCCAGGGCCTGACCGGACAGCGCGGTGGTGCCGGCGGGCGCCTTGCGAGCGGTCGCCTGCCGCGGCGGTGCCGCGGGCTGGTGCGTGTTCCAGTCCTCGCCGGCCAGGTTGCGCTGGTCCGGGGTCCAGGTCCGGGCATTGCCGGCGGCCGTCGCCTCCTGGAAGCCGGCCGGCTGGGCGGACTTCACCCGCGGCGGGCTGAGCGGGTGGGCGGTGGCGGCGGGGGCCGCGGGCCGCGCCGGCACGGCCCGGAACAGGTGTGCCACGTCGGATCCCACCCCGGCCGCGGCGAGGGCGGACCTGGTGGTGAGGGTGAAGGTGATCGAGCCGGTGAACGAGTACGGGCTCAGGTCGATCTCGTACGTGCCGGTGCTGGGCAGGGTGGGGATGGCGACGGTGGCGCCGCCGGAGTTCTGCGTCAGCGTGGTGCCGTCCGGCCGCAGCACCAGCACGTTCGGATAGAACGGCACGGTGCCGCCGGTGAACTGGAGGGCCAGGTTCTGGCCGGCGGTGCCCGCGTAGGTCATCCGGGCGCTCTGCCCGGCCCGGCCGAAGGTGACCGTCTTGGACGAGTTGAGCGCGACCGTGCCGGCGTTGATCTGCTCGGACAGCGTCAGGGTGACCGCGCCGGTGGTGAAGGTGGTCGGCCCGATGATCAGCCGGTAGGTGCCGGCGGCCGTCGCGCGGGCGTCGAAGCTGCCGCCGTTGGTCAGGCTCCAGTCGGACACCGCGGTGCCGGCCGCGTCGAGGACCCGGGCCCGCAGCACCGTGCCGCTGGCGAACGTCCAGTTGGTGAGGCCGAACGAGAGCCGCTGCCCGGCGGTGGCGGTGAAGCCGGTCTCCGCGTACCGGCCGGTCTGGCTGACGGTCAGCGTCTTGGCCGCGCCGCCGACCGTGGTCGCCCCGGCGTCCACGCGCTCGACCAGGGTCAGTTGGGCGGAGCCGGTCTCCGCGTACGGGTAGATGACGATCTGGTAGGTGCCGGCTGTCGGGAGCGGATCCAGATCGAGCTGGGTGGCGGCCAGGTTGCCGTCGCGCAACACGGCCCCGTCCGGACGGACGATCTGCACGCCGACGGTGTGTGGGAAGGCGTACGAGCCGAAGCTGAGACTCAGCCGCTGCCCGGCGGTGCCGGTGAAGGTCAGGCGGGTGGTCTGCCCGAGTCGCGGCGCCGACACGGTCTTCGCGGCGCCGATGGTGAGCGCCCCGCCGGCGATCTCCTGGGACAATGTCACCGCCGTCGACCCGGTGCTGACACCGTCGTCCGGGGTCAGCGTCATTCGGTACGTGCCGGCGGTGGCCGCGGTGAACCAGAACGTGCTCAACGAGCCGACCAGGTAACCGGTGACCGTTGCGCCGGCGGCATTGAGCACCTGGACGCGCAGCCCCGCCGACGCGGGGAAGGTCCAACTGGAGAAGGCGACCGAGTAGCGCTGCCCCGCGACCGCGGTGAAGGCCAGATCGGCGGTTCGGCCGGCTTGGGCGATGGTCACGGTCACCGCCGCCCCGGTCGCCGAGACCGTGCCGGCGTCCTGTCGTTCGGTCAGCCGGGCGGTGAGCGATCCGGTGCTGGAATAGGGGCTGAGCACGATCGCATAGGTGCCGGTCGACGGCAGCGTGGGCAGGTCGTAGTGGAACGAACTGAGGTTGGCCGACCCCAGCACCGAACCGTCCGGGGCGAACACCGCCACGGCCGGGTAGAAGGCGAAGGTGTACGCGGTGAAGTCCAGGCTCAGCCGCTGCCCGGCGGTGCCGGCGAAGGTCATCCGGGCGTTCTGCCCGGCCCGCGCGATCGACACGTTCTTGCTCGCGCCCAAGCTCAGGGCGCCGGCGTTCAGTTCGGCCGAGACGGTCACGGTGACCGAGCCGGTGCTGAAATCGGTCGAGCCGAACAAGACGGTGTACGTCCCGTTCTGGGTGGTCGTGAAGTCGAGGTCCTCCCCGCTGAGGTTCACCAGTCCGCGATCCTGGCTGGAGGCCCACAGCATCGGGGTGCCGGTCGGTTCCAGGATCTTCGCCGTCACCGTGGTGCCGGTGGCGAACGTGGACCCGGTGAAGCCGAGGCTGACGCGTTGGCCCGCGGTGCCCGCGAAGGTGAGCTCGGCCTGCTGACCGGCCCGGTTGAGCGCAACCCCGGTCGGGGCCCCGGTGAAGCTCAGCCCGCTGACCACCCGGCTGGACAGGGTGGCGCTGACCGACCCGGTGCCGGTGTCCTTCGGGTCGATGACGAGCTGATAGGTGCCGCTGGCCGGCAGCGTGGGCAGGGCGAGGCCGCCGAACAGCGATGCCAGCGACCATGGCTCGTCGAACTGGTCGCGGGCGAAGGAACCGCCGTACGGCGTGTACAACGCGGCGTCGAAGTCGTTGGCGAAGGTGGAACCGGTCAGGCCCAGGCTCAGCCGTTGCCCCTTGCGGCCGGCGAACCGGTACACCGCGATCTTGCCCGCGGTGGGGACCGTGACGGTTCCGGAGGCGCCATCGACGGCCAGCACGCCGGTGGTGGCCACATCGGCGGCGTGGTAGGGCCGCGGCACGGCCACGAAGTCGCCGCCGCTGGTCGCGGTGCCCGCCGCGGTGGCGACGGTGATCCGGCCGGAGCCGGCCGCGCCCGGGACGGTCACCGTCAGGCTGGTCGCGCTCGCGGCGGTGACTCGTGCGCGGGTCGCGCCGAACGCGACGCTGTTGCCGGCCGTGGTGCCGGCGAATCCGGTGCCGGCGATCGTCACGGTGTCACCGGCGGCCCCGAGCCCCGGACTGAACCCGCTGATGGACGGTGTCACGGCGGCCGGGTCAACGGTGAACGGTTGCCTGCTGGTGGCGCTGCCGGTTGCCGTGCGCACGGTGATCGTGCCGCTGCTGGCTCCGGCCGGGACGGTGACGACCAGCCGGACCGGGGAGGCGTCGGTCACGGTGGCGGTAGTGCCGTTGAAGGAGACGGTGTTTCCGGCCGCGGTGCCCGCGAATCCGGTGCCGCCGATGGTGACCTTGGCGCCCACGGGCGCCCGCGCGGGGACCACGCCGGTGATCGCCAGGGTGGTGTTCGAATACCTGTCGATCGCGGTCAGGTTGCCGGATTCGTCGTAGTCGTACCGTGCGCTCGACCCGCCGCTGATGCCTTGCGTGGCGCTGCGGAGTTGACCGGCCGCATCGTAGGCGTAGTCGACGGGGTCGGCGGGCAGCGCGGCGGCCGACCCGGTCGGCAGCGGCCCGGCGCGCTCGGCCCGCTTCACCGGTTGCTCGGCCGACAGCGGTTGAGCAGCGTGTGGCGCCGTCTCGCGGACCGCCGCGCCGGCCTGATGCGGCGACGCCGCGACCGCCCCCTGCCCGACAGCCAAGAGCCCGGTCACCAAGAACGCGACTGACCTTCGAGACATGACGCCCGCCTCTCTCCCCATTGGAGGCTGCGACGACCGGTACCGGCTGCCGCACCGGCGATTGTTCTTGCCGCGGCGTGAGGCACATAGCTGACACCGGCAATGTGGGACGGATCAGGGACAGCCATCCATCGACGTGCATAAACTGAGCGTGATGCCGCTTCATCGTGGGATGCATCGATCAAAGGGGAATCCGATGCCCGGGGGAATCGAATCGTCAAAGCTCACCGCGCAGCCGCTGTCCAGCCTCGCCGCGGAGCTGCGCGCATTGCACCGCAAGACCGGACGCACTCTGCGGGAGATGGAGAAGGTCGCGTTGGCCAGCGACTCCTCCCTGTCTCGCTACCTGGGTGCCAAGACGCTGCCGCCGTGGCAGGTGGTCGAGGCCTTCTGCCGGCAGGCCGGGCGTGACCCGGCGGAGCTGCGAGCGTTGTGGGAGCACGCGAAGGCGGCCCGCGGCCCGGCGCGGCAGCCCGCTCGCGCGCCCGTCCCCGCCGCGCCTGTCCCCGCCGCCCCCGCCCCGACCGTGCCCGCGCCGGCCGCGCCGCACGGCCCGGAACTGGGGCGCTGGGTGTTCATCGCCGCGGCTGCCGCCTGCCTGGCGGCGCTCATGACCCGCTGGTTCGCCCCGCCGGGCGGTCTGCACCTGCAGGGTTAGACCGTTTCGCGCGCCGGGTCATCCGAAGTGCGCCGCGTCCAGGGCGGCCTGCAGCGACTCCCGATAGCCGTCACTGGTCACGGTGGCGCCGCTGATCGCGTCGACGTTCGCGCTCTGCGCCCGGAGCACCTCGGCGCGCAGGCGGGGCAGGGCGTAGCCGTTGATCTCGGTGTCATGGTCGCTGTTGTCCGGATGGCGCAGGACCCGTACGTCGGTGATCCTCTTGTTCCGGATCTTGACCTGGACCTGGACCGGCCCGCGGCTGGTCTGCGCCACCGTGCCGTTGACCGTCAGGGTCTTCGGGGCGACCGAGGACGACCGGGTGCCGGTGGGCGGCGACGTCGGCGGCGACGAGGTGTCCTGGCCGACGATGCCCGGCGCGGCTGCCGGTGGTGATGCCGCACCCGCGCCATGGAGACTGGTGCGGTAGCTGAACAACAGCACGACCGCGCAGACGGTCGAGACGATCCAGAGAGTCAGGCGGCGCATTCGCGCCTCCGCCAGGTCACCATGCGAACTCCTCGGAGTGAATGAGACTGTCGGTCATGCCCGCGGCGCGCAGATCGGCGCGTACGGACGTCATCCAGCTCGGTGGCCCGCAGAGGTACGCCTCGCGGTCGGCCACGTCCGGGACCAGCCACCGCAGGACCGCCACGTCGTCGGCGCCCCGGTGGGCGGGCAGCCAGGAGCCGTGCGCGGCGCGACCGCCTTCCAGATAGACCACCCGGACGCCGTGCCGACGGGCGAGGTCGTCCAGTTCGGCGCGGAACACCGCCCGGGACCGGTCGCGGGTCCGATAGAGCAGCACCGCGCCGACATCCGCCGGTCCCAGGTCGTCGAGCAGGGCGCGCATGGTGGTGATGCCGACCCCGGCGGCGATAAGCAGCGGAGGCCGCCCCTGCGACCGCGCCGTGGTCAGCGTGCCGTAAGGCCCTTCGATCAGCACCCGCGTGCCCGGCCGCAGGTGGCGAGCCCGGCGGCTGCCGTCGCCGCTGTCCTTCACGGTGATCCGCAGCAGGTCCGGGGCGGGACCGGCGGACAGGGTGAACGGGTTGGCGCGTGTCCAACCTGGACCGTCCAGGAACCGCCACAGAAAGAACTGCCCGGCTCGCACCGGCAGCCGTTCGAGGTGGTGGCCGCGCAGATAGACGGAGACCACGCCGGGCGCCTCGGCGACCACCTGCGCGACCCGCAACCGGTGGTAGACCGAACGCCACAGCGGCAGCGCGACCCGGAAGGCGACCACCGCGCCGAGCGTCGCGGCATAGAGCCCCCACCAGTAGGCGCGCGCGAGCGGGGAGAATCCGAAGTCCGCGCCGGTCCAGATCTGATGCGGCAGTGCCAGGCCGACACCCAGGTAGGCGTAGAGGTGCAGGAGGTGCCACGACTCGTACCGCAGGCGGCGCCGGGCGGCCCGCACCGACAGGATCACGACCAGGATCAGCAGGATGGTGCCGGCGGCGGCGAGGAGCATGCCCGGGTACGTCGCGACGAGGCGCCAGGCGGTGCGGAGGAACCGGCCGTCACCCGACTGGGCGTACCCGACTGTGATGAGCGTGACGTGCGTGATCATCAACCAGAACGAGGCGAAACCGGTCAGCCGATGCCGCCGGGCCAGCCAGTCCTGGCCGTAGCTGCGTTCCACCCACGGGATGCGCGTCATCAGCAGCACCTGGATGAGCAGCAGATCGGAGGCCCACAACCCGGTCAAGCGGCCGAGCGTGGTGGCCGGCTCACCGAGGCCCGAAAGGTTGCGGATGCCGCCGCCCGCGATCCAGAGCGCGGTCACGACGACCATGCTGAGCACGGCGAGGGAGCCCGCGAGGTCGCGCCACCACCGCCTCGGGGCCCGCCGTCGCGGGAGCGGACGCGCCGCGGCGAGCCGGACGCGGCCGGTGATCGCGGTGCTGGACTGGGTCATGGGGCAAGTCTGGCCGCGGCGAAATCGGAGGATTCCAAGAAACCACGACGCCCGCCGCGGCGGTCATCCCGCGACCGCTGACCGACGGCACGCCGCCACCGCAGAGGTCTGCTGTGGCGTTGGCACCGTGAGTTGCTCATCGCGGACGGCGTACACGATGCGATAGTCGCCGGTCGATTGCTGCCACGATTCTCTGGTGACCGGCCCCGGGCGTCAGAGGGCCGCGGCGACGCGTTCGGAGAACTCGACCAGGCGGTTGGCGAAGCCCCACTCGTTGTCGTACCAGCCGAACACCTTGACCTGGGTGCCGACGGCCTCGGTGAGCGGCGCGTCGAAGATCGACGAATGGGGGTTGCCGACGATGTCCGCGGAGACCAGGGGGGCCTCGGAATACTGCAGATAGCGGCGCAGCCGCGGGGAGCCGGCCGCCTCGCGGAACGCCGCGTTGACGTCCGCCACTCCGGCGCTGCGCCGGAGGACCACGGTGAGGTCCGTGATCGAGCCCACCGGGACGGGAACGCGCAGCGCGGCGCCGGTGAGACGCCCGTCGAGTTCGGGGATGACCTTGCCGATCGCGGTGGCCGCACCCGACGACGTCGGGATGGTCGACACCGCCGCCGCGCGGGCGCGGCGCAGGTCGGAGTGCGGCGCGTCGTGCAGGCGCTGGTCGCCGGTGTAGGCGTGGACCGTCGTCATGAGCCCGGACTCGATGCCGAACGAGTCGTGGAGCACCTTCGCCAGGGGTGCGAGCGAATTCGTGGTGCAGGAGCCGTTGGAGAACACGTCGTGGCGCTCCGGGTCGAGCCGGTCGTCGTTCACCCCGAGCACGTACGTGGGGACGTCGCCCTTGGCCGGCGCCGAAATGATGACCTTCCGCGCGCCGCCCTTGAGGTGGGCCGCTGCCGCGCCGCCGTCGGTGAAGTATCCGGTGGCCTCGATGACGATGTCGACGCCGAGGTCGCCCCAGGGGATGGTGGCCGGGTCGGGCTGCGCGAAGGCCGTGAAGCGCCTGTCCCGTACGGCGATCGTGTCGCCGTCGACGGCGACGCCCTCCAGGTGGCCCGTGACCGAGTCCCATTCGAGCAGGGCGGCCAGTGTGCCGGGATCGGTGAGATCGTTGACCGCGACGACTTCGACGTCGGCGTTGGTCGCCAAGGCCGCACGCAGGTAGCTGCGCCCGATCCGGCCGAAGCCGTTGATGCCGATGCGTACCGTCATGGCGTTCGATTCCTCCGGGTGGTCGTGGGATGGGGTGTGGATGGCGCCGCCGCCCGGAGCAGGCTGAGCGCGCCGGCGCGGGCGTCGTCGAACGGGCCCGGGTCCTGCTGGGCGATCGCCAGCACATAGCCGCCCTGCAGCACGGCCATGAGGGTGTGCGCGAGGTGCTCGGGGTCGAGGTCGGCGCGCAGTCCGCCGGCGGCGACCGCCTCCCGCAGCACCCGCACCCAACGGGTGTGGACCTGGGCGAACGCGCGCTGCACCGGCGCGAGCAGCGCCGGGTCCTCACGGACCTGCGGGTCCTGGGTCATCCGGCCGACCTTGCAGCCCTTGAGGGCGTCGCGGGGACGCATCAGGTAGGCCTCGATCCGGGCCATCGGATCGCCGGGACCGTCGAGCTCGGACGCGGCGGGCAGCAGGTCGGCGACATTGCGCTCCAGGGCGGCGAGCGCCAGGTCCCGCTTGGTGGGGAAGTGGTGGTACATGCTGCCCTGACCGACGCCGGACCGCTCGCGCACGTCACGTGGGCTGGTGTCGGCGTAGCCGCGCTCCCACATGAGCTGGCTCATCGTGTCGATCAGCAGTTGGCGCGAGTCCATGCGGACAGTCTGTACATACCAGTAGGTACAGCGCAAGCCCTTTGCCGTCGACGTCTCCGTGTCGCGGGCCGCCCGGGATCATTTCGGGCAGAACCGAAAGGCCCGGACGGAGAAGCGGCCGTCATCGATCGTGGGTCGTGACGTCATCGCCTCACGATCGGGGGACTGAGTTGATGGTGCAAACGAGTCGTCGCCGCCGTACCGCCACGGCGGCGACGTTGTGGTTCGGGCTCTTGGGCCCGCTTGAGGTGCGCGTCGGCGAGAAGGTCGCGCCCATCAGGTCGCCGAAACACCGCATCCTGCTGGCCGCCCTGCTGCTGGATGCCGGCCGCCAGGTGCGTACCGGACGGCTCGTCGAAGCGGTCTGGGGATCCGGCCCGCCGGACCACCCGCACAAGGCCCTGCAGATTCACATCACCCGCCTGAGATCCATCTTGGACACCCTGTCGCCGGGGTCCGCGGCGGCGATCGTGACTTGCTCGGACGGTTATCTGATCGACGTCGCGGCGGGGCAGCTCGACCTGCTGCGATTCCGGCGCCGGCTGCGGGAAGCCGACCGCGCGGCGCAGGCCGGCGACGCGGTTCGGGAGGCGACGACCCTGGCCGGTGCGCTGGCCGAGTGGCGCGGCGACCCACTCGCGGACGTCCCGTCGGAGCTGCTGCGCGGCGCGGCGCTACCGTGGCTGGAGGAACAGCGGCTGCGGGCTCTCGAACGCCGCCTCGACGTCGACCTGCGTCTGGGCCGGCACGCCGCAGCGGTGAGTGAATTGGTCGCCCTGACCGGCGCGTATCCGCTGCGGGAGCGGCTGTGGGAGCTCCTGCTGACCGCGCTGGCGGCCGACGACCGCCGGTCTGACGCGCTGACGGCGTACGAGGAGCTCCGCCGTCGTCTCATCCACGAACTGGGCATCGAACCGAACGACGAGCTGCAGCGATTGCACGTCAACATCCTGACGGGCGGCCGCACGTCCACGGCGGACACACCGGCGGGTCGCACGCCCGTGCCCCGGCAGCTTCCCCCGGACGTACGCGGATTCACCGGCCGCCACGCGCAGATGACGCGGCTGAACGGCCTGATCGCGCGGCTGGATCACGCCGGCGGGCCGACCCTCATCGTGATCGCCGGTACGGCCGGGGTGGGCAAGACCGCTCTGGCCGTGCGCTGGGCCCGACGGGTGGCGGACACCTTCCCGGATGGCCAGGTGTACCTGAACCTTCGTGGCTACCACCCCGGCCAACCGGTGACCACGGCACAGGCGCTGAACCGGATGCTGCGCGCCCTCGGCGTACCGGACGCCGAACTGCCGTCCGACCGGGACGAGCAGATCAGCACGTACCGGTCGCTGATGGACGGTCGCCGGATGCTCCTGGTCCTCGACAATGCGCGCAGTTCCCACCAGGTTCGGGCGCTGCTGCCCGGCGCGCCGGGCAGCCTCGTCGTGGTCACCAGCCGGGATCAGCTCATCGGGCTGGTAGCCGCGGAAGGGGCCGAGCTGCTCACCCTGGAGGCGTTGTCGACGGTCGAGGCGCACGCCATGCTGGCCGAACGCTTGGGCACAACCCGGCTGGCGGCGGCGCCGGACGCGACCGCCGACATCATCGCCGGGTGCGCCCGGCTGCCACTCGCGCTGGCGCTCATCGCCGCCAGCGCGGCGACGCGGCCGGAGCCCAGCCTCGACACGCTGGCCCGCGAGCTTCACCGCGCGCGTCGAGCATGTGCCCGACCGCCATGTCCGCCACGTCCTGCTCCACGCGTACGTGAAGGGGCGGGCCCGGCATAAACGTTGCGGTCACCGCATCGCGTCGTCGCCGGCGATGGACGGCCCGGACCGACCCGGCGGCTCCAGGTCGCGCTGATACCAGGTGCCCGGCCTGCCGCTGAGGTGGGCCGGGTCTGCCGGGCCGACGGGGATGAAACCGGAGCATGCCCGGAGTGGAGCCGCGTCAGCTCGACCGTCGCGCACACCCCACGCTCCGCCGGGACCGGCGCAAACCGGGCCCGGCGGGCGGGGAGGATCTAGGCCGAGACGAGCGGGCTCAAGGCGGCGCCCAGCGCCGCGACCATGCCCGGCCGGTGGCCGTTGGGCACCATGTTGATGGTGATGCCGTCGATCCCGGCACCCAGCACCCGTTCCTGCAACTGCTCGGCCACCTGGTCGGGGGTGCCGATGAAGGCGCGGCTGCGACGGTCCTCCGGGACGAGCCCGGCCAGCTCCTTCACCTCCTGCTCGGTCTCGCCGACCAGACCCATCGCCAGGTAACTGGTCGCCAGCGTGGCCGGGTCGCGGCCGATCTCCTCGCACCGCTGGCGCAGCACGGCGACCTTGTGGGCCAGCACGTCGACGTCGCAGATGATGTTCATGTGGTCGGCGAACCGGGCCGCCAGCCGGAACGTCTTCCGCTCGCCGCTGCCGCCCAGCATGATCGGGATGGTCGGGCGCAGCCGCGGGTTGTTCATCGCGCCGCGCGCGGTGTACCACTTGCCATCGAGGCTGGCCGGCTCGCCGCGCAGCATCGGCGAGATGATCGTCAGAGCCTCTTCCAGCCGTTCGAAACGCTGGCCGAAGGTGCCGAACTCGAAGCCGTAGTCGTGGTGCTCGCGCTCGAACCAGCCCGCGCCGATGCCGAGGATGGCGCGACCCTTGGAGACCACGTCGAGGGTGGTCACGGTCTTCGCCAGCAGCGCCGGATTGCGGTACGTGTTGCCGCTGACCAGTGTGGACAGCCGGATCGTCGAGGTGGCCGAGGCGAGCGCGCCCAGCGTCGTGTAGGCCTCCATCATGTTGTTCTCCGGCGCGCCGATGCCGGGTAGCTGATAGAAGTGGTCCATCACCAGCACGGTGTCGAAGCCGGCTCCCTCCGCCTCGCGGGCCTGCGCGGCGACGGTGTCGAAGAGTCGATCGGCCGGCACGTCGGGATAGGTGAAGTTGGGAATCTGGTACCCGAGCCGGATGCTCACGTTTCCTCCGGTATGTAAGAGGGTTATCACTGCTAATGTAAGAGCCCTTTTACGCCAACGGCAAGAAGGGGGCGGCCGTGTCGGCGGAGCGCGGCTATCACCACGGCGGTCTGCGGGCGGCGCTGATCGCGACGAGCTTCGAGGTGCTCGCCGAGAGCGGCCTGCAGCGCTTCTCGGTGGCCGCCGTCGCGCGCCGGCTGGGCGTCAGCTCGGCGGCTCCCTATCGGCACTTCCCGGACCGAGCCCACCTGCTCGCGGCGGTCGCCGCCGCGGCAGCCGCTGACCTGCGCGCCGCGTTCACGGCCGCAGCCGATGCCGCCGCGGCCGATGCCGCCGCGGCCGATGCCGCCGCGGCCGATGCCGCCGCAGCCGATGCCGCCGCGGCCGATGCCGCCGCGGATCCGCGGGCCCGGCTGGCCGCGGTCGCCGGAGCATACGTGCGGTACGCGGTGCGTACCGGTGCCGGCTTCCCGGTCGTCTTCGCCCCCGAGCTGGCCAGCCTCGCCGACCACGAGCGGCGCGAGGAGACGCGCGCGCTGATGACCGTGCTGCTCGACCTGTCGACGGCGACCGCCGTCCGCGCACACCTGGACGCCGTGCGGCAGATCGAGGCGGTGATCGCGGTCGCGCACGGATACGTTTCGCTGTACGTGGACGGCTTTTACGCCCACGGTGACAGCGTGGTCGATGACATCGCCGAGCGGGCCGTCGCCGCCGCTCGCGCGCTGATCGGCCGATGAGCATGGCGGAACGCCTCACGCCGGTCGGCCTGCTGGACCTCGACGGCGTACTCAGTCCGTTCGCCGCACCCATCTGTTCCGCCGGGTGCCGGGAACGAGTGCTGTTTCGAGGTCGAGGAGCCGGTCCGCTACCACCCGGATCATGGCGAGTGGATTCGTGCGCTGGCGGCCGTCGGTGAACTCTGGTGGGCGACCGCCTGGGGGACAACGCAAACACCCGCTTCCTTCCCCTCCTTGAAGCGGAGCCGTTGCCATTCGTCCGGTTCCCGCCGGTTCCGTTCGAGCCCGAGCTCAAGGCTCCGGCGGTCGACGCCGTGGTCGGTGATGGTCCGGCGGCATGGATCGACGACCGGTCCACGGCCGCGAGCCGGCGCTGGGGGGCCACACGGCCCACGCCGACATTGCTGGTGCCGATCGACCCCACGGTCGGACGGACCCGCCAGGGAGCGACCGCATCATGGCGTCGATCTTGGAAATAGTGGAGCGAAATGAACCGTTCGTGTCGCTTTCTGCGCCCCCAAAACTCAAGATCGGCGCGCTGGCGGTGTGTGCGCGCGTCGATCTTGGAGAAAGAGTGCCCGTATCGGAGCGATATAGAGTGACTTGTCCGACCGCAAAGTCCAAGATCGGCGATGTCGTGGCGCGCGGGGGGCGTGGCGCGCGGGGGGCGTGGCGCGCGGGGGGCGTGGCGCCGGGTGGCGTGGCGGGCGGGGGCGCGGCGGGGACGTGGTGGGTGCGCGTTCTGGTGTGTGACTGTGGAGCGCGTGTCACATTTTCCGCCCGATGACACCGGAAGTTGATTGTAAGACAACAGGAGATGTTCGGTTGACACCAAGATTAACAAGGTGTTCCAATGACAACATCCTGCGGCGAGGCGATCCACCCCGCCTCGCCACCCCCTGTCAAGGGAGTCGCTCGATGAAATTTCGTGGCTTAGCTGCCGGCGTCTCCGCCCTCCTCGTCGTCGCCGGCCTCGCCGCCTGCGGCGGCGGTGACGACTCTGGCTCCGAGGGTGACGTCACCCTCACCTATTGGGCCAGCAACCAGGGCGCGAGCTTGGACAACGACAAAGAGATCCTCACTCCTGAGCTGGAGAAGTTCACTCAGCAGACCGGGATCAAAATCAACCTTGAGGTCGTGCCCTGGTCCGACCTCACCAACCGCACCCTGTCGGCCGCGGTCAGCGGACAGGGACCCGATGTCCTGAACATCGGCAACACCAACGCCGTCACCTTCCAGGCGACTGGCGGGTTCTATCCGTTCGACGACGCGGCGCTCGCCAAGATCGGCGGGAAGGACCACTTCGTCGACTCGGCGTTCGCGACCGCGGGCGCCCCCGGCAAGCCGCCCACGTCGATCCCGATCTACAGCCAGGTCTACGCGCTCTATTACAACAAGAAGATGTTCTCCGACGCCGGCCTGCAGCCACCCCAGACGTGGGAGGACCTCGTCTCCGACGCGCAGAAGCTGACCGATCCGGCGAAGAAGAAGTGGGGCGTGGTCATCCCCGGCGCCACGGTGAACGCGAGCATGCACTTCTCGTTCATCTTCGGCCAGCAGAACGGCGGAGACGCCTTCGACGCGTCGGGTAAGCCGACCTTCACCACGCCGGGCATGGTGGCCGGCGTCAAGCAGTACGTGGATCTGATGTCGCGCTACCACGTGGTCAACCCGAGCGCGGCCCAGTACAGCGACTCCGCCCAGGCAGCCGGTGACTTCGCCCGCGGCGACGCGGCGATGTACTTCGCGCAGACCTCGGGCATCAATGTGCTGAAGCAGAACGGCATGGACCCCGAGCAGTACGGCATCGTGCCCATCCCGGCCCCGTCCGGAGGGAACGACATCGGCAGCTTCGTCGCCGGCACGAACATCTCGATCTTCAAGAACACCAAGCACCTGGACGCGGCGCTGCAGTTCGTGAAGTTCATGACCAGCGACGCGGAGCAGGCCACGCTGAACAAGGCCTACACCTCGCTGCCGGCGGTCAAGGGGGTGTCCGCCTCGTTCACCGACGACCAGCAGAAGCTGGACACCTTCACCGACATCCTGGCCAACCGGGCCAAGCCACTGCCACTGGTCGCGGGTGTGCAGGCGTTCCAAGCCAACGTCGGAGGCGCGGTGGTGTCGCTGATCGCGAAGGCGGCGACCGGCGCGCAGGTCAGCGAGGCCGATGTGCGCAACGCGCTCGACCAGGCCCAGCAGAAGATGCCGGCGTAGGGAACACCACCATGGCGACGACGCTGCCCGGCCGGGCCGCCGCGGGAAAGACCTCCCGCGGCGGGCCGGACCCGGCCACCCCACCAACCAAGGCACGGCGCAAGTGGTTGAGCTGGAAGCGCTCGACGCCGTACCTGCTGCTCGTGCCCGCAGCCGTGCTCGAACTGCTGATCCACGTGATCCCGATGGTTGTCGGGCTGTGGATGAGCTTCATCGAGCTGACCCAGTACTACATCACGAACTGGTCGGAGGCGCCCTGGAAGGGGCTCGGCAACTTCACGGTGGCGCTGGACTTCTCCGGCCCGCTGGGCCGGCAACTGCTTCGCTCGTTCGGTGTCACGCTCGGGTTCACCGTGCTGACCGTCGGCATCTCGTTCGGGCTCGGCCTGTGCGCCGCCCTCGCGCTGCAACGCTTCGGGCGCGGGCGCGGGTTCATCCGCACGCTCTTCCTGACCCCGTACGCGCTTCCCGCGTACGCCGGGATCATCACCTGGAAGTTCATGCTGCAACGCGACAACGGCCTGGTGAATCAACTCATCACCAACGATCTGCACCTGACCGGGAACCGGCCGTTCTGGTTGATCGGCAGCAACGCCTTCGTGTCGGTGGTGGTCGTGGCGATCTGGCAGCAGTGGCCGTTCGCCTTCCTGATGACCATGGCGGGCATGCAGGTCATCCCGGACGAGGTCTATCAGGCCTCGTCGATCGACGGCGCGAGCACCTGGCAGCAGATCCGTCACGTCACGCTGGGCATGATGAAGCCGATCAACTCGGTGCTGTTGCTGCTGCTGTTCCTGTGGACGTTCCGGGAGTTCAACACCCCGTTCGTGTTGTTCGGGCCGACCCCGCCGGCGTCGGCCGACCTGCTGACCATCCATATCTATTCGAGTTCGTTCATCAACTGGAACTTCGGTCTCGGCTCCGCGATGTCGGCGCTGCTGATGTTGTTCCTGATCCTCGTCGCCGGGGGATGGGCGTTGTGGAACCGGAGGATCAGCCGCGATGCGTGAGCAACTGTCGTTCCGGATCTTCCGGTGGGTCGTGCTGGTGCCGCTGGGCCTGTTCGTGGTGGTGCCGCTCTACACGATGATCATGTCGGCGCTGAAACCGTTGCGCGACGTGCAGGGCGCGTTCTCCTGGTGGCCGACCAGGCCGACGCTGCGCCCGTTCGTCGACATCTGGTCCACGGTGCCGCTGGCCAAGTACTTCGTGAACAGCCTCATCGTGACCAGCGTGGCGACGGTGTTCAGCGCGCTCATCGCGGTGTTCGCGTCGTACGCGATCTCCCGATACCGGTTCCGCGGCCGGGGCACGTTCTCCGGGGTGGTGCTGTCCACCCAGATGTTTCCCGGCGTGCTGTTCCTGTTGCCGCTGTTCGTGGTGTTCGTCAACATCGACCGGACGCTCGGGTTCACCTTCCTCTATCAGACCCGGGTCGGGCTGATCCTCACCTATCTCACGTTCACCCTGCCGTTCTCGATCTGGATGCTGGCGAGCTATTTCGACGGCATTCCCAAGGAACTCGACGAATGCGCGCGCGTCGACGGGGCGTCGGCGCTGGGTGCGTTGTTCCGCATCGTGCTGCCGACGGCCCGGCCGGGCATCATCGCGGTGGCCGTCTATTCGTTCATGACCGGTTGGGGCGAGATCCTGTTCGCCTCGCAGCTCACGAACGCGGACTCGCGCACCCTGTCGGTGGGCCTGCAGGCGTACGCCACCGAGGCGAACGTGTACTGGAACCAGGTGATGGCCGCGGCGCTCGTGGTGAGCATCCCGATCGTCGCCGGGTTCCTGCTGTTGCAGCGTTACCTCGTCGCGGGCCTGACGGCGGGGGCGGTGAAGTAGACCGGTGGACATCATCTGTGCCGGTGCGGTCACCGTGGACACCATCGCGGTGCTGGACCGCACGCCCGGCCCCGACGAGCGGGTGCTCGCCGAGGGATTCCTGGTGGCCGGTGGCGGCCCGGCCGCGACCGCGGCGGTGGCGGCGGCGCGGCTCGGCGCGTCGGTCGGCTTCTGCGGCGTCGTCGGTGACGACGAGGACGGTCGCCTCAGCCGGGAGCTGCTGGCGGCCGAGGGAGTGGACACCCGCTGGCTGGAGGTACGGCCGGGGGTCACCACGACCCGCAGCATGATCCTGGTGTCCCGGACCGACGGCACCCGCACGATCGTCACCACCGAGTCGGCGGCCCCGGCGCGAGTGCCGACCGGGGAGTCGAGGTGGCTGCACGTCGACCAGACCGGCTTCGCCGCCGCGCGTACCGCCCTGCGGGGCTCGGGCGGCGGGGCACGTCTCAGCGTGGACGGCGGAAACCCGGTCCCCGGGCTGGACCTGAGCCTGGTCGACCTGTACGCCCCGGCCCGGTCGGCGCTGGCCGCCGCATTCCCGGCCGCCGACGTCGCGGGCAGCATGCGTGCCGCGTCCGAGGCCGGCGCCGGCGACGTGGTGGTGACCGCCGGGGCCGAGGGCAGCTTCCTCTGGCTGGACGGCGCGGCGCGGCACATGCCGGGAGTCGAGCCGCCCGAGATGGTCTCCACGATGGGCGCCGGGGACGTGTTCCACGGCGCGCTGCTCGCGGCGCTCGCAGGCGGGCGGACGTTGCCCGACGCCGCCCAGTGGGCCAACGCGGCGGCCGCCCTGTCCTGCCGGGCGGTCGACGGCCGCAGCGGCATCCCCGACGCGGCCACCACCACCGCATACCTGGCGAGCCGGCGCACCGCCGCTCTTCCCCTCGGCACTGCACGGAAGGACGACTCATGACTCTGAACCAGACGGCGGAGCAAGCCGGCGATCTGGTCGCGCCGCTCCGGTCACCCCAGGGCGGCTTCGCGATGCTCGCGCTCGACCAGCGCGCCTCGCTGCGGCGGATGTTCCCGGTCGTCGACGGACGTGAGGCGGATGACGATGCGCTGCGGTCGTTCAAGCAGACCGCCGCGCGCATCCTCACCCCGTACGCCTCGGCGGTGCTGCTCGACCGGCCGTACGCGGTCACCGAGCGCCGGCCCGAGGAGGTCGCGCCGGACTGTGCCTTGATCCTGGCGGCCGACGTGCTGCACCAGCCACCGGGCCAGCCGGTGCTGGACACCACGCTGGACACCGAGGTCACCGCGGCGTTCATCCGGCAGGTCGGTGCCGTGGCGATCAAGCTGCTGGTGATCTGGCGCCCGGACGGGCACGAGGAACGGCGCGCCGAGCTGGTGCGGTCGTTCCTGGCGGTGGCCCGGGAGGCGGGGGTGGCGAGCCTGGTCGAGGCGGTGTCGCAGCCGCGCATCGGCGAGACGTGGGACACCCCGGCGTCCCGGCAGCAGGCGGTGCTTGACGCGGCCCGGGAGATCGCGCCGCTCGGGGGCAGCGTCTACAAGGCTCAGGTCCCCGGGTATCTGCCCGGCGACGTCTCCGCGGTACGCGCGTTTGCGGAGACCCTGTCCGAGATCGTCGCGATGCCGTGGGTGGTCCTGTCCAACGGCGTTGAGCAGGACGACTTCGCCCCCGCGGTGCGGCAGGCATGTCTCGGCGGGGCGCACGGCTTCCTGGCCGGCCGGGCGATCTGGGCCGACACGGTGGCCGACCCGGACCCGGCGGGCGCGCTGGCCGGACGATCGACGCAGCGGCTGCGCGCATTGGCCGACATCGTGGCCGAGACGCGGAAACCGTAGTGTTCCTCCGAACGGACGACTGGGAGTGCGGCGGGTGACCACGGTGGAAGACAACTTCAGATATGGCTCGGCCCCCGAACGCCGGGACCGGATCGTGCAGTTCATCGCCGAACACGGCTACTGCACGATCCTTGAGCTGTCCCAGTCGTTCGACGTGTCCGAGATGACCATCCGCAGGGACGTGCAGCGCCTGGCCGAGCAGGGCAAGGTGCGCAGCTTCCGGGGCGGCGTCGGCTCGCTGACCAAGAACGACATCGAGGGCAGCGACTACCGGCTGCGCGACACGAAGATGGCCGACGCCAAACGTTCGATCGCGGAACGCGCGATCGAGCTGGTCCGGCCCGGTTCGGTGATCGCGATCGACGCCGGCACGACCGGGCATCAGGTGGCCGAGCTGCTGCCGGCCGACCGGGGGTTGACGGTGGTGACCCACTCGTTCCCGGTGGTGTCTGGCCTGATCGGCAACGCCGGTGTGGACGTGATGTGCCTGGGCGGCATGCTGCACCAGGAATCGCTGTCGTTCGACGGCCCGTCGACGCTGGCCGCGATCGCGGGTCTGCGGGTGGAGACCTTCTTCCTCGCGGCGAGCGGCATCAGCGACCGGGGCACGTTCTGCGGCAACGGCTACGACGCGATCACCAAACGGGCCCTCATCGAGGTCGCCGAGCAGGTCGTCCTGCTCGCCGACTCGTCGAAGTTCGCCAACTCGGCGATGGTGAAGATCTCCGGCTGGGACGTGGTGGACCGGATCGTCATCGACGACGGGATCGCCGAGCCGCAGCGGCGGATGCTGGCCGATCAGGACGTCGACGTGGTCACTGTGCCCGCGCACGCGCTCACCGCCTCATGAGCGCGCGGCGGATCGCGGTCATCGCGGGCGACGGGATCGGGCCGGAGGTGGTGCCGGCGGCGATCGGCTGCCTCGACGCGGTCGCGGCGGCGCACGGATTCTCCCTCGACTGGACCGAGCTGCCCTGGGGATCGGCGTACTACCGGGCGCACGGACGGATGATGCCGCTCGACGGGCTCGACACCCTCGCCGGGCACGACGCGGTGTTCCTCGGCGCGGTCGGCGACCCGGGGATCCCCGACGTGGAGACGTTGTGGGGTCTGCTCATCCCGATCCGGCGCCGGTTCGACCAATACGTCAACCTCCGGCCGGTGCGCCGGCTGCCCGGCGTCCGCTCGCCGCTGGCCGGGACCGAACCGATCGACCTGGTGATCGTGCGGGAGAACACCGAGGGGGAGTACTCCGAGGTGGGCGGCCGGGTCTACCGGGGAAGGCCGGAGGAACTGGCGGTGCAGGAGGCGGTCTTCACCCGGCACGGCGTGACCCGGGTGGCGGCCTACGCCGCCGAGGTCGCGGCGGGGCGCCGGGGCGAACTGACCTCGGCGACCAAGAGCAACGGCATCGTGCACACCATGCCGTTCTGGGACGAGGTCGTCCGCGACACCGTCGCCGGGGCGGGCGGCGTCCGCCTGCGCAGCGAGCTGATCGACGCGCTCGCGGCGAGCCTCGTGCTGCATCCCGAGCGGTACGACGTGATCGTCGCGTCCAACCTGTTCGGCGACATCCTCAGCGACCTGGCCGGCGCCGTGACCGGGTCGATCGGCTGCGCCCCGAGCGCCAACCTGAACCCGCCCGGCCGGCACCCGTCGATGTTCGAGCCGGTGCACGGCTCGGCGCCGGACATCGCCGGTCAGGGCGTCGCCAACCCGATCGGCCAGATCTGGAGCGGCGCGCTGATGTTTGACGCGCTCGGCGAGCCGGCCGCCGCGCGGCACCTGGTGGCCGCGTTCGAGGCCGCGCTGGACGGCGGCGTGCGCACCCGTGACGTGGGCGGCACGGCCACCACCACCGAGATGGCCGACGCGGTCCGAGCCCACATCGGCGCCCTCACCCCCTCGTACGTACCGGAGTAATCGCATGCTCTTCATCGACGGTGACTGGCTCGACGACGGCGACGAGCGGCCGGTGCACGACCGCTGGACCGGTGACCGGATTGGCGCCGTGCGGCTCGGCACCGCCGAGCACGCGGCCCAGGCGGTCGATGCCGCCGCCGGTGCCCTGCGGACCGGTCTGCCCGTCCCGGAACGCGCCCGGGTGCTTGCCGAGACCGCCGGGCTGGTGACCGAGCGGGCCGCCGAGTTCGCCGCGCTGGTCACCGCGGAGACCGGCAAACCGATCGCCGCGTCCCGCGCCGAACTGGCCCGTGCGGCGCAGACACTAGGCTTCGCCGCCGCGGAGGCCCGGCGCATCACCGGCGAGGGGGTCGCGCTCGACGCGGTTCCGGCCGGGGCCGGCACGATCGCGCTGACCATCCCCGAGCCGCGCGGGGTGGTCGCCGCGGTGACCCCGTTCAACTTCCCGGTCAACCTGGTGCTGCACAAGGTCGCCCCGGCCATCGCGGCCGGCTGCCCGGTGGTGCTGAAACCCTCGGAGAAGGCGGTGTTGCCGGCCGCGGCGCTGGTGCGCGCGTTCACCGATGCGGGGTTGCCGCCCGGCTGGCTCAACCTGGTGTGCGGCGAGCCGGCCGAGGTGGTCGACGCGTGGCTGGCCGACGACCGGGTCGCGGTGCTGAACTTCACCGGGTCAAGCCGGGTGGGCTGGCAGCTCAAGGCCCGCTCGCCGCGCAAGCTGCACATCCTGGAGCTGGGATCGGCGACGGCGATGGTGGTCACCGACCACGCGGACCTGGACCGGGCCGCCGCCGACGCGGTCACGGCCGCCCTCGGCAACTCCGGCCAGGCGTGCGTGTCGCTGCAACGGCTCTACGTCACCGCGGGCGTGCACGACGCGTTCGTGCAGCGGTTGACGACGGCCTTCCGGGAGGTGCGGCACGGCGATCCCGGGGACCCGGGCACGGTGGTCGGGCCGATGATCACGGAGTCGGCCACGGCCGCGCTGGCCAAGACCATCGCGGACGCGGTGAGCGCCGGGGCCACCGTGCTGGCCGGCGGTGAGGTGGTGGACGGCGTGCTGCCGCCGACCTTGCTGGCCGGGGTCGACCCGGAGGCCGCAGTGGTGTGTGAGGAGGCGTTCGGCCCGGTCCTGACGGTGTTGCCGGTGGCCGATCTGGAGGCCGCGATCGCGGCGGTGAACGCCTCCCGCTACGGGCTGAATACGGCGGTCCACACCGCCGACCTGGCTGAGGCGATGACCTTCGCCCGGCGCGCGCAGTCCGGCACGGTGCTGGTGAACATGCCGCCGTCGTTCCGGGCCGACCACATGCCGTACGGCGGGGTGAAGGAATCGGGGCAGGGCACCGAGGGCGTCGGGTACGCCGTACGGGAGATGCAGCACCACAAACTGGTGGCGTTCCATGGATGACCACGGGCGATCCCGACCGGCGCTGCCTTTGTAGCACCTGTGCTACCTTTTGGGCTATGGGTGAGATCGGGCTGCGTGAGATGCGCCAGAACGCCAGTGAGCTGGTCCGGCGTGCCGAGGCCGGCGAGCGCGTGACGATCACTGTCGCCGGCCGTCCGGCGGCGGTCCTGGGTCCCGTCAGCCCTCGCACCTGGCGGCACTGGGACGAACTCGACGGCATCTTCGACCAGCCGACCGATCCCGACTGGGCCGCCGACAGGGATCTGCTGGACGGCCAGGTCGTCGACCCCTGGGCGCAACGGTGAGCCGCGGCATCCTCGATACGAGCGTTCTCATCGCCACCGACATCACCCCGATACCCGGTGAGCTGGCCATCAGCGTGGCAAGCCTCGCCGAGCTCCAGTTCGGTGTGCTGGTCGCCAAGAACGCGGAGGCCCGCGCGACTCGCCTGGCACGGCTGAGTGCCCTCCAACGACGCTTCGACCCGCTGCCGGTCGACGACGCCGTGGCCGACAGCTATGCACGACTGGCGGCACGGATCGTCGAGGTCGGTCGTCAGCCCCGGGCGCGCGTGATGGATCTGCTGATCGCCGCGACGGCGCACGCACACGAGGCCGCCGTCTACACCCGCAACGGCGCCGACCTGGCCGGCCTGGAAGACCTCGTCACGATCATCGCCGTCTGAGGTCAGTCCTGGGTGAACGCGCTGTCGAACCGGCCCGGTGCCGGTTCGAACAGCAGCGAGCGCAGGTGGGCCAGGGCCGCCGGGGCGCCCTGCAGCCGGTTCATCCGGGAGTCCTCCCACTCGATCGAGATCGGCCCGGTGTAGCCGATCGCCTCCAGCGCCCGGAACGCGTCCCCGAAGGGCACGTCGCCGTGCCCGGCCGACACGAAGTCCCAGCCCCGCCGGGGGCTGCCCCACGGCAGGTGCGAGCCCAGCCGCCCGACCCGGCCGTCGCGGCGGCGGATCCGGGTGTCCTTGCAGTCGACGTGGTAGATCCGGTCGGCGAAGTCGAGGATGAAGTTCACCGGGTCGACGTCCTGCCAGAGCATGTGGCTGGGATCCCAGTTGAGGCCGAACGCGTCGCGGCGGTCGATCGCCTCCAGCGTGCGCATGGTCGTCCAGTAGTCGTACGCGATCTCGCTGGGATGCACCTCCAGCGCGAACCGCACCCCTTCGGCGTCGAAGACGTCCATGATCGGGTTCCACCGGGCCGCGAAGTCGGCGTATCCGTCGTCGATGACCTCCTCGGGCACCGGCGGATACATCGCCACGTACCGCCAGATCTTCGAGCCGGTGAATCCGGTGACCACGTCGGCGCCCAACCGCCGGGCCAGGATCGCGGTGCGTTTCATCTGCTCGGCGGCGCGCTCATGGACGCCGTCCGGGTCGCCGTCACCCCAGGTGCGGGAGCCGCCGATGGCGCGGTGCCGGAAGTCGAGCGGGTCGTCGCAGACCAGTTGCCCCTGGGCGTGATTGGACAGCGCCCACACCTTCAGGCCGTGCCGCTCCAGGATGTCGCGGCGCGACTGCAGATAGGCGTCGTCCTCCAGCGCGCGATCCACGTCGAGGTGCTGCGTCTTGCAGGCGATCTCCAGGCCGTCGAACCCCCACTCCGCGGCGAGCCGGACCACCTCTTCGAACGGCAGGTCGGCCCATTGGGCGGTGAACAGGGTCATCGGATGCAGGGCCATCTCAGCTCACCACCGCGGTCTCGTGCACCCGGGCGATCGCGTCGCCGAGCACTCGCGGCAGGTCGCCCTCGGGGATGGTGAAGGATGTCTCGTCGTCGATCGCCAGCGGTGCCCCGAACACCACCACCCCGGCGCCGATCGCGGGACAGCCGACGGCCTGGTCGATCGACAGGCCGCCGACGGCCTGCACCGGCACCGTGGTCGCCGCGACGATGCCGGGCAGGTCGGTCAGCGGGGACAGCCCGAGTTCGCGGTGCACGGTGCGGTGGTCATGACCGATGTGGTGCAGGACCATTCCGACGCCGAGTTCCTCCAGCCGCCGGGCCTCGGCCACCCGGTCGCCGGCAGCCATGTCGTCGCCCATGACGAGCAACCCGTACCGCGCACCCGCCTCGCACACCCGTTGCACCGTCGCGTCGTGCGCGCGGCCCATGACGACCACCGCGTCCGCGCCCGCCTCGGCGAACATCGCCGCCTCGCCGTACCCGCCGTCCATGATCTTCAGGTCGGCGACCAGCGGATGGTCGGGATACTCCGCCCGCAGCGCGCGGACGGCCCGGGTGCCTTCGGCCATGACCAGCGGGGTGCCGATCTCCAGCCAGTCTGCCCCGGCCTCGACCGCGATCGCGGCCATCCGCAGTCCGTCGTCGAGGTTCTTCAGGTCCAGGGACACCTGGACGATGCCGTGGGTCAGGTCGGAGCGTTTCAGCCCTGCGATCGAGCGGCCCATGCCTTCTTCGCCTCCTCGTGGGTACGCACGTGCACCGCCGTCGAGCCGTCGAACCAGCGCTCCCGGGCGGTCTTGAGGAACTCGACCGATGCGCGCATCTCGTCGAGCCCGTTGACCCCGTCCTCGATGCTGATCCAGCCGTCGTATCCGGCCTCGACCAGAATCGGGAAGATGCGGTCGTAGTCGTTGAGCCCGCGCCCGATCACCCCGTGCTTCAGCGCGGCGGGGTAGCCGGTGGCGGGGACGTCGTCCAGGGAGGCACCGGCCTCCAGGTAGCGGTCCGAGGCCTGCATCGTCACCACACGGTCGACGACGCCTGCCAGGAACTCGGCCGGGTCGGCGCCGGCGACCAGCGCGTTGGACGGGTCGTACTGCACGCCGAAACGCACCCGGTCGTCGATCCGCTCGACCAGTGCCCGGAACACCTCCGGAGCCTGCGCGAACTCGGGGTAGGTCCAGGTCGACGCCTTGTAGTGGTTCTCGATGGCGAGGGTGATGTCGAGTTCGGCCGCGAGCGGCAGCAGCGAGGTGATCGCCTCGGCCGCCCGGTCCAGCCCGTCGCCGACGGAGACCTGCGGCCAGCGCTGGCCGCTGAGCACCCGGCAGACCGCGCCGGGCCCGCCGAGCAGACGGGTGATCCGCATGGCCTCGGCCTGCGCAGCGATCTCCCGCTCGCGCTCGGCCGGGTCGGGGTGGGTGAAGTCCGGCGACGCGCACATCATCGGCATCGCGAGGTCGGCGGCGGCGAGCGCGTCGCCCACCCGGTCGGGGAAGTCGGCCTCCCAGAAGAAGCCGGTGTGCATTTCGAGGCCGTCCACGCCGAGGGTGCGGGCCTGCTCGATCCATTCGAACACGGTCATGTCCCGGCGGACGACGATCCGGTTGAGGTCGCCCTTGGGGAATGCTGCGATCTTCACAAGATGTGACCCTAGCACCGAAGTATGGTGCGAAGCGTACAGACTTTGAGGCGAATCTGAACTATTGTTGTGGTCAATCGAGCAAAACCCCGGAGGGCAGTCCATGAAGGCCTTGGTCAAGTACGCCGCCGCGGACGGCGCCGTCGAGGTGCGCGACGTTCCGGTGCCCGAGGCGAGTCCGGGCGCCGTTCTGGTCCGCGTGCACACCGTCGGGGTGTGCGGTTCCGACATTCACATGTGGCACAACTCGCAGAGCAAGAGCTCGGTCGGGATCCTGCCGGTCACCCTCGGCCACGAGTCGGCCGGCGAGATCGCCGCCGTCGGGGCGGGTGTCGAAGGCTGGACGGTTGGCGACCGGGTGGTCTGCGAGACCGCCGCGTCGATCTGCGGGCGGTGCGCGCTGTGCC
Organism: Mangrovihabitans endophyticus; assembly: GCF_014646155.1. Taxonomy (GTDB): domain Bacteria; phylum Actinomycetota; class Actinomycetes; order Mycobacteriales; family Micromonosporaceae; genus Actinoplanes; species Actinoplanes endophyticus. The sequence goes on from NZ_BMMX01000003.1 coordinate 255,043, forward strand.
GGGCCGGACGGTACAACCTCTGCCCGTACCGTGCGGGATACGGCCTCAAGCGCGACGGCGCGATGGCCGAGTTTCTCGTCGCCGAGCCCCGGGTGCTGCACCGCATCCCGGACGGCGTGAGCTTCGAGGCGGCGGCGATGACCGAGCCGTTCGCGGTGGCGTTCAACGCCGTCGTCGAGCGGGCCGGCGTCACCCCGGGCGACCTCGTGGTGATCCAGGGCGCGGGCGCGATCGGGATCCTCGCCCTGCAGGTGGCGATCCTGCAGGGCGCGGCCACCACTGTCGTGCTCGGCACCGACATCGACGCCGGACGGCTGGCGACGGCCCGCACGCTCGGCGCGGACCATGTGCTCAACGTCCAGCGCGACGACCCGGCCGACCTGGTCCGCACGCTGCACGACGGGCTCGGCGCCGACCTGGTGGTCGACGCCACCGGCGTCAGCGTCGCGTTGCAGACCGGCATGCAACTCGTCCGCCCGGCCGGGTCGATCGCCAAGGTCGGCTGGGGCCCGCAACCACTCGGCTTCACCATCGATCCGCTGGTGAAGAAGGCGGTGACGCTGTACGGCTGCTACTCGCACACCTGGAACACCTGGGAACGGGTGCTGCGGCTGTTCGCCGACGGCCGGCTGCACCCGGAGCGGGTGCTCGGCGGTCGCTACCCGATCGAAGACTGGCAGGAGGCGTTCACCGCGATGCAGGAGGGGCGCAACGTGAAGTCGGCGCTGTCGTTGCGCGGGGAGACCCGATGACCCCGGTACGCCTGGGGGTGCTCGGCCTCGGCGCGGTGGCCCAGGCGGTCCACCTGCCGTTGCTCGCCCGCCGCCCGGACCTGTTCACGGTCACCGCGATCACCGACATCGCCCCGGACGTGACCGAGGCGATGGGGGAGCGGTACGGCATCGCCCGCCGGTTCACCGACCTCGGCGCGATGCTCGACGCGGGCGGCTTCGAGGCGCTGATGGTGTTGCACCGGGGCTCGCACACCGAAGCGGTGCGGGCCGGGTTCGCCCGCGGCCTGCCGGTGTTCTGCGAGAAGCCGCTGGCCTACACCACCGCCGAGGTCGACTCGCTCGTCGAACCTGACCTCGGCGGACCGGCCGTGATGGTCGGATATATGAAGCAGTACGACCCGGCGGTGGTCGAGGCCGCGCGGCTGCTGGCCGACGTCGACGACATCCGGTTCGTGGAAGCCTCGGTGCTGCACCCGCCCGGCGCGGCGCAACTGGCCCTGGCCCGTGTGGTCGGGCCCGCCACCCCGTTGCCGGCGGAGGCGACCGCCGCCGGCGAGGCCGAAGACCGAAGACTGTGGACGGACGCGCTGGGCGGCACCACCGACGAGCCGATGTGGCGGGCCTATCGCGGTGCCCTGGTCAGCAGCCTCGCCCACGACCTGTCGATCATGCGCAGCTTCGGGTGCCGCCCGGCGACCGTGGACCACGCCGACATCTGGCGGCAGTCCTCGGCGCACACGGTCCGCGACCCGGGCCGGGACCGGCGCTCGTTCGGCGAGCACCCGCCGTCCATCGTCGCGAACGGCACCCTCGCGGGCGGCGGGCGCTACAGCCTCGGCTGGCATTACCTGTCCGACCTGCCCGCGTACCGGGAAACGGTGCGGGTGGTGCACGGGCGCGGCACGGTCGAACTGGTCTTCCCCTCGCCGTACCTGATGCACGCACCGACCGAACTGACCGTCACCACCCTGGACGACGCCGAGGCGGCCTACGGCCGCGACGCGGAGCGGCGGATCACCCGGCGCAGCACCACCGAGGCGTTCGAACGGCAACTGGAGGCCTTCCACGACATGGTCCGCAACGGAACCCCACCGCGATCCACCCTGGCCGAGGGCCGCGCGGACATCCACGACTGCCAGCGGATCGTGGCGGCGTTCGCGGCACGCACCGGCCTGGCGCTGGGCGGCGAAATCGGCAAGCTGGTGAGCGCCGCATGATCCGGACCGCGGTCGTCGGGTACGGCCTGGCCGGGCGGGTCTTCCACGCCCCGCTGATCACCGCCGACCCGGCGTACGACCTGAGCGCGATCGTCACCGGGAACCCGGACCGGTCCGCCGAGGCGGCCGAGCGCTACCCGCAGACCCGCGTCGTCGCCCGCCTCGACGAGGTGCTCGACGGCGAATATGACCTGATCGTGGTCGCGTCGCCCACCCCCACCCACGTGGACGTTGCCGGCGAGGCCCTGCGCCGCGGCATCGCCACCGTGGTCGACAAGCCGCTCGCGGTGCGTGCCGCGGACGCCGAGCGGCTCATCGCGGAGGCCGAACGCACCGGCGCCGCGCTCACCGTCTTCCAGAACCGGCGATGGGACGGGGACTTCCGGACGGTCCGTAAGCTGATCGACAGTGGGGCGCTCGGTGAGGTGTGGCGGTTCGAATCCCGGTTCGAGTGGCTCAGCCAGCGTCCGCGTCCACAGTGGAAAAGCGGGACCTCCGGTGCGGACGGCGGGGGTGTCGCCTATGATCTCGGCGCCCACCTCATCGACCAGGCGGTGCAACTGTTCGGGCCGGTGGCTGGTGTCTACGGCGAGCTCGACGCGCACCGCACCGGCGGGGTGAACGACGACGACTCGTTCATCGCCCTCACCCACACCGGCGGGGTGCGCTCACACTTGGCCATGAGCAGCCTGGTGGCCCAGCGTGGATTCCGATTCCGGGTGCTGGGCACCGAAGGGGCGTACACGAAATGGGGGCTGGACGTGCAGGAGGCGCAGCTCGCCTCGGGGATGTCACCACTGGATCCCGCGTTCGGCGTCGCCTCATCCGACAGCTACGGCAAGCTCGGCCGCGAGGGCGAGCTGACGAGCGTCGCGACCGAGCCCGGAGGCTACCGCGAGTTCTATGCCATGCTCGCGGCGGCGCTGCGGGACGACGGGCCGTTGCCCGTCGACCCGCGTGACGCGCTCACCGCGATCGGCATCATCGAGAACCTGCACGCTCAGAGCGTGCGGGCGTAAGGGTCGTAGGTCTCGGGCACGGCGGGTGGCCGCGGCGCGGAACTCTCCACCGCCCGCGGGCCGCCCTGCTCGACCGACTCGTTCGCCGCGACGATCGCGTCCAGGACATGGTGGGCGAGGTCGCCGGAGGCGCGATGCGGTTCACCGGCGCGCACCGAACGGGCGATGTCGAGCACCCCCAGGCCGCGCCCGGCCACCGGCCCGGTCGCCTTCACCACCGTCCACTCGTCATCGCCGGTCCGCTTGAGACGCACGTCGCCGTCGAAGTGATTGGGATCGGGCAGCGACACCGTGGCCTCGGTCCCGGCGATCTCCAGAAATCCCTCGCGGCGCTGCGGGGAATCCCAGCTCAGCACCGAGGTGGCGGTGCAGCCGGTGTCGAACTCGGAGAGCAGGCTCACGTACGTGGGCACCGCAACCGTGATCTCCTGGCCGGACTTCGGCCCGACCTGCAGCACCCGCCGCGGCCGGGCGATGCGGCCGACCGCCGACACCGACCGGAACGATCCCAGTGCGAGGGCGAGCGTCGTCAGATAGTACGGGCCGATGTCCCACAGCGGCCCCGATCCCAGCGACAGCAGCCGTTCCAGATTGGGATGCTCGGCCACCGGACCGGGCGTCTCGAACAGGGTGAGCGCGGAGCGCGGCTCGCCGATGTCCCCGCGTTCGATGAGCCGGAAGGCGGTCTGCAGGCCCGCGCCCAGGAACGTGTCGGGAGCGCCGCCCACCCGCAAGCCGTGCTCCGCCGCGGCGGCCCGGACCGCCTCGCCCTCGGCCCGGCTCATCGCGAACGGCTTCTCGGTCCAGACGTGCTTTCCCGCGCGCAGCGCGGCGAGCGAGACCTCGGCGTGCACGGCCGGGACGGTCAGGTTGACGACGATCTCCACGTCCGGATGGGACAGCGCCAGCTCGGGCGGACCACTCTCGGCGATGCCGTACGCCGCCGCCTGCCGCTGCGCGAGTTCCGGTACGAGGTCGGCGACGACCCGGACGTCGAGATCCGGGAAGCTGGTGAGATTGTCCAGGTACTGTCCGCTGATCCGGCCCGCGCCGATCAGCGCGATCCCAACGGGGCCCGTCATGATGCCGTCCTCGGCTGCAAGTAGGCGTACGCGGCGGCGATGCCCTCGAAGATGTCGCCGGCGTAGGCGTCGAACTCGACGGCGCCCGCCTCGACCTGCGGCGTCGCTTCGATGATCTCGGCGATCGGGAGGCTGCCCTTCCCCGCCGGTTGCTGTTCGAGGTTGTTGCGGCTGATGGGGCCGTCCTTGAGGTGCAGGAAACGCACCCGCTCGCCGAGCCGGTCCAGCAGGGCGAGGACGTCTTCGCCGCCGACGGCCACCCAATAGGCGTCGATCTCCATGACGACCTCCGGGCGTAACGCGTCGACCAGCAGCTCCAGGGCGGTGCTCCCGTTCCACCGGCGTTCCAGCTCCCACCAGTGGTTGTGGTAGCCGACCCGCAGGCCGTAGCCGTTCGCGGTGACCGCCGCCCGGTTGAGCCCCTCGGCGATGCGCGCCACGTCGTCCGGGCTGGACCAGAACTGCTCCGGGATGAAGGTGTCGACGACGGTGCCTGCGCCCACCTCGACGGCGGCGGCGAACACGGCGTCGTGGTCGATCGGGCCGGTGTCCGCGACGTTCACGTCGGTCAGGGGAGAGGTGAAGGTGGGCACGATCAGGCCCGCGTCATGAAGCATCCCGGCCAGGCCGGGTGTGTTGCGGTAGAGCTTGTGCGAACACTCGACCTGCCGGTAACCGATGTCGGCAATCCGTGCAAGCGTGCCCGGCACGTCTTTGTCGAGCTCGTGGCGCACGCTGTAGAGCTGGAGGGAGAGGGATTTCAACGGCACTGCGGTCCTCCCGCTGGTGGTCCGGCGGCACCCGGCGGATGGTGCCGCAATCACATCTTTGTTCGAAGAGTAACAGTTTTTTGTTGCTAAGGCACCACATGGGGCGGGCGGTTCGGCCGCCGATTCGCTCTGAAGCGGGTCTGAAACCGCACGCTGCTGGAGTGGCGGGCATGGAACAAGAGAGGAGCTTCACCATGTCGCAGCCCACTCACGTCGACTCCGCGCGTCGCGTACCCGGCGCAAAGATCCTCCGCCGAGCCACCCGGCCGAGGTTCCTCGGCATCATCGCCGCCGCCGCCGTGCTGCTGACGTCCGCGTTGGCGGCCAGCCCGGCCCAGGCATCCGCCTTGGCGTCCGGCACCTTCCACGCCTTCTCCTCGACGGACTGGCAGGGTCCGGACCGGTACTTCTCCGGGAATCTCGGGGAATGCCACTACGTCGGCGCCAACTGGAACGACCGCATCCGATCCGCCCGCACCGAGAACAGTCACACGGTCGAGTTGTGGGACAACGCCAACTGCACGGGCGGCGCGATCGTCATCGACAGAAGCGGATACCACGCGATCGGTGCCTGGGTCAGCGCCTACAAGGTGGTCAGCTAGCACGTCGGGGGCCATGCCCCGGCGCTTCGCCCTATCGGCGAAGTGCCGGGGCACGGGGGGCGCGGTGGCGTGAGCCGTTGTAGAAGCAGGCCCCCGTGCCCGGCAAGAGCCTGCCTCTGGTCGCCGACGGAGGCTGGGACAACGACTTGGCCGAGTTTCTCGTGGCGCTGCACGGCATCGACACCGTCGCCGGCGTTGGGCTCCCGGCCCGGGTCGACCCGCTGTTAGTGTTGGCCGTCCGATGTCACGGGGGAACTGATGAACTCGACGCACGGGTTGTTGACCGTCACACCGGTTCCGGCCTTCGCCGCCACCTACGACGCATTTCAGGTAGCCGATATTGCGGCGGCGATGGCCGAACGGCATGAGTTCCCTTACGAGTACACATATCTGGGCGTCGGTAGCCGGTACTGGAGTGATCAGGCCGAAATGTCCACGGCGGACAGCGCGTCCTCTGATCCGACCCCCTGGCTGATCGCGACCCATGCGGCCGAGGTGGTGGCTCTGCTTCGGCCGGGCCGCGCCGCGCGGGTGGTCGACCTCGGACCAGGCACCGGTTCCGGTGTTCACGGACTGATGGCCTATTTATCGATAGTGGATCGCCTTGATTCGTACCGGGCGGTGGACATCAGCCCAGACCTGTTGGCCATGTCCGCGCGGCGTCTACGGGGTGCGTTTCCGGATGCGGTTGGCCGGATCCATGTCCACGAGGGTGACTTCACCGGTGAGGCCCTCGACGTGGCGATGAGTCGCGGCACCGACCGGATCGTGGTGATCGCAGGTGGGACGCTGCACAACCTTCGCGATCCCGATCTCCTGTTGCGCCGGGTAGCGGCCCGGTCCGACCGGACGGACCTGCTGATGGTGACACTCCGGGTGGAGCCCGAATCCGGCCTGCCGGAGTTCATGAGACGGGTGCACACCGGGCGTACCCTCAAGCCGCAGAAACGGCTGGGTCTGGACCTGTGCGGCATCGATCCGGCCTGGTATGACACCGAACTCGGCTACAACCCGGTCGCACGGGAACTGTTCACGAGGGTGCGCCTGCTCCGCCCGGTCGATGTCGTGTTCGAGGGCCGCACCGCTCGGTTCGCTGCCGGTGACACCGTTACGGTGTGGCGCTACCGATACTTGACCGCCGCCGACGTCGAACGCCAACTGGGGCACGCCGGTTGGACGGTGCGGCTGCGGATTATCGCTCCTCCTGGCGGACGGACCGGGGTCGCCGCCGGTGACCACGTTCTCTTCGTGGCCACGCCGGTCCGGCAGTGTGTGAGCGGCACCGGTACGTGACGGGTATCGACGTGCAAGATCGTCAGATGGCTGCTTGTCATTTAGGTATTTCAATCATACGATCTTTGCCGGGACCATGAGTCGAGCAACTGCGGGGAGCGAGCATGTTCATGAGCGAGAAGGTTCGTCAGGGGCTGGTCTCAGCCGCTCGGGGCTCGGTGACCCCGGAGCGCCGGGAAACCGTCTGGGACTGAGCCGGATCCGGAGCTGACACGGGGTTCCGGCCATTCATCGATCCGCGTGCGGCGACCTGCTCGTCAAGATGAGATGTCGCCGTACGCGGCACATCGACCGCGGCAGGGCGCGTGCTCATGACGCTGATTGCATGGCAGACGGCTCGGTCCTGGATGCCCGATGAGTGGTTCCCAAACAGGCCCGCGACCGTGACGAGCAGACCAGCGTCATACGGGGGATGGGGAGTTGCAGGACGACACTGACGCCGACGTTGCCCGGAACGGCGCAGCCGTCGGGCCACTCGTGGAATTCTTCTCAATCTATCCGGACACGCGGCCGCCCGAACCGGCGTCACGCGACCTCCGGGGTTCGCTGCCGGCGCGGGCCGCCCAGGTTTGCACTCCCATCACCACAGCTTCGGGTGTCGGGTGGTATCTGTTCCCACCAGTCGACTTCGCCCTGCGGTGGGACGGCGACGAGACGTTCTGGTCTCTCCTGGAGGACAACGAGCCGGCTCGGTGGCGATCGCTGGCCGGCGGCCGGGACGGCGTTCTCCCGAGTGGTGCTGACGCGATCGCGGCGGTGCCCGAGGGGCGGGTGAAGGATCTCGACATCTTCGATCGGTTGGGCGGCCTCCCAGCTTTCATCGACGCCGATCCACGCAGTCCGGAACGGGTGGAGGTCATCACGGGTCTGCTGGCTCGCACCCGGCCGGGATGGTTGCTGTCGTTGCGAGAGCCGCCGAACTGGCCGCGCACCGACGGCGTGCATGTGTACGAGGGTCTCATTGAGTGCGAGTGGTACCGCTCGTTCCTGCCGACGATTCTGCGGCTCACCACACAGGGCAAGGTGGTGCGCTTTTACCGGCACCTTCCGTTGATGGTGGCTCAGGTGATTCCGACCTCGATGGTGGAGGCGAACCGAGGTTCCGCTCCGATGCTGAGCGGCATGGCCGATTTTCCCGACGACGTGTGGGACGATTTCGTCGAGTTGCGCCGCGCCCGCCAAGACCCGACGAAACCGCGTACGTATGTGAGCCGGCAGCGCGACCGTCGCCGGGCGTCGTCACCCGATTCGTAGCTGCACTGTGCATACCCGCACGTCCGGTTACCGTGGGGCGTTGAGACATCCGGTCGCGGCCCGACTGCTCACCGCACAACTTGTCTCCGAACTCGGCTCGTTCGTCGGCCTGGCTGCCTTGATCCTGCTGGCGTTCGACGCCACTCATTCGTCGTTCGGTCCTGCCCTCGTTCTCGCCAGCCGATCGCTGCCGGCACTGTTCGTGGCCGGGGTGCTCGGCCGGTGGCTGGGCCGACCACCGCGACGGACGTCCCTGATGGTGGCGAACCTGACCGGCGCGGCGGCGGTCGCGGTCTGCGCAATCGCGCCGAGCACCGGGACGGCGGTTGTGTCCGCCGCTCTGCTCGGGGCCACCCGCGCCGCGTTCCGCAGCGTGCAGGCCGCGATGATCGCCGAGTCGATTCCCTCGGACCTTCGGTTGCCGCTGCTCGGAGCCGCCGGTGTCATCAACCAAACGGCGCAGTGGCTGGGCATCCTGGTGGGCGCGGTCGTGACGCTGACCATAGGTGTCCGCACCTCGCTGCTCCTCGACATCGTCTCTTACCTGGTCGCCGCCGCGGTGCTGGCCACCATCGCGGTCTCACCGCGACAAGCCGGGCGCGTTCGCTCCAAGCCGCTGGACGGCGTCCGCCTCGTCGCGTCTCATCCCGTCCTCCGGCCGCTCGCGGCGCTCGTGCTCGCGTCCGCGTTCAGCGGCTCCCTCGCCGAGGCGCTCGCACCGGCGGTGGCCGATGCTGGCTGGGTGCCGCCGTCGATGGCAGCAGCATCAGCCGGTGGCGCGGTGTTCACCCTGGTCGTCTCCCGCACCGATTTTCTGCGTACGGTTGCCAATCAGGTTCGCACCGTCATGGCACTCGGCGCGTCACTGGCTGCGACCGGGCTGCTGGTGATGGCGCACGGCCCCGACTGGCTTTACGTGTTGGGAAACGCGTCTGTCGGCGCCGCTCTGGGTTGGGTGGTCGGTGCGCAGGCGACCGTGATCGACGTGACGCCGGTCGACCGGGTGGGCCACGTCGAGGCGACGCTGGTCGCCGGCCTGATAACCGCGGGCGGGACGGGAGTCCTTCTGCTTGGATCGATCGCCAGGCTGGCTGGCCCGGGAGCGGCGTACGTGACCGGAGCCGTGGTTCTCACGGCGACCCTGATGACCGCCGGGCGACGTCTGACCAGCTCGACCCCGGCGGTGCCCGAATGACTGGCGCGGACCTGGCGGCAGATCGACAGCGGACGTCTCTCCGCGCACGCGCGTCGGTTGGTTCAGGATCGTCTGCGCGAAAGTGAAGGGCTCCATCACTCGATCACGATTGGTTCATCCGGAAATGTCGATCTCCGTCCGGGTCGAGCGGATCGAGCAGGACCGGGATCAGCGCGTCATGGTCGTGGGCGTCGAAATAGCAGCCTTCGGCCGAGTACTCACCACGCGGAAAGCGCTGCGCCCGGGGAAAGCGTAAGTCTCAAATCGGATAAATACGACAGGGCAATAGCCATGAGAGGTAAATTCCCGACATCAACCATGATGAATTAACCGCTACGGTTATGCGCGTCTAGTTGTGGTTCGCCACTTCCTGGGGCCCGGTCCCGGGGCTGCCCGCGCGCTGAACCTGTGGACAGTCGTCGGCACGCGCGCACGGTTCGAAAGTCATGGCTCGACTTGAGTGGACGGGGGAACAGGCGACCACAGATAAGGGGAGAGGAACCAGCATGACCGACCCAGCAAGAAGTGCCGCCGCTGACCCTGTTTCCGGTGGAACCGACCGGTCCGTCTCCGGAGTCGCGTCTGACGTTGCCGTGGACAGCACGAGCCGGTCCGTGGAGGTCAACCAGCCGCAGAATTACGACTCCGGGGTCTCGCCCGACGTCGCCGTGAACAGCACGGGCAAGGTCGTGGAGGTCCACAAGTCGCAGAATCACGACACCCTCTGGTATCACCTCGGCGAGGTCGACGGTGACCGCATCAATTGGCAGAGGTCCGTCCGGTACGACGATGGTGTGAGTCCGTCGGTTGCGATTGCCGATGATGGTCTGGTGGTGGAGGTTCATCAGTCGCAGAATCACGACACTCTGTGGTATCACGTTGGCCGGGTCGACGGTGACCGTATCCGGTGGGGCAGGTCCGTCCGGTATGACGATGGTGTGAGTCCGTCGGTTGCGATTGCCGATGATGGTCTGGTGGTGGAGGTTCACCAGTCGCAGAATCACGACA
>NZ_BMMX01000003.1:265314-322398 GCF_014646155.1 Mangrovihabitans endophyticus
GGCAGGTCCGTCCGGTATGACGATGGTGTGAGTCCGTCGGTTGCGATTGCCGATGATGGTCTGGTGGTGGAGGTTCACCAGTCGCAGAATCACGACACCCTCTGGAACCACGTTGGCAAGATCAACGGAGATGCCATCGACTTCGGCGACAGCGTCCAATACGACACCGGGATCATCCCATCGGTCGCCGTCACCAGCGACGCAACGGTGGTGGAGATACACCAGGCCGGCCAGGGTAATTCCGCCGTCTGCTGGTCTCGTGGCACCGGTCACGTCGACGGCGGCGCCATCCATTGGGACGACGAGAAGAGCATGCGGATCGGCGACGGCGAGTCCCCGGCGATCGCCTGCAACACACGGGTAGCCATGGAGACCCACACAGCGGACAAGAGCCTGTTCAGCACGATCCTCGACCTGCCGGCTTCCCGCGGCGGCTGGCTGGACCTGCACGGCGCGAATTCCTACAGCTATTGCACGTGCAACAACACGAGCGGCCCCGATCAGCGACACGTCTCCAGTCATGCGCTGAACGTCGAGGCGGAGGCTCCCTATCTCTATGTGGTCCTCAGTCGCAGCATCGACGATGCCGAGTTCCCGGCCGGTGCGAAGATGACCGTCACCGGACCCGACGGAACCAAGTACGACCACGATGCCCAGGACGACAACCAACTCGTGATCATGTCGGGATCGTCGGTGCAGTGCCTCGTTGTCAAGAACCCGGCGGCCGGTGACTGGACCATGTCGATGGACGTTCCCGCGGGCGTGGCCTTCTGGTGCGCGTGCAACACCGTTCCTTCGGCGGACGTCTACCAGACATTGGATTCGACAGCGCAGCTCAACAAACGGTTCATCGCAACCACCACACTCCTGTTCGCCGCCGGTATAGCCCTTCTGGCTGCCGTGGCCTTCCGGCTGCGCAACTCGCCACAACCGGTAGCCGTGGCCGGGTTGACGGCGGCGATGTACGCGGGGCTGGAACCCAGGACCGCGGCCTGGGTGTCCGGTTTCATGTGGGGCTCGTCCCCGGCGGAGCCACCGCCGATGGGAACTCGGACGTACCACGAATTCATCACGGATCTGGCACGTCAGTTGACTTCCCTGGCGGATCGTCTGGAGAGGTCGGGATACGGTGCCTTCGACAGTATCCCGGATTATGTGAGGTGGTTCGGGAAAAACTTCTCCGAAGAGGAATACAACGTCGTACGGGACGCGAACATCCCCGTGGATCGGGTGCTCTTCGTCTACGCCCTCGTCTACTTCGAGGTCAGGCACATGACCGATGCCGAGGAGCAGAACGCCGTTCGCCACGCGCTGTGGCAGTGCTACCTGAAAAAGGCCTTCGGTGCGGACTTCGCGACGAAGGTCGGTGACGCCCATGAAGTGGCGAGGCCGGGAACCGACGAGGACAACCGGGCCGACGAGATCAACAATGTCAAGGGGCAGCAACTGGCCGATCAGGTGACGGCGCCGTACGAGTGTTTCGACGCGGCCCATCAGATGTGGGAGAAGGGCGAGCTGCAGTCGCGTACCGATCTGGAAGGCGACCCGACCTGATTGAGGTCGGTCGGTGGCGGTGCTCAATGCCAGGTCGGCGGCCCCGCCGATTGGCAGCTCACCTTGTTCCAAGAGCTCGCCGCGGCCCAAGCAGCGCCCGAGCCCGGCGTGACGACGGCGACGTCACGCCGGGCTCGACTCAAAGTCCGTGGACGGGGCGAGGTTCTCCGTCCGTGAACGCGGCTCGGTCCCGCTCACGGCTTCGCGGATCACGTGGCCGTGTGCGGGGGCGACGGTCGCGGGTGCCGTCGCTCGTCGAGGACGCGTTCCAGCAGGGTCGGCCACGAGGCGATCAAGCCGTCCGCGCCAGTGTCGAGGATCTGGTTGTAGGTTGTCGCATTCTCCGGGGCGGTGCCGCTGAACCAAACCTGCACGGCGTACCCGTCCGCGTGTGCCCGTGCCACGAACTCGCTGGTGGCGACCGGAATCCCGGCGAACCGCACCGGTACTTGCAGCACCGAGGTCCCGTCGATCGGCTTGACGCCGGCCAGGAAATAGGCCGTCAGCCCCGCACGTCCCGGAGCCAGTGCGACCGCCGGAGCCAGCCGGTGAAACTCGGCCAGCGCGTCGTCGTTGAATGAAGTCACCACGATGTCCCTGGTCCGATGCATCCGGTGCACCAGGGCGGCGAGCAGCCGCGCGTTGTGGAGGAACGACTCGGTGTCCGCATCGGTCGTCCCCTTGATCTCGACGCTGAGCGGCACGTGTCGGAAGGTCGTGAGCACCTCCCGCATGGACGGGACCGCGAAGTCGTCCGCGCGATATCCGCGAGGCGGTCGCCGGTCGTGGGTGCGGACACCGCGAAGGGTGTAAGCCTCGGCCGGTTGCCCGGGAACTGCGCTCTGCCCTGGAATGAAGTTGTAGGCAGCGTCCAACGTGTGGACTTGGCGGTAGGTCATGTCGCGGACCAGCCCCGTCCCGTCGGTCGTGCGATCGACGCCGGCGTCGTGGATCGCCACCAGGACATCATCCGAAGTGGACTCCACATCCATCTCAAGCATGTCGGCGCCCACCGCAACCGCATGCCGGAACGCGTACATGGTGTTCGAGGGCGCCTCGTTCTCCCCGCCCTGATGTGCTACGTCCCGGGCTTGGTGCCGAGATGCTCCGGAGCGGGCCGACACGGCGGAGCTGTCCGTCGTGACCGCGATGCCGATCAAGCACATCGAGATTGCCGCGGCGCGCATCAATCCGATGAGGGTCATGCCTGCCCACGTTCCGGAACCGGCGAGACCCGCAGACGGTCATTGTCTGAGCGCCAGGAGAAATCCCGGTGAAGGTCGTCGTTCTCCGCGACGCTCAGTCCCCGTCCCCATGAACCTTTTCAACCTGGCATCGATCCCGTCGGTTTCGCGCCGTTGACCAGCGGCGGCAGCGCTGTCCGGAGAGGCTCCGCAGCCGCGGGTTGTAACTCGGCTGTACTCCGCCCTCATAGGGTGAGGGCGGTTGTTGATCGATGCCAAGCTTGGACCCGCGAAATGATTTCGACGATGCGAAGAGACGATGCGAAGACGTGTCGCGCCGGAGGAACGGGGGTGCGGGGATGCAGCCGACAGCGGCGGTCGCATCCCCGCACGGTGGTGCGGCTCACGCGTTCCCGCGGCCTCGACGAGGTGAACGGGTCGAGCTGGGCGACCTGGCGGGTCCGCTGGAGTTGTAACTCGGCTGTATGTGTCGTTCCTAGGCTTGCCGTCGATCCTAGATCCCTCTCGAAGGAGTTCGATCATCATGCGGAGAAACGTCGCTCGACTGGCCGTGATCGGCGCGCTCGCCACGGGCGTGATCGGGGCGGTGGCTGCGCCGGCTCTCGCCGAGCAGCCATGGACGCGGCACGGCTTCTATCCGACCTACGCCGCGTGCTCCATGGACGGGTCGCTCGCGGTCCGGGGCCCGGACTGGAGCGAGTACTCGTGCACCTACGAGGGGGTCAACGGCTACGAGCTCTGGCTGCGCTGACCTTTGACGGTGGCGGTGGCCGGCTTGCGGCCACCGCCACCGGCCGCCATGACGCGCGCGGCGTGCGGATCCTCGGACTCCGCCCGTTCCCGAGCGAAGATCCGCACCAGTTCGTGGAACCGGTAGCGAGCCGGTCCGCCGTCCTCGGGCACGGTCTCGATGAGCAGGTGGACGTCGGCCAAATTCTCCAGCGAGGTGGTGACCGGGCCGGTGCCGTCGCCCGTCATGGCCGCCGCGACCGGAACGGTGACGTCCGGCGTGGACAGCAGACTCACGAGCCGCAGCACCCGCCGATCGGCCGGTTGCAGCGCCGCATAGCCGCTGGCGAACCGCGGCCGTACGGCCAAGTCTCCGACCCGCAGCCGACCGAGCCGCTGTGCCTCGTCGCGCAGCAGCGAAGCCGTCTGGGGCAGGGGCCGGCGAGGCCGGGCCGCCGCGATCCGCAGGGCAAGCGGCAGCGAACCGCACATCCGGACGATCTCCCGCGCCGCAGCCCGTTCCACGGTGGCCGGTTCCCGGCCGAGGAAGCCCGCGAACATGGCCATCGCTTGAGGCTCGGCCGGACAGGTGAGATCGAGGAAATCCGCTCCGTCCAAGGCGGACAGCCGTCGGCGACTGGTTACCAGCACCGCGCAGTCGGCGCTACCGGGCAACAGCGCGCGCATCTGGCTCTCGTCCGCCACGTTGTCCAGAAGAACGAGGACCCGTCGGCCGGCCAGCCGGCTCCGTAACAGCCCGGCCCGCTCGGCCAGCCCTTCGGGTACGCGTTCGGACGGTACCTCCAGCAGATCCAGGAAATGCCGGATCACCTGTGCGGGCGCCGTCGGTTCACGATCATCGCCGTGCAGGTCGGCGTAGAGCTGGCCGTCGCTGTAGTGGGCTCGCACCCGATGGGCCAGCGTGACGGCCAGTGCCGTCTTGCCGACCCCGGCCATGCCCGAGACGGCGAGGATCGCAGGAGTGGAGCGCGAAGTGGCGGTGAGAACGCCGAAGCCCAGCGCGATCTCCGCCGACCGGCCACGGAACTCGGGAATGGCCGGTGGGGTGAGGAACGGCGTTCCCACGGCCCCCGACTCCGGTACGAACACCGGCTCCAACGCGGGATTGCGCTCCAAGACGGCGCGGTGCAGTTCGGCAAGCTGGGGTCCGGGCTCAATGCCGAGGTGGCTGGTCAGCGCTTGCCGGGCCGACCCGAACACGTCGAGCGCCCCCGCAGCGTCCCCGCACCGGTACAGCGCGGTCATCAGCAGCGCGTACGGCCGCTCGCGCAAGGGTTCCGCGCGGATGTGCCGGCGCAGCGCCGGGACGACCTCGGCGTAGCGGCCGAGTGCCAGCCGGGCCTCGAACGCCTCCTCCATCGCCTGGGCACGCTCCTCCTCCAGATGGGACGCGTAGGCGCCGAGAACCGGTCCGTCCGAGACCCCTTCAAAAGCCGGCCCGCGCCACAACTCAAGCGCCCGGTCGAGAAATTCGAGGGCGCCATGCGGCGACCCGGCCGCCATCTCGGTACGGCCCAGCCGCACCAGGTTGCGGAACTTGTCGATGTCGAGGAGATACTCACCGCCGGTCACCGTCAGCCGATACGCGCCCGGCTTCGCCAGAATCTGCAGGGACGGCGAATCCCGCCGGATGCTGCGGCGCAGGCCGGCCACATAGGTGCGGACGTTAGCGGTCGCCGATGGCGGCGGTGAGCTGGCCCAAATCTCCCCGACCAGGTCGTCGATCGGAACCGTACGGTTCGCATGCGCCAGCAGGTATGCCATCAGCACGCGTGGCTTGACCGCCGGGAGCGGCACCGTGCTCGCGCCCTGCCGGATCTCCAACGGCCCGAGCACGCGGAAGCTGATCGTCACCGTCCTGACCTCCATCGGGGCGGGTGCGTTACCCCGAGATGATCACCGCGGGCGCTTACCGCAGGCTTACCCGGAGCATCGTCCACACAGGTCAGGTCACCCGGAACCGGGCCTTGACCGCCACCGTCGTACAGTGATCTCGATGAGCGCGGAAGCACCTGATCCGGTCGAATTCCGCCTGTTGGGCCCGGTAGGAGTCACGGTCTCGGGTACTCCGGTGCGGCTCGGCGGCGAGCAGCGGACCGCCCTGTTGACCATGCTGTTGCTGCACCCCAACCGGGTGGTGAGCGCCGAGCGACTCACCGGCCTGCTGTGGGGGCCGCGGTCAGCGCGGACCGCCCGGTCCGCCCTGCAGGTGCGCGTCTCCCAACTGCGTCGCCGATTGGATGAGGCTGGTGCCGGTGACGACCGGCTCAAGTTCCGGCCGCCCGGCTACCTGTTGCGAGTCGAGCCGGGTGAACTGGACCAGCACCGTTTCGTCACGCTTGCCGACCGGGGCCGGGAACGGCTCGCCGCAGGTGACGCCGCGGAGGCGGCTCGCCTGCTGCACGAAGCGCTGGACCTGTTTCAGGGCCTGCCGTTCGAGGATGTGCAGGCTTCGGCTCTGGAGGAGAACCGTACCCGCCTCCTGCGACACCGCTTGGCCGTGTTGACCGACCGCATCGACGCCGACCTGCGGTTGGGGCGGCACGCCGCCGTGACGGCGGAGCTGGTGGCATTGGTCGAGGAACACCCCCTGGATGAGCGGCTGCGCGGCCAGCTCATGCTGGCGTACTACCGGTGCGGCCGCCGGGCTGACGCCCTGGCGAGTTACCGGCAGGCCCGGCAGAAGCTGGTCGACCAGCTCGGCCTGGAACCGGGCGAGGAGCTGCGCCACCTGCAGCGGGAGATCCTCAACGCGAGCCCCACGCCGCCGCCCGCCGCCGAGCAGGTCTCCGCCCCGGAACAGTTGCCTGCCGACCAGCCGTTCTTCACCGGGCGGTCGGACAGCATCGACCGGCTGGACGAGCTGATGCCGACCGGGACGGTACGTCCGGTGCCGGTGGTCATTTCGGCGATCGCCGGCATCGCAGGAGTCGGCAAAACCACCCTGGCCGTCCACTGGGCACACCGGGTGCGCTCGCGCTTCCCCGACGGGCAGCTCTACGTCAACCTCCGGGGGTTCGAACCGACCGGTTTGGCGGCGACGCCCGGTGATGCTCTGCGGATGCTCCTCGACGGGCTCGGCGTGCCGGCGCAGCGCATTCCGTACACCGTGGACGCCCAGGCCAACCTGTACCGCAGCATGCTGGTGCGCAAGCGGATGCTGATCCTGCTCGACAATGCCCGCGACGCCGAACAAGTCCGCCCCCTGCTGCCCGGATCGCCGGGCTGCGTCGCGGTGGTGACCAGCCGCGACCGGCTGACCGGGTTGGTCGCCACGGAGGGCGCCCGGCTGCTGAGCCTCGACGTGTTCTCCCCGGTGCAGGCTCGCGAGCTGCTGGTCGGCCGAATCGGCGCCGACCGGGCGGCGGCGGAGCCCGAGGCCGCCAACGAGATCATCGCGCGCTGCGCGGGGCTGCCGCTCGCGCTGACGGTCGTGGCCGCGCGCGCCGCCGTGGACCCGGGCCTCGCCCTGGTCACCCTCGCCGCCGAGCTCGGCGACGGCGAACTGAACGCGCTGAACACCGGGGACACGGCCACCGACATCCGCCGGGTCTTCTCCTCGTCGTACCGGACCCTGGGCGACGGCGCGCGGCGCCTGGCCCGGCTACTCGGCCTGCACCCCGGCCCCGACATCACCATCAGCGCCGCGTCCAGCCTGGCCGGCGCCGCCCCGGATGACGTACGCCGGTGGTTCGCCGAACTGGTCCAGGCCAGCTTCGTCGCCGAGCCGAGGCCCGGCCGCTTCACCATGCATGATCTGCTGCGGACGTACGCCGCGGAAATGGCCCAGCAGGACGAGAGCGAGGCGGACCAGCGGGCGGCGGTCGAGCGCGACATCGACCATTACCTGCACAGCGCGTCAGCCGGCGCGCGGGCGATCCTTCCGCACGGCGACCGGCCCGAGCCGGGTGAACCAAGCGCCGGCGTGCGACCGGTGGCCTTCGACGGCTCGCCGCAGGCGGTGACCTGGTTCGCCGAGGAACTGCCGGTGCTGCTCGCCGTGCTGCGGGCAGCCGTGGACGCAGGGCACGATCGCCGGGCAGCCGAGCTGGCGTGGACCATGGCGCGCTTCTTCGACCTGCGCAGCCGTTACGGCGACATGGCCGACACTCAGAAGGTCGCGCTGGCGGCGGCCCACCGGATCGGCGACCTGCGCCGTCAGGCGAGGGCTCACCGGCTGATCGGCCTCGCGGCGAGCCGCCAGGCGCTGTACGACGAGGCCCGGGAACACCTCGAACGAGCCCTCACCATGACCGAGACTCTGGGCGACCACACCGCACAAGGGCACACCCGCATGACGCTCGCCCAGCTCCACGCCCGCACCGGAGTCTTCGACGAGGCGCTGAGACACGCCGGACTGGCGTACGCCGCATTCCTGGCCGGCGACCAGCGTTACGGCCAGGCCAACGCCCTGAACGCGATCGGCTGGTACCACGCCCGCCTCGGCGACCACGGCCAGGCGCTCACCATCTGCGCCCAGGCGGTGGCCCTGACGATGGATCTCGGCGACACTCGCGGCGCGGCGTCAGCCTGGGACAGTCAGGGATATGCGCACCATCAGAGGGGCGACTACGGCCAGGCACGCGACTGCTTCCGGCGGGCTATCGACCTGTACGCCGAGACCGGCGATGCGTATTTCGAGGCCGACACCCTCCTCCACCTCGTCGACACCCTGCAGACCTCGAACCATCCCGCCGCCGCGGCGGCCAGCGCGAAGCGCGCTCTGAAACTGCTTGAGGCGCTCGGTCATGTCGATGCCGAACGTGCCCGGAAAAAGCTGCGGGAGCTCGGCTGACCCGCAACCCACCCGATGGTCTGGCGGGCGCCCGCCGGCCATGGAGAGCGGCCGGTGGGCCGGCCCGCTACATGCGGGATTGGAGAACGTCGACCTCGCAACCCGGGGCGAACGGGTCGAAGCCGTGCTCGGCGAGCCAGCGGACGTTGAGCAGGCTGCGCAGGGACCACCAGGCGTGGATGGCGTCCGGTTCGGCGGCGGTGCCGTAACCGGCGAGCACGTCGGCGAGCCGGTCCTCGTGGCCCAGCGTCAGCGTGGCCAGGTCGAACATCGGGTCGCCGTGCCCGGCCTCGGACCAGTCGAGCACACCGGTGACCCGGTCGTCGTCGGTGAAGACGTGGGTGATCTGAAGGTCGCCGTGCGTGAACGCCGGGGTGAACGCGCGGAAGGCGGCCTCGGCGACCGCACGGTTGCGGGCGACCACGTCGGCGGGAAGGACGCCGCAGGCGACGAGCAGTTCGCACTCGGATTCCAACTCCGCCCGCACCCGTGAGTCGGCGCTGCGGCCGGGGCGCGCGGGCAGTGGGGCGTCGTGCAGCGTGCGGGCGGCGGCACCCGCGGCCGCCCAGGCCGCGGGGGAGGCGGGGGACGGCTCGCCGAGGCGGCCGAGGGCCTTGCCGGGGAGGGCACCGAGCGCCATCACCGATGGTTTGCGCCACAGGATCGGAGCCGTCGGCAGCGGCGCCGCGGCCATCGCTTCCACCTCGGCGTCCAGGCGCGCAGGGTCGGCGTCCACCTTGAGGAAGACGTCGCCGACGCGCAGCGTCGCCCGCTCGGAGTGCGCGACCACGACCTGAACCTCGTCCACTCCGGCCAGTATCACGGCAGGTTCGCGCGGTGTCTCGCGATTATCGCCCGAGCGTGCGGCGCAGGCGATTCGATGATGACCCTCGCGGTAGTACCAAGGGCGCGATGGCTTCCTACCAGGATGACCCGCCGGGGTCAGTCGCTGGCGAAGCTGAGGTCGAGGTCGAGAAGCTGGTCGGTCGATACCGAGGTGAGCTGCAGACGTACCCGTCCGTCGGCGATGGTTCCGGTCAGGGCGGAGCCGACATCCAGCGGTATCGGCCAGGGCGGCAGCGAACCCATCTCGGGGCGGCACGGCACAAGCAGGCGCTGGCCGTTGAACACGTTGAGCGCTGCAGCTTCGCTGAGGTGCGGATCGGTCAGTTCGGCGGAAAGCGTCGTACCCGACAACCGTACCCTCCAGTACGTGAGAAGAACCCGTCCGGACGTGGTGTCGAACGACTGTGCTGAATGGAGAGACAACGCGCCGAGCGCACCGAGGTCCGAGGTCGTAAGGACCATCTGGACGGGGTTGTCCTCCGCCAGGGAGCGGAACACGCCACGGACGGCCCGAGAGATGCTACGAAGGGACGTGCCCGACCGGACAAACTCCCCTGATGCCACGTCCCTGGAGACTCCGCGGCTGCTGCTGCGCCGCTGGAGAAGCGAGGACCTGGACGGACTCGCCGCGATCAACGCGCAGCCCGGGGTGATGCGCTACATCCACGACGGCCACACCCTGGACCGGGCCGCGACCGCGGAGCGCCTGGCCCGTTATCGCCGGCATTGGGACGAGCACGGCTTCGGCCTGTACGCGGTGGAGGTGAAACAGACCGGTGAGCTGGCCGGCTTCACCGGGCTGGCGGTGCCGACCTTCCTGCCCGAGATCTTGCCGGCCGTGGAGATCGGTTGGCGGCTCGGCAGCGCGTACTGGGGGCGAGGCTTGGCCACCGAGGCGGCTCGGGCCGTGGTCGCCCACGCCGGTGCCGAGCTCGGTCTGCGGCGGCTGGTCAGCATCCATGTCGTCGGCAATGAGGCGTCCGCGCGCGTGATGATCAAGCTGGGCATGTCGCTGGAACGCGAGACCGAGCAGCCGGACACCGGCCGTCGGGTCCGCGTCTACACGATGGAGCTGTGAGGTGCGCATCGCGAGCGTCAACGCCTGGGGCGGCGCGCTGGCCGACGAGTTGCTCACATGGCTTCCCGGCAGCGGGGCGGACATTGTCTGCCTGCAGGAGGTGACGCGGACTCCCGGTGCGACCGGCTGGACCCGGTTCGCCGACGGCGAGCGAAGCCTGCCGCAGCGCGCCACTCTCCTGGATGACGTACGCGGTGTCCTGCCCCGGCATCAAGCGTTCTTCGTGACGAGCGATTCCGGCCCGGTGCACGACGACACGGGACACCGCCGTCGGCAGGACTTCGGCGTGGCGACCATGGTCGGTGAAGACCTGCCGGTCGTCGGCGTCGACTCCGCCTTCGTGCACGGACAGTTCGCCGACCATGCCGAATGGGTCTCCGACCGTCCACGCGCGGCCCTCGCGGTGCGCACCGTCGATCGCGCCGCCGGCCGGCCAGTGTGGGTCGTGCAGATGCACGGACTTCGCGATCCGAGCGGCAAGGCCGACACCCCTGCCCGGCGCCGCCAGGCCGAACGGCTCGCCGGTCTCGTGCGCCGGATCCGCCGCCCGGAGGATCTGGTGGTGGTGTGCGGCGATTTCAACGTGCTGCCCGACAGCGAGACGTTCGGCGTGTTGGCCGGTCTCGGCCTCACCGACCTGGTCGGCGGGGCGGACACCCGTACGTCTCACTATGGCAAGCCGACCAGACACGCCAGCTATCTGCTCGTCTCCGATCCCGCCGCCGTCAACCGTTTCGAGATTCTGGCCGAGCCCGAGGTCTCCGATCACCGGGTGCTGATTCTTGAGACCGGTCCAGTCGGTCGCGCGGTCACGGATTCGTGAGCTGCCGTGTCAATGTGCTCAGGCCGCTCCTGATCAGTTGTCCGTACTCGTCGTCGCCGAGCACGTCGATTCCGGCTTGGGCGTGGTGCAGGTGCTCGCGGGCGCGGTCGAGGTCGCCGATCCTGCGGTAGCAGTCAGCGAGGTTGAGGTGCAGCGACGGGTACAAGCCGGCGACCGGTACGGCTACGCCGGCTTGCGCGGTCCGCTCGTCGGTGAGCAGGTCGGCCGCGGTGAGTGCCCGGTGGTCCCAGAGCAGTTCCTGGTGCACGTCGTCTTGCACGTCGGCCATGGTGTGCGCGAGCACGCACACGTGCAGCGCGTTGCCGTGCTCGCCGCCGATCTCATCCCAGATCTGGCTGAGCAGGCGGCGAGCGGCGTCACGCTGACCTTGGTGATGGTGCAGTTGCGCTGCCTCGCCGATGCGGGCGAGGGTGGGATCGGTGACCATCGGCGTCTCCCCTCCGGGTGGTCCGTACTGTCGCGCCGGGCCCGCTCCATGGGGTTGTCCCCCGCATGGGCCGGCTGGGCTACTGGGGCTGCGGGTAGAGGGCGGCGGTGAGTGCGCGGCTGTGGGTGCGGCGGCTGAGCGCGTCGGTGTTGTCGACGAACTGATCGATGGCGCCGATCAGTGGCAGCGAGCGCAGGGCGGGGTCGGTGATGCTGCGGATCAGCGCCTGGGCGAAGCGTTCGGCGTGCAGGACGCGGAAGGGCCGGTCGTGGAAGGGCCGGACGGACGGGTCCACCGGTGTGGTCAGGCCGAGCTCGTTGTGCCGGGCGGCGATGGTCTCGTAGGCGGTCACGAGGTGGTGCTCGCGGTCGCGCCAGGTGCCGGCGCGCAACGTGGCGGTGAGCGCGGTGGCGAGCCGGTCGGCGTCGGGCAGACGGGCGAAGGCGGTGCCGAGCCATTTTCCGTACGGCGGATAGGTTCGGCCGATCAGCAGGCGCAGCCGCATCAGGTCGCGGACCAGCCGGGCGGCCACCACCGCCGAGCCGAGTTCGTCGCCGACCTCGCCGCAGCGTCCGACGAACGGTTCCTCTTGGCTGAGGCGCTGCCATTGGCAGGCCAGCACATAGCGCCACACCTCGTCGGGATACCAGGCCAGGGCCCGCCGTGCCGCGTGCAGGGCTCCCAGGCCGTCGTGGTGCACGGCGCCGGTGGTGACCTCGGCCAGGGTTTGGGTGGGGGTGGCCAGCCAGTCGTGTGGCGTGATGCCGGTCAGCGGGTTGAAGCCGAGGTGACCGGTCAGCCAGCAGCCGGGTTCGGTGATCACGACGCCGTGCTGGACGCGCCCGGTGGTGTGCCGCAGGTGCCGGGTGCCGTGCTCGGTGGGAACCAGGCTGGTGGGATAGCCGGCGATGGTGGCCGGCAGCCGCTCGGTCAGCAGGTCGTTGATCCGGGCGCCGTGGCGGGCGAGGTCGTCGGTGGTGAGGAACAGGTGCAGCCGTGCACCCCAGTCGTGGTCGGTGGATCGCTCGGTGTCGAACCCGAGGACCTCGGACCCGGCGCCGATCAACGCCGCGCTGTGGGGGAGACCGGGAAAATGCCGCGACAGCAGGGGCCGGACCGCGTCGTCGTACAGCCGGCGGGACAACTCGGCGCCGGAGATGAAATCCACTGACACATCCCGAATCCTCGCAGTGCTGGGCGGTTGCCGACGACTGATTTCCGCCAACCGGGGCCGTCGATCACCGGGTCCTCGTCGATCACGCCCAGCGCGATAGCCGAGACGCTGAGCACGAGTGAGCAGTACTGAGCATCGAAACGACCTGGAGAGTGGCCGGTTCCGGTCACGAGCATGACTTCTGCCACGACGCCCGTCGGGCGATCCGCGATAGGTGAGGAGTCACGTGTGAACAGAACGAAGAAGATCTCCGGCGTTCTGGCGATCGCCGTCGCAGCGGCACTGGTGTCCAGCGGCTCGGCCGTCGCCGCGCCGCCGACCGATTCGCCTGTGCAGACCTATGCGGCGTCGGCCCAGGTGAGTCCGGCCGAGCTGAGTCCGGCCGAGCTGAGTCCGGCCGAGGCGGCGACGGCCGAGAAGCAGCTCGTCCTCGCAGCGGCGGCCGCGCAAGGCGGTTCCAGCATCGACCTGATCGACGGGTTGCTGAACACGGCGAAGCGGATCCTCTCCTTCGCGATCGCGCAGGCGACCGCCAACCAGAACCGGTCCGGCTACGTCCGCAGCCTGCTGGAGGCAGGCTGGTACAAGACCGGCGAGAAGCACAACGTCGTCGTGATGGTGGCCCCGGGTGGAAAGACGAAGGGCCGGTTCGCCATCAACGTCAAGGGCAAGGTCTCGGACGCCGTCTACCACTACAAGGGCTACCCGCCCTTCCGGGTCATCGTCTTCAAGTCCGGGACGGTCAAGAACAAGGGCGACGGTGGCTACATCAACTGGGCCTACCGGGGCTGGTTCACCCGCAACAACATGACCGTGCACTTCCACAAGCCGTGATCATCCGCCGAAGGGAGGAAACCGACGTGCGACGAAACCTCATGAGCAGAGCCGGCCGACTGTTCCTCGGCGTGGCCACCGCCCTGGCCCTGACCGCCGCGGCGGCGGCCCCGGCCGCGGCGGCGGCCCCGGCCGATCAGCCGGTGACGATGGCCACCCCCTCCTCCGTCACGGTCTTCAAGTCGAAGGGTGTCCCGGGCGTGAAGATCGCCCATGCCCTGGACGGCATCGACGCGGTCAACCGGGCCGAGTTCACCCAGCGGGCCGTCAAGGTGGCGGCACGGGTCGACGCGCACCCGTACAACGTGATCATCATGAATCTCTCGGTGAACTACAAGGCGCAACTGACCGGCGTGAAGTTCTACGCCAACATCACGTACAAGGGCATCTTCTACGGCATCTGGATCGCCACGGGCGGCAAGTTCACCAATCTCGGTGACGGGGGTTACAAGAACTGGGCCTTCTTCGGTCAGTTCAATCGCACCGGCAAGGGCGGCAAGGTCGTCCACTTCCACTGACGTGGGTGCACGGCAGTGATGTCTCAGATCGACAACCGACCGGGAAGGAATGATGTGGTGAAGATCCGCCGGGCCGGCGCCCGCTTCGCTATGGTCGCCGCCCTCGCCCTGTCCGCGCTCTTCGTCGCCGGCCAGCCCGCCTCCGCCGCCTGGAAATCATGCGACCTGCGGGTGAAGGTCAACCAACTGCGCGGTTATGACGCGAACGGCAAGTTCAACATCCTCGTGTGGAAGGGTTCCGCCGAGAAGAGCATCCATCTCAAGGGCGTCACGCTCAACGCGACCGTCCAACGCAAGGCCTGCGACCAGCCGGCCAGCGGCATGAAGTACTACCACTGGGCCATGTTCAAGTCCGGTGACTTCGTCCGCAAGGGCGACGGCGGCTATCGGAACTGGGCCTTCTTCGGCAACTGGAAGCGACCGACCGACAAGCACGTCATCTTCAAGCCTCGCTGACCACCGACCGCCGAGCGCAGAAAGGCCGTCCATGAGAACCGTCCCCTCCAAAACCGCTGTCGTCCGTGCTCTCGTCGCTGGTGCCGTCGCCGTCACCGGCGTCGTTGCCGGTGCCTCACCGGCCAGCGCGGCCTACCCGCCCACCATCGTGCCGTGTCATCTCGACCAGACCGTCGGCGAGCTGACCCAGTGGGGTGCCAACGGAAAGAACAACGTCATCGTCTACGTCGGATCCGCGAAGAAGTCGGCGCACTTCGAGGGAGTCGTCAAACGGGGCCACAAGAAGAAGTACGGCTGCAACGAGATCGGTGAACCGTTCAACAACAAGCGCACCTTCTACTGGGTCGTCTTCCACGGGAAGGGCACGTTCGTCCGCAAGGGCGACGGTGGTTACCGGAACTGGGCGTTCTTCGGGGTCTACGACCGCGTGAACGACAAGAAGGTGAAGTTTCACGCCCGAGGCTGAGGGAACGGCCCGGCCGGTTCGGCGCGGCGCTTGCGGAGCACCTCGTCGAGCCGGTCGATCCCGGCCTTCAGGTGCCGTCGATAGGTGCTGAACGGGAGGTCGAGCCGGGCCGCTGCGGCTTCCTGACTCGTCGCGCGTTCCAGATAGGTCGCACGCAGAGCACGGTGGTGCCGGATGTGGCTCGGATCGGCGCCGAGCGCTCCGACGGCGGCCTGGAGCGCGTCACGCAGGGCGGCGCCGTCGCCGTAGAACCGTACGAGGGGGTTCGCGGCGACGGCGTCGTCGTCGTGCCAGTCCCGCAACACCTGCCGTACGGCCTCCCGATGGTCCTTCTTGGAGAGTGGGCGACGGATCGTGCCCGGCCGCTCGCGGGCCGGACCGAGAGCCGGGGCGATCCGGTCCAGATAGGTGATCATCGGCGCCTTCCGCCAGTCGTGGCCGAAGACCCCCCAGGTGCGGCCCCCGGCGACCGGGGAACCGGGCAGGAGGGCGAAGCCGAACTTCGCCATGGTGGCGACCCGGCTCTGCGGATCCGGCAGCAGCAGAAAGCTGGCCGCCAGACTTCCGGGCCGCCGCAGGTGCTCGACCGCGAGTCCCTGGAACAGCCGGTCGGCCTCGGCCAGGGAAGCGCCCGGCGCCGGAACCATGAACCGGCCCACCCCGATGTGGTCGTCGTCGTGCAGCGGCGCGAGCCGGCCGAGATGGTCCCGCACCGGTGCGAGCATCGGATCGGTGTCCAGATCGTCGGTGCCCGGCCGCAAGCGCAGCCAGCCGAAGCAGGCAACGGGCGCCGGGTCGTCGGCCCGGGAGTAGACCCGGAACGCCTCCGGCTGCCGCGCCAGCCAGTGCGCGACCCACCTCGCCGCCCCGCCGCCCTGGTCGTCGCGGGTCAGGCGTAGCAGCGCGTCGTGGAGGCCGGGGGCGTATGCGCGCTCGGTCACGGTGTCATCGCGGGCGGAGCCGGGCGACTCTTGGTCCGGCGGGCCGGGATGGCCGGGGTGGCCCGGGCCCAGAAGGTACGACAACTCGGAGACCACCGCGCCGACGTCGTCCCCGGACGCCGAGCGGGCCTGTCGCCCGAGCGCGTGCCACAGGTCGGTCCACAACCTGCCGTACGCCTCGGGGTTGCGCCATCGGGCGTCCGCGCGGACGACGCGGCTCAACAACTCGTGCGGATGCAACCCGTTGCGGCCCGGTGTCACCCCCGGCAGGTGGCCGAGCCAGTCGAAGACCGTGCCGGCCGTCGCCGGGTCCGGCCCGGTACGCAGCAGATCGACGGTGACGTGCCGGACCAGGCCGCAGACCCGCAGAGCGTGCTCGTGAACGCCGGACGGAACTCCGCCGAGCAGGTGTTCCAGCAGGGTCTGGACGATCAGCGGGCTGGGTACCCGGTCGTCGCGGCCGGGGCCTCCGGCGGTCGCCGCCTCGGCCGACAGGGCCAAGGCCAGCGGATGCCCCCCGGCGAATTCCCCGATCGCCGGCCGGTGCTCGTCGGGGATCCCGCGCTCGGAGAGCAGGGTGGTGACGTCGTCCGGTCGCAGCGGCCCCAGCTCCATGATGTGCACCAGAGCGCGCCAGCCGGGGTCGACCGTCCATTGCGGTTGGGGTGGACGTTGCCCGGCGATGACAACGACGGTGCTCTCGGGACTCGCCGGCAGGAACTCCTCGCGCAACCAGGTCTCCACCGCCTGGCAGTGCTCGAACCTGTCCACGACCAGGAGGGGCCGGTTGGCGTACCGGATCGGCTGGGCCCGCTCCTCGAACTCCCGGACATCCGCTGCGGTCCGTTCCCCGTCCACCCGGATCACGGTCCACTCGCGGGCGAGCGCGTCGTCGGCGAACTGTTCGAGCAGCGCCGACTTGCCGATCCCGGGAACGCCGTGGACGAAGAAGACCTGGGGAGCGTCGGGCTCCGCCCGTAGGGCCCGGCGGAAAGTCCGACGCTCCTCGGCGCGTCCGACGAAGCCGTCCCGGCGCGAGCGCCGGACCCGATCGGCCAGGGTTCGCGGCCGGCCCGGGAGTACCCCCGTGTCGTGGGCGATCTCAGTCATGCGTCTGCCCCCTGCCCGTCATCGGCCGCCGATCCGTGGATCGGACGGGTGCCGGGCGACGGAACAGCCGCAGTGGCGTCGTCGTCCGCTCGGCTACGGACCAGGTTCTCGCAGCCGGAGTAATGCACTCCGGTCGATGCGTAACGTCGCGCGCCGGAGGTCACTGGCGCTCGGCCCTCCGCGTTGTGCCCGTGACCCGCCGCCAACTTGCGATGCGGGCCCGGCACGCTAGCGTCTAAGCGGTTATCGCCCCGGTCATGGAGGACCACGCGTGCTGCAGCGGTCACTCGGCGACGTGGCGTCGGCGCGTCTGTCCTTCTCGATTCTCGGCCCGGTCCAGGTGCTGGGGGACGGTCGGCCGGTGCCGCTGCGCTCCCTGAAGAGCCGTGCGGTGCTGGCACTGCTGATCCTGCACCGGGGGTGGCCGGTCGGTCCCGCACTGCTGGTCGACCGCGTCTGGGACGGCCCCCCGCCGCCCACGGCTCCGGCGTCGGTCCGCAATCTGCTCTCCGCGCTGCGGCGCCTGCTCGCGACCGACGACCAGGTGTCGATCACGACAGGCGAGGAGGGATACGTGTTCCAGGCTCCGGCCGAGGCGGTGGACCTGGAGACCTTCGAAACGCGGCGGGCCCGGGGCCGTGGCCTGATGCTGGGCGGCGCCTGGGACGCTGCGGCGCGCGAGCTGGGCCGGGCCCTCGACCACTGGACGGGGCCGGCGCTGATGGATCTGGCTCTGGCCGGGATCGACTGGCCGGAGCGCACCGCGCTGGACGAGCGCCGGCTGGCGACGATCGAAGACCTGGTCCAGGTCGACCTGACCCGCCAGCGGTACCGGGAGGTCTTGGTCCGCCTGACCCGGCTGCTGGCCGAGCATCCCGGCCGGGAGGCGCTGCATCGCGCCCGGATCATCGCACTGCAGCGATCCGGGCGGCGGGCCGAGGCGGCCCGCGCCTATCTCGACGCCCGGAAGACGCTCGCGGAGCACACCGGCCGCGAACCGAGCGCGGAGTTCCGTGATCTGCACCGGCGGATCCTGGCCGACGAACATCGCACGGTCGACTCGCAGTTCCCGCCGCCGGTGGACACGTCCCGCGCATCGGTGGTGACCCGTTCCGTGCGCCGCTCGGACGCCGCCGGCCGATCGCTGATTCCCCGGGTCGGGGCCCCGGACTACTCGTCCGAACTGGCCCATGAGGTTCGCGCCGTCGCGGTCCTCTGCGTACGGGTGTGCGCGCCGGCCTTGCCGGCGGCGACCAGTGATCACGTCGGCGACATCGTCGCGCAGCACGGTGGGGTGATGGGCGAGATCCGGGGCTCGACCATGGTCAGCTACTTCGGGCTGGCCGACGCCGAGCCGGGCGGCGAAGCGGGGACGACGGCGGCCGACCGGGCCGCTGCCTGCGCAATCGCCCTGCACGCGAGCGGCTCGGTCGACCGGATTCGTTCGGGCGATCTGAACGGGACCGTGTTCGGGGCGGTCCCGCCGTCGGGGGACGGCGGCGGCCTGCCGCCGACCCGGTTCGCGTGCGTGATCGCGACCGGCCCCGTCATGCACGTCGTGCGGAAGCTCGGCCGCGGTGAGGTGGTCTCCTGGGTCGCCGGCGAGATGATCGAGCTCTGCCAGCAACGGGCCGGACGCGTACGGCCGGGTGAGACGGCGATCTTCTGATCGCCATTTCCGCCGAGAACGCCGGAGGGAGACGACGTGGCGATCACGATCGAGCTGCTCGGCGTCGTCCGGGTGCTCCGGGACGGCGAGCCGGTGGATCTGTCTCGGTGGTGGACCCGCGAGGTGCTGGCCCTGATGGCGTTCGACGCGGGCACCTACGTGTCCCGGGAACAGCTTGCCAGGCGCGTCCGGGACGGTGACCTCGACGCCGGCACGCACGCGCGGATCGAGCGGGCCGTGCGGGAACTGGAGCAGGTCTTCGCCATGCCGCATGGGTCCGAGGCCGACGGGCCCCGGGTCGAGCGCTCGGCCGGCGGCGGCTGTGTCCGATTGCTGGTGCCCGCCGACGGTACGGATCTGATGCAGGTCGAGCGGCTGCACACCGAGGCCGGCCGGGCAGCCGGCCGGGGCGACTACACGACGGCCGTCGAGCTGACCGGAGAGGCGCTGGAGCGCTGGACCGGGCCCGGCCTCCAGGAATTGCGGACCGGGCCCCGATGGCCGGAGACCACCGCCCTGCACGAGCTGAGGGCACTGCTCGAACAGGACCACTACTACTGGATGCTGGCCGGCGGAGCCGATCCGGCGGGCGCGGTCGATCGGGTGACACAGTTGGCGGCGGCCCACCCCGCCGACGAGTCGTGGTGCGCGCTGCTGATGGCGGTTCTGACCGCCGCCGGTCGCACCGACGAGGCCGCGACCGCCTACGACCGGATGACCGAGAGACTGACCACGGAGTGGGGACTGCAGCCCGGGCCCCGGCTGCGTGGTGAACGCCGACGACTCGACCGGGCGACGGCGGCGTCCGAGAAGTTGGGGGCCGAGGTCTCGATCATCGTCGTCTCGCGCGATCCGGAGCTGAGCCGCTCCGACGACGAGACGATCTGGCGGGCCGTCCGCGGGCGCGAGGGCATCATCATCTGGCGCATCCACCCCGTCACGATGGGCCTGTTCACCGGACCCGGTCACTGCGCGCGAGCACTCGACGTCGGTCGGGAGATCCAACGACTGCGGGAACGGCACCACCCGGCACTCGCCCGCACCGCCAGGACATTCGTCGGATCGGGCTGGGCCGATCGCTGCACCCTGCAGAACTCCGCCCGGCAGGGCGCCACCGGCCCGATACTGGCCGGAACCGTCCTGTCCGAAGGGCGGGAGGCGTTCTTCGAGGCGCGCCCGGGCGCGATCACCGTCGATGCGTCGACGGCGGAGCGAACCGCGGAACTGGCCGGGTACGAAGCCGACGGTGGCGGCTACCGGGTGGTGTCCTGGAGGCGCTGAACGGTCCGCTCGGAAGACTTGCCCGGAATTATCTTAATAGTTAAGGTAATTCCCATGGCTCCTTCCATCGCCGTCGCGGGCGCCGGGCTGTCCGGGCTTCTGCTGGCGCACCGACTCGTGCGGGCCGGCGTCGACGTGCACGTCTACGAACGTGACGAGGCGCCCTTCACCCGCCCGCAGGGTTACCGCATCACTGTGGACGCCGACGGTCTGCGAGCGCTTCGTACGGCATTGCCCGACGAGCTCCGTGCGCAGATCCTCAGCACCGGAGGCACGCCGGGCGGCTCCTTCCGATTCACCAACAGCCGGCTCCGCGACGCGTTCACGCTCACCTTCAAGGCCGAGGCCGACGGCGGGCGGCAGATCGACCGGCAGGTGCTGCGTTCGGCGCTGCTCAACGGGCTACCGGAGCGAGTGCATTTCGGCCGGGCCGTGTCCCACATCGATGGGCACGACGTGCACTTCGACGACGGGAGCCACGTCCACGCCGATGTGATCGTCGGCGCTGACGGTGTCGGTTCGGCGTTGCGGCGCCAGATCGCGCCGGGCGCGGAGCCGAGGGACAGCGGCATGGCCGGCATCTACGGCCGCAGCCCGATCCCCGACCTGCCGGATGCCTTGCGCAAGAGCGGGGTGCTGGCCATCGGCGACCGCCCCGCCAGCGCGTTCTTCTTCACCTCCATGCGGTACGCGACGCCGCCCGTGGGCCTGGTGCCCGATCCCCGTGACTATGTGATGTGGGGTGTCGTCGTTCGCCGGACCGAGGTCACCGACGCCCCGCTGCAGCAGCAGGCCGTCGACCAGGTGAGGGACTACCATCCCCTGATCCGCTCGCTGGTCGCCACCGCCGACCCGGCTGCGATCGTGCTCGCGTCGTTCGCCGTCGGTTGCCGGCCGGTGCGCTGGCCGCTGCCCCACGCCACGTTGACCGGTGACGCGATCCACGTCATGCCGCCATTCGGCGCCCACGGCGGCAACACGGCCCTGCGTGATGCGGGGCTGCTCGGCGACCGCCTGGCCGGCGGCGGCCGTCCGGAAGCCGCGATCGCCGCATACCAGCGCGACATGGTGGACTACGCGTTCCGGGACGTCGACCGCGCCGCCGCCATGATGCGCCGGATGACCGACAGCGGTGCCGTCGGGCGGTTCGTGCTCACCCGGCTGCTGCCCAGCCTGCACCGGCACACCGTCCCGGCGGGGTAACCTCGGCGGCACCATGGACGAACGCGAGCGGGCAGTCGCCGAGTTCCAGCGCGCAGGCCGCGAGTCGTCGCGCCTGTCCGTGCTGTTCCGACACGCCCTCGCCGGCCGCCTCGGCCTGACCGTGACCGACATGGAGTGCCTCGACTTCCTCATGGACACCGGCTCGGCGACCGCCGGGCAACTGGCCGAGCAGACCAACCTCACGACCGGCGCCATCACCAGCATGATCCGCCGCCTCGAACATGCCGGCTATATCAGCTCCGAACGTGACCCGGCCGACCGTCGCCGAGTCGTCGCCACCATCAACCCGGCTAAGATCGCCGAGGGCGTCGAGCTGTACCAGTCCTACGGAGACGAGGTGGCCGAGGTGCTCAACGGCTACACCACCGAACAACTGGTCTTTCTCTCGCAGCACTATGACCGGATGAGCGCCGCCTACACCCGACAGATGCAGCGGCTACGCACCGGCTGAGGCTCGCGTCGCCTGCCCTGCGCCGACGTTATTCGATTCACTTCCGCCACGACCGTCGCGATAGTTGACCGATGATCGACAGGCTCAACCCCTCCACTGTCCATGTGCCGGACGGCTACAGCCACGTGACGATTTCGACCGCGGGCCGGCTGGCGCATCTCGCCGGGCAGTGCCCGCTCGACCTCTCCGGCACGGTGGTCGGCGAACCCGGAGATTTCGCCGCCCAGACCGAGCAGGTGATGACGAACTGCCTGGCGGTTCTCGAGGCCGCCGGGGCCACCCCGGCTGACGTGGTCCGGTCGGTCGTCTACGTGGTCAGCCCGGACAGTGCGATTCTGTCCTCGGTGTGGCGACAACTCAACGCGTCGCCGCTGGCCGAAGCATTCACCACCGCCAGTACGCTGCTGGGTGTGGCTTCGCTCGGCTACCGCGGACAACTCGTCGAGATTGATCTCACCGCAGCACTTCCCGATTGACCGGACGCCGCTGAGGCCGGTGCGGGAATCAGCGGCCCGGTGCGAGGAAGTGGACCTCCGGGAACCGGGGTGACGGCCCGGACAGCAGCGGTTGCGGCCGGTGCCGCAGGTGCAGGTCGAGAAACGCGGCCACATAGGTGCGACTGATACGTACGGCGCGGGGTCCGGGCATCGGCTGCATGTCCAGGCCCAGCCATTCGCCGACCACGGCAGCGTCGCTGGGGGAGCGGTGGTTCATCTCCGGCACGTACAGCCAACGGCGCCAGCCGGTCAGGTGGGGCCAGCTCTCCGGCCAGGAGGCGTCCACGGTGTCCGCGCCGTGTGGGCTCGTGCCCAGCATGAGGAACGGGCGGTCCAGGTCATGGGTGAGCGTCGGCTGGAAGGTTCCGTCCAGGTTCGCCCCGGCGACCACGCGCCGGTCGGCGAGCATCGTGGTGGCGGCGGCGGCCCCGCCCATGGAGTGCCCGACGACGGCGATGCGCCGGTGATCGATGAGCCGGCCGTACCGGTGCCCACCGAGCAACCGGTCGAGCACGAAGGAGATGTCTCGGGCACGGCTGGCCGCAATCTCTGGGCTGTGGACGTCGCTGGCGCACACGACGCATTCGGCCACCCGGCCGTCGGGGAAGGTGACGGCTGCCGCCTCGTACGTGTGGTCGACCCCGGCCACGACGTAGCCGCGACTGGCCAGGTCCTCCGCCAGCGCGGTCTGCATCCATCGGGGATCGCCGAAGCCGGGGGAGAGCACGACCAGCGGGCGTCGCCGGGTGGTGGGCAGCGCGGGAGCGCCGGACCGGGCGTGGGTGCGCACCCGGGTCAGCGCGTCGGCGGGCGCGTCGGTGGTGTCGAGAACGCCGGTCAGCCGCAGCATCAGTTCCGACTCGGCCGCGCTCGCGTAGGGCACGCGGCGGCCTTGCCCGGCGACGGCCGGGTACCACACCGAGACCATGAGTTCGCGTGGCCCGCTCGGGACCCACGGGTCCGGCCGGTCCCGGTCGATCAGGTGCAGGACGTCCCGGCCGACCGGGTTGGGGCCGGTCGGCGCCGGTAGGCTCCAGTCCGCCGTACGCGGCACCGGTTCCGCGCTACGCGGTGTCGGCACCGCCGCCGGTGCCGACACCGGCGGCGCCACCCCGACCGCCAGGAGCCCGGCCATCGCCGCGAGAAAACCGCGCGTCGCCCGCATGTCATCCTCCTCCGTCGAACACATCGGAGGATCAGCATCGATGACCGAAGACCCGAGACGCCGCCGGGAAATACCCCGAGATGCCCCGGGTCTCCGGCGGCTCCTCTACAAGGGATCACCGCGGGCCGCATCACCCCACGACCCCAGCGGCTCCCGCTACCGGTATGGGCCCTGGGGCGGGCATCACGCGTCCGGTGAGGTGGTCATGATGCCCAGGCACATCTCGTCGCTGGTGCCTTCTCCCCAGACCACGTAACGCGGCGGGAGGGTCTTCAACTGGGGCAGTCGTGCGCGCAGGGACGCGTCGTGCGTACAGGTGAGCCGGACTTTGTCTCCGGCCTTGAGGTGGACGGGCCGGTCGAGGATCTGCAAGGCCTGGTTGTCAAAGTCGAACGACGGGACGTCGAGCAAGGTCTGCGCGGTGGCTGTGCCCGGGTTGAGTTCGATCTTGATGGAGCGGCCGAGCAGGTGCATGTGGCCACGGGTAGCGTAGACCGTCATCGGGGCCGGTATCCTCTTGTCGCAGCTCTGGGTGTTTCCCGGCTGGGGTTTGCCGCCGCTGCACATTTTCAGGAGCCTCCCGGCCTGGTCCGGGGTGCCGGGCGAGCGCTTGGCCACGTCCGCGACTGCGGCGTCCCGGTCGCAGAGCGGTCCGGTCTCGCCGGCGGGGCAGGGCAGTTCGATCGGGGCGACGACGTTGGTTGTGGTCAGTGGCACGGTGTTCGCCGTCCCGTCGGTGAGCCGCAGCCGGACCGAAGACTGGTCGCTACCTACGGCCTTGCCGCCGCTGGCCAGCAGGTTGTAGTGGACCTGCAGGACGATGAGGCTGCCCGGTTTCATGGCGTAGCCGGCGTCGCGGTCGAGCAGGGTCTCCTTGCCTCCGGGGGTCCAGACGTCGACCCAGGCCGAGCCCTGCAGGCCGTCGTTGCCGAAGCACGTGTAACCCTCGCCGGGTGCGGCGGCGTCCTTGGCCCGGGCTTCGGCGGCGTGCTCCGGAGACACGACGAATATGATGGCGTGGTGCGCGATCGCCGGGTTCTGCGGCTCGAACTGGCTGCCGGTCAGGTATGCCGGGGCGGTGAGCTTCGGGTCGATGACCATGCATCGGTAGTCGTCGGTGCCGCCCGCCGGAGGGGCCGGGGTGTACGGCCGGCTCATGCCCAGATTCTGGAACCGCTCACCGGTACGCAGGGGCAGCGCCGCCGCGTTCGCGGCCGTGCCGGAGTGTTGATGCGTACCGGGACTCGTATTCGTACTCGCGGATTCAGAGTTGCCGGAGCACGCGGCGAGCGCGGGCAGCAGAGTGAGGGCCGCCATGGCAGCGGTCCCGGCTCGACGGGAATTCATAAAACGGCATATTTCCGCCGGCGGATCCTGGTCGGCAATCGGCTCGTTGTAGGCACATCACTCTGGTGCCCACGCACCAGAGGGCGCGCAGAGATACTGCGATCTGACGACGTCGCGCCGCGGGCACCCGCATAGGCTGGCGTAGATGAATCTGGATCGGCTGTGGACCGGATTCGGGCGAAGCATCCGGCGGCATCCGCTGCTGGCCGACGCGTTGCTCGCGCTGGCCTTGGCCGTCGTGTCGGTCGGCATCATCTTCATCGATGCGCCGGCCCGCGCGCTGCCTGCCCCCGACGCGGGACAGGTCTTCGCCTTCGTCCTCGCCCTGGCCGCGATCACCATACGCCGCTGGTTCACCCTCACGAGCCTGGTTCTCGTCGTCGCTGCCGCCGTCGTCCTCCTCGTCTTGCAGCATCGGGAGAGGCCGGCACTGACCATAGCGGTAGCGGTGCTCACCTACACGTACGCCACCCGGGCTGATCGGCGGCGCGGGTGGATTGCCGCCGGCCTCACCGCGACCGTCCTGATCCTCGCCGACCTGCTATGGCACGAGAGCGGCGGCGATCGGTTCGCCATCTTCCTCTGGCCCGGCATCGGCGCGGCGGCAGGCGATGCCGCCCGCAGCCACCGGGCCTACATCGCCGAGGCGGAGGAACGCGCCCGGCAGGCGGAACAGTCCCGCGACGAGGAAGTCAGGTTACGTGTCGCCGAGGAGCGGATGCGGGTCGCCCGCGAGCTGCACGACGTCGTGGCCCACCGGATAGCAGCCGTCAAGGTGCAGGCGACCGGAGCACGGCACATCCTGACGTACCGGCCCGAGCAGGTAGCGCCCGCGCTCGACCACATCAGCCGGCTCTCCGACACCGTCCTGCGGGAAATGGGGTCGGTGATCGGGCTGCTGCGCCATTCCGC
Organism: Mangrovihabitans endophyticus; assembly: GCF_014646155.1. Classification (GTDB taxonomy): domain Bacteria; phylum Actinomycetota; class Actinomycetes; order Mycobacteriales; family Micromonosporaceae; genus Actinoplanes; species Actinoplanes endophyticus. The sequence goes on from NZ_BMMX01000003.1 coordinate 290,859, forward strand.
CAACGACGCCGTTCCCGGAAACGCCCCCGTGCCCGGCCTCTCGCGGCTTCGGGGCCTGCTCGACGAGTTCACCACCGCCGGCCTGCACATCCGGCACCGGCAGGTCGGCGCCGCCCGGACGCTGCCGGTTCTCGCGGACCTCGCCGCCTACCGGATCATCCAGGAAGGTCTGACGAACGCCCACAAGTACGGCGACGGCGCCGCCGACCTGACCGTCACCTACACCGCCGGCGGAGTCACCGTCGACATCCGCAACACCATCGGCGTACGGCCCGCCCCGCACGGCACCGGCTACGGCGTCATCGGGATGAGCGAACGAGTAGCCACGACCGGCGGCACCTTCACCGCGGGGCCGACCACGAAGGAGCATTACACCGTGCACGCCGAGCTGTCCGCCCCGATCGTGGCACCGGCACGATGACCATCCACCTGCTGCTCGCCGACGACCAGCCACTCATCCGCGCCGGTTTCAGGATGTTCGTCGACCCGGAGCCCGACGTCGAGGTGGTCGGCGAGGCCAGTTCCGGGGCAGAGGCCGTCGAGCTGGCCCGCGCGCTCAACGCAGACGTCGTCCTGATGGATCTGCGCATGCCGGAGATGGACGGTATCGAGGCCACCCGGCGCATAGCGAACGCCGACGACCTCGACGACGTCCGTGTCCTCGTGCTGACCACGTTCGACGACGACGAAAACGTCGTTCGTGCCCTGCGCGCCGGAGCCAGCGGCTTTCTCGGCAAACACGTCCAGCCCGCGGAGCTCGTGCACGCCATCCGCGTCGTGGCGGCCGGCGAGGCGTTGCTTTCCCCTGCCGCCACCAAGAGCCTGATCACCCGTTTCCTGGACCAGCCGACGTCCGAAGCCCTGCCGGACCACCCCGAACTGGAGAAACTCACCGCCCGCGAACAGGAAGTCCTCACCCTGGTGGCGTACGGCCTGACCAACGACGAGATCGCCGACCGGCTGTACGTTTCACCCTTCACCGTACGGTCGCACGTCGCCCGATCCATGACGAAACTCGGGGCCCGCGACCGCGCACAACTCGTGGTGATCGCCTATCAGGGCGGCCTGATCGCGCCGTGGCATGGCTGATGTCAGGGGTCGCCGCCCCGGTCGGCATCCACGCCGTACCCCGTCGAAGACCTGTCGCCCGCTCGGGCGGTGATGCGGAGGCCGGGCACCCGCCGGATGCGGTCCGCCGGATGCGGAACCCGATGCGAAATAATCCGTGGCGGGTTGTCGTATCGGCGGGATGTCGTTCGTGGTGATGGCAGGCGGTCATCGGAGCCGCCCGGAAAGTTGAGGAGAGCTGAGATGACGCACTACCTGCTGAGCGTGCATGGTCCGGCCGAGCGCAACGAGTTCGGCAACTACGGCTCCAAGCAGGAGATGGAGGAGGCGTTCGCCGCGACCGGAGCCTTCAACGACAAGCTGCAGGCCACGGGCTACTGGGTCTTCGCCGGCGGCCTTGCGGCGGCATCGACGGCGACCGTCGTGGACGGCCAGGGCGAGGCCCCGGTCCTGACCGACGGCCCGTACCTGGAGACCAAGGAGATCATCGGCGGTTTCTGGGTCATCGACGCGCCCGACCTGGACGTGGCGCTCAAGCTTGCCGCCGAGGGATCGAAGGCATGCCGCGGCAAGGTCGAGGTCCGGCCGTTCGACGGCCTCGCCTGAGCGGGCTCGGCCGGAAGAGCCCGGGGAAATAATGGACAGCGGGACGGCGGCCGTCGAGCGGGTCTTCCGCGAACAGTACGGCCGCCTGATCGCCTCGCTGGTACGCCGCTTCGGCGACATCGACATCGCCGAGGAAGCAGCCGGCGAGGCTCTGGTGGCCGCGCTGCAGCGATGGCCGGAGGCCGGTGTGCCGCCCAATCCCGGTGGCTGGCTGACCACCACCGCGGGTAACCGCGCGATCGACCAGATCCGCCGCGACAAGCAGCGCGACGCCAAGCATCAGGCGGCTCTCATGCAGTACGACGACTCGCCCCACGATTCCACCGGACCGATCGAGGACGACCGGCTACGGCTGTTGTTCACCTGCTGCCACCCGGCGCTGGCCCCGGACGCACGGATCGCGCTGACGCTGCGACTGCTCGGTGGACTGAGCACGCCCGAGATCGCGCAAGCGTTCCTCGTGCCCGAAACCACCATGGCGCAACGCCTCACCCGGGCGAAGAAGAAGATCGCGGCGGCGAAGGTGCCGTACCGGATACCCGAGACCACCGACCTGCCCGAACGGCTCGGCGGTGTGCTCACGGTACTGTTCCTGGTCTTCAACGAGGGCTACCTCGCCACCGGTGACGGCGACCCGGTTCGTGCCGAGCTCACCGGCGAGGCCATCCGGCTGACCCGGATCCTGCGCCAACTGCTGCCCGACCAGCCGGAGGTGACGGGTCTGCTCGGGCTGCTGGTGCTCATCGAGGCCCGGCGCGAGGCTCGCGTCCGCGATGGACAGTTGGTCCCACTCCTCGAACAGGACCGCGCCGGCTGGAACCGAGCCTTGATCGACGAAGGTCACACCCTGGTCCGCGAGTGCCTGGCGATCAACCAACCCGGCCGTTACCAGATACTGGCCGCGATCAACGCCGTCCACACCGACGCCTTCACCGCGGCGGACACCGACTGGTCGCAAGTCCTCGCCCTCTACGATCGGCTGACCCGGCTCGACCCGTCCCCGATCGTCGCGCTCAACCGCGCCGTCGCGGTCGCCGAACTCGACGGCCCGGCAGTTGCCCTCGCCCTGGTCGATCGGCTCCCACTGGCCGGCTACCACGCCTGGCACGCCACCCGCGCCGACCTGCTGCGCCGACTCGGCCGCAGTGCCGAAGCGAAACTGGCCTACGCCGCCGCCGTCGCCGCCACCCACAACTCCGCCGAGCGCGCTTACCTGACTCGCAAACGCGGCGAACTGGTCTGAGCGGCCACGGCCGAAGTCGACATCGGCCTCCACGCGACGGAGGATGTCCACGCGTCCGGCGTAGAATTCCGAGGAAGTCTCAACATCCGGCCAAGGCACCCGGGTGCGTCATGAGAACGGAAGGATCGACCGATGGGCGAATGGGCCGCGGAGGCTACCGATGGCGAGGCGATCACCCGGTTGGATACCGGTGTGGCGCATATCGCGCGGGTTTACGACTACCTGCTCGGTGGCAAGGACAACTTCGCCAGCGACCGCGTGGCGGGCGATGAACTCGTGAAGGTCATGCCCTCCATCGTGCCCGGTGTCCGTGGATGCCGCGGGTTCCTGGTCCGGGTGGTGCGGTACCTGGCGGCCGAGGCCGGAATCCGCCAGTTCCTCGACATCGGTACGGGACTGCCCACGGCGAACAACACCCACGAGACGGCCCAGCAGGCAGCCCCCGAGAGTCGGGTCGTGTACGTGGACAACGACCCCTTGGTACTGGTGCATGCACGGGCGCTGCTGACCAGCAGCCCGCAGGGGAAAACCGCGTACCTCGACGCCGACCTGCGCGATCCCGGGAAGATTCTTGAGGAAGCGGCCGACACTTTGGACTTCAGCCGTCCGGTCGCAGTCATGCTCGTCGGGGTGCTGCACTGCATCCCCGACGACGGCGATCCATGGGGGATCGTGGACCAGATCGTGGCGGCATTGTCGCCGGGCAGCTACCTGGTTGTCGGCCAGCCGGCCAACGATATCCAAGCCGAGGCCGAGGAGGGCGCCGCGGGACTGAACGACAGGCTCGCCGAACCTGTCACCTTCCGAACCCGCGACCAGATCGGCCGGTTCCTCAACGGGCTGGAGATCCTGGAACCCGGAATCGTCCAGTACCCGCACTGGCGGCCGGACCCCGACGCCGAGCCGATCCCGGACACCCCGGCCTGGTGCGCGGTCGCTCGCAAGAACTAGAACCCGCCAGCGCAGACCACGCGAGACAGGACCCCTGATGTCTGGTCCCGGCGAGGCCGAGCCACTATCGGCTATCGGCGCCCCCGGAGGATGACTTCGGCCCGGCCGTCGACCCGCATCTCCGCCCGGGTGCAGGCGGCCTTCGCGTCGGTGATCTCGCTGACCACGAGGGCGGCGGGTTCGACTCCGGCCCGCGCTGCAGCTTCACGGGCGTAGTCCGCCGCTGTTTCGAGCGGGTCGCAGCTATCCCTCAGGTGCTCTCTGAGGGCGCGGGCCAGCGAGGCCAGCGCCGGGTCGACGGACGTAGTGCCGTGCTCGACCGGGACGAGGACCACTCTGCGGGTCACGGCGTCGAGCGAGTAGTACGTGCACGTGTCGGTGCCGTCGGCCGCGCCACGCTCGGTCGTCACGGACCAGTCGTGGAGCCCGAGCCGGCTCAGCTCCCGCTCGGTGGCGGTCCGGGCAACCGCCAGCGGAAGACAATCCGACCGTAGGCCGTCGATCCGGTCATCGAGCGCGGCGTCCAGCTCGATCAGGGTGGGATCTTGGCTGACGCCCGGCTCCAGCCGCGTCCAACCTTTGTCCGGCAGGGTGCCGGCGGTGACGACGTCGGTCCCACCGTGCCCGTTGTCGTAGGCGACCAAGGGCGGGGCGTCGGCTCCGGTCTCCCGCTTCCACTCGGCGGCGCAGTCGGCGACCGGATCCCCCGTGATCGGCTTGACCACTGAGATCGAGCCGTCGGCGATGTGACACCCGTTGGCGGGGCCACCGTCGCCGCTACCGGTCAGCCCGGCCCAGGCCGCGCCACCGGCCGCCGCGACGGCGACACCGGCGAACACGGCGACCAGCCCGCGGGTCATCCGGGGCCGTTTGGCTCTCGGGGCCGCCGTCGCGGTGATCTGCTCGAACAAAGCTTGTCGAGCGTCCGGGTCGGCCTGCAGGCCGACCTCATGGTCGCTGATCAGCGACAGCCGACGGATGTATTCCTGCGTGCGGTGCTCGGTGTTCACAGCGCCTCCTGCACGGTTGGCTGTTCGGTGATCCGTCGGACGCCTCCGACTCCCTGCCGCGCGAGTTCGCGGGCGAACCGGGCGCGGGCCCGGTGCAGGCGGACCCGCGCCGTAGCCGGGGTGCATCCCAGCACGGAGCCGATCTGCGGCATGTCGAGTCCCTCCCAGCCGACGAGCAGCAGCAGCTCCCGATCGAGCTCGCTGAGCCGACGGAATGCCGCCGTGATGGCCGTGGCCTGCTCACCGGGTGCCGGTTCGGGCGGCATCGGCGCGACCGCGCGCGACAACCTCTCCCTGACGCGGCGGTAACGGTTCAGTCCTCGGTGATGGTTGGCCAGCACCCGGCGCGCGACGCCGTACAACCACAACCGGGCCTCGTCGTCCTCCGGCACGTCGGCCAACCGCCGCCACGCCGTCAGAAACGTCTCCGCTACAACATCGGCGGCGTCCTCCTGACTGTCGGTGCGGCGCAGCGCGTACCCCAACAACCGGTCGTAGTTCGCGTCGTATATTCGCCCGAAGCGGGCGACATCGTCGGACACCAGTCCTCCTTGACCGTCCGGCACCCGAGTAGGTGCTGCCAGGGTCATGTCCACCACTCCGGGAGCGTTACATCGGACCGCTCCGACGCGGCGAGATCCCCCATGGCCGGCCGTTGCGCAGGCAGCCTCCTCCGGCGGTTGAGTCGGCACAGCCGTGGCGCCGCACTCTGGGAGAAGCGCTTGTGAACGCTCGGCATGAATGCGCTCGGGCTGGTTACCGCATCGGAGAACTCGCCGGGGCGCACGCTCGGTCCACGACGAAGTAGATCAACGTCATGTCGATTGCGGAGTCGCGACGGGTGGGCCGACCGGAGGGTCGGTGGCAACGTTCATCGCTGCGGCGAGGATGGTCAGGATCGGGATCACCGCTTGGGGTGCGAGTTCGTACTCGCCGCGACGCTTCTGTGTGATCAGCCCCGCCCCCTGCAGCGCCCGCAGGTGATGGTAGAGCTGGCCGCTGGTCGTCTCCCCCTGGCTCGCGCCGAGCGCCTCCTGAAGGTCGACGTTGGTGCGGCGGCCCTCGCGCAGAAGCGCCCCGAGCAACGCCAGCCGCGGCAGGCTGCCGAGGGATTCCAGGATGCCGGCCGCCGGACCCCAGTCCGCCGGCAGTAGCTCGGCCAGCGGTATCTGCCTGGCCCAAAGCAGTTCCCTCCCGGCCACGTACCCCGCATAGCCCACCGTCCCGGGCAGGGACTGCTCCTCGGCCTCGCGGCGCCAGCCATGCAGCACCCCCATCAGCGGGTTCGCACCTCGCGCGGTACGCCTCGGCGCGGTTCCGCCGTCGATCCGGCTCTCCAGTCGGGCGATCCGTTGCTCAAGTTCGTCAAGCCTGTTGTCGCTCATGACCCTCTTTCGTTGCTCCGTAACTACGAACTAGCGTAGAGGACCGGCGGCAGGCTTGCAACGCAGGTTCAGAGAACGGCTGGAGCAAGCCTCGCGCGAGGATCGCGTCTTCCATTCGCCGATGAACCTCCTGGGCCTGCGCGCCGACTGAATGGGTGAAGGAGGGTCGATGACTGATGAGTTACTGGTGATCCGCTGTCAGTTGGGTGAGCGGGAAGCGTTCGCCGAGTTGGTACGAGACTGGCATCCGGTGGTCGAGCGATACGTCGGCCGGATGCTCGGCAGGTCTGACGATGACGTGGTGCAGGAGATCTGGCTGGCGGTCTTCAGGGGGCTGCCCGGGCTGCGGCAGCCGGACCGGTTCGCCCCCTGGTTCTACGTGGTCGCCCGTCGCGCCGTGATGAACCAGTTGCGAGAGCAGTACCGGCGGCCGGAGTCCGAACCGGTCGGTGACCCGCTGGAGGCCGATGAGGCGGATGGTGTCGTCGACCGGGAGACGCTGGCCAGAGCGTTGGCGGCGCTTCCGGCCAGAGAGCGGGAGGTACTGATGCTGTTCTACCTCGAGGATCTGCCGGTGGGCGTCTGCGCGCAGATCTGCGATGTTCCCGTCGGGACGGTGAAATCACGGCTGAACAGAGCCCGCAAGTTGTTGCACCTGGAACTGGTTCGGAAGGGATACCAGGCATGACTCCGAACGAAATCCTGGCGCGGCTGGAGGCGCCGTTGTCGTTGCGCAGGCGGGTTGGCTACGTGGCGGTGGGACTCGCGGGCCTTACCGGCAGCGCCTTGATCAGCCTGCTGTGGGCGACCGAACCCGCGTTGCCACCGCGCACGAAGGTCGCCTTCGCAGTTCTGGTGGCGATCGGTTTGAGCTGGGTGGCGGTGGCCGGCTGGGCCGTAACCCGGCGCACGCCGCTGTTCGCCCGAGATCGGGTGATAGCCGCATGGCTCGGCACCGGAGCCTGGCTGGTCTTCGCCGTAGGTTCGCTGATCCTCGCGGCCTCGCGGCACCGGTCGGAGCTCCCGCTGACCGGCGTCGTGGTCGCGCTGGGTCTGATGGCCGCCGTGAACCTGTGGTCAGCCCGCCGCCGGAGGCGGGCTTTGCTGCGCCGCAGAGAAAACCTGAACAGGCTCGGCGGCAACGAGTGAGCATCGCCCAGAAAATCCGTACCCCGCGCGGGCACCTCCGACCCCACGCAGCGCAGCATCCACTTGTCGGCACTGTCCACGGTCATGGTGCTGGTGCGCAGGAACCGGATTGGTTCGTCGCCGGCGACCCATGGCTCTGGGCGGCACCCGGATTCGTCGAGGGCGAGATGGACCAGGTCGGCGCGACCGCAGATAGGCGGCCACGCTGGTTACCACGTTTCGATTGCGCGAGGCCGTCTCTGCCGGCGAGCCGGAACGGCATCGGGCCGCGCTGATCGCCTGGCATCGTGCCGAGTTGGACGAGCCGGTGCTCGCCGATGAGGGCCCGCGGCACGGTGTGCGGATGCCCGCGCTCGGTGAGATCTACATCGATCCGGTCTTTCGGGTACGCCCCGGCGGGCCGATCACTCGCAGCAGCGTCCCGGCACCGGACTCCGTCACCGGGACGCACGGGCGGTTGTTTCCGCGCCGCCAATTGGTTGACCATCGCCAACCCCCTGGCCCGTCAATGACCCCGACCTGGAAAGCGTCTAGCGGTGGGGAGTGCGCAGGCCGTCAAGGACGATCGCGAGGAGGTGGCGGGCGCGGTCGGCGAACTCTTCCGCGTCGAGGCGGGACAGGTAGGTGATGAGGATGATGACGTCGCGGGCGTCGGCGTCCGGGCGGATCGTGCCGGCGAACTGGCCCGCCTGGAGCAGGCGGGTCACCGCGTCGCCGATCGGGCCGTGGCTGTGCGCGGAGAGATCGGCCCATGTCGCGCTCTCGACGGCCGCCATGACGTCGCGTTTGACCTGAGCGTAATCGGCGACGCGGTCGAACCAGCGGGCCAGTGCGGTCACCGGCTCGTGGGTCGCCAGCAGGGTGGTCGCCGCCTCCACGAGTTCGTCGACGTCAGTGCGGTAGACCTCGGCCAGGAGGTGGGCACGGGTGGGGAAGTGCCGGTACAGGGTGCCTTGGCCGACTCCGGCGCGCTGGGCTATGGCGTTGAGCTTGGCCTCCGCGTTTATCGCGATCTCGGCCCGGGCGGCGGCGAGGATCCGGTCGCGGTTGGCGGAGGCATCGGCGCGGGGCGGGGTCACCGGTACGTCGTATCACATCGCTGGGCAAGCGGACACGTGTCCGGCTAGCCTTCGGGTAAGCGGACACCTGTCCGCAAAGACGAGAGGTGGACGACGTGGAAAAGGTCGTGGCGATCACCGGGGCCAGCAGTGGAATCGGCGAGGCGACAGCGCGGCTCTTGGCCCGCAGCGGGGCGGTCGTGGCCCTCGGTGCCCGGCGGACCCAGCGGCTCGAAGCCCTTGCCGCCGAGCTGCGCGATCAAGGAGGAACGGTTTCTGTGCACCGGACCGACGTGACCAGCCGGGCCGATGTCGATGAATTCATCCAGGCGACCGCGAAGGAGTTCGGGCGGCTGGACGTGCTGGTGGCCAACGCCGGGATTGCCCGGACCGCGCCGCTGGCCGACCTGGATGTCGAGGGCTGGGATGCGATGATCGAGGTGAACCTGCGCGGTGTCCTGCACGGCATCGCGGCGGCGTTGCCCCTCTTCCGAGCGCAGGGCCGCGGGCATTTCGTGACAGTCGTATCGACCTCGGGGCTGAAGATCGTGTCCAACCAGGCGGTGTACGCGGGTACCAAGAACGCGGTCCGGACCGTGCTCGAAGCCCTGCGGCAGGAATCCACCGAAGGCGTGCTCCGCACGACGTCGATCTCGCCCGGCTACGTCCGCACCGAGCTGGCCGACCATATCGACGATCCGGCGCTGCGGGAGCACATCCAGCGCAACATGGCCGAGTTGGCGATCGCTCCCGAGGCCGTGGCCCGAGCGATCGCGTTCGCCATCGACCAGCCGGACGACGTGGAGATCGGTGACCTGACCATCCGGCCGACCCGGCAGGGTTGAGCGGGTGGTCGTCTTCGCTCTGCCGCCATCTCGATTCGATTCTGAGGGTGGGTAAGGGTGCACTCGGCTGTCAGGTCAGACGCGTGCCGGTAGCCGACCGGCCCGGGTCGGTGTCCTCAGGTGTCCTTGCCGTGGCTGGCGCGGTGAGAGATGACGGTGTCCATGTTGTCCTGGGCCCATGCGCGGAGGTGGCCCACCACCTGGTGCAGGGACACACCGAGCTCGGTGAGCTCGTAGGTGACCGTCACCGGCACGGTCGGGACGACGCTCCGCGACCGCGGTCATCGAGACGGACATCGGGAGAAGGCCCCACTATGAGCACCACCTCCACCAGCGACGCTACCGGCTCCACCCCCCTCGTTCTGCCCGGCGGGACGTGGACCCTGGGTGGGCGTGAGGTCACCCGCTTCGGCTACGGCGCGATGCAGTTAGCCGGTGCCTGGGTCATGGGCCCTCCGGCCGACCACGACGGTGCCCTCGCCGTCCTGCGCGCCGTCGTCGGTGCCGGCATCACCCATATCGATACCTCCGACGCCTACGGACCCCACATCACCAACGACCTCATCCGCGAAGCGCTGCACCCCTATCCCGGACCGCTGCTCGTCGCCACCAAGGTCGGCGCCAACCGCGACGCCCGGGGCGGCTGGCCCACCGCCCGGCGTCCCGAGGACCTGCGCCGTCAGGTCCAGGAGAACCTGCAGGCCCTGGGGGTGGACGTCCTGGACCTGGTGAACATTCGCATGGGCGACGCGAATGGCCCCCAGGTCGGCTCGATCGCCGAAGCCTTCGAGACCCTCGCCCAGCTCCAGCAGGACGGCCTGGTCCGTCACCTCGGGGTCAGCAACGTCACCGCCGGGCAGGTCGCCGAGGCCCGGGCGATCGCCCCGGTCGTGTGCGTGCAGAACATGTACAACCTCGCCGTGCGCCACGACGACGACCTGATCGACGATCTGGCCCGCGACGGCATCGCCTATGTGCCCTTCTTCCCTCTCGGCGGGTTCACGCCGCTGCAGTCCGACGCGCTGTCAGCCGTGGCGCAGCGGCGGTCGGCCACGCCGATGGCGGTGGCGTTGAGCTGGCTGCTGCAGCGTTCTCCGAATGTGCTGCTGATCCCGGGGACCAAGTCGGTGAAGCACCTGCGCGAGAACATCACCGGCGCAGCCACCATGCTGTCCGAGCAAGACCTGGCCGACCTGGACACCATCGGACGCTGAACAACCCCGAAGACGAGGGCTGAACCCGGCGCGCTGCCTGCGTGGGCGACGTGTCATGGTCACCGACCATCCGCCGTCGTGACGGACGAGCGGGTTTCGCCGCCAAACCATGGCGGCATTGCACGGGGGAGGAACCACCGGTCCGCGCGATTTCGGTAGTGAACCATAGCGGCGCTCTGGCCCGGAGCGGCGACGACGTTGACGGTCTCGCCGTTGTCCGGCTCACCGGGGTCCTCTCCGCACGCTGCGGCGACGACCGCGCGCAGGCAGCCCGAGTGGGTGGCGACCACGGTTGCTGTGGTGGGGTCGCCCCTGGCGATCAACCGGCCGATCGCGCGCCCGAACCGGAGGACGACGGCGACCGGTGGTTCGAACGAGGGAAGCGGTTGGCGCAGCCAGTAGCCGACCGGGTCACCTCCGAGGCGCTGACGTTCGAGGTATCGAGTGAAATCGGTGATCCAGTCCGCGGCCGCGTCGGCCTGCTCGATTTTCTGGTATAGGGCATGGGCTCCGGTCGGCTCCGTGATGGTTTCTCCGCACCTGATCAGGAAGTTGCTGAAGGCGGGATCGGGTTGAGGGGTTCCGGCCACTGGCGGCCCGGACGCGTCGGTCAGACCGGCGCGGAGAGCTTCGGCGGTCTCGCGCGCGCGTTCGGTCGGTGCGTGTCGTAGCACGATCCGGTCACGCCCGGCCAGGGCCCGCGCCAGCGCCGTTCCTCGCGTGTAGGCCTGGTGTTCGCCGCGGTCAGTCAGCCCGGCATCGTGATCGTATGTCCCGGTTTCGCCGTGCCGGACGAGTACGACCTCGATCTTGTCGGCACCGGCCACCGGCTCAGGCCTGAACCCAGGTCCGCGTCACGATGAGCCGGCGAAGGGTCCAGGTGGCTTCGTCGACGACGACGTCGTACTCGCCGAGGGTGTTGAGCACCGGTTCGGGCGTGAGCACGTAGCGGGTGTAGTGCGCTCGTGCGATCCAGGTGCCCGGGGTGTCGCCGGGCAGGACGAGCAGGTTCGACAGGTCGTGCCGGTGCTTGGTGGGATTGCCCCACAGCTTGGTGAACAAGGCCCGGGCGGTTTCCGGATCGTGGGAGGTCCCAGCGGGAAAGGACACCTCGGCCTGACCGAGGACGGCGACCGCAGCCTCGACGTCCTTGCGGTCGGCCGCCTCCAGGTAGGCGGCGAGCAGGTTGGCGATCTGGTGTCGTGCGACGGTGGTGTCGTCGAGCGAGCGCGTGGCGGTAGTCATGGTCAGCCTCCTTGATGTGCGGCCGGCGGCCCGGCCTGTCGGGACTGGTTCGAGGTCACGTTCGGCTTGCCCGGTTCTGGTCGTGGGTGAGACGTGAGCGCCATCCGGCTGCGGTTCAGCCGACGCCAGCCGGAGTCAGCACTTCCTCCCGCAGACGAAGGGCATCCTCGCCGTCGGGTACGACGAGCCAGTCGAGGTGCCCGTCGGCGTAGCGTTGCGCCACGCGTTCACGCAACTCTGCACGCTCGCCGAACAGTGTGTAGGCGCAGTCGTCCAGGTCGATGCGAGGGATGCCGAGCGCTTGCGCGTACCGCTCGGCGTATTTGTTTTTCTCCTCGCGTCCGCACAGACGCAGGGCGCTGAGCGTGACCGACGTCGTGCCGGATTCCTCCCGGCCGAGAGTGTGCCGCAGTTCCCGCCATCGGCGAGCGTGGTCGCGGACGGCCGCGACCGAGGTGCGCAACCGGCGGCGTGTGTCCGAGTCTCGCGCGCGGCAGCCCGACCGCGAAGCGCTTTGGGGTTCGATACCTGGAGGTGTGTTCACGTCGAGGTGGTCGCCATGTCGTGCGGCAAGTTCCAGCAGGCCCGACGAACCGCCGCCGAAGAGCAAGCGCGGCGCCTTGTCCAACGCCGGCGACAACGGAAACCCCGCGGCAGCGCCCTCTTCAGAAACGATCTTCCCGGCGAACAAGGACTGGGCGAGTTCGACCGTGCGGCCGAGCTCGTGGAGCCGGTCGCGCAGCGGGGGCATGGTCGAGCCCACCGCCTCGTACTCGATCGCGTTCCACCCTGCGCCGAATCCCGCCCACACACGATCGGCACCTGCCAGGGCCACGAGTTGCGCCACCTCCCGCAGAATGTGAACGGGATGGCGGATCGTGTAGTTACTCACGATCGTCGCGAGATCCAGCCGGTCGGAGAGGGCCGCGACGGCGGCGAGCAGCACATAGGGCTCGACGCGGCTCTGTGCCGGTGACCGCGTGGTCGACGAGCCGACCGAGAACAGGTGATCGCCGGCAACGACGCCGTCGATCCCGGCGTCGAGCCAGCGCGTTACTCGCTCGCGCAGGACCGCGACCTCGGTCGACGCACTGATTTTGACCAGAATCCGCATGGCGGGGCGGCTCCTACGAGCGGTGACCAGGGACACGGCGCAAAACAACCGTTTCGGGCCCATTACGTGTCGGGGTCAGCGTGGGCTCAACCGGACATGCTCACCATTATGCACATCTTGAGCGTGTCGGCCAGTGCAGAGAAATGTCCGTATCGAGAGGTTTGTCCGCGAGGTTGAGTCTGGTTCTCCGGCTGGACGGCGTAACGCAGCAGCACGTTCACTTGAGATTGTCCGCTTGGTGAAGCGAGAGATTATCCGCTCACGCCTTGACTTGTTCATTGAGCTTTCGCCGGGTAAGAGATGTGACGTTCGGTGAGGATGCCTCCCGGGCTGCACCGGCAACGTTGCCCGCGTCATCTCGACCCGGCAAAAAAATTCCGTGGTCAGCCTGCTCGGAGTCCACAACACCGGCAAAATCGCTGCCGCACTGCGGCACAACGTCGGCAAACCATCGGCTCCCTAAATTCTTAGCGCTTGACCAGCCTAAACGCTCACTCAGCAAGCTTTGCCGTGCCTGCGCCTCTTGACATGGCTATTTAAGGAGGTCGATGGTATTCGTCGTACGTTGGCACATCGCCCTCCTCGGCGGCCACACCCTGTCGGGAACGAAGGAGTGGTATGCACCCCGAGAAATTGGATGAGGCGTTTCGCAGGGGCCTCGACTTGCCGTCCGGCACAGATCTGATGTCCATCCGCTATGCGAACCATCCTCATTGGGACTCCCTCGGTCATCTGTCTTTGGTTGTGGCACTCGAAGAAGCGTTCGAGGTCGAATTTGAAGAGGATGAGGTCTTGACGCTGGACAGTTACCACGCGGCGGCCGAAATGATCGCCAAGAAGAAGGCGGGCCAGTTGTGACAGTGCTGGGGTGGATGACAGACCCCCCGCCTGCCCCGGCGCTGGTTGATGCGGCCACCGGTCACGTGCTCGACTACCGGGAACTGGCCGACCGCGTGAGCAGCCTCGCGGAGATGATGCGCCGCCCGCGGAAGTCGCTCGTGATCTGCCTGTGCCGTCCCGACGTGGACACGGCGCTTGTCTACCTCGCGAGCCTCTACGCAGGGCACGCAGTGCTCTTGACCAGCGTGGCGCGGCCGGAGTCCGCCGCGGTGCTGGCCGAAAGGCTCGGGGCGACGTTCGTCGTCGGTCCGCACTGCCAGATCCAGGATCTCAAGCAGCACGGCGATGTACATCCCGATCTCGCGGTGCTGCTCGCCACGTCCGGCTCGACGGGCAACGCCAAGTATGTCCGGCTCAGCCGCGCTGCTATCGACGCCAACGCCGCGCAGATCACCAGTGCGCTCGATCTCAATGCAACGGCACGTGCGGTGCAAAGCCTGCCGCTGCACTATTCCTACGGCCTCTCCGTGCTCAACTCGCATCTCCACGCACGGGGATCGATTATGTTCTCCGGACATGGCCTCGTGACCCGCCGTTTCTGGGCCGACGTCCGCGCACACGAGTGCACCGGACTCGCGGGCGTCCCGTACTCCTTCACGATAATGGACCGTATCGGATTCTCCGGCATGGAGCTTCCGGCTCTGCGGACCGTGACGCACGCCGGCGGCAGAATGGCGAAGGAAGCCATTGTGCGCTACGCCACATTGATGGCGGAACGGGGCGGTCGCTTCTATTCCATGTATGGGCAGACCGAGGCGACGGCACGGATGTCTGTGGTCCCTTGGACGCATGCCGTGACGAAAGCAGGGACGATCGGCGTGCCGATACCCCACGGCAATTTCGACATAGCCGAGGATGGCGAATTGGTCTACCGCGGGCCCAACGTCATGATGGGATACGCCGAATCGGCCAGCGATCTCGCCCTGGGAGATGTCACCGCGGGCAGCTTGCACACCGGCGACCTGGGACAACGGGACAAAGATGGGTTCTATCGCATAGTCGGCAGAAAAAGCAGGATCGCGAAGATCGCTGGTTACCGGATCAACCTCGACGACGTCGAGGCCGTGGCGACCACCAGCCCCATGGTTGCGGTCGAGCACAACGAACAGATCGTGATCGTCCGTGAACGAGAAGCCAGTGGCATGAGCGCCGAGGAGCTGTCGAGGCACGTCGGCGAGTTCGTCGGGCTCCCTTCGCGGTTCTTCCGGGTGGAAGACGTCGACGCGCTGC
This sequence comes from Mangrovihabitans endophyticus, assembly GCF_014646155.1. Lineage (GTDB taxonomy): Bacteria > Actinomycetota > Actinomycetes > Mycobacteriales > Micromonosporaceae > Actinoplanes > Actinoplanes endophyticus. Next base: position 305,877 of record NZ_BMMX01000003.1, read on the forward strand.
CGATGACCGGCAGCGGCAAGGTCGATCTTCCCGCCGTCTCCGAAGGAGTGGTCCAGAGCTCGTGACCGACACTCGAACCAGCCCCGCACCATCACCGAAGCCAACCGGCCGTCCAGCCGCCCCGTCGAGCGTGCCGACGGCCACGGTCACCCCGGCCGCGGTGGCCGACGCCACAACCCGCTACCTCGGTCACACCGGCCCCGACACTGTGGCCGGCATCGGAGTCGCCACCTGGCTCAACGTCAGCCGGTTCGTCGAAGCCACCGGCGACACCGATCCGCTGTACACCGATGTCCAGTACGGTGCCGGATCGGTACACGGGACGATGCTCGCGCCCCCGACATTCGTCCTCGCTGTCCGTCGCCCCAGTTCCTCGGGTGCGCTCGACACCATGGCCGGGCATGACCTCGTGGAGCGCACCGAGTCGATGAGAGCGACGTGGAGCGACCGGATACCGCTGGGCGCGCGGCTCGGCGCTCGCTCGTCCATTGTGGATGCCACGCATGATCCGGGTTCGCCTGCCACGACCCGGATCACCACTGAGACCGGCTACACCATCGATGGGCGGCCGGTGGCCGAGGTCGCCGCGACTGTGGCCGTCCGCGAGCGTGATCTGCAGAAGCGCGGGATCCACCGGTATTCGGCGGCCGACGTGGACGAGCTCGTTCATCGTCTGGAGAACGAGCCGGCCGGTCGGGGGCCGCGCCCGCGGTTCTGGAGCGAGAGCCATCCCGGCGATCCGTTGCCCGAACTGCTCAAGGGACCGTTGACGTTCTCCGACCTGTTCGTGTGGACCATCGCCGAGGCGCGCTCGGTACAGGCGGGCAATCTGCATCTGAAAGCCCTCGCCTCTCTGCCGGGACGATGGCGCCGCAACCCGGAGACCGGCTGGACTCGCTGGGACCGCCACGACGCGTGGATCGACTCGGCGGCGTCACACGAGGCCGGCCTCGGCGCGCCCATCGCGCCGACGGAACTGGTCTTCGCCCTCGCCGGCCAGCACCTCACGCACTGGGCCGGAGATGCCGGGTTCCTGTGGCGCCTGCGGCTGCGCATGTCCACGCCGCTGCTCTACGGCGACTGCCTCCATCTCGCGGGTCGGGTGGCTGACCGCTGGCACCAGGAAGCCCCGTCGGAAGACGAGCGGCACGCCGTGCTGCTCACCACCACAGGAACCAACCAGCGTGGTGAAACCGTCTTCGCCGCCGACGCGACCGTGCTGCTTCCCGAACCGGGCCGCTCGGTGGAACTGCCCCTGACCGGCACCCCACGACTGCGGAGCATCTGATGGAGCAGACCTTCAACGAGGCCCTTGAGGAGTTCCTCAAGCGGAGCCGGGAACTCCTGCATCACGAAAGCCAGGAGGACGTCCCACCTCCGCACCCCGCGCCGCTCGGACGCAACCGGGTACCCGTGCCCTCAGCATTCCTCCTGACACCAGAGTCGATCAGCCGGTACGCCGCGACCATCGGAGACGACAACCCGGTCTACACCGACGATCGCTACGCCCGGGGGACCCGTCACGGCAGCCTCATCGCGCCGGGCCCGATCCTCGTGCACGCACGCTATCCCGGCGACCACGGCGCCCAGCGCGCCATCGGCTATCCGGTCGCCAACTTCCTCTCCGGCGTCGCATGGGATTTCTATGACGTCTTGCGGCCGGGCATGCAGTTCGAGTCCTCGAAGATTCCGCGCGAGCTCGTGGTGTCCGGCGGCCGGCAGGGGCGCACGATTTCTCACCACTCCGAGACTTTCTACTGGGACAACCGCGGCGAGCTGAAGGCGAAGTCCTACGGCCGGCTGTTGCACATTCCGGTGGAACAGATGGGCGGGCGGCGCGTCATGCCGCCGGACCGGCTCGGCGAGCGCATGTTCTACGACTACAAGCCTTATCAGTACAGCGACGCCGAGATCGCCGCGATCGACACGGCGCTCGCGGGCGAGACGCGGCGCGGCGCGGCGCCACGCTGGTGGGAGGAAGTCTCGGTCGACGACGAACTACCACCCATCGTCCAGCCGCCTTACACGGTGCGCGACGAGATGACCTACCAGTCGCTGCACCACGGGCTGAACGCCGCGTTCGACGGCACCCGCTTGGTGCGGGCGTTTCGTCCCGCGTACGAACGGTGCCGCGAGAACCCGGACTTCGCCCGGACCCACCCCGTCACGGGCTGGCCGTACACGCCCTATGACGAGCACGAGGATCGTCATCTCTCGGCCTACCGGTGCGAGCCGCTGCCGTTCGACTTCGGCGTGCAACGCGCTCAGATTCCCATCCGGCTGCTGACGAACTGGGCCGGCGACGACGCGTTCGTCCGGCGCATGTACACCTCCATGCGACGCCCGGTCTTCTACGGCGACACCGTCTCGTTCATCGGGGTCGTGCGCCGCAAGTACCGGCTGGACTTGGCCGACGAGCACGGTCGCGCAGCGGCATATCACGCCGTGGCCGTCGAGATCACCGGCGTCAACCAACGGGGCGAGATTCACTGCCTCGGCTACGGCTCGGTCCTGTTGCCGTCACGGGAATCCGGCCCGCCACAGCTACCCCTGCCCCACGACGACCGCCCGTCCTATGTCCCGTTCGACACCCACCGCCGCGCGGAGTGGTTCTGATGACCTCGACCGTCGGCCTGCCCGCCCGGCTCGGGGGCAGGCCCGTCGTGTCCGCGGACGCCCACCGACCGTGGCCTCAGATCACCGACGACGACCGTCGCGCACTTGAGCGAGTGCTGACCCGCGGGGTGCTGGCCGGCCCGAACGCGCCGGAGCTGCGGGCGCTGGAAGAGGAGTACGCGGAACTCGTCGGAGTGCGCCACTGTGTGTTCACCGGCAGCGGCACCTCGTCGTTGCATGCCGCGCTGGCGGCAGTCGGGGTCCGCGCCGGTGACGAGGTGATCGTGCCTGCTTTCACCTTCGTGGCCTCCGGGCTTGCCGCCGTGCATCAGGGGGCCGATGTGGTGTTCTGCGATGTCGACCCGCGCACCTACAACCTCGACGCGAAAGCGCTGGCGGCATGCATCTCCGAACGGACAGCGGCGATCATGGCCGTTCACGCTCACGGGCAGCCCGCCGACATGGACGACATCCTCGCCGTCGCCGCGCGCCACGGCGTGCCCGTTGTGGAGGACAACGCGCAGGCACACGGGATCCGCTACCGGGGGCGAATGGCGGGCAGCCTCGGCGCCGCGTCCGGGGGCAGCATCAACGTCTCCAAGAATCTCTCGGGTGGTGAGGGCGGTCTGTTCACCACCGATGACGACGACGGGGCGCTGGTTGCGCGGCGCATGGTCCTCTACGGCGAGGATGTGCTCCCTGGTGTGATCCGCCCCTACTGGTCGCACGGTGTCGGCTACAACTACCGCGGGCAGGAGATGGTGGCGGCGTTCGCCCGCAGCCAGCTACCCAGGTTGCGGGAGTTCAACGCCCGCGCGATGGCGAACGCCGCGATCCTCGACGCCGGCCTGCGCGACCTGCCCGGCATCCGACCGCCGTTCGTGCACCCCGACCGTGAGGCGTCCTACTGGCGATACGCCACCCAGCTCGACCCAGAAGCCCTGGGGTACGACGGCGACGTCCGCGACCTGCGCGACACCGTCATGCATGCCTTGGGTGACGAGGGCGTCGAGGTGAACATCTGGCAGCCGCAGCCGGTGCCGGCCCAGCCGGTGTTCCGGCGGCGCTCCCACACTGTGTGGCACCCCCGCGTGGAAGCCGAGCCGCTGTCGGAGTGGCATGGCGATGCCTTCCCCGCGGCGTCGCGGATCTGCGACACGACCGTGAACCTCGGCGCCGTCTTCAAACCCCTCTACGTCCAGACCGCCCAGCTCATGGAGTCCTACGTCGAGGCCATCCACAAGGTCTTCGCTCACCTCGACCTGCTCCTCGAACTGCCCGCCAACCCTCAGCCCCGCAACACCGCTCGACCCAACACCCCGTTCCCCGCACAGACCCACACGCGCTAGGAGACCAGGATGAAGCTCGCAATCGCTGGCGTCGGGAACAACATCTCGGCCCTGATCCAGGGGATCGCCTACTACGGCATGCTCGACGCGGAAGCGTTGCCCGGCGTTGCCCGTCCCGTCCTCGGCGGCATCGCCGTCACCGACATCGAAACGGTGGCCGTCTTCGACCTGGCTCCCAACAAGGTCGGCAAGAAGCTCTCCGATGCGATGTTCGCCGAGCCGAACAACTACCCGAAGTTGGAGACTCCGGGGCCTGCCAGCGACCCCGAAGTCACCTTCGGCATCGCCGACCCCACCGACCGCAGTCAGATCGACGCCGTCGCGCAGGTGTTGCGGGACAGCGGCGCGGAGGTCTTTCTCTACTCGCTGCCGACCGGGCTCCCGGAGCTGGCCGCGGCGTACGGTCGCGCTGCGGTCGACGCAGGCGTCGCGGTGGTCAACTGCACGCCCGACCCGATCGCCGGGTTGCCCGCCCTGTTCGCCGAGGCCCGCGAGAAGAACATCCCGATGGTGGGCGATGACCTGCAGAGCCACATCGGCAGCTCGATCGTGCACGGCACCGTGCTCTCCCTGCTCGAGGAGCGGGGCATTACGCTGACCGGCTCGTACCAGCTCAACATCGGCGGCAACGCCGACTTCAAGAACCTGCGCGAGCACGGCGGCAACAAGGAGGCCTCGAAGCACCGGGCCCTGCGCCAGAAGGTCGGCAACACCGATTCGGTCACCGTCATCCCCTCGGCCGGGTTTGTCGCCCACCTCCACGACCGCAAGATCGCGCACATGTCCGTGGAAGGACGGGGCTGGGCCGGCATGCCCGTCCGGCTCGAAATCTCCTTGCAGGTCCAGGACTCCAGCAATGCGGCAGGTGTGATCATCGACCTCATCCGGATCGCGGCGATCGCCGCGCGCCGCGGCGAGGGGGGCTTCCCGGTGGCCGCCACGCAGCTACTGAAGTCACCCCAGATGCTTACCGAATGGCACGAGCAGGTCCCCAGTGGGCGCGCCGCGCTGTCCGCCCTCGCCGCCGACCATGCCTGAACGCGTGCCCGAGCGGACCAGCGTCGCCGACCTCGCCCGGACCAAGGCACTTCCCGAGGACGCGCTACGCGGCTTCGGCGTGACCGACGTCCACGGCGGCGGGGTACGGGAGGAGTACCTCTCTCCCGACGGCGCACCGGTCCGCGACCGGTTCCGGTGGACCCCGGGCGGCCTGAACAGCTCCACCTGGGAGGAGCGGGACCTGCCCCGGACCGCCTACTGGCGGCCGTTCGTGCCCGGGTTGGCCCGCGACCGCGGGTACCTCCTGCTGTGTGAGGGCGAATCCTCGTGCTGGACAGCCTGGCACCACGGCGTCGCGGCCGTCGGGTTCCCGGGGGCCGACCACATCGGTGTGCTCGGCGCCGGCCATCTCGCCGGTGCGGACGTCATCGGGGTCATCGTCGAGCCTGATGACCCCGACACCTACCCGAGGGGCGCCGACCATTACCGCGACCAGGTCCTCGCTCGGCTCGCGCAGCTCGGGCTGCCCGACGCGCAGCGGCGTGTCGTCGTGCTGGACCTGACCGGTACGGCAGCCGACCTCGTCGAGCTGCACCGGCAGGACCCGCAGCAGTTCCCGGCACGGCTGGGGACCTTGCTCGACGACGCTCGCGAGACCCGACCCCCCTTCGTCCAGGAGCAGCGATGACCTCATCAGCACCTGACCACCGCCCGACCGTGGCCGTGCTCGGCACCGGCACCCTCGGCGCCCCCATCGCCCGCCACCTGACCGGGGTGGCCAGCGTGCGGGTGTGGAACCGCACCACCGACCGCGCCGCGCCCCTGTCCGAACACGGATGCACCGTGTCGCACAGTGCCGCCGAGGCCGTCGCCGACGCCGACGCCGTCCTGACCGTGCTGGCCGACAACTCCAGCCTTCAGGCCGTCATGACCGACGAGGTCCTTGACGCGACGACCGAGGGCACCGTGTGGGTGCAGTCGAGCACGATCGGCGTCAGCGAGACCCAGGCGTGGGCCGTGCGGGCCGCGAAGGCCGGTGTCAGCCTGGTCGACGCACCACTGCTGGGCACGCGCGGACCCGCCGAGCGCGGCCAGCTCGTCGTCCTCGCGTCCGGGGCCGACGCCGCACTGGAGCAAGTCACTCCGCTGCTCGACAGCTACGCCAAGACCATCGTGCGGGTCGGCGAGGCAGGCGCGGGCACCCGGCTCAAGCTCGCGGTCAATAGCTGGCTGCTGTCCCTGGTCCAGGTGCTTGCCGAGTCGATCGCGTTCACCCGTGCCATGGGGTTCGAGCCCGAAACTCTGTTCGACACCCTCGACGCGGGCGGTGTGAGCCTGCCCTACGTACGCCTCAAGGGCGGTGCCATGGCGGCGGAGCACTTCCCACCAGACTTCACCCTCACCCTGGCCCGCAAGGACCTCGCGCTGGTCCTCGACGCCGCCGCCGACACCGTGTCGATGACCGCGGCGACCACCGCACTCGCGGGCTTCGACCGTGCCATCGCCCTCGGACACGGGGGAGACGACTACGCGGCCACCTACCTCGCCGTGCGGGCTGAGCAGTGACCGCGGCAGCGGCTCCCGTCGCCGTCCTCGGCCTCGGACACATGGGGCGTGCGGTGTCCGGGCGACTGCTCGCCGCCGGACACGTGGTGCGCGGTCACGACGTGAGCGCCGGGGCTCGCAAGGCGGCGCTTGAGGCGGGTGTCGACGTGTGCAACGGCCTGCCCGCAGCAGTCGACAACGCCGCGGTGGTGATCAGCTACCTGCCCGACGCCGGAGTGGTCGGGGACATCGCCGACGCTGTCCTGTCCGCGGCCCGGCCCGGCACGATCTGGCTTGAGATGAGCTCCTCACACCCCGACACGACCCGGGCGATCGCCGAGCGGGCCGGACAGAAGGGTGTGCGGTTCCTGGACGCGCCGGTGGCGGGCGGGGTCGCCGGCGCCGAGAACGGCACGCTCACCATCATGGCCGCGGGGCCCGCCGAGCACCTGGCCGCCGTGATGCCCGTCCTTGAGGTCATGGGCCAGAAGATCATCCACGTTTCCGGCCGGGCCGGTGACGGCGACCTCGCCAAGGTCATCAACAACCTCCTCGCCGCCGCCAACCTCGCCCTCGCCGCCGAGGGGCTCGCGCTGGGGCTGGCCGAGGGGCTGGATGTCGAAGTCCTGCTCGACGTCCTCAACGCGAGCAGCGCGACATCGTTCGCGACCCGTACGCAGATTCCGCGCTTCGCGCTGACCGGACGGTTTGACGCCCGCTTCACCACCAGCCAGTACAGCAAGGACGCCGACGTCGCACTCGACGTTGCCCGGCGGCGGGGCCTGGAACTCCCGCTGGCCGGACGTGCCGGGACACTCTGGCGGGATCTCACCGCCGCACACGGCTCGGAGGACTACACCCACATCGTCGAATGGGTCGCCGAGACCGCGGGTACCGCCTGGCCCACTCCGCACCGTGCGTCCACCGAGGCCGACCGGTGAGCCCGACTGTCGCAGTCGTCACCGGGGCCGCGGGCGGCATCGGCGCAGCCACCGCGCACGCCCTCGCGGAGACGGGGCACCGGGTCCACGGCATCGACCTGGCCTGGCCGCGGCCCCCGGCCGACGACCGGATCCGAGCGTGCACGGTCGACGTCAGCGATCCCGACGCGGTGGGGCGGTTCTTCGCCGAGCTTGACGACGACCTGGCCCGCGACGGGGCGCAGTTGCGCGTGCTCGCCAACGTCGCGGGCACAGTGCTGGTCAAGCCCTTTCTGGACACCACATGGGAGGACTACCGGGGGGTGATCGACGTGAACCTCGGTGGCACCCTGCTGTGCTGCCGCCACGCCGCGGCACGGATGCCCGCGGGCTCGGCGATCGTCAACGTGGCGTCGATTTCCGGGCACATCGGACAGACCCAGCATGCCGTGTACGCCGCCAGCAAAGGTTCGATCCTCGCTCTCTGCCGCGCGCTGGCCTGGGAGTTCGCCCCGATGGGGATCCGAGTCAACTCGGTGTCCCCGGGATCGGTCGACACCGCGATGCTGCGCTCGGACATCGATGTCGAGGCACGCCGGCTCGGCCGGTCGTTCGACGAGGTCAAGGCCGAACGCGAGGCTGAGCAGTCGCTGGGCCGATGGGCGGACCCCGGCGAGATCGCCTCGGCGATCGTGTTTCTCGCCGGCGGCGGCGCCACCTACGTCAACGGGACCGACCTCCTGGTCGACTCCGGGTGGGTCGCGCGATGACCGGACCGACCGGAGGCGGTGCCATCCGCATCGGCATCATCGGCCTCGGCCGGGTCAGTGCCGATCATGTCGTGGGCTACCGGGCGCTGGCGGGCGAAGCCGAGATCACCGCGGTGTGCGACACCGACCCCGCCGCGCTGCTCCCGGTCGCGACGGAACTCGGGGTCGACGGTTACCGCGACCACCGCGAGCTGCTTGCCCGCGCCGACGTCGACGCCGTCGTCGTCCTGCTGCCCCATCTCCTGCACGGCCCGGTGGTCCGCGACGCGCTGACGGCCGGAAAACACGTCACCGTGGAGAAGCCGCTGGCGGCGACGGCCGCCGAGGGTGAGCAACTGGCGGCGCTGGCCACCAAGCTCGGGCTGGTGCTGGCGGTGTCGGAGAACAGCCGCTTCGTCGAGTCCTACATGCAGGTGGCCGACCTGGTCGCGCGGGGCGCGCCCGGCATGGTCCGGCTCGTCCGCGGACTCATCTACGGCAGCGCCGTGGACGAATACCGGGACGACACCGCGCCGTGGAAACGCCAGGAGCACGGCTTCGCCGCCATCCTCGACGCCGCCACCCACTTCTTCTATGTTCTGGCCTGGATGTTCGGACCTGTCGCCTCCGTGCAGGCGATCACCCGGAACTGGGCGGCCACCCACCTGCCCGGGGTCGAGGTCGAGGACGGAGCTCTGGTCACCGGCACCCTGCACTGCGGCGCGTTCTTCAGCGTGGAGGTGGGCCTGACGCTGGAACTGCCCTGGGGTGAGCGATTCGAGGTCTACGGTGACCGTGCGTCGATCGTGTGCGACCAGTTGCGTGACCCGCCGGTGATAGTCCACCGTGGTGCCCGCGATCCCGGTGTGCCCCTGGCCCGAGTCCCCGCCGAGCCGCGCACCTGGAGGGCATCGTCGATGGCCCGTGGCGCCGCGGACTTCGTGCGGGCGTTGCAGGAGGGGCGAGCACCCGCGGTCGACACCGTGCACGCGGTGCACGCCGTCCGTGTCGCCGAGGCGGCCTACCGATCGGTGCGCGCCGGCGGCACCATGCAGACCGTCTGACCGCCCGACCGACGATCCCTGGAGCCGCTCGATGCCGTTCGCCACCGTCCGCCACGAGGCGTTGCTCACCGAGATCCACACCGACATCGACAAGATCGATCGTAATCGCTGGGACGCGCTGGAGCGTCCCTCGGTGTACCTGCGGTACGACTGGCTGCGCGGGCGCAGCCAGTCGGTCCGCGGCGAGCCGCGATTCGTGACAGTGAGCGGCCCCGGCGGCCAATTGCTGTTCGGCGCCCCGGCCTTCCTCACCGGCGACGGGGCCCATCCGGCGTACGACCTGGGCAAGGTCCTCACCATGGAAGAACTCGACGTGGGCGACTTGACCGAGCTGCCCGACGCACGCGAATCCCTCACCAGGTTGCGGGCCGACGCGACGCCATGGCACCCCGCGATCGTGGCCGGCTCGCCGGGACGGATGGGCGGTGCCGCCTATGCCGCCCAGCTCGACGGCGAAGGGCGGCGACAAGTCGCCGCCGCGGCGGCCGGCGCACTCGAGCAGCGCGCGGACGCCGACGGAGCCGCGCACGTGGCGTGGCTCTACCTGCTCGAACACCACGACCCGGCGCTTGAGGCTGTGCTGGCCGGGCGCGGTTACCGGAATGTCGTCATCGGCGCCGATGCATACATCCCGATCGAGTTCGACGACTTCGACGGCTATCTCGCACAGTTCACCTCGCACCGCCGTGTGAGTGCCCGCAAGGAGATCGAAGCCTTCGATCAGGCGGGGATCTCCGTGGCGGTGCATGACGCCGACGTCCTCGGCCCGCGGCTGGCCGAACTCGAGCTGAGCTGGCGAGCCAAGTACGGGCGGGCCGCGGACCTCGACGACACCGTCGCCGGCTACCAGTCGCTGCAGGAGAACATCGGCGACGCGCTGCGCGTGGTGGTCGCCTCCCGGGCGGGCGAGCCGATCGGGTTCGTGGTCTTCCTGGAGGACCCGGACACATGGTGGGCCCGCTTCGGCGGCTTCGATTACCGCGACAAGAAGACGTACCTGTATTTCAACCTCGTATTCTATCGGCCCGTCCAGTTGGCCATCGAGCGCGGCATCGGCGCCATCGGCTACTCGATGGGGTCCTACGAGGCGAAGCACACCCGCGGCGCACGGCTACGCCACTTCATGGGCTACCTGTCCGGTGTGGCGCCGGACAGTCCCACCGCGAGGGACCTCGCGAAGGTCGACGACGCCCAGCGCCGCAAGCTGGAATCGGTGACGCGCCACCGCGTCCTGCGCCAGGCCGGGAGCTGAGACCATGGTCGATTCCCGGTTCAGCGCACCCAGCCGGCTCGGCTTCGGCGCCGCCACGATCGGCAACCTCTATCGGCCGGTTACCGACGAGGCCGCCGCTGAGGCGCTGGAAGCCGCGTGGCGGGTCGGCGTCCGATACTTCGACACCGCCCCGCACTATGGTCTCGGTCTCTCCGAGCGCCGTCTCGGCGCCGCCCTCAACCGATGGCCGCGCCAGGAGTTCGCCGTGTCTACGAAGGTCGGGCGCCGGCTCGATCCGCGGGACACGCCGGTGAGCGATCTCAAGGAGGGCGGCTACGCCGTCGAAACCGCGCTGCGCAGGGTGTGGGACTTCTCGGCCGACGGTGTGCGACGGACTCTCGACGACTCACTGAGCCGGCTCGGCCTCGACCACGTCGACCTCGTCTACATTCACGATCCCGACGACCACGTGGAGGAGGCCCTGCGCGGGGCCTACCCGGCGCTGGCGCAGTTGCGCGACCAAGGGGTGATCCGAGCGATCGGGGTCGGCATGAACCAATGGGAGGTCCCGGCCCGGTTCGTGGCCGAGGCGGATCTCGACGTCATCATGCTCGCCGGCCGCTACACCCTCCACGAGCAGCCGGCACTGGCCGAATTGTTGCCCCGCTGCATCGAACGCGGGGTGCGTGTCGTCGCTGCGGCGGTGTTCAACACCGGTCTGCTTTCGGACACCAACATCGGCGACGACGCCCGATACAACTTCACCAGCGCGCCCCGTGGCCCGATCCTGCGTGCACGACGCCTGGCCGAGGTGTGCCGGCGGCACGACGTCGCCCTCCCACACGCCGCATTGCAGTTCCCCCTCGCACACCCCGCCGTCGAGGCCGTCGTCGTCGGCGCCCGATCCGCTCAGCACATCACGGACGACGCCAGGTGGCTCACCACGCCGGTCCCGAACGCGCTGTGGAACGACCTGCGGTCCGAAGGCCTGATCCCGGCACACGCGCCCGTCCCGGACGGCCGGTGAGGCCGATCGCCCGCGCGTCCTGGTGGAACGCCGCGACGGCGCAGTACACGCTCGGGGAACTGCTCTCGCAGTCCGGCACCTACGTCTCCGCCACAGCACAGGCATGGGTCGTGCTCAGCGCCACCCAGGACCCGCTGTCGCTGGGCATCTTCATGGCCTTGCGATACGGGCCCGCCGCACTCGTCACACCCTGGATCGGTGCCCTGGTCGACGGGCGCAACCCCCGCCGGGTCCTGCAGATGTCCAACCTCTTGCAGATGGCCTTCGCCCTGGCGGCCGGAGCGCTCGCACTCAGCCCCGGCACGCTGGCCTTCTGGCCGTTCGCGCTCGTCGGGGCCGGCAGCCAGGTCCTCGCGGTGGCGGAGTACGCCAGCCGAACCGCCTACCTGACCGCATTGGTGTCCGACGAGCACCGCGCACAGTTCGTGGGAGCCACGACCTCGGCGTCCAGCGTGGGCCGCGTGGTGGGGCCCATGATCGCAGGGGTCATGCTCAGCGTCGCACCCAGCGGCCTGTGCTTCGTCGTCGATGCCGTCACGTTCCTGCTCTCATTCCTGCTCCTGCCCCGCGGCCACCACCGCGCGAGGACGACGACGCGAGCCTCTCTGCGCGAGAGCTTCCAGGTGGTGTGGCACTTGCCCGCGGTGCGCGACCTGCTGCTCGTCTTCGCCCTCGTCAGCCTCGTCTCCTTCAACGTGGCCACCCTGGTGCCACTCTTCGTCCGAGACGACTACCTCAACGACCCGAAGGCGCTTGCCCTGTTCAACGCGACGTTCGGGATCGGCTCCGTGGCCGGCGGACTACTGCGGGCGACCGTCAGGGCGTCCCCCGCGGTCACAACGGTCTGCGGGCTCGCTCTGTTCGGAGTCGCATTCGCCGCGGCCGGTGCCGGTGGTCCTCCGTGGAGCGTCGGAGCCCTGCTCTTCGCCGCCGGGTTCGGCCGGCTCCTGTTCGCAGCCTCCTCCAACGCCATGCTGGTCACCGGCGTTGCGGAGGGCCGCCGGGGCTTCGTCGGCAGCCTCTACGCCTTCGCCTTCACCGGGGTCACCCCAGTCGGCGCCCTGCTCGTGGCCTCCTCGTCCGCCGCCGTCGGCGCCGGCGCCACGATTTCCGTCGCGGGCGGGTTCGCCGCAGTGGCCGCGGGAGCGTACGCCGTACGGCTCGCCCGAACCCCCCGCGCCGCACATCCGCATGCCCATCCAGCCCCGAAAACAGCCCGGAAGGCGGAAACCATGACCATCGACGACCCGATCCGGTTCGTTCGCGAACGAGCCATCACCCTGTCCATGCGCCCCGGCAAGATCGAGGCCGTCCAGCGGATCGCCCGAGAGGTCGAGAAGACGCAGATCTCAGGCGTCTTCGTCGAGACTGGCGTCGCACTCGGGGGATCGGCCATCGTCCTGGCCAAGGCGAAGACGCCCGAGCGTGAACTGAGGCTCTACGACGTGTACGACCTGATCCCGGCCCCCGGAGAGAACGACGACCAGCGATCCCACGACGACTACTCCAAGCTCCTGGCGAAGCAGGCGGACCGGCCCTCCGTCGCCAACTATCTCGCCCACACCGAAGACATGCTCGAGTACGTGAAAACCAACTTTCGCCGAGCCGGGATCGACGTGCAGAAGGAAAACGTCCACTTCATCCGGGGACTCTTCGACGAAACGCTCGTCATCGACGAACCGGTCGCGCTGGCCCACGTGGACTGCGACTGGTACGACCCGGTGTCCCTGTGCATCGAACGGCTGCGCGACCACATCAGCCTCGGCGGCGTCGTCGTGTTCGACGACTACGGCACCTATGGAGGCGCCAAACGCGCCGTCGATTCCTGGCTGGCGGTGGACGATCGCTTCGAGGTCATCCACCACGACCGTTCGCTCGCCGTCCGGCGTCGATGACCTCCGGACACGCTAACCCGGAACAGAGCGAGAAACTCCGTGAGGCGTACGGGGGTTCAACTGGCCGGGAACCGGACCAGCCCGTTCGGGGGCGGAGGGCAGCGCCGTGGCCACGGGCTGGTCGAGGAAACGTGTGATCACGCTCTTGGTGGCGGCGGGGGAGAGCAGGGCCTCGCCGTCGGGCCGATCACGCTGCGGTACGAGGCCCCGGCGCCGCCCGGCGAGTGCAGGGCCCCGTTGCGGTGGCCGCATACACCCAGAGCTGAGCCGTCCCGTCGCATCGACAGTTGGAAACTTTTACGTAATAATGTTTACTAATACGCGTCGCATGTCGCCCCTCACGGTGAACCTTTTCAACGTGGCGAGGCTGGCAGGTGCCGCCGCTGGTCGACGGCGCGCAACCGACGGGCTCGATGCCAGGTTGAAAACGGTTCAGTAGATCGAACCACTCTGTACGAGAGGACGTTCTCCGTGACAATGAATGCAGGTTTTGCGGACCGAGCGCTGTCACGCAGCCGCCGGCGCGTCATGGTCCTGCTCACCGCGGCCGTCACCGCACTCGTCGGCAGCGCGGTCGTCCAGCAGCAGCCCGCACACGCCGCTACGTGGAACCTCGTGTGGGCCGACGAGTTCAACGGGTCCGGCGCGCCCAGCAGCGCCAACTGGAACTACAACGTCGGCAACGGACTCAACCCCGGCAACAATGCCTTCGACGGCTGGGGCAACGGCGAGTGGGAGTGGTACAGGCCCGAGAACTGCACGCAGTCCGGCGGCAACCTCGTGATGCGCGCCAACTGGCTCACCACGCCGATCACGGTCAACGGCCGCAACTTCTACCAGACGTCGTGCCGCATGACGACGGACACGAAGAGGTCCTTCCAGTACGGCCGCATCGAGGCGCGCATGGCGCTGCCGACCGCCGCCGGCTCGTGGCCGGCTTTCTGGATGCTCGGTGACGCGTGCGACGAGACGTCCACGAGCGCCTACAACCCGGCACAGACCTACTACGACCGTCTGCCCACCAACTGGGCCAGTTGCGGCGAGGTCGACATCATGGAACACGCGAACGCGAACGCGACCGTGACGAACAACATCTTCTGGGATGTCCGGACCGGCGTGTTCCCGTGGACGGCGGGTCAGAACGCCAACTACGTCGCTAACCCCGCCGTCAACAACGCCGCGGCCTTCCACGTCTATGCGATCGAGTGGACGGCCGCGCAGATCCGCTGGTACGTCGACGGCGTACAAACGCACGTGATCGACACGACACCAGCGACCTTGGAGGAGTTCCGCAAGCCGTTCCACCTCATTTTCAACCTGGCGCTAGGCGGCACGTACCCCGGACAGAACCCGGTCCAGAGCCAGTTCCCGCTCACCGCGTCGATCGACTACGTGCGCTACTACCAGGACGGCGGGGGCACGACGCCGCCGTCCACGGGCGGATCCGCGACGCAGGTCAACGGGCCGGGCGGCAAGTGCGTGGACGTGGACGGGAACGACACGGGCGGCAACGGCGCGGCCGTGCAGTTGTGGACGTGCCAGGGGTCTTCTCTTTCGCAGGACCAGCAGTGGAGCTGGAACGGCCAGACCCTGCGGACGCTGGGCCGGTGCCTCGACGTCACCAGTTCGGGTACGGCCAACGGCACGAAGGTGCAGCTCTGGGACTGCAACGGCAGCGGCGCACAGAACTGGGTCCAGGAAGGTAACCGGTTGCGCAACCCGAACTCCAACAAGTGCCTGGACTCCCCGTCCGGCTCGACGGCGGACGGCGCGCGATTGCAGATCTGGGACTGCAACGGATCGGCCGCACAGTACTTCGTGAAGGCCGCGTGACGGCCGGCCGAGAGGCACGCTGACGGTCAAGGCGCGGGAGCGGACAGGCTCCCGCGCCTTTTCCGCGAGAGCACGATCGTCGCGGACGACACCGTCCGACCGGTGTTCAAACTGCCACTCACCGCAGACGCGGAAGAGCCCGGAAACGACGAACGGCCAGCCCCCGACGGGCTGACCCCTACCGACCGTGACACCAACCAGGTGGTTCACGCACTGACAACTATGGTGGACCGAACGTGGCAGAATGAGAACCGCGTTTTCCCTGTTCAGGGACCATCTGTTGCCGTACCGGCGGTTCGTTTTCGGGCCGCATCGGCGTCATCGTTGGAACTACGCGCACCGCAGTAACCCTGTGTGACCTTTGGGCCCACGCCTCGGGCTGCGCTCGTGCGTCGCGAGGCGACCGTGTGCGGCCTGCGTGGGCCGAGCCGCGCCTTATCGGCGGCAGATCCGTGTGTCGGCCGGACGCGCACACCTGCATGACGAGCAGGTCAGGGCGTGTTGCTCGGGCGTCGTCATGCGAGGCTTGGAGGATGTTGCGTGCTGTCGTGTTCGACCTCGACGACACGCTTATCGATCATGAGACCGCTGCTCGCCACGCGGTTCTCGGGTGGGCTGCGGATCTCGCGATCTCCGATCCTGAGGTCGTCCGACGCTGGGCGCGGGTCTCGGCCCGGCATCTGGACCGCTATCAGCGGCGCGAGCTCACGTTCGCCGAGCAGCGACGGGAGCGCGTACGTGAGTTCCTGGGCGTTGCCATGACCGATCAGGAAGCCGACACCCTGTTCGGTGGGTACCTCGAACGCTATGAGGATGGCTGGACGGTGTTCGAGGACGTGGTTCCCACGCTTCGGCGCGCCCGTGCCGCCGGGTTGGTGGTCGCCGTACTGACAAACGGTGAGGACAGTCAGCAGCGCCGGAAGCTGGACCGCCTTCGCCTTACTCCCGAAATAGACGTGTTGGTGGCGTCGTCGATGCTGCCCGCGGGCAAGCCGGATCCGCGCGCCTTTCAGCGCACCGTCGAGTTGCTGGGGGTCGACAGCGGCGACACCATGATGGTCGGGGATTCCCTCCAGAAGGACGTCCTCGCGGCTCTGGCCGTGGGGCTCAGTGCGACTCTCCTGGACCGGGCGGACACGCAGCGCAACGTCGGCGTGCCGCGGGTGCAATCGCTCCACGACCTCAGCTTCGCCTGACGAACGTTCCTAGAAGTAACCTCCCGCCACACCCGCTCATCGGCATGTCCGACGGTCGGCGCACGGTTGCGAAGCGTCACGGCGCACGAGTGATGGTTTGCTGCAAGGGTTGTTCA
>NZ_BMMX01000004.1:0-40880 GCF_014646155.1 Mangrovihabitans endophyticus
CCGAACCAACCACAAAGCAACCATCACGATCACCCTAGGGTCGACCAGCAGCCCAGCACCCTAACTACGCGGCATTGCCCCTAGCCCGCACCGGACCCGTGGGCGATGGCGGCCCGTCAGGCGCAGTAACCGACGACCGGCGTCATCCATTCGGTGATCCGATCCTGGATGGTCTGGTCCAGTTTGTCGGTGGTGGTGATGTCGTCGAAGAGCTTGTCGTCGCCGCTGCTCTTGACGAACTTCGCGGCCGACTCGGCACCCGCATCCCGCAGGTCCGGATCCTGCGCCGCGTCCGTCTCCTTCTTCAGCTTGGCGCCGATGTCCTTGAGTTCCTTGGACGCCGCTTGCTCGGCCTTCTTGGCCGCGTCCGAGTCCTTCGCTTCCCGGTACGCAATCATCTTGCCGATGTGGGTGCCGAAGTCCTCCAGATCCTCGCTGAAGATCTTCTGAACCTCGCCACACACCGTCTCGGTGTTCGCCGAGTAGTCCGGTTCCGTGGTCACCGGGGTCGACGGTGTGGCCACCCACGATGGCCCTCCGGCTTGCGGGGTGTCGTCGGACGGGTCGCCGCTGGTGTCGCTGCCGCAAGCCGCACCGGACAGCAGAAGACCACCGAGGGTTACCGCCAGAAGGGCACGTCGCATCTCAAGATCCTGTTCGTCGGGCAGTGCAAACCTTGCCGACGATACGGTTCGCTTCGGCCTGCGTCCAACGAGTGACCGGTCGGGGGTGACAATGCGTACAGCCCGTCCGCGACGTGTTTGCGGACGGGCTGAACGCCCCCGTTTGCCGGGGCGAAGACTGTCATCCGCCGCTATCGTCGCGCTGCCGATCCGCTCTCGCCGCTATCGTCGAGTCGGTCGGCGGTAAGGACGGGGGAGACCATGCGGTTCGGCATCCTGGGGCCGCTCTCGGTGACCGATGGCGGTCGCGATGTAGCGATCACGGCCGGCCGTGACCGCGTTGTCCTGGCGACGCTTCTCCTCAACAACACCCGGATCGTCGGTGTGGAGGAGTTGATCGACGCCGTCTGGGCGGACGACCCGCCCGCCACCGCGCGGGGGCAGTTGCAGACATGCATCTCGCGGCTGCGCCGCCTGCTGCCCGCCGACATGATCGCCACCGACCCCGCCGGTTACGCCGTCACGGTGCCCGGTGCGGACCTCGATGCGGCGGTCTTCGCCCGGCTCACCGCGGAGGCGCGGGCGACCGCCGGAAGCGACGGCGACAAGGCCGCCGCGATGTTCCGGGAAGCCTTGGCGCTCTGGCGTGGCCCGGCGTTGACCGGGTTGGACACCCCGGCCGTGCGCCAGTCGGCGGGCGTCCTGGACGAGCAACGCGCCGCGGCGATGGAGGACTGGATCGACCTGGAGCTGGAGGCCGGCGGCACCCGGGAACTGGCCGCCGATCTGGCCGGGATGGTCGAGCGGTATCCGCTCCGGGAACGGCTGCGGGCGCAGCTCATGACCTGTCTCTGCCAGATCGGGCGGCAGGCCGAGGCGCTTGCCGAATATCGCCGGGTGTGCACCCTGCTCCGCGACGAGCTGGGCATCGAACCGGGACCGGCCTTGCAGGACCTGCACCGACGCATCCTGAGCGGCGAGGTGGTGCCCGGCCACGCCGCGCACGCCGCATCCCCGGCGCCGCGCAACCTGCCCCGTACGGTGGGCGACTTCACCGGGCGTGGTGACGCCGTCAGCCGGTTGCTCGCGGCGGCGACGCGCACCACGGTGCTGGCCATCGACGGCATGGCGGGCAGCGGCAAGACCACCCTGGCGTTGCGGGTGGCGGGGCTGCTCGCCGACGCGTACCCGGACGCGCAACTGTTTCTCGACCTGCACGGGCACGGCGAACGGGCGCCCGTCGAGCCGGAGGCCGCCTTGCTGGCCCTGCTGCGCCAACTCGGCATCGAGGGCGAGCGCGTGCCCACCGACCTCGACGACCGAGCGGCGTTGTGGCGCTCCGAACTCGCGGCCCGACGGGGTCTGGTGATCTTGGACAACGCGGCGTCCAGCGCCCAGATCGGCCTGCTGCTGCCGGCCTCACCGGGCAGCCTGGCGCTGGTCACCAGCCGTCGGCGGCTGATCGGGCTGGACGGCGTGCACCCCGAGTCGCTGCCGGTCCTGGACGAACCGGACGCGGTGGCCATGCTGACCAAGATCGTCGGGGAGCGGGTAACCGCCGAGCCGGAGGCGTCGCTGGCGCTGGTCCGGCGCTGTGGTTGCCTGCCATTGGCGATCCGGCTGGCCGGATCGCGCCTCGCGCATCGTCCCCGCTGGGCGGTGTCCGACCTGGTGCGGCGCCTGGGCGAGTCGGCCCTGCCCGAGCTGGCCGCCGAGGACCGGACGGTCGCCAGCGCGTTCGCCTTCTCATACGGGCAACTGCCGGCCCGGATGCAGAACGTTTTCCGCCTGCTCAGCCTGTACCCGTCCGACCGATTCGGGGTGCCGGCGGCGGCTGCGCTCGCCGATCTGTCGCTGGACGACGTGCAGGACGTGCTCGACGAATTGGTGAATGTGCACCTGGTCGACGAGCCGGCGCCCGGCCGATACCGGCTGCACGACCTGGTCAAGCAGTACGCCTCGTCGCTGGTCGACGGGGAGCCGCCGGACCTGCGTCGGTCCGCGCTGCAGCGACTGGTGGATTTCCACCTGCACGCCAGCATCGCGTTGAACTTCAGCCGCGAAGCCCACGCCGCCGCCAACGACTACGCGGTCGGCACGCCCCCGCGTCCCGATCTGGTCGAACGGGCGGTGGCCGATCCGGACTGGCTGGAGACGCAGAGCCGGGATCTGGTGGCTCTGGCGCGCATCGCGACGGAGATCGGCGACCACCGGACGGGATGGCTTCTCGCGCGGGTGAACTGGCAGTTCCTCTACTTCCGGAACTACTGCGACGTGTTGATCGCGGTGCACACCCAGGGACTGGCCGCGGCCACGGCGAGTGGTGACGCGCGCGGGGTCGCGCTGATGAGCAACTATCTCGCCTCGGGACTGGTCCGCGTCGGCCGGTACGCGGAGGCGCTGCAGCGCATCTCGGTGATGTTGGACTACCACGAGCGCGCCAGAGACTCCGCAGGCGCTGCCCGAGCACGTTCGAACATCGGCGTGGTGCTTCTGCGGCTGGGACGGTTACGGGAGGCGCTGGCGGCGGCCAACCAGGCGTACTGGGCGTGGCCGCAACGTGACGTCGAGGGCATCGCCCGGCGCAACTCGGAATCGGCTTCCGCACTGATCCAATTGGGCCGTCATCCGGAGGCCCTGCGCCGGGCCCGGCTGGCATTGCAAGGCGCGGTGGAGTGCCGCAGCGCGAGTCTCAAAGCGTCATGCCTGATGGACGTCGCCGAGGCACGCGCCTGCCTCGGCGATCTCGACGCCGCGCGCCGGCTGCTCCTGGCCGCATTGCGCATCACTCGCCAACTGCACCAGCAGGTCACCAAGATCGAAGTGCTCCGCGTCCTCGGCCAGGTGGAGGCTCGGAGCGGCCGGAGCGAGCAGGCGGTCGATTGGTACCTCGCCGCTCTCAGCCTCGCCCGTGAGCGCGACCAGAGCCCCAACATCGCGCAGGTGTCCAACGGCCTCGGCGTCGCCCTGGCCACCGTCGGCGACCTGGGCGGCGCGGCGGAACTGCACCGCAATGCCCTCGCCATCGCCCGGCGCATCAACCTCCCCGTGGAACAGGGCCGGGCACTGAGCGGGCTGGCCGCCTGCGCCGCGGCGGCCGGCGACGAACCCGCCGCCCGACGTCTGTGGCAGCAGGCGCGGGAGATCTTCACCGCGACGGGGGCAGCCGACCGGTTCGACGTCGAGGCCCGGCTCGCCGCCCTCGACACCCGACCGGGTGCGGATCACCTGCGGCCCGCTCCGGACGGGGGCACGATGGAGTGGTGACTTCGACGAGCGATGAGAACGGCTTCCGGATCGAGCACGACACCATGGGGGAGGTGCGCGTCCCGGCCGATGCCCTGTGGCGGGCACAGACCCAGCGGGCGGTGCAGAACTTCCCGATCTCCGGTCGTGGCCTGGAACCGGCGCACATCCACGCCCTGGCCCGCATCAAGGGTGCCGCGGCGCAGGTCAACGGCGCCTTGGGCGTACTGGAGAAGGACCTGGCCGAGGCGATCGGTGCCGCCGCCGGGCGTGTCGCGGACGGCGGGTACGACGACCAGTTCCCCATCGACGTCTTTCAGACCGGCTCCGGCACGTCGTCGAACATGAACGCCAACGAGGTCATCGCCTCCCTGGCGGCACGCGAGCTGGGCCGCCCGGTGCATCCGAACGACCATGTGAACGCCTCGCAGTCGAGCAACGACGTGTTCCCGTCGTCCATTCATCTGGCCGCCGCCGAATCGCTCACCAGCGACCTGTTGCCGGCGCTGGACCATCTGGCGGGCGCGCTGAACACGAAGGCCACCGACTGGTCGGAGGTGGTGAAATCCGGCCGCACCCATCTCATGGACGCCACACCGGTCACCCTTGGGCAGGAGTTCTCCGGGTACGCGGCGCAGGTGCACCACGGCATCGAGCGGCTGACCGACGTGCTTCCCCGACTGGCCGAACTGCCGCTGGGCGGTACGGCGGTGGGTACCGGCGTGAACACCCCGCCCGGGTTCGCGGCCGAGGTGATCGCCGCCCTGAAGCGCATCACCGGCCTGCCGCTGACCGAGGCCCGTAACCACTTCGAGGCGCAAGGCGCGCGGGACGCGTTGGTGGAGACGTCCGGCCAGTTGCGTACCGTCGCGGTCAGCCTCTACAAGATCGTCAATGACATCCGCTGGATGGGGTCGGGACCGCGCGCCGGCCTGCGCGAGCTGCGGCTGCCGGACCTGCAGCCCGGCTCGTCGATCATGCCGGGCAAGGTGAACCCGGTGGTTCCCGAATCGGTGCGGCAGGTCTGCGCCCAGGTGATCGGCAACGACGCGACGGTCGCCTTCGCCGGCACTCAGGGCGACTTCGAACTGAACGTGATGCTGCCGGTGATGGCCCGCAACATCCTGGAGTCCATTCGTCTGCTGGCCGCGGCGGCGCGCATGCTGGCCGACCGGTGCATCGCGGACCTGGCGGCGAACGATGAGGTCGTCCGTGCATACGCGGAAGGGTCGCCGTCGATCGTCACCCCGCTGAACCGATTCCTCGGCTACGACGAGGCCGCCGCGGTGGCCAAGGAGGCGCTCGCGTCCGGGAAGGCCATCCGCGAGGTTGTGCTGGCGCGCGGGCACGTGTCCCGTGGCGCGCTCACCGAGGAGCAGCTTGATCAGGCGCTGGACGTGTTGCGGATGACCCGGCCGTAGCGTACGCAAGGTCAAGCGGTCTTGCCGTAATCGAGCAGATTCGATTTCATGCGTGCATGAGAAAACCCCTGCTCGCCGCCGCCGTCGTCACCGCGATGGTTCCGGCGCTCCTCGTCGGTGCGCCGGCATCCGCGGCGACCGCGACCGAGTACACGGTGGTCGCCGGCGACGGCGTGTCACCGGACGCCGCCACGGCGGCCATCGCCGCCGTCGGCGGCACCATCCTCAGCCGCAACGACGCGGTCGGTGTCTATGAAGTGACCTCCACACGCGACGGCTTCTCGTCCGCGGTCGCCGCCTCCGACAACCTGATCGGCGCCAGCCCCCGGCGGGCCATCGGCTTCGCGCCCTCGGTGGAGAAACCGATCGAACTGCCCATCGGCCCGGCACCGGCTGCCGGGTCGTCGGCCGCCGCCAAGTCGGCTGCCTCGCCCTCCGCCGCGGTTTCGTCGGCTGCCGCGCCGAAACCGGGCAAGATGGACCCGCTCGACGACCGGCTCTGGGGCCTGACCATGATCCACGCGGATCTGGCCCGCAAGCTGCAAAAGGGCAACCGTGGCGTCACCGTCGGCGTGTTGGACACCGGACTGGACGCTTCCCACCCCGACCTCGCGCCGCACTTCATCAAGCGACTGTCCCGCAACTTCGCGGCGGACATCCCCGACGTCGACGGGCCCTGCGAGGTGGCCGGTTGCGTCGACCCGGTGGGCACCGACGACGGCGGCCACGGCACCCACGTGGCGGGCATCATCGGTGCGGCGGCCGACGGATCCGGCGTCTCCGGCGTGGCGCCCAAGGTGGGGCTGGTGGAGCTCAAAGGCGGTCAGGACTCCGGATACTTCTTCTTGGACCCCGTGGTCAATGCGCTGACATATGCGGCCGACGCCGGGATCGACGTGGTCAACATGTCCTTCTACGTCGACCCGTGGCTGTACAACTGCACCGCGAACGCGGCCGACGGCCCCGAGGCGCGGGCCGAGCAGCAGGCGATCATCGTGGGCATTCAGCGCGCCCTGAACTACGCGCACGACGGTGGCGTGACGCTGGTCGGCGCGCTCGGCAACCAGCACGACGACCTGGGTAACCCGCGGGATGACGCGTCCAGCCCGGACTACGGGACGCCGTCGTACCCCCGTGACATCGACAACGCCGACTGCCTCAGCCTGCCCGCCGAGGGCGACAACGTGATCGCGGTGTCGTCGGTCGGGCCGTCCGGCGCCAAGGCGGCGTACTCGAACTACGGCACCGAGCAGACCTCTCTGGCCGCACCCGGAGGCTGGACGCAGGACCTCTATGGCACTCCGCAGTACAACAAGACCACCAACAACGTGCTGTCCACGTACCCGCTGTCGGTGTTGCGGGCGAGCGGCGCCGTGGACGCGGACGGCAACCCGACCACCAGCTCCGTTCTCAAGGACTGCTCCAGCGGTACGTGCGGCTACTACCGGTACCTGGCGGGCACCTCGATGGCGTCGCCGCATGTGGCCGGCGTGGCGGCGCTGATCATCAGCCAGTACGGGAACAACGACTGGAAGCGGGGCGGTCTGAAGATGAACCCGGACGCGGTGCGCCGGATCCTGTTCCAGACCGCGACCGAGCACGCCTGCCCGAAGCCGCGACTGCGCAGTTACGCGCAGGAGGGCTTCTCCGCGGAGTACGACGCGTACTGCGACGGCGGTTCCAAGTTCAACGGCTTCTACGGGCACGGCATCGTCGACGCGTACGCGGCGGTCGGCGGCCAGTAGCGGTCGGCGGCCAGGAATCGCCCGGGCACTCGTTCGGTGAACGCGCGGTGTTCCACTCGGCGGCATCCGATGGAACACCGCGCAGGACCGCCCCTCCCCGCGTCGCGTCTCCCCGCGTCGCGTCTCCCCGCGTCGCGTCTCCCCGCGTCGCGTCTCCCCGCGTCGCGTCTCCCCGCGTCGCGCCTCCCCGCGTCGATCTTGGACTTACCGTGCCCGATCCAGGCCGATAAAAGCCGACTCGTCCGACCCGAATGTCCAAGATCGACCGTCCAGGCGGGGCGATCTTGGACATTGCGGTCGGACAAGTCGGGTATGGCCGGACGACTCGGGCCAGGAAACTCCAAGATCGGCGGTGGGAGTGGGGCGGGCGGTGGGAGGAGGGGTGGCCGTGGAGTGGGGTGGCGGTGGGAGTGGGGTGGCGGTGGGAGTGGGGCGGCGGTGGAGTGGGGTGGCGGTGGGAGTGGGGTGGCGGTGGGGTGGCGGTGGAGCGGGGTGGCGGGGCGGTGTGGCGGGGCGTGAAGGGGTGGGTCAGCTTTGTGCGATCCAGTCCTGGTGCTTTGCCAGGAATGTCGGCAACTCGTCGTCCTTCGTCGCCTTCAGCAACTCCATGCTCGTGTCGCTCAGGATCTCCGCGCTACCCACGCCCGGCACCGACTTGCTGTTGAGCTTGCCGTCATTCGTCTTGATGGTGACCAGATCGTCCGGGTTGATGTTGCGCATGGCGAACGCCCAGTCCTCCAGCGAGACCCCGCCGTTGTCCACCGTCATGGTCTTGCCGACCGCGCTCAGCAGGCCGGGCAGCTTGGCCGGCGAGTTCAGCCCGTCGTGCACCGCCTGCTTCAGGATCGCCTTGAGCAGTTGCTGCTGGTGGCGCTGCCGCCCGTAGTCGTAGTCCTTGTCGGCGAGCAGGTCACGCTGGCGGGCGAAGTCCAGCGCCTCGACGGGGGTGAAGCAGTGGTCGCCCTTGGCGTAGAAGTTCGGTGTCACACCGCGCACCTTGTACGCGATCGTCCCGTCCGAGTGCGTCACGTACGGAACGGCCTGCTTGCCGTCCGCCGTGTGGCCGATGTGGATGGAGGTGGTGTCCTCGTCCACATACATGCACACCTTGCCGAGCACGTCGACGACCTTGCGGAACCCTTCGAAGTCGATGATCGCCCCGGCGTTCGGGGTGATGCCGGTCAACTGCTTGATGGTCAGCGCGAGAAGCTCGAACCCGTGCGACAGGGCGGATTCTCCGGTCAGGCCCCGGCTGCCGTACGCGAAAGCCGCATTGATCTTGTTGTGGCCGCCGCGGTAAGGCACCTTGCCGTTGTCGTACGCGGGAATCTCGACATAGCTGTCCCGGGGCAGCGACACCAGGTAGGCCCGATCGTGCCCGGCCGGAATGTGCAAGATCATGATGGAGTCGGAGCGGCTCAGCATGCTCGGGTTGCTCTTGCGCGTGTCCAAGCCCACCAGCAGGATGTTCTTCGCGCCGCGGATGTCGGCGTGCTTGCGCTCGGTGGTGCTGCGACTGGTGCCGAGCAGGTTCTGCTGCACCACGGTGTGCGTGGCGGTGGCCACCGCCACGCGGGTGGCGACGACCGATCCTCCGCTCACCACGATCAGGACCAGCCCGACGCCGATGCACCAGCGTGTCCAGCGGGGGTGGCGGCGCTTGGCCGAGTTCTTCGGCAAGGGGATCTCCTCCGTGGCGGTGGTGTCTTCGCCATGAAGACGGTTCCCCGCATGCAGAAGATTGCACCGGATCGGCGAGTTTTTCTCGCATCATGAGTTGAAGATCACTGAATGGGCGTTGCGGCGATCGCCGCAACGACCGGCTCGGGCGGGTTCCGCGAGGATGCGGCCACCCCGATACGCTGGTACGTGTCATGAAAGCTGCGCTACCGCCAAGCGCCGCGCGCGACGTGTAGGGGAGCAGCACTGATGCCGGGCAATTCCACGAACCGCAGCCGCCGGGTGACGTCGAAGAAGGGTGCTTCGATCGGTTCCGGTGGCAAAAACCGGGCGAGCCTCAAGGGGCGCGGCCGCACGCTGCCGGCCGACGAACGGCCGTGGCACAAGGGCTACTCCGGCACCGAGGAGCTGCCTGCCAAGACCGCTCGCAAGCAGGACAAGGAGCGGCGGGCCGCGGAGGCGCAGGGGCGTGCCCCCAAGGTCGGCGTACCGGGCACCAAGGACACCACCTGGGGTCGGGGCGCGAAGCGCGGGGCCGCCTTCGGTCCGCAGCGAGGCAAGATGCCGACGCGCAACGGCCCGCGGGTCGCGCCCGGCCGCCGCTCCAACCCCGCCAAGGACGGCCCGGAGCTTCTGGTCGGCCGTAACCCGGTGGTGGAGGCGCTGCGCACCGGCGTGCCGGCGACCGCGCTCTATGTGGCGCAGGGCATCGACGTGGACGACCGGATCACCGAGATCGTCCGGACGGCCGGCGATCGGGGCATCCCGATCATGGAGATCAGTCGCGCCGAACTGGACCGGATGACCGGCGGCGTGCTGCACCAGGGCGTCGGCGTGCAAGTGCCGCCGTACGCGTACGAGGACTTCGCGGACCTGATGGCCGCGGCGCTGGAGCAGACCGCGCCGCTGCTGGTGGCGCTGGACGGGGTGACCGATCCGCGCAACGTGGGTGCGGTGATCCGGTCGGTGGCCGCGTTCGGCGGGCACGGCGTCTTCATGACCGAGCGTCGCGCGGCCGGCATCACCGCTACCGCCTGGCGGACCAGCGCCGGCGCGGCGGCCCGTGTGCCGGTGTCTCAGGTGGTCAACCTCACCCGTGCGATCAAGTCGTGTCAGCAGGCCGGCTTCACCGCGATCGGCCTGGATGCGGACGGCGAGACCGACCTGTACGAGCTGGAGGCCGCGGTCGGCCCGCTGCTCGTGGTGGTCGGCTCCGAGGGGCGCGGGCTGTCCCGCCTCGTGGGCGAGACCTGTGACATGCGCGTCGGCATTCCGATGGCCTCGTCGGTCGAGTCGCTGAACGCGAGCGTCGCGGCCGCGGTGACACTGGCCGAGGTGGCACGCCGCCGCGTGCACGGCTGAGCCCGGCCGTGTCCGCACCGCGCGCCGACCGTCCGGACGGCCCGCTCGGCCCGGACGATCCCGGTTTCCGGTACGCGGAACCGGTCGACCCGTGGGCCACGAGCGAAGCCGCGGACCCGGCCGCGCCGGGCGCGCCCGCGTTCGGCGCGGAGATGCCGCAGACGCCGGCGACGACGCCCCCATGGTCGCCGGGCATGCCGTGGTCGCCGGGCATGCCGGAGCGCGGGCGGTCGCGTCGCATCGGGCTGCGCTGGATCATCGGGGCCGCTGCCGTGCTCGTGCTGGCCGTGTCCGCCACTCTGGTGGTGATCTTCTGGCCCGGTCGCGGCGCGCCCGACTTCCGTCCGGTCGAGGAAGCCGCGCGGTTCGTCCCGGCGGTCCCGATCTCGTACGGGTTCAGCGCGGCCGGGGTGGCCGGTGACCGCGCGTACTTCGCCACTGCGGACGACGACGGGCGGCTGGGTGTGCTCGCGGTAGATCTGGAATCCGCCGAGAAAGCCTGGGAGAACCCCGCGGTCGCGACCGCGCCGCGCTGGTCGGCCATGGTGGCTCTGCCCGACCAGGTGGTCGTGATCAGCGAGCGGGATCCGAGCACCGACCGCCGCCTGATGGTGGTGCTGGACGCGGCCTCCGGCGACCGATTGTGGCGGCGCCCGATCACCGAAAGCGATGACGTCTCCTACTTCGGCTCGGACGTCGCGGTGCTCGTCGACCGGGCCGAGGACCGGCTCCTCGGGCTGGATCCGCGCCGCGGCACGGTGCGCTGGGAGAAGGACAGCCCGGTCTCCGACTCGGGCTCGGCCACCACGGCGGTGATTCCGGTGACCACCGCTCGCGATCTCGACGGGCCGACCGACGTCACCGGGCGGCTCCTGGCGCCCGCATCGTCGAAGGACGCGCGGATCGTGCAGATCGGCGCCGACCGTTCCGCGCGGGTGCTCGACGCTCGTACCGGGAACGTGCTGACCGGCCCGCGCCCGAGCATCGCCGATCCCCGCGATGAGGCGATCGCATACGACGGGCGGCTGCTCGTGCGCTCGGACGCCGAGGCGGAGCGGATCCTCAGCTACGACCTGGACACGTTGGGCGAGCCGAAGGTGCTCTACACCGCGCCCGGCGAGCACCGGATCGGCCGTCTCACCGCATGCGGCGCCGGCCGGGTGTGCTGGGTGGAGACGGACGGCTACGACACCTCGACGGCGCAGGTGGCCGCGGTCGACGCCACCGACGGTGGCGGCCTTTGGCACCTCGGCCTGCCCGATGCCACCACGCTCGTGCCGGTCGGGTCGGCGGTGCTGGCGACCACCGGCGGGACGCCCACCCAGGTCAGCCTGATCGACGACCGCGGCAGGGCGGCGTGGACGCTGCGCGGCCAGGCGGGCCGCGTCGACGCGCACGACCTGCTGCGCTTCACCGCGCCGGTGTCCGGCTCACCGGGAGACCCCGGCATTTCCGGTCGGCACGTCGGCGACGACGAAGTGCCTCTGGGCGTGCTCAGCGGCGTACGAACGTCCACCTGCGCGTGGAATGCCGCGTTCCTGGCCTGCGTGGCCGATGAGGACGCGGTGCTGTACCGCTTCGCCGGCTGAGACCCCGTGCTGACGCCACGAGCCGGGACGCTCGACGCGTCCCGGCTCGGTGGGTGGTTCCGTTTGCCGTCAGGCTCAGATGCGCTCGCCGCTGGAGGCGTTGAACACGTGCACCTGGTTCTGCTGCGGCTTGATGTGCACCGTCTCGCCCATGCTCGGCATGTGGCGCCGGTCGGTGCGGACCACGAAACGCTCCGAGTCGCCGTCCACCGCCGTGTGGCCGTACACGTTGGCGTCCGAGCCGAGGTCCTCCACCAGGTCCACGGTGATCGGCAGGCCACCGGAGCTGGCCGGCACGATGTCGGTGGCCTCGGGGCGGAAGCCGACGGTCACCTTGCCGCCGCCGCTCTGCGCCGCGGCCACCTGCTCGCGGGTCAGCGGCGTCACCATCTCGCCGAAGTTGGCGCCGGACTCGGTGAGCGGGACGGTCTTGATGTTCATGGCCGGGGAGCCGATGAAGCCGGCGACGAACACGTTGCCCGGGTTGTCGTACAGCGCCCGCGGGGTGTCGCACTGCTGCAGCTCGCCGTCCAGCAGCACCGCCACCCGGTGACCCATCGTCATGGCCTCGACCTGGTCGTGCGTCACGTAGACGGTGGTGATGCCGAGCTTGGCCTGCAACGTCGCGATCTGCGAACGGGTCTGCACCCGCAGCTTGGCGTCGAGGTTCGACAGCGGCTCATCCATGAGGAACACCTGCGGCTCACGGACGATGGCGCGGCCCATGGCGACACGCTGGCGCTGGCCACCGGACAGTGCCTTGGGCTTCCGCGACAGATACTCGTCCAACTGCAGCAACTGGGCTGCTTCCTTGACCCGGCGGTCGATCTCCGGCTTGGGCGTCTTGCGCAGCTTCAGCGCGAACGCCATGTTCTCGTACACCGACATGTGCGGGTACAGAGCGTAGTTCTGGAAGACCATCGCGATGTCGCGCGACTTCGGGGGCAGGTTGGTGACGTCCTTGCCCTCGATCAGGATGCGACCGCGGTCGACATCTTCCAGGCCGGCGAGCATGCGCAGGCTTGTCGACTTTCCGCAGCCGGAGGGGCCGACCAGGACGAGGAACTCGCCGTCGCCGATCTCCAGGTTGAGCTCGTTGACCGCGGGGCGGTCGCCGCCCGGGTAGATCCGGGAGGCATTGTCATACGTGACGGTAGCCATGGTTGTACCGACTTCCTTTCCACCGGCAGGAACGTGCCGGACGATCCGAGTGGAGGAGTGACGTGAGCTGACTCACGCCACGTAACCGTAAGGCTTTTTGTCGGCCCTGCCAAGGTCACCAGCGGGTTTGGTCGCCGACGCGCCCGCCGGCCACCGGAACGGGCCGCTATGCTGGTCACTCGTGCGTCTCGTGTGCCGCACGATGCGTGGCAGTTCCCCTGTGCCACGATGCGTGGCAGCGCCCCTGTAGCTCAGTTGGCCAGAGCACTCGCCTTGTAAGCGAGATGTCGTCGGTTCGATTCCGACCGGGGGCTCTCTTCCAAGCCCCCTCAGGGTGATCGTCGCACCGCCCTCGCCGCCCCGCCCTTCACCGGACTCCCAAAGATCGACGGCTGGTGGGGCTGGGAAACCAGTGGCGCGGCCGTTTCGTCGGCGGGCACGATCTCCGCCATGACGCAGGCGACGCTGCGGACTTCGCGCATCGAGCTGATCCCGCTGTCCGACGATCATCTCGATTTCGAGGTGGAGCTGGACGCCGACCCTGCCGTCATGCGCTACCTGGGCGACGGCCGCCCGCGCGGCCGTGCGCAGGTCGAGGAGCTGCACCGGCGGCGGCTCGTGGTGGCGTCGGGCGTACCGGGACTGGGGTTTTGGGCCGGGCGGGTCGACGGCGATCTCGTTGGCTGGTGGATTCTGCAGCCGCCGGAGCGAGCCGACCAGGGGCCGGTGGCGGGGCAGGCCGAGCTGGGCTATCGGATGCTGCGCCGCTACTGGCGCCGGGGCCTGGCCAGCGAGGGTGCGCGGGAGCTGATCCGGCACGGCTTCGAGGATCTGGGGCTGGACCGGATCTTCGCCGAGACGATGGCGGTGAACGCCGCCTCGCGGGCGACGATGTCCTCGGTCGGCTTGCGCTACGTGCGCACGTTCCACCTGGACTGGGACGAGCCGATCGCGGGCGCCGAGCTGGGCGAGGTGGAGTACGCGATCACGGCCGCGCAGTGGCGGGCGGTGGGCCGAACGGTTGATACGGACAATCCACCAGACACGCCAACGATCAGGGGCAATTCAATACCTTAAGGTGGCGTCATGCGCATCGAACGGATCGTGGACGCCTCGGCCGTACACGAAGCTGCGAATCTGTTCGACTCACCGCCGCTGCCCATGGCGACCGCGCGTTTTCTCGCCGACCCGACGCATCACCTGTTGCTGGCTTACGACGACGACGGCCGTCCGGTCGGCATGATCTCGGGGGTGGAGACCACCCACCCGGACAAGGGCACCGAGATGCTCATCTACGAGCTGGGCGTGGCGCCGGATGCCCGGTTGCAGGGCGTCGCGACGGCCCTGGTGCGTACCTTGGCGGACATCGCCCGCCGTGCCGGTTGCTACGGCATGTGGGTGGGCACGGAACCCGACAATGTGGCGGCGAAGGCGACATATCGCAAGGCGGGGGCCTCCGAGGAGGCCCCGTTCGTGTTGCTGAACTGGGATCTGGTGGCCACACCGGGCACCTGACTGTTGCCGCATCACTACCATCCTCGGCATGAGCACCGATGCGTCGTCGGGGGGACGATGGTCGCTGGTGTCCCGGCTGCAGGACCGGTTGCCCCGCGACGGAGAGAACCGCCCCCATCTCGTGGTGTGTGGCGGCGACGCGTTGGTCTACACGCTCACCGAGGAACTGGTCCGTTCCAGCGAGCAACTCCGCATCACCGTCGTGGTACCCCACGAACTGCATGGTGACGTGCCCCCGCTGTCCAATCTGCGCGGTGTGCGGGTGATGCACGCCGAGCGCCTGGACGAGCGGTCGTTCCGCGCGGCGGGTCTGGGCGGTGCCGCGGCCCTGGCCCTGGTGATGCCCGACGACGTGATCAACCTGCACGCGGCGCTGTGCGCGCAGGCGGTGGAGCCGGACCTGCGGCTGGTGATCCGGATGTTCAACACCGGCTTGGGGTACGGCGTGCGGCGCCTGTTCGCGAACTGCGCCGTGCTGTCCGACGCCGCGATGGCCGCGCCCGCCTTCGTGGCCGCCGCGCTGGGGCAGGTGGCGCCCACGCATTTCCGGCTGGGTGGTCGCACACTGCACACGGCGCGCCGGTCGGCGGTGTCCGAGCGGAACGTGGTGTGCGTGCTCAGCGCGACCGACCATAGTGGACGCGTGGGGGTGCTTCCCGACCCCGCACCGCCGCGGCCCGACGACCTGGTGCTGGCCGAGGCGCCCGGCCGCAAACCGATGCCGGAGGCGTCCCCGTGGCGACGTCCGCGCCGGCATCTGCGATCGTTCGGCCGCGCGGTGCGGGTGGCGCTCAGCCGCCGGTTGGGCATCGCCGTCCTGATCACCCTGTTGATCACGGCGGTGGCCGGTGCGGTGCTGGCGGCGGCCGACGACGTGCAGGGGTTCTGGCGATCCCTGTACGTCACGCTGCTCACCGTTGTCGGATCCTCCGATGTGGAGATGGACCGCAATCCGGTGGCGCAGGCGGCGCAGTTGGTGCTCACCCTGGCCGGCGTGGCGCTGCTGCCGCTGATCACCGCCGCGGTGGTGGAGGGTGTGGTGAACGCCCGCCTGGCCCTGTCCAACGGCCGCGTGGTGCGACCGCACTCCAATCACGTGGTGCTGGTCGGGCTGGGCACCGTCGGCACCGGTGTGCTGTGGCGGCTGAACGATCTGGGTGTCGAGGTGGTGGCGATCGACCGCAAGCCCGACGCGCGCGGTGTGAAGGTGGCCGAGCGGCTCGGGGTGCCGTTCATCCTGGGCGACGCGGCTCGCGAGGTGACGCTGCGGGCGGCGTCCATCGAGAGATGCCGGGCGCTGCTGGTGGTGTCCACCGACGACGTGACGAACCTGCAGGCCGCGCTGAACGCTCGCGCGATCCGCGACGACATCCGTGTGGTGCTGCGGCTGTTCGACGATGATTTCGCCCAGCACGTCCAGACGGCCTTCAACATCAATGTGTCCCGGAGCGTGTCGCGCACCGTGGCGCCGGCCTTCGCCGCGGCGATGCTCAACCGCGACGCGCTGGTCACCATTCCGGTGGAACGGAACACCCTGATGGTCTCCGAGATGCTGGTGAAGGCCGGGTCGACGCTGGACGGCGCCCCGCTCAGCGAGGCGGACGGGCTGCCCAAGGTGCGGGTGATCGCGATGCGATCCCGGGACGAACAGTGGATGGACTGGCATCCGGACCCCCGCCGGGTCCTTGCGGCCGGGGACCGGGTCGTGGTGGTGGCACGCCGTGCGGGGTTGCACGCGTTGCGGGCCGCCGCCACGCCGCCGGACTCGCGGGCGGAGGACACCGCCTGAGGGATGACCGGCTGGACGGGGGTTACAGGTGGGACGCCTCGACGCCCAGCACGGCCTGCTCGTCCGGCTTGTGGGCGAGCACGTCGGTCAGATACGACTGCACCGCCGGTCCCATCCCGACGTCGCGCCCGGCCTGCTCGGACAGCAGCCACTTGTGCTGAATGATCTGCGAGAAGATCTCCTGCGGCTCCAGCTTGCGGCGCAGGTGCGCGGGCACCGCGCGGACCACCGGCTCGAACACCTCGGTCAGCCAGCGGTGCGCGGCCTGCTGCTCGTCGGTCAGATCGCTCTCCGCCCGGTACGTGTCCAGGTCGTTGAGCAACTGCCGAGCCTGGTTCTCCTCGGCGTCCAAGCCGGTGAGGCGCAACAGCCGGCGCGTGTGGTACCCGGCGTCGACGACCTTGGGTCGCACCCGATATCCGCCGTCCATGGTGGACATGTCGACCTCGGCCACGTCGAAACCCATGTCGTTGAGCCGCCGGATGCGGCCCTCAATGTCGTGCCGGGCGTCGCGGGAGACCTGCTGCTCGTAGGTGACCTCATGCCACAGCCGCTCGTAGCGCGCCACGATGTCGTCGACCACGGCCTCCGGGTCGATCGCTTCGTGCAGCAGCTCGGCGGCCTGCAGGTCCAGGCACTCGCCGAAGATGTTCAGCCGCAGGATCTCGATGTCCTCGCTGCGCTGGCCCTCGGACAGCTTCGGGTACAGGTTGCCGGTCTCGGCGTCCACCAGGTAGGCGGCGAAGGCGCCCGCGTCGCGGCGGAACAGCGTGTTGGACAGCGAGCAGTCACCCCAGCTAAAACCGGTGAGATGCATCCGCACGATCAGCACCGCCAGCGCGTCCAGTAACCGGTTCATCGTGTTCGGTCGCAGCACGTGTGAGAACAGTGCGCGGTACGGCAGGGAGAATTGCAGATGCCGGGTGATCAGCACGGTCTCCAGCGGCTCGCCGGTGTCGCTGGTGCGGTCGGTGACGATGGCCACCGCTTCCACCGCCGGGAAGTCGATGCGTTCCAGCGCGCGGAGTAGGTCGTACTCCTTCTCCGCGATCCGCTCGCGGGTCTCCTTCAGCGCGTAGACCGTGTCGTTGAGCTTGACGAACCGGACGATGTGCCGCGAGATGCCCTGGGGCAGGGCGACCAGATGATCAGCCGGCCATTCCTCCAGCGGAACGCTCCACGGCAGGTCCAGCAGCGCCGGGTCGATGAGGGCGGACGTGATGCGCACCGACCCAGTGTGCCTGGTCGTCGAGGCGCGTCGCTGTCATAGCCGTCTCGTTGGACAGCTTGTTCCTTATGTACGCCTATGCGAATGAGCCGACCGGGAGTGGCATGCGACGTGGAGTGTGGATGACGGCGGCGGCGTGCGTCGCCCTGGTGCTGGCGGTGGCGACCGGAGCCCTGATCTGGCGGCACGACGACAGCGGCCGGGCGGTCGTGGGCACCTGGCACGACGGCCGGTAGCGTGATCCCCGTGCGTCCTCGCAGTTGGTGGCCCGACCTCGGCCTGCTCGCCGGATTCGTCGTGCTGACCGTGACGGTGGCCACCGGCCATCTGCTGACGCTGGACGCGGCGGTCGCCGACTGGGCGGACGCGCACCGCCCCGCCCCGCTCTACTGGATCGCGCGCGTGCTCAACTATCTGGGCCAGGGCGGTCAGGTGCTGATGCCGCTGGCCCTCGTGCTGGTCGGCCTGGTCACCTGGCGGCGCCGGTCGATCCGGCCGCTGATCGTGTTCGCCGCCGCCTTCGTCATCACGTACGTGACCATCGGTCCGCTGAAGATCTGGTTCCAGCGGGCCGCGCCGCACTTTACCGGGCCGGACCGGACGGTGCTGTTCAACGACGCGGCCCTCGGGAACGAGGGCGTCAGCTATCCCTCCGGGCATGTCGCCAACGCGCTGGTCTGGTACGGCGTGATCGCCCTGCTGCTGGGTGCCCTGACCGGCGGCCTGTCCGCGACGGCGGTGGCCGCCCTGCGCATCGTTCCGCCCGTCGTGGTCTTCTGCACCACGACGTATCTCAGCTTCCACTGGATCACCGACTCGGTGGCCGGCCTGCTGCTCGGGCTGGTCCTGACCCGTCTGATGGCCCGGGTGCCGTGGGACTCCATCCGGCTGCCCCCGGTGCGCGACGGCTGGACCCGGCCGGCCGAGCTCAGCGCGTCCAGCAGCTAACCTGACGTCCCGCCCTCGATCGGGGACGTCAGATCCAGGCGCCGCGGCGCATCACGCGCTTGACCGACAGGTCCGGGCCGAGCACGACCAGGTCAGCGCGCAGACCGGCCTCGATCGCGCCCACCTGACCGCGCAGGCCGAGCGCGCGGGCCGGCGTGGTCGCCGCCATCGCCGCCGCGTCCTCCAGCGGGATGCCCGCGCCCACCGCATTGCGCAGCGCCGCGTCCATGGTCAGCGTGCTCCCGGCGATCGAGCCGTCCCGGGTCAGCCGGGCCACTCGATCGGTCACCTCGACCCCCTGGCCACCGAGGTCGTACCGGCCGTCGGGCATGCCGGCGGCGTCCATCGCGTCGGTCACCAGGGCGCTCCGGTCCGGGCCGGCCGCGCGAGCCGCGAACCGGAGCATGCCGGGATGCAGGTGAATGCCGTCGGCGATCAGCTCGCAGAGCACCGGAGCGGAATCCAGCAACGCGATCACCGGGCCGGGCTCGCGGTGGTGCGGCGGGCGCATCCCGTTGAACAGGTGGGTGCCGACGGTGGCGCCCGCGGCTACCCCGGCCAGGGTCTGCTCGTACGTGGCGTCGGTGTGCCCGAGCGCGGCGAGCACCCCGGAACGGGTGAGCTGCTCCACCGCCGCCAGCGCCCCGGGCAGTTCGGGGGCGAGCGTCACCATGCGCAGGGTGCCCGCCGACAGGTCGATCAGCTCGGTGAGTTCGTCCGGTGCCGGGTCGCGCAGGAACTCCGGGTTCTGGGCGCCGCAGCGGGTGTGCGAGAGGTACGGGCCTTCGTAGTGCACGCCGGCCAGCACGCCCTCGGACACCAGCGGCACGTACGCCCGTGTGGCGTCACGCATCAACGCGTACGGGGAGCTCACCAGGCTGGCCAGCACGGTGGTGGTGCCGTGGCGCAGATGGAAGTCCGCCGCGGCACGGGCCTGATCGGGGTCGCCGGTGGTGAACCGATGGCCGCCCCCGCCGTGGCAGTGCAGGTCGACGAAGCCCGGAAGCACGAAGTCCGCGCTGTCGGCCGGGCCGGCGGTGACCGCGGCGATGGTCGGACCGTCCACGTCCACGTGCCCTTCGATCACCGTCCCCGGCCGGACGATGCGTCCGCTGACGCGGGTCATGACAGCGAGTCCAACGCGAGCAAGGCGGCCCCCAGGCATCCGGCGGTGTCTCCCAGCGTGGCCCGGACCAGGCGCGGCACCCGATGGAAGGTGATCCGCCGGTCCAACGCGGCGCGCAGCGGGGCGAGCAGGGCCTCGCCCGCCTCGGCCAGTCCACCGCCGAGCACCACCATGCCGGCGTCGTAGAGCGCCTGCGCGGTGAGCAGACCCTCGGCCAGCGCTTCCACCGAGTCCCGCCAGACCGCGGCGGCCAGCGGCTCCCCGGCGGCGGAACGCGCCGCCACATCGTAGGCGGTGGCGTCGGCGACGCCGGAGACCTCGGCGTACCGGCGGCCGATGGCGGACGCCGATGCGATCGCCTCCAGGCAACCGTGGGCGCCGCAGCCACAGGCCGGGCCGGCGGGACGGATGACGATGTGGCCGACCTCCCCGGCCGCGCCGTGCGCCCCGGCGAACGCGCGGCCGTCCACCACGTGCGCGGCCGCGATCCCGGTCCCGATCGCGATGAACAGCACCTGCCGCTGATCACGCCCGGCACCCAGGCGTGCCTCCGCGATGCCGCCCACGCGTACGTCGTGTCCGAGGGCCGCGGGCAGGCCGAGGTGGTCGGCGACCAGATCGCGCAGCGGCGTGTCGCGGAAGCCGACGTTGGACGACCAGACGGCGATGCCGTTCTCCTCGTCGACCACGCCGGGCACGGCGATGCCGGCCGCGACCGGGCGGAGGCCGTCGGCCCGTGCTCGGTCGGCGAGCCCGGCGGCCACGTCCAGGATGGTGCCGGTGACCGCCTCTGGACCGCGCGCTGCCCGGGTCGGATGCCGCTCGGTGTGGTGCACGGTGCCGTCCGGGCGCACCAGGGCGCACTTCATGCCGGTGCCGCCGATGTCCAGGGCGACGACGACCGGGTCGCAGGGCGACGTCACGCGAGGAGGACCGAGCGGGTCAGGTTGCGCGGATGGTCCGGGTCCAGGCCCTGCGCGGTAGCGAGCCGGACCGCGAACCGCTGCGCGATGATCAGGTCGGCCATCGGGTCCAGCGGGCGCCGGCCGCCGCACCAGTTGCCCAGCGCCGCGTATCCGCCGTGGTGGCGGCTGTGCACGAACTGGGCCCCGGTGGCTTCCACATCGTCGGTCAGCCCCGGCGGCACTTCGCCGAACGCCCAGACCACGCGGCGCGGGCCGGCGATCGAGATGGGACCGTGCCGGTAGTCCATGGCCGGGTACGCCTCGGCCCAGAACATCGCGGCCTCACGGCACTTCAGCGCGGCCTCTTCGGCCAGGCCCACGGTCCAGCCCCGGCCCAGGAAGGTGATCTGCTCGACGCCGGCGTCCAGCGGCAGCGGCATCCGCACGGCCACTTCGGCGTCGCAGGCGAGCGGTCCGACCTGCTCGCCGAGGTGTGCCCGGAGCAGGGCCAAGGCGCTTGTCGCGAACCGGGTCTGCACCACCGACTGCTCATCGGCGAAGTCGAGCACCACCGCGTCGGTGGCGATGCCCGCCGCGGGCTGCGCCGGGTCCGCGGTGAGCGCGGTAGTCGGACAGGACAGCTCGGTCATCAGGTCGAGCACTTCGGTGGTGGTCCCGGATCGGGTGATCGCGACGACCCGGTCGTACGCGCGGGCGGCCGGGAACTCGGATGCCTGGAACGCGTCGGTCTCGCCCTGGCCGGCCCGCTCCCGTAGGGCGGCGTACGCCTTCGCCATGAACCAGGACGTGCCGCATCCCACCACGGCGACCCGCTCGCCCGGCGCGGGCAGGCCGGGCGCTCCGGCCAGTTCCGCGGCACGGGTCCAGCACTCGGGTTGGCTCGCGATCTCGGCCTGGACGTGGGTCATCGCTCGTTCCTTCTCGCCGCTGGCGATGCCCCCGCACCGGCAGGACCCGGGCCGAGGCGCGCTGCGCGGACGCGCTTGATTCCATGATCTTCCGCGCATCATTCTGCGCGGAGGCCCCCCGCGGTGCAATCAACTCGTCGTATCTGCGCAGTGACGAGCTTTGCTTAAGCCGATTTTGCGCACTAATGTGCACTCTCTGAACACTGAACGAGCAAGGGGGAGTCGGTGGACCGATACGCGCGGTGGAACGCTCTCCTGGAACTGCTCACCGACAGTGGTCGCGTCAGCGTGGAGGACGCCGCTCGTCGGTTGGACGTCTCCCAGGCCACCATTCGGCGGGACTTCGACCAGCTCGCCCAGCAGCAGATGATCACCCGGACTCGTGGCGGCGCGGTCGCCAGCGGTGTCTCCTATGATCTGCCGCTGCGCTACAAGACCGCCAAGCATTCGGCGGAGAAGCAGCGCATCGGCGAGGCGGCGGCCCGGCTGGTCAGTCCGGGCACCGTGGTCGGGCTCAACGGCGGCACCACGATGACCGAGGTGGCCCGCGCGCTCGCGGTCCGCCCGGACCTGAACGCCAGCGGCGAAGGCGCCCAGTTGACCGTGGTGACCAATGCGCTCAACATCGCCAACGAGCTGCTGGTCCGCTCCCGGATGAAGATCGTCGTGGCCGGAGGTGTGGTGCGACCGCAGTCCTTCGAACTGGTCGGGCCGCTGGGTGGGGCGCTGCTCAAGGAGGTCACCCTGGACACCGTGCTGCTCGGCGTCGACGCGCTGGACGTCGAGCTGGGCGCGGCCGCCCATCACGAGGGTGAGGCCGCGATGAACAGCCTGATGGTGGCCCGCGCGAAGCGCGTCGTGGTAATCGCCGACTCGTCCAAACTGGGCGGACATGCCTTCGCTCGGATCTGTCCGATCGGCAAGATCGAGGTGTTGGTGACCGATTCGGGAGCGGCGCCGGGCGAGGTGACCGCCCTGCGTGAGGCGGGCGTCCAGGTCATCTGCGCCTGACCCGGTGACGTCCTTCTGGGGGTGACTGCCCAACAACGTGGCGTGATGTGCTTATCACTTGTTGTAGTTTCGGGCCGTGCGCGCGGAATCGTCGGCGACGAATATGCTGTGCGTGCACTCCGCACCCGACCCTGGAGCGCCATGTCATCCGCCAAGCCGTCGCACCCCGGGCAGCCGCATGCCGGGCCGTCGCATGCCGGGCAGCCGCACCGCGAGCCGTCCGATCAGGAGATCGCCGCGTCGGACGGTGCCGCACCGGTCGTGCCCGCGCAGCGCTCCGGCCTCACCGATCGTGATCAGCAGATCCTGGCGTTCGAGAGCAAATGGTGGAAGCACGCCGGGTCCAAGGAGCAGGCCATCCGCGACGCGTTCGGCGTCTCGTCGACCCGGTACTACCAGTTGCTGAATGCGCTGCTGGACAATCCGGCGGCTCTGGAACGCGAGCCGGTGCTGGTCGGCCGGCTGCGTCGGCTGCGCTCCACCCGGGCGCGGTCCCGCCGGCGCTGAGCCGGGCCGGTCCCGCCGGCGCTGAGCCGGGCCGGTCCCGCCGGCGCTGAGCCGGGCCGGTCCCCGTCCGGCGGGCCGGGGATCAGGCCGGCTGGTGCGTTTCGGCGTACGCCTCCAGCCAGGCCACCTGGGCCGGGTCCAGCGACGCCCGTACGCGTTGCCGAGCGTTCTCCACGTTCGCCGCGGTGACCGTCGCGGCCTCCAGCGATTCGCGCATCGCGGCCAGCGCCGACTCGCGGATCAGCGCGGCGCAGTCGGCCGCGGAGAATCCGATCAGCCCGGCGCCCAGCTCGTCCAGGTCCACGGCGTCGTCCAGCGGCACCGACGTGGCCGCCGCCCGCAGGATGGCCGCGCGGGCCTGCTCGTCCGGCGGCGGCACATAGACCAGCCGTTCCAGCCGACCCGGACGCAGCAGCGCGGGATCGATCAGGTCGGGCCGGTTCGTCGCGCCGACGACCACCACATTGCGCAGATCCTCGACCCCGTCGAGCTCGGTGAGCAGCGCCGCCACCACGCGGTCGGCGGTGCCGCCGTCGGTGGCCTGACCCCGCGTCGGCGCCAGCGCGTCCACCTCGTCCAGGAAGACCAGGGTCGGCGCGGCCTCGCGGGCGCGGCGGAACAACTCGCGGACCGCGCGTTCGCTGTCGCCCACCCACTTACTCAGCAGCTCGGCGCCCTTCACCGCAAGCACGTTCGCCCGCCCGGTTCCGGCGATCGCCTTGACCAGGAAGGTCTTCCCGCACCCCGGCGGTCCGTAGAGCAGCACCCCGCGCGGCGGGGAGACACCCAGACGCGCGAACGTGTCCGGATAGGTCAGCGGCCACAGCACCGACTCGGTGAGCGTCTGCTTGACCTCGGCCATGTCGCCGACATCATCCAGAGTGACCTTGGCGACCTCCAGGGACGACTCGGCCATCGACGTCGGGCGGACCACGTCGAGCGCGGCCGTGAAGTCGGCCATGGTCACGCTGGGCGCGTTCGCCTCCTTCTGCCGCAAGGCGGCCCGCACCCCGGCCTCGCGGGCGAGGGCGCCGAGGTCGGCGGCCACGAAACCGGGCGTACGCCCGGCCACCTCGTCCAACCGCACATCCTCGGCGAGCGGCATCCCCCGGGTGAGCACCACCAACTGCTCGCGGCGCATCGCGGCGTCCGGCAACGGCACCGCGAGCTGGACCGACAACAGCTCGGGGGAGCGCAGACCGGGATCCACCGACTCGGGCCGGCTGGTGGTGCAGACCACCGCCGCGCCGGACCGCACCGCCTCCGCGAGCATCTGCCGGAACACCGTGGCCAGCGGACCCGGCTCGGCACGCGGAGCCAGCGCCTCGACGTCGGAGATCAGCAGGACGGTCGGTGTGCTGCCGCCCAGCCTCGCGATCGCCTCACGCAGCCGGCCGGCCGCCGCGTCGTTGGCCAGCGCGGCCAGCTCCGGCGCCCACAGCGGCACCACGGTGGCACCCACCCCGGCCGCGACGGCGCGGACCAGGGCCGCCTTGCCGGACCCGGCCGGGCCGGTGATCAGCACGCCGAGGGACATCGTGGTGCCCAGCCGGCCCAGCACCTCACGATGGTGGAATCCGAGGTCCAGCAGCTCGGTGAGCTCCTGGGCCTGGGCGCGCAGACCGGGCAGGTCGTCGATGCTGGGCGGCGGGGTCTCCGGATCGCTGGACGCGGGCGCGTCGCCGCGGGTGGCCGGGGGACCCGCGGCGTCGTGTGCCTGCGCGCCGGACCGGGCCGACTGCGCGCCGCCCTGCCAGCCGACCACGGTGTCCATGGTGACCAGCGCGGCGTCGGCGTCCTCGACGCCGACCACCGACAGCAGCGTGCTGGTCCACAGGTAGCCGACGCGGTTGGCGATGCTGCGCCGGGCCGCCTCGACCAGCGAGCGATGATCCGCGGCGGGCAGCACGTCCTGCGGCAGCAACGACACGTCGTCGCCGGTGGTGACCACCTTGCCGAGCAACGCCAGGCGCAACATCTCCGGCGACACGTTCGCCACGATCTCCGACGGCCCGGTCAGCGTCACGCGCCGGGCCTCGACCACCGGGATCGGCGTGACGGTGACTTGACCGCCGTCGCGCATGCCCAGATTGCCGATGATCAAATCGTCCGCGTAGAGCAGCGCTTTGCTGGCGCCCGGCTCGGCGCGGGCGGCGATGCCCGCGGTCGACCGGGCGCCGGTGAGCCGCAGCGGGTCGCCCGGGTTGACCGCCATCGCGGCCATCACCTCCGGGTGCAGGCGGACGATGCCGCGCCGGGCGTCGAGGGCCGCGGGCCGCTGGGTGACGGTCAGCGTCAGATCGTCTGGCACCGGGGGAGCCCTTTCGCCGGTACGGGGTTGGGAAACGTACTGATCGGAAACGGTACTGGTCGGGAGCCAGGCCGGTGCGCGGTGCCGACTAATGTCGTATCGAGCATCGTGGGTGGAGGTGCAACGGATGAGGCATCGTTCGACGATTCTGCTGCTCGCTGCGGTCATGGCGGCGGCCGTGGCCGGGTGCGGCAAGGACGACTCGTCCGAGGCGGCGCAGTCGCCACCCGGCACCGCGCCCGGGCCGTCCGCGGCGGGACCGTCGGCGTCCGCGCCGGGTCGGCCGCCCGATTCGGCCGGTCCCGCGCCCGCGGTGACCAGTCCGGGTGCGACCGCACCCGGTGGCGCACGGCCCGGCGGGGTGGCGCCGGTCGACTCGGGGCGGCCGGGCGAGCCGGGCAAGCCCGGCGGACCGGCGACCGGAGGTGGGGGTCGGCCGGGCACCAGCGCGAACACCCTCACCGCCGCGGGCATCGGCCCATACCGCATCGGCGTCGCACAGCGCGACCTCTACGCCGCCGGCATGCTGACCAAGGTGTCGGTCTCCGCGGGCGGATGCACCACCGGCACCGGCGCGAAGAAATACCACTCGCCCGCGCTGACCTTCCGGGACGGGCGGCTGCAGCGGTTGCGGATCACCGACAAGGCGGCGGTGACTCCGGCGGGCGCGCGCGTCGGCACCGGGCTGGCGAGCGTGCGGAAGATGTACCCGAACGGCAAGCAACTCGCCGACTGGGTGGGCGCCCCCGCCTGGCTGGCCGCGGAGGGTCCGAACGCGTTGCTGTTCGTGCTGACCGACGACAAGGTGTCGGCGATCGAAGCGGGGGCGGTCGAGCCGGTGCAATTCGGCTTCACCGACAACCAGCGCTGCTGAGACGATTCGGCCGCGCCCGGGTGATGCGGACGGTTCACAGCTCGGCCTCAGCGACGCGCGGATAGCGTGAAGACATGCCAGCACTGCCGGCGCGGCTGCGTCGTGTCCTGCCCCGCGTCACCCGCCGCCGGATCCTCGCCGCCTCGGCGGTGGTGCTGCTCCTGGCCGTCGTGGTGGGCGTCGCCGTGTGGCCGGACCGGCCCGCCTGGACCAGCACCGACGCGCGCATCACCGTGCGTACCGGCCCGGACGACACCGACCGGGTCGACCTGTCCACCCGGTTCTACCTGCCGCGAGACCGGTCCGGGAAGGTGCCGGCCATCCTGCTCGCGCACGGCTTCGGCGGCACCATGGACTCGGTGCGCGACGACGCCGAAGACCTCGCGGCCCGTGGGTACGCCGTGCTCACCTGGACCGCGCAGGGCTTCGGCACCAGCACCGGCCAGATCCACCTGGACAGTCCGGACTGGGAGGTCAAGGACGCGCAACGGCTGCTGGACTGGCTGGCGGCGCGG
The DNA here is from genome assembly GCF_014646155.1 of Mangrovihabitans endophyticus. GTDB lineage: Bacteria > Actinomycetota > Actinomycetes > Mycobacteriales > Micromonosporaceae > Actinoplanes > Actinoplanes endophyticus. The sequence goes on from NZ_BMMX01000004.1 coordinate 26,486, forward strand.
CCCGAGGTGCGTACCGACGCGGACGGTGACCCGCGCGTGGGGGTGATCGGTGGCTCGTACGGCGGAGCGCTGGCCCTCCTGCTCGCCGCCCAGGACCGGCGCGTCGACGCGATCGTGCCGATGATCACCTGGAACGACCTGGCGAGATCGTTCCTGCCGCAGTCCGCCGACGTTGCCGCTACCGGGGTGTTCAAGAAGAGCTGGGCCGGCCTGTTCTTCGGCAGCACCGCGGCCGGGCCGGACCCCGCAGGCGGCAACCCCGCCTGCGGCCGGCTCGCGGCCGACGTCTGCTCTGCTTACCTGGCCACGGCCACCTCCGGCACGGCGGACGATGTCGCGCTGCGGCTCTTCCGTCGCTCCAGCCCGGCCGCGGTGCTGGACCGGATCTCCGCGCCCACGCTGCTGGTGCAGGGTGAGGTGGACACGCTGTTCCCGCTGTCCGAGGCGGATGCCAACGCCCGTGGCATCGCGGCCACCGGCACACCGGTGCGGGTGGCGTGGTACACCGGCGGCCACGATGGCGGCGACGGCCCGCAGACCGACCAGGACCGCATCCACTTCCTCATCGACCAGTGGTTCGGCCACTACCTCAAGGGCACCGGCGCGGCACCCGCCGACAGCTTCACCTATTCGCGGGTGGCCGGGTTCAGCGCGCTGGACCGAGGACTGGTCACCAACGCCTATTCGCGGCCGGCCTACCCGGGCCTGACCGGCACCGGGAGCGCCGCCGTCGCGGTGCGCGGGCCGGCGCAGGAGATCGCCAGCCCGCCGAACGGCAACCCCGGCGCGCTCTCCTCGCTGCCGGGCATCTCCAGCGGGCTCAGCGGGTTGCTCGACGGGGCGACCCGGGACGTGCCGGGTCAATTCGCCGCCTACCAGAGCGCGCCGCTGACCGCGGCGGTCGACGTCGCCGGTGCACCGGTGATCCGGCTGCGTGCCGCGTCCGCGACCGGCACCGCGACGCTGTTCGTCAAGCTGTACGACGTAGGCCCGGACGGCGCGGCGACGCTGAGTTCCGGGTTGGTCGCCCCGGTGCGGCTCACCGGTCTGCCGAGCGATCTCGGCGACGCGCAACCGGTCACCGTCACGCTGCCGGCGATCGTCCGGCGGCTCGATGCCGGACACACCGTACGGATCGTGGTGGCCACCTCCGACCAGGCATACTTCGCTCCGGCCCGGCCCGCGACCTACACCGTCGCCGTGGAGCCGCGGGTCACCCTGCCCACCGTGGTGGGCACGCCGATCGCCGACCCGCAGACCGTCTGGCGGTATGTGCTGGCGGCGGTGGTCGCCGCGATCCTGCTCGGCCTGCTGGTCACCCTGCTGGTGCGCGGTCGGCGGCTGCGGCGGCGCGAGCACCGGGCGTTGCCCGAGTACGCGGACACGCCGCTGGTGGTGCGGGGGCTCCGCAAGGCGTACGCGGACGGGTTCGTGGCGGTCGAAGAGATCGGCTTCACCGTCGAGCGCGGGCAGGTGGTCGGGTTGCTCGGCCCCAACGGCGCCGGAAAGACCACCACGCTGCGGGTTCTGATGGGGCTGACCATGCCCACCGCGGGTGACGCGCTGGTCTTCGGGCATCGGCTGGAACCCGGTTCTCCGGTGTTGTCCCGGGTCGGGGCGCTCGTCGAAGGTCCCGGTTTCCTGCCGCACCTCAGCGGATACGAGAACCTTCGGGCGTACTGGCGTGCCACCGGCCGCCCGGAGAGCGACGCGCGATTCGCCGAGGCGCTGGAGATCGCCGGGCTGGGTGACTCGGTGCATCGGCGCACCAAGAACTACAGCCACGGCATGCGGCAGCGCCTGGCCATCGCCCAGGCCATGCTCGGCATGCCCGAACTGCTGGTGTTGGACGAGCCGACGGACGGGCTGGACCCGCCGCAGATCGCCGAGATGCGCCGGGTGCTGCGGCGCTATGCCACCGACGGCCGCGCGGTGCTGGTGTCCAGCCATCTGCTGGCCGAGGTGGAGCAGACCTGCACGCACGCGGTGGTGGTGAACAAGGGGCGCATCGTCGCGTCCGGGCCGGTCGAGGAGATCGTCGGCGAGTCGCCGTCGGTGACCATCGAGGTGTCCGACGTGCCGGAGGCGTCGCGCGTGCTGTCCGGCCTGGACGTCCGCTCGGTGACCCCGGAGGGGCCCAGCTCGCTGGTGGTGGACATGAACGGCACACCGCGCGCCGACGTGGTGGCCTCCCTGGTGCGGGCCGGGGTGGGCGTCGACCGGGTGGTTCCCCGGCGCCGCCTGGAGGACGCGTTCCTGGCGCTGGTCGGCGACAACTCACGGGGGAGCGGGGACCGATGACCACATCCGCAACGCACGGCTATCGTCCGTCCGCCACCCTGCCGATCCGGGCGGAGATCCGCCGGCAGGCGTCGCGGCGGCGCACCCAACTCGCCCTCGGCTTCATGATCCTGCTGCCGTTGATCGTGCTGCTCGCCTTCGAGTTCGGGGGCGGCTCGAACGACAACGACCGTCGTGGCGCCGAGGCGTTCGGCAGCCTTGTCGACTTGGCCACCTCCGGCGGCTTGAACTTCGCGCTGTTCTGCCTCGCCGTCTCGGCCGGGTTCCTGCTCGTCGTGGTGGTCGCGTTGTTCTGTGGCGACACGGTGGCCAGCGAGGCGAGCTGGGGGAGCCTGCGCTATCTCCTGGCCGCGCCGGTGCCGCGGGTGCGCCTGCTCGGGGTGAAGCTGGTGGTGGCGCTGGCGTATTCGTTGTTCGCGCTGGTGCTGTTGGCCGGCGCCGCGTTGCTGCTGGGCACGGTGCGCTACGGCTGGGCGCCGCTGAGCAGCACCGTCGCCGCGCAGATCCCGGCCGGTCAGGGCGTGCTGCGCCTGCTGGGCATTCTCGGCTATCTGGCGGTGACCCTGCTGGTGGTGGCCGGCCTGGCGTTCCTGCTGTCCGTGCTGACCGACGCGGCGCTGGGCGCGGTGGGCGGTGCGGTGCTGCTCTGGATCCTGTCCAGCATCCTGGACCAGATCACCGCCCTCGGCGGGCTGCGCGACATCCTGCCCACCCACTACAGCCAGGCGTGGCTGGGACTGCTGTCGACTCCGGCGCAGACCGACGACGTGGTGAAGGGGGCGATCTCCGCGGTGGTCTACGCGGCGGTGTTCTGGGCGCTGGCGTTCTGGCGGTTCACCCGCAAGGACATCACGTCGTAAATGTGGCGTCCGCCAGGCCCGTACCCAAATCCCTTACCGCTTGGAAGAATTCTCCGGTGGCGAACTTCCGCATCCGTCAGGCGCACGCGGACGACGCGCCCGCGGTGGTCGCGTTGCGCTCACGCGTCTACCCGTACCTCGTGCGCGGCGTGGCCTCGACCCGGCGCATGATCTCCATTCCGCTGCCCCGCGAGGATCGTGCGACATTCGTGGCGGAGACCGAGGGGGAGGTAGTGGGCTGGGTTTCCGCCTACCGCAACCTGCGGGCGGCCCAACCGGACATCGGGCAGATCTCCCTCCTCCACGTGCATCCCGAGCATCGCCGCCGGGGCATCGGTGACGCCCTGTTGTCGGCCTCCGCCGGTCACCTGCGCGCGGTGGGCATCCGGCGGGCGGCGGCCACCACCACCGTGGAAGCCCTCGGTTTCGCCGAACGCTACGGCTTCCGTCCGGTACGCGAACTGCGGTACGCGCGCCTCGACCTGAGCTTGATGCGGGCCGGGCCGCCGGTGGTGCCGGAGGGTCTGCGCCTGGTCCCGCTGCATGACGTCGACGAGCGTGCCCTCTACGAGGCGGACGTCGCCGCCGCCTCCGACGAGCCCGGCGACGTCGCGGCGGCGCCCGCGCCGTTCGAGCTCTGGCGGCACGACGTCTGGGCGGACGACGAGCTGGACCGGGACGCCAGCACGGCCGTCATGGCGGGATCGGAAGTGGTGTCGTTCGCACTGCTCACCCGTGACGGGGACCGCGCGTGGTCGGACATGACGGCCACCGTTCCCGCCCGGCGGCGCCGTGGTCTGGCCCGCCTGGCGAAGGCCGCATCGCTGCGGCATGCCGCAGCCGGGGGTGTCCGCGCGGCCTACACCGGCAACGACGAATCCAACGCCGCCATGGTGGCGGTCAACGCGGGACTCGGATACCGCGTGGTGGCGACGCAGGTGTCCGGGATGGCCGCGCTCTGATGCGGCGGGACATCGCTCACACCTTGGGATCGCGCGGTTACGCCGACGAAATCACCGCGTAAGCTGTCTCCAACAACTGCATACCTCATCCAGAGGGGCTGAGGGATACGGCCCGACGACGCCCCGGCAACCACCGCGCTTGACTCGATGACGAGGCCAGCGCGCGGCAGGTGCTAATTCCGTCCCCGCTCGCCGTCCGGCGCCGGGGGAAGATGAGAGGAAGGCCTCACATGACGTCGGCGATCGACGCCCCCACCTCCACCACCGCACCGGTCCGCACCAGCCCCGCACGGGCTCTGGTCTGTCGCGGCTGTGGTGCCGAATACCCCCTCGCCGCCCAACACGCCTGCTTCGAGTGTTTCGGCCCGCTGGAGGTCGCGTACGACCCGGCGGCGCTGGCCCAGGTGACCCGCGCCCAGATCGAGGCGGGCCCGCGGAACATCTGGCGGTACGCGGGCCTGCTGCCGGCCGGTCAGGACGCCGCCGCCCGTGTCACGCTCGATCCCGGGTTCACCCCGTTGGTCGCCGCTCCGGCCCTGGCGGCCGAGCTCGGCATCACCGCGCCGGTGCACGTCAAGGACGACTCGGCCAACCCGACGCACTCGTTCAAGGACCGCGTGGTGTCGGTGGCGCTGACCGCTGCGCGTGGGCTGGGCTTCACCCGGTTCGCCTGCGCGTCCACCGGCAACCTGGCGAACTCGGTGGCGGCGCACGCGGCCCGCGCCGGTGTGCCGTCGATCGTGTTCATCCCCGGTGACCTGGAGCAGGGCAAGATCGTCACCACCGCGGTCTACGGCGGGGAACTCGTCGCGATCGACGGATCGTACGACGACGTGAACCGGTTGTGTGGCGAGTTGGTGGAGACCGACGAGTTCGAGGACACCGCGTTCGTCAACGTGAACGTGCGCCCGTTCTACGCGGAGGGTTCCAAGACGCTGGGCTATGAGGTGGCCGAGCAACTGGGCTGGCGCATCCCGTCCCAGGTGGTCATCCCGATGGCGTCCGGCGAGTTGCTGACCAAGGTGGACAAGGCGTTCTCGGAGCTGGTGGAGATCGGCCTGGTGGATGCCCCGGCGGACGGCTGGACGGTGTTCGGCGCGCAGTCCGCGGGCTGCAATCCGATCGCGACGGCGCTGCACCAGGGGACCGACACGATCACCCCGGTGAAGCCGACCGGCATCGCCAAGTCGCTCAACATCGGTGACCCGGCGGCGGGCGCGTACGCGATCGAGGCGGTCCGGCGCACCGGTGGCTGGATGGACTACGCCGACGACGAGGAGATCCGCGCCGGGATCCGGTTGCTGGCCCGCACCACAGGCGTGTTCGCCGAGACCGCCGGCGGGGTGACCGTGGCGGTGCTGAAGAAGCTGGTGGACGCCGGGAAACTGGACCCGGCGAAGGAGACCGTGGTCTTCAACACCGGCGAGGGGCTCAAGACGCTGGACGCGGTGGCCGGCCAGGTCGGACCCACGCATCGGATCAAGCCGTCGTTGCGCGGCGTGCGAGACGCCGGCCTGCTCGGATGACTCTCCGTAGTCGGCTATCGGACGAGGAGTCGAAGATTACCCCGCTCAGCCCTTGCGTTCGGATCACGCTCTCGGCAGGATGCTCTCTGCGGGGGGACGTGACGCCGTACGCGGCCCCATAAATCGAGCTTGGTGACAATCTCCGTTGGGGCCCAACGACCCGGTGCCGGAGGCGCTGTGCGTTCGTCCTCTCGACCAACTTGATCGACAAGCCCGTTCCGGTTCAACTGCCGGGGCGGGCTCGTCGCTGTCCGGGTGAGCGAGCCACCCGTGCCATCCACGGACGCAGCGGCTTCTCGACATAACCGCCGCCGGCCAGTCCGGCGCGCCGCTCGAAAGTGTTCCGCGCGCCGTATGACCCGGTGAGCGCATAGGACCATCCGCAAGACGCCCAGTAGGCCGGCCAGAACAGCGGGCCCAGCGTGGCGTATTGCGCGGCGTGCCGGCTCTCATGGTGGAACAGCTCGGTGCGTCGTTCATCGAGCAGCCAGTCGGCGGTGCGACGGGTCAGAATCACCGAGCCGACGGTGAAGCAGGTCGCCGCCGGGACCCTCCGGGCATACCCCTCGGCGATCAGGACGCCGTCGCGTCCCCGCCGCACCGTGGCGCCGGACAGCCAGGCGAGCAGCAGGCCCGCGCCGGTCGTCCCGTTCACGGCGGTCAGCAGGGTGCGGGCCCGGGTGTGCATCAGGCTTTCCGCCGCATCTGCAGCTCGGTCAGCGCCGGGATCACCGGGTGGCGCACGCGCACGCCGGTATCGGTGAAGCCCAGCCGTTCGTACGCCCGGACGGCGCGGTCGTTGCCGACCACCACCTCCAGCATCAACTCGGTGCGGCCGTGCTCGCGGGACCACGCGGCGACCGTCTCGACCAGTTCCGCGAGCACCCCGGTGCCGCGATGGGCGGGCGTGATGTAGACCGCGAAGACCACCGTGACGCCCGGCTCCTCGGGCAACACGGTGCCGCCCGCGTGGCCGATCAGCGGGCCACCCGGGTCGGCGACGAACTGGGCCAGGCCGCCGCCGGCGGACGCCTGCGTGACGCGGCGGCGGAAATCCTCGTGCGGACGTGCCGCCGCCTGCGCGAGCGTCTCCAGGAAGGCCAGTGGGCTGTCCGCCAGCATTTCCAGGCGCAGGGCGCGCATCCGGGCCGCGTCGCCGGGCGTCACCCGGTGCACGGTGCCGGTGTGCCGGTTCGGGGCCAGGGTGGTGGTCATCGGGTTGCCAGGTTGGTGGTCATGCTGCCTGCCTACCCGCCCCCGGCGGGCCCGGCAACCGGGTTGCCGACTTCCGATGCGCACGGCGGCGATCGCCCGCCGCGCGGGTCGGTGGTGCGGGGGAGTTTGCTTGCACTCGCCCCGGGGGAGTGCTAAACAGGTCATTGGCACTCGCACTATGTGAGTGCCAGCAGGTCGGGACGGTGGGGTTCCGGTCGGGCGCCGCCATCGGTGACCCGGCACGGTGCCGGTCGTCGCGGGCTATCCGGCTCGGCCTGAGGACGTCGCATCGCCAGGTGGCGACGTCCGCAGAGATCCTGTGAAAGTCCAGGAGGACACAGCCGTATGGCCAAGATCATCGCATTCGACGAGGAAGCTCGTCGCGGCCTCGAGCGGGGCATGAACCAGCTCGCCGACGCCGTCAAGGTGACGCTCGGCCCCAAGGGCCGCAACGTCGTGCTCGAGAAGAAGTGGGGCGCGCCCACCATCACCAACGATGGTGTGTCGATCGCCAAGGAGATCGAGCTCGAGGACTCCTACGAGAAGATCGGCGCCGAGCTGGTCAAGGAGGTCGCGAAGAAGACCGACGACGTGGCCGGTGACGGCACGACGACGGCGACCGTCCTCGCCCAGGCGCTCGTTCGCGAGGGGCTGCGCAACGTGGCGGCCGGCGCGAACCCGATGGCCCTCAAGCGGGGCATCGAGGCCGCTGTGGCAAGCGTCTCGGAGAACCTCTCGCAGCTCGCGAAGGAGATCGAGACCAAGGAGCAGATCGCCTCCACCGCGTCCATCTCCGCCGGGGACAACTCGGTCGGCGAGATCATCGCCGAGGCGATGGACAAGGTCGGCAAGGAAGGCGTCATCACCGTCGAGGAGAGCAACACCTTCGGCCTGGAGCTGGAGCTCACCGAGGGTATGCGCTTCGACAAGGGCTACATCTCGGCGTACTTCATGACCGACGCCGAGCGGATGGAGGCCGTCTTCGACGACCCCTACATCCTGATCGCCAACAGCAAGATCTCCGCGGTCAAGGACCTGCTGCCCGTCCTCGAGAAGGTCATGCAGGGCGGCAAGCCGCTGATCATCATCGCCGAGGACGTCGAGGGCGAGGCCCTGGCGACCCTGGTGGTCAACAAGGTGCGCGGCACCTTCAAGTCCGTCGCCGTCAAGGCTCCGGGCTTCGGCGACCGCCGCAAGGCCATGCTGGAGGACATCGCCATCCTCACCGGTGGCGCGGTCATCAGCGAAGAGGTCGGCCTCAAGCTGGAGAACGCCGACCTGAGCCTGCTGGGCCAGGCCCGCAAGGTGGTCATCACCAAGGACGAGACGACCATCGTCGACGGTGCCGGCAACGCCGAGCAGATCCAGGGCCGGGTCAACCAGATCCGTGCCGAGATCGAGAAGTCGGACTCCGACTACGACCGCGAGAAGCTGCAGGAGCGTCTGGCCAAGCTGGCCGGCGGTGTTGCGGTCATCAAGGTCGGCGCGGCCACCGAGGTCGAGCTGAAGGAGCGCAAGCACCGCATCGAGGACGCCGTTCGCAACGCGAAGGCGGCCGTCGAGGAGGGCATCGTCCCCGGTGGTGGCGTCGCGCTCGTGCAGGCCGGCAAGACCGCGTTCGACAAGCTGGACCTGGTCGGCGACGAGGCCACCGGTGCGAACATCGTGAAGGTCGCGCTGGACGCTCCGCTGCGCCAGATCGCCGTGAACGCCGGCCTTGAGGGCGGCGTCGTGGTGGAGAAGGTGCGCAACCTGGAGACCAGCCACGGCCTGAACGCCGCCAACGGTGAGTACGTCGACCTGCTGGCCGCGGGCATCATCGACCCGGCCAAGGTCACCCGTTCGGCGCTGCAGAACGCCGCGTCGATCGCCGCGCTGTTCCTCACCACCGAGGCCGTCGTGGCGGACAAGCCGGAGAAGACCCCGGCCCCGGCCGGCGGTGCTCCGGGCGGAGACATGGACTTCTGAGTCCAGTCCCCATCAAGCACGATGAAGCGGGCCGCCCTCGGGCGGCCCGCTTTCGTCTCGGGCCGAGTTCACCGCCGTGGATTAGGCGTCCGTCGACGCGGTCGCCCGCCGCGGCGCGACATCCAGCGGAAGGTCCCGCAGCCCGCGCACCGGCGAGAGCAGCCAGGCCACGGGTGCACACACGGAGACGGCCGCAAAGAGGAACAGCGTCGTCCGCGCGCCGACCGCGCCGGCTAGGGCACCCGCGACGACGCCGCCGATCGGGATCGCACCCCAGGAGACGAACTTGATCGTGGCGATCACCCGGGAGAGCAGTTCGGGCGGGCTGGCGGTCTGCCGGTACGTCCGGTTGGTCACGCTGAGCACCACCACCGCCCCGGCGAAGATCAGCGTGCCGGCGCCGAACGCCAGGTAGGCGGTCGTGCCGCTGCCCGCCGGGAGCAGGAACGCCCCGCCCACCCCGACAAAGCCGGCGATCACCAGCCCCCGGGCGGTGCCGAAGCGGTCGGTGAATCGGGTGGTCAGCACCGCGCCGATCAGCGTGCCCAACCCGTCCGCGGCGAGCAGCGCGCCGACCAGTCCGGGCGGTGCGTGCAGCTCACGCACCAGGTAGTACGGGAAGAGGGCGTGCTGGGCGCCGCACACGAAGTTCACCGCCGTCGCGGCCCACATGCCCGGTCCGATGACCGGATGCCGGACCACGAAATGCCATCCCTGGCGAATCAGCTCGGCCATCGGCGGGCGGCCGGTGGACGGCTCGGCGCGGCGACTCGGCAGGGAACGCAGCAACGCGGCGGATGCGATGTAGCTCACCGCATCCACGAGCAGGGTCGGCACCGCCCCGAACGCCTGCACGGCGACGCCGCCCAGGGGCGGCCCGCCCAGTTGGGTGGCCGCGTGGGTGCCGGAATTGAGGCTGTTGCGGGCCTGCAACTGCGCGCGCGGCACGATGTGCGGCAGGAACGTCTGATTGGCCACGTCGAACAACACGTCGGCGAAGCCGATCACCAGCGCCACCGCCATCAGTTGTGCCACCGTCAGCGCGCCGAGCCACCAGGCGAGCGGCACCGACGTCACGGCCACGGCGCGGGTGAGGTCGGCGCCGACCTGTGTGCCGCGCAACGGCAGCCGCTGCACGACGACCCCGGCAGGCAGGCTGATCAGCAGGTATGCCAGGTAGCCCGCGGCGGAGATCAAGCCCATCTCGAACGCCGAGGCGTGCAGCACGGTGAGTGCGGTCAGCGGGAGCGCCACGGCGCCCACCGCCGACCCCAGTCCGCTGGTCGTGCCGGCCGTCCACCATCGCCAGAACACGCCCATCCGGCCCCCGTTCCCCGTGGGTTTCATTTTGGAACGGACTATAATCGGCGAGATGCGACGCGTCGACCCCGCCGATGCCGACTGCGGCATCGCCCAGGCGCTCGGCGTGCTCACCGACTTCTGGACGTTCCTCCTCATTCGGGACATCGCCGGGGGCGTGACCAGGTTCGACGCCCTGCAGCGCGAGCTGGGCGTCAGCCGGCGCGCCCTGGCCGAGCGGCTGTCCGCCCTGGTCGACCACGGGGTGTTGATCCGCAAGCCGTACAGCGACCGGCCGGTCCGGCACGATTACCTGCTCACCGCGAAGGGCGAGGGCGTGTTGCCGGTGCTCGTCGCGCTGCAGGAATTCGGCGACCGGCACGTGCTCGGCGACGGCACGCTGACCGGAGCCGCCACCGCGGCCGAGACCCGCCGCGCACACGCCATGATCGGCCGCCGCCTGCCCGATCCGTCACTTGTCGACTCGCCGACCGTGCTCTACTTCTTCCCCGGCGCCTTCGCGCCCTCGGCACCGGACTATCCGCCCGGCTGGGGGGACATCCCCGGGGCGCCCGGTTGCACCCTCGAATCCCTGACGTACGCCGCCCGGACGGCCGACTTCGAGGCCCTCGGCGTGGCGGTGCGCGGGGTCAGCACCCAGCGCCCCGACCAGTTGGCGGCCCTCGCCGCGCACGCCGCCCTGCCCTTTCCGTTGCTGTCCGACGCGGACGGGCGGCTGGCGGCCGGACTGCGTCTGCCCACCTTCCGGGCCGCCGGAGTGGATCGCTTCAAGCGGCTGTCGCTGCTGGTGGACCCGGACGCGACGATTCGCTCCGTGCAGTACCCGATCACCGACCCGGCCGGATCGGTGGCCGAAATGCTGGATCGGGCGCGCGCGTCGCGGAGCCGCTCCCGCGGCGGTGGGGCGGCCAGCGGCTACCGTGGGACGGGTGCGTGATTCCTCGGTCTCCCGGTTCGCGGCCGGTCGGCTCTCCCCGACCCGGCGCGCCACCGATCTGCGCCGACTGCGTGACGAGCAGTTCGACGTGCTCGTCGTGGGCGGCGGCGTCACCGGCGCGGGTGCCGCGCTGGACGCCGCCTCACGCGGCCTGAAGGTCGCCCTCGTGGAAGCCCGTGACCTCGCCGCGGGTACCTCCAGCCGATCGAGCAAGCTCATCCATGGCGGCTTGCGATATCTGGAACAGCTCGAACTGCATCTGGTCCATGAGGCGCTGACCGAGCGCGGCCTGCTGGCCACCCGGATCGCGCCGCACCTGGTGCGCCCGGTGCCCATCCTGGTGCCGTTGACCAGTGCCGCGCCTCCGGCACGGGTGTGGAACCGCGCGTACTACGGGCTGGGGGTGGCGGCGTACGACGCGTTCGCCGGCATCGTGGGCCACGGGCGTGGCATGCCGCTGCACCGGCACCTGACCCGTGGCGGCGCCCGGCATCTGTTCCCCAGCCTGCGCGCCGACAAGGTGGTGGGCGCCATCCGCTACTACGACGGGCAGGTGGACGACGCGCGTCTCGTGGTCAACCTGGCCGGCACCGCGGCCAGCCTCGGCGCGGCCGTGGTCACCAGCGCCCGCGTCACCGGCTTCGTCCGGGAGGCTCGCGAGGTCGTCGGCGTCCGGCTCCGCGATCTGGAGGCCCCCGGCGGGCCGGAGTTCGACGTCCGGGCGCGCACGGTCGTCGCCGCCACCGGAGTGTGGAGCGACGACATGTCGCAGATGCTCAGCGACGTCGGCGTGCGCCCCGGCATGCGGGTCCGCGCCTCCAAGGGCGTGCACCTCGTGGTGCCGCGGTCGGCGATCACCGGCGAAGCCGGCCTCATCCTGCGGACGCCCACCTCGGTGCTGTTCGTCATCCCCTGGGGCGGCCACTGGATCATCGGCACCACGGACACCGACTGGCAGCTCGACCGCGCGCATCCCTCCGCGTCCGCCCGGGACATCCGCTACCTGCTGGACCAGGTCAACACCGTGCTGGAGCGGCCGCTCACCACCGACGACATCCAGGGCGTGTACGCCGGATTGCGTCCCCTGCTGTCCGGCGAGGCCGACTCCACGTCGAAGCTGTCCCGCGAACACGCCGTGGTCGAGCCGATGCTCGGTCTGCTCCTGGTGGCGGGCGGCAAATACACCACCTACCGGGTGATGGCCGCGGACGTGATCGACCGGGCGGTGCGCCGGCTCGGCGGTGCGCACCTGCCCTCCCGCACCGACGAGCTGCCGCTGCTCGGCGCGGACGGATACGCCGCGGCGTGGCGGGAACGACAGGACATCGCGCGGCGGCACGGTGTCACCGCCGGCGTGGTCGAGCATCTGCTGGAGCGGTACGGCACGCTGGCGACCCATCTGCTGGCCATGGTTGCCGCCGATCCGACGCTGTCCGCCCCGCTGCCCGGCGCCCCGGAATATCTGGCCGCGGAGATCGCGTACGCGAGCCTGGCCGAGGGTGCGTTGCACCTGGACGACGTGCTCACCAGGCGTACCCGGATCTCGATCGAGACCGCGCACCGCGGCACCGAGACGGCCCGGCACGCGGCCGCGGTGATGGGCGACGCGCTGGGCTGGGACAAGGCGGTCCGCGAGCGGGAGGTCGAGCACTACCTGGCCAGGGTGGCCGCCGAGCGGGAGTCCCAGACCATGCCGGATGACCTGACCGCGGACGCCGCTCGCATCGGCGTACCTGACGTGCGTGGCTTCACCGGGAACCTGCTCGAAGCCGATCGATGAGGCAGTCCCGGCGCCTCCCGTAGGCTGATCGTCATGGCGGACGACGTCACCGGGCCGGACCAGGTCCAGCGCCGGGTCTCGGCCGCACTGGCCGGTCTGCGTGGCCGATCCGCCTCCGGGCTCACCGGTGCCCTCCGGCGCCTGCGCGGCGGCTTCATCCTCGCCCTGCAAGCCGGCGTCGCCGCGGCCCTGGCCTGGTATGTCTCGCACGACCTGATCGGGCGCCAGACCCCGTTCTTCGCGCCGATCGCTGCGGTCATCACCCTGGCGTCATCGGTGGGCCAGCGGTGGCGGCGGACCAGCGAGCTGGTCGTCGGGGTGGCCATCGGCATCGGCATCGGTGACTCGTTGATCCTGCTGATCGGCACCGGCCCGGCGCAGCTCGGACTCATCGTCGTGCTCGCCATCCTGGCTGCCACGGTGGTCGGCGGCGGGACCCCTCTGGTCGTGCAGTCGGCGTCGTCGGCGGTGCTGGTCGCCACCCTGACACCGGCCACCTCGCTGCCCTGGGCGCGCTTCCTGGACGCCCTGGTCGGGGGCGCGATCGGCCTGATCGTGATGACGTTGCTGCTGCCGCTCAACCCGCTGTCCGTGGTGCGACGCGCCGCCGAGCCCGCGCTCACCGCACTCACCGACGGTCTGCATCTGGTCGCCGACGGGCTGGATCAGGAAGACGAGGGCGTGGTCCGCAACGCCCTGGACGGGCTGCGGGCGGCCGAGACAACCTTCGCCGGGTTCGCGTCCGCGGTGGCCGCAGCGGAGGAGAACGTCGCCTTCGCCCCGGCGCGGTGGCGCAGCCGGGGTGCCCTGGCGCAGTACATGGACGGCGCCGACCATGTGGCGTATGCGCTGCGCAACGCGCGAGTGCTCACTCGGCGTGCGTTGACCGCCCTGGGCGACGACGAGACCGTGCCGCCCGTGCTGCCCGGCTCCATCCGGTTGTTGGGTGACGCCGTCACGCTGCTGAAGCAGGAGTGGGCCCGCGGGGTGGAACCCGAGGCCACGCGGGAGCGGGCGTTGCGCGCCGCGGCGGAATCCGGTCAGGCGTACGACGAGGGTGTCGGATTCTCCGGCGGCGTCGTCGTGGCGCAGGTGCGGTCGACCGCGACCGATCTGCTGCGCGCCACCGGGGTGGAGCACGCCGAGGCGCCCCGTCTGGTCCGCCGTGCGGTCGGCTGGCACGGCCGTCCCCGAGGCGGTCGCCCACCCACGGGTCGTTTCCGCCCCGGGGCCGGTCCCTCCCCGACCCGATGACTTGCCCTGGCATCGACCGGCTTCATCTCTCCTCTCCGCGGCCGGGGCGACGCGGGGGTGGCTAGGCTGACACCATGGCCGACGTGACACCGGGTGGTTCCGCGAATCAGCCCGACCACCCAGCATCCACCGCGACGTCGGCCCCGCCCGCGCCGTCAACGGAGGCAGCGCCTCCGGAACCGGCTCCGGACGCGGCGGCTCCGGACGCGGCGGCTCCGGACGCGGCGGCTCCGGACGCGGCGGCTCCGGACGCGGCGGCTCCGGACGCGGCG
>NZ_BMMX01000004.1:40979-284601 GCF_014646155.1 Mangrovihabitans endophyticus
GGCGGCTCCGGACGCTGCTGCGGTGCCCGACGCGGCTGCGGCGGACGGCGCGGCGGCGGACGGCGTACGCAAATCCGGATGGCGCCGCTGGCTGCCGCTGGTGGGAGTGATCGGCTTCATCGCGTCCTGTGCCGTCGCGATGCTCCTGATTCTGGGCTTCAGCAGCGGCATCACCGGGCTGCTGGTGGGCCTTGTCGCCGCGATTCTGCCGGTGCCGGTGCTGGCCAGCAGCTTTCTCTGGCTCGATCGGTATGAGCCGGAACCCACCAAATATCTCGTGTTCTGCTTCGCCTGGGGCGCCTCGGTGGCGACCCTGGTCGCGCTCGGTGTGAACACCGGCGTGGCAGCTCTGTTCGACAAGATCGGGCTGCCCGAAGCCCTGGTCGCCGTGCTCGTCGCACCGTTCATCGAGGAGTCGATGAAGGCCGCCGGTCCGATTCTGCTGTTCTGGCGTCGCCGCCGCGAATGGTCGGGCATCACCGACGGCATCGTGTACTGCGGGCTGTCCGCGCTCGGTTTCGCGATGGTGGAGAACGTCCTCTACCTCGGAGGTCACGGGTACGCTGCGGGCGCCGACCAGTACGGCCCGGCGACCGGCATCCAGAACGTGTTCCTCATCTTCATCGTGCGGATCCTGTTCACCGGCTTCGCGCACCCGCTGTTCACCTCGATGTCCGGCATCGGCCTGGGACTGGCCTCACGCTCCCCGGACCGGCGCGTGCGCTGGCTCGCTCCGATCGCCGGTCTTCTGCTGGCGATGATCCTGCACGGCACCTTCAACCTGCTTCCGACGCTGTCGGTGGCGACCGGCCAGTCGCTGATCATGCTGTACGGCTACATCGGCTTCATGGTGCCGTTCTTCTTCGCGGTGGTCGGTTTCGCCATCGCCCTGCGTAGCTGGGAGGGCCGGCTCAGCGAGCGCGTGCTTCCGCTCTATGTCCGTACGGGGTGGCTGTCGCCGCCCGAGGTGGCTGCCCTGGGGAGCCTGGGGCGTCGGCACTCGGCCCGGCGGTGGGCCAAGCGAGTGGCGGGCCCGGACGGGGTCAAGGCGATGCGTGCGTTCCAGTTCGCGGCGACGCGTCTCGCCATCCTCCGGGACGGCCTGCAACGAGGCCTCGAACGCAGCCCGGAAGAACTGGCCAAGACGACGGAGGAGGAGCGTCGGCTGCTGGTCAGCATCCTCGACCACCGGGCAGCCTTCACCGGCCGGGACCCGCAGATGCCGCAGGCATGGTGGGACGGCAACCGGTATCGGGTGGCCTTCCCGGACGGTACGACCAGGACGGTCGACCCGCCGGAGGAGCCGGTCGTGCCCGTGCCGGTGCGTCTGGCACCGATGCCTCAGCCGGTGACGGCGCCGCCCTTCTACGGTCAGCCGGGGTACCCGCCCTACGGTCAGCCGGGGTACGGCCGGCCGGTCTACGGCGCACCCGGTCACGGCCCGCAGTGGGGCCCACAGTGGGGCCCGCAGTGGGGCCCACAGTGGGGCCAACCCGGACAGCAGTGGGGTGCACCCCCGCAGTGGCCGGCCCAACAGCAGTGGCCGGCGCAGCAACAGCAGTGGCCGGCGCAGCAACAGCAGTGGCCGGCCCAACCGCAGTGGCCGGCCCAACAGCAGTGGCCGGCGCAGCAGCAGTGGCCGGCGCAGCAACAGTGGGGGGAACCGCCGCCCGATGCGGACCGGCGGCACGATGGCGAACCCGGGAACCCGGGACCTCAGAGGTAGAGACCGGTCCCGTCCGACTCCACCCTGCTGGCCGCCACCGCGTGCACATCCCGTTCGCGCAGCAGCACGTACTCCTTGCCGTGCAGCTCGACCTCGGATCGGTCGTCGGGGTCGAAGAGGACCCGGTCTCCGATGATGATCGAGCGGACGTTGGGTCCGATGCCGACGGCGGTCGCCCAGGAAAGCCGGCGTCCCATCGAGGCTGTCGCCGGAATCACGATGCCGGCCGATGATCGCCGTTCGCCCTCCTTGCCTTCGAGCTGAACCAGGACGCGGTCGTGCAGCATGCGGATCGGCAGCGCAGAGGTGTCGGTGCTCACGCAGCAGACGGTACGCCCGCTTGTGCTGCGCCGATCGTCGGGACACCTGGCGCGTCGGATCACCGGGCGCGTCGCACTTGGGCGCGTCGGCTGGTTTGCCGGATCGCGGCGCGCCACAGTGAATGCGCGCGGCGACTACCGTGGTGCACCGCGTGAGAACAGCGAGGGGGTGGACGGTTGAGCCGCCTGCGGAACGTCCAGCTAAATGTTCGCAAGGCCTTCGACAGCGGCCGTGAATCCGTGCGTGCGGCTCGCCAGCATCGCGGTGCCGAGATCGCGGAGCGGAACGTGGAATTCGCGCCGCCGCCGCCGGACAGCGCCGCCGAGCACGAGTCCACGTCCAGCCGTGACGACGCCGAGGTGCCGCACTCGTTGCGCATCGCGGCCGCCTGGTCCTGGCGGCTCATCGTGGTCGGGCTGGTCGGCTGGGTCCTGCTCCGGCTGATCGGAATCGTCAGCATCGTCGTCATCCCGCTGGCCGTGGCGCTGCTGCTGTCCGCACTGCTCGGTCCCGCGGTTGGGTGGATGCGCCACCTGCGGCTGCCGCCGTCACTCGCCACGTTCCTGGTGATGATCTGTGGTCTGGCCGCGGTGGCGGGCACCCTCACCCTGGTCGTCAACCAGTTCATCGACGGCCTGCCGCAGCTCACCAGCAACGCCAGCGCCGGCGTCCGGCAGATCCAGGAGTGGGCTCGCACCGGGCCGCTGCATCTGTCCGACGATCAGGTCGATCAGGCGATCAATTCGCTGCAGGACTGGGTGAACGCGCACACGTCACAGCTCACGGCCACCGGTGTGGCCACCGCGGCCACGCTGGCCGAGTTGCTGACCGGGATGCTGCTGGTGCTGTTCGCCACGTTCTTCTTCCTGCGCGACGGACGCAAGATCTGGCGTTTCATCGTGCGCCTGTTCCCGGTCAATGCCCGGTGGAGCCTGGCCGACGCCGGGGACGCTAGCTGGGCGACGCTAGGCGCCTACGTCCGGGCCACCGTCCTGGTCGCGTTCATCGACGCGGTGGGCATCGGTTTCGCCCTGCTGATCCTGCGGGTCCCGTTCCCGTTCCCGCTGGCCGCCCTGGTCTTCCTGGGCGCGTTCGTGCCGATCGTCGGTGCCAGCGTCTCCGGCGCGGTGGCCGTGCTCGTCGCACTGGTGGATCAGGGCTGGGTGATCGCCCTGATCCTGCTCGGTGCCGTGATCCTGGTGCAGCAGGTGGAAGGACATGTCCTGCAGCCGCTGATCATGGGACGCGCGGTGGCGATCCATCCGCTTGCGGTCATCGTCGGGATCGCCTCCGGGGTCATTCTGGCCGGGATCATCGGCGCGCTTGTCGCGGTGCCGTTGATCGCGGTCCTGAACACGGGCGTGCGGCGTCTGGCGCGGCGGCACCCGGAGGTGCCGCCGAGCGCCGTGGTGGTGTCAGGACACGGCGAGGCGCCGTAGCGCGCCGACCGCCACCTCACGCCGACACGTGTACCAGAACGGTGGCAACGACTTGCGCAGGAAGGCGCCGTACCCGCGTGCCGTCTCCAAACGGGAGTCCAGCACTGCCACCACGCCCTTGTCGCCGGTGGAGCGGATCAGTCGCCCGACCCCCTGCGCGAGGCGGACCGCGGCGATGGGCACGCTGACCGACGCGAAGCCGGAACCGCCCGCGGCGTCCACCGCCGCGCTGCGCGCGGCGGCCAGCGGCTCGTCCGGCCGGGGGAACGGCAGCCGGTCGATCACCACGAGCTGGCAGGCGTCGCCCGGCACGTCCACGCCCTGCCAGAGGCTCATCACCCCGAACAGGCAGCTAGCCCGGTCCTCGCGGAACTTGCGGACCAGCAGCGGCAGCGTCTCCTCGCCCTGCAGCAGGACCGGCAGATCGGTGCGTGCCCGGACCAGCTCCGCGGCCTGGGTGGCGGCCCGGCGCGAGGAGAACAGGCCGAGCGTCCGGCCGCCGAGGGCACCGATCAGTTCGAGCAGTTCCTCGCCCGCGCCGCCCGGCAGCCCGGAAGCAGCGGGTCTCGGCAGGTGGGCGGCGACGTAGAGGATGCCCTGTTTCCCGTAGTCGAAGGGCGAGCCCACGTCGAGCGAGCTCCAGCCCTCGCCGCGGGCGGGCTGGGACGGGCCGGACTGCGCCGACGTCGGCTGGGTGGGCGCGACGGCGCTCACCGGCAGGCCCAGCGATCTGGCCACCGTGTCGAAGCGCCCGCCCAAGGCCAGGGTGGCCGACGTGGCGACCACGGTGCGGTCCTGGTAGAGGCGGTTGGCCAGGGTGCCGGCCACCGACAGGGGCGCCACCACGAGAGCCCGCCGGCCGTGGCCGAGATCGGATTTCTCCACCCAGGCGACGTCGTGATCGGACTCCTCCATGAGCCGCTGCGCGGTGTCCGACAACTCGTCCAGGGTGGCCTTGGCCTGCTGCTTGCGGACCGGGTCGGGGTCGTCCGCCTTGATCTCGCCGACGCCCTGCAACGCGGCGCGGGTCGCCTTGTCCAGCAGCAGCACACCCTGCGCCAGGCCGGGGGGCATCCCGCTGGTCAGGCGCCCGGCCGGCGTGTCGCCGAGCCCGACCGTCAGCGCGTCGGCGGCCTCGGACAGCGACTCCGCGACCGCCGGGGAGAGCAGCGGCCGGGCCCGCTTGGCGGCGCGTTCCACGGCCTCCGGCGTCAGCTCCGCCTGAGCCGCGGAGGAGACGCGGTCGGCCAGCTCGTGCGCCTCGTCGATGACGAGCAGCTTGTGCGGCGGAACGATGGCGCGCTCGGCGATCATGTCGACGGCCAGCAGGCTGTGGTTGGTGACCACGATGTCCGCCTCGCGGGCGCGCACACGGGAGGCTTCCGCGAAACACTCGTTCCCGTACGGGCACCGGCCCGCGCCGACGCAGTCCCTGGCCGGCATGGACACCTGACGCCAAGCCGTGTCGTCGACGCCCGGATCCAACTCGTCGCGATCGCCGGTGGCAGTCTTGTCCGCCCACGCCTGCAGGCGCTGGATCTGCTTGCCGAGACGGCCGGCCTCGCCCAGCCAGCGCGGCGGCGCGTCGTCGAACAGTGAGTCGGTCGGAGCCTCCTCGTCGGCGTGTTCCATCTTGGCCATGCACAGGTAGTGATGGCGGCCCTTCAGCACCGCGAACGTCGGGCGGCGACCCAGCACCGGCTCGACCGCCTGCGCCAGCCGCGGCAGGTCGTGCTCGACCAGTTGGTTCTGCAGTGCCAGGGTGGCCGTGGACACCACCACCGGCCCGTCCACCAGCAGGGCGGGCGTGAGATAGGCCAGCGACTTGCCGGTGCCGGTGCCCGCCTGGACCAGCAGGTGCTCCCGATCGGTGACCGCCTTCTCGATGGCGGCGGCCATGGCCTCCTGACCGGGGCGGGTGGCGCCGCCGGGAACCGCCTGCACCGCGGCGGCGAGCAGGTCCGACGCGTCGGCGCGCCCGGGCCGGCGGCGTGCCCCCTTCCCGGCGGCCGGAGCCGCCTCGGACGGGGCCCCGGCGGAGGGCGTGGTGGTGGCGGCGGCGGAGCGGGCGACGGCAGACACGGCAAGACGGTACCCGCCGACACCGACACAACGGTCGTACCCGTTAGGGTTCTTGTCATGCCGAGCGAGATGGTCCGGGTGGTCTACACCAAGTACGACGGTTCGGCCCATCGGGACTACCCGGCACGTCGGCTGCACACCGATGACCTGGGCATCTGGGTGGGTGTGACACGCGGGACGGAGTCCGTCTACCACGGGCGCCCCTCGGTGGAACAGATCCCGTTCGTGCTCCTCATCCCGCACGAGGCGTGGTGGACCGGGATGTTCAACCCACCGCCGCGGACCAGTGAGGTCTATTGCGACATCACCACCCCGGCGCGGTGGGACGGCGACACCGTGCACATCATCGACCTCGACCTCGACGTGGTCCGCCGTCGCGACACCGGCGTGGTGGAGCTGCGCGATGAGGACGAGTTCGAGCTGCACCGGCGGCGCTATGGCTACCCGGAGGACGTGGTGAGCTCGGCACACGCCGCTTCCGGGCACCTGCTCGGCGCGCTGCGGGACAGCGTCGAGCCGTTCGCGACGCACTTTCGCAAGTGGTTGTCGCTCGTCGCCGCCTGAGTTCTTTCACCGTCACGGGACCGGCATCGGCCCGGCATTGCGGATTTTCTGTACGACATGGCCCTGCCGGGAGTGTCAGATATGACACAGTGGTTTGAGCGTTTTGGGAGCTAGATCCCTTTTCGTCCGGACTGAGGTGTCAGGAGGCGGGCTCGATGGCGGATGACCTCACACTGTTCGCGGGCGGTGTGACCGGCGCGGCGGGCGCGATCGGCGTGGCGTCGATCGGACTCCACCTGTTGCGCCGCCCCGGCCGCTATCTGCCCGGCGGCCACGCCGTGGTCAGCGATGCGGTGCGCGATCCGCTCCCCGCGGTGCTGCGGCGCGGGCTCGCCGGCATGACCGTTCCGGTGTGGCCCGGTCCGACCGGTGAGCTCTTCCTCGGCCGTGGCGCCGCGCGTCCCGGCCACACACTCCGCCGTCGGGTTCTGGCGCCGCTGTCCGCACGGGCCGGGGCCAACGGTGGCCGCCTCTGCCGCGACCAGCGCGTGCCGTTCCGCTTGGTGATCGAGTTCGCCGGGGCGCACCGCGACCCGCAGGCCCTGCTTCGCGCGTACCGGAAACTGGACCAGCAGTTGCACGCGCACGCCGCCGTGCTGAGCTGTTGCGACGACGGTCGGTTGACGCCCGGAGCGGTGACCGTCGCGGTGTCCGGCATCGTGGACGCCAGGGAGTTGCTGGCCGCGGAGCGGACCCGGTACGCGTTCGTGGACGGTTCGTTCGACGATGTCGGTTCGAGCATGGTCCCGCCGACGCTGGCACCGATGATCAGCGAGCCGTGGTCACGCCGGTTCGGCTGGGACGGGCAGGAGCCGATTCCCGCCGAGGAGCGGCATCTGCTGCACGCGATGGTGCGGGCGGCGCACGCGGACGGTCGTACGGTACGGATCACCGGTCTGTCCCAGGGGTCACGGCGTGCCCGGCGGGCGATCTGGATCGAACTCGCCGCCGCCGGCGTGGACGTGATCGCCGACGCCGACCAGCGCGGCCTGGCGCGCCACCTGCGGCGCCGGTCGACGGCCCCGGCGCAGACGCCGACGAGGACCGCGCCGTCCCCCCGCCTGGCGCCGGCCGGTGCGGCGCGGTTCGACGCCGCTCGGGGTGACGAGCGCCCGAATGATCACGGCTCGGGCGATCTTGACACCACTGCAGGTTAAATTCGCCTGTACCGAGGGTGAACGGGGGTAGGCGGGCGCGGCAACCCGGGCCGCATTCCCTAGCATTCCCCGGAGATCCGCTCACCCGAGATCGAGGTTCGCGCCGTGAAGTTCTCCTTCCGCCCCACCGAGGGCGCCTTTTACGACCTCTTCACCCGCGCGGCGAAGAACCTGGTGCGGGGCACCGAGCTGCTCAACGAGCTCGCCCTGCCAGGCGTCGACGTCCAATCGGTGAGTGAACGGCTGACCGACGTGGAGCACGACAGCGACCAGATCACGCACGACCTCTACAAGAAGATCAACTCAACGTTCATCACGCCGTTCGACCGCGCCGACATCTACTCGCTCGGCTCCCAGCTCGATGACGTGATGGACCACTTGGAAGCGGTCGGCAACCTGCTCTACCTCTACGGGCTGACCGAGTTGCCGTCGCTGCCCCGCGAGATGCACGAGCTCGTGACGGTCCTCGACCAGCAGGCGAAGATCACCGCGGACGCCATGCCCAAGCTGAGCGCGATGAAGGGCCTGGAGGAGTACTGGATCGAGATCAACCGGCTGGAGAACGACGGCGACCGGGCCTACCGGATGCTGTTGGTGCGGCTGTTCTCCGGTGAGTACGACGCGCTCACGGTGCTCAAGATGAAGGAGGTGGCCGACGAGATGGAGGCCGCCTGCGACGCCTTCGAGCACGTGGCCAACACCATCGAGACCATTGCGGTCAAGGAGTCCTAGGCCTTGACTTCCGAGCTCGTCGCGGTCCTCGCGGTCATTTTCGCCGCGATGGCGTTCGACTACACCAATGGTTTCCACGACGCGGCGAACGCCATCGCCACCAGCGTCAGCACCCGAGCGCTGACGCCGCGGGTCGCGCTCATCATGGCCGCGGTCGGCAACTTCGTCGGCGCGCACCTGGGCGCCGGGGTGGCCCGGACGGTCGGCGACGGACTCGTCGACCTGCCGCCCGGAGTGCCCAGCCTGGGCATCGTCTTCGCCGGCGTGCTCGGTGCCATCGCCTGGAACCTGATCACGTGGTACTTCGGTCTGCCGTCGTCCAGTTCGCACGCGCTCTTCGGCGGACTGGTCGGCGCCACCCTGTTCGCCTCGCAGGGCACCGTGCAGTGGGGCACGATCATCGACAAGGTGCTGATCCCGATGGTCGCCTCGCCGATCGTGGGCATCATCCTGGGCTTCGTGGTCATGGTCGCGATCATGTGGATCTTCCGGCGTGGCAACCCGGGCAAGCTGAACCGCGGATTCCGGATGGCGCAGACGGTGTCGGCGGCGGCCATGTCGGTCGGACACGGCATGCAGGACGCCGCCAAGACCATGGGCATCGTCGTGCTCGCCCTCTACACCGGCGGTTTCCAGGACGACACCACGCACATCCCGTGGTGGGTGTTCTGGACCTCGGCGGCGGTGCTGGCGGCGGGCACGTACGCCGGTGGCTGGCGCATCATCCGCACCCTGGGCCGTAAGATCATCGACTTGGGACCGGCCGAGGGTTTCGCCGCGGAAGCGGTGGCCAGCTCCGTGCTGTTCTTCAACGCTCAGGTTCTGCACGCGCCGATCTCCACCACGCACACCATCACCTCGGCGATCATGGGCGTGGGCGCGACCAAACGCCTGAACGCGGTGCGGTGGAACGTGGCCGGCAGCATCGTGATCGCCTGGATCACCACGTTCCCGGCCGCCGCCGCCATCTCCGGCATCGTGTACTTCCTGGTGCGGCCGCTCTTCGGCTGAGCGAACCGTCAGCCGCCGGTGTAGGTCACATCGGTGGTGTGCACCGCGAAGCCGACGCCGCGATACAGGGCAGCCGCCGCGGCATTGGACTCGTCCACATAGAGCATGGCCCCGGTCAGCCCGCGACCGGCGAGATGCCGCAGCCCGGCGACCGTCAACGCGGCGCCCAGGCCCCGGCGATGGCCGCCGGGGTCGACGCCGAGCACATAGATCTCGCCCAGCGCCGGATCGTCGCCCTCCGGCGGATGCACCTTGGTCCAATGGAAGCCGACGAGCTTGTCCGCCACATCCACGGCGAGCAGAAAGCCGTCCGGGTCGAACCACGGCTCGGCCTCCCGCAGATCCAGGTCGGCCCGCGTCCAGCGCCCCTGCTCGGGATGATCGGCGAAGGCTCGGCCGTTCACGTCCAACCAGGCGTCCTCGTCGAATCCCGGCCGAAAGGCGCGGATCGTCACGTCGGCCGGCAGCGGGCGGTCCGGCACCGGCGTGGTGAGCGGGCGGCGCATCTGCCACAACACGCGCGTACGGGCGAAGCCGTGCCGTTGCGCGAAGGCCCGTGCCGCGGGCAGGTCGCCGTGTGCCCAGAAGTGGTGCGGTCCGGGACCCGAAGTGGACAGCAGCGCCGTGCCATGACCACGACGTCGCAGGCGGGGATGCACCACCAACTCGCCCGCATCGTCGTCCAGGTGGGCGTATCCGGCGAGCTCCCCGTCGCCGTAACCGAGCAGATGCCGTCCGGGACCGCCGTGCCGGAGCCGCAGGATGGTGTCCTCGGACAGCGGACGCACGCCGTCGGCGGCGAAGGCGGCATCCGCCAACGCCAGCACGGCGGACGCGTCCGCAGCCGAGAGCCGGTCCACGGCACGGACCGGCTCGTCAGGCGTCATGAGGGAAGGAGCCCGCGATCAGACCGGCAGTGAGACCGGCTCGTTCTCGGGCAGTTGACGACCGGTGGGCGGCACCACGAACTTGTAGCCGACCTGCCGGACCGTTCCGATCATCGACTCGTACTCCGAGCCGAGCTTGGCCCGCAACCGCCGCACGTGCACGTCGACCGTGCGGGTGCCGCCGAAGTAGTCGTAACCCCAGACCTCGCGCAGCAACTGGTCGCGGGTGAACACCCGCCCCGGGTGCTGGGCGAGGAACTTGAGCAGCTCGAACTCCTTGTAGGTGAGGTCGAGCGGCCGACCCTTGAGCTTTGCGGCGTACGTGTCCGGGTCGATGTTGAGGTCGCCGGCCCGGATCGAGCCGCCCGCTCCGGCGGTGGCGTTGGTCAGCCGGCCCACACCCAGACGCAGGCGAGCCTCGACCTCGGCCGGTCCGGCGCTGGCGAGAATGACGTCGTCGACGCCCCAGTCGGCGTTCAACGCGATCAGCCCGGCCTCGGTGACCACGGCGACCAGCGGCACGCCGATGCCGGTGGCGTGCAGCATCCGGCATGTGGCGCGGGCCTCGGAGAGCTCCGAGCGGGCATCCACCAGCACGGCGTCGGGACTGGGACCGGAAACCAGCGTGCGCACGTCACGCGGCGCGGTGCGCACCGAGTGGGGCAGCAGGTCCAGTGCGGGAAGCACGGCGGACGGCTCACCGGCGCGGGCCGTCACCAACAGGAGGATTTCCACACTCACCTCGATCCTCGCGGCATGCAGCCGCTCGGGTGACCCGGCGCGGATGCGGTCTCCGCGGCCGGAGGACGGGTCCCGGCGTCACCGACGGGTGGGCTGCGCTCACTTTAGCGGATGGACCACGGTGTTCACCCCGGTCGGATCATCGAGTGATGTGACGAACGCCCCGGAGGTGACCGTTTGGGCAATCCGTAACCATCCTTTTACCCGATGTTAGTGGTGGGGTGTCGTCGCGGCACCGAGCGCCCCGGCGAGTCGCCGCGCGGCGTCTGGCACCATCGCAGGCGTGTTCCCCTCCATGCCACAGGACGGCGAACGGGATCCCTGGGGCCCCGACCGGTCCCGTGAGATCGCCAAGTCGGCGCCCGGCCGGGCGACGTTCGCCGAGCGGTCGTCCGGTCACGGCGGCGATGCCGACCGCGAGGACCCGGAGCTCGTCGAGGACGAGATCGAGGTCGTGGCGGTCCGCCGGAGCCTGTCCCTGGCCATCGCCGGATTCGCCGGCCTGCTCGCCTTCGGCCTGGTGGTCGGCGCGCAGACCACCGGCCCCGACGCGCGCACGTCGTACGCCGCGGTGATCTTCGGCATCCAGGCACTGTTCCTCTTCGCATGGATGACCGCGACTCGCCCGCCGGCCGCACCGGTGATCACCGGCATCGGCGCGGTGGTCGGCCTGCTGACCGTCTACATCGCCGCGACGAGCGCGTCGGTCTCGTTGCTCTCGCTGTTCTGGGTGGCGCTCGCCGGACTTTTCGCGGCGGTGGTGGCCCAGCTCGTGCGGGCGGGCGATCGGCATCGGATTCGCGAGTCGTTCGGCAACACCGCGGCGGTGGTGTTCGGCGTGGCCGCCTTCGCCATGCTGGTGTTGCTCACCCGCAAGCCGACGGGCACTCAGTCGCTGCTGGTCTGCGTGTCCACGGCCGGGCTGGCAGTGCTGCTGGCTCGCCTGGCGGACGCGGTGTACCCGAAGCCTCGGCTGGCGCCGCAGGTTCCGCGGGGCGGGATCGGCGTGGTGCTGGGCGCGATGGTGGGCACGCTCGGCGCCTCGGCCCTGGGCAGCGTGCTGGTGCTGCCGTTCACGCCGGCCAAGGGCGCGGTCCTCGGGCTGGTGGCGGCGGGCGTGGCGGTGGTGGCGGACCTGGGCGTCAACTATTCAGAGGCGGCGCGCGAGGAGGACACGGAGACGCCGACGTTCTGGGTGGCCCGGCACCTGCAGGGGCCGCTGGCGGCGTTCGCGGTGGTGGCCCCGGTGGCGTACGCGATGACGACCTTCTACCTGACATAGCCCCGCACCGCCCTCCAAGATCGAGGCCCGCCATGCCCGGGAACCCCCGAGCGGCGAGTGCTGCACGGCCGGCGGCGGGTCGGCGTACTGTTTCGCCGCCGACTGGATCCGGGCATATAGGGTCGCCGGGCGTTCCAGAGCGCCCGTGACGAAGGGGAGAGCACCGTGGCCGAGGTCTACGAGCAGCGACCGCGTCGACGCCGGGGACGGCGTCTCTTGATCGTCCTCGTCGTGCTGTTGCTCATTCTCCTGGCGCTTGCGGTGGTCGCCGACCGGGTGGGTGCGGCGGTTGCGGAGCGTGTCATCGGCGACCGGGTCGCCGAGCAGGTCGCCGACAAGGGCGCCTCCTCCGATGCCCCGGACGTGACCATCGAGGGAGTGCCGTTCCTGACTCAGGTGGCCAGCGGCGAATATCAGGAAATCAAGATCGAGCTGCGCAACTTCTCCGGGCCTGCGGGCAACGGGCAAACCATCAAGATGCCGCTGCTCGACGTTCGCGCCCAGGATGTCAACGCGCCGCTCGACACGCTGCGCAGTGGGAACGGTGATATCACCGCCGGCACGGTGACCGGCACGGGCACGGTGGACTATGCGACGGTCACCGACCTGATCGGCCGGGATGGCGTGAAGCTGGCGGAGAATGACGGCAAGCTGGCGGTGACGGCTCCGGTCCAGGTGCTTCAGCAGTCGGTCACGGTGAACGGCACGGCGAAGCTGACCGTGGCGGACGGCAACGTGGTGCAGGTGCGCTTCGAGACGCTCGATGCTCCCGGCCTGCCGAACATCCCGCTGGTGCAGAACCTTCTCAACAACTTCGCCAAGCAGTTCTCCTTCGACATCAAGGTGCCGGAGTTGCCGCTGCAGATGACGGTGCAGAAGGTGCAGCCCACGGCGGACGGCCTGGTGATCGCCGCGAACGCCGACGACGTGTCGCTGAACACGGGCGGCATCTGAGCTGTACGACGCGCGGTGTGATCGCCGTCCCGGATCGTGGTCCGTGTCTGTTTGAAGGCGTGGAATCGCTGGTAGGGTCGCTTCCCATGAGCCTGCTGCTCACCAAGAGGCGCGCGGTCGACCTGTGCCGTGTGGCCGCCTGCCTGTGTCGCCCTGTCATCTGACGGGGCCGACTGCGCCTGCTCATTTCAGCCCGGCAGTGGCACCGTTCGCACCCCTACGTGATCCGTTTCCGCTGGGTTACGCGCGTGCGACGAGCAACGATTGCATGCGCGCTGACTCATTCCGTCCTCACCTGACAGAGGGAGTTTTCTGATGAGTCGCGAAACCGCGCTCGTGTCTGCCGATTGGGCCGAGAAGAACCTCGAAGCGCCGGGTGTCGTCTTCGTCGAGGTCGACGAGGACACCTCCGCCTACGACGGCGGGCACATCCCCGGCGCTGTCAAGATCGATTGGAAGAAGGACCTGCAGGATCCGGTCCGGCGTGACTTCCTGAACCAGGAGCAGTTCTCGCGCCTGCTCTCCGAGCGCGGCATCGGCAACGACGACACCGTGGTGCTCTACGGCGGCAACAACAACTGGTTCGCCGCGTACGCGTACTGGTACTTCAAGCTCTACGGGCACGGCGACGTCAAGTTGCTCGACGGCGGTCGCAAGAAGTGGGAGCTGGACGCCCGCCCGTACTCGACCCAGGTGCCTAGCCGGCCGGCGACCTCATACGCCGCGAAGGCGCCGGACACCTCGCTGCGCGCCTTCCGCGACGAGGTGGTGGCGGCGATCGGCGCCAAGAACCTCGTCGACGTGCGCAGCCCCGACGAGTTCGCGGGCCGTCTGCTTGCGCCGGCGCACCTGCCGCAGGAGCAGTCGCAGCGTGCCGGGCACATCCCTACCGCGATCAACGTGCCCTGGAGCAAGGCCGCCAACGAGGACGGCACGTTCAAGTCCGACGACGAGCTCGCCAAGCTCTACGCCGCGGCCGGCCTGGACGACACCTTGGACACCATCGCGTACTGCCGGATCGGCGAGCGGTCCAGCCACACCTGGTTCGTGCTCAAGGAGCTGCTCGGCCGGGAGAACGTGAAGAACTACGACGGATCGTGGACCGAGTACGGATCGCTGATCGGCGTGCCGATCGTGCTGGGCGACGAGCCCGGGAAGGCGTGAGATCGATGACCGATGTGAGCGGCTGCGCCGCACCGGACCAGGCGGCGCCCCTTCCGGCGAGCGTTGATCTGGAGAAGGAGACCGTCATCACCGGAGTGGTGAACAACGCCGACGGCGACGCGGTGGGCGGCGCGTACGTGCGTCTGCTCGACTCCGGGGGCGAGTTCACCGCTGAGGTGGTCACCTCGCCCGAGGGGGTGTTCCGGTTCTTCGCGGCACCGGGATCGTGGACGTTGCGGGCGCTCTCCCGCCACGGCAACGGCGATCTCACCGTGGACGCCACCCGCGGGGTGAACGAAGTCGGCATCAACGTCGCCGCCTGACCCACGCTCTGTCAGCCGCGGGGCGGGACCTGAAGGTCCCGCCCCGCGGCTCTTTTGAGGTCGCCACATGCGTCACAAGACGGTCAAGCGGGCATCTCGAAGGCGTCACGGCTGACCGTCTATATCGCATATTTCGGTCTCTAATCACTCAGTTCACGTAACGGACAACTCGCCCTCAGTCGTTAGTAAGGTTTACGGTCGCACGTGTTCACCTTCCGTTCATTTCTCTCCGGGGAGCAGTCCACCTCCCCCTCTTAGCTTCGGGTGCACCAGAAACGCATCCGAAGGGAACACCGTGAAGCTCCAGCGAGTCGGCTACGCGGCCGGCATTGCTTTGACTGCAACGCTCGCGCTCACCGCTTGCGGCTCGGACAACGAAGCTGCCGGCGGCGGCGAGAACGTCTCCAGTGAGAACTGCGTCGCGGGCACCATCCAGGCGCAGGGCTCCTCCGCCCAGAAGAACGCCATGGACGAGTGGATCAAGGCGTACCAGGGTCAGTGCTCCGGCGCGCAGATCAACTACAACCCGACCGGCTCCGGCGCGGGCATCGAGGCCTTCATCAACGGCACCGCCGACTTCTCCGGCTCCGACTCCGCGCTCAAGGAAGACGAGCAGCCGCAGGCCGACGCCAAGTGCGCGGGCGGCCAGGCGCTGAACCTGCCGATGGTGACCGGCCCGATCGCGGTCGTCTACAACCTGGAGGGCGTGGACGGCCTTCAGCTCTCCGCCCCGCTGCTGGCAAAGATCTTCTCCGACAAGATCAAGACCTGGAACGACCCGGCGATCGCCGCCGAGAACCAGGGCGCCAAGCTGCCGTCCAGCGCGATCCAGGCGGTGCACCGCGCCGACGAGTCGGGCACCACCGACAACTTCACCAAGTACCTGAGCAAGTCCGACGAGGCCGACTGGACGTACGGCAACGCCAAGGCCTGGAAGGCCCCGGGCGGCGTGGGTGCGACCAAGTCCGACGGCGTTGCCTCCCAGGTGAAGAGCACGCCGGGCACGATCTCCTACGTCGAGCTTTCGTACGCGGAGAACAGCGACCTGAGCATGGCGAAGATCAAGAACGGTGCCGGTGAGTACACCGAGCTCACCGGCGAGTCCGCGGGCAAGGCGGTCGAGGGCGCCAAGATCGTCGGCACCGGTGACGACCTGAAGCTGGAACTCGACTACACCACGACCGAAGCGGGCGCCTACCCGATCGTCCTGGTGACGTACGAGATCGTGTGCAGCAAGGGCAGCCCGAAGGCGGACGCCATCAAGGGCTTCCTGACCTACACCTCCAGCGAGGCCGGACAGAAGGAACTCGGCGACCTGGGTTACGCTCCGCTGCCGGAGTCGGTCCGGAGCAAGGTCGAGGCCTCGGTCGCGAACATCTCCTGAGCAGCATCTCCCTCGTCCAACCCTCGAGACGACAGCGAGCGAGCAGATGGGTGATTACCCCTCCCGCTCGGTGGACACCGACGCCGGTGGTCCGGGCGCGACCGATGGTCGCGACTGGGCCGCCGGCTCCGGCGTATCGCCGAGCAGTCCCGGCCACCCGCCCCTCGGCGGCGGCGGTGCCCTGCCGAAGAAGTCCCGGTTCTCCACCGAGAGCGGATTCCGTGCGCTGAGCACGGCTGCGGGTGCGATGGTGCTGGTCATCATCGTCGCCATCGCGATCTTCCTGGTCTCGAAGGCGATGCCGGCGCTGCAGGAGAACACCGAGAACTTCCTGACCTACAAGCGCTGGTTCCCGAACGACGCCAACCCCAACTTCGGTATCGCGGCGCTGGCCTTCGGCACCGTGCTGTCGTCCGTCCTGGCGCTGCTCATGGCGGTGCCGGTGGCGTTGGGCATCGCACTGTTCCTGTCGCACTACGCGCCGAAGCGGCTTGCCACCCCGCTCGGCTTCACGATCGACCTGCTCGCCGCGGTGCCGAGCGTCGTCTTCGGCCTGTGGGGTCGTGACGTGCTTCTCAGCCCGGTCCGTGACTTCTCCGAGTGGCTCAACAAATACT
This sequence comes from Mangrovihabitans endophyticus, assembly GCF_014646155.1. Taxonomy (GTDB): domain Bacteria; phylum Actinomycetota; class Actinomycetes; order Mycobacteriales; family Micromonosporaceae; genus Actinoplanes; species Actinoplanes endophyticus. The sequence continues at coordinate 57,364 of NZ_BMMX01000004.1, forward strand.
TCGGCTGGATTCCGCTGTTCGGCGGCAACGGCCCGTTCGGCCGTTCCGTCCTGCTCGGCAGCCTGGTCTTGGCGATCATGGTGCTGCCGATCATCACCTCGCTGTCGCGGGAGGTCTTCCAGCAGACACCGGGCATGAACGAGGAAGCGGCACTCGCCCTCGGCGCCACGAAGTGGGAGATGATCCGCACTGCGGTGCTGCCGTACGGGCGACCCGGCGTGATCGCGGCCGTGATGCTCGGCCTGGGCCGGGCCCTCGGCGAGACCATCGCCCTGGCGCTGACACTGAGCGCCACCTTCGACATCTCGTTCAACCTCATCGAGTCGGGCGGGAACACCATTGCGGCCAACATCGCCAACACGTTCGCCGAGGCCAACGACACCGGACGCGGCGCATTGATCGCCTCCGGCCTGGTGCTGTTCGCCATCACGCTGGTGGTCAACATGGCCGCGCGGGTGATCATCTACCGGAGGCGCGAGTTCCGCGACAACGCAGCATGACAGAAGGAAAACGACGCATGAGCGTGCTGGAACGCGAAGCATCCGTCGGCATGACGCCGGAACACATCCGGTCGCAGCGCCTGCCGCTGGTCGTCAACATCGGCATCGGCGTGCTCGCCCTGGTCCTGTCGGCGGTGCTCGTGCTGAGCACCGGCATCGGCAACTGGGTGCTCGTGGTGGTGCTGGGCGTGGTGCTCTACCTGGTCGGCCTGCTGGCCGCCGCCACCCGCGTCGAGGGTCGCCGTTCGGCCCGCAACCGGCTGTGGCGTTCGCTGGTCTACGCGGCCTGCGTGCTGGCCGTGCTGCCGCTGGCCTCGGTGGTGTGGACGCTGGTCTCCAAGGGCGCCGCCCGCTTCGACGGAGACTTCTTCCTGACGTCGATGAACAACATCGGCGCCCGTGATGAGAACGGCGGCGCCTACCACGCCATCGTCGGCACCCTCGAACAGGTCGGCATCGCCGCGCTACTCGCCATCCCGCTGGGCGTGCTCGGCGCGATCTACCTGGTCGAGTACGGCCGCGGCAAGTTCGCCCTGACGGTACGGTTCTTCGTCGACGTGATGACCGGTATCCCGTCGATCGTCGCCGGTCTGTTCGTGCTGGCGTTCTGGGTGCTGATCGTGAGCCCGTGGTTCAACAACGGAGTCCCGCGCTTCTCCGGATTCGCCGCCGCGTTGGCGCTGACCGTGCTGATGCTGCCGACCATCGTGCGATCGACCGAGGAGATGCTGCGGCTGGTGCCGGGGCCGCTTCGCGAGGGCGCGTACGCGCTCGGCGTACCGCAGTGGAAGACGATCCTGCGAGTGGTGCTGCCCACCGCCCTGCCCGGCATCATCACCGGCATCATGCTCGCCATCGCTCGTGCCGCAGGCGAGACGGCGCCCGTCCTGCTCGTCGCGGGCGGCGCCCCGTTCATCAACTTCGATCCGTTCCTGGGAAACCAGTCGTCGCTGGCGCTGTTCGTCTATCAGCAGGCCGGCGACGCGTCGAAGTACGCGCAGCCCCGAGCCTGGACGGCAGCATTGACGCTGGTCGCCCTGGTGCTCATCCTGACGATCGCGGCCAAGCTGCTCGCTCGCCGCAACCGGCTGTCCCGATAAGAGGTGTCATCCCCATGGCCAAGCGCATCGAAGCGAGCAACGTCTCGTCGTACTACGGATCGTTCAAGGCGATCGACAACGTGTCGATGACCGTCGAGCCGAAGACCATCACGGCGCTGATCGGTCCCTCCGGCTGCGGCAAGTCGACCTTCCTGCGGTCCATCAACCGCATGCACGAGGTGCTGCCGAACGCCCGCATCGAAGGCCGGCTGACCATCGACGATCAGAACATCTACGACTCGGACGTCGACGTCACCGCGGTCCGTCGCATGATCGGCATGGTGTTCCAGCGGCCCAACCCGTTCCCGACCATGTCGATCTTCGACAACGTGGTGGCCGGATTGCGCCTCAACGGCGTGAAGCGTAAGTCGACGCTGGAGGAGTCGGCGGAGAAGTCGCTGCGCGCGGCGAACCTGTGGGACGAGGTGAAGGACCGCCTCGGCCGACCGGGCGCGGGTCTGTCCGGCGGTCAGCAGCAGCGGCTCTGCATCGCCCGTACGATCGCGGTGGAGCCGCAGGTCGTGCTGATGGACGAGCCGTGCTCCGCGCTCGACCCGATCTCCACGCTGGCGATCGAGGACCTGATGTTCAAGCTGAAGGACCGCTTCACCATCATCATCGTCACGCACAACATGCAGCAGGCGGCACGGGTCAGCGACAAGACCGGCTTCTTCTCCATCGACAAGACCGGTGACCCGGGCCGGCTGATCGAGTACGACGACACGCAGAAGATCTTCAGCAACCCGAGCGAGAAGAAGACCGAGGACTACATCACCGGTCGTTTCGGCTGACGGTTCCCGTCTCAGTCGATGCTCAGCACGGCGCCGCCGTCCTCGGTCGCCTCCACGCGTGCGTGAACCGGGGTGGCGGCGTCGCGTCGTGCGGCCGCGGCGACCACGTCGGCGGCCGTGCGGTGCGGCCGCAGCGAGTCCAGCGTCGCCCGGGTGGGCGGGAGCATCGCCAGTTCGGCGGAGCCCGCCGGACTCACCCAGCGCGTCTCCTCGCTCTCCCCGGACACGTCGTGGGTTCGCTGCCCGTCCGGCAGCAGAGCGACGAAGAACCACGTGTCGAACCGCTGCGGAGCGAACTCCGGAGTGATCCAGCGCGACCACGGCAGCAGCAGATCGTCGCGCAGCCGCAATCCGCGTCGCGCCAGCAGATCGGTCATGGAGAGGTCGCGCGCCGCGACCGCCGCACGGTCCGCCTCCCCGTCGTCCGGGCCCAGATCGCTCACCGTGTGGTCCGGCTCGTCCGCCCGGCCCGCCAGCAGGACGCCGGTCTCCTCGAACAGTTCCCGGATCGCCGCGCCGACCACCGCGCGGGCCTGCTCCTCCGGCACGCCCAGCCGCCGCGCCCAATCCGGGCGCACGGTCGTGGGGCGGTCGGTCGGATCAACCCGACCACCGGGGAAGGCGAACATGCCGCCGAACGCCATCGTCGCGGCACGTCGCTGGAGATAGACATGCAGCGTCGTGGGATGCAGCAGGACCACGGTGGCGGCCGGGCGCACCGGCACGGGCGTGCCCCGGAAGTCCCGGGCCTGACGCGCCAGCGCGGGCGGGAACGGCAAGTGCTCGGTCACCCTCCGATGGTGCCACCCGGAGCGATACCGTGGCGATCATGACTGACCGCACGACCCGCTGGGGCATCCTGGGCACCGGAGCCATCGCCGCCACCTTCGCCGCGGACCTGACCCATGTGGCCGGTGCCGAATTCGCCGCGGTCGGCTCGCGTACGCCCGAGGCGGCGACCGCCTTCGCCGACAGGCACGGCTTCGCCCGCGCGCACGGGAGCTGGGATGCGCTGGCGGCCGACCCGGACGTCGACGTGGTCTACGTAGCCACCCCGCACGCCGCTCACCTGGACGCCGCGCTGGCGTGCATCGCCGGCGGCAAGGCGGTGCTCTGCGAGAAGCCGATGACGCTGGACATGCCGACCTCCGCTCGCCTGGTCCAGGAGGCCCGCACCCGCGGGGTGTTCCTGATGGAAGCCATGTGGATGCGGTGCAACCCGGCGATCCGCAAGGTCGTCGAGATGGTGCGTGCGGGGGCGATCGGTGACGTCGTCGCCGTGCACGCCGATCTCGGCTTGCAGGGACCGTTCCCGCCGGAACACCGGTTGCGCAATCCCGCCCTGGGCGGCGGCGCGCTGCTCGATCTCGGCATCTACCCGCTGCACCTGGCGCATCTGATCCTGGGTGCGCCGGCACAGGTGCGCTCCTGGGCCGACCTCACCCCGGAACTGGTGGATCGCACCACCGGCATGCTCCTGGGGTACGAGTCCGGCGCGGTGGCGGCGCTGACCTGCGGCATCGACGGCGCCACCCGTAACGCCGCGACCATCACCGGCACCACCGGCCGCATCGAGCTGCCGGTCGAGTTCTACCGTGCGCAGTCGTTCGAGCTGCACCGGGGCGGCGCGACGGAGACCTTCGAGTTGCCGTTCGCCGGCGGCGGCTATCAGTTCGAGGCCGAGGAGGTGCAGCGTTGCCTGCTCGCCGGGGAACGGGAAAGCCCGCTGGTGCCGCATGCCACCACGCTGGAATTGATGAACCTGATGGATACGATCCGCGAGGAGATCGGCGTACGGTACGACCGTTGACCGCCGCGCGGACGTGCGAGCGTCGCGTGTCACGATGGCAGCCGTGACCCCGCCACCCGGCTATCCGTACGCGCCACCCGCACCGCCGCGGCGTACCCGCCGGATCTGGCCGCCCGTGCTGATCGCGGCATGGGTGGCGGTGCTGGGGGTGCTGGCGGTCTGGTCCGCGCGCAACGACCCGCCCACCGTCGCCGACCAGCGAGACATCGCCGCGGCCATGCCGGAGGTGCGCCGCGCGACCGGGGCGCTGATGGCCGCGGCGGACGGCCCCGACCGTGCCGTGGTGCTCGGCGACACGGTGTTCCAGAATTGCAGCGTCACCGCGGTGCGGGACGGGCGTCAGGCCGTTCGCGACATAACCGTCTACGTGCCCGCCGGGCGCGCGCTGCCGGTGCTCCAATCGATCGCCGGACGGCTGCCGAGCGATTACCGCGCCGGCGCCGGTGCGACCGCCACCGGCCGCCGCGTCGGGCTGCATGCCGACGCCGGCGTGTTCGTCGGCATCGATGCTGCCGCCAGTGTCGACTCGCAGGTGCTGACGTTGCGCGTATCCACCGGATGCCGCCCCGGGGCGGGCGCGAAGCCGAACGAGGCCGGCCCCGCTCCCGGTCCGCCCCCGGCCGCGTTGACCGCCGCGTTGCGCGCACTCGGCGCCGCTGCACCGGCGAATCCGCGGACGCAGTCGGTCGCCTGCCCGGACGGCGGTGTCGCGGCAACCTGGACGGTGCCGTCCGTGGCCGCCCCGAAGGATCTCGGCGCCAGCCTGCAGCCGTTGGTCGCCGGCGCGAGCGTGGTACGTGCGGAACCGGCGGGGTGGGCCTACCGGACCCCGGCGGGTTCCGTCGTGGTGCTGGCCCAGGGCGACGGCGGCCTGCGGGTGAGCGCGACCAGTTCCTGCGCCTGAGCCGCACCGCACCACGTCCCGCTCTGCCCAGCCCCGTCGCGTCCCGTCCCGGCTCGTCGCGTGCCGTCGCGTCCCGGCTCGTCCCGGCTCGTCGCGTCCCGTCCCGCCCGGCCCGGGCTCGTCGCGTCCCGCCCCGCGATCTTGGACTTTGCGTGGTCCATACGCGGCATCTGTCCACATTTGACCTCCCCGAGAGTCCAAGATCGCCCCCGTCGTCGGGGCGATCTTGAGGTTTGTGTGGATGGAAGGGGGCTTTCGTGGGGAAATGTGGCACCGCAAACTCCAAGATCGCGGGGGCGGGGCGTGCTGGGTGGGTGTCGCGGGGGCGGGGTGTGCTGGGTGGGTGTCGCGGGGGCGGGGTGTGCTGGGTGGGTGTCGCGGGGGCGGGGCGTGCTGGGTGGGTGTCGCGGGGGCGGGGTGTGCTGGGTGGGTGTCGCCGGGGCGGGGTGTGCTGGGTGGGTGTCGCCGGGGCGGGGCGTGCTGGGTGGGTGTCGCCGGGGCGGGGCGTGCCGGGTGGGCGTCCCCGGGCCGCCGCGTCGGGACGGGGCGGAGTGGAGGGTCGGTGGATTTACATCGGTGGATCTCCTGTTTTACGCTGCCGTAACGCAAGAGTTCGCACATTATTTTTCATGAGCGAACGTCCCGGCACATCCCCGGAGGTCGCTGTGCACCGTCGCTCGTTCCTCGCCGGAAGTATCGCCATCCCCGCCGCCGCCACGGTCGCCGACATGCTCGCCGCCTCGCCGGCCGCTGCCGCAGCAGCGGCGTCCGGCTACGTCGTCAACCGGGCTCCCCTGCGCGCCGATGCTTTCCTGCGCCTACCCCCGGGCTCGGTGCAGCCTCGCGGGTGGCTCGCCACGCAACTCGGCTACCAACTGGACGGCATCAACGGGCGGATGACCGAGATATCCCACTTCCTCCAGTTTGACAATACGGGCTGGACCAATCCGAACATCGGCGGCTGGGAGGAGGTGCCCTATTGGCTCAAGGGATTCAGCAGCCTCGGCTACGTCACCGGCGACTCTCGCGTGATCGCCGAGACCAAGCGCTGGATCGACGGCGTGCTCGCCACTCAGGCGTCGGACGGCTTCTTCGGCCCGTCGGCGTTGCGCACCAGTTTGAACAACGGCCCCGACCTGTGGCCGCACATGCCGATGCTGCACGCCATTCGCTCGTACGCGGAATTCACCGGCGACGGCCGGGTGGTCCCGTTCCTCACCAAGTTCTTTCAGTACGTCAATGGCCGCAGCACCGGGGTGTTCAGCCAGAGCTGGGGCAGCTATCGGTGGGCAGACACCCTGGAGGTGGTGTTCTGGACCTACAACCGAACCGGGGACGCGTTCCTGATCGACCTGGCCCGCAAGATCCACGCTAACTCGGCGAACTATGTGGACGACCTGCCTACGCTGCACAACGTCAACCTGGCGCAGGGTTTCCGCGAGCCGGCGGTCTACTCGGTGCTGTCCGGTGACCCGGCGCATCGGCAGGCCAGCTACCACGACTACGACTCGATCATGAGTGCGTACGGGCAGTTCCCGGGCGGCGGATTCGCCGGTGATGAGAATGCCCGTCCGGGCTTCGGTGACCCGCGGCAGGGTTTCGAAACGTGCGGCATCGTGGAGTTCATGGCCAGCCACGAGATGCTGGGCCGGATCACCGGCGATCCGGTGTGGGCGGATCGCACCGAGGATCTCGCGTTCAACTCGTTGCCCGCGGCGCTCGACCCCCGGCAGCGCGGCATTCACTACATCACCAGCGCGAACAGCATCGCGTTGCGGGACCGGGCGGGCAGCCAGGGCCAATTCCAGAACGGCTTCCCGATGCAGGCGTACATGCTGGGCATCGACAACTACCGGTGCTGCCCACACAACTACGGGATGGGCTGGCCGTATTACGTCGAGGAGATGTGGGCGGCAACCCCGGACAACGGCCTCGTCGCGCAACTGCACGGCCCGTCACAGGTGACTGCGCGGGTGGCGGACGGCACCGCGGTGACCATCGCGGCGGACACGGCGTACCCGTTCGGCGACACCGTCACCTACACCGTGCGCACCCCGCGATCCCTCGCCTTCCCGCTCTACCTCCGCATTCCTGGCTGGGCGACGACACCCGCCCTCACCGTGAACGGCGCTGCGGTCGCGGTGACGGCCGGTCCCGCGTACGCGAAGATCGACCGGACCTGGACCGACGGTGACCGGGTGCTGCTCCGTCTGCCGATGCAGGCCCGCACACGGACCTGGGCGCGCAACCACAATGCGGTGTCGGTCGATTTCGGGGCCCTGACGTTCGCGCTGGCGATCACCGAGAACTGGACCCGGACCGGCGGCACCGATACCTGGCCGACCAGCGAGGTGCGGCCCGGATCGCCGTGGAACTACGGGCTCACCATGGGCGGCTTCGCGGTGACCACCGGACTGGGCGATGCCACCGATCCGTTCACACCGGCGAACGCGCCCATCCGGATCACCACCGCGGCGCGCCGGATTCCGAACTGGATGGCGGACTCGGACCAGATCGTCACGCCCTTGCAGGACAGCCCGACCCCGTCCGCGGAGCCGGAGGAGACGGTCACGCTGCTGCCGATGGGTGCGGCCCGGCTGCGGATCACCGCGTTCCCGCGCATCGGGGACGGTCGCCCGTGGGTGCCGCTGGGCGTCGCGTTCCGGATCCAGAACCGGCATTCGGGCAAGGTGCTCGGCGTGGATCAGATGTCGACCGCCGACAGCGCCCGGGTGGTGCAGTTCGCGGACAACGGGACGGCCGATCACCTGTGGCAGGTGGTGGACAACGGCGACGGGTACGTCCGGCTCCGCAACGTCAACTCGGGCAAGGTGCTCGCCGTGTCCGACATGTCCACTGCGGACTCCGCGCAGGTGGTGCAGTTCGCGGACAACGGGACGGCCGATCACCTGTGGCAGGTGGTGGACAACGGCGACGGATACGCGCGGATCCGCAACAAGAACTCCGGCAAGGTGCTCGCCGTGTCCGGCATGTCCACCGCGGACTCGGCGAACGCGGTGCAGTTCGCAGACAACGGCACCGCCGACCACGACTGGCGGCTGATCCCGGAGGGCACGGTCAAACTCCAGGCGACGCACACCGGCAAGGTGCTCGCCATCCAGGACATGTCCCGCGACAATGGCGCCCAGCTCACTCAGTGGCCGGCCACCGGCACCGCCGACCACGTGTGGCGGTTCTCCGACGCCGGTGCCGGATACTTCCGGATCCTCAGCGCGTACGACGGCAAGTGCGTGGACGTCGACGGCGTGTCCACCGCCGACGGGGCTCGGGTGCACCAGTGGGACTACGTCGGCGGCGCCAACCAGCAGTGGCGGCTGGGCTGGACCGGGCCGGGCGTCTTCCGGATCACCGCCCGGCACAGCGGCAAGGTGCTGGAGGTCTCCGGGCAGAGCACGGCGGACGGGGCGCCGGTCACCCAATGGGCCGATCTGGGCCTGGCGAACCAGCGCTGGCGGATCATCCCGGGCTGAGCCGCGGGTCGACGGGGCGCGCCGGTAAAGCCGGGCAGGGCCGGTAAAGCCGGGCAGGGCCAGCAAAGCCGGGCAGGGTCAGTAAACGAGCGCCTGGGCGTCGTCGCGCATGATCTCCTCGACGAAGACGGCCGCGCCCGCGATGCGCACCCCCGGCAGGACGTCGTCCGGACCCAGCGCCCGGCGCGCCGCGCACTGGGTGCACAGCGTCACCCGGCCCTCGGTGAGCAGCACGTCGAGCAGGTCGGCCAGCGGCGCGGCGTGCGGCAGGACGAACGTCTGCGCCCGGCCCGGCACCGCGAACCACGCGGACTCGCCGGTGAGCCAGAACGACACGTCGACCCCGGATGCGGCGGCGGTGCTCGCCACGGTGAACGCCTGCGAGCAGCGCTCCGGTGCGTCCGTGCCGGCGGTGGCCTTGACGACGAGCAGGCGTGCCATAGCGGTCAGCATAGGATGGTTCCCCATGGTCACCGAGATCGGGTTCGTGAGCCTGCTGGTCGCCGGGCTGGGCGCGCTGGCGGGCGGATTGGGATATCTGGCGATGCGCATTGCAAGGGGGCGCTGGTGAGCAGCGAGACCGAGAACGCCGAGAACCCGCTGGGTCCGCCGCCGTGGCTGAACGCTCCGCCGGTCTCCCCGTACCCGTACGAGGACACGCATGACCTGCGGAAAGGGCCGGATCTGCATCCGGCGCTGCTCGGGCTGCTGCCGTTCGTGGGTCTGTGGCGCGGGCGCGGCCAGGGCGGCTTCCCGGAGACGGAGGACTACGACTTCGCCCAGGAGATCCGGATCAGTCATGACGGCCGGCCGTTCCTGGCGTACGAGTCGCGGATCTGGAAGCTGGACGAGAAGTCCGAGCCGACCGGCATGGGCGAGCGCGAGGTGGGCTTCTGGCGCCCGGTGCTGGTCGACGGCCGTCCGGGAAACGAGTTGGAGGCCACCCTCACCACCCAGCACGGGGTGATCGAGCTGTACGAGGGTGAGGCCGAGGGCACCCGGCTGGAGATGGCCACCGCCGGCGTGGCCCGCTCCGCCACCGGGCTCGCCGTCACCGGCGGGCATCGCCTCTTCGGCATCGTCGAGGGCGCGTTGTTGTACGCCCAGGAGATGTCGGTGAACGGCGAGAGCCTCAAGCCGCACCTGTCCGCGCGACTGATGCGTGTCGGCGGATGAGCGACTACGACATCGTCGTCTACGGCGCGACCGGTTTCGTCGGCGCGCTCGTGGCCCAGCATCTCGCCCGGAACGCGCCGGACGGCGTCCGGATCGCGCTGGCCGGGCGGTCCGCCCGGAAACTGGAGGCGTGCAACGTCGCCCTCGGCGTGGACTGGCCGGTGATCGTCGCCGACGCGTCCGACGAGGAGGCGCTGGAGCGGATGGCCGCGTCGGCGCGCGTGGTGGTGACCACCGTCGGCCCGTACTTGAGATATGGCCGAGCCCTGGCTCGTGCCTGCGCGCAGGCCGGCACCGACTACCTGGACCTCACCGGCGAGGTGTTGTTCGCCCGGCAGAGCATCGACGACAACGACGAGACGGCCCGCCGCACCGGCGCGCGGATCGTGCACTCGTGCGGGTTCGACTCCATCCCTTCCGACCTCGGGGTGCACGTCCTGCACGATCGGGTGACGGCCGACGGTGCCGGCGAGATGACCGACACCACGCTGGTGGTGACCGCGCTGCGCGGCGGTTTCAGCGGCGGCACCATCGACTCGGTCCGGGTGCAGGCGGACGCCATGCGCGCCGATCGCCAACAGCGCCGGGTCGCCGCCAGCCCGTACTCGTTGAGCCCGGACCGTCGCCGGGAACCGGACCTGGGACGCCAGGAGGACGCCCTGTCGTTGCCCGCCGCAGCCGTCGACCCGTCGCTGCGCGGCACCCTGGCGCCGTTCATGATGGCCTCCTACAACACCCGTGTGGTGCGGCGCAGCAACGCGTTGCGCGACTGGGCGTACGGGCGCCGGTTCCGCTATCGCGAGGTGATGAGCGTGGGCACCTCACGGCTGTCTCCGCTGTTCGCGGCGGGGGTGAAGGCCGCCATGGGCGGCTTGCTGGTCGGCCTGTCCGTGCCGCCCACCCGGTTTGTGCTGGACCGGGTGCTGCCGAAGCCGGGCACCGGCCCGGACGAGCAGACGCGGCGCAACGGCCACTTCGCGATGGACATCTTCACCACCACGACCACGGGTGCCCGGTACGCCGCCCGGTTCCGTGCCACCGGCGACCCGGGATACGCCGCCACCGCGGTGCTGCTCGGCGAGTCGGCGCTGGCGCTCATCCTGGACCGGGACGACCTGCCGGCCACGCCCGGCGGTGTGCTCACCCCCGCCACCGGTCTCGGCGACGCCCTGGTGCGGCGGCTGCGCGACGCCGGTGTGGAGGTGTCCGCACGGGCCCTCGCGCGACCGGCCGATCGCTACACGTAAGAACTATGCTCGTCACGTGTCCGCCACATCGCTAGCCAGCATGCTGCGTGAGCGCGGTCTCCGGCTGACGCCGCAGCGCCAACTGATCCTGGAGGCCGTGCACCTGCTCGGTCATGCCACCCCCGAGCAGGTGCACCAGCATGTGCGGCAGCGTGCCGCGGGCGTGAACATCACGACCGTCTACCGCACCCTCGAACTTCTCGAAGAGCTGGGCCTGGTCAACCACACCCACCTGTCGCACGGGTCGCCGACCTATCACGCCACGGGCGCCGATCAGCACGTGCACCTGGTCTGCCGGACCTGCGGGTCGGTCGCCGAGATGGACACGTCGGTGATGCACCCGGTCACCGACCAATTGCGGGACGAGCGGGACTTCCGGGTGGACGTGGGGCACGTCAGCCTGTTCGGGGTCTGCGGCGACTGCACCGAGCGCAGCGAGGACCGGGAGGGCCCGTGACCACCGTCATGATCGAGGATGTGGATCCGTCGTCGGCGGACCGCGGCGTGGCCGCGCACTACGGCGACCCGATGCGGGAGCAGCGTGTGCTGGAGACCGCGGTGGGGCTGGTGGACCGGTCCCACCGGGACGTGCTGGCGGTGCCCGGCGAGGAGCGCGCCGGCTGGCTGCACACGCTCACCACCCAACACCTGTCCGGCCTGCGTGCCGGGCAAGGGTCGGAACTGCTGGTGCTGAGCCCGCACGGCCACATCGAGCAGCACGCCTACGTCACCGAGGACGGCGACACGGCCTGGCTGGACACCGAGCCGGGTGCCGGTGAGGGCCTGCTGAAACACCTCGAATCGATGCGTTTCCTCACCCGCGTCGAACCGCGTGACGCGGGCCCGGAGCGGGTGGTGTTGTCGCTGGTCGGGCCGGGCGCGGCCGACGTGGTGGCCGGGCTGGGCGCGCCGCGGATCGCCGAGGTGCCGCCGCCGAAGTTCGCCGCCGGGTCGGTTCTCCCGGAGCCCACCGCGCTGTATGCCGTACGGGAATTCGAGGGTGGACTGGCCCGGCGGGTGCCGCTCGGGGTGGACCTGCTGGTCCCGCGGGCCGACGCGGAGCAGATCGCCGCCCGGCTCGGTGTCCCGCGTGCCGGGCTGTGGGCGTACGAGGCGATCCGTGTGGCGCACCGGATCCCGCGGCTGGGCTGGGAGACCGACCACCGCACCATCCCGGCCGAGGCCGGGTTCCTGGCCGGCGCGGTGCATCTGGACAAGGGGTGCTACCGCGGCCAGGAGACGGTGGCGCGGGTGCACAACCTGGGCCGCCCGCCGCGCCGGCTGGTGCTGGTGCACCTGGACGGCGTGGCCACCGATCAGCCTCCGGTGCGGGGCACGCCGGTGTCGCTCGACGGCCGGACGGTGGGTTTCGTCGGCACTGCGGTGCGGCACCACGATCTCGGGATGATCGCCCTGGCCGTGGTGAAGCGCAATGTCGCGGACGACGCCCGCCTGTTGGTCGGGGAGTCGGCAGCCCTGATCGAACCCTAAGCTCTTAGTGTGTCCGGGACTTTGATCACTGTGGCGCCCACCGGCGCCGAAAGCCGTAAGGCAGACGTTCCCGCGCTGCCGGTCACTCTCGACGAGTTGGTCGCCACGGCGAAGGAATGCGAGGCGCTCGGCGCCGCGATCGTGCACGTGCACATCCGGGACGACGCCGCCGAGCCCACCTTGGATCCGGGCCGGTTGCGCGCCACGGTGGCCGCGCTGCGGCAGTCGACCGGCCTGATCGTGCAGCTCTCCACCGGCGGCGCGGTGACCGACCCGGAGGCGGCCCGGCTGGCCGTGCTGGATGCGCAACCGGAGATGGCCTCCTGCACGATGGGCACGGTCAACTTCGGTGACGCGGTGTTCCAGAACCGCTGGGACTTCATCGTGGATCTGCACACGCGGATGCAGGAACGCGGGGTCGTTGCGGAATACGAGATCTTCGACCTGGGTCAGCTCACCACCCTGCGGCGTTTGCTCGACCGGTACGGCCTGCCCCACGGCGGGCATGTGCACGTCGACCTCGTGATGGGTGTGCCGGGTGGCATGCCCGGCACCACTGCCGCGCTTGTCGCGTGCGAGCAGGCGATCCGTGACCTGCCCGCGGGCACCACGTTCTCGGCCACCGGCATCGGCCGCAGCACCATCCCGGTGATGCTGGCCTCGCTGTCCGCCGGCGGGCACCTGCGGGTGGGCATGGAGGACACTCTCACGTACGCGAAGGGGCGTCCGGTCGAGTCGAACATGCAACTGGTCGCGCGGGCCGTCGGGTTCGCGCAGTTGGCGCTGCGCCCGCCGCTGACCGCCGCGCAGGCCCGTGAGCTGCTGGGCATGCCGGCCCGATGATCGTCGCCGAGGTGGTGCGCTCAGGTTTCGTGGAGAGCGTGCACCACGGCGCGGTCGTGGTGCTGGACCGTTCCGGGGTTGTGCTCGCCGCCGCCGGCGACGTGGTGTCGCCGGTGCTGCCGCGTTCGTCGCTCAAGCCGTTGCAGACCGTGGGCATGCTGCGCGCCGGCCTGGTGCCGCGCGAGGCGGACGATCTGGCCCTGTTCAGCGGCAGTCACTACGGCGAGCCGTTCCACGTGCGACGGGTGCGCGACGTGCTGGCCGCCGCCGGGCTGGACGAATCTGCCCTGCGCTGCCCGCCCGCCGCGCCGAAGGCGCCCGCCGAGCTGGGCCCGTGGCACGCGGCGGGCGGCCGGGCGGAACCGATCCTGCACAACTGTTCCGGCAAACACGCGGGGATGCTTGCCACCTGCGTCGCGGCCGGCTGGCCCCGGGAGACGTACCGGGATCCGGGGCATCCGCTGCAGGCGGCCATCGCCGCCGCGGTGACCGAACTGGCCGGGGAACTGATCGCCGACACCGCGGTGGACGGGTGCGGGGCACCGGTGTTCGCGCTGTCGCTGACCGGGCTGGCCCGCGCGTTCCTGGGCCTGGTGACCGCCGTGCCCGGGTCGCCGGCGGGCCGGGTGGCGGAGGCGATGCGGTCGCGTCCCGAGCTGGTCGCCGGCACCGGCGCCGAGGACACGGTGCTGATCGGTGCGGTGCCCGGCCTGATCGCCAAGGGCGGTGCCGAGGGCGTGCACGCGGTCGCGGTCCCAGGCGTGGGCGCGGTGGCTCTGAAGATCGCCGACGGCGCCATGCGGGCGCGGATGCCGGTGTTGGCGGCCGGGCTGCGGCGGCTGGGCGTCACCTCGCCGTGGCCGGGCGAGTGGGTGCTGGGCGGCGGCGAGCCGGTCGGCGAGGTGCGGTCGGTGTGGTGAGGCGACTCACGCTAGCTTGAGCAAGCATTTTGCTTGCTCAAGCTAGCACCTGCGGCTACCGTCGACGACATGGCCACATCGAAGGACCTGCCGCAGGACATCGGAACCTTCATCCGGGACATGCGACAGACCGCGAAGATCTCGCTCCGGCAGCTCGCCGAGCGGGCCGGGGTGAGCAACCCTTATCTCAGTCAGATCGAGCGTGGCCTGCGCAAGCCCAGCGCGGAGGTGTTGCAGCAGTTGGCGAGCGCGCTGCGGGTCTCCACCCCGGCGATGTATCTGCGTGCCGGCCTGCTGGACAGCGACGGTCACCCGGGCGTGCTGGCCGCGATCGCGGTCGATCCCGATCTGACCATGGCGCAGAAGCAGTCGCTGTCGCAGATCTACGAGACCTTCCGCAGCGAGAACGCGCGCCACGCGCCCTCTGCCGATGCCGATGCGCCCGCCCCGGCCGCGGATATCACCGACGTGCTCAAGGATGTCGCCGTCGCCGAGGGCGGCGCGGCGCCTGCTCCCCAGACCGCTCCCGACTCCGAGGAGAAGAAGTGACCGACCAGCAGACCAAGACCCGTTTCCCCGCCCCGCTCTACGCCGCTGCCGGTGCCGGTGACATGGCCGTGCAGCAGCTTCGCAAGCTTCCCGGCGTGGTCGGCGAGCTGAGTGGCCGGGCGGCCGTGTCGCTCGGTTCCGCCAACGCGCGGGCGGTCGCCTGGCGCGAGCGCGCCGCTTCGACCGACCTCGACGAGCTGCGCACCACCGCGACCACCGGAGCGGTGGCGTTCGTCCAGCTCGCCTCCGACCGTGCGGTCGCCGCCTACACCGCGCTGGTCGCCCGTGGCGAGCGTGTGGTCGGCACCGGCGTGGTCGAGGCCGCCGACGTGGTCAACGCCGACATGACGGCCACCGAGGAGCCGAAGGCGGTGGCGGCCGCGGAGGCGCAGTCGGCGCCGAAGCCGCGCAAGCGCACCACCAAATCGGCTTCCACGCAGGCCAATTGAGCCACCCGAGTGTCGGGCCCCGGACGATCCCGGGGCCCGACGCATAGAATCCCTCTCATGGCCAGCGCCCCGCTTTTCTACGACGACGTAGCCCGGCTGATCTCGTTCGCCGTCTGGGTTGTCTCGCTCATCGTGCAAGCCGTCGCGCTGATTCACTGCGTGACGCAACGCGGCGACGGCTTCCAGGCGATCGGCACCT
Source organism: Mangrovihabitans endophyticus (assembly GCF_014646155.1). Classification (GTDB taxonomy): domain Bacteria; phylum Actinomycetota; class Actinomycetes; order Mycobacteriales; family Micromonosporaceae; genus Actinoplanes; species Actinoplanes endophyticus. The sequence goes on from NZ_BMMX01000004.1 coordinate 72,834, forward strand.
TGCCCAAGGGCGCCTGGCTGGCCATCCTCGCGATCTGCTTCCTGCTCACCCTGCTGGGTGTCGGCGGCGGTGCGATCGGCATCTTCGGCCTGATCGGGGTGGCCGCCGCCCTGATCTACCTGCTGGATGTGCGGCCCGGCCTGCGCGACCTCTCGGATGGCAAAGGGTTCTGGTGAGGGACCTGCGGTGGCCGCCTCCTCCGGATGGCGGCCCGCGGGTGCTGCGGACCGACCGGGCTCGGCCGCGCGCCGGGCGGCCGACCCTGCCGGCGCCGCCCACAGAACCGGTGGAGACGCCGCACGGCGTGCGGCTGGAGCAGTTGATCACCGGTGCCGGCGATCCGGTGACGGTGTTCGCCCACGGGCTGGCCTCCGACATCTCCGGCACGCGCCCATTGGGCAGCGGCGTCCCGGGCCGCCGGGTGTTCTTCCACTTCCGTGGCCACGGCCGGTCGGACGCGCCGCCCGGCCCGTGGAGTTTCGCGGACCTGGCTGCTGACCTGCGCGCCGTCGCCGATCGGTGCGGCGCGACACGGGCGCTTGGCGTCAGCATGGGCGCGGCGGCCCTGTGCCGGTTGCTGGCCGAGACGCCGGACCGCTTCGAACGGATCGTGCTCTACCTGCCGGCGCCGCTGTCCGGTCCGCGGCCCCGGGCCGCCGGGGAGCGGTTCGAGCGGTTGCTCGCCGCCCTGCGGTCCGGGCACGCCGCCGAGATCGCGGAGGCGGTCGAGCCGGAGATACCTCCGTCGGCACGCGACACCCCGGCCGGCTGGAGTCACCTGCGCCGACGGGTGGACCAGTTGCAGTCCGACGGCTTGGCCGAGCAGCTCGGCACGCTGTGGGACGAGCCGGCCGTGCCGGACGATGAGGCGCTGCGACGGTTCCGCGGCCGGGCGCTGATCATCGGATGCGCCGGGGACCCGGTCCACCCGCTCGACGTGGCACGCCGCCTCGCCGACCTGTTCCCGCACGCTGAGCTCGACATCCACGACCGCCCGGCGGTGCTGTGGAACGACCGGGCGACCCTGCGGGACAGCATCTCCGGGTTCCTGCGCGCCTGAATCGTCGGCCGGAGATCAACATTTGTCGCTGCCGGAACCGTAACCTCGGCCAGTCGTCCAGCGGTGTATCTGCCGTGCGCTTCTCTCCTCAATCTGCCTTCTTCGGCATCGTGCTCGTTGGATTGCCGTTCGCCATCGCGGGCGGTTGGGCGATCTTCTCCGCCAGCACCCCGGCTTCCGTCGTCAGCAACTCGGTCGGGCGCGGCACGCTCGGCCCAGCACCGACGACGGGCGTCGCGACTGAACCGGTGGTTGCCGGGTACGACATGCCGTCTCCGTCCCGATCTGTCGCCCGGCACGGCCCCGCGGGCCGAGTCCGGCGGCTGACGGCTACCGCGACCGTGGAAGTGCGCGTCACCGCCTCGGCCTCGCCGACCGCGGTACACACGTCGCCGTCCCCTGCCACGTCCGCGGCGCCGACCGTCGACCCGACCACCGACGCGCCGGAGGAACACGGTTCGCCGTCGGTGCCCGCATCGACGGCCTCGGCCACGCCCCTCACCCCGGTGCTGGCGCCGAAGCAATAAGCTCCCGGGTCGTGGGAGAAGCAGGGGACCGAGCGGGCGTCTCGGCGATACGGCAATTCGTCACCGGCGCCGGCATGCTGGGCCGGGGGTTGGGTCTCGTCGCCCGGAGCCCACGGCTGCTGCTCCTCGGCATGCTGCCGGCGTTGATCTCCGGGTTGCTCTACGCGGCTGCGCTGATCACGTTGATCGTCTTTCTGCCCGACCTGACCCGCTGGCTCACCGGATTCGCCGGCGGCTGGCCCACCGGCACGCGCGATCTGGTGCGGGTGCTGGCTGGTGTGGCCGTCGTCGGCGTGGCCGGGCTGCTCGGGGTGCTCACCTTCACCGCGGTCACGTTGCTGGTCGGGGACCCCTTCTACGAGAAGATCTCCGGCCTGGTCGAGGCTCGCTTCGGCGGGGTGCCGGACGAGGTGGAGACGCCGTGGTGGCGCTCGCTCGGGCGGAGCCTGGTCGACTCGGTGCGGCTGATCGCGCTTTCCGTGCTGTTCGGCGTTCCGCTCTTCGCGTTGGGGTTCCTGCCCGTCGTCGGGCAGACGGTGGTGCCGGTGCTGGGCGCGGCGGTCGGTGGCTGGCTGCTGGCGGTGGAGCTCACCGGTGTGCCGTTTCAGCGGCGGGGCCGCCGCCTGCGTGATCGCCGCGCGGCGCTGGGGGCGCAGCGGGCCATGTCGCTGGGATTCGGTGTCGCGGTGTTCCTGTGCTTCCTGATCCCGCTGGGCGCGGTGCTGCTGATGCCGGCCGCAGTGGCCGGGGCGACCTTGCTCGCCCGGAACGCCCTCGGGCACAACACGGCCGCCACGTCGGTAGGGCCGGGCCGCGCCGGTGCCGGCGGAGCGGAAATGTCGACGACCTGATCCCGGGCGGGGCGCTCGGGTCATGCCGATGCACGCACCACCAGCTCGGTCGGCAGGACCACCGCGGAGGTCGCGTCCGATCGGCCACGCACCAGGCCGAGCATCAGCCGGGCCATGGTGCCGCCCATCTCCACGATCGGTTGCCGCACGGTGGTCAGCGGCGGATCGCTGAGGCGGCTGATTTCGACGTCGTCGAAGCCGATGACCGCGACGTCCTCGGGCACCCGACGTCCGGCGCGGCGCAGGGTCTGCAAGGCGCCGTGCGCCATCATGTCGGATGCGACGAAGACCGCGTCCAGCGTCGGGTCGGTGGACAGCAGCTCACCCATCGCCCGCACACCGGACTCCCGGGTGAAATCGCCGACCGCGATGAGCGTGCCCATGCCGGCCCGGTCGACGGTAGCCCGATAGCCGTTCAGCCGGTCGATGCCGGCGACCATGTCCTGCGGCCCGGCGATCGTGGCGACGCGACGCCGGCCGCTGGTGAGCAGGTGTTCGACGGCGGTGGTGACGCCGCCGAAATGGTCCACGTCGACGTAGGGCACCGCCGCCTCGGAAGGGGTCAACGGGCGACCGCTGCACACCACCGGGATGCCCAGCCGGGCCAGTGCGCCCGGCAGCGGGTCGGCGCCGTGCATCGACGCGAACATGACACCGTCGACGTGCCCGGCCATCGCATAGCGCTCGACCCGGTCGTGGCTGGCCGCCGAGCCGGCCATCATCAGCACCAGTTGCTTGTCCGCGGCCTCCAGCTCGGTGCTGACACCGCGGATCACCGCCGGGAAGAACATGTCGTCGGAGAACACCCGGCTCGCGCTTTCCGGCAGGATCAACGCGATCGACTCGGTGCGCTGCGTGACCAGGCTGCGAGCCGCCTGGTTGGGCACGTATCCGAGCTCCTCGACGGCTTGGTGCACCGCTTCCCGGATGGCGGTCGCCACCGTGGTGGAACCGTTGACGACGCGGGAGACGGTCGCCCGGGAGACGCCGGCGCGCCGGGCCACCGCCTCAAGGGTCGGCCGCTCCCGCGTCACCATCGCATCACTCCAAGCCGTTGCGGCGGATCACGTCCGAATACCAGCGGGCGCTGTCCTTCAGCACACGTGCCTGGGTCGCGTAGTCGACGTGCACGATGCCGAAGCGCTTGTCATAGCCCTCGGCCCATTCGAAGTTGTCCATCAGAGACCACACAAAGTATCCCCTCAGGTCCACCCCGCGAGAAATGGCCTCATGGCAGGCCCGGAGGTGGCCGTCGAGGTATTCGATGCGCTTCGTGTCGCGCACGCGGCCGTCCTCGGGGGACGGCCCGTCCGGGTACGCGGCACCGTTCTCGGTGATCAACATGGCGGTGCCGGGGTAGTCGTTACTGATCCGGTTAAGTAGCCGCGTCAGCGCCGCCGGCTCGATCTGCCAGTTCATGTCCGTGACCGGTCCGACCGGTTCCCGGACCGCGATGCCCTCGGTGCCCGGCGCGTCCGGCGACGCCGGCTGGCCGGGCTTCGCGAAGACGTACGACGGCTGATAGAAGTTCACGCCCAGCACGTCGATCGGCGCGTTGATGATCTTCTCGTCGCCGTCTCGGATGAACGCGAGGTCGACGAACCGGCTCATGTGTTCGCGCACGTCGTCGGGGTATCGGCCGATCAGCAACGGGTCGAAGAAGATCCGGTTGTGCAGTCCGTCGACGATGCGCGCGGCCTGCACGTCGGCCGGATTGCTCTCGTCCACCGGATAGACCGCGTTCGGGTTCAGCGTGATGCTGATGCTCTGCGCACCCGCCGTGCGCAGTGCCTGGGCGGCCAGACCATGCCCGAGCATGAGATGGTGCACCGCGCGGAAGGTGGATGCCGGGTCGGTGATCCCGGGGGCGTGCCGCCCGCTGCCGTACCCCAGATAGGCCGAGCACCAGGGCTCGTTGAGTGTGGTCCAGGTGCGCACCCGGTCACCGAGCCGGGCGTGCATGATCTGGGCGTACTCGGCGAAGGCCTCGGCGGTCTCCCGGACCGTCCAGCCACCGCGATCCTGCAGGGTCTGCGGCAGGTCCCAGTGGTAGAGCGTGACCACCGGGTCAATGCCCTTGCTGATCAGTTCGTCGGTCAGCCGGTCGTAGAAGTCCAGCCCACGCGGGTTGACCGGGCCGGTGCCGTCCGGCTGGATCCGAGGCCAGGCCACCGAGAAGCGGTACGAGGCCAGGCCGAGGTCCGCCATGATCGCGACATCCTCGGCGTACCGGTGATAGTGATCGCAGGCCACATCGCCGGTGTGCCCGGCGAACACCCTCCCCGGCGTCCGGCTGAACGTGTCCCAGATGGACGATCCGCGGCCGTCGTCGTTGGCTGCGCCTTCGATCTGGTACGACGCCGTTGCCGCACCCCAGACGAAATCGTCCGGGAAGACCAAGCCGGTCCCTTTCGGTTCACTGCCCGACTCCGCCGTCGCGGACGTGACGGTTGCCGTCATGCCTCACCGCTCCCTGCGCGATCGTTCCGGCCGACAGAATCTGGCCGGACTTAACCGGTACAGCGTACGGCGAATAACTCGCGCGGGGGACCTCCAAAAGTTGCGAAACGCCTCCGGACCGGACGATGTCAGCCCGCGCGCAGTGCCGCGATCAGTCGTGGATCTCCGGTTACCGTGAGAGCGTCCGTTCCCTGGCGACCCATCAGCGTGAGGAGGAGATCGCTGGCTGTGCCGGTTGCCTCGGCACGCGCGTGATGATCGTCGCTGTCCAGGATCGTGCCGGTGTCCAGCAGGGCGATGCCAGCGCCGCGAAGGCGGACGAACCACTCATAAGCCGCATCGGTGGCCACCAGGTGCGCGACGCCGTGCATGTCGGTCGCGCCCTGCCGGCGGCCGGCGGGCAGCCACGTGTCGAGGATCTCGTTGACGCCGTCCGCGGCGAGCTTGGTCTCGATCGGGCGTGGCCGTCCGGCGGCTGCCTCCGCGTCCCAGCGGTGCACGGCCACCTCGTGCGCCACCCGGCGATGCCAGAAGCCGGCGCGCTTGGGCTGGGCCGGCCAGGTCCAGGCGGGAAAGTCCGGGTCGAGCGCGTCGAGAGTCTCGATGGTGCCGGTCATCTCCCGATGCAGCGACTCCAGCGCCTCGGACCACGGCGGCCGTGGCGGTGTGACCCGGTCTTCCGGCTTGGTGATGACCCCCCGCGGCGTGATCTCCCGGACCCAGTGCAGCAAGACGGTGAGGTGCTCGACCAGGTCGGCCACCGTCCACCCGGGACAGCCGGGAACGGCGGCCTCGGGCCCGGCCTCGGTGACCGCGTCCTTCAGGGACGGGCCGTCGGCGCGCAGCGCCGCCAGCCAGAACTCCTTCGTCGCGTGCAGTCTGTTCATTGCAGATTCTCCCGCTGGGGCGCCGACCGCCGGATGAGCCAAAGACGGATGAGCCTAGGGTGAAGGCCGTGCCCGACGTTAATGCCCATTCCGTGGATGCCGTATCCGTGAAGAGTGACAATTCGCTGGAGCCGCTGACGACGCTACGCCTCGGTGGCAAGGCCAGCACCTTGGCGGTGGTGTCAGAAACCCGCGAGCTGGTCGACACGGTGCGTGGTTGCGGTGGATCCGCCGAGCCGGTCCTGATCCTCGCCGGTGGCAGCAACGTGGTGATCGGCGACGACGGATTCCCCGGCACGGTGGTGCTGCTACGCACCCGAGGCGTGCGGGAGATCGCGCGGCGCGCCGACGAGGTGGTGCTGCGGGTGGCCGCCGGCGAGCCGTGGGACGGCTTCGTGGCCGACGTCGTGCAACGCGGGCTGTCCGGCGTCGAGTGCCTGTCCGGGATTCCCGGCTCGGCGGGTGCCACCCCGATCCAGAACGTCGGCGCGTACGGGCAGGAGGTCGCGGAGACCATCGTGGCGGTGCACGTGTACGACCGGGAAACCGACCGCGTCGTCGAGATGCCCGCGGCGGAGTGCGGCTTCGCGTACCGGACCAGCGTGTTCAAACACAGCGCGCGATGGGTCGTGCTGGAGGTGGACTTCCAGCTCACCGCCGCGGCGGAGTCGGTGCCGATCCGCTACGCCGAGCTGGCCCGGCGGCTCGGGGTCGCCGTGGGTGATCGCGTCCCGCTGGACCAGGCGCGGGACACCGTGCTGAAGCTGCGTGCCGGCAAGGGCATGGTGCTGGACCGCGACGACCCGGACACGTGGTCGGTGGGTTCCTTCTTCACCAACCCGGTGCTCGACGCGGACGCCTGGGACGGGCTGCGCGGCCGGGTGGGCGCCGACGGCGCGGAACCGCCGAGCTGGCCGGCCGGGGACGGCGCGGTCAAGGTCCCGGCCGCCTGGCTGATCGAGCGGGCCGGCTTTCACAAGGGCTACGCGGGTGACGGTGTGGCGATCTCCACCAAGCACACCCTGGCCCTGACCAACCGCGGCACCGGCACGACGGGCGCGCTGCTCGCGCTGGCCCGAGAGATCCGCGACGGCGTGCACGACCGGTTCGGCGTCCTCCTGCACCCGGAGCCGGTGCTGGTGAACTGCGCCCTCTGAACCGCCCTCCGAGACACCATGCCCGGGTGATCCTCGCGGACCGGCCACGCGCGCCGATAAGAACGCCTAAGCTATGACTGTTCGTATTTAGGGCATGACATAGCGCTATTTCGGCTTCTGCGCGTTTCCTGCGCGCCGACAGGCGTGCCGCGCCCATGGGCGCGTAACGGGGGTTTGGGCGATGGGTTCAACGATCTCGACGTGCGTCGGTGACGTGGGTGGTGCTCCATGAGCCGACTGCTGGTCGTGGAGGACGATCCGGACATCGCGCTGGCTCTCCGGCTGCTGTTCAGCCGCGCGGGCTACGACGTGGCGCAGGCCGGCGACGGGCGTACCGGCCTGAAGGAGGCCTATGCCGAACACCCGGACCTGGTGGTGCTCGACGTCGGCCTTCCGGAGATGGACGGCTGGCAGGTGCTCGAGCGGCTGCGCGACGTCTCCGACGTGCCGGTCCTGGTGCTGACCGCGCACGGTCAGGAGGCGGAGAAGGTCCGCGGCCTGCGCGGCGGTGCCGACGACTACCTGACCAAGCCGTTCGCCAACAACGAGCTGCTGGCCCGGGTCGAAGCCCTGCTGCGCCGGTCCTCGGCCGGGCAGAACAACTGGGCCAGTCAGGTCTACGACGACGGCTTGGTGCACCTCGACCCGACCAAACGGCGGGTCTATGTCAAGGGCGACGAGAAGCGGCTGACGCCCACCGAGTTCCGGCTGCTCAATGCCTTGGTGCGGCATGCCGGAGCGGTGTTGTCGCCGAACCAGTTGCTGACCCAGGCATGGGACGACCCGACGGGTATCGGCCAGGAACGGGTCAAGTTCGCGGTGCTGCGACTGCGCCGCAAGCTCGGTTGGTCGGACCCGGAGGACTCGCCCATCGAGTCCGTCCGCGGGTTCGGTTACCGCTACCGCCGGCCGGGTGCGGACACCTGAGCGGCAAGCGTCGCCGGGCCTCGTCGGGTCAAGGCGCTCAGGTAGCACGTCAACGGGTCGATCAGGGTCTTGGAACGTCGTCGGGAGGCAGGCGCTGTGGAAGAACTTGGTGAGATCGTCGGCGAATTCCTCATGGAGAGCCACGAGAACCTGGACCAGATTGACCGGGATCTCGTGGACCTGGAACAGGAGCCGAACTCGCGCGATCTGATCTCGCGCATCTTCCGGGCCATTCACACCATCAAGGGCACCAGCGGTTTCCTGGCATTCAGCCGCCTGGAAGCCCTGGCGCACGCCGGGGAGTCGCTGCTGTCGAAGCTGCGCGACGGCGTGCTACCGGTGACCCCGGAGACCATCACCACGTTGCTGGCCACCATCGACGGCGTCCGGGCGATGCTTGCCGCGATCGAGGAGAACGGCAGCGACGACGTCAACGTGGAGAGCGTGATCAGCTCCATCCACGCGCAGATGGACACCGAGGCCGCCGCGGCCCCGGCCGAGGCTGCGGCGACGCCCGAGGTCGCCGCCGAGCCGCCCGCCGCGGAGGCCGTCCGGCCCGCGCCGGAGCCCGTCGAGGGGCAGCGCAAGCCGCTCGGCGAGATGCTTGTGGAAAGCGGCGCGGCCCAGCCCTCCGACGTGGGCTCGGCGCTGCAGCAGCAGTTGGAGGGTGACGAGCGCAAGCTCGGCACGATCCTGCTGGAGGAGGGCAAGGCCCAGCCCACGGCGGTGACCGAGGCGCTGCAGGCACAAACGCCCAAGCGCAGCGTCGCGGATCAGACCATCCGCGTCGACGTGGACCTGCTGGACAGCCTGATGAACATGGTCGGTGAACTGGTGCTGGCCCGCAACCAACTGGTCCGGGGCGTGACCGAGCTCGGCGACACCGGGCTGGTGCGCAGCGCGCAGCGGCTCGGCATGATCACCAGTGAGCTGCAAGAAGGCATCATGAAGACCCGCATGCAGCCGATCGACCACATCTGGTCCAAGCTGCCGCGCGTGGTCCGGGACCTGAGCAGCTCGCTCGGCAAGCAGGTCCAGTTGGTGATGGAGGGCAAGGAGACCGAGCTCGACCGCAGCCTGCTCGAAGCGGTCAAGGACCCGCTGACCCACCTGGTGCGCAACGCCGTCGACCACGGCATCGAGGACGTCGAGCGCCGCGCCGCCGCAGGCAAGGACCCGGAGGGCACTCTCACCCTGCGCGCCTATCACGAGGGCGGGCACGTCGCCGTCGAGGTCGGCGACAACGGTGCGGGCATGGATGTGGACCGCATCGCGGCGAAGGCGGTGGAGAAGGGTCTGTTGCGCGCCGAACAGATCGCCGGCATGGACAAGCGGGACATCATGGCGATGGTGTTCCAGCCCGGCTTCTCCACCGCGGCCAAGGTGACCAACGTGTCCGGCCGCGGCGTCGGCATGGACGTGGTGAAGACCAACATCGAGCGGATCGGCGGCACGGTCAGCGTGGACTCGACGCTGGGCGAGGGCACCACATGGCGCCTCACCATCCCGCTCACCCTGGCCATCATCCAGGCGCTCACCGTCGACTGCGGCGACCAGCGCTACGTCGTGCCGCAGGTGGCGGTGCTGGAGCTGGTCTACATCGACGGCCAGAGCACGAAGATCGAGTACGCCTCCGGCGCCCCGGTGTACCGGCTGCGCGGCAAGCTGTTGCCGCTGGTCCGGCTGGACCGTGCGCTCGGCCTGGACGTGGGCGGCGACCAAGGCGTCTACATCATGGTGCTGCAAGCCGACGGCCGTCGTTTCGGCCTGGTGGTGGACCGGGTGCTGAACACCGAAGAGGTCGTCGTCAAGGCGCTGAACAGCCGATTCAAGGACATCGGCATGTACGCCGGGGCGACCATCCTGGGCGACGGCAAGGTGGGCCTGATCCTCGACGTCTCCTCCCTCGCCCGCCGCTCCCACCTGGCGGTGGGTTCCGAACGGGAGAACGCCACCGGCACCTCCCGCGGGTCCGGCGGCACCGGCTCGGGCGAGCGGCTGCTCATCACCGCGGTCGGCGAACGCCGGCTGGCGATCCCACTGGACACGGTCACCCGGCTGGAGGAGTTCCCGCGCGACAAGATCGAGCACGCGGGCTCCCGGGAAGTGGTCCAGTACCGCAACCAGATCCTGCCGCTGTTCCGGCTCTCCCATGTGCTCGGCACCTACAGCGAGGAGCCGGACAGCGACACCGTCCCGGTGGTGGTCTACAGCGAGGCCGGCCGCAGCGTCGCGCTGGTGGTGGACCGGATCGTGGACATCGCGGAGAACTCCACCAACGTGCGCCGCGAGGCCGAGGACGACGGGCTGCTCGGCACCGCGGTGATCCAGCAGCGGGTCACCGAGCTGCTGGACATCCGCCGCGCGATCCTCGCCGCGGACCCGAACTTCTACCGCGACGCGGACGACGAGATGTTGGTGGAGGCCTGACATGGCGAACCGGCAATTCGCCACCTTCGAGGTGGCCAATCAGCTGTTCGGCGTCGAGGTCGACACCGTGCAGGAAGTCCTGTCCTACAACGAGTACACCCCGGTGCCGCTGGCCCCGCCCGCCGTCGGCGGACTGTTCAACCTGCGCGGTCAGGTGATCGCCGCGGTGGACCTGCGGGTGCAACTCGGCCTGGCTCGGCAGGCGTTGCAGGGCCCGGTGATGAACGTGATCCTGCGCGGCGACGGGGAGCCGGTCAGCCTGCTGGTGGACCGGATCGGTGAAGTGGTCGATCTGGACGACGACGCCTTCGAGCCGCCTCCGGACACACTCAGCGGCCCCACCCGGGAGCTGGTGGTGGGTACCTTCAAGCTGGACGGTCGGCTGATGCTGGCCCTGGACGTGAATCAGGCAGTCGACACCTACCGCGCTACGACCTGATGTACAGCCTGGTCAGCGCCCCCGTCCTCGGGTTCGACCTGACCCGCCTCGCGGGCGGGTCGGCGACCGCCGAGGTGCTGCTGCGTGGTTTGCGGCTGACGGTGGGCGACCTACCGGTGCTCGCGGAGCGACTGCCGGACGAGGGCGTGCGCGGCCCGCTCTGGGTCGAGGTGGAGAGCGCCGCGCGTCGAATGCCGTCGCTGAAGAGCATGCAGAAGGACGACCCGGCCGCGGCCATCGCTCTGGTCGAGCGGGCCCCGATCGGTTCGGTGGACTCCCTGCTGACCTGCATCCGCTACGACGTCATGTCCTGGACCTGGCACGGCACCGGACGGGACGCTCAGCAGAGCGAACAGGCGGCGGCGGCCACCGCGCTGTTGTGTGACGCCGCGGTGGCCAGCTATCTGCGCGAGGTGCTGGACGAGCACAGTCGTCGCCGGCTCGGTGCGGGCTGGGTGGCCGCGCTGCGCCAGCTTTCCAACGGCTCGCCGATCGATCTCGGGCCGCACCACTACGCGGTGTCGGCGCTGCTGGAACGCCTGCGCTCGGTGCGCTCCCGCGAACTGGCCCGGCTGGTCGCGTCGGCCGAGGACGCCCGGCGCAATGCCGGTGGATGGTCTCCCGCGGTGCATTCCGCGTCGTGGGCGGCGTATCTGTCCGATCGGGTCCGCACCGCTGCCGCGGCGCAGATGCTGTTGGTGCAGGCCGTGGACACCGCGTCGATCCCGCTGGCGGATCGGGCCGGCGGGGTCTGGAACCTGCTCAGCGGTGCGGTTCAGGCGCTCGTGGTCCGCGACCTGCTCGACACGGCCACGGCACACCGGCTGCTCGCACCCGTCGTCGCCGCGCTCGGACCGGGCTGGCTGGGGGAGAAGGGGACACTCGGATGATCTCCGTGCTGGTGGTCGACGACTCGGTGGTGATTCGCAAGCTCGTCGCCGATGCGCTGAGCGGCGACCCGAAGATCAAAGTGGTCGGCACCGCGTCCAATGGTCACCTGGCTCAGGCGAAGATCGATCAGCTAAAGCCGGACGCCATCACCATGGACATCGAGATGCCGCAGATGGACGGCATCGCCGCCGTCAAGGAGCTCCGCAAGCGGCATCCGCGGATTCCGGTGATCATGTTCAGCACCCTCTCCGCGGCGGGGGCCAGCGCCACGCTGGAGGCGCTGGCCGCCGGGGCGACGGACTATGTGACCAAGCCCAGCAACGTGGGATCGATCAGCCAGTCGATCGCCGCGGTGCGGGAACAGTTGGTTCCCAAGATCCATGCGCTGGCCGGCAAGCCGCAGGGCGGGCCTTCGGGGCTGGCCACGGGTCCGCTGCGCCGGCCCGCTGGGCCGGCGGTGGCGCCGGCAAGGCCGGGCACGCTCGGTGCTGCGCCGGGCCGCACCGGGTCGCCTCCGGTACGCCCCGGGCCCGCGAAGCCGCCGGGACGCGCTCCGGCACGCCGTGGCCCGCAGGGCCGAATCGATCTGATCGCCATCGGCTCCTCGACCGGCGGACCGGATGCGCTGACCAAGGTGCTGCAAGCGATGCCGGCGGAGCTGCCCGTGCCGATCGTGGTCACGCAGCACATGCCGCCGGTGTTCACCCGCATGTTCGCCGAGCGACTTGATCGCAGCACGGCGCTGACCGTGGTCGAGGCCGCCGACGGGATGGAGCTGGCACCGGGACGGGCGTACATCGCCCCCGGTGACAAGCATCTGGTGCTGCACCGCCGGGGCACGGCGATCATGACGCAGCTCAGTGGGGCACCGCCGGAGAACTCGTGCCGACCGGCGGTGGACGTGATGTTCCGCTCAGTGGCGCAGATTTACGGGGCGTCCGCCTTCGCGGCGGTGCTCACCGGAATGGGATACGACGGACGGGATGGTGCTCGAGTGTTGCGTGAGGCGGGTGCCGAGATCTTGGCCCAGGACGAGGCGAGCTCGGTGGTGTGGGGGATGCCGGGCGCGGTGGTGACCGCCGGGCTTGCCGACGATGTGCAACCGCTGGAGCAGATCGCCTCCGCGCTGCTCAGCCGGGTCAAGACCGGGCGATCGGCGGTGGTGGCCTGATGCCGCTGTCCGCATCCGAGTTCCAGTACGTCTCCACGCTGGTGCGGCGAGAGGCATCCATCGTGCTGGCACCCGGCAAGGAGTATCTGGTCGAGGCCCGGCTCATCCCGGTGGCCCGGGCGGTCGGCGCGGAGAGCGTCGCCGCGCTGCTCGCCGAGCTGCAACGCCGGCCGAACGTGGCGTACCAGCGAAAGATCGTGGACGCGCTGACCACCAACGAGACTTCCTGGTTCCGGGACCGGGAGCCGTTCACCGCGTTGACCGACGTGGTGCTGCCGCAACTGGTCAAGTCCCGTGCGTCGACGCGCAAGGTGCGGCTCTGGTCGGCGGCCAGCTCCAGTGGCCAGGAGGCGTACAGCCTGGCCATCACGCTGCAGGAGGCGCTGCCGCCGGGATGGTCCTACGAGATCATGGGCAGCGACATCTCCACCGAGATGGTCAAGCGTGCCGAGACGGCCGAATACAGCCAGGTCGAGGTGAACCGGGGCCTGCCGGCGGCGCAGCTCGTGCAGTACTTCGAGCGGGCCGGCGCGCACTGGCGAGTGGCGCCGTCGTTGCGCCGCAACGTGAGCTTCAAGCTGATGAACCTGACGTCGCCCCTGCCATCGCTAGCGCCGTTTGATGTCATCTTTTTGCGCAATGTCCTCATTTACTTTGACGTCGAGACGAAGAGATCAGTGTTGCGAAACGCCGCACGCCTGCTTCGTCCCGACGGCTGGCTGTTCCTCGGAGCGGCCGAGACCACGATCGGCGTGGATGACAACTATGAGCGGGTGACGGCCGGCCGGACGTCTGCCTACCGAGTCCGGAGCGCGGCGTCCGTCGGCGCTGCGGGGAGGGGATGAGATCGCGATGCACGCCATGGTGATCGACGATTCTCGCGCGATGCGCATGATTCTCAAGCGGATCCTCGCGCGACTTGACTTCGAGGTGTCCGAGGCCGGTGACGGCCAGGAGGCGCTGGACCTGCTCGCGGGCATGGATGCGGTGCCCGCGCTGGCGCTCATCGACTGGAACATGCCCAACATGAACGGGCTGGAGTTCGTGACCAACGTGCGCTCGGACGCTCGGCTCCGGGAGATGACCCTGGTCATGGTCACCACCGAGAGCGAGCAGAGCCAGATCGTCCGGGCGCTCGCCGCCGGTGCCCACGAGTACGTGATCAAGCCCTTCACCGAAGGGGCGATGGTGGAGAAACTGGCCCTGTTGGGCCTCGTCCCGACCGGAGCGAGCTCATGAGCGTCGACGTTGTGGTGAGTGAGGCCGAGCTGGCCGAGATGGTGGAACAGGTATGGGTGTCCTACCTGGATCCGGAGGGCGTGAGCCCGCTGATTCCGACCTATGACGAGAGCCAGCCGTCCGAGGTGCATTCGTCGGTGTCCATCACCGGCTCGTGGAGTGGGCACGTGGTGTACGCGTCCTCCACCGCGGCCGCGCGTCGGGCCGCCGCCGCATTCCTGGCCATGGAGATGGACGAGGTCAGCGAGGCGGATCTGAGTGACGTGCTGGGCGAGCTGGCGAACATCGTCGGCGGCAACGTCAAGGCGATGCTGCCGCCCGGCGCGATGCTGTCCCTGCCGCAGGTGGTGCTCGCGCCGGAGGCTGCCACCAAGTATCCGAGCGCGGAACGCATCAGCGGCCTCTACGGCACGTGGGAGGGCGAGCCGGTCTCCATCTCGATGTGGCGTAGCTCCAACGACGTGAAGCAGGAGAAGACCGCATGAAGATTTTGATTGCCGACGACAGCCGGGTGATGCGGCAGATCGTCACGCGGACGCTGCGCCAGGCCGGGTTCGGCGACCACGACCTGGTGGAGGCCGCGGACGGCCAGGAGGCGCTGGACAAGACCACCGCGGAGAAGCCCGATCTGGTCATCTCGGACTGGAACATGCCGCAGATGACCGGCGTCGACGTGCTGCGCAAGCTGCGGGCGGCCGGCAACGACGTGAAGTTCGGCTTCGTCACGTCCGAGTGCACGCCGGAGATGCAGCAGCAGGCAGAGTCCGCCGGGGCGGCCTTCTTCATCGTCAAGCCGTTCACGGCGGACCGTTTCGACGAGGTCCTCTCACCAATTCTGGGATGATATAGACATGTCCGACACCTCGGTTATCCCCGGCTCGCACACCGTTCGCAACCTCTTCGAAGACCTGCTCGGCCGCGATGTCAGCGTCGGTCCCGGCGACCCGATGGCGCAGGCCGACCTGGCCACCGCCACGGTGGCCATCTACACCGACAGCCAGCAGAAGATCTACGGCGTCCTAGGCATGGATCTGACGCTCGCCGCCAACGTCGGCGCCGCGCTGGGTCTCCTGCCCGCGGGCGCAGCCGAGGACAGCATCGACGAGAAGAAGCTCTTCCCCAACCTGGCGGAGAACGTCTTCGAGCTGTGCAACGTGCTGACCAGCCTGCTCAACCGGGAAGGCGCCCCGCACGTCAAGCTCTACCAGGTCGTCTACCCGGGCATGGACCTGCCCGCCGATGCCCGCGCCCATCTCCTGGCCCTCGGTCGGCGATTGGACCTGATGGTCGAGGTCGCGCGGTACGGCAAGGGCAAGTTCTCGCTGTCGCTGGCGCCCTGACCCGGCGTCGCTGCGCACACCCGCGAAAGGCGGGGCTCCCCGCCGGGGAGCCCCGCCTTTCGCCTGTCCGGCCCGGTTCTCCGACTCAGTCACACGCGCACCGGAACGGCAACTAAGTGCCCGAACCAGCGCGCCGAACCTGATGGACGTAACCACATCAGCGCCAGACACGGGGGGAGGGGTCCGGATGACCTCACCGATCAACGGCACCGTGAGCCGGGAGTTCGACGTCGACCGCACGGCCACCTCGCTGTACACCAACAAGACCAGCACCGCCGCCGGCACCGGCGACGCCGCGGACCGGGACACCTTCCTCAAGCTGCTCGTGGCCCAGCTCAAATATCAGGACCCGAGCAACCCGGCCGACTCCACCCAGTTCCTGGCGCAGACCGCGCAGTTCACCCAGGTGGAGAAGCTCGGCAAGATCGCCGACATGCTGCAGGCGCAGCAACTGATCGGCGCCAGCGCCCTGGTCGGGCGCACGGTCACCTACATCGACGGCGACGGCGCGCGCACCACCGGCGTCGTCACCAAGACCAAGCTCAACGGAGACAGCGAACCGACGCTCGTGGTCGGAAACATGGATGTGCCGCTGTCGCAGGTCACGGAAGTCCAGCAGAACGCGACCCCGACGCCCACCACGACCACGACCACGAAGGAATCCTGATCATGCTGCGTTCCCTGTTCTCCGGCATCAGCGGCCTCCGCGCCCACCAGCAGATGATGGACGTGACCGGAAACAACATCGCCAACGTCAACACCACCGGTTACAAGTCCAGCCAGGCGGTCTTCCAGGACACGCTGAGCCAGATGCTCGCCGCCGCCGGTGCGCCGCAGAACCAGGCCGGCGGCACCAACCCGGCGCAGGTCGGCCTCGGTGTCCGGATGGCCAGCATCAACGGCAACTTCAGCCAGGGCGCCGCACAGGTCACCGGCAAGTCCTCGGACATGATGATCCAGGGCGACGGCTTCTTCGTCGTGCGGGCCGACGGCGAGGAGCTGTTCACTCGCGCCGGATCGTTCACCTTCGACGCCAACGGCACGCTGACCACGCCCAACGGTCAGGTCGTGCAGGGCTGGACCGCCACCAACGGTGTGGTCAACTCGGCCGGGGCGCCGGCGGACATCGTGCTGCCGATCGGGATCAGCCTGGCCCCGGTGGCCACCACGGAGATCACCCTGACCGGCAACTTCTCGTACGAGGCCCTGCCCGGCGACATCAAGGAGATCCCGATCAAGGTGATCGACACCAACGGCGCGGCGCAGTCGATGGTGGCGACCTTCACCAAGGTGGACGCGGACACCTGGCAGATGGACCTGCCGGACGGCTCCACCGCCAACATCGACTTCAACGCCGACGGCACCGCCGCCCTGGCGAGCCAGACGGTCGGCGGATACACCTTCGACACCGCGGCGCTCACCAACTTCAGCGGCCTCACCGAAGCACGGGTCAGCAACTCCAACGGCTCCGGCGCCGGCGTGCTCAGCACCTACACGGTCTCGAACACCGGCCAGATCGTCGGCGTGTTCTCCAACGGCCTGAAGGAGACGCTGGGCCAGATCGCGCTGGCCAACTTCAACAACGTGAACGGCCTGGAGAAGATCGGCGACTCGATGTTCCGCAGCACGGTCAACTCCGGCCTGGCTCAGATCGGCGCCGCCGGCACGGCCGGTTTCGGCATGGTCACCAGCGGTGCGCTGGAGATGTCGAACGTCGACCTGGCGCAGGAGTTCACCAACCTGGTCATCGCCCAGCGCGGCTTCCAGGCCAACAGCCGGATCCTGACCACCTCCGACGAGATCCTGCAGGAGCTTGTCAACCTCAAGCGCTGACCCATGAGGTAACGGCCGGGGCGGGTCCGTCACCCGCCCCGGCCTGCGTATATGCCCACGCTGCCGCACCCTGATCGCCACCGCGGCGCGCTCATCAGCAACGCGCCCAGGCCGAACTGCTAGGTGACGGAACGGGCCGTCGAGCCAGCCGCAGACCCACCAAGGACGGACGTCGTGATCCTCGTAACCCGCCTGAACGGCGCCGTGTTCGCCATCAACCCCGACCTCGTCGAGCGGGCCGATTGCACGCCCGACACGGTGGTGACGCTGGTGGACGGCACCAAGTACGTGATCGCCGAATCGGTGCCCGAATTCATCGACTCGGTGCGTCACTACCGCGCGTCGCTGATCGCCCAGGCCAGTCGGCTGGAGGGCGAGTGGGCGGCGGACTCCCGTACCGAGATCGATGAGCAGGACGCCACGGTGGTCCAGCTTCACCGGAAGGAACGCTGATGGACATCGCCACCCTTGTCGGGATCGGTGCCACCTTCGTCATCGTCTTCGTCGTGCAGGCGCTTGAGGGCGGTCATGCCGGCTCGATCATCCTGTTCCCGGCGATGTTGCTGGTCTTCGGCGGCTCGATCGGCGCGGCGATGGCCGGCGGTGTCCTGAAGGACACCATCGGCCTCATCGGCTCCCTCAAGAAAGCCTTCCTGCCCAAGGTGGCGCCGCCCAACAAGCTGGTCGACGACGTGGTCAAGCTGGCCGAACGGGCCCGCCGCGAGGGACTGCTCGCGCTTGAGGACGCGATCAAGACCGTGGACCACGCGTTCCTCAAGCGCGGCCTGCAGTTGGCCATCGACGGCACCGACCCGGACGAACTGCACGACATCCTGCACGCCGAGATCGCCGCGAAGAAGAAGGCCGACAAGGCCGGTGTGAAGATCATCGAGAACATGGGCGGCTACGCGCCCACGATCGGCATCATCGGTACGGTCATGGGCCTGGTCCACGTACTGGAGAACCTCGACAAGCCGGAGACCCTGGGCCACTCCATCGCGGCGGCGTTCGTCGCCACCCTGTGGGGCGTGATGAGCTCCAACGTGATGTGGCTGCCGATCGCGGCCCGCCTCGGCCGGCTCTCCGGCATCGAGGTCGACGAGATGGAACTGGTCATCGAGGGCGTGCTCGCCATCCAGGCCGGCTCCAACCCGCGCCTGGTCGGCCAGAAGCTGCGCAGCCTGCTGCCCCCGGACGCGCTCAAGTCGGCCGAGGCCGCCTCGGGCAAGAAGGCGGCGTGACCCGATGAGCGGTGGCGGCGGCGGTGGCCGCAAGAAGAAGGGCGGGCACGAGGAGCACGAGGAGCACGTCAACCACGAGCGGTGGCTGGTGTCCTACGCGGACATGCTCACCCTGCTCTTTGTCCTCTTCGTGGTGCTGTTCTCGATGAGCAACGTGGACAAGGAGAAGCTGGCCCAGTTGGCCTCCAGCCTGTCGGCGGGGTTCGGCTCGCAGAGTGCCGCCTTTGACGGGGCGCCGGCCATCCTTGAGGGCGCGGGCAAGGCCGACATCGTCTCCATCGATCCCGGTGCCAAGGTGGGCGACTACGACGAGTTGACGATGAGCAAGGAGCAGCGCGAGGCGATCGAGCGAGCGGTGCGGGCCGAGGGCCGGCTCAAGGCGTCCCAGAACGCCGAGGAGGCGGCCAAGGAAGTGGCGAACCTGAAGATCATCGAGCAGAAGATCTCCGACGCGTTGGCCAACGCTCAACTGCGCGACCAGGTGCTGTTCACCATCGACGAGCGTGGCCTGGTGGTCACCATCGTGACCAACGAGGTGGTCTTCGCCGGCGACCGCGCCGTCCTGCGCAAGGGCGGTGCGAAGATCCTCGACGCGATCGCGCCGGTGCTGGCCAAGCTGCCCAACGACATTCAGGTCGACGGGCACACCAACCAGCTCAAGGTCAAGACGAAGTACTACCCGAGCGGCTGGGAGTTGTCCGCAGCACGGGCCTCCACGGTGGTGCGGTACCTGAACGGGCATGGGCTGGCCAAGAACCGGCTCAGTGCGGTCGGGCACTCCGACACCGAACCGCTGATCGACCCGAAGGACCCGCGTTCGGTGCGGATGAACCGGCGGGTGGATGTGGTCGTGACCACGGCACTCACGGCCGAGCAGGCGGCCCTGTTGCCGTCGGCGGCGGGGAAGGACAGCCAGCCGCACAAGGGCCAGACCAGCGCCGAGGCCGCCCAGGAGGCCGCGGTGCAGCCCGAGCAGACGAACCTGGGTACCGACAACGGCCAGACCACCACGCACGACTGAGCACGAGGGGGGACATCGATGAGCAAGGACGAGAAGGACGGGGCGGAGAAGCCCAAGTCCAAGAAGATGCTGATGATCATCATCATCGCGGTCGTCGCTTTGGCCGGCGGCGGTGTGGGAGCGTACCTGACGCTCTTCAGCGGCAGCGCGGATGCGGCGACGGTGCACGAGCCGGTGAAGGGCGAGATCCTGCCGATCACGGATGCGCTGACCGTCAACCTGGCGGACGGGCACTACCTGAAATTCGCCTTCGCGCTCCAGATGACCGAGGAGGCAGCCGGCGTCACGGTGGACCTGACCGAGGCGATCGACCTGGGCATCGCCGAGTACACGGGCAAGGAGATCGGCGAGTTGGAGACGGCCGAGGGCCGTGAGAAGACACGCACCGAGCTGCTCCACAAGATCGAGGAGGCGTACAACACCGAAGAAGTGCACTTGGTGATGGGCCTGTACTACACGCAGTTCGTGACTCAGTGACAAGAGGGTGAAAAGGGACGCCAAGCGCATGAGGTGACGGACCAACCCCATCGGCTCAGCGGTCCGGGATTCGAGCCGATGGGGACGATGTGACCAAGTCGCCGTCCGCCTCCACCGCCCGCCCCGGTCGCATGTCGCGTCGCCGGGACGGGGGGTCCGGCCCTGCGCTGTACGACTTCCGCCGCCCGATCAAGCTGTCCCGCGAGCATGTTCGCACCCTGCAGATCGCCTTCGAGACGTACGCGCGAAGTTGCGGCACCCTGCTGACCACCCGGCTGCGCGTGGTCAGCAGCGTCGCGCTCGCCTCGATCGAGCAGCTCAACTACGACGAATACGTCGCCTCGCTGGCCAACCCGACGGTGATTGCGGTGGTGGGCCTCGACCCGCTGCCCGGGACGGCGCTGTTGGAGATGGCGTCGTCGGCGTCGATGACCGCCCTTGATCACATGCTCGGTGGCCCCGGCGGGCCGCAACCGCAGCGCCCGCTGACCGAGGTGGAGATGCCGCTGCTGCGTGGGTTGCTGGACCGCATGCTGGGCGAGCTGCGGTACGGGTTCGAGACGCTGGTGGAGATCTCCCCGAAGCTGCGCGACATCGAGTACAACGCTCAGTTCCTGCGCGCGCACCAGCCCGGCGACGCGGTGGTGGTGGCGTCCTTCGACATGAAGATCGGCACCGAGGAGTGCCTGGCGAGCATCTGCATCCCGTTCACCACCATCCTGCCGGTGCTGGAGAAGCGGGAGACCATCGAACTGACCGCGGCCGAGCGCATGGTGCGGGAGACGTCGCACCGCAACCTCACGGCCGGACTTTCCGCCGCGCCGATCGAGGTAGCTGTCCGATTCCAGCCCATCCGCATGCGAACCGATGACATCGTGGATCTACGTCCCGGCGACGTGGTGCCGCTGCGCCATCCGAGCAGCGTGCCCCTCGATGTGATCGTCAACGAGACCGTCTTCGCCCATGCCGTACCCGGAAACCAGGGTGCCCGGCTCGCCTGCCTGGTGGTGCCTGCGCCCACGGAGACGCCCAAGGAAGTTGGCCGCCGATGACCGCCCTCACCCTCACCGAGCCGCAGCTCGCCCTCGCGCGCAACGCCGCCCAGGCGGCGCTCGGGGTGCTGCCGACCAGCCGCGAGCTCACCGTGGGCGAGCCGATGGCGGCCGCGGCCGACACCCTGGCCGAGGGGCAGGCGATCACCGCGAAGTTCAGCGGCGCGGCGTCCGGCGAGGTCGTCGTGGTGGTCGGCCAGGACCTGGCGGACGCCCTCAAGGAGAGCCCGCTGGGCGAACTGGACCTGACCGCCGCGGTCCGGCCGGCCCTGGAGGCGGCCTCGCGCGTGTTCGGCCCCACGGTCCTGGATCCGGGCCAGACGATGGAGCCGTCGGTGGCGATGAGCGCGCTTGCGGCCAAGGACGACGCGATCGCCGTGCCGCTGGTGGACGGCACGGACGTACGCGCGATCCTGGCGCTGGCGTTGAGCCCGTGGCCGGCCGAGGGCAGGGCGATGAACCCCGCGTCGGCCGGCGCGGCCATGCGTGGTGGCCTGGACATGCTCCACGACGTGGAGATGGAGGTCTCGGCCGAGCTGGGCCGGACCCGGATGAGCGTACGGGAACTGCTGTCACTGATTCCCGGTGCCATCGTGGAGCTGGACCGGGCCGCCGGCAGCCCGGCCGACCTGCTGGTGAACGGTCGGCTGATCGCCCGCGGCGAGGTGGTCGTGGTGGACGAGAACTTCGGCATCCGGATCACCGAGATCGTCGCCCCGGGTTCGGAGCGGGAGTGACTCTTGATCGAGATCGTCCTGCGGATCGGCTTCTCGCTGCTCATCGTCTTCGGCCTGATGTGGGGCCTGGCGAAGGTGGTGCGCCGGCCGCTGGGCGCGAAAGGCCAGGCCGGATCGCTGGCCGTGCTCAACCGCCAGCAACTGACCCGGGGCGCCGCGGTGGCGGTGGTGCAGGTCGCGGACCGGGCACTGATCGTGGGCGTCACCGATCATCAGGTCAGCCTGCTCGGCGAGACGGATCTGCCGGCGTTCGAGAAGCCCGTAGCGGAGCATCGCGACCCGGTCCCGCTCGGCGGCGAGCGTCTGGAGGGTTCCGTTCTCTCGCCCCGGACGTGGAGCGCGACGATGGACTTTCTGCGCGAGCGCACCACGAGGCACTGACCGTGCGTCGGATGTTCGCCATGCTGGTCGCCGCGTTCGCGGTGGCCTGCGTGCTGCTGCCGGGCGCGTCCGCGTCGGCCGCTCCGGCACCGCCCACGCCGCCGACCGCGCCGACCGTTTCGCCCAGCGGCGGCTCGATCAACGTCAACATCGACGGCACCCAGCCGGACGGCAGTAAGCCGGCCACCTCGCTGGTCATCGTGCTGGGGCTGACCCTGCTCTCGGTCGCGCCCGCGGTGTTGCTGCTGACCACCGCCTTCACGAAGGTGTTCATGGTGCTGGGCATCGCCCGCAACGCGCTCGGCATGATGAGCATGCCGCCGAACCAGGTCATCGCCGGGCTGGCGCTGTTCATCAGCCTGTTCATCATGAGCCCGACCCTCTCGCAGGTGAACGAGCAGGGCGTGCAGCCGTACCTGCGCGGCGACAAGAGCCAGTCGCAGGCGTTCCGCGACGGCGTGCAGCCGATGCGCGAGTTCATGTACAAGACCACCCGCCCGGACGAGCTGGCGCTGATGATCAAGGTGTCCGGCCGGGAACAACCGACCAACCGCGACGACGTGGAGCTGACCACGCTGATCCCCGCGTTCGTGCTCTCCGAGCTGCGTCAGGCGTTCATCATCGGGTTCGTCATCTTCATCCCGTTCCTGATCATCGACATGGTGGTCAGCGCGTCGTTGATGTCTCTGGGCATGATGATGCTGCCGCCGGTCACCGTGTCGCTGCCGTTCAAGCTGCTGCTCTTCGTGCTGGTCAACGGCTGGGGCCTGATCATCACCGCACTGGTGGCTTCGTACCGGTGAACCTGGACGTCCCGGTTGCCGACCTGATCGCCGTCATGCTGGGGGCGGTCCGGGCCGGGGCGTGGATGATGGTTTCCCCGCCGTTCCAGTCGCGGCTGATCCCGCCGCAGGTCAAGGCGCTGTTGTCGGTGGGGCTGGCGTTGCCGATGCTGCCGTACCTGCGGGAGGGTGTTCCCCCGACGACCACCGCCGACCTGGTGGCCAGCGCGGCGTTGCAGGTGTTCGTGGGGGCCGCGCTGGGGTTCGTCACCCTGCTGT
The DNA here is from genome assembly GCF_014646155.1 of Mangrovihabitans endophyticus. Lineage (GTDB taxonomy): Bacteria > Actinomycetota > Actinomycetes > Mycobacteriales > Micromonosporaceae > Actinoplanes > Actinoplanes endophyticus. The sequence goes on from NZ_BMMX01000004.1 coordinate 96,016, forward strand.
TCTTCTCCGCGGTGCAGGCCGCCGGGGACCTGCTGGACCTGTTCGGCGGCTTCACGCTGGCCACCGCGTACGACCCGCTCTCGCAGAACCAGAGCTCGGTGTTCGGGCGGTTCTACAACCTGATGGCGGTCACCCTGCTGTTCGCCACCGAAGGCCATCAACTGGTGCTGCGCGGGTTCCTCCGAACCTTTCGCACGCTCCCGTTGGACGCGTCGATCTCCCTGTCCACGCTGACCGACCTGCTGACCCACGGGATCGCCGACATGTTCCTGGCCGCGTTGCAGATCGCCGGGCCGCTGATCGCCGTGCTCTTCCTCACCGATGCCGCGTTCGGTCTGCTCAACCGGGTCGCGCCCGCGCTGAACGCGTTCCAGCTCGGGTTTCCGGCGAAGATCTTCCTGGTGCTCGCGCTGGTCGGCACCGCGATCACGGTGTTGCCCGGCACGGTGGACAACCTGGTCGACCGGGCGGTGACCGCGGTGGTGGGGCTGACCTCGCCCTGACCCCCACCGCTGCCGGGCGCAGATCAGCAGCTCAGCGGCTTGGCCGTCGGGCCGAAGGGGGAAGGGGAGCCCGATCGCGCCGAGGGGAGGGCACCGGTGGCCGGAGAGAAGACCGAACAGCCGACTCCGCAGCGGCTCAAGAAGGCCAAACGCGAGGGCGAGATCGGCCGTAGCCAGGACGTCGGCGCCTGGTTCGGAATGCTGGCCGCGAGCATCATTCTCCCGCACTCGATGAGCTCGGCGATGGACAATGCTCACGCGGTGATGGACAAGGTACCCGACGTGATCGTCGACCCGGACCCGGCGGTGACGCTGACCATCCTGAAGGACGGCCTGATCGGCGCGGCGTGGGCGGTGCTGCCGCTGGCACTCACCATGATGGTGGTCGGCATCGCCGCGGCCGGTGCGCAGGGCGGCATCCGGGTGGCCCCCAAGCTGTTCGTTCCGAAGTTCAAGAAGCTGAACCCGTTCCCCGGGTTCAAGCGGCTGCTCGGCCCGCAGTCCCTGTGGGAGGGCACCAAGGCACTGATCAAGACCGCCGTGCTGGGCGGCATTCTGTACTACACGATGAAGGACATCGTGCCGCTGCTCATGGTCGCCGGGCGTGTGCCGCTCGGGTCGCTGCTGGGCGTTCTCGGCGACGCGGTGGTGTCGCTGATCCGTTCCGCCTCGGTGGCCGGCATCGTGATGGCGCTGGCGGACTACGTGGTGGTGCGGCGGCGCACCAACAAGCGTCTGCGCATGACCAAGCAAGAGGTCAAGCAGGAGCACAAGAACAGCGAGGGTGACCCGTACCTGAAGGGGCAGATCCGGGCCAAGCAGATGGCGATCGCCCGCAGCCGTCAGATGGCGGACGTGCCGAGCGCGGACGTGGTGCTGGTCAACCCGACGCATGTGGCGGTGGCGCTGCGGTACGAACCGGACCGGGGTGCCCCACGGGTGATCGCCAAGGGCCGGGGCGCGGTGGCGCAGAAGATCCGCGAGTTGGCCACCGAGAACCGCATTCCGCTCGTGCAGGACGTGGCGCTGGCCCGCGCACTGGAGAAGAGCGTGGACGTCGGCATGGAGATCCCGGCGGAGTTCTTCGGCGCGGTGGCCAAGGTGCTGGCCTTCGTGATGAGCCTGAAGACACGGGGGTCGGCGGCTGGGCTGCACCGGAACCCGGCGGCCGCTTGAGCCGGAGGAGACGTGGTGGGGCGGGGGAGAAACGCATAACGGCTGATCTGGGAGATTTCCTCACATCACCACCACGATCGGGGGATTATCGGGGAAGAGGGAGGGTGCCGTGAAGAATCGCAGCCTCGGCAAGCTTGCCGTGCCCGTGGGGGTCATCGGCATCATCGTCATGATGGTCGTGCCGTTGCCGACCCTTCTGCTCGACATGCTCATCGCCCTGAACATCACCGGCGCCCTGCTCATCCTGCTGGTCAGCATGTTCGTGCAGAAGCCGCTCGACTTCTCGGTCTTTCCCGCTCTGCTGCTCGTGATGACGCTGTTCCGGCTCGCGCTCAACATCAGCGCCACCCGGTTGGTGCTCCGCGACGGCGACGCCGGCAAGGTGATCCACGCGTTCGGCAGTTTCGTGGTCGGCGGCAACCTGATCATCGGTCTGGTGATCTTCCTGATCTTGATCATCGTGCAGATCGTGGTGGTCACCAAGGGCGCCGAACGGGTTGCCGAGGTCGGCGCCCGGTTCACCCTCGATGCCATGCCCGGCAAGCAGATGGCCATCGACGCCGACCTCAACGCCGGCCTGATCGACGAGGAAGAGGCGAAGAAGCGGCGTGCCGACGTGGCCGCCGAGGCGGACTTCTACGGCGCCATGGACGGTGGCTCCAAGTTCGTCAAGGGCGACGCGATCGCGGCCATCATCATCACCGTCATCAACCTGGTCGGCGGCTTCGGCGTCGGCATGCTCCAGCAGGGCATGTCGCCGGGTGATGCGATGAACCACTACAGCCTGCTGAGCGTCGGCGACGGCCTGGTGTCGCAGATCCCCGCGCTGCTGCTGTCGGTGGCCACCGGCCTGATCACCACCCGCTCGGCCACCTCCGGCGACATGGGCAGCAGCGTCACCCAGCAACTGGGCCAGAACAAGCTGGCGCTGCGCATCGCCGGTGGCGCGGCGCTCGGCCTCTGCGTGGTGCCCGGCCTGCCGAAGATCCCGTTCCTCGTGGTCGGCGCGGTCGCACTGATCGTGGCGCAGCGGATGAAGGACCCCGAGCCGGAGCCCGACGTCGCCATGGCCGAGGTCGACATGCCCGCGCCGGACTCGCCGGACCAGCTCATGGGGGAGATGCGCGTCGACCCGCTGGAACTGGCCCTCTCGCCGGACCTCGTCGACCTGGTGGACGCCGACGGCGGGGACCTGCTCGACCGGGTCCGCGCGCTGCGCCGCAAGATGGCCCTCGAACTGGGCATCGTGATGCCGCCCGTGCGTACGCGCGACGACCTGGACCTGCCGCTCTCCTCGTACGCGATCCGGATCTCCGGGGTGGACGCGGGCAGCGGCCAGGCCCCGCCCGGCACGGTGCTCGCCATCGGTGACGGCCTGCAGGCGCTGCCCGGCCGGGCCGGTGTGGAACCGGTGTTCGGCCTGGCCGGCAAATGGGTGCCGGCCGAGATGCACTACCAGGCGGAGCTGTCCGGGGCGACGGTGGTGGACCGGGCGTCCGTGATCATCACGCATCTCGCCGAGGTGGTGCGCGGCAACGCGAGCCGACTGCTCGGGCGCGAGGATGTGCGCGCGCTGACCGAGATGGTCAAGCGCACGCATCCGGTGGTGGTCGAGGAACTGACCCCGTCGCTGCTGAGCCTCGGACAGATTCAGCGCGTGCTGCAGGCCCTGCTCGACGAGGGGGTGCCGATCCGGGACCTGGTGCGCATCTTCGAGGCGCTGTCGCTGCGCGCCAAGCTGTCCGCCGACCACGACGGCTTGGTGGAGGCGGCCCGCGCGGCGCTCGGCCCGGCCATCGCCGCCCAGTACGCCTCCGGCGGACGCCTGGCGGTGGTGACCCTGGAACCGATGCTGGAGCAGGGGCTGTTGGAGTCCCTGCGGCCCAGTGACTCCGGGGTGTTCATGGCGATCGACGGCATGCGCGCCGAAGCCGTCGTCAGCGAGGCCAACCGGCTCGTGGAAGCCGCCGAACAGCAGGGCATCACGCCGGTGATGGCGTGCTCGCCGCAGTTGCGGCTGCCGCTGATGCGCCTGCTGCGTGCCGGCTCCGGTCGGGTGCAGGTGTTGTCGTACACGGAGATCTCTGGTTCCACCGCACAGATCGAGACCATGGGGGTGGTGAACGGTGCCTACGCGGGTGCTGCTTGAGGGGCCGGCCATCGAGCCGCTGCTGGCCCAGGTCCGGGATGAGTACGGTGCCGGGGTTCGGATCATCTCGGCGGACAAGGTGCGCACCGGCGGCATCGGGGGCTTCTTCGCGAAGCAGCATTACGAGCTGTCCGTGGAGGTGCCGGATCCGGGCGAGGAACGGAAGGCGCCACCGCGCAAGCCGGCGAGCCGCCCCGTGGCGCCCGGGGCCGCGGCGGCCCGGGGCGCGGCCTCCGGGCCCAGCTCGCTGGAACAGTTGCTGGAACGTGCCGAGTCCCGTGATCGGATCGCCCCCGAGGAGCGACCGGCCGTCGGCAACGGACGGCCGGGACTCGCCACGCCGCCGCCGTCCGGGATGCCGGAACCGGCCCGCTCCGGTGCGGGACCGCGGCACGGTGCGGGACCGCGGCTGTCCGGGGCGCCGGAGTTGCAGTCCAGCCGGGAAGCCGGCATGCGGGACGCGGAAGCCGCGGCGGACGACAACGAGCTCAACGGGTTGGCCGAGATCGGCGAGCCCGCTGGCCACCCGCGCATCGCGGACCCCGGAGCGGCCTTCGCCGAGCTGATGGCCGGCCTGGACACGGCCAACCAGATCGCCACCGCGGGATCGATCCGGTCCGCGCCGCGGCCCGCGGACACCTCGGAACGCGACGATGTGCCGACGGTACGTCCGTTCCGTCCCGCCCAGGCCACCGGCTCCCCGGTCAACGGCGAGAAGGGGCGCGGCCTCTCGCCGGTGCCGAGCCTGGCGGACCTGATGGGCGGACTGGGTGTGAGTGAGGACGACATCCCGCCGTTCCAGCCGCAGAAGCCGTTGCCGACACCGGCCCGGTCGGCCGCCGCCGCGTACGGGCTGCGGACTCCGCCGCCGGCCGCCCCCACGTCGCCGGCCCGCCCTGGGTCGGCGGACCTGGCGGTGCCGGAACCGGCGGCGCAGGTTCCGGCGCTGCGCCCGACGCCGTCCGACTCGGTCATCACCAACCTGATCTCGGTGGGCATGCCGGAGACCATGGCCGAGCAGATCACCGGCGGCGACACGTACGCCGCGGTGCTGACCGCAATGGCCGCGCGCCCGGCCGCACCCGGCATCCCGGACGGACCGGGCGAGGTCCTGGTGCTCGCCGGCGAGCTGAGCCACGCCGTGCCGATGGCCAAGCAACTGCTCGCCCAGGCCGGCCTCGACCAGAACCGCCTGCTGCTGGCCGGGCCGTCTGCGTCGGGCACCGGCCTGCACTCGTCGCGGATCATGCACACACCCGAGGCGGCGGCGGCGCGCGCGGAGAAGCTGCAGGCCTCGGACAAGCCGTGGATCGTGCTGATGGACACGCCGGTGGGTGCGACGAATCCGGTGGCGATCAACGACATGTGTGACGCGCTGGGCGCCACGGCGCTGTGGGCCGTGGTCGACGCCACCCGCAAGACCAACGACACCGCGCGGCATTTGCGCATGCTCGGCGAGGTGGAGGCGCTGGTGGTGCACGGCATCGAACTCACCTCGGACCCGGCCACGGTGCTCGGGCTGGATCTGCCCATCTTCTCGATGGACGGCAAACCGGCGACGCCGCACGCCTGGGCCGCGCTGCTGTGCGCGCGTATCGCCGCGGACATTGCGCCGGTGCAGGCCCCGGCCCGTCGTCAGGCCCGCTCCGCGCGATGATCCGGTGGTCGGTCCTCGTCTTCGCGCTGTTGATCAGTGCCCCCGGGTGGTACCGGTACGTGCTGGACGAGATCAACATCACGGAGGCGTTGATCCGGTTCCTGATCGCGGTGCCGATCGCCGCGTTGCTGCTGGCCGGGCTGCGGTTCGTGACCGCGGGTTACGGTTCGAAGGACGAGTCCGCGACGCCGGTGACACCTACGCCGGACATATCGGACGAAAACCCCTGAATGGGACTTCGAACGCACCTGATGTTCACATCTTGCTCGCGGTTTCGTAAGTTACCTCAGGTCGCTCATGGCCTACGGAGGTGATCGTGAACTCAGGCCGGCCCATCTTCGTCGTCGGCTGCCCACGTTCGGGCACCACGATGATGCAGCTCATGCTGCATGCCCATGCACGCATCGCGATTCCGCCGGAGACGCGTTTCGTGCTGTCCGCTTACTACCGCCGGCACCAGTTTGGAGATCTGCGGCAAGCCGAACGCCGCCGGGCCCTGGCCCGCTGGATCGTGGACCGGAAGGTGACCCGGTTCTGCGACCTCGGGCTGGACGCCGACGACATCGTCGAGCGCATCACCGCCGGCCCCGGCACGTTGGGTGCCGCGCTGGGCACCATCTTCCAGCAGTATTCGGCACGCTTCGGCAAGCCGCGCTGGGGTGACAAGCGTCCGGCGTACGCGCAGAACCTCGACGTGATCCTGCGGCTGTTCCCGGACGCGCAGATCATCAATGTGGTGCGCGACGGCCGGGACTGCGTGGCGTCGCTCAAGGAGATGTCCTGGCACAAGCAGGACCTCTACGGCACCGTCGCGATCTGGGCGCGGGCGATCGACGAGGCGCGCCGGGCGGCCCGCCAACTCGACTCCACACAGTGGCACCAGTTGCGCTATGAAGACCTGGTGGCCGACCCGGAGACCCACCTGCGGGGGGTGTGCGAGTTCCTGGGCGAGGAGTACGACCCGTCCATGGCACGTCCCAACGAGGTGGCCGACGTGGCCGTGCCCAAGTTCAAGACGTGGCATGAACGCACCCACTCCGAGGTCACCACGCAGCGGGTGCAGAGCTGGCAGCAGCGGCTCACCACCGACGAGATCGGGCTGTGTGAGGCGGCACTCGGGAGCCGGCTCACCGAGTGGGGCTACGAGCTGTCCGGTGCGCCCCGGCCGCCCGTTGGCGACCTGATGCGCTATCAGGTCGCCACGGTCAAGCATCGGGTGGCGCCGCTGCGCCGCGCGATGGCCAGCACCGGGCGGCGGGTGCGGCCCGGCCTGCCGGTGGCCCGCACTCCGGAGGAGGCCGCTCCTCAGGCCTGAACGTCCAACCGCCCACCCGCGTCCGCGTCGCGCCGTGCCGACGGTGCCGGCACCTCCGGCTCAGGCCCGGCGCTGCGCGGGTGGGCCGGGCGGTCGGCGGACCCGAACGGCTGACGCGCGGTCTGGTGCTGCTGCTGACCTGGTCCGTCCCGCAGGTCCAGGCTGGTGTTGCCGAATCCGGACTGCTGCAGCTCTCGGCGCAGCTCGTCCATGGCGCCGCGCAACGCGTCGTTGCCGGCGTCGGTGGAGCTGGACAGCGCGACGGTGACCGCGCCGTCGCGCACCTCCGCGACCACCTGAACCGGGCCGAGGTCGACCGGGTGCAGGTGCACGGTGAGGCGGTGGACGCCGTCGGCCTCCAGCCGCAGCGGCGCGATGTGCATGGCGACTTGGGCGGCCGGTGTCGGCGGCGGGGCCGACGACGGTGGCGGAGACGCCGGCGCCGGGGCGGCGACATTCGGCGTCGCCACGCGCGGTCCGGCGTCGGGTAGGCCGACCATGGTCGTCGGTGCGGCGTTCGTCGGTGCGGCGTTGCCGTCCGCCGCCGCTTCCGTTGCCGCAACGGTTCCGGTGGCTGCGGTTTCTGTCGCTGCCGCCGTCTCCGTGGCCGCCGCCTGCGTGTTCGCCATGGCCGCTGCCGCTACTTTCGTGGCCGCGGCGGCGGCACCCGCGCCGGTCCATCCGGGCCGCGTGACCGCATCCGGCGTCACCCGCGCGGAACCCTTGTCGAGGGACGCCACGCCGTCGGTGCCGGGACCTGCCTCGGCCGGGTCAGGCCGGTCGGCGTCGCCGTCGCCCGCACTCGTGGCGGCGTCCGTGGCGTCGATGCCGGTCGGTGTCGCTTCGGTCGCTGCGGCGCCGAGCCCGGCGGGGTTCTTCTGCGAGATGGCCGCCCCGGCCGGCGACCCGGTGGCGGGCGGCCCGGTGGTGGGAGACGCAGTGGCGGGCGACCCGGTGGTGGGAGACGCGGTGGCTGGCGGCTCGGTGGTGGGAGACGCGGTGGTGGGAGACGCGGTGGCCGCCGAACCGGCGACAACGGCGTCCGGTGTGCTCCCGGTGCCCGAAGCTCCTGCGGTGCCCGGCGTGCCCGGCGTGCCCGGTGCGATCGGCGTGCCGGAGGCGGAGCGTTGATCCGGGTGGGCGATCTTGGGGGATGCCGCGTCGCCCGCCGGGCGGGCTGCCTCATCCGCGGTGTCAGCCGACACCGCGGCGGCGGCTGCCGCTGCCCCTGCGACGGGGGCCGCGCCGTCGGCCGTCGGCGCGCCGTCGGCGTTCGCCGTGCTCGCGGGGGTGGCGCCGTCGCGCGCCGTCCCGTTCGTCGTGATGCCGGTGCGCGTGGCGTCGGCCGACGCACCTGCCGTCGTCGTGCCCGCCTCGGCAGTGCCGGTGGCCGACGTGCCCGCCGTGGCCGTGCCGGTATCCGGCGTCGTCCCCCCGGCCGCCGCCCCATTGACGGATGTCACCCCATCGGCGGCTGCCGGTGCCGTGCCCGTCGCTGCTGCCGTCGTCGCCGTGCCCGTCGCTGCCACCCCGGCCACCGTCGCAGCACCCGATCCGGCAGTCGATCCGGCACCCGATCCGGCAGTCGTCGCATCCGTGCTCGTCGCATCCGCGTCCGTTCCGGCGGCAGCCGCGGCCGTGTTCGGCTCATCGGCGGCATCGGCGCGGGATCGCAACCGGCGCTCGTCCGCTCGGTCCCGGAATGCTCGCTCCCGCGACAGGCGGTGCTGGGCGGCACGGTTGATCGCCGCGCGGTCGACCGTGTCGCGGTCTCGCGCGGCACGCGCCCGGGCCGTCGCGGCGTCGTCCCGCACCTGGTCGTCCGTGGTGCCGCCGCGCGACAACTCGGCGGACAGTGCCGATCCGAAGCCGTCCGCGCCGTCGTGCGAGCGCGCTGCCGACCGTCGGCCGTGGTCTGCGGCGGACGTGCGGTCCAGTCCGGTAACGCTGGGCGAACTCATCTGACTGTGATCCCCTCGGGCGGGCTGCCGGAACTGTCCGGCAGGCGCTTGCTCTGCTTACCGTGGCGCGCCGGCGGCGTCGCGCAGGCGCTCCATCACTTTCTGTAACTTGTTAGCCGCCCAGGGCGGTCCACGCCTTCTGGACCTTGGGCACGTACGCGCGGGTCTCCGCGTACGGCCGAATGCCGCCGTGGCGGTGCACCGCACCGGCGCCCGCGTTGTAGGCGGCCAGGGCCAGCGGCACGGAGCCGAACTCGTCGAGGTGACGCGACAGCAGCTTGGCCGCGCCCTCGATGGCCTGCGCCGGGTCGAAACTGTCCCGCACACCGAGCTCCCGCGCGGTGGCCGGCATCAACTGCATCAGGCCCTGCGCCCCCGCCTTGCTCACCGCCGTACGGTCGTACCCGGACTCCACCTTCGCGACGGCGGCGAGCAACGTCGGTGCAACGCCGTGTCGCCGGCCCGCGGCGATGAACATGTCCGCGTACGGCACACCCGCCAGCTTCCCGGAGTCCTGCAGACCGGCAGGGCGCACCGCCGTCGGGGCGGACCCGGCCGGGGCGGCTTCGGCACCGACCACGCGACGGATGTGCGTCGGCTTCTCGTACACCGATTGGATCTTCACGTGGTCGCCCGGCTTGGGCGCCGCGATCATCTTGTTGCCGCCGAGGTAGATGGCCACGTGGTCGACCGGCGAGTCGAAGGCCAGGATGTCGCCCGGCCGGGCGTTCGCCAGCCCGTGCACCGCCGTCCCGGCCTTGGCCTGCTGCCAGGAGTTGCGCGGCAGATCCACCCCGAGATCGGCGTACGCGCGCTGCACCAGCGCGGAACAGTCCAGTCCCTTCGCGGGATCGGTGCCGCCGAACACGTACGGGGTGCCCAGGTATTTCTTCGCGGCGGCGACCACGTCGGCGCCGGTGGGCCCGGAGCTCGCGCCCGGACCGGCCGTCGTGGCGACCCCGGTGGCCGACGTGGCGTCGCGCAGCGCGGCGGCGAACGCCGTGCCGCCGTTCGTCGTCGCGGCCGGGGGCGTCAGGCCGAGCTGGAGCTGCAGTTCGGAGATGCGGCTCAGCACGCCGCTCACGCCCGTCATGCCGGTCACGGCCGGTTCTCCCGGTCGGCGCGTGGCGCGATGTCCGCGCCGGTCGCCTCGGCCAGGTCGATGCTGGTGCGCGCGACGCCGGCCTCGGTGAGCCGCCGCCGGCTCGCCGACTCGCGGGCCGGTGCGGTGCCGGCTCCGGTACGCAACGTGTTGGCGCGCCGCTCATGGAGCGCGTCGATGCCGCGGGCGGCGTTGCGCGCCTTGGCCGTCACCGTCAGCTCGTCCAGGGCGGCCTGGTCGGCGGCCAGGTCACGATGACGCAGCGCCTCCGCGTGGCGTTCGGCCAGCAGCTCCACCGCCCGGCGGCGCTTGGCGGCCTCGGCGAGCGTGGCCGCCCGGCGCTCGGCTGCCTCCTCGGCGTCGGCGACCGTCTGGTGCGCCGCGGACAGGCCCGCCGCCAGCGACTGCCGGGCGACCAGCGCGGCGACCATGGCACGCGCGGTGCCCTCGGTGGGCGCGTCCGCCCCGGTCAGCTCTAGGCGGCGCCGCTTGACCAGCGCCTGCGCGTCGCGGATCTCCGCGCGCGACTGCAGGTGCGCGCCGCGGGCCATGTCCTCCTGCGCCTTGCGCGCGCGGAGCACGGGCGTGAGCCGGAACATCCGGTTCATCGATCCTCCTAGCCGGGAACGGGCGTGTGTCCTGCCCTCCGCTTCGTCCCGCGGCGGGGATCGCTGAGCGCTGCACCCGTTCCGCTCCCAGGCGCGGCGAAGAGCCCGGCCGCGACCGGCACGGTCAGGACGCGGCGATCACCTCACGCAGCGAGAGCCACGCCTCTTCGGCGGAGACCCGCTCGTCCAGCCCCTGTTGCAGGAACGCGAGGATCTGCGGCCATATCGCGGTGGCCCGGTCGGCCTCCGGATTGGTGCCTTCCACGTACGCCCCGATCTCCACCAGTTCCCGCACCTCGCGGTGGGCGGCCAAGAGGCGGCGCAACGCGGTGGCGTCGGCCCGCTGCTCCGCCGTGGTGATCTTGTTGGCCACCCGGGAGATCGAGTCCAGTGCCTGGATGCTCGGGAAGTGCCCGGCGGTGGCCAGCTTGCGGTCCAGCACGACGTGGCCGTCCAGAATGGACCGCGCCGCGTCGGCGATCGGCTCGTTGTGGTCGTCCCCCTCGACCAGCACCGTGTAGAGGCCGGTGATGCTGCCCCGCGCGCCCGGCCCGGCACGTTCCAGCAGCGAGGCCAGCATGGCGAAGACCGACGGCGGATATCCGCGGGTGGCCGGCGGCTCACCGATCGACAGTCCCACCTCGCGTTGCGCCATCGCGGCCCGGGTCACGCTGTCCATCAGCAGCAACACATCGGCGCCCTCGTCGCGGTAATACTCGGCGATCCGGGTGGCCAGGGCACCAGCCCGTAGCCGGACCAGCGGCGGCTGGTCACTGGTCGCCACCACCACCACCGACCGCGCCAGTCCCTGCGGCCCCAGGTCGTGCTCGATGAACTCGCGCACCTCACGACCGCGCTCGCCGATCAGGGCGACCACGTTGATCTCGGCCGTGGTGCCTCTCGTGATCATGCTCAGCAGGGTGGACTTGCCGACGCCGGAGCCGGCGAAGATGCCGATGCGCTGCCCGCGCCCGCACGGCACGAGCGTGTCCAGCACCCGTACGCCCAACGGCATCGGCAGGTCGACGAGCTGCCTCTCCATGGCCGATGGGGGAGCTGCCTCGATGCTCACCGGGGTTCCACGCAACGGCGGTCCGCCGTCCATCGGGCGGCCCAGCCCATCCAGGACGCGGCCACGCAGGTCCGGTCCCACGGTCACCCGCAGCGGACCGCCGGTGGCGGTGGCCGGGCTGCCGGTGCTCAGCCCGGTGATCGACCCCAGCGGCATGCAGGACAACCGGCCGCCGTCCAGGGCGGCCACCTCGGCCAGCACCGCGTCCGGGCCCTCGCCGATCCGCACCAGATCGCCGACGCGGGCCTCCAGCCCGCTCACCGTCACGCGCAGACCGACAACGCCGGTCACCGTGCCGCGGTGCAGCGGAGCGGCGGCGGTCAGCGCGGCGTCCATGCGGGTTCGGAACAGATCCGTCACGCCCAGCCTCCTCCTCGCGCCGCGGAGGTCACAGACGCAGCGCCTCGCGGACGCGCTGGACCGCCGCGGCGATGCTCGCGTCCACCGTCGTGGCTCCGGTGCGCGCCACCGCGTCGCCGGGCCGCAGCTCCGGGTCGGGTCGCAGGTGCACCGGCCGTCCCTGATAGTTGTAGTCGGCGTCGGTTGCGGTGCCGACCAGACTCCGATAATCGTCGGGATGCAGGCTCACCACGACCTCGCCGCGTTCCGGTGCGGCGGTCATCGCCCGGCGCAGGGCGTCCACCCCGCGATGGTCCGGATCGTCCAGCGTCCGGCCGACGATCGCCTCGGCCAGCTCGAAGGCGTGCGCCAGCACGATCTCCTGCAGCACGGCCGCATCCGGCGCGAGCCGCGTCTCCAGTTCGCCGACGGCGCGCCCGAGCGCGTTCACCGCACGGTCGAGGGCCGCGGCACGGCGCCGCTCGTGCGCCTGTTCGGCGGCCCGAGACTGCTCGGCCGCGTCCTCGGCGGCCACCGCGGCGGCCCGCTGGCCCTGCGCCCAGCCCTCGGCATAACCGGCCGTGCGGGCCTGCTGCTTGGCCCGCTCCACCGGGGCGCTGTCCATCGGCGGCTCGCGTCGCAGGTCCGTGGCGAACCGTGCGGCGGACGCCGACTCGGCCAGCGACCCGCGCAGCACCGGCGGCGTGCCGTCAGTCGATGAGTTCATCGGCCTCACCACGCTGGATCTCGATCTGGCCGGAGTCCTCCAGCGAACGGATCACCGAGACGATCTTCTGCTGCGCCTCCTCGACCATCTTGACCTTGACCGGACCGAGCAGATCGATCTCTTCGAGCAGGTTCTCCCGCCCCCGCTCGGACAGGTTGCTGGTGACCTTGCTGCGCACCCCCTCGGCGACGCCCTTGAGCGCGGTGGCCAGGTCCGACGGCTCGACCTGGCGCAGCACCAACTGGACCGCCCGGTCCTCCAGATTCACGATGTCCTCGAACATGAACATCCGGCGCCGGATCTCCTCGGCGATCTCCGGGTTGCGCGACTCCAGCGCCTCCAGGATGAGGCGTTCGGTGGTGCGGTCCGCCCGGTTGATGATGTCGACCAGGGGCTCGATGCCGCCGACCGTGGACAGCTCGTCCGGCTGCAGCACGGTGGACAGCTTGCGTTGCAGGGCCAGCTCCACCTGGCGGATGACGTCCGGTGAGGTGCGGTCCATGACGGCGATCCGGTGCGCGACGTCGGACTGCACCTCCGGCGGGAGCCCGGACAGGATCGAGGACGCCAGCGCCGACGGCACATGCGCGAGCACCAGCGCGATGGTCTGCGGGTGCTCGTACTGCACGTACGACAGAAGCTGCCGCGGATCCGCGTGGCTGAGGAAGTTGAACGGCATGTCGTTCAACGACGCCTGCAGACGGTCCAAGATCAGCGCGGCGCGCTCCGGGCCGAGGGACGCCTCCAGCAGTTCCCGCGCGTACGCCATGCCACCGGCCCCGGCGTGCTTGGCGGTCGCCATCGCGTAGAACTCGTCGATCACGTCGCCGACCACGTCGGATTCCAGGTTGCCCAGCCGGGCGATCTCGGCCGACAGCTCCTCCACCTCGGCCTCGGACATCCCGGCCATGATCCGGCCGGCGTGCTCCTTGCCCATCCGGACCAGCAGGATGGCCGCCTTGCGGACGCCCGTCATCGACGCGGTGGCCAGCGCGGGGGTGCTCACGTTCGTCTCTCCTCGGCGGTGCGGTCCGGGTGGTTCGGGCGGTCAGCGGCTGGCCGCGAGCCAGCCGCGCAGCAGTGCGGCCACTTCCTCGGGCTGTTCCTCGACCATCTGCTCGATTTCGCGTTGCCGGTCCTCGCGGGCCAGATCGTCGGCGGTCGGGCCCTCGATCGCCGGGCTGGGGATGCCCTCGTTCAGCTCCGCGAGCCGCTGCTGCTCCAGGGCGGCCTGCATCTTCTCCAGGTGGGCGAGTTCGGCGGGGGTGAGCGTCTTGCGCTTCTTGGCCCGCCGGCTGGCCCGCCAGGCCAGGAACATCAGGATCAGCACGACAAGAGCCAGGGCCGCCGTCTTGATCAGTGACATCTGCTTGGCGCTCTGCTCCGCCGCGGTCGCCTGCGCCAGGGACTGCTGGGCCTGCTGGGCGGCGCTGGTGTCGAACGGCATGGCGGCCACCGCGACCGTGTCGCCGCGGGTCGCGTCGATGCCGGCCGCCGCGCTGACCAACTGCTGCACCTGGGCCGGGTCCACGGCGGCGGCGACCGTGCTGTCCAGCAGCACCGACACGCTCAGCCGCTGCACCGCGCCGGGCGCGCTGCGCCGCGTCTCGGTGACCTCGTTGACCGCGTTGTTGCGCACCGTGTTGCTGTTCTCGTACTGCCCGGTGCCGTTCGCCCCGTTGGGCACCTGGATGTTGTCCGGGCCGAGCACCCCGCCGGTGCCCGAGCCGTCGCTGTTGTACGCCTCCCGGCTGATGCTCTCGGACAGCGCCGCCACCGACGGGTCCGACGTGTACGTCTTGGAGGTGGTCTCGGTCTGGTCGAAGTCCAGTTCCGCCGTGCTGGTGACCACGGCGTGGCCCGGTCCGACCACGCTGTCCAGCATGTTCTGCAGTGAGGTGTTGAGGCGGTTCTGGAACGACGTGGTCTGCGCCGCCGCGCCGCTGTCGCCCCCGGTGGCCACCGCCGCGCCGTTGCCGGCCGACAGCACCTTGCCGTCCGAGCCGGCCACCGTCACCTGGGTCGGGTCCAGCCCCTCGACGCTGGAGGCCACCAGGTTGACCACCGCGGTCACCTGCTGACCGGACAGCGGCTTGTTGGGCGAGGTCTGCACCAGCACCGACGCCGTCGTCTTGTCCTGGCTGTCGGCGAACACGTCCTTCTGCGGCATCACCAGGTGCACGGTGGCCGCCTCGACGCCATCGATCGACTTGATTGTGTTGGACAACTCCCCCTCCAGCGCACGCTGGTAGTTCGCATGCTGCAGGAAGTCGCTCGTGGTGATGCCCTGCTGGTCCAGGAGGGCATAGCCCGAGTCGGCATCGCCGGGCAGCCCTTCCGAGGACAGTTGCAGTCGCAGGGAGTTCACCTGGTCGCGCGGCACCAGCACGGTCGAGCCGTCGTTGGCCAACTCGTACGAGGTGCCGGTCTTCTGCAGCGACTCGACGATCGCGCTCGCGTCCTTGGTCGACAGGTTGTTGAACAAGATCGCGTACGAGGGCTTCGCCGCCCATGTGGCGAAGAAGTACCCACCGATGACGAGTGCGATGACCGCCACCACGGTCACCACCTTCTGGCCGGGTGTGAACGAGCCGAAGGTGGTGCCGAGGCGGCGCACCGGAGCGGGGAGTCGGTCCGTCATGTCAGGCCTGCATTCTCATGATTTCCTGGAAGGCTTCCAGGGCCTTGTTGCGGATGGCGACGGTCAGTTGCAGTCCGAGGGACGCCTCATTGGCGGCCATGGTGTACTGCGCCGGGTCCTGCAGGGTGCCGTCGGCTACCTGCACCGCGAGGTCCTCGGCGTGCGCCTGGGATGCCTGCACGCTGGACAGGCCCCGGGCGAGCATGCCGGCGAAGTCGCTCCCGGATCCACCGGTGGCGGCGACCCCGGACGAGGCACCGAGCGGGCTGGCCGGGGCGAGCGGGCTTACCGCGCCCAGCGCGGAGATGGCAGTGGGCATCGTCGTCACCTCCCGAGGTTGATCGCGGCGGAGTAGGAGTCGCGGGCCCGGTCGACCACGGCGAGGTTCGCCTGATAGGCGCGCTGCGCCATGATCATTTGGGACATCTGGTCGCTGAGATCGATGTCCGGGCGGCGCACGTAGCCCTCGTTGTCGGCCATCGGGTTGTCCGGCTCGTACGACAGGCGGCCGGCCGCGCTGCCGTAGGCGATGCCGCCCACCTCGGCACCGTTGCCGTCGTACGCCTCGCGAGCCACCACATAGCGGGCCTGAAAGGCGTTCTCGGAGGTGCGGGACACGTTGTCGATGTTGGCGATGTTGTCCGACACCGCATCCAGCCACTTGCGGTAGACGGTGACGCCGGTGCCGGCGACGCCGATCGCGTTGAACGTGCTCATCGTCAGGCTCCCTTGATCGCGTCGCGCAGCATGCCGTACTCGTGGTCCAGGGCGCGGAGCGTGAGCTGGTATCGCATCGTCGTGTCGAGGTGCGAGAGGGTCTCCTGGTCGAGGTTGACGTTGGAACCGTTGAGGCGCGTCGGCTCCAGCGACCGCTGCACGCTCGGGGTGACCCCGGACGGCGCGGCGCCGGTGCGCACGGCGTGCGCGAGCGACTCCTCGAACTTGACCTTACGGGCCTGGTAGCCCGGGGTCTCGATGTTGGCGATGTTGTCCGCGATGGCGCTCTGCCGGGCCGTGAGGCCGGCAGCCGCGACCTTGAGCGATGACGACGACAGGGTGTCGAACACGGCGGTCTGTCCCCCTTCGTTTTCCGAATGCCGCCGGTCCATGGCGAATGTGTTGAGCGATCCGTGCTCGTACCCTCCGATTCGACCCACTGTCTCGCGCGCTGAGCGTGCCTCGGGTGTCGCGCGGTTGCATGACGGGAGCCCGCCCCGACGGCGTCGGAACGGGCTCCGTGTCCGGCGAGGCCGGTGTGTCACATGGCGCAGTCGAGGTAGACGGGGCGCTTGACCGCCTCACCCGTTTCGATCCGGGCGTTCATCGCCAGTTGCTGGCGGGAGGCGACCAGCCGGCGGGCGATCTCCTCGGCCGCGCGAAGCTGGCGGGTCAGAATCTCGTCGGCGCGGGGACGCAGCTCCAGCGGCAGGGCGCCGATTTCGGTTGGCGGGCGCCACGGGTCGGACGGCGGAACCTCGGCGAGCCGGTGCTGGTCGGCAAGCATCGCCTCGGTGGCCGCGACATCCATTTCCAGCGCGTCCAGGGCGAGGGTCCAGGCGTCACGCCAGTCCTGTGTCATGCCGGGCACCTCATTCCGACGTCCGTGCGGTGGGGTGTCAATCCGCGGCCGCGGTCGAGACCGGGGTGGCCAGGGCGGCGGCTTCCCGCCACGCGTCGCGCAGCGGCTCGATGATCGATCGGCAGGAGGCGACCTTGTCCGCGTCGCATCGGATGTTCGCCTGGATCAGCTCGGTGAGCAGGAAGCCGTACAGGCTGGCCAGGCCGGGCGCGCCGGACCAGGCCTCCATGTCGAGCGTGGTGCGCAGTTCCAGGATGATCTCCTGGGCGTGGCCGATCTTCTCCGACGCTGTCTCGCGGCGGCCGTCGCGCAGCGCCTCCTCGCCCTGGACCAGGTCCAGCACGAGGCGATCGTAGAGCATGGCGAGCAGCTTGCCCGGCGATGCGGTGCTGATCGATTCCTGCAGATAACGGTCGCGCAGGTGGGACGAACTCATGGGGCGTCCTTCTCCGGTAGGGGACGGTCAGCCGAGGCTGGCGATCTGGCCGGACAGCCAGGTGGATTGCGACTGCAGCTTGCCCAGCGCGGTCTCCAGGTCGGCGTACTGCTTTTGCAACGCTTCCCGGCGCGCGGCGAGACGGAGGTCCCAGTTGTCGATCTGTGAATTCATCGAATCGATGTAATTGTTGCGGCCGGTGATCGCCGAGGTGACGTTGTCCGACTGTGCCTTGGACACCTCCTCGAAGGCATCCGCGAAGCCGATGCCGGCACTCTTGATCGTGCTCGGGTCGGCGTTGTAGGCGGCGGTGAACTTCGCCTGGTCGAAGGTGAGCCGGCCGGTGCGGTCGAGTTCGATGCCGAGCTTGCTGAGGCTGCCGAACGCGATGTCGTTGCCGTCCAAGTCGGTGTAGCTCAGACCGCGGCTGACCGTGCCCATGATCGCCGAGCTCATCTGTCGCACCATGAAGTCGCCGGTCAGCGGCGAGCCCTTCTTGGTGGTGGCGTCGTACGCGGTCTGGGTGGCGACCTCGTCCAGCGCGGCGTTTGCCGCGTCGACCAGGGCCTGGAATTTGCCGGCGATGCCGGAGACGTCGGAGTCGACGGTGAGCGTCACCCCGGTCTCCACCTTGCCGACGGTGACCGTCACGCCGGCCATCAATCCGGTGAAGGTGTTGGTGTTGCTGACCACGCTGAAGCCGCCGGTCTCGTCCGGCCCGCCGACCTGGAGTTTCGCGTCCTGCGCGGCCACCGCGGTCATCAGGCCGGTGTCCTCCAGGCCGGTGACCGTGAACGCGTTGCCCTCACCCGTCTTCGCGCCGGTGAGTTGCAGGATGTTCTCGGCGCCACCGGTGGTCACCACCGACGATTTGACGCCGATGCCGGCCCGGTTGATCGCGTCCGAGATGCCCTGGGCCGACTTGTCGGCGCTGATGTCGATGGTCACCGGATCGCCGGAGCCGATGGTGATCTCGATGCTGTCGGACGTGGTGACGTCGCCGCTGGTGGCCACGCGGGCCGTGCTCACCTGTCCCTTGGCCAGTTGGACCACGTCGAAGCTCATGGTGCCGGTGGTGGTGTTGGTGCCACCGACCGCGGTGGCGGTCACCGACGTGGAGTTGGAGACCGGCTTGATCGCTCGCCAGGTGCTGAGCTGGCTCAGATCGTCGGCCGCGCCTTTCAGCGCGGACAGCTTGGTGTTGACCGCCTGGTACGACTTCACGACCGTCTCGGCGGCGGACACCTTGGACTTGAGCCGGGTCTGCGGTGCCGCCTCCACCTCCATGAGCTGAGAGATCAGCGAGGAGGTGCTGAGACCGCTGACGAGGCCATCGACAGAGCTGGTCATCGCGAGCCTGCTTTCGAACCGGTGACAGATGTGGAACGGGGGTGGCCGGCGTTCGCCTGCCACCCCCGTCTATTCGGTTGTCCGCTCAGATGCGTGAGCCTTCGCGCGTTGCCGTCGGGTTGTCAGCGCAGCAGCGAGAGCACGTTCTGCGAGGCCTGGTTGGCCTGCGACAGCATGGACGTGCCGGCCTGGGTCAGGATCTGGTTGCGGGTGAACGCGACCATCTCCTGCGCCATGTCGGTGTCGCGGATCCGCGACTCCGAGGCGGACAGGTTCTCCACCGAGACGTTCAGGTTGTTGATGGTGTGCTCGAACCGGTTCTGGTAGGCACCGAGCTCGGCACGCTGGTCCGACACCTGCTGGAGGGCCGAGTCCAGCGCCTCGATGGCGCCGTCCGGGTCCGAGGTCAGGTCCAGCGAGTTGGTGCCCAGGGCCGCGGCGCTGACCGCACCGATCGAAATGGTCAGCGTCTCGCCCTTGTTGGCGCCCACCTGGAACTGTCCGCTGTGGCCGTTGGCCAGGGCGGCGCTGGTCTGCGCGCCGGTGCCCAGGCCGAGGTCGTCCAGGCCGGTGCCGGCGCCGTTGTCGTTGATGACGAAGTCGGTGGTGCCGTTGATCTCGAAGGTGTATCCGGAGCCATCGTCGGCGACGGTGGCGGCGAACCGGACCTCGTTGCCGTTGTAGCCGGCGGCCTTCAGCGCGCTGTCGAGGGCCGTGTTGATCGAGTCCACCACCTCGGCCGCGCTGGCGCCGGCACCCGGGCCGGTGGTGGTGACCGCGATCGGGGTGCCCAGCGTGACGCCGCCGAGGGTGGTGATGTCGAAGGCCAGGTTGCCGGTGGGCAGCGCGGTGGTCTGCTTGGTGCCGGCCACCTGCTGGGTGGTGCCGAACGAGCCGTCCAGCAGCTTCGACTTGCCGAAGGCGGTGGTGCTACCGATCCGGTCCAGTTCGGAGTTGAGCTGGCTGAACTCCTTCTGCGCGGCGGCTGCGGCCTCGGAGTCGGTGGAGCCACCGTTGGCCGCCTGGACCGAGAGGTCACGCATGCGCTGCAGGATCGAGGTGACCTCGTTCAGCGCGCCTTCCGCGGTCTGCGTGACGCTGATGCCGTCCTGGGCGTTGCGCACGGCGACCTTGAGGCCACCGATCTGCGAGCGCAGGCCCTCCGAGATGGACAGGCCGGCCGCGTCGTCCGCCGCCCGGTTGATGCGGTAGCCGCTGGACAGCTTCTCCAGGGACTTCGACATCTGGTTGTCCGTGACGGACAGGTTCCGGTAGGCGTTCTGCGCGGCGATGTTCTGGTTGATGCGGAGACCCATTGCGTTGTCCTCCTTGAAAGTGGGTCCGATCCCCCGGCTCGTCCGTGAGCCGTTGGCGTTCGCCATGAGTGATCGGCCGTATGCCGTCGGTCATGAGAAGTATCCGAAACTTGTTCGCACCGGTACGGGAAACGGTGGAATTGCTCCGCACCGCGCGGGCAACCGGATGGTCCTCAACCGCTCAGTTAGACCCGCGGAGTGCCGACTTGTCCGGTGAGCGGGGGAACGGCCTCCGCGGAGACGGAGGACCGGCGTGAGCCTGACCGACCTGTCCAGCGTCCTGTGGCGCGCCCGTGAACTCCTCGAACTGCTGCTGTTCAAGCTGGAGGAGGAACAGCTTCTGCTGGCGGCCGGGCGGTCGCGGTGGCTCTCGCACGCCACCCGCGAGGTGGAGGTCGTGCTGGATCAGATTCGGCAGACCGAGGTGGCCCGCGCCGCCTACTCGCAGGCCGTCGCCGTGGAGTTCGGGCTGGCCGCCGAGGCGTCGCTGGGCGAACTCGCCGACGCGGCGCCCGACCCCTGGTCCGAGCTGCTGCACCAGCACCGCAAGGCGTTCCTCGCGCTGACCTCCGAGATCAGCTCCATCGCCGAGTCGAATCGCGATCTGCTCACCGCCGGTCAGCGCGCAGCTCGGGAAACCATGCTCGCGTTCGCCGGAACCGTGGAAACGTATGGGCGGCAAGGCCAGACCGTCACCGGCGGCGTGCGCCGCCCCAGCCTGGTGGACGAGGCGATCTGATGGGAAGCAGCTTCGGCAGTATCAACACCGCGCTCAGTTCGCTGTACGCGCAGCGCCGCGCATTGGATGTAACGGGACAGAACATTGCGAACGCGAACACCGAGGGATATACCCGGCAGCACGTCGTTATGCAGTCGCAGACCGGTTCCATCCGGCCCGCGATGTACGCGCGCAGCGACGGACTCGGCAGCGGCGTGGCCGTCTCCGCGGTGCAGCGTGTCCGCGACGAATACCTGGAGAACCGGGGCCGCGCCGAGCACGCGAACAGCGCGTACCTGACCCGGCAGACGGCCGCCTACTCCAGTATCGAGGACGTCTTCGCCGAGCCCAGCGACACCGCCATGCAGGCACAACTGCATGACATGTGGGACGCGTGGGCCGACGTGGCGAACAACCCGAAGGATTCCGCGGCCCGCGCCGCGCTGATCCAGCGCAGCGCCACTGTCGCGGACGGCCTGAACACCGCGCACGACGCGTTGGCCGGCCAGTGGCGGGGCACCCGGGAGCAGCTCGTCGCCTACGTGGACGAGGTGAACACCGCGGCCACGCACGTCGCGCAGCTCAACGACACCATCGTCAAGGCGCAGGCCTCCGGGGTGACCGTCAACGAGCTGGAGGACCAGCGCGACCTGCAGGTGCTGAAGCTGGCCGAGCTGACCGGAGCGACCGCGTCCAAGCGGCCCAACGGCGCGATGGACGTCTTCGTCGGCAACTCCACTCTGGTCAGTGAGTTCACCCCGCGGCAGTTGGAGGTGACCGGCGCGCTGCGGCTGGAGGACCAGGGCACCGACCCGCTCACGCTGCGCTGGGCGGACACCGGCACCAAGGTCACCGTGGGCGGCACGATGGGTGCGATGTCCGACGTGATGACCACCATCATCCCGGCCATCTCCGACGAGCTGGACGTCATCGCCAAGAACCTGATCGACACGGTGAACGCCGCGCACACGGGCGGTTTCCAGCTCGACGGCACCCCCGGCACGGACTTCTTCAGCGGCACCACGGCGGGCACCATCGCGGTGGCGATCAGCGACCCGTCCGAGGTCGCCGCCGCGGCGACCGCCGGCACGCTGGACAACACGGTCGCCGACGGGCTCGCCGACGTGGGCACCAGCTCCACCGGGCCGGACGCCCAGTACCGCGACATGATCGCCCGGCTCGGCGTGGCCGCGCAGTCCTCCAGCCGGCGCACCGAGATCCAAGCCACCATCACCGAGCAGGTGGATTCGGCGCGTGAGTCGACCTCCGGCGTCAACCTCGACGAGGAGATGACCAACCTGCTCACCTACCAGCGGGGTTACGAGGCCGCGTCGCGGGTGCTGACCACCGTCGACGCGATGCTCGACCAGCTCATCAACCGCACCGGTCTGGTCGGACGATAAGGAGCACGACGCATGGCCATCTCCGGACGCGTCACCGAACGCAGCATTCACACCCGGGTGCTGAACAACCTGCAGCGCAACATCCAGCGCGGCGAGCATCTGCAGGAGCAGCTCTCCAGCGGCAAGATGCTGAACCGGCCATCGGACTCGCCCACCGGCACGGTCTCCGCGATGCAGTTGCGCACCGAGTCGCGCGCCAACGAGCAGTACGTCCGCAACGCCGACGACGGCATCGGCTGGTTGTCGAGTCTGGACACCGCGCTCAGCGGATCGCTGGCGTCGGTGAACCGGGCGCGCGACCTGACCCTGCAGGGACTCAACATGGGCAGCGGCAGTGCCGATTCGCGGGAGGCGTTGGCCGTCGAGGTGGACAACATCCGCACCTCGATTCTCGGCTACGCCAACACCAAGTATCTGGACCGTCCGATCTTCGGCGGCACCACCACCGGCGACGTGGCGTACGACGGTGCGGCCGCCTTCGTCGGGGACACCAACCCGACTACCCGAACCGTGGGCGCCAACTCGAAGGTGCGCGTCGACGTGAGCGGTCCGGAAGCGTTCGGCCTCGGCAGCTCCGAGTTGTTCACGGTGCTCCAGGACATCTCCGACGCGTTGCGTGCCGGCGACGCCGACGCGCTGGGCACCGGATTGGAGAACCTCGACAACGCGAGAGATTTACTGAAAAACACCCTTTCGGGAGTAGGTGCCCGATACAATCGGATTACGCAAATGAAGCAGTCCGCGCAGGACCGTCTGCTTTCAGTGGCGTCGCAGCTTTCCGATGTCGAGGACGTCGACCTGCCCAAGACGATCATGGAAATGCAGCTGCAGCAGACGTCGTACCAGGCAGCTTTGGCCGCCTCGGCCAAGGTGATCCAGCCCTCGCTCATCGACTTCTTGAGGTGACCATGAGCATGCAAGCAACCGCACGACCGCTCGAGGAACGCATGACGAACATGTCCCTGCCGACCATTCACATGGCGGCACCGATGCCCGGATTCCCGGCGCACCAGAGGTTCGTGCTTGTCCGTCTCAACGACGAAGGCCTCCTGTACGCCTTCACCTCGATCGACAACCCGGAGTTGCGTTTCCTGGTCGTGCCGCCGGAGAAGTTCTTCGACAACTACACGCCGGAGATCCCCGACGAGGCGCTCGCGCTGCTGGGCTACCCGCAGGCCGAGGACCTGCTGACGATGCTGGTCATCACGGCCGGCCGGGACGCCACCTCGGCCAACCTGATGGCTCCCATCGTCATCAACCAGGTCAACCGGATGGCCGTGCAGGTCGTGCTCACCGGTTCCGGCCTGCCGGTCCGGGCGATCCTGCAGCGCGGCAAGTAAGACGCCCCGGGCATACCGCCGGTGGGCGGCATGTCCCGGGCACGCACCTGTTCCATGCCACGGAGGGGGAAACCGGGTGCTCGTGCTGACCAGGAAGGCCGGCGAGAGCGTGATGATCGGTGACGACATCGTCATCACGGTTCTGGAGGCCCGGGGCGACGTCATCCGGCTCGGCATCGACGCTCCGCGTGACGTTCGTGTCCATCGTGAAGAGGTCTACCGGGAGCTGCAAGCGGCGAACCGGGAGGCCGCGTCGCCGACCGACGAAGCCGTGGCGGCACTGACCGAGATGTTGCGTCCGCCGCCGCAGCACTGAGCGCACCACCCGACAGCGGGCCGGATCCCTTCCGGCCCGCTTCGTCGTGCCCGGTCGCCGGCGGTCCTCCGTCGTCCCCTGCTCAGGCGTGGGTAGCGGCCAGGTACGTCGCGCCCAGGTCCCCGGCTGGGCCGCCACCGAGCCCGGGCGACGCGACAGCGCCCCGCCGGGGATGATTCACCGGCGGGGCGCTGGACGATGGGGCGTACCGGGTCAGCCGAAGTACTGGCCGTACCGGCGCATGAACCAGATGGGGTTCATCGCGTTGGCGCGTGTCGCCGGGTTTCCGGCGTGCACCTCGAAGTGCAGGTGTGGTCCGGATGACGCGCCGGATGATCCGACGTAGCCGATGACCTGTCCCTGGGCCACGGATTGTCCGACCGAGACGGACGGGCGCCGGTACATGTGGCAGTACCGCGTGAGGAAGCCGTCCGGGTGTGAGATCTCGGCGTACCAGCCACAGCCGCTGATGTTGCGGCTGCCGTCGACGTCGCAGTTGTTGGTCGAGGCGTTGCACCGGACCCGGGTCACGCGGCCGGCGGCGGCGGCGCGAATCGGGGTGTAGCGGGCGGCGGAGAGGTCCACGCCGTCGTGGGTGGGGCGGGTCGCCGTGCGGAAGGCGCTGGACAGCCCCGCGTACACCGGAGGCACGTAGGTGGGAGTGTCGGTGCAGACCGGAATGCGGAAGGCGCCGCGCCGGATGAAGGCGTCGGAGACATAGGCGCCGTTGGTCAGCCGGTCCCAGAGACCGGTGTACCGGACCGTGCCGTTGAGCGGCTTGCCGAGCACGCGACACATGATGCCCACGTTGCCGTCGTTGCGAATGGCGCCCACGGACGGGTAGCCGAGGCTGGGGCCGGTGCGCATGGCCAGGCGTGCGGAGCCCGAGACGACGACCTTGCCGTATCCGGCGATGCGCGAGGCCGCCTGCGCCGCGGAGGCGGGCGCGACGGCGAACGGCAGAATGGCGGTGATCACTGCGACCGCCGCGAACATGGCGCGGCGCTGATGTCGGCGCTGCATAAGAAGATCCCTTCCGGCACGCACCCTGCGTGCACGACGCCAGGCTGCCGAGCGCGGGCTGCCGGGTGAGGTGCGCCGCCATTGCAGGACGGTTGCACCAAAGACCGGGATGTGTGTGCGACTCGTGGTCCGCCGCCGGCAGGGCGGGCACCGGTCATAGTTGCGCGCGTACGGGGTGGGAGTCGGCTGTTCCGGCATAACCGTCTCGGCGGGCGCGCCCGGCGGTATCGTGCTGCCGCCGCACGGCCTGATACCAAACCGCTCCATCGGCGGACCTGCGCTCACAACGCCTCCGTCCGACTCTTGTGCACAGAAGGAAAGTGCAGGTCACAGCCAGTCCGGGAGCGAAATCGTGGGCGCAGAGCGGGAATCAGTCGTGGTGAGCGGCCCACGGGCACTCGACCTGACGGCGGACATGCACGTGCATACCGGTTTCGCCGCCGGCCGGGACAGCGTCGGTGTCGTGGTGTCCGCCGCCGACCGGGGCGGTCTCACCGCGCTCACCTTCGCCGACCAGGTCGGTCCGGACACCGCCTGGCTGCCCGCGTACGCGGACGCGGTGCAACGCGCCCGCCGCCGCACCGAGATTCGGCTGCGGGTGGCCGCGGAGGTGGAGGTGATACGGCCGGACGGATGGGTCGCGTTGCCGTCCGACTTCGCCAAGATCGAGGCGGTTTCCGTGGCGGTGTCCAGGCTGCCGACGCCGGACGACCCGGTCGAGCCGAGGGAGGTACGCGCCGGGCTGGCCGCCGGAACTCTCCGTGTCGCTCAGGTTGTGGAGACCGTGGTGACCGCAACGGTGCTCGGCTTGGCGCGCGCGGCGCGGTATGCGCCGACGCAACTGGCGCGCCCGCTCAGCCTGCTGAACCAGGTCGGCATCGACGACGAGGCGATCACCGACGACGCGTTGCGCGCGCTGATCGACGGCTGCCGCTCGGCCGGCACCGTGGTCGAGGTCAGCGAGGCCTGGCGCAGCCCGTCGCCGCGAGTGGTGCGCCGACTGCGCGAGGCCGACGTGCCGCTCGTGGCCGCGAGTGACGCCCGGTACGCCTCGGACGTGGGCGTCTGGCAGTACCTGCGCCGAGTATGAGCAATTCTCGTGTCCGGCCGTGCGGGCGTACGTACCCTCCTCGTATCGGCCTGCCTGCGGCGGAGACCGGAGCGTGCAGACGGGCGCACTCTTGCATGGGGGAGATGTCATGAGCCTGGTACAGCAGAGCATCGAGGTCGGCGCGCCGGTGCACAACGTGTACGAGAAGCTGGCCGCCTTTGAAAACTACCCACAGTTCATGACCGGAGTTCAGCGCGTCACGCCGACCGGCGCCGACCAGACCCACTGGGTGCTGGACGTGGACGGGCGTCGGCGTGAGTTCGACGCCACCATCACCGAGCGCACGCTCGACGAGCGGGTATCGTGGTGCGCCACCGGCGGCCCGCTGCTTGCCGAGACTCTCACGCTGCGCCCCATGGGGGAGACCCGCACCCAGGTAGTGGCACAGTTGGAGGCCGACATCGCGTTTCTGATGCCCGGCGACAAGCATGGCCAGGAGACCCTGAACCGGCGGCTCAAGCACGACCTCACCACGCTCAAGACCCTGGTGGAGCAGGGGTCCGGGCAGGGCGTGCCGCGCGGCGGCGCCAGCACCAAGAATCTGTCCGGTAACTCCACCGGTGCGGGCGGTAACGTCATGGCCAGCCCGGCCGATGTGGCAGCGCGACTACGGGAGCGCCGCGTTCTGTGACATTTACGTAAAAATGGGTTCGTGTTCTTGCGGAAACCTCGACGAACGTCCAAGTTAACAGCGTGCAACGCATCGGCTTACAGGAGATTCGGGAACGGACGTACAAGCGGCGTGACGCCTGGTGGACCGTCCTGTTGGTCGATCCGCTGGCATCACGCCTGGTCCGCTTGGTGGCGCCGTACCGCTGGATCACGCCCAACCTGCTGTCCGCGATCGCCTTCGTCTTCGGCATCGGCTCCGCGGTCTGCTTCGCGCTCGGGACGCACGCCTGGCTGGCCGTCGGCGCCCTGCTGTTCCACCTCAGCTTCGTGGTGGACTGCATGGACGGCAAGATCGCCCGGCTGAACGGCACCGGCTCGATGTTCGGGGCATGGTTCGACTTCATGTTCGACCGTGTGCGCGTCATCATGTGCACGGTCGCGCTGATGGGTGGTCAGTACGCGCGTACCCACGACCTGATCTTCCTGTGGCTCGCCGTCGCGGTGGTGACGCTGGACCTGTTCCGCTACCTGAACTCGTCGCAGATGGGCAAGCTCAAGCGGGCCATGGACGGGCGGCTCGCCGAGGCTCGTGGCGAGGCGCCGGGGTCGGCCGTGCCCGGCGCGCGCGCCGCCGCCGCCGACGCGGAGCTCGCCGACGACGAGGCGGATCCGGCGGACACCGTCGAGGTCAACGCCGCCGCCGGCGGCTCGCGATACATCCGGCTCCGCAACTGGCTCAACGCGCGCCGCATCCGCATTCACCTGTTCAGTGGCATCGAATACGAGATGTCGGTCTTCATCATCGGGCCGCTCGTCTTCCAGGTGGCCCTGGTGACCATCGCGGCCGGTGCGCTGCTGCTGCTCTTCGAGGCTGCCCTGGTGATGCGGCTCTATCAGGCCACGCGCCGGTTCCAGCGGCAGTTGCGCAAGATCGAGGCGTCCGCGCCGCACGCGGAGGCGGATGTGCCGGACCCTAGGGCGGAGCGGGAGCAGGTCTCAGCCGGACACTGAGGCCGCCTCCAGCGTCACGATGAGACGCGCGCCGCGGGGCGTGCCGGGCTCGTAGCGCACCGCTCCGCCGTTCGCCTCGACCAGGTGCCGGACGATGAACAGGCCCAGCCCGGCGCCGCCCATGAACCGGTCGAAGAGCCTCGGCAACAGGTCGTCCGCGATGCCCGGCCCGTGGTCGGACACGATCAGCGTGACGGTGTCGTGCGTCCGCGCGGCGCAGATCTCCACCGGCGCTTCGCCGTAGGCCACGGCGTTGGCCAGCAGATTGCGCACCACCACGCCCACGTGGCCGCGGTCGGCCAGCGCGGACAGATCATCGCCGACGGCGACACGTACGTCGTCCTCCGCCCCGGCCGACGCGATCACCGACTGCACCACCTCGCGGAGCGGGACCGGCGTGCGCCGCGCGGTGACCGCGCCGGTGTCCAGCTCGAACAGAAGCTGCAGGTCGTTCATCATCTTGATCAGCCGCCGGGTGTTCTTGTCGATCTTGCAGGCCAGCTCCCGGCGAATGTCCTCGGGCAGGTCCGCCCAGTCCTCGGAGAGCAGCTCGGCCAGGCTTGCGATCGAGCTGATCGGCTGGGCGACGTCGTGCGTCAGCATCGAGGTCAGGTCGTTCTTGAAGGCCAGCGCGGCTTCCAGCCGGGTGTTCGCCTCGCGCAGCGCGACGTTGCCGCGTTCCAGGCCCGCGGCGTGCTCGCCGAGCTGCTCCTCGGCCCGCCGCCGGTCGGCCAACAGGGCACGTTGCCGCCGGTCCATGGCTTCCAGGGACCGCACCAGGGCACCCACGAAGCCGAGCACGGCCAGCACCGCGAGGACGGTGCCGGTGCTGATCGCCGCGGCCGGGCGACTGATCCCGGTACGCACCAGCAGCGCGCTGGTCAGTGCGGCGATCACCGGGACGGCGACCAGGGTGGGGAAGAACCGGCGCACCATGGTGGCCGGCCCGGCGCGCGCACCGGTGCGTAGCGGTCCGGCTTCCGGCCGCGCGAGGATGCCGCCCAGCGCCAGGGTGAGCACGGCTCCCGCGGTGTATGGCGACATCACGCCGTCCGGCCCGGGGCCGCCGGGGAAGGTCGGCGCGAACATGCGGGGTACCAGGGCGACCAGGGCGATGACCGCGGATCCGGCCAGCAGCGGGTCCGCGGCGCGATGGCGGGCGGGGCGGCCGGGGCGGAGCGGCAGGCGTACGTCGATCAGCGCGAGGGCGAGCCCGGCGAGCATGGTGGCGACCGCGGCGGCGGGTTCTTGGCCGAGCCGTGCGGCGCCGAGGATCGCGGCGGCCGCGCCGAGCCCGTACGCCGTGCGGCGTACCGCCCGCGTCGGCAGCACGCAGCACAGCAGCGCCAGCCCGGCCGGCACGAGAGCCATGGCCGGGCCGGTGGCGAGCGGGGTGGCGGCGAACGCCCCATAGAGGGCGACCGCGCCGCCGGCGCACCCGGCGAGGATCCGGGAGAGCCGGCCCACGTCGTGCGCCGCGATCTGCAATGAAGATCTCTCCGATACGGCTGATCGCGGCGAGGGATCACCCGGGTCGCGATGAGTCACAGGCAAAGCAAGAGATCAATTTTATCGCTCAAAGCACCTTAAGAGAGGGCATTTCAGGACCAGATGAAGTCCTCCACCACACGGATCGCCGTCGCCGCGTTGTTCAGGCCGTCCGCGTGCCGCGTGGCGTGGTGGCCGCAGAACGCGAGCGTCCCGGCGCGCAGGGTCACCTCCATCTTGGCGGCCGCACCGCAGCCGTCACACCGCTCGGTCAGTTCCGGGACCACGGTGATCGTGGGTGTGCTGATCAGGGTGTTCATCGTCCGTCGCTCCTTCGTGATGGGGCATCGTCCTGACCCCCCGCTTCGGCCCGCCATCGGACCG
The DNA here is from genome assembly GCF_014646155.1 of Mangrovihabitans endophyticus. Classification (GTDB taxonomy): domain Bacteria; phylum Actinomycetota; class Actinomycetes; order Mycobacteriales; family Micromonosporaceae; genus Actinoplanes; species Actinoplanes endophyticus. Next base: position 125,353 of record NZ_BMMX01000004.1, read on the forward strand.
CCTTAGCGTCAATGCCGCACGCCGGACGACCGCACCCGGGACGCAACCAACCACTAACCAAACCACCTCGCAAACCCTCGAAACCGCGCTGCAGCGGACAAAATCCTCTTTGCCGTTATCCCGGTCGAGGCGCTGTTAGCGTGACCATGCAGGCTCTTCGGCACGGGGGAGGAAACATGTCGGAGCCCACCGAACGACCAACCGTTCTCGTCGTCGACGACGAAGAAGATCTCCGGGACGTCATGCGGCGGATGTTGCAGCGGCGCGGCATCGACGCCCTCACCGCCGGCAGCCTCGACGAGGCGGTGGCCGTGGCACGCAACCACGACGGCGACATCGCCGTGCTGGTCGCCGACCTCGGCCTGCCCGGAAGCTCCGGCGCCGAGCTGGCCCGTGTGATCGGTGAACTGCGTCCCGGCATCGGCGTGGTCTACATTTCCGGGCTGCCCGCCGACATCGCCGCCGACAAGGGCCTGATCGATCCCGGCGCCACGCTGGTCAAGAAGCCGTTCACGGCCGACTCGCTGACCGCGGCCGTGCGTGCCGCCCTCGACGAGCGGAGCGTGACCACCTCCTGAGTCGACACTCCTGATCCGCGCGCGGTGGAGCGCCGCCGGCCGTCACGGCCGGCGGCGCTCCACCGCGCGCTCCTTTTCTGCACCGTAACGGAGGCCGTCCCGGCACCCCGGCGTCTCGATCGTGGAGTCACCAGCGATCGATACACACGGGAGAGACGCCTATGGCTGCCAGGAGGGCACTGATCACCGCCACGCTTGCCTGCGTGATGACGGCGGGAGGTCTGGCCGCGCCCGCCTATGCCGCGACCTCCACCGAGGTGGTCCGGGTCTATGCGGCGCACGACGCGTACGTGTCAAGCGCCCGTCCCCATGTCAACTTCGGACTCGCCGACAAGTTGGCGGTGGGCCGCCTCGGCAAGGACACGAAGCTGTCCTATGTGAAGTTCCGCGTGCCGGCGCTGCCGGACGGGAATGTCACTCGGGTGCAGTTGCGGCTGCCGGTCGCGAGTTCCCCGGCGGAATCGAAGCTGTCCGTCTACCCCGTGTCGACGCGCTGGTCGGAGAAGACCATCACGGCGTCCAACGCGCCGTCGCTCGGGTCGCAGCGGGTCTCGCTGGTGCCGCGTGACACCGACACGATCATCAAGTTCGACGTGTCGAAGTTCGTCCGCAAGGCGGGCACCTACGCGTTCGCCCTCAAGTCATCCTCGCGCACCGAGATAACCCGGCTGCGGTCGGTGGAGTACGGCAACCCGGACACCGGCGGCCCCGAGTTGCGGGTCACCGTGACGCGCGAGCTCGCCGACCCGGAGCCCGCCACGGAACCGGTGGTGGCGCCGGAGCCGGTCGTCGACCCGGAGCCTGCCGCCCCAGAGCCTGCCGACCCGGAGCCGACCACCTCCGAGCCGACCACCTCCGAGCCGACCACCTCCGAGCCGACCGCGACCGAACCGGAGCCCGTGCCCGGCGAGCCGACCGGCACCGAACCGACCGGGACTGAGCCCGGCTGCGTCACCGGCGCGTTGCTCGTGCCGAGCTGCGGGGTGCTCTGGGGAGCCGCCGCCGGCGGCTTCACCACCGCGCCGCGCGACGAGGCGCTGCGCGATTGGGAGGCGCTCACCGGCCGCACCGCGTCGATCTTCCACGCGTACCACAAGGGCGACCAGAAGTTCCCCACGGCCGCCGAGATCGCCATGACCCGCGACCCCGAGCACCCCCGTGTGCTGCTGCTCAACTGGAAGGTGGCGTACGGCTCCACCTGGGCCAAGGTCGCCGCCGGCGAGCAGGACGAGCGGATCGACAACTGGGCCGCGTACGTGAAGGCCAACTACCCGGACCAGAAGTTCTTCCTGGCCCTGCACCACGAGCCGGAGAACGACGTGCAGCCGTGGGCCGGCTCCGGCATGACCGCCAAGGACTACGCGGCGATGTACCGCCACGTCATCCAGCGGCTGCGTGCCGACGGTGTCACCAACGCGGTCAACGTGGTCGCGTACATGGGTAACGAGAAGTGGATGGCGCAGTCCTGGTGGGGTGACCTGTACCCGGGCGACGACGTGGTCGACTGGATGGGACTGGACTCCTACGTCAGCGCGGAACCCGGCTATTACCACTACGGCGACTTCGGTGACCTGCTGGACCGCGAGCCGTCCGGCGGCGGGACCGGCTGGTACGACTGGGCGGTGGCCAACCACGCGAGCAAGCCGATCATGGTCGCCGAGTGGGGTGTCTACCACCGCCTCAGCGCCCCGTACGACAAGGCGCCGGCGTTCCGGACCGTGGTCCCCGAGCTGAAGGAGCACCCGCAGGTCAAGGCGATCGTCTACTTCGACACCCCGAAGGACGACTCGGGTGACCGCAACATCGCGGTGGACTCGACGCAGAGCAGCCTGACCGCCTTCCGCGAGCTTGCGGCCGACCCGATGTTCGAGGTGGACATCCGGCACTGACCGTTCCCGTCCACGGGCCGGCCCCTTCCCCCTGGGGGCCGGCCCGTTCCCTTTTGCGCGCACGCGGTTCGCCGTGCCGCCGCTCACCGGTCAAGCCCGTGGCCACGGCACCGTCAGCTCTCCGCGCCGCCACCGGGCCGGGCCGTCGAGCACCGTCAACCCTTCCTCCCGGGCCCTGCGCACCATCGCCATCCAGCGTTGTCGCGCGCCGAACGGGGTCGCTTCGGCGTCCCACGCCCGGCCCAGCGTTCGCAGCAGATCGTGCACCGGATGGCCGGCCACGTTGTGGTGGATCAACGCCTTGGGCAGCCGCTGCGCGAACGTCATCGGATGATCCAGATTGGACAGCCGGGCGGAGAACGTCAACGTGCTCGGCGTTCCCGCCTCGATGTACGCCCACGTGGCGATGCGCCCCAGCTCGTCGCAGGTCCCGTCGATCAGCGCCGCGCCACACTCCGTCATGGTGCGCCAGGCGCCGTCCACTTCGTCCTCGTCGTACTGTCGCAACACGTTGAACGCCCGCACCACCACCGGGCACAACCCGGCCAGCTCGAAGCCGCCGCGACGGAACTCCAGACGCGGCGGGTCCGCCCGCGGCTGTGCCGCGTCCACGCGTACCGGGTCGATCTCCAGACCGATCACCGTCACGTCCGGGCGCACCGTCGCGGCCAGCCGCGATCGCAGCTCGACGGCGGTCACCGGGGAGGCGCCGAAGCCCAGATCCACCACGAGCGGCCGGCCCGCATCGGCCAGCCGCGGACCACACCGGTACGCGACCCAGTTGTCCACGCGTCGCAGCCGGTTGGGATTCGTGGTGCCGCGGGTGACGGCGCCGAGGGGTTTCACACGCGGTGCACCTTGTGCTGCGCGGCCTGGGCCAGGGGACGCACCACCAGGCGGTCCACGTTCACGTGGTGCGGGCGGGTGGCCACCCAAGCGACACAGTCCGCGATGTCCTCGGCGGTGAGCGGCTCGGGCACTCCGGCGTACACCGCTTCGGCCTTGTCCGGATCGCCGAACCGGTTCAACGAGAACTCCTCGGTGCGCACCATCCCGGGATCGATCTCCATGACCCGCACCGGGCGGCCGGACAGTTCCAGGCGCAGCGTGCCGACGAGCGCGTTCTGCGCGTGCTTGGCGGCGGTGTATCCGGCGCCGCCCTCGTACACCGTGAAGGCCGCGGTGGAGCCGATCGCGACAATCGTGCCGGCGCCGCTGGCCTCCAGCGCGGGCAGCAGCGCCTGGGTGACCCGGAGCGTGCCGAGCACGTTCACGTCGTACATCCACTGCCAGTCGGCCGTCGAACCCGACTCCACCGGATCCATGCCGTGGGCGCCGCCCGCGTTGTTGACCAGCAGCGTGAGCGGACCGCCGAGCTCGGCCACGGCGTCCGACAGGGCGGCCACCGAGGCGTCGGAGGTGACGTCACACGACACCGCCGTGGCGTCCTTCACGCCGATGCGGTCCACCAGATCCTGCAGGCGTTCGGTGCGCCGCGCGGCCAGCACGACGTGGTAGCCCTCGGCGGCGAGGCGCAGGCTGCTCGCCGCGCCGATGCCGCTGGATGCGCCGGTCACCACCGCGATGTTCTTCTCCATGCCCCCGATCCTGCCGTACGAGAGCTGGGTCACGCTCGGCCGACGGGTGAGGGTTGATCCGGAGCGGATAGGGAAGATTGGCAACGGTTCGATGGTTGAACGGTACGTTTTGCTCCCGGCGAAAGGGATACGACGTGGTTGAGCGGCTAGCGCCGGGTGCCTGGCCGACACCCCGTCGCATCGCCACCCTGTCCGTGCACACCTCCCCGCTCGAACAGCCCGGCACCGGCGATGCGGGCGGAATGAACGTGTACATCGTCGAGGTGTCCAAGCGGCTCGCCGAGCGTGGCGTGGAAGTCGAGATCTTCACCCGGGCGACGACCAGTGAGCTGCCCGCGGTCGTCGAGATGACCCCCGGGGTCCGGGTGCGCCACATCACCGCCGGCCCGTACGAGGGGCTGGCCAAGGAGGACCTGCCGTCGCAGTTGTGCGCATTCGCCAACGGCGTGCTGCGCGCCGAGGCCGCCCGGCCGCCCGGCTACTACGATCTGATCCATTCGCATTACTGGCTGTCCGGGCAGGTCGGCTGGCTGGCGCGGGAACGGTGGGGAGTGCCGCACGTGCACACCGCGCATACCCTCGGCAAGGTGAAGAACCGGCTGATCGCCGCGGGGGATCGCCCGGAACCGAAGGCCCGGCTGATCGGCGAGGAGCAGGTGATCTCCGAGTCGGATCGGCTCGTCGCCAACACCCGCTTCGAGGCGCAGGACCTGGTCGCCGGGTACGACGCCGACCCGGCACGGTTGTCCGTCGTGCAGCCGGGCGTCGACCTCGACCGGTTCCGCCCCGGCATCGCCGACCGTGCCCGGCTGGGTCTGCCCGCCGACGGCCAGGTGATCGCCTTCGTCGGGCGCATCCAGCCGCTCAAGGGCCCGGAGGTGCTGATCGCCGCCCTGGCCGCGCTGTTGCGGCGGGATCCCGGTGCGAACGTCACCGTGGTCATCTGCGGCGGCCCGAGCGGCACCGGACTGGACCGGCCCACGTCGCTGATGGAACTCGCCGCCTCCCTCGGCGTCTCGCATGCGGTGCGGTTCCTCCCGCCGCAGACCGGCGCCGACCTGGCCGCGCTCTATCGCAGCGCGGACCTGGTGGCCGTGCCGTCACACAGTGAGTCGTTCGGCCTTGTCGCCCTGGAAGCGCAGGCGTGCGGAACGCCGGTGGTCGCGGCGGCGGTGGGCGGCCTGGTCACCGCGGTGCGCGACGGCGCGAGCGGTGCGCTGGTCGACGGGCACGATCCGGACGACTGGGCGCGCATTCTGCACCGGGTCCTTTACGCTCCCGGCCTGCGCGGACGGCTGTCCGACGGCGCCGTCGCGCACGCCGCCGGCTTCTCCTGGGACCGCACGGCGGATGGGCTGATCGAGGTTTACCGTGAGGCGGTGACCGAGCATCGCCGGATGATCGCGGCCCGTCTCGACGCGGCGGGTGTGCCATGGTGACCGACCTGATCGAGCGGGTGTGCACCGAGCGCGAGTTGGAGTGGGACAAGACTGGCGACTCCGCGTACGTGGTGACACTGCCGGGCACGCACAAGCTGAAGACGGTGTGCAACCTCATCGTCGGCGACCACGCGATGCGCATCGAGGCCTTCGTGATGCGCCGGCCGGACGAGAACCACGAAGAGCTGTGGGCGTGGCTGCTGCGGCGCAACGCCCGGATGTTCGGGGTCGCCTTCTCCATCGACGGCAACGGGGACGTCTATCTCACCGGCCGGGTGAGTCTGAACGGCCTGGACGCCGACGAACTGGACAGGCTGCTCGGGGTCGTGCTCACCTACGCCGACGAGTCGTTCGACACCATGCTGGAGATCGGATTCGGCGCGGCCATCCGCCGCGAGTGGGACTGGCGGGTGAAGCGGGGCGAGTCGCTGGCCAACCTGCAGGCGTTCGCCCACTTCGCCGACCCCCCGCCCCCCGCCGACCCCCCGCCCCCCGCCGACCCCCCGCCCCCCGCCGACCCCCCGCCCCCCGCCGACCCCCCGCCCCACCCCGACCACCCCTCCGGTCCCGCCGTCCCCTGAGCGGCCATCACCCCGTCGATCTTGAGCTTTCTGGTCTGGCATATCGGATATGACGGGTCGGAACCGGCACGCAAAGTCCAAGATCGGCGGAGAGGGGGCATGGCGGAGGTCAGGCGGCGAGTTCTGCTGCGACCAGTTCCTTCAGGTCCACGTGGGGGAGCAGCCGGCCGTGCCCGTCGTCGCCGATCTTGACCAGGGGCCCGCGCTGCAACGCCGTACCCGGCTCGCCTTTGTCCTTGGGCCCGGCCTCTTCCCACACCGATTCCTCGATCGCGTGCAGCGTGGGCACCGCGAAGCCCATCAGTTCTCCGCCGGGCGTGTCGACGAGGAGAACCCGAGCCGTGGCCGGGTCGGTGGCATCGCCCAGGTTGAGCAGCGCCGGCAGCGACATCAGAGGCACCGAGAGGCGGCGATGGGTGAAGATGCCGATCAGCGCGCCCCCGCCGGTCAGGTGGGTGACGTGCGGCGGGTACGGCAGGATCTCGGCGATCTGGTCGAGGGGCGTCGCGGCTTCCATGCCCACGCTGTAGGTGAGGAAGGTCCGCACACTGGTGACGACGTGCCGGCCCTCCGGGCCCTCTGCCGCGGCTTCCGCTCGGCTCGGTTTCGCCGGCTCGGCATCGCGGTTGTCCAAGGGCAGGCCCAGGCTGGCGAGCGTGTCCAATTCCGCGTCGGCGCGCAGCGCCTCGCCGTCCAGCACCAGCACCTGGTCGCCGTCCTCGGTGGTGAGGACGCCGGTCAACAGCCCGACGCGACCGACCCGGATCGGCGGCAACGGCAGCATGTCCCCGGCCGGGACGGTGATGATGTCGGCGATGTCGGAAACGCTGCACGCGACCAGGCCGCGTTCGGTGGCGAGCACCATGCCCTGCAGTTGCGCCTCGTCCGACTGTGCACCCAGGCCGAGCAGGCGCAGCGGGTCGACCACCGGCACCGCGCGGCCGTGCAGGTGCACGACGCCCTGGCAGATCTGCCCCTCCAGCGGGGACGGGAGCACGGTCAGTTGCGGGATCACCGAATGCACATGGCGCACGTCGATGCAGAGCCGGATGCTGCCGCAGCGCAGCAACAGGACGGTACGCCGGGACCGGTCCCCGTCGCCGGCGAACATGGTCGGCGGGCGCAGGCCCACGTCGCACACCGCCGGTACGCCGGGGCGCCCGGCGATCGCCTGAGCGTCCAAAAGGGAGATCACCTCGCGGTCCTCGGCGCGCTCGAAGGTGTGTGAGAACAACGCCGCCTGGTCTCCGGCCACGTCCGTTTTGAGCAGCGCCTCGGGCGTGACCCTGGTGACGCCCTCGATCTCATCGGCGAGCAGGCCGAAGACCCGGCCGTCCTGCGCCACGATCACGATCACCGAGCCGTCGTCCGGGCACGGCGAACCGGCCAGCCGGCACAGATCGAGCACCGGAATGACCACGTGCCGCAGATTCACCGCGCCGAGCAGTCCGTCGGCGGTCGCCGGAAGCGAACTGAACTGCTCCGGCTTCATGATCACTTCACGGAGTTCGTCCAACGGCAGCGCGACCCGCATGGCGCCGACCCGGAACACCCCGTACAGGGCGTACGCCGTGCCGGTGGTCACGAATCTTCCCGGGCCTTGCTGGCGCCGATGAGCTCGTTGATGTGCTGGGTCACCTCGGCCGACGTGGACTGCTGGCGCTGCGTGGACTCGGCGATCCGGGTGATCGACTCTCCGGTGGACGCGACGCTCTTCAGGATCATCCCGAAGGCATCCTGCGCGCGGTGCGAGACCTGGGAACCCTGGCCGACGCGGCTCGCCGACTCGTGGATCAGCGCGGTGATCTCCCGGGCCGCCTCGGACGAACGCTCGGCGAGCTTGCGCACCTCGCCGGCGACCACGGAGAAGCCGACGCCGTGCTCGCCGGCGCGGGCCGCCTCGATGGAGGCGTTGAATGCCAGCAGGTTCGTCTGGCCGGCGATCTCGCCGATCACGTTGACAATGGCGGCGATCTTGTCGGACGACTTCTCGATCAGGTCGATCGCCTCGATGGCGTTGCGCAGTTCCTCGAAGCCGTCCTGCGCGTTCTGCTGCGTCTCGCTCGCCAGGGTGCTCGCCTGACGGGCGCTGACCGTGATCTCGTCGATGGACTGGGTGAGCTCGCCGATGGAGGCGCTCATCTCCTGGGTCTTCGCGGCCAGGCTCTGTTCCAACTGCACCTGACGGGTGATGTCATGGGCGTACTTGACGACCTTGAAGGGCTTGCCGTCGAGGCCGTAGATCGGGTTGTAGGTGGCCTGGATCCAGACGTCCCGGTTGAACTTGCCGACCCGGTGGAAGCGGCCACTGAGCGAGTCGCCCTTGCGCAGCCGCAGCCAGAAGTCGCGGTACTCGGGCGAGGTCACGTAGTCACCGGAGCACAGCATGCTGTGATGCTGGCCGATCAGCTCCCGCGCCGAATACCCCATGGTGCGCTGGAAGTTCTCGTTGGCCGACTGGATGTTGCCTTCCAGGTCGAATTCGATCACCGCCTGCGCGTGATTGATGGCGGCATCCCGGCCCTCGTACTCGGCGTTGCGCAGCTTGGCGTCGGTGATGTCGACGGCGTACTTGACCACCTTGAAGGGCTTGCCGTCCAGGTCGAAGATCGGGTTGTAGGTGGCCTGCAGCCACACGTCCGCGCCGTTCTTGGTCTTCCGGCGATACTCGCCGGAGTCGAATTCGCCGCGTCCCAGCCTCTCCCAGAACGCCAGATATTCCGGGCTGGTGGCGTCCTGCGGTTCCACGAACATCCGGTGGTGCTGCCCGATCACCTCGGCGAGGGAGTAGCCCATGCGGTCGAGGAAGTTCTGGTTCGCGTTCAGGATCCGTCCGGTGAGGTCGAATTCGATCACCGCCTGGGCCCGCCCGATGGCGTTCACCTTGCCCTCGTACTCGGCGCTGCGCAGCTTGGCGTCGGTGATGTCGGTGGCGTACTTGACGATCTTGAAGGGCCTGCCGTCCAGATCGAAGATCGGGTTGTAGGTCGCCAGCAGCCACACGTCGCGGTCGCCCTTGGCGACCCGCTTGTATTCGCCGGCCTCGTACTCGCCGCGTGCCAGGTTCTTCCAGAAGCCCTCATACTCGGCGGTCCGCGCATAACTGTCCGGCACGAACATCCGGTGGTGCTGTCCGCGGATCTCGTCAAGGGTGTATCCGACCGTTTCCAGGAACCGGTCGTTGGCGGCCAGCACATGGCCTTCCAGGTCGAACTCGACCACCGCCTGTGATCGTCCGATGGCCGCCACCTTGCCGATGAACTCGGCGTTCTCCCGCTTGGAAGCGGTGACGTCGGTGGCGTACTTGACCACCTTCATCGGCCGGCCGTCCAGGTCGAAGATCGGGTTGTAGGTGGCCTGCAGCCACACCTCGCGCTTGCCCTTGGCGATTCGCTTGTATTCGCCGCCCTGGAACTCGCCGCGCGCCAGGGCCTGCCAGAAGTTGCGGTACGCCGCGCTGCGCGCCTCCTGCTCCTCGACGAACATCCGGTGATGCTGCCCGCGGACCTCGTCGATGGTGTATCCCATCGCGTTGAGGAAGTTCTGGTTCGCCTCCAGGACATGGCCGGCCAGGTCGAACTCGATGACCGCCTGCGCCTTGCCGATGGCGTTGACCTTGCCTTCGTATTCCGCGTTGCGCAGCTTGGTGTCGGTCACGTCGAGCGCGTACTTGACGATCTTGTAGGGCTTGCCGTCCAGGTTGAGGATCGGGTTGTAGGTGGCCCGGATCCACACCTCGCGCCCGCCGCGGCCGAGCCGTTTGAATTCGCCGCTCTCCACCTCACCCGCGCGCAGCCGGTCCCACATGGCCGCGTACTCCGGGCTCTCCGCGAAGCGCTCCTCGCACAGGATCCGGTGGTGCTCGCCCACCAGGTCGCTCAGGCCGTACCCGGTGAGTTCCAGGAAGTTCTCGTTCGCGGACAGGATGACGCCTTCGAGGTCGAACTCGATGACGGCCTGGGAGCGGTCGATGGCCGCGTATTTGCCCTTCAGCTCGGTGATCTGCCGCCGGTCCTCGGTGATGTCATACCCGGTGACCAGCACTGGCAGGCCGGCCTTGCTGGCCGCTTCGACAGGCCCGCAGTTCAGTCGCAACCAGCGGTGACGATCGTTGCTGTCGACGATCTCCACGACCTGTTCGAGATATTCGCCGCGGCGTGTCGCATCGAGCAGGCGATCGACCGCGGCGGCCGAGGTGTGCCAGAGCTCGCTGAGCAGCTTGCCCGGCGCCTCGGACTCCTCCAGGCCGGACGTGGTGCAGAAACGCTCGTTGGCCGCCATGACCGTGCCGGTGCGCGCATTCACCGTGGCCACGAGCCGCTCGTGCAGCAGCAGACTCAGCGCCGCACGATGCAGGGCGGGGTTTTCGACGAGCGGGGTGGGCTGAGTCATGTGCACTCCAGGCGACTTGTGACGCGCGCGTTTCCACGTGATTCATCGGCATGTGGGTCCGGGTTGCTGAGCCGTTGCGCGGGTGGTGCGATGGCGGAACGCTCGGGGGGCAGACTCGTCCGTTCGGTTGGCTGTGACCGTTCAGACAGATGGCAGACAGCCAACTGGCTTGTGGGGGTTGCGCGCTCCAACTAGCGTGGTCAATGGACGCCGCACCGTGAGTTCGGGGAACGGGTGACTCAGTGAGTCGCCGCGGTACGGCGTCGGGGACGGGTGGCATAAGCCGTTGGGGGACGGCGCGACCCGAGACCGGCGGCTTGTGCGGGCGACGCCTATGGGGATGGGTGTCGTCCGCCGCCGCCGGCGCATTCTTTCTCCCGGTGTCGTTCTTATCGCGGTGTCGTTCTTATCGAGGTGCCGCCGTTTCCCGCAGTGCCGCCACGCGCCGCTCGCGCGCCGGTCCTGCCGCCAGGTGCAACCCGGCCGCCGCCAGCCCGACGCCGGCCGCGATCACCCAGTGTGCGGCGCCGAAGGTCTGCAGGCTCGCACCACCCAGCGCGGGTGCCAGAAACGACGCCGCCGGAAACGTCAGAAAGAACACCGACTGATACCGGCCGCGCAGCGCGAGCGGGGCAAGTTCCGAGTTGATCTCCGCGTTCGGTGGCGCGGCGAGCATGCTGCCGATCGTCCAGATCACCGCCGCGGTGAGATACACCGCCAGCCGGTCGGCCCAGGCCAACGCGGCGAATCCGAACGCCATCAGGACCAGGGCGGCGGCCAGCACACGATGTTTGAGATGCCGGTCGATGATGCCGGGAACGAACAGTTGACCGATCACGATCAGCGTTCCGCTCAACGCCACCACGAGTCCGTACCCGGACGGCCGGATGCCGTCCGCGTGCATGGCCAGCGGGACGATGGTGTTGCTCTGCGCGTACAGCAGCGACTGCAAGAGCGTCAGACCCACGAACGTGAGAAAGATGCGGTCGGTCAGCACGGTACGCAGCCCGCCCGCCGGGCGGCTCGCTGCGGGGCGGGGGTGCACGCCCGCCGGCCCGCGGTGCGGCAGCGTCTCCGGCACCTTCCAGGCGATCAGCAGGCAGGTCGCCAGCGTCGAGCCGCCGTCGAGCAGGAAGAGACCGACGTAGCTCCACTCGGCCAGCAGTCCGGCCAGCAGCGATGCGCCGGCCATGCCCAGGTTGAAGGCCCAGAACTGCAGATTGAACGCGCGACTGCGGCGCGGCCCGGGCACCACGTCGATGATCGCGGCGACGAAGGCCGGGCCGGGCATCGACTGGCCGGCGCCCAGCAGCAGACACAGCCCCGCGATCACCGCCAGATCGGTCGACACGGCCAACCCGGCCAGCGTCACCGCGGTGCCCAGGTGCGACCAGATCAGCGTGTGGCGGCGGCCCCATCGGTCGGTCAGCACGCCGCCGGCCAGGGTGCCGAGCACGCCGCCCACGCCGTACGCGCCCACGATGAGGCCGGCCAGTGCGGGCCCGGCGCCGCGTTGCACGGTCAGGTAGAGCGACAGGAACAGCACCGCGAACCCGCCGACGCGGTTGATCAGCAGTCCGGCCCAGAGGTACCAGTACGTGGCGGGCAGCCCGCCTGCGGCGTCGCGGAACCAACTCCGTATCGCCCGCACGCGACCTCCATCAGGTAACCAAGTTAACTATTGCCGTCAGGCTACGTCGTGCGATGTGGCGGCGTACGTTCCGGAAGGGGTGCCGGTCCGTCGAGCCCCCGTTTTCCGGTGGTGTTCGGGGCCGGTGCAGGATGGGCACATGACTGGAACCCTGGTGCTGCTGCGGCACGGCCACAGCGAATGGAACGCCAAGAACCTCTTCACCGGGTGGGTCGACGTCGACCTCAACTCGCAGGGTGAGGAAGAAGCCCACCGCGCCGGCGAGATGCTGAAGGAGCACGGGCTGCTGCCCGACGTCATGCACACCAGCGTGCTGCGTCGCGCGATTCGCAGCGGCGAGATGGCGCTGCTCGCGGCGGACCGGCACTGGATTCCGGTGCGTCGTTCGTGGCGGCTGAACGAGCGCCACTACGGCGCGCTTCAGGGCAAGGACAAGAAGCAGACCCTGGAGGAGTTCGGCGAGGAGCAGTTCATGCTCTGGCGCCGGTCGTACGACGTGCCGCCGCCACCGATCACCGACGGCCATGAGTTCTCGCAGTCCGGCGATCCCCGGTATGCCGCCCTGCCGCCCGAGCTGCTGCCGCGCTCGGAGTGCCTCAAGGACGTGCTGAACCGGGCGCTGCCGTACTGGTACGACCAGATCGTGCCGGACCTGCGGGACGGGAAGACGGTGCTGGTGGCCGCGCACGGCAACTCGCTGCGGGCCATCGTCAAGCACCTCGACCAGATCTCCGACGAGGCGATCGCCAAGCTGAACATCCCGACCGGCATGCCGTTGCGATACGAGCTGGACGCCGACATGCGGCCGCGCACCGTCGGCGGGGAATACCTGGACCCGGAGGCGGCCAAGGAGGCCGCGGCGGCAGTGGCCAACCAGGGCCGGTAACGCCGTCGGCCGGACGTCGAGGCACGGCGAAGGCCGGGGCGTCCCCGTGGTCGCCCCGGCCGGTCTCCGCGCCGTCAGCTCATCGTCAGATCACACGGGGTCGGCGGTCGGTTCGCCGGTCACCATGTAGACGATCTGCTCGCCGGCGTTCACCGCGTGGTCGGCGTACCGCTCGTAGAAGCGGCCCAGCAACGCGCCGTCGATCGCGGTCTCCGCGCCGTACGGCCAGTCGTCGTCGAGCAGCACCTTGAACAGGTCCCGCTCCAGGTCGTCCATGGTGTCGTCGTCCTTCTCAAGCTCGGCCGCGAGATCCGCGTCGGGGTTGCCGAGCACCGTGGTGATCTTTTCGGCCATGTGGTCCGCCACCTCGGCCATCTGCTGGAACACGGCCCGCAGCTCGGCGGGCACGGCCGGCGACGGGTGGCGGCGCTGCGCCGTCTTGGCCACGTGCTCGGCCAGGTCGCCCATGCGTTCCAGATCCGCCGACACGTGCAGCGCGGTGATCACCGTCCGCAGATCGGAGGCGACCGGCGCCTGGCGGGCGAGCATGTCCGCGACCTTGGCCTCCACCTGGCCGTAGATCTGGTCGACCTCGGCGTCGGAGGTGATGACCATCTCGGCGGCCGACAGATCGGCGGTCAGCAGCGCGGTGGTCGCCTTGCGCATCGCGGCGCGTACCGCCTCCGCCATGGTCACCAGCAGGCGGCTGACCTCGGTGAGGTCTGCTCGAAACTCCTCGCGCATTCTCATCTCGTCCCGGGTTCGGGGCTGAGCCGATCGGCTTCGGCGCCAGCCTGGTGCGCCCCACGCTAAAGGCGATGGGGCAGCGTGGACATGAACGGTGATGAACGAAGCCGGGCGCGGTGGTGAACTTTCCTCGAAGTGCGCCGGTTTTGTCCCTTTTTCTCGATGGTATAGGTAAACAATGACCCTACGATCGCTCTCGTGGACACGGTGCTGGGCGTAGGGCTGATCGTCGCCGCGCTCGTCGTGGGCGTCGTGGCCGGTGGTTTTCTGGCCCGTACCCGTCGGCTGAGCCCGCTAATCCCGGGTGCTGCGCGGACGGGGGCGGCCGACAGGTCCATGAAGGGGCGCGCTATCAAATCCGACGCGGAGCAGTCCGGCAAGCAAGGACTCAAGGGCCTCGGTCGCAAGAGCCTGGACTCGCTGCGAGTCGGCGTGGTCGTGCTCGACGCCGACGATCACCCGGTGCTGGTCAACCCGGCCGCCCGCGCCATGGGGTTGCTGCGCTCCGCGGGGACGCCGGGCACCATCGCCGCTCACCCGATCCTGCGCACTCTGGCCGGGCAGGTACGCCGAACCGGCGTGCGCCGCGAAGTGGAGCTGGACCTGCCGCGCGGCCGGGCGGGAAGCGCGGTCGCGCCGCTTGGCCTGCACCTGCGCGCGGTCGCACTGAACAGCACACACGTCGCGGTCGAGGCGGCGGACGTCACCGAGTCGCACCGCCTCGCCCGGGTCCGGCGTGACTTCGTGGCCAACGTCAGCCACGAGCTGAAGACGCCCATCGGCGCGCTGCAACTGCTCGCCGAGGCGCTCCTCGACGCAACCGAACTGCCGGATCCGGAACCGGACGAGGAGCAGTCGGAGGACCTGATGGCCGCGCGCCGGTTCGCCGAGCGCATCCACCACGAGTCGGCCCGGATGGGTCGCCTCGTCAACGAGCTTCTGGAACTCACCCGGCTGCAAGGCGCCGAGCCGCTGCCCACCCCGGAGCCGGTGACGGTGGATTGGGTGATCGCCGAGGTCATCGACCGCACCCGCACCACCGCGTCGGCCAAGAACATTGACGTGGTCTACACCGGGGCCCGGGGCGCGGTGGTGTACGGCAGCGACACCCAGGTCGCCACCGCGGTGACCAATCTCGTGGAGAACGCCATCGCGTACTCCGGCGACGACACCACGGTGTCGCTCACCATGCGCCAGGACGACGACTGGATCGAGATCGACGTCGCCGACCAGGGCATCGGCATCGCGCCGCACGAGGTGGACCGCATCTTCGAGCGCTTCTACCGCGCCGACCAGGCCCGGTCCCGGTCCACCGGCGGCACCGGTCTGGGCCTGGCCATCGTCAAGCACATCGCCACCAATCACGGCGGACGCGTCGACGTGTCCAGCACCCTCGGCGGTGGTTCGACGTTCACCCTGCGCCTACCGGCGCGACCCCCGGAATCCCCGCTGCCGTTACCGGCGGCGATTGAGATCGAGTCCGGCGCCTAGGCGCAGACGAAAGGAACCACATTGGCCCGCGTTCTGGTGGTCGAGGACGAGGAGTCGTTCTCCGATGCACTGTCATACATGCTGCGCAAGGAGGGTTTCGAGGTGTCGGTCGCGGCGACCGGGACCTCGGCGCTGACGCAGTTCGACCGGACCGGCGCCGACATCGTCCTGCTGGACCTCATGCTGCCCGAGATGTCCGGCACGGAGGTCTGCCGCCAACTGCGGCAGCGGTCCGCCGTGCCGATCATCATGGTGACCGCCCGGGACAGCGAGATCGACAAGGTCGTCGGCCTGGAGATCGGCGCCGACGACTACGTCACCAAGCCGTACTCGCCGCGGGAACTCGTCGCCCGCATCCGGGCCGTGCTGCGTCGGCAGGGCTCCGAGGCGGCCGAGGTCAGTGCCCCCACGCTTGCCGCCGGCCCGGTGCGCATGGATGTGGAGCGGCACGTGGTGACCGTGGAGGGCTCCTCGGTGCAGTTGCCGCTGAAGGAGTTCGAACTCCTCGAACTGCTGCTGCGCAACGCCGGCCGGGTGTTGACCCGCGGCCAGTTGATCGACCGGGTCTGGGGCGCCGACTATGTCGGTGACACCAAGACCCTCGACGTGCACGTCAAGCGCCTACGCTCCAAAGTGGAGCCGGAGCCGAGCGCACCGCGCTATATCGTCACGGTGCGCGGACTGGGCTACAAGTTCGAGCCGTGACCGGCGCCTCCTGAGCCGCCGGTCACGCCTCGCCGGGTGGGGAGGCCGGCTCGCGCCCGCCGCGCTTCTTGGGCTTCGCCCTGTCCGGCGCTGCCGGGTCGGGCGCGGTCTCCTCGGCGCGCTGCGCCGCCAGGGTGGCCGGGTGCGGTGCCACCAGCCCGGCGGCGAATCGCCGTTCGCACAGCCGGGCCAGCTCCGCGTACGCCTCCGGCCCGATCAGTGCGGTCAGCTCCGCGGCGTACGACTGGAAGAGCGGTTCGCCCCCGACGTGCGCGTCCGGTGACGAGGTGCACCACCAGTCGAGGTCGTGGCCGCCCGGTCCCCAGCCCCGCCGGTCGAACTCGGTGAGCGTGGACAGCAGGAACTTGGTGCCGTCCGGGCGCTTCGTCCAGTCCTGCTCGCGGCGCACCGGCAACTGCCAGCAGACGTCCGGCTTGTATGCCAACGGGTGCACGCCGTCACGCAGCGCCTGAGCATGCAGCGCACAGCCACCGCCGGCCGGGAAGTCGGCGTCGTTGAGAAAGACGCACGGGCCGTCCTCGTGCTGGGTCGCGGTGCGCCGGGCCGGCTTCTCGCCGTCCACCGAGTCCATCTCGGTGTAGTTCTTGAACCCTCGCCGATAGTGCTGCCACGTCTGCGGGGTGAGCTTGGCGGCGGCCGACTTCACCCGGTTCTCGTCGTCGGCGTCGGTGAAGAAGGCGCCGTGCGAGCAACAGCCCTCCTCGGCCCGCCCGGCGATGATGCCGTGGCAGGCGGAGCCGAACACGCAGGTCCACCGCGACAGCAGCCAGGTCAGGTCGGCACGGATGACGTGCTGGTCGTCGGACGGGTCGGTGAACTCGATCCACTCCCTGGGGAAGTCGAGTCCGACCTCGGCTTGACGCGCGGCAGCCGCTGCGTCCATCACGATGCGAATCTGGGTACGGCCACTCACCTGCGCCAGCGTACGCGTGCGGGGGGCTCGCGCCCGGTTGACGCCCGGTGCGCGCGGTTCTTACCTTTCCGGGGAAATGGCGCGCAGGCGCGTCCGGTCTACCCTGGATCGGTGAGCTTCCGCGTGCCAGTGCTGTTGTCCAGCTCCTCGGTGTTCCCGGAGCCGACCGCGGCAGCGTTCGAGATGGCGGCCACGGTGGGTTACGACGGCCTTGAGGTGATGGTCTGGACCGATGCCGTCAGCCAGGACGCCGACGCCCTGAAGGTGCTGGCCGACCACTATGAGATCCCGGTCCTCTCGGTGCACGCCCCGTGCCTGCTGGTCACCCAGCGTGTGTGGAGTTCCGATCCCTGGGAGCGGCTGAGCCGCGCCGCAGACCTGGCCGAGTCGCTCGGCGCACCCACCGTGGTGGTGCATCCGCCGTTCAGTTGGCAGCGCGACTACGCCCGCAACTTCGTCCCCGGCCTGGCACGGATCCAGGACCGGCACCCGGACATCGCGTTCGCCATCGAGAACATGTTCCCGGTCAAGATGGCCGGCCGGTGGTTCGTGCCGTACACGCCGGGTTGGGATCCGACCGAGGTCGGCTTCGACGCGTACACGCTCGACCTGTCGCACTGCGCCGCCGCCCGCGTCGAGGCGATGGACATGGCCGACCGGATGGGTGTCGGGCTCCGCCACGTGCACCTGGGCGATGGCACCGGAGTGGCCCGCGATGAGCACCTGGTGCCCGGTCGCGGCACGCAGCCCTGTGCCGAGGTGCTGCAGTCGCTGGCCGGGCGCGGCTTCCGGGGGTCGGTGGCGCTGGAGGTGTCCACCCGCAAGGCGCCCAGCCGCCCATCACGGGAAGCCGACCTGCGAGAGTCGCTGGACTTCGCCCGCCGCCACCTGGCCCCGTCCGCATCGACGATGGCGCTCTAGGCGCGACGCCATCGCACCGTCGTGGTCGCGGATGTCGCGGTCGGGTCTAGGCAAGTGTGAGCGTGGCGGCGCGCTTGCGGGCGCGGTGTGCGGCCACGTGGGACCGGGTGGCGCAGCGCTCCGAGCAGAACCGGCGGCAGTTGTTCGACGAGGTGTCCAGGTAGACGTTGCCGCATCGGTCGTCGGCGCAGATGCCGAAACGTGCGCTGCCGTGTTCGCAGAGCCACACGGACAGCCCCCAGACCGCCCCGGCGAGGTACTCGGCGCTCACCGAGGCGCCGCGGCCGGTGGCGTGCATGTGCCAGTCGCCGGCGTCGTGCCCGGAGATGCGCGGCTGCACGGGGAAGACGCCCAGCAGGGCGTTCAGTTCGTCGACCGCGTCGGCGTCCCGCCCGGCCGTGCCGCGCTCGAAGACCTCCCGCAGCCGTCTTTGGGCGCGGCGGAACGTGGCAAGGTCCTTGTCGCCGACCTCGTCGCGCATCCATGCCTGGTCGTCGGAGAACAACGCGCGCAGGCCGGCCAGGTCGGCGAGCTCGGCATTCACCAGGTCGACCGCGGTCCGCGCGTACGCATCGAAGTTCACGTGACAACGGTAGCCGCAGGGGTGGGATCGGGACATCGTCGCCGCGACCGTTACCGCGCTGAGCGATAGTCTCATGGCCATGCTGCGTTCCGTGTTTCTCGCCGCCGCCGGATCGTCCCGCCTGGAGCGGTTGGTGGAGTCCGCGCCGGTCAGCAGGGGCGTGGTGCGCCGGTTTGTCGCGGGCTCCGGGGCGGAGGATGCGCTGCGCACGAGCCGGGCACTGGCCGACGACGGTCTGGCGGTCAGCTTGGATCATCTGGGCGAGGACACCGAGACACCGGAGCAGGCGCAGGCCGTCCGGGACGAATACCTGATGCTGCTGAGCCGGCTGCGGGAAGCGGGCCTCACGCCGGCGGCCGAGGTGAGCGTCAAGTTGTCCGCGCTGGGGCAGAAGTTCGACCCGGCTGTCGCGGTGGAACACGCGCGGGCCGTCTGTGCCGCCGCGGCGCAGGCCGGCACGACGGTGACCCTGGACGCCGAGGACCACACCACCACGGATTCGACCCTGGAGATCCTGGCGGACCTGCGCAAGGACCATCCGACCACCGGGGCGGTGCTGCAGGCGTACCTGCGACGGACCGAGGCGGACTGCCGGGAGCTGGCGGCGTCGGGTTCGCGGGTCCGGCTCTGTAAGGGCGCCTACGCGGAACCGGAGTCGGTGGCGTTCCAATCCGCGTTGGACGTCGACAAGTCGTACGTCCGCTGCCTGAACGTTCTGATGTCGGGTGACGGCTATCCGATGGTGGCCACGCATGACCCGCGGCTGATCGCCATCGCCGAGGACCGTGCGCGCTGGTTCGACAGGTCGTCGGATGAGTTCGAGTTCCAGATGCTGTACGGCGTGCGGCCGGACGAGCAGGCCCGGTTGGCGGCTGACGGGCACACGGTGCGCGTCTATGTGCCGTACGGCCGTCAGTGGTACGGCTACCTGATGCGCCGACTGGCGGAGCGCCCCGCGAACGTGGCGTTCTTCAGCCGCGCCCTTACCTCGCGAAAGTAGTCATTTCGGGGCAAAAAACGTCACACTGCGGCGTGTTGCCTTGACTTTTTGTAGCCATTTCACGGAACGCATCGCATTGGTCACAGCCGTATCGATACGGTACTGGGGACACGGAGGCACGGCCGAAAGGATCGGTGCGAGGCGATGACGGGTCCGACGCAGACGGATGCGGCGACGGCGGGACCGGCGCAGACCGAGGAACGCTTGTCCGAGGTCCGCTTCCTGACGGTGGCCGAGGTGGCCACGTTGATGCGGGTTTCCAAGATGACCGTGTACCGCCTGGTGCACGGCGGGGAGCTGAGCGCGGTGCGGGTCGGACGGTCGTTCCGCGTGCCGGAGCACGCAGTGCACAACTACCTCCGGGGAGCGTTCGGCCAGACGGCCTGAGCTCCCCGCGATACGGGGTCGTGTTGGTCGCCCGGGGGCAGGGCCGCTACGCTGGTGCGGTTGGTCCCGGGATCCTTCAGCGAGTCGCTGGGCCGGGGCTAGTCATCCAGAACGGACTTCGGTCGCGCCTCATCGGTGCGCCGGGTCGACCCCACATGGTTTCGAGAGGCTTGTCGTATGGGCTCCGTGGTCAAGAAGCGTCGCAAGCGTATGGCGAAGAAGAAGCACCGTAAGCTGCTGCGCAAGACCCGCGTCCAGCGTCGTCGTCTCGGCAAGTGAGGCATGGCCGGGCAACGCCCGGCCATCTCGCTAGCCTCTCCACCGCCTCGTTTCGAAGGGCGCGACCGTGGTGACCTCCCATCCCGCGGCGCCGCCGCGGGTCGTCGTTGTCACCGGCGTCAGCCGATTCCTCGGTGCCCGGGTGGCCGCGCGGCTCGCCGCCGATGAGCGCGTCGAACGCGTCGTCGGTCTGGATCCGCTGGAACCGCCGCCGACCCTCGCCGGCCTGCTGGGCGGCGTCGAACTGGTGCGTGCCGACGCGCGTGCCGCCTCCGCGGCGATCGCGGAACTGGGTGCCGAAGCGGTCGTGCACCTCGCGGTGACCGGCGCGCCCGATCCGCAGCACGGCGGGCGCGCGGCGATGAAGGAACAGAACGTCATCGGCACCATGCAACTGATCGCCGCCGCTCAGGCCGCGCCGCGGCTACGCAAGCTGGTGGTGCGCTCGTCCACCGCGGCGTACGGTGCCTCGTTCCGTGATCCGGCCGTGTTCACCGAGGACACCGAGCCACGGGCGGTGCCGCGCGGCGCCTTCGCCCGCGACATCCTGGACATCGAGGGATATGTGCGCGGCTTCCGCCGACGCCGTCCCGAGGTGATCGCCACGGTGCTGCGGTTCGCCCCGTTGATCAGCTCGACCGCGGACACCTCGCTGACCCGGTACTTCGCGCAGCCCCTGGTGCCCACCGTGTGGGGCCGTGACGCCCGGCTGCAGTTCGTGCATGTCGACGACGCGCTGGAAGTGCTGCACCGCTCGGTGGTGGCAGACCATCCGGGCACCTTCAACGTGGCCGGAGCCGGCGTGCTCACCCTCTCGCAGGCGGTTCGCCGGGCCGGGCGCATCGCGTTGCCGCTGCTGGAGGGCACGCTGTCGGCGACCGCCGCGGTGGCACGGCACGCGGGCGTCGGCCAGATCGGCCTCGACCAGCTCGACCTGTTCGTGCACGGGCGCGTGGTGGACACCACCAGGCTGGTGCGCGAGTTCGGCTTTGCTCCGCGCACCACGGCGGAAGCCTTTCAGGACTTCATCACCGGGCACGCCAACGGCTCCTCGTTGACCGCGGACCGCCTGGCCGCGGCGGAACGCGCCATCCTGGACGGCATCCGGAAGGTGCGCGCGTCGGTGGGCGGTGAACACGCGTGAGCCAGGAGGAGTACCGCTCGGCGATGCCCGGTCACGCCGAATTCCAACTTCCCGCGGAGGGACCACCCCGCCGGGTCAACGGGGTGCCGCCGGTGCCGCACGCCACCGGCTCCGCCCCGCGGCGAGACGCCGTCGACGTGTGGGACGAGCGGATCGCCGGCGGGCTCGCTTTCCTGCGGCGGCGGCTGGCCGGCGCGTACGAGGTGGACGATTTCGGCTTCGACTCGGATCTGACCGACTCGGTGTTCTATCCGATGCTGCGCGTGCTCTACCGCGACTGGTTCCGCACCGAGGTGCACGGCATCGAGCATGTGCCGGACAGCGGTGGCGGACTCATGGTGGGCAACCATTCCGGCACCCTGGCCCTGGACGCCGTGATGCTGTCCGTGGCCCTGCGCGACCGCCATCCGCGGGAACGTTTCCTCCGGCTGCTGGGCGCCGACCTGGTTTTCCGCGTGCCGGTGCTCTCCGAACTGGCCCGCAAGGCCGGTGCCACGGTGGCCTGCAATCCGGATGCCGAACGCTTGATGAGCTCCGGTGAGCTGGTCGGCGTGTTCCCGGAGGGCTTCAAGGGCATCGGCAAGAAGTACGCCGACCGGTACAAGCTGCAGCGCTTCGGTCGTGGCGGGTTCGTGTCGGCGGCCCTGCGCACCGGCACCCCGATCATTCCGGTGGCGATCGTCGGCGCCGAGGAGATCTATCCCATGCTGGCGGACCTGAAGCCGCTGGCCCGTTTGCTGGGCATGCCCTACTTCCCGGTGACGCCCACGTTCCCGTGGCTCGGGCCGCTCGGCTTGGTGCCGCTGCCCAGCAAGTGGCTGATCCAGTTCTGTCCGCCGATCCCGACCGGGCATCTCACCGAGTTCGCGGACGACCCGATGGTCGTCTACAACCTGGCCGACCAGGTGCGGGAGACGATTCAGACGACGCTGTACGCGTTGCTGGAGAAGCGGCCCGACCCGTTCGGGCCGTGATGCCGGCGCCGCATCATCGATCGATGGCGTTTGATCGATGGTGGCGACGCCGTGCGGTCCGTATAGTGCAGTTGAGGGGCGGCCCCGGGTGATACCCGGCACCGCCCCTCGCCATGTTCGCGGGGCCCGGCTCGGCTGGTCAGCCGACCCCGCCGAGGAGCTTGCCCAGCAGGCTGTCCTCCGCCTGACCGTCGCCCTCGGCCGGCGTGCCCGTCGACGGCGTGGTCGTCATGGTGGTGGTCGGGGTGAGCCCCGGAGTCGCGCCGTGGACGCCGGAGGAGGCGCCGCCGCCCGACCGAGCAGCCGACTCCGTCGCCGGGTTCCCAGCGCCACCATTCGCCGTGCCGCCCGTTGCCGTGCCGCCGTTCGATGCGTCGCCCTCGCTCACTGTGCCCGTCGCCGGCATCTTGGTGTGTTGCTCGGCATTTTCGGTGGCCCCCGTCGCTGTGGACTCCGCCGCCGCACCGGCGCTGCCGGGCGCTTCGCCGATCGACTCGTCGCCGGCTCCGTCCGCGCACGGGCGCAGCACGGGTCCCAGGGAGTCGGCTCCGGCCGAGGCCACGGTGTCGCACGCCAGCCCGGATCGCAGGGCTTCGGTACGGTGCCGGATGTCGTCCAGCAGACCGATGGACTCCGCGGTGCGTTCCCCGTCGATGGTTTCCAGGCGGTCCAGCGCCGGCCGGAAGGTCCGTAGCTGACCGGCCACGAACTGGTCGACGGTGTTGAGCACCGACGCGTCCCGGCGGGCGACCGCCGACATGGTGAGCAGCTTGACGCCCTGGCGGGTGTCGTCGTCCATGTCGTCCAGCACCCGGCGCAGCGCAGCGGATCCGCCGTGCATCGTCACCGCCTCGGCGAGGCGGGTCTTCGCGAAGTCCAGGGACAACTGACCGCGCGTGACATCCGAGCCGGCCATCGCCAACTGCGCCTTCTCGGTGGATCGCTTGACCCCGTAGAGAGTGTCACCGGGGTAGGCGTTCTCGCTGGCGGCGGAGATGCCGGAGACCGCCATGGCGCCGGCCGCCACACCGACGACGATGAGGCCGCGGGTGCGGATGCGCCGCCCGGACAGTCGCCCGAGCACGCCACGCGACGGCTCGGTGGCCGGCGTGGCCGGTTCGGTGTGGTCGGCGGTGGTCTGGCCGATGCCGTCGCGCTCGGCAGTGGCCAGCAACATGGCGCGCAGACCCACGCGGAACTCGGGGTCCACGCGCGCTTCGGGCTGGACCGCGGAGAGGCTCTGGCCGACGGCGACGAGTTCGGCGAGCCGGTCATCGCCCGGCCGGTCGTGGCCGGTACGCCGGAGTGGCTCGCCGGTCGCCTCGAGGAGCTCCGCGAAGCGCTCGGCGCTCCGCCGGTCCCGGAAAGCAAGACTCACCGCGGGCACCTCCCTTCGCTGGTGATGGCTACGCCGGCGGCGGTGCCGGCGGGCGCGACAGAAGATCGAGTAGGCACTCGTTCCCTCGTGGGTCGCATCCAGACAAACGGATGAGAGTGGCAAACGGTTACGGTCGTCGACATGTGGTATGGCGGGCTCACCACTGGAAACCTTCGGGCAGGAGGCGGGCCAGGGCACGTACCGCGCGATACTGCAGCGCCTTGATCGCGCCCTCGTTCTTGCCCATGGTCTGTGCCGTCTCGGCCACCGAGAAGCCCTGCAGGAATCGCAGCACGATGCATTCCTGCTGTTCCGGGTTGAGCTGTTTGACCGCGGTCAGCAGGGCCACGTTGGTGATGTGGTCGACCACCGACGACTCCGGGCTTCCCTCCGGGCCGCGCGCCTCGCGGTCGGCGTCCAGCACGTCGCCGGTGGTCACCTCAAGGCGGTATCGGCCGGACTTGAAGTGGTCCGCGACGAGGTTGCGCGCGATGGTGACGAGCCACGCGCCCAGGTCGCGCCCCTGCCAGGTGAAGCTGCCGATGCGCTTGAGCGCACGCAGGAAGGTGTCCGACGTGAGGTCTTCGGCGAGCTGCCGGTTGCCGACTCGGAAATACACGAACCGGAACACCGTGTCGACGTACCGGTCATAGATCTTGCCGAAGGCTTCCGCGTCGCCGGCCTGGGCGCGTTCCACCAGGGCCCACACCTCGGCCGCAGCGTCGGAGGGATCCGGGCGTGCCGGGTATTTGGGCGGTTCGGTCTCGCGTGGCGGTCCGGTGGTGCTCTGCGTGGGTACGACGACGGTGGTCTCACCGTCGGTGGTCTCGCCGGGACGCCGGCCGGGGCCGGGCTGTGCGGGCATGGTCGGTCGGCCGGGTGCCGCCACCCGTCCGCCCACATGCTTGGTGTTGCCGGTGGCCGGCAGGCGATGGCCGGGCACCTCGTTGGTGTGCGGGCGGTTCCGGGTCTGTCGGGGATTGTCACCGCGGATGGCGCGCATCACCGTGCTGTCCATCGCACGTGCCAGCGAGCCCCCTCTCCGCGGGAGCCCATGCTGAGGGTCGAATGTGGGTCCTGAGGCGTGCGCATGACTCACTGCGCCTCCTCGAACCGGTGCGCCCGCGCGGACCGCGGTTCCGGAGCCCATAATCCCGGACAAATACGTGCTTCAAGCGACACGGCGGCCTCCTCGGGAAGAGAGGATGTCCTCATAACAAAAGGGGTGAAGCGCCCGCGAAAATTAGGGGCAACCTCACCCGGGGGTGTGGGGTCCGTTACACAGCTGGGAAGTATCACGGCCGAATGGCACGTGAGGTCGCACACGGTGTGCGGCGGGAGAAATTATCCCGTAGTGGTGCAGACACGACATCGGGTGCGCATGACAGGATGGATTGCAGCCTGGGACAGGAGGCGGACCCGTTGTGCGGCCACCTCCGTACGGGCGACGTGTGCGAGACTCACCGCTCGTGAGCGAGATCCGCCTGACCTTGATCAGCCGCGACGGCTGTCACCTGTGTGAGGTGGCCGAGCGTGACCTGGACCGGATCGTCCCCGGCGCGTGGCGCCGGGTGGACGTGGACTCCACGGTTGACCTGCAGCGCGATTACGGCGACCGGGTCCCGGTGCTTCTGCTGGACGGCGCCGAGCACGGGTACTGGCGGGTGGAGGAGGACCGGCTGCGACGGGATCTCGCTCGACGGCCGGGGGAGCCGCGGCGGTAACTTAGTCACCCGTGGGGAGAACGCACCTTGTCTGGGACTGGAACGGCACCCTTCTCGACGACCTGACGCTGGTGGTCTCCTCGACCAATCTGGCGTTCGACTCGGTCGGTGGGCGCGCGGTCGATGCCGAGGAGCACCGGCGCTCGTTCCGGCGTCCGATCGCCGAGTACTACGCCGACGTCTTGGACCGGGCGGTGGATGCGGAGGAGTTCAGCCGGCTGGACCGGATCTTCCACGAGGCATACCGGCTGGGACTCACCACGGCTTCGCTCGCCGGGGATGCGAAGGAAGCGATCAAGGCATGGCCCGGCACCCAGTCCCTGCTCTCCATGTGGTTCCACGACGAGTTGGTGCCGGCCATCGAGACGTACGGGCTGACCGGCTCGTTCAGTCGCGTGGACGGGCTGCGAGCCGAGGTCGGCGGTGACCTGAAGGCCGGCCATCTCGCCCGGCACCTGGACCGGCTGGAGATCGCCGGGGACCGGACGGTGCTGATCGGCGACTCGCTGGACGACGCGGTGGCGGCCCGTTCGGTCGGTGCCGAGGTGGTGCTCTACACGGGCGGGTTCACCGATGCGGCCCGGTTGCGCGAGTCCGGGCTTCCGGTGGCCGACACCCTGGTCGAGGCCGTGCAGCGGGCGCAGCAGGTGTAGGCATCGGCCGGTGTCGTGACGCGGACACCGGTCGCCCGATCCATCCGGTTCGAAATCCGTCGGGGTTGGCAGGCGGGTCACGAAACGGGGCATACTCGCGATGGGTCGAGTGCCAGGTAGCACGTCGAGTCGATCTTTGTCCAGGTCTCCACTCAAGATCGCGATTTGTGCAGGCCTTCACAAGCGCCTAGGCTGTGGTTCCGACGAGCCCGCTACCACAGCCGGACTGTGCAGGCGTCATCGGTACACCACATTCGGCAGGGCTCACCGCAGGTCCGCCTCGTCGGCACGGAGTCAGATGAGCCAGCAACGTCACGGCAGCACACCCGGTAGCACCGGTGCGGTCCCCGCCTTTCCGGATCTTCCGGAGGCGACCATCGCCCGGCTCCCGGAGTACCTCCGTGCCCTGCACTACCTCAGCGAGTCGGGCTCGGACACCATCTCCAGCGAGGGGCTGGCCACGGCCGCCGGGGTCAACTCGGCGAAGCTTCGCAAGGATCTGTCCCACCTCGGGTCGTACGGCACCCGCGGGGTGGGCTACGACGTGGCCCTACTGATCGATCAGATCGAATACATCCTCGGTCTCGATCAGCGGCGAGCGGTCTGCCTGGTGGGCGTGGGTAATCTCGGGCACGCGCTGGCCGGCTACGACGGCTTCGCCAGCCGCGGCTTCCGGATCGTCGCCCTGTTCGACGCCGACCCGGCCCGCATCGGCGAGAAGATCAATGGGCTGACCGTGCGCCACATCGATGAACTGGGCCGCGTCGCAGCCGAGGAGTCGCTGGCCATCGGCGTCATCGCCACCCCCGCCAGCGCCGCTCAGGCGGTGGCCGACGACCTGGTCGCCGCCGGGGTGACAAGCATCCTCAACTTCGCGCCATGCGTGCTGACCGTTCCCGCCAACGTCGACGTCCGCAAGGTCGACCTGGCCATCGAGCTGCAGATCCTGTCGTTCCACGAGCACCGCAAGGCGTCGCTGACCGCGCTGCCCGGCGGACGGTCTGCCGCCGGCAATCAGGAGGCAGTCGGATCGTGAACCTTCTCAGCGTCGGAGCCTCGTACCGCACCGCCGACGTCGGCACCCTGGAGCGTCTCGCGATCCCGGAGTCCGAGATGTCCGCCCTGCTGCAACGGCTGGTTGCGCAGCCGTTCGTGGGCGAGGCCGTGGTGCTGTCCACGTGCAACCGGGTCGAGGTCTACGCCGCGGTCACCGGCTTCCACGGCGGGCTCGGCGACGTCTGCAACGTGTTGGCCGAGTACTCCGGCATCGGGGCCAGCGAACTCGCCGGCCACCTCTACGTGCACTACGACGAGGCGGCCGTGCGGCACGCGTTCCGGGTGTCCGTCGGGCTGGACTCGATGGTTGTCGGCGAGGCGCAGATCCTCGGGCAGCTCCGGGACGCCTACCACCGCGCCACCGAGTCGGACACCGCAGGCCGGCTGCTGCACGAGCTCATGCAGCAGGCATTGCGAGTGGGCAAGCGGGCGCACGCCGAGACCGGCATCGACCGGGCCGGACAGAGCGTGGTCAGCGCGGCGCTGGACATGGCCAACGGGCATCTCGGGCCGATCGAGGGGCGTTCCGCGCTGGTCATCGGTGCCGGGGCGATGGGCGCGCTGTCGGTCGCGACACTCACCCGCGCCGGCGTCGGCCCGTTGCGCATCACGAACCGCAGCGCCGACCGCGCCCACCGGCTTGCCGAGGCGTACGGGGCGGTGGCCGTGCCCTTCGCCGAACTCGATCAGGTCCTGGGCGAGGTCGACCTGGTGGTGTCGGCCACCGCCTCGACCCGCCCCGTACTCACGCGCGAGCGCTTGGAGCGGACGCGGCCGTTGGTCGTGCTCGACCTCGCCGTGCCACGCGACGTGGCCCCGGACGCCACCCGCCTGGACGGGATCACCGTGATCGACATCGACGCCCTGGCCGCCGGCCACCGGGCTGCTCCGGCCGCGGCCGAGACCGCCGCCGTCGACCAGATCGTGACGGCCGAGGTCGACCACTTTCTGGCCTGGCTGCGCGGCGCCGACATCGCTCCCACGGTGGCGGCCCTGCGCACCCGCGCCGACGAACTGGTCGCCGCGGAGCTGCGTAAACTCACCGGCCGCCGTCCGGAGCTCACCGAGGACCAACGCGCCGACGTGGCGCGCACCCTGCACCGGGTGGTGCAGCAACTGCTGCACTCGCCGACCGTACGGGTGCGTCAGCTAGCCGCGGAACCCGGCGGCGACCAGTACGCCGCCCTCCTGCGCGAGCTGTTCGACCTCGACGTTCCGCACGCCACGCAGGTCGCCGCCGTGCCCGAGATCGGGGATGCACGGTGACCGCCGCGCTGCGCCTGGGCACCCGCGGCAGCGCGCTGGCGCTGGCCCAATCCCAGTTCACCGCCGACGCGCTGACCGCCGCGACCGGACGCCCGGTGGAACTCGTCCGAGTCGTCACCGCGGGTGACCGGTCGGCCGCGCCGGTCGCTCAGCTCGGTGTGGGCGTCTTCGTCTCGGCGTTGCGGGACGCGCTGCTCGCCGGGGAGATCGACTTCGCGGTGCACTCCTACAAGGACCTGCCCACCGGGGAACACCCCGGCCTGCACATCGCCGCCGTCCCGGAGCGCGAAGACCCGCGTGACGCACTGGTCACTCGTGGTGGTCGCGCGCTGCGCGACCTGGGCTCCGGCGCCACGATCGGGACGGGCGCGGTGCGCCGAATCGCGCAACTGCATGCTTTGGGCCTAGAGTTGCAGGTCACGCCGATCCGCGGGAACGTGGACAGCCGCATCGGCCGGGTGCTCGGCCCGCAGGCCGACCTCGACGCGGTTGTCCTGGCTCGCGCCGGCGTGGTGCGTCTCGGTCGGGCCGCCGAGATCACACAGACGTTGGATCCGGAGCTCATGCTGCCCGCGCCCGCTCAGGGTGCGCTGGCAGTGGAGTGCCGGTCCGACGACGCAGACCTGGTCGAGCTGTTGGCCGCACTCGACCACGCACCGTCCCGTGCCGCCGTCACGGCGGAACGGGCGGTGCTCGCCACGCTTGAGGCCGGGTGCTCCGCCCCGGTCGCGGCATACGCTCGCCTCGACGCAGGCGCGCACGCCGGATCAGCCATCGACGGCGAATCCGGCGAACGGATCCACCTGCGCGGTGCGGTGATCAGCCCGGACGGAGCCCGAGCCGTCCGCCTGTCGCGCACCGGTACGCCCGCCGACGCAGCGGAGATCGGAAAGGCGCTCGCCGCCGATCTCCTCGACGCCGGCGCTGACACCCTGATGGGGAGCAGAGAATGACCACCCGCACCACCCGCAAGCCCGTTGGACGCATCGCGTTCGTCGGTGCCGGACCGGGAGACCCCGGCCTGCTGACCCGCCGGGCACACGACGCCCTCATCGACGCCGACCAGGTGGTGTACGACCGCGGTGTGCCGGAACAGCTATTGGCTGCCGTCCGGGCCGAGGTCAAGGAGGAGGCCCAATTCAGCCTCGCCGAGGGCGCGCCGGGCGACGTCGCCAACGTGCTGCTGTCCGCGGCCCGGTCCGGGCTTTCCGCGGTGCACCTCGTTGCCGGAGACCCGTTCGGCCACGAGGCGGTGATCAAGGAAGCGCAGGCGGTGGCACGCACCGCGGTGCGCTTCGAGGTCGTGCCCGGCCTCGGCCAGGCCGAGGGCGTTTCCACGTACGCCGGAGTGCCCCTGCCCGGAGTCCGCATCGCTGCCGACGTGGACGATGTCGCGGCGCTGGACTTCGAAGCGCTGGCCGCCGCCGTGCTGAAGGGCTCGTTCGCGGTCGCCGTCGATGCCGGTGACCTCGCCGCGGTGCGCGACGGGCTGCTCGCGGCGGGCGTCGAGCCCGGGGTGACCGTGGCGGTGACCGGCGACGGCACCGGCGAGACCCAGTACACGACCACGTCCACCGTGGACAGTTTCGTCGCGGCGGCGCTCGGCTTCACCGGTCGAGTCGTGCTCACCGTCGGTGCCGAGGTCGCCCAGCGTGACAAGTTGAGCTGGTGGGAGAACCGTCCGCTGTACGGCTGGAAGGTTCTCGTCCCGCGCACCAAGGAGCAGGCCGGCGCGATGAGCGCCCGGCTGCGCGCCTACGGGGCCATCCCGTGTGAGGTGCCGACCATCGCCGTGGAGCCGCCGCGCACCCCCGCGCAGATGGAGCGCGCGGTGAAGGGACTCGTCGACGGACGGTACGCCTGGGTGGTCTTCACCTCGGTGAACGCGGTCCGCGCGGTGTGGGAGAAGTTCGCCGAGCACGGTCTGGACGCCCGTCATTTCGGCGGCGTCAAGATCGCCTGCATCGGCGACGCCACCGCCGACGCGGTGCGCGCCTTCGGCATCCAGCCCGAGCTCGTACCGTCCGGAGAGCAGTCCAGCGAGGGCCTGCTCGCCGAGTTCTCACCGCACGACGAGGTGCTCGACCCGGTCGGGCGGGTGCTGCTCCCGCGCGCCGACATCGCCACCGAAACGCTCGCGGCCGGCCTCATCGAGCGTGGCTGGGAGGTCGATGACGTCACCGCGTACCGCACCGTGCGCGCCGCCCCGCCGCCCGCCGAGATCCGTGACGCCATCAAGAGCGGCGGTTTCGACGCCGTCCTCTTCACCTCGTCCTCGACCGTGCGCAACCTGGTCGGCATCGCCGGCAAGCCGCACGCCCGTACGGTCGTCGCGGTGATCGGCCCGAAGACCTCGGAGACCGCTTCCGAGTTCGGGTTGCGGGTCGACGTCCAGCCGCCGCACGCGTCCGTGCCCGATCTGGTGGAGTCACTCGCCGAGTACGCCGTCGAGCTGCGCGAGAAACTCGCCACCATGCCGGCCAAGCAGCGCCGCGGATCCAAGGTGCAAGGGCCGACGGCTCTGCGATTCCGCTGAGTTAAGGTCCGGTTTCGCCGACTTCGTCCGAGGAGCCCCTCATGACGTACCCCGACATCCGCCCGCGCCGGCTGCGGCGCACCGCCGCGCTGCGCCGCCTGGTCGAGGAGACCCGGGTTGCGCCGGCCGAGCTGATCCTGCCCCTGTTCGTCAAGCAGGGTCTCACCGAGCCGCGGCCGATCAGTTCGCTGCCCGGTGTCCTTCAGCACACGCGTGAGAGCCTGCGCAAGGCGGCACACGACGCGGTGCGGGCGGGTGTCGGTGGGCTGATGCTCTTCGGGGTCCCGGAGCAGTCCGCCAAGGACGAAACCGGGTCGGCCGGGATCGACCCGGACGGCATTTTGAACGCCGCGATCCGTGACGTGATCGCGGAGGTCGGTGACTCCACGGTCGTGATGAGCGACCTCTGTTTGGACGAGTTCACCTCGCACGGCCACTGCGGCGTGCTGACCGCGGACGGCGCCGTGGACAACGACCGCACGCTGGAGTCGTACGCTCAGATGGGCGTCGCACAGGCCGAAGCGGGCGCACACATGGTCGGCCCGTCCGGGATGATGGACGGGCAGATCGGCGTGGTCCGCGAGGCCCTCGACCGCGCGGGGCATCAGGACGTCTCGGTGCTGGCATACGCCGCGAAGTACGCCAGCGCGTTCTACGGCCCGTTCCGGGAAGCGGTCGAGTCCACGTTGCAGGGTGACCGTCGCACCTATCAGCAGGATCCGGGCAATGCGCGGGAGGCGCTGCGCGAGGTGGACCTTGATGTGGCCGAGGGTGCCGACATCGTGATGGTGAAGCCGGCGTTGCCCTACCTGGACGTGGTGCGCGCGGTTCGCGAGCGCGTGGATGTCCCGGTCGCCGCCTATCAGGTCTCCGGCGAGTACGCCATGGTCGAGGCTGCGGCCGCGAACGGCTGGATCGATCGTGACCGGGTCATCCTGGAGAGCCTGACGTCGATCAAGCGCGCCGGGGCCCAGATGACCCTCACCTACTGGGCGGCGGAGGCTGCTCACCTGCTGCGCGAACGCCTCTAGCCGCACCAGCCTCCCGGTCGGTGCCGTTTGTCGGTGACGCGGCCTAAGGCTCCATGCTCTGCACGAGTTGGGCGACGTCCGCGCCGTACTCGTACCAGTCGCGGTCGGACTCGTACCCCAACTCGGCGTTGACCTTCAGCATCGACTCGTTGTGCTGGGCGTTCCAGGTCTGCACCTGTCGCACCGCGGGTTCGGCCGCACGCAACTCGAAGAGCATCCGCGCCTTGATCGCGCGGTCGATGCCGTAACCGCGATGCTCACGCACGACGATCGTGTCGTACTGGTCCGCACGCTCCGGGTGTTGGGCTGGCACGACCACCTCGGTCAGGCCGGCAACGGCGCCTGTCGCATCGTGGATGGCCAGCACGATATAGGGCCTGAGGCCGCGTCGGTGCAGGGTGTCCAGGCTCTCGCGCAGCCGTTGCGGGTCTGACGAGCGCGGTGCCAGGTCCAGGTCGCTGTCGTCGCGTTGCGCGTCGAGCTTTGCCTGCGCGTACGCCTCAAGGAGCTCGTCGGAGGGGCCGCCCGGATGATATTCGACCCGATATCCGACACCGATGCTGTCGGCCATCCGGGCCAGCTCCGGCCAATCTACCTGCGACAGCGTGAGGACGCTGCGAGTCTCCACGAATTCTCGCTCGAAGCCCATCGCCTCATAGAAGGCGATGGCGGGGGTGCCACCGATCGCCTCGACGCCGATCGAGGAGAAGCCTTCCAGGTAGGCCCGCTTGGTGGCCATCGCGACCAGTTGCCGGCCCAGACCGCGGCGGCGCAGGTTCGGGTGCACCAGCACCTCCAGGACGCCGATGTCGCCGAGCAGCAGGATGCTCACATGCCCGAAGATCTGGCTCTCGCCCTCGGCCAGTCGGTCGTCCTCGGCCACCCAGCTGATCCGGCGCTCGCCTGGCATCGTCTCGGCCAGATAATCACTGACCTGGACCTCTCGCCATGGTGGATCTTCCGGGAGATCCACGGCCAGCGCTGCGTTGAGCGTCTGGACGAGCGATCGGATCTCCCCCGGCGAAGCCGCCCGGGGATCCCATTCACGCACCCTCACCCGTACAGCTTGCCGGGAAGTCGACTTTCAGGGAAGGTCCCTACACGGAAATATGCTCACCAGATCACTCTGAGTGTTTGGGTCTTGCGCGGAGTCGATCCGTCGCCGCCATGCCGCACCCCGGTCACGATCGGCTGAGCCGACCGTACTCGTCGGCCGCGTCGAAGACCTTCTGCGCGTACGGGCTGACGGCGTTGTACGAGAGGATGGCATCCCACCAGGCGTCCGCCTTCGCCAGATCGCGCCCTCCTTGGCAGAGGTAATCGGCGGCGGCCAGCGACGCGTCGTCGATGTCGTTCGGGTCGGCCGTACCGCTGTTGTCCGCGTCGACCGCCACGGTCTTCCACGTCTGGGGGATGAACTGCAGCGGCCCGACCGCGCGGTCATAGGTGGTGTCGCCGTCCAGGGTGCCCTGGTCGGTGTCGCGGATGAGTTCGCGTCCCCCCTTGCCGTTCAACGGCAGGCTGAGAATGGTCGGCTGGACGACGCCGTCCGCGCCGAGTACGGCGCCGCCGGTGCTGCCGTGTCCCGATTCGACCTTGCCGATGGCGGCGATCGTGGTCCAACTGAGGTGGCAGCTCGGAGTGGTGTGGGCCAGCACTCTCTCGGCGTAGCCATACGCCTGCACGGCTACCACCGGGATGCCGGACTTGGTGCCGACGGTTTGCGCCCAGCCGGCAAGCGCGTCGGCGGGCCGCCCGCCGGTCGCCGCCGGTGCCGAAGCGGGGACGCCGGGCAGCGACGGGGGCGCCGCCGGGGCGGACACGGTCGGCGGTGCCGCGGCGCCGCTGGGCGCTTGCTGCGAAGCCTCGGCGCCGAACTCGGGAGTCGCGCTGGGCGGCGGCGGGGATTCCATGGCGGCCGGCACCACGTAGGCTCCGGCGGTCGCGGCCCCGACGACCAGGAGCACCGCCACGATCACCGGGACCAGCAAGCGTCCGGTCGGGCGTTTGGCCCAGGCCGAGGTGGTGCGCCCGGCGCTGCGCGCGGCGCGGACCGGGTTGGCGTGGCGAAGCGCCTTGGTCACCCACCGTCCGGAGGAATTGCGCACGGCGACCACGGCCGCTTTTTCCGGTACGCCTAGCTTATCTTTTTTGTCTGAGAGGTCCTTGCTGTCGGGCTTATTCTTGCTGTCCGGCTTGTCTGGTCCGGCTGGTTCGTCCTTGCCGGCTGACCCGTCCGCGTTGGCCGGCGCGGGGGGCCGGATGTCGCCCACCGCCGACGCGGGTTTGCCCGCCGGTTCGCTCGCCCGGTCGGCCGACTTGCTGGTCTTACCTGCCGGCTTGCTGGTCTTGCCTGCCGGCTTGCTGGTCTTGTCGGCCGACTCGGCGGCGACGCGTGCCGCGTCGTCCTTCGCCGCAGGCGTTGCCGGGGCCTCGGCGTCGCCCGGCTGCGCGCGAGCGGAATCGTCGTTCCGCGATGGATTCTCCTGCCCCTCCGCCACGTGCCCGACAGTACCCGTTCGGGTGGTTGGCGGGCGTGCCGCATATGTCGTATCCGCGGCCCGGCGACACCGCCGACGATTGTGGACACCGGACTAGGCTGTGCGCATGCCGCGATATGACTATCGGTGCCGTGCGTGCGGCGCCACCTTCGAGGTGAGCCGTTCGATGCGCGATGCCGGTGCGCCGGCCTCCTGCCCGCAGGGCCACGCCGACACGGTGAAGCTGCTGTCCACCGTCGCCGTCACGGGGCGTGCAGGCGCCACCGCCTCTGCTCCCGTTCCGGACGTTCCCCGAGGCGGCGGTTGCTGTGGAGGCGCCTGCGGTTGCTGACCACTCTCGGCAGTCGCGCAGACACCAGTCGTCGCGGTTGGTGACACCTATCGGGTAGACCTGACCGGTCCGGCAACTGTCGCCGCCCGTCGCGCAACCCGCGATGAACCATGTCGTTACGTCACGCGTACGGCCGTGCGTAGGCGTCAATGCTTTACCGTCAGGCCACGTGGCGGACAGTGAGCGATGCGGCGCGGCCATGGCCGTCCCGTGACGTGATGACCAGTTGCGGAGCGACCGGAAATGACTCGACTTTCCGAGGGGGCGGAGGTACCCAGCGTGCCGGGGGCGATCGAGCTGCCAAGCGGCCAGGTGACTTTCATGTTCACCGATATCGAGGGCTCGACGCGTCTTGCCCGGATGCTCGGCGACCGATACGGGGAGGTGCTGGGTGCTCACCGGGCGGTGGTGAGGCGGGTGCTGTGTCAGTACGGCGGTGTGGAGCTGTTCACCGAGGGTGACTCCTTTTTCGTGGCGTTTCGTGACGCGCGTTCCGCCTTCGCCGCCTGTGTGGCCGCGCAGCGCGGACTGGCCGCCCACGACTGGCCGAGCCAGCAGGCCCGGCCGCTGGTGCGGATGGGGCTGCACACGGGTTGGGCGGTTCCGGTCGCCGGAGAATATGCGAGCGCCGAGGTCCATCGTGCCGCCCGGGTCGCCGCGGCCGCCCACGGTGGTCAGGTGCTGTGCTCGCGGGCCAGCATGCGCGCCGCCACCGAGCAGGTGCCCGCGCCGCGTCCCGCACCTGCCGAGGCTGGGGCCACGACCGAGGTGATGTCCGGGGTCGGCCTGATCGATCTCGGCCCGCATCTGTTGCGCGGCTTCGACGATGTGGAGCAACTGTTCCAGGTGGTGGCCGAGGGGCTGGACCGGCACTTCCCGTCGCCGCGGACGCGACGTGCCCCACGGCACAATCTGCCCGCCGACGTCACGTCCTTCATCGGCCGGCGTCCGGAATCGGCCGAGCTGCGAAGCCTGATCGCCGACCATCGGCTGGTCACGGTCTCCGGGCCGGGTGGGTCGGGCAAGAGCAGGCTGGCACTGGCCGTGGCGCGGCGGCTGCTGAGCGCGTACGCGCATGGTGTCTGGACGGTCGATGTGGCCGACGTGCGTGATCCGCCGGGGTTGCCGACCGCCATGATGGACGCCCTCGGCCTGCGGCGGGAGCCGGGCCGGCCGGCGTTGGACACAGTGATCGAGCAGTGTGCCGGGCAGCGGATGCTGGTCGTGCTGGAGACCTGCGAAGCCGCGCCGTTCGCGGTGGCCCGGCTGGTGCGCCGGTTGCTCGCCGACTGCTCGCAGATGGACGTGCTCACCACCGGCCGCCAGCCGCTCGGCGTGCCGGGTGAAGTGCTCTGGCGCATCCCGCCACTCGCCCCCGCCGACGCGTTTGCGCTCCTCAGCGAGCGCACGGTGGCCGCACGTGGTGGCCGAGTGATCGGCGCGCACCGCGGGCATCCGCGATATGTCGCGGACGAGTTGCCGGATCTGGCCCGGGTGGCGTCGCGGCTCGACGGATCCCCCCTGGCGATTGAGCTGGCCGCCGGGCGGCTGCGCCTGCTCTCGGCGGCGCAGCTCGCGGGCCGCCTCGACGATCCGCTGGCCGCCCTGGACCCGAGCCGGTCCGCCGACGTGACGCTCGATGCGAGCCGGCGCCACGACAGCCTGACCCGGAACATCGACTGGTCCTATCGGACACTCAGCACGGCGGCCACGTGGATGCTGCACAGCCTCGCGGTCTTCGCCGGCCCGGTCGACCTGGAGGTCGCCGAGTGGTGCCACGACGGTGCCGTGACGGCGCTGTCCGAACTTGCCGACAAGTCGCTGGTCGACGTGCTCGCCGGGCCGCGTTACGGAATGTCCGCGCAGGTCCGCAGCTATGCCACCGGCAGGCTTGCCGCGTCCGGCCAGGAGGTCGCCGCGCGGGACCACCACCTCGCCTGGGCGGTCCGCAGCCTCGATCGCCTCGCGAATCCGTCCGACGGGCACTCGCAGACGCTCGCACTGACCGAATTCGCCCCCCATGTGGACGAGTGGGAGCAGGCGTTGCGCTGGTCCGCGGAGGGCGGGGACGTACGCTCCGGGCTGCGCTTGGTGCAGGCGCTCGACGTCTGGTGGCGGGAGAACGGCGGCACCCGGCGTGGCCGCGGTCTGTTGGCCCGGCTGCATCGTCGGCTCGGCCACGTGGAGGTGGCGCCGGACGACCTGGCGGCCGTGCACCTGGTGCGCGCCGGGCTCGCCGACGACCGCGAGGAGCGTTACGCGGCGCTGGTCGAGGCGGAGGCGGCGGCACGTGAGGCGAAGGACCCCGACCTGCTGATCCGCGCGATCGCCGGTCGGCGCCTCACCGGGATCGGGGGCGGCGCGTCGTCCGAGGCCGAGCAGGTGTGCCATGGAGTGATCGCACGCGCCGGCCGGGCGGGCGTGCCGGAAGCGGCGCTACCCGCGGTCCTTCTGCTGGCCGAGTCGCTGTGGCGGCGCGGCGCCCTCGACGAGGCCGCGGACCTGCTCGGCGGCGCCCGCCTGCTGGAGACGGCCCGGCCCGAGGACCGCGGACGGCGCGCCGTCGACTGGATGCTGGGCATGGTCGCGTTGCGTCGCGGCGACCTGGTGGCGGCGCACGACCATCTGGTGGTGGCGCTGCGCTCGCGGCTGCGGCACGGATTCCGGGGCGCCGCCGCCGACGCAGTGGCGGCGGTGGCCGCGCGCTGCGCCCTCGGCGACGATCCGGTCACCGCGGCGGTGCTCTTCGGTGGTGCGGAAACCGTGACCGGGGTGCGCCGTGTGGCGTCCTTCGGCTCGTACTGGGCGGAGCTGCGGGTCCGGCTCCGCGCCACGCTGGGCGACGCGGCGTTCGACGCGGCATGCGCCGACGGCGCCGAGACCGGCTTCGATCGGATTGTTGCCATGGCGCTCGCGGTAGAACATCCCGATTTGGAGCGGGGCTTCGTGCGACTCGCGCAGACGGTGCGGTGACCACCCGCCCGCGCACCACCCGGCGCGGGTCGCCGAGCCGCGAGCACGTCCGGCGGGTGCCGCAGACGCGAGACCGCGCCCGGCGGACATACCGGGCGCGGTCGTGGGCGATCGGGTCAGCGGTTGGCGGCGACCGCCTGGCGCTTCATCTGGGCGGCGCGGTCGATGTCCTTCTGCTGCACCGCGGTCAGCGAGCCGAAGATGTGCACCGCTTCGTAGTACGTCCACGCCAGGCTGTAGCACGCGGGCTGGACGACGGCGCTGTAGGTGGCGCACTTGCGCTTGAGGTCGGCGTAGAACGCCGAGTCCAGGCGGGACTTGTTGGCCGAGAAGGTGCCCATGTCCTTGTAGTTGCGGTACCCGAAGTCGTGCCGCCAGCAGGCCAGCGTGAAGTCGAATCCGAGCGGGTTGTCCGGGCTGGCCGAGCAGTAGTCGGTGGACCAGTCGAAGCCGTAGGACGCCCAGGGCGTCCGGTCGAGCCGGGCGGCGTTCCACTGGTCGTAGCTGGACGCCGCGGTCTGGGTCCAGTTGGACAGCACGGAAGCCTTGCTGGCCGCGGCCGACGCACCGCTGGCCGGGGCCAGGACGGCCAGGACAGCGGCGAGGGAGACGACGGTACGGCGGACGAGCCGTTTCATGGGGGGACCTCCAGCGGAGCGGGCCCCCGGGTGGGGGCGCTCGGAAGGCCAGTCTCGGCATACGACCTTGCCTCATACAACCGTGTCGATGTCTTTTTATGGAACGGTGACTCAACTTACCCGCGGGTAGTGTGGCGTACGGCCATGAGTGACGTCCTGACGAACGGCGCCGGACCCGCCCGCTATCGTGATGGCGTGCAGGTGGGCGTTCAGTGATACACCTTCCCCTGGTCCGTCAGGGTCCGTTGCGCGCGCTGGCCATCCGGCTCGTGCTCGCGGTCGTCCTCGTCATGGTGACCGTCCTGGTGATCTATTTGGATCGGGACGGCTATCGCGATGTCAACGCCGACGGCCTCTCGTTGCTCGACTGCTTCTATTACGCTGTGGTGTCGCTGTCCACCACCGGCTATGGCGACATCACCCCGTTCACGCCTGCCGCGCGCCTGGTGAACATCCTGTTCATCACGCCCGCGCGCGTGCTCTTCCTGATCATCCTGGTCGGGACCACTCTTGAGGTGCTCACCGATCAGTATCGCAACACCCTGCGTGTGAGCCGGTGGAGGCGGAAATTGAAGGACCACATCATCATCTGCGGGTACGGCACGAAGGGGCGCGCCGCGGTCAGCGCGCTGCTGGAGACCGGGTACGACAAGTCCCGCATCGTGATCGTGGAGAACCGGGAGGCGGCGCTGCGGCAGGCGGCGGCGAACGGCCTCGCGGCCATCGAGGGCAACGCGACCCGTTCGTCGGTGCTCAACGAGGCTGACGTGAAGAACTGCAAGTCGGTAATCATCGCGACCGACAGCGACGAGGCGTCCGTGCTGATCACGCTGACCGTGCGGCAACTGACCGCCGGCCAGGTCCGGATCATCGCGGCGGTCCGCGAGCAGGAGAACGCCGCGTTGCTGAAGCAGAGCGGTGCCCATCACGTGATCGTGTCGTCGTCGACGGCCGGCCGGCTGCTCGGGTTGACGACCACCACGCCGCCGCTGATCGACGTCGTGGAGGACCTGCTCACCCCGGGCCAGGGGATGGCGCTGGCCATGCGTTCCGCGGAGCGCGCCGAGGTCGGCCGGAACCCGCGGGACCTGCAGACGCTGGTGGTGGCGCTGATCCGCCGCGGCAAGGTCATGCCGCTCGGCGGCGAGCAGGTGGTCACCATCGAGACCGGCGACATGATGATCTATATCCGTGACGAGGAGGCCACGGTGCCCGGCGTGCCCGTCTCGTAGCCCACACCGGGCGCGCGGTGCTACAGGATGGTCCAGGTGTCGCCGGTGTTCAGCAGGCCGGACAGCATCTCGTCGGGAGTGCCGGTGGCCTGCGCCCGCGCATCGAGGAGCTGCTTCTGCACGATCTCGTCGTAGGTCGGCCGCGGCACGTTCCGGAACACGCCGATCGGCGTGGTGCTCAGATCCGACCCGGAGAGCCGGGAGAGCGCGAACGCGTACGCCGGGTCGTCCACCGTCGCGTCGTGCACGATGGCCTCGCCGCCCTCGCGGACCTGCAGGCCGAAACTTCCCTCCGGGTGTACGACGGAGTAGCGGCCGTCCGCACCGAACGTGATGGGCTGCCCCTGCTCCAGACGGATCAGGTGATCGTCCCGGCTGGACGCGTCCTTGAGCAGCTCGAAGGCCCCGTCGTTGAAGATGTTGCAATTCTGGTAGATCTCCACGAACGCCGACCCGTGGTGCTCGGCCGCGGCACGCAGCACCGACTGCAGGTGCTTGCGATCCGAGTCGATGGTGCGTGCCACGAAGCTCGCCTCCGCGCCCAGGGCCAGGGACAGCGGGTTGAAGGGGGAGTCCGCGGACCCGGCCGGCGTGGACTTGGTGATCTTGCCGATCTCTGAGGTGGGGGAGTACTGCCCCTTGGTCAGGCCGTAGATCCGGTTGTTGAACAGCAGGATCTTCACGTTCACGTTGCGGCGCAGGGCGTGGATGAGATGGTTGCCGCCGATGGACAGCGCGTCGCCGTCGCCGGTGACCACCCAGACCGACAGGTCCGGGCGGGACGACGACAGGCCGGTGGCGATCGCCGGGGCGCGTCCGTGGATGGAGTGCATGCCGTAGGTGTTCATGTAGTACGGGAATCGCGAGGAGCAGCCGATCCCCGAGACGAACACGATGTTCTCCCGGGGAATGCCCAACTCCGGCATGAACTGCTGGACGGCGGCAAGGATCGCGTAGTCACCGCAGCCGGGGCACCAGCGGACCTCCTGGTCGGACTTGAAGTCCTTGGCGGTGAGCTTCAGCGGGGTGCGGCCCGCGGGGATCGCCGGGCTAGCCATTCTTCACCACGTCCTCAAGCATGTTCTCCAGCGTCGCGGCCGTGAACGGCAGGCCGCTGACCTGGTTGAAGGGAATCGCGTCGATCAGGTACCGGGCGCGGATCTCGCGCGCGAGCTGGCCCAGGTTCATCTCCGGGATGACCACCTTGTCGTACGCGGCCAGCACCGCGCCGAGGTTCGCGGGCATCGGATTGAGGTGACGCAGGTGCGCCTGGGCGATCGGCAGGCTCCGCTGCCGCAGGGCACGGCACGCGGCGCCGATCGGCCCGTACGTGGACCCCCAGCCCAGCACCAGCACTCTCGCGTTGTCGTCCGGGTCCTCGACCTCGATGTCGGGCACCGGGATGGCCGCGATGCGTTCCGCCCGGATGCGCACCATGAAGTCGTGGTTCGCCGGGTCGTACGAGATGTCGCCGGTCTTGTCCGCCTTCTCCAGGCCGCCGATGCGGTGTTCCAGCCCCGGCGTACCGGGAACGGCCCACGGCCGGGCGAGCGTCTGCGGGTCCCGCAGGTAGGGCAGGAACCGGCCGTCCTCGCCGTTCGGCGCGTCCGCGAACGGCACGTGCAGGTCCGGAAGTTCGGTCACGTCGGGCAGCAGCCACGGCTCCGAGCCGTTGGCCACGTAGTTGTCCGACAACAGGATCACCGGCGTGCGATAGGTGAGCGCGATGCGCGCCGCCTCGATCGCGGCGTGGAAGCAGTCCGAGGGCGAGCGGGGCGCGATCACCGCGACCGGCGCCTCACCGTGCCGGCCGTACAGGGCGAGGTTCAGGTCGGCCTGTTCGGTCTTCGTCGGCATGCCGGTGGACGGGCCGGCGCGCTGCACGTCGATCACCACCAGCGGCAGCTCCAGCGCCACCGCCAGCGAGATGGTCTCGCTCTTCAGCGCGACACCCGGACCGGACGTGGTGGTGACGCCCAACGCGCCGCCGTAGGACGCGCCCAGCGCGGCGCCGACCGCGGCGATCTCGTCCTCGGCCTGCATCGTGGTGATCCCGAAGCGCTTGTGCTTGGACAGCTCGTGCAGCACGTCCGAAGCCGGCGTGATCGGGTACGCGCCGAGGAACACCGGGAGCCCCGAGCGCAC
Source organism: Mangrovihabitans endophyticus (assembly GCF_014646155.1). Taxonomy (GTDB): domain Bacteria; phylum Actinomycetota; class Actinomycetes; order Mycobacteriales; family Micromonosporaceae; genus Actinoplanes; species Actinoplanes endophyticus. Next base: position 166,996 of record NZ_BMMX01000004.1, read on the forward strand.
CCCGGCGGCCACTACCCCGAGGGCCAGCGCGGCGTTTCCGGTGATGTTGCGATAGGTGCCCGGCCGCATCCGGGCGGGCTTCACCTCGTATCGGACGGCGAAGTCCTCGGTGGTCTCGCCGAAGTTCCAGCCCGCCCGGAAGGCCGCCGTGTTGGCCGCGACCAGCTCCGGGCGCTTGGCGAACTTCTGCTCCAGGAAGCGCAGGGTCGACTCGTACGGCCGGGAGTACATCCAGGAGAGCAGCCCGAGAGCGAACATGTTCTTCGCGCGCTCGGCGTCCTTCTTGGCCACACCCGTGTCCGCCAGCGCGGCCACCGTCATGGACGTCAGCGCCACCGGGTGCACCGCGTAGCCGGCCAGCGAGTCGTCCTCCAGCGGGCTCGCGGCGTACCCGACCTTGGCCAGGTTGCGCCGGGTGAACTCGTCGGTGTTCACGATGATGTCCGCGCCGGCCGGCAGATCGGCCAGGTTCGCCTTGAGCGCCGCGGGGTTCATCGCCACCAGCACGTTCGGCGCATCGCCCGGCGTGAGAATGTCGTAGTCCGCGAAGTGCACCTGGAAGCTGGACACTCCCGGCAGCGTCCCCGCGGGCGCGCGGATCTCGGCGGGGAAGTTCGGCAAGGTGGATATGTCATTGCCGAGCTGTGCGGCTTCCGAGGTGAATCGGTCCCCCGTCAGTTGCATCCCGTCGCCAGAGTCACCCGCAAACCGGATGACCACCCGCTCGAGTTGCTCCACCCGCTTCTCGGGCGCATCGACCTCGGCCACTTCGTTCATCCTCCTGGCGTCACTTTCAGCCTACGTCGCCGCTCCTTACGCGGCCGAAATCATGGCCTGTGATCCCGGCCCGGACCACAGTAACGAGGTAAGGCTTGCCTGAACCACTGGCGTCCCACACACGACGCACCGGACTGTGCCACGTCGGCTCCTGGCATTCTCGCTAGGCTGCCCGGGTGGACGGCTATCTGGGTTCGTACGCCACGCTCGGGCTCACCCTGCTGGTGGGCGTGCTGGTCTTCGTGCTGGCCTTCGCCGCCAACCGGTTGTTGCGGCCGGCGCACCCGGCGGAGCCGCCGGGTAAACGGGTCGCCTACGAGAGCGGCGTGGACCCGGTCGGCGGCGACTGGGCGCAGGCGCAGATCAGGTACTACGTCTATGCCTATCTCTATGTGCTGTTCGCCGTCGAGGCGGTGTTCCTGTTCCCCTGGGCGGTGATCTTCGACCGTCCCGGGTTCGGCGGCGTCACGGTCGCCGAAATGGGCATCTTCGTGGCAGTTCTGGCGCTCGGCATCCTTTACGCCTGGCGCAAACGCATCCTCGCCTGGACGTGACGCGCGGCGGCGGCCGTCGTGGGGGTGCCGGACTCGCCACGCGGTGTCCGTCGTGCCACGATCGTCGCTATGGGTCAGCTTCTGCTCTTCGTCGTCGTGGCGTTGGTCGTCGGTGCGATCGTGTTCGGCGTCACCGTGATGCTCGGAGGCGGTGACTCGGGACTGACGCCGGTGGAGCCGGACGGCCAGTCGGCGCCGTTGCCCGGGGACCGGCCGCTGGGCGAGGAGGACATCGTGCACGCCCGGTTCGACACCGCGCTGCGCGGCTACCGCATGTCGCAGGTCGACCAGGCGCTGAAGCGGGCGGCGTACGACATCGGTTACAAGAGTGAGCTGATCGGCGTGCTGGAAGCCGAGGTGCTGGCGCTGCGTGAGGGGCGGACGTCGGACGCGGACATGTTGCGCCGGGCGCGAGAGGCGGCGGTCATCCCGGCGGTTCCGACGGAGGCCCGCACCGACGGTGCGGAGCCGGGCGACGATGCCGACGTCATGGTCACCGGCGGCCAGACCACCGACGACCCGGTCGGCGTGGTCGCGGAGATGCCCTCCGGCGCGCCGCCGGTTCCCTCCGCCGGGCAGGCCCAGAAGAAGAACGCCGGATCCACGCGCGACGCCGCGACGGAGGGCCGATGAGCGCGGCCGAGCCGGTCGATGGTCTGGGCGACGCCGCACGGCCGGGCACCGGGGAGGTCACCGCGGCGGTGATCGTCAACGCCCCCGCCGAGCGCGTCTTCGCGGCGTTCCTGAGCTGGGAGAAGCAGTCCGAGTGGATACCCCTGACGACGGTGCGCGTGGTGGAGGGCGACGGCGGCGCGGGCAGTCTGGTCGAGGCGGTCACCGCGCTCGGGCCGGCGGTGCTGCGTGACGAGCTGCGTGTCATTCGGGTGAACCCGCCCTATGAGGTGCGCGTCGTGCACTGCGGCAAGGTGTTGCGCGGGCCGGGCTCGCTGCGGTGCACCCCGATGTCGGGCAACCGCACCCAGGTGGTGCTGCACGAGTGGTTCCACCTGCCGGCCGGCCCGGTCGGCAGGCTCGCGTGGCCGGTGCTCTGGCCCGGTTCCAAGGTCAGTTTCACCTCGGCGCTGAAGAAGTTCGGCCGGCTGGTGGAGCAGGGCCGCCTGCCCTGACTCCCCGCGCGCGGAAGGCCGATGTCACAGGTCGCGTCTACGGTGTTGCGGTGACCGACACGATGCCCGATCCCGCCCTCCCCGCTGCGCGATCCGACGGTGCCGTGGCACCCGAGGCGGTCGGCCTGACGACCGGCCCGGACGGGCAGCCGCGCTGCTTCTGGGGCGCCGGCAGCGCGGACTACATGGTCTATCACGACACCGAGTGGGGCCGGCCGGTGCGCGGCGACGACGCCCTGTTCGAGCGGATGACCCTGGAGGCGTTCCAGTCCGGGCTGGCGTGGATCACCATTCTGCGCAAGCGGCAGGCCTTCCGCGCGGCGTTCGACGGCTTCTCCATCGCGGCGGTGGCCGCCTTCACCGAGCGGGACGCCGAGCGTCTGATGGCGGACGCCGGCATCGTGCGCAACCGGATGAAGATCGACGCCGCGCTGCGCAACGCGCGCGTCGCCGCGGAACTCGACGGCGGCCTCGCCGCGCTGCTGTGGTCCTATGCGCCGTCCCGTCGCCCGCGGCCGGCCTCGCGGGACGCGGTGCCCGCTCGTACGTCGGAGTCCACGGCGCTGGCCAAGGACCTGAAACGCCGGGGCTTCGCCTTCGTCGGTCCCACCACGGCGTACGCGCTGATGCAGGCGACCGGAATGGTGGACGACCACATCGAGGGGTGCTGCGTGCCGCCCGCCGCGACGTGAATGGTTCGATGGGCGCATGGCGCAGTGGGCGGTGATCATTCCGGCGGATCAGTGGGCGGCCGAGCGGTTGTTCCACCACGACACGGTGGCGGTGCCGGGGACCACGGGGGTCGATCCGGCGCCGGGGGACGACGCGCTGCTGGTGGCCGGTGGTGCGGATCCGTGCGCGGTGGCAGTGGCGACGATCCGCGAGGCGCGGACGGGCGCGTTGCTGGTCGGCTATCGGCGGCGGGCCTTCGACGAGCCGGTGCCCGTCGAGGACCTGAAGCTGTCCGAGGCGGTGACCGCCCTGGACCGGGTCGACTTCGACCGTGTCGCGGCTCGCGTCGGCGGTCGCCGGGTGATGACGGACTGGCTGGTCAGCGTGGCGATGCCGATCGAGGCGGCGCAGCCGGCGGAAGCGGTTCGGCAGTTCTGGTCGTACGTGCGGGAACTGGGCCCGGCGGAGCTGCCCGCGCTGGTCTGGCCCTCCGGGAAAGAGTTGGCCATGCAGGCGTTCGTGCTGGGCACCGAGGCGAACCAGGACCCGGAGGAAGAGGACGACTGAGGTCCCGGCCCCGCGACGGCGGCGACCGGGACCCTCGCGGTCGGGCGACTAGCCGCCCAGGCTGGACGCGGCCGACTGGATCGCCGACGCGAAGTAGCTGACCTGGGTGTAGACACCCGGCTTGTTGGGCCGGGCGCATCCGTCGCCCCAGCTCACGATGCCGACCTGGATCCAGGCGTTGGCGGCGTCGCGGCGGAACATCGGTCCGCCGGAGTCGCCCTGGCAGGTGTCCACGCCGCCGGCGGTGTAACCCGCGCAGATCTCCTCCGCCGCGATCACCTGGCCGTTGTACATGCTGCGGGAGTTGCAGGTGGCGTCGTCCACGAACGGCACGGTGGCCTTCAGCAGGTAGCGTTGCTGGGCGCCGCCCTCGCGGTTCGCGCCCCACCCGGCGATGGTGAACGTGCCCGAGTCGTACGCCGTGGTGGTGGCGATCTTCAGGGTGGACAGGCCGGTGACCGGGCTGGACAGGCGGATCAGCGCCCAGTCGTCGCCGTAGCCGTTGTATCCGGGTGCCCGGTAGACGTAGTTGGACGACCGGGTGATCCGGCTCGACGAGTTCAGGTCGACCACCCCGAGGGTGGCGGTGATGCTGGTGTTCGTGCCGGTCCGGCCCACGCAGTGCGCCGCGGTGAGCACCAGGTCCGAGCTGTAGAGCGCGCCGCCGCAGCCCATGGAGAGGCGGACCATGAACGGAAACTCGCCCTGCGCGGCCTGGCTGCCGCCGACCACGGAGGGACTGACGACGCCGTCACCGGTCGGCCCGGCCGCAGCGGCGGGTGCTGCGGGGGTGAGCGCACCCATCGCCGCGACGGTGAGCGCGGCAGCCGCCGCGCCGAGCAGATTGCGCATTCTTGCCATCCAGGCCTCCCCGGCCCACGGTGCACCCGGTGGGGCGCACGGCTTGTCGAATGCACCAGAGCGTAGGCATTTATGGGAGTGAATGCATCTATCCCGAACGTGTCATATCACCGGCCCTGAAAATCCGGGCGCTGCTTGGCCACGAAGGCGGTCACCGCAGTCACATGGTCCTCGGTCGCCGCGCAGATGACCTGGGCCTGGTTCTCCGCGGCGAGCGCATCGGAGAGCGTACCGGCGTCGCCGACGGACAACTCGCGCTTGATCGCGCCGTACGCCACGGTGGGGCCGGCGGCCAGCCGGGCAGCCAGCTCCTGGGCTGCCGGCAGCACCTGGTCGTCGTCCTCGGTCAGCCGGGAGAGCAGGCCCATCTGGTACGCCGACTGCGCCGGCACCGGCTCGGCGAGCAGCAGCAATTCCAGCGCGCGGGCGTGGCCGACGATGCGCGGCAGCGACCAGGAGACGCCCGTGTCCCCGGCCAGGCCCACGTTGGCGAACGCCATCAGGAACGTGGTGGCGGGTCCGCCGATGCGGAAGTCGGCGAGCAGTGCCAAGCCGGCTCCGGCGCCGGCGGCCGAGCCGCCGACCGCGGCGACGACCGGCTTGGGCATGCTGGCCAGGCGCTGCGCGATCGGGTTGTAGTGCACCTCGACGGTGTCCAGCTTGCCCCCACGTTGCAGGACTTGGGCATGTTCGCGCAGGTCCTGGCCCACGCAGAAGCCCTTACCCGCGCCGGCCAGCACGATGGCCCGGCACGACCGATCGGTGGACAGCTCGCCGAGGGTGTCGCGCAACGCCTCTTTGAGCTCCACGTCCAGGGCGTTCATCTTGTCCGGCCGGTTCAGGGTGAGGGTGACGACGGCGTCGGTGCGTTCCACGAGAAGCGAATCGGTCATAACTCCGAGAATCCCATACGACCGCTGCGTGTGATCGGGCCGAGACAGCTCTCCACGAAGCGGTCGGCGGCCGGTCGCAGGCGTGCGGCGTGCTTGTCGGCGAAGACCGCGGCGGCCGTGCCCGGCCATGGCGACGGCAGCAGCGACGACGGGAGCTGCGGGTCGGCGAGTCCCACCGATCGCCACGCGTGCAGAAGGTGAAAGCGAGCCACGTACGCCTCTTCGTCGGTGCTGCGCACGGTGATCGCCCGCAGGGCCCGCCGTTGTCCGGAGACGAACTCCTCGTACGCCTGCGCGAGCTCGCCGAGATTCCAGGCGCGCCCCGCCAGGTCGGCGGCGCTCGGCGAGCCTGCGGCGTGTGCGGCGCTGAAGCGCTCATACTCGACGCGGGCTTCGATCAGCACCGCGTCGAGTTCGTCGGCTGGCCGTGGTGCCACCCAGGCGTGCTCGCCGAGCATGCCGTACCCGAGGAAGGTGAGCCGTTGCCCGTGCCGCCGGGACACCGGCGCATGGAGCAGCACCAGATCGAACCTGCCGTCCCAGCCGATCCGGCCGTTGCGGCCCGTTCGCGCGGAGGTCTCGTCCAGGCGGCGAGCGGCCTTCGGCGTCAGCAGATAGCCGGGCCCGGAAACCAGACGCATGGGGTGCAGCCACCCCTGCCGAACCATCCGGGACACCGCGGTGCGCACGGCCGGTGCCGCGATGCCGAGCGGCGCGAGCAGTCTGACCAGGGCGGCAACGCTCGCGCGGCCACCCTTGCTCCGCAGGTAGTCGCCGTAGAGGTCGAAGAGTGCCGACCGCGCCTGCATGACCGCACATTGTGACAGTCGAAAAGGCTATATGCTAGACGCTGTCACATCTGCCCGGGCTGGGTTTGGGTCCGCCGGTGTTCATCAGGGAAAATGTTTGATCGGCACGGTGGTCCGGGTCGCGTGCGAGCGTGTGTGGTCGGCGCGCAGTGGTCGGCGCGGCTGCCGGTCGGACACGAGGTAACGGCGTCACGTGAGGCTGAGCGCGTGGCGTTGATGTAGTGGCTGTGGGGTATAACCCACCGACCCTGATGTAGGTCTGAGGGGAGACAAGATGGCGGCGATGAAGCCGCGGACGGGCGATGGTCCGCTGGAGGTCACCAAGGAAGGGCGCGGGATCGTCATGCGTGTCCCGCTGGAGGGTGGTGGCCGTCTCGTCGTTGAGATGACTCCGGACGAGGCCAACGCACTTGGTGACGCGCTGAAGGCGATCGTCGGCTGACGCTCACGCGGGCCCGTCGGTACGGTAACGCCGTACCGGCGGGCTTTCCATGTCCTGGACCGAAAGGCATCCGTACGTGTTTGCGATTCGCCTGACCGACGCCCGGAACTCCGCCGACGCGAGCGCCCGGGTGGTGCCGGCTGGCGCCGACGGCCCGCTGGTCGCCGACGAGCGGGTGGCCGCCCACTGCGAGGCCCGCGGCACCCCGCAGGCGGGGGCGGTGCGCGAACTGTGGCACCCGGACGGCCCGGTGCTGGTGGTCGGTGTGGGTGCGCAGACGCTCGGCGAGTGGCGTGCCGCCGGCGCGGTTGCCGTCCGCGCGATGACCGGCGACGGGCCGCTGCGAGTGCTGCTGCCCGCCGCGGTGCCGGACGACGCGATGCGCGCCCTGGTGGAAGGGCTCTGGCTGGGCGGCTACCACGTGCGCACGCCGCGCACCGAGGCGGTCGACGTGCAGCTCACCGGCGCGCCCACGGACGGTGCCGAGGCGCGTCTGCGGGCCGCGATCGAGCAGGCGCGTGCGGTCGCCTCGGCGGTCTGGTTCGCCCGCGATCTGACCAATGCGCCGGCCTCGGAGAAGAACCCCGCCTGGTTCGCCGACCAGGTGGTGGACGCCGCATCCGGCCGTGTCGACCTGAGCGTGACGGTGCGCGACGAGCAGCGGCTGGCGGCGGAGGGCTTCGGCGCCCTGCTGGCCGTCGGCGGCGGTAGCGCCACCCCGCCGAGACTGGTCGAGATGAGCTATCGCCCGCCCGCCGCGCGGCAGCACATCGTGCTGGTCGGCAAGGGCATCACCTTCGACACCGGCGGCATCTCGATCAAGACCCGTGAGGGCATGAAGCTGATGAAGAAGGACATGGCCGGCGCGGCGGCGGTGGTGGCGGCCACGCTCGCGGCGGCGGACTTGCGTCTGCCGGTGCGCGTCACCACCCTGGCGCCGCTGGCGGAGAACGCGGTCAGTGGCTCGGCGTACCGGCCCGGTGACGTGATCGAGCACTACGACGGCACCACCACCGAGACCACCAACAGCGACGCCGAAGGGCGGCTGGTGCTCGCCGACGCGCTCGGGTACGCCGTACGCGACCTGCGTCCCGACGTCGTCGTCGACCTGGCCACGCTGACCGGGGCGAACGCGGTGGCACTGGGCCGGCGCACCGCGGCGCTCTACAGCCACAACGACGATCTCGCGGCCGCCCTGGTGTCCGCGGGAGAGATGGCCGGCGAGGCGATGTGGCAGCTACCGCTGCCGGACGACTACACCGACCTGCTGCGCAGCGACCTGGCCGACCGGCACAGCTCACCCGCGGGCGGGCCGGGCTCGGTGGTCGCGGCGCTCTTCCTGCGCGAATTCCTGGGCGACAGGGTGGGCGACTGGGCACATCTGGACATGTCTGCGCCGTCCTGGTCGGACAGCGCGGACGGGGTACTGAGCAAGGGCGCGACCGGCTGGGGCGCGCACATGCTGGTGCGTTGGCTGGAGCGGCAGGGCGAGGCCGGCTAGCGGCGCACCGCGGCCAGCACACCGGTGCCGGCCGGGATGAGCGCCGGCACCCAGTCCGCCGACTCCCGGATCCTGCTCAGCGTCTCGCGGATGGTCACCGTGTCCACATCCCGGGCGGACGGATCGCCGATCCGCCCGCCGGCCAGCGCGCCGTTCACCACGAGCACCCCGCCGGGGCGCAGCAGCCGCAGCGCGGCCTCCGCGCAAGCGCCCAGCTCGGCCGGGTCCGCGTCCAAGAAGACCAGGTCGTAGACGCCGTCGGCGAGCCGCGGCAGCACGTCCAGCGCGCGCCCGGTAATGATCCGGGTGCGTGACGGCGCGAACGCGGCCTCGGCGAAGACCCGCCGCGCGATCCGCTGATGCTCGTGGTCCACGTCGATGGTGGTCAGCACGCCGTCCGCGCGCATCCCGCGCAGCAGCCACAGGCCGCTCACGCCGGTGCCGGTGCCGATCTCCACCACGGCCTTGGCGCTGCCTGCCGCCGCGAGCAGCCGCAACACGGCGCCGACACCCTGACTGACCGACGTGAGTCCGAGCTCGGCGGCGAGATTGCGTGCCATTTGCAGGACCTCGTCCTCGCCGGCGAACGCCTCAGCGAAGATCGAAGACTGGCCCTCGGGGGTCCCGAACGGGCGGGCTACGGTGGCGATGACGACCCCCTCGTGCGTGCATGGACTCCTATGAGCGTAGAGGGACGTGACGCGTGGCTTCGATGAAGGCGGTGCATCCGTGTCATCCTGGATGCGGAGCCGCGCATCGGCGCGGGACGAGTGGAGGACCGACGTGACCGACGGCTGGAACTGGCGCCGGCCTCCGACACCCCCGGCCGCAGAGTCCGGTCGTCCCGCCGGGTCCCCGTGGTGGTCCGATGCGTTGACCGATCCGTGGCGCGACCCGCAAGCACCGGCGGCAGTGGTGGTGCCGGCCCCGCCGGCGAGCACCGGGCCAGCCCCGGAACCCGTCGCCGATCCGGACGCGCCGCGCCGCAGCCTCGCCCCGATCCTGATCATCTGTCTGGTGACCGCGTTGCTGGCCGGCGGGCTTGGCGGGACGTTGGGATACGTCTTCGCGATGCGGTCCGGCGTGGGCGCCGGGAGCACCGCGCTGGGCGCCCCGGCCCAGCAGAACCCGGCCGGCGTCGACCGCGCGCCGGAGTCGCTGGCCGGCGTGGCCAAGACGGTCACCCCCAGCGTGGTCACCGTGCGCGTCACCGGGGCCATCGGGTCTGGCTTCGTGGTCACCGGCAGCGGGTACGTGATCACCAACGACCACGTGGTCGAGGGCGCGGACAGCGGCGCCATGTCGGTGGCCTTCAGCGACGGTTCCACCGCTCGCGCGAGCCTGGTGGGACGGGACCCGGAGTCCGACATCGCGGTGCTGAAGGTGTCCAAGTCCGGCCTCCAGCCGGTCCGGCTGGGCAACTCCGACCAGATCGCGGTCGGTGATCCGGTGCTCGCCTTCGGTTCTCCGCTGGCCCTGGTCAACACCGTCACGTACGGCATCGTCAGCGCCCTGGATCGCACCATCGAAGCGGGCGAACCGGGCGGGGTGACCCGCTACTACGCGGCCATCCAGACCGACGCGGCGGTCAACCAGGGCAACTCGGGCGGGCCGCTGGTGGACGGCGCGGGCCGGGTCATCGGCGTCAACTCGGTGATCCGCTCCATCGGCGCTTCGGAAGCCGAGGCGGGCAACATCGGATTGGCCTTCGCCATCCCGATCAACCAGGCGCAACGGGTGGCGTCGGACATCATCGACTCGGGCAAGGCCCGGCGCACCGTGATCGGCGCCGAGGTCGTCACCGGAGGCACCGGCGTGGCCAGTGGCGGCGCCCAGTTGCGGTCGGTCGACTCGGCCGGACCGGCGGCGCGCGCCGGCCTGAAGGCGGGCGACGTCGTCACCAAGATCGACGGGCATCCGCTGGAGGACGGCACCGACCTGATCGCCCTGGTCCGCAAGTACGCCCCGAACACCGTGGTCTCGGTGGAGTACCGCCGCGGCGGCAGCGACATGACCGCCTCGGTCACGCTCGCCGCGGACTCCAACTAGCCGACCGGACGCTCAGCGAATGCGCGTACGCTAGGCCCCGTCGCCGGGTCGATCCGCCGGACGTGGGACCGGGCCGGCGCGACGGATTCAGGGGAGGCCCCGGGTGTTCGAGAACCTGAACTGGTGGGAGATCGGCGCGCTGCTCATGCTCGCGCTGATGATCTTCGGGGAACGGCTGCCCAAGGTCATCGGTGACGGCATGCGGATGCTGCGCGGGCTGCGCGCCATGGCCCAGAACGCCACCGCCGACCTGAGCCGTGAGCTCGGCACCGACATCCAGTTGCAGGACTTGCACCCTAAGGCGTTCATCCGCAAGCACCTGCTCAGCGAGGAAGACGAGGCGGCCATCCGCAAGCCGCTCCAGGGTCTGTTCGACGACGTGAAGCAGGACCTCAACGGCGTACGGTCGGAGCTCAACGACGTCGCGACGGCGGCCGACCCGAAGTCGTGGCGTGCGGAAGCGGCCTCGGAGTCGTCCGCATCGGCGGCGGTGTCGGGCGGCCCGGCCAAAACGGCCGGGGAGAGCCCGGCCAAGCCGTCGACGCCCGCCTACGACTTGGACGCCACCTGAGACGGATGGCCCCCTGAGGTTTGCTACCGCCCGCCGGCGTTCACGGTCAGCCCGAGCGGCTTCCCGACCAGGGAATCCCGGCGTACCGCCAGGCGTTCCGCCACCGCGTCCAGGGCACGCGCCGCCGGGGTCTGCGGATCGGCCAGCACCACCGGATCGCCCTCGTCACCGGACTCCCGCACGCGGGTGTCCAGCGGGATCTGACCCAGCAACGGCACCGAGGCGCCCACCGTGCGGGTCAGGGACTGCGCGACGGTCTCGCCGCCGCCGGCACCGAACACCTCCATCCGGGAGCCGTCCGGCAGTTCCAGCCATGACATGTTCTCCACCACGCCGACCAGGCGCTGATGGGTCTGCATGGCGATCGCGCCGGCCCGCTCGGCGACCTCCGCCGCGGCCGCCTGAGGTGTGGTGACCACCAGGATCTCGGCGTTCGGCAGCAGTTGTGCCAACGAGATGGCGACGTCGCCGGTGCCCGGCGGCAGGTCGAGCAGCAAGACGTCCAGATCGCCCCAGTAGACGTCGGCGAGGAACTGCTGCAGCGCCCGGTGCAGCATCGGACCGCGCCACACCACTGCCGCGTTTCCCGCGGTGAACATCCCGATGGAGATCACCTTCACGCCGTGTGACTGGGGCGGCATGATCATGTCTTCCACGCGGGTGGGACGCCCGTCGACGCCGAGCATCCGGGGCACCGAATGGCCGTAGATGTCCGCGTCGATGACGCCGACGGACAGCCCGCGCTGCGCCAGCGCTGCCGCCAGGTTCACGGTCACGCTGGACTTTCCGACGCCGCCCTTGCCACTGGCCACCGCGTACACCCGAGTGCGCGAGCCGGGCTGGGCGAACGGGATGACCGGCTCCGCCTCCCCGCCGCCTCCGCGCAGGCTGGCCTGCAGCTCCTTGCGCTGCTGCTCGGACATGACGCCGAAGTCGACACGCACTGATGCGATGCCGGGGATGGCGGTGAGCGCCGCGGTGATGTCGGCGTTCAGCTTGTCGCGCAGCGGGCAGCCCGAGACGGTGAGTAGCAGCTCGACCGTGACCGTGTCCCCGGTCACGGTGAAACCCCGCACCATGCCGAGCTCGGTGATCGGGCGGCGGATCTCCGGGTCGTCGACGGTGGCCAGGGCTGCCTGGATGGCGTCTTCGAGCGCGGCCGAGGGAGCGGGAGCTGACATGCGGCCCATGCTACGTCGCTCTCAAGTGCGGTCCGCGTCCCACTCCTTGCGCTCCAGCTTCTGCCGACGGTGCGCCGCCTCGTCGAGTTCGTCGGCCAGCCGGCTCAGTTCGGACCGGACGAAGTCCCGGGTCGCCACCTCGCCCAACGCGACACGCAGCGAGGCGATCTCGCGTGCCAGATATTCGGTGTCCGCCTTCTGCATCGCCGCTCGACGGCGATCCTCTTCCATGGCCAGCCGGTCCCGGTCCGTCTGCCGGTTCTGCGCGAGCAGGATCAGCGGAGCCGCGTACGAGGCCTGCAGTGACAGCACCAGGGTCAGGAACGTGAAGGTGTACGGGTCGAACCGCAGACTGGCGGGCGCCAGCGTGTTCCAGGCGAACCAGGCCCCGATCACCACCGTCATCCAGACGATGAACCGAGCGGTCCCCATATAGCGGGCGATGTTCTCGGACCACTGACCGAACGCCTCCGGGTCGAACCGCGGCAGCCGCACCCGGCCCGGCTGCACCGGCTGGTCCAGCCGGTCACGGCGCAGATCGCTCACCGTGTCGCCCTCGGCAGGATCGCGGTGTCCGTGTCGTCCTTATCCCGGTCGCGCCAGTCCCGCGGCAGCGAATGGTCCAGCACGTCGTCCACCGTCACCGCCCCTACCAGCCGATATGCGTTGTCGACCACCGGCATCGCCACCATGTCGTAGGTCGCCATGCGCCGAGTGATCTCGGTCAGGTCCGTCTCCGGCGACAGCGGGTCGATGTCGGTCTCCACCAGGCCGCCCAGGATCGCGGCCGGCGGTTCCCGCAGCAGCCGCTGGAAGTGGGCCATGCCGAGGTACTTCCCGCTGGGCGTGGCGGACGGCGCGCGCGCCACGAACACCTGTGCGGCGACCACCGGCGACAGTTCCGGTTCGCGGATGCGGGCCAGCGCCTCGGCCACGGTGGCGTCCGGCGTCATGATCACCGGTTCCGACGTCATCACGCTACCCGCCGTGCCGGGACGATAATTCATCAGTTGCCGGACCGGTGCCGCTTCCTCCGGTTCCATCAGATCCAGCAGCACCGCCTGCTCGGCCTTCGGCAACTCGGCCAGCAGGTCCGCCGCGTCGTCCGGATCCATCCGTTCCAGCACGTCCGCGGCGCGCTCCCGGTCCAGCCGGATGAGGATCTCCACCTGGTCGTGCTCGGGGAGTTCCTCCAGCACATCGGCCAGCGTACGGTCGCTCAACGCCTCGGCCACCTCGTTGCGCCGCGCCGACGGCAGATCCTGCAGCGCGTTCGCCATGTCCGCCGGCCGCATCTGCTCCAGCAGAGCGATCAGGTTCGACGTGCCCTGGGTGTCGGTCGGCCCGATCAGGCCCTTCACCCGCTCGTATTCGGCCTGATAGACGTGTCCTCGACGCGCGAGCCGACCGGTGTGCTGACGGACCGCGATCCGGGTGACCAACCACTCGTTGTTGCGGTTCAGGTCCATCCCGACGTCCACCACCGTTCCGGCGGTGCCCGGCCCATTGCCGTCCTCCGGCAGCACCGTCACGCGGCGGTCCAGCAGATCCTCGAGCACGAGCAGCTCGTTCTGCCGCTTCTCGAAGCGGCGCAGGTTCAGCGTGCCGGTGCTGAGCACGACCGCATCGGCGTCCATGGAGGTGACCCGGCCGATCGGCAGGAAGATCCGGCGTCGCAGCGCCATCTCCGCGATCAGGCCGACGATCTGCGGCGGTCGGTTCGTGGTGCGCAGCCGCACCACCGCGTCGCGTACCCGGCCCACGCGATCGCCGTTCGGGTCGAAGACGGGGAGCGCGGCGAGGCGTGCGAGATACACCCTGGTCCCCATGGTCACGTCCCCAGAGTAGGTTAGCGTCGGGTCATGTCTACCGTGGCGTACGAGATCGTCGACGTCTTCACCGATCGGCCCTTCGCCGGCAATCCCCTTGCCGTGGTGTTCGATGCCGAAGCCCTCGCGGCGGATCAGATGCAGGCGCTGGCGCGCGAGTTCAACCTTTCGGAGACGATTTTCGTGCTGCCACCGGAGCGCGGCGGCACCTATCGAGCGCGGATCTTCACACCCGAGGTCGAGCTGCCGTTCGCCGGGCATCCCAGCGTCGGCGCCGCGGTGACCATGATGCGGCGCGGACTCACCGCCGCGGGCGGCATCGTGCAGGAATGCGGCGCCGGCAATCTCCCGATCGACGTCTCCCCGGCCGGGTCGGCCACGCTGACCGGCGGTCAGCCGACGCTCGGCGACGCCGCCGATCCCAAGATGCTCCTGGAACTGGCCGGTCTGACCGCCGACGATTACGCCGGAGACCAGACGGAGGCGACGGGCGATGCGGTGCCGCGTCGTGCCGGGTGCGGGCTGGAATGCGCGTTCTTGCCGGTACGCCGGTCGGCTCTGTCCCGGGCCCGCGTCGACGCCGACTTGTCCCGGTCTCTCGCCGAGCCGCTGATCAGCGTTTTCGCCTGGGATGCGGAGACACATCAGGCGTACGCGCGGGTGTTCGCTCCGGGGGTCTCGGTGGCGGAGGATCCGGCGACCGGTTCCGCGGCACTCGGCCTCGGCGTGTGGCTTGTCGGGTCCGGCTGGTTGCCCGCGGACGGTACCTCCGACTATGTCGTCCATCAGGGCGTCGACATGCATCGGCCGTCGCTGTTGACGTGCACGGTGACTGCAGCCGGAGGGACGCCGACCGCCGCGACCGTGTCCGGTCACGTCGTGCCGGTGGCCAGGGGTGAGATCGCGGTGCCGCCGTTCGTGGGCTAGCGGCGGACGCGATGCAGGCGGAAGGGGCGCCGCGCAACAACCCGGGCGGGGCTCTCCCGTGGCGGCGCGGCTCCCGCGTCGTCGGGCAACTCCGGCGCTCCCACCGCGGTCTCGGGCTGCGGACGCAGCCGCACCACGGCGCAGCCGGTCGTTGCCCACCTGCCGACCACGTGGTCGGCGGTGCCGACGGCGTTCAGACGCTTGCCGGCGAGTTGCGGGGCGATCGTCTGCCAGTCCTCGGTATCCGGGGCGACGCGCTCGACGGCCGCCTCCCAGAGCACGATCAATCCGCCGTTGTCGCCGCGCAGACGCACCGTGGCCGACCCGGCATCGGCCAATCCGGGCGCGCTCTGCTCGCCCGGACCGGTCACCACGATCAGCGTGCCGTCCAGCGGCATGCACCACAGCGCGCGTGGCGGCTGATCGCCGACGGACACCCAGGCCAGCGACGCCTTTTTGACCGCTTCGTCGATCAGGAACCCGCTCACGCGGCCCATCCTGCCACGCGTCAGGCCACTGCCGACTCTCGCACGAGGGACGCACCGTCGAGCAGCGGCAGCAACTCGCTCAGCGCGGTCACCTGCGGCCCGGCGAATTCGGTGTCCGGGTTGAAGACCAGATGATCGGTGAGGTCGGGTGCGGCCAGGCGGACGGCCGTCATGCCGACCGCGGCGGCGCCCGTCAGCTCCCTGCTGCCTCCGTCGCCGACATACAGGCATTCCTCCGGGGCCACGCCGAGCCGTGCACAGGCGGCCCGATAGATCGCCGCCTCCGGCTTGCATACTCCCAGCTCCACCGAGAACACCCGGACGTCCAGCAGGTCGGCGACGGGCAGGCTGGGCAGGAACAGCGGCAGTTCGTACGTGCAATCGCTGATCAGCGCGGTGGCCAGTCCGCGTTCGCGGATGGCGGTCAGGGTGCGCACCGCGTCGGGCCGCAGCCGGGTGTCCGCCAGCATCGCGTCCACCCGGGCGGGCAATGCCGCCGCGAGCTGGGACGGACGCGGGTGCCCCCCGGCAAGCTCGGTCACGAACTGTAGGGTCGCCTCGGCCGATCCGAAGGTTCCTCGCGCCCGTGAGTGGAACGTACGGTCCAGAACGTTGAGCACGGTGACCGGGTCACATCCGAGGGCGCGGGCGATCGCAGCATGCTGCGGTCCGCGCACGACGGATCGGGTGAGAGTGCCGAAGAAGTCGAAGACGACCGCGCGGCAAGCGGACACGATGAACCAGCCTCCTTGAGGGGCGGTGAGGGGCGAAGCGAAGGGCCGTACCGGAATAAACCCAGCGAAGCGTAATCATGTGATCACTCTGTGCTCAAGACGGAGTCATCGAGTGTGATATGTACGGCAAGAAGCGACGGCGGGGGATGAATATGAGCGCACGCCGCCAACAGCTCTCGACCGTGCTCGCCTTGGCCGTCGCGGTGCTGGCCATTTCGTCCTCCGGGCCGCTCATCGCCTTCGCCGCGGCCCCGGCGCTGGCCGTCGCGTTTTGGCGCAACGGGCTGGCCTTCACCGTGCTGACCCCGATCTCGTTGGGTCCACGCCGCCCGGAACTCGTGCACATGCCCCGCCGGGCATGGACCTACTGCCTGCTGGCGGGAGTCGCCCTGGCCGCCCATTTCGCTCTGTGGATGCCCAGCGTGCAGCTCGGATCGGTGGCCACGGCCACCGCGCTTGTCGCCACGCAACCGGTCTGGCAGGGATTGATCGCGGCCGGGCAGGGCCGGGCGCCGAGCCGGGCAGGGTGGATCGGCATTGTCCTCGCGGTCGCCGGCGCCGTCTGGACCACCGGCATCGACTTCGGCGTCTCCCCGCAAGCCGTCTTCGCCGACGTGCTCGCCGTGCTGGGCGCGGTGGCCGCGGCGGTGTACGTGGCCCTCGGCGAACAGGCGCGCACCAGCTCGAGCACCACCACCTATACCTGGGTCTGCTACGGCACCTGCGCCGTGGGGCTGCTCGGGATCTGCCTCGCGGCGGGCGTTCCGTTGCACGGGTACGCCCCGACGACCTGGCTGGCAGTCCTGGCGCTGGTGGCGGGCGCGCAGTTGCTGGGCCATTCCATGTTCAGCTACGCCCTGCACCACGTGTCGGCGACGGCGGTGAGCGTCCTCGTGCTGCTGGAAGTCCCCGGTGCGGCGCTGCTGGCCTGGGCCTGGCTGGGCCAGACCATCCGGGCGGACCGCGTTCCCGGCCTGGTGCTGCTGGTGGCCGGGGTGGCGGCGGTCGTCGTCGGCGGACGTTCGCGCATGCCCACCGCTAGTGTCGAGCTATGAGGAGCGCCGCAGAAATTCTCGCGGACGCGTCCACGATCGCGGTCGTCGGCGCCTCGCGGGATCCGTTGAAGCCGGCACACGCCGTCCCACTCCAGATGTCCCAGTACGGGTGGCACGTCATCCCGGTCAACCCGTACGTCGATGAGGTCTTCGGGATCCGCACCGTCCCGACGCTGGCCGACATCGACGAACCCGTCGACCTGGTGGACATCTTCCGGCCGGCCGCCGACGCCGTGCAGATCGTGCGGGAAGCGGCGGCGATCAAAGCACGCGCGGTGTGGTTGCAGAGCGGCATCGTCTCGGCGGAGGCCCGACGGATCGCGGCCGAGGCGGGCATGGACTATGTCGAGGATCGATGCGTGGCGGTGGAACGCGCCGCCGCCCGGCTGACGCGGCTGTCCTGACGGCACGCCGCCGGCGATCGACGCCGAATTGACACCCGCCGGGCATGGACACCGGCGCTCCGTGATTTTCACGGGCGGTTACTGTGCCGGGAAACAAGGAGGGCCCTGAAATGACTTATCCGCCGCCCGGCGGTTCGCCGGATCCGTACCAGCCGCAGCAGCCCTACGGGCAGAACAACGACCCGACAGCGCCGTACTCGTCGGATCCTTATGCGACGCCGGCGAGCGGAGCGCCGAGCAGTGGGCAGCCCGACTATCAGCAGCCGGGATACTCGACGCCGGCCAGCGGTCAGCCCGCTTATGGCCAGCCCGGTTATGGTCAGCCCGGTTATGGCCAGCCGGGTTACGGCGAGCCGGCCAGCGGTCAGCCCGCGTATGGCCAGCCGGGTTACGGTCAGCCCGATTACAGCCAGCCCGCGTACGGCCAGCCGGGTTATGGTCAGCCGGGTTATGGTCAGCCCGCGTATGGCCAGCCGGGTTATGGTCAGCCCGGCTATGGCCAGCCGCCGTACGGGCAGCCGTACGCGTCGGCGCAGACCAACACCATGGCGATCTTGGCGCTGGTGGTTGCCTTCTTCTTCGCGCCGGCCGCGATCGTGCTGGGGCACGTCGCGAAGAAGCAGATCCGTCAGAGTGGCGAGCAGGGCGATGGGCTGGCCACCGCCGGCCTGTGGCTCGGTTACATCTTCACCGGTCTCTACCTGCTGTTTTGCGCGTTGTGGATCGTGCTGGCCGTGTTCGGCTTCAGCACGAGCAACACGTCGACCTACTGAACGGGAGAACCGGCCGGGTGCGCCCGGCCGGCTCTTCGCATCAGCGGAACTCGGCCTCGCGAACGCTGTTGCCACCGTCCACCACCAGCATCTGGCCGGTGATGTACGACGCTGCGGGCGAGCAGAGGAAGGCGATCGCCGCGGCCACTTCATCCGGGGTTCCGGGCCGCCCGATCGGCGTTCCTAAACCTTGCTTGATCTCGGTGACCGTGGAGGCGGCGGTGTAGATGGTGCCCGGCGCCACGCAGTTGACGTTGATGCCGTCGGCGACCAGCTCCATCGCCAGGGCCCTGGTCAGGCCCACCACACCGGCCTTGGCGGCGGCATAAGCGGCCTCGGTGGGGAGGGCGTTGACCGGCCCCGCCGTGGCGGCCAGGTTGACGATGCGTCCCCATCCCCGCTCGGACATGCCGCCGACAAAGGCACGGCTGCAGAGGAACGCGGTGCTGAGATTCCGGTCGATCTCGGCGCGCCATTCGTCGTAGGTCAGTTGCGCCACCGGGCGGAGCACCTCCGGGCTGGCACGGCTCGCCAAACCCGCGTTGTTGACGAGCACCTCGACGTCGCCCAGGGTTTCGGCGACCGCGTCCGCGAGGGCGCCCACCTCGGACTCGTCGGTGAGATCGGCGACGAAGCCGGTGATGCCGAGTTCCGTGGCGCGTTCATGGATGCGTCGGGTGGTGGACACGATGGCCACCTTGGCGCCGAGGTCACGCAGTCGACGGGCGGTCGCGTACCCGATGCCGTCCGGGCTGCCCGCGCCGGTGATGAGCGCGACCTTGCCGTCCAGCCGCAACGTCGCCGGGAAATCCTCGGCGTTGCCGTCCTCCGCCTCGTAGACCATGCCGCGATCCTGCCCGAGCCCGGCAAGCGGGGCAAACACGGGGTCCCGCGTGCCGCCCGACCGCGTTACGGCACAGCGGCGCGTCGAGGTTCAGTCTTGGGGTTACGGCGCCGTCGACGGCCCGGACGGCAGCGGTGTCACCGGCCCTTGTTCGATGAAAATCAACGGTGCCTGGTCTCCGTAGTGGTCGGTCATCGCCGCTCGGGCCCGAGCCGCGTCATGGGTCCCGACTTCCACTCCGGCTCCGTCGTGGCGCGAGCCGACGCTGCTGATGGGCACGCCTTGGGCCGCCCAGAAGCCCAGGTCCGTGACGATCCGGTCGTGCCATGACCGCAACTCGTCGAGGTCATGCGCCGCATCTCGCACCACGATGCACGCATCCTCGGCGTTCTGTCGGACGAATTCGTCGAACGCGGCATCGGGCACGCGATAGACGATCGCGCGAACAAGGTGCTGGTCGACCTCGAGGCCGGCGTAACTGCCCGAGAACTCCGCACGCGCGCCCTCGTCGATGCGCCTCATGGCGGCATCGAGATCCGGCGGAGTCACCGGCATCATGGTGTCGCCGAGCGGCGTGGTCTGCGGCCGGCGTGGCATGGCACAGCCTGCCGTGCGCCACTCACCGGTAAGCCCGGCGTGCTGGTTCCCGCCGACATCCGCATCGCTGCACCCAGCCATCAGCACCACCGCACACAGCAGCAGGCGTCCGGTGAGAGTCCCGTCCCAGCGCATCGCATCTCATCTCTTTACCGCGGATCCACACCGATCCGCCAGGACCGAGGGGTTTTCCACGGGGCTCAACGAGACGAAGGCCGGGTCGGCACCTCGGTGCACGGGACGAAGGATGCGCCGCGGGCCGACGGGTTTCGACCGGGCGTCACAGAAGGCGCAACTGCTCGTGCGGGGAAGAGGGGTGCGAGCGCGGGGGGACATCCGCGACGCGGGCGGTCGGGCCCCCGTCGGCGGGCACTCGCCGCGCCGCCTGCGGAGTGCTCCGGTGCAGCCCGTGCCGACGGGCAGCGAGGCGAACCCGCGCCGCCAGATCATCCTGGTAGGCACGGGGGAGATAGGACCCGCGGCCATACAGTTCTCGATATCGGGGTGCCAGTTCCGGATGGTTTCGGGTGAGCCAGGACGCGTACCACTCGCGGGCGCCCGGGCGCAGGTGCAACGCGAGCGGGGTCACCGACGTCGCCCCTGCCGCCGCGATCGCGGCGACTGTCGCCTCGATGGATCCGTCGTCGTCGGTCAGGCCGGGCAGCACCGGTGCCATCAGAACGCTGACCGGCATCCCGGCCTCGGTGAGGCTCCGCACGGCATCCAGCCGTCGCTGCGGACTCGGTGTGCCGGGCTCGACCGAACGCCACATTCGTTCGTCGATGAATCCCACCGAGAACGACAGCCCCACGGACGTGACCGATGCCGCCTCTTGGAGCAGCGCGAGATCGCGCAGGATGAGGGTGCCCTTGGTCAGGATCGAGAAGGGGTTGGCGAAGTCGCGCAGCGCGCGGAGGATCTCCGGCATCAAACCGTAGCGGCCCTCGGCGCGCTGATAGACGTCCACGTTGGTGCCCATGGCGATCGGTGCCCCGGACCACCTCGGCGCAGCCAGTTCCCGGCGCACCAGCTCACCGGCGTTGACCTTGACCACGACTTTCGTGTCGAAGTCGTGGCCGGCGTCGAGATCGAGGTAGGTGTGCGTGTTGCGGGCGAAGCAGTTGTGGCTGACCACCCCGTCGGCGATGAAGTCGCCGGTGCCGGTCGTGATGTCCCAGAGGGGGAGCGTGAGCCCGAGCGGCTCGATGCCGACGACGGACAACTGCATGTCGCTGCGGACGCCCACCCCGGAGGCGTCGAGCGCCGCATCGGCCACGCCGGTGAGGTGACGAAAGCGCAGGGCGACCCAGAGGTCTCGGGGGGTTTCCACGACCGCCGGAGCGGACGTGCGGACCCGGCTCGGCATGCCTAGGCGGGTGAGCGCATCGATGATCCGGTGCCGGAAGGTGCCGTCCGCGGTGGTGAAGGTGACGGCCAGACGGTCGACCTCGCCGGTGGAGCCGAAGGCTCCGGCCAGGAAACCGCAGTACCACCCGTGTGCCGGAGAATCGGGCCAGCGGAGCGCCTCGTGCATCGGCAAGTCCTGCACGTAGGTGTCCGCCCGGCGCCACGCCTCATCGTGCTCGCGGACCGTGCCGGAGCCGGTCGCGTCGCCGCGGATCAAGCCGCAGATGAAACCGGCCCGATAGTCGGGCGAATCCTTCGGCGGATCGGCGAAGCGGCCCACGCCGTGCATCACGTCGCCCACCGCCAGCGCCGGATGAGCGGAATCCGCCGGACGCACGCGTCGCCAGCCACGCCGGGTGAGAAACCGGTGCTCGGCACCGGCGACGATGCGGGTGCCGTCGGCAAGCGTGACGCGATAGGCCGGGCGCCGGGTGGACCAGTGATCGTGGACCGTGGTCGCCACGTAGCGCCGGTGCGCGCCGGCGCCCACGGTCCCCATCACCGTGTCGCCGATGTGGAGCTGCGCCAATGGCCGGGTGCTCCCGTCGGCCATCAGCACCGGCGTGTCACCGGCCAGACAGTAAGTGCAGGCGTGGGAACACCCGCGATAGGGATTGACGGTCCATGCGAACGGCACACGTGAGCTGCCCGGGACGCGATTGATGATCGACTTCGCGCGGATCTCGTAGTAGGTCATGCCACGGAACGCGGGCGTGTCGAACCTGCGGACGGTGGAATCGGGCAGCGCCAGCGGCAGGGGTGGTGCCGCGGGCGCTGCCCTGTCCGAGGGCGCGGAAACCGCGGGCGCGCAAGCGGTGGGCGCAGAAGCCGCCAGGTCTGACCAACGCATGACAAGATTCGAACACATGTTCTATGCGCTGTCCAGCCCTCGGCGGTGTGCCGCGGGGAGCCGAGCCGGCCGCCGCGGCGGCCGGTCGGGGTCGCGCAGCGATCGCGAGAAGGGCCGCGAACCGAAGCGGTTCGCGGCCCTTCTCTCGCCGGCTTCGCCGGCTCTGGTCAACTGTTCTGGGCGGCTAGCTGCTTGCGGACATCGTCCATGTCCAAACCCTCGACCTGCTCGATCAGCGACTCCAGGGCGGACTCGGGAAGGGCGCCAGGCTGCGAGAACACGATCACCCCATCGCGCACGGCCATGATGGTCGGAATGGAGCGGATGTCGAACTTGGCGGCGATGGTCTGCTCGGCCTCGGTGTCGACCTTGCCGAAGGTGATGCTCGGGTGCTTCTCGGACGAGCGCTCGTATGTCGGTGCGAAGCGCACGCAGGGCCCGCACCAACTGGCCCAGAAGTCCACCAGGACGATCCCGTCCTTGCCGGTCACTTCGTCGAAGTTCTCTGCGGTCAGCGCAACGGTCGCCATGATCTCTCCGTCCACGGAATCGGCTTACCTGTACGGAAACTCCCCGCTCCCTGGCTCAATTCCCCTAGGCCGTGCGGCTGACACGTGGTCTGGAGCACCATGCCGGAGAGGGTCCGATAACTCAGAGTAGCGTTGAAGGGGTCCGGTAGGAGCCGGGCTTCTGTCCGCCTCGATGCGGCTTGTGCAGTCACATAACGGACTGATGGAAGAGAAAACAAACCTAAATGTGAGCTGGGTCACTCTTGAAACCTCTTCACATGAATACTAAGGGTAAGGCAAACTCTTCTCTAACAGAGCGTGGGCGGCGGGTGCCGGGGAGGGCCCCGCCGCTCATTGCGTCCGCTGACCTTTCGCGGACCGCCGCCACTCTTCGCTGAACCACCCGCCACTGACCGTCGGCCTTGCATCCGTCGGCCTTGCATCCGTCGGCCTTGCATCCGTCGGCCTTGCATCCGTTGCCGCATCCGGCCGCGTAGCGTGTGCCGCCATGATGACGGAAGAAGTCGGTGTCGGACCGTGGCCCGGCGAGTGGCCCCTCGGCGAGCAGTACGACCCGGAACTTCTTGCGCATGGGGATCGGCGCAACGTCGTCGATCGTTATCGATACTGGTCGCGTGAAGCGGTGATCGCCGATCTCGACAACCGGCGTCACTCCTTCCATGTGGCCATCGAGAACTGGCAGCACGATTTCAACATCGGTGCGGTGGTCCGCAACGCCAACGCGTTCCTCGCTGCGGAGGTGCACATCATCGGCTTGCGCCGATGGAACCGCCGGGGCGCCATGGTCACCGACCGGTATCAGCACATCCGGCACCATCCCACCGTCGACGACTTCCTCGCCTGGGCGTACCCGGAGGATCTGCCGGTGATCGGCATCGACAACCTGCCGGGCGCCCGCCGGATCGAGACGGTCACCCTCCCGAGGCGTTGCGTGCTGCTGCTCGGCCAGGAGGGGCCGGGACTGTCCGAGGCGGCACGGCGGGCGTGTGCGGAACTCTTGTCCATCGCTCAGTACGGCTCGACTCGCTCCATCAATGCCGGTGTGGCCAGCGGCATCGCCATGCACTCGTGGATTCGCGCGCATGCCGGGCCGCCCCCGGACTGACGGTGCCGGGCGTCCGGGCGGGTGTGTGGCCGGCGACGCGAGCCGGCCGGCGCTCACGTTCGACGGCGGGTCCCCGGTTCCGGCGAACCGCTTGACGGTGCCACGCCTGCGCCGCACGGTAAGAGCATGGGTGTCACGGTGAGTTGCCCGCGGTGCGGAGATCGGGTCCGGAAACCGGACCTCATGCACACCGCCTGGCGCTGCGACACGTGTGGTGAGGTGCCGCCCTTCCACGTCGCCGAGCACATCGGACCGGAGATTCTGGAAAGCGTGCTCCGTCGGCCCGCGCCGTCGCTGGACCATCTGCCGCTCTGGTGCCCGTGGCCGTTGCCGCCCGGGTGGGTGGTCACCGGGGTCGGCTGGGCCGGTGACGACCGGGACGGGGTGCGGGCCACCGCGCTCGCGTGCAGTGGCCCGGATCCGCTGCTCGGCGGCCCCGCCGACGTGGTGCTGATCGCGGAGCAGCCCGGCGTCGGGCTGGGCACCCGGTTCGGCGGTCTGCCCGGGCTGGACTGCGGCAACCTGGTGGCCGAGGCTCAGGCCAGCGGTCATGCCGGTCCGGATGCGAAGATCCGGGCGGGCGGGCACCATATTCCCCTGTGGTCGGTGAAGAGTCCGGGAGATCGCTCGGCGTACGTGTCGGAGGCTCAGGGGATGTGGCTCTATGCGGTAGCCTGGCCTGCGAGCGCGGGTTATCTCCTCGCCGAGCATGTCGTCCTGCGCGACTTGTCCGACGGGGTGCCGCCCGAACTCGTGTACGGAGCGCCGTCACCGTGCCTTCATGGACGTGTCTGACCTGGAAAAACCTAGGTCAGTCTGCGCACTCTGTTCACAGACTGCTACTTAACTGCTACCGTAAGTGTTGCCGGCGATGACCGTGACCCGCAACGGAGGAGAAGGTCGCCATGATCAAGAAGGTCCTCACCTGGCTTGGCATTGCATTCCTCATCTTCTTCATCGCTTTCAACCCGAACAGCGCTGCCCAGGTGTTCTCGTCGCTCGGGAGCACGATCGGCGACATCGCGCAGGGCTTCGGCACGTTCTTCACCAACCTCGTCGCGTAACATCGGCTGATGGGCCCTGGTGAGCCACGTCAGCCGGACGATGAGGACGCACGCCGTCCTCGCGACGACGACGAGAACTTCGGATACAACGACCCGGCGTTCGATGAGGACCCGCGCTACGCGCACAGTGGTGCCTCAGCGGACGCCGGTCGGTATCCCTCCCCGGACGCAGGCTATGCCGGTGACAACCGCGAGACCCGCGAATATCGGGACAGCGGTGAGTACCTGCCGCCGAGCTTCACCGAGGAGGAGCTGGAAGGCCTCACGGGAGAGGGCGCACCGACCGGCACGCGCCGTGTGCTCCCGCTGGAGGACGAACCGACCACCTTGGTCTCGCGCTACCTCTTTCCCACCGAGCGTTACCGGGGAGAGTGGAAGCGTCATTGGATCCACCTCGCCACCCCGCTCGCGATCGGGCTCGCGGCCACCCTCCTGTTCGGGTACCTGGCCGGATTCCTGACGCGGCAGAACCTCGACGGCTTCGTCACCGTTGCCGTGCTGCTCTGGATCGGTGCCATTAGCTGGGTGGCATGGAAGGTCCTGGACTGGTACTTCGATCGATTCATCTTGACCAACAAGCGGGTGATGGTGGTCAACGGCATCGTCACTCGCAAGGTCGCCATGATGCCGCTGCTGCGCGTCACGGACATGAAGTACGAGCAGTCCGCCCTGGGGCGCATGCTGAGTTACGGCACGTTCGTGCTTGAGTCCGCCGGGCAGGACCAGGCGCTGCGCGAGATCAAGCACCTGCCCAACCCCAATGAGCTCTACCTGCGTGTGGTGGAGGAGATGTACGAGCCGCAGGCGGTCGAGGCTCGGTTGGGCAAGGACAGCGAACTGGACGACGCCTGAGCGGATTTCGCGGTACGCCGAGTGGCGTACCGCGATACCCGCAGTGTGCGGAGGTTGTCACCCGGTAGCGTCGTCGGGTGACCTCCATCGACCTGCACTGCCACTCCACTGCCAGCGATGGCACCCTGTCGCCGGAAGAACTGGTCACCGAGGCCGCGACGGCCGGGCTGGACGTCATGGCGATCACCGACCACGACACCACCGGCGGGTGGGCGCGCGCGGCGACCGCGCGACCCACTGGCCTGCGTCTGGTCCGCGGCGCGGAGCTGTCGTGCCGGTGGTACGGCGTCCAGCCGTCGATCGCCCTGCATCTGCTGGCCTATCTCTTCGATCCCGGCGAGCCACACCTGGCCGCGGAACTCGTCCGCGCTCAAGCGGACCGGAAGCAGCGCGCCGAGCAGATCGTCGCGCTGTTGCGTGCCGATCGCGTGCCGATCTCCTGGCCGGAGGTGGCCGGCTATGCCGCCGGGGGCTCGGTGGGCAGGCCACACATCGCGCAGGCGCTGATCCGCGCCGGCTTGGTGCGCAACACCGACGAGGCGTTCACGCCGGGCTGGCTGGGCGGACGCTATTTCGTACCGAAGTCCGACCTTGACGTGTTCGCAGTGGTGCGAGCGGTACGCGTGGCGGGCGGCGTGCCCGTACTGGCGCATCCGCGGGCCTCGCGGCGCGGGCGGGTGGTGCCGGACCGGGTGATCGAGGAGCTGGCCGCGGACGGCCTCTTCGGGCTGGAAGCCGATCACGAGGACCATACGGCGCACGAGCGCGCGCATGTCCGTGCTCTGGCGGAACGGCTGGGGCTGGTGGTGACCGGGTCGTCCGACTTCCACGGTTCGCACAAGTCGGTTCGCCTCGGCGCCTTCGTCACCGACGAATCGGCGTACGAGAAGATCGTCGCCGCCGCGAGCGGCGTACCCGTGCTGGGGTGACGCTCGACGCAGCAGCGCGCATCACCGGAGGCTGCGGTCCTACCTTGATCGGGTGAATCTGAAGCTGTTGGGTGAGGTCTTCGTGACCCTGCTGGTGATCGTTGATCCGCCGGGCATGGTGCCGGTCTTCCTCGCGCTCACCGGTGCACTTCCGGCACGTGACCGGATCCGGGCCGGCACGCAGGCGGTGCTTCTCGCCCTCGGTGTCATTGTGGTGTTCGCGGTGGCCGGCCAGACGATCCTCGATTACCTGCACG
The DNA here is from genome assembly GCF_014646155.1 of Mangrovihabitans endophyticus. GTDB lineage: Bacteria > Actinomycetota > Actinomycetes > Mycobacteriales > Micromonosporaceae > Actinoplanes > Actinoplanes endophyticus. Next base: position 193,645 of record NZ_BMMX01000004.1, read on the forward strand.
TGCAGTTGCCGGCGCTGCAAGGTGCCGGCGGCCTGCTGCTGGTGCTCGTCGCGCTGCAACTGCTCACCGGTAAGACGGACGCCCCCGAGGACCAGGGCGGCACGAGCAACGTGGCGCTGGTGCCGCTGGGCACGCCGCTGCTGGCCGGTCCGGGGGCGATCGTGGCGACCATGCTGTTCGTCCGGCGCGCCGACGGTTCCGTCGACTATCTGGTCATCGCGCTCGGCATCATGGCCGTGATGCTGCTGGTCTGGCTGGTGCTGCGATTCTCCGGCGTGATCGTGCGGCTGCTGCGGCCCGGCGGCATCGAGGTGCTGACACGCATCGCCGGTCTGCTCCTGGCGGCGATCGCGGTCCAGCTCATCGCCGATGCGGTGGCGGCCTTCGTCCGGCTCTACGGCTGATTCGTTCCTGTCGGACCCGGCTGGCAGGATTGCCGCGTGGGTCATCAGCAACTGGGCTTCGCCGGGATGCCCGAGCGGTTGTTCGTCTGCACACCGAGCAAGCTCGGCACCTATGCGGACTGTCCGCGCCGATATCGATACGCCTATGTGGACCGGCCGTCCCCGCCGAAGGGGCCGCCGTGGGCACACAATTCGGTGGGTGCCAGCGTGCACACCGCGTTGCGGAACTGGTACGCGTTGCCGAGCGACCGTCGCGCCGTGGCCGAGCTGCCGATGTTGCTCAAGGCGACGTGGGTGGGTGAGGGGTTCCGGGACACCGAGCAGGAGCGCGCCGCCTACCGGCGTGCGCTCGGCTGGGTCGAGTCATATGTGACCGGGCTGGATCCGTCCGACGAGCCGCTCGGCATCGAGCGGGTGGTGGCGACCAAGACCTCCGTGCTGGCGTTCAACGGTCGCGCCGACCGCATCGACGCCCGTCCCGGTCCCTCCGGGCCGGAGGCGGTGATCGTGGACTACAAGACCGGCCGTTTCGAGCCCACCGCGGACGACGCTCGCGGCTCCCAGGCCCTCGCGCTGTACGCCTATGCCGCTCAGCGCACTTTCCGGCGCCCATGTCACCGGGTCGAGTTGCACCATCTGCCGAGCGGAACCGTCGCCGCGCACGAGCACACCGAGGAGTCGCTGTCTCGCCAGATGTCCCGGGCCGAGGACACGGCCAGAGACATCATGACGGCGGAGAAGGCGGTGGCCGCCGGCGCCGACCCGGACGCCGAGTTCCCGGTGCGCCCGGGGACGTTGTGCAGTTGGTGTGACTTCCGGCGCAACTGTCCGGCCGGCACCGACCGTCCGGCCAAGGAACCGTGGGCCGCCATGGGCTAGGAGGCCATGGCCCGGTCAGCAGTCGGCCTAGGTCAGTGCGGCGCGGTCCAGGGCCGCCTTGCGCATCGGCGGCACCCGGTATCGCTCCGGCATGGCCGCCAGCACCGAGGCGAGCAGCAGGCGCATGCCGCGGACGGACAGATCAGCCGTGACGTCGGTGGTCCGCCAGCCCGGACCGCCGTACATCTGGCGGGCCCACGGCGGCAGCAGACCGAGCGCGGTCCCCGCGATGCCGAGATAGGCCCACCGCGCCGGTCCCAGCGTCAGGCTCAGTCGCAGAGCTCGAGAGCCCCAGTTGTCCGGCACCGGAGGCACGGTCAGAAACAGCGCGGTCTCCGCGCTGTCGCGGGTCAGGCCCAAGTGAGGCCGCATGTCGGCGTAATAATCCGCCACCTCCGACGCGGTGGCGGGCACCGTGGCCGGATCCAGCCCGACGATCGCCGCGGCACGTAGCTGCTCGGTGTAGTAGCGGTCGACCTCTTCCGCGGTCAGCGACACACCGGCGCGGCGGGCGGTGGTCAGGAACGACTCCACCTCGGCGACGTGTACCCAACGCAGCAGGTCAGGCTCGTCCACACGGAACCGCTCACCGGTGCTCGGGTCGACGGCGGACATCCGGGCGTGCAGGCGCCGCAGCCGTGCCCCGGCAGCCTCGACCTCGGCGGTGCTGCCGTAGACCACCGTCCCGACATAGAGGGAGGTGCGGTTGAGGCGGCCCCACGGATCGGAGCGGTACTGCGAGTTCTGCGCCACCGCGGCCACCGCGCGCGGGTGCAGTGCCTGCAGGTAGAGCGACCGGATCCCGCCGATGAGGAGGATGGGCTCCGCATGCAGTTTCCAGGTCACCGAATCAGGGCCGAAAAGTCCGACGTCCCGCGCAGCGTCCATGCCTCAAGGGTGCCACGAATTTTGAACTTGTTCAGTTCGGCTGCTCGCCGGGCGCTTGGCATCGTGGGCACAGGCCCCAGAAGGTGACTTCGGCCTCGTCCACCACGAACCCCGTGACGGAGCCCGGGTCGAGACACGGGCGGGCGCCCACCGCGCAGTCGACGTCCTCGATCGTGCCGCAGATGCGGCAGACGATGTGGTGGTGATTGTCGCCGACCCGGGCCTCGAACAACGCCGGCCGGCCGGCCGGTTCGATGCGGCGGGCGAGGCCGGCCTGGGACAGCGCGCCCAGGACGTCGTACACACCCTGAACAGAGACCGAATCGAGTCGATCGCGGACCCGCCGGACGATGTCGTCGACCTCCAGATGGCCGCCCCGGGTCAGCACCTCCAACACGGCCAGGCGCGGGCGCGTGACCCGCAGGCCCCGTGCGCGCAACAGGTCGGCACCGTCAGACATTCGTCCATGACAGCACGTCAGACGCGAGACTCCAACCCGGGAGATCGGCGCGCATGCTCGCTCCGCACGGCGATCACGTGCAACGGTGGCGGCGACCGGGCCGTTCCTGGACAGTGTGCTGAACCGGACAGTGTCCGCGTGCGTAGGCCATAGCAGGGCTGCTCCGTGTCTAGCGGACGGGCCGGCCCCGGGTCGGTGGTCGACCCATGATCGAGGAGGCGAACGTGTTCGACCAGATTGGCGGGCTGCCGGTCCATGCTCTCGTGGTGCACGCCGCGGTGGTGTTCGTGCCGCTGCTGGCCGTCGGCTCGGTGATTTATGCGATGGTGATCCCGTGGCGACCCAGGGTGGGGTGGGCGGTCACCATCCTGGCGGTGCTCACCCCGGTGACGACGCTGGTGGCCAAGGAATCCGGTGAGCAGTTGCTGGACCGGCTCCGGGAACGCGGCTTGAGCGGCCGTGGACTGGAGATTCTCACTGATCATGAAGGCTACGGCTCGATGACGTTCTGGTTCTCCCTCGCGCTCGGCCTGGTCACGCTCCTCATGGTGGCGGTGGCGCGAGCACGGCGCACCAAGACCATGCCACGCGTCGTCGAGATCGTCCTCGCCGTTGCGGCGGTGGCGCTCGCCGTGGTTTCCGGCTATTACGTCTATCGCACCGGCGACTCCGGCGCGACCGCGGTTTGGGGCACCTACTGAACCTTGTCAACCTGGCATCGAGCCCGTCGGTTGCGCGCCGTCGACCAGCGGCGGCATCTGCCGACCTCACCGCGTTGAAACAGGTTCACTGAGAAACCCCGGGTTGCGGCCTAGAGCACGGCCCGCGCACACAGCAGGCACATCAGCAGCAGGACGATCGCCCCCGCGACCAGTCCGACTCCGTAGGTGACGGTCCGGGCCGACCCCTCGGCGTCGTCCAACGCATCCATGTCCTGACCGGGCATGTGCCTCGGAGGCGGGGGATGGGCCACCATCGGTGGGCGCCAACCGGGAGGCGGCGGACTGGACCGCGGCGGCCCGGAGTAGGCCGGGGACGGCTCGGGCGGCGGTGCTGCCGGTCGGGGGAGCGACGTGGGCGGCTCAGACTCCGGTCGCCGCCAGTAAGCGTCATCGTCCGGGACACCAGTGGGGGTGCTCACGTTCACCGACGGTACAGCGAGCGGGGGAAGACGACCCGTCCCGACGCGGCCTACGCTCTTACCGTGGACATCCTGGACCAGCCCGACCACGATGCGGACGCCGAGCGCACCGTCGACTTCGATGTCGACGACGGTCCCCTGCTGCCCGAGCAGACCCGCGACGACACCGAGCGTGGATGGGGCGAGCGCACCGACTCCAACGACGACAGGCTGTGGGAGGACCGGCCACCGCACTGGTCCTGAACTGCCGTCGGCGCGTTCACGCCGGGCGGAGCACCACCGCGAAGCTCCGACCGGGCGCCGGCACGGCCCGGGTGACCCCGCTTGGCGTCAGCGCCAGCAGCAGCCCGCCGGTCGCCGGATCGTCGGCGTCGGTAGTGCCCAGCACGAGCGCCGAGGTGGCGATGACGGTCGGTTCTCCGTCGGGTTCATCGAGGCTGAGCAGATCGACCCGGTCGCCGGGCCGGACCATGGCCAGGGCGGCCGGCTCCGCCAAGCGCACCGGCACCCCCAGGGTGCCGGGCGGCACGGCGGGGTGATCGGTGCGGTCGGTGGCCGGGGCGAATGCGCCCGGCCGGGCCTCGGCCCGCCCCGACGGGTGCCCCGCGGATGGCGCGGGGGATCGTCGCGCACACCTCGTCGGCTCGGGGGGTGTGCCCGACCAGGCGATGAAGGCCGCCAGTGTCAGCAGCGCCGCGACCAGCCCGGAACGCAGCAGCACGTTGCGCCCGGGCCTGCGCCATCGCACCGGGTCGAGCCGACCGTCCGGGTCGTCGCCCGATCGTCTGTTGAACGACCGCATCCCACCCCCCGCTCTCCGCTCCTCTGTCGATCTCCGTCGTCGGCCGATCTCCGCTTGTCGACAGGGGAGAACGTTAGGCCGGCGTCCACCCGGCGATGGATCTGCCTGTGGACAGAGCCGGACTGTGGATAACGCTCGGCGAGGGAGGTCGTAGCGGTAGGAAGGACGAGCGGTTCAGGAGGTGGCGGCGCCGGCCTTGGCGCTGCTCGTGCTGGACGAGCCGGAATTTCCCGACGAGCCGGAACTCCCCGACGAGTTGGAACTTCCGGATGAGTTGGAACTTCCGGACGAGGGGGAGGTGGAGGATGCCGCGGACTTGTCGCTCGACTCCTTCGAGGATGTCGACTCGGACTTGCTGTCCGATCCGTTCTTCGCCGCCTCCTTGCCGGAGCCCGAGGAGCGCGAGTCGGTGCGGTAGAAGCCGGAGCCCTTGAAAACGACGCCGACGGAGCCGAACACCTTGCGCAGACGGCCGCCACAGGCCGGGCACTCGGTCAACGCCGGGTCGGAGAACGACTGCACCGCCTCAAGCGGCTCGCCACACTCGGTGCAGGAGTACTGATACGTGGGCACGGGTCCTCCGCGTGTATCGGTCAGAGAAGAACAGGTGTTGAGTACTCTGGGATTGGCACTCGCCATCTCCGAGTGCCAATGATCCGTCACCGGACCGCATTTCGTCTACTCGGCCCGCGAACCCAGCAGGGTGAGTCCCTCCGTGGGCGTGATGGCCGCGTGCACACGACGGTCGTGCGGCTCGGCCGGGACCGCGTCGAGCAGCTCGCCGTCGTGCAGCAACGCGACCACGAACGGGGCCGTACGTGGTCCGGTGTGATTCCTCGCGAGCGCGTCCAGGCGTGACAGTGCTCGGTCGTACGACCCGCCGCCGCGGCCCATCCGCAGCCCTGCTCGGTCGACGGCGAGTGCCGGCACCACCACCAGCGAGGCTCGTGTCACCGCCGCGGGGCCAAGCCGGGGACCGGTTGGCTCACGCAGACCGTACGGGCCGGCCGTCCATCCGCCGTGGTGCTCGGACCAGTCCAGATCACCGTCGGGAAGCAGCACGGGAAGGAGTAGTCGTGTCATGGAGGCCAGCGCGTCCGGCAGGTCGGGCCCGCCCGGTTCGCTCCCCACGGGTGCGTATGCCGCGGTCCACGAGGGGCGCAGGGATGCGACCAGGTCGCCCAAGGCGGCACGGACAGTGACCGCCGCTGCCCGGCGGTCTTCCGGCAGAATTCCGCGACGCCTTGTAATCAGGCGGTTCCTTAGAGCAGTCTTGACCGTGCGGACGTCGTTCCGTTCGTGGGCGAAATCCGGCATGCAACACCCCCTGTCTAAAACCGGCAAACGGCGCACACTATGTCAGCATCGCTGCAAAGAGGGCCGCCCCCGGGAGGTAGCGTGACGCTGCGTGGCCGACTCACTTCCGCTTTCCTTGCGGTGGTGCTCGGCCCGGTGCTCCTCGGCGCTCTGTTCGTCGGCATCACGGTGACGGCCGTGAGTCGAGACCGCGCACTGGACCGGCTGGCGCACGCCGCCACCACGGTACGCACCTCCATGAGCGCGGTGTGCCGACAGCTCCAAGCGGTTGCGGACGCCGTCGCGACGCTGCCCGTCGACGACCGTGCCGCAGCCGCGGAGCAACTGACGCGGCGCGGTCTGGCCAGTGACATCCGGACCGATGAGAACGGCGCGCAGGAGATTACGGCGGAGTGGCGCGACTGCGCCGCACCGGCGGACAGCGGCGTCGTGGCCATCTTCGCGCGTTCCGGCGCAGGTGACCACGCCGTGCTCGCGGGGCAGCTAGTCGACGCCGGGTTCGTCGAGCGGCTGGCCGGTTCCAGCGGCAGCGACGTGACGTTGCTGGCCGGAGACGGCACGGGCGTCTCGGCAGTGCACAGCAGCATCGCTCCGGGTGCCCGCTCCGGGGTGGCGATCGCCGCCGGTCATTCGGCGGCCGGCGGCCTGCCGGCGGTTGCGGCCCGCACCGACGACGGCGGACGGTACGTGTGCCGTCTGCCCGCCGAAGCCGGTCAGCCGCTTCCGTTGGCGGTCTCGGTGCCGGCCGCACGGCAGCACGACCTTTATGCCATTCTTGCCGGGATAGTGCTGTTCGTTGCCGCGGTGACCGCGGTGGTTGCGCGCTGGCTCGCGAGCTCCACCACCCGGCCGCTGGCCGACTTGGCCCACGCCACCGACCGGGTGGCCGGTGGTGAACTGGCCACCCGCGTGCCGATCGCACGCGACGACGAACTGGGCCGGGTGGCCCGGTCCTTCAACCGCATGACCCAGCGGCTGCAGTCGTACGTGCAAGCGTTGACCGCCAGCCGGGATCAGATGCGCGGCCACCTCGCGGTCCTGGGCGACACCCTGTCCAGCACCCACGACCTCGCCCGGATCCTCCGGCTCATCCTGCAGACCGCCATGTCCGTGGCCGGCGCGCGAGCGGGGGTGGTGCTGCTCACCGACGCTTCCGGCCACCAGTTGGTGGCCCGCTGCGCCGAGGGTCTGGCCGGTCGATGGGCGGTGCCGGAATCCGAGCTGAGCCGGCTGCGGGTGCCGCTCGGCCACGGTGTGCTGGGCGGCGTGGCAGCCCACGGCACGGCCCGCCGAGGGAGGGGCGGCGACCTGTCCGCGGACAGCGGCGAACCGGGCTGCCGCTCCTATCTGGCCGTGCCCATCTGCGCCCCCACCGCCGACGTCCCGGCCGCGATGGGCAACGCCGCGTCAACCGCCTCGCCGCAGGTGTTCGGGGTGCTCGCCCTCTATGACCGGCTCGGCGCGGACGAGTTCGACGACGCCGACGAGCTGACGCTGCGCACGCTCGCCGCGCAGACCGGCGTCGCGGTGCACAACGTGCGGGTGCACGAGGAGGCGCAGCGCCTCTCGCTCACCGACCCGCTGACCGGCCTGTGGAACTACCGCTACCTGCACGAGTCGCTGCGGCGGGAGGTGGAGCGCGCGAGCCGGTTCGGGCGCATGCTCACGGTTCTGGTGCTCGATCTGGATCACTTCAAGAGCGTGAACGACACCCATGGGCATGCCGCCGGGGATCAGGTGCTCGCGGAATTCGCGCGCCGGGTCCGGTCCGGCCTGCGCGAGGTGGACCTGGCCTTCCGACAGGGCGGCGAGGAGTTCGTCGCGCTGCTTCCGGAAACCGACGCCTACGGCGGCGTCACGGTTGCCGAGCGGATCGGCGCCGCGATCCGAGACGTGCCGGTGCCGATCTCGCCGAACCGGGTGGAGTCCGACGATGGGCAAGACGATGGGCAACCGGTCGAGGCCATCGCGATCAGCGTGTCGATCGGCGTCGCCGTCTATCCCGATCATGGTGGGTCGGTGCAGCAGGTGCTGGCGGCGGCGGACCGGGCGCTCTACGCCGCGAAGAAGGCCGGCCGGGACACGTACCGGCTGGCTGAACGAGGTTCGGCGGACGCCGGAGCCGGGCAATTCGATCAGGTCCCTGTCGCGCCCGCAGGGCCGCAGCCGTCACGGATACGCGGTGGCGGATAGTCTCGCGGCATGTCGGGCACGATCCAAGCAAAGGTGCGGTGACCGAGAACTATGACGACGAACGTGAACGCGACCGGCCGTCGGGCCGTGAAGGCGGTCATCCCCGCGGCCGGGCTGGCCACCAGGTTCCTGCCGGCCACGAAGGCCGTGCCGAAGGAACTCCTCCCGGTTGTCGATCGCCCGGTGTTGCAGTACATCGTCGAGGAGGCCGCTGCCGCGGGAATCTCCGATGTCCTGCTCGTCACCGGACGCGGCAAGACATCGATGGTCGATCACTTCGATCGCCGTCCCGACGTCGAGGCCCGGCTGGAGGAGAAGGGAGACGAGGAACGTCTCGCGGCGGTACGCCGCACGAGCGAACTCGCCGACATCTACACCTGTCGGCAGGGTGAGCCGCTCGGCCTCGGCCACGCGGTCGGCGTGGCGGCATCGCATGTCGGCGACAACGCGTTCGCGGTGCTGCTGGGCGACGAGTTCGTCGACGAAGCGCAGCCCCTGCTGCCCGACATGCTGGACCTCCAGGCGCGGACCGGCGGCATCGTGCTCGCCTTCATCGAGGTCGACGCGTCGGAGACGTCGCGGTACGGCATCGCCTCGGTGCGTCCGTCGTCGCTGGGCGAGAACATCGTCGAGGTGACGGGACTCGTGGAGAAGCCGTCCCCGGAAGAGGCGCCCAGCAACCTCGCGGTGCTCGGACGCTACGTGCTTCCCGGCGCGATCTTCGAGACCATCGCCGCCACCAAGCCGGGCAGCGGTGGCGAGATCCAGCTCACCGACGCCATGGCGCAGATGCTCGCGGACGGCACCCCGGTGCACGCGGTCATCTACCGCGGGCACCGCTACGACACCGGAATGCCCCTCGGCTACCTGCAGGCCGTGGTGCAGCTAGCCGCGAAGCGGCCGGACCTCGGGCCGGACTTCGTGCGCTGGCTGGCCGAGTTCGTGAAGAGTCAGCAGGGATGACCGCCGCGGCCGATGCCGAGGCGGCCGCCAACGAGCTGATGCCTCTCGCCGAGTACCTGGGCAGCGTGCTGCGCAGGCTCCGCGCGCTGCCTCCGCTCGACCTCGACCTCACCCAGGCGCACGGCAACGTCCTCGCCGTCGACGTGCTGGCACCGCACCCGTTCCCGGCCTTTGACCAGGCCGCGATCGACGGTTACGCGGCGCGCTGGGAAGATCTCGCGGCGGCCGGCCGCGTCGGCTCGCACCCGTCTTTCGGCCGTCTGGAGTCAGGCCCCCGACCGGTGCGGCTCAACGTGGTCGGCGACCTCGGCGCCGCGAGCTGGCGGCCGGTACGCCTGACGCCGGGCACCTGCTTCTCGGTGGCGGCCGGGGCGCCGCTGCCGATCGGGGCCGACGTGGTCGTGCCGGTGCACTGGACCGATCAGGGCATGGCGGCGGTGGAGATCCTGCACGCCCCCCGCCGCGGTTCCGGGCTGCGGCGGGCCGGTGACGAGGTATCCGTCGGGCAGATGCTCGCCTCGGCCGGAACGTACGTGACCCCGCCGCTGGTCGCCGTGTTCGCCGCGGCCGGCATCGGGCATGTCGTGGTCCGGCCCAGCCCGCGCGTGATCGTGGTGGCCACCGGCGACGAACTCGTCGACGTGGGCCGCCCCAGCCAACCCGGGCAGGTGGTGGACGCCAACTCCCACGCGTTGACCGCCGCCGCCGTGGAGGCCGGTGCCCTGGCGTACCGGATCGGCATCTGCGACGACGACCCGGAAGGGCTGCGCGGCCTGCTGGAGGACCAGACCCTCCGAGCCGATCTGATCATCACGACCGGCGGGACCGGCAACGGCCCCGGCGACATGCTGCGCCGGGTGCTGTCCCGGCGCGACGCGGGACGCGGGGTGGTGGACTTCACCGACGTGGCGCTGTCTCCCGGCACCGCCCTGGGATTCGGCACGGTCGGTGGCGAGGAGGTCCCGGTGGTGTGCCTGCCCGGCGAACCGGGCGCCGCCCTGATCGGCTTCGAAGTGCTCGCCCGGCCGGTGATCCAGTTGCTGGCCGGTGCCGAACCGATGTTCCGGCGCAGCGTCAAGGCGCACCTGCTGGAGACCGTGTCGTCCCCCGGCGGGCTGCGCGAATTCCGGCCCGCGCACGTGTCCGAGCGCCGTGGTGGCGGACATACCGTGCAACCGCTGGCCGGTGGGCCGTACACTCTCTCCGGCCTTGCCGGAGCCAACGGCCTGCTCGTGCTGGGCGAGCGGGTCACCTCGGCCGCTGCCGGGTCGACTGTCGACGTGCTGCTCCTCGACCGGAGGCGATGATGCTGGGCTCCACGACCGGGTGGCCCGTCGTCTTGGCAGACGGACCCGTCGTGTTGCGCCCCTACCGGCGCGGTGACGCCGGAAGCTGGTCGGAGGTGCGCATCGCGAACCAGCAATGGCTGACCCCCTGGGAATCGGCGCCACCCGGACCGTGGGCCGAGATGAACTCGGCGCGGGCCTACCTCTACGCCTACCGGGACATGCGCCGGGCCGCGCGGCGGGGCGAAAGCATGCCGTTCGCCGTCTGCCTGCGCACCGACGACGGTCGGGAGAACCTGGTCGGCCACATCAACTTGGGAAACATCGTCCGGCGTGCGTTCAGCTCCGCGTACGCCGGTTACTGGATCGACTCCCGGGTGGCCGGTCGCGGCATCATGCCGACGGCGCTGGCACTCGCGGTGGATCACGCCTTCGGGCCGGGAGGTTTGCACCGCGTCGAGGTGAACATTCGCCCCGAGAACCGACCCAGCCGCCGCGTGGTGGAGAAACTCGGCTTCCGTGAGGAGGCGTACCACCCGCGCTACATGCACATCGACGGCGCCTGGCGTGATCATCTCGGTTACGCGATGACGAGCGAGGAGGTCGCCGCGGAAGGCGGCCTGTTGGCGCGCTGGCGCCGTCTGCGGGCCGCCGCGAGCTGACGCCGAGGACCGCGGCGAACCCGGCATATCTGATCATCTGGCACGGTCCATCCCGGCGCGGCGCGCGCATTTGCGCAGCTCGGACGCTTAGTCTCTGGGTGATTGGGACCAGCGGCGATACCCCGTGCCCATGTCAGGGGAGCCGCAAAGGCTGACGGGAGGGGTGAGGTGCCCACCTCGGTGCTCCTCGCTGTCCTCACCGCGGCAGGGCTGCTCGCGCTCGCGCCGGCACTGGTGCGCCGGTACGACGCGACGGAGCGACTCGTCGCGGAGCGGGCGCTGTCGACGGCACGGGTGCTGACGCGCCACCGTCGGCGCCGAACCGTGCCTGGCCGCCGTCCGGTCAACCCCGGACGCGAGGTGACGGTTACGGTACCTCCTCCGTCCGGGGACGCGGCACCGCCCCGGCGGCGCCTGCGCCTGGTCACTGGGCGTCGTCCGGTCCGGCACATCCCGGCACGTCGGCACACGCCCGCCGTGGTCCGGCGTCGCCGTGTCTTCGCGGCGTTGCTGCTGCTCAACATCATCGAGTTGATCGGCGTGCTCGCGGTCGGACCGGGATTCTGGATCGGTTTCGCGGCCACCGCCACCCTGTTGGTCGTGTACTTGGTGCACTTGCGCAACCGCGCACTCGCGGACCGTCGCCGGCGCCGGGCGCAGGCACGCGAGGCGGCGTGGCTCGCCGCGCGGCAGGCGGATGTGCGGCGTGCCCAGGCCCGCCGGGCGGCGGCCCGTCGGGAGGCGCAGCGGCGTCTGGCGGCGCAGAAGGAGGCCGTACGGCGGGCGGCGATGGGCCTGGACGGCGACGCGCCGGCGGCCACGAACGGCGGCTCGGTGTCCTACCGTCGCCGGGGCGGACTGCGCGGACGGCCGTACGAAGCAGGCGGTCGCGGGGCTTCCCACACGGCGTGACCGGCGCGCCGGGATCCGGTTCGCTGCCGCGCCCGGCGACCTGCTAGCCTTGCTGCGGCTTCGAGTTCGGGGCCAAGGGGCTGTGGCGCAGACTGGTAGCGCACCTCGTTCGCATCGAGGGGGTCAGGGGTTCAAATCCCCTCAGCTCCACCCAGGCGCATCCATGGGCAGGCTCTGTTCCGGCCATGTTTGTTCCCCCTGCGGTGTCGCGGTGGCGTTGCTTCTCAGGGGTTTGGCGTCTCTCGGTAGAGGCAGAACGGGTGGCCCGCCGGGTCCAGCATGACGCGTACGTCGTCCTGGTATTGCGTGTCGGCCAAGCGTGCCCCCAGCGACTCGGCGTCCGCCACCGCCGTGGTCAGGTCCGGGACTTCGATGTCGACGTGCATCATCATCTGCTGACGCCCGTCCTCCGGCGGCCACACCGGTGGGACGTAGTGTCGGGAACGCTGGAACAAGACGTATGTCGTGAGCTGCGGCCGAGCACGCCGCTCAGTCCTGGACCCGGACGACGGTCTTCAGCACCGACGGATCGGTGTGCCCCATTTTCAGCGCCGCCTCCGCGTCCTTTAGCGGCAACCGGGCGCCGACCAGCGCGTCGAGGTCGATCCGCCGCGACGACGCTAGCCCGATCGCATCGGGATAGGTGTGGGCGTACCGGAAAGTGCCGGTCACGGTGAGTTCCCGGTTCTGGATGAGGGAGACCGGCAGGTTCTGTTCCGCGGTGGGGCCCATGCCGACCAGTACGGCGTGCCCGAGCGGCTGCAGGGCGCGCACGCCGGCGGTCACCACGGGCGGGGCACCGCTGCACTCCAGCAGGATGTCCGGCCGGAAAGCGGCGTAGTCGACGTCGTTGCGGGCGTCGATCACCTCGTCGGCGTCGAACCGTTCGGCGGCGGCGAGCCGGTCCGGGTGCACATCGGCCAGGCCGACCCATCCGGCCCCGGCCGCCCGGGCGGCGAGGGCGCAGAGCACGCCGATCGGTCCGGCGCCGGTGACCAGCACACGGGATCCGAGGCCGGTGCCGGCTCGGCGGTTGGCCCACAGCCCGACGGACAGCGGCTCGATCAGGGCGGCGGCGTCGTCGGACAACCCGTCGGGCACCGGGTGTGCGAAGGCGGCGTTGACCGCGACGAAGTGGGCGAGCGACCCGTCGATCGGCGGTGTGGCGAAGAACGCGACGTTCGGGCACAGGTTGTACGACCCGCGGCGGCACTGGTCACAACGCCCGCAGGGGACGCCGGGCTCGACGGCGACACGTTGCCCGGCCCGAAGTGCGGAGTCTCCGGGCTCGACCACGACGCCGGAGGACTCGTGGCCGAGCACCATCGGCGCCCGGACCACATGGTCACCGATCCGGCCGTGCTCGTAGTAGTGCACGTCTGAGCCGCAGATGCCCACGGACTCGATCCGCACCACGACCTCGTCGGGGCCGGGTGTCGGCATGGGCCGGTCTTCGATGCGCAGGTCACCGATGCCGTGCAGGACCGCCGCGAGGTTTGTTGCCATGGTCCGAGCCTGCCTCGCGTACGGGCGGGAGGCAACCTGCCGGAAATGAGAATCTCGTGGCTTTTACGTGGTACCTCTTAAAAGTCAGCTTCGGAGGTGACCCCATGAAAGCACCCACTCCAGGCAACGAGACCGCTCGGCTCGCCGCAATGCACGCGCTCGATGTCATCGACACCGAGCCCGAGCAGGACTACGACGACATCGTCACGCTCGCCGCCCGCGTGTGCGACGTGCCCGTCTCGCTGATCAGCCTGATCGACACCGAACGACAGTGGTGCAAGGCCCGCTCCGGCACTGACCTGATGGAGACCTCGCGCGATCTCTCCCTCGACGCGTACGCGATCCTGGGCGGCGACCTGCTGGTGGTGCCGGACGCGCGGGAGGATGCCCGGTTCGCCGGCAATCCGATGGTCACCGTGGACGGGGGCATCCGCTTCTACGCGGGCGCGCCGCTGGTCACCACGGACGGGTTCGCGGTGGGCGCGCTCTGCGTGCTCGACTCGCAGCCGCGCCGCCTCGGCACCGAACAACTCCAGGCGCTGCGTGCCCTGGCCGCGCAGGCGGTCGCGCAGATGGAACTGCGCCGGTGCGGCACGACGATGACCGACTCGACGGCACGTCTGCAGGTGCTGGAACGCAGCAAGGACGACCTTGCCGGGCTGATCGGCGGCGATCTCAAGTCGACGTTGCGCCGGATGTCGGTCTATCTCGACGCGCTCGGCCGGACCGGACACCACGATCCGGAACTGGCGGATCTGGTCGGCCGCGCGACGGCGGCCCACGTGCACGGCCTGTCCGACCTGCTGGGCCACCTCACCGCGGTGGCCGACACCGGCGTGGGCATGGAGAACCTGCACATGCGCAGCGCCGACCTGCGGACCCTGACGCACGACGCGGTCGAGGCGGTCCGCCCGATCGCGGTGGCCCGCGGGATCTCCCTGCGAGAGCAGACGGGCGGTCCCGCGCTGCACATCACCGCCGACCCGGTACGCCTGGAGCAGGTGCTCACCCAACTGCTGTTCGCCGCGGTGAAGTACACCCCGTCCGGCGGTCGGGTGCGGGTGGAGATGGAGGCCGAACCCGTGCCCACGCTGCGCCTGGAAGACCTGGACCTGGCCGACGGCATGCGGCCGGACCTGTTCCCGCACCTGTACTACGGGGCAATCGCCGGCTCGCCGGGTGAGCCCGGACCGGACAGCGGGCTGGTGGCGGCGAAGAAGATCCTGGATGCGCACCACGCGACGGTGGCGCTGAGCGACCGGCCCGGCGATGGCACCACGCTGCATGTGGCGTTTCCGTCCATGACTCCCGACCAGCGCGTGGACCTCGTCGGCGTCTGATCCGCGGACGGCGCCCCGGACGGCACCGGCCCCGCTTTCGCGAGTGGCTGCAGATCACTCGCGAAGCGGGGCCGGCGTGCTCATCCCAGGCGTATCCGCCCCGGGGATTCGCCGTCCGGTGGCGCACCGGCAGTCGGCATGTCCCGCGGTTCGAAGTACGTGTTCTCCACCGGTTCCGGTTGAGCGGGCACCGGAGGCCGGGCAACCGCGCGCCCGCCCGCGGGGTGCCGCGGTGATGTGGGCAGCGGCGAGGTCGGCGGCCAACTGTCCACCTGCGGAGCGACCTTCTGGCCCGGAATGATCTGCTGGCCCGCCATGATCTGCGTGGGCGCCTCGGCGGCCACGTCGGCGAGGGTGGTCTCCACGTCCCGCTCCACGGTCTCCGGCGCCGTGTCCCCGGGCGCCGCGTCCCCGGGCGCCGTGTTCTGGAAAGCCGTGTGGTCGGGCACCGTGTCGGTGCCCGAGGCCGTGCCGGGCAACCCGGCCCGGTTCAACTTGTGCCAGCGCAGCCGGCCTCCGGTCAAGGCGGTGGTCGCCGATTGGATCAGCACCAGGTACATCAGTTGCCGGTACGCGAACTGCTGCAGCGGCAACCGCCACAGCGGGCGCATCGACTCCCGGTCCAGGCGGAACGCCACCGCCGCGGTGAACAGTTGCAGGGCGAGCATGCCGCACCATGCCAGCAGCGTCTCATTCAGCTCCCAGAACACCAGGCCGTACACGAGCATGATGTCGACGACCGGGGCGAGCATCGGCAACGCCACCCCGAACAGGGCCAGGAACGGCAGCCCGCGGCGGCCGAACCGGCCCGAGTCGCCAGTGTCGGTGAGCGCCTTGCGGTGCTTCCACATCGCCTGCATGGTCCCGTAGGACCAGCGGTATCGCTGCCGGTATAGCTGCTCCAGCGTGGCCGGGGCCTCGGTCCAGGCGCGCGCCCGCTCCTCGTACACGACACGCCATCCGGCCCGGCAGAGGGCCATGGTGACGTCGGTGTCCTCGGCGAGGGTCTCGTCGCTGATCCCGCCGACCTCGGCGAGCGCCACCCGGCGGAACGCGCCGATCGCTCCGGGCACGGTTGGCATGCAGTTCAGCACCTCGTACAGGCGCCGATCCAGGTTGAAGCCGATCACATACTCGATGTGCTGCCACGCCGCGACGAGGCTACCCCGGTTGCCGACCTTGACGTTGCCGGCCACCGCGCCCACCGCCGGGCTGGCGAACGGCTGCACCAGCATCCGGATCGAGTCCGGCTCGAAGATCGTGTCGCCGTCCACCGTGACGATGATGTCGTGCTTGGCCAGGGCGACCCCGGTGTTGAGGGCGTTGGACTTGCCGCCGTTGGGCACCCGGATCACGCGCACGTTCGGCAGCGCCATCCGTTCCACCAGCTCGGCCGTCCCGTCGGTGGACCCGTCGTCGACCACCACCACCTCGATGTGCGGGTAGTCGCCGCCGGCCAGGGACCGGACGGCCGCTTCGATGCCTTCCTTCTCGTTGTACGCGGGCACGATCACCGACACCGGCTCGGTCACCGGCGGCCCCCAGCTCCAGTCCGGTTTGCGGCGCTGTCGGGCGTGCCGTCCGGCGAAGAGCAGCATCAACGCGGTGCGCCCGACGGTGAGCAGCCCCACCACCAGGAACAGGCCGGCGATCAGCCAGACCATGCCGTCGGCGAGGCGTACCGTCCAGATGAGGGCGCCGCCGCGCCAGGCGTCGGCGCGCGCGGCCGGCGGGTTCACCGGCAGCGGCGGCCGCTGAGTGCGTTCCGCCAGGCCCAGGTTGAGCCCCTCGGTGACGGTGGTGAAGCGATAGCCGCGTGCCTTCATCATCGGGATGTACTGCCGCAGCGCGGCCACGGTCTGCGCGCGGTCGCCGCCCGCGTCGTGGAACAGCACCACCGCCGAGTCGTCACCGGCCGGCATCGCGTTGCGAACGATCCGGGAAATCCCCGGCCGTTGCCAGTCCTCGCTGTCCAAGTCGTTGACGACGACCAGATAGCCGTCCGCGCCGGCCTGCTTGACGATCTTCCAGTTGACGTCGTCGATGGCGCTCGGGCGCGACGAATACGGGAACCGGGCGAGCTGGGTCTGCACGCCTGCGGCGCGTGCGATGACGAACTGCGTCTGCGACAGTTCGAGCTGCCGCCGCCACTGCGGGATGCGTTGCAGGTTGGGATGGGTGAAGGTGTGCAGGCCCAGCTCGTTCCCGCCGCCGACGATCCGCCGGGTGAGATCGGGGTGCCGGGCGACCTCGGTGCCGATCACGAAGAACGTGCCGTGTGCGTCGTTCTCCTCCAGCACCTTCAGGATCTGCGGCGTCCAGGTGGGATCCGGCCCGTCATCGAAGGTGAGCGCGATGGTGAGGGGTGGCAGGCGGTTGGAACTCGTCTGCCCGCCCGTGGTGTTGAGGATCGGCCCGCCGCCGCGGATGTCGGCCGGCACACCGTTCTGGTCGCCGATCTCGGATTCGACATGGTCGCCAGTGAACTCGGCGTTGATGTACGCCTGCACGATCAGCACGGCGACGAACAACACCAGCATCAACGTGCCGATCAGCACCCGCGGACGGGGTATCCGCAGACGCACACGTGGCGACGGCGCCGCCATCAGGCTGCGGTCCCGTCGTCGGCACGGGCCGACACGGCAACCACGACGCCGGTGGACGGGGCGTCGGTGGACTGGCTGCCGGTGGATCGACCAGCGGTGGATTGACTGGTGGCTGCGGTGACCTCGACGGCGGGCGGTTGGGGGGCCTTGGTCGTCGCGGCCGTCATGTCGACCGTGGCCGCCGGTGACCGGGTGCTTGAGGCGCCGGTCGCGGTGCCGGTGCCACCCCCGGCACTCGCATCGACGGCGGAACCACCGCCGGTGCCTCCGGCGTCGGCGGAGTCGTCCATCACGGGCGGTTTCGGCGGTTGCGGGGCCGGCGGTTGCGGGGCCGGCGGCGGTATCGCGGTCGGCGGTGGGGTGACGGTCGGCGGCGTGCTCGGTTGCGGCTTGGGCGTGGCGGTCGTGGTCTTGGCAGACGGCGTCGCGCTCGGCGTGGTCGTCGACGGCTTGGTCGTGGACGGCTTCGCGGTGGGAGTGCGGGACGGGGGCGGCGTGGAGCGCCGGCGCGGCGAGACGACCGTCGTCTCGGCAACCTGGCGTGTGGAGGGTGCGACGCGCGGCAGCCCTCCGGCGATCACCATGCCGGCCGGGGAGGTGGCGACCGGCCCGGGGGTGCTGCCCGGCGGGGGAGGATCGGGTCGTACGTCCTCATTCCTCTTGCTCCCCAGGTCGGGCAGGGGGAGCACGGCCTTCGAGCTGACGGGTCCGCCGGCGACACTGACGCTGACCAGACCGCTATAGATCATGACAATCGCGCCGAAGGCGTATGAGAGTCGGCGGAGAAATCGCCGGCGCCGCCCGGTCGAGTCGACGAACACCGGCGATGGCGCAGATACGACGATCACCTGCGTGCTGTCGGGGATGTCGTGGTCGGCGGATAGCGGGTTTTTCGGCTCCTGCAAAGTCACTCGCCGAGCTTAGGAACATCAGCGCCGATCTTGACGGGAGTCACTCGATGGAACGACGGCGGAACGCCGAACAGAATCGTCCGAAATGACGACCATGAACATTTGACCTGATGGGAGGTGTTGTCTCACTCGATGGAAGCGGCTCGTTGAGCTGCAGCGCACTTCGATGGGCCAAAAGGTTACGCGAAAAGCCTTACCCATTTGCTGTCGCAATTCCGACTGATTGGGTGCCTCAATGCGAGCAACTTTCCTGACGCGAAAAGCGATGCTTGAGGCAATATAGCAATATGTCCTATTTGTCGCAAGCGATGCTGCCTGGTGGCTCAGCGTGCCCGCATCATGACAGTGGGGCGTTGATGTAGCGAAAGGGTCATCGAAACTGAGTAGTCACAGGCGTTGTGTGAGTCCGGCACGCGTCGTTACGCTGCTATCCAGCGCGCCCCTATCGCCCGCTTCCCCCGTGGCTGGCGATCGGGGCGCGCGCTTTCTTTCTCGCGATGTCGCGCCCTTCGGTTGTGTTGAGGTCGCATGGCGGCATCCGCGTCCTCGCCATTGTGCAGATGTGTGCCTGCGACGCTCCATTGCGATGAGTGCTCCGAGCGAGCCGATCGCTTCACAGCAACATGAAAAGGCTTGCAATGGTCGTTGCGGGTTCGTCCAAGAGCTGCGTGGCGGCCAAGGTCGGCGTGGGCGGCGGGGCCGGGCCTAGATCCAGCGACTGCCCAACCACATCCGGTGCTGCCACGCCTCGTACGGGATCAGTTGACCGACGAAGATGGGATGGAAGTACGCGAAGCACACCGCCACGGCCAGCACGTACACGCCGGCCACGATGGTTCCGGTCATCTGCCGCTCGCTCCGTCCCGGCCCGCTCGTCACGCCTTCCGTCGGCGTCATGACGGCACCGAGCGCGTACGTCACGGCGAGGATGAGGAAGGGCAGCGCCGGAAGCACGTAGAAGGAGAACATCGTGCGGCCGTCCGCGATCGCGTAATAGAACCACGGCAACAGGCCGGCCACCACGCCGGTGCCGATCGCGAACGCGCGCCAGTCGCGCCGGGCGATACCGAACCAGACCAGGACCGCCAGCGCGGGCAGGAACGACCACCAGAGAATGGGCGTCCCCAGCAACAGCACCTCACCGGCGCATTGCGGCGCCCCGCAGTTGCCGTCGGTGTTCCAAGAGAACGAGACCGGTCGGCCGAGCAACAGCCACTGCCACGGCCACGACTGGTACGGGTGCTTCTCGGTGAGGCCGCTATGGAACGTGTACGCCTCGTGGTGGTAATGCATCAGGTTCAGCAGCGCACCCAGCACCGGCGGCTCGCTCAGGCCGTTGTCGGCCCGGTAGTGCCGGAAGTATCCGGTGTTCGTGACGAACCATCCGGTCCAGGTTGCCAGATAGAACAGCACCGTCAGCACGAAGCTGAGAACCAGATAGCCGAGGTCGCTCGCGATGCCCCGGGCGAAGGGGCGGCGCATGCCCGCGGAACGCCGCGCGCCGACCCGCCACACGATCACCAGCAGGGCGAAGAACGGGGCAAAGAACAGGGCACTCCATTTCACCCCACAGGCCAGCCCGAACAGGGCCCCCGCGGCCAGCAGCCACCAAGGCACCCCGCCCGGTGAGCGGGTGGCCGTCTCCGGGTTGTGACCGCTCTCCAAGGCCCGCAGCCATCGTCGCCGGTAAGCGTCCCGGTCCAGCACCAACGCGGCGAACGTGGCCAGCACGAACAGTCCGAGGAAGATGTCCAGCAAGGAGGTGCGCGAGAGCACCAGGTGGAAACCGTCCAACGCCATCAGCAGCCCCGCGGTGCCGGCCAGCACCACCGAATGGAACATCCGGTAGGCGACCCGGACCAGGATCAGCACCATCAGCGTGCCGGCCACGGCGGCGGGCACCCGCCAGCCGAGCTCGTTGTTGCCGAACACCATCTCGCCCAGGGCGATAAGCCATTTGCCCAGCGGAGGATGCACGACGTACGCGGGCCCGTTGGTCTTCTCGTCCCACTCCACGCCGTGGTGCAGCATGTCCCACGCGTCGGTGGGGTAGTAGACCTCGTCGAACACGTAGTTCTTCGGCCGGTCCAGGCGGACGAACCGCAGGATCCCGGCGATCACCACTACCACCAGGGTGACCAGCCAGGAATGCGGGTTGAGCCAATTGTCGAGAGTCGACAGCCGTCGACGCACCGCGTCGGGAACGCCCCTGACCCCGACGGGTGTCGGGTCGTCCTCGATCTCCGATCGTGCCGTGTCTGTCGCCAAAGTCACCCCGCGATCGTAGGCCGACCGCCCACGCGGTGGTGCTCCGAGCCCGATGTGATGGACTTTCGAGATGCATGACGCCCGGGTGGTTCTCGTCGGCGCTCCGTTGGGCAACATCGCGGACGCCTCGGCGCGGCTGCGGCGGGTGCTGGAGACCGCCGACGTGGTGGCGGCGGAGGACACCCGCCGGCTGAGCCGGCTGGCGCGGGATCTGGAGATCACCGTCGCCGGGCGCGTGGTGTCGTACTTCGAGGGCAACGAGGAACGCCGTACGCCGGAACTGGTGCAGGCCCTGCGTGATGGCGCGACCGTCGCGGTGGTGACCGACGGCGGCATGCCGAGCGTCTCGGATCCGGGCTATCGCCTGGTCCATGCGGCGCTCGCGGAGGGGTTCCCGGTCACGTCCGCGCCCGGGCCGAGCGCGGTGACCACCGCGCTGGCGCTCTCCGGACTGCCCAGCGACCGCTTCGTGTTCGAGGGTTTCCTGCCGCGGTCCGGCTCCGGGCGGCGGAGCCGCCTGCGTGAGCTGGCCGCGGAGACGCGCACCCTGGTCTTCTTCGAGGCTCCGCACCGGATCGTGGACGCCCTGGCCGATTTCGTGGCGGGGTTCGGCGGCCAGCGGGAGGCGGCCGTCTGCCGCGAGCTCACCAAGACGTACGAGGAGGTCCGCCGCGGGCCGCTGGAGGAGCTGGCGGCGTGGGCGGCGGACGCCCGGCCCCGCGGCGAGATCACCGTGGTGGTCGCGGGGGCGACGGCCGGTCCCGTGGAACCGCCGTCGGAGGACGAGGTCCGCGCGGCGGTGGCGGCTCGGGAAGAGGCGGGCGAGTCACGCCGGGACGCGATCGCCGCGACAGCGCGGGAGCATGGCCTGCGCCGCCGCGAGGTGTACGAGCTGGTCCATCGGTCCGGCCAGTCGGTGACCGGCCGGTAACGGGTGGCGGTTCAGTAAGTGGCGGCCAGGAACCCGAGCAGCAACAGGATCGGCCCGGCCAGGCTCATCAGCACGGCGGAGCGCCGCGTGCGGCCGGTGCGGAGCTGACGAGCACCGGTGAGCCCGGCTATGCCGTACCCGCACAGCAGCAGCAACAGGAAGCCGAGCGTCCACCGCAGATTGATCAGCAGTCCGGTGCCGCCGACATAGACCTGACGGCTGTCCACGCTGACCATCCGCGCGTCGAGCACCGAGCCGGGCGCGCGCTCGCCGTCCGGAACGCCGAGCAGCGTCACGTCGGTCACCACGAAACGGTCGTCTGCGCTGATGAACGAGCCGTGGCATCGCTGCGTGACTCCGGAGCCGACGCATTCCGCCACGGTGGCCCGACCGTCCACCCCGTGGCCGACCGCCAGCCAGAACGGCTCCGCGCTGACCCAGGAGAAGAAGGCGGCGACCAGACCGAGCACGACCAGCCCGACCAGGCCCGCCGGACCGCGGGGCTCCCGCGGCCGACGTCCCGGACGTTCGCGGCGGCCGGTGCCCGGTGCGCCGTCCCGCGCCGGCAGTGCTCCGGATGCCTCGGCCGCGGCACGCTCCTGCTCGGTGAGCCAGAACGGGTGGTTCTCCATCCGCTCCCGCGAGATGAGCCGCTCCGTTGCCTGTGCGTCGCCGGACGCCGTGGTGCCGGACGGGGTCCGCATGGTGCGCGCCGACCCGGACGGCTGGCCCGGCACGGCATTCTTCTCCCCGCCGGACCGGGCACGGTTCGGCTCGGGCAGGATCATGATCTCCGGCTCGTCGGCGGAACGCTGCTCCGGGCCGGGCCGGCGTTCGCCGCCGTCGGATCCGGACGACTCATGCCCGAGCGGTTCGGACCCGGTCGGCTCGTCGGTGTCCGGCACGACGCTCCCCGTATCGCTGACGTTCCCGGTCGCGGCATCGCCGGTGTGCTCGGCGGCGGCGTGGACGATGGCGGCCAGGCCGGTGCGCGCCACGCGCGGGTCCGCCGCGTCCACGATCTCGCCCTGCAACGCTTCCGGCGCCGCCTCGGTCCGGGCGGCGGCCGGAACTTCGGGTCGCGGCCCGCCCCCGGCGGTCGGGGGCTGATAGCGGCCCCGGGTGCGACGGTCGTGATCGTGCTCCGCCGCTGCGGGCTCGGTGCCGGCGGGCGCGAGCCGCCCGGCCGGTACGGCCTTCGCGTCCGGCGCCGGTGCCACGTCGGCGGTGCCGTGTTCGACCGCTTCTTGCCCGGTGTCCGCCTGGTCCGCCTCGGGCGGTGCGTCGGCGGCGCGGCTGTCCACGTCCGCGCTCATCCGTGCCGCCGCGTCGGTCTCCACGTCCTCGGTTTGCGCCTCACGTTCGGCCTGCACCAGGTAGGCGGGCATGGAGAGGGCCTCATCGGCGTCGTGCACCCCGGCCGCGTGCGCGTCCAGCGCTTCGGCGGAGAACGCCGGGGCGGCGTCGTGGGCGGCGCGCAGCGGTGGGCGCGCCATGAACGGCTCCGGCGTGTCCCGGCGGCGCGGGTGCCGCGGTCGGGCCGATGCCTCGGCCAGTTCCTGGTCGCGTTCGCGTTGCTCGTCGGCGATGCGTGACCAGGCGCTGTCCGGGATGGGATGCGGTTTCGACGTCCCGCCGTCGTCCGGCGGCGTCCGGGGAGCGTTTCGGGTCACGCCCTCATTGCACTACGTGATGGTCCGTCGATCACGCATAAAGCCGCGTGTCGGATAAATCACTTGTTAGCCGGTGGTGTCGGCGAGTGCGTCACCGCAACGGGTTCGCGAGGGGGCCGGGCCACTTACTACGCTGTGAAGCCATGAGTCACGTTCTCGCCGCGGTCGCCTGGCCCTATGCCAACGGCCCGCGCCACATCGGTCATGTGTCCGGCTTCGGGGTGCCGTCCGACGTGTTCAGCCGGTACATGCGGATGGCCGGTCACGACGTGCTCATGGTCTCCGGCACGGACGAGCACGGCACGCCGATCCAGGTGCAGGCCGACGCCGACGGGGTGACGGCGCGTGAGCTCGCCGACCGGTACAACCGGGTGATCGTGCAGGATCTGCACGGCCTCGGGCTGTCCTATGACCTGTTCACCCGCACCACGACGCGTAACCACTACGCGGTGACCCAGGAACTGTTCACCGGCCTGCTGGACAACGGCTACATCGTGCCCAAGACCACGCTGGGTGCGATCTCTCCGTCCACCGGACGTACGCTGCCCGACCGCTACATCGAGGGCACGTGCCCCATCTGCGGGTACGACGGCGCGCGCGGCGACCAGTGCGACAACTGCGGCAACCAGCTCGATCCGGAGCAGTTGATCGAGCCCCGCTCCCGGATCAACGGCGAGACGCCGGAGTTCGTGGAGACCGAGCACTTCTTCCTCGATCTGCCCGCGTTCGCCCAGGCCATCTCCCGCTGGCTCGACCGGCGGGAGAACTGGCGCCCCAACGTGCTGAAGTTCTCCCGCAACCTGCTGGACGACCTGCAGCCCCGGGCCATCACCCGGGACCTGGACTGGGGGGTGCCGATCCCGCTGGACGAGTGGCGGGACCGGCCGGACAAGCGGATCTACGTCTGGTTCGACGCGGTCATCGGTTATCTCTCCGCGTCGATCGAGTGGGCCCGGCGCTCCGGCGACCCGGAGGCTTGGCGCCGGTGGTGGTCGGTGGACGGCGACGGCAAGGACGCGTCGGCCTATTACTTCATGGGCAAGGACAACATCGTCTTCCACTCGGTGATCTGGCCGGCCATCCTGCTCGGATACTCCGGCGAGGGCGACCGCGGCGGGGAGCCCGGCTCGCTGGGCCGGTTGGGCCTGCCCACCGAGGTGGTCTCCTCGGAATACCTGACCATGGAGGGACGCAAGTTCTCCTCCTCCCGGCGCGTGGTCATCTATGTGCGCGACTTCTTGGAGCGCTACGACCCGGACGCGCTGCGCTACTTCATCGCCGCGGCCGGTCCGGAGTCCAACGACACCGACTTCACCTGGGCGGAATTCGTCCGGCGCAACAACGACGAGTTGGTCGCCGGATGGGGCAACCTGGTCAACCGGTCCGTCTCGATGGCTGCCAAGAACTTCGGCGCGGTGCCCACCCCGGGTGAGCTGACCGCGGAGGATGAGGCCCTGCTGGCGGTCGCTCGCCGCGGGTTCGCGACGGTCGGCGAACTGATCGCGAAACACCGGCAGAAGGCCGCCATCGGCGAGGCGATGCGGGTCGTTGCCGAGGCCAACAAGTACCTCTCCGAACAGGCGCCCTGGAAGATGAAGTCGGACGATCAGAAGCCGCGGATGGGTACCGTGCTGCACGTCGCGTTGCAGGTCGTCAGCGACGCGAACACCCTGCTCACCCCGTTCCTGCCGCATTCCGCGCAGAAGGTGCACGAGCTGTTGGGCGGCACCGGCGTGCACGCGCCGATGCCGTCGATCATCGAGGTGGACGACCTCGATGGCGGCCCGTCGTACCCGGTGCTGACCGGCGATTACACGGTCGGTGCCCGGTGGGAGTCGGTGCCGCTGGTCGCCGGGACGCCGCTGAGCGCGCCGAAACCGGTGTTCAAGAAGCTCGACCCGTCGGTCGTCGACGAGGAACTGGCCCGCCTCGGCGCGGAATAGTCGTTCTCATGCGGGCGCACCGAGCGCGGTGCGCCCGCGGCGCGGCCCGGCGCGGAGGGCTCACAGTTCGTACGGGACGTCCCAGAGGTGATGGTCGACCAGCTCGGCCACCGGTGCCCACGCCTCGTAGACCCCCCGCTCGTAGGCTCGTGCGCCGGTGATCCCGACGGCGTCGCCGTCCGGGCGGACCACCCGCAACCGCGCCCACCGGTCGTCGCGCTGCAACACCCAGCAGCCGACGCCGCGCCACAGCGCCTGCTCGGCGCGTCGGCTCAGGGTGGTCACCGGGTATCGAGCCGCGCGCGTCAACGCCCGCACCCGGAACTCCTCCGGCGGATCGGCGACCGCGTCGTACTCGTGCTGATTGATCCGTCCGACCAGCCGGGCGGACCCGGAGTCGGTGCATGGCAGGTATTCGCGATCCGGGCTGATGCCGGGCAGATACTCCAGCAGGTGCCGCCACCGCGGGCCGGACAGCCGCAGCCAGCCGTGTTGTTCCGGCTGGTAGGTGTAGAGCACGACTTCTTCGCTGCCGGTGTAGGCGATCAGTTGCGCGTTGGCCGGCAACGGTAGGTCGGCGAAGCCCGCAGTGATGTACTCCGGCACCAGGTCGTCGGTGCTCGGGATGAAGCCGGTGCCCAGCACCATGGCTCCGATGCGGGCATGCGCGGGTATCCCGGCCAGCCCCGGTTGGGTACGGACGTCGGGCACCTCGTAGTCGGCCGGGTCCACAGCCCGCCAGCGCAGGGCGTACGCCACCTGGGCCTGGGCAGCGCCGTCGGTGCGCAGCAGCGCCAGCTCGTCGGGGTGCCGCAGATGGTTGATGTCGCAGGCGCGGTAGCAGAAACCGTAGGGCATCCACCCGCCGAGGTGTCCGGCCGTCTGCGCTGCCGATAAGATCTTCACCATGCGGGTCCCCCGCTTGACCGCGGCGGTGGCCCGGATCCGGCGCAGCACCGGATCGTCGCGATGTGTCGCAGATTGGCTCATCCGCTGCACCTCGGCCCAGCCGAGTTTGCGGGACAGTGGTGCCATCAGCGGCGGCTCGAGCGGGTCCACCTCGACCACGTCCGCACCGGTCAGCGTCACCCGCGACAACTTAGGCCCGGGCGGTGGACGCAAAGTGAACGCGTGGTAGCCGACAGGTTCGAGTGGGGTATGTCTCACCCTTTCCCTCAGTATGCGAGGCAAGCAGCCATGAGTAGTCAGCCGTCCGAATCCCGCAAGCAGCGGGCCGCCCGGCGCGCCGGTGAGTTCCCGGCGGCACCCGAGCCGCTCGCCGTCCCGGTGCTGGACAGCCACACCCACCTGGACATCACCGTGCACGAGGCCGGCGTGCCGGGTGGCGCCGACGCGACCGCCGGGGACCCGGTCGAGTCGTTGATCGCGGCTGCCGCCAAGGTCGGCGTCGACCGGCTGGTCCAGGTCGGCGTCGACGTGGCCTCCTCGCGCTGGGGTGCCGAGCTGGCCGCGCGTGACGAACGGGTGCTGGCCGCGGTGGCGGTGCACCCCAACGAGGCACCCGGGCTGGCGGACCTGGACGAGGCGTTGCGGGAGATCGAGGCCCTCGCCGGCCTGCCGCGCGTGCGGGGCGTCGGCGAGACCGGGCTGGACACGTTCCGCACTCCGCCGCCGGGGCGCGCGGCGCAGGAGGAGAGCTTCCGGGCGCACATCGCCATCGCCAAGCGGCATGGCAAGGCGCTGATCATCCACGATCGGGACGCGCACGCCGACGTGCTGCGGGTGTTGGACGAGGAGGGTGCACCGGACACGGTGATCATGCACTGCTTCTCCGGGGACGTCGCGTTCGCCACCGCATGCGTGCGGCGTGGCTACCTGTTGAGCTTCGCCGGCACGGTGACCTTCGGCAGCGCCGGGGCACTGCGCGAGGCCGCCGCGGTCACCCCCGCCTCGCACCTGCTGGTGGAGACGGACGCGCCGTTTCTCACCCCTACGCCGTACCGGGGACGGCCGAACGCCTCGTATCTGATCCCGGTGACCGTGCGGGCGCTGGCCGCAACGACCGGCACCGACCTGGACGAGCTGTGCGCGGCGATCTCGGATAACGGCGAACGGGCGCTGGGTCCGTGGCGCTGACCGGGCAGGCCGTACCCTCTGTTGCCATGGCTGACGCGCTTCTCGGGCCGGCCGAGATCCGGGATCTGGCGGCACGGCTCGGCGTCGCGCCGACGAAGAAGCTCGGCCAGAACTTCGTGCACGACCCGAACACGGTCCGGCGCATCGTGGCCACCGCCGGGCTGCGCCCGGACGATGTCGTGCTGGAGGTCGGGCCGGGGCTCGGCTCGTTGACCCTGGGCCTGGTCGGCTCCGCCGCGCACGTGCACGCGGTGGAGATCGACCCGGTGCTGGCGGCGGCGCTGCCGGCCACGGTGTCCGCCGCGACGCTGAGCGTGCACCATGCCGATGCCCTCCGGGTGTCCGCGGCGGACTTCACACCCGCGCCGACGATGCTTGTCGCGAATCTGCCGTACAACGTCGCCGTGCCGGTGGTGCTGCACCTGCTGGCCGCGCTGGACGAACTGCGCGGCGGCCTGGTGATGGTGCAGAAGGAGGTCGCCGACCGGCTGGTGGCGCCGCCGGGTTCAAAGGTGTACGGCGTGCCGTCGGTCAAGCTGGCCTGGTACGCGCATGCCCGCCCGGCCGGCCGGGTGCCATCGGCGGTGTTCTGGCCGGTGCCGAACGTGGAGTCCGGCCTCGTCGCGTTCGCGCGGCACACCCCGCCGCCGGGCGTCGACCGGCGGGCGGTGTTCGCGGTGGTGGACGCCGCGTTCGCGCAGCGGCGCAAGACCCTGCGCGCGGCGCTGGCCGGATGGGCGGGCAGCCCGGCGGCGGCGGAGGCCGTGCTGGTGCGGGCCGGGGTGAATCCGCAGGCGCGCGGCGAGTCGCTGGCCGTGGAGCAGTTCGCGGCGATCGCGACCGCCGCGACCGGGATGCCGAGCGGCGGTAAGCTCAGCGCATCCGGCACGTGGCGCGAGGAGGTGGACTCATGACGGCGGAAGCGGTGCCCGGTCACGTCATGTGGGTTCCCGATCCGCGCAAACAGAAGGCGGCGGATCACACCATTGAAGATGTGCTGTCCCTGCCCGACGGCGCGCCTCGCGTCGAACTTCGCGACGGGGTCATGATCGTGGTTCCCACACCGACATACGACCATCAGGACATCGCCGGTCTGCTCTGGGCCTGGCTGCGCAGACACGCGCCGCGTGAGTTCCGAGCCAGCCTGGCCACCGGGGTGGCCGTCTCGGTCGACAGCACCTTCGAACCCGACGTGCTGCTGGTGGACGCCACCGTCGAGCAGGATCCGGTGCGCATCTTCGCGTACGACCTGGTGGAGGGCCGCTACGAAGCCGTGGCCGACGCGGCGGACGAGCTCGTGCTGACCGCCCCGTTCGAGATCAAACTCCCGATCGGGGACATCACTCCGTGACCGAAGCCTGGGGTCCGGACGACGGGACGCGCCGGCCCGGCGGTCCGGTGCGAGTCCGTGTGCCTGCCAAGATCAACCTTCACCTGGGTGTGGGGCCGGTGCGGCCGGACGGCTTTCATGAGCTGAGCACGATTTATCACGCCATCAGCCTCTTCGATGAGTTGCGGGCCAGCCCGGGTGACACCTTGGCGCTGACCATGGAGGGCGAGGGCCAGGGCGAGCTGGCGCTGGACGACACCAACCTGGCGATCCGCGCGGCCCGTGCGCTGGCCGAGCATGCCGGCGTCCCCGCGTACGCGCGGTTGCACCTGCGCAAGTCCATCCCGCTCGCCGCCGGGCTGGCCGGCGGCAGCGCGGACGCCGCAGCCGCCTTGCTGGCCTGCGACGCGCTCTGGGGCACCGGGCTGAGCCGCGAAGAGCTCGCCGACGTCGGCGCCACGCTCGGGTCGGATGTCCCCTTCCTGCTGCACGGCGGCACCGCACTGGGCACCGGCCGGGGCGAGGCGGTGAGCCCGATCTTGGCCCGCCCGACCGTGTGGCACTGGGTGGTGGCGCTGGCGCACGGCGGGCTCTCCACCCCGGATGTCTACCGCGAGCTGGATCGCCTGCGCGCCGGCGGCCGTGCCCCCGAGTCGATGCCCGGCCTGGATGACGTGATGGCCGCGTTGCGTCAGCGCAACCCGGAAGTGCTGGGCGACGTGCTCGGCAACGACCTTCAGGCTGCCGCCCTGTCCCTGCGGCCGGAGCTGTCCGACGTGCTCAAGGCCGGGTATGAGGCGGGTGCGGTGGCCGGCATCGTGTCCGGGTCCGGCCCGACCTGCGTCTTCCTGGCCGGCGACGGCGCGCACGCGGAGCGGGTGGCATCCGGCCTGGCCGAGGCCGGTGTGTGCCGACAGGTGAGCACCGCCCGCGGGCCCATGCCGGGAGCGCGGGTAACGTAGTCGCACCGTGGCCAACATTGTCAATCTCGACCGGGTGAGCAAGGGATACGGCGCGGCCGGTCAGCTACTCACCGACGTCTCCGTGGGACTGGATGACGACGCCCGGGTGGGCATCGTCGGCCTCAACGGGGCCGGCAAGTCGACGCTGCTGCGCATGCTGGCCAAGATCGAGGAGCCGGATTCCGGGCGCGTGACTCATCGTCGTGACCTGCGCGTCGCGACGCTGCCGCAGACGCTCACGCTGGCCCCCGGCGCGACCGTCCGGGACCTGGTGCTGGGCACCGCCTGGCTGGCGGAGGGCATGGGCGCCGAGCACGAGTGGGCCGGCGACGCCGGGGTGCGGGCCATCCTGGACGGCCTCGGTGTGCAGGGCAGCCTGGACAGCCCGGTGGGGTCGATGTCCGGCGGCGAGCGACGCCGCGTCGCGCTGGCGGCCCTGCTGGTGCGCGAGGCCGACCTGCTGATCCTCGACGAGCCCACCAACCACCTGGACGTGGCCGGGGTGGACTGGCTCGCCCGGCACCTGCTGGGACGTCGTGGCGCGCTGACCGTGGTGACCCACGACCGCTGGTTCCTCGACGCGGTGTGCACGGCGACCTGGGAGGTCGTCGACGAGTCCGTGCAGACCTACGAGGGCGGTTACGCGGCGTGGACGCTTGCTCGTGCCGAGCGGCAGCGGCTGGCCGCCGCCGCGGAGGCGCGTCGGCAGAACCTCCTTCGTAAGGAGATCGCCTGGTTGCGCCGCGGACCGCCGGCCCGCACCTCCAAACCCCGATTCCGGATCGAGGCGGCGAACGCGCTGATCGCCGACGTCCCCCCGGCGCGGGACACGGTCAGCCTGCAGCGCCTGGCCACCACGCGGTTGGGCAAGCAGGTCTACGACCTGGAGGGTGTCACCCTGAACGCCGGGCCCAAGACGATCCTGCAGGACGTCACCTGGCAGGTCGGTCCGGGCGACCGGATTGCCGTGCTGGGCGTCAACGGCGCCGGCAAGACCACGCTGCTGCGCCTGCTGGCCGGGCTGGGCACACCGGCGGACGGGACTCTGCGGACCGGGTCCACCGTGCGCCCCGCCTTCCTCTCCCAGGAACTGGCCGAGCTGCCGGGCCGGCTGCGGCTGCTGGAGGCCGTGGAGGAGGTGGCCAAGCGGGTCCGGCTGGGCGACCGGGAACTGTCCGCGGCGCAGCTCGCCGAGGTTTTCGGCTTCACCGAGCGGCGGCTCTGGACGCCGGTCAGCGACCTGTCCGGCGGCGAACGTCGTCGGCTGCAACTGCTGCGGCTGCTCGCCGGGGAGCCCAACGTGCTGCTGCTCGACGAGCCGACCAACGACCTGGACACCGACACGCTCGCCGCGCTGGAGGATCTGCTGGACTCCTGGCCGGGCACGATGATCGTGGCAAGCCACGATCGCTATCTGGTGGAACGGGTGACCGACACGGCGTACGGGCTGCTCGGCGACGGTCGGCTGGTGCACCTGCCCGGCGGCGTGGAGGAATACCTCACGCGTGCGTCGGCGTCGCCGCAGGGCCTGGCGCCCGCGCCGGCCGGCACCGTGGCGGCAGCATCATCCGCGGCCCCGGAGCCGACGGGCATGTCCGCCGGTGAGGCGCGGGCCGCGCGCAAGGAATTGGCACGTCTGGAGCGCCGGCTGGCCAAGCTCGAAGGCCAGATCGTCGAGATCAACGAGAGCCTGGCCGAGCATGGCTCCGACTATGAGAAGGTCGTCGAGCTGGACGCGCGGTTGCAGGCCGCGCAGCGTGAGCGCGCCGAGGTCGAGGAGAACTGGCTGGAACTGGCGGAAAGCGTGCCGGAGGGCTGATCCGGGGGTGCCCCTGCGCGGCGGCACGGCGATGCGCGAGAATCGCCGTGAGATCACGACCGACGTTGGAGACGGACCCATGGCGCACAACCCGCTCAACCATCCACTGCGTCCGCTGTACCGCGCGCTCGGCGGGCTGGTGGGCATCTACCTGGTGGTGTTCGGCGTCGTCGGCTTGGCGATGACCGCGGGCGACGGGCTCTTCGGGCAGCCGGACGAGCGGGTTCTCGGGCAGGGTGCGAATCTGCTGTGGTCCCTGGTGTCGGTGATCGCGGGTGTGGCGGTCCTGGCCGGCGCGGTGATCGGTCGCAATCTCGACATTGAGATCTACAAGTATGTCGGCTGGGGCATGCTGGTGGTGGGCAGTTACGCGCTGGCGTCCCTGCGCACGGACGCGAACTTCCTCGCGTTCACGATGGCCACCGTGGTGGTCGCCTATGTGCTCGGCATGGCTCTGATCACTGCCGGGCTTTACTGCAAGGTTGGGCCCGCCGAGCACGGCGGCGCCCCGCGGCAAGTAAGGGAGGGCCGTCCGGCCTGATGGCGCATTACCCCCTCAACCACTCCCTCCGCCAGACGTACCGCTTCATCGCCGCCCTCGGCGGCCTCTACCTGGTGCTCACCGGGGCCATCGGCATCGCGCAGACCTGGGGCGACGCCTTCTTCGGCGACACCTCCGACTGGGTGCTCGGGGTACGGGTCAACCCGGCCGGCGCCTGGTTCTTCCTGATCGCCGGCCTGGTGGTGCTCGGCGCCGCGACGGTCGGCGGAAACATGCTTCACCAGGTCAACTTGATCCTCGGATGGGCGCTTCTCGCCGTGTCGATGATCGAGCTGGCGGTGATGCAGACCGACGCGAACGTGCTGAACGTGTCGATGGTCAACGTGTTCGCGCTGATCGTCGTGGGGCTGCTGACGCTGACCGCCGGCCTGTACGGGCGCGTCGACGAGGTTGGCCCCGAACGGCGGACGCGCACCAACCGCACCAGCACCCCGGTGAACTGACGCGTCCCGTCCCGCACGGGGCGGGACGCACTTCAGCGCGCCTTGCGGGTCAGCAGGACGGGCTTGGCCTCCAGGTGGGACAGTCCGTTCCAGGCCAGGTTGACCAAATGGGCGGCGACCATCTCTTTCTTGGGCTTGCGTGCCTCCCGCCACCATTGCCCGACCAGGGCCACCATGCCCACCAGCGCCTGGGAGTAGAGCTCGGCGAACTTCGGGTCGAAGCCGCGGCTCTTGAACTCGTCGCCGAGGATGTGTTCCACCTGGTGGGCGACGTCATTCATGACGCTGGAGAAATTGGCCGCCGGGGACAACACCGGCGACTCGCGGACCAGCACGCGGAAGCCGTGTGGTTCCTGCTCTATGTAGTCCAGCAAGGCCAGAGCCGCTTGTTCGAGCAGTTCCCGCGGGTGTCCCGCGGTCAGCGCGGCGGCGATCCGCTCCAGCAGCGAGCGGACCTCCCGGTCCACCACCACGGCGTACAGGCCTTCCTTGCCGCCGAAGTGCTCGTAGACCACCGGCTTGGACACCTTCGCCCGAGCCGCCACCTCTTCCACACTGGTGGCGTCGAAGCCGCGCTCGGCGAACAGTTGCCGGCCGATGGAGATCAACTGCTCTCGGCGCTGGGCGGCGGACATGCGCACGCGGGAGGTGGCAGGTGTGCCGGCGGCCGTGGTGCGGTGGTTGCGGGCACGCCGGCTGCCTGAGTCGTTGCCGGAGTCGTTCTGATCTGTCACCCCGGCCATGATGCCAGGACGTGAACCGTCGGGTGGGTTCAGTGTGATCCCGCAGCCTTGGCCATCTTGGCGGCCAACCGATCGGGACGCGGCCAGCGCACCGCGTATGCCGCGCCCAGCTTCTCGAAGATCCAGATGACCCGGGCCGAAATGTCGATTTGACCGCGCAGCACGCCGTGCCGGGCGCAGGTCGGGTCGGCGTGGTGCAGGTTGTGCCAGCTCTCTCCGAACGAGACGATAGCCAGCGGCCAGAAGTTGCTGGCCCGGTCGCCGTTGCGCACCTCGAAGGGTCGCTCGCCGTACACGTGGCAGACCGAGTTGATCGACCAGGTGATGTGATGCAGCAGGCCGATGCGCACGATGCCGGCCCAGAAGAAGGCGCTCAGTGCGCCCTGCCATGACCAGGTGATCAGGCCGCCGGCCAGCGCCGGTCCGAGGGTGGAGAAGATGACGATCGCGGGGAAGGCGCGGTCGATGCGGTCGATGTCGCGGTCGGCGAGCAGATCGGGCGCGAAGCGCGAGCGGTTGGACAACTCGCGGCTGAACATCCACCCCACGTGTGCGAAGAACAAACCCTTGGTGAGGGCCCAGTAGCCGGTGCCGAATCGCCAGGGCGAATGCGGATCGCCCTCCTGGTCGCTGAACGCGTGGTGGCGTCGGTGGTCGGCCACCCACTGGATGATGTTCCCCTCGATGGCCAGCGAACCGGCCAGCGCCAGCGCGACGCGCAGCCAGCGCTTGGCCTTGAACGAGCCGTGCGTGAAGTAGCGATGGAACCCGACCGTGATGCCCAGCCCGGAGATGACGTAGAAGACCGCCCCGATCGCGACGTCCGTCCAGGAGAGCCAGCCGCCCCACGCGATCGGGATGGCGGCCAGGACGGCAAGGAACGGCACAATCACGAACGCGTACAGCGCGATGAGCACGCCGGTCGGCTGGGCGCCCTCGGTCAGGGGCTTCGGCCCGGTCTTCGTGGCGGGTTCGGCGAGCACGGATGTCATGGCACCTCGCTAGGTGAAATGCGGTGCTGTCGGCAGGCGGGGGCGTGCGATGCGGGGACGGACGCGGCGGCCGGCGGCACGGTCGGAGGGCTTCCGACAGCGACGCCCGCGGCGCAAAAGCTACGCCTACGTCACCGTAACCTACGCCACCGTAGCTCGGTTTGGCTTCGCCGCCAATGGCTCCGTCGGGTCATACGCCGAAGGTATGGAAGAACTGCTGTGTGAGGTTATGACGGCAGAAAAGCCAGGGAATCTGCACCAAATGGGCAGGAAGAACTGCACCACTTCCCTTCATGAGGCGTAACCGTGCCGTAACTAGATCCAGATAGCTTCGGCCTGCGAGCGACATTCACGTATTGAAATCGCTCGATCCTACGACGGCACCGGAAGACACCCCTGACGAAGCGGGAGTCCGATGAGTACTGCACGCGATCCCATTCCCTCGATCCTCGCGGTCACCGGTGGCGAAGGACTGGAACCGAGCACCCACACCGCCCTGGCGGCGGCGCGGGCCGGTGCCCACGCCGTCATCGACCTCGGTTCCGGGGGCGACTGGCCGCTGCGCACACTGGCCGGAGCCGCCGGGCGGGCGAGCCGCCTCGGCGTCCGGGTGCCCGCCGGGTGCGCGGCGCAACCGGCCGACCTCAAGCGCATCGCCGCGGACACCGTCGACCTCGTCGTGCTGGGCCCGGGCTCGTCCTGGCCGGTGGCCGAGACGGCGCGGCGCTACCCGGTCATCGCCGAGGTCACCGATCTGGCCGAGGCCGATGCGGCGCTGCGCGGTGGGGCGTGCGGGCTGATCGCCCGTGGCATGGAGTCCGGCGGCCGGGTCGGCGATCTGAGCGCGTTCGTGCTGATGCAGCAGCTTCTCGCCGCCCACCCAGGGCAATCGGTATGGGTGGCCGGGGGCGTCGGACCGCGTACCGCCGCGGCCTCGGTGGCCGGCGGGGCAGCCGGCGTGCTGCTCGACACCCAGCTCTGCCTGCTGCCGGAATCCACGGTGCCCGACGATCTCGCCGCCGTGCTGCGGCGCATGGACGGCACCGAGGTGGTGTCCGAGGACGGACGTCGCGGCCTGCGGCACGCCGGACGCCTGCTGCCGATCGGGCAGGACGGCTGGCTCGCCGCCGACTTCGCCCGCCGGTATGCCGACGTGGCCGCCGCCGTACGCGACGTGCGACGGTCCATCGAGGATGCGCAGGACACCGGCGAACTCGCCGCGGTCCTGCGTCCGGGCGCGCCGCTGGCCCGTACGCTCGGCGTGCAGCTCCCGGTGGCGCAGGGCCCGATGACCCGGGTGAGTGACGAGGCGGGCTTCGCCGCCGCCGTGGCGCAGCACGGTGGCCTGCCGTTCATCGCTCTGGCCCTGGCCGACGCGGAACAGACCCGGCGCATGCTGACCGAGACCGCGGCCCTGCTGGGTGACCGACCCTGGGGCGTCGGCGTGCTCGGCTTCGCACCGGAGGCGTTGCGGGCCGCGCAGATCGAGGTGGTCCGGGAGGTGCGGCCATCCTGCGCGATCATCGCCGGAGGGCGCCCGGCGCAGGCCCGGGAACTGGAATCCGAGGGCATCAGCACCTTCCTCCATGTGCCCTCGCCGGGACTGCTCCGCCAGTTCTTGCAGAGCGGGATGCGCAAGTTCGTCTTCGAGGGCGCCGAGTGCGGCGGCCACGTCGGGCCGCGCGCCAGCTTCCCGCTGTGGGAGGCGCAGTTGGCGGTGCTGGCGGAGTTCCTCGACGAGAGCCCGCCCGGCACCGGCGACGACCTGCGAGTGTTCTTCGCCGGTGGCGTCCACGACGCCCGCTCGGCGGCGATGGTCGCCGCCATGGCCGGCCCGCTGACCCGCCGTGGCGCGCAAATCGGCGTCCTGATGGGCACCGCCTACCTGTTCACCGCCGAGGCCGTGCAGCATGGGGCGATTCAGCCGCTGTTCCAGCAACAGGCCATCGCCGCGGACCGCACCGCGCTGCTGGAGACCGCGCCGGGCCACGCCACCCGCTGCCTGCAATCCTCCTTCGTGGATGACTTCCATCGGCTGCGCGCGGAGCTGGAGGCGGCCGGCGTGCAAAACCGATCCATCTGGGAGCAGCTTGAGCTGCTGAACGTGGGACGGCTGCGGATCGCCGCCAAGGGCCTGCGCCGGGACGGCGCGCACCTGCTCGCGGTGGATGCGGACCAGCAAGCCGCCGAAGGA
This sequence comes from Mangrovihabitans endophyticus, assembly GCF_014646155.1. Taxonomy (GTDB): domain Bacteria; phylum Actinomycetota; class Actinomycetes; order Mycobacteriales; family Micromonosporaceae; genus Actinoplanes; species Actinoplanes endophyticus. The sequence goes on from NZ_BMMX01000004.1 coordinate 229,872, forward strand.
TTGTTCATGGCCGGCCAGGTCGCGGTGCTGCGCGACGCCGCAACCACGATCGCGGACCTGCATCGCGAGGTCACGGTCGGCGCGGCGGAACTGCTCGCCGCCCGTGCCCCGGCGGCGGAACCGTCCGCGCCCGAGGCGGACGCCGCGCCGTTGGACATCGCGATCATCGGCATGGCCTGCGTGTTTCCCGGCTCACCGGATCTGGCGGCCTTCTGGGAGACCGTGGTGGGGGCGGCCGACGCGGTGGGGGAGGTGCCCGCCGGCCGCTGGGACCCCGACGTCTACTACGCGGCCGAGGTGGGGCCGGGCCAGACCGGCCGGGTGACCGTGTCGAAATGGGGCGGGTTCATCGAGCCGGTGCCCTTCGACGCCATCCGGTACGGCATCCCGCCGGCCGCCCTGGCGAGCATCGATCCCACCCAGTTACTGGCTCTGGAGATCGCCTGCCGAGCGCTCGCGGACTCCGGCTACCCGCACGACGCCGGTGCGGACCACGCCCGCACCGGCGTGGTCTTCGGTGCGGAGGCGGGCAGCGACATGAGCCAGACGCAGACCCTGCGCACCATGTTGCCGGCGTACTTCGGTGAGGTGCCGTCGCAGTTGGAGGGGCTGCTGCCGCGGGTGACCGAGGACTCGTTCCCCGGCGTGCTCGCCAACGTGATCGCCGGCCGGGTGGCGAACCGTCTCGACCTCGGCGGTCCCAACTACACCGTGGACGCTGCCTGCGCCTCCTCGCTGGCCGCCATGGACTCGGCCTGCAAGGAGCTGATCAGCGGCGCCAGCGACCTGATGATCTGCGGCGGCGCCGACCTGCACAACGGCATCAACGACTATCTGATGTTCACGTCGGCGCATGCGTTGTCGCCGACCGGTCGCTGCCGCACCTTCGACAGCACCGGTGACGGCATCGCCCTCGGTGAGGGGGTCGCCTGTGTGGTGCTCAAGCGTCTTGCCGACGCGGAACGCGACGGTGACCGGATCTACGCCGTCGTCAAGGGCCTGGGCGGAGCCAGCGATGGACGCGCCCTCGGGCTCACCGCGCCCCGCGCGGAGGGGCAGCGGCGCGCGCTGGACCGGGCGTACGCCAGCGCGGGTGTGTCACCGGCGCAGGTCGGCATGGTGGAGGCGCACGGTACCGGCACCGTGGTCGGCGACCGCACCGAGTTGGAGACGCTTACCAAACTGTTCACCGAATCCGGCGCCCGGCCCGGCGGAGCGGTGCTCGGGTCGGTGAAGTCCCAGATCGGTCACACCAAGTGCGCCGCGGGCATGGCCGGGGTGATCAAGGCGGCGCTCGCCTTGCATACCGGGGTCCGGCCGCCCACTCTGCACCTGACGAGCCCGAATCCGGCGTGGGATCCGCAGACCAGCCCGTTCGCTTTCCACACCGCAGCGTCGCCGTGGGCCGCCGCCGCCCCCGACCGGATGGCCGGGGTGAGCGCGTTCGGCTTCGGCGGCACCAACTTCCACGTGGTGCTGGGCGCCCATGCGCCGACCGCTGACCCGCGGCACGCCCGGCGGCAATGGCCCGCCGAGTTGTTCCTGTTCCGCGGCGGCACCGTGGACGCGGCCCGGCGCGCCGTCCGTACGCTGCTCGACCGGCTTCCCGGCGCGTCGACGTTGCGTGCGTTGGCCGCCGCGGCGTCCACCGCGGCGAGCGATTCGCGGCTCGGTCCGGTACGCATCGCGGTGGTCGCATCCGATGTGCACGACCTGGTGGTGTTGCTGCAGCGTGCCATGGATGGCGACGATGACCCGCGACGTGGCCTGATCCAGCCGCCCGCGGCGACCCCGGCGCCCGGCAAGGTGGCTTTCCTCTTCCCGGGGCAGGGCAGTCAGAAGCCGGCCGCGCTGGCCGACCTGTTCGTCGCCTTCCCCGAGTTGCGGCACTACCTGGACCTCGGACGGGAGTGGGCCGACCTGCTGTTCCCCGCTGCGGCCTTCGACGAGGAGACCAGCGCCGCGCAGGCGGACCGGTTGCGCGACACTCGCGTGGCGCAGCCCGTGCTGGGCATCGGCGGACTGGCCGCCGACCACGTGCTGCGGCGCCTCGGCGTACGCCCGGACATGGTGGGCGGGCACAGCTACGGAGAACTCGTGGCGCTGTGCACGGCCGGCGCCTTCGATCCGGCCACCCTGCTGTCGCTGAGCGGCCGGCGCGCCGCGGCGATCCTGGACGCGGCCGGTGACGACCCGGGAGCCATGGCGGCGGTGTCCGCGGACCGTGACCGGATCGCCGCGGTGCTCGCCGCCGCCGCGCTCGCCGACCAGGTGGTGCTGGCCAACCAGAACACCCCCACGCAGACGGTGATCTCCGGTCCGACGGCGGCGGTCGAGCGCGCGGTCACCGCGCTGACCGAGGCGGGCGTGCGGGCGCGCCCCATCAGCGTCGCGGCGGCCTTCCACAGCCCGGTGGTGGCGGCCGGCGGGGAGACGTTCGCCGCGGTGCTGGCCGATACCCCGGTCGCCGCGCCCGGCCTGCCGGTGTGGTCGAACCGCAGCGCTGAGCCGTACCCGGCGGACCCGGACGCGGTGCGGGCCGGCCTGGCCGGACAGATCGGCGCGCCGGTGCGGTTCGTCGACCAGATCGAGGCGATGTACGCCGCGGGCGCACGGGTCTTCGTCGAGACCGGACCCGGCCACGTGCTGGGCAACCTGGTGCGCGACATCCTCGGCGACCGGGCGCACCTGGTGGTCGGCGTGGACGGCGCCGGCGACGGACTGCGTGCCTTGCTGACCACGGTGGGACAACTGGCGTGTGCGGGCGTCGGCGTGCAGACCGGCTGGTTGTTCGCCGGCCGGGACACCACGACCACCGCCACGGCCGGGGACCGGCCCCTGTGGACGGTGGACGGCCAACTGGTCCGCGACCGCAACGGCGACACCTTGAGCGGCGGCATGACGCCCGCCCGGCGAGTGGAGGAGCTCACGACCATGGCCACCTTCGAATCCGACGGATCGGCCCGCGACGGCCGCACGGAGCTGGTCAGCGAGTTCTTGCGGACCAGCCGCGACTTGATCGCCACCCAGCGTGAGGTGTTGCTGGCCTATCTCGGCGACGGCGGAGTCCCGTCCCGGCCCCCGGCCACCCCGGTGGCCGCATCGTTGCCGCCGGCACCCGCCCTGGACACGGTGGAGGTAGTGCTGGCGCCGCCGTCGCCCGCCACCGCGCCGCCGCCGGTCGCCGACCCGACGGATGCCGGCCCGCCCTCCGCGCCGGGTGCCGGGCTGGATGTGCAGGCGGCGGTGCTGGCGGTGATCAGCGACCGGACCGGATATCCGTCGGAGCTGATCGAGCTGGACCTCGATCTGGAGGCGGATCTGAGTGTGGACTCGATCAAGCGGGCGGAGGTGGCCGGTGAGGTGGCGAACCGGCTGAGCCTGTCGGTGGACGGGGACGAATCGGAGCTGGAGGATCTGGTCAAGGCGCGTACGGTGCGGGCGATGGTGTCCTGGTTGGACATCCGGATCAACGGAGCGGACGCGCCCGCCCCGCAGATCGCCGCGGCGGCCGTCACCACGGTCCCCGCGCCGGTGAGCGCGCCGGTGAGCGCGTCGGTGCCCGAGCGGGTCGGCCTCGCGCCGCAACGACTGGTGCCCGGCCATCGGCCCGCCGCACCGTCCGCCGGGCCGGCGCCGGAGCTGGCCGATGCCACATTCCTGATCACCGGCGGGGCGGCCGCCGGCGCCGGGCTCGCCGAACTGCTCGCCGAAGCGGGTGCGCGGGGCATGAACGGCGCACCCACGCACGCCGATCCGGTCGGCATGGACGGTGTGCTGATGCTCGACGGACTCACCGACGGCGGGCCGCTGTTGCCCGATGCGTTCGCGTTCGTCAAGAAGGCGCTCGCCGCCGGTCCGCGCTGGCTGCTCGCCGCCGGTCCGCTGGACGGCGGCCCGCGCACCGACGGCATGCCCGGCCTGTTCCGCACCCTGGCCCGGGAGTATCCGCAGGTGACCGTGCGTTGGGTGGCGATCGGTGAGGGCGTGGACGCGGCCGGGGCGCTGGTGGAGGAACTGCGCGAGGCCACGCCCGCGCCGGTCGTGGTGCGACGTTCCGGCGTACGGGAGGTGGAAGAGCTCACCGAATCCGGGCTGGGCGTGCTCGCCGACGGCGGCGCCGGGCCGGCCGGCGAGGGTGTGGCCGAGGCGCAGGCGATCGGCCTGGACGCGGACGCGGTGGTGGTGCTGATCGGCGGTGCCCGGGGCATCACGCCCTGGTTCGCCCGCGCCGTGGCGGGCGCCGCGCGGTGCCGTATCGAGCTGGTCGGCCGCACACCGCTGCCGCAGACCGACGAGGACCCGGAGATCACTCAGGCCGCCGACAAGGCCGCGCTGCGCGCCACGCTGGCCCGCCGCGGCATGCGGTCGCCGGCGGAGATCGACCGGGTCGCCTCCGGAATCCTCGCCGCGCGTGAGGTGAACGCGACCATGACCGAGCTCGCCGAGCTGGGCGCGAACGTCCGCTACCACGCGGCTGACGTGCGAGATGACGGCGGCATCCGGCGGCTGATCAAGCAGATCCACGACGAGCACGGCCGCATCGACGGGGTGGTGTACGCGGCCGGGATCATCGAGGACAAGCTTGTCGAGCAGAAGGATCCGGAGTCCTTCGAGCGGGTGTACCGCACCAAGGTGGACGGTGCTCAGTCGGTGCTGGACGCGCTGGACGCGTACGGGGCACGCCCGCGGTTCGTGGTGATGTTCGGCTCGATCGCCGCGGCGTACGGCAATCGGGGTCAGAGCGATTACGCCGCCGCGAACGACGCGCTGGACGCGATGGCCGGGCGTTGGGCGGCGTCCGCCGGGAGCCGGGCGCTGACCGTCCACTGGGGACCGTGGGCGCCGGTGGGGGTGCACGGCGGCATGGTGACCCCCGAGCTCACCGCCGAGTACGCCCGCCGCGGCATCGGTCTCATCGACCCCGAGGAGGGCGCGATGAGCCTGCTGCGGGAACTCGCGTACGGCACGCGGACCTCGGTCGTCCTCACCGCCTCCGGATGGTGACCGTGGAACCGATCGCGATCGTCGGGATGGCGGCGATGTTCCCCGGTGCCGCCGATCTCGACCAGTACTGGCAGAACCTGGTGGCCGGCAAGGACCAGATCACCGACGTGCCGGAGGACCGCTTCGACGCGTTGTTCTACGACCCGGCGCAGGCGCATCGGCCGGACCGGCTGTACTGCCGGCGGGGTGGCTTCCTGACCGCCGAGTTCGAGCCGCTCAAGTTCGGCATCATGCCGAACTCGGTCGGTGACATCGAGCCGGACCAACTGATCGCGCTCGAGGTGGCGTCGGCGGCGATCGCCGACGCCGGTGGTCCGGAGCGGATGCCGGACGCCGACCGGGTCGGCGTGGTGCTCGGCCGGGGCGGCATCCTCAGCCCGGCCGCCGCCCGGTACGCCCAGCGGGTGCGCATGTCCAGCCAGGTCATCGGCATCCTCCGGGAGCTCGTCCCGGACCTGGACGAGCAACGACTGGACATGGTCCGGGCCCGTTTCGACGAGCGGCTGGGCAAGCATCAGCCGGAGGGCACCATCGGGCTGGTGCCGAACCTGGCCGCCTCGCGGGTGGCGAACCGGCTGAACCTGCGCGGTCCCGCGTACACCATCGACGCGGCCTGTGCCTCTTCCCTGCTGGCCGTCGACCAGGGCATGACCGAGCTGGCCCAGCACCGCCTCGATGCGGTGCTGGCCGGTGGCACCCACCACGTGCACGACATCAGCTTCTGGTCGGTGTTCAGCCAGTTGCAGGCGCTCAGTCGTACCGGTGAGATCCGGCCGTTCGACGCGGACGCGGACGGCGTGCTGATCGGCGAGGGCACCGGCATGGTGGTGCTCAAGCGACTGGCCGACGCGCACCGTGACGGCGACCGGGTGTACGCCGTGATCCGGGGCAGCGGCACGTCCAGTGACGGACGCTCGGCGAGCATGTTCAACCCGGCCAGCTCCGGGCAGGCGCTGGCGATCCGGCGTGCCTGGGAGATGGCCGGTCTCGACCCGGCCGCGCCGGATGCGCTCGGGCTGCTGGAGGCGCACGGCACCGCGACGCCGACCGGCGACGCGGCGGAACTGGCCACGGTGGCCGAGGTGTTCGGCCCGTACGTCGCGGGTGAGCGTCCGGTGATCGGCTCGGTCAAGTCGATGATCGGGCACGCGATGCCCGCCGCGGGCATCGCCGGCCTGATCAAGGCGACATTGGCGGTCTATCACGGGGTGCTGCCGCCGACGTTGAACGTGACGCGCCCGCGCGCCGAGATGGCGGCGACACGGTTCGAGACGATCGCGGAGGCGCGCCCGTGGCCGGGTGCCGGGCCGCGCCGGGCCGGTGTGAACGCGTTCGGGTTCGGCGGCATCAACGCGCACGTCATCGTGGAGCAGCACGCCACGCCCCTCGCGGCGGCGGTGGACGAACCCGACCGGGTGGTGTGGCTGTCCGCTGCGTCCGTGGCGGCGATGGCCGAGTTGCTGGACCGCCCGGACGTTCGTGACCTGCCGACGGCCGCCAGCGGCGGACCGGTCCGGCTGGGCGTGGTCGATCCGAGCGACAACCGCCTCGCGGCGGCTCGCAAGATGGTCGCCCGCGCTCAGCCGTGGCGGGGCGGACGGGACATCTGGTTCACGCCGCAGCCGTTGCTCGGCCCCGGCGGCGGCAAGCTGGCGTTCGTCTTTCCCGGCGTGGAGGCGGAGTTCGCGCCCCGGGTGACCGATGTGGCCGCCCACTTCGGACTGCCGTACCGCGAGTACACCGCGGACGATCTGGGCCGGCACGGCACCGGGCTGGTCGAGGTTGGCCGGGTGCTGCACGAGGCGCTGGCCCGGATGAACGTACGTCCGGACGCGGTGGCCGGCCACAGCATCGGCGAGTGGACGGCGGCTGCGGTCACCGGGCAGATGAGCACCCGGGGTGTGGACGCTTTTCTGGGCATCTTCGACGCCGACACGGTCGAGGTGGCAGGGTACGCGTTCGCCGCGGTGAGCGCGTCGGTGGATGCCGTGACGCCCCGGCTGGCGGACTACCCGGGGGTGGTCCTCACGCACGACAACGCCCCGGCGCAATGCGTGGTGAACGGGCCCCGCGAGCAGGTCCAGCGCCTGGTCGACGATCTGCGCACCGGCAACGTGCTGTGTCAGTTGCTGCCGTTCCGGTCGGCCTTTCACACGCCGGTGTTCGCCGAGGGGCTGCAGGCGATCGGCGCCGCGCTGGGCCGCTGGGAGGTGCACCCGACCGCGGTCCCGGTGTGGTCCGGCACGCTTGCCGCGCCGTTCCCCGCGGATCCGGACGAGGTGAACGCGCTCTTCATCCGGCACATGATCGAGCCGGTTCGGTTCCGGCAGACGATCCGGGCCATGTACGACGCCGGGATCCGCGCGTTTCTCCAGGTGGGTGCCGGGCAACTGGCCACCGTCATCGATGACAACCTGCGCGAGCACGATCACCTGGCGATGCCGGTGAACGTGTCGCGGCGCGGCGGCATGAACCAGCTCCGCCGGGTCGCGACCGCGCTGTGGGTGGACGGTGGCACACCCGACCGGACGGCGCTGGAGCCGGTGCGGGCATCCGGCTCCCCGGCATCCGGCTCGGCGCCGGGCCGACGTGCGGTGGCGGCGCCCGCCGCGCGCACCGGGCCGCGCATCCGGCTCGACCTGGGCGGGCCGTTGGTCAAGCTGGGCACGGGCGCGGCCGATCTGCTGGGCATGGCCGGGCGCGGCGTGCCGGCGCCCGCCGCTGCGTCGGAGCCGGTGTCGGCGGATGCGAGACCCACGGCATTGGCGGCGTTGCAACGGCTTGCCGGAACTTCCAGCGCGGCGGCCGAGCTGGCCGCGCTGTTGCAGGAGACCGCGCAGGATGCGGTGACGGTGATGAATGTCGCGACCTCCCGGACGGTGGCATCCCGGCCCGCAGCGCCCCCGCGGCCGGTCATCCCGGAGGTGCCCGACGGCCTGCTGGTGCGCAGCGCCCTGGACGTGTCCGTGGAGGCCATGCCGTACCTGCGGGACCACTGCTTCTTCGTGCAGCCCGATGACTGGCCGGACATCGAGGATCGCTGGCCGGTGGTGCCCGCGACCACGGTTGTCGCGCACATGATGGAGGCCGCCGAGGCGGCCGTGCCCGGTCTGCGGGCGATCGCGGTCCACGAGGCGAAGTTCCACCGCTGGCTCATCGCCGCTCCACCGCAACGGGTCGACATCGTGGTGAAGAAGGTCGGCGCGAACCGGCTGTCGGTGGTGTTCGGCGGGTACGCCCGGTCCATCGTCGAGATGGCCGCGGAATACCCGGCGCCCGACGAGCCGGTGTGGACGCACGACCCGGCGACTGAACGGCCGCCGTCGGTCAGCGCCGCCCGGATGTACGAGGAACGGCTGATGTTCCACGGCCCGCGCTTCCAGGGCGTCACCGCGGTGCACGCGCTGGGCGACATGCACGTCCGGGGCGTGGTCACCGCCCCGCATCCGCCGGGCGCCCTGCTGGACAACGCGTTGCAGTTGATCGGGAACTGGCTGATCACCACCCAGCCGTTCCGCACCGTGGCGTTGCCGGTCGGCTTGCGACATGTCCGCTTCTTCGGGCCGCCTCCACCTCCCGGCACCGCGTTCGAGTGCGTCGCCCGGGTCCGCAGGATCGACGACGGCGAGCTGGTCGCGGACACCCAACTGTCCGTCGACGGGCGCGTCTGGGCGCGGATCGACGGCGCCACCGACCGCCGCTTCGACAGCCATCCCAGCGCACGTCCCGCGGAGCGGTTCCCGGAGCGATACCCGATGTCGTTGCGCCAGCCGGAGGGATGGACGGCCGCCTTCGACGCCTGGACCGATCTGGTCACCCAGGGCATGGCCGCGCGGGGCATCCTGGGCGGCAAGGCGGCGCTGGAGTACGAGCGGATGACCGGCGCGGCGAAGAAACAGTGGCTGCTCGGCCGGATCGCGGCCAAGGACGCGGTGCGGTTCCGGCAGTGGGACGCCGGGCACACCGACGTCTACCCGATCGAGCTCACCGTGCGCAACGAGCCCAGCGGTCGCCCGTACGTCGAGGTCCGTCCCGGCCTGGTGGAGTGCCGGGTGTCGCTGGCGCACAGCGGCGAGGTGGGTGTGGCCATCGCGCATCCCAGCCGTGACGTGGGCATCGACGTGGCCGAGGTGACGCCGCGGGACGACGCCACCGTCCGCTTCGCGCTGTCCGAGGCGGAGATCGCCGCGATGCGCGACCCGGAGCGCGACTTCGCCCGGTTCTGGGCCGCCAAGGAGGCGGTCGGCAAGGCGCTCGGCACCGGCCTGGACGGCAACCCGCGCCGGTTCACGGTCGCTGTCGGTGCCGCGGACCGGCTCGATGTCACGATCGGCGACCGCTCGTTCGTCGTGCACACCCGCGACCTCACCAACCCACCCGATCTGCCGCCGCGCCGATACGTCGTGGCCTGGACCGTCGTCGACGAGTAAGGGAGCACCATCATGTCCGCCGACCGCACCGACATCCTCTCCGACATCGACGCCATGCTGCGCGCCGTGCTCGGTGACTTCGACGACGGCGTCGAGATCACCATGGACAGCACCTTCCGCGACGACCTCGGGCTGGAAAGCCTCGACGTGGTCTCCCTGGCCGGCCGGTTGCAGGCGCGCTACGGCGACGCCGTGAACTTCGCCCAGTTCGTCGCCGGACTCGACGTCGCGTCCATGGGTGAGCTGCGGGTCGGGCAACTGGTCGATCACATCGCCGGCTCGCTCGACCGGGTGCCCACCCGGTGACCGGCCGCCGCGCGCGAGGTGGGGGCGGCGCATGAACACCGCCGAGGTCAACGGCATCCGGTTGCACGTCGAGGAACTACCGCCGCAGGGGCCCGCCCGGGGCACCGCGGTGCTGCTGCACGGGATGGCGGGCGACAGCCTGGCTAGCTGGTATCTCACCCTGGCGCCGTCGCTGGCCGCGGCCGGCATGCGGGTGCTGATGCACGATCTGCGCGGGCACGGGCGCAGCGACCGGCCGCCCCGCGGGTACGCACTGGGCCACTTCGTCGACGATGTGGCGGCGCTGCTCGACCGGCACTGGTCGGTGGACGAACCGGTGCATCTGCTGGGCAATTCGTTCGGCGGGACGATCGCCTTCGGGTACGCGGCGCGCCGCCCGGAGCGAGTCGCCGGCATCGTCGCCATCGAGTCGGCCCCGCCCGTGCCGGCCTGGTTCGACCGGATCGAGCGGCGGCTCGCCCAGGCGGCGGCGTTCCCCGGCGGCGGGGGTCGCCGGGTGCGGGACACCCTGGCCCTGCTGCGCGACACCCCGATCCGTGCAGAGCTGCATGCCAGCGCCTTGCCCACCCCGGACGACCTGGCCGGAATCACCTGTCCGGTGCTCTGCCTGTTCGGTGGCGAGTCCGCGGTGCGCCAGCTCGCACCGCAGACCGAGGCGCTGATGCCGCAGACGCGCACGGTGGTGATCGACGGCGGGCGGCACAGCCTGCTCCTGGAACACCGCGCCCAGGTTCGCGACCAGATCCTGCCCTGGTTGCGGGACACGCGGAAATCGTTCGCCGAGGGGACGAGCCATGGATAGAGCCATCATCATCAGCAACGGCCGCTGTGGATCGACGCTGCTGTCGGACCTCATCGCGCGCGAACCGCGGACCTGCTCGGTGCAGGAGTTCTTCATGTCCGTGGCGCCGTGGAACCGCAGCACCGAGGTGATCAGCGGACCGGACTACTGGAAGGTCCTCAGCGGACCGAAGGAGGAGCTCTCCGTGCTCTTCCGCATCGGGGTGCCGCCCAAGGAGGTCCGGTACCCGGAATCCGGCCGGTATGCCGGGGACCTGGTCAACCTGCCCCGGATCCTGGCCATCACGCTGCCCAAGCTGACCGACGACCCGGATGCGTTGTTCGCCCGCCTCGCCGAGCAGGTGCCGTGCTTCCCCACCCAGGCGGTGGCCGCGCACCATCAGCAGTTCCTCGACCTGCTCGCCGAGTCGCTGGGCCGGGACCGCTGGGTGGAACGCTCCGGCGGTTCCAGCCAGGTGGCCACCTCCCTGCTGGCGAACTACCCGACCGCGAAGGTGGTCTACCTGACCCGCAACTGGGTGGACACCGCGGCGTCGATGAGCAAGCATCCGTCGTTCCAACTCGTCCAGTTGCGCGTGGAGACCTACGGCCGGTACGGCGTGGACACCTTCGGCGTGCAGCCCGGCGAGCCGGTGCCCGCGGAACTGGAGCGCTACCTGCCCGGCCGGCTCACCGCGGAGCTACTCGCCGAGCGCGGCGCCGACCCCAGCCGTTACCTGTCCCTGTGCGCGTTCATGAGCAGCCAGGCCGAGCAGGCGCTGGCCGACAGCCCGCCGGCCGGCCTGCACACCATGGCCTACGAAGATCTGGTCCGCGACCCGGTCGGCGGGCTGACGCGGCTGGGTGAGTTCCTCGGCTTCGCCGATCCCGCCGGCTGGGCCGGGTCGGTGGCGCACCACGTGAAGGCGCCGGTGAAGCTGTGAGCCGTCGACTCCTTGCGCTGCTCGGCGCGTGTGTCCTGAGTGCCGCCGCCGCGGCGGTGCCCGCGCAGGCAGCCGACCAGCCCTACTCCTTCCGGCTGCTGGCGAAGGCGCAACCGGACGAGTGCTTCGCCGGCATCGGGCAGCCGTATCCGCCCGGTCCGCCGTGCGCCGAGGGGACACCCAAGGTGAACCAGGCGTACGTGTGGGGGCTGACCAAGGTGGGCGCCGACGTCTGGTTCGGCACCGGTGCCAACACCCATTGCCTGACCAGCGGCGCCACCCTGGATGTGCTGCAGCCGACGGTCAACGACAACTACGTCTGCGAATACGGCGAGAGCCAGATCGCCGAGAACGACCCGGACATCCCGCCGGAGATCGGTGACCAGCGCCCACCGCAGGTCTGGCTCTACAACGCCCGCACCCGGCGCGCGGTCGACAAGTCGGCCGAGATCAGCCGGCGCTCGCCGCAGGACGCCGAACGCCTGCGCACCACCGTCGGGCTGCGCGCCGCCGGGACGCTGCAGGACGTGGTGCTGCTCGGCGGCCCGGCGCTGGGTGACAGCCTGAACCTGTTCGCCTTCCACGCCCGCACGCACCGCTTCATCGGGTCGGTCAACCTTCCGGCGTACGGCAACATCCGCACCTTCCTGGTCGCCGACCGAGCGCTCTACCTCGGTGTGGGCATCGGCCGCAACGGCGGCGCGGGGGGCGCGGTGCTGCGCTGGACCGGTTCCGCCCGTGCGCCGTTCCGCTTCCAGACCGTGGCGGATCTGCCGGTGCAGGCCGCCGACCTCGCCCTGCACGACGGCCGGATCGCCGCCACCAGTTGGCCCGCCGATCAGCCCACGTCGCAGGCGATGCTGGCCGGGGTGTGGATCAGCCCGCCGCTGGCCGACGGCGCTCCGGGACTGCGTCCCGAGGACGCGGCGGGCTGGACGCAGGTGTGGAACGCGCGTCAGTACGAGACCGATCGCGTCATCTCGGCCACCTACGGCGGCGGCGGGATCGCGTCGTACGGCGGGTATCTCTACTGGGGAACCATGCACGTGCCGCTGAAGGCCACCAAGGTGCATCAGACGCTCTATCCGCAGTCCGGCGACGAGGCGATCGCGCTGCAGGTCAAGAACACCCAACGGGCGATCAGCATCTGGCGCGGCAAGGACCTCGGCGGGCCCGGCCAGAGGATCGAGTTGCTGTACGGCGAGAGCACGCTTCCCGCCTACGACCCGGCGACCGGCACCTGGGCCGACGTACCCACCGGCTGGACGCCGAAGTACGGCACGTCCGGATTTGGGTACCAGTTCAACAACTACACCTGGCGGATGGCCGTCACCGACGGGAAGTTGTTCGTCGGCACGATGGACTGGAGCTACCTGATCCAGGACATCGCCGGCCAGGTCACCGGCGGCGGATCCGACGCGGTCGCCCGCGTCACCCGCGCCACGATGGACTCGCCGACCATTCCGATCGACCCCGATCAGTATGGTGGCGACCTCTACATGTTCCCGGCGGCGGAGGCCCCCGCGCAGGCGATCACCAAGACCGGGGCCGGCAATTACCTCAACTACGGCATTCGCAACATGATCGTCGATCGGGACGGGCTCTACCTCGGCATGGCGAACCCGATGAACCTGCGTACCGACCCGGACGACGACGTGCCCGAGGGCGGGTGGGAGCTGATCCGGCTGACCAGGAACCGCTGACGGACGTGGACGGGCGGCGCGCCCGTCCACGCTTTCCGGCGCCCCCGCGGAGTGCGGGGGCGCCCTTCGCATGTTCCGAAAGGAATCGAAAAGCGTGAATATAAGATCGTTCCTGGCGGCCGCCGCGACCGGCGTCGCCTTCCTCGCCGCTGCGGTGCCCGCCGCCGCGGTCCCGGCCGCCGGCCGCGGCTCCGCCGATCGCACCACCGCCACCGCCACCGCTGCCACCGAGGCGGCGACCGCGGCGGCCACCCGGAACCGCGACGAAGCCCTGATCAGCCGGCTGCCCTACCGCTTTCGCCGGCTGGCCAAGGCCCGTCCGGACGAGTGCTTCGCCGGTGTCGGACTCGCTTACCCCGCCGGGCCGCCGTGCCGGGGTGGCCGGCCCAAGGTCAACCAGGCGTACGTCTGGGGGCTCACCCAGGCCGGGCGCACCATCTGGTTCGGGACCGGCGCCAACGTGCACTGCCTGGTCAGCGGCGCCACCCTGGACTATGTCGTGCCCACCGCCAACGACAACTGGACCTGCGAGTACGGAAACAGCCAGACCGCGCTCGCGGACGGTGCGATCCCGCCGTACCTGGGCGACATGCGCGCACCGCAGGTGTGGACCTACGACACGGTGACCGGCCGGTCGGTCGACATGTCCGCGCGCATCCGTGCCCGCGGCGCCGTGGATGCCGCCCGCCTCGCGCACACCGTCGGGCTGCGCGCCGCAGGCACCTTCGGCGGCGTCGTCCTGCTCGGCGGCCCGGCGCTGGAGAACACCCTCAACATGTTCGCGTTCGACGCCACCACCAAGGCGTACCTCGGGTCGATCAACTTCGCGGACTACGGCAACATCCGCACCTTCCTCGTCGCCGACGACGCGCTGTATCTCGGCGTGGGCATCGGCCGCAACGGCTCGGCCGGCGGAGCGGTGTGGCGATGGACCGGCTCGCGCACCGACCCGTTCGCCTTCCAGACGGTGGCGGATCTGCCGGTGCAGGCCGCGGACCTCACCGAGTACGACGGACGCCTCGCGGCCACTAGCTGGCCCGCCGAGAAGCCCACCACTCAGCAGATGCTCGCCGGCCTGTGGATCAGCCCGCGGCTGGCGGACGGCGAGCCCGGCCTCACCCCCGATGACGCGGCGGGCTGGACGCAGGTGTGGAACGCCCGCCAGTACGAGACCGATCGGGTCGTCTCGGCGACCTACGGAGGGGGCGGGATCGCCGCCTTCGACGGATATGTCTACTGGGGAACCATGCACGTGCCGATGAAGTCCAGCACCGTGCACGCCACCGTCTACCCGCCCGCGGACGACGCCACCGCCAAGGAGCAGGCGGTCAAGACCCAACGGGCGATCAGCATCTGGCGCGGCAAGGACCTCGGCGGGCCCACCCAGAAGATCGAGTTGCTGTACGGCGAGTCCACCCTGCCCGCCTGGGATCCGGCCACCGCCGAGTGGCGTGACGTGCCGACCGGATGGACGCCGAAGTACGGCAAGTCGGGCTTCGGATACCTGTTCAACAACTACACGTGGCGGATGACCGTGACCGACGGGAAGCTGTTCGTCGGCACCATGGACTGGAGCTATCTGGTCAAGGATCTGCTGGCCAGCGCGGCGACCGGTGCGCCGGTCAACGCCCGTGCCCGCAGGGCGCTGGCCGACCCGGGCAACTGGCATCAGCCGTACATCAACCCGGCCACCTTCGGCGGCGACCTGTGGATGTTCCCCTCGGCGGGTCAGGCCGCGCAGCCGATCAATGTCCGTGGCGAGGGCAACTACCTCAACTACGGCATCCGGAACATGATCCCGAACGGGGGCGGGGGTCTGTACCTCGGCATGGCCAATCCGATGAACCTGCGCACCGACCGCCGCGACCTGCGTCCAGAAGGCGGCTGGGAACTGCTGGAGATGACCGGACGCTGACCTCGCCCGTACCGGTCTCGAACCGGTGAAGGGAAGGATGACGAGATGGCCCGACTGGTCCCGCTGGCCCTGCTGATCCTGCTCGCCGGCTGCACGCGTGCGCCGTCGCCAGCGCCGCCCTCGCCGTCGCCACCGGTCGGCCGGTCCGGCGGGACCATCACGGTGTCCGGACTGGACCGGACCTATCGCCTTTACCTGCCCGCCGGCCTGCCGTCGTCGGCGCCGCTGGTCGTGGTGCTGCACGGCGCGGCCGGGACCGGTGCCCAGGCCGAGCAGTCGTACGGCTGGGACGCCCGGGCGGACGCCGGCAGGTTCCTGGTGGCGTACCCGGACGGGGTCCGCCGGACCTGGAACGCCGATCCGGACTGCTGCGGCGTGGCCGCCCGGGACGACGTCGATGACGTCGGCTTCATCACCGCGCTGGTGGCCTCCTTCGCCGACCGCGTCGACCCGGACCGGGTCTATGTCACGGGCATCTCCAACGGTGCCTTCCTCACCTATCGACTGGCCTGTGAGACCAGCCTGTTCGCGGCGATCGGCCCGGTGGCCGGAACGATGCTCAACCCCTGCCCGCACCCGCATCCGCTGTCCGTCATCGCCGTGCACGGCACCGCCGACGGCACCGTCCCGTACCGCGGAGGCCCCGGCAAGCGGGACAACGCGGGGGCGGGCGCACGCCTGCCCGCCAGGATCGACGGACCGGCGGTGCCCGACCTGATCGCCACCTGGCGGGCGGTGGACGAGTGCGGGGCGGCACACACCCGGCGTACGGGCGAGGTGACCACCTCCACCGCGGGCTGTCCCGATGGCCGCGCGGTCGACCTGGTCACCGTCGCCGGCGCGGGACACCAGTGGCCCGGCGGGCGCAGCGCCCCGGCGGCCGAACGCCTGCTGCATCTGGACCCGCCGTCCTCGGCGGTGGACGCGACGCGGGTGATCGCCGATTTCTTCGCGGCGCACCCGAAGGCGTGACGCCGCACCGCGGGCGGACCACGCGCGCCCGCGGGTGAGGTAGTAAGTTCTGCACGTGGTCGCCGCCCGCTACGCTGGCGGACGAGCCGATCGGCCGTGGTGTAATTGGCAACACCTTCGGTTTTGGTCCGAATATTCCAGGTTCGAGTCCTGGCGGCCGAGCTCATGTGTGGCACGAGCTCATGTATGGCATGGGCGTTTATGACGCCTCGGGGACGGCTGAGTCGGCGCCGTCCCCGACATCGACAACACTGCGAACAATGGAGTCCCGCGTGAGTCAGGCCCCCCGCCGTACCGTCGTCGTCCTCGCCGCCGGCGAGGGCAAGCGGATGAAGTCCGCCACCCCCAAGGTGCTGCACCCGTTGCTCGGCCGCACGTTGCTGGGGCATGTGCTGGGCGCGGCCGGTGCGGCGCAGGCGTCCCGCACGGTGGTCGTGGTCGGGCACCGCGCGGAGCAGGTCGAGGCGCACCTCGCGGAGATCCAGCCGGAGGCGACACCGGTGCTGCAGGAGCAGCAGAACGGCACCGGTCACGCGGTGCGGATCGCACTGGACGCGGTGCCCGAGGCGGAGGGCACGGTGGTGGTTCTCAACGGCGATGTGCCGCTGCTGCGCCCGGAGACCGTGGCGTCCCTGGTGGCGGCGCACGAGGAGTCGAAGGCGTCCGCGACGGTGCTGGCCGCCCAGGTGGCCGACCCGGTCGGACTGGGCCGGGTGATCCGCGACGATGCGGGCAATCTGCGGCAGATCGTGGAAGAGCGGGACGCCTCGCCCGAGCAGCGTGCGGTGCGCGAGGTCAACGCGGGCATCTACGCGTTCGACGTGGCCGCGCTGCGCACCGCGCTGGGCAAGCTGTCCACCGACAACGACCAGGGCGAGGAATATCTGACGGACGTCTTCGGCCTGCTGGCGGAGGTGGGGCAGCCGGTGGGGGTGTTCGTCGCCGCCGAT
This sequence comes from Mangrovihabitans endophyticus, assembly GCF_014646155.1. Lineage (GTDB taxonomy): Bacteria > Actinomycetota > Actinomycetes > Mycobacteriales > Micromonosporaceae > Actinoplanes > Actinoplanes endophyticus. The sequence goes on from NZ_BMMX01000004.1 coordinate 246,879, forward strand.
CCCGACGAGACCCTCGGCTGCAACGACCGGGCCGAACTGGCCGCGTTGCGCGCGTTGCTGCGCGACCGGGTGAACACCGCGTGGATGCGGTCCGGGGTTTCGATCATGGACCCGGCGACTACCTGGATCGACGTGACGGCACGACTCGAACCGGATGCGGTGGTCGACCAGAACTCGCAGGTGCGCGGCACCACGACGATCGCGGCGGGCGCGGTGATCGGTCCGGACACGACGCTGGTGGACGCCGTGGTGGGCGCCGGTGCGACGGTGCTGCGGGCGCACGTGGTGGGCGCGCAGGTGGGCCCCGAGGCGACCGTGGGGCCCTATTCCTACCTGCGGCCGGGCACCCGGCTGGCGCGCAAGTCGAAGGTCGGCGGGTTCGTCGAGACCAAGAACGCCGAGGTGGGCGAGGGTGCCAAGGTGCCGCACCTGTCGTATGTCGGCGATGCGACGATCGGCGCGCAGGCCAACATCGGAGCGGGGACGATCTTCGCCAACTACGACGGAGTGCGCAAGCATCGCACAACGGTCGGTGACGCGGCGTTCGTGGGCAGCGACACGGTCCTGATCGCCCCGGTGGAGGTGGGCGCCGGGGCGTACGTGGCGGCCGGCAGCGCGGTGGCCAAGGAGGTGCCGGCGGGCAACCTCGGCGTGACCCGGGCGCAGCAGCGCAACGTCGACGGGTGGACCGTGCGGCGGCGAGCCGGCACGGTGTCCGCGGAGGCCGCCGAACGCGCCGCCGCCCAGCAGCCCGCCGAGCGGCACGGCGATGCCGATGCGTCCGGCGACGCCGGGCGTTAGCGGGAACTCACTCCCCGCGTGCCAACCGCGTGAGTCATCCCACGGGCACGCCGGGCAGGGTGGCGTCCGCGCATATGCGGGGGATACTGCAAGCGAACATCCCCTCGACGCACGGGAGCAGACGAGCCGATGGGCAGCATCGTCGCGGAGAACCGTAAGAGTTTGATGCTTTTCTCCGGTCAGGGTTTCCCGGAGCTGGCGGAGGAGATCGGGCAGGTGCTCGGGGTCGCTCCGACGCCGACCGATTCGTACGAGTTCGCCAACGGGGAGATCTTCGTCCGGTTCAAGGAATCGGTGCGCGGGTCCGACGCCTTCGTGGTGCAGTCGGTCACCGAAGGCGTGAATCGCTGGGTCATGGAGACCCTGATCATGGTCGACGCGTTGAAGCGCGGGTCGGCGAAACGCATCACGGTAGTGCTTCCGTTCTATCCGTATTCGCGGCAGGACAAGAAGCACCGCGGCCGCGAGCCGATCTCCGCCCGCCTGATGGCGGACCTGCTGAAGACGGCCGGTGCCAACCGGATCCTGACCGTGGATCTGCACACCGCGCAGATTCAGGGCTTCTTCGACGGGCCGGTGGACCACCTGTTCGCCATGGACATCCTGGCCGAGCACGTGGAGCGCAAGTTCGAGGGCCGGCCGATGACGGTGGTCGCACCGGACTCCGGCCGGGTGCGGGTCGCGGAGCGGTGGACCGACCGGTTGGGCGGCTGCCCGCTGGCCTTCATCCACAAGACCCGCGACCCGACGAAGCCGAACCAGGTGGTGGCCAATCGGGTGGTCGGCGAGGTCGAGGGCCGGGTGTGTCTGATCGTCGACGACATGATCGACACGGGCGGGACGATCGCGAAGGCGGCCGACATCCTGCACGACTCCGGAGCGGCCGAGGTGATCGTCGCGGCGACGCACGCGCTGCTGTCCGATCCGGCGACCGAGCGACTGAAGAACAGCCGGATCGGTGAGGTGGTGGTGACCAACACGCTGCCCCTGCCGCCGGAGAAGAGACTCGACAAGATCACCGTGTTGTCCATCGCTCCGTTGCTGGCGCGGGCGATCCGCGAAGTCTTCGACGACGGGTCGGTGACCACCCTGTTCGGTGGCTTGAGCTGACCCGCGACAGCATGCGGTGCTCGGGGAAGGTAAGCTGGTGCGGTTGCCACGGCGAGGGTGCCCCGCGGTCTGCTGAAGTCTCGCAGACGCCAGGAGGTGCCGTGATCGACGCGGTGCCTCGGGCCTGTGCCCAGCGCGCCCCCTCGTCCAGCAGCGCCTGACGACGGCCGGACCCTCGGGACCGGCCGGTGCACCGCCCGCTACCCGCCGGCTCAGCCCCGCAGCCGAAAGAAGAGTTTCAGGAGTTTCCCCGTGTCCGAGGTAAAGATCAGCGCCGAGCCCCGCACCGAGTTCGGCAAGGGTGGTGCCCGCCGCACGCGCCGGGCCGGCCTGGTGCCTGCCGTGCTGTACGGCCACGGCGAGAAGCCACAGCACATCGCCCTCCCGGCGCGCGAGTTCGCGGCGGCGATCCGGCACGGCGGCGCCAACCAGGTGTTCGCCATCGACATCGCCGGCAACGCCGGCCCGACGCTGGCGCTGGCGAAGGCCATCCAGCGCGACCCCATCCGGGACAGCTACGAGCACGTGGACCTGATCATCGTGCGCCGCGGTGAGCAGGTGCAGGTCGAGGTGCCGGTGGCGCTGACCGGTGAGGCGTCCCGCAACACGCTCGTGGTGAACGAGTCGATGACGCTGCCGGTGACCGCGGAGGCCATGCACCTGCCGCCGGAGTTCGAGGTGTCCATCGAGGGCCTGGAGGCCGGTGCGCAGGTCACGGCCGCCGATGTGAAGCTGCCGTCCGGCGTCACGCTGGCCGTCGACCCCGGCTACGTGATCGCGACCATCGCTCAGGCGCAGAGCGCCGCACAGATGCAGGGCGAGGCCGCCGAGGACGAGGCCGCCGAGGCCGAGGTGACCGACGCGGAGTGATCCGCGGCAAGACATTGGTGATCAGGGAAAGCGCCCTCCGGGGTGCTTTCCCTGATCGCATGTGAGGGGTTGTGATGGGCGACGACGGGCCGTGGCTGGTTGCCGGGCTGGGCAATCCGGGCCGGGAGTACGCCGGGAACCGGCACAATGTGGGATTCCTGGTGGTCGACCTGCTGGCGTCCCGGGTGGCCGGGAAGTTCGGCCGCAGCAAGCGGGCGCGCGCCGACGTCGCGGAGGGCCGCCTCGGGTACGGCGGTCCGAAGCTGATCCTGCTGAAGCCGCTGACCTATATGAACCTGTCCGGCGGGCCGGTGGCCGCGCTCGGGCAGTTCTTCAAGGTGCCGGTGGACCGGGTGATCGCCGTGCATGACGAACTCGATCTGCCGTACGGGCAGGTGCGGGTGAAGCGTGGCGGCGGCGAGGGCGGCCACAACGGCCTGCGGTCCATGTCCAAGTCGTTGGGCAGCAAGGAGTACGCCCGGGTCCGCTTCGGCATCGGGAGGCCGCCGGGGCGGCAGGACCCGGCCGACTATGTGCTGTCGGATTTCGGCTCGGCGGAGCGCAAGGAACTCGACTTCTTGGTGGACCGGGCGGCCGACGTGGCGGAGGCCGTGGTGCTGGAGGGCGTCGAGTGGGCGCAGAACAAGTATCACGGAAGCTGACATTGCGTAGCCAGACGGTGAAATCATTTGGACTATTTTGTCCATCTATTGGCACCGTGACGCTGCTCCTGGTACGCGCGTTCTCTTCTTGGAGACGCCATATGGCGTGAGATCGATCGCGTGCCGGGGGAGGTTCGTCGGGATTGTTGGATGATCATTCCGGAGGCCACCGGGCGGCGACGCAGGAACAGACCGCCGCGTTGCCGACCCTGAGCCCGCCAGATGCTCCGCCCGACGAGTTCGGCCGGAGCGTGCCCTCGCCCGGCGGTCCGGTGCTGAAGGCCGGACCGCCCGCCGAGAACTACGGCCCGGCCAACCACCCGCCGGCCAATCACGGTGCTCGTCCGCGCGGTCCCAAGCCGCACGCCGGACGCGGCATGAACAGCAAGATTCCGCTGCCGTCCCGGCCGTCGAGCCCGGCCCCGGCCGGTGCCGGGGATCCGAACGCGGTGCCGCTCGCAGCCACCATGCCGTTCGGTCCGTCCCACAATGACGCGGCCGACCGGCACCGCGCGGTGCGGCCCAATCGTTCCGCTGCGGTCCGACCGCCGGTCCGGCCGTTCGTCCGGCTGCGTGGCAGGCACGCCGCGATGTCGCGGCGGCAGCGCTGGGAACGTCGATATGTGCGGAACCTGCTGGTGGCCGACCTGACCGCCGGTGTCGCGGCCGGGGCGGCGACGTTCGCGGTGCGCTTCGGGACCCAGGTCACCGCGTACAACCGGGGATATCTGCTGCTGTCCGCCCTGCTGCCGCTGGTGATGCTGCTGGCCCTGGTGGGCAGCCGCGCCTATGAACGGCGATACCTGTTCGTCGGCACCGACGAGTACGAGCGGGTGATTCGCGGCGGCATCGGCTTGATCGCCGGGGCGGCGGTCCTGTCGTACGCGCTCGGGCTGGACCTGGCCCGCTCGTACGTGCTGGCGGCGCTGCCCGCCACCGTCGCGTCCGCCCTGGTGCTGCGGTTCGCGTTGCGCAAGCGGCTGCATCTGTCGCGGGCGCGCGGCGAGTGCCTGCGCCGGGTGCTGGTGGTGGGGCACGAGATGTCGGTGGTGTCGATCACCCGACAGTTGCGCCGGGAGCGTTACCACGGCCTGGAGGTGGTCGGGGCCTGCCTGCCGGAGCACCACGACGGTGCGATCGACCTGCCGGTCTACGGGACGTTCGACGATGTGGCCACCGCGGTGGACGCGGCGGACGTGGACACCGTCGTGGTGCTCGGCTGCCCGGAACTGGACGGCGAGCAACTGCGCCGGCTGGCCTGGCGGCTGGAACGCGACGAGGTGGATCTGGTGGTGGCCAGCGCGCTGGTGGACGTGGCCGGCGCTCGCACCACGATCCGGCCGTTCGACGGGCTGCCGATGCTGCACGTCGAGCATCCGCGGTTGCACGGCGGCGCTCGCTTGGTGAAGGATGCCGTCGATCGGTTCGGTGCGCTGCTGTTGGTCCTCCTCTTCGGGCCGGTGCTGCTGGGCGTGGCACTCTGCGTGCGGCTCACCTCGCGCGGACCGGTACTCTTCCGGCAGGTTCGCGTCGGTCGCGACGGACGCGAGTTCCGGATCTTCAAGTTCCGGAGCATGTACGTCGATGCCGAGGCCCGGCTTGCCGAGCTGAAGCATCTCAACGAGCACGACGGCGTGCTCTTCAAAATGCGTGATGATCCACGGGTCACTACGGTGGGCAGGTGGTTGCGCCGGTTCTCGCTGGACGAGCTACCGCAGCTACTCAACGTCGTGGCGGGTCAGATGTCGTTGGTCGGGCCGCGTCCACCGTTGCCGTCGGAGGTGGCTGCCTACGCCGGTGACGTGGGCCGACGACTGGCGGTAAAACCCGGCATGACGGGCCTGTGGCAGGTCTCGGGACGATCTGACTTGCCGTGGGAGGAAGCAGTCAGACTGGACCTTCGCTATGTGGAGAACTGGTCGCTCAGTTTGGATTTGGTGATCCTGATGCGGACGATGTCCGCCGTGGTCCGTTCCTCCGGGGCCTACTGACGATGGGGTCTACTGACGACGGGCCCACCGACGGGGTCTACTGACGACGGGCCCACCGACGGGGTCTACTGACGACAAGGGAGTCCGCACATGCGCGAGCAGGCAGAGTCGCCGGCGCACGCCGCCCGGCAGCGCGACGCGTCCGCCGACGGCGGCACGCCACCGGTCATCGACGCGGCGTTCGCCCGCTGGCTCGCCGACCGCGCCGGGCAGTTGCTGCTCCAGGTCCGGGAGGATATGGGGTTCGCGGACGGTGGCGCGCTGAAGGCGGCCGGTGACAAGGCCGCGCACGACCTGATGCGCAGCGAACTGGCCCGGTGGCGTCCCTCCGACGCGGTGCTGTCGGAGGAGGACGACGGTTCCCGGCTGGCCTGGCCGGCCGGCGACGAGGCGGCCCGCCCGGATCGTCTCGGCGCCAACCGGGTGTGGATCGTCGACCCGCTGGACGGCACCCGGGAGTTCTCCGAGCAGGGCCGCACCGACTGGGCGGTGCACGTGGCGCTGTGGACGGCGGACTGCTCCAGCCCGAGCTGCCTGGCCGCCGGCGCGGTGGCGATGCCGGCCCGGCACCGTACACTGGCAACAGATCACCCGCCCGCCTACCCGCCGTTGCCCCTGGGGGTGGCGACCGGCGGGCCGATCCGGATCGCCGCCAGTCGCACCCGACCGCCGTCGTTCGTGACCGCGCTGGCCGAGGACATCGGCGCCGAGCTGGTGCCGATGGGATCGGCGGGTGTGAAGATCGCTGCGGTGGTGAGCGGGGACGCGGACGCCTACATCCACGCCGGTGGTCAGTACGAATGGGACAGTGCCGCACCGGTGGCTGTGGCGTCGGCCACGGGGCTGCACGCTTCCCGAATCGACGGAACTGAGCTGAAATACAACCAAGCCGATCCGAAACTCCCCGACCTGGTGGTCTGCCGCAAGGATCTTGCGCCACGCCTGCTTGCCGCGCTGCAGCGTCACCTCCCGCTAACCTGACACCGACTCGGCCGACACTGAAAGGGTCCGGGAAGCCGATGAGCCAAACGAAGCCTTACCGCGTCACCCACCTCGATGCTCTCGAAGCCGAGAGCATCTTCGTCATGCGGGAGGTGATGGCGGAGTTTGAGCGTCCGGTGCTGTTGTTCTCCGGGGGCAAGGACTCGATCGTGATGCTTCGGCTCGCCGAGAAGGCGTTCGCGCCGGCCCGCATCCCCTTCCCCGTCATGCACGTGGACACCGGTCACAACTTCCCCGAGGTCCTCGAGTTCCGCGACACCCGGGTGGCTGCGCTGGGCCTGAACCTGGTGGTGGCCAGCGTGCAGGAGGCGATCGACTCCGGCACGGTGCGGGAGCTTCCGGACGGTACCCGCAACCGGATCCAGACACCGGTGCTGCTCGCGGCCGTGGAGAAGTACCGTTTCGACGCGCTCTTCGGCGGGGCGCGACGCGACGAGGAGAAGGCGCGCGCCAAGGAGCGCATGTACAGCTTCCGGGACGAGTTCGGCCAGTGGGATCCGAAGAATCAGCGTCCCGAGCTTTGGTCGCTGTACAACGGCCGGCACCACGCCGGCGAGTCGATCCGGGTGTTCCCGCTCTCCAACTGGACCGAGCTGGACGTCTGGCACTACATCGCCAAGGAGAAGATCGGGCTGCCGGGCATCTACTACGCGCACGATCGCGAGGTGATCGAGCGTGACGGGATGCTCTACGCGGTCAACGAGTTCTTCCGCCCGCGCGAGGGTGAGACCCCCATGGTCAAGCGTGTGCGCTACCGCACGGTCGGTGACGCGTCGCAGACGGCCGCCGTGCTCTCGGATGCGGACACCGTGGAGAAGGTCATCGAAGAGGTCGCGGTCACCCGGATCACCGAGCGCGGTGCGACACGCGGCGACGACAGAGTCAGCGAAGCGGCAATGGAAGACCGCAAGCGGGAGGGCTACTTCTGATGAGCCAGGCTGTGCTGGAGGCGGACACCGCCATGGCCCGGAACATGGATCTGCTGCGATTCGCCACCGCGGGCAGTGTCGACGACGGGAAGTCGACCCTGATCGGTCGACTGTTGTACGACACCAAGACCATTTTCGCCGATCAGCTCGAAGCGGTGGAGGCGGTCAGCGCCGCCCGCGGCGACGAGTACACCAACCTGGCGCTGCTCACCGACGGCCTGCGGGCCGAGCGTGAGCAGGGGATCACCATCGACGTGGCGTACCGCTACTTCGCGACCCCGCGGCGCAAGTTCATCATCGCGGACACGCCGGGGCACATTCAGTACACCCGGAACATGGTCACCGGTGCGTCCACGGCCGACCTGGCGCTGATCCTGGTGGACGCGCGCAAGGGCCTGGTCGAGCAGTCCCGTCGGCACGCGTTCCTGACCTCGCTGCTGCGGGTGCCGCATCTCGTGCTGTGCGTCAACAAGATGGACCTCGTCGATTGGGATCATTCGGTATTCGAGAAGATCGCCGACGAATTCACCTCGTTCGCCACCAAGCTCGACGTGCCGGACCTGACGGTGGTCCCGATCTCCGCCCTCAATGGCGACAACATCGCCTCCCGTTCGGAGAACACCCCCTGGTACGAAGGCCCGTCGCTGCTGCACCATCTGGAGCACGTGCATATCGCCAGCGACCGGAACCTGGTGGACGTGCGGTTCCCGGTGCAATACGTCATCCGGCCGCAGTCGACCACGGTCACCGACTACCGCGGCTATGCCGGGCAGGTGGCCTCCGGCGTGCTCAAGCCGGGCGACGAAGTGATGGCCATGCCGTCCGGCATGACCAGCACGATCGCCTCCATCGACACCGCTGAGGGGCCGGTCGACGAGGCGTTCCCGCCGATGTCGGTGACCGTGCGGCTCTCCGACGAGATCGACATCTCGCGCGGCGACATGATCTGCCGGCCGCACAACGCCCCGGAGGCGGCGCAGGACATCGAGGCGATGGTCTGCTGGATGGACGAGTCGGCCCCGCTGCGCGTCGGCGGGAAGTACGCCATCAAGCACACCACGCGGGCGGCGCGGGCGGTGGTGCGCGGGCTGCAGTACAAGCTTGACGTGAACACCCTGCACCGTGACGAGGAAGCATCCGACCTGGCGCTCAACGAGATCGGCAGGGTGAAGCTGCGCACCACGGTGCCGCTGCTGGCCGACGAGTACCGCCGGAACCGTACGACCGGCGGGTTCATCCTGATCGACGAGTCCACCAACCGGACGGTCGCCGCGGGCATGATCATCGAGGCCAACTAGACGGCGGTGACGGGCGGGGCGGGACGAGACCCACCCCGCCGCCTTCACTCGTCGTCGTGGTTCTTGTGATGCAACGGATCCTCGATCGCGTGCGTGATCGCGCCGGTGAGATCCCCCGCCGGGACGGCGACGTCCTCGCCGTGGACGTCGTCGGCCGAGGTCACCGGCGGCTCCGGGTCGGGCGTGGTGGCACCGCCCGCGAAGCCGTACTTGTTCGGCTCGTGGTGTTCGACCTCATCAGTCATATCCGTGCGGTACCCCGGATCGGCGGCTTCATTCAAAGCTTGGTGGCACCCGGCCCGGGGACCGCGACGAACGGGGTGGGCTCGGTGAAGCCGCGATCCCGGTACGCCGCGGTGACCGCGTCGATCACGGCGTCCGCCCGGTCCGCGTCCACCAGCGCCAGCACGCATCCGCCGAAGCCGCCGCCGGTCATCCGGGCGCCGTACGCGCCCGCCGCGAGCGACGCCTGCACGGCGACGTCGACCTCCGGGACGGTGATCTCGAAGTCGTCGCGCATCGACGCGTGCGAGGCGGTCATCAGCGGACCGATGTCGCGGATCCGGCCGGACCGGAGCACCTCGACGGTGTCCAGCACCCGCTGGTTCTCGGTCACCACGTGCCGCACCCGGCGGCGCATCTCCTCGTCGTCGAGCTGCTTGAGGGCGCCGTCCAGTCCGTCGGCCGGCACGTCACGGAGGGCGTCGACGCCGAGTAGCCGGGCCGCCTCTTCGCAGGAGGAACGGCGGGCGCCGTACTCGCTGTCCACGTGCCGATGCGGTGCGTTGCTGTTGATGACCAGGACGGACAGGCTCTCCGCCGCCACGTCGAAGGGGATCTGCTCCACCCGCCCACTGCGGCAGTCCAGGAACAACGCGTGCCCCTCCGTGCACCGCAGCGCCGCGGACTGGTCCATGATGCCGGTGGGCGCGCCGACGTACGCGTTCTCCGCCCGCTGCGCCAGCGCCGGCCGGTCGGCCGCCGGGAGGTCCAGCCCGCCCAGGTCGGCGAGGGCGGTCAGCACGGCGGACTCCAGCGCGGCCGAGGACGAGACCCCGGCGCCGACGGGGACGTCGGACGCCAGCGCGATGCGAGCCGGCGGCACCACGAACCCGGATTCCCGCAGCGCCCAGACGACGCCGGCCGGGTAGGCCGCCCAATCGTCCACCGACCCGGGCCGGGGGTCGTCGAACGTCACCGACCCGGACGTGTAGTCCGTGCAGACGGTCCACCCCGCCGACTGCCGGCCTGCCGCGGCGACGGTGCGGAACGGCAGCGCGAACGGCAACACGAACCCGTCGTTGTAGTCGGTGTGCTCACCGATCAGGTTGACCCGGCCGGGCGCGGCCCACAGCCCTTCCGCCTCGGTTCCATATGTCTCGGTGAAGGCGGCTGCGGCGCGGGCTGCAACATCGTTGTCCGTCGTCATGCGGTGATCACATCACGCCGTGTGGGTCCGGTAGAACTCCCAGGCGTCGCCGATGATGTCCGGCAACGTGGTCTTCTGCGGTGTCCACCCCAGCTCGGCGCGTGCCAGCTCGGACGACGCCACCAGGGATGCGGGGTCGCCCTGCCGGCGCGGCGCGATCTCGACCGGCAGCTCGGTGCCGGTGACCTCGCGGGCCACCTCCACGACCTGCCGGTTGGAGAAGCCGGTGCCGCTGCCCAAGTTGTAGATCTTGTGCTCGCCCGGTGCGGTCGCGTCCAGGGCGAGCAGGTGCGCCCGCGCCAGATCCTCGACGTGGATGTAGTCGCGGATGCAGGTGCCGTCCGGGGTGGGGTAGTCGTCGCCGAACAACTGGAGCTTGTCCCGCTTGCCGGCGGCCACCTGGAGGGCGATCGGGATGAGGTGGGTCTCCGGGTCGTGCCGCTCGCCGATAGCGGTGCCGTCCGGCCGGATGTAGGCGCCGCACACGTTGAAGTAACGCAGCGACACCGCGGCCAGCCCGTGGGCGAAGCTCTCCGAGGTGAGCGCGTAGTCGAAGGCGAGCTTCGTCGCGCCGTACGTGTTCGTGGGCGCCTTGGCCGCGGTCTCCGGGATGGGCAGCTCGGCCGGGTTGCCGTAGACCGCGGCGGTGGAGGAGAACACGAACCGGGGCACGCCGGCGGCGCGGACCGCGTCCAGCAGCGCCAGCGATCCGATCATGTTTTGCCGCCAGTAGAGTTCCGGCTTGGCCATCGACTCCCCGGCGGCGATCAGGCCGGCGAAGTGCAGCACGGCGTCGAAGCCGGCCTGCGGGGTCAGCACCGTCGCCGCCGCGGCCACGTCGGCCTGGACGAATGTGGCGTCCGGCTGCACCGCGGCGCGGAACCCGGTGGACAGGTCGTCCAGGACGACCACCTCGTGGCCGGCGTCCAGCAAAAGGCGGCTGGCGACGCTGCCGACGTAGCCGGCGCCTCCGGTGACGAGCAGTTTCACGACGTTGACCTCCGGTTCGCGGGCACCATGCCCGGCCAGCGTAGGGCGAACCCCTGTGCCGACCGCGCGTACGCTGGGCGCCTCGACCCTCCGGGGCGCTCTAGCTCAATCATAAACCACCAGAAACAAACATGGTCAAACATTTCTGCCCGGCCGGATCGGAGCCGGACGGGCCCGCCGATCCCGGCGATGAGGGCGGTCGGGTCTCTTCGCCCCACGGTCCCCGTTGCTGACAGAATGGCGCTCATGTCCCACGCTGACCAACGCCCCCGGGTATTCTCCGGCATCCAGCCGACGGCCGATTCGTTTCATCTCGGCAACTACCTCGGGGCGCTGCGGAACTGGGTGGCGATGCAGGAGACGCACGACGCGTTCTACTGCGTGGTCGACCAGCATGCGATCACCATGGGGCACGATCCGATCGCCTTGCGCAATCGCACCCGGATCTCCGCCGCTCAGCTACTCGCGCTCGGCCTGGACCCCGAGCGGTGCACCCTGTTCGTCCAGTCGCACGTGCCGGAGCACGCCCAGTTGAGCTGGGTGCTCCAGTGCATCACCGGCTTCGGCGAGGCCAGCCGGATGGTGCAGTTCAAGGACAAGTCCGCGAAGAGCGGCCAGGACGGCACCACGGTCGGCCTGTTCGCCTATCCCATCCTGCAGGCCGCGGACATTCTGCTCTACCAGGCGGACCAGGTGCCGGTCGGCGAGGACCAGCGGCAGCACCTGGAGCTCACCCGCGATCTGGCGCAGCGGTTCAACTCCCGGTTCGGCCGGACCTTCAACCTGCCCGCGGCCTACATCCTGCAGGACACCGCGAAGATCTTCGACCTGCAGGACCCGACGGCCAAGATGAGCAAGTCCTCGTCCTCGCCGGCCGGCATCATCGACCTGCTGGAGGACCCGGCCCGCTCGGCGAAGAAGATCAAGTCGGCGGTCACCGACACCGGTCGGGAGATCCTGTACGACGAGGAGAACAAGCCGGGCGTCAGCAACCTGCTGACCATTTTCGCCGCGCTGACCACGCGCACCATCGACGAGCTGCTCGAACAGTACGACGGTCGCGGTTATGGCGACTTGAAGAAGGACCTGGCCGACGCGGTCGTGGGCTTCGTCAAGCCGGTGCAGGAGCGCACCCGGGCCTTCCTTGAAGACCCCGGCTATCTCGACAAGGTGCTCGCGGTCGGCGCCGAGAAGGCGCGTGCGGTCGCCGCCCCCACCCTGGCCGAGGCCTACCAGCACGTCGGTTTTCTGAGCCCCGTACGGGGGGCCTGACCCGCGTGGTGGATCGCACCCGGATCGGCGTGGCCATCGACGTGCCGCAGCCGTGGGGAACCGCGCTGACCGTTCGGCGCGCCGCCACGGGTGATCCGCAAGCGGCGTACACGCCGGCGCACGTCACACTGCTCGGGCCGACCGAGGTGGACACCGCGGTGCTGCCCGCCGTGGAGAAGCACCTGGAGGCGGTCGCCTCGGCCCACCCGCCGTTCACCATTCATCTGCGCGGCACCGGCACCTTCCGGCCGATCACCGAGGTGGTGTTCGTCGCCCTGGCGATGGGGATCAGCGAGTGCGAGCTGCTCGCCGGGGCGATCGCGGCGGCCGAAGGCGTACACCGCGACACCCGCTTTCCCTACCACCCGCACGTCACCGTGGCCCAGGATGTGCCGCCGGAACAGCTCGACGCGGTCTTCGACGACCTGGCCGGCTTCTCCGCGCGTTTCGAGGTCACCGCGTTCACGCTCTTCTCGCACGGCGGCAACGGGCACGGCAGCGCCGGGCCCTGGCATCCCCGGCGTGACTTCTCCCTGGGCGGCTAGATCTTGGGTACGGTCAGGCCGTGAATCCGGTCGACCGTGCTTACGACGCGGTCGGATCGCGTCTGATGGTGCTCCGGCATCGCTCGCCGAACTTCGACCACCTCAGCCGCGCCGTGCTCCGCTACCTCGAAGTCCAGGGCGGGCGTCTCGCCGCGGCGATCGCCTACTACGGATTCTTCGCCATCTTCGCGTTGCTGCTCATCGGGTACTCCGTCTTCGGCATCCTGCTGGACCAGAATCCGGCGCTGTTCGACCTGGTGCGCGCGTTCCTGGAGCAGAACCTGCCGTTCGTGGACCTGCAGCAGATCCTGGACAGCGGGCGGACCGTGGGGATCGTGGGCATCGTGGGGCTCGCCTTCACCGGGATCGGCTGGGTCGAGGCGATCCGTTCCTCACAGCGGTTGATCTGGCGGCTCAACCAGCAGCCCGGCTATCTCGGCGTACGGCAGGCGGTCGATCTCGGCGTGCTGCTGGGCATTCTGCTGCTGCTCGCCGTGCTCGTCTCCGCCGTGTACGGCCTGGAGCACCTGCTGGAGTGGCTGGCCGGCGGCCGGGTGGGCACGGTGCTGTCCGTGGTCAGTCTGGTCTTCACCGCCGGGATCAACATGTTGCTCGCCGCGGCGCTGCTGGCCGCCGTGCCCCGGCTGCGGATGACCGTGCGCCGGATGCTGCCGCCGGTCCTGCAGGTCGGCATCGGCATCACGCTGCTCAACACGGTGGGCCGGTCGTTCGTCGGGCTGGTCGAGCGCAATCCCGCGTACGGCCTGGTGGCCAGCGCCGTCGGCGTGCTCGTCTATCTGTACGTCTTCAACCAGTTGCTGCTCTTCGGCGCGGCGTGGGCGGCGACCAGTCCGCACGGGCGAGTCGTCGATCTCTCGGCTGACGATAAAAATGCCCCAGTGGGGCAAAATACCTGGATTCGGCATCGTCACCCGGAATGATGTCCCCGTGGGCACTCTCATGACACTCAGCCTGCCCCCGGACTCGCCGGTGGCTGACCTGCCATGGGTCGTCACCATCGGCACGCTGGACGAGGACGAGGACTGGGAACCGGTGGTCTGCGGGCCGTATGAGCGCGCGCATGCGCTCGCACTCGCCCAGGCGGTGGTGGCCGACGAGCAGTTGATGGCGGTGGTGGAACCGTTGCTGCCGCTGGTGGACGCGGAGGCGATCCGCGACGAGATCGAGATGGCCCGCAGCGGCCCGGACGCTGGTGCGGCCACGGCCGACGACGACGTCGACGTCGACGTCGACGTCGAACGGGTGGAGCCCGGCCCGGCACCCGCCGCATCCGAGGTCCGTGCCGGATTCGCGCGGATCGCGGCCCGCCTGCCGGGCCTCGCGCAGAGCCCGTAGCCGCGCCGAATCCGAACGGGCCTTCGCCGACGGCACACCCACCTCGTGGCCCTCGCGGCGTTAACGGCGTGTTACGCCGCCGATGGGGCAATTCGCCCCTAATCAGTCCCGAAGCAGCGGGGACCGAGCGTTGCGGTTGCGGCGAGATAACGGTGCGCCAACAGTACGGCTGGATCTCCTGACGAGCGCTCTGGCCTGCGCGTACCTTTGCCGCCGAAGACTCACCGAGAGGTATCGGCGAGCCGGAGGAAGGAGGGCGTCTTGCGCCCAGTACGTGGGAAGCGGATCGTGGCGATTCTCGCGGCGGGCGGGCTGACACTCGCCGCCGCAGCCTGTGGCGACGCCCCTGACGAAAGCCCCAGCGGCGGCGGTGCGAGCGCCGCCCCGGCATACAGCGCCTGCATGGTGACCGACACCGGCGGCATCGACGACCGTTCCTTCAACGCCTCGGCCTGGGCCGGCATGCAGGCGGCGGCGGACGACCAGGACAACGTCAAGCCGAAGTACGTCGCCTCCACGGCAGAGGCAGACTACGAGCCCAACCTCCGCCAGTTCGTCAACCAGAAGTGCGACTTCATCCTCGCGGTCGGCGGCCTGATGGCCACCGCCACCGAGAAGGTCGCCAAGGCCAACCCGGACCAGCAGTTCGCCATCGTGGACGGCGCGATCCAGGGCGCCGGCAACGTCTACCCGATGCAGTTCGCCACCGAGCAGGCCGCCTTCCTGGCCGGCTACCTCGCGGCCGGTTACACCAAGACCGGCACCGTCGCGACCTACGGCGGCCTGAGCATCCCGCCGGTGACCGTGTTCATGGACGGCTTCGTCGACGGCGTGGCGTACTACAACAAGCAGAAGAGCAAGAGCGTCAAGGTGCTCGGCTGGGACAAGGCGAAGCAGAACGGCACCTTCGCCGACAACTTCGGCGACCAGAACAAGGGCAAATCGATCACCAACACGTTCGTCGCCCAGGGCGCGGACGTGGTGATGCCGGTGGCCGGCGGCACCGGGCTGGGCACCGCGGACGTGGCCAAGGCGTCCGGCGGCAAGGTCTCCGTCATCTGGGTCGACCAGGACGGCTGCAAGAGCGCCGAGCAGTACTGCGACGTCTTCCTGACCACCGTGGTGAAGAACATCAACGAAGCGGTCAAGGAGGCAGTGGTCAACGGCGCCTCCGGCCAGCCGCTGGCCGCCGACCCGGGCTACGTGGGCACCTTGGAGAACAACGGTGTCTCGCTCGCGCCGTACAACCAGTTCGACGGCAAGGTCGACGCCGGTCTCAAGGGCGAGGTCGACAAGCTGAAGCAGGACATCATCGACGGCACCGTGAAGGTCGAGTCGGCCAACGCGCCGAAGTGATCGTTTTCTAGATAAGATCTCGGCCGCCGCGCGGCCGCGGGACCTCGCCCCGCGGCCGGGCGGCGGCTTGAGCTCCGGGCCCCTCCGGAGACCGCGCCTGCGAGGAGACTCCGCTGAGACTGGAACTGCGCGGCATCACCAAGCGCTTCGGCGACCTGGTGGCCAACGATCACATCGACATCACCGTCGAGCCCGGTGAGGTGCACGCGCTGCTCGGCGAGAACGGTGCCGGCAAGTCGACGCTGATGAACCAACTGTACGGCCTGCTGCAGCCGGACGAGGGCGAGTTCCTCGTCGACGGACGGCCGCGGACGTTCCGCAGCCCGCGCGACGCGATCGCGGCCGGCATCGGGATGGTCCACCAGCACTTCATGCTGGTGCCGGTGTTCACCGTCGCGGAGAACGTGGCCCTCGGCGCCGAACGGACCCGCGGCGGGGTGGCGGGCTGGCTGGACCGCCGGCGGGTGCGGCGCGAGGTCGTCGAGGTGTCCGAACGGTACGGCCTGCCGGTCGACCCGGACGCGCTGGTGGAGAACCTGCCGGTGGGGGCGCAGCAGCGGGTGGAGATCGTCAAGGCGCTCACCCGGGACGTGGATCTGTTGATCCTCGACGAACCGACCGCGGTGCTCACCCCGCAGGAGACCGATGAACTGCTGACGGTGATGCGGTCGCTCACCGAGTCGGGCAAGTCCATCGTCTTCATCACGCACAAGCTCAAAGAGGTCAAGGCGATCGCGGACCGGATCACCGTGATCCGGCGCGGGCGCACGGTCGGCACGGCCACCCCCGAGACGCCGGAGGACGAGCTGGCGGCGCTGATGGTCGGGCGCGACGTGACGCTGGAGGTGGGCAAGGCGGCGTCCCAGCCCGGCCGCGAGGTGCTGACGGTCACCGGGCTGATCGTCGAGGACGACCGTGGGGTGCGCGCCGTGAACGGGGTGGACCTCTCGGTGCGCGCCGGTGAGGTGCTCGGCATCGCCGGAGTGCAGGGCAACGGGCAGACCGAGCTGGTCGAGGCTCTGATGGGACTGCGGGCGGCGCGTGCCGGGGCGGTCACGGTGGACGGCGAGGACCTGCTCGGCATGAGCACCAAGCAGATCCTGCGCTCCGGTGTGGGCTATGTGCCCGAGGACCGCAGCCTCGACGGGGTGGTCAAGGAGTTCACCGTCGCCGAGAACCTCGTGCTGGACACGTACGACCGGGCGCCGTACGGCAATGCCGTCAAGCTGAACCCGGCCGCCATCGCCGCGGCTGCCCGCGAACGCGTCGAGCAGTTCGACATCCGCACCTCCTCGCCGGACGCGCCGGTCAGCACCCTCTCCGGCGGTAACCAGCAGAAGGTGGTGGTGGCGCGGGAGATGTCCCGGCCGCTGCGGCTGTTCATCGCGGCGCAGCCGACCCGCGGGGTGGACGTCGGCTCGATCGAGTTCATCCACGGTCGCATCGTGCGGGAGCGGGATTCCGGCGCGGCGGTGCTGGTGGTCTCCAGCGAGCTGGACGAGGTGGTCGCGCTGGCCGACCGGGTCGCGGTGATGTACCGCGGGCGCGTCTTGGCCGTGGTGGACCCGCAGACCCCGCGCGAGGAACTCGGCCTGCTGATGGCGGGCGTGACACCCGGCGCGGACAAGCCCGCCGACGGCGTGACACCCGGCGCGGGCGAACCCGCCGATGGTGCGGAGGAGGAGCCGAAGTGAGCAGCGACCCCTCGGTCGAGGCGCCGCGCGAGGACGAGGCCGCATCGCCCGACGACGCGGCTGCCGCCCCGACCGCCGGCCCCGGCGGCTCGTTGGCGAGCAACTTCCTGCACAACCTGTGGTCTGCGAACACCGTCGTGGTCACCATCTGGTCGATCGTGCTGGCGATGGTGATCGGCGCGGTGCTGATCGTGGTGTCGGACTCCGACGTGCTGGCCATGTTCGGTTACTTCACCGCACGCCCGAGCGACGCGTTGACCGGTTCCTGGGATCTGATCAGTGGGGCGTACGCGGATCTCTTCAAGGGTGCCGTCTTCGACCCCGCCACCATGTCCGCCTGGTTGCACGGCACCGGTAGCTGGCGGGCCGCGTTCGCGCCGATCTCGGAGACGTTGACGTACGCGGCGCCGTTGGTGTTCACCGGCCTGTCGGTGGCGCTGGCGTTCCGCGGCGGCCTGTTCAACATCGGCGGCCAGGGGCAGGCGGTGATCGGCACCATCACCGGCGCGGTGGCCGGCTTCGCCTTCGGGCTGCCGGTGGTGCTCAACCTCGTCGTCGCGCTGATCTGCGGCGCGCTGGGCGGGGCGTTGTGGGGTTTCATCCCGGGCATCCTCAAGGCGCGCACCGGCGCGCACGAGGTGATCGTCACGATCATGCTGAACAACACCGCCGCGCTGTTCCTGACCTGGCTCATCCTGCAGGACGGCGTCCAGGACCCGAAGCGCACGGATGCGATCAGCAAGACGGTTGCCGAGTCCGCGCAACTGCCCTCGTTCGGTGGTGCGCTGCGGGTCAACCTCGGCATCGTGCTGGCCGTCGCGGTCACCGCCGGGGTCGCCTGGTTGCTGAACCGGTCGTCGTTCGGCTTCGAGCTGCGCGCGGTGGGCGCCAACCCGGCCGCCGCCCGGACTGCCGGGATCAGCGTGGCCCGTACGTACACGCTGTTGATGGTGGTCGCCGGCGGGCTGGCCGGGCTGGGCGGCGCGACCCAGGTGCTGGGCACCGCGTACGCGCTGACGCCGGCCGTGGCGGGCAACATCGGCTTCGACGGCCTGCTTGTCGCGCTGCTCGGCCGCAACCGGCCGTGGGGGACGCTGCTCGCGGCGATCCTGTTCGGCGCGCTGCGCGCCGGCGGCAACCGGATGCAGTCGTTCTCCGGCATCTCCCTGGAACTGGTCACCGTGCTGCAGGCGCTGATCGTCATCTTCATCGCCGCGCCCGCCCTGGTGAAGGCGATCTTCCAACTCCGAGCCGCCCGCACCGCGCGGATCGGCGCCACGATGACAAAGGGCTGGTGACATGTCGACCGCGACCGTGGAAGACCTCACGGAGGTCACCGCTCCGGACCGGTTCTGGAACCGGCAGCGCCGCCTCGGTGCGGCCCTGGTGCTGATCGGCCTGCTGGCGACCGTGGTGTTCGGCGCGCTCGCGACCGGCGAGAGCGCCCGTTTCACGCTGAGCGAGAACGCCGAGGGCGCCGCGCTGGACATCCAGGGGCAGCTCGGTGCGGTGCTGTTCGGCCTGGTGGCGGTGGGCGCCGGGGTCGCGATGCTGATCGGTGTGGCGCCGCGCTGGCAGACCACATTGCTGTCGATCGGCATCGTCGGCTTCGTGGTGTCGTTCCTGTGCTGGCAGGTCGCCGGCAAGTTCCTGCCGTTGGTGGACACCGTGAACGGCACCCTGCAACTGGGCCTGCCGCTGATCCTGGGCGCCATGGCCGGCGTCCTCGGCGAGCGCTCCGGCGTGGTGAACGTGGCGATCGAGGCGCAGTTGCTGATGGGCGCCTTCGGCGCCGCCCTGGTCGGCACCATGGCCGGCAGCGTCTGGCTGGGCTTGATCAGCGCGGCCATGGGCGGAGTGCTGATCGCCGCGATGCTTGCCGTGTTCGCCATCCGTTTCCTGGTCGACCAGGTGGTGGTCGGCATGGTGCTGAACCTGTTCGCGCTGGGGGTGACCGGTTTCCTGTACGAGCGGCTGATGCAGCCCCAGGCGCAGACGTACAACCAGCCGCCGCAGATGCCGCAGTGGCGCATTCCCGGCCTGGCCGAGGTCCCGGTGCTGGGCCCGGTGCTCTTCGACACCAACCTGCTGGTGTGGCTGGCGCTGATCGTGGTGGTGCTGATCCACGTCGCGCTGTCCCGCACCCGCTGGGGGCTGCGGACCCGCGCGGTCGGTGAGCACCCGACGGCGGCCGACACGGTGGGCATCCGGGTGCGCGGTCTGCGATACCTGAACGTGCTGCTGGGCGGCGTCGTGGCGGGCATCGGTGGGGCGTACTTCACGCTGGTGGCGACGGGCAGCTTCAACAAGAACATGACATCCGGCGCGGGCTTCATCGCGTTGGCCGCGCTCATCTTCGGTCGGTGGACCCCGTTCGGCGCGTTCGGGGCGGCGCTGTTCTTCGGCTTCGCGCAGAAGCTGGCCACCTATCTGAGCGCGGTGGGCAGCCCGGTACCCAGCCAGTTCCTCAACATGCTGCCCTACGTGGCGACCATCATCGCGGTGGCCGGTCTGGTGGGCCGGGTGCGGGCACCGGCGGCGGACGGACAGCCGTACACCTCGGGGTAGACGCCCGGACCGCGGCCCGGGAGAGGAAGATGACGGGCATGGAGATCGACTGGGCGGTGCTGCGGGAGGCCGCGATCGAGGCCATGCGGCACGCGTACGCGCCGTACTCGGATTTTCCGGTCGGGGTGGCCGGGCTGGTCGACGACGGCCGGATCGTGGTCGGCTGCAACGTGGAGAACGCCTCCTACGGCGTCGGCCTGTGCGCCGAATGCGGACTTGTCACGTCATTGCACGCCACGGGCGGCGGTCGGCTCGTCGCGGTCTCGTGCGTGGATGCCGCCGGGTCGCCGCTGATGCCGTGCGGTCGTTGCCGGCAGTTGCTCTACGAAGCCGGTGGCGCGGAGTGCCTGGTGGAGGCCGTGCCGCAGCCGTTGACCATGGCCGAGTTGCTGCCGCATGCCTTCGGTCCCGAGGATATCGCCCGGGTCACCGGTCCGGCCGCGGTGCCCGAGGTGCCCGCGCAGCTTGCCCGCTGGCGCGGGCGGGGGACCGTCTTCGTGCATCCGGATCTGGCCGGCGGCGCTCAGGTGTGGACCGCGTACTGGGAACGCTCCGCGGGCAGCCCGCAGGAGAGCGACGCGGACAAGGGCGTGCTGGAGGAGGGGCCGCACTTCCCGACCGCGGACGGCGCGGTGCGCTGGGGCCGTGTCCGCACCCCGCGCATCGTGGTGGTGGACCCCGCCGGGGCGTTGTCCTGGGCGGGCGAGGGTGCGCCGCCGGACGGCATCGGAGTGCGCTGGCCGGAGCACGGGGACAGCCGGGAATGAGGCATCGCGGCGAGGCGGCCGGCCGGACCCGTACGGAGGAGACATGAGCACTGGTTTCGCGGCGGTGGACGTCATCCGCGCCAAGCGGGACGGACAGACGCTGACCGACGCCCAGATCGATTGGGTGGTGGACGCGTACACCCGGGGCACGGTGGCCGACGAACAGATGTCGGCGCTGGCCATGGCGATCCTGCTGCGCGGGATGACGCCCGGGGAGATCGCGCGGTGGACCGCCGCGATGATCGCCAGCGGGGACCGGCTCGACCTGTCCACGGTGCCCCGGCCGACCGCCGACAAGCATTCCACCGGCGGGGTGGGCGACAAGATCACGCTGCCGTTGACCCCGTTGGTGGCCTCGTGCGGCGCGGCCGTCCCGCAACTGTCCGGCCGCGGGCTGGGGCACACCGGCGGCACGCTGGACAAGCTGGAATCGGTGCCCGGCTGGCGGGCGACGGTGGACAACGCCGCGTTCCTCCGGCAGTTGCAGGAGGTCGGCGCGGTGATCTGCGCCGCCGGCGCGGGCCTGGCCCCGGCCGACCGGAAGCTGTACGCGCTGCGCGATGTCACCGGCACGGTCGAGGCGATCCCGCTGATCGCCAGCTCCATCATGAGCAAGAAGATCGCCGAAGGCACCGGAGCGCTGGTGCTGGATGTGAAGGTGGGCTCCGGAGCCTTCATGAAGGACATCGACTCGGCCCGGGAACTGGCCCGGACCATGGTCCGGCTGGGACACGACAGCGGGGTCTACACGGTCGCCCTGCTCACCGACATGTCCACCCCGCTGGGATGCGCGGTGGGCAACGCGATCGAGGTCGCCGAGTCGATCGAGGTGCTGTCCGGCGGCGGCCCCGCCGACGTGGTCGAGCTGACGCTGCGGCTGGCGCGGGAGATGCTCGACGCCGCGGGCCTGCCCGACGCCGATCCGGCGAAGGCGCTGGCGTCCGGCGCCGCGATGGACACCTGGCGCTCCATGATCAAGGCGCAGGGCGGCGACCCGGACGCCGCGCTGCCGACCGCACGGGAGACGGAGACCGTACGCGCCGAGCGGGACGGGGTGGTCACGAGCATGGACGCGTACCGGATCGGCGTGGCGGCCTGGCGGCTCGGCGCGGGACGGGCGCGCAAGGAGGATCCGGTGAGTTTCGGCGCCGGCGTGCAGTTGCGAGTGCGCCCGGGCGACCGGGTGCGGGCCGGCGACGTGGTGCTGGAGTTGCGCACCGACGACCCGCATCGCGTCGCCGCGGCACGCGAGGAGGCGGCCCGTGCCGTGGTGATCGGCGACGCCGGACCCGCCGGCACCCCGTTGGTGATGGAGCGCATCGCCTGACATGTCGCATCGTCGATCGCCGGCCGCCCTCCGCCGGCCGGCCACGCGGCGGTCGGTCACGCGCCGGTCGGTCACGCGGCGGCCGGGCACGCGCCGACCGGGGAGCCGTCCGTGAGCCGCCGGGCCGCCCCGAATCCCCGCGCGGTCCGCGAGGCCAGCCTCGACGAGCTGGAACGTCTCGGGCTGCCGGTGCCGCCGCCGGAGTTCCCGCTCGTCTGGGAGCCGGGCGATGAGGTGGAGCTGCGCCCCACCACCGAGATGGAGGCCCGCGCGGCGGTGCTGCACGTGGTCGTCGCTCGATGCTTCGGGATGCCCACGGAGGCGGCCATGGGGTGGTTGCTGGGTTCGCACCTGATCGACTTCGTGACCCCGCCGGAGTGGCAGTTCGTGATGGGCAACCGCGGCGACCATCGGTCGTTCGTGCTGCACTTCGATGCGGTGTTCACCCTCGCCTGGCTGCTCGGGCTCAGTCGCCACCTGGATCCGACCGCGCCTCCCGAAGGCCGCCTGATGCAGTCTCTGCCGGACCTGCCGGGCGGTGAGACGTTCGCCGACTGGCGCTCCCGGTCGCTGGTGGCGCCGCGGGATCCGACCGAGGTGGCGGTGCTGCTCGACCTCTATTACTGCCTCGACTGGGCGTTTCAGGAGGTGGAGAAGGCCGGACAGGCCCCGCCGGGCGAGCTCACCAGCAACGCGATCGGTCAGCGGCGGTGGGCGCTGGAATGGGCGCTGATCTTCCACGGCCCCTATCACGACGAACCGCCGGACTGGGAGGAAGTGGACCTGTCCGTCTGACGGCTCAGCGTTTCCGATAGACGCCCAGCTCGACCGCTGCGGTCACGGTGTGGCCGTCGCCGTCCGGCGGCGTGACGTGCCGGGCGCTGGGCGTCATGCCGATCAGGGTCGCCACCTCCGCGCCGGTCAGATGCAGCGTGCGGCGCAGCTCGGTCCGCCGTTGCCGGACGAACCACCGCTCCAAGCTCGCCGCCGTTCGGCCGGCCTTGTCCGGGTCGACCTGGATCAGGCCGTACGCGTCGATGAGCTCGGCCAAATGGTCGGCGGCCGGGGTGACCACGAGCAGCAGCCCGTCCGCGCGCAGCACCCGGTGGAACTCCGGGCCGTTGCGCGGCGCGAAGACGTTCAGCACGAGACGGGCGGCGGCGTCCGCCACCGGCAGGCGTTGCCACAGGTCGGCCAGCGCGGCCCCGGCCCGCGGGTGTGCGCGGGCGGCGCGGCGCAGCGCCGGCTTGGAGACGTCCAGGCCGAGGCCGACCACCCCGGGGGCGGCGTCCAGCACCCGGGCCAGGTAGTGCCCGGTGCCCGTGCCGGCGTCCAGGACCAGTCCCTCATGCCGCCCGGCCGCTGTTGCGGCCACGGCCGCTGTTGCGGTGGCGGCCACGGCCGCCGCGGCGAACTCGTAGTGGCCGGCGTCCAGGAACGCGACCCGGTCGGCGACCATCTCGGCGGTGTCGCCGGGATGCCGGGACCGGCCCACGGTGAGGTTCACGTAGCCCTGTCTGGCGATGTCGAAGCTGTGATCGCGCGCGCACCGCACGGCGTTGTTGCGCCGGTCGAGTGGTTCCCCGCACACCGGGCACCGCAGGTGCGGCAAAGTCACGTCGATCATCGGGAGCGGCCCACTAGCATCCTCTGATGGTTGCAATCTCCCACGAGGACATCATCAAGGCCCCCAAGGCGCTGCTGCACGATCACCTCGACGGCGGCCTGCGCCCGTCCACCGTTCTGGAACTGGCCGACGCGATCGGGCACGATCTGCCCGAGCCGGACGCGGCGAGTCTGGAGAGCTGGTTCGCCACCGCGGCGAACTCCGGCTCGCTGGAGCGCTACCTGGAAACGTTTGTGCACACCGTGGCGGTGATGCAGACCGCGGACGCGCTGCATCGGGTGGCGCGGGAATGCGCCCTCGATCTCGCTGCGGACGGCGTGGTCTACGCCGAGGTGCGGTTCGCACCGGAACAGCACCTGGAGCGCGGCCTGACCCTGGATGCCGTGGTGGATGCCGTGGTGGCCGGATTCGCCGACGGCTGCCGGGATTCCGCGGCGCGGGGCCGGCCGATCCGGGTCGGGACGCTGCTGACCGCGATGCGGCATGCGGCACGGTCGCAGGAGATCGCCGAGCTCGCGGTCCGCTATCGCGACCTGGGGGTGGTCGGCTTCGACATCGCCGGCGCCGAGGCCGGGTTCCCGCCCACCCGGCACCTGGACGCGTTCGAATACCTGCAGCGGGAGAACTTCCACTTCACCATCCATGCGGGCGAGGCGTTCGGCCTGCCGTCGATCTGGCAGGCCATCCAGTGGTGCGGCGCGGACCGTCTGGGTCACGGCGTGCGGATCGTGGACGACATCGTCGGTACGAAGCTGGGGCGCCTGTCGTCTTACGTGCGGGACAAACGGATCCCGCTGGAGCTGTGCCCGTCGTCGAACGTGCAGACCGGCGCCGTGCCGTCCATCGCGGAGCACCCCATCGGTCTGCTGCACGACCTGCGGTTCCGGGTCACCGTGAACACGGACAACCGGCTGATGAGCGGCACCTCGATGTCCCGGGAGATGTGGCTGCTCACCCAGGCGTTCGGCTGGGGCTGGACGGAACTGCAGTGGTTCACGGTCAATGCCATGAAGTCCGCCTTCATCCCGTACGACGAGAGGCTCACGCTGATCACCGAAGTGATCAAACCGGCGTACGCAAAATTGGGCGAATAGTAGGTTTTGCAGCTTATTTGCGGAGTGCACGTCCTTTCGGTGCGTGAAAGTGGCTATTCGTTGGTCCGGATGGTCCGTTCGGTCAGAGTCCTGTCTACAAAACCCGCAAAAACCGGCATCTTGCCTTGCTGAGCGAGCCTCGCCGCGCCATGGTTCTGTCCTGCCGTGATCCAGACCCGGATGGCGGCGGGCCGGAGCTCACCACCCCCGTACCGCTCCGGTCGTTGTGAGTGACTGTTAGAGATGCAGACATATACCGACCGTGATGACAGACCGGCGATAGTCAACGAGCTCGTTGCAACATCGCGTCACACAAGCGGTCCGTGTCCGGCTGCTCTTTCTCTTTGACACTCGTCGTGATGGAATCTCGGGGGCCCGACCGGCGAGTCGGCTGTGTGCGGTGCCCGGTCGAGCCGGACAACGCGAGTCGGAGCGCCGGGCCCTAATCAGGAGGACGGTGACGTGAGCAAGCCCCCCGAGACGGCGAACGCGGTCATGTCGCGTCTTCGCCGACCGGCTGGCAGGCTGCGAGATCTGCCGATCTGGTCGAAGCTCGGCCTCATCATGCTCGTGCCCACCCTGGCGACAATCGTGGTGGGCGTGAACGGCCTGGTGACCCACATCGACGAGTCGAACAGCGCGGACCGCACCCGGACGTTGTCGGAGCTGTCGCAGGCCGCTGGTGGTCTGGTCGACCACCTGCAGAACGAGCGCGATTTCGGCGTGATGATCGCGACCACGCAGAAGAACACCGCGCAGCGGGATGACGCCCTCAAGCTCTACGAGGGCGAGCACGCACAGGTGGACAGCGCCAAGTTGCCGTACGCGCAACGGCGGGCCGCCCTGGAGGACGTGCCCGACAAGGTCTCCACGCTGCTCGTACGCCTCGACCGCAACCTGGAGGACCTGCCGACCACGCGCAGCCGGACGGCGAACGGCGTGCTCAAGGTCGAGGACGTCAAGCAGAACTACGGCCGGTTGATCGACGACCTGCTGCAGGTGCGCGATACCGCTGCCCAGCTCTCCACCAACACCACGCTGAGCGATCATCTGCGTGCGGTGTCGGCGGTGGCGAGCGCCAAGGACTACGTCTCCCAGCAGCGCCTGATCGGTCATGAGGTGCTGGCCGCCGGCGACTTCAATGCCAAGCTGCGTCGCGACTTCCTGCTCACCGACACCGGCTTCACGCTCGCTCTGGAGACGCTGAACAACGTCGGCAGCGATGCCGAGCGTCAGCTCTACCAGCGCGTGGTGAGCGGCATGAAGGCCACCGCGGCTACCAACCTCACCGTCCAGTTGGAGGCCCTGCAGGGCGCCAACACCACGAACATCCCGTTCAACTCCCAGCAGTGGGAGGAGGCGATGACCGGTTACAACAGCCTGTTCCGCGAGGTGGAACGGCAGTTGGACGCCGGCGTCGTCGACCTCGCCACCGATCAGCGCGACGCGGTGAACCAGCGGGTCTTCATCGAGACCAGCGCGCTGCTGGGCATGCTGCTCCTGGCGATCATGTTCGCGTGGTTGGTCGCCCGGTCGATGGCACGCTCGCTGCGCGAGCTGCGTCAGGGCGCGCTCTCGGTGGCCCAGTTCGGTCTGCCCCAGGCGGTGAGCCGGCTGCGCGATCCGTCGTTGTCCAGCTCGCTGACCCCGGCGCAGGTGGCCGATCAGGTCGCCGAGCCGCTGCCGGTGCGCAGCCGTGACGAGTTCGGGCAGGTGACCGAGGCGTTCAACGCGGTCCACCTGGAAGCCGTGCGCACCGCCGCCGAGCAGGCCGCTCTGCGATCCTCCGTCGCGACGATGTTCGTCAACCTGGCGCGCCGTTCGCAGATCCTGGTCGACAGGCTGATCGGGCACCTCGACCGGTTGGAGCGCGGCGAGGAGGACCCGGACCGGCTGGCCGAGCTCTTCCAACTCGACCACCTGGCCACCCGAATGCGCCGCAACGACGAAAACCTCCTGGTTCTCGCCGGTGCCGACTCGACACGTGTGCAGCGCGACCCGGCGGCTCTGATCGACGTGTTGCGTGCCGCCCAGTCCGAGGTCGAGCACTACACGCGGATCGAATTCGGCGTGGTGGACCGGGACATCGAGGTGGCGGCGCACGCCGTCAACGACATGGTCCACCTGGTCGCCGAGCTGTTCGACAACGCGACCGCCTTCTCTCCGCCGAACTCCACCGTGGTGGTGGAGGCCCAACGGGTCGGAGACAACGCCGTCCTGTCGGTCGAGGACCGCGGCATCGGCATCAGCCGTGAGCAACTGCGCGAGCTGAACGAGCGGCTCGCCAACCCGCCCATGGTGGATGTCGCCGTGTCCCGGATGATGGGTCTGGTGGTGGTCGCCCGGCTGGCGAACCGGCACGGCGTCAAGGTCGAACTGCGGCCGGCCGAGGCGGAGCGCGGCACCGTGGCAGACGTCGGTCTGCCGCCGTCGGTGCTGACGCCGTCGGCAGGTTCCGACCGGCCGCCGGCGGTGCCGGCCTTCGCCGCCGGGACCGGCGAACAGCCGACGACACGGTCGGCATTCGGCGAGCCCCTTGCGCTGGAGAGCGGTCGGGGTGGATACCCGGGCGGTCGGCCGTTCGACCCGAACCCGCCGATGCACTCCGGCGGCATGCTCGGCACCGGCGGTCGCTCGGTGCCGGCCTGGTCCGACCTGACGGGTGCGCCGGTCAACGGTCATGCCAACGGCTCGAACGGGGCGAACGGCTTCCACGGTCCGCGCAGCAACGAGCCCATTCCGCCGCTGCCGCAGGGCTACGGATCGCCGTCGCCGCAGGGATTCCAGCCACCTCAGGGATTCCAGTCACCACAGGGTCCGCCCCAGGGCTTCCCGGCGCCACAAGGTTTCCAGGAAAACCCGGATCTTCCGCAGCGGCGCAACGGCGACACGCATCGCCCGGACGACACCGGGTCGTTCGGTGCGAACATTCCGCGCCAGTTGCCGGCCAACCCCGAGACCCAGGGACGGAACCCGTTCGGGCCGCCGGTGTCGTCTCCGCCGGTACCGTCGGCCCCGCCGAGCCCGACGTCCGCACCGCCCGGTGCGCAGACGTCCCCGCCCGCGGCGCCGAACGGCGCATCGCAACGGTCCGCTCCGCCGGCGTGGCCGCCGGTGGCCGGCGAGCGCGGCACCTCCAACGGGGGAGCACCGCACGTTCCGGAAAGCCTGGCGGCCGCTCTGGACATGACTGCCGAGCTGCCGCGGTACCGGCCGGACCGGACCGGGGCGAACCCGCAGATCTCCCGTTCGGAGCCGCAGTCCGCGCCGCCGGCATCGACGGCTGGCCAGTCCGAGGCCGACCGGTCTGCCGCATCCGCGGCGGCGGGGCATCAGGCTGCCACGGCGCAGGCGGCGGAGGCCCAGGCCACTGCGGCGGCGCAGATCGCTGCGGCGCAGGCCGCTGCCCGGCAGCGGGACATGCACGAGGGCTCGGAGTACGCGGACGAGACGATGGAGCTGCCGATCTTCCGGGAGCTCGAATCGGCCTGGTTCCGCACGGCCAAGCCGACCTCGGAGGACTCGTCGCCCGACGCGCCGGCCCAGAACGCGCCGGCTCAGAACGCGCCGGCCCAGAAGAAGGCGGCGACCCAGAAGGCGGCGGCCCAGTCCTCCGCGGGAGCACAGTCCTCCGCATCGTCGGTGGCTTCGTCCCCGGCAGCGACAACGGCCGGCGCGCCGGCCTCGATCGGCGAGGATTCGTCTCCGGTGACCACTCAGCGGTTCTCGACCGCGGATCCGGTTCGCCCACCCGCGGGCGTTCCGCAGCAGGTGCCCTCCCCCAGCAGGCGGGAGGATCGCGTACCCGACCGCGATGCGGCTACTGTGGGTGCCGTGTCGGCACCTGGCGGTGGTGGTGCCGCCAGCCCGTGGCAGACGGCTGCCGACGAGGGCTGGCAGGCGGCACGGGCCGCCTCCGAGATGCCGGTCGACACGACCACGACGGCCGGACTGCCCAAGCGCACGCCGATGGCACAGCTCGTACCCGGCGGTGTCGATCGGGGCGGAAACTCCGTCCAGCGTCGCACTCCCGAGGGGGTTCGCGGTCTCTTGTCCGCGTATCACCGAGGTGTGCAGCGTGGTCGCACCAAGGAACAATCGACCAACCCGGGGGAGACCCCGGGCGGGCAGCAGTCGTACCAGGCTGGCAAGGAGCATGAGGCATGACATCTACGCAGGATCTCGGTTGGCTTCTGGCCAACTTCGCCGACCGCGTCCCGGGGGTCGCGCACGCGATCGCGGTCTCCGCCGACGGTCTGCTCCTCGCGGCCTCGCGGGACCTTCCGCGGGATCGCGCGGACCAGCTCGCGGCGATAGCCTCCGGTCTGGTCAGCCTCACACAGGGCGCCGCCCGGTGCTTCGAGGGTGGCGCGGTGCTGCAGACTGTCGTCGAGATGGACAACGGATTCCTCTTCCTGATGTCGATCTCGGACGGATCGTCGTTCGCCGTTCTGGCGGCGCGTAGCTGTGACGTCGGGCAGGTGGGCTATGAGATGGCTCTCCTGGTCGACCGGGTGGGCGAGGCGCTGACCCCAGCGCCGAGGTCCACGGCCGGGGTGCTCGGCTGAACGGGGAAGATGGCTGACCAGGTCAGTTATTGTTCAACGATTGACAACAAGAGAAACTTTGTGTCGGGGCCGGGCTATGGGAAGAGGTGAGCGGTGACGATGCCCGAACGCGATGAGCCGACCGGCGCTCTCGTCAGGCCGTACGCCGTCACCCGAGGCCGGACTCGGCCCAAGGTGGACATAGCGCTCGAAGCACTCGTCGAGACCACCGTCCGTGGCCGTTCCACATCGGGACGGGGCGGCGGGGGCAGCGAGCATCAGTACATTGCGGCGATGTGCGACGGCGGCCGCGTGCAGTCGTTGGCCGAAATCGCCGCGCGTATGCAACTGCCGCTAGGTGTGGCGCGGGTTATTGTCGCCGACATGGCTTCGGACGGGCTCGTGTCGGTGTATGAGCCCACGTCGCTGGACGACGAGACCGACGCGGTGGGCACGGAACTGCTGGAAAGGGTGCTGAGTGGACTTCGCAGGCTCTGACAATTCGCGTCGTCCGGCTGCCGGGCGCGTAACGTCGGCGAAGATTGTGATCGCCGGTGGATTCGGCGTGGGTAAGACCACCCTCGTGGGATCGGTCTCGGAAATCACCCCGCTGACCACTGAGGCGATCATGACCTCAGCCGGTGTTGGCGTCGACGACAACCGGCAGGTGCCGGGCAAGACGACCACCACCGTCGCGATGGACTTCGGTCGCATCAGCATCGATCGCGATCTGATCCTCTACCTCTTCGGCACACCTGGCCAGACCCGGTTCTGGTTCATGTGGGACGAACTGGTCCGGGGCGCGATCGGTGCCGTGGTGATGGTGGACACGCGACGGCTCGCCGACTGCTTCGCCGCCATCGACTTCTTCGAGCATCGGCGCCTGCCGTACCTCGTAGCGATCAACTGCTTCGACGGCATGCAGTACCACAACGCCCAGGATGTGCGGGACGCGCTGGCCATCTCCAGCGACGTTCCGGTGATTAGCTGTGACGCCCGTAACCGGGAGTCCACGAAGAACGTGCTGATCTCCCTGGTCGAGTACGTCCTGACGATGCGTCGCTCACGCGCCGTCGCCCCAGCCTGACGAGCAGCCACCCTGGTCCAGCGGCTCGAAGCCCGCACCGGTTAACCGCCGGAGCGGGCTTCGTGCTGTCCGCGTCGCTCAGAACGCACTGAAGGGCCGGAGAGCCTGGGACCTGCCCCGGGTGTACGCCCGCCCCGCCGAAGCGGCGAGGCGGCGTTTGAGAGGCCCCTCGGGCCCATCTCGCTAGTTGTGGTAGCCCGCGTTGCGGTGGTGGTAGTCCTCGGGCTGCCCGTCGCGGCTGAAATCCCAGCCGCCGGCGGCCTCACGCCCGGGGCGCCCGCCGATCGCATAGCCGCCGATCTCCTGGCCACGCCGCCAGCCACGGAAGTAGCCGGTGGTGTGCGCCGCGATCGAGGCAGCGTCACGCACGATCCGCAGCGGACGTTCCTCGCGCAGCGGCGATCCGGGCACCAGGTTGGCCTGCGGCACGCGCTTGGGCAGACCGGCCGACGTCTCCGCGCCGAACGACGGGCTGGCAGCCTTCTCGGCGGCGCGCCAACCGGTGTCGTTCGGATTGGTCCAGTCCAGGTTGGCGGACTCGTCGTGGCCGGTGAACCACGCGGACCGGGCCGCTGCGAAGATCAACAGATCGCCGTCGCCCTCATCGGAAACCGGAGGGGACGTGCTGCGGTCGAGCGCGGTCAGCGTGGCACGGCGGGCGGCGGCACGTCCCGTGCTGCGGCCCGTGCGGTCGTCCACCAAGCGCAGCGACGGCGGCTCGGAGACCTGCGGAAGCTCACCGGACGTGGAGCGATTCGCCGGCGGCTCAACCAACCGCAGGGCGGGCGGCTCCTTGGGCATGTCCTGCCACGGAGGCCGAACCCGGCCCTCGGCCGGGCCGCCGCTTGCCGCGGACGGCTGGAGGGCGTTGTCGTCGCTGGTATTGAGCAACGGCCAGTTGGCGCGGGATCCCGGCTCGGCGGCCGGCGGGGCCGACGACGGGATGCCGCCGGACAGCGAACTGGCCGAACCGGGCAGGGACACCGAGTAGTCCGTGGCGCCGTTGCGCGTGTTGGGACGCGGCGGGATGGTGGTGCGCTGCCGCTCGGCTCGCGCGCTGCTGATCGCCGCGTTGGTCAGCGTGGGCCGGAACGGCTCGCCGGACTCGGCCGGCGTCGCCGGTGAGGTCGGACGCGCCCCGGGCCGGATCGGAGTCATGCCGGGCGGAGGCGGCGGCACCGATACCGGCCGGTTCCCGGGCATGACCGTACGCTCCGGAAGCGCCGCCGCGGGCGGAGTGACCGGACGCGGCGCAATTGGCGGAGGCATGATCGGGTCAGGGGCGACCGGCGGGCTGGTGAGCGGGTGCGGCGTCACGGGTGCGCTGCCGCTGACCGACGGCTCGGGTCGGGCGCGACGTCCGCCGGTGCGGGTGCCGGGCTCCGGCTCCTGGGCGTGACGCGTGCCGACCGCCCGGCGTCCGACGGCAGAGCCGGCGGCCGAGGCCGACCTGGCGGCCAGCGTCGCGACCATCGACTCGCAGGCCGCGTCGCACGAGCGAACGGCGCCGATGGCGTACCGCACGGTCTCCGCAGCGGCCGGGGCCAGCGACTTGTTGATGCCGCCCCGGCGGGGTGACTCGCCGATGGCGACGACCAGGGCGGTCACCGCCGCGGTGATCTGGTCCTCGGTGCCCGCGCCGGCCCGGATGAGCTCGACCGCGACATCCTGGGCGACACGGTCGCCGTCGGCGTCACGCGCGGTCAGCCGGCCGGGCTCGGGCAGCGCGTCCAGCACCGCCAAGGCGAGCGGATGGGCCGGGTCCGGATAGGCACGCAGCGCGGCCGGGTAGAGCTCGCGCAGCACCTCGCGCAGGGTCACGGCGGCGGACTGCCGACCGTTCAGCATCGCGACGTGGGCGGCCAACACCGGCTTGTAAGTGGACAGTTCCCGCGGGGCCGAGATGGGCATCGCGGCGATGGCGCCGGCCTGCAGAGCGCGGGCCAGCCCGATGGCACGACGGGCGGCCGGTGGCGCCTGCATCTCCTCGACCGAATCGTCGTCGGAGAACCGCTCGGCGAAGTCGTCGGTGGCGTCGTCGTCGGCCACCACCAGCGGGCGCCCCGCGGCGGTCAGCAGCGACGTGACGAGGTGATCGTCGCTGTCGGCAGCGACAGCGACGTCGGTGAAGCCGCTGGTGCGCTCCACCAGCATCGTTCCGAGATGGGCATATCCGATGGCGTCGTCGCCGACCTCGTGGACTCCGAGCAGTCGCCCGGCGTCGTCCACCACGGCAACGGTCAACTGCGAAGCGGCCCCGGAGGTCGCACGCACCGTCTCATCAGCAGACGCCAGACCGCAGTACACGCGCACGAGCGCCACGGCGTCGTCCTCCTCCCCGGGACTGCTGTCGTGTGCCAAGGACTGATGGTCCCTGGTGAGGGGTCAGTCGCGCCAGTCCACAGCGGCAGAGATCTTGCCGATAATCGAACGCCACCCCAGACTCGCCTGTTGTGCCCCGATTTTCCGCAGTCGGCGGCGACCCATGTATCCGCCGACTCCACCGCTCTCTGCCTTGCGCAATGCCTCGTCCAGGTCGTCCAGCGGTGAGCCGGGTGACATCGCCAGGATCACCGGCTTCAGCCGCAGAGCGTGTCCCAAATCACGGGCGATCTCGCCGGCAGCGATGAGCAGCGGCAGGTCCCATGTGTCGTGTCCGCCGCGGAGGTTTTCCACCACCAGATCGAGCTCGTAGCGGTCCTCCGGAAGCGGGTCGATGTCCGACGACTGTACCCGCTCGGCGACGCCGGCCCAGCTATCGAGCTGGGCCAGATCGTGCGGAGCACCCGAACGGAGGAACGAAACAAGCGATTCCGGGCTCTTGAAGGCCAGCAGCTTGCCCTTGTGGCTGAGGAACGCGGGAACCTCCTCGTCCTCCGCCTCCGCGGGCGTCTCGTCCTCGAACTCCTCCGGCGCCGGCTCCTCGCCGGTCGCGTCGTCGCCGGTCGCGGACTTGTCGGTCGCGGACTTCTCGGCCGGCTCGTCGGCCACCAAGGCGGTGAACTCGTCGTCGACGATCACCTCCTCGTTCTCCGCGGCGCGGGCCGCGGCGGCGCGCTCCCGCGCCTCGAACGGGTCGTCCTCGTCGGTGGCCGCCTCGGTGGGGGTCAGCTCCGAGGCCTTCCGGTACGCCCGCAAGGTGAGCGCCACGCCGCCCGGCATGGCGATCTCAACGGGTGATACGCGGGCATCGTCCCAGAGCTCGCGACCGGACAGGCCGCTCACGGCCTCGGACTCTTCGGACTGGGTGGCCACGGTGACCTCCGGCTCGGTTGCGTTCTCAGCGGATGGATGGCGCCGCAAGGCGCGACGCTTCGGGTGACTCTGCGCACACACACCCTAGAGGGTCTTCCTGTACGCGGGCTCGCCACGTTCCGCTCGGAACAGTTTGACCGGTTTCGACGCTCAAAAACCCTTGGGATGCCAGACCGTCTTGGTCTCCAGCAATGCGGTCATCGGACGCAGGCCCGGATCTCCGGTGAAGTCCAGCGGCGTGGTGGTCGGCCGGATCACCCGCTTCAGGCTTCCGGCCGCGGCCCGCTCCAGGTCGGCGGCCAATTCCGGGTCGTCGACCCCGGTCAGATCGAGGGCGTTGACGTCGTCGTGGGAGGCGAGCCAGGGCGCGATCTCGGCGGGTCGGCCGGTGAGCACGTTCACCACCCCACCGGGCACGTCCGAGGTGGCCAGCACCTCGCCCAGGGTGATCGCGGCCTGGGGCGTGGTGGCGACCACGACCACGGTGTTGCCGGTGACGACTGCCGGTGCGATCACGCTCACCAGGCCCAAGAACGATGCCGGTGCGATCACGGCCACGACGCCGGTGGGCTCGGGTGCGGAAAGGTTGAAGAAGGGGCCGGCGACGGGATTGGCCCCGCCGTGCACCTGCGCGATCTTGTCCGCCCAGCCCGCGTACCAGACCCAGCGGTCGACGGCGGCATCCACCTCCGCGGCCGGTACGCCCAGGGCGACGAACTCGGCACGACGCCCCTGCAGCATCTCGGCCACGCGGTAGAGCACCTGGCCCCGGTTGTACGCGGTGGCGCCGGCCCAGGCCGGCTGGACCTTGCGGGCGGCGCCGACCGCGTCCCGCGCGTCCTTACGCGAGGCGAGCGCCACGTTGTCGCCGTCCACCAGTTGGGTCCGTCCTGACTCGCTGCGCGGGAAGGCCCCGCCGACGAACAACTTGTAGGTCTTGCGCACCGACAGGCGCGCGGGTGCCGATGTCTCAGGCAAGGTACGCCTCCAGGCCGTGCCGGCCGCCCTCACGGCCGTACCCCGACTCCTTGTATCCGCCGAACGGCGACGTCGGATCGAACTTGTTGAACGTGTTGGCCCACACCACGCCGGCGCGCAGCTTGTCCGCCACCGCCAGGATGCGCGAACCCTTCTCGGTCCAGATGCCGGCGGACAACCCGTACGGCGTGTTGTTGGCCTTCTCCACCGCCTCGGCCGGGGTGCGGAACGTGAGCACCGACAACACCGGCCCGAAGATCTCCTCGCGGGCGATCCGGTGTGCCTGGGTGACCCCGGTGAACAGGGTCGGCGCGAACCAGAAGCCGTGGTCCGGCAGCTCACACGGCGGTGACCACCGCTGCGCGCCCTCTTGGGCGCCGACGTCGGACAACTCCCGGATCCGGGCGAGCTGGGCGGCCGAGTTGATCGCGCCGATGTCGGTGTTCTTGTCCAGCGGATCGCCGACGCGCAGCGTCGTCATCCGGCGTTTCAACGCCTCCAGGACCTCGTCGTAAACCGATTCCTGGATGAGCAACCGCGACCCGGCACAGCAGACGTGGCCCTGGTTGAAGAAGATCCCGTTGACGATTCCCTCGACCGCCTGGTCGACCGGCGCGTCGTCGAACACGATGTTGGCCGCCTTGCCACCCAGTTCCAAGGTGAGTCGCTTGGCGGTGCCGGCCACCGACCCGGCGATCTCGCGGCCGACCTCGGTGGACCCGGTGAACGCGACCTTGTGCACGCCCGGGTGCTCGACCAGATGGCGGCCGGTGTCGCCGGCGCCGGTGACGATGTTGACCACGCCGGCGGGCAGTTCCGCCTGGCGGCACACGTCGGCGAAGAACAGCGCGGACAGCGGCGTGGTCTCGGCCGGCTTGAGCACCACCGTGTTGCCCGTGGCCAGCGCCGGCGCGATCTTCCACGCGAGCATGAGCAGTGGGAAGTTCCACGGGATGACCTGCGCGGCGACGCCGAGGGGGCGCGGCTCGGGGCCGAATCCCGCGTACGCCAGCTTGTCGGCCCAGCCGGCGTAGTAGAAGAAGTGGGCGGCCACCAGCGGGAGGTCGACGTCTCGCGACTCGCGGATCGGCTTGCCGTTGTCCAGTGACTCGAGAACGGCGAGTTCCCGGGAACGTTCCTGGATGATCCGGGCGATCCGGAACAGGTATTTCGCGCGTTCGCTGCCGGGCAGCGCCGACCAGGGCCCGGACGCGCGGCGGGCGGCGGCGACCGCGCGGTCCACGTCCTCCGGACCGGCCAGCGCGACCTCGGTGAGCACCTCCTCGGTGGCCGGATTCACCGTCTTGAAGGTGTCCTTGCCCGCGTCGAAGGCGCCGTCGATGAACAACCCGTAGGACGGGGCGATCTCGACGACCGAGCGTGACTCGGGTGCGGGGGCGTATTCGAACATGTCGTCTCTCGGATTCCCCTCGTGGTGCGGGTGCGCGGCCGCCATCAGTCCAGCGTGAAGTAGTCCGGTCCGGAGTAATGCCCGGTGGTGAGCTTGGTGCGCTGCATCAGCAGATCATTGAGCAGCGACGAGGCGCCGAACCGGAACCAGGCCGGGTCGAGCCAGTCCGGACCGGCCGTCTCGTTGATCAGCACGAGGTATTTGATCGCGTCCTTCGTGGTGCGGATGCCGCCGGCTGGTTTCACCCCGACCTGTCGCCCGGTGCGCGCGCGGAAGTCGCGCACCGCCTCCAGCATCACCAGCGTCACCGGCAGGGTGGCCGCGACCGGCACCTTCCCGGTAGAGGTCTTGATGAAGTCCGCGCCGGCCAACATCGCCAGCCAGGAGGCACGCCGGACGTTGTCGTAGGTGCCCAGCTCGCCGGTCTCCAGAATGACCTTGAGGTGTGCCGCTCCGGCCGCCTCCTTCACCGCGGTGATCTCCTCGAACACCTGGTCGTAGCGGCCGGACAGGAAAGCGCCGCGACTGATCACCATGTCGATCTCGTCCGCTCCGGCGGCCACCGCGTCGCGGGTGTCCGCCAGCTTCACGTCCAACGGTGCCTGCCCGGACGGGAACGCGGTGGCCACGCTGGCCAGATGCACGCCGGAGCCGGCCAGGACCGGCGCGGCGACGCCCACCATCGACGGGTAGACGCAGACCGCCGCCACCGGCGGGCACGACGGGTCCGCCGGATCCGGCCGCAACGCCTTCGCCGACAGCGCCCGCACCTTGCCGGGCGTGTCCGCCCCCTCCAGGGTGGTCAGGTCGACCATCCGGATCGCCAGATCGATGGCCTGCGCCTTGGCCGTGGTCTTGATGGACCGGGTGGCGAGCATCGACGCCCGCGCCTCCACCCCGACCTTGTCGACACCCGGCAAGCCGTGCAGCGCCGACCGCAGGTCGCCAGTCGGCAGGGAGGTCGCAGTCATGAGGAGAAGTCTACGCAGCCCACCGACAGTTGATCTTGGTGCGTCCCGGTAAGTTGAGCGGCGTGGACGTACTCGTCGTTGATCATCCGCTCGCTCAGTCGCGCCTCACCGCCATGCGCAACACGGAGAGCGACAGCGGCGCCTTCCGCGCCGCGCTGCACGAACTCACCACCATGCTCGTGTACGAGGCGGCGCGCTCCTTCGCCGTGGAGGCATACCCGATCGAGACGCCGGTGGCGCCGACCATGGGCACCCGGCTGGCGAACCCGCCGCTGATCGTGCCGGTGTTGCGCGCCGGCCTCGGCATGGCGGACTCGGCGCTGGCCCTGCTGCCGGAGTCCTCGATGGGGTTCGTCGGGCTGGCGCGCGACGAGAAGACGTTCGAGCCGCGGGCGTACATGGAGTCGCTTCCGGGCGACTTGAGTGGCCTGCCGGTGCTGGTCCTGGACCCGATGCTGGCCACCGGGGGCTCGCTGGTGCACTGCTGCCGCCTGCTGGTGGAGCGGGGATGCACGGACGTGGCGGTTTGTTGCGTGCTGGCGGCACCCGAGGGGATCGAGCGGCTGCGCGCATCGGGCACCGTCCGGCACCTGGTCACGGCGTCGATCGACGAGGGGCTGAACGACAAGAAGTACATCGTGCCCGGACTGGGCGACGCGGGCGATCGCCAGTTCGGCGGCATGCCGCGCTTCTGACCCCCGGCCCCGACCCGCGCCCGGCCCGGCGCCATCCGCGCCCGGCCCGACCCGCGCCCGGCCCGACCCGCGCCCGGCCCGGCCCGACCCG
>NZ_BMMX01000005.1 GCF_014646155.1 Mangrovihabitans endophyticus
CGCACCACGAGCGGTGAGTTCTGACATGTCGCGATCTTCGCACGAAGACTTCGACGTGCGATCCCCCGAACTCTGAGGTCGCCACCTACGCGGCAGCAGCGTTCCGATTGACGATTGGCCAGTCCTACTGAGGCGTTTGGATCGTGAACCGCGGTATCCGCTTCTGCCGCGCCAAATGCGCGGTCGTGCCGTCGCGTGGGCGCGAT
The DNA here is from genome assembly GCF_014646155.1 of Mangrovihabitans endophyticus. Classification (GTDB taxonomy): domain Bacteria; phylum Actinomycetota; class Actinomycetes; order Mycobacteriales; family Micromonosporaceae; genus Actinoplanes; species Actinoplanes endophyticus. Next base: position 207 of record NZ_BMMX01000005.1, read on the forward strand.
CGCCGGCGTGTAGTCGCCGGCTGGTCTCCGTGCACCATGGGGCGGTGAACTACGAGACTGGCCGGGCAACCGACGTAAACCCGAGCAGCGTCGAAACACGCGACGACTTCGCCCGCTTCCTCTCGGGGGTCTTGGCCGACTTCCGATCGGAGGGAGCGGCCGAGTGGGAGAACGGCACCCTGGACCGTTTCCTCGACGGGCTGTTAGCGGTCGCGGAGGCCCGTCTTGTCGATGCGTCGACACAGGATCAGGAGCAAGCCTCCTGGCGTCTGTTTGCCGAGCTCATACAAGGTGCGACGGGGTACGAGTAGCGCGCCTTCATCTGCCGCTGTTAACGCGTCTGGCTACCGGAGTAGAACCAGCTCACACCTTGCGGCCGTCAGCATGACCTGCTGGTAAGGGCTTACACATCTGGCTGTGCCCGGAACGACGGCCATGTCACCGGGCCAGGTCACTGCCATCGGCGAGGACCATCGCGGTCAGGGTTTCACCAGCGTGCACGGCGGCATCCAGCCGACGGCGTCCTTGTTCGGCGAAGAAGTGTGGTGCCCGGTAGCGCACCACGATTCCGCCGTCCTCGTCGGTCGTGGCGGCCAGGCGTACACGGTGGGGATCGAGGTAGCAGACCGGTGCCGGCAGGCGTCGCGAGCGATTCGACGATTCGTTCGACGACATCTTCCGGCGCCGCTCTCGTGGTATCGCAGACGAGGTCGTAGTTACGCAGCCAGGTCTTGTCGACGCCGTATCGCGACAGGAACCGCTGCCGTTCGCTGTCGCTGCGAAGGCCCAATTGGCGAGCGGCCTCGTCCAGGTCGCGATAGTTCTCGACCTGGTCGCCGACCCGGCCAAGCACGCGCCGCGCCGCCACGATCGGCTCGGTGACCAGGTGCACCTTCAAGGCGTCAGTAAAGAAGTACCAGGCCAGCCGGCTGTCGACCACCAGACGCTCGCCGCCGGCCGCGATGTCATGCTGCAGATGGTCGATGTAGTGGTCGACCTTGTCGTCCAACTCCGCATGCAGGTTGAACTGCAATGCGGTCATGCCATGCTCCGCGGCCATCCGACGATAAAGATCCCCGATGCTGACCCTTCGTACCCCCAGCCGGTCCGCCAGCATCACCGACACGGTGGTCTTGCCACCGCCGAGATCACCGTTCAGGACGACCGTCCGGCCTCGCATCATCGGCCAACCGTAACGGTTCGGAGCACCGGCGTGGCGTCGAGAAGATCGGCACCATCTACCGATAGGGACGCCCCGCCTTCGCCCGTCGAATGGCCCAAGGTCACGTGTACGGATTTGCCGCGAACCGATCGCTACGTAGCGTGGTGCACGGCTCGACGGCTCGGCTCGGAAGTAGTCGACGGGAGCGCTGCGGGGCAGTCAAAGCGAGGCAGGCTCGGTACGGTGTGATGGGTTTCGGGCTTCTCCGGATGTGGTTCGCCGACATGCCCGGACGACATTTGCCGACTCGAAGGAAGCCCCCGGTATGAGCAGTCCTCGCGAGACTTTCCTCCGACTGGTGAACGGCGTCTGTGACGGCCCGTACGAGGGCCTCGCGGGGCTGTACGCCGAACAGACCCATGTCACGCATCCGTTCCACCCGCTCGATCCGCCGCCGTTGCGCAGCCGCAGCGAACTCCACGAGCACTTCACCGCGCCGGGTCCCGTCGCCCGGACGCTGAGGCGCAAGCCGGTCGACATCACGATCCATGAAACCGCCGACCCGGAGGTGATCGTCGCTGAGTTCGCCTACCAGGGGCGGGTCGAAGAGACAGGCGAGGCATTTACGGTGCCGTGTGTCTTTGTGATGCGCATCCGCGATGGGCTCATCATCGAGTCGCGAGACTACATCGACCACATCGCCAGTGCGCGGGCCTGGGGTCAACTCGACAACCTGCTGACCGCACTTCGCCCGCAGGAAACCACCACCGATGATAGTACCGAGCGGCCTTGACGGACTTTTGACAAGTCGACCGCGCACGGATTTGCCGCCGATCGTGCGCGGTGGCCCGGCGGCTGCCATCACATGCTGTGACGGTACGGGCAGGCTGCGCAGACCAATGCCCACCGCCAGACGCTGGATCAAGTCCTTTCGCGGGCGCTGGTTCGCGATCAGGGGCGATGGGGGCGGCATGGGTCTGCTCGTCTGTAGCCGCAACGGAACCACCCGCCGGGTAGGGATGGCTGACCGTCGATTCTGGTGAGTGCGCAAGCGGCCAGTTTGACTTCGTCCTCCGGTGTTGAATGGCGGGCATGGAGTGGATCATTTCGTTCGCCGTGGTTGTGCCGTTCGTGTTGGCCCTCGTGGTGGCCGTCAGTGACCGCCGTAGCGCCATTGATCGTCAGGCTCGCCGGTTGGCGGCAGTCGAGCGCAAGCTGGATCTGATCATGGACCATCTGGATGTCCGCGAACCCGAGCCGACCCTCCCAGGGCCGGTCTGGGAGGAGTTGGTCGCCGGCCGCAAGATTCAGGCGATCAAGAAGTACCGGGAGGCGACCGGGGCCGGTCTGAAAGAGGCCAAGGACGCTGTCGAACTCGTCGCCAGGCAGCGCGGCCTGGAGTGACGATCTCGGCAGCGATCTGTCGGCCGGTCACCCGGATGGACCAAGAATTGCACGGTGCGCCGGTGGTGGGTTCGCTGGATGTCTTGTCTCCGCTTGAGTCGGAGGCCTGTTGAGGGTCGATCCACTTCGACGTCGACCCGCCCCCGCGAGTCCGACGGCCCACCGAAGGAGAGGACCACACGATGTCGATCTTCAATCTTCGTGGCCGCTGTCCTGGTATTCGTCAGGCGGATCTCCCTCAGGTCGCCTATGGATGATCACGGTTCGAAAGGAGATGACTCCGGCACTCCGCAACCCGGCGACTGGGAGATCGTGGTGGTCTACTCCGACGACGCCTCCGGCGCGTCCACCGACCGGCCGCAACTCCAGCAGGCGCTGCGCGCGGCGCGGGCCGGACTGTTCGACACCCTGTTGGTGTACCGGGTGGACCGGTTCTCCCGCAGCCTGCGGGACCTGACCGGACTCCTGGACGAGTTGGCGGAGGCGCAGGTGGTGTTCCGGTCGGCGACCGAGCCGTTCGACACCGCCACCCCGGTGGGGCGGATGCTGGGCGTGTTCGCCGAGTTCGAACGCGAGACGATCATCGACCGGGTCATCGCCGGGATGGAACGCACAGCCGCGAAAGGGTTGTGGACCGGCGGGCAGCGTCCGTTCGGCTACCGCCTCGACCGCACCCTGGACGGGCTGGTGCCCGACCCCGGCGAGGCGGTCACGGTCCGGAAAATCTTCGACCTGTACGTCACCGACCGGCTCGGCACGAAGACGATTGCCGGGCGGCTCAACGAGCAGGGGTCACGCACCCGGCTGGGCAAGCCCTGGTCGGCGCACACCGTGGAGATGCTGCTGACCAACCGGATCTATGTGGGGGAGAAGACCTTCCGCGACATCGTGGTTCCGGACGCTCACGAGCCCATCGTCGATCTCGCTCGTTTCGACATCGCCCAGCAGATTCTGGGCCGCCGGTCGGCGGAGATCGGGCGGCGGGCGGCGAACCCGTCCAGCTACACGCTGACCGGGTTGATCCGCTGTCCGCAGTGCGGGCGCGGCTACATCGGCACCGCCGCCAAGGGCAGGTACAAGACCTACCGGTATTACACCTGCTGGAGCCAGGCCCGGTACGGCACCAAGGCCGGCTGCTGCATTCACCGGTTCAACGCCGACGACCTCGAAGCCGCGGTCAGTGACGCGCTGCTGGACTTCTACACCACCGGCCACGACCTGATCACCGACGCGATCACCCGTTTTCAGGACAACTACGCCGCCTCCACCGCCGCCAAGCGGGAACAGTTGGCCACGCTCACCGGGGAACTGCGGGACAACACGGCCGTCGTCGACCGCTACCTGAGCGCCTTCGAACGAGGCACCCTAGACGACGACGCTCCCAAGATCCGCAAGAGATCACGGTCGTGTCGGACGACACCGTCCGACCGGTGTTCAAACTGCCGCTCACCGCAGAGCCCGGAAACGACGAACGGCCAGCCCCCGACGGGCTGACCCCTGCCGACCGTGACGCCAACCAGGTGGTTCGCGCACTGACAACTATGGTGGGCGATACTGGGATCGAACCAGTGACCTCTCCGGTGTGAACGGAGCGCTCTCCCGCTGAGCTAATCGCCCTCGACGCAGACAGACTTTACCGGACCGGGCGCCGGAGCCGGAAATCGGGGTCAGCTTCCTCCGGTGATCCAGTTCCAGGCGATCGACACCAGGTCGATGCCGAAGCTGAGGCGCACCGACAGCCACACCACCGCGGACACGAACAGCATGCCGGCCATGCCGATGACGGCTCGCAGGCCGAGCGGCTGGCGGCCCACCCAGTGGGTCCACGACCGGACGTGCCTCTTGGTGAATTCCAGCAGGTTCTTCGCCCAGGCGAACTCGAGTGCCCAGATGGCGAGTCCCAGGATCACGATGGCCCAACCCGGCCCGGGGAGGGGGATCAGCACGATCCCCACGGCCACCACCAGGGTGCCGAGCGTTCCGATGCCGATGCGGAGAGCCAGACGCCCGGTCGGATTGCGCCTGATTCGGTCCAAAACACCCATGCGGGTGCTGGGCTCGTCGTGCTTTGTGGTCATTCCATCCCCCAGTGTCCCGGATCCCCGTCACTACCCGGGAGGAATGGACGTTACCGGAGTAAGTCAAACAGCTGGGCCCACCCGTCGCCGGGCGAATCTAAGCGCTCGTCGAGAACAAGACAATATATCGCTTTTTGTCAGTCTTGGAGCGCGAATTGGGGTCGTCTTCCCACTACTGGGTGAGATCAGCTTATGGCGGAGCGTAACGACAGGGATCACCTGAGTATGGGAAACGCGGGGTTCATCGGCCTCGCAGCGGTGCCGGGGGGAGTACGTCCATGAGTACCATTCGTCCAACGACCGTCGAGGTCGAAACCTCGCTGCGGCTCGTAGCGCCTGATGCCACGGCTCTGCCCGTGCGTGCCAGTCTCCGCTATGACCCAGCCGATCCGTACGCGGTGCACGTGTTGTTCCACGCAGAATCAGCCGGTGGGGAAGCCGTGAGCTGGTCCTTTGCGCGGGAACTTCTCGTTGCTGGGCTCGATGAGCCGGCGGGCATCGGTGACGTCCGGGTGTGGCCGTGGGCCACGCCGCGGGGCGACTTCGTCGCGTTGGCGTTGTCGTCGCCGGACGGCAATGCGCTGTTCGAAGTTCCGCGCAGCATCCTTGTCCGGTTCTTGCGGCGCACCTATGTGGTGGTGCCGCGGGGTCGGGAATCCGATCATCTGGATGTGGACGCCGCCGTGAACAGGTTGCTGGCGGGCCGGTAACGAGGCGGATATTTCGGGGACGATCCGCGAGGGCACTGCCGGCTCTCGCGGGTCGTCCCTTTTGTCAGCCCGATCGCGGACTTTTAGACGAAAATAATGCTCAATGTCCGTTTCTGCATGTCATTGGGACAGGTGCAAGAACTCTGGCGTGCATCAGTGGCGGGCGCCGGTTACGTTCGGCCCCGATGCTGACGTTGGACCAGCGCCATCGCGCCGCCGCACTGCCGTTGCCGGCCCCGTTGTGGGCGGGCGTCGGAACCTGCGCGCTGCCGGACACGGCGCTGGCCGATCCGCGCACACCGCCGCAGCGGCTGCCGAACCACCTTCTCGCCCTGACCACCACCGGCCACGGCGTGATCGAGATCGACTTCACATCTCGCGAGTGCCGGCCGGGGACCCTGCTGTGGGTGCGGCCGGGCCAGGCGGTCAAGGTGGCCGAGGGGACCGGCCTGGACGCGGCGATGGTGTGCTGGCGACCGGGCCTGTTGCCGCCCGGCCAGACCGCCGGCCTGGACACCGATGATCCTGTCGGTCCGGGCCGCTGGCAGTTGACCGGCGAGGACGAGGACGCCGTGATCAACGAGTTCGCCCAGCTCGCAGTGGATTGTGAGCGGCATTCCGCCGGGGAGGCGGCGGCCGCGCTGCTGCGCCATCAACTGGCGGTGCTGTTGCTGCGGATCACCCTGATCGCTGCCGATGACCTGCCGGACATGTCGACCGTGGAGAGCCGGACGTTCGCCCGGTTTCGCCGCATGCTGGAGGAGGGGCATGCGACCAGCCGCCGGGTGGAAGACTACGCGGCCCAGGTGGGCTGCTCGGTGCGTACGTTGACGCGGGCGAGCCTGGCCGTTACCGGCCGCACGGCGAAGCAGGTGGTGGACGACCGGGTCGCGCTCGAAGCGCGGCGGCTGCTGGCCTGCACCCCGCTCTCGGTGGCCGAGGTCGGACGGCGCTTGGGTTTCGCCGAACCGACGAACTTCGGGCGGTTCTTCCACCGGGAGGTGGGCGCCAGCCCGGGAGTCTTCCGCACGAACGCGACATCGGACGGTCGTCACGTGCCGGTGCCGCGCGTGCCGCCGGATGACCGGCGCGACCCGCTCGCGGGGGCCCGGCACACGGCGTAGCCACTACGGGGCATGATGGTGACGTGCAAATCTCCGCGCGCGGCGACTATGCGGTACGGGCGGCGCTGAGCTTGGCCAACGCCTATCCGACCCTGATGTCTGCCCAGGCCATCGCTCAGGACCAGGACATGCCCAGGAAATTTCTGGAGGCGGTTCTCGCGGACATGCGTCGCGCCGGCGTGGTGCGTGCCCAGCGCGGCGCCGAGGGCGGCTACACGCTGTCCCAGCCGCCCGGCGACGTGACCATCGGGCAGGTCCTGCGGGCGGTGGACGGTCCGCTGGCAGGGGTGCGCGGCATGCGTCCGGAGGAGACCCATTACTCCGGCCCGGCCCGGAACCTGCCGAACCTCTGGGTCGCGGTGCGGTCCGCGGTGCGCGAGGTGGTCGACGAGGTCAGCCTGGACGAGGTGATCAGCGGCAAGATGCCGGCGCACGTCCGCAAACTGACCGCCCGGCCGGATGCCTGGCACCCGCGCTGACCACTGTCCGGGCGGGGCCGCGTTTGCCGCGGCGGGCGATCGGGAACCATCTGACCACTTCAGTGGTACATCGTGGAGGGACCGCACCATGGGCGTCATGCTGCGCAAGCAGAAAAAGATCGGACCGATCACGCTGCACTTCACCCAGAACGGTTTCTCGTCCTGGAGCGTCAAGATCGGCCGCTGGTCATGGAACTCGCGCGCCAAGGCGCACCGCTTCGACCTGCCCGGCCCGCTGCACTGGAAGCAGGACAAGTCCTGATCACAGGCCGATGATCACGTCGCCGCCGAGGCGTCCGTGCTCGGGCCGTCGCGTCACCGTGCCCGCGTCGATGAGCGTGTGCAGCACCCGGGTGGCGTCGGCGGCCCGATACACGGTCTCGGTGAGCGCGAACGTGCGCAGGTCGGTCACCGTGGCCTCGCCGATCCGGCCGAGGTGGGCCAGGATCTCGCGGCGCAGCGGACCCGGGTGCGGGGTGAGTGAGATGTCGATCAGGTGCCGTTCCGGATCGCCGGGGTCGCGGTAACGCACGCCGGCGAATTCGTCGACCGCCCACAGCGTGTCCTTGAAGGCGGCCAGGCTGCGGCCCAGCGCGGTGGCGTAGGCCAGGACCGGTCCGGGTTCCTCACCGGTGGCCAGTTCGATGGCGGTGACCAGCGGAAACCCCGCTTCGCGCAGCAGGCTCCCGGTGCTGGCGGCGGGGAGCACCGCGAGCACCTCCGCAGCCTTGCCGCCGGCGAGCGCGCCGAGGGTGCCGGCCGCGGGCGGGTACGCGGCGGTGGAGGCGTCCAGGTAGGCCAGGCGCGGCGCTCGCGTGTCCCCGGTGGCCCGCAGCGCCGCCGGGAGCCGGGCGTCGGTTCCGCCGGGTACCGTGTGCACGACGAGCCCGGGGGCGTCACAGCCGGGCACGCCGGACAGCCGGCGACCGACCTCGGCGACGTCGTCCCCGAGGGCCAGCATCACCAGTTCGCGCCCGCGGACCAGGTCGGACTGCTCGGCGAACACCCGCAGGGCGGCCTCCGCGGCGGTGCCGCCGTCCGCGTCGGCGTACCCGTGCACGTACACGGCGGTGCGTCCGCGGTGCAGCGCCGCCGGAACCCATGCCTGCAGATGGCGGATCAGCACCTCGCGGGTCAGGTCTCGGACGGTCATGCCTTGAGTTTCTACCCGCCGTGGTCGCGCAGGCATAACCCCGGGCTCACGGTCTTGTACCTAACGTGGCCGACCGAGCACTATGAGGCACGTGGCCCCACCCATCGCCGAACTCACCGCCCGAGCCCAGACGCTGTCGTCTGCCGGCGACCTTCAGGCCGCCCGGGAGATTCTCACCGGCGCGTTGGACCCGCGCCGGGTCGACCCGCAACACGCGTCACCCGATCTGGCTACCGCGGCGGCGTTGCTCGCCCGCATCCTGGTCGGACTGGGCGACTCGCACGCGGCGCGGTCCTGGGCCGGGTTCGCGCACGCCGCCGAGGACCGGCTGCACGGTCCCCAGGATGAGCGCACGCTTGCCGCGGCGGCGCTGCACGCGGCGGTGCTGCACCGCGTCGGCAACCACGGCCGCGCCGCGCAGCTCTACCACGACCTGGTCGGCTCGCTGGCCACGAAGGACGGCCCGAACTCGCCGCGGGTGCTGGCGGCGGAGGCGGACCTGGCGACCGCGGAACACGCGGCCGGCCACTGCACGGCGGCCCGCGCCCGGCTCGCCGACGCCTGGCAGCGCTACCGCTCGGTGCACGGCGACGCCGCGCCGGCCGGGATCAAGATGCTGGCCCGGCTCGGCGCGATGGAGCGCGAGTGCGGGCGCTTCGCGGAGTCCACCGAGCATCTCAGCCTGGTGCAGGAGTTGTGCGCACGCTATCTGCCCGCCGACCATCCGCTCGCCCGCCAGGCCGCGTCGCTGGCCGCGGCGCCCCCGTCCGGGCGGCACACCTGCGGGCGCGTGATGCAGTCCAGCGGGCCGGACACCGACCCGGGCCCCGCCGCCGGTCCGGTCCCCGCGCCCGCGGGCCCGCGCCACCCGGAGCGCGCCGTTCCCGATCAGGCGGCCTCGCCGCAGGCCGGGCCGGATTTCTCGGACCCGCCGCCGGACGACCGCATCACCGACCCCAACGGGTCGGTGTACCAGGCGCCGATGTACCTCCATCAGATGCAGACGGCGCCGGGCACCCGCAACGGCGGCCGGCACGCCCGCGTCGACACCCCGCTGCCCGCGCCGGGGCAGCGCGCCGAATACACCCGGGACGGGCGGCGCGTGCCGGCCGGCAGCGCCCCGGTCGAGACCCCGCAACGACGTCTCCCGGTGCCGGTGCGCCGACCCGAACGCCGGCCCGGCAACCCGTACGTGCTGATCGCGGCCGTGGTCGCGGGCATCGCGGTGGCCGCCGTGGTGGTGGTCCTGACGTTGCCCCGCGCGGTCGGCCAGTCCGGCGCCCCGGCGACCACCCCCGCATCGTCAGCGCCCGCGTCCCCGCCGGTGGTGATCACCCCCACCTCCGGGGCGCCCGATGGCGCCGCGCCGACCGCGGTGAAGCTGCGCGACAACCACGACAGCGTCTCGTTGACCTGGGGGTATCCGGACGACTCCGAAGGGCCGGTGCTGATCTCCGGCGGCCGGGTGGGCCAGGAGCAGCGGGCCTTCCAGCAACTGCCGGCGGGCACCACCAACTATGTCGTGTACGGCCTCAACGAGGCGGAGAACTACTGCTTCACGGTCGCCGTGGTCTACACCACCGACCGGGTGGCCACGTCGAAGCAGGTCTGCACACACCGCTGAGGCGACGGGCCCGGGTTCAGCCCAGCAACAGCGCGGTCAGCAGCAGCACCGGCACGCAACCCACCGTGGACAGGAACGTGGCATCCCGCACCAGCGTCAGCCCGGCACCGAAGCGCTGCGCGAACAGGAACACGTTCTGCGCGGTGGGCAGCGCGGCAAGCACGGTGACCGCGTACCGGATCTGCGGCGGCAGGCCCAGCGCGAGGGCCAGGGTCAGCGCCACCACCGGCATGACGACGATCTTCAGGATCACGGCCGCGATGGTCGGCACCCGGTCGTGGCGCGCGGCGAGCACCCGCCGCCCGGACAGCGACATGCCGAAGGCGATCAGCACCACCGGCACCGCCGCGGCGCCGATGGTGGCCACCGGCCGCGCGACGATCGCGGGCACATGCAGGCCGAACGCGGAGACCAGCACGCCCAGGGCGACGGCGATCACCAGGGGATTGCGCAGCGGCGCCGCCAGGATGGCACGCGGGGACACCCGGCCGGTGGTGGCGGCCTCCAGCAACGCCAGCACCAGCGGGGTGATGATCAGCACCTGGAGCACGATGATCGGTACGGCCAGGGTGGCGTCACCCAGCACGTACGTGGCGACCGGGATGCCGATGTTGTTGGCGTTGACATAGCCGGCGGCCAGCGCCCCGGTGACGGTCGCCCCGGGCGTGCGCTCGCCGGGCGCCAGCCACGACACCAGCACGTGCGAGCCGAAGCAGATGCCGGCCGCCGCGGCGGACACCAGCAGCGGCTCGCTGAGCAGCAGGTGCAGATCCGCGCCGGCGGCGGCGGTGAACAGCAGGCACGGCGACAGCACCGTGTAGGCCAGGCCGCCGAGCACCGCCTGGGCGTCGTCCGGCAGGCCGCTCCAGCGGCGCGCCGCCCAGCCGGCCAGCACGATGGCACCGATGAGCACGAACCCGGACAGCGCGGAAGTCACCGGGCCCCCGTTCGCGGCCGGGAGCAGGGATGACCGGGCGGACCTTGGGGCATAGTGACGGCGTGGAACCTGTATGCCCGACGCACACCCGTCTCTACGAGGGCGGCAAGGTCATCGCGGAGAACTTCGCCACCGACCAGATCGCCGGCCTGCTGAAGGACAATCCGGACGCGGTTCTGTGGCTGGACCTGTACGACCCGGACGAGAACGGGTTGCGCGCGGTCCAGGAGGAGTTCGGGCTGCACCCGCTGGCCGTCGAGGACGCGGTGCATGACCACCAGCGTCCGAAGCTGGACCGTTATCCCGATCACCTCTTCATGAACGTGTACGAGGTCCGCGTGCGGACCGACGGGCCGGTGCCCAGCATGCAGCAGACCGAGATCAGCGCGTTCATCACGTCCCGCGCGCTGATCACGGTGCACAAGTCGCCGGGCGACCTGGAGGCGCTGATGCGCCGCTGGGACGCGGACATCGAGCTCAGCGCCACCAGCGGCGTCGGCTTCCTGGTCTACGGCATGCTCGACGTGGTGGTCGACGGCCAGTACGACGCGGCTCGCAGCCTGGACGAGGCGATGGACGCCACCGAGGACGACATGCTCGACGAGGGCGGCGCGCCCCGGCCGGTCCGCATGTACGGGTTCGGGCTGCGCAAGACGCTCGCCGCCCTGCGCCGGCCGGTGGAACCCATGGCGGATCTGATCGCTCAGATGCTGCGGCCGGACACCGGGCTGGTGGATGAGAGCCTCACGCCGTACTTCCGGGACGTGGACGACCACGCCCGGCGCGCGACCGAAACCATCGACGGCGCCCGCGACCGGATCAACGGGCTGCTCGACGCGGACCTCAACGAGCAGAGCAACGCGCTCAACGTGGTGACCCGCAAGCTCGCCGCCTGGGCCGCGATTATCGCCGTACCGACCGCGCTGACCGGATTCTTCGGCCAGAACCTGCCCTACTGGGGATACGGGACCACGACCGGCTTCGTGGTCAGCCTGGCGCTCATCCTGGTCTCGGCCGGCATCCTCTACGCGTACCTGAAACGCCGCGGCTGGCTCTGAGCCGGGCCGTCCGCCGACGGTGTAACGTGCCACACCGATCATGGTGGGGGTGGCCGTATGTTCGCGCTGATCCTCGGCGCGGCGCGGACCCGCACCGCCCAGGTGTCCGCGGTGCTGGCGCTGACCGCGCTGGTGGCGGTGGCCGCGGCCGCCGGGCCGTGGTACAGCGAGGCCGCCGGTGAGCGGGCCGCCGCCGCGGACGTCCGGGGCGCACCCGCCGAGCAGCGCACGCTGTCGGTGCGCCGGGTCGCGGACACCGACGGCGATCCCCGCGCGGCGCTTGACGCCTTCGCCACGGCGGCCACCACCAACCTGCCGGTCGACGGTTCGGCTCCGGCGCTGGGCATGACCCTGGCGATGACGGTGCCGCACGGCGTGCAGGCCCCGGCCATCGCGGTGAGCTACCGCGCGGGGTTCTGCGACCATGCGCAACTCGACGGGCGATGCCCCGCCGCGGCCGGCGAGGTGGCCCTGGAGCGTGCGGCGGCGCAGCAACTGGACCTCGTGGCCGGGGACACCATGACGGTCCGGTCGGCGCCCGGCACGGAACCGCTGCGGCTGCGCGTGGTGGCGCTGTACCGCATCGCCGATCCCTCCGGCGCGTACTGGAGCGACAAGCTGTTCCGGGCCGACGACGGCTTCGAGCCGCTGTTCACCCCGCTGGACACCTTTGCGCGCCGTCCGCTGTGGCAGCCCACCCTCGCGTACGACACGGTGGTGCCGCAGGCCCGGCTGCGCGAGGGGGTGCGGACGCTGAGCGCGGCGCTGGCCGAGGCGGACCGTCGCCTGCGCGCGCAGGACCTGCAACTGGTCGACGCGACGGGTGACCTGCTGGCGACCATCGCCCGGGACCGGGCGGCGATCCGGCGCAGCGTGCTGGTGGCGCTGGGCCAGGTGCTGCTGCTGGGCTGGTTCGCGATCGCCCTCGCCACCCGGTACACCGGGCGGGACCGCCGCGCCGACACGGCGTTGCTCAAACTGCGCGGGGTGGGACGGCCGGCGATGCTGCGGCTGATCCTGGGCCAGCACCTGCTTCCGATGATCGGCGGCTTGCTGCTCGGGCTGCCGCTGGGAGCCCTGATCGTGCGCCTGCTGGCCGGGCCGGTGTCCGACGGCGCCCGCGCGACGGTGCTGGCCTGGTCGGCCGCGACGGCCGGCGCGGTGCTGGCCGGTGGCCTGCTGGTGGTGACCGCGGTGGAAGGGCTGGCGTTGCGGCTGAGCGTGGCCACCCTGCTGCGCCGGGTCACGGTGGGCCGCCGCGACTGGCGGGCCGACCTGATCGACCTGACCCTGCTGGCGCTCGCCGCGGCGGCCACCTACCAGGCCCGCTCCGGCGGCGCCGACTCCGGTGTCGGGCTGATCGCGCCGGGCCTGGTCGCGCTCGCCGTCGCGGTCCTGCTGGCACGGGTGCTGTCCCGGGTCGCCGATGCGGTGGGCGGGGCGGCGCTGCGGGCCGGGCGGCTGCGCGCCGGACTGGTCGCCGTGCACGTCTCCCGCCAGCCCGGTACCGACCGCGTCTTCGCCTTCGTCACCACCGTGGTCGCGGTGTTCGTGACGGCCGCCGGAGGCTGGGCCGCGGCGCGCACCTCGCGTGTCGACCGGGCGGCGGTGGAGCTGGGCGCGTCGCGAGTGCTGACCGTGCAGGCGGACAACCGCACCGTGCTGGAGGACGCGGTCCGCCGCGCCGACCCCGCCGGGCGGTTCGCCATGGCCGCGGTGGTGGACGGGTCCAGCGACCCGCCGGTGCTGGCGGTGGACACTTCCCGGCTGGCCGCGGTGGCTCGCTGGCGTCCCGAGTACGGGCCGGTAGACGCGCTGCCGGCGGCGACCCGGGCGGCCCGTCCCGTGCACACGCCGCCGGTGGTCACCGGGCGCGCTCTGGTGCTGGGCGTGCGCAACGACTCCGACGCGCCGGTCACGCTCGCTGCGGTCCTGCAGAACGAGGGCGACGGCACCCGCGTCACCGCCGTGTTCGGTGCGGTCCCGCCGGGGGAGCACCGGGTATCCACCCCGGTGCCGGTGTGCGGGGGCGGGCCGGGCTGTCGCCTGGTCGGGTTCACCATGTCCGGCTCCGGCACCGAGGTCCGGTTGTCGTCTCTGGCCCAGCGGGACCCGGCCGGCGAGCTGCTGGACGGGGCCGCCTTCGGCGACATCATCCGATGGCGGCCGAGCGTGAACGGCGCCGCGCTGGACGTCTCGGTGGCCGGCCGCAGCCTGCGCCTGCGTACCGACGTGCGGGCGCGCGAATACGGCACGGCGACCGGTGACGTGTACGCCCGCGCGGCCCCGCTGCCGGTGCCCGTGGTGCTTGCCGGCGCGCCGCCGGAGACCTGGCGGTTCACCGACCCGGCGCTGTTCGCGGTCGGCCCCGGCCTGACCCCGGTCCGGGTGGCCGGCACCGCGTCGGTGCTGCCGGTGCTCGGCGCCACCGGTGTGCTGGTGGACCTGGACACCGCACGTCTGCTGGCGGCCGGCGCGGAGACCGGCGGCACGTTCCAGGTGTGGCTCGCCGCCGACGCGCCGCCGTCGGTCGTGGACGCCCTGACGACGAACGGCCTCACGGTGGCCGCCGACCAGACCGTCGCCGCCCGCGCCGCCCGGCTCGGCGTGCAAGGCCCGGCCGCCGCGGTCGAGTACGCGCTGCTGGCGGCGGGCCTGGCGCTGCTGCTGGCCGCCGCGGCGGTGGCGGTGGTGGCCGCGGTGGACCGGGAACCGCAACTCGCCCGGCTGGCCGCCCTGCGGACCCAGGGGCTGTCCCGGCGTGTCGCGGCGACGGCCGGGTATGCCGGACCGGCCGTCCTGATCGTCACCGCCTGGCTGGGTGGGCTGCTCGCGGCGGTGGCGGCAGGGGCGGCGGCGCAGGTGCGCACGGCGCCGTTCACCGACGGCTGGCGGATCGTCATCCCGCCCGATCCGCTGGGCGGCGGCGCCTTCGCCGCGGCGGCGGTGATCGCGCTGGCCGTGCTCGCCCCCACGGCGTGGCTGGCGGCGCGTCCGCTGATCCGTCGGCTGTCCGGGCGCGGCGCCGGCGCGGAGGGCGGGGCATGATCCGCATCGTTGCGATCATGATGTGGCACCGGCGCGGGCAGGCCGTCACGCTGGCGCTGCTGTCGCTGCTCGCGGTGGCCGCCGCGGTCGCCGCGCCGGCATACGTGCGGGCCGCCGACCGGGCCGTCGCGGCCGGGCAAGTGGCCACCGCCACCCCGGCGGAGCGGGCGCTCACCGTGTCCGCCACGCAGAACCAGCGCTCCGGCGAGCAGGAGGCATTCGGCTTCGACGACATCGCGGGTGCCCTGCTCGACCTGCCCGGCTTCAGCTACGTGTATGCCGCGGAGTACCCCACCGTCGGCATCGAACCGACCGCGATGGTGCGGTCCCGCTTCGTCTACCGGCAGGACGCTTGCGCCCACCTGCGCATGGCCACCGGCCGGTGCATGATCGGCGAGGGTGAAGTGGTGATCGGCGTGCGGGCCGCCGGGCGGCTGTCGCTGACCGCGGGCGACCCGATCACGCTGACCGCGGCGCGGTTCAACCCGGACCCGCGGCATCCCGGATTCCTGACCGACGGCAAGCCGCGTGACCTCACCGTGGTGGGCACCTACCGGGTGAGTGACCCGCAGGACACGTACTGGGGCGCGCACGGATATTTCGCCCGGGACGCCGGCGACCGGCCCGGCGAGCCGGTGTTCGCCGACGCGGCCACCCTGCAGGCCATGGACCACGGCAGCACCGACGTGTCGGTGGACGGGTTCGCCGGGTCCGCCGCGCTGGCGGTGGACCACCTGGGCGCACTGCGCACGCAACTGACGGGCGTCGGCGACCAGGCGGGCGACCTGGGCGCCGGACTGGTCGTGCGGACCCGCATCCCGCAGATGCTGGACCGCATCGACGCGGGCCGCGCCGCCGCTCGCCTGATCGTCCCGGTGCTTGCCGTGCCCCTGGTACTGCTCGCCTGCCTGAGCATCTTCCTCGCGGTGGGATACAGCACGCAGGGCCGGCGTCCCGAGCTGGCGGTGGTCGCGTTGCGCGGCGCCCGCCGGTGGCACCGCTGGTGGCTGGCCTGCGGCGAAAGCCTGTTCGCCATCGGCGCGGGCGCGGTCGCCGGATGCCTGGCGGGTCAACTGCTGGTGGACGCGGTGGCGGCGTGGCGCTTTCCGGGCGTGGGCGTGGACGCCGGGATCGCGCCGCTGCGCAACGCGCCGCCCGCGTTGCTGGCCGCGGTCGCCGCCGCGCTGCTCGCGCAACGCCGGCAGATCGCGAGCCCGGTCGCCGACCTGCTGCGCCGCACCGTGCTGGCGGCCGGCGGCGGGCGCGCGCTGGCGGTCGAGGCGGCGGTGGCGCTGGTGGCCGTGGTGACCGGCCTGCAACCGCTGCTGTCCGGCGGGTCGCTCACCGGGGTGGGCATGTTCGCGGCAGGTTTCGTGATGCTGGCCCTCGCGCTGATCTTCGCGCGGCTGGTCACCCTGGCGATCACCCGAGTCGCCGGCCGGGCGCTGATCCGCGGCCGGCTCGGCCTGGCGCTGGCCGCCTTCCCCCTGTCCCGGCGGCCGGGTGCGGCCCGGCTGTGTGCGCTGCTGGTGGCCGCCGTGGCGGTCGCCGGGTATGCCGCCTGCGCGGTGGACGTGGCGGCGCGCGGCCGGCGGGTGGTGGCCGAATTGGGCACCGGCGCCGACCGGGTGCTCACCATGGAACCGGTGGGCCGGCAGCAACTGCTCTCCGCGGTGCGCGGCGCCGACCCCGGCGGCCGGTACGCGATGGCCGTGGTGCCGCTGCCTCCGGTGGGCGCCGGTGAACCGTCGGCGGGGCTGGCGGTGGACTCGACACGGCTGGCCGCCGTCGCGCACTGGGCGCCCGGCGGGGACCCGGCCGGGGCCACCGCGCGGGCGCTGCGCCCGGCCACGCCCGCCCCGGTGGTGATCCCCGGGCGGGACGTCACGGCCGACATCACCGCCACCGGCCTGCAGCCGGACAAGCCGGTGCGGCTGTCGCTGGTGTTGTCCTCGGTGACCGGCTTGGGCGACACCATCGTCCACTTCGGAGACCTGCGCTCCGGACCCTGGACCTATCAGCAACGGGTGCCGGTGTGCCGGCAGGGCTGCCGGCTGAACGCGGTGGCGCTGACCACCGGCATCGGCGTGGCCGGCGTCAGCGGCGAGGTGGTGCTGCACGGGCTGCGCAGCGTCAACCCGGTGCGGCCGGCGCTGTCCGCCGCGGCGCTGGCCGACACGGGCCGCTGGCGGCTGAACGCCTACGGCAGGCTCACCACCGCCCCGGACGGGCTGCGCATCGCGCTGAACGCGCCGAACGGACTGGGCGACGGCGCGTTCGTGCAACCCGTGGACACCCCGTGGCCACTGCCGGTGGCGTGGTCCGGCGACGCGGGGGAGCGCATCGCCGGTTTCGACGGCGGTGACGTGCCGGCCACCACGGTGGCGCACCCGGCGGTGGTGCCCGTGTCGGGGCTCGGGTCCGCCCTAGTCGACATGGAATATCTGGACCGGGTCTCCACCGACGCCTCGGCCGTCGACGACCCGCAGGTGTGGCTGGCGGCGGGCGCCCCGCCGGGCATCGTCGACGCGCTGGCCGGCCGCGGTCTGGTGGTGGTCCGGGACGTGCGCGCCGACCACGTCCGCGATCAGTTGGATCGGCAGGGCCCGGCGATCGCGCTCTGGTTCGCCGTGCTGGCCGCGGTGCTGGCGACCGCGCTCGCGGCGGGCGCGCTGATCCTCGCCGCGAGCGTCGACCGGGCCCGGCATGTGGCGGACCTGCGTGCGTTGCGTGCCCAGGGACTGCCGCGTCCGCCGGTGCGCCGGGCCACCCTCGGGACCTACCCGGCGCTTGTCGTGGTGGCCACCGTGCTGGGCCTGGCCACCGCGCTGGCCGGGTGGGGGCTGACCGGCTGGGCGTTGCCGCTGGCCGGCCTGGACCCGCCGCCGCTGCCGTTGCCCGGATGGCCGCAGCCGCCGGTGCTGGCGGCGACCGGTGCCGTGATGCTCGCCGTACTGGCCGTGGTCGCGTACGCGGCGGGCCGCCGAACCCTCAGGGAGGTGCCATGACGACGTTGACCCTCGCGTCGGCCACCATCGCCTACGCCGGCGGTGACCCGGTGCTCGGCGACGTCTCGCTGACCGTGCGGCCCGGTGAGGTGCTCGCGGTGACCGGCCCGTCCGGGGCCGGCAAGACCACCCTCCTGTGGGCGCTGGCCGGGCTGCTGCCGCCGGTGTCCGGACGCGCCACGGTGGACGGGACGGACCTGGGCGACCGGGACCACGCGGTGTCCCGCGGCGTGGTGCTGATCCCGCAGGACAACGGGCTCGCGGCGATCCTGACCGCGGCGGAGAACGTGGTGGTCGCGGTGATCGCGGCCGGGGGCACGGCGGCACAGGCGCGCCGGGACACCCAGGCGGCCCTGGAGAAGGTGGGCCTGAGCGGGCACGGCGACCAGCTCATCGAGGAACTGTCCGGCGGCCAGCAGCAGCGCGCCGCGATCGCCCGCGGGCTGGCGCTGCGCGGTGACGTGGTGCTGGCCGACGAGGTGACAAGCGAACTGGACGCGGCGAACCGCCAACGGGTGATGGATCTGCTGCGCGCCGAAGCGGACCGCGGCGCGGCGGTGGTGCTGGCCACTCACGACCCGGACGCCGCCGCGCTGTGCGACCGGGAGCTGCACCTGCGCGACGGCGTGGCGCAATGGACGCGCGAGGCGCCGCCCGGAGGGTGACGTGGCCCGCCGCCCGCCGCCGCCCGTGGAAGCGCCACCGTCAGGGCGCCGGCTCGGTGCCGCCCGGCACCAGGGTGACCTCGCCGTCGTCGTGCTGCACCGTGAACAGGGTGCCCGGCGGGTAGTCGCCCAGCACGTCGGGCGGCAACTGCACGGTGCCGTCGCCGGCGACCACCGCGAAGTCCTGACCGCCGCGCCCCTCGGAGCCGACCCGGCCGTCGCGGATGGTGACCGCCCGTCCCAGCCGGGCGCCCACCTCGTTGTCGTGGGTCACCACCACGACGGTGGTCTGCCGCTCCTGGTTGACCGTCTCCATCGCGGCCAGCACCTCGTCCCGGCCGTGCGTGTCCAGCCGGCTGGTCGGCTCGTCCACCAGCAGCAGTCCCGGTCCCGCCGCGACGCCCACGGCCAGCGCGGCACGCTGCCGGGCGCCGGGAGTCAGGTCGGCGAGCCGGGATCGGCCCTGGCCGGGCAGCCCCACCAGGTCCAGGATGCGGTCCGGGTCGTCCAGCGTGATGCCGCGCGTGTGCGCCGCACGCCGCTGCGCCAGCCAGATGTTGCGGTGCAGCGTCGCATACGGCAGCAGGTTGCGCGCCGCGCCCTGCAGCACCACGCCGATCTCGGTGCCGCGCAGCCGGGAGATCTCGCTGTCGGAGAGCCGGCCCATGTCGTACGTGCCGATGTTGATCCGTCCCGCGGAGGGCCGCATCAGGCCCGCCAGCAGGGAGATCAGGGTGGACTTGCCGGAGCCGGACGGCCCGACCAGGGCGAGCGTCTCGCCGGGCGCGATGGACAGGTCGACGCCGGCCAGCGCGACCACGTCACCCGCCTCGGCGCGGTAGATGTGGACCACCCGGCGACAGGCGACGGCCAATCCGTTCATGCCGCTCACGCTAGCGGGCCAAGGTCACCCGTCCGTGTCACGGGTCCGCCTTCTAGGGTGGTGCCCGTGCGCGACATCGCCGTCTTCACCGGAAGTGCCCATCCCGACCTGGCCGCCGAGATCTGTGAGCACCTGGGCGTGCCGCTGCTGCCGGCCAAGGTCTCCCGGTTCGCCAACGACTGCATCGAGGTCCAGCTCCAGGGCAACTGCCGGGAGCGGGACGTGTTCCTGATCCAGCCGCTGGTCCCGCCCGTACAGGAGAATCTGGTCGAGCTCCTCTTCATGCTGGACGCGGCCCGTGGCGCCTCCGCCGGGCGCATCTCGGTCGTTCTTCCCCATTACGCGTACGCGCGAAGCGACAAGAAGGACGCGCCGCGGATCTCCATCGGCGGTCGCCTGGTGGCCGACCTGCTGACCACCGCGGGTGCGGACCGGGTGCTCGCGATGACCCTGCACTCGCCGCAGGTGCACGGCTTCTTCAGCATCCCGGTGGACCACCTGCACGCGCTGCGTGAGCTGGCCGACCACTTCCGCGGCTACGACCTGAGCAACACCGTGGTGGTCTCGCCGGACCTGGGCAACGCCAAGGAAGCGGCGGCGTTCGCCCGGATGCTCGGCATCGAGGTGGCCGCCGGTGCCAAGCAGCGCTACGCCGACGACAAGGTGGTGATCAGCACCGTGATCGGTGAGGTGACCGACCGTGACGTGATCGTGCTGGACGACGAGATCGCCAAGGGCAGCACGGTCTTCGAACTGCTCGACCGGCTGCGCGAGCGCAACACCCGCAGCGTCCGGGTGGCCTGCACGCATGGCTTGTTCGCCGCGGGCGCGATCGAACGGCTGTCCGCGGAGAAGGACGTCGAGGAGATCGTCTGCACGAACACCGTGCCGATCCCGCGGTCCGAGCACACCGACAAGCTCACCGTGCTGTCGGTGGCCCCGGCGCTGGCCGAGGCGATACGCCGGATTCACAACGGCGAGTCGGTCAGTGCCCTGTTCGCCTGAGGGACACTGGTTCGCCTGCGGGACACTGGCGCGATGACCGACGCCGCGCCGCCCGAGGACCGCGTCTGGACCGCCCTGCTGGCCATGCAGCGGCAGTCCTGGGAACAGGGCGTGGCCGCGCAGGCCGCGCTGGACGGCGGCCGCGCCGATCTGGCCCGTTTGCTGGCCGAGTCGGCGGTCGCCCGGCAGGCCCCGGACGGTCGCCTGGGCGGCGCGGACGACAACGCGGTCAACGGCGCGGCCTGCGCGGAGGCGGCCCGGGCCGGTGGCTTCACCGAAGCTGCGGACCGGCAGATCGACTGGCTGGTCCACCGCGCTCCGCGTGCCGCCGACGGCACTCTGTTTCATGTGCTGGGCGGGCGCGAGGTGTGGGCGGACACGGTGTACATGGTGGTGCCGCCGCTGGCCGCCGCCGGGCATCTGGACCTCGCGGTCGCCCAGGCGCACGGGCATCGGCGCCGGCTGTGCCGGGACGGCCGCTACGCCGCGGTCTGGGCCGAGGACATCGGCGCCGCGCGGCGTGGCGAACACTGGGGCGGCGGTAACGGCTGGGTGGTTGCGGGCCTCGCGCGGGCGCTGCGCCAGGCCCCGCAACTGCGCGACAGCGACCTGCCCGCGCACGGGCGGGAGGTGCTGGACGCCTGCCTGGCGCTGCGCCGCCGGTCCGACGGGCTGTTCCACGACGTGCTGGACGACGACACCACCTTCGTGGAGACCAATGCTGCGCAGATGTTCGCCTACGCGGCCCTCACCGGCGCTGCGGACGGCTGGTTGCCCGCGGCGTACGCGGTCACCGGGCGGGATCTGCTGGCCGCCGCCACCCGCCGGATCGACAGATACGGCGTGGTTCGTGGCGCCTGCGGCGCACCGGCCTTCGACGGCCCCGGAACGTCACCGGAGGCACAGGCATTTCACCTGCTCGCGTGGGCTGCGTCGATTCGCGTCTGACCGGACCGGCGCTGTCCATCGGCCGTTGCGGCCGGATCTCGTACGATCGGCCTACCTCTTCGGGATGATGGGCTTGACCTGCACGGATTGCATACCGCATCACACGCTGTGGCGGTCTGGGTGTGTCAGTGTTGCCCCCGCAAAGATCCGCTTGGGCCTCGGATGTCATCACTTACCGTGACGATCGGGGTCCCGGTTCCCCGGAGGACACGTGGCGAACATCGAGACTTCCATGAAGGAAGCGATGGCCATCGAGGGCGCCGTCGGCGTGGCCCTCGTCGACTACACCAGCGGTCTCACGCTGGGTGTCATGGGCGGCTCGCCGACCATGGACATGAACGTGGCCGCGGCCGCCAACACCGACGTGGTGCGCGCCAAGATGCGCGCCCTGGAGATGCTGGCGCTGGGCGACTCCATCGAGGACATCCTGATCACCCTGGACAGCCAGTACCACCTGATCCGCCTGCTGGACAACCGGCGCGGCGGCGGCTCCTTCTTCCTGTACCTGGCGTTGAACAAGAGCCGGGCGAACCTGGGGATGGCCCGGCACCAGCTCCGCAAGATCGAAGCGGAACTCGAGGTATGACCGCCGTCGACGAGGCGCCGACCCGGAGCATGTCGCAGATCGTCACCGATTCGGTCGCCACGTTCCGCGTGCAGGTGCCGGAGTGCATCACCGCGGCGCTGGTGGACATGTCGACCGGCATGCTGCTCGCGGTCGACACCCTGGAGGAACGGCCGGACGACGACCTGGACCTGCTGGCGGCGGCGACCTTCGACCTGTTGCAGGGCCGCAACGTGCGGATCATCGAGGACGTGTTCCGCGGTGGCGCCGCCGGTGACCGCCCGTACTTCCAGGAGATGCTGGTCAACACCGACGACCTGGTGCACCTGTTCCTGCGCAGCGCGCGGCATCCGGACCTGGTGGCCGCCGTGGCCTGCCGGCGGCAGGCCAACATCGGCATGCTGTTCGCCCAGGCCCGGATGGTGATGAAGCAGATGGACGCAGACTTCGGCGCCTGACGGCCATGCAGGTGGAGAAGGCGCTCACCATCGCGGGCGCCGTCGCGGCGGCGTTGGTCGCGGTGGCCGACCGCAAGGTCGTCTGGGCCGGCGGAGCGCCGGCGCCCGGCCGACTGGACGCGGACGCCGCCGTCGGCGTGGCGCGGGGTGCGCTGGCGCTGGTCGAGCTGACGGACCCGGATGACGAGTTCGGCGACGTGCTGATCACCAGCGCCGCTTACTTCCACGTGCTGCGGCTGGTTCGCGGACCCGACGGCGCCGACCTGGTCGCCTGCCTGGTGCTGCGGCGCACGACCGCGAGCCTGGCGCTGGCCCGGCACGAGTTCAAGATGATCGCCAACGAGCGAGGCGCGCCCGCCGCGCCCGCCCCCGCCGGGGAAGCCGAGCCCGATCCCGATCCCGGCCCCGCCCCGGCCCACCTGCCACGGCGGCGGTCCGGCCGCAACAATGCGCCACCCGCAGCGGCCACCGCCGCCGTGCCCAACGATTGGTTCTTCCTGCTGAGTCAGCCGTTCACCACCGAGGACGCGGTGCTCGACCGGATCCTCGGCACGCTGCGGCACCTCTGACGACCACGACCCGAGAGAGACGCCCGTGCAGAGCACCACCGACCCTTACCAGGACATCCGCGGTGAACTGGCGGCGCTGCGCCACCAGGTCACCGGAGTGCAGGGCTGCGTCGTCGCCGGCGTGGACGGCCTGTTGATCCTGCACGACACGCTGAATCGCGCCGAGCCGCACGACCTGGCGGCGCTCGCGGCCGGCGCGCACGGGATCAGCCGCACCTGCGGCAACGCGCTGAACCAGGGCGGCTTCCACGAATGCACCATCCGCAACCACAAGGGCTACCTCGCCGTGTACGGCATCGGCGAGCTGGCCCTGCTGGCGGTGCTGGGCGACGAAGGGCTGAACATCGCCCGCCTGCACATCGAGGCCCGCCAGGTGACCGGCCGGCTGGCGCGGATGCTGGAGATCAATCCGTTGGCCTGACCGGTTGCGGCCCGCACAGCGACCGGATCGCGCCGAGCAGCGTGGATCGGGTGAACGGCTTCTCCACCAGCATGCTGTTGTCGTCCAGCTCCAACTGCGGGCCGAGCGAGGCCGCGGTGTACCCGGACATGTAGAGCACCGGAAGCTCCGGCCGGTGCGTACGCAACGCGGCGGCCAACTCCGGACCGGTCATCGCGGGCATCACCACGTCGGTGATCAGCAGATCCGGGTGCGCGCCCGCGGCCACCTGCGCCACCGCCTCCAGCGCGTCGGTGGCCACCGTGATGGCGTACCCGGCGGGCTCGATGAGCCGCTGCACCAGCCGCCCCACCTCCGGCTGGTCCTCGACGATCAGCACCCGGCCGATCACCGACCGGGTGGCCTCGTGCGCGGTCGCCGATCCGGGCCGCTGCTCGGCGGCCGGCAGATAGAGATGCACCGTGGTGCCGATCCGCGGCTGCGACTCCAGCGTGATGTGCCCGCCGACGGCCCGCACGATCCCGGCGGTGGTGGCCAGGCCGAGGCCGGCGGCGGTCGCCCGGGTGGTGAAGAACGGCTCCAGCGCCCGCTGCCGGGTCTCGTCGCTCATTCCCACGCCGGTGTCCTGGACCACCAGGTGCACCAGCCGGCCGCCCGGGGTGTCCTCGCCGAGCTGCCCCGCCGCGACGGTCTCGTTGCTCGCCGCCACCCGCACCATGCCGCCGTGCAGCATCGCGTCGCGGGCGTTCGCGGCCAGGTTCACCAGCGCCTGCTCCAGCGGGCCCCGCTCGGCGCGCACCGCCCACACGTCCGGGCCGAACGCCATGTCCAGGCCGATGTGCTCGCCGAGCGTACGGCTGAACAGGCTCTGCACGTCGGTGAGCAGATCCGGGACCGGGATGATCTCCGGGCGACCGCCGTCGCTGCGACCGAACGCGAGCAACTGGTGCGTCAGGGTCCGCCCGGTGTCCACCGCCTCCAGGATGTCGGTGGCCAGGCGGTGCTGCTCGGATCCCTCGGCGGCGGCCCCGGCCAGCATCTCCGCCGACCCGGACACCACGGTGAGCAGGTTGTTGAAGTCGTGCGACAGCCCGCCGATCAACTGACCGAGGCTGTCCAGCCGCCGCAGGTGGTCGAGCTGTCGTTTGAGCCCACGCGCGTCGATGTGGTCGGTGGTGTCGGTGATCATGCACACCACGCCGCCGAACGCGCCGTGGTCGTCGGTCAGCGGCATCATGCTCATCCGCGCGCTGCGCCGGGAGCCGTCGGCCCGCATCAGCCGGGCGGCGCCGACCGTGGACCGACCGGCCTGGCATTCGGTGAGCCGCCGGTTCAGCTCCTGCTGACCCACCTTGTCCAGGAAGCCCCGTAGCGGCAGCCCGACCAACTGCTCGCGTGGCAGCCCGAGGACCACCCCGATCGGTTCGTTCGCGTACGTCGTGACGCCCTCCGTGTCGAGCTGGAGCACCCCCTCGGGCACGGTCTCCAGCACCCGGCGGTACTTCTCCTCGCTGCGCCGCAGGCGTCGCGTCGCGCGGGCCGAGGACACCGCCAGCGCCAGCTCCCCGGCGACGTCGCGGGCCAGCTCGACCTCCGCGGCGGCGTAGAAACCGCCGGGCGCGCCGCGGGTCAGGATCAGGTATCCGGCGTACGCGTTGTCCACGATCACCGGGCACAGCACCGCGGCGTACACGGCGGGCGCCGGGCCGGAGTCGGTGCGCGAGGGCAGCTCGGTCAGCGGCGCGGAGCCCTCGGCGGACGCCACGATCGGCCGGCGCCCGGCGGCGAGCGTGGCGGAGAAGTCGTCGTCCGGCGCGTCACCGTGGCGGTCCAGCCACACGGCCAACCGGCGCGCCGCCTCGTCGTCCGGGTGTGTGGCGGCGATCGGGCCGTACCGGCCGTCGTCGCCGAGCAGCACCACCGCGGCGCCGTCGCCGATCATGTCGGCCGCCGCCTGAGCCGCGATGACCTGCACGTCGTACGGATCGTGTGTGGCCCGGCTCAGGGCATGTGCGAGGTCGGCGAGCGCGTACCGGAGCGGATAAGCCATGACACCCATGCCCATCATCATCAAGCGGTGTGCGGGTGCGCGGAGGCGGTTCGCGGGGACTGCAACCGTCGCCGGACGGCTCCGTGACGGCCGGGACGCGTGGGGCAGGTGGGAGGTCCGGCCGCGGGACCGGTCCCTCCCCGGGCGGGCCGTCAGCCGGCTGCGTCGCTCAGCGCGGGCAGATACCCGTACGTGTAACCGGACTGGTTGGGGTGGAACGAGTCGGTCGGCGGCAGCAGGGTCAGTCCGTTGATCCATGGGCTGGGGCCGCACACGCCGTGGCCGGCGAACCGGTCACGCACGTCGGCGAAGGTGAAGCCGGCGGCC
The DNA here is from genome assembly GCF_014646155.1 of Mangrovihabitans endophyticus. Taxonomy (GTDB): domain Bacteria; phylum Actinomycetota; class Actinomycetes; order Mycobacteriales; family Micromonosporaceae; genus Actinoplanes; species Actinoplanes endophyticus. Next base: position 25,862 of record NZ_BMMX01000005.1, read on the forward strand.
TGCGCCCGCGCCGCGATGGTGTCGTCGAGCAGCCGGGCCCCGTCGTTCAGCGCGCGGCGCTTGGTCAGGCTCATCCCGCCGATGCCGCACGAGGCGGACGAGGTGTCGAAGAGCACCGGGTATCCCAGCACGACCACGTGCGCATGCGGGGCACGGCGCCGGATCGCCGCGTACGTCGCGTCCAGGTCCGCGGGGAGCTCGTCGGTGATGTAGTCACGGCCGTCGTCCACGACGCGCTGGCAGTCCGCGTCGCTGCCCACGGTGCACGAGATCACCGTGGGGGCGAAGCCCGCGTCGTTGCCGCCGATGGTGATCGACACCAGGTCGGTGCCGCTGCTCATGAACGGCACCTGCAGGGAGCGCACGTCGTCGGTTTCGGCGCCGCCGCAGGTCAGGTTGGTGAACGAGCGCGGGTCGTTGGCCGCGGTCCACTGCGCCGGGTAGCCGCGAGAGCTGCGCAGGCACAGCCCGGACTGGCCGGGTGCGCCGACGCCGGAGGAGTACGAGTCGCCGAGCGCGACATAGTCGGTGTCGGCAAACGCCGAGGCGGCCTGGGCGGGGCTCGCGGCGGTGGTGAGGACGAGGGTGAGTAGGGACGTGATGGCGAGGCAGGCGAGAACGGCGGGCCGTCTGTTCATCGGTGGCCTCCGATATCCGCGGGGGATGCTGGGGGCCGAAGCGCTTCGGTTACCGCAGAGTAAGTCACCGCATCCGGGAAAGAAACACGGTGACATTCCCATTACGGGGTAGTAACATCCGTCGATGTGACATGCATGGATGGCATGCGGTCATGCTTCGCGCGCGGGTCGAGATCCCGGGTCGAGATCCCGGGTCGAGATCCCGGGTCGAGGCGCTGCTCCGTGGTCACATCGCCGGCCCAGGGGAGGTTCAGCCTGCCCACAGGTGTGCCGGTTAGCGTCGGACGCATGGAACACGAAAGGGCACGTCGCGTCGTGGACACCCTGCGGGCGCGCAACGTTTTCGCACACCTGAAACTGCCGCACGCGGGCATCACCCAGTACGGGATTCGCGTGGTCCTGCCCGACGGCCGCGAAGCCGTCTGGGACAACGACGGCACCGCCGGGCTGGAAGCGCAGATCATGCGCGACGGGGTGCTGGTGGGCTTCGTGGCGTCGATCCCCGGCTCGGAGAACTTCGGCGACGCCGAGATCGTCGAGGCGATCGCGGCGGCCGACTACAACCAGCCCATCGGGCGCTCGAAGCCGGCGTCGGCGCGCCCGGCTCCCGCCCGGCCGGTGGCGCCGAACCGGACTGAGGAGCGGTCGCGGCCCCAGGCGAGCCTGGCGCAGCGGCTCCTGGGTCGTCGCGGCTGACGCCGTTTACCACCTTTGCGGGCTGCTGTGCTCCCAGACGGCGCGGACCCGCTCGGTCGCCGAGGCCGCCTGCCGGTAACCGGCTTGCGCCGCCTCCGCCCGGTGGTCGGGATCCAGCGGGTTGCGACCGATCGCTCGCCGCGCCGCCGCATCCGGGCTGACCACCGTGGCGGGCACGCCGAGCCGGGCAGCCTGCGCGCCGGGCCGGTCGCCACGGCGCACGGTGGCGGTGGACGGGGCGATCACGATCACCCGGCCGCACCCGGCCGCCAGGTCCACATTGGCCATCGAGCGCACACCGCCGTCCACGTACCGTTCCCCGGCCACCGTCATCGGCGGCCAGACCAGCGGCACCGCGCAGCTCGCCGCGACCGCGTCGATCAGGGAGACGCCGCTGTCCCGGTCGAACACCCGCACCTCACCGGTACGCGCGGCGACCGCCGGGATGCGCAGGTCGGCCGTCTGCGGCCATGCGTCGTGCGGCACGCGCGCCATGATGGCGGTGCGGCGTGCCGACTCGGGCACCGTGGAGGCGCGCAGGGCGGCCCGTCCCAGCCACGCCCGGCCACGCCGCCGATCGCCGGGAACCAGGGCGGAGGCCACGAACCGCACCACCACGCCCAGGCCGATGGCGGCGTTACGGTCGCCGGAGGTATCGGCGAGCTCGGCCTCGAAGATGTCACCCAGCGGGGTGCCGCCGGTGACCTGCGCGGCGACGACCGAACCGGCGGACGTGCCCACGAAGCGGTCGGCGCGGGACAGATCAACACCGCGCTCGGCGAGCCCGTGCAGCAACCCGATCTCCCAGGCGACACCGGTGACGCCGCCACCGCCGAGTACGAGAGCCCGTGCGTCTTCGGTCATACCCTAGATCGTCTCACCCCCACGGCGGCCCCGTCTCGCCCTGCCCTGTCCCGTCTCGCCCTGCCCCGTCCCGTCTCGCCCTGCCCTGTCCCGTCTCGCCCTGCCCTGCCCCGTCTCGCCCTGCCCTGTCCCGTCTCGTCCTGCCCTGTCCCGTCCCACCCTGCCCTGTCCCGTCCCACCTCGTCCCTCCGCTCGTCGATCTTGCACTTCCTGTGCCCGGCCTGAGGCGGCATAACCGATTTGTCGGACCGGCAAGTCCAAGATCGGCGGACCGACGGGGCGATGCGGGATCGATCTTGGACGCTCGATGCCAGGTTGAAAAAGGTTCAATGACGTTCCATCATGCCGCAGGCGGGAAAACTCACCCGAAATGCGTCGTTCAATGGATCGCCGCGCCCATGGCGGTGGACGCGGCGATCAAATGGGTGAGGCTATTCGGCGGATCGGGAATGCCTTACCTCGCTTCGAAGGTGAGGCAGTCGGCGCGGTCGGCGCCCGCGCCGACGACGATCGCGCTCGCGTGGCACTCCAGGTCCTCGTTGTGCACGCAGTCGGTGCGTTTGCAGGCGCCCACCTGCGCCGTGAGCTGCCCGATCCCACCCTTGACCGGGGAGTCGACGAACGTGTCGCACTCGCTGCCAGCGCCACCGATGGTGATCGCGAAGGCCGTGCAGCCGTTGTGGTTGTAGCCGCACCCGCTGACGCTGCACTCCTGCACACGCGGCATGGCCATCATCTGAGTCATGGTGAGGCTCCTTTGCACTTCTGCCAGGTCTCCCGGCCCACGATAAAACATTTTCCGGTATCGTCGCGTGCCACCAAGGAGCGCACTTTTCGCCAAGGGTCACCGTTGTTAGGCAAGGCTGTGCACAATGATCGGGATCCGCCGCCTCGACCTGGAGACGCAGCATGCCCGACGCAGGCCCGGATCCACGCAGCACGCGGGCGCGGTCGCGGCGCTTGCGGTTGCTCGTCCTCGGCGTGGTGGCGGTGGTGCTGCTCGGCGCCGCCACCCTGGTGGTCATCCTGGCTCGCCGGCACGGCTCGCCGACCGCCGCGCCGCTGCCGGCGTCCGCGATCTCGGCGCGCCGGCTCATCGGGCAGCCGCGGACGGTGGGGCAGTGGCCGGGGGAGCACGGACTGTCCGGTGTGAACGGTGACCCCGTCTTGGACAGCGCGCACGTCAACGCGTTCTGCGCGGCACGCGGACGGCCGTGCCGGGTGACGCAGACGTACACGGACCGGACCTCGTGGGCGAGCATGACCCAGCAGACCGGCTGGACCTTCGACCTGTTCGCCGACTTCGCCGGGGCGCTCGTCGTTTCGCAGGGTCTGGTGCCCACCGGCGCGGAGGACGACCTGGCCGGCTGTGCCCGCGGCGACTTCGACGACCGGTGGCGCGACTTCGGCGCGCTGATGGTGAGCCATCGGCGGGGCGATTCGGTGGTGCGGCTCGGTTGGGAGTTCAACGAGCCGAGCATGGCCTGGCGGGCCACCGACACGCAGGCGTGGATCGAGTGCTACCGCCACGCGGCGGACAACATCCGCGCGACAAACCCGGACGTGCTGCTGGACTGGACGATCAACGCGCACCGGACGCCCGCGGACCTGTGCGGCGGCGTGTCCACGAACTGCTACCCCGGCGACGATTATGTGGACATCGTGGGAATCGACAACTACGACCATTATCCGTGGTCGCCCACCCGGGACGCGTTCGACGAGACCGCCGCGGCGCCGGAGGGACTGGACTGGCTGTACGACTTCGCCCGTACGCACGGGAAGCTGTTCTCGGTGGGTGAGTGGGGTGTGACGCCGGTCGGTGACGCCGGCCAGGAGAATCCGGACTTCGTCCGGTGGATGCACGAGTGGTTCGCCCGGCACGCCGCGGATCTGGCGTACGAGGCCTACTTCACCGACTGCTCGGCCGGTGGCGTCCAGTCCAGCCTGTTCCGCACCGACGCCGGATGCCGGCCCAATCCGCGCTCGGCGCAGGCGTACCGGGAGCTCTTCGGCGCCTGACCAGCCCGGTCACACCCTCGGTGTCGCGCCGCTGGTCTATCGTCGCGGGGGCAGACATCGCCGCGACCGCCGGGAGCCCGATGTGATCGCCGAGCAATTCCGCCGTCAGAAGACCGTGCTGCTGCAGACCCGCAAACGAGACGGTACGTGGGTGGGCACCCCGGTGAACGTCGTGGTCGACGACGAGGGCCGGTACGCCTTCTTCCGCACGTACGACGCGTCCGGCAAAGCCAAGCGGCTGCGCAACTTCTCCGACGTACGCCTGGCGCCCAGCACCGTGCGCGGACGGCCGACCGGGCCCGCGGTCACCGGCCACGCCCGGTTGCTCGACGAGACGGAGGCGGTGGCGGTGCGCGCGATGCTCGCCGCCAAGCACCCGCTCATCCACGGGCGGCTGGTGCCCGCTTTTCATCGCCGCCGGGGCTACCGGACGCTGCACTACGAGGTGACGTTCGAACCGCAGTGAACCTCAGAGATACAGGCCGGTGCCGTCGGCGTGCGAGGCCGGCACGGTGACCGGCCGGGTGCCGCCGCGCAGCGCGAACAGCTCCGCGAGGGTCGCCCCGTGCGGCCCGATCCCGGCCGAGGTGCCCAGCCACGCGACCGCTTCGGCGTACGGCAAACGACCGACCTCGATGCTGGCCAGGCACCGCCCCGGCCGGACCACCGCGGGGTGCAGCGTGCCCAGATCGTCGTTGGTGGTGATCGCGATGAGCGCGTTGCGGCCCTGGCCGAGCATGCCGTCGGTGAGGTTGAGCAGGCGGGACAGTTGCTGCCCGGCGCCGGCCTTGGCGTCCCCGCCGACCAGTTCGTCGCAGTCCTCCAGCATCAGCAGGCGCCAGCGCGGCTCGTCCTGGTCGCCGCTGCCGAGCGCGACGCTCATCAGGTACGCGGGGTCGCCGAACAACCGCTCCGGGTCGAGCACACAATCGACCTGACACCATGAGCGCCACTGCTGCGCGAGCGCCCGCAGCGCGGTGGTCTTGCCGGTGCCCGGTTCGCCGTGCAGGAGCAGCAGCCGTCCGTCGACCGTGGAGCCGTCGAGGGCCATCAGCCGTTCCAACGTACGGGTGACCGGCTCGGCGTAGTTCATCCTGATCCGATGCCACGGGGCGGCGTCGATCTCCCGTTGCACCCGCCGCGGCCCGTGCGGACCGTAGTGCCAGAAACCGATCGGCACGCTGTCCGACGCCGGCGCGGGTTCCTCGACCGCGTCCTCGATGGCGATGGCGAGCACGGACTCGGCCAGTTCGGCGCTGGTGGCGGTCACCGTGACACGCGCCCGGCGGCTCTGCTTCCAGCGGGTCACGTGCAGCGTCCAGCCGTCGCCGACGGCGAGCCGCCCGTGCCCGTCCTCCTCGGCGGCGTCGCGCACAACGCGGGCATCGTCGGTGGTCAGGGGCGCGTCGGCGCGGACGTTCTCCAGGTGGCTGGTGCGCCCGAACGGCTCGCGTCCGGTGACGAAGGCGTCGAGCGCGAGCAGGTCGACCACGTCGACCAGCCGGTCACCGTCGTCGACGGAACCGGACAACGGCAGCGAAGCGTGCGCGGGCGCGGCGGCACCGTCCGGCAGGCGGCCACCGGTCCGGTCGACGCTCTGGTGGGGAGTGCGCATGCCACCATGATCATGCCGCCACGGGGGTGGCCGCGGTACTTTCCCCCATCGGGCGATCCCCACCCGGTGCGTCGGCGCCGGACCGCCGCCGGACCGTTTGCCGGAGTGCCGCCCGGAGTGCCCGGCACCGGCACGCGCGCCGCCGTCGGGTAAGGTGAGCCAAGCCTAACCACTCAAGGGGGTGTCATGGCGCGGCTGTCCGGCACCGGCATGACACTCGGTTATGACCGCCGGGTCGTGACCACCGACCTGTCGGTGGAGATCCCCGACGGTTCCTTCACCGTGATCGTCGGCCCCAACGCGTGCGGCAAGTCCACGCTGCTGCGGGCGCTCGCCGGCCTGCTGACGCCGCGTCGCGGGGCCGTCGTGCTGGACGGGGCCGCCATCTCGTCGTATCGGGGGAAGGAAGTCGCCCGCCGTCTCGGCCTGCTGCCGCAGTCGGCCATCGCCCCGGAGGGCATTTCGGTCACTGACTTGGTGTCGCGCGGACGCTACCCGCACCAGAGACTGCTCCGGCAGTGGACACCGCAGGATGAGGCCGAGGTCGCCGCCGCGATGGCCGCCACCGGCGTGACGGCCCTCGCCGACAGGCCGGTGGACGAGCTGTCCGGCGGCCAGCGCCAACGCGTCTGGATGGCCATGGCGCTGGCCCAGCAAACCGGCATCCTGCTGCTCGACGAGCCGACCACCTATCTGGACATCGCCCACCAGATCGACATCCTCGACCTGTGCGCGGACCTCAACGAGCAGGGCCGCACCCTCGTCGCGGTGCTGCACGACCTCAACCAGGCCGCCCGTTACGCCACACACATGATCGCGATGAAGGCCGGCGCGGTCGTCGCCGAGGGCACGCCCGCCGCCGTCATCACCGCCGATCTGGTGTCCTCGGTCTACGGCCTGGCGTGCGAGGTGATCGAGGACCCGCAGACCGGCACGCCGCTGGTGGTGCCCGCCTCCCGCGCGGTCAGGCGTCCTTGCGGGTCAGCACGAACACCGGGATGACCCGCTCGGTCTTCTCCTGATAGTTCGCATAGTTGGGGAACGCCTGCACCGCGCGCGCCCACCACTCGTCGCGCTCGGCGCCCTCGACCTCGCGCGCCTCGTAGTCGTGCCGCTCCGCCATGTCCTGCAACTCGACGTGCGGGTTCTTCCGGAGGTTGTGCACCCACACCGGGTGCTTGGGCGCGCCGCCCAGGGAGCCGACCACGGCGTACCGGCCGTCGTGCTCGACGCGCATCAGCGCGGTCTTGCGCAGCATGCCGGACTTGGCGCCCACGGAGGTCAACACGATGACCGGCTTGCCCTGGATCTCGTTCGCCTCGGCACCCGCCGTCGCCTCGTAGGTCTCGGCCTGATTGCGCGCCCAGTCGGATTTGCTCGGCGCGTACTCCCCGGAAAGTGGCATTCCGCCATCCTAGATCCGCTTCCCGTCCGCCGCCCTGAACCCCGCGCCCTCATCCCTGCGCCGTCGTCCCGGAACGTTCCGCGAACACCCGGAGATCACGGCGCTCCACCGCCGCCGCGATCAGGTCCGGGAAGGCGTCCGGCGTGCAGGCGAACGCCGGCACACCCAGGGCGGCGAGCGCCGCGGCGTTGTCGTGGTCGTACGCCGCAGCACCGTCGTCGGAGAGCGCCAGCAACACCACCACCTGCACGCCCGCGGCGGTCATTTCGGCGACCCGGCGCAGCATCTCCTCCCGCACGCCGCCCTCGTAGAGGTCGCTGATCAGCACGAAGATGCTGTCCCGCGGGCGGGTGATCAGTTGCCGGCTGTAGGCGATCGCGCGGTTGATGTCGGTGCCGCCACCGAGCTGGGTGCCGAACAACACCTCGACCGGGTCGTCGAGCTGTTCGGTGAGGTCCACGATCGCGGTGTCGAACACCACAAGTGACGTGCGCAACGACTTCATCGAGGCGAGCACCGAGGCGAAGACGCCGGCGAACACCACCGACGCGGCCATCGAGCCGGACTGGTCGACGCACAGCACCACGTCCCGCTGGACGGCGGCCGACCGGCGGCCGTACCCGACCAGGCGTTCCGGGATCACCGTGCGGTGTTCGGGCTGGAAATGCCGGAGGTTCGCGCGGATCGTCTTGTCCCAGTCGATGTCGGTGTGCCGCGGGCGGCTGATCCGTGCGGCGCGGTGCAGCGCACCGGTGACCGCCGCCCGGGTGTGCTGCGCGATCCGCTTCTCCACCTCGGTGACCACCGTGCGGACCACCCTCCGCGCCGCCTCCTTGGCCCGCGCCGGCATCACCCGGTTCAACGAGAGCAGCGTGCCCACCAGGTGGACGTCGGGTTCCACCGCGCCGAGCATCTCCGGTTCCAGCAGCAACCGGGTCAGGTCGAGCCGTTCGATCGCGTCGGCCTGCATCACCTGTACCACCGTGCTCGGGAAGTATTCGCGGATGTCACCCAGCCAACGGGCCACCGACGGGGCCGACCCGCCGAGGCCGCCCGAACGCCGGCCGGAAGGGCTTTCGGGCGGGCCGCCCCCGTCGTAGAGGGCGGCCAGCGCCGCGTCCACGCGCTGGTCACGCCCGTCGGCCTGGCCGAGGCTCTGGTCGGCTGCGGCCCCCAGCACCATCCGCCACCGACGCGTTCGCTCGCGCCGCGCCGCGTCGGCCTGCTCACTCATGGGTGCCCCCTTTCGTCCGTGGCGCCGACCGCGTGGTTCACGCCGTCGGGGTGGCCCGCGCCGTCCGCAACGGTGACCGCGCGTCCCAGCAGGGCGCTCAGGGTGGGCAACACCGCAGCCGCCCGCTCGTGGTCGATGACCGCCGCGTCGGCGGTGCTCGCCGCCGCGCGACCCGCCGCGCCGGCGGCGACACGTTCGCCGATGGCCCGGCGCTCGCCCTCGGCGAACGCACCGAACGTGCGCCGCAGCAACGGCAGCACGTCGTCGAACGCCGCACCGTCGATGTCCGCCAGCCATTCGTCGAGCAGATCCAGCAGCGCGTCGTCGTGCACCAGCAGCAGACCGCCGTCGGCCAGAAAGCCCTCCACCCACGCCGCGCCCTGTGCCGGTGGCGTGCCCACGGTCAGCGGCAGGCGCAACCGGCGGCGCACCGCCGCGGTGTCGAGGCGGCCGGCGTCCATCAGCAGCCGGGTCAGCCGCCCGGCGATCAGGCCGTGCAGCCCGGGGCGGCCGGCGACCTGACCCAGCGTGTCCAGCCAGCGTTCCCGCCACTCGTCCGAATCCAGCAGCCCGACGGCCCGGTGCACCCGGTCGAGATGGTCGCGCAGATCCCGGGCCGCCTCGTCGGACAGCGAACCGGTGGCGGAGCCCAGCCCCGCGCAGACCCGGCCGAGGAGTCCACCCAGGACGGTGGCCAGCCCGGCGGCGTCCGTTCGCCGCACGTCGCCGTATCGCAAGGTGCGCGCCAACGCCGGGATCGCGGCCATCAGGTGCTGGACGTCGGTGTCCGCCGCGGCCCGCACGTCCAGCGCCGCCAGCACCGGCGGGTACGCGCGGGACAGCCCCGCCAGCAGGCAGGTCTCGACAAGCGCGGTGACCTCGGCAAGCGTGGCGGACGACCGGGCGGCGCCGACGACCCGAGCGGTGGCGGCGTCGGCCACGGTGGTGCCGTGCATGCTCTCCTCGACCAGCCGCACCGCGAATTCCGGATGCCATCGCGTCGTCCACGTCTCGCGGAAGGTGCCGGTGCCGCGCCGCTCGTCCTCCGGCTCGCCCCACGGCACCCCGATCGCGCGTAACCGGTGCAACAGGCGGCTGCGCCTCAGGTCGATGTCGCGGCGCAGATCAAGCTCCCGTCGCCGTGGCGTCGCCTCCGGCTTGAGCCGCAGCGTGCGCTGCTGCCCGGCCAGGTCACGGGCCAGCGGGACGGCGGGCATCTCGGACGGCACCCCGCCGAGCCGCTCGCCGACCACCAGCCGGCGGTCGATCAGCTCCAGCCGCAGCGCCTCGCCGTCGCACATCACCGCCTCGGCCGCGTCGGTGACCTCGGTCAGCCCGGCGAGTGGCCGGCCGCGCAGTGTGGCGAGCGTCTCGGCCAGCCGGGTCGCCTCGATGACGTGCGCCGACGACATCGGGACGCCCTCCGCCCGCAGGACCTGCGCGGCGTTCACCAGCCACCGGGGCACCACGTCGTCGCCGGTGCTGAACAGGTGGTGGTACCACCCCGGCGACCGCACCCCAGCGCCGTACCCGGACCAGGACGCGAGCCGCCCGTACGTCCACGGCACCCAGGTGAACGCGACCTTGGCCCGGGTGCGCCCGCGCAGCAGGGCCGTGTCGTCCTTGACGGCGATCGTGCGGGTCAGCGCGGGCACGTGCCAGGCGCCGCAGACCACGGCGATGTTCTCGTGCGCGCGGCGCGTCTCCCGCAGCACCTTGCGCATGTGCGCCTCGCGCACCAGATCCTCGGGATCCTCCGGGGCGGACTCCCGGATCGCGGCCATCGCCTCGGCCACGGCGGTGAAGGCCGGCATGCCGCGATGCTCGACGACGTCCTCCCACCACCGTTCGGGATCGTCGTAGCCGGCCGCCGCGGCCAGCTCGCCGATCGGGTCCACCGGCCGCCCGGAGCGCGCCGGAGAGTCGCCCGTGGCGGCCGGGCCGGTCTCCGCGAGGCCGCCGTCGCTGAGCCGGTAGGCGTACGGCAGGTCGAAGAAGCGCACCGGCACCCGATGCTGGATCGCCCACCGGATCGCCTGCCACTCGGGCGAGAAGACGGCGAACGGCCAGAACGCCGCACGGCGCGGATCGTCGGTGCGGTAACCCAGCAGCGCCACCGGTGGACGCAGGCCGGCGTCGGCGACCCAGTGCACCAGGTCGTCCGCCTCCGGTGGCCCCTCCACCAGAAGCACGTCCGGGCGCTGCCGGTCCAGTTCCGCGACCACCGCGCGGGCCGAGCCCGGACCATGGTGGCGGACACCGTAGTGCAGCTCAGGCATCGCGGGCCGCGCGGTAGAAGTCCCGCCAGTCCGCGCGTTCCCGGACCACCGTCTCCAGGTATTCGCGCCAGACCACCCCGTCGGACCCCGGGTCCTTGACCACCGCCCCGGCAATGCCGGCCGCCACGTCCGCGGCATGCAGCCGGCCGTCGCCGAAGTGCGCCGCCAGCGCCATGCCGTTGGTGATCACCGAGATGGCCTCGGCGGGGGACAGCGTGCCGGTCGGCGATTTGAGCTTGGTGCGGCCGTCCTCGGTCATGCCGCTGCGCAGCTCCCGGAAGATCGTCACGACCCGGCGGATCTCGTCCAGCGCGGCGGGCACCTCGGGCAGGTCCAGCGATCGGCCGAGCTGCGCCACCCGTCGGGTGACGATCTCCACCTCCTCGTCGGCCGAGGCGGGCACCGGCAGGACGACCGTGTTGAACCGACGGCGCAGGGCGCTGGACAGGTCGTTCACCCCGCGGTCCCGGTCGTTGGCGGTGGCGATCAGGTTGAACCCGCGCTGGGCCTGCACCTCGGTGTTCAGCTCCGGAACCGGCAACGTCTTCTCCGACAGCACGGTGATCAGCGCGTCCTGCACGTCGGAGGGCACCCGGGTCAGCTCCTCCAGGCGGACGATGGACCCGGACCGCATCGCCCGCATGACCGGGCTCGGCACGAGCGCCGCCTCGGTGGGCCCCTCGGCGAGCAGGCGCGCGTAGTTCCAGCCGTACCGGATGGCCTCCTCGGCGGTGCCCGCGGTGCCCTGCACCAGCAGCGTGCTGTCGCCCGAGACGGCCGCCGCCAGATGCTCGGACACCCAGGTCTTGGCGGTGCCGGGCACACCGAGCAGCAGCAGCGCACGGTCGGTGGCCAATGTGGACACAGCCACCTCGATGAGTCGCCGGGGCCCGACGTACTTCGGGGTGATCTTCGCACCGTCGCCCAGAAGATAGGTCACCACGGCCGCCGGCGACAGCCGCCATCCGGGCGGGCGCGGCCGGTCGTCGGTCGCGGCGAGCAGGGCCAGCTCCTCGGCGTGCTGGTCCTCGGCGTGCGGGCGCTGTGCGGTCACTCGAACTCCAGATGCATCTCGTGGCGGAAGGTGAGGGTGCCGGCGAGCTCCGCCACCGGCCGGACCCGGGACGGCTCGGCGGACTCCTGGCCGAGCTGGTCGGCGAGGCGCTGGACGACGGGCGCGTATGCCGACGGCAGGCCGAGCGCCGCGGCACGGCACAGCTCGGCAAGCTGCCAGCTATGCCGGTCGGCGCGGGCACGCTGGGCGACGGTCTCCACGACGGTGGTGGCGAGCTCCTCCGGCCACACGCCCCGGTGCACCGCGAGCAGCCGGTTGGCCAGGTGATCCGCACGGCGCAGAAAGTCGGCCGCCACCGCCGCCAGCTCGTCCGGCGGCAGCACCAGGTGCAGTTCCCACCGGACCGCCTCGCGCAGACCCACGGTGTTGCGCCGGGCGTCGTGGGCGACCAGCGCGGCGGCCCACGACGGCGCCCGCTGGGTGACCGCCGCGCGGGCCCAGCCGTGCAGCAGCGGAGCCTCCCAGTCGTGCCCGCGGGCCAGCGCGAGGACACCGGCCGGGTCACGGCCGACGTCGTCGGTCCAGATCTCCAGCGGCGTCCCGGCGACGATCTCCTCCAGCAGCCACGCGGAGATGCCGGCGCCGCGGGGCGGCTGGGCGGTCACGCCGTCACGGCGCAACCCCGCGTCGAGGTCGGTGGGCGGTTCGACCACCAGCCGGTCGCGACCCACCGAGCGGCGCTCCAGCCGCACCGCGGTGCGGGCCCGCTCGCCCATGCGGTGGCACACCGCCGAACCCGGCAGGGCGCGCAGCAGGTCGAGAGCCGCCTCGCGCACCTCCTTGCGGCGGTCGTCCAGCGCGCGTTCCAGCAGCGGTTCATCATCGGTGGACAGGCCGTCACCGAGCACCGTCACCAGCCGCTCCCGCTCGCCCGCGGACTCGCCCGCCCAGGCGTCGTCGATCAGCTCCCGCGCGGCGGCCGGGTCGCGGGCGCGGAGACGTCGCAGATATGCCAGCCGTTCCCCGCCGGTGCCGGTCTCCCACACCGCCGGATCGTCGGCGGCAGGCGCGCCGGGCTCCTCCGCCAGCAGCCACTGCCACGGCGGCTGCATCGCGGCCAGCCATCCGGCGCGCCGCCCACCGACCCGGGCGATGGCCGGGCGCACCGCGGATTGTCGGCGACCGGTGTCGAGCAACGCGGGCAGCGACTCCGGCGGCACCCGCCCGCCGTGCCGTGCCGCAAGGGCGAGCCACTGGGCCAGGATCTCGTGCGTCGCCGCGGAACCGCCGGGCACGCCACCCTCAAGGATGCGCACCAGACGGGCGGACGCCGGGGACGGCAGCGGGGCAGCGGTCTCGTCGGGTGCGCGGGACACCGGTCGGCGGCCGGACGCCGGGCTGACCCCGGCACGACGGTAGACCACCGCGGCCCCGGCGGCGGCCAGCAGGGAAGCCGGCCCGGCGGACCCGGTCGGCGGGACGGTCACACCGTCGGATCCGCCGGCCGTCGCGAGGCTCAGCCGCCGGTCGCCGACCCGCACCGATCCGGTGTCCGCCGTGCGTCGTCCCGTCCCGACCAGGGCCGTCGCCAACAGCTCCGGTGGCAGTTCCGGCGGGGTGGCGGCCGGGCGAGGGTCCGGGACCCGGCCGGTGGCACGCACATAGCGGCCCCGCACCCACGCGGCGAGCGGAGCCAACCCCTCCGGGGACCACTCGGCCGCCACGGTGACCGGCGCGCCGCCGGCGGCGGCGAGCAACCACCACGGCTCGCGGTGGCCGGGAGCCAACGGCAACGCGTCCCCGTGCCGGTCGACCAGCCATCCGTCCGCGGTGGGGACGGCGCCGGCCAGCAGCACCGGCATGTCGCGACGCCACGGCTCGGCGGCGAGCGCGGCGCTCCATGCGGCCAGGGCGGCACGAAACGGCTGTGCGGCGGCCGGTGGTGGCGGCGCGCCGGCGGTCGCGCGCCGGTCGGCGATCACCGCGCGCAGCGCGGGCGCGCCCGGATAGAAGCACAACTCGGCGTCGACGGCCGTGCCCGGCACGGCCTCGGTCTCCCACTGCCGACCGGGCGCCGCGAACGCCAGCAACAGCGCGAAACGCCCGGTCGCGGTGCCGTGCAGCCAGGTGCGCCGGGCCAGCAGCGGCCCGTCCTCGGTGATCACCTCGCCGAGCACCAGCCAGTCGTCACGCACGCGCGGACCGGCCAGCACCTGCTCGCGGGTCACCGGGAAGCCGATCCGGGCCCGCACGGTGGCGGCCAGCCCGGGGTCGAGCGAGTCCAGCCGGTCGTGGCCGTCGGTGAGCAACCGCAGCAGCGCCATCTCAGCGAGCAACCGGTCCGCCCAGTGCGGACCGATCCCGGCGATGGCGCCCATCCGGCGCACCGCACCGGCGGCGCCGGGCGCCTGCGCATCGACCAGGCGCGCCGCCATGGTCTCGAACGGCGCGTAGCCCGCCCGCTGGGTGCCGGCCAGGCCCTGCTCCACCTGGTCGTCCAGCCAGCGACGCAGCTCGGTCATGCCGCCGGCCACCCGCTCGCTGCGCTGCTCGGCCCGTCGCCGGGCGGCGGCAGGGTCGGCCGTGCCGCCAGTGCCCGTGCCGCCAGTGCCCGTGCCGCCAGTGCCCGTGCCGCCAGTGCCCGTGCCGCCAGTGCCCGTGCCGCCCGTTTCTCCGCCGCCCGTTTCTCCGCCGCCCGTTTCCGCCGCCCCCGAACTCGCGGCTCCCGAACCCGGGGCTCCCGAACTCGGGGCGGCGCCTGCCGCGCGGGCGGCGCGCGCCGCCCGCGCGGCGACCCAGTCGTGCACCGCGGAGGGCATGTCGGCCCGGCCGAGGTGGCCGTCGGCCCAGCGCAGCATCAGGCCCAGCGCATGCTTGCAGGGGAATTTGCGGCTCGGGCAGGAACATTTGTAGGCCGGGCCGGACGTGTCCACACAGGCCAGGTAGGAACCCTTGCCGCTGCCGCGGCACTCGCCCCACAGCACGCCGTCGCGTGCGCCCGACTCCAGCCAGCGGCCGGACAGGCCGTGCGCGGCGCGCAGCGAACTCGCGTCGGGAGCCAGCGCGGTCACATGAGCGTGGGACCAGGGTTCATCGGGCACGGGCAAACCCTAGGCAACGGGTACGACGTTTTCCGCCGCGCGGCTTGCCGCCGTCGTTGAGTACGGGCTCAGGCCGCCGCACCATGCCCGGCCGCGACCCGTTCCCCAGGCTTCGGCGGCGGTGGTGGGGTCCCGTCGCCGAACGGGCGACCGCCCAGCTCCTCCCGACCGTGCTCGGTCAACCAGACGGAGGTGTCCGGGCCGGCCGGCACGATCCGCGTCGGATTGATGTCCGTGTGCACGAGGTAGTAGTGCTGCTTGATGTGCACGAAGTCGATCGTGTCCCCGAAGCCGGGGGTTTGGAAGAGGTCCCGTGCATACGCCCACAACACCGGCATCTCGCTCAGCTTCCGCCGGTTGCACTTGAAATGCCCGTGATAGACCGGGTCGAAGCGGACCAGCGTGGTGAACAGCCGTACGTCCGCCTCGGTGATCGTGTCACCGGCCAGATAGCGGCGGGTGCTCAGCAGGTCCGACAAGGCGTCCAGGCGGGCGAAGAGGCGCTGGTACGCCTGCTCGTACGCGCCCTGCGTACCGGCGAACCCGGCCCGGTAGACGCCGTTGTTGACATCGGTGAACACCGCGTCGTTGATCCGGTCGATCTCGTCCCGCAGGTGTTCCGGATAGAGCCGCGGCGCGCCCTCCCGGTGATACTTCGTCCACTCCAGACTCAGATCGAGGGTGATCTGGGCGAAGTCGTTGGTGACCACCTGCCCGGTCGGCACGTCGACGATGGCCGGCACGGTGATGCCCTTGTCGTACCCGGGCTGGCGGGCGAAGAACGCCTGCTGCAGCCGTTCGATGCCGAGCACCGGGTCCCGTCCGTCCGGGTCCAGGTCGAAGGTCCAGCTACGTTCGTCGTGTGTGGGGCCCGCGACGCCCATGGACAGCACGTCTTCGAGGCCGAGCAGGCGACGCACGATGATCGCCCGGTTGGCCCACGGGCAGGCGCGGCTGACGATCAGACGGTATCGGCCGGGCTCGACCGGATAACCATCGCGTCCGTCGGCCGTGATGCGGGTGCTGATGTATCGCTGGTCGCGGCGGAATTCGCCGGACGGGTTCACGTACGCCATGACGCCATCCTGCCTCGCGAACGACCGTTACGTGCGGTGCTCGCGTCCGGTCATGCCGACTCCCGGATCACCAGCGTCGGCTCGTAGATCACCGATGAGACCCGCATGGACGCGTCGTCGATCCGGCTGAGCAGCAACCGCGCGCTCTCCGCGGCCATGTCCTCCAGCGGATGCCGGACCGTGGTCAGCGGCGGACTGGCCGCCAGCGCGGCGCTGCTGTCGTCGAAGCCCACCACGGCGACATCCTGCGGCACCCGGCGTCCGGCGGCGCGCAGCGCGGTGAGCGCACCCACCGCCATCAGGTCGTTGGCCACGAACACCCCGTCCAGACCGGGATGCCCGGTCAGCAGCGAACACATCGCCGCCTCGCCGCTGGCCTGGGTGAAGTTGCCCGACGCCAGCGGAATCCAGCCGTGCCCGCGTCGCGCCATCGAGCGCCGGAAGCCGGAGATCCGGTCGCTGCTGGCGGGCACGTCGACCGGGCCGGAGATCATGCCGATGAGCTGACAGCCGCGGCCGACCAGGCGGTCCGCCGCGAGCGCCGCGCCGATGTCGTTCGCCAGGTCGACATAGTTGATCGGCACGGTGTCCGCGGGCCGGCCGATCATCACCGCCGGCACCTCGCCCTCGGTGAGCATGCGGGGCAGCGGATCGTGCGCGGGCAGCGACAACACGATCACCCCGTCCGCCTGCCCGTTGCGCAGGTCGCCGACGAGCCGGGTGCGCTGTTCGTCGGTGCCGACGATCTGCAGGGCGAGCTGCACCCCGGACCGTCGCAGCACGCTCATCAGGCCGCCGACCACACGTCCGAAGTACGGGTCGGCGAAGAATCTGCCCATGAACGGATCGTCGTCGTGTGTCTCGGAATCGCTGACCACCAGGGCCACGGTCCCGGTGCGCCGGGTGACCAGCGATCGCGCGAGCCGGTTGGGCACATATCCGGTCCGGCCCACGGCTTCCCAGACCAACTCGTGCAGTTGCGGATCCACGTTGCGAATGCCGTTGATCACCCGAGACGCGGTGGCGCGGGAGACACCCGCCACGCGGGCCACATCCTCCAGCGTGGGCAGGCGCTGTCCGGCTGCGGCGCGCCCGCTCATGAAGCCACCACCATAGGAAGCTTTATAGCACAATGGGAGAGCGCTCTCCGGCCCGCACGTCGATGACAGCCGCTTCCTACGGCCCGGGTCGGGTGCGGTATCCCCGAAGCGCGTGCTGCCTCGCCGGGCAGCCGTGACCGTGCCCGAGTACCGGAACCTCGGCCACGTATTGACTGCCGCGCAACCCGGGCGTAACACTTCGGAAAGCGCTCTCCAAATCATCCCCCATCCCCCTGGAGACCGGAGATCCCCATGAGAATCACCAAGAGGCGGCTGATCGCGCCGCTCAGCGCCGCGGCCATGGGCGCCGCGTTACTGGTGGCCGTCATACCCTCGGCACACGCGGCGGACACGCTGCTGTCCCAGGGCAGGCCGGCCCTGGCCTCCTCGCAGGAAAACGGCGAGTCCCCGGCGGCGGCCGCGTTCGACGGGCGGACCGAGACCCGCTGGGGCAGCCAGTGGTCCGACCCCCAGTGGGTGCGCGTCGACCTCGGCGGCACCGCCACGATCAGCCGGGTCGTCCTGCAGTGGGAGGCCGCGTACGCCCGCGCCTTCCAGATCCAGACCAGCCCGGACGGCAGCGCCTGGACGTCGATCTACAGCACCACCGGCGGCTCCGGCGGCACGCAGACGCTGAACCTGTCCGGCACCGGCCGGTACGTGCGGATGTACGGCACTCAGCGTGGCACCGGCTACGGCTACTCCCTGTACGAGTTCAAGGTGTACGGCTCCCTGTCCAGCACCCCGCCGCCGGAGGGCGACGGCTATGTGTACGCGAATCCGCCGGTCACCGGCGTGGTGCCGTCCACCGCGACGCCGCCCGCCACCAACCCGCCGACGACGCACCACGAGTTCCAGGCGAACTGCTCGGTGAGCCGGTCGAACCTGCCGGACGATCCGATCGTGTTCCCCGGCATGCCCGGCGCCTCGCACTCGCACACGTTCATGGGCAACACCACCACGAACGCCTACACCACCCTGGCCTCGTTGCAGGCCGGCGGCACGAGCTGCATCACCCCCGGTGACAAGAGCGCCTACTGGATGCCGACCATGTTCAACGGCGACAGCGCGGTGCAGCCGGTGGGCCGCCAGGTGATCTACTACAAGAGCGGCGTCCTCGATTACCGCAGCGTGCGGCCCTTCCCGGCCGGCCTGCGCTACATCGCGGGTTCGCCGATGGCCACCATGGACGAGTTCCGCAACTCGCCGGGCGCGGTCGAGGGCTGGGAGTGCGGCGACAGCACGCGCAATTACGACTTCCCGGCCAACTGCGTGTCGGGCAGCCAGCTCAACGTCCGCTACCAGGCGCCGAGCTGCTGGGACGGCATTCACCTGGACACTCCGGACCACAAGAGCCACATGGCGTACCCGGTGGTGGGGGTCTGCCCGGCGGATCACCCGGTGGCGGTGCCGATGATCGAGTTCAAGATGGCGTTCCCGGTCAGCGGCAACATGTCGAACGTCCACCTGGCCAGCGGGCGCGGGTACTCGTTCCACTACGACTTCTTCAACGCGTGGGACGCCCCGACGCTGAACGCCCTGGTCACCCACTGCATCGACGGCGGTCTGCAATGCGACCCGCGCGGTTTCGACCAGTACAAGCCGGACCGCGGTGCGGCCCTGAACGAGAACTACGAACTGCCGTAACCGGTCTCCGTCCGGGTGCCGACGGCGCCCGGACGGAATCGCCGGTCACGGATAACGCAATGGTGCGACGAATGAACCTTTTTCAACGTGGCGAGGTCGGCGGATGCCGCCGCTAATCGACGGCGCGCAACCGGCGGGCTCGATGCCAGGTTGAAAAGGTGCAATGGCGGCGCTGTCCGGAAATCATGATCCGGACAGCGCCGTCAGTTCGTCCAGCGCTTTCCGGCGATCGTTGCGAGCACGGTCGGCGAGAGATGTGGTCCGCGGCTCCAGCCCGGATTTCTGCTCGCTCTCGGCGAGCCGCACGCCCTGTTCCAGATGCGCGCGTACGTGATCGAACAGCACCGTGTCGAAGCCCGCGCCTCGCTGTGCGGCGGCCCGGGACACCTGCTCGGGCGTGACCATGCCGGGCATGGTCATCCCCTTGTGCGGGTTCTCATCCGGTAGCCGCGCGTCGTCGTGCAGCCGGCGCAGCACGGTCAGCTCGGCCTGCGTGAAGGCGTCGACCCGGGCCGCGTACGCGCGTACCGGCTGCCGGTCCGTCCGGTCCGCGACCAGGCCGAGCAGCGGCCGTAACTCCTCGTCCATGGCAATATTGATCTCGATCCAGGCGAGGTCGGTGCCGCCGAAGAAGCCCGGCGCGCCGGACGAAGCCGGGGTGCGGGCAGAGGCGTCCGGGGGAGGGCTCGGTGCGCCGCACGCGGTAAGGGACAAGCCCGCGGTGAGGACGCCGGCGATCAGACAGCCCTTTTTCGTGGAGCGAGGGTGGTGACGGCCGGCGCTGGTCGACGGCTCGGCGCGGTCGTTCTCGATGCCAGGCGGGGAGGGGATCATCGGGGACTCCGTGGGGAAAATGGGGGAGCGGCATCGGAAGTTTCGGTCGTCGAAGCGTTCGATGTCAATGAATCGCCCACGGTTCCGGAACAATTCGCAGACACGACTCGGAAAACGAAAGCGGATACCGCGTCGATTTCACACGCGTGCATCACGCGCGTGTCACGACAGTGCCGACGGCGGTCAAGCCGACAGCGGCGGGTCGCGGCGGCGGGTCGGCGCGGCGGGTCACGGCGACGGCGGTCAAGCCAACGGCGACGGACCGGCATGAAAGCCGCGTAACGTCGCGCAACCCCCAAGATCGCTCAGATGGTCGTGCCAATAGTCGTCGATCTTGGAGAAAGTGTGTCGACCAAAGCCGCCAATCACGCATAGCACCCACACAAAGTTCATGATCGGCGGGTGCGGCGGGTGCGGCGGGTGCGGCGGGTGCGGCGGGTGCGGGGTGCGCGGGGTGCGCGGGGTGTGCTACTGGCTCTTTTTCCTGGTGGCGGGCAGGATCGAGGTCTCGTCCACGTACGGCCGGATCACGTCTGCCGTGCTGTTCCCGGTCCGCCCGGCCCGCATCCTGGTGGCCAGTGCCCGGACGGTCCCGGCCAGCATGTCGGCGACCTGGATCTGCGGCTGGTGCTGCGCGTCCCGCAATCGCATGCCGGCGAGCCGGCCCGCGCACAGCTCCCGCACCCGGTCCACCCGGGCCGGGGGCAACATGATCTGGCGGTCGTGCGCGACGATCACCGCACCGCCGCCGTCCACCGTGCTCCAATGGTGTACCGCCGCGACGATCGCTGGCACCAGCGGATCCAGCACCGAGTTGACCACCGGGTCGGTGCGCAACCAGGCCCGGAACAGCTCGGCCCGCTCGCGGCAGCCGGGCAGGTCCCAGACCCGGACGAACTCGTCCACCACCCCCGGCCGGTCCTTACCGCGCAGCACGTCGTTGGCGGCGGCCAGATGGTACGGCGGCCGGGCGTACACCTCGGCGGGCGGCATGCCGGTCAGCTCGCCGGTGCGCAGCGCGAGCAGCCACGCCTTGTCGACCAGGAAGACCCGGCCACGGCCGCGCATCGGCCCGTCCGGGCCGAGGAACCAGGTCAGCGTCGCGTGGTGCTTGGCCCGCAGCAGATGCCCCGCCTTGTACTGGGTGGCCGGGGACCGGACCCGCGCACGCAGCTCGGCCAGCACCGCGTCGGCGTCCGGCACCGCCACGCTGGCATGGGCGAAGAGTTCGGTGGTGGTGTCGATGAGCTTCTCGCCCTCGTACCCGGACTCGTCGCAGTAGATCTCCCGCACCGATCCTGTCTAGCGCCGAACCCGCCGCGGCGCTTCCCGAATAGACGCGCGGCGCCCCCCGATGACGGGGAACGCCGCGCGACCGGGTGGCCGGGACGTTACTGGCGATACACGCCGAACTCCCACAGCGAGTAGCCGTACGTGGTCGCTCGGCTGGTGCCGTTGACCCGGACGTACCGGCCGGTGCCGCTCACGTTCAGATCGTCGAACCCGCCGTTGCCGCTGCTCGTGGAGTAGATCGTGGACCAGTTCGATCCGTCGTTGGACACCTGCACCGAGTAGCCATTTGCGTACGCGTTCTCCCACGCCAGTTGCACGTGGTTGAACGACTGCACCGAGCCGAGGTCGACCCGCAGCCACGCGGTGTCCACCCATTCGCTGGCCCACCGGGTGCCGTAGTCGCCGTCCACCGCGTACGCCGGCAGTTGCGGCCCGTTGCTGCCGGTCGGCTGGTACGACGAGGCGGTGACGGTCTTGCCCCGAGCCAGGTTCGTGCCGGGTACGGTCGGCGGCACCACCTTGATCGACTTCTGCTCGATGCCGACGTTGCCGTGGCCGTCGAAGGCGTACACGTACACCTTCCAGACGCCCAGCTTCTCCGGCGCCCGTACGGTGAACGAACCGTTCCCGTTGTCGGTGAAGACCACATTGGTCAGCCCGGTCCCGCCGCTGATGTACTTGTCGCTGTACATCAGGTTGTAGCGGATCAGGTCACCGTTCGGGTCGCTGGTGTCGGTGCTGATCGTGTATGTGCCGCCGGCCGGGACCGCGGTCTGGTTCGACACCGTCATGGCGCGGATCTCCGGTGCGGAGTTGTCCAGCGGGGTGCCGGTGTACGCCTGCTTGAGCGCACCGTATCCGAGCCGCCGCCACCCACCGGTGAACGTGTTCAGCCAGACGCCGCCGAAGTCGTTCTCCAGCCCGTAGTGGAACTCGGTCGCACCCAACGCGACCTTCGGGTGCGCGTTTATTGCGTTCCAGCTATTCGTGTATCCGGCGCGCTTTTGCAGGTCGGTCGGCTCGGTCGGCACGCCGTTGACGTCGTCCGGGACCTCCCACTCGCCGGCCGGCCCGGCCTCGGTCACCACGTACGGCTTGGTGTACCCGCCGGACACCCAGTCGTTGTAGACGTTGCCGATCGCCCCGTACGAGTTGACCGCCAGCAGGTCCAGGTCGGGCGCGTACTGCTTGTAGTACGGCCAGGCGCCGGTGTAAGCGTCGGTCGAGGTGACCGGGTGGTTCGGGTCGGCGGCGTGGATCGCCTGCGCGAGCTGGTTGACGAACTTGGCGTACCCGACCCGGCGGGCCTCCACCTCCGAGGCCGACAGCCCGTGGTCCTGCATGGTGAGGATGACCTCGTTGCCGACGTCCCACATCAGCACGCCGGGGTTGTTCTTCAGGGCGTTGACCTGGTTGACGACGGTCGTCTTCACCGAGTTCATGTACGCGGTGTCGTTGACGTAGTCGGCGCCCTGGTTGAGCCACTCACCGACGATCACCTTGATGCCCTGGCGGGCGGCGGTGTTCAGCAGGATCGGCGTGTTCGTGTCGTCCACACCCCAGGTGCGGATGGTGTTGACGCCCATGTTCTTCAGGTCGCGCATGTAGCCGTCGGCGGCCTGCGCCGGCGGGCCGTACGTCAGTCCCTTGATCTGCCAGGGCTGGTTGTTCACCTGAAGCTGCCAGTTGCCCTGGCTGCCGGTCACCTTGACCACGCTCGGCCCGGACGGGACCGCCGGGTCGGTCATCGCCGACGGGGTGCTGCCGGTCGCGCGGGCCACACTGACCGAGTCGATGCTCAGCACACCGCCCGACGTGGTGTCCGCGGTCGGCGTGGTGAAGCCGGCGATCGCGTTCGGCAGCGAGCCGCCGACCGCCAGGTCGAAGCGGAGGAAGAAGCCGTGGTGCACGGCGGCGTTCCAGGCGGTGACGCCGACCTGCGATTCGCGCACCATCCAGGTCTGCCGCCCGTCGAGGTAGAAGCGGATCTCCTCGTCGGTCTTCGTGCGGTCGATGACCTGCGTGTACTCGTGGTAACCGGTCTGGCAGCCGGTGCAACTGGCGAACCCGGAGGCGCGCCCGTTGTACTCTCCGCACGGTCCGTCCGGCGCGGTGCCGCAGTGCAGCGTCTGGGAGAGCTGGCTGCGCCCGTTGACGTCGGTCATGATGTCGGTCTCGCCGACGCCCGGCCAGTTGTTGAAGTTCCCCCGGTACGCCGCACCGGTGGCTCGGAATCCCGGCCAGTACCCGGACGCGTCGGCCACGTCGGGCTGCTTGAGCACCGCGGTGAACTTGAGCTGCTCGCCGGGCTTGGCCTCGAAGTCGCTGCGCTGGGTCTCGATCCGCCCGGACGTCCAGTTGCCGTTCCCGTCGCGGATTGCCTTGATGTTGAGCTTGCCGTTGCCGTCCAGGGAGACGTTGGCGGTGGAGTTGCTGGCGGTCTCCACCTCGCCGGTGCCCCAGTGCTCCGCGCCGCCCGGGTACTGCGTGCCGGTGCGCAGCAGCCAGTTCGCGCCCGACGGCGAGGTGTTCGCCGAGCCGTTGAAGTCGTCGGTCCACACCGTGCTGAAATCACCGGGCACCGTGGTCGGCGGCGTCGTGGGCGGGGTGGTCGGCGGGTCGGTCGGGCCGCCGCCACCGGTCGAGCCGTACACCTTGAACTCCCACAGCGAGTAGCCGTAGCCGGTGGTGCGCGCGGTGCCGTACATCCGCACGTACCGGCCGCTGCCGGAGACGTTCAACGTCTGGGTGCCGCCGGTGCCGTTGGTCGTGGTGTAGACGTTGGTCCAGGTGTTGCCGTCGGGTGAGGTCTGGATCTGGAAGGACTTGCCGGCGGCGGACTCCCATTGCAGCACGACCTGGGTGAGGGTGGCGGTCGCGCCGAGGTCCACGCGGATCCATTGCGGATCGCTGAACTGGCTGGACCACCGGGTGCCGGCGTCGCCGTCGACGGCGAACGACGGCGCCCAAGCCTCGCCCTCCTGACTGCTGGCCGTCGCCGGTTTGCCCTGCGACAGGAGGGTGTCCGCGGCGTGCGCGGAGAGCTGCGCGACCGCGACGTACGCGATGACGACGGCAGCCAGGACGACAGCGGGTAACGATCGTCGTATCGGGCGGGAAGCCAGATGCACGGGGACTCCTACGGGGACGGGCTCGGGGAAGCCATCGGGGGCTCGGGGAAGCCTGACTGGAGAGCGCTCTCCACCATGGGCGGATTGTTACGCCCGGTTTTCGCAAGTGTCAATAGATTCGGGCGCGCCCCGGCCGGTTCCGGTACTCGGGGCCCGTTCGACGCGCGGGCCGGCTGCGGCGAACGGCGCGTAACGGGCATCTACCACGACGGTGGCACGGGTGTGCGCCGCCGCGGAGGCGATCATGGGAAAACGCTCTCCAATCCCCCACGATTCCTCCAGCCGGCCCCTTTGCGCCCCGCGCCGCCGCCCCGTCCGTGACGCCGCCCCTTCGCACCCCGCGGTGACGTCCCTTCCGTGACGCCACCCCCTTCGCACCCCGTGGTGACGCCCCTTCCGTGACGCCGCCCCTTCCCACGCCGCGGTGACGCCCCGTCCGTGACGCCGCCCATTCCCACGCCGCGGTGACGCCCCGTCCGTGACGCCGCCCCCTTCCCACGCCGTGGATCTTGAAGTTTGTGTGCTCCGGAAATGCACAAAGGCGACTTATCGCCCCACAAACTCCAAGATCGACGTCTGAGGTGGTCGATCTTGGAGTTTGTGGGCGCATAAAAGGTGCGAAATGCCGTGAAACGGTCCCGAAAAGTTCAAGATCGTGCGGGGCTTGGACGCCGGGCCGGGGCGGGGCTTGGACGCGGGGTGGGGGCGGGGCTTGGACGCGGGGTGGGGGCGGGGCCTGGACGCGGGGTGGGCGGGGCCTGGACGCGGGGTGGGCGGGGCTTGGACGCGGGGCGGGGATGCGGGGTCTGGGGGCGCGGAGGTGCGGGGGTGTGGGGATGTGGGGATGTGGGGGCTTCGGGACTGGGGTGGTCAGTGTGGTGGTGGACCGTACTGGCCGCCCGGAACACCGGAGCCGCCGTCGCCGCCCTGGTGCGCCTCGTCGTACTCGTAGTCGCCCGCATCCGTCTGCTCGGTCGTCGGCGAGGCGTCCCGGTCGGCTGGCGTGGTCTCGGGTTCCGCCCGGCGCGCATCGCTCGGAGAATCGGTCATGCGTTCCGTCTTACCCCGTGTGGCCGCCACTGCCCACCGACATGCCGGAACCCGTCATCCTTACCGTGCCCGAACATCGTGCCGGCACCCTCGGCGTGCATGATGGGTGCGTGACCGAGACGCCCGGCAAGGGACTGGTCCTCGTGGTCGAGGACGAGCGTCCGATCGCCGACCTGGTGCGACTCTATTTGAGCCGGGACGGCTTCGGCGTGCACGTCGAGCATGACGGCGACGCCGGCCTGGCCGCCGCGCGACGTCTGCGCCCGGTTGCCTGCATCCTGGACATCGCTTTGCCCGGCCTGGAAGGTACCGACATCTGCCGGCGGATGCGTGCCGACGGTGACTGGACGCCCGTCATCTTCCTCACCGCCCGTGACGACGAGATCGATCGGATTCTCGGCTTGGAGCTGGGCGGCGACGACTATGTGACCAAGCCGTTCAGCCCGCGCGAGCTGGTCACCCGGGTGAAGACGCTGCTGCGCCGCGCGTCCGGTCCGCCGGAGGGCGACCGGGTGCGCACGCTCGGCCCGGTGTCGCTGGATCCCGCCCGCCGGCTGGCCACCGTGGACGGCGCCGCGCTGAGCCTGACGCCGACCGAGTTCGACCTGCTCGGCCACCTCCTGGGGCGGCCTGGCCGGGTGTTCACCCGGGAGGAGTTGCTGGCCAGCGTCTGGGGGTACGCCTCGCATGCGGGCACCCGGACCGTCGACGTGCATGTCGCCCAGGTGCGCGCCAAGCTGGGCGGGGCGGCCGGCCTGATCCGCACCGTGCGCGGCGTCGGCTACACCGCCGATGCGTAGGCTCCTGCGCACTCTCACCGCCCGGGTGGTGCTGGTCACCGCGCTCACCGCGGTGGTGTCGGTGATCGTCACGGCCCTCGTCGCGTTGCCCATCGCGGTGCGCTCGGTCAATCAGGCGGTGCGCGCCGACCTGGTGCAGAAGACCGCCCTGGCGGTGCAGCTTCTCGACAACGCCAAGCCGGGGACCCGCCCGCGGATCGTCCGTGAACTCCGCAAGGACAAGATCAATGTCTTCTTGATCCGGCACGGCAAGGCCGGCCGGGCGGGCCTGCCCGGACGGGTGGTGCAGCAGGTGGCGGCGGGACGGCAGGTGAACACCCGGGGGATGGTCGGCGGCACCTCCTCGTTCATCGTCGGCCGCCCGCTGAGCGGCGACTCCGCCGGTGTGGTGCTTTCCCGCAGGGTGGCGTCCGGCGTGGGCGGCCTGGTCCTGGGCGGTGTCTGGCGGGCGCTGCTGGCGGGCCTGGCCGGTGGTGTCGTTGCGGGCGCGGTGCTGGCCCGGCTGATCGCCCGGCCGATCCGCCGCGCCGCGGTCGCGGCCGGTCACCTCTCCGCCGGCGACCGGTCGGTGCGGTTGTCCACCCAGGGGCCGGCCGAGGCCGCGGAACTGGCCGCCGCGTTCAACCAACTGGCGTCCGCGCTGCAGGTCAGCGAGGGCCGCGAGCGGGACTTCCTGCTGTCGGTGTCACACGAGTTGCGTACGCCGTTGTCCACCATCCGCGGCTACGCCGAGGCGCTGGCCGACGGCGTGGTCGAGGGCGACGGCGCGGAGCGTGCCGGTGCGACGATCCTGGCCGAGGCGCAGCGCCTGGACCGGCTCATCTCCGACCTGTTGGTGTTGTCCCGGTTGGAGGCCGCCGACCTGCCCCTGGACGTGGTGCTGGTCGACCTGGTGGAGTTGATGGGCGCGGCCGCCCAGGCATGGCAGACCCGGTGCGATCCCGACGGCCCCCGGCTGGTGACCGAGTTGCCGCCCGCACCGGTGCTGGTGCAGACCGATCCGGGCCGCATCCGGCAGGTGGTCGACGGGCTGTGCGAGAACGCGCTGCGCGTGCTGCCGCCGACCGCCCCGCTGGTGCTCGCGGTGCGCGCCGAGGCGGACGCGGGCGTGGTTGAGGTCCGCGACGGCGGCCCCGGCTTCACCGACGACGATCTGGCGGTGGCGTTCGAACGCGGCGCGCTGAACCGGCGTTACCGAGGCATCCGCAAGGTCGGCAGCGGGCTCGGGCTGGCGCTTGCCGCGCGGCTCGTGGCGCGGCTCGGCGGCACCATCGAGGCCGGTCATGCGGCCGAGGGCGGGGCGCGGTTCACCGTCGCCGTGCCCTATCCGGCGCGCCCGGACCAGACGTCCGCGCAGATTTACCCGACCCGAACATCACGCTGACCGGCTTCGTGCGCGACGGCGGCACGCTGGCCGTCATGACTCGCACCCGCGCCACGCTCGTCCTCGCCTCGCTGGGCCTCTCCGGAGTGCTCGGCCTCACCGCCTGCGGCGTCACCGCCGCCCGGCCCGCGGAGGGCTCCGCGACGGCCGGAGTGGCCGACGAGGCGTCCGCACTGCGCACCGTCGGTCTGCAGACCGAGCCGTCGCCGTCGGCGTCTGCCGCGAAGGGCACGCATCGTCATGGCGGGGTCCGCCGCTACCTGCGCAAGAACACCCTGCACGGTGAGGTGGCGGCGCAGGGCAAGGACGGCACGCGCACCATCGTCGTGCAACGCGGCACGGTGACCGCGACCGGTTCCGGCTCAGTCACCGTCAAGTCCGCCGACGGCTTCGCACTGACCTGGACGTACGGGGACAAGCTGCGCGTGGTGCAGGACAAGAAGAAGGTCGGTGCCGACGCGGTCACCACGGGCGTGCGGATCGGCGTGGCGGGCAGGCGTGACGGCGACGCGACCACCGCGCGGCTCATCGTCGTCGAGTAGCCGCCGATCGCCGCCGGGACTCCGCCTCGGCTCGACCGGGACTACGAAACACCTAGTGCAGGAATGCGCCCATCGGCGAGACGAGCAGCCGTCCCAGCGCCGCGGCGTTGCCGTCGAGCCGGGCCCGTTCCCGATCGGTCGCGGCGAGGTCGTGGCGCAACGTCCACAGCCGCTGCGCGCTGCGCCACGACACATTGCGGGAGTACGTCACCGTCTCGCCCTGCCACCACTCGTCCAGCTCGCCGTTCATGGTGTCGATCAGCAGCCGCCAGCGGTCCAGGCAGCCGCTGGCCAGCTCGGGCGACGCGGCGGCGAAGATCTCGTTGATCCGCAGATAGTCGTGGTGCTGGTCGCTGTCGTCGACCGGGTCCGACCCGAGATGGTCGAAAGTGGTCACCAGCGCGAACGGCAGGTCGAAGTTGAGGTGTGCGTTCATCCCGGCGGCCGCGCAGGGCACCCGGTCGTGCCGGGCGCCGGTGGTCCGGTCGAGCAGCACCGTCCACACGCGGGGACAGCGACTGCCGCCGGTCCACTGGCGCAAGGCGTCGAAGTAGCGCGCGGCGAACTCCACATCCAGCCGGGAGAGGAACGCCGGGTCGGCGAAGCGGCCCTCGTACAACTCGTCCAGCAGGCTGGTGGTGCTGCGCAGATACACACGGTTGAAGTCGGTCAGTGACCCGCCGTGCACGGACGGTGGAATCCGCTCCAGCATGTCCTGCAGTTTGGTGAGCTGATCGACGACGGCAGGCACGTCGTCGGGGTGTCCGGTCAGCAGGCCGGTCATATCCTGGTGCCAGGGCCCCCAGACCGACTCGTTCATCGGTTCCTCCACGAACGAATTTCAAGTTCTGGGAGCCCTAGCACCGGTCGGCGGCCGCCACCGCCGGCCGGTGCTCCCCCATGTCGGCAAGCTTGTCAGCGCATCGGTCCCGCCGGATCAGTAGAATGACGTATTTCCGCGTACGTACGCCGTACGTATCTCGCCTCAGGTGGCTTGCAGATAGCGGCGGCTGGCCTGCACCCGGGTGCGTACCTGGAGCTTGTCGAAGATGTGCCCGACATGGACCCCGACGGTGCGTTCGCTGATGAACAACCGCTGGCCGATCTCCCGGTTGGTCAGTCCTTCGGCGACCGCACCCAACACCTCGCGTTCGCGGGCGGTGAGGGCGGCGAGTTCGTCGCCACGCTCGTCTGCGGTCGGCGGCGCCGGCTCGTCGGACAGCGCCACCCGGTCGCGCGCGGCGACCGTGGCGATCTCGGCCGCGAACGGCCGCGCGCCCATCGCCTGCGCCGTCTGGTATGCCGCACGGAGTAGTCCGGCCGCGTCCGCACGCCCGGATCGCTGGTGCAGCACGGCCTCCGCCTGGCGCAGCCGGGAGTACGCCGCCGGGTACGGCTGCATGCGCCGGTCCCAGGACTGCGCCGCGCGCGCCCACGGCCGCGGGTCGTGCTGCTGCTCGATCCGGCTGGACTCGGCCGCGCACAGATCGAGGTAGCCCTCGACCACGGCCCGGACCGGGGGAGCGGCGGCGCTCACGTTGCGCGACATCCGGTCCACGACCGCTCGCAGCCGTCGTACCGCGCCGGGGTCGACGGCGACGCTGCCGCCGGACTGCGCCTCGGCCTCCGCCCGCAGCCCGTGCCAGGCGAGGACGCCGAGCAGGACCAGGTCGTCGGAGCGGGTCTCGGTGAGCCCACGCTGCACCGCGGCGCGCGCTTCGGCATGCCGGCCCTGCCACATCGCCAGGCCGGCCCGCAGCGTCAACATCGGCAGCACGTGCCGGGCGCCGCCGCCGGCCAGGATGGTCGCCACCGCGTCCAGGTCCCGGTGCGCTGCCTCCACGTCGCCGAAGCCGACCCACAGCCGGCAGCGGGCGAGTAGCAGCTCGACGGCATCGGCGCCGGACGGGCGGTGCCGCATCGCCGCCTCCACGACGGCCGCCGCCTCCGACCATTGACCCACCCGGAAGAGCCCGTTGCCCGCCGCGGCCAGCAGCCGCGTCTGGTAGCTGCGGGCACCGCCGAGGGCGGCCAGCTTCTGCGCACCGTGCCGGGCGACCAGGACACCCTCCTCGATGCTGTTCAGCGGCCCGGTGAGCAGCTCCGCCAAGTGCAGGTACGCGCAGCCGACATCCTCCGGGCTGCCGTCGCGCTCGGCGATCTGCACGGCGTGCCGCAGCACCGCCAGGCCGGCGTCCGGGTCCTCGCGCAGCGCGGCGCTGGATCCGAGCGCCGCGCTGGCGCGCACCACGTCGGCCGTGGTGCCGTCGCGCTCGGCCAGGTCCAGCGCCACGCGGGCGCGGGCGTGCGCGTCGGCGTTGCGGCCCAGATGCAGCAGCAATTCGGCCAGGTACGCCGCGGCGGACGCCTTCTCGACGGCGGTGCAGGCCGGTGCGGCAAGCGCACGCTCGTACTCGGTCTCCGCGGTGGCGGACCGGCCGGCCGCCGCGAGATAGCGGGCCCGCCGCAGGTGGATCTCGCACTCCCCGGGACCGTCCGGACGCTGCGCGAGCTGGTCCAGTCGCGACAGTGCCCGCTGATGCTCGCCGCAGCGGTGCGCGGCCTCGGCCGCGTGGCCCAGCAGGCCGGTCCGGTCCGCGTGCTCGTCGTGGGTCAGGTCCAGGGCGAGCGTCCAGTATCGGTGTGCCTCGGCGACACCGTAGAGGCCCTCCGCGGCGCGTGCCGCCGCGATGGCCGGCTCGCGTGCCCGGCCCGGTTCGCCGGCGCGTTGCCAATGGTGCGCGAGGCGAGCGTGGTCGGTGCTCCCGACGGCGGTCAGCGCCGCGGCGTACCGGCGGTGCAGTGCCGCGCTCTCGGCCGGCAGCACCTCCTGCGCCAGTACCTCGGCGACCAGGCGATGGCGCAGTCGGTAGCCGTCCGCGGAACTGACCAGGAAGCGGCGGGCGACGGCGACCCGCACCGCGTCGATGAGCTCGGCGCCGTCCACGTCGACCACACGGGCGAGCACCGCGTGGTCGACCGGCTCCACGCCGGCCGCCACCGCGTGCACGACGGCGTGCGCGGGCGGCGGCAGCTCGTCCACCCTGGACAGGAAGATCTCACGCAGCGTGTCGGACAGCTCGACTCGTCCGTCGCGCAGGTCGCGCGCGAGTTCTTCGGCGACGAAGGGGTTGCCGCCGCTGCGCTTGAAGACGGCCTCGGCATCCTCGTCGGCGACCCCGGCTCCGGCGACCGCGGCGACCAGCTCGGCCGTCTGGGCGCGGTCCAGGGGCGCCAGGTCGACCACGCTGACCCAGCGCAGTCGGCGCAGTTCGGCCAGCACGCGGCGCAGCGGGTGGGTGCCGTGCAGCGACTCGGCGCGGACCGCGGCGAGCACCGACAGGCGCAGCTCACCGAGCCCGGCGAGCAGATAGAGCAGAAGCTGCCGGGTGCTGCGGTCGGCCCACTGCAGGTCGTCCAGGACCAGCAGCAGGCGGCGCGGGCCGGCCACCTCGGCCAGTTCCCGGGACACCTGGTCGAGCGGGGTGCCCGCATCGCCGTCCTCCTCGGGCGGACGACGGCCGAGCCGGCGCAGGGCGTGCAGCACCGGATGCAGGGGTGAGGCGTCACCGATGTCCAGGCAGGTGCCCCACACCACTGCCGCACCCTCGGCGCGCAGGGCAGCCGCGATCTCGGTCAGCACACGGGTCTTGCCGACCCCGGTCTCGCCGGTGACGAAGACGGCCGCGGACCCGCCGGGCCCGGCGTCGGACAGGTCTGTGCGGACGGCCGCCAGCGTGGCGTGCCGCCCGACCAGTGGTGCGTCGCCCCCCTCGCTGGTCATGCAGGGCAGCCTAGTGCCGATGGCTCTGGCACGTTCTCGTCGGTTCGGACCGTTCTTTGTCACAGATACGTCGTTTTGCCGATCCATGCACGCCGTGGCGCTGACAACGTTCGTGTCGGGGACAGCGAGCGCATAGGGAGTGGGGGCCATGGTAGGGACCGCGACACGGGTGCGTCGGCAGACGGTCACCGTGTTGTTCGTGGACATCGTCGGGTTTACCGGATTGATCGATGAGTTGGATTGCGCCGAGGTGCGCGACCTCCAGGTGGATTACTTCGCCGCGGTGTCCCAGGTGATCCGGGAGTGCGGGGGCGTGGTCGAGAAATATGTGGGCGACGCGGTGATGGCCGTCTTCGGTGTGGCGGGCGCCGCTGGCGCGGCGGAGGCAGCGGTGCAGGCCGGGCTGCTGGTGCAGGAGGCGTTGCGTGGCCGTGCCCTGGCCGGGCGGCACACGGTGCACACCCGCGTCGGCGTGGCCACCGGCGATGTGATGGTGGACCCGGACGCCGTGCGTGACGGCGGCCAGGCCATGATCAGCGGCCGGGTGGTGAGTGCGGCCTCGCGTCTGCAGAGCTGCGCCCCCGAGGACACCGTGGTGGTGTGCGCGGCGACCCGGGCGGCCACCGACCGTGAGGTGGCTTACCAGGAGATGCCGCCGATGGCGCCGGCCGGCTGCCGCCGTCCGATGGAGGTTTCCCGGGCCTTGCACCCGCAGGGGGTCCTCTGCTAGCGATTTGTCCTTTTTCAGATTATTTGCCGACCCCGACGCGCGGCGTGGCGGTCGGTCCGCCGGACCTGTCACAACCGACCGGTAGGCTCGCCCGCGTTGTTGCACCGCACCTGATCGGGAGTTTGTTCGTGACTGCGCAGCCGGAGGTCCTGTACGGAGCCGACGACCTCACGCACCTTGAGGGGCTCGACGCTGTCCGCAAGCGCCCCGGGATGTATATCGGGTCCACCGACAGCCGGGGCGTCAACCACCTGGTCAACGAGATCCTGGACAACGCCACCGACGAGGGCGTCGGCGGCCACGCCACGAATGTCACGGTGACGTTGCATGCCGACGGCTCGGTCCGGATCGACGACGACGGTCGCGGCATCCCCACGGACATCAACACCAAATCCGGGCTGTCCGGCGTCGAGCTGGTGCTCACCCGGCTGCACGCGGGCGGCAAGTTCGGCGGCTCGGGCTACAAGACCTCCGGCGGTCTGCACGGCGTCGGCGCCTCCGCGGTCAACGCGCTGTCCCTACGCTTCGACGTGACCGTCAAACAACACGGCAAGGTGCACGAGATCTCCTTCCAGCGCGGCGTGCCGGGCGTGTTCGCCGGGCCCGGCCCGAAGGCGGCCTTCACCCGGCAGGCCGGCCTGCGGGTGGCGCGGAAGATGAAGCGCGGCGAGGCCACCGGCACCTCGGTGCGTTACTGGTACGACGCACGCTACTTCGAGAACGGCGCCGCCCTGGACGTCGAGGCGGTGCGCGCCAAGCTGCGCAGCACCGCGTTCCTGGTGCCCGGCGTGACGTATTCGCTGCGCGACGAGACGGGTGACGAGCCGGCCACCGAGACGTTCCACTTCCCGCACGGGCTGACCGACATGGTGGAGTTCCTCACCCCCTCCTCGGACCGCCCGGTGTCCGGCATCCTGGTGGTCGCCGGCGAGGGCACCTACAAGGAGAACGCGGCCGACGCCAACGGCGTCATGCAGTCCAACGTGGTGCGGCGTGCCGAGGTGGAGGTCGCCTTCCGCTGGGGCACCGGCTACGAGCGCGTCGTCGAGTGCTTCACCAACACCATCCGCAACTCGCACGGCGGCACCCACCGCAAGGGCTTCGACCGGGCCCTCGTGCGGGCCCTCACCGAGGCCATCCGCAACACGCGCGGCCTGCTCAAGGCCAAGGAGGAAGCGCCGGTCCTGGACGACCTGCTGGAGGGCATGACCGCGGTCATCCACGTCCGTCTGCCGGAGCCGCAGTTCACCTCGCAGACCAAGGACGAGTTGTCCACCGCCGGTATCACCCGGGTGATGCAGGGCCTGGTGGAGGCGCACCTCAAGCAGTGGGTGGAGGGGCGGCGGACCAAATCCGAGGCGCGGACCGTCCTGCAGAAGGTCGTGGACGCGGCGCGCGTGCGCCTGACGCAGAAGCAGCAGAAGGACGCCGCCCGCCGCAAGACCGCCCTGGAGGGCGCGTCCATGCCGCCCAAGCTGGTCGACTGCCGGTCCACCGGCATCAGCCGCAGCGAGCTGTACATCGTGGAGGGTGACAGCGCGCTGGGCACCGCCCGGATGGCCCGCTCGTCGGAGTACCAGGCGCTGCTGCCCATTCGCGGCAAGATCCTCAATGTGCAGAAGGCCAGCCTGCAGCAGGTGCTGGACAACGTCGAGTGCTCGGCCATCGTGCAGGTCCTCGGCGCCGGTTCGGGCCGCACCTTCGAGCTGGGCTCGATGCGCTACGGCCGCGTCATGATCATGGCCGACGCCGACGTGGACGGCTCCCACATCCGCACCCTGCTGATCACCCTGTTCGCCAAGTACATGCGACCGGTGATCGAGTCGGGGCGGCTGTTCGCCGCGATGCCACCGCTGCACAAGGTGGTGACCAAGGGCCGCAACCCGGAGACCGTCTACACCTACACGCAGCAGGAGATGGAGTCCACCGTCGCCCGCCTGGAGAAGGGCGGCAGGGCGGTGCAGAAGCCGGTGCCCCGGTTCAAGGGGCTCGGCGAGATGGACGCCGACGAGCTGTGGGACACCACGATGAACCCGGCCACCCGCGCGGTGCGCCGCATCACCCTGGACGACGTGGAGCGCGCCGAGGCCACCCTGGAACTGCTCATGGGTGAGCGCGTGGAGCCGCGCAAGAACTGGCTGATCGAAGCGGCCGGCCGCATCGACCAGGAAACGATCGACGCCTGAAGGGTCAGAACACATGGCACGCCGCAAGAACAACGAGTCGCGGGTCGACCTGTCGGCGTTCGACCAGGCGGGCGCGCGTGTCCTCGACAACTCGGTCAGCAGCGAGGTCGAGGACTCCTACCTGGAGTACGCCTACTCGGTCATCCATTCGCGGGCGCTGCCCGACGCGCGGGACGGGCTCAAGCCGGTGCATCGCCGGATCCTCTGGTCCATGTTCGAACAGGGACACCGACCCGACCGTCCGTACGTGAAATCCGCCCGGGTGGTGGGCGACGTGATGGGCCGCTACCACCCGCACGGCAACCTGGCGATCTACGACGCCCTGGTGCGCCTGGCGCAGGACTTCTCGCTGAACGCGCCGCTCATCGATGGGCACGGCAACTTCGGCTCGCCGGACGACGGCCCGGCGGCCGAGCGGTACACCGAGTCCCGCATGTCGCGCGAGGCCATGCTGCTCACCGGTGAGATCAACGAGGGCACGGTCGACTTCAAGGCCAACTACGACGGGTCCGAGCAGGAGCCGAAGGTGCTGCCGGCGGCCTTCCCGAACCTGCTGGTGAACGGCACCTCGGGCATCGCGGTCGGGATGGCCACGAACATGATTCCGCACAACCTGGCCGAGGTGGTCGCGGCGGCCCGCCATCTGATCACCGAGCCGGATGCGGACCTGGACGCGCTGATGCGCTTCGTGCCCGGCCCGGACCTGCCCACCGGTGGGCAGTTGCTCGGCCTGGACGAGGTGCGCCGGGCGTACGAGACCGGCCGGGGTGTGGTGCGCATGCGGGCGCGGGCGCAGACCGGACCGCTGGAGGGCGGCCGTGGGCGCCAGGCGATCACGGTGACCGAATTGCCGTACGGCGTGGGCACCGAAAAGATCATCGAGGCGATCACCGACGAGGTGAAGGGCAAGCTCATCGTCTCCGGGCCGCGGAAGGGACAACGCCAGCCCGCCCGTCTGCAAGGCATCTCGGACGTGAAGGATCTGACCGACCGGGAGCACGGGACCCGGCTGGTGGTCGAGTGCAAGGTCGGGGTGAACCCGCAGGCGCTGCTGGCCGACCTCTACCGACTGACGCCGCTGGAGAGCTCGTTCGGCATCAACAACCTGGTGCTGGTCGGCGGGCAACCGCGCACGCTGGGCCTGAAGGCGCTGCTGGAGGTGTTCCTGGCGCACCGCTACGACGTGGTGACCCGGCGCACCACGCATCGCCGGACCAAGCGGCAGGACCGCCTGCACCTGGTGGACGGTCTGCTGATCGCCCTGATCGACATCGATCGGGTGGTGGCGCTGGTGCGCGGCAGCGACGACGCCGCGGCGGCCAAGGCGGCGCTGATGGCCGAGTTCGGGCTCAGCGACATCCAGGCGGCCTACATCCTGGAGACCCCGCTGCGGCGGCTGACCCGCTTCGACCGCATCGAGCTGGAGACCGAGCAGGAGCGGCTGCGTGCCGAGATCGCCGAGCTGTCGCGCATCCTGGACGACGGCGAGGTGCTCAAACAGGTGGTCTCCGACGAGCTGGCGCAGGTGACGTCCGACTTCGGCGAGCCGCGCCGCACCACGCTGATCGACGGCGACCTGAAGGAGGTGCTCGCCGCCTCGGTGCCTGCCGGCCCGCTGGAGGTCGCCGACGATCCGTGCCAGGTGATCCTGTCCGCGACCGGCCTCATCGCGCGCACCGCGGCGGAGAGCGAAGAGGCGTCCGAGGGCCGCCGGCGCAGTGGCCGGGTCAAGCACGACGTGGTGCGGGCGCTCGTGCATTCGACCGCCCGGGGACGGGTGCTGCTGGTCACCAGCCGCGGCCGGGCCTTCAAGATCGATGTGCTGCCGCTGCCGGTACTGCCCGAGCAGACCGGGACTGTCTCGCTGCGCGGCGGGATGTCCGCCTCCGAGCTGGTGCCGTTGGCCAAGGGCGAGCGGGTGGTGGGGCTGGCGCCGATGGGTGCCGCGGATGCCTCACCGGGCCTGGCGCTGGGCACCCGGCAGGGCGTGGTCAAGGTGTGCGCCCCGGATTGGCCGGTCCGCTCCGACGAGTTCGACGTGATCTCCCTGAGGGACGGCGACGAGGTGCTCCAGGCCACCTGGCTGACTGGCGGCGAATCGTTCGCCTTCGTCACCTCGGACGCGTCGATGCTGCGCTTCGCCGCCACACTGGTCCGCCCGCAGGGGCTCAAGGGCGGCGGCATGGCCGGCGTCAGCCTCGGCGCCGACGCCGAGGTCGTCGCGTTCACTGTGGTGGACACGGCCGACCCGCGGCACGGCGAGCCGATGGTCGTCACGTCCACCGGGACGCAGGTGAAGGTGACACCGTTCGGTCGCTACCCGGCCAAGGGCCGCGCCACCGGCGGGGTGCGCGTGCAGCGTTTCCTCAAGGGCGAGTCCC
Source organism: Mangrovihabitans endophyticus (assembly GCF_014646155.1). GTDB lineage: Bacteria > Actinomycetota > Actinomycetes > Mycobacteriales > Micromonosporaceae > Actinoplanes > Actinoplanes endophyticus. The sequence continues at coordinate 62,666 of NZ_BMMX01000005.1, forward strand.
GGCTGACCGTGGCGTGGGTGGGCCCCCGCCCGGTGGGGTGCAGTTCCACCGGAGACCCGGTCGAGCTGCCGGAGCCGGACGACCGTCGCGACGGTTCCGGCGAGGCGGTGATGATGGGACCGCAGATCGTCGGTCACCTGATCGAGCGTGACTGAGGCCCGGCACCGTCGGCGATCGTGAAGGAGCCCTTGCCGGCGCGTTTGACGGCGTACATGGCGCGGTCGGCGGTGCGCAGCAGCGCCTCGGCAGTGCGGGCGGGCCCGGACGGAGTCGTCATGGCGATGCCCACGCTAGCGCCGACGCGGGCCGCCCCGCCGTCCACCGCCATGGGCGCCCCCACCGCCGCGACGATGCGCGCGGCCACCTCGGCGGGATCGTCGTGCGGCGGGGAGATCAGCACGGCGAACTCGTCGCCGCCCAGCCGGGCCACCGTGTCCCCGACGTGGACGCAGCCGCGCAACCGACGACCGATCTCGCGCAGCAGCGCGTCACCGGCGGCGTGCCCGAAGTCGTCGTTGACGAGCTTGAAGTCGTCCAGGTCGACGAGCATCACCACGGCCGGGGCCCCGCGGGTCAGCACCGCGTCCAGCCGTTCGGCGTACAACGAGCGGTTGGGCAGCCCGGTCAGGTCGTCGTGAAAGGCCTGATGGTGCAGCCGGGCGGCGAGTGAGTCCCGCTCGGCCAGGGAACGATGCAGGCCCTGTTGAGCGGAGTGCAGCTCGGTCACCTTGGCGTCCAGTTCCCGCAGCAGACGTTCGTTCTCCCGGAACGCGTCGAGCTGCCGCAGCACCACCAGCACCGTGCTGGTTGCGGCTCCGGCCAGCGCGATCGGCACGGCGTCACGCTGATCCATCCGCACCGCGACGATCAGCAGCGCGAACGTGACGGCGATCGCCGCGTACGGCAACAGGCTGTATCGCCGTCGACCGCGCCGCCGCGTGACGGCCTGCGGGTCGTCGCGAATCTGCTGCTGTGTGGCGCGGATCGCGATGCACAGCAGGGCGTGCGCGGCCACCGTCAGGGCGAGGAACCAGGGCAGCGTCCGCTCGGTCAGGCCGTCCCGGGCCAGCGCGTCGGCGCCGGACTTGACCACCGCCGCGGTGACGCCGAGCGCGGCGCACCGGCCGGTGAACGGCGCGGTGCCGGACATGATCAGTTTTGCCACGACGAAGCAGCAGAGCAGGACGACCACCGGTCCGCGCACCACCGCACCCGCCGTGCGGACGCCGGCGTCGCCGCCGCCGGATGGCACCACCAGGTACCACCCGACGACGAGCGCGGCGACCATCACGGTGGCCACGTCCATCCAGAAGCGGACCCGTTCGCGGCTCGTGCCGAAGCCGAGCGGCATGGCGAGCAACGCGATCATCAGCACCGCGCTGCCGACGGTGAGCGCGGCGACCTGAGCCGTGCCGCCGGTCGCGGCGGTGAGCGTGCGGGGTGCCGCCGCGGCATGGGCCACCTGAGCGATGTCACCGGCGAGGTAGATCGCCGCGCCCACGGCCACCGACGCCCAGAACCGGCGAGCGCCCGCGGTCAGGCCCGGCGTGCGGGCGGTGGCGGCGGCCACCGCGATCAGGCAGGCGTGCACCGCGGCGATGACGACCCATGCCGCGATCACCTGTACGGCGGCGCCGGCCGTGCCAGCCGCCTCGAAACACACCACCGCGGCGGTGCCGCACACCAGGGCGAGCAGCAGCCGGTCCCGCCGCAACGGGGCGAGGCGACTCGTCGGCTGCATCATCACCATCCGGAAGGCGAACATGCGGGCACCCGTGCGGGAGGAGAAACCACCCATCGGCAACGCGGCGCCGCGGTCAACCACCTCTGTCCGATAGAGACCCTAAGGGCTCCGGCGGAGATCGACGGCATTCCGTGGCGTGTCGTTTTCCCGGCGGACACGACGACGGCCCCCGGCGCGAGCCGGGGGCCATGCCGAGGGTGGCGCGGGAGCCTACTTGCTCGGTTCCGGGATGTCGCACTTGATTTTGGGATTGACGCCCAGCCAGTTCAACGGGCCGGCGACCACGGTGACGACGACCGTGCCTGCCTTGGCGCAGCCGGCGTCACCTTCGTCGTCGAAATATCCGCGCTCGTAGGCGGCGACGGCGCCGAGCACGAGCCAGAGGAGGACGATCAGTCCGCCGATCGATCCGAATCGCATCGGGTCTCCTATGTCGTGGGGATGCAGGCGGCTTACCCCGAAGCCGTCGATCTCTAAACGGAGGCGATGCGCCATGCGGCGGCGCACGCGCACCGGCATGATGTCGGTCGACGTGTCGGGAACGAGGCCGGGGTGATCAGCGGGTGCAGACCAGACGGACGACGGTGCGCGACGTGCGCCGGGCCAACCGGGCCAGCCTGCTCACGGACCTGTTTCACGGCGGTCGGCAGAGCCGGCAGCAACTGGGCGACACGACCGCGCTGAGCCAGGCGAGCGTCAGCAACCTGACAAGCGAAATGCTCGACGAGGGGCTGGTGGAGGAAGCGGGGCTGGTGGGTTCGGACGGCGGGCGCCCACGGGCCCTGTTGCGGGTGGCTCCGGGCTTCGGCTACGTGGTCGGCGCCGACGTCGGCGAGACACGCGTCCTGGTCGAGCTGTACGACCTGGCCATGTCCCGCCTCGCGGTGCGCGCCTACCGGCTGGGCGACGGCGCCCGCGACCCGGCGCGGGCGGTGGACCGCTTGCTGACCGGCCTGTCCGAGGTGTGCGACGAGGCCGGCGTCGCCGATTCCCGCCTGCTTGGATTCGGCGTCGGGGTGCCGGGCGTGGTCGACCAGGGCGACGGCGATGCGGTGGTCTGGTCGCAGACCACCGGCTGGGACGGCGTCGAACTGGGCGCGATGCTGCGTGCCGGCACGGCGGCGCCGGTGTGGGTGGAGAACGGCGTGCAGGCCGTCGGCCGGGCCGAGATGTGGTTCGGTGCCGGGCGCGGCGCCCGGCACGCGGTGATCGCCGTGGTCGGCACCGGCGTCGGCGCCGCGGTGGTGATGGACGGGCACGGTTATCGCGGCGCGAACAGCAACGCCGGGGAGTGGGGGCACACCACGCTGGTGTTCGACGGCGAGCCGTGCCGCTGCGGCGCGCGCGGCTGCCTGGAGGCGTACATCGGCGGGGAGACGGTGAACCGGCTGCTGTCCGGCGCGACCGGGCAGCCGTATGATCGGGCGCTGCTGGCGCGCCTGCTGGCCGCGGGCACGTTGTCCGGCGAGGCGGCGGACGTGGTGTCCCGCACCGTGCGTTATCTGGGCGCGGGCATCGGCGCGCTGGTGAACCTGTTCAGCCCGGAACGCATCGTGCTGGGTGGTCCGCTGGGCCTGGCACTGGGGGAGCACTTCCTGCCCGACATCCGGGCCGCCGCCGCCCGCAGCGCGTTGCGTCACCCGTACGCGAAAACCAGCATCGATCTCGGCCGGCTCGGTCCGGACGCGGTGGCCCTGGGCGCGGCGACCCGGCCGGTGGCCCGGCTGCTGGCCGACGGCGGACTGCCGGCGGCGAGCGTCACCGCGCCGGCCGTGCCATCCCGGCCGCGCCGTCACCGCGGCCGGGCGGCGTCCTGACCGCGGTGACGGCGCGGCCGGCGACGGTCGGAACCCCTCAGGCGCCGCGCACTCGCCGGATGGTGTCGCGGAACCACATCCCGCTCTGCTTGAGGGTGCGCTTCTGCGTTTCGTAGTCCACGTGCACGATGCCGAAGCGCTTCGCGTAGCCCTCCGCCCATTCGAAGTTGTCCATCAGCGACCAGGCGAAGTAGCCGCGCACGTCGGTACCCTGCCGGCGCGCCTCGGCCACCGCTTCGAGATGTGTCGCCAGGTATTCGGTGCGGTCGTCGTCGCGGATGAACCCGTCCTCGTCCGGCGCGTCGTCGAAGGCCGCGCCGTTCTCGGTGATGACGATCGGCAGGCCCGGGTAGTCGCGGTGCAGGCGCACCAGCAACCGGGTCAGCCGCTCCGGGGTGATCGGCCAGTCCATCGCGGTGCGGGCGGTGCCCGGCGGCACGCCGCGCACCACCGGGTGGCCCTCGTCGTCGGTGGTGCGGCCGTCCGCATCCGTGCCGCTGAAGTCCTGTCCGAAGTAGAAGTTCACGCCGAGCACGTCGAACGGCGTAGAGATGATCGACAGGTCGCCGTCGCGCACCGGGAACGCGGCGCCGCGCTCGGCGAGTTCGGCGACCATGTCGGCCGGGTACGCGCCGTGCCGCAACGGATCCAGGTAGATGCGCAGGCCCATGCCGTCCGCCCGGCGGGCCGCCTCGGCGTCCTCCGGCGCGTCGGTCAGCGGGTCCGCGGTGCCGGTGTTGAGCGTGATGCCGAACCGGTGGTCCCCGCCGGCCGCCCGCATCCGCTGGGTCGCGAGGCCGTGCCCGAGCAGCAGATGGTGCACCGCGCGAATGGCGTCGTCGTGGTCGGTGCGGCCAGGCGCGTGCACACCGACGAAGTAGCCGAGCCACGCCGAGCACCACGGTTCGTTGAGTGTGGTGAACGTGGGCACCCGGTCGGCCAGTCTGTCGAACACCATCATCGCGTAGTCGGCGAAGCGATACGCCGTGTCCCGGTGCGGCCAGCCGCCCGCATCCTCCAGTTCCTGCGGCAGGTCCCAGTGGTACAGCGTCACCCACGGCTCGATCTCCGCCGCCAGCAGCTCGTCCACGAGCCTGTCGTAGAACGCCAGGCCGGCCGGGTTGGCCGGGCCGCGGCCGTGCGGCTGCACCCGCGGCCACGCCACCGAGAACCGGTACGTGTCCACGCCCAGGCTCTTGATGAGCGCGACGTCCTCCGGCATCCGGTGGTAATGGTCGCAGGCGATGTCGCCGTTGTCGCCGGCGTGCACCGCGCCGGGTCTGCGGCAGAACGTGTCCCAAATGGACGGTGTTCGGCCGTCCTCGGCGATCGCGCCCTCGATTTGATACGACGAGGTGGCCACGCCCCACTGAAAGGTGGCCGGAAGGTCGGCCTCCGGCAGGATCAGCCCGGAGGCGGCGGTGACGGTGGGATTCATGCTTCTCCTGGAATGAGGGGCGGCTGGCGAGGCGGGCGTGTGGTCAGCCGACCGGCTCGCGGACCGGGTGCAACCAGCACGCGACGCTGCGCGTGCCGCCGTCCGGGGTGTCCGGGTGGCCCAGCGCCGGGATGGTCTCCGCGCACGGGTCGAACGCCTTGGGGCACCGCGGATGGAACGAACAGCCGGTGGGCATGGCCTTGAGGTCCGGCGGGGACCCCGGGATGCCGGCCAGCTCGCGCCGGGGACCGCGCAACGCCGGGAACGACCCCAGCAACCCTTCGCTGTACGGGTGCAGGGAATCCTTGTACAGCGCGGTGGCCGGTGCCTCCTCGACGATCCGGCCGCCGTACATGATGGCGATCCGGTCCGAGAACTCCACCAGCAGCGACAGGTCGTGGGTGATGAAGATGACCGAGAAGCCGAGACGCTCGCGCAGCTCGATCAGTTGGCCCAGGATCTGCCGCTGCATCACCACGTCCAGCGCGGTGGTCGGCTCGTCCATGATGACCACCTGGGGCTGCAGGATCAGCGCCATGCCGATCATCACCCGCTGGCGCATGCCGCCGGACAACTGGTGCGGGTACGCCTCCATCCGGTCCGGCGAGATGCCCACCAGCTTCAGCATCTCCCGGCAGCGGGCGTTGCGCGCGTGCGCGGACATCTTCGGATCGTGCGCCTGCAACACGTCGTTGAGCTGGGTGGAGATCTTGTGCACCGGGTTCAGGGAGTTCATCGCGCCCTGGAACACGATCGCCGTCTCGGCCCACCGGAAACCGCGCAGATCGTTGTCGGACAGCGACAGCACGTCGTACGGTTCGCCGTCGGCCGGGTGGTAGATCACCGAGCCGCCGCTGATGGCTCCGGGCGGGGCGAGCAGGCGGGTCATCCCGTACGCGAGGGTGGACTTTCCGGACCCGCTCTCGCCGGCCAGGCCGAGCACCTCGCCGCGGTGCAGGGTCAGGCTCACGTCGCGCACGGCGTGCACCGCCTGCGGGCCCAGGCCGTAGTCGACGTTCAGGTTGCGGATCTCCAGGACCGGTTCGCTCGTCGTCATCGCGCGGTCTCCTTCCGGTGCACCGGGGTGGCGCCGTGGGGGTTGATGCTCGGCACCGGCCGCGCGTCGGCGTGTGCCGGGGCCTCCAGCACCGGCGTGAAGCCGACGCGCATCCGCACCGTACGACCGGAGGCGGTCTTCACCTTGGTCTTGCCGGCGCTGCGCAGGCGCGGGCTGACGAACTCGTCGATGGCGAAGTTGACAAGCGATAGCGCGGTGCCGAGGAAGGCGATCGCCAGGCCAGCCGGCACGAACCACCACCAGGCGCCCTGGGCGAGCGCCTGCTGGCCCTGCGCCCAGAACAGGATGGTGCCCCAGTTCCAGGTGGTGTTGGAGGTGACGCCGATGAACGCCAGGGTGATCTCGGAGAGCACCGCGAAGATGACCGTGCCGACGAAGCCGGAGGCGATCACCGCGGTCAGGTTCGGCAGGATCTCGAAGAGGATGATCCGCCAGGTCTTCTCGCCGGTGGCGCGGGACGCCTCGACGTAGTCGCGGCGGCGCAGGGACAGGGTCTGCGCGCGCAGCACCCGCGCGTTCCACGCCCAGGAGGTGAACCCGATCACCAGTGCGACAAGCAGGTCGTTGGCGCTCTCCAGCACCGACGTGATGATGATGATCAGCGGCAGCGCGGGGATCACCAGGAAGACGTTGGACAGCGCCGACAGGCCGTCGTCGGTGGCGCCGCCCAGGTAACCGGCGGTGACGCCGATCAGCACGGACAGGATGGAGGCGACCACACCGGCCAGGAACCCGACCATGACGACCGTGCGGCAGCCGACCAGCACCTGGCTGAACACGTCCTGGCCGAGGTGCGTGGTGCCGAACCAGTGCGCCGCGGACGGCGGCTGGATCAGGTCGTTGCTGCGCGCCCCCGGATCGTACGGCGCGACCCACGGGCCGATGATCGCGAACAGGATGTAGATGCCCAGAATGACGATGCCGGTGGCGGCCTTGCCGTTGGCCAGGAACCGGAAGCGCTGCCGCTTGGGCTTGGGCGGCTTCGTGGTGTCGGCCGGCATGGCCGCGCCCTCCGGGGTGTTCTGTTCCAGGCTGGAGGTGGGGATGCTGGTCATCAGCCCTCCTTGCGGGTGCGCGGGTCGAGGAGCAGGTACGCGATGTCGGCCAGCAGATTCGCCACCAGCACCGAGATCGTGATGACCAGGAAGATGCCCTGCATCAGCGGGTAGTCCTTGGCGCCCAGCGCCAGGAAGAGCTGGAAACCGAGACCGGGGTAGGAGAACACGATCTCCACCAGCAGCGTGCCGCCGACGATGAACCCGAGCGACAACGCGAAGCCGGAGACGTTGGGCAGCAACGCGTTGCGGGCCGCATAGCTCAGCGCCACCCGGCGGTCGGAGAGGCCCTTGGCGTGCGCGACGGTGATGTAGTCCTCGGAGGCGACGGTGACCATCATGTTGCGCATGCTCAGGATCCAGCCGCTGACCGAGGAGATGAGGATGGTCGCGGCCGGCAGCAGGCTGTGCTTGATGGCGCTGGGGATGAAGTACTGGTCCCAGGCGGGCACCAGCCCGGGGGTGAAGCCGCCGGAGGAGGGGAAGAAGCTGCCCGGTCCGGTGAGCAGATAGATCGCGATCAGGCCGAGCCAGAAGTACGGCACGGACGACAGGAACGTGGTCACCGGCAGCAGGCCGTCGGTCCACGACCCGCGCCGCCATCCGGCCAGCACGCCTAGTCCGGTGCCCAGGAAGAAGCTGATCACCGTGGTGATGCCGACCAGGGCGAGGGTCCAGGCGATGGAACCGCTGATCACCTCGGAAACCGGGGTCGGAAAGAAGGTGAACGACAGGCCCAGGTCACCGTGGAACAGTTGCTTCCAGTAGTCCAGATACTGGCCCCAGATGCCCTTATCGTTGTCCAGGCCGAAGAGCACGTACAGGGAATTGATCGCCTGCGTGCTCATCTGTCCCTGGAACTTGGTGATCAGCGACTGCACCGGGTCGCCCGGCACCATCCGCGGGATGAAGAAGTTGAGCGTGATCGCGGCCCACGCGGTGAAGACGTAGAACGCGATGCGCTGCAGCAGATATTTCACCGGGCCTCCCCTGTGGACGGTGCTGCGGTGGCGGGCTGCGGTGCGGTCTCGCCGCCGGCCCCGGTGGCCGCGGCGGACCCGGGCGGTTGCGCCGCCACGGTTGCCTCGTCGTACAGCCAGCAGGCGGCCCAGTGGCCGGGTTTGTCGCCGATCTCGATCGGGGTCGGCAGATCCGTGGTGCACCGGGGCATCGCCATCGGGCAGCGCGGGTGGAACCGGCAGCCGGCCGGCGGGTGGATCAGGCTGGGTGGCTCGCCGTTGCCGCGGTCGGTGCTGTCGGACGCCATGTTCTCGATCCGGTCCGGGTCGGGCGCGGAGTCGATGAGCAGCCGGGTGTACGGGTGGGCGGGGGACTGGGTCACCGTCTCGCTGTCGCCGGCTTCCACCATCCGGCCGGCGTACATCACCATCGTCTCGTCGGCGAAATAGCGCGCCGACGCGATGTCGTGGGTGATATAAAGAATCGCCAGGTTGAATCGTTCCTTCAGATCGCGCAGCAGGTTCAGCACGCCCAGCCGGATCGAGACGTCCAACATGGACACCGGCTCGTCGGCCAGCAGCGCCTCGGGGTTCGCGGCGAGCGCGCGGGCGATGGCGACGCGCTGGCGCTGCCCGCCGGACAGCTCATGCGGGAACTTGTCCAGATAGCGCTCCGGCGGCGTCAGCGCTACGCGGTCGAGCAGCTCGTGCAGGGCCCGTTCCAGCTCGGCGGTGTCGGAACCGGCATGCTGGTGGATGCGCAGCGCGCGGGTCAGGTGATACCGGATGGTGTGCACCGGGTTCAGCGAGGCGAACGGGTCCTGGAAGACCATCTGCACCCGGGTGGCGTACTGGCGGAAGGCCCTGCCGCCCTTCACCGTGGTCGACGCACCGTGCAGCTTGATGTCGCCGTCGGTGCGCGGGTACAACTGCGCCAGCAGCCGGGCCACGGTGGACTTCCCGGACCCGGACTCGCCGACCAGCGCGACCACCCGGCCGCGGCGCAGGGCGAGATGCACATCGTCGACGGCGTGTACCGCGCTGCTGGTCCGGCTCATGAGGCTGCGCAGGTTCCGGCGGACGGGGAAGTGCTTGGTCAGGCCGACGGCCTCAAGCACCACCTCGCTGGCCGGAGCCTCGGTGTCATGGCTCAACGTCATGCCGTGTTCCTCTGTAGGGGGATGAGGGATCGGCGCCGCGCCGGGCGCCCGGACAGGAGATGCTGTCCGGGCGCCCGGCGTGCGATCAGGAGTTGGCGGGCTTCAGGTGCAGGACGACGTCCAGCGCGTACGGCTGGGTCGGCTGCTGACCGGCGTACGGGTCGGAGTCCGACGGCCAGCCGGTCCAGTACTTGTCGTTGTACGCGGCGCCGACGTTGTCCGCGCCGACCGGCAGCATCGGGGCCTGCTCCACGAAGATCTTCTCGATCGTGGCCAGGGCGGCGGTGCGGCCCGCGTCGTCCGCGGCGTTCGCGTACTGCTTCAGCGCGGCGGTCGCCTCGGGGCTGTCGAACCGGCCGAAGTTGCCCTGCTGTGCGGCGGTGCCGATGGGCTTCATCAGCGCACCGTCCATCACCGTCTGGTACAGGTCCCACGGCGTGGCGCCACCGTTGGTCCAGCGCATGCTGGCCTCGAAGCTGCCCTTCTGGATGTTGGCGTCCCAGACGTCCTGGTTGGGCTTTTCGACGGTGGCCTTGATGCCGATCTGCGCCAGGTTGCTCTTGATGATCTCCAGCGTGGTCTGGTAGTCCGACCACGGACCCGGGTCGCTGAGCTTGATGGTCACCGGCTTGCCGGACTTGTCCTTCAGGGTGTCGCCGTCCATTGTGTAGCCCGCGCCGGTGAGCATCGACTTGGCGCCGGCCACGTCGACCGAGAACGTCTTGCCCTTGTAGTCGGCCGAGATGTACGCGTCACCGGCGGGCGTCGGCAGACCGGTGACGCTCTTGATCTCCGGGTGGAAGTAGCCGGCCTCGGCCTGGTTGAAGATGTCCGTACGGTTGATGACCATGTTCATGGCCTGCCGCAGCGTCGGGTCGTCGAACGGCTTCTTGGTGGTGTTGATGTAGAGGCCGTGGATGCCCAGCACACCCGGCGCCCAGACCTTGTGGTGCTCCGGGTCCTTGGCGACGAAGACCTGCTTGTAGTTCGGGATGAAGACGAAGCTCCACTCGCATTCGCCGTTGGCCAGCGCGGTCGACTGGGTGTCGTTGTTGGAGTACGACGTGTACCGCAGCTCCTTGACCTGGGGCAGGTCCTGCCAGTAACCGCCGTCGCGCACGGCCAGGGTGGCGCCCTGCGCGGTGTAGGACTTCAGCGTGTACGGGCCGCTGCCGACCGGGTTCTTGTTGGTGTCCGTGGCCGGGTCGGAGATCTTCTCCCAGACGTGCTTGGGCACGATGACGTAGTTCGCCAGGATCTTGTTCTGGTAGACGAACTGCGACGACGGGAACGTCATCTTGACGTGGTTGCCGTCCTGGGTGATGTCGCCGAACGAGATGGCGTGGAAGTTGAGCGCGTCATTGCTCTTCAGCAGGTTGTATGTGTAGGCGACGTCCTCGGCGGTCAGCTTCTCGCCGTCCGACCAGGTCGCGTTGTCGCGGACCGTGATGTCCACCGACTTGTAGTCGTCGGCCCACTTCACCTCGCTGGCCAGCCACGGCTTGGCGGGCTCGGCCGGCTTGACCGGGTTCCACATCAGAAGGGGCTCGTAGATCATCCACTTGTAGCCCAGCGCGTTCGCCGACGAGGTTCCGACGAACGGGTTGTTGTTCTCCGGCTGCGTGCCGTTCGGCATGCCGACGGTCAGGAACGAGCGCGCCGCGCCGCTGTTGTTCTGCTTGTTGGCATTCGGCGAGTCACTGCACGCGGCGAGCCCGCTGCCGACGAAGACGCCGGCCGCGGCGACCGCGAACAGTTTCCTTCTTTGCATCGTGAAATCTCCTCGGTGTTGCGGATTCGGGGTGAGAGGTGCCCGAGGTGAGGGCTGCCGGAGGACCGGCGAACATGGTCTGTGCGTCGGGGACGGATCGGGTCAGGGGTGCGTGGCCTCGGGCTCCGCCCCGGTCGAGGCGCGGGCCGTGAAGGTGGCCGGAATGACAGTCGGTCGGTTCGGCAGGGGCGTGCCTTCGAAGTGGGCGAGCAGCATGCGCGCGGCCGCCTCACCCATCTCGCGCAGGGGTTGGTGCACGGTGGTCAGCGGCGGCTGGGTGTGCGCCGCCAGGGGAATGTCGTCGAAGCCGACCAGCGCCACGTCCTGCGGGATGCGCCGGCCGCTGTCCAGCACCGCCTGCATGGCGCCGGTGGCGGACAGGTCGTTGTGCGCGAACACGGCGTCGAAGTCGACACCGGTCTCGATCGCGCGCTGCACCCCCTCGAAGCCGCAGGCGATGGTGAAGTCGCCGGGCAGCACCCGCTGCGCGGCGATCGGGTGGCCGGCCTCGGCGAACGCGGCGGCGAAACCGTCCAGACGCTGCACGGTGCAACCGAACCGTTCCGGGCCGGCCACCACGAGGGGCTTGGTGCGGCCGATGGACAACAGGTGGCGGGCGGCGGCGCCGGCGCCGGTGTGGTTGGTGGTGCCGACGCTGGGAATCTGGCCGGGCTGGTGGTCGCGGTCGTCGATGAGCACCACGGGCAGGCCGCGGGCGTGCAGGGTGGCGATGTAGTCGAGGGTGCCCTCGGGCTCGATCACCAGGAGGCCGTCGAAGGACTTCGCGGACACTTGTGCGCCGAATTGGCGCATCGATTCGGCTCCACGGTTGCAGGTGAACAGGAGGAGGCCGTAGCGTTCCGTCTCCAGCACGTCGACCGCACCCTGCAACACCTCGCCGATCCACGGCCAGGTGAGGGAGGGCACCAGCATGCCGACCACGCGGGTGCGTCCGCGGGCCAGGCCGACGGCGCGGGAGCTGGGCACATAGCCGAGTTCCTCGATGACCTTCCGGACCCGGGCGGCGGTGGATTCGTCCAGCTCACCCTTGCCGTTGAGCACCCGGGACACGGTGGTCTTGCTGACCTTGGCCCGGGCCGCCACGTCGGCGATGGTGATTGGCACTGGTCCTCCGAGGGGTGTAACCGCCCGGTTAAACCGCAGTTTCGGAACCGGTTTCGGGAGCGGTTCCGGAAGTTAACGCCAGTGAGCCCGGTCACGTCAACATGTAAGAACCTTTATTTAGGTTTCAGGACGGTAACCGCGCGGCTTGGTGATCGTTTCGGGTCGTGATTCCATGGCACAATGCCGCCGCCGTCGTTCATGTCGGACATGGTGGGCTTGACCGTTGTCCCGGCTCCGGGCGCGCGGGCTCCGGGAACAGCGTGTCTGCGCGCGGCTAGAAGGTGTCTGCGCGGTCCATGTGGCGCACCAGTTCCGGCAGCGCTTCGCCGAGCGCCGCGTCCAGGATCAGGTTCGCGTAGGGCTCGCCGCGGGTGACACCCTGATTCACGATGGCCACGCGAATGCCGTTGCGTGCCGCGCGCAACACGAAGCGCCGACCGGACATGACGGTCAGCGATGATCCCAGCACCAGGAGCGTACGGGCGGATTCCACCAGCGCGAAGCTGCGGCCGACCCGGTCCGGCGGGACCGTCTCGCCGAAGTAGACGACGTCGGGCTTGAGCATGCCGCCGCAGGCGGCGCAGTCGACGACCACAAAATCGTCGAGTTCGGCGTCGTCGATCTCCACGTCGCCGTCCGGATTGATCGCGGACACCGTGGCCGCGAAACCGGGGTTTGCCGCGTTCATCCGGCCGGTGTGCGCGGCCCGCGGCATCGACATGCCGCATCGCAGGCAGATGATCCGGGACAGGTTCCCATGCAGCTCGATCACGTCCCGCGCGCCGCCGGCCTGATGCAGGCCGTCCACGTTCTGCGTGATGATGCCGTCCAGCACGCCGGCTTCCTGCAGGGCCGCGACGGCCCGGTGCCCCGCGTTGGGCTGCGCGTCGCCGATGGTGCGCCACCCGAGGTGGCTGCGCGCCCAGTAACGGCGGCGGGCGACCGGATCGCGAGTGAACGTCTGGTAGGTCATCGGCGTGGCCCGGCGCGCCATGCCGGACGGTCCCCGATAGTCGGGGATGCCGGACTCGGTGGACAAGCCCGCGCCGCTGAGCACCACGACGCCGCCGTCGCCGACCCACGTGGCCAGCTCGCCGATCCGTTCGTTGTTCACCACGCCATTGTTCCTCGCCGGGAGGGACACAGCCGTCTGTTCCTCGCCGGGAGGGACACAGCCGTCGGCGGCAGCGGATACAAACTAGACGACACGCGGTAAATTGGCGTGATGGCGATCGGCGGGGTGCAACCGCCCGGAGGCGAGCGAGGGCTCGACGCCGGGTCCGCCAGCTCTGCCCACTCGCATGATGCCCGCCTGTCGTACCGTCGCGACGACGGCTCGCGCACCGGCATGCATTCGCTGCTGAGGTTCCTCGCCGGGCTCGCCCTGCTGGCGCTCGCGTTCGCGTTCCGCGCCGGCATCGATACCTCCGGTGTCACCGCCGGACACGTCGACGCGCTGCGGTCGTGCGCCAGCGCGCCCGCGAGCGCCCGCGCGACGCAGGAGCCCGCCGACGCCGCGGCGGTCCCCGACGCCGCAGCCCCGGACGCCGCGGCGGTCTCTGACGCCGCGGCGGCCTCTGACGCCGCGGCGCGCCCGGCCGCAGCCGACGACCATCTCGCCAAGAGCGGCGTGCCCTGCGACGCCGTCGGTCTTCTCGCGGCCGATGTCGCCACCGTCCCTTCGGTGCCGGAACCGGGTGCGCCACCGGCCGGGCGAGATGCGGGCGCGCAGGCCCCGCGCGCTCCGCCGCGCGCCTGACACCAGGCCGAGTCTCACGCGCACCGGAACCCGCCGGCGACCCGCGTCGCCCGCGGCCGGCCCGGACGCGTCGCCCGTGGCGGCACGCTCAGGTACCGCCCGGGAGAAAACCGTCGCCCCGCATCACCGAAACGGACGTCCCCTCGGAGTGTGCCGTCATGGAAACCACCCTGCACAGCTTTCTGCTCGCCGTACCGCAAGCCGCCGCCATCTGGATGCTTCTGTTGTTGGTGGCGGTCGCCGCCCTGGCCCTGCTCGCGTTGCCGGACCGCCGGCCGGAGGCCGCCGCATCGGTACGCCACACGCCCGGCTTCCCGGCGGGCAGCGGCCCCGGCGGGCCGCCCGGCGGGGTGGCCGGGGAAACGCCGGACGACGAGGTGCGGTACGAGTCCGAGCTGGCGGTGGCGACGGATCGAGCCGCCACCACTGCCACGCGGATGCGCACGCAGTGGGAACTCGCCCAGGAGGCGGTGGACACCGCATGGGCGGCGTACGAGGACGCGGACACCGCCGCCCGCCGGGTCATCGCGGCGACGGCGTACCCGGTCCGGCGCGCGCGGCGCTCCCGGGACGAGCGCGCGGACCGCGAACGCTTTTTGCACCACGCCGCGCTCGCCGCGTGCCGCAACCGGCAGATCTCCATCGCCCAGTTGAATGACGTGCTGGCGCATCGCGGGTGGGACGCCCGGTTGCATCCGGTGATGCAGGAGGCGGCGCTGTGTCGTGCCGTCCGTGCGCACCGGTTCGCGTGCTATCAGGCGGCGGTGGCGGCGGAACGCGATGCCTGGGCGGAGTCGGAGCGTGCCGCGGAGGCGTTGCGCGGCCTGCGTACCGAGCAGCGGCTGGTGGGTGCGACGGTGAAGACCGACTGGTGGGCGGAGCAGTGGGCGACCACGCAGCCACTGCCCGTGGCGCGTCCCGTCGGCTCCACTGTGGATGGTGTTCACCCGATTGCTGCGTGACGGTCGTTTCGGGGCGCGCCCGGTGGCTTCTCCGGGTACGGTCACAAGGGCAGACGCAGGCCGATCGGCAGGAGGGCATGGTGGCGTCGAACCCGTCGGTCGAGGTGTCCGCGGCCCCGTTGCACCGGGCCGCGCGCATCGAGGACGCCCTCCACGAGGTCGTGGTGCGCCTGTTGCGCCAGCGCGGCTGGCGGCCGGTCATCACGGCCTACACCGGCTATGGCGGGCCGGGCTGGGCGCGGGTGATGGCTCGCGTCGTGCTGACCCGCCGGATGCAGGAGCGCAAGCGACTGGAAAAGGTCCGCGGATGGCGCAGCTTCACCACGTCGCCGGTGAACCACGCCCCGGTGATCATCCAGATCGGTGACCGGTTGCATGAGACGCACACCGATCGCAGCGGCTATGTCGACTGTCGCGTCGAGGGGGACCTGACACCCGGTTGGGCGAGTGTGCGGATCAGCACCGAGGGTGCCGCGCCGGTGGAGGCGCCGATCCGGGTGGTCGATCCGGGTGTGAAATTCGGCGTGATCTCCGACATCGACGACACGGTGATGGTGACCGCATTGCCACGTCCGCTGCTCGCGGCCTGGAACACGTTCGTGCTCGACGAGCATGCCCGGGTTCCGGTGCCCGGCATGGCGGTGCTCTATGAGCGGTTGATCACCGCCAACCCGGGCGCGCCGATCTTCTATCTGTCGACCGGGGCGTGGAACGTCGCGCCGACGTTGAGCCGATTCCTCTCGCGCAACCTCTACCCGGCGGGGCCGCTGCTGCTCACCGACTGGGGGCCGACGCCGGACCGGTGGTTCCGCAGCGGTTCGGAGCACAAGCGGAACACCCTGCGCCGGCTGGCCACCGAGTTCCCGGACATCAAATGGCTGCTGATCGGCGACGACGGCCAGCACGACCAGGAGATCTATTCGGAGTTCGCGCACACCTTCGCGGAAAACGTGACGGCCGTCGCGATCCGCCGGTTGTCGCCCACGCAGGCCGTGCTCGCGGGTGCCATTCCGGGGCCGTCGGGCAATCCCGAAGCGGTCGGTTCGGGCGGCAAGACGTGGTTTTCCGCGCCGGACGGCGCCGGGTTGTGGTCCCTGCTGCGGGACACCGATGTCGTCTGACTGCCCGGCCGGAGCTCGCCCGGCTATTCGGCAGGCGTGGTGGTGTGCTCGACGGCGTCCACCCGTGCGTGCAGCCGCTCCCGGATCTGCTCCGGCGTGTATTGCCGCCGCTGCCTCTCGGCGCGCGCCAGCACCACTCCCGTGGCCGCCACGCCCGCCAGTCCCGCCAAGCCCGCTACCTTCCACCACCGCATCTCATCGAGGATAGACGCATGGTTGCCGAGATCGGCCTGGACGAGGCCATGGACTTGACGCGTACGGGTGATGTCTGGATTTTCCGGGGCCGGTCCGCTCCGGACCGGGCCATCCAGACGCTGACCAACAGCCCGGTGAACCACGTCGGCATGACGCTGGCGGTCGAGGACATGCCGCCGCTGATGTGGCACGCCGAACTCGGCAAATCGTTGCCCGACCTGTGGTCGGGGACCTTCCAGCGCGGTGTGCAACTGCACGACCTGCGGGACGCGGTGACGGTGTGGGCACGCCGGTACGGGCAGCGCGCCTGGCTGCGGCAGTTGGAGCAGCCGGTGCCCGCGGAGATGGAGGATCGCGCGCTGCAGACGGTGGCCCGTTTGGACGGCACCCCGTTCCCGTCCTCGGCGCGGTTGGCCCTGCGCTGGTTGCGCGGCCGGGTGCCGGCGACGCGGTGGCGCCGGGCCGGTGACGTCGTGGATCAGGCGGCTCTGGAGACGGCCTACTGCGCCGAGGTGGTCGCGGTTACGTACGAGCAGATGGGTTTGCTGCCGTCGGGACGGCAGCCGCACTGGTATGACCCGGGTCGCTTCTGGAGCGGCGACGACCTCCGCCTGTGCGACGGATACCGGCTGGGCGACGAGATCGCGGTGGCCGTGCCGACGGCCCGGAAATAGCGCACTCCACGACGGAGCGACCGACGCTCGTCACGGCCGAAGCGGGCGTCCGCAACCGTTTCGCACCCGCTCGGGATCCGCCCCGCACCCGCCGGGACGGACATTTCTCCTCAGTGCCGGGATTCCCCCTCCCGGCCGACGCGAGGAGACCCCCATGAGTCGTGCAGCGGCGGCCGATCGTCGAGGCGAGGATGTGGTGCGGGCGCACATGCCGCTCGTCGGTCACCTGGTCCGCGAGATGTTGTCCCGCGTACCCACCCACGTCAACCGTGACGACCTGCTCAGCGCCGGCTACGCGGCGCTGGTCGCGGCGGCGCGCGGCTTCGACGCCGATCGGGGGGTGCCGTTCGCCCGTTTCGCCGCTGCCCGGGTGCGGGGCGCCTTGCTGGACGAACTGCGCGGCATGGACTGGGCCAGCCGGTCGGTCCGCCAGCGCGCCCGGCGCACCGACATGGCGCGTCAGGAACTCACCGCCGAACTGGCCCGCACGCCGAGCGCGACCGAGGTGGCCGAGCGGCTCGGGTGTTCGGTCGAGGATCTCGCGGCGGCCGACGATGACGTGCACCGTGCCATCGTGTTCAGCCTGCAGGGGTTCGCCACCGGGGGAGCGGAGTCGATGGTCGCCGAGCCGAGCGCCGGGCCCGAGGAGCTGCTGATCCGGCGAGAGCGGCTGGGATACCTGCGGCATGCCGTGGAGGTGCTGCCGGAGCGGTTGCGCGCCGTGGTGATCGGATACTTCTTCGAGGAACGTCCGATGGCCGACATCGCCGCCGATCTCGGCGTCACCGAATCGCGGGTGTCCCAGTTGCGCGCCGAGGCGCTGACCCTGTTGCGGGACGGGCTCAACGCGCACCTGGACCCGGCGCTGGCCGCGCAGAACCCGCCGAAGGAGGGATGTGTGGCACGCCGACGGGCGGCCTATTACGAGCGGATCGCCGCGCACGGCACCCTGCAGAGCCGGCTCGCGGTCACCGGCCCGGACGGCCTGCCGGTCGCCGCCTGAGCGGATCCCGGTCGCCGCCGGGGCGGATCACCGCGTCGCCCGTACGCTATCCTGAGCGTTTGCAAGCAACAAAAAAAGGCGCCGATCACGGGCGCCGCGCTCAGGATGCTACCACGCTGGGGAGGCGCATTGTCAAGGTCCGTCGCCGTCACCGACGACATGGGTGCCGAACAGACCTATCTCGACGGGCTCTACGAGCGGCTTGACCAGTTGCGTGCGCAGGCCGACGGCCGGTTGCGGGAGATCCTGCTGGAAAGCGGCGGCACCCCGCAGGGCCGGTCGCAACGGGACGCCGTGCGCAGCCACTACACCGAGCAGCTCGCGCAGATGAACGCGGTGGAGAACGCGCTGTGCTTCGGCCGCCTCGACTTCGCCGCACAGAGCCCGCGCTACATCGGCCGCATCGGGTTGTTCGCCGAGGACCGCGACCGCGACCCGCTGCTGATCGATTGGCGCGCCCCGGCGGCGCGCCCGTTCTATCTGGCCACCGCGGTGTCCCCGGACGGCGTCACCCGCCGGCGTCACCTGCGGACCCGCGGCCGCGAACTGCTCGGCATCGACGACGAGGTGCTGGACCTGGCGGCGGCGAACGGCGACGGGCGCGAGGACCTGACCGGCGAGGCGGCGCTGCTGTCCGCGCTGACCGCCAACCGGACCGGGCGGATGCGCGACATCGTCGAGACCATCCAGGCGGAGCAGGACGAGGTGATCCGGTCCGTGCTGCCGGGCGTGCTGGTCGTGCAGGGCGGTCCGGGCACCGGCAAGACGGCCGTGGCGTTGCACCGCGCGGCATACCTGCTGTACACGTACCGGCAACAACTCACCCGACAGGGCGTGCTGATCCTCGGGCCGAACCCCACGTTCCTGCGATACATCTCGCAGGTTCTGCCGTCGCTCGCGGAGACCGGCGTGCTGCTGGCCACGCTCGGCGACATGTTCCCCGGCGTGCGCGCCCGCGGCGCCGAGCCGTCGCCGAGCGCCGCGCTCAAGGGCGAGCCGGCGATGCTGCCGGTGCTCGCCGCCGCAGTGGCGGACTGGCAGACCGTGCCGCACGACCACGTCGAGGTCGACCACGACGGTTATCCGCTGCGCATCGACCGCGCCGTCTGCGAGGACGCCCGCGCGGCGGCCCGGCGCTCCGGGCGTCCGCACAACATCGCCCGCGCCCACTTCGTCACCGAGGTCGTCCACGCGTTGTCGGTGCAGATCGCCGAGCGCATCGGCGCGGACCCGCTGGGCGGCGAGAACCTGCTGTCCGAGGCGGATCTCGCGGAGACCCGGCGGGAGCTGCGTGAGGACGCCGATGTGCAGGCGGCACTCTTCGAGATGTGGCCGCTGCTGACGCCGCGCCGGGTGCTCCGCGAGCTGCTCACCGATCCGGACCGGCTGGCCTCGGCCGGCGCGTCGCTGACCGCCGCGCAGCGGGAGATGCTGTTGCGCCCGGCGGGCAGCCCCTGGACGCCCGCGGACGTGCCGTTGCTGGACGAGCTGGCCGAGCTTCTCGGCGAGGACGACACGTTGCGCCGGCGCAGCGCGCAACGACAACGGCAGCAGGCGGTCGAGTACGCCGAGGGCGTACTGGAAATCGTCGAGGGATCCCGGTCGCTGGACTTCGAGGACGAGGAGGAGGAGATCCTGTCCGCGGTCGACGTGGTCGACGCGAGCGCGTTCGCCGAGCGGTACGCCGACGTGGACACCCGCAGCACCGCGGAACGTGCCGCGGCGGACCGGACCTGGACCTTCGGCCACGTGATCGTGGACGAGGCGCAAGAGCTGTCGCCGCTGGCCTGGCGGATGCTGATGCGCCGGGTGCCGAGCCGGTCGATGACCGTGGTGGGTGACGTGGCGCAGACCTCGGATCTGGCCGGCACGACCACATGGGATCAGGTCTTCGAGCCGTACGTGGCGCAGCGCTGGCGGCTGACCGAGCTGACCGTGAACTACCGCACGCCGGCCGAGGTCATGGCGGTGGCGGCCGACGTGCTGGCCGCGATCGATCCGGGTCTGCAACCGCCGCGATCGGTGCGGTCGGCCGGCGAGATGCCGTGGGCCGAGCCGGTCGCGCCCGGCGCGCTCGCCGGCGCGGTGGTCTCGGCGGTACGCCGTGAGGCCGGCGCGGTCGGCGACGGGCGGCTGGGCGTGCTGGTCCCGGAGGCGCTGGAGGACGAGATCGGCGAGTCCCTCACCGCGGCGATTCCGCAGGTGGCCGTGGGTGAGCAGCCGGACTTGCGGCATCGCGTCGTGGTGATGACGGTGCGCCAGGCCAAGGGGCTGGAATTCGACACGGTGATCGTGGCGGAACCCGACCGGATCATCGGCGAGTCGCCGCGCGGGCTCAGCGACCTCTACGTCGCCATCACCCGGGCCACCCGCCGATTGGGCATTCTGCACAGCGCGGACTTGCCCAAACAGCTCTCCGCCGTGCTGCCGGCCTGATCCCGCACCGGGATCAGGCCGGGCCGGGCCTATGACACCGTCGCGGAGTGCGGCATGCCCTGGACGGTGGTCATCGCCAGCCGGGTCCGCACCGTGGTGTTGTCGCCGATGGCCGCGTAGTACGACGCCCGCCGCCGCGCGGTGATCGATTCCGGGTTCTCCGGCACCGGTGCCAGGTGCGGGTCCAGGTGGGTGTTGAGACCGTCCTTGAGCAGCGACAACGCCTCGGCGCGTAGCTGGCTGACCCGGCTCTCGGTGACGCCCAGGTCGGCGGCGATGTCCGCCATCGGGCGCTCGTTGAGGAAATACTCGGTGACCACCAGTTGCAGCCGCTCCGGCAGCGCGGAGACGGCGTGGTGCAGGTAACCGATCTGCTCGCGGCGCAGCAGCATGTCCTCCGGGCCGGGGGCGCCGTCGGCGACCAGATCGTCGGCGCTGGCCGTGGTGAAGCCCTGCAACGACAGCACGGTCGCGCGCTGCACGTCGGTGTCGGTCTGGTGC
This sequence comes from Mangrovihabitans endophyticus, assembly GCF_014646155.1. Lineage (GTDB taxonomy): Bacteria > Actinomycetota > Actinomycetes > Mycobacteriales > Micromonosporaceae > Actinoplanes > Actinoplanes endophyticus. The sequence goes on from NZ_BMMX01000005.1 coordinate 83,464, forward strand.
AGCTCGGTGGTGGTGGTGCCCAGCGCCTGGGCGAGTTCCTCGGGGGTGGGTGTGCGGCCGAGCGCGGTGGTCAGGTTCTGCCGGGTGAGGTCGGTGGTCCGCGCCCGGGTCCGCACCGAGCGGGTGGCCCAGTCCAGCGACCGCAGTTCGTCGAGGATCGCGCCGCGGATGCGCGTGGTGGCGAAACGGTGGAACGGGATGCCGCGCTGCGGGTCCCAGCCGCGCGCCGCGGTCACCAGGCCGTGCAGGCCGGCGCTGGTGAGGTCGTCGCGGTGCACGTGGCTGGGCACCCGGCTGAGCATGTCGCGCACCAGGTGGCCGACCAGCGGCATGTGCTCGCGGATCAGCGCTTCCTGGTCGTGGTCGGACAGCGTGGTGACGGTGTCGGCGTCGGGCATGGCGGTGCTGGTCATCTGATCCCCCGTGTGGTGACGATGGCCGGAAGCAAGGCGGCATCGGCTGACATGAGGAACTCTCGGCGACCAGGAGTGCACCCTCCGTTGATGAAGGGTTGCGCGGTGGTTGTACCCGCCCGGCCTGATGCACGGGCCGGATGTGCGGGCCGGGGTGAGCTGAGGCAGGGTGAGCGGCATGGATCTGTCCGACACCGGCGCCACGATCACCCTGATCTCCGGGCTCGTGGTGCTCACCGGCGTGCTCGGTGTGGTGATCCCGCTGCTGCCCGGCTTGGTGCTGTGCTGGCTGGGCGTGCTCTGCTGGGCACTGCTCGGCGACGCCGGCGCCGGCCGGTGGTTGGCGCTCGCGCTGGCAACGGTGGTCGCCGCGGCTGGGCTGCTGACCAAATACCTGTGGCCGGGGCGTCAGATGCGCAATGCCGGCGTCCCGATCGCCTCGATGCTCACCGGCGGGGTGCTGGGCGTGGTCGGCTTCTTCGTGGTGCCGGTGGTGGGCCTGGTGCTCGGATTCGTGCTGGGCATCTGGATCGCCGAGCGTGCGCGGCTCGGCCCCGGCCGGGCGTGGCCGTCGACCCGAGGAGCCCTCGCGGCCGTCGGGATGTCGTTGCTGATCGAGTTCGCCGCCGCGCTGGGGGTGGCGGTGATCTGGGTGTTCGGTCTGGTCCTGACGAGCTGAGCGCGCCCCTCGCCGGTCAGGATCTCAGCGCGGTACGCGGTCTGCGCCGCACCCGGCGCCGACGACGGCGCTGGGTGAGCAGCAGCAACAGGGGAGTGGCCGCCAGGATGACCGCGACGGCCGCGGCCGCGCCCAGCGACAGCAGGCGCGGTGGGGCGTCGTCGCGCGCCGCGGTCGTCGACACGCCGTCCGCGGACCGGGCCGGGGCGGGTGCCGGCGCCGCGGCGCCGCCGTCCGCCGACGCGAGCGGCTGGGCCGCCTGCGGATCGACAAGCTTGCCCACGGAGGCGTCACGCGGCAGGGAGAAGCCCCAGTCGAGCAGCGCGGCGCCCTGCTGCCAGCCCCGCAACGGCTGCGCCTCGGCGCCCAGCAACGTCGCCACCAGCCGTCGCCCGTCACGCTCCGCGGCACCCACATAGCTGTGCCGGGCCAACTGCGTGAATCCGGTCTTGCCGCCCAGCGCACCCTTGTAGTTGTCGATCAGGCGGTTCTCGTTCTGGAACTGGAAACCGCCCGTCTTCGGCTTCTTCTGGGCGGGCATGTTCGCGGTACGCGTCAGGGCGTACTTGCGGAAGTCCGACCGGTCGAAGCACACCCGCGCGATGAGCGCCAGATCGTATGCGCTGGTGAACTGCCCCGGGCCGTCCAGGCCGGAGGGGGTGACCGCATGCGTCTGGAAGGCGCCCAGATGCTTGGCCGTGTCGTTCATCGCGGCGACCGTGGCGGCCACCCCGCCGCCGTCCGTGTCGCCGCCGACCCGGGCGAGCGCGTTGGCCGCGTCGTTGCCCGAGTTCAGCAGCAGGCCCAGCCACAGCGTCGACACCGGGTACTTGCCTCCGGCGACCAGGCCGACGGCGGAGCTGCCGGGCTCGATGTCCAGATCCGCCCGGGTGACGGTGACCGTCGCGTCCGGGTCGAGTTTGGGCATCACGGTGGCGACCAGCAGCAGCTTCTGCACGCTGGCCGGGGTGCCGTAGACGTGCGGTCCGCAGCCGCCCAGCACCTCACCGGTGTCCAGGTCGGCGACCAGCCAGCTCGTGGCGGTCAACGCCGGAGGGGCGGGCGATCCGGACGGCACCACCAAACCGTCGGTGGACAGGGCGTCCCCGCCGACCGCGCGCAGCGCGGGGTCGTCCGGCGGCGGAACCGGGCGAGCCGGGCGGCCGGGCGGTGGTTTGACGTCGGGCTTGGGGCACGGCACCGTCTCGGGTGCGGCGGCGGCCCGCGCGGATATGGCGGCCCGCGCCGGGACGGCCGCTTGCGCCGGGGCAGCGGCCCGTGCCGGGGCGGCGGTGGTCAGCAGCACGGCAGCGGTCATGGTCACCGCGGCGGTCCGCCAACTCGTCAGGTGGGAGGTGGAGCCGAACGTCACGGCCAGGTGACTCCTGCGTCGAGCCGGCGCGTCAGCAACTGCGCCAGGGGGATGGTCTCACCGTCGCCGCCGCCCGCGCCGACCACGAGCCGGGGGAGGCTCGGCGCGATCTCGGCGCCGGTCAGGCGGGCCCGCAGCGATGCGGGTACGGACAGGACGTAATACCGGCCGTCTTCGCCGACGGCCACCGAACGATTGCGTTTCAGGTACCAGCCCCGCAGACGAGTGCGGTACGTGGCGTTGCGGTCGACGGCACGCACCCGCAGCGGGCCGGGGGTGAGCCCGCGTGCCGAGGCCTCCCGGACGAAGTCGGCGAGTAGCGCGGCGGCACGCTCGGCCTCGGCCTCCCGATCCGCGGAGAGGGCGGCGGCGTGCCCGGCGACGGCCTGCTTGCGCCGTTCGGTCCAGGCACGGTTGTCGTCCATGGCATCGACCCTAACGTCTGTCCGGAGCGCGTATCCATCGAGCGGCGCTCGCCCGCCGGGATGTACGTGTGTGGCGGCCCGCGCGTTCAGAGCGGTGAGCAAGACGTCGGTGTTCGACGGCGGCGACGGCCCGTGCGCCGGCGCCGGTGCTCGGCGCGGGCGGCTTGGTGCGCATCGCCCGCCGTGCGTATTCGGCACAATGCTGTCAAGCAATTCTGCTGCCAGGATGGCCGATGGTCCGCCGGGATGGCGATGAGAATTGATTGTCAAATTTACCGGAAGAGTTGCGCAAGCGCTTCGGCGCGCGGGAGACTGGGCGCGGTTATTACACAAGCGGCGGGAGTCGGCATGGCGCGGCAAGTAATCACCACTCTCATCGACGATCTGGACGGAAAGACCGCAGACCGAACCGTCGAGTTCAGCCTGGACGGGACCAGCTACACGATCGACCTTTCCGAGGCGAATGCGGGGAGGCTGCGGAAGGCACTGGATCCGTTCATCGCTGCGGGAACGCGCGTGGGCCGGGGCGGCGGGCGCGGCCCGAAGCGCACATCGGCGGCGTTCGGCGGTCGCAGCGCCAGCAGTCGAGACGAGAACAAGGCGATTCGCGACTGGGCACTGCGGAACGGGCACCAGATCTCCGAGCGCGGGCGCATTCCGAGCAGCGTGAGCGACGCCTACCGGGAGGCCCACGGCCGCTGAGCGCCGATCATTGCATTACGGCGGCATGCCGTGGGATTTCCTGGATGTGTGCACCGAATGAGCAGGAAAGGTGCCTTACCGCGGCGCGGGACGACCGTTTTCGCACCTGAGGCGACCGCTGCCGGGGGATTCGAGCGTGCGCCGGCCGGCGGTGAGAATGCGTGGCCGGGCGAGGCTAAAGCGGGCGGCGATGGCCACGGCCTAAGGGGCTCAGGCAGACCGTAGTGTGTCGCCGTCCGCCTCCGCCGGCGTTGCGGCCGCGTCGAACGCCTGGAGCGCGCGGACCAGTTCCTGCCGTCCGGCGAGGCTCATCCGTTCCAGGACTTCGGCGAGCGCCGCACGCCGCCGCTCGTGCAGTTGATCCAGCAGCCGCAGGGCCGCCGGGGTGAGCGTCAGCCGCACCTCGCGGCGATCCCGCGGGTCGGCCACCCGGCGCAGCAGGCCGGTGGCTTCCAGCCGGTCGCACAGGCGGCTGGCCGAGGACGGCACCACCTCCAGGGTCTCGGCGAGGCGGCTCATGTTCGTGTGCCGGTTGTCGGCGATGATGGTGAGCACCCGTAACTGCGCGGGTGGCACCGCCGGCGACTGCGCCAGCCGCGCGCTTTCCAACACTCCTACCAGCGAGTCCACCGACGACTCCACTGCCGTGGCGAACTCCGAGACGCGCTCCATGCCGGTCCTCTGCGCTCTGTGGCCAAACGGTTGACGAGGCGGTCCATCCGCCACTTCAGCGGCGGTCGAAGCCGAGCGGACTCCTCAGCGCCGCCAATCCAGGCAGACCATGACGGCGTCATCCTCCTGGTCGGCCCCCGCATGATAGTCGCGAAGCCCACGCATCACCGTACCGACCGCCTCGGTGGCGGGCTGCAGTCGCGTCCCGCGCAGCGCGGCCGGGAGGGCGGCATGCCCGTACGGCTGACGACCGCGCGGCACCGCTGCGTGCACTCCGTCACTGACGATGAGCATCCGGTCGCCCGGTTGCAGGTGGAATTCCTGGGTCTCGTAGCGGGTCTCGGCGAACATGCCCAGCGGCAGTTGCTGCTCCAGGGACACCGGCCGGATCTCCCCGTCGCGGGCGATCATGGCCTGCGGCGAGCCGGCGTCCACCGCGTCGACGCGCCCGCTCATCAGGTCCAGCTCCAGCAGCAGCGTCGCGGTGTGCATCGCCCCTCCGTGCCGGGCGTACACCGCGTCGGAGGCCAGCTCGGCCTGCTCCACGATGCCGGCGCCGGAGCGGCGCGCGTTGCGCATGGCGTTCACCGAAGTGGTGGTCAGCAGCGCGGCCGGCAGCCCGTCGCCGAACCCGTTGAGCACGGTCACGGTCAGCCGGTCGCCGGTGACCGACCAGTCGAAGTGGTCGCCGTGCACGTCGTACGCCGGTTCGAGCTGCCCGGCGACCAGGAAGCGCGGATCGCCGAGCGAGCGTCCGGGCAGCAGGTCCCATTGCAGCTCGGCGGCCATGGTGAGACGTTCCCGGCGTTGCACCCGGCGGTACCGGTCGGTATCCCGCTCGGCGGCGCGCAGCGCGACCGCGAGCTCGTCGGCCACCAGGGCGAGTTGGTCGACCAGGGCCTTGTCGACCGCACGGCCGGTTTCCACGAACAACACGCCGAGCCGATCGCCGAATGCGGTGATCGGCAGATGCACCCGCCCCGGATCGCCGACGCGTTCGGTCACCGGGAGCTGGCTGCCGAAGCAGCGCTGGCTCATCGGGCCGCCGGCCGGCCGATGAGGGTCGAGCGCCGGCCACAGCCCGGACATGGTCAGATCGCTCAGCAGCATCTCGACCCGGTCGGCGGCGGCTTCGGTGCGCAGGTGCTGCGCCACCACCTCCCCGAGCCGGTCAGGTGGCGCCGCGCGCAACAGCGCCCCGAGGGGCGTCGGACTGTCGGACAAACTGGCCTCTCCTCGTTCTCCGGGCACGGTTACGTCGGCCGGTAAGCGACGATCTTCTCGTCGTCGTACGGCAATATTTGCTACGGAGCAAGGAGGATAGGGCATCGAGGGATGTGCCCGCCGAGATGGTCAGGCGAAGGTCTTCTCGAAGTGGATGAGGCTGCCGCTGCGCGGCGTCGACTGCAGGCGGACGTTGTCACTCAGCGCTCTGATGAGGAAGAGTCCACGGCCGTGCTCGCTGTCCGCGCCCGGGTCGTCCCCGGCCGCCTCGCCGATGTCGAATCCGGTGCCGTTGTCCCGCACGTCGATGGCGCACCGATCGTCGGCCACCTCAAGGCTGACCTCGAACTTGTCCGCGCCGGAGGCATGTTTGACCACGTTTCCGCAGGCTTCGGTGAGGGCGAGCTCCAGGTCGGCGCCGTACTGGCGGTCGACGTGCAGCACGCCGAGCGCGCAGCGCAGCAACCGTCGCACCGCGGGCACGCTGTCCACCTCGCACGGGAGGTTGAGACGTACGGACATGCGCATCGTCGTTCGCTCCCCTCGTGTGCCGGGCGGCCACCGGTTGCTGACCTTGCCTAAGAGTTCCCCATGACGCGGTGGATAATCCGCCCGGCCGATTCCTGTTATCCCGGGTGCGCCGCATCGTCTCCCTTCCCGGCGGTGTCGCGAGGCGGCATCGTGCGCGATGATCGACCGCCGAGGGAAGGGCTGAGCACACATGCCGGAACAACCGGACACCGCGACAGTGGTGGCAGCCCGCGCGGGCGACCCCGGGGCCGTCGACCGGCTCGTGGCGGGATATCTGCCGCTCGTCTACACCATCGTGGGCCGGGCGCTGGACGGGCACGCCGACGTGGACGACGTGGTGCAGGACGTCATGCTGCGAGTGTTGCGCAATCTCGGCGAGCTCCGTGACCCGGACGCCTTCCGGTCCTGGCTGGTGGCGATCACCGTGCGGCAGGTGCGGGAACGGTTCCGGGCCCGACGTGGCGCCCCCGATGCGCTGCTGCCGGCCGACGTGCGGGACCCCGGCGCCGACTTCACCGACCTGGCGATCACCCGGCTGGAACTGTCCGGGCAGCGCAGGGAGACCGCGGAGGCTACCCGCTGGCTGGACGAGGACAACCGGGAACTGCTGTCGTTGTGGTGGCTGGAGGCCTCCGGCGAACTGACCCGGGACGAGATCGTGGCGGCCACCGGCGTGACCCGGCAGCATGCCGCGGTCCGCATCCAACGGATGAAGGGCCAGTTGGAGACGGCCCGTGTGGTGGTGCGCGCGCTGAGCGCGACGCCGCGGTGCCCGGACCTGGACGCGGTGGTGGCGGACTGGGACGGGCGCCCCGGCAGCCTCTGGCGCAAGCGGATCGCCCGGCACACCCGCGACTGCCGGCTCTGTTCCCCGGCTTGGTCCGGTCTGGTCGCCGCGGAACGGTTGCTGGCCGGGATGGCGCTGCTGCCGGCGCCGCACGGCCTGCCGGCTCACCTGGGCCTGGGCGGGACGGCCGCCGTGCACGGCGCCGGCCACGGCAGCCACGCGCTGGCTGGCAAGATCGCCTTCGGGCTCACCCGCCGGGCGCTGACCGCGGCGCTGACCACCACCGCGGTGGCTGGCGGCGGCGCGGCAGCCGTGGTGTACCACCAGCACCAGGGCGACGACCCGGTGACCCAGGCCGCGGTCGTCTCGTCCCAGGCGCCGACGCCGCGGTTGTCACTGCCGTCGCCCACGCCGAGCGCCACCTCGGCCGCCGCGACGGCCACCGCGTCGCCGTCGACGACCACGCCGTCGCGTGCCGCGAAGACCTCGGTCGCGGCTGCCGCGCCGGCGCCCGCGGCAGCGTCCCGGAAGAAGGGTGTCAGCGTCTGGAAGTTCGCCGGGATGAAGGCGGCGCTGCGTGACGTCGGGGCCGGGTGGTACTACAACTGGGCCTCGAACAACGACGACGTGCCCGGCCCGTCGGGCGTCGAGTTCGTCCCGATGATCTGGGGCAAGGACAACGTCACCGACGCGACCCTGGCGCAGGCCCGGCGTGAGGGAAAGGTGCTGCTCGGCTTCAACGAGCCGGACATGGGCGGCCAGGCGGACATGAGCGTGGCGAACGCGCTCGCCGCCTGGCCCCGGCTGGAGGCGACAGGCATGCGGCTGGGCAGCCCGGCGGTCGCCTACGGCGGCGACACCCCCGGCGGCTGGCTGGACCAGTTCATGAGCGGCGCGACCGACCGCGGGCTGCGCGTCGACTTCATCACCCTGCACTGGTACGGCTCGGACTTCAGCGACGCCGCGGTCGACCAGTTCCTCGGGTACGTGGACGCGGTGCACCGGCGGTACGGGAAGCCGATCTGGGTGACCGAGTACGGCCTGATCAACTTCGGGGGGTCCCCGAAGTATCCGACCGGGGCGCAGGAGGCCGCCTTCATCAGGGGCACGACGCGCGGCATGGAGAAGCGCTCGTACGTCGAACGGTATGCGTGGTTCGGGCTGCCGGCGGTCGGTGACAGCGCCGACTTCGGTCTCTATCGCGACGGGGACACCCCCACCGAGGCGGGTAAGGCGTACCGGGCCGCGGGATAGGCTGCGAACATGATTCGGTTCGGGTACAAGGCTTCGGCAGAACAGTTCGCGCCGGCCGAGCTGCTGGGCTACGGAGTGCGCGCCGAGGAGCTCGGTTTCGACTCGGTGTTCGTCAGCGACCACCTGCAACCGTGGCGGCACGACGGCGGTCACGCCCCGGCCGCGCTCCCGTGGCTCGGGGCGCTGGTCATGCGCACCAGCCGGGTGCTCGTCGGCACGAGCGTGCTCACGCCCACGTTCCGCTACCACCCGGCGGTGATCGCCCAGGCGTTCGCCACGCTCGGCTGCCTGGCCCCCGGGCGGGTCGTGCTCGGCGTCGGCTCCGGTGAGTCGCTCAACGAGGTGCCGCTGGGTCTGACCTGGCCGGACGGCAAGGAGCGCTACGCGCGGCTGCGCGAGGCGGTGACGCTGATCCGCCGGCTGTGGACCGAGGACCGGGTGACCTTCGAGGGCACCTACTTCCGCACCGAGCACGCGACCATCTACGACAAGCCGGAGCAGCCGGTGCCGCTCTACATCGGCGCCTCCGGGCCGTCCGCGACGCGGCTGGCCGGCCGGGTGGCCGACGGTTTCATCACCACCAGCGGCAAGGGACACGACCTCTACACCGAGACGCTGCTGCCGGCGGTGCGCGAGGGCGCCGCCAAGGCGGACCGCAAGGCCGACGACATCGATCTGATGATCGAGGTGAAGGTGTCCTTCGACCCCGACCGGGACCGGGCGCGTGCGGACACCCGGCACTGGGGCGCGCTGGCGCTGTCGCCGGAGGAGAAGACGGGCGTCGAGGATCCGATCGAGATGCAGCGTCGCGCCGACGCGTTGCCGGCCGAGCGGACCGCCACCCGGTGGATCGTGTCCGACGACCCGGACGAGCACGCCGCCAAGGTGCGCGAATACCTCGACATGGGCTTCACCCACCTGGTGTTCCATGCGCCCGGTCCGGATCAGGAGCGGTTCCTGCACCTGTACGGCGAGCAGATCCTGCCCCGGTTGCGGAGCTAGGGTTCAACCGTCGCAACGAAAGGACCACGTCGTGAAACTCGGTCTGCACATCTCCAATTTCACCTGGCCCGAGGGTGCGCCCCGGCTGGGTGCCGTGCTCGGCGACGTCGCCTCCGCCGCCGACGAGGCAGGCTTCGACCGGATCAGCGTCATGGATCACCTGTGGCAGATCCACGTCATCGGCCCGCCGGAGCACGACATGCTTGAGGCGTACACGGCGCTGGGCTACCTGGCCGCGCACACCCGCCGGGCCAAGCTGCTCACTCTGGTGACCGGCGTGGTCTACCGGGAGCCGGGGTTGCTGGCCAAGGCGGTCACCACCCTTGACGTGCTCTCCGGCGGGCGGGCCATGCTGGGCATCGGCGCGGCCTGGAACGAGGAGGAGTCGAGGGGTCTCGGGCTGCCGTTCCCGCCGACCGCGGAGCGGTTCGAGCGCCTTGAGGAGGCGCTGCAGATCTGCCGGCGGATGTTCGACGGCGACGAGACCGCCTACCAGGGGCGGCATTACCAGCTCGGCCGGTTGCTCAACTCGCCGCTGCCGCTGAGCCGGCCGCATCCGCCGATCCTCATCGGGGGCGGCGGCGAGAAGAAGACCCTGCGGCTGGTCGCCCAGTATGCCGACGCGTGCAACCTGTTCAACGGCCCGGACGTGGAGCACAAGCTGGACGTGCTGCGCGGGCACTGCGAAGCGGTCGGCCGCGACTACGACGAGATCGAGAAGACCGCGCTGTTCAACTTCGACCTCGGCGAGAGCGGCGAGCGGGTCGGCGAGACCATCGAGGGTCTGCGGGAACTGGCGCGGAAGGGGTTCACCGTGGCGCACGGTTCGCTGCGCAACGCCTGGGACATCAAGCAGTTCGAGCTGTTCCGCAACGAGATCATGCCCGCGGCTCAGGCGCTGTGAGCGCGATCCGGGCGGTCGTCTTCGACCTGGACGGGGTGATCATCGACTCCGAGGGTGTCTGGGAGCAGGTGCGCCGGGCGTACGTCGCCGAGCACGGCCGCCAGTTCCTGCCGGACAGCCAGGACCGCATGATGGGCATGAGCACCGGCGAGTGGTCCGCCCACCTCAGCCACGAGGTGGGCGTGCCGCGCAGCCCCGAGCAGGTCGCCGGTGACGTGCTGGCCCGGATGGCGCAACGCTACCGGGCGGCGCTCCCGGTGATCGACGGCTCGGTAGCGGTGGTGCGCGCGATGGCGGAGCGCTATCCGCTCGCGCTGGCCAGCTCGTCCGCGCGCTTGCTCATCGATCAGGTGCTGGACACCGCCGGGTTGGCGGGCGCGTTCCGGGTGACGCTGTCCACCGAGGAGGTGCCGCGCGGCAAGCCCGCCCCGGACGTGTACGAGGAGGCAGCCCGGCGGCTCGGCCTGCCGCCCGCGGCGTGCGCGGCGGTGGAGGATTCCAGCAACGGGCTGCGGTCCGCCGCCGCCGCCGGGCTGGCCGTGGTGTGCGTACCGCACGGCGTCTACCCGCCCGCGGCCGACGCGTTGGCCGCCGCCGACATGGTGCTCGACGGGATCGCGGATTTGACGCCGGAAGCGGTGCAGAAGCTGCGCTGAGCCCGGGGGAGCCCTGCCGAGCCCGCGGGTGCGCGAATCGGTAACACGCCTGACAGATAAGCGTGTGAAAGATCCTCGCCACGGGTAGGTGGACCGCCGGAACGGAAGGGGGTCGCCCGTGGAATTACTCGCCGCGGAGAGCGGACTCAGGCTCAATCTCGACGTCTTCGACTACCTGATCCTGGCGGTCTATTTCGCCACGGTGCTGGGCATCGGCTTCGCCGCCCGAAGAGCGATCAGCACCAGTGCGGACTTCTTCCTCTCCGGGAGATCGATGCCTGCCTGGGTGACGGGCCTGGCGTTCGTCTCCGCCAACCTGGGCGCCCTGGAGATCATCGGGATGGCCGCCAACGGCGCGCAGTACGGCCTGATGACGCTGCACTACTACTGGATCGGCGCGGTGCCGGCCATGGTCTTCCTGGGCATCGTGATGATGCCCTTCTACTACGGCTCGAAGGTCCGCAGCGTGCCGGAGTTCCTGCGGCTGCGCTTCAACCGGCCGACGCACCTGCTCAACGCGGTGATCTTCGCGGTCGCGCAGGTGCTGATCGCCGGGGTGAACCTGTACGCCCTGGCGCTGATCCTGGACGCGCTGCTCGGCTGGCCGCTGTGGGTCGCCATCATCCTGGGCGCGGTCATCGTGCTGGTCTACATCACCGTCGGCGGGCTCTCCTCGGCGATCTACAACGAGGTGCTGCAGTTCTTCGTGATCCTGGCCGGGCTCGTGCCGATCACGATCATCGGCCTGGTCAAGGTCGGCGGCGTGGACGGGCTCTTCGACGCGGTCCGCAACAGCGACCTCGGCGAGGGGGCGTTGCACGCCTGGCGGGACACCGCGGGCACCGGCAACCCGCTGGGCGCGAACTGGATCGGCATCGTGTTCGGCCTCGGCTTCGTGCTCTCCTTCGGATACTGGACCACCAACTTCGCCGAGGTGCAGCGTGCGCTGAGCGCCAAGGACATGAGCGCCGCCCGGCGGACGCCGATCATCGCCGCGTTCCCGAAGATGGTGATCCCGGCGGTCACCGTGATCCCCGGGCTGATCGCCATCGTCACGGTCAAGGGGCTGGGCGCCGACTCCGGAGACCTGGTCTACAACAACTCGATCCCGTTGCTGATGCGCGACCTGCTGCCCAACGGGGTGCTGGGCGTGGCGGTGACCGGCCTGGTGGCGTCGTTCATGGCCGGCATGGCGGCCAACGTGAGCGGCTTCAACACCGTTTTCACCTACGACATCTGGCAGTCGTACATCCGCAAGCACGAGAGTGACCAGCACTACCTGCGGGTGGGCCGGACCGCCACCGTCGTCGGCGTGATCGTCGGCATCGGCACCGCGTTCATCGCGGCCGGCTTCAGCAACATCATGAACTACATCCAGGCGCTGTTCTCACTGATCAACGCCCCGCTGTTCGCCACGTTCATCGTGGGCATGTTCTGGAAGCGGATGACCGCCTGGGCCGGGTTCTGGTCGCTGCTGCTGGGCACGCTGGCGTCGCTGACGCTGTACCTGTCGTACCTGGGTGGTGCCATCTCGTTCAACTCCGACCTGGAGGAGAGCTTCTGGGGCGCCGGCCTGGCGTTCGTCACCGCCGTGGTGTTCGCGGTGGCGGTCACCTTCTTCACCCCGTCCAAGCGCGACGACGAGCTGCGCGGCCTGGTCTACGGTCTGGCCGGCCCGACCACCTCGGGTGACGTGATCGTCGCCGGGGACAAGGTGTGGTGGCGCAACCCGGCGCTGCTCGGCACCATCGCGGTGGTGCTGGCGTTCATCCTCTACATCCCCGTCTGGTGATCCGCGGGCGCAGCGAAAGGAGCGATCATGTCCGACGACAACACCCGGCCCGGCGACTCCGGCGGGACCGAGGATGAGCTGGTCGCGCAGAGCGAGGAACTGCAGAGCCGGTCGGCCGCGGCCAAGCTGTTCGACGTACGCCTGGTGATCGGCGGCCTGTTCGTCCTGTACGGCGTGCTTGTCACGCTGCTCGGCATCTTCGACAACAGTGCGGAGATCGACAAGGCGCAGGGCGTGCGGATCAACCTCTGGATGGGCCTGGCGATGCTGGTGCTCGGCGGCCTGTTCCTGCTGTGGCGGTGGTGGCGGCCGGTCGAGGTGCCGTCCGCCGGGCAGGCCCGAAGCGAGGAGCCGGACTCCGAGCACTGAGCGGAGACGACGGCGACCGTTTGATGGAGAAGGCGGTGCGACTCGGGTGCGGCCCGGGTGCACCGCCGTCCCGTCTCTTCCGCGGAGCACCCCGACTTCCGACACTCTAGTCATGGAACCTGTTGCCTCCGTGAGCCTCGCCTCGACCGGCGGTAGCCATCCCCCCGGCTGGCAGCTCCAGCTTCGTGTCGATTATGTGGTCAACCGAGTCATGCGCACGCATCGCGGGCAGCCCGACGAAGTGGTGCGTGGCGTGATCGAACAAAGTCTGCGAAGTCTGGGCGTGGTGCCGAACGATCGGCAGGTGGCCCAGTACGCTGCGGTCATCGCGGACATGCCTCCGTGGCCGAAGCGGTGACGCGTCAGCGCTTCGGGCATCGCGGGACGCGGTCGTCGCCGGGCCCGGCGTAGCGGGTCGCGTCCGGAGCGGACGCGGTCCGCCCGCCCGCCGTCGTGGTGGCCCGGGTGAGCATCGACACGTCGGGGACCGCGCGCTCCGAGGGGTATCGTTAGCCAGGCTAACTACCCCGTCAGGAGGGCCTCGTGGCGCGTCGTGCCCCCAGGGCGGCCATCGACCCGGACCGCACCAAGCCCTGGCTCCGGCGGGCGTGGCCGCTGGTGAAGGCGCACCGTGGCCTGCTCGTCACCTCGTTGCTGCTGTCCTTCGTCGGACTGATCGTCCAGGTGCAGATCCCGAACCTGGTCCGGGTGGGCATCGACCGTGCGGTGGTGGACCAGACCGCGCGGCTGTCCACCTATGTCGGCTGGATCGTGGCGCTCGCGCTTGCCCAGGGCGTCATCAACTACCTGGCCCGGCTCTATCTGCTGCGCACCGCGTACGAGATGGAGTACGACCTGCGCAACATCGTCTACGCGCATCTGGCCCGGCTGTCCTTCTCCTTCTACGACCGGGTGCAGTCCGGCGAGCTGATGTCCCGCTCCAGCTCCGACATCCGAGCCGTGCAGATGTACCTCTCCTTCGGCCCGTCGATCCTGGTGCAGTGCACCATCGCGCTGGTGGCGTTCGTGCTGATGCTGTCGATCAACGTGCCGCTCGCCATCGTCGCGATGATCACCATGCCGGTCATCGGGATCCTCGGGGTCACCATGCGCAAGGCGGTCTTCCCGGTCTCCTGGATGATCCAGGCCCGGCTGGCCGAGTTGGCCACCGTGGTGGACGAGAACATCCAGGGCGTCCGCGTGGTGAAGGCGTTCGCGGCCGAGGGCCGGCAGGTGCGCGCCCTGGCCGCCTCCGCCGACCGGGTCCGGTGGGCCTACCTGCAGGACGCCCGGATCCGTAGCCGCTGGTCGCCGCTGCTGGACAACCTGCCCCGCCTCGGCCTCGCGCTGGTGCTGCTGATCGGCGGGATGATGGCGATCCGCGGGCAGACCACGGTCGGCACCATCGTGGCCTTCAACTCGTATGTGCTGATGCTCCAGCCGCCGTTCCGGATGCTCGGCATGATGATCATGATGGGGCAGCGGGCATCCGCGTCCGCCCGGCGCATCTACCAGATCCTGGACACCCGCAGCGACGTGACCGATCCGCCGCAACCGCGCCGCGGTCGGGTGCGGGGTGACCTGCGATTCACCGGCGTGCGGTTCGCCTACCCGGACGGCACCGTCGCGCTGACCGGCCTCGACCTGCACGTACGGCCGGGGGAGACGGTGGCCGTGGTCGGCGCCACCGGCTCGGGCAAATCGACGCTGGGCCGGCTGATCGCCCGCTTCTACGACGTCACCTCCGGCAGCATCACCATCGACGGTCACGACATCCGCACCCTGGCCCTGGCCGATCTGCGCGACCAGGTCGGCATTGTGCCGGACGAGCCGTTCCTGTTCTCGCTGTCGATTCACGACAACATCGCGTACGGCAGGCCGGCGGCCTCGCGTGCCGACGTGATGGCCGCGGCGCAGGCGGCAGGCGCCGACGGGTTCGTCCGGGAACTGCCCGACGGTTACGACACCGTGGTCGGCGAGCGCGGCTACACGCTGTCCGGCGGGCAGCGCCAGCGCATCGCCATCGCCCGCGCGTTGCTGGTCAACCCGCCGGTGCTGGTCCTCGACGACGCGACAAGCGCCATCGACGTGCACGTGGAGCAGCGCATCCACGCCGGTCTGCGCACCGCGATGGCCGGCCGGACCACCGTGATCGTCGCCCACCGGCTGTCCACCATCGGCCTGGCCGACCGGGTGGTGCTGATGGAACGCGGCCGGGTCGTCGCGTCCGGCGCCCACGCCGACCTGCTCGCCGGCGAACCCCGTTACGCGGCCGTGCTTGCCGCGCAGAACGAGCCGGCGGACGGCGCGGATGCGCTGGAGGAGAGCCGATGAGCATGTTCGGCGGCGGGTTCGGCGGCTTCCGTCAAGGCGGCCACTCCGCACTGGGCGGCGCCGGCCGCTCGGGCAACGGGCTGCCGTTTGCCGGCATTCCCGCCGATCTGGCCGCCGGCGTCGCGGCGCTGGAGGCCCGCGAGCCCGACCACGGCGATCCGCGGGTCACCTACGAACCGGTGGACGACCGGGGCGGCCGGGTCACCCTGGTCCGCCTGCTCGCGCGCCGACCCGGTCACCTGATCGCCGCCGCGTCGGCCGTGGCGGTCGAGACGTTGCTGTTGCAGGCCGGCCCATACCTGGTGCAGGTCGGCATCGACCACGGCATCGCGGCACGGAACCTGCGGGTGCTGATCGTCGCCACGGCGGCGTTCGCGGCGGCGGTGCTGCTGACCGGGCTGGCCAGCGCCGCCCGGATGCGCCTGTCCGGTCGGCTTGCCGCGTCCGCCACCCGCGACCTGCGCATCCGGGTCTTCGCCCACCTGCAGCGCCAGTCGCTGGACTACTACACCGACGAGAAGGCCGGGGTGACCCTCACCCGGATGACCTCCGATGTGGAGTCGCTGCAGAACCTGTTGCAGGACGGCTTCGCCCAGTTCGGCATCCAGGGCCTGACCATGATCGTGGTGACCGCGGTGCTGTTCCACTACGACCCCGAACTGGCCCTGATCACCCTGGCGCTGGTGGTGCCACCGCTGACCGCGGCCTCGCTGTGGTTCCGGCGGGCGGCCGACCGAGGATACAACCGGCAACGCGACACCATCGCCGCGATGTTCGCCGACCTGTCCGAGAGCATCAACGGCGTCCGCGTGGTCACCGCGCACAACCGCGCGGACCGCAACGTCGTCGCGCACCGCGACGTGGTCGGCGCGTACCGGGACGCCAACGACTTCACCGGCCGGATCAACGCCATCTACGGGCCCGGCACCTCGGTGATCGGCCTGGTGGCGATGGCGGTGATGCTGCTGATCGGCGGCCGGATGGTGCTGCGTGGCAGCCTCACCATCGGCGAGCTGACCGCCTTCGTGCTCTACATCAACGCGTTCTTCCAGCCGGTGCAACAGTTGGTGCAGCTCTACACGCAGTATCAGCAGGCCCGCGCGGCGGTCGGCAAGATCCGTGGGCTGCTGGCCCGGCCGCCGTCGGTGCCGGTCGCGGCGGCGGCCCGGGTGCTGCCCCCGATCCGCGGGGAGATCCGCTTCGAGGACGTCACCTTCGGCTACCAGAGCGACCGGCCGGTGCTGTCCGGAATCGACCTGACCATCGCGGCGGGGGAGACGGTGGCCTGCGTGGGCCCCACCGGCGCGGGCAAGTCCACCCTGGCCAAGCTGGTCACCCGGCTCTACGACCCGACCGCCGGCCGGATCCTGATCGACGGGCACGACCTGCGCGAGGTGACCCTGGACTCGCTGCGCACCCAGATCGGGGTGGTGCCGCAGGAACCCTTCCTGTTCGCCGGCACGTTGCGCGACAACATCGCCTTCGCCCGCCCGGCGGCGAGCGATGAGCAGGTGTGGGCCGCAGTGGACGCGGTCGGGCTGCGTGACCTCGTCGAGCGATCACCCGGCGGCCTGGACGCGCCGCTGCACGAACGTGGCCAGTCGGTCTCCTCCGGCGAACGCCAGTTGCTCGCCCTGGCCCGCGCGTTCCTGGCCGAACCGCGGGTGGTGGTGCTGGACGAGGCCACCTCGAACCTGGACCTGGCCTCCGAGCTGCGGGTGGAGTCGGCCCTGGACACGTTGCTGGACGGACGCACCGCGATCCTGGTGGCACACCGGCTGTCCACGGCGATGCGGGCGGACCGGATCATCGTGGTGGACGATCATCGCGTGGTCGAGTCGGGCACGCATGCCGAGCTGATGGCTGCCGAGGGGCGATACGCGTCGATGTTCACCACCTGGGCGGCCGCCGCGACGCATCGGTAGTCCGCATCGCCGTCAGCGGTTGTGCGCCGGGTCGATCACCGGTAGGCAGGGATGGACCGTTCACTCTGTCCCACGGAGGATCGATGTCCCACCCAGGATCGACGCGGCTCCGACGCATGATGGCGCTGGCCGGTGTGGCCGCGCTCGCCGTGACCACGCCGCTCGCGGCGCCCGGGGCGGCACAGGCACACGGGGCGGCACAGGGCACGCCACCGTCCACGCCCACCGCGTACGGCTACGGTGGCGCCGTCTCGACCGTCGACGCCACGGCCACCGCCGCCGGGCTGGACGTGTTGCGGCACGGCGGCAACGCGGTGGACGCCGCGGTGGCCGCGGCGGCCGTGCTCGGCGTGACCGAGCCGTTCTCGGCGGGCATCGGCGGAGGCGGCTTCTTCGTCTACTACGACGCGCGGCGCGGCACCGTCTCCACCATCGACGGACGCGAGGCCGGCCCGGCGTCGATGACCGAGGACACCTTCATCGATCCGCAGACCGGGGAGCCGTACGACTTCCAGGAGGCCCGGGTCAGCGGCCTGTCCGCGGGCGTGCCGGGCACCCTGGCCACCTGGGACGCCGCGGCGCGCCGCTGGGGCAGCCGCTCCCTGGGCGCGTTGCTGATGCCGGCGGCCCGGGTGGCGCAGCGGGGCTTCACCGTGGACGCCACGTTCAACCAGCAGGTCGCCGGCAACCGCGACGCCTTCGGGCAGTTCTCCTCGACGAGCGAGCTGTACCTGCCCGGCGGCCAGCCGCCCGCGGTCGGCTCGGTGCAGCGCAACCCGGACCTCGCCGCCACCTACCGGCTCATCGCCCGGCGCGGCGCCGACGTCTTCTACCGCGGCGCGGTGGGCCGGGACATCGCCGCCACCGTGCAACATCCGCCGCTCGCCGCGGACCCGGTCGGCACCTGGGACTACCCGATCCGCCCCGCCGACCTGCGCCTGTCCGATCTGGCCGGGTACCGCGTGCGCTACCCGGCGCCCACCACGTCGGACTTCCGCGGCCTCACCGTGCACGGCATGTCCACGCCGTCCAGCGGCGGCACCGCCGTGGGCGAGGCGCTGAACATCATCGAGCAGGCCGGCACGCCGGACAGCACCGTCGGGGTGCTGCACCGATACCTGGAGGCGAGCGCATTGTCGTTCGCCGATCGCAACCGCTACGTCGGCGACTACACCCCCCAGCCGGTGCTGAAGAAGCTGGTCAGCGAATCCTGGGCGGCCAAGCGTGCCTGCCAGATCGACCCCGGGCGGGCCTTGGCCAAGCCGGTCCCGCCGGGCGACATCAATGCCTCGGGGTGCACCCCGGCCACCGCCGGCGCTCCGGTGGAGAACGGGCAGAGCACCACCAACCTGACCGTCGCCGACCGCTGGGGCAACGTCGTCGAATACACCCTGACGATCGAACAGATCGGCGGCAACGCGATGGTGGTGCCGGGTCGCGGCTTCCTGCTCAACAACGAGCTGACCGACTTCAACTTCGCACCCACCCAGGGCGACGCGCCGGACCCGAACCTGCCCGGACCGGGCAAACGCCCGCGCAGCTCGATGTCGCCGACGATCGTGCTGAAGCATGGCAAGCCGTTCCTCGCGCTGGGCTCACCCGGCGGCTCCACCATCATCACCACCGTGTTGCAGATGCTGGTGGACCGCGTCGAACTCGGCATGAGCCTGCCGGAGGCGATGGCCGCGCCGCGAGCCTCGCAGCGCAACACCGCCGGCATCGTGGCCGAGCCGGCCTTCCACAGCCGGTACGGCCCGGCGCTGACCGCGCTCGGTCACCAGTTCGCCGAGGACACCCCGGAGCTCGGCGCGGCCACGGCGATCGAGTTCGGTCGGCACGGTGCCATGATCGCCGCCGCCGAACCGGTGCGCCGCGGCTCGGGAGCCGCCGCCGTGGTCTGGCCGGCCCGGCGCTGAGCGCCGCACGCCGGGCGGGGCGCGTGCCCCGCCCGGCGCGGGCGGTCGCTCATCGGGCGGCGTCCAGCGGCAGCCGGACCCGCACCGTGGTGCCCGGCCCCTCATGCTCGGTGAGCTCGATCGTCCCGCGGTGCCCCTGCACCACCGCCCGGCTCAACGCCAGGCCCAGCCCGGTGCCGGGAATCGCCCGGTCGCGGGCGCGGCTGGTGCGGTACAGCCGGGTGAACAGCTTGTCCCGCTCCTCCGGCGCCACCCCGATGCCGGTGTCCGACACGACCAGCTCGGCCGCCCGGCCCACTGGCCGCAGCGTCACCGAGACACGCCCCCCGTCCGGGCTGTACTTGACCGCATTGCCCACCAGATTGTCGATGATCTGCCGCAGCCGCCGCCGGTCACCCGCCAGGACCAGCTTCTCCGGCACCTCGGCGGACAATTGGAGCACGCTCGGTTCGATGGCCGCGCGCGCCGACTCCACCGACTCGCGCACCACGTCGGCCAGATCCACCGGCGCCATCGCCATGGCCGCGTGCCCGGTGTCCAGCGCGGCCAGTTCCAGCAGCTCATCGATGATGTGGCGAAGCTGGCCGGTGTTGCGCTCGATCACTTCGAGCAACTGCGGGCCCTGCGCGGCGAGCACCGCCGGGTCCATCTCGCGCAGCAGTTCCGCGTACGTGCTGATGGACGTCAGCGGCGTGCGCAGCTCATGCCCGATGAGCGCCAGATATTCGTCCCGGCTGCGTGCGAGCTGCCGCTGCAAGTCCTCCACCAGCCGCCGCTCCACGAACTGGCCGATGTGCGCGGCGATGCCGGAGAGCAGGGCGACCACCTCGTCCTCCGGATCCTCCACCGCGTCGGTGAACACGGTGAGCACCCCCAGCGGCTCCGGCCCGTGCCGCACCGGAATCGCCAGCGCGGTGTGCAACTGCGCCGCCGCGGCGGTGCGTTGGGAGATCAGGCTCTGCGGCCGTCCCACGTCGCGGATCCACAGGGACTTGCCTGCCTGCCATGCGCGTCCGGCCAGCCCTTGCCCATACCCGAGCTCGTCCGGCACCGCGACGTCGGCCTGCCATCCGGTCGCGCTCCACGACGCCGCCGGACGCAGCACCTTCGCCGCGTCGTCGACCAGCCACAGCTCCGCATGCGCCCATTCCAGGGTGCCGCCCACGGCCGCCAGCACCCGCGGACCGGCGGCGGTGACACTCGGCGCGGCGGCCAGCGCGGTGGTGACCGCGAGTTCGCAGGTGCGGAAGCGTTCCGCGCGTCGCCGCCGGGTCACGTCCTGAACCGCCTGAACCGCGCCCATCGCCGTGCCGTCCGGGCCCACGATGGGCTGGGCGTGCGCCAGGTAGTGGCGGGTGTGCCGGGTGCCGGCGTGCAGCACCAGCTCCTCGTCGCGCAACCGCTCGCCCCGCAAGGCGCGCAACAGCGGGAGACGGGCGCCGGTCAACGGTGTGCCGTCACGGTCGCACAGGCCGTCCACCACGGTGTCGCCGTCCGTGCCGGCGAGCGGTGGCAGCCCTTCCCAGAGCCGGTGCATGCGGGCGTTGGTGAGCACGATCCGGCCCGCGGCGTCGCATGCGGTGACGCCGTCGTGCAGGCTGTCCAGCACCGCGTCCAGGAACAGGCGTTGCCGGTCATGCTCGGCGTCCTTCGCGCCCGTCGCTACGTGTTCCGCCGACCCGGCCTCGGGGCCGGGGTCGATTTGTCCCATCGGCCCGACCTCCGTCACTCAGACTACGGCTCGGGCAGTCCTCGGTGGCGCAGAAACGCCCAGCTCAGACCCGCTCGTACGGGAGGTCGGCGATCGGCCTGCCGGCCCGCGCGCCACGCTGCTCGAATTTCGTCCGCGGGCGTGGCGGCAGCGTCCGGGCCTCCGGCTCGGGCATGGCTCGCAGCCCCGGATCGCCGTCCAGGGTGCGGGTCATCGCGCGGGCGTAATCCGGCCAGTCGGTGGCGCAGCGCAGCACGCCACCGGGGGCGAGCAGCTCCCGCAGCACCGCGACGTTGGCGGGGCTGATCAGGCGGCGCTTGTGGTGACGCGCCTTGGGCCACGGATCCGGGAAGAACACGTGCACCGCCGCCAGACTGGCCGGGGCGAGCCGACCGGCCAGTTCCATGGCGTCGCCCCGCGCCACGCGGACATTGCGCAGGCCGCGTTCGCCGATCAGCGCCAGCAGGTTGCCGATGCCGGGGGTATGCACCTCGATGCCGAGGAAGTCCCGGTCCGGGTCGGCGGCGGCCATGGCGGCTGTCGCATCGCCCATCCCGAACCCGATCTCCAGCACCCGCGGGGCGCTCCGGCCGAACAGGTGGTCCAGGTCCAACGGCCGGCGGTCGCCGTCGACGATGGTCAGGCCGAATCGTGCCCAGTGCGCGTCGACGGCGTCGGCGTGGCGCCCACTCATCCGTCCGCGGCGCGGATGGAACGTACGTATCGGCCGCTCCGCGGACAGGCTGATGGGTTCGCTCATGGCGACGCCCACGATACGGCGGGAGACATCCACGAGCTACGGCCGGGATGTCTCCCGAGGTTGCTCAGGCCGCCGCCGCGGACCAGATCGCCGTGAAGGCCGCCGCCTCCCCGGTCAACCAGCGCTCCACGTCGCCGGGCCGGGCGGTGGGGTCGAGGCGGCGGACGGCGCCGCGACGCACGTCGACAAGCACCGGTTCGGCGCCCGGCAGAATCTGATCCATGTGCCGGTCCATCAGGTGCATCATCGCGGTGGCGGCCTCGGCACAGGGGGGCTCCTCGTCGAAGTGCAGTCGGACGGCCGCACGGCGGCCATCGTCGTACCGCAAGCCGAAGTGGGGGTTGATCTTGACGGCCAGCGGCCCGACCAGGGCGAGCGCATCGCGTGTCTGGGCCAGGTCGATGCCGGTGGCGGGATCGCCGAGGGAATGCAGGTACGTCGTGGCGCCGGCGCTGAGTGCCTGGTAGAGCGGCTTCCACCGAGGCTTGACCAGATCCGGCACGGCGGCCAGGTAGCTGCCGCCGGTGTGGAAGGCGATGTCCGCCTTCAGCGCCTTGACCAGTTGGCCGTGCGGGTTGAAGCCGGAGCCGCGTTCGCGCTGGCGGCGCAGACCACCGACGAAGGTGGCCTTGGCCGGCCCGGTGCGAGCGACGTAGCGGGTGAAGCCGAGCATGGTGGCATAGGGCGGGATCGAGGCGGTCGGTTCCGGCAGGACGGGTGTGGTCACGACAGTCTCCTCACTCTGCCGCCGGGCAGAGCCGTGCGTGGGCGGCCGATGGGCGGCCAGGCACCGAAGAGGGCTGAAGATCAGCAGCTCAGCGGCCCTTTTCGTACATACATACTAATCGACGGCGGCCACATTCCCAACCCGGATCCGGGGGAGTTAGCTGTTGCCGTGTCGTGCGTCTTTGGCGCTCTTAAGGCCGCTATGATGCTCGCGTGAATTTGAAGGAATGGGCGGCGTCGACCGGTATCGCGTACATCACCGCTCGGCGGCAGTACGCGGCTGGAACGCTGCCCGTTCCCACGTACCGGATCGGCCGCCTGATCATGGTCGGAGAACCGGTTACCGCGACGTCGGCTGAATCCGGGCAGACCGTGGTGTATGCCCGGGTGTCGTCGGCCGGCCAGGAGGTGGACCTGGACCGGCAGGTCGCCCGGGTGACCGTGTGGGCCACCGGGCGGAAACTCGGCGTCGACCGGGTGGTCACCGAGGTCGGGTCCGCGGTCAACGGTCACCGGGAGAAGTTCCTCGCCCTGCTGCGTGATCCGGCCGTGACGACGATCGTGGTCGAGCACCGGGACCGGTTCGCCCGGTTCGGGGCCGAGTACGTCGAGGCCGCGCTGACCGCCCAGGGCCGCCGTCTACTCGTGGTGGACCCGGCCGGGGTCGATGACGACCTGGTCGGCGACGTGACTGAGATCCTGACGTCGTTGTGTGCCCGCCTGTACGGCCGCCGTGCCGCGGCGAACCGTGCCCGCCGCGCCGTCGAAGCCGCCACCGAAAACGGCCCGGCGTGAAGACGATCCAGGCGTACCGGTTCGCCCTGGACCTGAATCCCGGCCAGGAACGCGGCGTGCTCGCGCACGCCGGGGCGGCCCGGGTCGCCCACAACTGGGCGCTCGCGAGGGTCAAGGCGGTCATGGACCAGCGAACCGCGGAGCGTTCCTACGGCGTGCCGGACGAGCTGTTGACGCCGTCGCTGTCCTGGTCCCTCGCAGGGCTGCGTCAGGCGTGGAACCAGGCGAAGCCAGAAGTTGCGCCATGGTGGTCCGAGGTGTCCAAAGAGGCGTTCAACACCGGCCTCGACGCCCTCGCGCGCGCGTTGAAGAACTGGGCCGGCTCCCGCAAAGGCACCCGGGCGGGCCGGCCTGTCGGATTCCCGCGGTTCAAGTCCCGCCGCCGTAGCACCCCGTCGGTGCGGTTCACCACCGGCGCGATCCGGGTCGAGCCGGACCGGATGCACGTCGTGCTCCCGAGGCTGGGCCGGTTGAAGTTGCACGAGTCGGCCCGGAAACTGGCCCGCCGCCTGGACACGGGCACGGCCCGGATCATGTCCGCGACCGTGCGGCGTGACGGCGGGCGCTGGCAGGTGTCGTTCACCGTCGAGGTCGAGCGCGCCGAACGCGCCCCGGCCCGACCACGGTCGGTTGTCGGGGTGGACGTCGGGATCAAGCACCTCGCGGTCTTGTCCACCGGCGAGCTGGTCGACAACCCCCGCCACCTCGTTGCAGCGCAGCAGCGGATGCGGTCGCTGGACCGTGCGTTGTCCCGCAAGACCGGCCCCGACCGACGCTCCGGCCGCCGTCCGTCGAAACGGTGGGAACGCGCCGCGGCCCGGCTCGGCCGCGCCCATACCCGGGTGACGAACCTACGCCGCGACGGTCTGCACAAGCTCACCAACCGGCTCGCCACCACACATGGCACGGTCGTGGTGGAAGATCTCAACGTCACCGGCATGCTGCGGAATCGGCGACTGGCTCGGCACATCGCTGACGCCGGTTTCGCGGAGATTCGGCGTCAGTTGGCGTACAAGACCGGATGCAACGGTGGCCGGCTGCTCGTGGCCGGCCGCTGGTATCCGTCCTCGAAAACCTGCTCGGGCTGCGGCACGGTGAAAACCAAGCTGGCCCTGCACGAGCGTGAATACCAGTGTGAGGCGTGCGGGCTGGTCATCGACCGCGACCGCAACGCCGCACTCAACCTGGCCGCACTCGCGGCTGAGTCCGACACCGCCGGGAGTGGCCCGGTGGCAGCACGTGAAGCCGACCAGAAGACCCGCGTACGCGGGCAGGTGGCGACGAAGCGTGAACCCGGCACGGCATCCGCCGGTCAGACCGGGACCGTCCTACCGCAAGGCAGGACTACCGACCGTGTGCTCGCTAAAGCACACCGAGAGGTAACGGGTCGAGAACGCTCTACACACAGCCCGCTACCGGCCCGTCGAGGGCCGTGTGACGTACTACTGGCCCGGTGAGTCCTGGCAACAGTCCTTCAGTGACTTCGCACCCGGAACCCGCACCGTGACCTTGGGCCGGGCCAGATGAAAGGCGGCGACGCGATCTCCGCCGTCTGCCCAATTGACCTGGAACACTTGCCGGATGACGGCAGAGGGCAGAACGCGAGTCCGGGACGTACGCCGCCGCCTCGCCCGGGAAGGACCGGCCTGGACGCGCGGACCCGAGCGCGACTTCGAGACCGTGGCCCTGCCTGAGCACGACGGCGACCGCCTTCGCGACCTCCTGATCGCCGAACAGGTGCAGACGGTCGTGGAGATCGGTCTCGCGTACGGGAGCTCCGCGCTCGCCGTCGGAGAGGCGCTGCTGGCCGTGGCCGCGCCGCACCCTCGTCACATCGTGATCGACCCGTTCCAGCAGCAGGTGTTCAACAACGTGGGATGGGACCTGTTGCGTTCCGCCGGACTGGATTCCCTCGCCGAGCTTGTCGCCGAGCCCTCCTCGCTTGCGCTAGCCCGGCTCGTCACGGACGGCCTCGTCGCCGACGCGGCCTTCATCGACGGCAGTCACCGATTCCACGAGGTCTTCGTCGACCTGTACTTCCTCCGCAAGATCGTCAAGCCGGGCGGTCTGATCCTTCTCGACGATGACCACCACCCGTCTGTCCGGGCCGCGGTGCGGTATTACGAGCGGAACCTGGGGTTCACCGAGCTCCCGGAGGCTTTCCACACCGGAAGCATCGAGCACCTCGGCGGCGACGCCGCGGCCGAGGCTGTCCGTCGATGCCGAGCCGTCCGGCTTCCGGATCCGCCGTTCGAACCGGCGTTCCAGGACTTCACGCCGTTCTGACCCGCCGGTCGCAGAGAGCGGCTATGCCGGGGGAGCGCCGCACCGGTGTCAGCACTCCGTCCACGAGCAGGTCCACCCAGTCGAACGCCGCGTGTCACCAGGCGACGTCATCGGTATGCACAACCGCGGTTCCCGGCGTCACCGCAGCCAGCCGGTCCGCGAGTGTCGTCTTTCCGCCCGAGCTTCGTCCGTCGACGGCCAGCACCGGCGGGCGCCCGGCCGGGGTGCCGACATGACGCCGGACCAGGTCGGCGAAGTCGCCGATCGGCACCGCCCGCCAATCCGCCACGCGTGGCTCGTCCATGTGTCCATGAGACCGCACTCCGCTGTGGAGTCTGCCCGGCGATTCACGTCGAGTCCACGCGGGCACAGGCGTGACACGATGCCGGCATGACTCTGGAGACCGACGGGGCCACTGCGGGGAACGCTACGGTGACCGCCGAGCTGGTGCGCGACCTGTTGCGCGATCAGCATCCGGACCTGGCCGACCGCCCCGTGACGCTCGGCGCGCGGGGGTGGGCCAACCAGATGTGGCGCCTCGGCGACGACCTTGCCGTCCGGCTGCCGTGGGCCGCCGACGACGGGGCGGCGGACGCGTCGCTGCGCCATGAAAACGCATGGCTGCCCG
This sequence comes from Mangrovihabitans endophyticus, assembly GCF_014646155.1. Classification (GTDB taxonomy): domain Bacteria; phylum Actinomycetota; class Actinomycetes; order Mycobacteriales; family Micromonosporaceae; genus Actinoplanes; species Actinoplanes endophyticus. The sequence goes on from NZ_BMMX01000005.1 coordinate 109,327, forward strand.
TGCTCGCCCCCCGCCTGCCGTTGCGAGTTCCCGTTCCGCAACGGCTGGGTGAACCTTCGCCGCGCTTCCCGCGTCCGTGGATCGTCACCACCTGGGTTCCGGGCGTGCCCGCCGACCTCGCGCCCGCCACCCGCGGTTCGTCGTCGGCCGATGCGCTTGCCGCGTTCTTGACCGCCCTGAACCGGCCGGCTCCGAACGGGGCGCCGCGGGGACAGGGCAGGGGAGGGGCGCTGACAGAGGTCGCCGACGGCGTCGAGAACGGTCTGGCGACGGCGACGCAGCGGGGATGGATTCCCGACCCGGGCGGCATCCGCACGATCTGGCAGGACGCGCTCGCCGCCCCCGGCTGGGCCGGGCCGCCGCTCTGGCTGCACGGAGATCTGCACCCCGCCAATGTGCTCACCGAGGACGGCGGCCTGTGCGGAATAGTCGACTTCGGCGATCTGTGCGCGGGTGATCCGGCCTGCGACATGGCCGCCTGCTGGACACTCTTGGACGACCAAGGCATCCGCCGTTTCCGTACGGCGTACCGGCCGGCCGAGGATGCCGCGACCTGGCGCCGTGCCCGCGGGTGGGCCGTCTGGCGTGCGATGGGCAGCCTGTTCATCGCCGATGCCGGCCGACGCGGCAGCCCCGGCGGCAAACCCACGTGGGGTCCGCCGGCCCTCGCGTCGCTGCGCCGGCTGGTCGCCTCGGCAGCATGATCGCGGCTGTGACTCATCGGAGGATCGACCCATGACGACCCCGCGGTTCGTGCCCGGGGGATCGCCATGAAAGCCGCAGCGTGCCCGCACGAATTCCACAGCCGAGAGCCCGCCGGGTGGGACGGGGCGGGAGGGTTGTCGGCCATACTCGGGCCATGGCGTTGATCCGTTGCGACTTCTTCTCCGCGGCCCTGGAGCTCAGCACCTCCATGACCGTCCTGTTGCCGCAGTCGGGCGAGGCGCAGATCGGCGTCTCGGGGCGCGCCGGCGATGATCCGCCGCCGCTGCTCTACCTGCTGCACGGTCTCACCGATGACGACACCGCGTGGACGCGGTACACCTCGATCGAGCGGTACGCGGCCGAGCGTGGCCTTGCGGTGGTGATGCCTCAGGTCCATCGCAGCTTCTACGCCGATCAGGCGTACGGGATGAGGTTCTGGACCTTCCTGTCCGAGGAACTCCCGGCGATCGTGCAGCGGTTCTTCCGGGTGTCCGCGCGCCGGGAGGACACGTTCGTCGCGGGCCTGTCGATGGGTGGCTACGGCGCGTTCAAGTGGGCGCTGCGTCAGCCCGAGCGGTTCGCCGCTGCGGCGAGCCTGTCCGGCGCGCTGGACGCGGCCCACGTGCAGAAGCATGACAGGCGACCGCACATCCAACGGTTGGCGGCCACGGTGTGGACCGACGATCTGGCGGGCGGCGGCGACGATCTCATGCACCTGGTAGCGCAGGCCGACCCGGCGGTGCTGCCGCGCCTGATGCTGCGCTGCGGCACCGAAGACCACACCTTGGCGCAGAATGAACGGTTCGTGCGTGCCTGCCGGGAGGCCGAGGTGCCGATCGACGCCGCGTTCGGTCCGGGCGGTCACGAATGGAGTTACTGGGATGCGGAGATCCGCACGGTGCTCGAATTCATGAAGCCGCGCGCAGCGCCGTCATGACGCCGCGCGCAGCATCGCGGGCCTACTGCTCGTCGCGGGACTGCTCGGCCAGGAAACGTTCCAGCTCCGCACCCAGTTCCTCGGCGCTGGGCAGCGACCCCGGCTCGTCGGCCAGGAGGTTTCCGGTGCGGCCGCGCAGGAATGCGTCGTACTGCTCCTCCAGCGAACTGACCAGCCGGCCGGCCTGCTCGTCGTCCGCCACTTGCTTGTCCACCTCGTCGCGCACCAGGGCCGCCGCCTCTTGCAGGGTGCCGGTCGGCAGCACCAGGCCGGTGCCCCGGGCGACCGAGTCGACGAGCAGTTCGGCGGCGGCCGGGTAGGCCGTCTGGGCCAGGTAGTGCGGGACGTGCGCGGCGTACCCCATGGCGTTCCGGCCGTCCTGGCCGAGCCGGTATTCGAGCAGGTTTCCCACGCTCGCCGGCACCTGCACCCGTTGCAGCCACGACTCGTGCTCGCCGAGCAGGGCGCGGTCGGTGGCGTGCGCCGTGACGCTCACCGGGCGGGTGTGCGGGACGGCCATCGGAATCGCGTTCAACCCCACCGTGAGACGGACCCCGAACCGGTCGATGAGGCCGGTCACCGCGGCGATGAAACGTTCCCATTGCAGGTCTGGCTCCGGCCCGGCGAGCAGCAGGAAGGGTGTGCCCTGCTGGTCCTGCAGCAGGTGCAGGGCCAGGCTGGGCTGCTCGTAGCTCTCCCAGTGGTCGGCGACGAAGATCATGGGCGGTCGGCGGGAACGGTAGTCGAGCAACTGGTCCAGGTCGAACGTGGCGATCACCCGGCCGGGCAACTGCTCCAGCAGGTGGTCCCGGGACAGCTGAATCGAGCTGCCCGCGTCGACGAAACCGGTGAGCGCCTGGACGAGGACCGGGCCGTCCAGGGCAGGCAGGTCGTCGGCCAACTCGTAGAGCCCCTGTGGGTCGAGCACGCTGCGGACCTCCTCGATTGTCGTGCGCCCGCGCGAGCGGGTAACCGTCTACAACACGCGCCGGGCGCCTCCCATTCCACCATCGCGCGGCGCAGCGGGGGAGGGGTGGGGGTCAGACCGGCATGGTCGCGGGTGCCTCGGCGAGGTGCCGGGTGATCTGCTCCGCCGACAACGGCCGGGCGAAGTGGTAGCCCTGGGCGAATCGGTATCCCATGCGGTGCAGGGTCTGCGCCTGCTCCGCGGTCTCCACACCTTCCGCGATCGCCTTCAGGTGCAGGCCATCGGTGATTTGGATCATCGCGGTGGCGATCACCGCCTCCTCGGAGCCGCTGCCGATGCCGTCGACGAAGGACTTGTCCACCTTCAGCGTGTCGGTCGGGACGGTACGCAGCAGGCCGAGCGAGGAGTGTCCGGTGCCGAAGTCGTCCAGCGCCACGCGGACGCCCAGCGAGACGAGCTCGTTCAGGGTGTCCTGGGCGGCGCCGCCGTCGAACACGGCCGTCTCGGTCACCTCCACCACCAGCCGTTCGGGATCGAAGCCGGTTTCGGTCAGGGCCGCGCGCACGTCGCCGGCGAAGCCGGGCTCGCGCAACTGGCGTGCCGAGACGTTGACCCCGATCTCGTGCGGCACGGCCGCGCCGAACTGCTCGGTCCAGGCGGCGGCCTGGCGCAGCGCGGACCGCATGATCCAGTCGCCGAGCGGGACGATCAGGCCGGTACGTTCGGCGACCGGTACGAACGTGGCCGGGCTGACCGGGTCCCGCCCCGGCGGATGCCACCGCACCAGCGTCTCCAAGCCGGTCCACTCTCCGTCGGGCAACCGCACGATCGGCTGGTAGACGAGGGAGAACTCGCCGCCGTCCAGGGCGCGCCGCAGCTCGGCGCCGAGCTGTGCGTCGGCGGTGCGATCGTGTTCGAGCTGAGCGTCGTAGATCGCGTGCCGGCCCTTGCCGCGTTCCTTGGCGGCGTACATGGCCAGGTCCGCGCGTCGCAGCAGTTCCTGCGGGGCGGCGCCCGGCCAGGTCTGCGCGAGACCGACGCTGGCTCCGGTCAGCAGGTCGTAACCCAGCGCGTGCACCGGACGGTTCAGCGCCTCGGTGATCCGGGACAGCACCTCGTCGGACTCCTGCCGGCGCAGGCCGTGCAGCAGCAGGCCGAACTCGTCGCCGCCCAGCCGCGCCACCACATCGCCGTCGCGCACGCAGGACTCCAGCCGCCGGCCGACCTCGACGAGCAGGGCGTCGCCGACGGCGTGCCCGAGACGGTCGTTGATGGCCTTGAAATCGTCCAGGTCGATCAGGGCCAGACACAGGGCGTCCCCGTCGGCCGGCATGGCGGCAAGCGCCTCCCGGGTGGCTCGTTCAAACAGGGCGCGGTTGGCCAGCCCGGTGAGTCCGTCGTGGGTGGCCTGGTGCCGCAGTTGTTCGCGGCCGGCGTCCACGCGGCGCAGCAGCCGCGCGTTTTCGGACAGGGCGGCGAACTGCCGGAACGCCACCAGCGCGGTGAGCGCCACCGCGGCCACCGCGACCGCGGTGACGGCCGGCCCGGACGCGTGCGCCACCACGAGCAGCAGGCAATCGGTGGAGCCGACCGCCGCGTACGGCACCATGCTGAACGGCCGACGGCGCCTCGGGGCGCGCGGCGCGGTGACGGCGCGGCGCTGCCGGTCTGCGGCCAGCGTGACGCAGAACATGGTCGCCGGCACGAACATCTGTGCCCCGCTGATGCCCGGATGCACATGGACGAGCATGGGGAACCCGGCGCCACCGGCCGCGCCGACGATCGCCGCGGCGGCCAGCCAGCGCACCGTCACCAGGTCGAGGCCGGCCAGCCCGCTCGTCGCCACCTTGATGAGGGCCAGTCCGCCGATCAGCCCCAGGGTGGCCAGCAGCAGCATCGGCACCGTGGCGGACCCGTAGTTGTCGGCGGCACGGACGTCGGCGGTGAAATACCAGGCGAAGATGCCGGCCGTGATGCTGACCGTGAGCGCGTCGAGGACGAAACGGACCGTGCGTTCGCGCTGCCGGCGGGCGCCCAGCGGGATCCGCAGCAGCGCCCAGAGCAACACCACCATGGCCAGCGAGTACGCGATGGTGGCGAGCGGGTCGTGCTCGCGCTGGACGTCGCGGGCGGGATCGCGGATGCCTTGGTGCGCGTCGCTGCCCAGGCCGATCACCACGAAGGCGGCGACCAGCGCGATCGAGCGCCATAGCCGGCGGGTGGAGTCCTCCAGCCCGTCGGCGGCGGCGGTACGCCAGGCGGCGAGCGTGCTCAGGGCGGTGCCGAGCACGGCCGGCAGCCAGCCCCACAACACCGGAGTGAGCTGCGCCCGGCTGTTGATGACGAAGATCACCACGGCGGCCAGGACGGACGCGGCGGAGCCGAGCAGCAGCGGGGTGACACGCGGCCGGGCCACTTGTCCTTGCCCACCTGACATCTGCCGACTCCTCGCTGCGGTTGCGCGTCCGTGTCGCCTATCGGCCCTCGCCCCGCCCGCATGAGAACCCTCGCCCCGCCCGCATGAGAAAGGCCCTCGCCCCCTCCCTCGTGCGAAGGCCGCCGGAGGCCCGGCCGCCGCGGCGCGGCACGCCGGGCGGCACGTGCATGTGCGTTCGGTTCGCCTGCACGTGCATCGGCACGGCACAATGGTGTGAAGATCCGCTTGATGCTTTCGGGGTGATCGCGTGAACGAACCCGTCGACCCGGCTGCCGGGGACGCGGCCGCGGGGGACCGGGCCGCCGTGGGACCGGCAGCTCCGGCCGCCGACGAGCCGGGCACCGAGGCCACCGGCCCGCCGGGCTCGCTGTGGGCCAGGATGAAGGCCGACCCGCAGTACGCACCGGAGCATCTCGCGCTGGAGGCCGCGCGCCGTCTCGGCCCCGAGGCGCACCAGTGGGCGGAGCGGATGCGGTCCGCGCAGCCCGGCGCGGACCCCGAGGCGCTGGCCCAGATGGCGGTCCGCCGCTTCACCAACCTGGCCCGGCTGTCCGGCGCCGTCTCCGGTGCTACCGGCCTGCCCGGAGCGGTGGCCGACGTCGGCGTGCTGGCCTGGACCCAGTCCCGGATGGTGCTGCACATCGCCGCGGCGTACGGGCGCGATCCGTCCGCCCCGGAACGCGCCACCGAGCTGCTCGTGCTGATGAGGGTGCACAAGGGCGCCGAGACGGCGCGCGTGGCGCTGGGCGTGGCCGCCGGCCGCGAGCGAGCCGCGCGGCTGTTCGACGGTGCGGCCGGGCGCCCGCTCAGCGGTGTGGTGATGCGACTGGGCGTCAAGCTGGCACAGATGGCCGGTGTCCGCGCGGCGAAACGGGTGTTCGCCAAGATCATTCCGGGTGCCGCGGTGATCCTCGGCACCTGGGTCAACTCGGCGGCCACCAAGGACCTCGCCCGCCGGGCCCGGGAGACCTATCGCACCGCGGCGCCGGAAGGCTAGCCGTGCCGGCCGGGGCTCCGGCCGATTCCGCTCAGATGCGCCGCCCGGCTACCGATGTGGTCCCGGTGGCGACACGACCGGCGGGAGGTGAGGCGGGTGCGGCGCGGAAACTGGGTGATGCTGCTGGCGGCGCCGCTCCTGCTGAGCGGCTGCAACGTGGTCGACACGCTCACCGGCACACCCGCCGCCGGCCCCGTGAGCAGCGGTTCCGCGGCCGGTGACGCCGCGCCGACCGGCAACAGCGGCGACAACTGGCTGGTGTACGCCGAGGGCAGCCCCACGCCGTCGCCGCGCCCCAGCTACCCGGCCGTCGAGCCGGATCCCGTGGAGACCGGGTTCCTGCCGCTGGAGACGGCGTCGCCCACCCCGGAGACCACCCCGACCGCCACCTGTTCGCCGAACATGTTCGCGTTCGACAAGATCCAGACGGCGTACGTCGATCCGGGCCCGACCAGTGCCGTGGTCACCTGGTACAACGTCGGTGGCGCCAACCTGATCGAGTTCCGGCTGACCGCGATCAGCCAGGACCTGACCGGCGGGCGGCAGCGCGACGTCGGCTGGGTGACGGTGCAGCCGAGCACGTCGTGCGGCTGGATGAGCGCCACGGTGCCCGGCCTGGACCGGCAGACCCGCTACGTGTTCTCGGTGGACGCGGTGGCGACCCGGCACAGCGGGGCCGGCACCCGCGCCTCGACGGTGGCGCGTTCCCTGGTGACGAGCACCACCTGAGGAACCTCCCCGTCCGGTTCGGTCGCGCCGGGACGGGAGGTTTCGCCCGGCCGGGGCCCGTGGAGCAGGCTCTAAGCTTCCGGTCATGGAAGGCATCGTCGACACGGTCGTGCTGGTGGCGATCGCCGTGCTCGGGGCGGCGCTGGCGCGCCGGCTCGGCTTCATCGCGCCGCTCGTGCTGCTGGTCGCCGGACTCGCGTTGTCCGTGCTGCCGGGCATGCCGGACGTGCACGTCGAACCGGACCTGGTGCTGGTCGGCATCCTGCCGCCGTTGCTCTACGTGGCCGCGCTGCAGACCTCGGTGCCGGCCTTCCGGCGGGCGCTGCGGCCGATTCTGCTGCTGGCGGTCGGGCTGGTGGTGTTCACCGCGCTGGTGGTGGGCTTCGTGGTGCACGCGGTGCTGCCGCAGGTGCCGCTCTCCGGCTGCATCGCGCTCGGCGCGGTGGTGGCCCCGCCGGATGCGGTGTCGGCCACCGCGATCGCCCGGCGCATCGGCCTGCCCCGCCGCGTGGTGACCATTCTGGAGGGGGAGAGCCTGCTCAACGACGCGACCGCCCTGGTGCTGCTGCGCGTCTCGGCGGGCGCGTTGACCGGCCTCGCGGTGGGCTTCTGGGACATCACCGGCCGGGTGGTGCTCACCGCCGGCGGCGGCCTGCTGATCGGCATGGCCGCCGCGGTGGGCGCCGCCTGGCTGCACCGCCGGATCTCGGATGCCTTGCTGGACGACGCCGTATCGCTGCTCACGCCGTTCGTGGTGGTGATCGTCGCGGAGGAGGCCCAGGCGTCCAGCGTGGTGGCGGTGGTGGTGGCCGGGTTGTACCTGGGGCACCGCATCCCGTACCTGCTGTCGCCGACCTCCCGGCTGCAGATGGAAGCGGTCTGGCGGCTGATCATCTTCTTGCTGGAGGGCGTGGTCTTCCTGCTGGTCGGCCTGCAACTGCGGGAACTCGTGGGCGACCTGGAGACCGGTGCGGTGACCACCGTGGCGGTCACCGGCCTGGTGTTCGCGACGGTGGTGGCGGCCCGGTTCGCCTGGATGTACCCGGCCACGTACCTGGCCCGCCTGATCCCGCGGATCCGGGCCCGCGAGGACCGCCCGCCACCGTCGGTGCCCACCGTCATCGCCTGGGCCGGCATGCGCGGCGTGGTGACGCTGGCCGCGGTGCTGTCGCTGCCGGCCGGCACGCAGGTGGCCGGCGGCTACCCGCGAGACCTGTTCGTGTTCGTCGCCTTCGCGATCATCGTGCTCACCCTGCTGGTGCAGGGCACCACGTTGCCGATTCTGGCCCGCCGGACGGGGGTGCGCGAGGACTCCAGCGCCGAGGACGCCCTCGCCGAGGCGAGCGTGCAGTACGCGGCGACCCAGGCGGCGCTGCGGCGGCTGGAGGAGCACGCGGACGGCGCGCCGGCCTCGGTCGTGGAGCGGCTGCGCGGGCTGGCGGACAACCGGGCCAACGGCGCCTGGGAACGGCTCGGCAGCCAGGAACGGGAAACGCCGTCCGCGGCGTACGGTCGGTTGCGCCGAGAGATGATCAAAGCGGAGCGTCACGTGTTCAAACTCGCGCGCAACGAGGGCCGGATCCCGGAGGAGGTGCTGACCCGCGCCCAACGCGATCTCGACCTGGAAGAATCCCAGTTGCAACGGAGCGAAGATTGACCTGCGAGCACCTCAAGGACGCCGCCGAGCCGGCTCCGCAGACCCCGTACGGGCAGGGCTGCCCGGCCTGCGAACGCGACGGCCACACCGACTGGGTGCACCTGCGCCTGTGCCTGACCTGCGGCCTGGTCGCCTGCTGCGATTCCTCCCCGCGCCGGCACATGTCCGGGCACCACGCGGACACCGGGCATCCGGTGATGCGTTCCTTCGAACCCGGCGAGGACTGGCGCTGGTGTTTCGACGACCACCTGCTCGGATGACACCGGCCCGGGGCGTCCGCACCGGCCCCTCATCGAGGGAAGTATCTGCGGGTAACCGGACAGTCGCGCAGACGGCCGTCGGGGCCATCGGTGACAATGACCGCTGACGCGGCCACGCGGGATTGAACCGGCCGCAGGTGGGGCAGTGATGCCCCCACTGCGCTACGGCCCCGGGCGTGGACGCGGCGAGGATCTGTCGAGGGAGTGGGAGCACAACATGCAGGTGTGGCCTGGCCATCGGTATCCGCTGGGCGCCACGTACGACGGGACGGGCACGAATTTCGCGATCTTCTCCGAGGTGGCGGAGGCCGTCGAGCTTTGTCTCTTCGATCCCTCGGGCAACGAGCGCAAGGTTCAGCTGCACGAGCAGGACGCCTTCGTGTGGCATGCCTACCTGCCGGGCGTGGAGCCGGGCCAGCGGTACGGGTACCGGGTCTACGGCCCGTACGACCCCTCACGCGGCCTGCGGTGCAATCCGCACAAGCTGCTGCTGGACCCGTACGCTCGCGCGGTCGACGCGGACATCGACTGGCATCCGTCGCTGTACTCGTACCATTTCGACAATCCGGATGAGATGTCGGACCTGGACTCCGCGCCGCACATGGCCAAGGGTGTGGTGATCAACCCGTACTTCGATTGGGGCAACGACCGCCGCCCGGACATCCCGTACCACCATTCGGTGATCTACGAGGCGCACGTCAAGGGGCTCACCGAACAGCACCCGGACGTGCCGCGGGACATGCGGGGGACGTACGCGGCCATCGGTCACCCGGCGATCATCGAGCACCTCAAGAGCCTCGGTGTGACCGCTCTGGAGCTCATGCCGGTGCACCAGTTCGTGCACGACAACCGGCTGGCCGACCTGGGTCTGCACAACTACTGGGGGTACAACACCCTGGGCTTCTTCGCGCCGTACCACGGCTACTCGGCTACCGGCTCGCTGGGCCAGCAGACCCAGGAGTTCCGCGGCATGGTCAAGGCGCTGCACGCCGCGGGCATGGAAGTCATCCTCGACGTGGTCTACAACCACACCGCGGAGGGCAACCACCTCGGGCCCACGATGAGCCTCAAGGGCATCGACAACCGCACCTACTACCGCCTGGTGGACGACCAGCCGCAGTTCTACATGGACTACACCGGCACGGGTAACAGCCTGAACGTGCGCAGCCCGCACAGCCTTCAGTTGATCATGGACTCGTTGCGGTACTGGGTGTCCGAGATGCACGTCGACGGCTTCCGCTTCGACCTGGCCTCCACCCTGGCCCGCGAGTTCTACGACGTGGACCGGCTGTCCACGTTCTTCGAGGTGGTGCAGCAGGACCCGGTGGTCGGGCAGGTCAAGCTCATCGCCGAGCCGTGGGACGTGGGACCGGGCGGATACCAGGTGGGCAACTTCCCGCCGAACTGGACCGAGTGGAACGGCAAGTACCGGGACACGGTCCGTGACTTCTGGCGTGGCGAGCCGGCCACCCTGGCCGAGTTCGCCAGCCGGATCACCGGCTCCGCCGACCTCTATCAGGACGACGGGCGCAAGCCGTTCCACTCGATCAACTTCGTCACCGCGCACGACGGCTTCACGCTGCACGACCTGGTGTCGTACAACGACAAGCACAACGAGGCCAACGGCGAGGAGAACCGGGACGGGGAGAGCCACAACCGCTCCTGGAACTGCGGCGTCGAGGGCCCCACCGACGACCGCAGCGTGCAGGCGTTGCGCTCCCGGCAGCGGCGCAACTTCCTGGCCACGCTGCTGCTCAGCCAGGGCGTCCCGATGATCTCCCACGGCGACGAGATGGCCCGCACCCAGCGCGGCAACAACAACGCGTACTGCCAGGACAACGAGATCGCGTGGGTCGACTGGGAGCACGCCGACGAAGATCTGCTGGAGTTCACCCGCAAGCTGACCGCGTTCCGGCACCGGCACCAGGTGTTCCAGCGCCGGCGTTTCTTCACCGGTCTGCCGGTGACCGCCCGTGGTGGCGGCGACCCGCTACCCGACCTGGAATGGTTCACCCCGGACGGGCGTCAGATGACCGGCGACGACTGGGGCAACGACTTCGGCCGGGCGGTCGCCTTGTTCGTCAACGGCGAGGGCATCCGGGAACGCGGCCGGTACGGCCAGCGTCACGTGGACAGCTCCTTCTTCCTGTGTTTCAACGCGCACGACGCGCCCATCGAGTTCGCCACGCCCCCGGCCGAGTACGGGGAGAAGTGGGAGAAGGTCATCGAGACCGCCGAACCGTCGCCGGACCGTCCGTCGGTGGTCGAGGCGAACTCGATGATCATCGTTCCGGATCGCTCGCTCATCGTCTTGGACAGGACGGTCTAATGCCCCATCCCCCTGCCCTGCCCGCTCCACCGTCGGCGACCTATCGCATCCAGGTCCGCCCCGATTTCGCCCTCAGAGCCACCGCGGAGATCGCCGACTACCTGGCCGAACTGGGGGTGTCGCACCTCTACACCGCCCCGCTGCTCACCGCCGCGCCCGGCTCGCAGCACGGCTACGACGTTGCCGACCACGGCGCGGTCGGCGAAGCGCTCGGCGGTGAGCAGGCCCGGCAGGAGCTGGTCGCCGCCCTGCGGGCGTGCGATCTCGGCCTGGTGGTGGACATCGTGCCCAACCATGCCGGGATCGCCGCGCCGACCGCCAACCCGACCTGGTGGGACGTGCTCAAGCACGGCGAGCAGTCGCGGTTCGCCGCGTTCTACGACATCGACTGGTCCCGCGGCCGGGTGCTGCTGCCGGTGCTGGCCGACGACCCGGACGCGCTCGACGAACTGCGCATCGACGGCGACGAACTGCGCTATTACGACAAGCGCTACCCGATCGCCGACGGCACACTGGGCGGCACGCCGCGCGAGGTGCACGACCGCCAGCATTACGAACTGGTGAACTGGACGCGCGGCGACGCCGAACTGAACTACCGGCGTTTCTTCGCCATCACCGACCTGGCCGGGCTGCGGGTCGAGGACCCCGAGGTGTTCGACGCCACGCACGCGGAGATCCTGCGCTGGTACGCCGAGGGCACCGTGCAGGGCATCCGGGTGGACCATCCGGACGGCCTGCGCGACCCCGGCGGATACCTGCGCCGGTTGCACAAGGCCGCGCCGGACGCGTGGCTGGTGGTGGAGAAGGTCCTGGAGCCGGGGGAGGAACTGCCCGACTGGCCGGTCGCCGGCACCACCGGATACGACGCCATGTCGGAGATCTGCGGCGCGTTCGTCGACCCCGGTACCGAGGCGTTCTTCGACACGCTGGACCACCACCTCACCGGCCGTGAGACCTCGTGGCAGGACCTGGTGCACGAGACCAAGTTGATGGTCGCGACGACCATGCTCGCGGCCGAACTGGACCGGATGGCCCGGCTGGTCCCGGACGTGGAGCGGGCACCGCGCGCGCTGGCCGAGCTGGCCGCCTGCTTCCCGGTCTACCGGTCCTACCTGCCGCACGGGCTGCGGAACCTGGCCCAGGCACGCGCCGAGGCGGGCCGGCGCCGACCCTCGCTGATCCCGGTACTGGATCGGCTGCTGATCCGGCTGCGCGACCCGGGAGACGAGCTGGCGCAGCGGTTCCAGCAGTTCACCGGCGCGGTGATGGCCAAGGGCGTGGAGGACACCGCGTTCTATCGCTGGACCCGGTTCACCGCCCGCAACGAAGTGGGCAACGATCCGGGCAAGTTCGGCGTGACACCGGACGAGTTCCACGAGGCCGCCGCGCATCAGCAGCGCCACTGGCCGAACGGGATGACGTCGCTGTCCACCCATGACACCAAGCGCAGCGAGGACGTGCGGGCCCGGCTCGCCGTGCTGTCCGAGCTGCCCGGCGACTGGACCGAGGTGGTGCGCCGCTGGGTGCGTACCGATCCGCTGGCCGACCCGTCGCTGGCCCACCTGGTGTGGCAGGCGGCGGTCGGCGCCTGGCCGATCGAACGGGAGCGTCTGCAGGCGTACGCCCTGAAGGCGGCCAAGGAGGCCGGCGTCTCGACCTCGTGGACCAAGCCGGACGAGGACTTCGAGGCCGCGCTGCGGCAGATGGTCGACCGGATCTACGACGATCCGGCGCTGAACGCGGAACTGGCCGGGTTCGCCGCGTCGATCACCTCACCCGGGTGGTCCAACGCGCTGGGGCAGAAGCTCGTGCAGTTGACCATGCCCGGCGTGCCGGACACCTATCAGGGCACCGAGCTGTGGGACTTCTCGCTGGTGGACCCGGACAACCGGCGGCCGGTCGACTTCCCGGCGCGCCGCGAGATGCTCTGCCGCATCGACGACGGATGGCTGCCGCCGGTGGACGACACCGGCGCGGTCAAGTTGCTGGTGACCAGCCGTTGCCTGCGGTTGCGCCGGCAGCGGCCGGATCTGTTCCGGTCGTACACGCCGGCGTACGCGGACGGTCGCCTCGGCCCGCATGTGCTCGCGTACGACCGCGGTGGCGTGGTCGCGGTCGCCACCCGGCTGCCGGTGGGATTGTCACGCCACGGAGGCTGGCACGACACCACCCTGTCGCTCGACGGCCATAGCTGGACGGAAGTCTTCACGAACACCAGCTACGGCGGGAGTCGTCTCGCGGTCGCCGATCTGCTCCGTACGTACCCTGTCGCGCTGCTGGTGAAGGAATGACGCTCTTCGAAGTGTGGGCGCCGGAGAAGACCGTCCGGTTGCGCATCGACGGTCAGGACCGGGACATGGAACGTGGCACGGACGGATGGTGGCGCCTCGACGTGCCGCAGGCCGCCGCCGGCACGGACTACGCCTATCTGCTGTCCGGGCACGACACTGCGCTGCCCGACCCGCGCTCGCCCCGGCAGCCGGACGGGGTGCACGGGCCGAGCCGGGTCTACGACCACGGCGCCTTCGCCTGGAGCGACGGTGACTGGACCGGGCGGCAACTGCCCGGCGCGGTGCTGTACGAGATGCACATCGGCACGTTCACCCCGCAGGGCACCTTCGACGCCGCCATCGAACGGCTCGACCACCTCGTCGACCTGGGCGTGGACATGGTCGAACTGCTGCCGGTCAACGCGTTCAACGGGCGCTGGAACTGGGGGTACGACGGCGTCTGCTGGTACGCGCCGCATGAGCCGTACGGCGGACCCGACGGCCTCAAGCGGTTCGTCGACGCGGCGCACGGCAAGGGCCTCGGGGTGCTGCTGGACGTGGTCTACAACCACTTCGGGCCGTCCGGGGCGTACGCCCCGATGTTCGCGCCGTACCTGAGCGCCTCCGGCAGCAACCCGTGGGGGGCGTCGGTCAACCTGGACGGTCCGGGCGCCGACCAGGTGCGCCGCTACATCATCGACAGCATGCTGTCGTGGCTACGCGACTACCACGTCGACGGGCTGCGCCTGGACGCCGTGCACGCCCTGGTCGACCACACCGCGATCCATCTGCTGGAGCAGGCGGCCGTCGAGGTGGAGAGCCTGTCCACCCATCTGGGCCGGCCGCTGTCGCTGATCGCCGAGTCGGACCTCAACGACCCGCGGCTGATCACCTCGCGGGAGGCCGGCGGCTACGGGCTGCACGGGCAGTGGGACGACGACGTGCACCACGTGCTGCACGCCATGCTCACCGGCGAACGGCAGGGTTACTACGGCGACTTCGGCTCGCTGGAGAGCCTGGAGCAGGTGCTCACCGGCGCGTTCTTCCACGCCGGCACGTGGTCCAGCTTCCGCGCTCGGCGGCACGGGCGCCCCATCGACCGGCACACCATGCCGGGGTACCGGTTCGTCGCGTACCTGCAGAACCACGACCAGATCGGCAACCGAGCGGTGGGTGACCGGCTCGCCGCGACCTGTTCGCCGGGGCGGCTGCGGGTGGGTGCCACCCTGCTGCTCACCGCGCCGTTCACGCCCATGCTGTTCATGGGGGAGGAGTGGGCGGCCGGCACACCGTGGCAGTTCTTCACCAGCCATCCGGAGCCGGAACTGGCCGACGCGGTCCGCACCGGGCGGCGGCGGGAGTTCGCCTCGCACGGGTGGGCCGAGGCGGAGGTGCCGGACCCGCAGGACCCGGACACCTTCGAACGATCCAAGCTGGACTGGTCCGAGAGGGGCAAGCCGGGACATGCCGAGATGCTGGAGCTGTACAAGCGGCTGATCGCGTTGCGCCGCGCGCACCCGGACCTGTCCGATCCGCGGATGGACCGGGTCGAGGTGTGGCACGGCGACGGTCACGTGGTGGTGCGGCGCGGCGACTGCTTGGTGGCCGCCAATCTGTCCGCCACCACGCAGACGATCAACCTGCGTGCGGTGCCGCGCTCGGTGCTGCTGGCGACCGAGCCCGGCGCGGTGCTGCACCGCGACCGGGTGGAGTTGCCCGCGGAGTCGGCGGTGGTCGTCACCCGCTAGGGGGCGTCCGGCGAGGCGGGCCCGGCAGGTGCCGGGCCCGCCTTCGCGTGTCTGCGGCACCGCGCCCCCCGGTCGGCGGAGACTGTCCTGACTCGTCGGACACGGCCGGTTGGTCGGTCATCGGACACCACATTCGCCGATTGCCGGGCACCATGGGGGCCGTACGCGCAAGGGGAGGGATGTTGTCCGGCATGAACCCGAACGCGGGCTCGGACGGTTTGACGCGGCGCCGGCCCTGGCCGGTGCGCCGCCGCTCGGCGTCGTCGCCCGAGGACATCGCTGACCGGGACATCCATGACCGGGACATCCGGGAGCGGGAGGTCGCCGATCGGGAGACCGCGGACACCACACCGTCGCGCCCGGAACCGCCCCGTCTGGAACCGCCCCGTCTGGAGCCGTCGCATCTGGAGCCGTCGCGTCTGGACCCGGAACCGCCGCGTCGGCTGGACATCGCCGCGGTGCGCCTCGGCGCGCTGGGCCTGGCACTGGTGCTCGCGCTGTCCCTGGCGACGGTCCGGCTGCTGGTCGGCGGTCCGCCCTCGGTGGCCGAGCTGCGCGCCCAGTCCGGCGTGGACACCTGGCCGGTGCTCCCCATCGGAGTGAAGGACGACCAGCCGGGCGTCGCCTATCGCTACCCCGACGGCCACTGGGCCGGTTTCGACATTCAGATCGCCTACATGATCGCCGAGGATCTCGGCTTCCGGCGGGACGAGATCCGCTTCTACGGCATGGAGAGCGAGGACCGCGCCCGGATGCAGGCCACCGACGCGGACGGCAACCGGGTGCCGGTGAAACTGGTGATCGCCAGCTACAGCATCACCACCGACCGGGAGGACATGGCCGGCGTGACGTTCTCCGCGCCGTACCTCTACACCGAGCAGTCGGTGCTGACCCGCCCGGACCACACGGCGGTGTCCGCCCTGGAGGACCTGCGCGGCCAGGACGTGTGCACGCTGTCCACGGCGACCAGCGAGACGGCCCCGATGCGGGCCGGCGCCATCGTGCACCGCCGGAACCTGATGCACGAGTGCATCGACGACCTGCGGGCGAAGCGGGTCGACGCGGTGTCCACCGACGCCGCCATCCTGGCCGGATACAAGGCGCGGGATCCGGACGCCTTCGCGCACTGGGATCTGGGCCTGGACACCACCGAGGCGTGGGGGGTGAACGTGGGCGAGAACGAGGCGCTGAAGACGCTCGTCGACCTCACCCTGTACCGCTCGTTGGTGGACCCCGCGGACGACCGGTGGGAGCAGGCGTACCAGGAGAACCTGCAGTCCGAGGCGCCGGCCAACAAGGGCACCCCGATCGCGGTCGCGCAGCAGCCGGACGTGGCCAAGCCGAAGGTGCGCGAGCAGCCCTGGGAGGACAACCTCCCGTGACCGAGCTGATCATCAAGGGCGGTGGCATCGCGCCGCGGCGCCGCCGGGCGCAGTTGAACTGGCTGCTGACCGTGCTGCCGGCCTTCCCGCTGGCGCTGCTGGTGCTGCGGCTGTGGTACCTGAGCCGGCAGGATCTGCCGACCATGCTGTTGCTGGTGCGCTACATCAGCCCGCTCGGCATGATCAGCGCGTTGTTCATCACCCTGCTGTCCGCCGCCCCGGCCTTCATCCTGGTGCTGCGGGTGCTCGGCGGCATCCTGCTGGTCAGCGCGCCGGAGCAGGCGGGCCGGTCGATGCTGGCGGTGACCGCGCTGCGGATGCCGGACTGGGTGGTGCTGCTGGCCGTCATGCTGGCCGGCTTCACCTGGCAGTTGCGGCTGCTGCCGACCCTGATGATGCTGCTCGTGTCGATCATGGGATTGACCGCGGTGCAGCGCTTCCACACCGCCCGTTGGCTGATGCTCTGGATCACCGTGGTGGTGCCGGTGCTGGTCGGCCTGCTTGTGCTGATCTTCGTCGGGCCGGGCATCGTGGCGGCGGTGTCCGCCGGTGAGACGAGCACCGCGCTGCTGCTGGGGGTGCCGCCGCTGCTGGGCCCGCTGCTCACCGGCCCGGTTCCGGCCTGGGCGGCCCGGTTCGCCACCCATTGGCCGGCCGTGGGCGCGGCGTTCATCGCGCCGTTCGCCATCGGCGTGGTCTTCCTGCGTGCGCCGGTGCTGCCGGACAGCGCCATCGAGACCGGGCCGCCGGACGGTCCGGTCGAGGTGGTCCGCGGGCAGTTGATCGCCGTGGACGACACCGCGACCACGGTGCTGCTGGCCGGCGGCGAGGTCACGTTCCTGGACAACGACGACGTCCGGTCCAAGACACTGTGCCCGGAGCCGGAACCCCCGCTGGAGAGCATGGTGTCCGTGCGAGGTTGGCACGTTGAGGAATCCGCCCTCGGCTGGGTGGCCCCGACGCGGCACGCGGGTCCGGTGGATCCGCGCTGCTTGGGGCGGCCTTTGCGGCCCGAATGAGCGCCCGGCGCGGCGGGCGCGGGCCGTCGATACCACCGCGCATTTGCGGCGCGCCGCCCACCGCGTGCAGACATGCTGGACGCGACCTGGCAGGCTGCACGCCATGACCTTGCATCTTCGGTGGGCGGCCGTCACCGACACCGGACACGTCCGCAGCAACAATCAGGACGCCTACTATGCGGGTGAGCGGCTGCTCGTCGTCGCCGACGGGATGGGCGGAATGGCGGCCGGGGACGTGGCGAGCCGCCTCGCCGTCGACGCCATCACCTCGCTGGACATGGCGATCGACAACGAGCACCAGATGGACGCCCTGCACAAGGCTCTCGAAGCGGCCAACGGGCGGATCGCCGAGACGGTGGCCGGCGACGCGGCGCTGCAGGGCATGGGCACCACGCTGACCGCGGTGATCTTCTCCGCCGACCGTGCGGCGCTGGCCCACGTGGGTGACTCCCGGGCCTATCTGCTGCGGGCCGGCCGGCTGAACCAGTTGACCAAGGACGACACGTATGTGCAGATGCTGGTGGATCAGGGACTGATCCGGCCGGAGGAGGCGGGCAACCACCCCCGCCGCGCGGTGGTGACCCAGGCATTGCAGGGTGAGCCGGTCAGCCCGGCGTACGTGATCGTGGAGCCCGAGCCGGGGGACCGCTGGCTGCTGTGCAGCGACGGCCTGACCACGGTGGTGCCGACCGAGACCATCGAGGCGGAGATGCTCGCCGTCCAGGATCCGCAGGCGTGCGCCGAGCGGTTGCTGGAACTGGCGCTGCAAGCGGGCGGCCCGGACAACGTCACGGTCATCGTCGCGGATCTGACAACGGACTGAGCAACCACGTGCCGTGACCGACGGCTGCGGTACGTTACTCCGGTTCGCGGCTGGCGGGCCGCGCTCGGTTGCAGGTGGTGATGACGACGGCACGACTGTTCACAGTGCGTTTACCGGTCGTGGCGGTGCTCACCGTCGCGACGGTGTCGATCCTGCAGACCGCGGTGCCGGCGGGTGCGGCTCGGCAGACCGCCGCCGACGCGGCACAGGCCGTGTGCGGGCTGGCCGCCGCGGGTGTCTGCGCGGCCCGGGCCCGGCGGCGCACCGGGCCGCCCCGGCGCTGGCGACTGGCGCTGGCCGTCGGCCTGGCTGGCTGGTCGCTGATCCGCGTCTGGTGGCTCGTGCGGGACGCCGTCGATCCGGGTCGTCCGGCCGCGGCGGCGGTCCCCGACGTCGGGTTTCTGGTGCTGCCGGCCTGCGTGCTGTTCGCGCTGCTGATCACGGCTGCGGCGGTGCCCCGGCACGGCGTCCTCGCCACCCGTCGCGATGATGTGGTGCTGCCGATCGACAGTGTGCTGGTGGCCGGTTCGCTGCTGGCCGTGGCCTGGACGGCGTTGCCGCGTGGATGGTTCGACCGCATCGGCGCCGACCCGGTGGCATCGGTGATCGTGGCCGTGTACCCGCTTGCCGACCTGTTCCTGGCCACCATGGCCGCGCTGCTGCTGGCCACCCGGCCGGCCGTGCGCCACGGCGGTGCGCCGGTGTGGCTGGCCGCCGCCGGGATGATCGCGTTCGGGGTGTCCGACGTGTTGCGGGCGGTGCACTCCGGCGGGCAGGTCCTGCCCCCGGCGGCCGTCGCCG
Source organism: Mangrovihabitans endophyticus (assembly GCF_014646155.1). Lineage (GTDB taxonomy): Bacteria > Actinomycetota > Actinomycetes > Mycobacteriales > Micromonosporaceae > Actinoplanes > Actinoplanes endophyticus. Next base: position 128,349 of record NZ_BMMX01000005.1, read on the forward strand.
GCTGGTTGCTCGGCCCCCTGCTGCTGGCCCTGGCAGCCCTGCAACCGCCGCCGGACTCCGACGCGACGCACATCGTGCGGGAGGGCCCGGCGTGGCCGCATCTGCTCCTGCCGTACGTGCCGGTGATCGCCTCGGGTGTGGTGATCGCCGCGCGTACCGCCACCGGCGGTCAGCTCACCCCGTTCGAGGTCTATCTGGGCTGGCTGGGCCTGGGCCTGGTGGTGGCCCGGCAGATGTTCACCATTGTGGACAACACGATGCTGCTCGGTCGGGTCTCGGAGGGGCAGCGGCGACTGCAGCATCAGGCGTACCACGACCCGCTCACCGGGCTGGCCAACCGCACGCTGTTCCGGGAACGGCTGATCCGCGCGCTGGACGCTCCGGCGCCCCGGCCGACGGCGCTGCTGTTCGCCGATCTGGACGACTTCAAGCTGATCAACGACAGCTTCGGGCATGCCACCGGCGACCGGCTGCTGCGGGAGGTGGCGCGGCGGCTGCTGGACTGCGTGCCGCCGGAGGATCTGGTCGCCCGGCTCAGCGGCGACGAGTTCGCGGTGCTGATCGAGGACCGGACCGCGGACGCCGAGCGGATCGGGCGGTGCATCCTGGCCGCGCTGCGCGAACCGGTCCAGTTGGACGGGCACGCCGTCGCGGCCGGTGCCAGCATCGGGATGGTCACCACCGGTTCGGCCGGCGCGCCCGCGACCACCGATGCGGTCGCGGCGGCGGACGCGCTGCTGCGCCGGGCGGACGCGGCGATGTATGCCGGCAAGCGCCGCGGCAAGGGGACCCTCGTCGCGTACGCCGGTGGCGCGGACGGCGGTCCGCATGCGGACCTTCCGCATCTGCTGGCACGGGCGCTGTCCGGTGCGCCGGCCGACGCCGGATTCGAGGTGGTCTACCAGCCGATCGTGCGGTTCTCCGACGGTGGCACGGTGGCGGTGGAGGCGCTGGCGCGCTGGACCGATCCGGTGCACGGGCCGATCGATCCGGATGTGTTCGTGACGGTGGCCGAACGCATCGGGCTGGTCACCGCGATCGACGACTTCGTGCTGGACCGTGCGTGCGCCGACGCGGCCACGCTGGCCGACGCGTACGGGCGGCCGATCGACGTGCACGTCAACGTGTCGGCCTCCCGGCTCGGCCCGCAGGGGCTGGAGGGGTCGATCAGCCGGGCGCTGCACCGGCACGGGGTCCGGCCGTCCCGGCTGGTCATCGAGATCACCGAGACGCGGCGCATCCCCGACCTGGCACGCGCGGCGCAGGCGGCGAACCGGTTGCGCGCGTCCGGCGTGCGGATGGCGCTGGACGACTTCGGCAGCGGCTTCAACGCGCTGGCCCAGTTGCATTCGCTGCCGGTGGACATCGTGAAGCTGGACGCGACGCTGACCGACGTGGACGTGGCGCCGCATCAGGCCGCCGCGCTGTGCCGTTCGGTGCTGGCGATCTGCCGGGATCTGAACGTGGCGGTGGTGGCCGAGGGGATCGAGACGCCGGAACGCGCGGATGCGCTGGCCGATCTGGGGTGCCGGCTGGGACAGGGATATCTCTTCGGGCCGCCGATGCGGCTGGCGGCGCTGCCGGTGACCCCGGCGCAACGCCGTCGCCGGGTGTCCACCTAGCCCGCTGTCCACCTAGCCTCCTAGGAGGCTGAGGGGGCGTGCCCGATCACCGCGCCCGGGGATTGGCCCGCCGGGTGGGCGCCGCAGCCGTCGGATCCTCCGGCCAGGGATGCCGCGGATAGCGCCCCCGCATCTCGGCGCGGACCTGCGCGTACCCGCCGGACCAGAAGGACGCCAGATCCCGGGTGACCGCCACCGGCCGCCCGGCCGGAGACAGCAGGTGCAGCAGCACCGGCACCGTGCCGTCCGCCACCCGGGGCGCATCCGTCCAGCCGAACACCTCCTGCAGCTTCACGGCCAGCACGGGCGCCTGCGGATCGGCGTACGACACGCGGATCCGGGAACCGCTGGGCACCCGCATGCGCTCCGGCGCCACCTCGTCCAGCCGGGCTGCGGCCTGCCACGGGAGCAGGCCGCGCAGGGCCGCCGCCATGTCGATGCGGGCCAGGTCGGCGCGTCGCCGTGCCCGGCCGAGCCACTGGTCGGCGGCGGCCAGCAGGGCCGCGTCGTCGACGGGCGGCCAGGGATCGCCGAGCGCGGCGTGCGCGAACGCCAGCCGCTCACGCAGCTCGGACGCCTCCCGCGACCACGCCAGCAGGCCGAGCCCGGCACGCCGCAGCCCGTCCTGCAACGCCGCGGTCACCGCGGCCGGATCCGGATCGTCCAGCCGCTGCTGCGCGAGGTCGAGGGCGCCGAGGCGCTGCACCGTGCGGGCCACCACGTCACCGTCGATCCAGCCGACCTGAGTCTCGCTGGTCAGCAACGCTCCGGCGGCCTCGCGCGCGGTGCCCTCGTCCAGCGGGGCGGCCCAGCGGATCCGGGCGGTACGCGCTCCGGGCGCCCGGTCGGCGTCGGCGATGGCCAGCCACGCGGACCCGGTCAGCGCGCTGCCACCGGACAGCTCGGCGGCGGTCCCGCCGGCCATCAGGTAGGTGCGTCCGCCGCCGTCGCGCACCCGGGCGACCCGTTCCGGGTACGCGAGAGCCACCACCAGCCCGGTGACCCGGTCGTCGCTCAAGTCCGGTGCGGCTCCATCCGGCTGGTGCGTCGCGGCGTCCGCGGCGTGACCGGTCAGCCGGCGCACCTCGGCGCGCCAGGCCGGCGGGTTCTCCCGGCGGGCCGCCCGCAACGCCGCCACCAGGTCGTCGCCGCCCCCGCCCGGGTCGTCGAGCAGGGCGACGATCTCGGCGGCACGCCGGGCGCCCACCACCCCTGCCGCGTCGGAGAGCGCGCGTGCCAGGCGGGGGTGCAGGCCGGCGCCGGCCAGCGCGCGCCCCCGCGCGGTCACCGCACCGTCGGCCCGCAACGCGCCCAGATCGCGCAGGATCTCCCGGGCGGCGCGCAACGGCCCCTCGGGCGGCGCGTCCGGCAGCCGCAGACCGGCGCCGTCCGGGTGCCCCCACAACGCCAGGTCCAGCGCGAAGCCGGTCAGATCGGCCACCGCGATCTCCGGTTCCGGCTGTGCGGGCAGGCGGGCGTGCTGCGCCGCGGACCAGCACCGGTACACCCGGCCGGGTGCCTCCCGGCCCGCCCGGCCGGCGCGCTGGCGTGCGGCGGCCCGCGACACCGGCACGGTGACCAGGGCGCCGAGGCCGCGGGCATGGTCGCGGCGGGGGACCCGGCTCAGCCCGGCGTCCACCACCGCGCGGACGCCGGGCACGGTCAGGCTGCTCTCGGCCACCGCGGTCGCCAGCACCACCCGTCGTCGCGGGCCGGCTCGCAGCGCCGCGTCCTGAGCGGAGGCGGACTGACGGCCGTGCAGGCGCACCACGTCCGCGTCCGCGTCCCGCAGCCGCCCGGCCACGGTCTCGATCTCCCGGGCGCCGGGCAGGAACGCCAGCACGTCGCCGGGACCGTCGGCCAACGCCCGCCGGATGGTGACCGCCACATGATCGAGGAGCCGGGGATCCACCCGCAGGCCGTGCGGCGGCGCGACGGCTCCGGCCGGTGGCGTCCACCGTACGTCGATCGGGTACGTCTCGGCCTCCGCTCGCAGCACCGGGGCGGCCTTGCCGTCCTCGCCGAGCACCTGCGCGAGCCGGGGTGTGTCCGCGGTGGCCGACGTGGCCAGCACCCGCAGATCCGGTCGCAGCGTGGCGCGCACCTCGACCAGGAAGGCGAGCGTCAGGTCCGAGTCCAGATGACGTTCGTGACATTCGTCGAGAATCACCGCGGACGTACCGGCGAGTTCCGGGTCTCGTTGCAGCCGCCGCACGAGCACGCCGGTGGTCACCACCTCGACGAGCGTGTCCCGCCCGACCCGGCGGTCGCCGCGCACGGTGTACCCGATCCGGCCGCCGACCGCCTCGCCGAGCAGATCGGCCATCCGGCGGGCGGCGGCCCGCGCCGCGACCCGGCGTGGCTCGGCGACCACCACGCGGGTGCCGTCGGCGGCCAGAGCGAGCGGCACGAGGGTGGTCTTGCCCGTGCCGGGCGGTGCCACGAGCACGGCGGCGCCGGCGTCGCGCAGGGCGGCGTCCACGTCGGCGAGCGCGGCGCGCACGGGCAGCCTGGGCAGGTCGTCGGGCGCGAGCAACATGCGCACAGTGTGGCGCAACACCCGGATGCGTCATCCGGGGCGGGCCGGTGATGATCGGGGTGTTAATTCCCCGCCGGGGGACTGCACGGTGCGGCCGTCGCCTGCTTGACTGATCACGACCCGACGACCGATCGCGCGGGAGGTGGTGGTGACCATGAGTGCGGTGGAGGCGTTCAACGCTCTGCCCGCCGACCGGCTCGCGGCCGATCTGCGGGCCTGCTGCGCCGCGCCCGCGTGGGGCGCCGCCGTGGCCGCCCGCCGCCCGTACCCGGACGTGGCCGCCGTGCTGTCCGCCGGCGATGCCGCCTCGGCCGCCTTGAACTGGGACGACGTGCGCACCGCGATGTCCGCGCATCCGCGCATCGGGGAGCGACCCGGCGGCGCGGGCGCCGAGGCCGCCTGGTCGCGGCGGGAGCAGGAGGCCGCCCGCACCGGGGACGAGGCGCTGACCACCGCGCTGGTGCGGGCCAACTGGGCGTACGAGGAACGCTTCGGGCACGTCTTTCTGATCTTCGCCACCGGAAAGGGGCCCGAGGAGATTCTGGGCGAGGCCCGGCGCCGGCTGGGCAACGACGAGCAGACCGAGCGCGCGGAAGTCGCGGAGGAGCTCCGCAAGATCGCGCGGCTGCGGTTGGAGAGGCTGCTGGATGCCCTCGGATGACGGCACCGATCCGGACTTCTACACCCGGATCTCCACACACATCCTGGACACCGCGCTCGGCGAGCCCGCCCGGGACGTGTATGTGCGGCTGGAGCGGCACGACACCGACGGCTGGCGGACGCTCGCGGAGGGGCACACGGACGCCGACGGCCGGTTGCGGCACCGGGTGCCGGTCCGCGATTGGCAGGCGGGCGGATACCGGCTGGTGTTCTACGTGGAGCCCTATCTGGGCGGTGACGCGTTCTTCCCGGAGATCACCATCGCCTTCCATGTGCACGACGCGGAGCGGCACTATCACGTGCCGTTGTTGTTGAGCCGGTACGGCTACACCACCTATCGAGGGAGCTGACGTGGCGATCGTGCTCGGGCCGAACCGGTACGGCAAGGCGGAGACCCGCCTGGTGCGTGTGGTGCGCGACGGCGACACGCACACGCTGGCCGACCTGAACGTCAGCGTGGCGCTCTCCGGTGACCTGGCGGCCACGCACCTGACCGGGGACAACGCGGGTGTGCTGCCGACCGACACGATGAAGAACACGGTCTACGCGTTCGCCAAGGAGCACGGCGTGGCGGAGCCGGAGGAGTTCGGGCTGCTGCTGGCGCGCCACTTCGTGACCACGCAGCCGCAGGTGTCCGCCGCGCGGGTGGCCCTGGAGTCGTACGGGTGGAGCCGCCTGGGCCCGCACTCGTTCCGGCGGGACGGGGCGTGCACGCGTACCGCGACGGTGACGGTGACCGCGAACGCGGCGCAGGTGGTCTCCGGGGTGTCCGGCCTGGTGCTGTTGAACACCACGGCGTCGGAGTTTCACGGCTTCCCGCGCGACAGGTACACGACGCTGCCGGAGACCACCGACCGGATCCTGGCCACCGCGGTGGACGCCCGCTGGCGGCACCGATCCGCGGACGCCGGCTGGGCGGCGTCGTTCGCCGGCGCGGTGGAGGCCATGACGACGGCGTTCGTGCGTACGTACAGCCACTCGCTGCAGCAGACGCTGTTCTCCATGGGCAGCCGGGTGCTGGAGACCCGCCCGGAGATCGCGGAGATCCGGCTGGCGTTGCCGAACAAGCATCACTACCTGGTGGACCTGAGCCCGTTCGGGCTGGCCAACGACAACGAGGTGTTCATCGCCGGTGATCGCCCGTACGGGCTGATCGAAGGAACCGTGACCCGCGACGACGTGCCGCCGGCGGACGCGGAGTGGTACCGGTGATCGTCGTCGAGAACGTCGCGATCGCCTGCGTGGACGCGGCCGGCACCGAACACGCCGACGGGCACGTGGTGGTCGGCGACGACGGCCGGATTGTCTCGGTCGGGGCGGGCCGCGCCGACGAGCCCGCGGGCGAGGTGCGCCGCGTCGACGGCACCGGTTGCCTGGTCACGCCGGGGCTGGTGAACACTCATCACCATCTCTATCAGTGGGCCACCCGGGGGTTGGCGCTGGACGAGACGCTGTTCGGCTGGCTCACCACGCTGTACCCGATCTGGGCCCGGCTGGATGCCGAGACGGTCGGGGCGGCGGCCGGTGCCGGGCTGGGCTGGCTGGCGCTGTCCGGGTGCACCACCACGATGGACCATCACTACGTGTTCCCGCGCGACGGCGGTGACGTGCTGGAGGCGGAGATCGCCGCGGCCCGGCGGCTGGGCCTGCGTTTCCATCCGACCCGCGGGTCGATGGACCTGGGCCAGGCGGACGGTGGCCTGCCGCCGGACAGCGTGGTGGAGGACACCGACGCGGCGCTGGCCGCCACCGAGGCGGCCATCGACCGCTGGCACGACCCGTCGCCGGAGTCGATGCTGCAGATCGCGGTGGCGCCCTGCTCGCCGTTCTCGGTGACCGGCCGGCTGATGAGCGAGGCGGCCGAGCTGGCCCGCCGCAAGGGCGTGCGGCTGCACACGCACCTGGCGGAGACCGACGACGAGGACGATTTCTGCGCGCAGCGCTTCGGGTGCACTCCGGTCGAGTACGCCGAACGGCTCGGCTGGCTCGGCGCGGACGTGTGGCTGGCGCACGGCGTGCACCTGGACGACGCGGCCATCGCGCGGCTGGGCGCCACCGGTACGGGCGTGGCGCACTGCCCGAGCTCGAACGCCCGCCTGGGCGCGGGCGCGGCCCGGGTGCCGGAACTGTTGCGCGCGGGCGTGCCGGTGGGGCTGGGCGTGGACGGCGCCGCCTCGCAGGAGGCGTCGCACCTGGGCGCGGAGTTGCGGCAGGCGCTCTACACCGCGCGCACCCGCGGTGGCCCCGGCGCGATGGACGCCCGGACCGCGCTGCGGCTGGGCACCATGGGCGGGGCGCGCTGCCTGGGCCGCGCGGACCACATCGGTTCCCTGGAACCGGGCAAACTGGCGGACCTGGTGATGTGGCGGCTCGACGGGCTGGGCCACGACGGGATCGACGATCCGGTGGCGGCGTTGGTGTTCGGCCCGCCGGCGCCGGTGGAGCTGGCGCTGGTCGGCGGCCGGCCGGTGGTCGAGGGCGGGGCGCTGGTGCATGCGGACGCGGCGGAACTGACGCGGGCGGCGGGGCGCGCACACCGCCGGCTGATGGCGGCGACACGCTGAGGACCCGCCGTCATCCGCCGAGCCGGCCGACGGTGGGTGACGCTGAGCGTGTGTGGCGGTACGGTCCGCAGTCTTTTGGCCTCTCTATTCCGGCCATGACGTCAACGGGCTCGGCGATGTGCCTCGCCACGGTGAAAAGGTTCAGCGATCCGGACCGTTGAAGGCCGCGAACTGACATCCCGAAAATTCCTGATAACCGGCTCTATTTCGGCGGAGGAGGATCCGGGGACGGCGACCATCCGACCGCGTCCGTGAGATCGAAAAAGGCCGGCGGCGATCTCGCCGATACGGTGACCGGGCGGCGGCACCCAGCGCCTCGGCGTAGAGGTTCAGAGCGTGCCTCCGCCGTCGACCCTCAGCACCTGGCCGGTGATCCAGCCGGCACGGTCGGACAGGAGGAAGGCCGCCGCCTCTGCGATGTCCTCCGGGGTGCCGAATCGTCCCAAGGGGATGCGGGTCAGGCGCTCCGCCCGCTTGGAAGCCGGAATTTCCTCCATCATGTTCGTTGAAGTAATACCGGGTGCGACGACGTTCACGCGAATTCCGTATCGGGCTAATTCGATGGCCAGCGACCTGCTCATTCCGATGATTCCGGCTTTGCTGGCCGCGTAGTTACTCATCGTCAAAAAGCCGTCGATGCCGACGATTGACGAGATGTTGACGATGGCACCGCGGCGGCGCCGCATCATTGCGAATGTAGCGGATTGGCAAACGTTGAAGGATCCCGTGAGGTTTGTTTCGATAACCGCCGACCAGGATTCGGGGGACATCATCGCGGCCGGTCCGTTACGGGTGAGGGCGGCGTTGTTGACCACTGCGATGATCGGCCCGAGTTCGTCTTCGGTGCGCTGAACCCACTGCTCGACGGCCGTTCGATCGCGTACGTCGCATTGGCTGAGCTGGTACTTTACGCCCTGGTCGGCTAGCCTGCTCGCGAGTTCGTCGGCTTCCGCCGAGTCGCTGCGAGAGCAGCCGGCGATCGAGTATCCCTCGCGGGCCAGGCGGAGTGCCAACGCACGGCCAATGCCGCGAGAAGCTCCTGTGACGAGCGCAACTCCGGGTTCATCTGGCATTCTCGTACACCCCCATGGTTGATCTTCCTGCTTACTCGTCGACCCTGATCACCATCGATTTATACCGGCGTCGAGGTCAAATTCCAACAGCGCGGCACAAATTCGCAGGTCATGACAGAAATTGATGATCATGATTTTTGAGGCTAGACATTGCGGACAGCTCGGAGCTAGCATTACCGTCGTCACGAAGATCCGTAGTCATTGTTGATCTCGGATTCTCCCACGGTGATCCGCCTCTCTTGCGGTGCACCGTTTCCCATTTGCCGCGCCGCCCGAAGGCGGTTTTCCGTGCTGCCTTGAGGGCGGCGCGCATCGTGCCCGCAGAGTCGGAGATCGCAAGAGACGGAGGCTTACATGGCCAAACGAGTGCTGGTGATCGGCGGGGGCCCGGGGGGTTCCACCGCGGCGGCGTTGCTCGCGAAACACGGGCAACAGGTGCAACTTCTCGAGCGGGAGACCTTCCCCCGGTACAAGGTCGGAGAGTCGCTCGCCTCGGCTTGCCGCGTAGTGCTGGAGTTGAGCGGAGCGGTAGCCAAGGTCGACGCCCAGGGCTTCCCGGACAAGACCGGCGCGCTGCTGCGCTGGGGCCAGGAAGAGGACTGGGCCATCGACTGGCAGGCCCTGTTCGGGTCCAATGTGGCCTCGTGGCAGGTGGAAAGGGAGGACTTCGACGCCATCCTGCTCGACCATGCCGCGGAGACCGGTGTCGACGTCCGCCAGAACGCGACGGTCCGCGAGGTGCATTTCGGCGACGACGGGCGGCCGTACGCCGCGACATGGGTCGACGGCGCCAGCGGCGAGACCCATCGCAGCGAGTTCGACGTCGTCATCGACGCGTCCGGGCGGGCCGGCGTGCTTTCGCAGCAGCACTTCGGTCTGCGCCGACATCACGAGATCTTCCGGAACGTGGCTTTGTGGGGCTACTGGCAGGGCGGTTCTCTGTTGCCGGGCACACCGTCGGGTGGTCTCGACGTCATCTCGCATCCCGACGGGTGGTACTGGGTCATTCCCCTGCGCAAGGACCGCTACAGCGTCGGTTTCGTCACCCATAAGACAAACCTCGTCGAGCGCCGTCCGGCGCACTCCTCCCTGGAGGAGATGTTGCTGTCGATCGTGAACGAGTCGGAGTCGGTCCGCGGCCTGCTGTCGGAGGGCAGCTTCTGCGGGAAGGCCCGCGTCGACCAGGACTACTCGTACGTCGCGGACCGGTTCTGCGGTGACGGCTACTACTTCGTCGGTGACGCGGCCTGCTTCCTCGACCCGTTGCTGGCCACCGGGGTACACCTGGCTTTGTACAGCGGAATGTTGGCCGCCACCGCCATCCTGGCCGAGGACCGCGGCGAGGTGGAACCGGCCGAAGCGACCGCGTTCTACGAGACGCTCTACCGCAACGCCTACGCCCGGCTACTCGTCCTGGTCTCCGGTGTCTACGAGCAATACAAGGGCAAGGACAGCTACTTCTGGCTGGCGCAGCGGATGGTTCGCGAACAGTCCGACTCGGCGGATCCGTCGAAGGCCGCGTTCGTCGAGATCGTGGCCGGCTTCAGCGATCTGAGGGATGCGTCCAGTCCCGGTGGTACCACGCCGATGACCGGGCTGCTCGCCGAGGCGCAGCGCGCGGTCGACCGGGTCAACGCCACCGCTCCGCGCGGGGCGTCGAGCCTGGCCTCCCTGCGCATCGATCCGAGCGATCTGCACGACAAGGCGACCGGTCTCTATCTCGTCACCAAACCCGAACTCGGCATCAGGCGCGGACGTCCGGCGTGACTTCCCGTACAACAACCGGAAAGGAGAACCCCATGAGTGGCGGAGTTCAAGAGATCGCGGACTGGCTTCTGGTGCAGAGCGGCGCTCCGAAAGGCGCCGCGCCGATCGACCGCGACCAGGACCTGTTCGAAAGCGGCGTGCTGAGCTCATTGCAGGTGATGGAACTCATCGTCATGATCGAGCAGGCCAGCGGCAAGCGGGTCGATCGGTTGAGCATCGGTCCCGGCGATCTGAACACCATCGACCAGATCGAGCAGCGGTTCTTCGACCCGGCGCCCACGGAGAGCGAACAGGCGCGTGCCGCGGGCTGAGTTCGGGTCCACTCGGGTCGAGAGCAACGGAGCGCGGCTCGCCTACAAACGCAACGGTAGCGGGCCGCCCGTCCTGCTCATCGCGCCCGCGGGTTCCCGGGCGACGATCTGGTACCGCTACCAGGTGCCGGCTCTGGTCGGTGCCGGCTACCAGGTAGTGACGTACGACCAGCGCGGCATGCCACCAACGACGGGTTCCGGTGAGCCCTGCGACGTGGCCACGCTGAGCGCCGACGCGGCCGTGCTCATCGAGACCCTGGACCTGCGGGGGTGCCGGGTTGTCGGTGCGTCGCTGGGTGCACTGGTGGCCCAGGAACTCGCCGCCACCCGGCCGGAACTGGTGGCCACGCTGGCGTTGCTCGGCACGCGGGGGGCGCCGGACGCCTTCCGTACCGCTCTCGCACGGGGCCAAGCCGAGGACCTACGGCACGGCCCGGGTGGCCGGCTCTTCCCGGCCGTGATGTCGCTGCCGCTGCTGTTCGCTCCGGGAAGCCTTACCGACGCCACCTTTGTGGAGGAGTGGCTCATGGGATTGCGACACCTCGCGCCACAGGGAGAGGGCCCGGCCGCTCAGTTCGAGGCCACTGCCGACTACGGCGGTCTCAAGGATCCGAGCGCCGTGGTCTGCCCGACGCTGGTCGTCTCCTTCGCCCATGACGTGATCATGCCGCCGGACGGTGGTGCGGACGTCGCCGCCGCGGTGCGGCACGGGGTCCATCACGTGATCGCCGATCGCGGGCACTTCGGATTCGTCGAGCCACCCGATCTGGTCAGCCCACTGCTGATCGGCTTCTTCGCGGGCGGCGCTCGGTGAACCCCGGCACCGCTCTTCAGGTCGGCACCCCCGGGGAGCTGCGCACCCTCGGCCTGGTTCCGCAGGTCCGACGCGATCCGGGTGCCGGCGAGGTCGAGGTACGCGTGGCCGCCGCAGGCCTCAATTTTGCCGACGTGCTGGTGGCGTTTGGCCTCTACCCGGTCGAGTCGGGTGCGCCGCCTGCCCTCGGGATGGACTGCGCCGGCGTTGTCGAACGGGTCGGTGAGGCGGTGGACGGACTGCGGCCCGGCGACCGGGTCGCCGTGGTCGGCGACGGCTGCCTCGCCGGGCACGTCACGGTCGCGGCGGAGCTGACGATGCGGATCCCCGACGCGATGGGGTTCACCGAGGCAGCGACGCTGCCGGTCGCGTTTCTCACCGCCTGGTATTCCCTGGTCCGCTGCGCCCACCTGTCGCCCGGCGAGAGTGTATTGATCCATTCAGCGACCGGTGGCGTCGGCGGCGCGGCGGTGCAGGTAGCACGCCTTCGCGGGGCCCGCGTTTTCGCCACCGCCGGCACCGAGGAGAAGCGGCGGCATCTGCACGAGCAGGGCGTCGCCGCGGTGTGGAACTCTCGCGCACTGGACTTCGGCGACGGGGTCCGAACGGCGACCGACGGCCACGGCGTGGACGTCGTGCTCAACTCGCTGCCTGGCCAGGCGTGGCGTGCCGGGCTGGAGGCGCTGGCCATACAGGGGCGGTTCCTGGAGCTGGGCAAGCGCGACATCTACGCGGATGCCGCGCTCGGGCTGTTCCCCTTCCGCCGGAACATCAGCCTGCACAGCATCGACATGATGCTGCTCGTACGGGTCTGCCGTTCCATGATCCGGGACCTCAACGACGAACTCGCGGTTCTGCTGGCCGATGGGAAGCTGGTGCCGCTGCCGTTCGTAACCATTCCGGTAAACCAAGCACAGGCCGCCTTCCGTTCGATGGCGAGCGGACGCCTCATGGGAAAGGTCGTTTTGACGCCAGAATAGACATGACGTGCGATTTTTTGTCATCGTGTACCATCCCTACCGTTTGCGGTATCCGATGGCAAAAGGAGTAGTGCGGTGACGTTCAACCACCCCATCGACGATCGGTATTTCGAGGATTACCAGGTCGGCGACGTGCACGATTTCGGCATTGCCGAGGTGACCGAGGAACGCATCGTCTCCTTCGCTCAGGAATTCGACCCGCAACCATTTCACGTCGACCCCGGCGCCGCGGCCGACGGTCCTTTCGGAGGCATTGTCGCGAGTGGCTGGCACACCTGCGGCCTGATGATGCGTATGTACGCCGATCACTACCTGTCCCGGGTGGCGAGCCTGGGCGGCCCCGGAATCGATGAGCTGCGCTGGCTCGCTCCGGTCCGTCCCGGCGACAAGCTCTCCGTGCGAGCCACGGTGGAACAGGCCCGGCCCTCCCGGTCCAAACCCGACCGCGGCTTGGTGCACACGCGCGTCGAGGTTCTCAACCAGCACGGCGACGTCGTCATGCGCGCCGTCATCCTCAACTTCCTGCGTATACGTCACGCCGCCGGTTGATCAGCCGGCAGATCGGAGTGCTCTGGTGGGAATTGGCGTCCTCGGTATCGGCAGCTACCTGCCGTCCCGCGTGGTCAGCAACGACGAGATAGCCGGACACACCAGCGTCTCCCCGGAGTGGATCGTCGACCGCACCGGGATACGGGAACGCAGGTACGGCGAACCCCACCAGAGCACCTCCGACCTTGCCGTGGCCGCATCCCGGGAGAGCCTACGGGCCGTAGCAGGCGATCCCGCCGTCATCGTGGTCGCCACCTCCACCCCGGACCAGCCGCAGCCGGCGACCGCGGCCGTCCTGCAGGCCAAGCTGGGTCTCAGCGGAATCCCGGCGTTCGACATCAACGCCGTGTGCTCAGGCTTCCTCTACGCTCTCAGCGTCGGCGACGCCCTGTTGCGGACCTCGATGGCCGGCCAGATCGCCCTCGTCGTCGGCGCCGACAAATACTCCACCATCATCGATCCAACCGAGCGGCGTACGGCCAGTCTGTTCGGCGACGGCGCGGGAGCCGTCGTCCTGGGGTCCGTCCCCGACGGTTACGGCATCGTCGGCAGCCGTCTGGTTACCGACGGCGAATACGCCCACCTCATTGAGGTCGTGGCCGGCGGCACCCGACGACCGCTCGACGACCGTGCCCGGGCAGACGGGGACCATTACTTCAGGATGAACGGGTTCGCGGTGCGCGAATACGCGATGCAGGTCCTGCCCGATATCGTCGAACCGTTGCTCAAGGAGAACGGCATCACCGTGGCCGACCTCGAACGCGTGGTCTTCCACCAGGCCAATGATCGCATGATCGAAGGCTGCGCCGCCCGGCTCGCCATTCCCATGGATAAGGTTCCGCTGTCCTCAACTCATTTCGGCAATACCGCGTCCGCCTCCATTCCGATCACCCTCGCGGAGACGGCCGAAAACCGCCCGCTCCGGCGAGGCGATTGGGTTCTACTGGTGAGCGTCGGAGGCGGGATGACCGCCGGCGCGGTGCTTATGCGCTGGTTCGACAATGAGGCCGTGGCCGAGCCGGTGGGGGAGTAGCGCCGTGACCGCCAATGTCGACCTCGCGGTCAAGGTGATGCTCGCCCTCGTGGTGATCGTCGTCGCCACCACCGTCTGCGGGCGCCTGGCCCGGCGCGTGGGCCAACCCCGGGTCGTCGGCGAGATGGTCGCCGGCGTCCTGCTCGGGCCGTCGCTGCTCGGCGCGTTCGCACCCGGCGTGCAGACCTATCTGTTCGCGCCATCGGTCAAGAGCGTGCTCTACGTGCTCAGCACGATCGGCCTGACGTTTTACATGTTCCTGGTCGGTGTGGCCCTCGACCACGGGTTCTTCACGCGTGGCGCGATGCGCCGCGCGGGCCTGCTGGCCACGTCCGGGATAGTGCCGACGCTGCTGCTCGGCGGGGCGGTCGCGGCCCTGGTGTACGACCGCCTGGCCGTTCCCGGGACCGGCCGCTGGCTGTTCCTGCTGTTCGTGGGCGGTGCCCTGTCGATCACCGCATTCCCGATGCTGGCCCGGATCCTGCAGGAGCGCGGCATCGAGAACACCTCGCTAGGCCTGCTGACGTTGGTGGCCGCGTCCATCGATGACGCTGCGGCGTGGATCCTGCTCGCACTGATCGGGGCGTTCGCGACCGGCGCGGGCTCCGGGCACGCGCTGCTCACGATGGCGGGCACGGTCGTGTTCGCGGTTCTCATGCTGACAGTGGGGCGGCGGTTGCTGCGGGTGCTGGGTGACCGGGCCGACCGGGAGGGGGCGGTCGGGCGGGACGGCATCGCGCTGGTCATCGGGCTGGTGACCGCGGCGGGCTGCTTCACCGACGCGATCGGCATCTATTCGGTGTTCGGCGGGTTCATCGCGGGGCTGGCGATTCCGCAGTCGCCGGTGCTGCGGCGGGTGCTGACCGAGAAGCTGATGGACTTCAACGCGATCCTGCTGCTGCCGGTGTTCTTCGCCTACTCGGGGCTGAACACCAAGCTGGGCGGGATCGGCCACTGGGCGCTGGTGCCACCGCTGGTCCTGATCCTTCTCGCGGGCACCGGGGGCAAGTACCTCGGCTGTGCCCTGACCGCCCGCGTCCAGGGGCTGTCCTGGCGGTACGCGTCGGCGGCGGGCGGGCTCATGAACGCCCGCGGCCTGATGATCCTGATCTTCATCAACGTCGGGCTCGGCTACGGGATCGTCTCCGAGGAACTGTTCTCGATGCTGGTGATCGTCGCGATCGTGACCACGGCCGCCGCCATGCCGATCTACCGGATGTCGATCTCCCCGGCGATCGAGGAGGCGGAACGGGCGATCGCCGCGGCCGGATCGGTGCCAGACGCGACCGTTTCCACGCGTTGAACATCTTATGACCGATTCCGTGGTGTTCCATTTGACACCGGCGCGGGCACCAGCTTCCACCTCCCCGCCCCTGGTGAGAAGGCGGCCGTGGCCCGCCGCATCCCCCGCATGGCGGCGGCCACGGCCGTCTGACGTCCCGTGCGCGCGCGCCGGATCGCGCCGGTCGATACGGTGAGGGCAGTGCCCGCGTGGAGGGAGCCGCCGTGACCGAGATCCTGTCCGAGCAAGCCGTCGCCTTCGTCACCGACCTGAACCGCCGGTTCCGGCCGCGACGCAATGAGTTGCTCGCGCAGCGTGCCGCCCGGCGTGCCGAGATCGCCGCCGGTGCGTCGCTGGGCTTCCGGCCGGAGACCGCACACATCCGCGACGGGGACTGGACGGTGCCGCCCGCGCCCGCCGACCTGACCGACCGCCGGGTCGAGATCACCGGTCCCACCGAGCGGAAGATGACCATCAACGCGCTGAACTCCGGCGCCAAGGTGTGGCTGGCCGACCTGGAGGACGCGAACACCCCGCACTGGGCGAACGTGGTGGACGGGCAGCAGAACCTGCACGACGCGATCCGGCGTACGGTGCGCCTGGAAACCCCGGCCAAGACGTACGAGCTGGGCGGCGGCCCCTATCCGACGATCGTGATGCGGCCCCGCGGCTGGCACCTGGACGAGCGGCACCTGCCGGTGGACGGCGAACCGGCCGTCGGCGCGCTCGTCGACTTCGGACTGTATTTCTTCCACAACGCCGCCGAGTTGCTGGCCCGCGGCAGCGGCCCGTACTTCTACCTGCCGAAGATGGAGTCGTACCGGGAAGCGGAGTTGTGGAACGACGTCTTCACGTACGCGCAGGAGACGCTGGGCATCCCGGTCGGCACGATCCGGGCCACCGTGCTCATCGAGACCATCCCGGCCGCGTTCGAGATGGACGAGATCCTGTACGCGCTGCGCCCGCACATGTCCGGGCTGAACGCCGGGCGGTGGGACTACCTGTTCAGCATCATCAAGTACTTCCGCGACAACCCGGGCATGGTGCTGCCCGACCGTGCCGCGGTGACGATGACCGCGCCGTTCATGCGGGCCTACACCGAACTGCTGGTGTCCACCTGCCACCGCCGCGGCGCCTTCGCCATGGGCGGCATGGCCGCGTTCATCCCTAGCCGACGGGATCCGCAGGTCAACGAGGTGGCGCTGGCCAAGGTGCGGGAGGACAAGGAACGCGAGGCCGGCGACGGCTTCGACGGCTCCTGGGTGGCTCACCCCGACCTGGTGCCGGTCTGCCGGGAGATCTTCGACCGGGTGCTCGGTGAGCGGCCCAACCAGGTGGACGTGACCCGCGACGAGGTGTCGGTCACCGCCGAGCAGTTGCTGGACGTGGCGGCCACCGGCGGCGCGGTCACCGAGGCCGGGCTGCGGTCCAACGTCTCGGTGGGACTGCAGTACCTGGAGGCGTGGCTGCGCGGCAACGGCGCGGTGGCCATCTTCAACCTGATGGAGGACGCGGCCACCGCGGAGATCTCCCGTTCCCAGGTGTGGCAGTGGCTGCACAACGACGTGCGCCTGGACGACGGCACGCCGATCACCGCCGACCTGGTGACCCGCATCGAGGACGAGGAACTGGCCAAGATCCGGGAGACCGCCGGCGAGCAGGCCTGGGCGGAGGCGCGGTTCGACGACGCACGCAAACTCTTCGAGCGGGTGGCGCTCGCCGACGACTTTGCCGACTTCCTCACCACGGCCGCGTACGACGCGATCGACTGATGCGTCTCACCCCGGACGACTACGACCGGCTGGACGGCCTGCTGGCCGGGCACGACGCGTTCCTGGCCGCCCGGTACCCGGGCGAACGCCCCGGCCGGCAGCCGGTGCACACCGTCTATGTGCCGGCGGACCGGATCGGTGGCTTTCGCGCGTACGGGGAGGAGGCGCTGGCGGCGATGGACGCCCGGCCGTGGCCGTTCGGGCATGAGCAGCGGGTGCGCGACAAGCTGGCCCGCGAGCCGATCGAGGATCTGCGCATCGACCTGGAGGACGGGTACGGCGTGCGTGACGACGCCGAGGAGGACCGTGCGGTCCGGGCCGCCGCGGCCACGCTCGCCGAGGGACCGCGCCCGCCGTTCGCCGGGCTGCGGATCAAGTCGCTGGAGCGGGCCACCCGCCGCCGTGCGCTGCGCACCCTGGACCTGTTCCTGTCGGCCTACCAGGACCCCTTCCTGATCACCCTGCCCAAGGTCAGCGGCGCCGACCAGGTCACCGCGATGGTCACGCTGTGCGAGCGGCTGGAGAGCGGGTACGGGCTGGCGGCCGGCACGCTGCGCTTCGAGATCCAGGTGGAGCTGCCCGCGGCGGTGCTCGGCGCGGACGGCGCGGCCACCCCGGCCCGGCTGATCACCGCCGCGCAGGGACGATGCGCCGGCCTGCATTACGGCACCTACGACTACAGCGCCGCGGCCGGCATCGCGGCGGCGTACCAGTCGATGGAGCACCCGGTGGCCGACTACGCCAAGGCGGTGATGCAGGCCGCCGCGGCGCAGACCGGCGTGCGGCTGTCCGACGGCTCCACCAACGTGCTGCCGGTCGGCGACGACGAGCAGGTCGCCGGCGCCTGGCGGCTGCACCACCGGCTGGTCCGCCGCTCCCTGGAACGCGGCTTCTACCAGGGCTGGGATCTGCACCCGGCGCAGTTGCCGACCCGGTACGCCGCGACGTACGGGTTCTTCACCGACGGTTGCCCGGCGGCGCTCACCCGGCTGCGGGCCTACCTGGACCGGAGTTCCGGCGGGGTGCTGGACGAGCCGGCGACCGCCCGCGCCCTGGCCGGATTCCTGCTGCGCGGCCTGGACTGCGGCGCGCTGGACGCGGCGGACCTGGCCGGGGCGGGCTTCCCCCGGGACACGTTGGTGTCGCTGACGCTCTGACGCCCCCTCGGCCGTGGCACCGGCGGGCGGCGACGTAGCCGGACGGCAACCCGCGCCGGATAGGCTCGCCGTCATGGTGGATCTCGTGGTGCGGTCCCGTCGCGCCGTCACCCCGGACGGGGAGCAGCCCGCGGCGGTCTCGGTGCGGGGCGAGGTGATCGTCGCGGTGGACGCCTACGACGCCCCGGTGAACGCCGCCGAGGACGTCGACCTGGGCGACGTGGCCCTGCTGCCCGGCCTGGTCGACACACACGTGCACGTCAACGAGCCGGGCCGCACCCAGTGGGAGGGCTTCGCCACCGCCACCCGCGCCGCCGCGGCCGGTGGCGTCACCGCCATCATCGACATGCCGCTGAACAGCCTGCCGCCCACCACCAGCGCGGAGGCGCTGCGGATCAAGCAGCACGCCGCGGCCGGGCAGTGCCACGTCGACGTGGGTTTCTGGGGCGGGGCCGTGCCCGGCAACGCCGCCGACCTGTCCGCCCTGCACCACGCCGGGGTGTTCGGCTTCAAGGCGTTCCTGGCCGACTCGGGCGTGCCGGAGTTCCCGCCGGTCGACGCCGAGCAACTGGCCGGCGCGCTGGCCGCGGTCGAGGCGCTGTTCGTGGTGCACGCCGAGGACCCGTACCACCTGCACGAGGCGGCGCACTCCCCGGCGTACGCGGATTTCCTCGCCTCCCGCCCGGCGGACGCCGAGCACGCCGCGGTGGCCACCGCGATCGGCGCGGCACGCTCGGCCGGGGCGCGGGTGCACATCCTGCACCTGTCCGCGGCGAGCGCGCTGCCGCTGATCGCCGCGGCGCGCGCGGACGGGTTGCGCATCACCGCGGAGACCTGCCCGCACTACCTCACCCTGGACGCGGAGCAGATCCCGTCCGGGGCCACCGAATTCAAGTGCTGCCCGCCGATCCGCGACGCGGCCAACGCCGACCGGCTGTGGGCGGCCCTGGCCGACGGGCTGATCACCTGCGTGGTCAGCGACCACTCGCCGTGCACGCCGGAGCTCAAACGTGCCGACACCGGGGACTTCGCGGCGGCCTGGGGCGGGATCGCGTCGGTGCAGTTGGGCCTGCCGGTGATCTGGAGCGCGGCGCGGGCTCGCGGCCACACCCTGGCCGACGTGGTGACCTGGATGGCCCGCCGGCCCGCCGACCTGGTCGGGCTGACCGGCAAGGGACGCCTCGCGGTGGGCGCGGACGCGGACCTGGTGGCCTTCGCCCCGGACGCCCGGTTCGTCGTCGACCCGGGCCGGTTGCACCATCGGCACCCGGTCACCCCGTACGCCGGGCGGGAACTCGCCGGGGTGGTGCGTACGACCTGGCTGCGCGGCCGGACGGTGACCGGTGACCGGCCCGGCGGGGTGTTCCTGAGCCGGGACGGCGCGGCACCGTCGTGACGGTCCACCCGCACCACACGGCCACGGCGAGAGGAACCCCGATGGAGGAATTCACCAGCCTGCCCGACCTGGCGTCGCGCACCTTCGGTGGCGGCATCGTGCACGCCAACGACGAGTTCTTCGCCGCCGCCGACCACCTGCTCGCGCCGGACCCGCCGGTGTTCAGCCCGCGCACCTTCGACCACCGCGGTCAGGTGTACGACGGCTGGGAGACCCGCCGCCGCCGCGGCGAGCCCGGCCACGACCACGTGATCGTCCGGCTGGGCGCGCCCGGCGTGATCCGCGGGGTGGACGTCGACACCTCGTTCTTCACCGGCAACTACCCGCCGCACGCGGCGGTGGACGGTCTGGTGGTCACCGGGTACCCGGACGCCGCGGCGCTGCGTGCGGCGACGTGGACGCCGCTGGTGCCCCGGTCACCGCTGTCCGGTGACAGTCGCAACCTGTTCACTGTGGACAGTCCGCACCGGTTCACCCACGTACGGCTGAGCATCTTCCCGGACGGCGGCGTCGCCCGCCTGCGGGTGCACGGTGAGGTGGTGCCCGACCCGGACCTGCTGCCCGCGGTGTTCGACGTGGCCGCGGCCGAGCACGGCGCCCGGATCACCGGATGCAGCGACATGTTCTACGGGCATCCGCAGAACATGCTGATGCCCGGACTGGCGGGGTGCATGGGTGACGGCTGGGAGACGTCGCGGCGCCGCGACGACGGCAACGACTGGGTGCTGGTGAAGCTGGCCGCGCCGGCCGTGATCGACCTGGCCGACCTGGACACCCGGCACTTCAAGGGCAACGCCCCCGGACGCGCCGGTCTGCGGGGCGTGGACGCGCGCACCGGCTCGCCGGACGACCCCGCCGGCTGGGTCACCCTGCTGCCGCCCACCCCGCTCACCGCGGACACGCCGCATCGGTTCCCGCTCGCGTCCACGCCGGCCGTCACGCACGTACGGCTGGACATCTACCCGGACGGCGGGATGGCCCGGCTGCGGCTGCACGGCCGCCCCGACGAGGCCGGCGCGGCGGCGCTGCGCGCCCGCTTCGCGGAGGTATCCCGGCCGGGCTGACCGCGACCTACCGTGGAGGGCATGACTGATCTGCGCGCACGCTACGTCGAGCAGATCCGCCCGGACGGCGCTCCGCTGACCGGCGCGCTGGCCGACGCGTTCGCTGCCGTGCCGCGGGAGGTCTTCGTCCCCGACGGTTTCCGGCGCCGCGACGGCGGCTGGGCGGTCCCCGGCGACGCCGACTTCCTGGACCTGGTCTATCGCGATGACGTGCTGGTCACCAAGGTGGACGGCCGGGTGCCGATCAGCTCCTCCAGCCAGCCGTCGCTGATGGCGGCGATGTTGCAGGCACTGGACGTGCGCCCGGGTGTGCGGATCCTGGAGATCGGTGCCGGCACCGGATACAACGCCGCGTTGATGTCCGCCCTCGGCGCCACCGTGACAAGCGTGGACGTGCAGCCCGACGTGGCCGCGCGGGCGGATGCCGCGGTGCAGGCGGCGGGCTGCTCCGGCGTACGGGTGCAGACCGGTGACGGCTACCGGGGGGCTCCGGGGCAGTTCGACCGGGTGATCGTCACCGTCGGCGTGTCCGGGGTGTCCCCGTTCTGGTTCGCGCGGCTGACCGGGGCCGGCCCGGTGGTCGCGCCGGTGGCGCACGCCGGCACCCATCCGGTGCTGGCCCTGCCCGACATGACCACGGCCTCGGTGGTCTGTGCCGCGGCGTTCATGAGCGCGGCCGGGCCGCTGATGGCGTCGCACCCGCTCGGCCATCCCGCACCGGCTCCGCCCGGCGCGCTGCGCGGCTTCACCCCGGCCGCGCCCGCACGATGGAACCCACCGCTGGACGCGGTGGCCTATCACGACCTCTGGTACGCCGCGGGTGTCTGGCACCGGCGCGCCACTCAGGCCGCGTTGCCCGACTACGGCGACGGCGTGCTGGCGCTGCTGGGCCGCGGCGGCGCGGGTGCCGCGGTGCTGACCGACGGTGCGGTCCTCGCCGGTGGCCGGCAGGCGGCGGACCTCACCGCGGACGCCGTGCAGGTGATGGACCGGTGGGAGACGGCGGGCCGCCCGGCGATGCGTGCGTGGCAGATCGAGCTGGCCCGCGCCGGCTTTCCGAAGGCCCCGATCTGGGTGCCCACGCGCTGGCGGCTGTAGCCCCGCCCACCGGAGGCTCGTCGCACCGGGTGCCGTCTGGTGCGCCCCGGGCGGGACTAGGCTCATGTGGCATGAGCGAGCCCGGCAGGAGCGAGCCCGGCATGGACGTGGCGGAGGCGGCGCGGCAGTGGCTGCGTGACCGCGGCGCGCAGGAGATCCCGCACGCCGGCGGCAGCCTGTACGACCACCTCGGCCGGGTGCACGACCGGCTGCGCGACCTGGGCGCCGGGCCCGATCTGCGGCTCGCCGGCCTGACCCACGCGGCCTACGGCACCGACGGCTTCGCCACCGCGCTGCTCGACGTGGCGCACCGCGACCGGTTGCGCCGGCTCGTGGGCGAACCCGCGGAGGCCATCGTCTATCGCTACGGCGGCTGCGACCGGGGGCACACGTGGCGGGCGCTGTCGCGCACCGGGCAGATCCGCAGCCGGTTCACTCAGACGGTGGAAGCGCCGACCGCGGCCCAACTGCGTGCCTTCGTCGACCTCAGCATCGTCAACGAACTGGATGTGGCCCTGCACGACCCCGCCATCGCGCGAGAACACGGCGACTATTTCCGGTCGGTGTTCGGGAGCTGGGCGGTGTTGGCCAGCCCCGCCGTGATCATGGACGCCCGCCGGGTGCTGACCTTCTGAACGGCCCGGCCGTCCGAACCGGCCCGCCGCCGGTCACCAGCGGTCGGCGCGCCGATCCCGCCACGGCCGGCCATCCGGGTCATACATCAGCCGGTACGCCGGTGCGGCCCACCATCGCTGATACCACGGCAACTGCCGGGTCTCATGCGGCACCAGACGCCCGGGTGGTCGGGGGCCGGTGCGCCCGCCGCGGTGCCAGTCGCGCAGCGCCTCGGCGCTGCGCGTGACCGCCTCGATCGCGGTGCCCGGATCGACCAGGTCCTTGTCGTCGTCGCCGCGGTCCAGGTGCTCGCGCATCAGCGACAGGCGCAGGTCGCGGGCGAAGACGCGGGCGCCGTCGCCCAGCCCGGCCGGGTCGGCCGGTGCCCGCTCGTCGCGGGTGTCGTCGAGGATCGCGCACGCCAGTTCGCTGTCGTGGGTCCACGACCGGCGGTTGAAGTTGTCACTGCCCACGCAGCACCACACGTCGTCGATCACGCACACCTTGGCGTGCACATAGACCGGGGTGCCCTCGTGGTTCTCCACGTCGAACACGTGCACCCGACCCGGGGCGGCCATCGTGCACAGGTCGATCGCCTTCTGGCGGCCGATCTGGTTGGGCGGCAGCGCGAACCGTCCGTCCACGTCCGGGTGGCGCGGCACCACCGCGATCAGGTGCAGGTCGTCCTGGGCGCGCAGGGCGTCGGCGAACAGCCGGGCCACCTCGGCCGACCACAAGTATTGGTCCTCCAGGTAGATCAGCCGCCGGGCACGCCGGATGGTCTTGGTGTAGCCACGGGCGATGGTCTGCTCGCCGAGCGGGGCGAACTGGTACGGCGGACGCATCGCCGGGTAGGTGCGCAGCACCTGGACGTTCAGCGGACCGCATGCGGGCGGGTCGGCCGGCCGCTCGGGCAACGTGTCGGCGCTCATGTCGGCGCCCTTGAGCTTGTCCTCGACGGTGGCGATCGGCCCGTGCTGCACCAGGTCGGTCGGGTCGCGCCAGCGTTCCCGGAACGTCAGGTCCAGCAGGCCGACGACCGGACCGCGCAAGGCGAGCTGCACGTCGTGCCACGGCGGGTTCGGCCCGTACGCCTCGGCCATCCGGATCGGCTGCGGGTCGCCGTGGTGGTCGGCGTCGTCGCGGCGGCTGTGGCACAGGTCGATACCGCCGGCGAACGCCACGTCCAGCTCGGGCCGGCCGGGGTGGCGCAGCACGACCAGCTTCTGGTGGTGTGAGCCGCCACGCCGTACGCGCTGGTCCAGCAGCACCTCGCCGCCCGCGTCGCGCACTTTCTCGCTGAGATTGCGGTTCTCTTCCTCGCTGTATTCCAGCTTGTCCAGGTGTGAGCGCCAGAGCAGGCCCTTCACCACGACGCCGCGCTCGGCCGCGTCGGCGAACAACTCGGACACGGTCGGACCGTCGTCGCGCATCCGTTCGTCCGGGTCGCCCCGCCAGTCGGTGAAGAACAGGTGGTCGCCGGCCCGCAGCCGATGCACTTCGTTCACCAGGCAGTCGAAGTACGTTTTTCCGTGAATAAGCGGTTGGGCGGTGTTTCCGGAGGACCATATGGGTAACCCGGAGTCAGCGTTGTCCCGCTCCTGCTCGATCAGGAACCAATCCTGCAGGTGCACGGGCAACCTCCCTGGTCGGCGACGGTCTCACGGTAGGCCCGCCGGCCGGAGTCCGCACCCCGACGCCGTCCCGCTGTCGCACCCCTCACGGAGGACCCCCGATGAGCTCCGAGCCGCTGACCCCCGCCGTTGCCGCCGCCGACACCGCCGCCTCCGCCGAGAAGGGCTTGCTCATCGCCATGCTCGTGATGGTGCTGGCCGGCGTCGGAGCCATGCTGTTCCTGTTCTGAGGGCCGTTGACGCTCAGCCGGTGTGCGGGATGCGGCCCGCCGGGATCACGCCCAGCCGGCCCTTCTGGTAGTCCTCGAACGCCTGCACCAGTTCCGCCCGGGTGTTCATCACGAACGGACCGTAGTGCGCCACCGGCTCCCGGATCGGTTGCCCTCCCATGACGAACAACTCCATTGCGGGCACGTTGGCGTCTTGGGAGGCGTCCGCCTCCACCCGGATGGCGTCCCCGGAGCCGTGCACCACGAGCTGGCCGACGTGCACCGGCTGCTGCCGCGGCCCCACCGTGCCGCGCCCGGCCAGCACGTAGACCAGCGCGTTGTGGTCGCGTGGCCAGGGCAGGTCCAGGCGTGCCCCGGGTTGCAGGCTCACGTGCGCCAGGTTGATCGGGGTGTGCGTGGACCCCGGCCCGCTCCGCCCGCCGACCTCACCGGCGATCACCCGGATCAGGCCGCCGCCGTCCGGCGTGGTGAGCAGCGCCGCCGCGCGGCCCCGGATGTCCTGGTATTTCGGGGCGATCATCTTGGCCGCGCGCGGCAGGTTCACCCAGAGCTGCAGTCCGTGGAACAGCCCGCCGCTGGCGACCAGGTGCTCCGGCGGCGTCTCGATGTGCAGGATGCCCTCGCCGGCGGTCATCCACTGGGTGTCGCCGTCGGTGATGGTGCCGCCGCCGCCCTGCGAGTCCTGGTGGTCCATGATCCCGTCGATCGGTGGATGAACGGGTCCAACTCGGTCAGCGGCACACCCGCGAATGAGCCGGTGCACCGGCCGGACGGTGGTGGTGGCGGGGTCCAGCCGCGGCAACCGCGGCAGGACCAGGACGTCGTCGACGGTGATGGCAGGCATGTCAGGCCTTCCTGATCTTGGTGAACGCGCGGGCGATCACGGCAAGTTCCTCGGGGTCGAGGTGATCGATGAAGCTCTCCCGGACGGTGGTCAGGTGCAGCGGCGCGGCCCGGACCAGCTCGGCCATGCCCGCGTCGGTGAGCATCGCCTCCTGGCCGCGGCCGTCCTGCGGGCAGGACTGCTTGCGGACCAGGCCGCGCTTGACCATCGAGGCGATCTGGTAGGTGATCCGGCTGGGGGAGAAGACGAGCCGGCCGGCCAGCTCGCCCATGCGGAGGCGGCGGTCCGGCGCCTCGGAGAGCACCACCATCACGTGGTAGTCGGCCATGCTGAGCCCGGTCGCCGCGCGCAGTTCGTCCTCCAGGCGGGTGTGCAGCGCCCAACTGCTCTCCACGTAGGCCCGCCAGCAGGTCTGCTCCACGTCGGTCAACGGTCGGCTCACCACGCCAGAATAGTTCCTTCAAATCTGAAATACCAGTGACGGCCGTCTCCGATCGACTACGGTGCGGGACGTGGAGCCGCTGACGACATCCCGGTTGGTGCTGCGCGAGTTCGTCCACGACGACCACGCCGCGGTGCACGCGTACGCCTCCGATCCCGACGTTGCCAAGTTCATTGATTGGGGACCCAACACCCCGGCCGAGACCACCTTCTTCCTCGACATGGTCATCGCCGCGGCGTCCGCGTCGCCACGCATCCGGTACGCGCTGGCGGCCGAGCATGCCGGCGCCGTGATCGGCGCCGTGGAACTGCGCGTCGAGGAGGCGGCCCACCGGCGCGGCTCGATGGGGTACGTGTTCGCCCGGCCCACGTGGGGGCAGGGGCTGGCCACCGAGGCCGCCGGGGCCGTGCTGGGCTTCGCCTTCGACCACCTCGGTCTGCACAAGGTCAGTGCCACCTGCGACCCGCACAATTCCGGGTCTGTCCGGGTGCTGGAGAAGATCGGCATGTCCCGGGAGGGCCATCTGCGCGACCACTTCCTCGTCCATGGCCGGTGGCGTGATCGGTTGCTGTGGGCCGCGGTGCGGCCGGCGGACGGGAGCGAACGCCTGCAGAGGGTCGAGCAGCGGTGAACCGGGTACTGGTCACCGGGGCCGCCGGGTTGATCGGCGGTGCCGTGCTGGACCTGCTCGCGCACCGGGGTGTCGCGGCCACCGCGCTGGTGCTCGACGATCCCGGCCGGAAGTTGCGCGCCGACCGGGTCGTGGTGGGCGACGCCGGCGATCCCGAGGTGGTGGACCGGGCGCTGCGCGACGCCGACGCGGTGATCCATCTGGCCGCCATTGCGACGCCCACCCGCGACCCGGGCGAGCGGGTGTTCGGCGGCAACACGCTGGCCACGTTCACCGTGCTCGACCACGCCGGGCGAGCCGGGATCCGGCGCGCGGCGATCGCCAGCAGCTACGCCATCTGCGGGCTGCCGTTCGCGCGCGTCCCGCTGACCATGCCGTACCTGCCGGTGGACACCGCGCTGCCACTGCAGATCACCGACCCGTACGCGCTGTCCAAGAGCGCCGACGAAGGCACCGCCGCGATGGCCGTCCGGTGTTACGGCATGTCGGTGGTGGCGCTGCGGCTGCCGTTCGTCGGCACGCCCGAGGGGCGGCTGTGCGAGATGGTGCGGCGCTTCACCGACGACCCGGGCCGGGGTGCCGCCGAGGTGTGGAGTTATCTGGACGCCCGGGACGCCGCGCGGGCGCTGCTCGCCGCCCTCGACCCGGCCGAGCGCGGCTGTCACGTGGTCTACGTCGCGGCCCGCGAGACGCTCTCCCCGTACCCGACGCAGGCGCTGCTGGACCGGTACCACCCGGACGTGCCCCGGCCGGTGTTCACCGGCCGGACCGTGCCGATCGACCTGGACCCGGCGCTGCGCCTGCTCGGCTTCACCGCCGAGCACGTCCTGCCGATCGAGGAGAGGGAACTGCCGTGACGAGCCCGGCCGGTCATGCCGCGCGGTCGCGCAGCGAGGCGGTGAGGTCGGCGCGGAGCCGGTCGAAGTCCACGCCCGCGTCCGCCAGGATGGCCGCGGCCATGCCGTCGCCCTCACGCAGGACGCCCAGCAGGATGTGCTCGGCGGCGATGTACTTGTGCTTCAGCCGGATCGCCTCGCGCAGCGAGAGCTCAAGCACCTTCTTGGCGCGGGGCGAGAACGGTATGTGTCCTGCGGAGAAGAGCCGGGCCATCGGGCCGCGCCGGGGCGGCTCGGCGTCGCGGGGCAGCCGCAGGGCGCCGGGCCCGAAGTTCTCCTCGATAGCGCTGCGCACCGCGTCCAGGTCGATGCCGATCGACCGCAGCGCGGCGGCGTCCTCGGCGTCGGTGTCCGCGGGCGGCGGGGTCTGCTGATCCGGTGTGGCCCGGCGGATGATTTCGGCGCGCACGCTGCGCGCGTCCACCCCGGCGTCGCGCACCAGCGCGGCGATCGGCCCGGTCTCGTCGGCGAGCATGGCGAGCAGCACGTGCTGCGTGCCGATGGGGGACTGGCCCAGGTCCCGTGCCTCGGCCTGGGCGCGGATCACCGCGTCGCGGGCCGGTTGGGTGAAACGCTCGAACATGTCAGTCCTCCCGTGGATCTTTCATCGGCATCCGGCTCGCGTGCTTCTTGTGAACGCCCTGGCGGGTCACCTCGAGTGCGTCGGCGATCTCCTGCCAGGACCAGCCGTTGCGGCGGGCGTTGGCCACCTGCAGGTGCTCAAGGCCCTCCAGCAGGCGGCGCAGGGCGACCACCGCGCGCAGGCCCACCCGGGGGTCGGCGCTGCCGGCGGCGGCGGCCAGGTCGGTGGCTTCGGTCATGACGTCAACCTACGTTGACAGGGAGGGGATGTCAACTCCAGTTGACGGATGGGTGGAAAAGAAGGGGGCCGGCCCCAGCGGGCCGGCCCCCTTCTTGTCAGGCGGTGGGTGTCGTCAGTTGCCGCGGCCGGTCTTCTCCTGCAACTCGTCGATCATGCGGGAGGCGTCCGCCTTGCTCAGGTCGTCCGGCACGTCCTCGTGGGCCTCCTCGGCCAGCGTGTGCAGGTATGACTCCTGGGCGCCGGTGGCCGGCTGCGCACCGGTCGTCCAGTCCTCCGGGTCCTTGATCGTGTTCGAGCCGGGGTTGCCGGAGACCTTCGGATTGGGGCTGCTCATGGCTCTGGCCTTTCGCTCCGTCGGGGATGCCGACACCGGTGTCGTTTCGTACACCCGTTCTGCTACCCCGGGAAGGTCAGTTCCATTCCGGCGATGTCGCTGAAGGCTAGGGTCAGTTCCACCGGCTGGGTGGACGGGGCGGTCACCGCGAACGCCGCGCCGAACGGGTCGCGCAACTCGGCATAGCTGCCGATGCCCATGTCGGTCGGCTCGACGACGACCCGGCCGCCCAGGCGCATCGCGTTCTCCACCGCGGCGTCGCAGTCGGCCACCTGGAACGAGCACCGCCACCAGGCGGTGCGCCCGCCCGGCGCGATCCCGGCCATGGCGTTGTGTGCCGCGGTCAGCCACTCGCCGCGCCCGCCGTGGCTGCCCACCTCGTCGCGCAGCGTCCAGCCGCACGCGCGGCCGTAGAACTCCGCCGCCGCCTGCGGGTCCGCGGTCAGCAGCTCGGGCCAGGCCATGGTGCCCGGCTCGCCGCCCACCTGGGTGCCCGCGAAGTCGCCGGGCTGCCACAGCCCCAGCACCGCACCGGACGGATCGGACACGATCGCGCCCTGGCCGCCGTGCCCGTCGGTGGGGCCGCTCAGGCATCGCCCACCGGCGGCCGCGAACTGGTGTACCGAGGCGCCCAGGTCCTCGACGGACAGATAGGTCACCCATCCGGCCGGACGACCCGGCCGCGCCCGGGTCAGGCCCGCCGCCGCGCGCCCGTCCAGCTTGAATCGGTCGCCGGCCGGTTCCCAGCCGAACAGGGACGCATAGAAATCCTGCGCCCGGCCGGGGTCTGCGCTCGCCAGCTCGACCCAGCAGGGTGTCGAGGGCGCGAAGCCTCTGATCCGCATGTGCCGCTCCATGGTGGACGTAGCTGATTGCCGAACACCTTACGCGAATAAATACGCTCCGCCACCACCACGGGGTTCAATGTCGCAAATTAGCGAGTTTCCGCTACGGAGCGTGTTCTTGTGTTCGACCGATCCAGTAGCTGCATCACCGGAGTGCCCGCCACGCCGTGCACCACGACCGACACCAGGACGACGAACCCGATGGTCGCCCACAGCAGTCCGATGTCGAGGAAGTATGCGTGCGCCGTCGCATAGGCGAGGTAATAGAACGACCCGATGCCGCGGATGCCGAACGCCGCGATGACCCAATGCTGCGCGGCGGTCCCGGGTGCTCCGCGCAGCGAGAGGAACCCGGCCAGCGGCCGGATCACCAGGATCAACGCCAGCCCGGTCAGCGCCGCGGGCCAGGTCAGCGGGGCGAGCAGGCCGCTCACCACGGCGCCGCCGAACAGCAGGAGCAGCAGCACCGTCATCAGCCGCTCGATCTGCTCGGCGAAGTCGTGCAACACCTGGTGGTACTCGTGGGTGCGTTCGGCCGACCGGATGCCCCGGCCGGCGAGGAACACCGCCAGGAAGCCGTACCCGCCGACCAGCTCCACCAGCCCGTACGCGAGGAAGGTGGCGGCCAGCACGAGGAAACCCTCGGAGTGGCGGGACAGCCGCAGCGACTCCCACCGGGCGCGGAAGAACAGGCGGCCGAGCAGGCGGCCCACCACCACGCCGCCAGCCGCGCCGACCGCGGTGCGGTAGAGCACGTCCATCAGTGCCCAGCGGCCCAGCCAGTCGTCGTCGGTGCGGGCGGCCACCGCGATCGCGATCGCCGCGTAGACGAACGGGAACGCCAGCCCGTCGTTGAGCCCGGCCTCCGAGGTGAGCGTGAACCGCACCTCGTCCTCGGAATCCTGGTCGTCGCTGGGCTCGCCGACCTGGACCTCGGCGGCCAGCACCGGATCGGTGGGCGCCAGCGACGCGCCCAGCAGCACCGCGGCGGCCGGTACCAGGCCGGCCCACCACCAGCCCAGCAGCGCCACCCCGGCGATGCTCACCGGCATGGCCACGATCAGCATGCGCCGGGTCGACGACCAGCGCCGACCGCCGAACGGGCGGTCGATCTTCAAGCCGGCGCCCATCAGGGCGACCACCACGCCGATCTCGGTCAGGTGCTGCGCCACGTTCTTGTGATCCAGCGGGTTGATCTCCGGCAGGCCCAGCGGCAACGCGAAGACGATCATGCCCAGGGCGAGGAAGGCGATCGGCATGGACAGCGGCCGCCGTTCCACCACGCGGGGCAGGATGCCGGCCAGCAGGGCGCCCACGCCGAGCAGGGCGAAGATCAGGTCGGACGTCTGCACGCCGAAGCGAATGCCCACGCCACGCCGCGGATAACCGCGGCGGCTTTCACCGTCACTTCAGGTCGGCGATGGGGGTGTCGGCCAGATGCTCCCGTAGCTGCGCCGGATTCGCGTACGTGCACACCGCGCCGGCGTCGGTCAGCTCGGCCGCGCTGGTGCCACCGCAGGTCAGCCCGATGCACGGAATGTCCAGCTTGGCGGCGGCGGCCACGTCCCAGACCGCGTCGCCGACGAACACCGCCCGGCGCGGGTCGACCTGCGACTGGTCCAGCGCCGCGGCCAGGATGTCCGGCTCGGGCTTGCTCTGCTCCGCATCGGCCGAGGAGGTCGCCGCGGTGATCACCTCGTCGGAGTCCAGCACCCGGCACAGGTGCTGGAGCTCGGCGCCGCTCGCCGAGGACGCCAGCACCACGGCGAGGCCGCCGTCGGCGCACGCCCGCAGCAGATCGCCGGCGCCGGGCAGCGGACGCAGGCGTTCCCACCAGGCGCCGTACAGCACGTCGTGCGCGGTCGCCATCTCGGCGTCGTGATCGCGGTCGCGGTCGGTGCCCAGCAGATGGTCGAGGATCTTGTCCGAGCCCATGCCGATCGCTCGGTGGATCTCGGCCATCGACACGTCCAGCGAATGCTGACGGATCGCCTCCCACCAGGAGACGGTGTGCAGGTAGGTGCTGTCGACGAGGGTGCCGTCGACGTCGAAGAGGACTCCCGGGCGGCGCTGTGTCATGGTCCGGCATTGCCCGGAATCAGCATTTCGAACCACACCGTCGACCCGCGCACCGTCGGATCGGTCCCCCAGGCGTCACTGAGTTCCTCGATCAGTCCCAGGCCGCGCCCGCGGCTGCTGAGCGCGTCGGTGCGGGCCCGGGTCACGCTGCCCCGGGTGCCGGTGTCGGCCACCGAGACCAGCAGCCGTTCGGCGCTCAGATCGATGTGCACCTGCGCGGGGGTGCCGGCGTGCAGCAGCGCGTTGGTGGTCAGCTCGCTGGTGCACAGGATGGCCGCGCCGATCACCGCCTCGGGCACCGACCACTCGCGCAGGCGGTTGGTCATCCACTGCCGCACCCGGCTCGGGCCGGTGGGCTCGGCGGCCACCTGCATGGTCGCCGAGCGGCTGAGGGCCACCGCGTGCTCCACCGCGAGCACCGCCACGTCGTCGTCGGTGGTGCCCTCCACCGCTCCCGTTGCGAGCGAGCACAGGTTGCGCGGGTCGCCGCTGCCGGCCGAGGCCGCCGCCGCCACCAGCGCGTCCAGCCCGTCGTTGAGCGCGCGGCCCCGCCGTTCCACCACGCCGTCGCTGAACATCAGGATGGTGTCGCCCGGCTCGATCGTGATCACTCCGGTCTGCCAGCGTCCGCCCAGGCCCAGCGGGGCGCCCGGTGGCACCTTGACGAGCTCGGCGGTGGCCGGCTCGCCCCGGAAACCGGCCCGGCGCAGCACCGGCGGCGGATGGCCCGCGCTGGCCAGCGTGATCGTCCCGTCGGCCGGGTCCAGCAGGCCGAAGACCACGGTCACGAAGATTTCTTCGTTGCGGGACTCGGCGCCCAGCGACCCGACCAGCCGGTCCAGTCCGGCCAGCACGCTGGGCGGGGCCGGATCGGTCAGCGCGAGCGCGCGCAGCGCCGCCCGGACCTGGCCCATCACGGCGGCCGCGCGCACGTCGTGCCCGGCCACGTCGCCGAGCACCATCGCCAGCCGCCCGTCGGGCAGTTCGAACGCGTCGTAGAAGTCGCCGCCCGCGGCGTTGCCGTCCACCCCGACGTCGTAGCGTGCCGCGATGCGGAAGGTGTCCAGCTCCGGCAGATGCTCCGGCAGCATGCTGCGCTGCAGTAGCTGGGCGGTGCCGTGTTGGGCCTCGAACCGGCGGGCCCGCTCGGCGGCCTGCGCCACCAGTTCCCCGGCCGCGTCCAGCAACGCACGCTCGGCCGGCAGCCACGGGTGCGGCGAGCGATATCCCACGGTCAGCGCGCCCCGCAGGGACGGCGCGCGCAGCGGGATGGCGGCCAGTGCCCGGATCCGCCGCTCGTGCCGGTCGCTGGCGATCTTCATGAGGGGGGAGCCGTCCGGTTCGAACGAGGCTCGTCCCGACTGCGCCACGGCGACCAGCGGATAGCCCTCATCCGCGACGATCCGCTTCCACAACGGCGGCAGCCGTTCATCGGCCTCGTCGAGCATCTCGCCGCGGATGCGGCGCACGTACCGGTATCCGGCGCCGTCGTCGACCGCGAACACGCAGTGGTCGACGTCGAACGACGACATGGCGTAGGAGAGCACCACCCGTGCCACGTCGTCGATGGTCAGGGCGCCCGCGAGACGCGACGTGAGCTCGCCCAGGCTCTGCAGGTGACGGGTCACCTGCGTGGTCTCCGCCGCCACGGTCAGCACGCCGACGGCCCGGTCGTGGCTGTCCCGCACCACGGAGTGGCCCCGGGTGAAGAACGCGTGTTCGGGCCGCCCGGCGTCGCCGCGCGGCAAGGTCATCTGGGTCTCCGGTTCGAGCTGCGCCCGGCCGCTGCGATAGACCTCCTGCACCACGCCGCCCACGTCCGAGGAATGCCACAGCTCCCCGAAGGTCTCCGCGGCGGGTCGGCCCATCGCCACCGGATGCCACGCCGAGATCACCTGGGCGTACGCGTCGTTGTAGAGCAGCAAGTAGTCGTCGCCGCAGGTCAGCGCCATCGGCACCGGGGAGGCGAGCATGAGATCGACGGTCGCCCGCACCACCGGGTCCCACTCCGGCACCGGGCCGAGCGTGGTCTGCTCCCAGGCCACCGACCGGATCAGCGCCGCGCACCCGGGGACGTCGCCGGCGGGCGTGCTCGCCGTTTGGGGCGCCGCACCCGTCTGCGACGGCAGCGTGGATCCTCCCGTGCCGACCATGAGCTCAGCGTAGCCCGCATCGTCCGTTTGGACGATGCGGGCAGGGCCCAACGTCGGATTCATGGCAGTACGTCGGGGGCTTCTCTGCCCTATACCCGCGATGCGGCGGGATACGCGTGTGGTTGGTGGGGTTCGGTGAGCGGAAACCTTTCCGGCGTCCTAAGGTCGTCAAGGCCGGTCGCCGACCGGCGCGAAACGATCGGAACTGTGACGCGAGGAGAACTGATGACCGGGGACGGGCTGGGCCGAGGACTCAGCGACATGTGGCGTTCGGTGTTGTTGTTCCTGCCGACCGCGCTGGCGTTCGTCGCCATCCTGGTCATCGGTTATCTGCTGGCCAGGCTGGCGCGCACACTGGTGTCCAAGGCGTTGCACCGGGTCGGCTTCGACCGGGCGGTCGAGCGCGGTCCGGTGGGCCGGGCACTGCGCGGCGCCCGCATCGACGCCAGCGACCTCTGCGCGAAGATCGCCTTCTACGCGGTCATGCTCATCGCCCTGCAGCTCGCCTTCGGCATCTGGGGCCCGAACGCGGTCAGTGACCTGCTCACCTCGGTGATCGCGTGGCTCCCGCGGGCGTTCGTGGCCATCGTGATCATCGTGGTGGCGGCGGCCATCGCCGGCGCGGCGCACGACCTGATCGTCAGCGCCCTGGGCGGGCTGAGCTACGGCAGGCTGCTCGCCCGCGTCGCATCCGGCCTGATCATCGCGCTGGGCGTGATCGCCGCGCTGGACCAGGTGCGGATCGCCACCTCGGTGACGCAGCCGTTGCTGATCGCGGTGCTGGCCATCATCGTCGGCGTGCTGGTGGTGGGCGTCGGCGGCGGCCTGATCCGGCCCATGCAGAGCCGGTGGGAGGTGTGGCTGGACCGGGCCGGTGCCGAGTCGGTCGCCATCCGGGAGCAGGCACGCACGTATGCGGAGGAGCGGGCCCGGCTGGCGGAGGAGGCGCGCAAGGCTGAGGAGGCGCGCAAGGCCGAGGAGGCGCGCAAGGCCGAGGAGGCGCGCAGGGCGGAGGAGGCTCGCAAGGCTGAGGAGGCGCGCAAGGCGGAGGAGGCGCGCAGGGCGGAGGAAGCGCGCAAGGCCGAAGAGGCCCGCAAGGCCGAGGAGGCCCGCAAGGCGGAAGAGGCGCGCAGGGCGGAGGAAGCGCGCAAGGCCGAAGAGGCCCGCAAGGCGGAAGAGGCCCGCAAGGCGGAAGAGGCGCGCAGGGCGGAAGAGGCGCGCAAGGCAGAGGAGGAGCGGCAGGCCGCGGCCGACCGGGCGGCCCTGGAAGCGGCGTCGTCCGAGGAGACGCAGGTCATCGATGTGTCGAACCCTGCGCGACCGCGACGCGCGACAGACACCGCCGTCGACCTCGAAGCGGTCGATGATCGTCCGCACATGATTCCTGGTTTCGATCGCGACGAGCTGCCCGAGCACCACGAGGACGAGGCGAGCCAGACCCAGGTGCTGCCGCCGCGCAGCGAAGCGCCCGCCGAACGAACTCAGGTGATTCCGCCCAGTTCAGACGACGACACGGCGGAGTCCCGGGCGGTTCCGGACGCGCCAGGCCCGGATGACGACACGGCGGAGTCCCGGGCGGTTCCGGACGCGCCAGGCCCGGATGACGACACCGCGGAGTCCCGGGCGGTCGGCGTCGACTCGACCGCGCCGGCCGACGATGACGCGGCGGAATCCGGCACCGGCACCGGCACCGGCACCGGATCGACCGGATCGACCGGATCGACCGGATCGACCGGGTCGGACGCGGCGGACGACACGGCGGAGTCCCCGGCGGCCGGCGACGAACCGACCAGCGGCCGTCCGGGCACCGACGAACGCTGACCGCCGCGAGCCCGCGACCGGTCAGAGGCCGCGGGCGAGCACGCAGACCGCCAGCAGGCGGTGGATCACCCAATCGGCGTGGCGCCAGTCGATCTCACCGGTCGGCGGGCGCCAGCCGTGCTTGTGTGCCGCGTCGCGGATGCCCTCCGCGTACGCGGCCAGGATCACCGGGTTGAGCGGTTCGAGGTCGCCTTCCAGGCTGTCGCGCACCGCGGCCGCGTGCTGATCCACGGCCGCGAGCAGCCGGAGATCGGAAGACATCGCGTCGAAGCCGGTGCCGACCGCGGCTGTCAACTCGTCGAGCGCGGCGAGGGCGGAGCGCAGAGCTGCGCGAGCGGCAGGGCCGCTGAACAGGCCATTCATGCTTTGAGACGGTAGGAACGCCGGGGTGACCGTCGGTTCTCGTGACCGGTGCAGGTCGGTTGACGTCAGTCGGCCTCCGCCTCGGCCTCGGTCATCGGACGCCGCCGCTGGGCGTCGTCGGCGAGAATCACCGTGGCCACGAGCAGCGCCACAACCACGGCGAACAACCACGACGCGTCGTCGGCGAGCTTGGCGGCCAGAGGCGCCTGGAACGCGGTGATCAGAAAGGCTGTCCAGGCGACACGGCGCTGGCGGGGGGAGAGGAAACCGGCAGATCGCACCCGGACAGTTTTGCTCGAAGGGGACGCATCGCCGTCACCCGTTCGGCCGAACATCCGTTGTCCGATAGTGCGATCACTGCTGAGTCTGACCGGCTCAATGATCACCGCCGTGGCGGTGGTGGCGCTGGCCGGTTGCGCCGTCGGAACCCCTGATGACCTGCGGTCCGGCACCGGTCATCTGGTCGAAGGTGGCCCGGCCGGACAGGGCGACCTGCGCCTCACCGTGCGGGACGCGGCGTCGCGGATCGTGGTCCGCACGGCCGACCTGCCGGGCTTGCTGTACCGGGTCAGCAGCCCGCCCGGTGCGGGCCTGGCCCCGGCGGTCACCGCGGATCCGGACGGGCTGCGGCTGCGGCTGCGCCCCACCGGCACGAACGGTCCGGACACGGTGACGATCCTGCTCAGCTCCGCCGTCCGGTGGGATCTGCGCCTGCCCGCCGGGGCGGGGGAGCAGGAACTGGACCTGGCCGGCGGCCGGTTGCGCCGCATCGCCATCGGCGCCGGCGGACTGATCACCCTGCGGCTGCCCCCGCCGCGTGGCACCGTGCCGGTGGTCCTGCCCGACGGTGCCGGGGACGTCGCGGTGACCGTGCCGCCGGCGACCAAGACGTTGATCAGGTTGCGGGGCGGCGCCGCGGGTGACGTGTCCACACCCTGGTGGTCCGGCGACGGGCGACCGGCCGGCGCGGTGCTGGCCGCCCGCGGATGGACCGGAGCCGACGACCGGTACGCGGTGGACGCGCGCGCCGGGCTGGGCAGCCTGTCGGTGCGGTAGACCCCGGTCGGCACCACCCACGAAGCGGCCGCCGGGGGTCACCCCGGCGGCCGCTGTCCCGGCAGGGATGGCACGTTATGAGCCGGGCCGGTCCACCTGGCCCCGCCACCCGCCGGACTCCACCCCGCCGCGGCCTTCGATGTACTCCTTGAACCGCTTCAAGTCGCCCTTGACCTGCCGGTCAAGGAAGCCCAGCCGGGCGCCGGCCTGCTCGGTGACGCCCTGCGGTTCGAAGTCCATCTGGCAGGT
Source organism: Mangrovihabitans endophyticus (assembly GCF_014646155.1). GTDB lineage: Bacteria > Actinomycetota > Actinomycetes > Mycobacteriales > Micromonosporaceae > Actinoplanes > Actinoplanes endophyticus. Next base: position 165,045 of record NZ_BMMX01000005.1, read on the forward strand.
GACCCGCGTGTGCGTGTCGTCGAGCCGATGGAAGGTCACCACACCGGCCTGCTTGCTGCCCTCCGTGGAAGTCCAGGCAACCCGCTCGTCGGGCATCTGCTCGGTGATCTCGGCGGCGAATTCGCGCTTCACACCGTCTATCTCGGTCTTCCAATGGGTCATGGTGGCGTCCGTCTGGCGGATCTCGGTGACGCCGCTCATGAATCGAGGAAACTCCTCGAACTGGGTCCATTGGTTGTACGCGGTGCGCACCGGTACGTCGACGTCGACGGATTCGGTCACGGTAGTCACGGCAAATTCCTCCTTCGTGTACTCCCCGGCTCAGCCGGGCTCCCACCGTCCACGACTAACGGGTGCCCTGGTCCGCCTCGGCCAAACCCTCCCGCGGCGCCAGCGGCGTCCGCGTCGGCACGTCACCGGCCTGGGCCAGCCGGGCGCGCTGCACCTCGGCGTTGACCTCGACACCGAGCAGCACCGCCGTGTTGGACAGGTAAAGCCAGACCAGGAACGCCATCACCGCGCCGAGGCTGCCGTACGTGCGGTCGTAGGATCCGAAGTTGGCCACGTACAGGCCGAACCCGAAGGACACCGCCGTCCACACCACCAGGGCGACCGCGCCGCCCACGGTGAGCCACCGGAACCTCGGCTGTTTGACGTTCGGCGCGATCCAGAACAGCAGGGAGATCAGCAGAATCGCGATCACCACGAGCACCGGCCAGCGGCCGACCGAATAGAGCAGGCGCGCGGTGTCGCCCGCGCCGAGACGGTCGCCCACCGCGTCCACCAGCGGACCGCTGATCACCAGCCCGGTCGCCGCCACGGCGAGCAGCACCAGCGCGACCGCGGCCAGGGCGAGCTCCAGCAGTTGCAGCTTCCACCACGCGCGACCCTCGCGGACGCCGTAGATGCGGTTGGACGCGCGGGTGAACGCCGCGACGTATCCCGAGGAGGACCACACGGCGATCAGCAGGCCGAAACCGAGCAGCACCCGGGCCGAACTCTGCTCCACCAGCAGCGAGTTGAGCAGGGAGGTGACGGTGTCGTTGGCGACCACCGAGCTGAGGCCCAGTTCGCGCAGGATGCCGAGCACCGCCTCGACCGCGGCCGGACCGTCGGCCACCAGGTTGACCAGCGCCACCACGACCAGCAGGGCAGGGATCAACGCGGTGACCGCGCTGTAGGTCATCGCGCCGGCGAAATCCGCGCAGTCGTCGTCGAGGTAGCCGGTAATGCTGCGCCACAGCACCCGGCGCCAGGCCGGCCAGGGCATCTGGCGGAGGCGGAACGGCAATTCGTGCGGACTCGCCGCGGCGGTGCGGTCTTCGGCTTCCTTGTCCACCGTCGGCTGCATCGTCATGTGCCGGGCTCCCTCGCTCCCCGTCACCGCTACCCTGCGGTTGTTTGCGGCAAACGCGAAGGGTGGGGCTGGGCCGTGGAGGCAGTGGACGCCGTGGTCATCGGCGCGGGGCACAACGGCCTGGTCGCGGCTAATCTGCTGGCCGACGCCGGCTGGGACGTGGAGGTGCTGGAGGCGACCGCCCAGCCCGGCGGCGCGGTGCGTTCCGGGCACATCACCGCCCCCGGATATCTGAGCGACCTGTTCAGCTCGTTTTATCCGCTCGGGTACGCCTCACCGGTGCTGCGTTCGCTGCGGCTGGACGAGCAGGGGCTGACCTGGACGCACGCCCCGGACGTGTTCACCCATCTGCTGCCCGACGGGCGCGCCGCGACCGTCAACCGCGACCTCACCACCACCATGGCCTCGATGGAACAGTTCGCCGCCGGGGACGGCGAACGCTGGCGACGCGCGTACGAGGAATGGTGTGCCGCCTCGCCGCACCTGCTCGACGCGGTGCTGGGCCCGTTCCCGCCGGTACGGGCCGGGCTGCGTCTGGCCCGGCGGCTGCGTGCCGCCGGCCTGCTGCGACTGGCGCGGCGTGTGGTGCTGCCCGCCCGCGAGATGGGCCGCGAGCTCTTCGCCGGCCAGGGCGGCGCGCTGGCCCTCGCCGGATGCGGCCTGCACACCGATCTGTCGCCGGACCAGCCCGGCAGCGGCGTGTACGGCTGGCTGCTGGCCATGCTGGGCCAGGAACACGGTTGGCCGGTCCCGGTCGGCGGATCGCAACGGATCACCGATGCGCTCGTCGACCGGTTGCGCGCACGGGGCGGCCGGATCACGTACGGCGCCCGGGTGACGCGCGTGCTCACCGCCCGGGGGCGGGCCATGGGCGTACGGACCGCGGACGGGTCCGACCGGCGTGCCCGCCGCGCCGTGCTGGCCGACGTGCCAGCGCCCGCGCTCTACCTGGACCTGGTCGGCGCGTCCCGGCTACCGCCGCGGCTCGCCGAGGACCTGGCGCATTTCCGGTGGGACGGCGCTACGGTCAAGGTCGACTGGGCGGTGTCGTCGCGCATCCCGTGGCGCAACCCGGCCGTCGCGGGTGCCGGGACCGTGCATCTGGGCGCCGACCTCGACGGCCTGTCCCGGTACGCCACACAGCTCGCGGCTTCAGAGGTGCCGCGCCGTCCCTTTCTGCTGCTCGGCCAGATGACCACGGCGGATCCGTCACACTCGCCGGAGGGCACCGAATCGGCCTGGGCCTATACGCATCTGCCGCACCGGGAATCCTGGTCGGCGGACGAGATCTCCGCGCACGTGGAACGCATCGAGGCGGTGATCGAGGACCACGCGCCGGGCTTCGCCCGGAACGTCGTCGGGCGTCACGTCTTCTCGCCCGCGGATCTGGAGGAGGCCGACCCGAGCCTGGTCGGCGGCGCGCTGGCCGGCGGAACCGCGGCGGTCTATCAGCAATTGTTCCTGCGGCCGGTGCCGGGCCTGGGGAGGGCGGACACCCCGGTGGACCGGCTCTACCTGGCGAGCGCATCGGCACACCCTGGCGGAGGTGTGCACGGTGCACCCGGTGCGAACGCGGCACGGGCGGCGCTGGCCCGGGATCGCCGCGTCACCGGCGGGTGGTATCACGCGATGATCGATGCGGCGCATCGATCGGTTTACTCGCCCTGACCCGCCGGGCTGTGCGGCTCGCTCCGCACGGTTCGATAGGGCGGGGGCGGATCGACGGGCCGGGGTGGGTTGATCGGAGCGTCGTGCCGCGGTGCCCGATCGAACGTGGCGTTGAGATAGGGGGTGGCGTTGCGTTGCGGATCCTTGCGGGCCAGGGCGGCCCGCCGTTCCTTGACGGCGACCCGCAGCGCGCGCCACAGGCGCGGCTTTCGGGAACTGTCGCTCGCGGCGAGCACGCGGGCGAGGCCGTCACGCTCGTCCGGTGGCACCAGGGTCATAACGATGATCAGCGGCAGTACCGCCCCGGCGATCTCGGCCAGGACGAACAGCATCACCAAGACGGCGACGGCCGCCAACACGGCGATTCCCTCCATGACGGTCTCCTTCCGCGCCGTATCGTCGCCGGCCGCAACCGGCATGGCGGCGCTGAGAGCGATCGCTCTCGGTCGGATGAGTGACAGACGAATTCGTCGAACGCAGAAGACGGTCGGCCAGTCGTCCGCGGGCGGGGCGCGGAGACCATGGGTGGCGTGACCGGATCGCCGGCGTCGGGCGAGCGGCACGCGCTGCTCGGGTCGGACGTCCGGCCGCGTTGCCGTCGTGTGGGTGAACCTTGAGTAACTATCCATGACCACCGGCCCAGGGCTGTCGATCAATGGGACTCTCACTCAGTGTGAGGTCGCCCATGCACTCTGTCCAACGATATTCATCATTCGTGAATGCAACCCCGGGTGATGCATAGCGTGCCATGTGGCAGCATGCTAGGCTGCAGAAAGCCTGACATGCCTATGCATGGAGGATGCATTTCCGGATAGTCGCTCCCGGGGTGCAGGCGGCGATACGCACCCAAATCGTTAGCATGAAGTCCGGCCGCGTCACTTGTGTATGCGCCAGTGATGAATGAGGCTTGAGCGCCGTGACGATGAACCATGACGCTGCGCGCGACGGTGCGCCCGTGCAGCGAGAACTACAGATGATCGTGACGAAGCTGTGTGGTTCACAGTCGTGTCCCACGGTCTATCGCAGTGACCGCGGCACCGTGGTGGTGCAGGGTTACTCGGTGTCGCCCGCGCAGGCCGGCGTCACTGTTCCCGACGGTGAAAACCTCGTCGAGATCCCCATCGAGCTCCTTGCCGAGGCTGCCAGGTCCGTCGGCTGATCCCGGGCCGCGGGCGATCCGGCCTCTCGGTTCGCCTCGCGGCGCACACGTTCGATATTGGCGAGGGGGTGTCGCATGTGAGCACCGCATCCGGCATCCCCCTGGACCCGGACGAGCCTGTCGGATCGGTGCTGGCTCGTCTGCGCAAGGCCGCCGGCTTGACCGGGGGGCAACTCGGTCATCGGGTCGGCATGAGTCAGCCGAAGATTTCCCGCATCGAGAATGGAAAGGGGCTCCCGGACCCGGACGATGTGGGAATCCTGGCGCGCGCCCTCGGCGCCGAGGAGGAGATCGTGCTCCTGCTCATGGATCGAGCCACCGGCTCACGGGAGCGGATGACCGACTGGACCACGGGTCCGATGGGGTTGGCGGGGCGCCAGAACACCATCGGCCACTGGGAGAACGCGACCCGAAGTCTGCGGGTCTTTCAGCCCGCGGTCGTTCCGGGACTCCTGCAAAGTAGCGGCTACGCGAAGGCGATCCTGGAGGATTTCCAGCTCCTCGTCTTCACCGATCTCCGCGACCGCGCGGTGGCGGTGGCGGAGGCGGTGTCGGCCCGCATCAGACGCCAAGAGGTGCTGAACGACCACGATCGTTCTTTTCATTTCGTCATGACGGAAGCAGTCCTCAGCAACCGGGTCTGCCCCCCGCAGGAGATGCTGGCTCAACTCCTACGCCTGCGCGAGGCCGCAGCCCAGGAGAACGTGACGATCGGCATCGTCGCTGCTGACGCGCCGCTCAGCACGCCGCCGTTTCACGGCTTCGAACTCCTCGACGATCGCCTGGTCAACGTCGACCTGTTCACCAGCGGCCTGATATCGCAAGGGCGTACTCAAGCGCACCTGTACCGCCAGGTCTTCGACAGCCTCGCCGCCGCGGCGACCACGGAGATAGAGCCGGTGCTGGACAGATATGAAGCGCTGTATCTTCGGCTCGCGCAGCAAGAGCGTCACATCATCACGGAGCCCGGCGGCCGGGCGTCCGCATAGGGCGCTCCTCGATCGTCCTGCGTGTCGGCCCGCACGAAAGCGGCCACCACCCGGAGAGCACACGCTCGTGGGGGGCGTTCACGGTACGCTTCACAACAGCCACGAAGTGTGGGTACCCCGTTCAGCAGACGCCCATGTTTACGGATTTGCGACACGGGCAACCACCACCGCGTACTTCGGCAATCACTCCGGTCTTCTCTCCCGGAATCAAGTGCGTTGGAGGAGGGCCTCGATGCGTATCGCGATGATCTCCGAGCACGCCAGTCCGCTGGCTGCGGGCGAGGACGCCACCGGCGACGTGCAGGGCCGGCATGTCGCCGACCTGTCCGCCGCCCTCGCCGAGCTGGGACACGACGTGCGCGTGTACACCCGGCGCGACGATCCGGAGCTGCCCGACATGGTGCCGCTGTCGGATCATGTCGAGGTGGTGCACGTGCCCGCCGGTCCGGCCGAACGCGTCGAGCCGGAGCTTCTGCTGCCGCACATGGGCGGATTCGCGCAGTGGCTGCGCGACGCGTGGAGCGACGAGGCGTGGACGCCGGAGGTGGCGCACGCCCACTACTGGACGAGCGGCCTCGCCGCCGTCACTGCGGCGCGCCAGGTCGGCATCCCGGTGGTGCAGAGCTTCCACGAGCTGGGTGTGTCCTCTTCCGCCGACGGCGGGCCGTCGCGGGCGAGTTACGAGCGTGCCCTGGGCCGCGCGGTGGACCGGGTGGTGGCGCAGAGTCAGAACGAGCTCAGCGGCCTGGTGCGGATCGGCGTGCCGCGCACCCAGATGAGCCTGGTGCCGGCGGGCGTGGACAGCGACCGCTTCAGCCCGGAGGGGCCGGCCGCCGAGCGTGACCCGCAACGACCGCGGATCCTGTCCGTCGGCCGGCTCGTCGAGCGCAAAGGGTTCGGCGATGTCATCCAGGCCATGCAGTATGTGCCGGGGGCGGAGTGCGTCGTGGTCGGTGGTCCGCCCGCCGGTCAGCTTGCGGCGGATCCGCAGGCCAACCGGCTGCGCGCGCTCGCCGAGCAGTTCAAGGTGGCCGACCGGGTGCGCCTCGTCGGCGCCGTGCCGGCCCGGGACATGCCGGGCTGGTACCGGTCCGCCGACCTGTTCGTGGCGGCGCCCTGGCAGGAGCAGTTCGAGCTGACTCCGCTGGAGGCGATGGCCTGCGGCGTACCGGTGATCGGCACCATCGCGGGCGGTCTCGGCGAGACGGTCGTCGATGGGCTCACCGGTGACCTGGTCCCGGCCCGGGACCCGCGAGCGCTGGGCGGTGCGCTGCGGCGCTTGGTGAACGACAAGGTGCGGCGTTTCGCGTACGCGACGGCGGCGCTGGACCGGGCCCGGCAGGCCTACTCGTGGAAGCGCGTGGCCTCCCAGATCGGCTCGGTGTACTCCGCGGTGACCGGCCTGCGCCGGTCCACCGGAAGCAGCAACAGCGCCGTCGCCTGACGCACGCGGCCAGCTCAGTCGGCGCGCGGCTGGCCCCGGTAGGTGCCGAACTGCCACAGGTTGCCCTCCGGATCGCGCGCGGTGAAGTCGCGGGACCCGTAATCGGTATCGAAGGGTTCCCGCAGGATCTCCGCGCCGGCCTTGCGCGCGCGAGCGTGCAGATCGTCGATGTCGGTGGCGACCACATAGCAGCCGCACGTGCCGGGCGTCAGCGCCCACGGATCGTCCGGTCCGCCGCGCGTCGAGCCGAGCATGATGCCGCCGCCGGCCGGCCAGCTCAGCTCGGCGTGGTCGACGCGGTCGCCTTCGCCGAGCACGAGAACCTCGTGGAATCCGAACGCCTCGGTCAGGAAGCGGATGAGGCCACGTGCGTCGTGCGCGCGCAGGGTCGGCCACACCTGGGGGGCCGGTTCCGGCACGGCGGGTGTCGAGTTCGTCGTCGTCATGTCAGCGATCCTCGTCGCCCGGAAGCCCGGAATCTTGAAGAAAACCGACCTCCTCGGACCACCACCGGGTCGGCGTGCAACCGGCGAAGTCACGGAATTCGCGGGTGAGGTGCGCCTGGTCGCTGTAGCCCGCGTCGGCGGCGGCCCGACCGATGCCGGAGCCGGTGGCGAGGAGCCGGCGAGCGGTGTCGAACCGTGCCGTGCGCGCCGTTTCCTTGAGACGCATGCCGGTCTCCGCCCGGAATCTGTTGTTCAGGTGGCGGGCGCTCCATCCGGTCTCGGCGGCGAGCGAGCCGATGCGCACCCGGCCTCCGGTGGCCAGGATCCGCCGGTACGCGTGGGTGACGCCGGTGTCCACGCCCGGCCGCTGGTCGTCCCGCCGCTGGCAGAGGTGCCTGTCCAGGACGGCGAACCGCTGCGGCCAGCCGCGCGCCGCGACCAGCTCGTCGCGCATGGTCGCGACCTCCCGTTCCCCGGCGACCGCGGCGAAGTCCAGGTCGAGGTCGACCAACTCGGCGGCGGGCAGGCCGAACAGGTGCCGGCAGCCGAGCGGATGCACGGCGACCTGGATGCCCGACTGACGGCCCTGGTGGGCGATCAGCGCCGGACGCCGGTGCAACCCGCCGATCAGGGTGGGGTATCGCCCGGGCGGCTGACTGGCGTCCGGGTGCGCGGCGATCACCACCGGATCGTCCAGGGTGATGATGAGTGTCAGATAGGGCGAGGGCAGCCCACGGTGGATGCGCGGCGGTACACCGGCTTCCCGGTAGCCGGTGTACCAGCCCACGAGGGGGCGCAGCGCCGGCGACGGCCGGGACCGCACGAACTCGCGCACCGCCATCTCGCCAGCTTAGTAAGGGCTCAGGTGAGCGCCTCGGCCAGCGAGTCCCGGAAGGCCCGTTCCGACTCGGTGACGGTCTCCGCGCCGATGCCCAGCACCCCGCCGGTCGACGCGGCGGCCACCACGGTGTCCGCGATCTCCACCAGCCAGTGCTTGTAGGTCTCCGCATCGGAGTCGCCAGCCTTGCCCGCCAGCAGTGCGGACGCCTGCGCCGCGCGCTGCACCACGTCCTGGGCGTACGCGGCCGGGTCGCCGGGCTCGATGGCGGGCAGTTCCTCGCCCAGCTCCGGGTCGCCCACCTGGCCGATGATCTCGCCGGCGATCGCCGCGACCAGTGGACTCGCCGACGCGCGCGCGTCGGCGATCTCGCTCATTCCGGCGGCGTTCTCGGCGCGGGTCTTGCGGGCGCTGTCCGGGGTGGCGGCGCTCGCCGCGGTGAGCACCGACTGGGGCAGGCCGACGAGCAGCCCCCATTCATCGTCGGTGTAACCCATCATGGCGTACAACGGTTCGTCGCTCACGCGCGGTCCTTTCCGTTCTTGGTCTCCGCGACCAGCAAGGCGTTCTCCTCGACGACGGGCACCGACAGGGTCTTGTAGCCGACCTCGTCGAACAGCACCGTCATCCGGTCTTCCTCATAACCCATCACCATGCCGCCGCCCCATTCCGCGTGCCGCACGCGGCTGTGTACCCGGAACAATTCGTCGGTCGGCTGCGGAGCCTGCTCGACCGTGCCTTCGGCGCAGTTGTCGCAGTGCCCGCACGGATTCTTCAGGCGTTCCCCGAAATAGGCCAGCAAGGTCTGGGTGCGACACGATCGTGTCTCGGCCAGGGCGCGCATCATGTCGGTCCGGGAGCTCTGCACCGCTTGGCGGCGCTCGTGGATGGCCACCGCGGCATCGGCCGCGGCAGCAGGCAGCGGCGCGAACACCGGAACGGTGACCTTGTTGCCGCCGCCAGTGGTGGCCGCGCCGACCTGCTCCAGCAGTCCGAGTAGCTGACCGAGTTTGCGCTGGCCGAATCCGGTGCGCGTGCGCAGGGCAGTCCGGGTCTGCGGCTTCTCGCGCAGGGCGGCGGCCAGATCCCGCAGCTCGGCGGCCTCGGGTGCGCCACCGCTGAAGTACCGCTGTATCGCCTCGTCCTCGGCGCGCCACAGCAGCAGGGCGCGTGCCGGTTCCCCGTCGCGGCCGCACCGGCCGATCTCCTGGAAGTAGCTGTCCGGCGAGTCGGGCAACGCGACGTGCGCCACCCAGCGGATGTTCGGCTTGTCGATGCCCATCCCGAACGCCGAGGTGGCCACCATGATTTCGATCTTGTCGTGGCTGAAGTCCTCGTGCCGTTGCCGGCGTTCTCCGGCCGCCATGCCGCCGTGGTAGTGCTCCGCCGCGTACCCGGCCGCGCTCAGCTTGGCGGCCAGTTCCTCCGCCGCCCGCCGGGTGGCGACGTAGACGATGCCCGGCCGGGCCGCCTCGTCCAGCAGGGCGGTCAGCCGTCGCCACCGGTAATCCTCGTTCGCGCAGTACGCCACTTCCAGGAAGAGGTTGCGCCGGTCCAGTCCGGACACGTGGATCTCCGGCCGCTTGAGCCGCAGCCGCTCGATGATGTCGTCGCGCACTGGCGGGGACGCGGTTGCGGTGAGCGCCAGCACCGGCGGTCGGCCGAGGTGTTTGATCATTTCGCCGAGGGCCAGGTAGTCCGGGCGGAAGTCGTGGCCCCACGCGGAGATGCAGTGTGCCTCGTCCACCGCCACCAGCCCGGGACGCAGATCGCGGACCTCGGCGAGCCGTTCCGGGTCGCTGAGCTGCTCGGGCGTGATGAACAGGAACTCCGCCCGGCCGGCGCGCAGCTCGTCGATCGCCGCACGCTGCTGCTTCGGGGTTTCCGCCGAGCTGACCCGCACGGCCCGCACGAGCGGGTCGTTGCGGGAGTTCAGCGCGGCGATCTGGTCCTGTTGCAGGGCGAGCAGCGGAGAGATCACCACGGTGGGGCCGGGCAGCAGCACGGCGGGAATCTGGTAGATGGCCGACTTGCCGGCGCCGGTCGGCAGCACCACCAGCGCGTCGCGGCGGCGCAGCACCGCGCGCATGGGCTTGAACTGACCCGGGCGCAGCGAGGGCCAGCCGAAGTGGCGGCGAGCCACCTTGCGCAGGCGTGGTCCATAGACGGGAAGCTTCATCGAGCGGCCATGGTGCCCTCGGTGGCAGGTGCGCAAACCCGCCGACGGGGCGTCGGCTCAGCGCTTGCCGCCGAACATGCGGCGGATGGCCCAGATCAGGATGATCGCCGCGAGCGCGACTCCGAGCAGCCGGACGGCGTGCACCTGCGACCAGTCGACGCCGGAAGCGGCGAGGGACGGGGAATTCACCCCTGCATGGTAGCGACTGAACCGTTTAAGGCCGTTAATAGAAAGGTTTGTTGACTAAACGTGCGGAGGGGTGTGACCATAGGTCCGCCACGCCCACGGCGGCCGTCGGCGTCTATTGATCGATCGCCATCTCTGCGGGGGGCCCATGCCGAACCACGACGAACTGCCGGAACTCGCCGCGACGGTGCTGCAGCCCGGGTTCGTCGGCGTCACGGCGCCCGACTGGGTGCGCCGGTGGCTGGGCGAGGGTCTCGGAGGCGTCGCGCTGTTCGCCCGCAACGTCGAGTCACCCGCACAGGTCGCGGCGCTGACCGCGCAACTGCGTGCGGAGCGGCCGGAGGTCATCGTGGCGATCGACGAGGAGGCCGGGGACGTCACCCGCTTCGAATCGCGGCACGGCAGCTCGCGGCCCGGCAACATGGCGCTCGGCGTGGTCGACGATGTGGAACTGACCGCCGCGGTCGCCCGCGACCTCGGTCTGGAACTGGCGCAGGCGGGCATCACACTGAACTACGCCCCGGACACCGACGTCAACAGTAACCCGGACAACCCGATCATCGGGGTGCGCTCGTTCGGCGCCGCGCCCGATCTGGTGGCCCGGCACAGCGAGGCGTTCGTCCGGGGGTTGCAGGAGTCGGGCGTCGCGGCATGCGCCAAGCACTTCCCGGGGCACGGCGACACGGCGGTCGACTCGCACCACGCCCTGCCGCTGATCGATCGCAGCCGGGAGGCGCTCGCGCTCTGCGAGCTGGTGCCGTTCCGCGCCGCGGTGGCCGCCGGTGTGCAGTCGGTGATGACGGGCCATTTGCTGGTGCCGGCCTACGACTCCGCCCTCCCGGCCACGCTGAGCCGGCGCATCCTGACCGGCCTGCTGCGCGAGGAGCTGGGCTTCGACGGGTTGATCGTCACCGACGGCATCGAGATGCAGGGCGTGCAGCGCAGGTACGGGCTCGCCGGTGCCACCGTGCGGGCGCTGGCGGCCGGTGCCGACGCGATCTGTGTCGGCGGGGACCATGCCGACGAGCACACGGCGGTCGAGTTGCGGGACGCCATCGTGTCCGCGGTGCGCGCCGGTGACCTGCCGGAGGCGCGGCTGCAGGACGCCGCCGCCCGGGTGCGCAGGTTGGCCGGCTGGACACTGCGGACGCAGACGGAATCCGGTGCTCGCGCGGTGGCCGACGCGGCCGGGAGCAGCGAGCGTGACGTCGCGGTGCTCGGCTCGACCGTCGGTCTGGCCGCCGCGCGCCGCGCGATCAAGGTGACCGTGGCCGTCGAGGCCGCGCAGGCGCTGCCGGTGACCGCGGCGCCGCACGTGGTGGAGTTCGCGCCGCCGCGCAACATCGCGATCGGCGCCGAGACGCCCTGGGGGGTCGGCGCGCCGCTGGACAACCTGCTCCCGGGCACCACGTCCGTCCGTCTCGAAGCGGGCGACCTGGCCGGACTCGCGGATCCGGTGGGCGCGGTGCTCGCCGGTGCGCAGGGGCGACCACTGGTGCTGGTGGTCCGCGACGTGCACCGGCACGACTGGGCCGCCCAGGCGCTGTCCGGTGCGCTGGCGCACCGGCCGGACGCCATCGTGGTGGAGATGGGCCTGCCGCAGACCGTGCTGGGGGCGGTGCACGTGGCCACGTACGGGGCGACCCGCGCCTGCGGTCAGGCCGCCGCCGAGGTCATCGCGGGGATCGGCGTACCGGCGCCGGCTCCGCAGCCACTCGCGGCCTGACCGGCCGGCTGATGGTTTGAGGCGAGTTGCCGCCGGTCACATACGTCGGCATGTCAGCCACTTCGCAAGCCCGGAGCACGGCGTCGCGGGCCGCCAACAGCAAACCCCTCGAATATCTGGCCCGCGCCGGTTTCGTCGCGTACGGCGTGATCCATCTGCTCCTCGCCTGGCTTGTCCTGCAGGTGGCGTTCGGCAGTTCGTCGTCCGAAGGCGACCAGTCCGGCGCGTTGCGCACCCTCGCGCAGCAGCCCGCCGGCGGATTCCTCCTCGTCCTCATCGCCATCGGCATGATCGCTCTGGCGCTGTGGCAGGCGTTCGAGGCCGTGGTGGGGGAGAGCGGTCCGCGGGGCAAGGCCGCCGCGGCCGAGCGCTTCATCTCGGTCTGCCGCACGGTGATGTACGGCTACTTCGCCTACCTGGCGATCAAGGTGCTCTCCGGTTCGAGCACCTCGCAGGCGAGCAAGTCGGAGCAGACCACCTCCACCATCATGGACAACACCGGCGGCCGGTGGCTGATCGGCGTGGTCGGGCTGGTCGTGGCCGGCGTCGGCATCGGCCTGGTGGTGTACGGCCTGAAGAAGAAGTTCGAGGAGCACCTGAACATCGGCCAGATGAGCGCCTCGGTGCGCCGGACCGTCCGCCGGCTGGGCATGACCGGGTACAGCGCCAAGGGTGTCGCGTACGGCATCGCGGGTGTGCTCGTCGTGTCGGCGGCCGTGACGTATGACCCGGACAAGGCCCGGGGCCTGGACGCCGCGTTGAAGACGCTTGCCGGAAACGACTGGGGTCCGTGGCTGCTGGCATTGATCGCGCTGGGTTTTCTCGCGCACGGCGTTTACTGTTTCTTTCAGGTGCGTTACCGCAAGGTGTGATATGCGTCAGATGTCACAGGGTGTGAGATAACTCCAAGGGTGGACTCCGCGCGCATGGGTTGATTGCACGGACTCAAGGGGCAAGCTTGAGCGCTGGCAACCGATGTATGCGTACGGAGGAGATGAAAGGTGCCCGGCATTGTGACCGTGCTGTTGGCCGTGCTCGGCGCGGCCACCGCCGCCGTCGTCGTCGTCGAGGCGACGCACAGGGTGCTGCGCCGCGTCGGCCGACGATCCGAGATCGCCGCCGACCTGGCCCGGACCGCGCACAAGCCGTTCCTGGCCACCGCCACCGTGTTCGCCGTGCAGCAGGCGGTGCGCGGCTTCGGCGGCGAGTTCCCGGCTCGCGGCGGCGTGCTGCACGCCCTGGTCCTGGTGTTCATCGCCTCCTTCGCCTGGCTCATCGGCGCGTTGCTGCTGGTGCTGGAGGACATGGCGCTGTCGCGCTGGCGCACCGACGTCGCCGACAACCTGCGCGCCCGGCGGCTCAAGACGCAGGTGGTGATGCTGCGCCGGGTGACCGTCGCGACCATCGTGGTGATCACCCTCGGCGTGATGCTGATGACCTTCCCGAACATCCGGGCGCTCGGCGCCAGCCTGCTGGCCTCCGCCGGCCTGGTCTCGGTGATCGCCGCGCTGGCCGCGCAGAGCACCCTCGGCAACCTGTTCGCCGGTCTGCAACTCGCCTTCAGCGACGCGATCCGGGTCGACGACGTGGTGGTCGTCGAGGAGGAGTGGGGCCGCATCGAGGAGATCACCCTCAGCTATGTGGTGGTGCAGATCTGGGATGAGCGCCGGCTGATCCTGCCCACGTCGTACTTCACCAGCAAGCCGTTCCAGAACTGGACCCGGACCAGCTCTGCGGTGCTCGGCACGGCGGAGATCGACATGGACTGGTCGGTGCCGGTCGACGAGCTGCGCGCCGAGATGCGCCGGGTCTGCGAGGCCACCGAGCTGTGGGACGAGCGGGTGTGCGTGCTCCAGGTGACCGACGCCGTCGGCGGGATGATCCGGGTGCGGGCCCTGGTCAGCGCGCACGACGCGCCGACCCTGTGGGATCTGCGATGCCTGGTGCGGGAGAAGCTGGTCGGCTTCGTCTGGGAGAACCAGAAACTGGCACTGCCGCGGTTGCGCGCGGATGTCGGCGGCCCCGCCCCCCGGGTGTCCGAGGAACCGGCCACCGAGCCGATCGGCGCCGCCACGCCGCAGCAGCCCACCATCACCACCCGCACCGGCAGGTCCTCCTACACCGACACGGGTGAGGGCTCCCACGTGTTCAGCGGCGACCGGGAGGGCGTCGCCCGCGGCGCCGCCTTCGTCGGGCCGGACGGCGACGACCGGGGCGGCCAGGCGAAGGGCCACGACGGTGTCCGACCGATCGGCCCGGAAGAGGTGTTGTCGGCCCCGCCGCGCTGAATGTGCCGCCCTCCGGCCCGGTGAGGATTGATGATGAACCCTGTCGGGCATACAGCGGTTCACACACGGAAAGGAGGGCACCATGGCCGATGTCCTGAACGGTGGTCCGGCCCGTCCGGTCACCGACCAGTCCACCTCCGAACTGGTGCAGCGCGCGAGTGAACAGATCACTCGACTCGTTCGCGACGAGATCGCGTTGGCCAAGGCGGAACTGACGGAAAAAGGCAAGCACGCCGGGATCGGTGCGGGCTTGTTCGGTGGTGGCGGTGTCCTCGCCCTGTACGGCGTGGGTGCGTTGATCGCAACGCTGATCATCGTGTTCAACCTGTTTCTGCCACTGTGGCTGGCCGCGCTCATCATCACGGTCGCCCTGTTCGTGGTCGCGGGCATCCTCGCGTTGCTCGGCAAGCAGCAGGTGACCCGCGCGGTGCCGCCGGAGCCGGTGGAGGCCGTGGCAAGCGTCAAGGCCGACGTCGACGAGGTGAAGCACGCGGTGAAGGGCAGGAGCCGGGAATGAGCGACAAGAACGGGTCGGGCGGCAAGCCGGACGTGGAGGCACTCCGCGCGGAGATCAAGCAGACCCGGGCCGAATTGGGCGAGACGGTGCAGGCGCTGGCCGCCAAGGCGGATGTGAAGGCGCGGGCGAAGGACGAGTTCGAGCAGACCAAGGCGCGGGTCCGGGCGCAGGCGGCGGAGGCCGCCGAGCGGGCCAAGGGGGCCGCCCGGCAGGCGGCCGGCAAGGTCCGGGGCGCCTCGGCGGAGGCCCACGGCCTGGCCGAGCAGGCCGGGGACAAGGTGCGGGAGAGCGGCGCGTTGGAGCGGGCTCATGAGGCCAGGTCCGGCGTGCAGCGCAATCCGGTCCCTTACGCGGCCACGCTGGCCGGTCTCATGGCCGTGGTCGGCATCATTCTGATCATCCGGGGGCGACGCGCATGAGCACGAAGCTGGAGAAGATCGCCATGAAGCCGGTGAACATCGCGCTGGGGTTCGGCGCGGGGGCCATCGCCGGAATGGTGTTCAAGAAGGTGTGGAAGCTGACCTCCGGTCAGGACGACGCGCCGGACGCACACGACGAAGAGCGCGGCTGGGGCGAAATCATCGCGGCGGCGGCGATCCAGGGCCTGATCTTCTCGGTGGTCCGGACCGCGGTGGCCCGTAGCGGCGCCATCGCCACCAAGCGGCTCACCGGGACCTGGCCGGACTGAGCCGCCACCTGGGCATAGACGCCGGTCGAGGCCCCCTGCATCGCGATCGCGATGTGGGGGGCCTTTTCCATATCTGCCAGGGTTTATTCGATTCTTCGGCAGGGGAGCTTTCGGGCCCGATTTTCGGGTACAGTGTGCCCAGTTTTTGCGTACGTGGTGTGCTGCTTCCGCCGGGCACACGGTGCCGACGGGTGCCGGGGCACGACGGATGGGACGTCCTCTGGAAAGGCCGCCTCAAAGGGCGCCGCTGCTCGAAAACGGTCATCGGCCCCGCCCTCCGCGGTCGGCTGGGCCGGCATTTTCAGAAGGAGAGTTCAGCATGGCGCAAGGAACCGTGAAGTGGTTCAACGCAGACAAGGGCTTTGGCTTCATCACCGTCGACGGCGGGGGTGCTGACGTGTTCGTCCACTTCTCGGCCATCCAGACGAGCGGTTACCGCACTCTGGAAGAAAACCAGCGGGTCGAGTTCGAGATCGCCCAGGGCCAGAAGGGCCCGCAGGCGGAGCAGGTTCGCCCGCTCTGAGACCATCTCGCCGGTCGTGAGGCCGGCGCTGGCGTCCCTCCGTGGGCGTCGGCTCAGCACGCACCGAGAGGCCCCGCATCCGCCCGGCGGATGCGGGGCCTCTCGCGTCGGTGCGCTCCGTGTGATCCGGGCGCGTCTCACGCCCGGATCGGTGACCGGAGGATGCCCGTTATCGCTTGGCGCGTGCCCGCAGGCGGGCACCGACGACGACCAGGACCATCCCGGCCACCCCGACCACCGGACCGGCGATCGCCCACGCGGTCACGCCGCTCATCACGCTGCCGCCGATCTCGCCCAGTCCCTGCAGGGTCCACAGCGTGCCCAGCACCACGGCGAACACACCCAGCGACATCGTCAGCCATCCCGTCAGCACGGGCGTGCCCTCACCAGCGGTCATGGACCTGGGGGCGGATCAGCTCGTCGTAGACCTGGCGCACGGCGTCCTGGGCATCCGCCCCCAGCGGCGGCAGACCGGCCGTGGCCGCGTTGCCACGGGCCTGCTCCGGGTTGCGGGCGCCGGGGATGACGACTGTCACGCCGGGCTGGTCGATCACCCAGCGCAAGGCGAACTGAGCCATGGTGAATCCGTCCGGCACGTGCGGGCGCAGGCGCCGCACCGCCTCCAGGCCGGTCGTGAAGTCCACGCCGGAGAACGTCTCGCCCACGTCGAACGCCTCACCACGCCGGTTGAACGTGCGGTGGTCGTCGGCGGCGAACGTGGTGTGCTCGTCGTAACGTCCGGACAGCAGGCCGCTGGCCAACGGCACGCGGGCGATGATGCCCACGCCGGCCGCGCTCGCGGCGGGCAGCACCCGATCCAGCGGCTTGCGTCGGAAGGCGTTCAGGATGATCTGCACGCTGGCCGTGCCGGGACGCGCGATCGCGGCGAGCGCTTCGTCGGTGCGTTCCACGCTCACGCCGTACGCCGCGATCCGCTTCTCCTGCACGAGGGTGTCGAGCGCGTCGAAGGTGGCATCCGTCGCATACACGGCGCTCGGCGGGCAGTGCAACTGGACCAGGTCGAGCGTGTCCACGCCCAGGTTGGCCCGGGACCGGTCGGTCCAGGCCCGGAAGTTGTCCAGCGTGTAGTTGCCCGGCTCCTGCGCCACACGGCGGCCCATCTTGGTCGCCACGGTGATGCCCGGCCGGTTCGCGACGAACCGCCCGATCACCTGCTCGCTGCGGCCGTCGCCGTAGACGTCGGCGGTGTCGAAGAACGTCACGCCGGCATCGGCCGCGGCGGCCAGGGTCGCGTGCGCGTCGTCCTCGGTCACCGTGCCCCAGTCGGCGCCCAGTTGCCAGGCGCCGAGACCGACCACACCGACGTCCCGGCCCATCCTCGGGAAGCTGCGATTTTCCACGGCCCGACCTTACCCCGGCATGCGATCACCTTTCACAAGACGTACGTACGGTTTAGGGTCTGGTGGGGGAGGTGATCCGATGTGGGATCCCGACGTGTACCGCCGGTTCGGCGCCGAGCGCTCCCGGCCGTTCGACGACCTGGTCGGGCGGATCGGCGCGCGGACACCGCGCGCCGTGGTCGACCTCGGCTGCGGCTCCGGTGAGCTGACCGCCGGGCTGGGCCGCCGATGGCCCGGCTCCCGGATCGTCGGCGTCGACTCCTCCGCGGAGATGATCCGCGCCGCGCGGGCACGGCCCGGCCGCTGCGCGTACGAGGTCGGCGACCTGCGCGACTTCGTGCCCGCACCGGACGTGGACGTGCTGATCAGCAACGCCGCGCTGCAATGGGTGCCGGAACATCGGGAGTTGCTGCTGCGCTGGATCGCCGGTCTGCCACCCGGCGGGTGGCTGGCGATGCAGGTGCCGGGCAACTTCGACGCCCCTTCGCACCGGGCATTGCGCGAGGTGGCCGGGCGGGCGCCGTACGCGCCGAGGCTGGCCGGCGTGGTCCGCGCCGACCCGGTCGACGACCCGTCCGGATACGCCGCGATGCTGAGCGCCGCGGGTGCGGCGGTGGACGCGTGGGAGACGACCTACGTGCACCTGCTGCCCGACGACGACGGCGATCCGCCGGTGCTGCGCTGGATGGAGGGCACCGCGTTGCGCCCGATCCGGGCCGCATTGGATGATGCGGCCTGGTCGTCCTTCCGGGCCCACCTGGCCGCCGAACTGGCGGTCGCCTACCCGCCCCGCGACGGCCTGGTGGCGTTCCCGTTCCGGCGGGTCTTCGTCGTCGCCCGCACGCCGTCCGCGCCGAACCGCACCACGGACAAGGAGCCCTCGTGACCGACCTCACCGCGTTCATCGCCGGCCTGCCCAAGGCGGAACTGCACGTGCACCACGTGGGCTCGGCCTCGCCGCGGATCGTCGCCGAGCTGGCCGCCCGGCACGAGGGCTCATCGCCGGTGCCGGCCGACCCGGCGGCGCTCGCGGACTACTTCGCGTTCCGCGACTTCCACCACTTCATCGAGGTGTACCTCACCGTGGTGGACCTGATCCGCGACGCCCAGGACGTGCGCGTGCTGACTTATGAGGTGGCCCGCGAGCTCGGCCGGCAGCAGGTCAGATATGCGGAGCTGACCGTCACGCCCTACTCGCACGTGCGCCGGGGGATCCCGGCGCCGGAATTCTGCGCGGCGATCGAGGACGCCCGTGTCGCCGCCTCCGCCGACTTCGGCGTCGACCTGCGCTGGATCTTCGACATCCCGGGCGAAGCGGGCCTGCCCGCCGCCGAGGAGACGCTGCGCGTCGCGCTCGGGGAACGGCCCGACGGGTTGGTCGGGTTCGGCCTCGGCGGCCCGGAGGAAGGCGTGTCCCGGGGGCAGTTCAAGCCGTACTTCGACAAGGCGCGGGCGGCCGGGTTGCGCAGCGTGCCGCACGCCGGGGAGTCGACCGGGCCGGAGAGCGTCTGGGAAGCGCTGCGCGAGCTGGGCGCGGAGCGGATCGGACACGGCATCGCCGCGGCGCGTGACCCGCGCCTGATGGCCCACTTGGCGGAGAACGGCATTCCGTTGGAGGTATGCCCCACCTCCAACGTCCGCACCCGCGTGGTGCCGTCGATCGCCGAGCATCCGCTCCCGGCGCTGGTCCGGGCGGGCGTGACGGTGACCGTCAACTCCGACGACCCGCCGATGTTCGGCACCACGCTGGAAGAGGAGTACGCGGTGGCGGCCCGGCTCCTCGACCTGGACGCCGACGGCGTCGCGGGGCTGGCGCGAGCCGCCGTCCGCGCGTCGTTCCTGCCGCCGAGCGGCAAGGATGCGCTGCTGGCCGAGATCGACGCCTACGGCCAGGCGTAAAGCGGCTCCTGCCAGATCGCCAGCACCGCCAGGATGCCGATGGTCAGGATCGCCACCCATCGCACCAGACGGCGAGTGTTGAACCGAGGCGCCTCGTCCTCGGAGATGTCCGGCTCCACCCGGATGTCCGTCTTCACCATGTCCATTCCCCCCTCGCCAACCGGCGATGGGCGGGCCCCTAGTTGGGCACCGCCGTCCAACTCTGCTGCCGGGATCCGTTGCCGGGCTGCAACGTCAGCAGGCGGTGCGCGCCGTATCGCTGGGACCCGACGCCCAGGACCAGGTCGCTGCCCGCCGCGTGCAAGGTGAATCCGTGGTCCGAGGCCTGCAACGACCAGCGCTGCTGATCGTCGGAGGAGCAATCGCCCTGCACCAGCGGGGTGCCCGCGACCGGATTGCCGTCCAGCGGCTGCACGCACTTGCGCGTCGCCTGCGATTGCAGGGTGAACGTCTGCTTCCCGGCCGGAACCAGGCGCCACTGCTGTTGCGCGTTGCCGTCGGCGCCGTTGAGCACCACCGGCGTGCCGTTGGTGGTCCGCGCCGCGTACAGGTCCGCCGCGTCCCCGGTCAACGAGTTCGTCAGCACGAACCAGGAGTTCTGTGTCGGCCGCGCGGCCGGCGCGCTGCGCGCCGTGGCCGTCGCCGCGTACCCGGAGGCGGCGTGCCGGATGACCACCCGGTAGGACGCGTCCGGCCGCAGACCGATGAGCTGGGCCTGGGTCGCCACGGTGGTCGCCACCGGTTCACCGTCGACCGACACGTCGTATCGGGCGTCCGGGGCGGCGGCGCTCCAGCGCAGCCGGACCGCCGTGCTGGTCGGGTCGCGCACCTCCAGCACCGCCTCGACCTTCGCGGCGGCCACCGGCGCGACCGCCGTCTCGGCACGGTGCGCCGACGCGTCGCGGGTGGCCGGCGACGCCGCACGCGTGCCGGCCTCCGCGGGCTGCTCTCCGCCCGGCCCTGACTCACCCGGCCCTGACTCACCGGGCCCCGACTCACCGGGCCCGGAGTCGCCCGGCCCCGACTGGCCCGGCCCCGACTGGCCCGGCTTCTGACCGGCGGACGGCGTCGGGCCGGCCGGGGAGGAGTCGGCTTCAACGGTCTCGGCCTCCGGCTCCGCGCCGGGTTCGGCGTCGCTCGTCGCGGAGGCGGTGGGCGTGGCGCTGGTCGCCGCGGACGGTGCCGGCGCGGCACCGGTGGTGGCCGGCACGCCGGGCAGATCCTCACCGCCGTCGCTCTTGAGCAGGAACTCGCTCGCCGCCACGTTCCAGTGGGTGGCCAGGTAGCTGCCCGGCGGCGGCGCGGTGCTGAAGTAGTCGTCGTGGCCGCAGTCCAGCCGGACCTGGTGCTTCTTCGGGCACACCGACCGCGCCGCGGTCTGTGACCGGTCCGGGCCGCACAGCAGGTCGTAGGCGTCCGTGCAACTGCCCGCCCCGGTGGAGTTGGGCGAGTCACGCAGCACCGCACCCAGGGTGTGCGTCAGCTCGTGCGCCGCCATCGCCGAACTCCAGCATCCGGCGTCCACCCGCCCGTAGGAGGGACCGCCGTTGTTGCGGTTGCCCAGTCCCGGCCGGTTGTCGGCGACGAAGGTGCCGATGCCGCAGTAGACGTTGGTGTCGGCGAAGATCAGGTACTTGCGGTCGGTGCGGTTGTACCCGAGGGTCTGCAGCGCGTCGATGTTCCTCCGGAACGTGCTCAGCGCGTCCTCGGGCACCTGCACCTCGGCGACGTCCACCCGGCACTGCGGCGTGGTGACGAAACGCAGATGACGGGAACCGCCGGTCTCCGCCGCGCTGGCGTCGAAGATCCGGTCGGCGCCGGCCGCCCACACCCGCATCGAGCCGAGGAAGTCGCTGTACCGGCTGGGGGTGCCGAATTCGTGCAGGTAGAGCACCTGGACGCGCTTGCCGTTGCGGCCGTCGCCCTCGCACGCCACGTCATGGTTGCCCATCACGAAGTCGGCCTCGCCGGGTGCCATGTCGGGGACCAGGGCGGGCGCGTCCGGGGTCAGCGCGCTGCCGCCCTCGTCACGCACGATCTCGGCGTCGGTCGGCACGTCGCCGGTGTCGCGGCGCGGCGCGGCGGGCTCGGGCGACTTGCCGGCCACCGGCGCGACGTCCCGGCGGGCCTTCAGCCCGGCCGGCACCGCGTCCGGGCCGTGCGTGCAGGTCTGCTCGTCCAGCTCGTAGGTGCCGGCGCAGAGAGAGTCCGCCGCGGCCGGCTTGAGTCCCTCGTAGACCAGGCCCTTCTCCGGGGCGTCGTCGGGCAGCGCGGCAAGCGTCACGCGTTCGTGGTCGGCCCCACCGCCGTCCGGGCTCCAGCCGCCGCCCACCACACTGGGACCGGCCATCGCCGCGATTCCCAGCAGCGTGACGCCGAGCACAACAGGCAGCAGACGGTACGCCTGGCTGCGCGTGGGCGCCCGGCGGCGTCCCCGCGCGGGCGTCGCACGGGGACGTGGGGGCGTCCCCCCGCGCGGCGCAGGCCGTCGATGCGCGGACAAGACGTCTCCTCGTTGAGCGGGGGCGCGGTGGGAGGGGGCTATGGGGTGGCCTCCTCCCACCGCATGATGGTTCCACCGGGCCGGATGGTGGGGACTTGCGGACACCGAACCGGGAAACCGGATGGGATCGGAGGAAAGCGTGCCATCGGGCGCGGTCGCGCGGAATGGCCTTAATAGAGATCTAAGCAAGTGTTGTACCGATCGGGGCGATCACGGTGCGTCGTCCGGGTGGTGCGGCCACTTGCGCCCCGCGTCACGTTCGCGGGCCAGACGACCCACGAGCCCGAACCGGTTGTTCGCCGGCTTGGCCGGGGCCTCCGCGTCGGCAAGCATCATCACCACGCTGGCGCCGCCCATCGAGGAGCGTGCCAGGCTCACCGAGCCGCCCGCGGCCTGGGCCGCGCGCCGCGCGATGTCCAGTCCCAGGCCGGTGGAGCCCTTGGCGCTCTCGCCGCGGCGCACCGCCTTCTGCGGGTCCGCGATGCCCGGCCCGGCGTCGTCCACGCGGACCGCCACCCACCCGTCGCGGCGGGAGATGCCGACTTCGAAGGCGGTGCCCTGCGCGGTGTACCGGAACACGTTGCCCAGCACCGCGTCCAGGGCCGCGGCCAGCTCCGCCCGAGCGACCGGCACCGGGATGCGCAGGTGCGCGCCGACCACGCGGTGCGGCCGGTTCTGGTCCCCGGCCAGCGCGGACCAGAACACCATCCGGTTGCGCACCACCTCGCTGGCGTCGCACACACCCTCCTCGGGCGCGGACGCGACCTGGGCCGCGACCGCCTTGCGCGTGGTGTTGATGAGCTGGTCGACCTCACCCTCCAGGGTGACGATCGCCTGGCGGATGCGCCGGATGCCGCGGCGCCGGTCCAGCTCCTGCGCCGGCAGCCCGATCATCGTGTCGTCCGGGTCCAGCGCCTCGGCGTCCAGCCGGAGCACGGTGAGCGGGGTGCGCAGGCGGTGTGACAGGTCGGCCACCATCTCGCGTTCGCTGGTGCGCGACGTGACCAGGCGGTCGGCCATCCGATTGAAGGCGAACCCCGCCTCGGCCAGTTCCCGCGGACCGCTGGGCTGAATGCGCACGCCGAGGTCGCCGCCGCCGACGGCCAGCGCCGCGTGCACCAGGTTGCGCGCCGAGGAGACCGCGCCGCGGGCCAGCCGGTCCACCACGATCACCGATCCGGCGACCACGGCGAGGGCGACGCCCAGCAGGATCCACCAGTCCCGGCCGGTGTCCCGGTGCAGTTCACCGTCCGGGACGAAGACCTCCACCACCGACGTCTTTTCGCCGGTCGTCACCGGCCGTAACCGCACCACACCACCGTCCACCGCGACGGTGGCCGGCTCGGCGGAGGTGGCCGTGGCGGTGATCCGGTCGGCGGGTGCGCGACCGCCGTCGGTCTCGCCCGGGGCGTGCACCACCGTGTCACCGCCGGCCGCCGCGCGGGCCGCCTCCACCCCTTTCGTGTTCGCGCCCGCGGCGATCGCGCCGGCCACCGTGGCGGCGCGCTCGTCGGCCGCGGACAGGGCGGCCTCGCGGTGGTCGTTGCGCATCTCCCAGCCGAGCGGGACGAGGAAGGTCAGGGCGGCGATCGCGGTGGTGGCGGCGCTGACATAGGCCAGCCGCCCTCTCAGTCCGGCGCCACCAACCGGAATCCGACTCCCCGCACGGTGCGCAGGTAGCGCGGCTTCGCCGCGGATTCGCCCAGTTTCCGACGGAGCCAGTACAGATGGACGTCGATCGTCTGGTCCTCGCCGACTGACGGCTGTCGCCATACCTCCTCCAACAGCTCACGGCGTGAGACAACCCGGCCCGGTCGAGCGGCGAGGTATGCCAGCAGGTCGAATTCCTTGCGGGTGAGCGCCAGCGCGGTCTCGCCCAGGCTGGCGCTGCGTTCCCCGACGTCCACCCGCAGCTCGCCGACCTCGTGCACCGCGGGCTGCGCGGTGCGGCTGGCCCGGCCAACCCGGCGCAGCACCGTGGTGATGCGCGCGTCCAGATGCGCTCCGGTGAACGGCTTGACCATGTAGTCGTCGGCGCCGGCGCGCAGCAGGCGCACGACGGTCTGCTCGTCGTCGCGGGCGGTCGCGATGATGATGGGCACGTCCGTGATGCCGCGCAACATCCGCAGCGCATCGGAGCCGTCGAGATCCGGCAGACCCAGGTCGAGCACGACCAGGTCCGGGGTCTCGGCAGCGACCCGGCGCAACGCGTCGAGCGCGGTGCCGACGGCGTGCACGGCGTGCCCGCGGTCGGAGAGGGACCGCAGCATGGCGCCGCGCACGACGTGATCGTCTTCGACGAGCAACACCGTGGCCATGCGAAGAAGGTACTGCCACTGGCAAGCATCGCCTAAACGGTGATGCAGTGGCATCCCTTGATGACGGAAAGTCACGATGATCAGTGCGCCTCGCGGGCCGGAAAATGGGCTGACAAGGCGCGCACGAGCGGCGCAAATGGACCTACTAGCATCGTGACGAACGGTCCGCCCGCCGCGTCGGCGGGCCCGCATCGCAACCCGAGGAGAAAACGTGTCTGCACGCCCTGATCCCGTCGTGGCCGACTCCGTCGTCGTCCCGGCCGGGACGACGGCGGCCGACGCGGTCGCCGCCGCGGGGTTGCCCCGCATCGGACCGCGTGCCGTGGTGGTGGTGCGCGACCCGTCCGGTCGGCTGCGCGACCTGGACTGGGCGCCCGAGCTGGACACCGAGGTGGCGCCGGTCACCATCGACTCGCCGGAGGGTCTGGCCGTGCTGCGGCACTCCACCGCCCACGTGCTGGCGCAGGCGGTGCAGGATCTCTTCCCGGAGGCCAAACTCGGCATCGGCCCGCCGATCGAGAACGGGTTCTACTACGACTTCGACGTGGAGAAGCCGTTCCAGCCGGACGACCTGTCCAAGATCGAGAAGCGGATGCAGCAGATCGTCAAGGCCGGTCAGACCTTCCGCCGCCGGGAGTACGCGTCGGCGGAGCAGGCCAAGATGGAGCTGGCGCACGAGCCGTACAAACTGGAGCTGGTCGACATCAAGGGCGACGTCGACGCGGCCGAGGTGATGGAGGTCGGCCACGGGGAGCTGACCCATTACGACAACCTCGACTCCGGCGGCGAGCGGGTCTGGGGCGACCTGTGCCGCGGCCCGCACCTGCCCAGCACCCGGATGATCCCGGCGTTCAAGCTGATGCGCTCGGCCGCCGCCTACTGGCGGGGCAGCGAGAAGAACCCGCAGCTCCAGCGGATCTACGGCACCGCCTGGCCGAGCCGGGACGAGCTGAAGGCGTACCTGACCCGGCTCGCCGAGGCCGAGCGGCGCGACCACCGCAAGCTCGGCAGCGAGCTGGACCTGTTCTCGTTCCCCGACGAGCTCGGCAGCGGGCTGCCGGTGTTCCACCCCAAGGGTGGCGTGATCAAGCGGGAGATGGAGGACTACGTCCGCGCCCGGCACATCGAGGAGGGCTTCCAGTACGTCGGCACCCCGCACATCAGCAAGGAGGGACTGTTCCACACCTCCGGGCACCTGCCGTACTACGCGGAGACCATGTTCCCGCCGATGAGCATGGAGGGCAGCGACTACTACCTCAAGGCCATGAACTGCCCGATGCACAACCTGATCTTCCGGTCGCGCGGGCGCTCGTACCGGGAACTGCCGCTGCGGCTGTTCGAGTTCGGGTCGGTCTACCGCTACGAGAAGTCCGGCGTGATCCACGGCCTGACCCGGGTGCGCGGGTTCGCCCAGGACGACTCGCACTCGTACGTGACCCGCGAGGACGCGCCGCACGAGATCGAGCACCTGCTGACCTTCATCCTGTCGCTGCTGCGCGACTTCGGCCTGGACGACTTCTATCTGGAGCTGTCCACCCGGGACCCCAAGAGCGACAAGTTCATCGGCAGCGACGAGCAGTGGGAGACCGGCACCCGGGTGCTTGAGGAGGTCGCCGTGGCGTCCGGCCTGGAGCTGGTGCCCGACCCGGGCGGCGCGGCCTACTACGGGCCGAAGATCAGCGTGCAGGCCCGCGACGCGATCGGGCGCACCTGGCAGATGTCGACCATTCAGTACGACTTCAACCAGCCCGCCCGGTTCGGGCTGGAATACCAGGCCGCCGACGGCTCGCGGCAGGAGCCGGTGATGATCCACGCGGCGAAGTTCGGCTCCATCGAGCGGTTCCTCGGCGTGCTGGTGGAGCACTACGCGGGCGCCTTCCCGGCATGGCTCGCGCCGGTTCAGGTGGTCGGCATCCCGATCCGTGACGACCACGGCGGCTACCTGGAGGAGTTCGCCGCCCGGCTGCGCCGCGAGGGGATCCGGATCGAGGTGGACCACTCCACCGACCGGATGCAGAAGAAGATCCGCACCGCGCAGCAGCAGAAGATCCCGTTCATGGCGATCGCCGGGGACGACGACGTGACCGGCGGCACGGTCTCCTTCCGCTACCGCGACGGTTCGCAGCGCAACGGCGTGCCGCTGGACGAGGCGATCGCGCACGTGGTGGAGGTCGTGCGGTCGCGGGTGAACACCGGCCCGTCGGCCGCCTGAGCGCCGCTCGACGGTTCCGCGCGCAGCCCGGCCTCAGGGCAGCGCGCGGACCTGCGCGGTGGCTTGTTTCCAGGCCCGGTACGGGGTCAGCTCGCCGGTCTCCACCTTGGACAACATGCCGGTGACGATGTCCCGCGCCGCCGCGTTGCGCAGACCCAGATACTGCGCGGGCTTGCGGTTCGCCGCCGCGGTATAGATCTTGCCGACCGGTGCGTCGCGGAAGAACGCGCTGCGGTAACCGGTCACCGCGGGATCGTCGTAAAGCTGCGGCGTGGACGGCAGGTTGCCGGTCTCCCGGAAGACGCGCAACTGCTGCTCGGGTGCGGTCAACCAGGCGGCGAGCCGGTAGGCCTCCCGGGGGTGGGCGCTCTGCCGGGGCACGGTGAGCCAGGATCCGCCCCAGTTGCCGGCGCCGCCGGGCACCGTCGTCACGTCCCACTGCGCCCGGCTGGCCGGTGCGTTCTCCTGGATCCAGCCGAGGAACCACGCCGGGCAGGTCAGCGTGGCGAACCGGGCGCCCTGCAGCGCGGCCACCCACTGCGCGCTGAACGGCTTGTACTTCGCGGACTGGTTGGCGTCCACCATCTGAATCGCGGTGTTCCAGGCGGTCCGCACGCCCGGGTCGCGCTCCATGATCAGATTTTCGTCGCGGTCGTAGTAGCCGTACGTCTGCTGGGCGAGGATCTGGTTGTAGAGGTTGTCGGCGGAGTCGGTCCAGGCCGCCGGTAGCTGGGCCACGTTGAAACGCTTGCCCGCCTCGATGTAGTCCGCCCAGGTGGGCCACAGCTCGGCCACGGCGTCGCGGTCGGTGGGCAGCCCGGCCTGAGCGAACAGGTCCGGCCGGTAACACATGGCCAGCCCGCCGACGTCGGTGCCCAGCCCGATCTGCGCGCTGCCGTCGGCGGTGAGCGTGGCGTCCCACTTCCACCGCAGCCAGTTGTCCTTCTTCTTGCCCGCGCCCAGGTCCAGCAGGTTGACGAAGTCGTCCGCCCGGGTGCGGAACTGGACCACGTAGTTCTCCTCCACGGCGACCACGTCGCCGGCCCCGGTGCCGGTGTCCAGCGCCTCGGTGAGCGCGCTGTGGTGCTCGTCGAACGCCCGCACCCGCTCGACCACGTGCACCTCGGGGTGGGCCTTCTCGTATTCGCGGATCAGCGACCGGTATCCGAAGGTGCCGAAGGTGTCCACGGTCAGCGTGATCCGTCCGTCCGCGGCTTCCTCGCCGGTCCCCGCGCACGCGGCGAGGCCGGCCAGCAGGGGCACGCAGAGCAGCGCCGCGGCGCGGCGCCGGGCGGGGCACAGAGACATCGTCACGGGGCGACCACCTTGGTGTCTGATGCGGGCTCGGAGGTTTCCGGCTGGTACGCCAGCACCCCGGAATCGGTTCGTTTTGCCTGGTACATCGCGATGTCGGCGCAGTGCAGCAGGGCGCTGAGCTCGGTGGCGTGGTGGGGGGCCACGGCCGCGCCGGCGCTGACGCCGACCCGGACCCGGCCGCCGTCGATGGGCACCGGCTCGCACACCGCCGCGGCGAGCCTGCGGGCGACGGCCAGCGCGCCGTCCAGCCCGGTGGCCGGCAACAGGACCGCGAACTCGTCGCCGCCCAGCCGGATCACCGAGGCGGGCGCCGGGCAGATCAGGTCCATCCGCTCGGCGACCGTGCACAGCAACTGGTCGCCGGCGCTGTGCCCGAAGCCGTCGTTGACGCTCTTGAAACCGTTGAGGTCCAGGAGCAGCAGCGCGGCCGGATCCTCCGCCGTCGCCGCGGGCAACGCCGTCCCGGCGGCGCGCCGCAGCAGTTCCCGGTTGCCCAGGCCGGTGAGCACGTCGTGCATCGCGGCGTGGTCCTGGTCGAGTTGCCGCCGCCGCACCTGCCACACCGCGCCCAGGGCGACCAGCAGGACGAACAGGCCGCCGGCGTAGAGCATCCACAGGCTGCGCCCGATGGAGGCGTCCACGTCACCGCTGGGCACCCGGATCACGGCCAGGGCGTCCGGGTCGTCGTCCCCGTTGACGTCGTACGGGTGGGTCACCTCCAGCAGGTCCGCGCCGCTGTCCGGGTCGGTGACCGGCGTCGCCGTGGTCCGGCCGGTATCGGTGAAGGCGGCGTCCGGCGGCCGGTTCGGGGCTTCGCCGTACGCGTGGTAGGGGTCGACGTAGACGAGCTGGCCGTCGGACAGCGCCCAGATGGTCAGCCCGGTGAGACGGCCGTGCTGGGACAGCAGCACCACGTCGGTGTCCAACTGTGCCCGGTTGGCCGGATGCAGCGAGGCGGTGATGTCGTTGAGGGTCAGGTTGCGGTCGATGACCAGTGCGGTCAGCACGGCCGCGGACTGGGCGGCGCTGTCGAGGCTGCGGTCCCGGACCTGCCGCTGCAACGCCGCCACGCCGCCGACCACGGTGGCCACGATCAACGCCAGCACGGCGAGCAGCGTGCGCCACGATGTTGGCGCGGCCGTACCGGCCCGGCGGAGGGTCACGCAGGTGGAGATCGACCGTCGGGCGGGATAGTTGAGCGGGACGGTCCGCCGGATCGGCGTGACATAGTCTCGGGCGGTGAGCGACGCTGAGATCGGGGACTCGAATGTGCCGGCCGTCACGGGCGAGCCGGACGGCTGGGACCGGCTCTGGACCCCGCACCGGATGGGTTACGTCGCCGGCACGGACAAGCCGGCCGGCTGCCCGTTCTGTCGGGCTCCGTCGCTTCCTGCGGAGCGGAACCTGGTGGTGGCCCGTGGTGACCTGGTCTACGCGGTGCTCAACCTCTACCCGTACAACCCCGGGCATCTGCTGATCTGTCCGTACCGGCATGTCGCCGACTACACCGAGCTGGATGACGCGGAGACCGTCGAACTGGCCGCCTTCACCCGTCGCGCCATGCGGGTGATCCGGCACGCCAGCCGGCCGCACGGCTTCAACATCGGCATGAACCAGGGCGGGGTGGCGGGCGCCGGCGTGGCCGAGCACCTGCACCAGCACGTCGTGCCGCGATGGGGCGGCGACGCCAACTTCATGCCGGTGATCGGCCGCACCAAGGTGCTGCCGCAGGTGCTCGGCGACACCCGGGAACTGCTGGAGAAGTCCTGGACCGAGGCCGGCTGAGCACGGCCGGCCTCGACCGGGTCAGCGCGCGGCGTGCTCCTTGCGGACCGCTTCGGCCACGTGCGTGGGCATCGGCTCGTGCCGGGCGTACGTGCGGGTGAAGGTGCCCGAGCCGGAGGACAGTGCGCGCAGCTCCACCGCGTACCGGACCAGTTCGGTGGCCGGCACCTCGGCCCGGATCAGGCTGTAATCGCCGGCCGGATCGGTCTCGGTGCCCAGCGGCCGCCCGCGGCGACCGGACAGGTCGCTCATCACCGGGCCGACATATCCGTCCGGCACCCGCACCACGATCTCGTCCACCGGTTCCAGCAGCACCATCTGACCGGCCTCGGCGGCCTCCCGCAGCGCCAGAGCGCCGGCGGTCTGGAACGCGGCGTCCGAGGAGTCCACGCTGTGCGCCTTGCCGTCGGTCAGGGTCACCTTGACGTCCACCACCGGGAAGCCGGCCACCAGCCCGCGTTCCAGTTGCGTGCGCACGCCCTTCTCCACCGACGGGATGTAGTTGTGCGGCACCGCGCCGCCGACCACCCGGTCGTGGAATGCGAAGCCCGTGCCGCGCGGCAACGGTTCCACCTCGATGTCGCAGACCGCGTACTGGCCGTGGCCGCCGGACTGCTTCACGTGCCGGCCGTGCCCCTTCGCCGGGGCGCCGAACGTCTCCCGCAGCGCCACCTTGACCGGTTCGGTGTCCAGTTCCACCCCGCCCGCCCGGAGCCGGTCCAGCACCACCTCGGCGTGTGACTCGCCCATGCACCACAGCACGAGCTGGTGGGTGTCCGGGTTGCGTTCCAGGCGCAGGGTGGGGTCGCCGGCCACCAGGCGGGCGAGGTTCTTGGCCAGCGCGTCCTCGTCGGAGCGGGACTTGGCCACCACGGCCACCGGCAGCAACGGTTCGGGCATCCGCCACGGCGCCATGAGCATCGGGTCGTCCCGGGCCGACAGCGTGTCGCCGGTCTCGGCGCTGCCGGACTTGGTGATCGCGCAGATGTCACCCGCCACGCAGGCGGTGACCTCGCGCAACTGTGCGCCCAGCGGGGTGTAGAGGTGCGCCACCCGCTCGTCCGCGTCGTGGTCCGGGTGCCCACGCTCGGCCATGCCGTGGCCGGACACGTGCAGCACCGACTCGGGGTGCAGCGTGCCGGAGAAGACCCGGACCAGCGACACCCGCCCGACGTGCCGGTCGATGGTCGTCTTGACCACCTCGGCCACCAGCGGGCCGTCCGGGTCGCAGACCAGCGGCGGGCGTGGCGTGCCGTCCACGCCGGTGACCACCGGCGGTTCGTGCTCAAGCGGCGACGGCGCGGCCGACACCAGCCCGTCGAGCAGCGCGTCCAGGCCCACGCCGGTCTCCGCGCACACCGGGATCACCGGGTGGAAGTGGCCGCCGGCCACCGCCTTCTCCAGGTCGGGCACGAGCGTCTCCGGGCCGATCTGCTCGCCGCCCAGATAGCGGTCCATCAGGGTCTCGTCCTCGGACTCCGCGATGATGCCCTCGATCAGGTCGTTGCGGTCCTGCTCGACGGGTGTCAGATGTTGCGCCTCGGCCAGGCCCTCCCGGGGCGGGTAGCCGTCCGAGTAGTCCAGCACCCGCAGGGTGAGCAGGCCGAGCAGGCCGACGACCGCGTGGCCGTCGTCGCCGAGCATGGGCCGGTAGATCGGCATCACGTTGTCGCCGAAGGCGTCCTGGCACTCCTGCACGGTCCGGTCGAAGTCGGCACGCGGATGGTCCAATCGGGTGACCACGACGGCGCGTGGCATGCCGACGGCGGCGCACTCCTCCCACAGCGCGGTGGTGGCCGGCTCGATGCCGCCCTCGTCGCTGCCGGCGTCCGCGGAGACCACGAAGACCGCCGCGTCCGCGGCCCGCAGGCCGGCGCGCAGTTCTCCGACGAAGTCGGCGTAGCCGGGGGTGTCCAGCAGGTTGACCTTCACGTCCCGGTGCGTGAGTGGTGCGCAGCTCAACGTCACCGAGCGCTGCTGCCGCACCGCGGCCGGATCATGGTCGGAGACCGTGGTGCCGTCGGCCACCGTTCCCGCGCGGGAGATCGCCTGCGTCGCGGCGAGCAGCGCCTCGACCAGCGTCGTCTTCCCCGCGCCGGAGTGGCCCACCAACACCACGTTGCGCACCCTGCCGGGTTCACTCACCGCCGGCGCGCCGCCGGCTGGCCCCTTCTCCGAAGTCTTCTGCGCCATGGCGACGCTCCCTCGTTCGTTTCGCGGCGGTTACGTCCCCGTTGATGAATCCCACACCCACCGCTGTCGAGGTCGCAACCCCCGGTAGTCGCGCACGGGTGCGACGATGACGATACGGCGACGCCTGGGGCGCGTCGTACCGCGTCCGTCCGCCCGCCGTTATGGTGAGACGGCCATGGCAAAGATCGTCAGCGTGCCCGCACGCGCCGTCGTCGCGTACGGCGTCAATCCGACCGCTCGTTTCCTGCTGCGCATCGGCGTGTCCGCCAACGCGGTGACCATCGCCGGCACCGTCGGTGTGCTCATCGGCGCCTATCTGGGCGCGAAAGGTCACCTGTTCTGGGGCACCTGGGTGGTCACCGCGTCCGCGCTCACCGACGTGCTGGACGGCACGATGGCCCGGATGCGCGGCAGCTCGGCCAAGTTCGGCGGGCTGCTCGACTCCTCGATGGACCGGATCGCCGACGGTGCGGTGTTCGCCGCGGTGGTCTGGTACCTGGTGACCGAGGGAAATCCGTACGGTGGCGCCGTCGCCGCGCTGATCAGCCTGGTCGGCGCGCAGGTGATCTCGTACGTGAAGGCGCGTGCCCAGAGCCTCGGGCTGGACGCCGACGTGGGCCTGGCCGAACGGCTGGAGCGCCTGGTCATCCTCGGTGTGGGTGGCCTGCTCGGCAGTGCCGGCCTGGACTGGGGCCTGCCCGCGGCGTTGTGGGTGCTGGCCGCGCTCTGCGTGGTCACCGTCTGCCAGCGGCTGATCCATGCGGCCCGCTCCGAGCCGCAGGTGCCCGCCGCGTGAGGGACCGACTGACCGGGGCCGGGTACGCGGCGCTGTGGCGGCTGGTGCGCGCGCTGCCGCTGCCGGTGGCGCGTGTGATCTTCGACCGGGCGGCGGACCGGGCCTACCGCGGCAACGGTCCCGGCACCCAGCGGTTGCGGCGCAACCTGCGGCAGGTGGTCGGGCCGGACGTCGGCGACGCGGACCTGGAGGATCTGGTCCGGCGCGGGCTGCGGTCGTACGCGCGGTACTGGCGCGAGGCCTTCCGGTTGCCGTCGCAGTCTGGTGATCAGGTGCTGGCCAACTTCCGGGTGGAGCAACTGGCGGAGTTCACGAAGGTGATGGACGAGGGGCGCGGCGCGATCCTGGCGTTGCCGCATCTGGCCAACTGGGACGCGGCAGCGGCCTGGGTGGTCGTCTCCGGATGGCGGCTGATCACGGTCGCCGAGCGGCTCAAGCCCGAGTCGGTGTTCCGGCAGTTCGTCGCGTACCGGGAGAAGCTCGGCATGGAGGTGCTGCCGCTGACCGGCGGGCGCGCCCCGCTGGACCTGCTCGCCGACAAGGCCCGGGCGGGCTACGTGGTGGCGTTGCTGGCCGACCGGGACCTGTCCGCACGCGGCATGGAGGTGCAATTCTTCGGCGGGCGGACCCGGATGCCGCCCGGACCGGCCCTGTTGGCCCTGCGCACCGGCGCGCCGCTGTTCGCGGTCGACCTGGCGTTCACGGACACCGGGACGGTGGCCCAGTTGCGCCGCATCGAGCTGCCCGAGCCGCACGAGGGCAATCTGGAGGTACGCACCCGGCTGATCACGCAGCGCCTGGCGGACGCCTTCGCGATCGGCATCGCGGAGCACCCCCAGGACTGGCACATGTTGCAGAAGATGTGGCTGTGAGGGGCGGGCCGTGCGGATCGGGATCGTCTCGCCGTACTCGTTCGACGTGCCGGGCGGTGTGCAGAACCACATCGTCGACCTCGCCGAGGCGCTGATCGGGCTCGGGCATCACGTGAGCGTGCTGGCGCCCGCGGACGAGGACTCCGACCTTCCGGCGTACGTGGTGCCGGCCGGCCGGGCCCTTCCGTTTCCCTACAACGGCTCGGTGGCGCGCATCGCGTTCGGCCCGGTCTCCACCGCCCGGGTGCGCCGCTGGCTGGCCCGCGGCAAGTTCGACGTGTTGCATGTGCACGAGCCGATGGCGCTGAGCCTGTCGATGCTGGCGGTGTTGTCCGCCCGGGGTCCGGTGGTGGCCACCTTCCACACCGCGATGACCCGCTCCCGCGCGCTGTCCGCCGCTCAGGGCCTGCTGCAACTGGTCATCGAGAAGATCACCGCGCGTATCGCGGTGAGCGAACTGGCCCGCAAGGTGCAGGTGGAGCATCTCGGCGGCGGCGCGGTGGAGATCCCCAACGGGGTGGCGGTGGCCCGGTACGCCGCGGCCGAACCGCTGCCCGGCTGGCCCGGCGCCGGGGGCGCGCTGGGATTCCTCGGCCGGTTCACCGAGCCCCGCAAGGGTTTCCCGGTCCTGCGGTCGGCGTTCGTCACGCTCGCCCGCGAACGTCCCGGCCTGCGCCTGCTGGTCGCCGGTCCGGGCGACCGGGCCGAGCTGTACCGCGATTTTCCGGCCGACGTGCGTGAGAGGGTCGAGTTCCTGGGCCTGGTGTCGGAGGCCACCAAGGCGAGCATGCTGCGCAGCGTGGACGTGTACGTGGCGCCGAACACCGGCGGCGAGTCCTTCGGCATGATCCTGACCGAGGCGATGGCGGCCGGCGCCGCCATCGCGGCCAGCGACCTGGACGCGTTCCGCCGGGTGCTGGACGACGGGCGGGCGGGCGCGCTGTTCCCGGTTGGCGACGCCGACGCGCTGACCGCGCTGCTGGCCGAGCTGCTTGACGACGCGCCGCGCCGGGCCGCGATGTCCTCCTGCGCCGCGGCGACGGTCGCCGCGTTCGACTGGCCGAGCGTCGCGCAGCGTGTTCTGGAGGTCTACGCAACGGCGATCGAGGCGATCGAGGGGCGCGTGGTCGACCAGGAGTGGGCGGAACCACGGCCCGGAGGCTGAGCCGGAGGTGCCCGCGGGCACTACGATGCCCCGCATGTGGTGGGGAGCCGGTGCGGTCGCCGTGGTGGTCGTGCTTTCGGCCTACCTGGCCTGGACCGCGCATCGGGTGGAGCGGGTGCACCGGCGGGCGCGGTCGGCCGGCCAGGCCCTGGACGCGCACCTGCTGCGGCGCGCGGCGGCGGCTGCGGTGGTCGCCGAGAAGGCCGAGGCGGTGGAGATGTACGCGGCCGCCCGGCTGGCCCTGGACGCGGGGACGGGGGAGCGCGAGGCGGCGGAGAACGACCTGACCCGTCACCTGGCCGCGGTGCGGCTGGACGAGGCCGAGCCCGCAATGCGCGCGCTGTGGGCCGCGAACCGCCGGGTGGTGCTGGCCCGCCAGGTGCACACCGATCTGGTGCGCGACGCGCTGACCGCCCGCCGCCGCCCGGTGGTGCGGCTGCTGCGGATGGCGCGGCGCTATCCGGCCCCGGCCTACTTCGACATCGTGGAGCCGGCGCTGCCGGTGCCCGCACCCGCGGTGTCGCCTGAGGCGGCGAACAGCGGGACGGCGGACAGCAGGACGGCGGACAGCACGGCGGCGCCCGAGGGCACGGTGCCGGCCGAGGGCACGGTGCCGGCCGAGGCGATCTGATCGAGTGCGCGGGCAGTCCACCGGGGGGTGGATTGGCCATCGGTGCGGCAACCGGATCTGCGTAGGGTTGACACCGTCGATCCGTACGTCGAGGAGCCGAGGATGTCCGACGCAGCACAGAACGTGCCCGCCACCGGGACCGCGCAGGTCAAGCGGGGAATGGCGGAGATGCTCAAGGGTGGCGTGATCATGGATGTGGTCACGCCGGAGCAGGCCAAGATCGCCGAAGACGCGGGCGCGGTCGCGGTGATGGCGCTGGAGCGGGTGCCCGCGGACATCCGCGCGCAAGGCGGGGTGTCCCGGATGTCCGACCCGGACATGATCGACGGCATCATCGGCGCGGTCTCCATCCCGGTGATGGCCAAGGCGCGCATCGGGCACTTCGTCGAGGCCCAGGTGCTGCAGTTGCTGGGCGTCGACTACGTGGACGAGTCCGAGGTGCTGACCCCCGCGGACTATGCCAATCACATCGACAAGTGGGCCTTCACGGTGCCGTTCGTGTGCGGCGCGACAAACCTCGGCGAGGCGCTGCGCCGGATCACCGAGGGCGCCGCGATGATCCGCTCCAAGGGCGAGGCGGGCACCGGTGACGTCTCCAACGCGACCACGCACATGCGGACGATCCGGGCCGAAATCCGTCGGCTGACCTCCCTGCCGCTGGATGAGCTGTTCGTCGCGGCCAAGGAGCTGCAGGCCCCGTACGAGCTGGTCAAGGAGGTGGCCGCGACGGGCAAGCTGCCGGTCGTGATGTTCACCGCGGGGGGCATCGCCACCCCGGCCGACGCGGCCATGATGATGCAGCTCGGTGCCGAGGGTGTCTTCGTCGGCTCGGGCATCTTCAAGTCCGGCAACCCGGCCCAGCGCGCGTCCGCGATCGTCAAGGCGACCACCTTCCACGACGACCCGGACGTGATCGCCAAGGTGTCCCGCGGGCTCGGCGAGGCGATGGTCGGCATCAACGTCGAGGACGTGCCGCAGCCGCACCGGCTCGCCGAGCGCGGCTGGTAGCGGCCCGGACCACCGGCGGGGGAGGGGACCACGATGAACATCGGCGTGCTGGCGTTGCAGGGTGACGTGCGGGAGCACGTGCGCGCGCTGACCGACTGCGGCGCCCAGGCGTGCGCGGTCCGGCGACCGGACGAGCTGGAGGCGCTGGACGGCCTGGTGGTGCCGGGCGGCGAGTCCACCACGATGAGCAATCTCGCGGTCTCCTTCGGCCTGCTGGAGCCGATCCGCAAGCGGATCGCCGGCGGCCTTCCGGTCTACGGCTCCTGTGCCGGGATGATCATGCTGGCGGACACGATCCTGGACGGCCGTCCCGACCAGGAGGCGTTCGGCGGGATCGACATGGTGGTCCGGCGCAACGCGTTCGGCCGGCAGGTCGACTCGTTCGAAGGCGCGGTGGCGATCGATGCGCTTTCCGGTCCGCCGCTGCATGCCGTGTTCATCCGTGCGCCCTGGGTCGAGCGGACCGGTCCGGACGTGCAGGTCATGGGTCGCGTCGAGGGCGGGCCCGCCGCCGGTAGGATTGTGGCGGTCCGACAGGGAAACCTGCTTGCCACGGCCTTCCACCCCGAGCTGACCGGCGACTTGCGCGTCCATCGGCACTTCGTGGAGATGGTCCACAGATCCGCCGCACACCGGTAGGGAACACGGAGGTTTCGCATGTCCGGCCACTCCAAGTGGGCGACGACCAAGCACAAGAAAGCCGCCATCGACGCCAAGCGCGGCAAGATGTTCGCCAAGCTGATCAAGAACGTCGAGGTGGCCGCGCGGTCCGGCGGTGGAGACCCGGCCGGAAACCCGACGCTCTACGACGCGATCCAGAAGGCGAAGAAGAGCTCCGTCCCCAACGACAACATCGATCGGGCGGTCAAGCGCGGTTCCGGCCTGGAAGCGGGCGGCGCCGACTGGCAGACGATCATGTATGAGGGGTACGGCCCGAGCGGCGTCGCGATGCTGATCGAGTGCCTGACCGACAACCGCAATCGCGCGGCCACCGAGGTGCGCACCGCGCTCACCCGCAACGGCGGCACGTTCGCCGACGCCGGTTCGGTGTCCTACCTGTTCAACCGCAAGGGCGTGGTGATCGTTCCGAAGGGGTCGCTCTCCGAGGACGACCTGATGCTCGCGGTGCTGGACGCCGGCGCGGAGGAGATCAACGACCTCGGCGACAGCTTCGAGGTGGTCAGCGAGCCGACCGACCTGATCGCGGTCCGCACCGCGCTGCAGTCCGCCGAGATCGAGTACGACTCGGCGGAGTCCTCCCTGGTGCCGACCATGACGGTGCCGGTGGACGAGGAGGCGGCGCGCAAGGTCTTCAAGCTCATCGACGTCCTCGACGACTGCGACGACGTGCAGAACATCTATGCCAACTTCGACGTGTCCGACGAGGTCATGGCGGCCATCGACGCGTGACCGGCGCCGGCGTGGCCGGCCCGCCGCTCGGCGTCAGTCCGGCAGGGCGGCGACCAGGTGGCCCGCGGCGACAAGCATGAGCACCACGGTGGCGGTGACCCGGGCATAGACGTGGTGGCGGTGCCGGCGATAGGCGTCCGCCCAGGCGATCGCGGCCTCCGCGTCGCAGCGGCGTTGTGCGCGCATCGTCGGCGGCAGCAGGGCGGTCTTGCGCAACGCGACGCTGGACCGCGGCCGGGGCGGTGGCGTCCGCGTCGGCTCCGGGGCGTGCGGCCGGGCCGGGCCGCCGTTTGCGGCCGGTCCGACCTGCACCTCGACCGGATAGATCTGGTCGGCGCGCCAGTGCCTGGCCCGGATCGCCAGGCGCCGGTCCAGGTAATGCGGGCGCCCGTCGCGCCGGGACAGCCGGTTCCACCAGGCCAGCCGGCGCCAGTGCAGGCCGACGTCGGCCAGCGCCTGCCCGGAGATCTCGTGCGCGTGTTGCGGGCCGCCGGTGAGCCGGGCGGCCTCGCGCTGGGCGGCACGCAGATGGACCGCGACGAAGGCCACGAACTCCCGCGGTGGCTCCTCGTCCATCGGGGGCACGAGATGCACGTCATCCATGGTGGCCCCGCGGACGGGCGCGTGTCGCTGCCCGGTGCACCATGTGCCCGTACTAGGGTGTCGAACACACGTACGTGGGGAGGCTGTCTGGTGCGCGTGCTCGGCATCGACCCGGGACTGACCCGGTGCGGCGTCGGCGTGGTCGAGGGCGTGCCGGGCCGTCCCTGCAAGCTGATCGGCTACTACGTGGTCTACACGGACCCGGACGACGACATCGCGTTGCGCCTGCTGCACCTGGACTCATCGCTGGCCGGCCTGGTCGCCGAGCACCGCCCGGAAGCCGTCGCGGTGGAGCGGGTGTTCAGTCAGCACAACGTGCGGACGGTGATGGGCACCGCGCAGGCCAGTGCGGTCGCGATGCTGTCCGGAGCGCGGGCCCGGCTGCCCGTCCAGACGTACACGCCGAGCGAGGTGAAGGCGGCCGTCACCGGTTCCGGAACGGCCGGCAAGGCCCAGGTCACCGGGATGGTCACCCGCCTGCTGGGACTGGACGAGCCGCCCCGCCCGGCGGACGCGGCGGACGCGTTGGCGCTGG
Organism: Mangrovihabitans endophyticus; assembly: GCF_014646155.1. Lineage (GTDB taxonomy): Bacteria > Actinomycetota > Actinomycetes > Mycobacteriales > Micromonosporaceae > Actinoplanes > Actinoplanes endophyticus. Next base: position 203,661 of record NZ_BMMX01000005.1, read on the forward strand.
CCATCTGCCATGTGTGGCGGGGCGGCACCCGGGCCCGGCTGCAGGCCGCCGCGGTGTCCGCGGCCGGCGGCGCACAGCGGGCCGCCGCGCGGCAGGCGGTGGCCCGGCAGACCCGCAAGTTCCGGGAGGCGCAGCAGGCCGCGGCGGCCCGGCAGCGGCGTACCGCACCCGGCAACCGTCCCGGCGACAACGAGGGAGCCCGACGATGATCGCCAGTGTGCGCGGCCAGGTGGCCGCGATATCCCCGGACAGCGTCGTGATCGAGGTGGGCGGCGTCGGCCTGCAGGTGCAGTGCGCGCCGGGCACACTGGCCCGGCTCGCCGCCGGTGCCGAGGCCAGGCTGGCCACCAGCATGGTCGTCCGGGAGGATTCGCTGACCCTGTACGGCTTCGCGGACGACGACGAGCGGCAGTTGTTCGAGCTGCTGCAGACGGCCAGCGGGGTGGGACCACGGCTGGCTCAGGCGGTGCTCGCCGTGCACCAGCCGGACGCGGTGCGCCGGGCGATCTCCGCGGGCGACATCGGCGCCCTGACCCGGGTGCCGGGCATCGGCAAGAAGGGTGCCGAGCGCCTGGTGCTGGAACTGCGCGACCGGATCGGCCCGGTGGCCGTGGCGACCGCGACCGGGGGTGCGGGCGTGCTCGCCGGCGAGTGGCCCGACCAGGTGCGCCAGGGACTGCTCGCGCTGGGCTGGACGGCCTCCCAAGCGGACCAGGCGGTGGCGGCGGTGGCCGACTCCCTCGACGGTGAGGTGCCCCCGGTCCCGCAACTGCTGCGCCAGGCGATCCGGCTGCTCGGGAAGACGCGATGAGCGACGAGGACCTGGTCTCCCCGTTCGCCGGTGACGAGGAGCTGGATGCCGAGGCGAGCGTGCGGCCTCGGCGGCTGAGCGACTTCATCGCCCAGCATCGCGTCCGCGACCAGCTCGAACTGTTGCTCAAGGGCGCGATGGGCCGGGGGGCGCCGCCCGACCACATCCTGCTGTCCGGTCCGCCCGGACTGGGCAAGACCACCCTGGCCAACATCGTCGCCGCGGAACTGGGGACCGGCATCCGCACCACCAGCGGTCCGGTGATCGAGCGCTCCGGCGACCTGGCCGCGATCCTCACCGGGCTCGGGCCCGGCGACGTGCTGTTCATCGACGAGATCCACCGGATCGCGAAGCCGGCCGAGGAATTGCTCTACAGCGCGATGGAGGACTTCCGGGTCGACGTGGTGGTCGGCAAGGGTCCCGGTGCCACCGCCATCCCGCTGGAGGTGGAGCCGTTCACGCTGGTCGGCGCCACCACGCGGGCGGGCCTGCTGTCCGGGCCGATGCGCGACCGGTTCGGTTTCGTGGCCCACCTCGACTTCTATTCACCGGCCGACCTGGACGCGTTGCTGCACCGGTCGGCGCGCATCCTCGGGGTGCCGATCACAGCGGACGGCGCGGCGGAGATCGCCGGCCGTTCCCGGGGCACCCCACGCATCGCGAACCGGCTGCTGCGCCGGGTGCGCGACTACGCCGAGGTCCGGGCGGACGGCGTGGTGGACCACGACTGCGCGCGGGAGGCGTTGCGGGTGTACGACGTCGACGCGCTCGGCCTGGACCGGCTGGACCGCGCGGTGCTGCGTGCCTTGATCGAGTCGTTTCGTGGCGGTCCGGTGGGCCTGTCCACGCTCGCCGTGGCGGTGGGGGAGCAGGCCGACACGGTGGAGGAGGTGTGCGAGCCGTTCCTGGTCCGGGCCGGCCTGCTGGCCCGCACGCCGCGGGGCCGGGTGGCGACCGATGCCGGATGGCACCATCTCGGCAAGTCCCCGCCCTCCGACGGCCGGGGTGCGGTCCAGGCCGACCTGTTCACCCGAGACGGCTGAAATCTCCTCGTAATGTGAACGAGACCCGAGTCGCTTGGGAAGTTCCCAGGTAGAGGGATTAGACTCGCCGCCGTTCGAACGCTGATTGTCTCTATCGCCCCGTCGTGTGCCGTTGCGGTGCGCTCATCCGCCGCAGCGTGCCGCGCCGGAGGCCCCACGGAAGGTCTTCTTGGTGTCTTTCGCAGCTCAAGCGCAGGGCGGCGGCAGCTTCGTGCCTCTTCTTGTGATCATCCTGCTCTTCGGCGTCATGTACTTCATGATGATCCGCCCGCAGCAGAAGCGGCGCCGGGAGGCTCAGGCGATGCAGGCGTCGCTTGGCCCCGGCGACGACATCGTCACCATCGGCGGCCTGCACGCCACCGTCACCTCGGTGGACGACGACGTGGTCACGGTCGAGATCGCGCCCGGTGTGCCGGCGCGGTTCGCCCGTCCCGCGATTGCCCGGGTGGTCAGCAAGCCGGAGTCCGCCGTCGAGGAGGAGCCGGTGGCCGACGAGCCGGTCGTCGCCGACGAGCCGGTGGCGGAGAGCCCGGTCGTCGAGACCCGCAAGAACGACTGACGCAGCGCTGGCGGCCGGCCCGCGGGTCCGCCCGGGGCCGGTTCGATCGTCCCCGGCCGATCCGGCCCCGGGCGGTCTCCATCGGCGTGGATAATTGCGTCCGCACCTCACCACCCGGAGCGTCGCCGCTCACCACCGCAGCCCCGCCGCCGTGCGCCGGGGCGGAGAATGCACGAGGAGACACCAGCCGTGGCACGACCACCACAGGGACGGATGCATCCCGGACGGCAACTCGCCGTGCTCGGCCTGATCTTCGTCGTCCTGTACCTGCTCGTCTTCTTCGCCGGGGGCGCGAAGGGCAGCTTCACCGACCGGCTGCATCCCAAGCTGGGTCTCGACCTGATCGGCGGCACCCAGGCGACGTACCAGGCCTCGCTGACCGCGAACGGCCAGGTGCCGCCGCAGTCGAGCATGCAGGAGGCGCGGAAGATCATCGAGAGCCGCGTCAACGCGCTCGGCGTGTCCGAGGCCGAGGTGGTCATCGAGGGCGACCGCAACATCGTGGTGTCCCTCGCCGGCAAGGCCGACGACCAGCTCAAGAACGTCGGGCAGGCGGCGCAGATGCGCTTCCGCAAGGTGCTCAAGGCGACCGGTGACGTCTCCGCGACGGCGCTCAATCCGCCGTCCGCGGTGCCCAGCGCGGCGCCCAGCGGCAGCGCGCCGGCCGCGTCCAGCGCGCCGGCCCCGGCCGGCTCCGACGCCCAGGGCGGCTCCGGTGGCCAGGGTGGCTCCGGTGGCCAGGGCGGCTCCGGCGGCCAGGGTGGCGGCGAGCCGGCGCTGGCACCGGCGCCCAGCGGCGGCCCGTCGGCGCCGGCCGCCGAACCGTCGGCGTCGGCGTCCGCGCCGGTGCCCGCCGACGTCGAGTCGCGCCGGGCCGCGGTGGAGAAGAAGGTCGGCGCGGCCGCGTGGCAGGCGGCCAGCGCGCTCAAGGACCCGGTGGACCTCAGCCAGGACCCGACCGCGGGCAAGGTGTTCGCCCCGTTCGCCAAGCTCACCGGTCCCGAGGTGGACGCGCTGACCCCGGAGATGCAGTTCAACGTGCCGACCATCAGTTGCAAGCAGTTGAACGAGCGGCGCAACGGCGCGATCGACAACAAGGACGCCAAGGTCACCACCTGCCAGTCGGGCGCGAAGATGTACCTGGACGTGGCCAAGGTGGTGGGCACCGACATCGCCAGCGCCTCGCCGCAGCTCGACCAGCAACAGGGTCAGTGGGTCGTCTCGCTCAACTTCACCTCCGAGGGGCAGAAGAAGTGGGCGGCGCTGACCCGCGAGGCGTTCACCCCCGCACCGGACGACACATGCCTGCAGGCCGCGCAGGCGGTCTCGCCGAGCGCGACCCACTGCCTGGTCGCCGTGGTGCTGGACAAGGAGATCATCTCGGCCCCGGAGATCCAGGGCGTGCTGACCGGCCAGTCGCAGATCACCGGCCAGTTCACTCCCGAGTCGGCCCGTGAGCTGGCGAACCAGATCAAGTACGGCGCGCTGCCGGTGACGTTCGAGCCGACCACCACCCAGACGGTCTCCGCCACGCTGGGCACCCAGCAGCTCAAGGCGGGTCTGCTGGCGGCTGGCATCGGCATGGCGCTCGTGGTGGTGTACGCGTTCTTCTACTACCGCCTGCTGGGCACGGTGATCTTCCTCAGCCTGGTGCTGTCCGGCCTGCTCACCTTCGGTGCGTTGGTCTTCCTGGGCCGCACTACCGGCTTCACGCTCACGCTGCCGGGCATCGCCGGCTTCATCGTGTCGCTCGGTGTCGCCGCGGACTCGTTCGTCATCTACTTCGAGCGGCTCAAGGACGAAATCCACGAGGGGCGAAGTCCGCGTAGCGCCGTCCCCCGCGCTTGGGCCCGTGCGCGGCGTACCATCATCTCCGCCAACACCATCACCGTGATGGCCGCGGTGGTGCTCTACATCGTGTCCATCGGCGCGGTGAAGGGCTTCGCGTTCGCGCTGGGCCTGGCCACCGTCCTCGACCTCGTGGTCGTCTTCCTGTTCCGGCATCCGATCATGACGATGTTCGCGAACACCAAGGCGTTCATGTCGCCCCGGGTCAGCGGGCTCGGACGCGCCCTCAAACGCGCCGCGGCCGAGGAACCGGCCGGCACCCGCCCGTCCCGCGTGAAGGAGGCCTGACGTGGCCAGCAAGGGATTTGCCGACCGCCTTTACCGCGGCGAGGCGGACCTCAACATCATCGGCCGGCGCCGCACCTGGTTCCTGACCGCGGCCCTGCTGGTGGTGGTCGCGATCGTCAGCTTCGGGGTGCGTAACTTCGAGTTGGGCATCGAGTTCTCCGGCGGCACCCAGTTCATCATGCCGGCCAGCGTCGGCACGCAGGACGAGGCACAGACCGCGGTGCAGCGGGCCATCGACTCCGCCGATGTGCCGCCCGAGACCAAGGTCGGCATCGCGCAGCGGGTGGGTAACGGCGGCGACGCCACCTACTCGGTGCGCACGACGTCGCTGTCCCAGCCCGAGGCGACCGCGGTCAAGCAGGCGCTCGTCGCCGACCTCGGCGTGCGGCAGGGGGAGATCAGCGACAACCGCGTCTCGGCGGCGTGGGGCGCGCAGGTGACCCGGCAGGCGCTCCTGGGCCTGGGCATCTTCCTGGTGCTGGTGCTGGGCTACCTGGTGATCCGGTTCGAGTGGCGGATGGCGGTCGCCGCGGTGTCCTCGCTGCTGCTCGACCTGGTGCTCACCGCGGGCGTCTATTCACTCGTCGGCTTCGAGGTCACGCCGTCCACCGTGATCGGCTTCCTGACCATCCTGGGTTTCGCGCTCTACGACGTGGTGGTGGTGTTCGACAAGGTGCAGGAGAACACCCGGGGGATCACCGCGGGCAGCCTGCGCACGTACGCGGAAGCCACCAACCTGGCGGTGAACCAGACGCTGATGCGGTCGATCAACACCAGCCTGGTGGCGTTGCTGCCGGTCGGTGGTCTGCTCTTCATCGGCGCCGGCCTGCTCGGCGCGGGCACGCTGAAGGACTTGGGCCTGGTGCTGTTCGTCGGCATGGCGCTCGCCGTGATCTCGTCGATCATGTTCGCGTCGCCGCTGCTCACCGTTCTCAAGGACGCCGAGCCGCGGATCCGGTCGCACAACGCACGGGTGACGGCCCGGCGGACCGGGCAGCGCTCCTCGGACGTCGCGCGTGGCGAGCGCAAGCGCGCCGCAGCATCGTCGGCCGGGTCGTCCTCGTCGGAGGCGGACGACAACGACGAGACGCCGGTGCCGTCGATGGCCGGTACCACGCCGCGGCCCGGCGCCCGGCCCACCGGCAAGCGCAACACCAATCGCGGTGGCCGTCCCGGGGGGAACCGTCCCGGCGGCAAACGCCGCTGATCGAGGACCAGCATCGACGAGCCCGCCGGACGCACCAAGCGGCCCGGCCGGCTCGTCGGGTCCGGCCGCGTGGTGGCGGCGCGAGTGTCCGGCGCGGGCTGAGTAGGGTGTGCACGTGACCGATCAGGACATGGCCGCGCTCGTCGCCGGACGGGTGCTCGACGTTCCCGACTTTCCCCAGCCAGGCATCGTCTTCAAGGACCTGATGCCGCTGTTCGCCGACGGGCCTGCGTTCCGTCAGGTGGTCGACGGCATTGTGGCCCACCACGGGCCGGACTCGTTCGACGTGGTGGCGGGCATCGAGGCGCGCGGGTTCGTGGTCGCCGCCGCCATCGCCTATGCGACCGGGGCCGGTGTGGTGCCGATCCGCAAGGCGGGCAAGCTGCCGCGGGCGGCCTACTCCGCCTCGTACTCGTTGGAGTACGGCGAGGCCACGCTGGAAGTGCACCAGGATGCCTTCATGACCGGCCAGCGGGTGCTGCTGGTGGACGACGTGCTCGCAACCGGGGGCACCGCGGGCGCGGCGCTGGACCTGATCGTGCAGGCGAACGGGAGCGTGGCGGGGTTCAGCGTGCTGCTGGAGCTCGGATTCCTGGAGGGGCGCAAACGGGTGGCGCCGCGCGAGGTTCATGCCGTTCTGACGGTTTGACGGCGGCGGACCGCCGCCGTGCCCGGCCCGGTCGAGGGTTCGGCTCCGGCCACCGGGGAACAACAGGCGGGTAGGATGGCGGGCACGTCCCAGGCCAGGACGCTGCGCATGGTCGCGGGCCACCAGGTCCGGCCGCGCGTGTGAACCGGGCGGTTCCGGCCGTGCAGCGCCTGACTGGGCAGGTTTCTACTTGGGGCAGGGTGAGGAGGCCGGTGTCCAACGACGTCGCTCCTTCGACGGAGGACACGGTGCAGCCGGGTGATGCGAACGGCGCGCCCGGCGATGACGCACGAGCCGCGCCGGCCGACGACGCGACTCATGATCTTGAAGTCACGCAGCCCCTGGCCCCCGGTGATGAGCCGGGCGGCGGGTTCGGCCTGGCCAGCGCGCCGACCGGTCGCCGGGTGCGTGCCCGTCTCGCCCGTTTCAACGCGCCGTGGCAGAGCGCCCAGGTCAGCGAGGTGCTCGAACCGCTGATCGCCACGCACCGCGCCAGCCACCCCAAGGCGGACGGGCGTGCGCTGCAACGCGCGTTCGATGTGGCCGCCCGGTGGCACTCGGGGCAGTACCGCAAGTCCGGCGACCCGTACATCACGCATCCGCTGGCCGTGGCGACGATCCTGGCGAACCTCGGCATGGACACCACCACGCTGGTGGCCGCGCTGCTGCACGACACGATCGAAGACACCGACTATTCACTGGACGCCATGCGTGCCGACTTCGGCGGCGAGGTGGCCCTGCTGGTCGACGGCGTGACCAAGCTCGATCGGGTGAAACTGGGCGACGCGGCGAAGGCGGAGACGATCCGCAAGATGGTCGTGGCGATGGCCAAGGACCCGCGCGTGCTGGTGATCAAGCTGGCGGACCGGCTGCACAACATGCGTACCCTGACGTTCCTGCCGCGTCCGAAGCAGGAGCAGAAGGCCAAGGAGACCCTGGAGATCCTCGCTCCGCTGGCGCACCGGCTGGGCATGAACACCATCAAGTGGGAGCTGGAGGATCTCGCCTTCGGCACCCTGTTCCCGAAGCGGTTCGAGGAGATCAACCGGCTGATCGGGGAACACCAGCCGCAGCGCGAGGCGCTGCTGCGCCAGGTGACCAACAAGGTCCAGCTCGACCTGAAGGCCGCCAAGATCAAGGCGGAGGTCACCGGCCGGCCGAAGCATCTGTACTCGATCTATCAGAAGATGATCGTGCGGGGGCGGGACTTCAACGACATCTACGACCTCGTCGGCGTGCGCGTCCTGGTCGACACGGTCCGCGACTGTTACGCCGCGCTGGGCGTGATCCACGCGAACTGGCAGCCGGTGCCCGGCCGGTTCAAGGACTACATCGCGATGCCGAAGTTCAACATGTACCAGTCGTTGCACACGACGGTCATCGGACCCAGCGGCAAGCCGGTCGAGATGCAGATCCGCACATTCGCGATGCACCGCACGGCGGAATTCGGCATCGCGGCGCACTGGAAATACAAGGAGCAGAAGGGCGCGACGATCGTCGGCCCGCCGGCGCACATCGACGAGATGACCTGGCTGCGGCAACTGCTCGACTGGCAGCGTGAGGCGAGCGACCCGTCCGAGTTCCTGGACGCGCTCCGGTTCGACCTCTCCAGCCAGGAGGTCTACGTCTTCACGCCGAAGGGCGACGTCATCCCGCTGCCCACCGGGTCGACGCCGGTGGACTTCGCCTACGCGGTGCACACCGAGGTCGGGCACAAGTGCATCGGTGCCCGGGTGAACGGCAAGCTGGTCCCGCTGGAGTCGCCGCTGTCCAACGGCGACGTCATCGAGATCTTCACGTCGAAGTCCGCGACGGCCGGCCCGACTCAGGACTGGCTGGGCTTCGTCAAGAGCCCGCGGGCCCGCACGAAGATCCGGCAGTTCTTCAACAAGGAACGCCGCGAGGAAGCGATCGAGGTCGGCAAGGAGTCGATCGTCAAGGCGATGCGTAAGCAGGGCCTGCCTCTGCAACGCATGCTGACCAGCGAAAACCTCACCACGATCGCGCGCGATCTGCACCTGGGCGATGTCGCTTCGCTGTACGCGGCGGTGGGTGAGAACACCGTGTCCGCCCAGTCCGTGGTGCAGAAACTGGTCGCCGGCTTCGGCGGCGAGGAAGGCGCGGTCGAGGACATCGCGGAGACCGCCGTCGCGACCCGGCCGCCGCGCAACCGCAGCGCGGCTCAGGACCCGGGCGTGGTGGTCAAGGGCGTCACGGACGTGTGGGTGAAGCTGGCGCGATGCTGCACGCCGGTGCCCGGCGACTCGGTCTTCGGTTTCGTGACCCGCTCCGGCGGGGTGAGCGTGCACCGCGACGACTGCGCGAACGCGGATGACCTGCGTGCGCAGCAGGAGCGGGTCGTCGAGGTGAACTGGAAGCCGACCAGCGCGTCGACGTTCCTGGTGGCGATCCAGGTGGAGGCGCTGGACCGGCAGAAGTTGCTGGCGGACGTGACCCGCGTGCTGAGCGAGGAGCGGGTGAACATCCTGTCCGCCACGGTGACCACGACGCGGGACCGCGTGGCGGTCAGCCGGTTCACCTTCGAGATGGCAGACCCGAAACACCTCGGGCATCTGGTGGCCGCGGTGCGCAAGGTGGACGGCGTGTTCGACGCCTACCGCGTCACGTCGGGCGCCTGACCTGCCGCGTTCCACCGGAGTGAGGGCAGTGGCGACGTCCGGCAGCCGACAGCCCGTTGCCGCGGCTCGACGTGCCCGCCCGCGCGTACTGCCGTGGTCGCTTGTCTGATGTTCGGCCCGTCCACGGCCGTCGATCTTGAACTTAAGGTGCCCGACTAAGCGCGGAATTACCGACTTGTCCGACCGCTAAGTCCAAGATCGACTCGGCAGCGCGTCCCTGGGCGGCCGATCTTGGACTTCCTGGTCGGACAAGTCGGGAATGCCGTGTGGGAACCGGCCCGAAAAGTCCAAGATCGACGGGGTGGGGGGGGTGGGCGCGGCGGGGCGACGGGGCGGCGTGGGGTGGCGGCGGGGCGGGGTGGCGGCGTGGGGTGGCGGGGTGGTGGGGTGGCGGGGTGGGGAGTAACCCCACCCCGCCCACGCCTTGGTCAGGCTGCGGCCATGGTCAGATCCTTGATGACGACCTCTTTCTTGGGGTGGCCGTCGCCCGGCTGGTTCGCGTCGTCGCTGCCCGCCTTCGCCACGTCCTTGACGATCTCCATGCCCTTGGTGACCTTGCCGAGCACGGTGTAGTCCGGCGGCAGCTCGGTGTCGCCGTAGACGATGAAGAACTGACTGCCGGTGCTGCTCGCCGCCTGCGTCTTCGCCATCGCGAGGGTGCCCTCGGGGTAGGCCGGGGTCGCCGACGTGGGCAGGTTCTCCTCGGCGTACCGGAAGCTCGGGCCGCCCGTGCCGTCGGTGTCCCGGTATCCCTTGCCGGTTGCGGTCGGGTCGCCACACTGCAGCACCTTGATGCCCTCGGTAACCAGGCGGTGGCACTTCGTGTTGTCCCAGAAGTTCTTGCTCGCCAGGTACTCGAACGCAGCGGCGGTGCACGGCACCTTGGAGCGGTCCACGGTGGCCGTGATGGCGCCCAGGTTGGTGCTCATGGTCAGCGTGTCGGTGCCGGTGTTCGGCGCGTTCGGCGGGGGAGTGCCGACGTCCTTGACCTTGGCCCCGGTGTCCCCGCTCTCCGGGATCCACTTGCAGGCCACCGTGCCCGCGGGCGGGGCCGCAGCATTGGTCTTCGTGTCGTCGTCCGAGCCGAGGCTGCTGACCAGCCACACGGCCACGCCGGCGATCACGACGACGGCGATGGCCGAGCCGATGATGGCTTGCTTCTGGCGGCGCTTGCGTGCGGCCTCGGCGCGCTCGGCCATCTCCTTCTCAAGCCGGGCCCGCGCCGCCGCGCGCTGCCGGTCCTTTATCGACGACACGGTCTTCCTCCTGTGGTGTCTGCCTCGCGTGTCAGGATGCGGTGCTCGCGGACGGAGCGGGAGCGGCGCCGACGGTCAGCGACTGCACGACGACCTTCTCCTTCGGCTTGACCTCGGCGCCGGATCCATTGTCCACCGTCGGGATCTTGCCGATCTTCGTGACGGTGTCCATGCCACTGGAAACCGTGCCGACGATCGGGTATTGCGGATCCTTCGGGTCGTAGTCCTTGAGGAAAATCAGGAACTGGCTGCCGTTCGTGCCCGGTGGGACGCCGGTCAGCGCCACGGTGCCCGTGGGGTAGAGCGGCGCCGCGTCCGGAGTGGCCGAGGCGGAGGGCGCCGGGGCGGGCGGCACGTTCTCGTCATAGAAGCTGTACGTGGGTCCACCCTGTCCGGTGCCGCTGGGGTCGCCGCAGTGCAGCGCGCCCTCGGTGGTGATCTCGTAGCACTCGGTGTTGTCGTAGAAGTTCTTGCTCGCCAGGTAGCGCAGGCTTGCCGCACTGCACGGCGCCGACGTGAGGTCGAGATCCACCACGATGGGGTCGCCCTGGTTGGTAGTGACGGTCATCGCCTCGGTCCCGGACGTTGGCAGGCCGCTGGTCGGCGGCGTGCCCACGTCCTTGAGGTCCGGGTTGCTCTCGGCGCTCTGCGGTGTCCACGCGCACACGTCCGCCGCGGTGGGATCATCGGGTTTGGAGTCGAAGACGCCGCCCAGCCAGGCCACACCGACCGCGATCAGCACGACCGCCACGCCAGCGCCCACGCCGGCCTGGATGCGCCGGCGCCGACGCTCCCGTGCGGCACGGCGTGCCATCTGCCGGTCGTATTTCGCGCGCGCCATTTTGCGCTGCCGGTCCTTGCTGGGTGCCACCGAGTGCTGCCTTCCTCGTCGCTGTCGGCGCGAGCGTCACCGCCGGCGCGGGTGTGCCACGCCTCACGCCCGCAAGAGTGTACGGCTACGGCCTGAGAATGTGGTGTGCGGCCGTCCGGCTAGGCTCGGTAGGATCTACATCGCTTTTTCGCGAAGGGGGTACGCCGTGCTCGTGACCGGCTTCCCGGCCGCGGCGTTCGGTACCAACTGCTACGTCGTCGCCCCTGGTCCCGGCGAGCAGTGCCTGATCGTCGACCCGGGCATCGGCGTGCTCGACCGGCTCGACGAGGTGCTCGCCGAGCACCGGCTGCAACCGGCGGCGGTGCTGCTCACCCATGGCCACCTCGACCACACGTTCTCCGTCGCGCCGGTCTGCGGGGCGCGCGGCGTCACGGCGTACGTGCATCCGGGCGACCGGGAGATGCTGGCCGACCCGGCCAAGGGCCTGAGCATGGACCTAGCCCAACTGGGTGCCAGCTTGCCGTACGCGGAACCGGAGGATGTGGCCGAGCTGACCGACGGCGCGACGCTGGCGCTGGCCGGCCTGGAGATCACCGTCGACCATGCGCCGGGCCATACCGGCGGGTCGGTGATGTTCCGGCTGCCCGGCGCCGCCGCGTCGTTCGACGCGGAACAGCTCTGCCTCTCCGGCGACGTGCTGTTCGCGGGCTCCATCGGGCGCACCGACCTGCCCGGCGGCGACGGCGAGACGATGCGGGTCAGCCTGCGGGACAAGGTCTTGCCGCTGCCCGACGACACGGTCGTGCTTCCCGGCCACGGTCCGGCCACCACCATCGGCCGGGAGCGCGCGACCAATCCGTTCCTGCGGGATCTGGCCGCCGCCCGGTAGGTCCCGCAGTCAAGACCCCAGTTTCCAGCACGACCTGACGGAAGACGGAGTACCCAGTGCCCATTTCCGGCTTCCCCGAGTGGATGCCGCCGCAGCGGATCATCGAGCAGAACGTCGTCGACACCATCCGGCGGACCTTCGAGCTGTACGGCTTCGCGCCGCTGGAGACGCGCGCGGTGGAGCCGCTGGACCAGTTGCTGCGCAAGGGGGAGACCTCCAAGGAGGTCTACCTGCTGCGGCGTCTGCAAGAGGATCCGGCGTCCGGCGGCGGGGACGACGCGCTCGGCCTGCACTTCGACCTGACCGTGCCGTTCGCCCGGTTCGTCACCGAGAACGCCGGCCGGCTGCACTTCCCGTTCCGCCGCTATCAGATCCAGAAGGTGTGGCGGGGTGAGCGGCCGCAGGAGGGGCGCTACCGGGAGTTCCTGCAGGCCGACATCGACGTGGTGGACCGCGACACGCTGCCGTTCCATTACGACGCCGAGATGCCGCTGGTGCTGGCGGACGTGTTCCGCTCGTTGCCGGTGCCCGAGCCGCGCATCCAGGTGAACAACCGCAAGGTGTGCGAGGGTTTCTACCGTGGCCTCGGCCTGTCCGACACCGATCAGGTGCTGCGCACCGTGGACAAGCTCGACAAGATCGGCCCGGAGAAGGTGTCCGCGCTGCTGGTGGAGACGGCCGGGGCGAGTGACGCGCAGGCGGCGGCGTGTCTCGCGCTTGCCGGGATCTCCGCCGCGGACGGCTCGTTCGCCGACCGGGTGCGCGCGCTGGGCGTGTCCGACCCGCTGCTCGACGAGGGCCTGGAGGAGCTGGTGCGGGTGGTGGAGGCGTCCGCGGAGCACGCGCCGGGGCTGGTGGTCGCGGACCTGAGGATCGCCCGCGGCCTCGACTACTACACCGGCACGGTGTATGAGACGCAACTGCGCGGCTACGAGCGCTTCGGGTCGGTGTGCTCGGGCGGCCGGTACGAGAACCTGGCGTCTTCCGGCTCCGAGCGCTTCCCGGGCGTGGGCATCTCGGTCGGCGTCTCTCGGCTGCTGGGCCTGCTGTTCGGCCAGGACGCGCTGTCGGTGTCGCGTCAGGTGCCGACGTGCGTGGTGGTGGCGCTGCCGAGCGAGGAGCGCCGCCGCGACTGCGACCGGATCGCGTCGGCGCTGCGCAGCCGCGGCATCGCGACGGAGGTGGCGCCGAGCGCGGCGAAGTTCGGCAAGCAGATCCGGTTCGCGGAACGCCGCGGCATCCCGTTCGTGTGGTTCCCCGGCGAGCCGGACACGGTGAAGGACATCCGGTCCGGCGACCAGGTGGAAGCGGACGCCTCCACCTGGCTGCCGCCGGACGGCGATCTGGCCCCGGCCGTCGCGGCCCGCTGACCCGGACCGGGCCGGATCGGCGCGCCGGCCCGGATCAGCGCACCGCGGTGGTGGCCGCGGCGGCGCGTCGCAGGTCGGGCAGGGAGCGTTGCAGGTCCGGCGGTGCGGTCCGGGTGGCGGAGCCGGCCGGGGTGGACCCACAGAGTGCGGTGGTCAGGAACTGGACGAGGGCCGCGTCGATGGGATGCAGCTCGTTCGGTGAGTTCTGGTAGTAGGCCATGTTGTGCGCGTACGTCACCTGGACGCGGCCGTCCTCGCTGTGCAGGGAGATGGTCTGGTGGCCGATGGTGCCGCCGTCGTGTCCCCAGAAGATGCCGCAGGGCAGCGTGGCGGTCGCGAGGCCCAGGCCGTACCCGCCGGCGCCGGTCTGCCCCGGGTCCACCGGCACGGTGACCTTCATCTCGGCCAGCCAGTGTGTGCTCAGCAGCCGTCCGCCCAGCAGCGCTCGGAAGAACGTGTTCACGTCGGCCGCCGTGGACACCATCTCCCCGGCTCCGTAGGCCCAGCTCATGTTGTAGCGGGTGAAGTCGCGCAGCGCGCCGTCCGGCGGCCAGGGCACGTACGCGTGCATGTGCGGGCCGTGGATGTCCGGGTCGGCGCCTTCGAACGTGGTGTGGCGCAGATGCAGCGGGCGCAGGATGCGCCGGTAGATCTCCCACCGGTAGCTGTGCCCGGTGAGGTGTTCGATGATCAGGGCGGCGAGCACATAGTTGGTGTTCGAATAGGACCATGCCGCCCCGGGCGCGTTCGTCGATCCGGCGCCGGCGCCGATGCGCACCAGCTCCTCCGGACGGTACGTGGTGCGGCCCAGGTCGATCAGGTCCTGCGGGGAGGTGAGTAGTTCGGTGTCGTAGTCGCCGATGCCGCTGGTGTGGTTCAGCAGCATCCGGACGGTGACCTCGCGGGCCAGGTCGGCCGGGAGCAGGCCGTGGCGCAGGTAGCGCCCGATCGGCGCGTCCAGCGCCACCCGGTGTTCCGCGGCGAGCTGGACCATGGTGGTGGCCACGAAGGTCTTGGAGATGCTGCCGATCCGATGCCGCATGCCGGGCCGGACCGGCGCGCCGGTCTCGATGTCGGCCACGCCGGTGGCCAGCCGGACGGTGCGGCGGCCGTCGCGGACCTCGGCGAAGGCGCCGGGCATCCCGGCGGCGTGCACCGCGTCGAGCTGTCGCTGCAGCAGGGCGCGGTTGGGCCGGCCAATGGTGGCGGTCGCGCCGGCGGTCGCCGCGGTGGTCGCCGCGTTCGCACCGGCGGGTGCGGCCAGGGCCGTGGAGGCGGCCAGGGCTGTGGAGGCGGTGAGTGCGGTCGAGGCGATGAGGACGGTCAGGGTGCGTCGCATCATGCCTCGCAGTGTGGCGCGGCGGCGCCAAGGGTGTCGTCCCGCGAGCGGCGGGTGTCATGGGTCCGTCGCGCGGAGGATGACGCGCGGAGATGGACGAGTTAACTCATTCGACATGTTTCGATACTCGGAGTGAAACTCGCCGTTCCTAGCTTTCGGATCAACTCCACGGGCGAAGGGACAGCCGCATGTCACTCCACCAACGAGCCCGCATTCTCCTCTCCCTCCTGATGGTGTCGTCCGTTGTGGTCTCGATGTCCGCCTGCGTGGACGATCCGGATTCCGGCCGCGCCGACGGAGACACCATCAAGGTCGGTGTGTTGCATTCGCTGAGCGGCACCATGGCGATTAGCGAGGTGACCGTGCGCGACTCCGAGCTGCTCGCCATCGAGCAGGTCAACGCCGCGGGCGGGGTCCTGGGCAAGAAGCTCGAACCGGTGGTCGAGGACGGTGCCTCCGACTGGCCGACGTTCGCCGAGAAGGCGCAGAAGCTGATCAGTGAGGACCGGGTGGCGACCACCTTCGGCGGCTGGACGTCGGCCAGCCGCAAGGCGATGCTGCCGGTGTTCGAGCGCAACAAGCAACTGCTCTGGTACCCGGTGCAGTACGAGGGGCTGGAGAGCTCGCCGTACATCTTCTACACCGGGGCGACCACCAACCAGCAGATCGTTCCGGCGCTGGACTATCTCAAGGAGAAGGGCAAGAAGACGATCTTCCTGGTGGGCAGCGACTACGTCTTCCCGCGCACCGCGAACAAGATCATCAAGGCGTACGCGGGTGCGAACGGCATGCGGGTGATCGGCGAGGAGTACACCCCGCTGGGCAACACCGAGTACTCCACCATCGTCAACAAGCTGGGCCAGGCCAAGCCGGACATCGTCTTCAACACCCTCAACGGCGACAGCAACGTGGCGTTCTTCAAGCAGTTGCGCAGCGCCGGGTTCACCGCGGACACCATGCCGACGGTGTCGGTCAGCGTGGCTGAGGAGGAGGTGGCCGGCATCGGACCGGCCAACGTGGCCGGTCACCTCGTGGCCTGGAACTACTACCAGACCACGCCGGGCGCCACCAACGACGCGTTCGTCACGGCGTACCGGGCGAAGTACGGCGCGGACAAGGTGACCTCCGACCCGATGGAGGCCGGGTACAACGCGGTCAAGCTGTGGGCCGCCGCGGCCAACAAGGCGGGCAGCGTCGAGGTGGACGCGGTCAAGAAGGCGGCGGCCGGGATCAGCCTGGACCTGCCCGAGGGCAAGGTCACCATCGACGGCGAGAACCAGCACGTCTACAAGACCGCGCGGATCGGCGTGATCCAGCCGGACGGCCAGATCAAGGAGGTGTGGAACTCCGGACAGCCGATCAAGCCGGACCCGTATCTCAAGAGTTACCCGTGGGCGGCGGGGCTCGCCTGATGGGCGCCCTCAACCAGTTGGTCATCGGGGCGAGCATCGGCGCGGTGCTGCTGCTCGCCGCGCTGGGCCTGACCTTCACGTTCGGACAGATGGGCGTGATCAACATGGCGCACGGGGAGTTCATCATGGCCGGCGCCTACACCGCGTACGTGCTGCAGCCGCTGGCCGGGGGACAGGCGGTGCTGGCCGCGCTGCCCGTCGCGTTCGTGGTGGCCGGACTGCTCGGGCTGGTCCTGGAACGAGTGCTGATCCGGCGCTTCTACGGCCGCCCGCTGGACACCCTGCTGCTGACGTTCGGTGTCAGCCTGATCCTGCAACAACTAGCCCGGGACATCTTCGGCGCGCCCAACGTGCAGGTACGCGCGCCCGGCTGGCTCACCGGTGGCGTCGATCTGGGCGGGCTGCGCATCCCGTACAACCGGATCTTCATCCTGGTGCTCGCGGTCGGCTGCGTGGTCGGCATCTCCTGGTACCTGGCCCGTCTCAAGCAGGGGCGGCGGATGCGGGCGGTGATGCAGAACCGGCAGCTTGCCGCGGTCAGCGGGGTGGCCACCGAGCGGGTGGACCAGCTCACCTTCTTCGTCGGTTCGGGCCTGGCCGGGCTGGCTGGCGTCGCGCTGACCCTGATCGGCCCGGTCGGGCCGACGCTGGGCAGCGCGTACATCGTGGACGCCTTCCTGGTGGTGGTCGCCGGCGGGCTGGGCCAGTTGCGCGGGGCGGTGATCGCGGCCTTCACGCTCGGCGTGTTGAACAGTTTCGTCGAGTTCTGGACCGCGAACGGGGCCAGCTTCGCCAAGGTGGTGGTCTTCGCGGTGGTCATCGGCTTCCTCCAGGTGCGACCGCAGGGCATGTTCGTGCTCCGGTCGCGGGCGCTGTCGTGAGGCGGCTCGTGGCCCCGGCGGGTCTAGCCGTCTCCGCGGTGCTGCTGCTCGTGGTGGCGCCGCTGGTGCTCAGCCCGTTCCGGCTGGATCTGCTGGCGAAATACCTGTGCTACGCGATTGTCGCGGTCGGCATCGCCCTGGCCTGGGGCCGCGGCGGCATGCTCACCCTCGGCCAGGGGGTCTTCTTCGGGCTCGGCGGCTACGCCATGGGCATGCATCTCAAGCTGGCCGAGGCGGGGCCGGGCAAGCTCCCGGACTTCATGTCCTGGAGCGGCGTGGAGTCGCTGCCGCTGCTCTGGAAGCCGTTCGCCAACCCGGTGTTCACGCTGGTCATGGTGGTGCTGCTGCCGGTGGTGGTGGCGGTGCTGCTGGGATCGCTGGTCTTCCGGCAGCGGGTGCGCGGCGCGTACTTCGCGGTGCTGTCCCAGGCGCTGGCCGCGGCCTTCGTGATCCTGCTGGTGGGTCAGCAGGGTCTCACCGGCGGCACCAACGGCCTGACGAACATCCAGCACTTCTTCGGGCTGGACCTTTACGACGACGCCGACCGGCGCCTCCTCTATCTGATCGTCGCGCTCGTGCTCGGCCTGGCCTATCTGGGCGTACGGCAACTGGCGGCCAGCCGGTACGGGCAGCTCCTCGTGGCGATCCGCGACGGGGAGGACCGGGTGCGCTTCCTGGGCTACGACCCGGCGCTGGTGAAGACGGTCGCGTTCGCCGTCTCGGCGGCGCTGGCCGGTGTCGCGGGCGCGCTGTTCGTGCCGGTGGTGGGCCTGCTCACGCCGGCCAACCTGGGCGTCGTCGCGTCGTTGGAACTGCTGATCGGCGTGGCCATCGGCGGGCGCTACTCGCTGGCCGGCGCGGTCGGCGGGGCGTTGTTGTTCAACTACGCCAAGACCGTGTTCAGCGAGGAACTCCCGGATAGCTGGCTGTACGTCCAGGGCGCGCTGTTCGTGGTGGTCATGGTGTGGGCGCCGCGGGGGATCGCGGGTCTGGCCGGGCAGCTCCGCGACCGGTGGGCCCGGCGTGGTCCTCTCCGCCCGGTGTCGTATCCGGCCGGGGCGGACCGGCCGCAGGAGGTGAGCACGTGAGTGAGGCGCTGCTGGAGGTGCGCGGGCTGAACGTGGTGTTCTCCGGCTTCCACGCCCTGACCGACCTGGACTTCACGCTGCGGCGGGGGGAGCTGCGGTTCCTCATCGGACCCAACGGCGCCGGCAAGACCACGCTGATCGACGTGATCACCGGTCTCACCCGGCCGGCTTCCGGGTCGGTGCGGTTCGACGGCCGGGAACTGGTCGGCCGCCGCGAGCACCGCATCGTCCGGGCCGGCGTGGGCCGTACCTTCCAGACGTCGGTGGTGTTCGAGGAACTGTCCGTGGTGGACAACCTGGACCTGGCGGCCGGATTCCGCCGACCGTTGCCGGCCCTGCTGCGTCGCCGGCGGGGCGTGTCCGACGCGGTGGCCGCCGCGCTGGACACCATCGGCCTGGGCGATCTCGCCGACCGGCCCGCCGGCGTGCTGTCCCACGGTCAGCGGCAATGGCTGGAGATCGGCATGCTGGTGGTGCAGCGGCCCCGGTTGCTGCTGCTGGACGAGCCGGTGGCCGGGATGAGCCGCGACGAGCGGGACCGCACCGGCGAGTTGCTGCGCACGGTGGCGCGCGACCACACGGTGCTGGTGGTCGAACACGACATGGACTTCCTGCGCCGGTTCGCGAGCACGGTGACGGTGCTGCACGAGGGCCGGCTGCTCTGCCAAGGCACGGTCGCGCAGGTGCAGGCCGACCCGCGGGTCCAGGAGGTCTATCTGGGACGGGCGAAGGAGGCAGCCTGATGCTTGAGGTCGGGGGACTGCACGTCTCGTACGGGCGTGCGCAGGTGCTGTTCGGGGTGGACCTGTCGGCGCCGAGCGGGTCGCTGGTGTGCCTGATGGGCCGCAACGGGGTCGGCAAGACCACGCTGCTCAAGGCGGTGACCGGGGTGCTGGCGCCGCGGTCCGGCACGGTCCGCTTCGACGGCCGGGACGTGACCCGGATGCGCACCCACGAACGGGTGCGTCGCGGGCTGGGTTACGTGCCCCAGGGGCACGAGACGTTCCCGCAGCTCACCGTCGCGGAGAACCTGCAGGTCGCGCGGGAGGCGGCACCCGGCGCACGCCGGTCGGCGACCGACGACGCGCTGGACCTGTTCCCCGCCCTGGGCGCGCTGATGAAGCGCCGGGCCGGGTTCCTCTCCGGCGGTCAGCAGCAGCAACTCGCCATCGCCCGCGCGCTGGTCACCGAGCCCCGGATGCTGCTGCTGGACGAGCCGACCGAGGGCATCCAGCCGTCCATCGTGCAGCAGATCGAGGAGGCGATCGGCCGGTTGCACGCCTCGGGGCTGACCATTCTCCTGGTGGAGCAGTATCTGGATCTGGCGCTGCGGCTGGCCGACCGGTTCGTGATCCTGGACGCGGGGGAAGTGGTGCGCTCCGGGGATGCCGAGCAGTTGCGCGACGAGTCGGTGCGCGCGCTGCTCGCGGTCTGATGGCGAGGTCGGCTCAGGCGGCGGGCGCGGCGGCGCCGGGCACCTCCAGGATCATGCAGCTAGAGGTGGCGTGCGCGACCAGCCGTCCGGCCGTGTCGACCATCCGGGCCTGCGCCAGCGCGGTGCGCCGGCCGCGCTGGATGACCTCGCCGGTGCAGGTCAGCCGCCCGGACTCGACGGTGACCGGGCGGAGGAACTTCACGTTCAGATCCAGGGTGGTGTAGGAGACCCCGGCGGGCAGCATGGAGTGCACCGCGCACGCCGCCGCGGTGTCCAGCATCGTGGAGATGACGCCGCCGTGCACCGTGCCCAAGGGGTTGTAGTGGAACTCCCGGGGCTCCAGGGCGAACGTGACCCGGCCGTGCTCGGCGTCCACGCCCTCGGCGTCCAGAAGCTCCATCACCGGCGGCCGGGGGAGGTCGCCCTTGGCCAGGGACCGCAGCATGTCGAGGCCGGACAGGCGGCCCAGCTCACCCACGTGCGCGGCCGGGTCGGTCCAGGTGAAGGTGCGGCTGCGCTGGGTCTCCGTCATGGACGCAGCGTTACACGGCTTGCTAGGTCTGTCAACGAGACCTAGCCTCGTGTGACATGACTCCTCCTCCACCGGTCGCGCTGGACTATTCGATCGAGACCTGCACCATCGGCCGGGCCATGGAGATCCTGGGGGAGCGGTGGACCGTCGTGGTGCTCCGGGAGATCTTCAACGGGATACGCCGATTCGACGACATGCGCCGGCGCACCGGCATCCCGCGACAGGTATTGACCAACCGGCTCGCCTCGCTGGTCGGCCACGGGCTGCTGCGCCGCGAGCCGTACCGGGAACCGGGTGCCCGGCTGCGTCACGAGTACCGCCTGACCGGCAAGGGTTTCGACCTGTACCCGGTGCTCATCGCGGTCGCCGAGTGGGGCAACCGCCACCTGGCCGAGCCGGAGGGGCCACCGCTGCTGTTCGCGCACCGCGGCTGCGAGGCGCGGGTGCGGGTGGAGGTGCGGTGCGAGCATGGCCACCAGCCGATCCCGCCGCGTGAGGTGGCGGCGCGACCGGGGCCGGGTGCCCGCCGCCGGCCGGAAGCCTGGCCGCCGGGCGATTCTCCGTATTAGCGCAATGTTTCCGTTTTGTTCTGTTTAACCTGGGTGGGACACGTCACACACCTGCCGAGGAGCTGACATGGCCGACGCCGCCGGGTCACGTCTGCTGATCATCGGCGGCGCCGAGCGGCGCGGCACGACAATCCTGGCCCGGTTCGTGGAGCTGGCCGGCGGCCCGGACGCGCACATCGTGGTGATCGCCGCGGCCAGCGCGGTGCCGGGGGAACTGGAAGCCGACTATGCCGCCGCGTTCACCGGCCTGGGCGCGGGCACCGTACGGGCCCTGCGGCTGACCACCCGCGAGGACGCCGGGCAGCCGAGCGCGCTGGCCGCGCTGGAGCAGGCCACCGCGGTCTTCTTCACCGGCGGTGACCAGTACCGCATCACCACGCTGCTGGGCGGGACCCCGGTGGACTCGCTGCTGCAGACGCTTGTCGCCGACGGCCGGCTGGTGCTGGCCGGCACCAGCGCGGGCGCCGCCATGATGTCCGGCACCATGATCCTGGGCGGCAACGCCCCCGGCGTCACGACGACGAGCGTGCGCACCGGCCCCGGCCTGGAGTTCCTGCCCGGCGTGCTGATCGACATGCACTTCGCCGAGCGCGGCCGGCTCAACCGGCTGCTCAGCGCGGTGGCCATGTACCCGCACGAGGTCGGCGTCGGCATCGACGAGGACACCGCGATCCTCGCCCGGCAGGGGGCGTTCCAGGTGCTCGGCAGCGGCTCGGTCACGGTGGTCGACGCCGGTGCCGCGTCGGACATCCGCGTGCCCGCCGACGGGCCGATCGCCATCGCGGGAGCACGCATCCACGTGCTGCCCGCGGGCTACACCTTTCACCTCAAGGACCGGGAATGGGGCCGAGCCGCATGAAGATCCTCAGCGTTCGCCGACTGCGCGGGCCCAACGTCTATCTTTCCCGGCCCGCCGTGATCGCCCGGCTGGACCTCGGCGACCTCGCCGGGGTGGAGACCTCCGACGTGGCCGGCTTCCCGGAACGCCTGTTGCGGGCGCTGCCCGGCCTGGCCGAGCACCACTGCGCCGCGGCCGCGCCGGGCGGATTCGTCAGCCGGATGCGCGGCGGCACCTACTTCGGGCACGTGACCGAACACGCCTGCATCGAGCTGTCCCAGCGCATCGGCCGGGACGTCAGCTTCGGCCGTACGCTGTCCGCCGGTGAGCCCGGGCGATACGACCTGATCATCGAGTGCCCGGTCGACGAGGCGCCGGACTCCACCATGCCGGCGTTGCTGCTGGAGGCCGCGGTCGACCTGGTCACCGCGGTGCTGACCGGCCCCGCCATGCCACTACCCGAGGAACTGCAGGAGATGCGGGCCCGCGCCGAGCGGGAGGCCACCGGGCCGAGCACCCGATCGATCATCGCGGCGGCTCGCCGCCGCGGCATCCCGGTCGAGCGGTTCGGCGATCTCAGCCTGCTGCGCCTGGGCTGGGGTACGCGTCGCCGGCTGGCCTGGGCCGCGATGACCGACCGCACCTCGGGCGTGGGCGTCGATCTGGCTTCGGACAAGGAACTCACCCGGCGTCTGCTGAACGACGCGGGCATCGCCGTGGTCCCGGGCGCCGCGGCGGACACCGCCGATGCGGCAGTGCGGCTGCTGCATGAGGTGGGCGCGCCGGTGGTGGTCAAGCCCCGGTACGGCCGGCAGGGCGAACACGTCGCGCTCGGCCTGACCACACCCGAGCAGGTGCGCCAGGCGTTTCATGAGGCCGGCGGCGACGTGGTGGTGGAGCGGCAGCTCGCGGGCCGCGACTACCGGGTGCTGGTGGTGGACGGTGCCGTGGTCGCGGCGGCGGAGCGAGTGCCGGCGCACGTGATCGGCGACGGTCGGCACACCGTCGCCGAACTGGTCGACATCGCCAACGCCGACCCGCGCCGGGGCGAGGGCCACGCGCGCTTCCTCACCCGGATGCGGATCGACGAGCGGGCCCGCGCGGTCCTGGACCGGCAGGCGTGCACCACCGCGACGGTGCCGGCCGCGGGCCAGGAGGTGTGGCTGCGGGACAACGCGAACCTGTCCAGCGGCGGCGTCAGCCGCGACGTGACCGACCGGATGCACCCGGACGTGGCCCGGCTGTGCCTGCGGGTGGCCGCACTGATCAGCCTGGACATCGCGGGCATCGACCTCCGGCTCGCCGACGTGTCCCGTCCGCTTGCGCCCACCGGCGAGCCGGCGGACGTCTGCGGCGGGGTCATCGAGGTGAACGCGGCACCCGGCCTGCGCATGCATCTGGCCCCGGTGCAGGGCCGCGCGCGTGACGTGGGCGATGCCATCGTGGCGGCGATGTTCCCGGACGGCTCCGACGGGCGGATCCCGAGCGTCGCGATCACCGGCACCAACGGCAAGACCAGCGTGGCCCGGCTCGCCGCGCACCTGCTGGCCGGCACCGGCCTGTGCGTCGGGCTGACCGACACCGACCGGGTCAGCATCGGCGGCCGAGTGGTGCACCGCGCAGACGCCACCGGCCCGCGATCGGCGCAGATGGTGCTCGGCGACCCCGCCGTGCAGGCCGCGGTGCTGGAGACCGCGCGTGGCGGTCTGGTGCGCCGGGGTCTGGGATACGACTGGACCGACGTCGGCGTGATCACCAACATCACCGCCGACCATCTCGGCCAGGACGGGCTGCAATCCATCGAGGACATCGCGCACGCCAAGGCGCTGGTCGCCGAGCGCGTCCGCGACGGTGGGACGCTGGTGCTCAACGCCGACGACCCCTGGGTGCGCAGCCTGGCCGACCGGCCCCGGGTGCGTGCGGACCGCAAGCGGATCGTCTGGTTCGCCGAGGATCCCGGCAACCCGGTGGTCGCCGCGCACCTGGCCGCCGGCGCCACCGCGTACGTGCTGCAGGACGAGTGGCTGGTGCAGGCCACCGGCGCCCGGCGCACACCGCTGATCCGGGTGGCGGAGCTGCCCGGCGCGTACGGCGGCGCGGCCCGGCACATGGCCGTCAATGCCCTGGCCGCGATCGCCGCCGCGCGGGCGTTGGGCGCGTCGCAGGATTCGGTGATCAAGCGGCTGACGGAGTTCCGGCCGCAGGTGCACAACCCGGGCCGGGGCACCCTGCTGCGCCGCGGCGACGTGTCGGTCTTCGTGGATTACGCGCACAACCCGGCGGCGCTGGCCGCGGTGCTGCGCACCCTGCACCGTCTGTACGGCCCCCGGCACTGCATCGCCGCGGTCACTCTTCCGGGTGACCGCCGCGACGATCTGCTCACCGCGTCGGCGCAGGTGCTTGCCGACGGGGTGGACCGGGTGGTGCTGTACGACGACGAGGACCCTCGTGGCCGCCGGCCCGGCGAGGTGTCCGCCCTGGTCGAACGGGAGATGCGGGGCCGGCGGCCGGAGCTGCGGGCGGTCCGCGCGACGGGTTACGCCGAGGCGGTGCCGCAGGCGTTGCGACTGGCTCGTCCGGGTGAGGTGGTGCTGGTGCTCTACGAGAAGCTGGACCCGGTCCTGGAGCTGTTGTCCCAGCTCGGGGCGCTTCCCGCGGACACCGGTCCGGCGGGTGCGGCGCGGGGGCTCGTGACGGCCGCGAAATCTTAAATGATCGGTTGTCGCGATCACCCGATCAGTGGGGGTCGCCCAGGTGAAACGATGTTTCGGCAACGTCGATCTTCATGCAACTCTCAGTAATTGCAGACAGTCAACCTTTTGACGGCGTCACGTTTCCGTCGCAAATCGTACCCCTGGGTAGTCATGCGGCGACTTTTGGTAAACGGATTTGCCGCACTGATTGGTTATCCGGCATTAGCCGCAACGATCGCTAAATGGGCAAAATACCTCTGGATGCTCGCCGGTATGCCCGTTGACCTGCTGTTTCGCGGCGTGTTTGGCGGTTACTGATGATCGTTCCGACTCTTTACAGAGAGTGATTCCCTCTCCTCGCGTCACGCTGTCGAGCAGTCGAAACGGCCTCCTGTGGTGGGCTAACATCTCGCCGTCGATGGGGAATGCCACGGTCCAGTGACGAACCGTGTGCGCCCCGACGCCGGGACGCATGGCGGTGCAGCTCGGCGTTTCTCGAATCGCGCATGTGGGGGCACATGAGCACGACGGACCTGCCGGGTTCGAGCCTGCTGGCCAATCGCTACCGATTGGTCGAACGGCTGGGTGCCGGCGGCATGTCAGTGGTTTGGCGAGGATTCGACGAGGTCCTCGGCCGTCAGGTGGCGGTCAAGGTGCTTCCCCCGTCGACCAGCGCCGATCCCTCGTTCCGGCGACGGCTGCGCGCCGAGGCGCAGGCAGCGGCCCGGCTGAGTCACCCGCACATCACCGGCGTCTACGACTACGGGGAGGCGACGACGGTCGACGGCGAGGCCGTGCCGTACGTCGTGATGGAACTGGTCGACGGCGAGTCGCTGGCGGCCGTGCTGGCGCGCACCCGGCGCCTGCCCTGGTCGGCGGCGGTGCGCATCAGCGCCGAGGTGTCCGCCGCCCTCGCGGCCGCGCACGCCCGGGGCATCGTGCACCGGGACGTCACCCCGGCCAACGTCATGCTCACTCCGTCCGGCGCCAAGGTGGTCGACTTCGGCATCTCCGCGCTGATCGGGGAGAACGACATCGACCCGGACGGCAGCCTGCTCGGCACGCCGGCGTACCTGGCGCCGGAGCGGCTGGAGGGCGGTCAGGTCAGCCCGGCCACCGACGTGTACGCGGTGGGTCTGCTGATCTATCGCACGCTGATCGGCCAGTTGCCGTGGGACGTGGGCACCACCACCGCGCTGCTGCGCGCGCACCAGTACACCGAGCCCGAGCCGCTGCCGCCGGTCGAGGGGCTGCCCGTGGTGGTCGAGCGGCTGATCGCCCGATGCCTGCAGAAGCGCCCGGCGGACCGGCCGTCCAGCGCCGAACTGGCCGAGGTGCTGGCCGGGGTGACCTCCGGCGCGCCGAGCGCGGGCTTCGTGCCGGACTGGGCGGACAACGGCGAGGACACCACCATCCTGCCGTCCAGCTATCCGCGCACCGACGAACGCATCAGCCGGCACGGCCAGGCCCGGGTGCCCGAGCAGTCGCCCGCCGGGCACGGCCGGGCGGCGGTGCCGGACGCGGAGAGGCCGTCCCCGATGGCGCCGTCGGCACCGGGTGCCTCGCTGGCCGCCGCGTCCGCCGGCCTCGCGACCGGTGCGCCGCGACCGGATCATCTGGCCGGCCCGGCGGCGGCCGGACCGCCGACGGGCGCACCCCCGGTTGACGGTGGCGGGCGCTCGCCGTACGCGGGGACTCCGCGCAACAGCCGCTTCGCCGCTCCGCGTGCCGCGGCCTCGGCTCCGCCCGACGCGCCGATCCGCCGCCCACTGCCGGTCGAGTCGGCACCGGACACCGCCACGCCGGACGCCGAGCCGACGGGCTTCGCGTCCCCGGGCTTCGCGTCCCCGGGCTTTGCCTCCCCGGCTGCCGACGCGCCACCGCCGGACGCTCCGGCGGCATCGTTGCGGCCCGCCGTCGGGGACGCCCCGGCGGTGCCCGCCGCACCTTCCGGTGCCGGAGCGGCTCCGCCGCACCGGCCGTCCGCTCCGCCGCCCGCCGGCGGTGCGCGCGCGGCCCAGGGTGGAAACCGTCGCCTCTTCGTGCTCTGCGGCACCATGCTGGCCATCGCCGCCGCGGCCGGCGCGTGGAGCCTGATGCGCCACGACGGGACCGCCCCGAACACCGTCGCGGTCAAGGAGCCGCCGCCGCCGAGCGTGGTGCCCGACTCGGGCAAGTGCGTGGTGAGTTACGCGGTGATGTCCGACGCCCGAGGTCGCTTCAACGCCTCGGTGACGGTCGCCAACCGCAACACCACGGCGATCAAGGACTGGCGGCTCTGGTTCCTGATGCAGGGTGACCAGGTGATGAAGTCGACAAGCGGCGCGAAACTCACCCAGGACGGCAAGGAGGTGCGCCTGACCTCGGGCGGCACCCTGCAGCCGCAGAAGGCGCTGACCTTCCGGGTGAGCGGCCGCTACGAGCGCAACAACGCGGCGCCGATGGCGTTCGAGCTCAACGGCAACACCTGCCGGACCTACGTGTCCACCAAGCCCGGCGAGCCGTCCCGGTCGGTGGAACGGCTGTCCAACGGCACGACGAAGCTCGGTCCGGTGGCGGCCGCGGACCCGGCCACCGGAATCGTGATCGGTCCGAGCGGCGTGGTGTCGGTGGGCCCCACCACGCCGGGAGCCAGCCGTGGCGCATCGGAGCCGATCGACCCGGCGCCGGTCGGCTCGGAGGTGGTGGACGAGCCGCTGAGTGGCCACGGAACCGAGACGTCGATCGCCCCCAACCCGGACACGGATCCGCCGTCGGCGACGCCGTCGCCCACCGCGACGACCGTCGCCGCCACCACGTCGCCGGTGGTCGCACCTCCCGGCGACACCTCCACGCCCGATCCGGTCGACTCCGGGCCGGACAAGAACGGCGCCGATCCCCTGGACAACTGATCGCCGAGGCGTTCCATCGCCCGGAACGGTAAACCCCTTTCCGGGAGGTGGAACGCCCGCGTTACGGTGACAGTGAGACCTGCGGGCACGCGTGGGACGGACCGGGGGACCCGGGCGGCCCCACGCGACCACTCGGATCGGCACCGATTTGCGCGTCGATGGTTCGGCGTGCCTGCCGGGCCGCCGGGCGATCGCGAGGAAGATGGGCGGCAACCGGGCTGCAACGTGTCCGGATCGGCTCTGCACCCGCGGACGTGTCCACTGGGTTCAGCATGTCGCACATCGGGGAGTTCGCCATGATCAGCATGGTCCAGGATTTGGCAGCGGAGGCGCTGTTCGCCTCCCACGTGCAACCATCTGAGCATCCGAGTCCGCACACCCTGGAAGAGGCCGTGAGCGCGATGATCGTGCGGCACGGCAGCGACGGGTGCGCCGCGGTGGTCGCGGCCGAGTTCGGCGACCACCCGGACGAAGCGGTCCGACGGATGTGCTGGGCGCGGTCCGCGTTGCTGGCCATGACCGGTACGCGCGCTCCGCACCTCGTCTCCTGATAGCTGAGCTTTTTCCGCAAAAAACACCATAAAAGCAACCGAATTCGTCCGCTCCTGCACCTTGGAGCGACAAGGGTTCTCCTCGTCAGCCGGTTCACACGCCGGTTCGTACGAGCGAGGAGGACCCCGTGCCTGCCACGACCGAACTCCCCGCCGCCGTCGGCTCCGCCCACGACGCGCCGTCCGCGCGTGACATCGAGGACCTGGTCCGCGAACACATGCCGATGGTTGGCCACCTCGTCAGGGAACTGCTGAACCGCGTCCCCGGACATGTCCACGCCGACGACCTGTCGTCAGCGGGGTTCGCCGCGCTGCTCGGCGCGGCCCGTTCCTTCGAACCGAGCAGGGGCATCCCGTTCCACCGATTCGCCGCCGTGCGAATCCGGGGCGCCCTGCTGGACGAGCTCCGCGGCCAGGACTGGGCGAGCCGCTCGGTGCGCGCCCGCGCACGCCGGACGACCGCGGCGCGGCAGGAACTGACCGCGGCGCTGGGCCGTACCCCGACCGACGCCGAGGTCGCCGAGATGCTCGGCATCGGGCTGTCCGAGCTGTCGTCCGTCGATGAGGACGTGCAGAAGGCGGCGTTGCTGAGCCTCCAGGGCTTCCCCACCGGCACCGCCGAGGAGATGGTGCCGGAGCTCTCCGAAGGACCCGAGGACCTGCTGATCAAGCGCGAGCGGCTGGGCTACCTGCACCAGGCGGTGCAGGCCCTGCCGGAGCGGCTGCGCGTGGTGGTGGTCGAGTCGTTCCTGCAGGAGCAGCCGCTCAGCGAGGTGGCCGCCCGGCTCGGGGTCACCGAGTCCCGGATCTCGCAACTGCGCACCGAGGCGCTGCGGCTGCTGCGCGAGGGGCTGAAGCACAGCCTGGAACCGGAACAGCGCACCCCGCACACCGGCGCCGGCGGATCGCGCCGGGGACAGACGCAGCGCCGTCGCTCGGAGTACTTCGCCCGGGTGGCGGAACAGGGCAACCTACGCGCCCGCCTGGCGCTGACCGACAGCCACGGTGTGCCGATCGCGCTGGCCGCCTAAGCCGTCAGGCGGTCGCCATCGCTTGGTCGCGCTGCGGCTCGGGCGGCTCGCCGAGCCGCTCGCACAGCGGATCGAGCGCGGCGCGCACCGCACGGATGTCGGCGCCCACGGCGGTCGCCAGGCGGCCCGGACCGGCGAGATCCATGATCACTGCGGTGCCGTGCGCCGGAGAAGCCGCCGGTCCTGCGGGTGCCGCCGTGGCCGTCACCGGGGGACCGGCCAGCAGCACGGAGCCGTACGCGCCGCCCGTCCCGGAACTGCCCAGGACGGCAGGCCCGGACCAGCCCGGCGCGTCCGCGCCCACGGCCAGTTCGTGCCGGTAGAGGGTGGCTCCGGCGTACCGGACCAGAACGTCCGTGCGGACCTGCCCGCACGGCTCACCGTGGCGTCCGCAGACCAGGTCGTCGCGCCACACCACGGTGGCGCCCGCCTCCGCCTCCACGACGGTGACCGCCCGATGGTCGCAGCCCGCCGCGGCGATCAGCGGTTCGGGCAGCCAGCGCAGCGTCGCGCCGGCCGCCACGCGGGCCTCGATCCGCAGCCGGGACGCCGGCCGGCCGGGCGGGCCGGGCAGCGCCAGCGACGCCGCCACGCTGCGGATGTCCAGCCTGGCCGCGGGGTCGACCTCGATCCGCAGGCTCAGATCGTCGCCGCGCAGCGGCCCCGCCGCGCCACCCACCAGGTGCACGGTGAGGCCGGCTCCGCCGTCCGGCCCGGTGCGGCGCAGCAACAGCGGCGATTCGCCGCGCAGCACCGTGAGCCGGGTGCCGCCGCGTCCGTTCGCCTCGGCGACCACCCGCGCCGTGGCGCGCATCAGCCGGTGGTGGCGTGCTGCGACCCGGCCACCAGGGTGCGGATCCAGTCCGCCACCGGCGTCGCCGCCCGGTCCTGCGTGAGCGAGAGGAACACCGTGGGCAGCTCGCCGCGGCGCGCCCGCGCGTCCCGGTCCATCACCGACAGGTCGGCGCCCACCAGCGGCGCCAGATCCGTCTTGTTGATCACCAGCAGGTCGGCGGTGGTCACGCCGGGACCGCCCTTGCGCGGCACCTTGTCGCCGCCCGCCACGTCCACCACGAAGATCTGCCGGTCGATCAGGCCCTTGCTGAACGTGGCGGTCAGGTTGTCGCCGCCGCTCTCCACCAGCACCAGGTCCAGCGGGCCCAGACTGGATTCGAGATCCTCCACCGCGTCCAGGTTCGCGGAGATGTCGTCGCGGATCGCCGTGTGCGGGCAGCACCCGGTCTCCACCGCGCGGATCCGCTCGGCCGGCAGCACCCCGTTGCGCAGCAGGAAATCGGCGTCCTCGGTGGTGTAGATGTCGTTGGTGACCACGGCCAGGCGCAGCCGCGTGCCCAGCGCCCGGCACAGCGCCGCGACCAGGGCGGTCTTCCCGGAGCCCACCGGGCCGCCGATGCCCACGCGCAGCGCACGCGGGCCGTGCAGCAGCGGCTCGTGCGGGTCGACCGCCGGGTCCGGGTGGGTGTGCGGGACCTCGTCCGGGCCGTGCGCATGCACCACCGGCTGCTGCCCGGCGATACCGGGACCGTGCGAGTGCCGGACGGCGTCGGTGGCCGGGCCGGGGGCCTGCGCCTCAGGATGCTGCACCATGGAACCTCCCCATGCGGAAAAACGGTCAAGAGGCAAACAGACGCACCTCCCACGTTGCGTGCTGCTCGGCGCCGATGTCCAGCAGCGGGGCACCCGCGGCGGGCAGCGTGTCCACCGGATCGCCGGCCCGCGCGGCGGCCTCGTCCGCGATCCGGTCGCAGGCGCCGGCCAGCCCGGCCAGCAGCGCATGGGCGCCGAACGGGTCCAAACCGAGCAGCCGGACGCCGGCGGTGGCCGGGCCGGTGAGCGTGCCGTAGGCCGCGGCCACCGCGGCATCGCGCGGCACGAGCCCGGCGCCGTGCGCGACCGCGCCCAAGACCACCGGGTGGTGCGGGGCGATCCGCTGCGCGGCCGGCCGGTCGAGCGCCGGGACCGGCCAGAGGATCCGCCCCGCTCGCATCAGTGCCCGCCCCTGCGCCCGGGACGCCTTGCGCAGCGCGGGCGACGGCGTGCGCGCGTCCAGCCCCGCATCCAGGTCGCGCCACCGCTGCGGGTCGGCGCAGGCCGCGGCGGCGAAGGACGCCGTGACGACGCCGGCGGTGGCCAGCCGCCCCTGCAGGAACCCGTCCAAGTCCGCCATGCCGCGCACCCGGCCGGACGAGACCGCCGCCTCCAGCCCGCCGGAATGCGCGTGACCGCCGGCGGGCAGCCGCCCGTCCGCGAGCACCAGCAGCGTGGTCAGCGACATCAGAACAGGTGGTACCGCTGGGCCATGGGCAGCTCGGCGACCGGCTCCGGCTCGATGACCTCGCCGTCGATGCGAACCGTGAAGGTGTCCGCCTCCACCTCGATGCGCGGGGTGGCGTCGTTGCGCGGCATGTCCGCCTTGCCCACCGCGCGCGTGTCCTGCACCGGGACCAGTGCGCGGCGGCAGCCGATCCGGTCGCCCAGCAGCGCGTCGATGGCGGCCGGCGCCACGAAGGCCACCGATGTCTGCGCCGGGACCACCCCGTACGCGCCGAACATCGGCCTCGGCAGCATCGGCTGCGGCGTCGGGATGGAGGCGTTGGCGTCACCCATCTGCGCGTACGCGATCATGCCGCCCTTGATCACCAAGGCCGGACGTACGCCGAAGAACGCCGGATCCCACAGCACCAGATCCGCCAGCTTGCCCGGTTCGACCGAGCCGACATGCGCGGCCATGCCGTGCGCGACCGCCGGGCAGATCGTGTACTTGGCGACGTACCGGCGCGCCCGCAGATTGTCCGCCGGGCCGTCGCCGGGCAGTGACCCCCGGCGGGCCTTCATCACGTGCGCGGTCTGCCACGTACGCATGACCACCTCGCCGACCCGGCCCATCGCCTGCGAGTCCGACCCGATCATCGAGATGGCGCCCATGTCGTGCAGCAGATCCTCGGCGGCCATGGTGGACGGCCGGATCCGACTCTCCGCGAAGGCCAGGTCCTCCGGCACCGCGGCGTTGAGGTGGTGACACACCATCAGCATGTCCAGGTGTTCGCTGAGGGTGTTGCGGGTGTACGGCCGGGTGGGGTTGGTCGACGAGGGCAACACGTTCGGGTGCGCGGCCACCGTGATGATGTCCGGCGCGTGGCCGCCGCCGGCGCCCTCGGTGTGGTACGCGTGGATCGACCGCCCGCCGATGGCCCGCAGCGTCTCCTCCACGAAACCGGCCTCGTTGAGGGTGTCGGTGTGGATCGCTACCTGCACCCCGGAGGCGTCGGCCACCTGCAGGCAGGCGTCGATGGCGGCCGGCGTGGTACCCCAGTCCTCGTGCAGCTTGAAGCCGCCGGCGCCGCCGCGCAGCATCTCCCACATGGCTTCCGGCGAGGTGGTGTTGCCCTTGCCCAGCAGCAGCACGTTGACCGGCCAGGTGTCCAGCGCCTCCAGCATCCGGGCCAGATGCCAGGAGCTCGGCGTCACCGTGGTCGCCTTGGTGCCCTCCGCCGGCCCGGTGCCGCCGCCGACGATCGTGGTGATCCCGGCGGCCAGCGCGGTGTCCAGAATGGTGGGGCTGATCAGGTGCACGTGGCTGTCGATGGCGCCCGCGGTGAGAATCCTGCCGTTGCCGGAGATCACCTCGGTGCCCGGCCCGATGACAAGGTCGGGATGCACCCCGTCCATGGTGTCCGGGTTGCCCGCCTTGCCGAGTGCGACGATCCGCCCGTCCCGCAGCCCCACGTCCGCCTTGACGACGCCCCAATGGTCGAGCACCACGGCCCCGGTGATGACGGTGTCCACCGAACCGTCGGCGCGGGTGGCCCGCGACTGGCCCATGGACTCGCGGATCACCTTGCCGCCGCCGAAGACGACCTCGTCACCGGCGGTGGCTCCGCCGCTGCGGTCCTCCTCGATCTCGATGAGAAGGTTGGTGTCGGCCAGGCGGATGCGGTCGCCGGTGGTCGGGCCGTACAGCGCCGCGTACCGCCCACGGTCGATCATGCTCATGCGGCGCCGTCCCCCGATCCGGTGCGGTGTCCGTTGCTCGTGGCCGTCGCGGGCCCGCATGCGCCGGCCGTCGATGGCCGGGTCATCGTGGGCTTCCGTTAGCCGGCCATTGCTCGCCGGTGTCCTCGTCCAGCGAGCCCGCGGGGTCGATGTCGTCGGCCGGGTCGGGTTCGGACTGCGGGTCCAGCGGGCCGCCGGCCAGGCCCCGCAGGCCGGGGACCACGCGGTTGCCGGCCAGCGGCACCAGCGTCACGTCGCGGGGCATGCCCGGTTCGAACCGCACCGAGGTGCCCGCCGGAATCGCCAGCCGATGACCCCAGGCGGCCGCGCGGTCGAACTCCAGCGCCGCGTTGCTCTCCGCGAAGTGGAAGTGCGAGCCCACCTGGACGGGGCGGTCGCCCGTGTTGCGTACCGTCAGGGCGAGCGCGGCCCTGCCCGCATTGATCTCGACCTCGCCGTCGCCGATGATGACCTCGCCCGGCACCACGCCGCTCATGAGATCGGCCCGTGCACGGTGACCAGCTTGGTGCCGTCCGGGAAGGTCGCTTCCACCTGCACCTCGGTCAACATCTCCGGTACGCCGTCCATGACGTCCTCCCGGGACAGCACCCGGCGACCGGCATCCATGAGCTCGGACACCGTGCGGCCGTCCCGAGCGGCCTCCAGGATGAAGGCGGTGATGATCGCGGTGGCCTCGGGGTAGTTCAGCTTGAGCCCGCGCTCCTGCCGGCGCCGGGCGACGTCGGCCGCGACATGGATGAGCAGACGTTCCTGCTCGTGCTGGCTGAGGAACAAGCAGACCTCCCCTGATCGGCTCCGCGATGCTCGCAGCTCGACGTTTCCGGCGTGTTACCCACTCCAACCCGGCCTTTCCCCGGTGGCCCGCGGGTGCGCCCGCCCGCGGGTGCGCCCGCCCGCGGGTGCGCCCGCCCGCGGGTGCGCCCGCCCGCGCCCCGCGCTGGTCCCGTGGCCCGCGCTGGTCCCGTGGCCCGC
>NZ_BMMX01000006.1 GCF_014646155.1 Mangrovihabitans endophyticus
ACCACCTCATAACCCAGCTCCGCGAAACAGATCGCATAAGTCGCACCCAGATAACCCGTACCCAGAAACGACAACCGCGGCCGCGACGCGCCGGAGGGGACGGCGACCTGCTGGGGGTGGTGTGCGGGGAGATACGGGATCGTCACGGAGACTCACTCTCTCATCGCCGGACCCGGCGAGCGCGTACGGGTGCCTGGTGATCTTCAATCGGAGCTGAGCGAAGGATAGTGCCGCCCGGCTACCTGCCAGTAACATGAGGGCATGACGGAGTTTGACGCGTACCGGCTGCCGGACGACCACGAGACCATCCGGGCCGCGGTGCGCGAGGTCTGCGATGCCCGCGTCGCCCCGCATGCCGCCGAGGCCGACGAGAGCGGCGAGTTCCCCAAGGCGTCGTACGACGCGTTGCGTTCGTCCGACTTCCACGCGCCGCACATCCCGGTCGAATACGGCGGCGCGGGGGCGGACGCTCTCGCCACCGCGATCGTGATCGAGGAGGTGGCCCGCGCCTGCGCCTCCTCGTCGTTGATCCCGGCGGTGAACAAGCTCGGCACCATGCCCCTGCTGCTGGCCGGCTCGGCGGAGCTGAAGCGGCGCTACCTGACGCCGGTGGCCTCCGGCGAGGCGATGTTCTCCTACTGCCTGTCCGAGCCCGAGGCCGGCAGCGACGCCGCCTCGATGACCACCCGGGCGGTCCGCGACGGCGACCACTGGGTGCTCAACGGGGTGAAACGCTGGATCACCAACGCCGGGGTGTCGCAGTTCTACACCGTTTTCGCGGTGACCGAGCCCGGCGCACGCGCCAAGGGCATCAGCGCCTTCGTGGTGGAGAAGGGCGACGACGGGGTCAGCTTCGGCGCGCCGGAGAAGAAGCTGGGCATCAAGGGCAGCCCCACCCGCGAGGTCTACTTCGACAACGTCCGCATCCCCGCCGACCGGATGATCGGCGCGGACGGCACCGGCTTCGCCACCGCCATGCAGACGCTCGACCACACCCGCGTCACCATCGCCGCCCAGGCGCTGGGCATCGCGCAGGGCGCGCTCGACTACGCGAAGGGGTACGTGCGGGAGCGGCACCAGTTCGGCAAGCCGATCGCCGACTTCCAGGGCGTCCAGTTCATGCTGGCCGACATGGGCATGAAGCTGGAGGCGGCACGCCAATTGACGTACGCGGCGGCGGCGCGCAGCGAACGCGGCGACGCGGACCTGACCTATTTCGGCGCGGCCGCGAAATGCTTCGCCTCGGACGCGGCCATGGAGATCACCACGGATGCGGTGCAGTTGCTCGGCGGGTACGGCTACACCCGCGACTACCCGGTGGAGCGCATGATGCGGGACGCCAAGATCACCCAAATCTACGAGGGTACGAACCAGGTCCAGCGCATCGTGATGGCGAGGCAACTCCTGAAGGATTAGTCCGGGCTGTCATCCCATCGATGGGGCATCCGTCGCCGCTGTCTTACCGTGGACTCCGTACGACCGGCTAGGTGTTGTCCGATGCCGTTGAGGATTCCTGTTTGTCGGGTGATCGGTGGTCCTCGCCGCTGCTACGTTGCTCCGGAATCCGGGGCGGCGGGTCTAGCCGGCGAGTGTCGTCGGCCGCCTCGTCGGCGGGGCGCTCCATGTCTTTGAAGGACGGTCGGGTGCCGGGCTGGTCCGCCTCGACCTTTCGGCCTGAACCGGCCGCAGTGTCTGCTGCGGTCGGGATCCGCAAGACCTGAGTGTGGTCTCCCGGCGGCTCGACGGTGCCAGAGCCAAGGTCGCCGGTTCCTAGCCCGTCGGCTCTCGGCCGGCCGGTGCCGGCCTTGCCGGAGGCGTCTGCACCGGACCGGAGCCCGAGGGCCTGCGTGGGCCCCTCATCGCCGTCCTCGCCTGGTGCGGTGGCCGGATCGGCCACCGGATCGGGGGTGATGACCTGCGTCGTCGTGTCGGCATCCGGTGCCTGAGCGAGAAGCTGGGTCTGGTCGCCCGCCATCGGCACCAGGTTGCCGATGACCTGGGTCTGGTCACCGTCGCGGCCCGCACGCCGGATCCGCTCGATGGGAATGACCTGCGTCAGCCCGCCCGGCCCCGCCAGATCAACGGTGTGGTCCGGCGACAGATCGTGTGTCTGGTCGTCGTCGGTCGCCGCCCCTTGCTCATCCGCAGCCTCGGACCCCGCCGCGGTGGGTTCGTCGCTCGCGAGGTCCACGGTCTGCATCTCGCCGGCCAGATCCGCGGTCATCTCCTCGGTCGGCGTCGCCTCCGTGGGTTCCTCGTCGCCGTGGACCGTCGAGTCCGCGCCACCGGCCGCCGCCGGGCTGCTCGGGGCGACCGCCGCCACCACCGTCACCCGGCCCGCGGTCGCGTCCGGTGCGACGAACGGCGGGGGACCCGGTCGGCGCCCACCGCGCCACGCCGCAGCGATCAGCGGCACCGTCAGCAGCGCCGCCACCGCATATCCCGGCCGGCTCGGATCGAGGGTGTCACCGCCGCCCCACACCCGCTCGTATGATCCCGGGGCGGCCAGGGCCCACACGCCCGCGCCGAAAAACGCCACGGCCGCGAGCAACGGCCCGGCGGGCGAGATCGGGGCGAACAACAGGACCGCGTACGCCGCCCCGGCGAGCGCCAGCAACGCGAAGTCGCCGAGTGCCGGCGCTTGGGCGGCGTCGTGGGTGAGTCCCGCGGCGGCCAGGATCCACACCACGGGGGCCAGTCCGACGGCGTACAGCAACGATCTGACGTGGCGCACGGCGACCCCCGGATGGCTCGATGCCCGCACGCTACCCGGCTGCGGCAACGCCGCGGAAGCATGCGCGCGGCGGGAGGGGCCGCCGGTGCCGCGCCGCCCGACGTACGGCCCTTCTCGGGCGCTGACCTGCGCGAAGGTTCGACGAACGTACGGTATGCCGATCCACCGTTCATCGATCGTAGGGTGGAGGGATGACGGGCAGGGTGTTGTGGTCGCCGCCGGCGAACGTGCGCGAGGTGTCGCGGATCGGTGACTACATGAGGTGGCTGCGGGAGCACCATGGACTCGACTTCGCGGACTACGCCGCGCTGTATCGATGGTCCGTCGCCGACATCCCGGCGTTCTGGCGTTCGATCTGGGATTACTTCGCCGTCGAAGCGCACGCCGAGCCCACCGCCGTGCTGGGTGAGGCATCCATGCCCGGCGCGACGTGGTTTCCCGGCGCCCGGCTGAACTACGCGGAACATGTGCTGCGGCTGCCCGGCCTCGCCGACGACGATCCGGTGGTGGTCGCGCATTCGCAGACCAGGGAGCCGCGCACGCTTACCGCCCGCGAGCTGCGGGCCGAGGTCCGCCGGGTGCGCGCCGGGCTGCTGGCGCTGGGTGTGCAGGCCGGCGACCGGGTCGCGGCGTACGCGCCGAACATCCCCGAGACGTACCTGCTGATGCTGGCCACGGCGAGCATCGGGGCGATCTTCTCGTCGTGCGCCCCGGAGTTCGGCACCCGCAGCGTGACCGATCGCTGGCGGCAGATCGAACCGACGGTGCTGGTGGCCGTGGACGGATACCGCTACGGCGCCAAGACCGTCGACCGGCGCGCGGAGGTGGCGGCGATCCGTGCCGCGCTGCCGTCGGTGCGACACGTCATCACGATCGGCTACCTGCACCCCGACGCCGAGGGCGACGGCGATCTGTCCTTCGCCGAACTCGGCGGCGACGATCCGCTGGAGTTCGCCGCCGTGCCGTTCGACCACCCGCTCTACGTGCTGTACAGCTCCGGCACCACCGGCTTGCCGAAGCCGATCGTGCACGGGCACGGCGGCATCCTGCTGGAACATCTGAAGATGCTCGCGCTGCACCACGACCTGGGGCCGGGCAAGGTGTTCTTCTGGTTCACCACCACCGGGTGGATGATGTGGAACTTCCTGGTCAGCGCGCCGGCCGTGGGCGCTTCGATCGTGCTGTTCGACGGTGACCCGGGCCATCCGTCGCTGTCCACGCTGTGGGAGCTGGCCCGCACCGCAGGGATCACCTATTTCGGCACCTCGGCGCCGTTCCTGATGGCCTGCCGCAAGGCGGGACTGTCCCCGCGCGTACCGCTGACCGGTCTGGGCTCCACCGGTTCGCCGTTGCCCGCGGAGGGATTCGACTGGGTGTACGAGCACGTCGACGCCCGCCTGCAACTGCAGTCGCTGTCCGGCGGCACCGACGTGTGCACCGGGTTCGTCGGGGGTGTCCCGCTGCTCCCGGTGATCGAGGGCGTGATCGCCTGCCGGGCGCTCGGCGCGCGGGTGGAGGCGTACGACCCGCAGGGCAAGCCGGTGATCGGCGAACTGGGCGAACTGGTGATCACGGCGCCCATGCCGTCGATGCCGGTGGGCTTCTGGAACGACCCGGACGGCAGCCGGTACCGGGACGCCTACTTCGACGTGTATCCGGGCGTGTGGCGGCACGGCGACTGGATCACCATCGGCGCGGACGGCGCCTGCGTGATCACCGGCCGGTCCGACGCCACGCTGAACCGGGGCGGGGTGCGGCTGGGCACCGCCGAGTTCTACACCGTGGTCGAGGGCATCCCCGAGGTGGTCGACTCGGTCGTGGTGCACCTCGACGAGCAGGACGAGCTGTTGCTGTTCGTGGTGTTGGCCGGCGGATGGGAACTGGACGACGAGCTGCGCGGCCGGATCCGCGCCGAGCTGCGCGCGGCGCTCTCGCCGCGGCACGTGCCGGACGAGATTCACCAGGTACGCGCGGTGCCGCGTACGTTGTCGGCGAAGAAGCTGGAGGTGCCGGTGAAGCGCATCCTCACCGGCACGCCGGTGGAGTCGGCGGCGGCCCGCGGCGCGCTGGCCGACCCGGACGCGCTCACCGCGTTCGAGCAGTTCGCCCGGCAGCGCTCGGGGGAGCGGGACTGACCCTCACACCAGGGTGACGGTCACCTTCTCGCTCTCCGCTCGCGCGGTCACCGCGGCACCGTCCAGGTTGGCGCAGAGCACCGTCGACGCCCCGGCGACCAGCGGGGCGAGGAGCCAGTCCATCGGATCCGGGTGGGCGCGGGTGCTCAGCAGCACCCGGTCGCCCGCGGAGATGCCCAGATCGGCCGCGCGCCGGCGGGCGGCGTCACAGACCGCCCCGTGGCGCAGCGGCGTGGCACCCGTGACGCCGGGGCCGAGCAGCGCGGGGTCGTCGGCCGATACCGGCATGCCGGGCTGGAAGTGGTCGCCGTGCACGCGTACCTCGGTCACGTAGTCGGCAAAGCCGGCCGGAACCTCGCGGACCGGCATGGCCAGCGGAAGCAGGCCGGTGACGAAGCTGTCGCCGGCCGTCCCGGAGGCCGCCACCGAGGCGTGCGGCGGATCGGTGAACAACACCGTCGCGGGCCGCGGCTCCGTGCCGAGGTCGACGATCAGCCCCGCCGCGGAGGCGCCGAGCAGGATCGCCGCGGTCTGCCAATGCGCCGGCAAGCGCAGCGCCACCGTGTCGCCAGGCTCCGTGCCGAGGCCGTCGACAAGCATGTTCGCCGTCTTCGCGACCCAGTTGTCCATGGTGGCGCCGGACAGTTCGGTGCGGTCGCCACTGGCGTCGTCATACCACGTGAGCAGCGGTGCGGCGGGGTCACGGGCGACGGCCGAGCGGACGGCGGCGGGAATCGTGGTGAGCATCGGCTCCGACGATAGCCGTGCCGAGACCCCGGCCCGTACGTCACGTTCCGTGATTGTGGTCGAACATCTCGGAAAGAACGGGCGAACCTCGTAACGAGGCGGTGTCGCGTTCTCCGCGCCGATGCAATCCCGGCGTACCCTTGCCAGTGGTCCGGACCACTGCCGAAGGAGCTGCCTCGTGACCGCCGGTCGCCCCCCGCGAGTGC
Organism: Mangrovihabitans endophyticus; assembly: GCF_014646155.1. Classification (GTDB taxonomy): domain Bacteria; phylum Actinomycetota; class Actinomycetes; order Mycobacteriales; family Micromonosporaceae; genus Actinoplanes; species Actinoplanes endophyticus. The sequence continues at coordinate 5,823 of NZ_BMMX01000006.1, forward strand.
TCGTCGACGCCACCAGCGTGCCCGCCGACCGAGGGGGTGTCGGCCGCTACGTCGACGGGCTGCTCGGCGCCCTCGGCATGTTGGACCCCGGTCGGGTGGACCTTGCCGTGGTGGCGCAGCGTACGGATGCGGAGCGTTACGCGCGCATGCTCTCCAGTGCGGAGGTCATCGCCGGACCCGCCGCGGTCGCGCACCGTCCCGCCCGGCTCGCCTGGGAGCAGACCGGCTTGCCGCTGCTGGCCCAGCAGGTCGGCGCCGAGGTGCTGCATTCGCCGTTCTACACCTGCCCGCTGCGCGCCGGTTGCCCGGTCACCGTCACCGTCCACGACGCGACGTTCTTCACCGAGCCGGAACACTACGACAACACCAAGCGCACGTTCTTCCGCAGCGCCATCAAGACGTCGCTGCGCCGGGCCGCCCGGGTCATCGTGCCCAGCAAGGCCACCCGTGACGAGCTGATCCGGCTGCTGGACGCCGACCCCACCCGCATCGACGTGGCCTACCACGGCGTCGACGCGGCGGCATTCCACGCGCCCAGCGAGGAGGAGAAGGCCAGGGTCCGGGCGCGGCTGGGGCTGGGTGAGGCCGGCTACGTCGCGTTCCTCGGGGCCAAGGAGCCGCGCAAGAACGTGCCGAACCTGATCCGCGGATGGGCGCGGGCGGTGGCCGACTGGCCGCAGCCACCCGCGCTGGTGGTGGCCGGCGGCCAGGGCCACGACGACGAGATCGACCGGGCGGTCGCCGAGGTTCCGTCACACCTGCGGCTGCTGCGGCCCGGCTATCTGCGGTACGCGGACCTGCCCGGTTTCCTCGGCGGCGCGCTGGTGGCCTGCTATCCGTCGTTCGGGGAGGGGTTCGGCCTGCCGATCCTGGAAGCGATGGCGTGTGCCACGCCGGTGCTGACCACCCCGCGGCTGTCCCTGCCCGAGGTCGGTGGCGACGCCGTGGCGTACACGACGGAGGACCCCGACCGGATCGCCGAGGACCTCGCCGACCTGCTGCACGACGAGTCCCGCCGGACCACGCTCGCCAAGGCCGGCTTCGACCGGGCGAAGGAATTCACCTGGCCTTCCAGCGCCGAGGTGCATGTGCACACGTGGAACCGGGTGTCGGCAGCGCAGTCATGACTGGCTGTCATTACCATCAGCGGGGATGAGCGAGCACACCGAACCCACCGTCGAGCGTTCCGCCCCGGTGCCCCAGGTCGGCCAGGCCGGCCAGGCCGGGTCGGGGGGCCTCTACGCCGTCATTCCCGCGGGTGGCAGCGGCACCCGCCTGTGGCCGTTGTCGCGGGCCGGCCACCCGAAGTTCCTCCACCCGCTCACCGGCACCGACGCGTCCCTGCTGCAGGCCACGGTGGAGCGACTGGACCCGCTGTGCGGGCCGGACCACGTCTACATCGTCACCGGAGTCGCGCACGCTGCCGCGGTGGCCCGCCAACTGGCCGGGCTGCCCGAGGAGAACATCCTGGTCGAGCCGTCGCCGCGGGACTCATGCGCGGCGATCGCGCTGGCCGCCGCGGTGATCGCCCGACGCGAACCCGAGGCGATCATGGGTTCGTTCGCCGCGGACCACCTGATCGCCGACGGCGGCAGCTTCGTCGACGTCATCCGGACCGCGATGAGCGGTGCCGAGCAGGGCCTGCTGATGACGTTGGGCATCACACCGACCCGGCCCGAGACCGGGTACGGGTACGTGCAATGCGGCGGAGTGATCGCCGACGGCTCGGTGCTGGCGGTGGAAGAGTTCAAGGAGAAGCCCTCCTACGACGTGGCCGAGAGCTACGTGAAGAGCGGAAACTACCTGTGGAACGCGGGCATGTTCGTCTGGCGGGTGGATGTCTTCCTGGCGGAACTAGCCCGCCAGCAGCCGCAACTCGCGGCGGGCATCAGCCGCATCGCGCAGGCCTGGGACACCGCGGCCCGGGAGGAAGTGATCGGCGAGGTCTGGCCGACGCTGCCCCGCATCTCGGTGGACTACGCGGTCATGGAAGGCGCGGCCACGGTGGGCCGGGTCGGCACGGTGCCGGGCGACTTCGGCTGGAACGACGTCGGAGACTTCCACACCCTGGGTGAGGTGCTGACCGCCGACTCCGCGGGCAACGTGGTGGTGGGCAGGGACGCCCTGGTCAAGCCGGGTGTCATGCTGCGCGAGACGGAGTCACTGGTCGTGGTGCCGAACTCGGGACGTCTGGTGGCTGCCCTGGGCGTGCGGGATCTGATCATCGTGGACACGGACGACGCGGTGCTGGTGTGCCCGCGAGACCGTGCTCAGGAGGTCAAGCACATCGTGGACGAGCTCAAGGAGTCAGGCGAAATCGGCTACATCTAACCCGGGCACCCCGCCCACCCGTCGCACCCGGCGAGTCCCATGCCGTCCCGTGCCCCGCGCGTCGTGCCCAGCGCGTCGAACTTGGACTTTGCGGTCCGACAAGTCGGTTCTGCCGCCACAAGTCGGGCACCTTAAGTCCAAGATCGACCCCGCTGGCCGGGCATCGTCCGCCGATCTTGAACTTAGTGTTCCGACATAACGGTGTCTAAGCGCCTCAATCGGGCACAGAAAGTCCAAGATCGACGAGGCCGGGGCCGGGGCGGGGCCGGGGGCGGGAGCGGGGGCCGGGCCGGGGCGGAGGCCGGGGTGTGGGCGGGGTGTGGGCGGGGCGGGCGTGGGTGGGGCAGGGGCTGGCTGGGGCGCCCGGGGCGGGGAGGGGCGCGCCTGGGGAGTGGCGCGCCTGGGGAGTGGGCGGGCCAAGGGAGTGGGCGGGCCAAGGGAGTGGGCGGGCCAAGGGAGTGGGCGGGCCAAGGGAGTGGGCGGGGGCTGGGGAGTGGGCGGGGGCTGGGTGACGGCGCCGGGGTGGAGGTGGCGATTTTCAGGCCAGCCGCGCCAGCGCCGGGGCGATCTGCGGCACCACGCCGTCCGCCAACGGCTCCGGGAGCGCCTCCGGCGTGAACCAGCCCAGCGCCTGCGACTCCTCGCTCACCCGTTCCTCCGCCCCGGCCGGCGCGAATGCCGCGAACCGCACGTCGAAATGATGGGTGGCGACCGCCGGCTCGCCGTCCGCCGGGCGGCATCGGACCGGGTGTACGTGCACGTCGATCGGCACCGGATCGAGCCGCAGGCCGGGGATGCCGGACTCCTCGGTCGCCTCCCGCAGCGCCGCCGCGGCCAGTGACTCGTCGTCGGGCTCGCAGTGGCCGCCGACCTGCATCCACATGTTCATCCGACCGTGCAGGCACAGCAGCAGCCGGCCGTCCGCCCCGACGATCATCGCGCTCGCGGTGACGTGGCCGAGCCGGTGTGCTCGGGTGGTCGCCACCGGTCCGTCGTCCAGCAAGGTTAGTGTCCGGCGGCGGGCCTCGTCGGCCGCCGCCGAGGTCGCGGTCCAGCGGGAGAGCAACGCCGTCGCGTCCGCGTGCAGGCGCGCGCTCATCGGACACCGCCGGCCGCCGACAGCGCCAGCAGCAGCCCGTCCTCGTGCGGCAGCGACGCCGAGGCTATCCCCTCCGCCGCCAGCGACGCGCGCAACCGCTGCGCGTCCGCACCCAGGCGGACCAGATCAGCGGCCGACGTGCCGGGCGGTGTCACCAGCAGCCCGGCCGTGGCGCCGTTCTCCGGCAGCACCTCGGCCGGGCGTACGAGCGTGCCGGGCGCGATCATCTCGGCGACGGTGACCAGCGCACGGTCGACGGCTTGCGGGTCCACGATGCCGCCGGGAAGCGTCTCCGGCATCGTCGCGGCGTCCCGCAGGCCCGCGGCGCGCGCCTCGGCCGTGCCCAACGAGAACATGTCGCTCGCGCCGTCGCGGAGCAGCGTCGCCGCCCCCACGCCGTCGTCCTGCCCGACGCCGGGGATGCCACGCACGACCGCGACCGGGACCTGATCGCTCTTGCCCTTGACCAGTTCGCCCGCGGACGCCAGCTCATCGGCGACCGCCATCTGGGTGAGTTGAAGCTCGTTGCCGTACGGGTCGATCTCTCCCCGGTGATCGCGAAGCGCGGGCAAGCCCGCGGCGCCGAGTGCCACATCGGTCAGGCCGTTGCGCCAGGCCCGGCCCATCGTGTCGGAGATGATCACGGCGACGTCCCGGCCGCGGGCGCGCAGCGCGGCACGTAACGCCCGTGCGGACGCGTCCGGGTCGGCGGGCAGCAGCACGAGATGCGTCTTGTCGACGTTGGAGGCGTCGATGCCCCCGGCGGCCATCACGAACCCGTGATGCGTCTGCACGATGACCGTGGGGCCGCGGCGAGCGACCACGCGCGCCGTCTCGGACTCCAACGCCTGCGCGCGGGCCGCCTCCCGTTCGGGGCCGTCGGCGGGCACCTCAACCAGGCGACCCTCCGCCTTGGAGACGACCTTGCTGGTCACCACCAGCACGTCGCCGTCGCGTACCCACGGCGCGGCACCGAGGATCAGCGCGGCCAGGTCGTCGCCGGGGGTGACATCGCCGATGCCGCGTACCGGAAGGATTTCCACACCGTCGGTCATGAGCTCCGCTGCCTCGCCAGATTCATCGCCTCGGCAACCATCTTCGCGGTGGCCTCCTCATCCGTCATCCACAACGGGGCCGCACGAACCGTGACTCCCGGCACCTCGGTCTCGCCGTCGGCGTTGTCCACCAGCCAACCGTCGAGCAGCCCGTCGGTGCCGCGCGGTCCGTAGAGTCCGCCCACCCCCGCCGCGCTCACCTCGACTCCCAGCGTCGCCAGGCAGCGGTCGGCCATGCCACGCACCGGCGCGCCGCCGATGATCGGCGACACCCCGACTACCGGGGCAGGGCCGCCCGCCACCGCTTCCCGGATGCCCGGCACGGCGAGGATCGGCGCGATGCTGACCACCGGGTTGCTGGGCGCGATCAGCACCACGTCGGCGCCCTCGATCGCCTCGATGACGCCGGGTGCCGGTTTCGCCGCGTCGGCGCCGACGAAGACGAAGCGATGGGTCGGCACGGCGCCCCGGTGACGGATCCACCACTCTTGGAAGTGAATCGCCCGGCGTTCCCCGTCGACGTCCGAGACCACGTGCGTCTCCAGCCGGTGATCGGTGGCCGGGATTAGCGTCATCCCCGGCTGCCACCTGTCGCATAGCGCGGCGGTGACCTCCGACAACGGATATCCGGCGGTCAGCATTCTGGTGCGCACCAGATGGGTCGCGGTGTCCTTGTCGCCGAGCCCGAACCAGGACGGTTCCGCGCCGTACCGGGCCAGCTCCTCCTTGACCACCCAGCTCTCACCGACGCGGCCCCAGCCGCGCTCCGGGTCGGCCGCGCCGCCCAGCGTGTACATCACACTGTCCAGGTCGGGGCATATCTGGAGGCCGTGCAGGCGCACGTCGTCGCCGACGTTGACCACCGCCGTCACCTCGGCGTCGACGGTACGGGCGTACGCGCGCACGCCGACCAGGAACCGGGCGCCGCCGATGCCCCCGGTGAGGACCACGATCCGCATCCGACCATCCTGACGCACCGCCGCGACGTGCCGGGCCGCCGGGTCCTCGGTGCGGGTGGCGGTGCGGGACTAGGCTGAGCCGGCTCTCGTTCGTTACCGTCTGTCAGGGAGAACTCCGTGACCAGCCAACCGTCGCCTCCGCCGGGTGGGCAACGATCCGTCATGCCGTTCCTGCGGCCGCTGCGTGATCTGGCCGCCTGGGCCCTCGTCGCCGCTCCGGCTGTGATGCTCTTCATCGCGGTGTTGCGCCTGCTGCCCGGCGGCGTCGGCGACGGCTTCTCCGGCCGTACGCAGAACAGCTTCGCCAACTTCGTGAACGTGCCGACGGTGTTCTTCCCGCTCGGCGCGGTCCTGTTGGCGCTGCTGGTGCAGCCGTGGCACGCCAAGGCCAAGCTGATCACCATGATCGCGGCGGTCGAGTACGCGGTGGCCGCGTTCTTCGGCGTCCTGTTCGGCTTTTTCATCGGCGTGGTGCAGGTGGCCGGGGTCAGCGTCCGCCTGGCCTTCGAGGAGTTCCTGGTGCGGCTGGCCTGGCTGGCCGTGTTCGCGGTGGCCGCCTTCGCGACATACCAGGTGTGGCGCAACCTGTTCCACACTCCCCGGCCGAAGGCGCAGCCGGGGACGTACGGCCAGCCGCAGTACGGCGTGCCGGGCACCTATCCGGGGCAGCCGGGCTACGGACCGCCGCCCGGATATCCGGGGCAGCCCGGATATCCGGGGCAGCCGGGTTATCCGGGGCAGCCGGGCTATCCCGGACCGCAGGGTCAGCAGGTTCCGCAGCCGCAGCAGGTTCCGCAGCCGGCCCCGCAGGTCCCGGGCGGCCAGCCCGCTTGGAACGCGCCGATGGGATGGCAGTCTCCGGTGCCGGCTCAGTCGTCGCCGAGCGCGCCCGCGCCGCCGGACCAGCACGCACCCGCCACGGACCCGCCGGTCATCCCGCCGCCGTCGGAGCGGCACACCCCGCCGGCCAGCCCGGCCGCCGGGCCGTTCTCCGAGCCCACCCAGGCGTTCCCGCGCCACCAGCAGGCGCAGGCGAAAGCCTCGGAGGGCGACGACCGCACCGAGGCGTTGGGCAACCGGGCCACCGATCCGGACCGCCCGCAAGGCTGATTCGCGGCAACGGCTGGCGTGTCACACACCACTGTGCGCCGGCCACCGCCGCGGCGGCAGCCGCCTCGAATCCGGCCTAGGCTGCTCAGGTGGTAGACGCAGGGAAACCGACCGAAGCCAGCATGCGCCGCGCGCTGCGGCGTGCCGCCGACGGGAAGGCCGTCGACCTCGACGAGGCGGCCGTGCTGCTGCAGGCGCAGGGCGAGACGTTCGACGAGCTGCTGGCCGTCGCCGCGGCCCTCCGCGACGCGGGGCTGCGGGAGGCCGGCCGTCCCGGCGTGGTGACGTACTCGCGGAAGGTCTTCATCCCGCTCACCCGGCTGTGCCGGGACCGCTGCCACTACTGCACGTTCGCCACCGTCCCGCACCGGTTGCCGGCCGCGTTCCTGGAACGTGACGAGGTGTTGGCGATCGCGCGGGAGGGCGCGCGGCAGGGCTGCAAGGAAGCGTTGTTCACGCTCGGCGACCGCCCGGAGGACCGGTGGCCCGCGGCGCGGCGCTGGCTGGATGAGCGCGGCTACGACTCGACCCTGGACTACGTGCGGGCCTGCGCGATCGCGGTGCTGGAGGAGACCGGGCTGCTGCCGCACCTGAACCCGGGCGTGCTGACCTGGGCGGATCTGCAACGACTCAAGCCGGTCGCGCCGAGCATGGGGATGATGCTGGAGACCACCGCCACCCGGCTGTGGTCCGAGCCTGGCGGGCCGCACTTCGGCTCGCCGGACAAGGAGCCCGCGGTGCGCCTGCGGGTGCTGGACGACGCGGGCCGGGTCGGGGTGCCGTTCACCACGGGCGTCCTGATCGGCATCGGTGAGACGCCGGCGGAACGGGCCGACGCCCTCTTCGCGATCCGGCGCAGCGCCCGCACGTACGGGCATGTGCAGGAAGTGATCGTGCAGAATTTCTGCGCGAAGCCGGACACGGCCATGCGTGGCATGCCGGACGCGGAGCTGCGCGAGCTGGCCGCCGCTGTCGCGGTGGCCCGGATCATCCTCGGCCCCCGGGCCCGGCTGCAGGCGCCGCCCAACCTCATCGACGCCGAGTACGACCTGCTACTGCGCGCCGGCATCGACGATTGGGGCGGGGTGTCCCCGGTGACGCCCGATCACGTGAATCCGGAACGGCCGTGGCCGCAGATCGACCTGTTGCGCCGGATGTCGGAACGGTCCGGGTTCCGGTTGCGCGAGCGGTTGACCATCTATCCGGAGTACGTGCGCCGCGGCGAGGGCTGGCTGGATCCGCGGCTGGCCGCGCACGTGGCGGCGTTGGCCGGGTCGGACGGGCTGGCCGACGAGTCGGCGGCACCGGTGGGCCGGCCCTGGCAGGAACCCGACGACGCGTACGGCGGTGGTCGCACCGATCTGTTCGCGACCATCGACACCCGGGGCCGCACCGGCGATCGCCGGGGCGACTTCGACAGCGTCTACGGCGACTGGGACGAGGTCGCGGCGCAGGTCGGGCAGGCTCCGGACAGCTCGCCCAGCGACGTGCTGGCCGGGCTGCGGCTGGCCGCCGAGAATCCGGCCGCGCTGCTGGAGCCGCGGCACGAGGACAAGGCGCTGGCCCTGTTCCACGCCGACGGCAGCGCGCTGGACGAACTCGCCCGGCTCGCCGATGACGTGCGCCGGGACGTCAACGGCGACGACATCACGTACGTGGTGAACCGCAACATCAACTTCTCGAACGTCTGTTATGTCGGGTGCCGGTTCTGTGCCTTCGCCCAGCGTGAGCGGGACGCCGACGCCTATCGGTTGTCGGTTGAGCAGGTGGCCGACCGGGCGCAGGAGGCGTGGCGGGACGGCGCCTCGGAGGTCTGCATGCAGGGCGGCATCGATCCGAAGATGCCGGTCACCGCGTACGCGGATCTGGTCCGGGCGGTGAAGTCCCGGGTGCCCGGCATGCATGTGCACGCGTTCTCACCGATGGAGATCGTGACCGGGGCGGCGAAGGCGGGCGTGAGCATCGGCGACTGGCTCGCCGAGCTGCGAGACGCCGGACTGGACACCATTCCGGGCACCGCGGCGGAGATCCTCGACGACGACGTGCGGTGGGTGCTGACCAAGGGGAAACTGCCCGCGGCCACCTGGGTGGAGGTGGTGAGCACGGCGCATCGGCTCGGCATCCGGTCCAGCTCGACCATGATGTACGGGCATGTGGATCATCCCCGGCAGTGGCTGGCGCATCTGCGGGTGTTGGCCGGTGTCCAGGACCAGACCGGCGGGTTCACCGAGTTCGTGGCGCTGCCCTTCGTGCACACCAACGCACCGATCTATCTGGCCGGCATCGCCCGTCCCGGTCCGACGTGGCGGGAGAACCGCGCGGTGCACGCGATGGCCCGGCTCCTGCTGCACGGCCGGATCGACAACATCCAGTGTTCCTGGGTCAAGCTGGGCGACGACGGCACCCGGGCGATGCTGGACGGCGGTTGCAATGATCTGGGCGGGACGTTGATGGAGGAGACCATCTCCCGCATGGCCGGTTCCGAGCACGGGTCGGCGCGCACGGTCGCCCAACTGAAGGAACTGGCCGCGACCGCCGGTCGGCCGGCGGTGGAGCGTACGACGGTGTACGCCCGACGTTAAGTTACAAATCGGACTAAAATTGGCACGACTCGCCCGTTTTGCGTTACCTGATGGTGGTCCGTGGAGATAGGGCGGACAGGGACCGAGGCGCGAAGGCTTGCGTAGGGGAAGTGGCCACTTATCAGGTTCGGCTTGACGACGCACGTCTTACACGCGTGTAATTTCCGTGGGGTTGCGGGCGGGGCAGGAGGAAATCGGTCGTTCCCGCAAGAAACACGCCGCGTGCGTGGGGGGTCAGCGTCGGCGTCACGCCGGCGCGGGAAAAGGAGGCACGCCGATGGAGACGCAGGTTGAAGGGGTGGACCTGCTGGGGGACGCGCCCGAGTGGCAGGAGCGAGCGCTCTGCTCGCAGACCGATCCTGAGGCCTTCTTTCCGGAGAAGGGCGGTTCGACGCGCGAGGCGAAGCGCATTTGTGGCCGCTGTGACGTGAAAGCTGAATGCTTGGAGTACGCGCTCGGTCACGATGAGCGCTTCGGCATTTGGGGCGGACTGTCCGAGCGTGAGCGCCGCAAGCTGAAGCGTCGCGTCGCCTAGGTCAGCTCGTCCGGATCCATTCCCAGCAGGTTCGCCACCTGCTCAATGATCACGTCGTGGACGAGGTCGGCGAGGTCCTCGCGGTCCATCGCCCGGAATTCCAGCGGACGCCGGTAGAGCACGATCCGCGGCGGCAGTTCCTGGCGACCGGGCCGGCCCGGCAGCAGCCGCGCCAACGGGACCTCGCCGTCCTCCAGCACATCCGAGTCATAGACGTTCAGTTCCGGCGGCACATCCTCCACCGCGAACTCGACGCCGGCGAGTTCCTTCGCGTACCGCCGCTCCAGGCTCTCCACGGTGTCCAGCACCAGATCGTCGAAGACTTCCGCCTTCGTCCGGGCCAGCGGCACGGTGGCCGGCACCAATCTCCCGCGGAGACCGCGCCCATGCCGGTCTCGCCGCGCCGGCCGGCCGGGCCCGGCGCCACGCGCGCTGCGTCCCGGTTCGGGGCGGCCCGATTCGGTGCGGTGTCGGTCGGGAATCGTGGTCACCGAGCCAGCGTAGTCCTCCGACGGCATCTTCCGTGCTCAGGAGGTGTCGAGCGCGTTTCGGACGCGCGAAATCGCCCGCACGGGACGGCGTGTCGGCTGCCGCCGTGCAAAACAACATGCTTCGCGGGTCGGCGTGTCGCGACCGTACGGCGTGCCGGGGAGATAACGTGCCGCCGTGAGGTCACCACGGCGCTGCTCTCGGAACGGCTGTCCCCGACAGGCGGTCGCCACCCTCACCTACGTCTACAACGACTCCACTGCCGTGGTCGGCCCGCTCGCGGCCTTCGCCGAGCCGCACACGTACGACCTCTGCGAACCCCACGCCCGCAGCCTCACCGCCCCCCGAGGCTGGGAACTCGTCCGGCACGACGGCGACTTCGCCCCACCGCCGCCGACCACCGACGATCTGGTGGCGCTGGCGGAGGCGGTGCGCGAGGCGGCCCGCCCCCTTTCACCCCCGCCGCACCCGGAACCGGACCGAGCCGGCGACCCGGGCCAGCAGGTCGGCCGCCGAGGCCACCTACGCGTCATCCCGCCTAGCTGACACCCACCACCTGCTCCCCAGTGCGCCGCGGGCGTTACCCGGTTCGTGCGGGCTGCCGGTTCGTGCGGCGAGCCACCCCGGGCCCTTCGCAACTTTACGTGTTCGTAGGATCTACGCATTGATGTCGATGCCAACGGCGTGACATGATTTGCGCCCTCGCACGCCGCAACCGAGGCACACGCCGCAACCGAGGCACACGCCAGACCTGAGGCACATGCCGGATCCGAGGTACAGGAGCTCGCGATGCGCCGCCCCCCGCTTGATCCCGAGACCCGTGCCCTGCTCGCCGCCCTCACGCCCCGGCCCGCCGCGAAGCGGACGACCAGCCGGCGTGCCGTGCTCGCCGGCTTCGGCGCCGCGGCGCTGGCTGCCGTCGGCGGGTGCGGCACCGAGGGGACTCAGCAGACCGAACAGAGCTGCACCAGCACGGACACCTCGGCCACCGACAAGAAGCTCGCGTTCTCGAACTGGCCGCAGTACCTCGACGTGGATGATGCCGACGACAACCGGCACCCTACGCTGGACGCCTTCGAGAAGCAGACCGGCATCCGGGTGACGTACCACGAAGAGATCAACGACAACGATCAGTTCTTCGGCAAGATTCAGAACCAGCTCGCGCACTGCCGTCCCACCGGACGCGACATCATCGTGCTGACCTCGTGGCTGGCCGGCCGGTTGATCTCGCTCGGCTGGGTGCAGGAGCTGGACCCGGCCAAGATCCCCAACGTGCGGGCCAATCTGCTGCCCAGCCTGCGCAGCCGGGCCACCGATCCGGGCGGGCGGCATGCCGTGCCGTGGCAGGGCGGGCTCACCGGGCTCGCCTACAACGCCTCCGTGACCAAGGAGGTCCGCACCGTCGACGAGCTTCTCACCCGCCCCGACCTCAAGGGCAAGGTGACGATGCTGACCGAACTGCGCGACACCATGGGGCTGATGCTGCAGTCGCTGGGCCACGACCCGGCCGAGTTCACCGAGGCCCAGTTCGACGCGGCGCTCGACAAGCTGCGCACGGCGGTGGACTCCGGGCAGATCCGCCGGTTCACCGGCAACGACTATGCCCCGGAACTGCAGCGCGGTGACATCGCCGCGTGCGTCGGCTGGTCCGGCGACATCATCCAGCTCTCCGCCCAGGACGACCGGATCTCGTTCGTCGCGCCGGACTCGGGCATCATGCTGTTCACCGACGACATGATGGTGCCGAACCAAGCCGCGCACCGCAGCAACGCCGAGGCGCTGATGAACTACTACTACGAGCCGGAAACCGCGGCGAAGCTGGCCGCCTACGTCAACTACATCTGCCCGGTGCAGGGCGCGCAGGACGCGATGACCAAGGTGGACCCGGACCTGGCCGACAATCCGCTCATCTTTCCGACGCCCGACCTGCTGGGCAAGGCCAAGGAGTTCATGCCGCTCACCGAGGCGCAGTCGCGTACGTACAACGAGAAGTTTCAGACCGTGATCGGCACCTGATGGCGGATCTGCGGCTCACCGGCCTGACCAAGCGCTTCGGCGCGCTGACCGCGGTCGACGATCTGCACCTGGAGGTGCACAGCGGTTCGTTCTTCGCACTGCTCGGCGCGTCCGGCTGCGGCAAGACCACCACGCTGCGGATGGTCGCCGGGCTGACCGAGCCGACCGGCGGGCAGATCCGGATCGGCGACGACGACATCACCCGTCTGCGTCCGTACCGTCGCCCGGTGAACACGGTGTTCCAGAGTTACGCGCTGTTCCCGCATCTGAGCGTGCATGAGAACGTCGCGTTCGGGCTGCGCCGTCGCCGCCAGCGGGACATCGACCGGCAGGTCGCCGACATGCTCGCGCTGGTGCAACTGGACGGCTTCGGCCCGCGCCGGCCTGCCGGGCTGTCCGGCGGTCAGCAGCAGCGGGTCGCGTTGGCGCGGGCGCTCATCAACCACCCGCGGGTGCTGCTGCTCGACGAGCCGCTGGGCGCCCTCGACCTGAACCTGCGCCGCCGCATGCAGATCGAGCTCAAGCGCATCCAGACCGAGGTCGGGGTCACGTTCGTGCACGTCACCCACGATCAGGAGGAGGCCATGACGATGGCCGACACGGTCGCGGTGATGAACGCCGGGCGGATCGAGCAGCTCGGCCCGCCGGCGCAGCTCTACGACCTTCCCGGTACGCCGTTCGTGGCCACCTTCCTCGGTCAGTCCAACCTGCTCGCGGCGCACAGCGAGCCGGGCGGAGAGAACGGCGAGCTCCCGGTCTCCGCGTACGGCGGGCGGTTCACCGTGCCGCGGGACCGCTGCCGGGCCGCGACCGCGACCGTCTACCTGGGCGTACGCCCGGAGAAGCTGCACCTGGCCGGGTCGCCGGACGCGGTGCCGCCGGGGCATCAGCACGTCGCGGGCGTGGTCACCGACATCGCGTACGTGGGGGTCAGCACCCAATACCTGGTGCGTACCGGATGGGGGACCGAGCTGTCGGTGTTCGCGCCCAGCACCGGCGCGGAGGAACGGCCGGAGCTCGGCGCGCCGGTGGTCGCGTACTGGCACTCCCGGCATGCGTTCCTGCTCGACCGGCCGGACGGCGCGGGGGACCGGACCGCGCCTGCCGATCTGTCCGTGGACGTCCGGGCGTGACCGCGCCCGCCGATCTGCCCACGGTCGCCGTCCCGCCACGGACCCGGTCGCGGAGTCGAACCCTGGTGCCGTACCTCTTGATCCTCCCGGCCGGGCTGTGGCTGATCGTGTTCTTCGTGGTGCCCGCGGTGCAGCTCTTCGCGACCAGCCTGTACGACCCGTCCGGCTCGCTGGCGACCGGGTACGCGATGACCGGGGATCTCGGCAACTATCCGCGCGCGCTCGGGGACTATTGGCCGCAGCTTCTGCGGTCGCTGGGCTATGCCGCCGTCGCCACGCTGGCCTGCCTGGCGCTGGGCTTCCCGCTGGCGTACGCGATCGCGCTGAAGGCCGGCCGTTGGCGCAACATGCTGCTGGTCGCGGTGATCGCGCCGTTCTTCACCAGCTTCCTGATCCGCACGCTGGCTTGGAAGACCATCCTGTCGGACACCGGCGTACTGGTCGGCCTGCTGCGGCACGCGCATCTGCTGGGCGCCGACGGGCGTCTGCTGGCCACCCCGTTCGCGGTGGTCGCCGGACTGACGTACAACTTCCTGCCGTTCATGGTGCTGCCGCTGTACGCCAGCCTGGAGCGGTTCGACAGGCGGCTGCTGGAGGCGGCCGGTGACCTGTACGCAGGTCCGGTGGCCGGGTTCCGCCGGGTCACCTTGCCGCTGGCGGCGCCGGGCATCGTGGCCGGCACATTGCTGACCTTCATCCCGGCGGCCGGCGACTATGTCAACGCTCAACTGCTCGGCACGCCGCGCACGGCGATGATCGGCAACGTGATCGACTCGGCGTTCCTGGTGCGACTCGACTATCCCTCTGCCGCGGCGCTGTCGTTCGTGCTGATGTTCGCGATCCTGGTGCTCACCGTCGGGTACCTGCGCCGGGTCGGCGCGGGCGCGCTGGACGCCGTCTCGTGAGGGCGGCACGTCTCGTGACGGCCGCACCGTGAGGCTGGGTCGCTGGCTCGCCGACCATTGGGTGCTCGGCGCCGGGCTGGTCGTGCTGGCGTACCTGCTGCTGCCGGTGGCGGTGGTGGCCGGGCTGTCGGTCAACCGAGCGTCGTCACGCCTGTCCTACGACTTCCATGAGTTCACCCTCGACTGGTGGGCCCATCCGTGCGGCTCGCCGGGGATGTGCGCGGCGGTGGTCCGCAGCGTCCAGATCGGATTCCTGTCCACCCTTGTCGCCACCGTGCTCGGCACGTTGATGGCGTTCGGACTGACCCGCCACCGGTTCGCCGGGCGCGGCGCGACGAGCATCCTGGTGTTCCTGCCGATGGCCACCCCGGAGGTGGTGATGGGGTCGTCGCTGCTCGCGCTGTTCGGGGCGGCGCGCGTCCCGCTCGGGTTCGCCACCATCGTCATCGCCCACGTCATGTTCTGCGTGTCGTTCGTGGTGGTCACGGTGCGGGCGCGGCTCGCCGGACTGGACCCGCAACTGCTGGAGGCGGCGGCGGACCTGTACGCCGGGCCGTGGCAGGCGTTCCGCCGGGTGACGTTGCCGCTGGCGCTGCCGGGCATCGTCGCGGCTGCCCTGCTCGCGTTCAGCCTGAGCTTCGACGACTTCATCGTGACCAACTTCAACGCGGGCACCACGACCACGTTCCCGATGTACGTCTGGGGCGCGGCGCAGCGGGGCATCCCGCCACAGGTGAACGTGATCGGTACCGCCATGTTCCTGATCGCGTTGCTGCTCGTGGCGCTCACCATGCTCCGCCCGCGCCGCGCCCGGTTCTGACGCCCCGGCGCGGGCGGTTCAGCCCGGCTCGGCCGGCTCCAGCTCGGCCAGTTCCTGCTCGGTCAACAGGCGGCTGCGGATCAGGAAGCGCACCCCCTCCGGCGCCTCCAGGGAGAAGCCGGAGCCCCGGCCGCGCACCACATCCACCGTCAGGTGGGTGTGCTTCCACCGCTCGAACTGGGCGGCCGACATCCAGAACGTCACCGGTTCCGTGATGCCCTCCACCCGCAGCGACTCCAGCAGCACGTCGGAGGCGCCGGTGCGGAATTCCCCGTCGATGTAGCACATCGGCGAGCTGCCGTCGCAGCATCCGCCGGACTGGTGGAACATCAACGGACCGTGCTGCTCCCGCAGCCGCCGCATGAGGCCGGCAGCCGCGGGAGTCACGTCTACCCGAGTAGCCATGGCCGGGACTCAGAACAGCCCGGCGGCGCCGGTGGAGTACGAGACCAGCAGGTTCTTGGTCTGCTGGTAGTGCTCCAGCATCATCTTGTGGTTCTCCCGCCCGATGCCGGACTGCTTGTATCCGCCGAACGCGGCGTGCGCCGGATACTGGTGGTAGCAGTTGGTCCACACCCGGCCGGCCTTGATCTCCCGTCCCGCCCGGTACGCCTGGTTGATGTCCCGCGTCCACACGCCGGCGCCCAGCCCGTACAGGGTGTCGTTGGCGATCTTGACGGCGTCCGCGAAGTCGGAGAACGAGGTCACCGAGACCACCGGGCCGAAGATCTCCTCCTGGAAGACCCGCATCGAGTTGGCGCCCTCGAAGATGGTCGGCTGCACGTAGTAGCCGCCGGACAGGTCGCCGGGCATGTCCGCGCGGGCGCCGCCGACCAGCACCTTGGCACCCTCCTGCCGACCGATGTCCAGGTAGGACAGGATCTTTTCCATCTGGTCGTTGCTGGCCTGCGCGCCCACCTGGGTCTCGGTGTCCAGCGGGTTGCCCTGTTTGAGGTTCTCCACCCGCTTCACCCCGGCGGCCAGGAAGTCCGCGTAGTGGCCCTGCTGGATCAGCGCCCGCGACGGGCAGGTGCACACCTCGCCCTGGTTCAGGGCGAACATCGCGAAGCCCTCCAGGGCCTTGTCCATGAAGTCGTCGTCGCGGGCGGACACGTCGTCGAAGAACAGGTTCGGGCTCTTGCCGCCCAGTTCCAGGGTCACCGGGATCAGGTTCTCCGACGCGTACTGCATGATCAGGCGTCCGGTGGTGGTCTCGCCGGTGAACGCGACCTTGGCGACCCGGTTGGACGAGGCGAGCGGCTTGCCGGCCTCCACGCCGAATCCGTTGACGATGTTCAGCACGCCCGGCGGGATGAGGTCACCGATCAGCGACATCAGGTAGTGGATCGAGGCGGGCGTCTGCTCGGCCGGCTTGAGCACGACCGCGTTGCCGGCCGCAAGCGCCGGGGCGAGTTTCCAGGTCGCCATGAGGATCGGGAAGTTCCAGGGGATGATCTGCCCGACCACGCCCAGCGGCTCGTGGAAGTGGTAGGCCACCGTGTCGTCGTCGATCTCGCCGAGGCTGCCCTCCTGGGCGCGCAGCGCGCCGGCGAAGTAGCGGAAGTGGTCCACGGCCAGCGGCAGGTCGGCGGCCAGCGTCTCGCGGACCGGCTTGCCGTTCTCCCACGCCTCGGCGACCGCGAGCTTTTCGAGGTTCTCCTCGATCCGGTCGGCGATCCGGTTCAGCATGGTGGCGCGTTCCGCGGCGGCGGTGCGGCCCCAGGCCGCCGCGGCGCCGTGCGCGGCGTCCAGTGCGCGGTCCACGTCCTCGGCCGTGCCCCGGGCGATCTCGCAGAAGTCCTGGCCGGTCACCGGGGAGGGGTTGGTGAAGTACTGGCCTTTGACCGGCGGCACGTACTGACCGCCGATGTAGTGGTCGTACCGGGTCTGGTAGGCAACGATGGCGCCCTCGGACCCGGGCGGGGAGTAAATGGTCATGGTCGGCCTCCGTACCTGGTTTCGGTACTGGCGAAGCTAGTTACGCGGACGTTGCAGTGACGTTGCAAGGCCGTACTCGGCGGCGAGCTGCGCCACGCGATGCAGCGCCAGCGGGTGGGCCGGGGCGCCGGGCGGCAACATCGTCGCGTAGGCCTGCCACATCTCCAGGTCGTCGGCTCCCCACGGGGCGTGCACCCAGGTGTGGATCAGGCCGCGGTCGGCGCTGGCCAGGACCGCCGCCCGCACCTGCCCGTCAAGCATGCGCCGGAGCCGGACCACACCGGGCGCGTCCGATGCGGGCAGCAGCGGTCCCGCGTACGTGCTGAGCGCGTCCCGGACCCGGCCCAGCTCCAGCAGGCGGAGCACCGCCGAGAAGTCGGCGTCGACGTCGGTGTGCAGCCGATAGGGGCGCGAGTCCAGCAGGTGCGGCCCGAGGATGCGGCGCAACCGGGACAACTCCGCGCGGATCGTCACCGGGTTGAGGTCGTCGGCGTACAGATCCACGCCCAACTGGTCGCCGGTGCGGCCCTCCGGATGCGCCAGGAGCAGGACCAGCAACTCGGAGTGCCGGCGCCCGAGCCGGATCCGGTTGCCCCGCACCGACAGCAGCGCCTCGTCGCGGCCGAGCGCGGTCACCGTCGCATGGCCGGCGTGCGGCGCCCGGCCGCTGCCGAGGAACGCCTCCGCGGCCAGCGCGGTGGCCCGGACCAGTGCCAGGCTGTGCGGGTTCGCCAGATGGTCGCCCCCGGTGACGTCGATGGCGCCCAGCAGCCGGCCGGTGACCGGGTCGTGGATCGGCGCCGCGGCACACGTCCACCGTTGCACCGGCCGGCTGTAGTGCTCGGTCGCGAAGATCTGCAGCGGATGATCCACCGCCAGCGCCGTCCCCGGTGCGTTGGTGCCCGCGTGGGCCTCGTCCCAGCGTGCTCCGGGCACGAAGTTCATCGAGGCGGCGCCGCTCAGGATCGAGGCGTGGCCCTCCACCCAGAGCAGTCGGCCGTCCGCATCGCACACCGCGATCAGATGGTCGCCGTCCTCGGCCAGCCCGCCGAGCAGGTCCCGGAAGATCGGCAGCGCCCGCGCCAGCGGATGTGCTTCCCGGTACGCCTCCAGGTCGTCGGTGGCCAGTTCGATGGGCGCGGTGCTGTCCGCGCTGAGCCGGGCGCCCGCGGACCGGCGCCACGAGTCGGCCACCACGCCACGGACCTGTGCCACGGCGCGGCCCTCGGTGACGAACCGTTCGTGCGCCCGCGCGACCTGACGGATCCGCTCCAGAGGGTCGGCGTCGTGGTCGAGGGCGAGCCATGGATTCGACATGCGCACCTCCCGCTCCCCCATCGTGGCCTGCGTCACGGCAGGGGACAACCGGTCGGTGGCTCGTCCGTCGTTTGCGACGGTAACGGCACGAGTGCTCCGTTAGTCTCAGCGCAAAGCAACGTGGCTGAGGAGTTAGATTGTCTGATCTGTCGCAGATCGTGAAGGCGTACGACGTGCGCGGCACCGTCCCGGACCAGCTCAATGAGCCGGTGGCGCGGGCGCTGGGGACTGCCTTTGTGGAGATGTTGCGCGAGTCCGGCGACGACGCGGACACCCTCGTCATCGCCCACGACATGCGCGACTCCGGTCCGGCCCTGGCCGCGGCCTTCGCCTCCGGCGCCAACGCGGCCGGCGCGGCCGTGATCAACATCGGCCTCGGATCGACCGACCAGCTCTACTTCGCCTCCGGATCGTTGAATCTGCCGGGCGCGATGTTCACCGCCAGTCACAACCCGGCGCGGTACAACGGCATCAAGCTCTGCCGCGCCGGCGCCCGACCGGTGGGTCAGGACAGCGGCCTTGCCGTGGTCCGTCAGCGGGCGCAGGAACTGCTCGCCGACCTGGCCGCGGTCGCCGACGGCCCGGCCCGGGTCGAGCGGCGCGACCTGCTCCGCGAATACGCGGTCCACCTGCGGTCCCTGGTGGACCTGACCGGCATCCGCGAGCTGACCGTGGTGGTCGACGCGGGCAACGGGATGGGTGGGCACACGGTGCCCGCGGTGCTCGGGGACCGGATGCTGCCGGCGCTGCCGTTGCGCATCGAACCGCTGTATTTCGAGCTTGACGGCAGCTTCCCCAACCACGAGGCGAACCCGCTGGAGCCGGCCAACCTGGTCGACCTGCAGGCCGCGGTGCGCGAGCGCGGCGCCGACCTGGGGCTGGCCTTCGACGGCGACGCGGACCGGTGCTTCGTGGTGGACGAGCGGGGCGAGCCGGTGTCGCCGTCCGCGATCACCGCGCTGGTGGCCACCCGGGAACTGGCCAAGTTCCCCGGCAGCACGATCATCCACAACCTGATCACCTCGGCCGCGGTGCCGGAGATCATCGTCGAGCACGGCGGCAAGCCGGTGCGCAGCCGGGTCGGGCACTCCTTCATCAAGGGGCAGATGGCCCAGACGAACGCCGTCTTCGGCGGCGAGCACTCGGCGCATTACTACTTCCGCGAGTTCTGGTTCGCCGACACCGGGATGCTGGCGGCGATGCACGTGCTGGCCGCGCTCGGCGGGCAGGAACGGCCGCTGTCGGACCTGGCCGCGGAGTTCGAGCGGTACGCCGCCTCGGGCGAGATCAACTCCACCGTGCCGGACGCGGCGGCCAAGACCGCTGCGGTCCGGGCGGCGTACCCGGATGCCGAGTTCGACGAGTTGGACGGGCTGACCGCGCGGCTGCCCGACGGCGCCTGGTT
The DNA here is from genome assembly GCF_014646155.1 of Mangrovihabitans endophyticus. GTDB lineage: Bacteria > Actinomycetota > Actinomycetes > Mycobacteriales > Micromonosporaceae > Actinoplanes > Actinoplanes endophyticus. The sequence continues at coordinate 25,517 of NZ_BMMX01000006.1, forward strand.
CAACCTGCGCGCCTCGAACACCGAACCGTTGCTGCGCCTCAACGTGGAGGCGGCCAAGCCGGATCGGATGGCCGCCCTGCGCGACGAGGTGCTCGCCGTCATTCGCGGATAGGATCTCCTCGCCCGAGTTTCCGCACAACAGCAAGGAGCCGCGCCGGTGGCCCTCGATCCGCAGTTGCTGGACATCCTGGCCTGCCCGGACACGCACCACGCGCCGCTGCGCTACGACGCCGACGCGCAGACGTTGACCTGCACCGAGTGCAGGCGCGTCTTCGAGGTGCGCGACGACATCCCGGTGCTGCTCCTGGACGAGGCCAGGCAGCCGACCGAGGGCGCGTCCTGATGGCGGCGGTGGAGGGGCACCGGGTGCCCCAGGAGGCGCTGCTCGACGACGAACAGGCGATGCTGGACAAGGATCCGGGCGGCATGCTGCGGGCCACCGCATCGTCCGGCGCCCAGGTGCGCGAGTCGGCGGCGCTGGCCGCGGAGGCGAACCTGGGCCTGCTCAGCGACGACGGGCGTCCCCGTGCGGTGGTGGTCGCGGGCATCGGCACTGCCGGTCTGACCGGCAGCATCCTGGCCACCGTCGCCGGGCCGCGCTGCCCGGTCCCGGTGATCGGGCACCGTAGCGCCGGCGTGCCGGGCTGGGTTGGTGCCGCGGACGTGGTGATCGCCGTCTCGGCCAGCGGGCGCAGCCCCGAGGCGCTGGCCGCGGCCGACGCCGCCGCCCGGCGAGGGGCGCGCCTGGTCGCCATCGGCAACCCCGACTCGGAACTGCAGGCGATGGCCGAGCGGGCCCGCGCGCCGTTCGTGCCGGTGCCCCGCCGGGCGCCCGCGCGGGCCAGCCTCTGGGGCCTGGCCGTGCCGGTTCTGCTGGCCGGGCGTCACCTGGGCCTGGTCAAAGTCAACGAGGCCGACCTCGCGGAGACCGCGTCCCGCCTGGACGCCGATGCGGAGCGCTGCCGGCCCGCCGCCGAGTCCTTCGTCAACCCGGCGAAGTCGCTCGCGCTCGGTCTGGCCGGCTCCATCCCCATCGTCTGGGGGTCGTCCCCGCTGGCCACCGTGGCCGCCCGGCGGTTCGCCGACACGCTGGCCGCCAACGCCCGTTACCCGGTGATGGCCGGGGCGCTCGGCGAGGCTGGCCGTGGTCGCGTCGGGCTGCTCGACGGCCCGTTCGGCGGTCTCGCCGAGTCGTCGCGCGACATCTTCGCCGACCCGGACGACGAGGCGGACATCACCACCCGGTTGCGGCTGGTGGTGATGCGCGACGGTGGCCTCAACCCGGAGGACGAGGCGGACGAGCCGGTCGCGGTCGAGGAACGCCGCGCCGACGCGGTGGTCGCCCTGGCCGAGCGGCGGGGCGTGCGATGCGACGTGGTGGTGGCCGAGGGCGGCTCCTCGTTGGAACGCCTCGCGTCCCTGGTCGCGATGCCCGACTTCGCCTCGATCTACCTGGCCATGGCGCACGGCCTGGACCCGATGGCGGTGCCGGCCATCGACGAGATGAAGGAACTGAGCCAACCGCTCCCGGGTCAACCGCTCCCCGAGGGCCTGTCATGATCGAACGCCGCGTCGTCGGCGCACGGAAGGGAGCACCGGCGTGAGCGCGGGCGGCGGAACAAAAGCGATCATCGCGGCGCTGGGCGCCAACCTCGGCATCGCAGTCACCAAGCTTGTCGCGTGGCTGCTGACCGGCTCCTCGTCGATGCTGGCCGAGTCGATCCACTCGGTCGCCGACTCCGGCAACCAGGCGCTGCTGCTGCTGGGCGGCAAGCGCGCGGACCGCAAGGCCACGCCGGAACACCCGTTCGGGTACGGCCGGGAGCGATACATCTACGCCTTCATCGTGTCCATCGTGCTGTTCAGCCTGGGTGGCCTGTTCGCGCTGTACGAGGCGTACCACAAGATCCAGCATCCGGAGGCGATCGAGGATTGGCAGTGGGTGCCCATCGCGGTGCTGCTCATCGCCATCTGCCTGGAGGGGTACTCGTTCCGGACCGCCGTGCACGAGTCCAATCAGACCCGCGGCAACGCCTCCTGGATGCAGTACATCCGCCGGGCCAAAGCGCCGGAGCTGCCGGTGGTGCTGCTGGAGGACGCCGGCGCGCTGCTCGGCCTGATGTTCGCCCTGGTCGGCGTGGTGCTGACGCTGATCACCGGCAACGGCGTCTGGGATGGCGTGGGCACCGGCGCCATCGGTCTGCTGCTGGTCACCATCGCGATCATCCTGGCGGTGGAGACCAAGAGCCTGCTGGTGGGGGAGAGCGCCACACCCGCGGCGGTGGCGAAGATCGCGCGGGCGATGCTGGACGGTCCGGGTGTGGAACGCATCATCCACATGAAGACGATGCACCTCGGCCCGGAGGAACTGCTGGTCGCCGCGAAGATCGCGGTGCCGCGCACCGAGGTGGCCGAGGAGGTGGCGATGCACATCAACGAGACCGAGGCCCGCATCCGGGAAGCGATGCCGATCGCGCGGGTCATCTATCTCGAACCGGACATCTACCGCCCGGAGAAGGCACCCACCGCCCAGCGCGCGGCCGAGGAAGCCGCCGCGCCCCCGATCACCTCATGATCGTCGATGTGACGCGACCGGAGTCGTCCCGATGAGTGTCTCTCCGTTGACCGGTGCCATCCGCCCGTACGCCTGGGGCTCTCGCACCGTCCTGGCCACCCTGCAGGGCCGCCCGGCGCCCACCGCAGAGCCGGAGGCCGAACTGTGGCTCGGCGCGCACCCCGGCGACCCGTCGCGGGCCGGCGGCGAGAGCCTCGCCGAGCTCATCGCCGCGGAGCCGGAGGTCCACCTCGGTGCGCCCGTGCTGGCCGAGTTCGGCATCCGGCTGCCTTACCTCATGAAGGTGCTGGCCGCGGAGACCCCGCTGTCGCTGCAGGCCCACCCGGATGCCGCCTACGCGGCCCGCGCGTATGCGGCGCAGCAGGCCGACCCGTCGCTGCCGCGTAACTACACCGACGCCCACCACAAGCCCGAGATGCTGGTCGCCATCACGCCCTTCGAGGCGTTGTGCGGCTTCCGCGACCCGGCGGTGTCCGCCCGGGTGCTGGAAGAGTTCGGGCTGCCGCAGTTGGCGCCCGTGGTCGAGGCGTTGCGCACCGGCCCCGCCGGGATCGAGCAGGCGGTGCGGACCCTGTTGACCTGGCCGGAGTCGGAGCGGCCGGGGCTGATCGACGCGGTGGTCACATCCGCCCGGCGCTGCTGCGGCGCGGACTCCGCGTCCGGCGACCCGGCGATCGTGGCATCGGCGCGGTTGGCGCTCACCCTCGCGGAGCACTATCCCGGCGATCCGGGCGTGCTCGTCGCGCAGTTGCTCAACCATGTACGGCTGGCGCCGGGCGAGGCCATCTGGATGCCCGCCGGGAACCTGCACGCGTACCTCCGGGGCGCCGGCGTCGAGATCATGGCGGCCAGCGACAACGTCCTGCGTGGCGGGCTCACGCCCAAGCGGGTGGATGTCGGGGAGCTTCTCCGGGTCTTGCGGTTCACCGTGCTGGACGATCCTCTGCTGCCGTCCCGGGCGGTGGCGCCGGGCGTGGTCACCTGGCCCGTGCCGGTCCGCGAGTTCGCCCTCTTCCGGGTGTCGCTGGACGGTTCCGGGACGCCGGTGGAGGTGCCCGGCGCCGGCCCGCGGATCGTGGTCGGCACGGCGGGGAAGGCCACCGTGAGCGCCGGCGGCGGCTCGCCGGTGGACGTCACGCCCGGCGTGGCGGCGTACGTGCCGGACGCCGCGGGCGCGCTCGTGCTCGTCGGTGACGGCGAGGTGTTCGTGGCGACCGTTCCCGCGCACTGACGTCGCGTATCCACTAAAAAACCGAAATTTCCCGATTTGCTTGACGGAATGATCGCGGAGTGTGATTCTTAGAACACGCAGCGTCATGGGGATCGGGGGGTCCCATTGGCGTTCGTGGTACCAAACCGGGGGGATGAACGGGGCGGCGGGCAATTGCCTGTCGTCCCGTTCGCGGTTCCCGGGTCTCCGGCAGCGTTCGGCGAACGCCTGCGTCAGTGCGAGGCGAATCGGCCGCCGTCGTGGCGCGTAAAATCGGACATCGCGTCCCGGATCGCAACTGTTCGCCTCACCGTCAGGAGCATTGATGACCAGCACTCTCCCGGCCGGCGCCGACCGGCCCGCCACCGTTGCCGGCGGCGACTACAAGGTGGCTGATCTGTCGCTCGCCGCCTTCGGGCGCAAGGAGATCGAGCTCGCCGAGCATGAGATGCCCGGCCTGATGTCGCTGCGCCGGGAGTTCGGACCGCAGCGGCCGCTGCGCGGTGCCCGGATCACCGGCTCGCTGCACATGACGATCCAGACCGCCGTGCTGATCGAGACCCTGACCGCCCTCGGCGCCGAAGTCCGCTGGGCATCCTGCAACATCTTCTCCACCCAGGACCACGCCGCCGCGGCCATCGTGGTCGGCCCGGACGGTACGCCCGAGGCGCCCGGCGGAGTTCCGGTGTACGCGTGGAAGGGCGAGTCGCTGGAGGAGTACTGGTGGTGCACCGAGCAGGTGCTGCGGTGGCCGGACGGCGAGGGCCCCAACATGATCCTCGACGACGGCGGCGACGCCACGCTGCTGGTGCACAAGGGCGCGGAGTTCGAGAAGCTCGGCGCGGTTCCGTCCGCCGACACCGCGGACTCGGAGGAGTACGCGGTGATCCTCCGCCTGTTGGCCCGCAGCCTGGGCGAGGACGAGCGACGCTGGACCCGCCTCGCGGCCGGCATCAAGGGTGTCACCGAGGAGACCACCACCGGCGTGCACCGCCTGTATGAGATGCAGCAGGCCGGCACGCTGCTCTTCCCCGCGATCAACGTGAACGACTCGGTGACCAAGTCGAAGTTCGACAACAAGTACGGCTGCCGGCATTCGCTGATCGACGGCATCAACCGGGCCACGGACGTGTTGATCGGCGGCAAGGTCGCGGTCGTCTTCGGGTACGGCGATGTGGGCAAGGGCTGCGCCGAGTCGCTGCGCGGGCAGGGCGCTCGCGTGGTGATCACCGAGGTCGACCCGATCTGCGCGTTGCAGGCCGCGATGGACGGTTACCAGGTGGCCACGATCGACGACGTGGTGGAGACCGCCGACATCTTCGTCACCGCGACGGGCTGCTTCAACGTGATCACCCACCAGCACATGGCGCGGATGAAGCACCAGGCGATCGTGGGCAACATCGGCCACTTCGACAACGAGATCGACATGGCCGGGCTGATGAAGCGGGCGGACACCACGCGCATCAACGTCAAGCCGCAGGTCGACGAGTGGCGCTTCGACGACGGCCATTCGATCATCGTGCTGTCCGAGGGCCGGCTGCTGAACCTGGGTAACGCGACGGGTCACCCCTCGTTCGTGATGAGCAACAGCTTCTCCAATCAGACCATCGCGCAGATCGAGCTGTTCACCCGCACGGATGACTATCCGGTCGGGGTGTATGTGCTGCCCAAGCATCTGGACGAGAAGGTCGCGCGGCTGCACCTGGGGGCGCTGGGCGCGAAGCTGACCGAGCTGACCAAGGAGCAGGCGGCCTATCTGGGCGTCGCGGTCGAGGGTCCGTACAAGCCTGACCACTATCGATACTGAACACCGGTACGCGAGATCGGGCCCCGTCCTGGTGGGACGGGGCCCGATCTTCGCGTGGGTCGAGCAGTTGCCGCTGCCCGGCCACTCCACGTCTCCATCTCATTACGCCATGCGGTGGACATGCGCTGCAAGTGCACCGGACTCGTGCAACTTGCACTGGTTGCGCAGTAACGTGGTGTGGTGGCGAGGCCAACATCCACGGCACGACAGGAGCTGGGCGAGGAGCTGCGTCGGCTGCGCGGCACCGCCCGGGGTGCCGACGTTGCCGCCGGTCTGGGCTGGTCGGAGTCCAAGCTGAGCCGGATCGAGACGGGGCGCACCGGCATCACCGAGTCCGACCTGGAGCGGCTGCTGACCTGGTACGGCGTGACCGCGCCAGTGGGCTCGCGACTGCAGGGCCTGGCACGGCGGGGCCGGACCCGTGCCTGGTGGACGCCGTATCGATCGGCGCTGCCGGCCCCGTACGACGAGTATGTCGCGCTGGAGGCCGAAGCGGTCGCGATGTGCGAGTGGGAGGCCCAGATCGTCCCCGGCCTGCTGCAGACCGACGAGTACGCGCGGGCGGTCATCGGCGCGGGCGCGGGCATCGCGGACGCGGCGACCGCGGATCGCCGGCTCGCCCTTCGGATGGCCCGGCAGGCGGTGCTGACCCGTGATCCGCCGCCGCGCCTGACGGTGGTGCTGGACGAGTCGGTGCTGCACCGCGAGGTCGGCGGGCCGGGCGTGCTGCGCCGCCAGCTTCAGCACCTGGTCGACGCCAGTCGCCGTCCCGGCGTGGAGTTGCGCATTCTGCCGTTCCGGGCGGGCGCCCATGCGGCACTCGCCGAATCGTTTGTGATATTCGATTTCGAGGGGCATTCCCGGGCTGCGGTCGTGCACAGCGAGGGGATGACCGGTGGACTCTTCAGGATGAAACCGGACGATGTCAGGATCTATCGCGATGGCTTCGCCGATCTGCACAAACGCACGCTTTCGGTGGAAGAGAGCCGGGCGGCAGTCGCCCGATGGAGCGATGGTGTTGGATCTTCGGTGACGGGAGCCTTGTCCTGAGACGAGCGGCGGAAACGGCCGTCGATGAAGGAAAGGTAGTCAACCGTGCACGGGAACGAATTGAGCTGGCGCAAGAGCACCCGCAGCGGCGCTGCGGGCCACTGTGTCGAGATCGCCGACACGCCTGCCGTGGTGCTGGTGCGTGACTCGAAGGACGCGGCGGGACCGGTGTTGAGCTTCGGGCGCAACGACTGGGCCGGCTTCGTTGCCGGCGTGCGGGCGGGAGAGTTCGACCCGCCTCGCTGAAAGCTCGCTGATAGATGGCGTGAGCGCCCGTCCACCCTCGTGTGACGGGCGTTTCACCCCCGTGGCTTGACGTCCGCGCCTCTCGGATGCTTAAGGTATGGCGAACCTTAGTTAGGAATGCCTTAGCAAACTGTCGGGCCGTTGCGACCTCCCCGGCAGCCCGGCGGACGTCCAGCAACGGAGTGCCATGCTCGCCACGTACCTCATCGGCCTGCGCGAGGGTCTCGAGGCCACCCTGGTGGTCAGCATCCTCATCGCCTTCCTGGTCCGGTCGAACCGTAAGGATCGCCTGGTTCAGGTCTGGTCCGGTGTCGGGCTGGCGGTGGCGCTCTCGGTCTTCTTCGGGTGGCTGCTCAACTACACCTCGACCGCGCTGCTCCAGAAGTCGGAGCAGCGCGAGCTGTTCGAGGCGATCACCTCCATCGCGGCCGTGGTGTTCGTCACCTGGATGATCTTCTGGATGCGCACCGCCGCCCGCACCATCGCCGGCACGCTGCGCAGCAAACTCACCGACGCGCTCGCCGTGGGCTCGGTCGCGGTCGCGGTGATGGCGTTTCTCGCCGTGGTCCGCGAGGGCCTGGAGACCTCGCTGATCTTCTACTCGGCCGTGCAGGGCGCCGCCATCGACGGCAGCCCGCTCTACGCGCTCATCGGCGGCGTGCTGTCCGCGGTCGCGATCGGCTACCTGATGTACGCGACCGCCGTCCGGATCAATTTGTCGGTCTTCTTCACCTGGACCGGCGCACTGCTCATCCTGGTCGCCGCGGGCATCTTCAAGTACGGCGTGCACGATCTGCAGGAGTCGGGTGTGCTGGCCGGCCTGAACACGCTGGCCTACGACATCAGTGGGGTTCTGGACCCGGGCGCCTGGTACACCGCCCTGCTCACCGGGATGTTCAACGTCACCCCCACCGCGTCCGTCCTGGAAGTGGTCGCCTGGGTGGCGTACGGCGTGCCGGTCCTGCTGCTCTTCCTGCGCCCCGCGCGCAAGGTGCCGGCGCCGAAGCCGGTCACCCCGACCACCCCCGCACCGGCGGCGCCCCAGCCGCAGTCGTAGCCGTAGCCGTAGCCGTAGCGACGCCTCCAGGAGCACCCATACCCATGCGTACCACCAAGATCATTGCGCTCACCGCCGCCGGGCTGCTCGGCGGCACCCTCGCCGCGTGTGGCGGCGACGACGGCGGCACGGGCCAGGGCGACTCCACCGGCTCGATCACGGTCAAGGCCACCGACACCTCATGCGAGGTGGATCGCAACACCGTGGACGCCGGCACCAGCGTCTTCTCGGTGACGAACTCGGGCAGCAAGGTCACCGAGTTCTACGTGTACGCCGCGGGTGACCGGGTGATGGGCGAGGTGGAGAACATCGCCCCCGGCCTGTCCCGCCAGCTACATGTGGAGCTGCCCGCGGGCGCCTACCAGGCGACCTGCAAGCCCGGCATGATCGGCAAGGGCATCCGCACCGCCCTGACGGTCTCCGGCTCGTCGGCGCCGCTGACCGACGACGCCAAGGTCGCCGCGGCCACCGACAGCTATCAGCGCTATGTGCGCAGCCAGACCGGCGCGCTGCTGGACAAGACCGAGGAGTTCGTGACCGCGGTCAAGGCCGGGGACGTGCAGAAGGCCAAGAGCCTCTATCCGGTCGCCCGCACGTACTGGGAGCGGATCGAGCCGGTCGCGGAGGTCTTCGGCGATCTGGACCCGCGGATCGACGGCCGGGAAGAGGTCACCGAGGAGGGCATGACCTTCGGCGGGTTCCACCGCATCGAGAAGGACCTGTGGACCACCGGTGACGTCTCCGGCGACGCGGCCATCGCCGACCAGCTACTGGCCGACGTCAAGGAGATCGTGACGAAGGCCAACGCCGAGAAGCTCTCCCCGCTCCAGCTCGCCAACGGCGCGAAGGGGCTGTTGGACGAGGTGGCGTCCGGAAAGATCACCGGCGAGGAGGACCGGTATTCGCACACCGACCTGTGGGACTTCAACGCGAACGTGGAGGGTTCCAAGGCGGCCATCGCCGCGTTGCGACCGGTGCTCTCCGAGCGCGATCCGGCGCTGGTGAAGACGCTGGACACCGAGTTCGCCAACGTCGACGCGGAACTGGCGAAGTACCGCGACGGGGACGGCTGGAAACTGCACGACGAGCTCACCGAGGCGCAGCTCAAGGGGCTGTCCGACGCGATCAACGCGTTGGCCGAGCCGATCAGCAAGGTGGCCGCCGTGGTGGCGCAGAAGTAAGGGCCGGGAAAGGACATGTCGGAGAACTCCCTGTCGCGGCGTCGTGCCATCGCCTTGGCCGGCGCCGGTGTGGCCGGTGTCGCGGGCGCGGCTGCGGTCGGCAGCGCGGTGGTCCGCGAAGCCGCGGGCCATGACCGGTCGCCGAGTGCGTCCTCCGGTGCCGTCGAGTTCACCGGCGCGCACCAGGCCGGCATCGTCACACCCGCGCAGGACCGGTTGCATTTCGTCGCGTTCGACGTGATCACCAAGGACCGCGATCAGTTGGCCGGTCTGTTGGAGGAGTGGACGGCCGCGGCGGCGCGGATGACCGCCGGGCACGACGCCGGGGCGATCGGCGCCGTCGCCGGGGTGCCCGAGGCGCCGCCGGACGACACCGGAGAGGCGATCGGCCTGCCGCCGTCCGGGCTCACGCTGACCATCGGGTTCGGGCCGTCGCTGTTCCGCGACGCCACCGGCAAGGACAGGTTCGGCCTGGCCGCGCGGCGCCCGGCCGCGCTGGCGCCGCTGCCGCTGTTCACCGGGGACGCGCTGGAATCGTCGTTGTCCGACGGCGACATCTGCATCCAGGCGTGCGCGAACGACCCGCAGGTGGCGGTGCACGCGATCCGCAACCTGGCCCGGATCGGGATGGGCGTGGTGAGCGTGCGCTGGTCGCAGCTCGGCTTCGGGCGGACCTCCTCGACCACCGAGGGTCAGGCCACCCCGCGCAACCTGTTCGGCTTCAAGGACGGCACCGCGAACCTCAAGGCCGAGGAGACCGCCCTGCTGCGCGACCATCTGTGGGTGCAACCGGGCGACGGCCCGGACTGGATGACCGGCGGCAGCTACATGGTGACCCGCAAGATCCGAATGAGCATCGAGACCTGGGACCGTTCGTCGCTGGCCGAGCAGGAGCAGATCATCGGCCGCCGCAAGGGCACCGGTGCGCCACTGACCGGTCAGAAGGAATTCGACGAGATCGACCTCACGGCGGTCGGTCCGGACGGCGAACAGGTGATCCCGTCCACCTCACACGTGCGCCTGGCGCATCCGGACACCAACGCGGGCGCGCGGATCCTGCGCCGCGGCTACAACTTCGTGGACGGCTCGGACGGTCTGGGCAGGTTGAACGCGGGATTGTTCTTCATCGCCTACCAGCGCGACCCGCGCACCGGCTTCATCCCGGTGCAGCGCAGCCTGTCGCAGCGTGACGACATGAACGAGTACGTCCGGCACGTCTCCAGCGCGTTGTTCGCCTGCCCGCCGGGCGTACGGGGCAACGGGGACCACTGGGGAACCGGACTCTTCGGCGCATGATCGGCCCCAGGTGACATGGGTTGGCGGGGGACAGTGCAATATTGGACCGCATGAGAGCCCGGGTACTCGTTGTCGATGATGATCCAGCGCTCGCGGAGATGCTCGGCATCGTCCTGCGCAGCGAGGGATTTCTGCCGTCGTTCGTGGCCGACGGTGAGCGGGCGCTGGCGGCGTTCCGGGAGAACCGGCCCGACATCGTCCTGCTCGACCTGATGCTTCCCGGCATGAGCGGCATCGACGTGGCACGCGCGATTCGCACCGAGTCGGGCATCCCGATCGTCATGCTGACCGCCAAGAGCGACACCGTCGACGTGGTGCTGGGCCTGGAGTCCGGCGCCGACGACTACGTGGTCAAGCCGTTCAAGCCCAAGGAACTGGTGGCCCGGATGCGGGCGCGGCTGCGGCGGGGCGAGGACGCCGCGCCCGAGTTGCTGACCATCGGGCCGCCCGGCAACCAGATCACCATCGACGTCCCGGCGCACACCGTGGCCCGCGACGGCGCCGAGGTCAAACTGACGCCGCTGGAGTTCGATCTGCTGGTGGCGCTGGCGCGTAAGCCGCGCCAGGTGTTCACCCGCGAAGTGCTGCTTGAGCAGGTGTGGGGGTACCGGCATGCGGCGGACACCCGGCTGGTCAACGTGCACGTGCAGCGGCTGCGGGCCAAGATCGAGCCGGACCCCGAGCGGCCGGAGATCATCTTGACCGTGCGGGGCGTCGGTTATAAGGCCGGCACCGGCTGATCGGTGTGGGGCGGCGGGCGGCGCCCGGTTAGTCTTTCCCCGGTATGCGCGCTCCGAGCTGGCTTCCCATGCCCGTGCGTCGCACCCTGCGGGTGGTGCGGCGGCACTGGCGCGTGCTCGCACGCCGGACCTCCCGGGCGGTGGCGCCGGCACGGCGGGAGTGGCGGCGGTCCCTGCAACTGCGGGTGGTCGCGCTGACCCTGGTCGCCTCCAGCCTCCTGGTCGGCGCGTTCGGCTGGTTCGTCGCCGCGCAGAGCGCCAACATCCTGCTCAATCGCGCGCAGGACGAGGTCTATGCCCAGCTACGCGGGAAGGTCGACTACGCATACAGCCAGCTCGGCATCTTCCCGTCGCCGTACGACACGAAGCTGCCCGGCACGCTCAGCACCACCCTCAACTACCTGGCCGACGGCGAGCCCGCGGAGAACGGCGGCGCGATCGTCTCGATGCGTGCCGAGCGGTGGCCCACGCTGGAGCCGGTGACCTCCACCGGCACCGACATCTCCGCCCTGATCACCCCGGACATGGTGCACGCGGTGGCCACCGAGGGCCGGGTGGCGCGGCAGATCCGCACCGCCACGGTCGGTGGCCTCACCGCCAAGTACCTCGTCTACGGCTCGCCGGTGGCCACCAAGTTCGGCCACGTCGAGCTGTACTACATGGTGCCGCTGACCACCGAGGACCGCGCCGCCAACCAGATCCGCACCATGGTGCTGGTCACCGGGCTGGCGCTGGTCATCCTGCTGGGCGTGGTTGCCGGCCTGGTGACGCGGCTGGTGGTGACGCCGGTGCGGGTCGCCGCGCGGACCGCGCAACGGCTCTCCGCCGGCCTGCTGGACCAGCGCATGAAGGTCGACGGCGAGGACGATCTCGCGCTGCTCGCGTCCGCGTTCAACCAGATGGCCTCCAACCTGCAGCGGCAGATCGTGCGGCTGGAGGAGATGTCGCGGCTGCAGCGCCGCTTCACCTCCGACGTCTCGCACGAGCTGCGGACCCCGCTCACCACGGTGCGGATGGCCGCCGATCTGATCTTCGCCGAGCGGGACGAGTTCGAGCCCGCGGTGGCCCGCAGCGCGGAGCTGTTGCAGGCCGAGCTCGACCGGTTCGAGAGCCTGCTCACCGACCTGCTGGAGATCAGCCGCTTCGACGCGGGGTTCGCCGCCCTGGACGCCGAGCACACCGATCTGGTGCCGATCGTCGAGCGGGTCGCCGATCGGCTCGCCGGCCTCGCCGAGCGGGTCGGCGTCCGCATTGAGCTGCATCTGCCGGACCAGCCGGTGATCGCCGAGGTCGACCCGCGCCGCGTCGAGCGGGTGCTGCGCAATCTGGTCGGCAACGCCGTCGAGCACGGGGAGCACAAGCCGGTCGAGGTCACCATGGCCTCGGACGGTGCCGCAGTAGCCATCACGGTGCGTGACCACGGCGTCGGTCTCAAATCCGGAGAGGAACTGCTGGTGTTCAACCGGTTCTGGCGCGCGGACCCTTCGCGCGCCCGGCAGACCGGCGGCACCGGCCTGGGCCTGTCGATCAGCGTCGAGGATGCCCGCTTGCACGGCGGCTGGCTGGAGGCGTGGGGGATGCCGGGTGAGGGCGCCCAGTTCCGCCTCACCTTGCCGGTGCGCGCGGGCGACCGGCTTGTCGCCGCGCCGCTGCCGCTGGTGCCCCGGGACCGTCACGCGGTGGTCGAGCCGGAACCCGGCGACGGCCCAGCGACGCTGCCCGCCGGCTCCACCGCGGCGGCACTGCCGCCCGGTGCAGGAGACGACCCGGCCGATGCGGGCCCGGCTGATGCGGGGCGGGCCGATGCGGGCCCGGCTGATGCGGGCCCGGCCGAGGCGGGCCCGGCCGAGGCCCCTGCCGCCGACGGTGTGATGGAGGTGCGGCGGTGAAGCGGCGAGCGACCTTCCTCCTGGCGGTCACGGCCGCCGTGACGATGGCCGTGGGCGGCTGCGGCATCCCGGACGAGACTCCGGTGCTGACGGTCGAGGCGGGGCCGACGCCCGGTCCGGGCACCGGCGACGCCGCCGCGCCACCGCGCAACAACCGGCAGGACACCAGCGACCGGGCGACGTTCGTCAAATACTTCCTGGAGGCGGCCGCGGGTGACCCGGACGGCGCGGTCGACCGGGTCAAGCAGTTCCTGTCGCCGACGGCACAGACGTCGTTCAAGCCCTCGGCGTCCGTCACCGTCATCCGGCTGACCGAGGAGCCGCTGGTCAACCAGGGCAGCGACGAGATCACCTTCGGGGCCCAGGAGATCGGGCAACTGGCACACAACGGGATCCTCTCGCCGACCACCGACGACACCGTGAAGCACTACAGCCTCACGGTGAAGGAGGTGTCCGGCGAGAACGGCTTGTTCGTCACCAAGACACCCCAGGTCATGCTGATCAGCGACACCGCGCTGCAGCAGTTCTACGAGCGCCGGACGATCTACTTCTGGAACACCGAGCACACCGCGCTGGTGCCGGACGTCCGCTACCTCGCCCTCAGCGTGCCGCCCGAGCAGCGCCCGACGGTAGTGCTGAACTGGCTGGTCGAGGGCCCGGCGGCCTGGCTGCAGGACGTCGCCGAGGAATTGCCGGACGGAACCACGCTGATCGGCAACGTGCCCGCGGTCGACAACGGGCGGCTGCAGATCAACCTCAGCGATCAGGCCGTGCCGGCCAACGACCGCGCCGCCCTCGACCGGCTGCGGCGCCAGTTGATGTGGTCGCTGCGCCCCGACCTGCCGCGCACGCTCGAACTCAAGGTCGGCCACCAGGCGGGCGGCAGTTGGAGCAGCGCCGATTATCTGGCCAGCAACGCCTCGTACCGACTGAGCAGCGATCCGGAACGCTTCGTCCTCTACGCGGGGAAGATCAACCGGCTTGCGCTGTCCGCCGACGCGGGTCAGCCGGTGCCGGTGCTGGAGTCGGACGCGAACAAGAACGTCGCGGCGGCCGCATTTGCCGGCTCGGAGAACCGGACGTACGCGGCGGTGGTCACCGGCAGCGGCGGCTCGCAGCAACTGCGCGTCGCCGGTGCGCGCGCCGGCGAGCAGGCCGAACTGCAGCGGGTCACGATGCCCGCCGGATCGATCGGCCAGCCGGTGTGGGCGGTGACGCCGGAGGAGGGGCCCGAGGGTGCCGTGGGACTGGTGACCGTGGGCGGCCGGATCTACGGATTCACCGCCCGCGGCGGCGCCGCGCACCTGGTGGAATGGCCCGGCCCGGGTGGGTCGGTGACCGCGGTCGCGGTGGCCCCGGACGCCCGCCGGGTGGCGATGATCGTCTCCGGGCACCTGTATGTCACCACCCTGCTGACCGGCGCGGACACCCCTCAACTGGGGACGCAGCCGGTGCGGGTGCCGACCCCGCCGATGCCCACCATCACGGCACTCGACTGGAGCAGCGAGGGCTGGGTCGTGGTGGCCGGCACGCGGGCGGACAACAAGCGTGTGGCGGTCATGGACACCACCGTCGACGGCGCCCAGCAGTCCATGCGGCTGCCCGACCTGGGTAGCGAGGCCATCAGCTACCTGTCCGCGTACCCCGCGTCGCCCACCGGGCCGGAAACGTCCGGATCGGTCGCCTACGTTGCCGGTAGCCGGGCGTACGACGTGCTGGCCGACCCGTCGCACATCGGCGTCGACGACCTAGCCAAGCCGGTCTCCGATCCGCCGTCCGGGGTGCAGCCGACCAAGCCGTTCTTCCTGCGTTGAGTGCTTCGTGGTGGACCGCCTTCCGGGACGGCCTCACCGACCTGGTCCTGCCGACGGACTGCGCCGGTTGCGGCGCCGAACGCGTGCCGCTGCGCATCGGGGTCTGCCCCGCCTGCGTCGTCGCCCTGGAGGGGCTGACGCCGTTCCACACCGCGCCGTCGCCCCGGCCGGCCGGCTTACCTCCGTTGGTGGCCATGGGGCCGTACGCCGGTCCGCTGCGCGGCGCGCTGCTGGCGTACAAGGAGCGGGGGCACCATCGCCTCGCGCCGCCGATGGGCGCCCTGCTGGCGGTCGCCGTCGCCGAGCTGACCGCCGCCGCGAGCGACCAGCCGGTGACGCTGGTGCCGGTGCCGTCCACCCCGAGCGCGGCGCGCGCCCGCCACGGTGATCACATGATGCGCCTGGCCGGACACGCGGTGCGACGACTGCGCGCTACTGGGCGTCATGCTGAGCTGGTCCAGCCGTTACGGGCCGGTCGTCGGCCCGACTCCGCGTCACTGGACACCACGGAACGCGTCACGGCTGCTGAGAGTTCGCTGCGAGTCCGTGCCGCTGGTATTTCCGTTTACCGACATCGGCCGATGATGAGGGGCACCCTGGTAGTGGTCGACGACATCGTCACCACGGGAGCCACGCTGGCGGCCGTCACCCGCCGGCTTCGGGAGGCGGACATGCAGGTTGCAGGTGTCGCCGTCCTCGCCGCCACGCGGCTGCGCCGGTCGGCACGCGAGCGCCGAAGGACTCCTCTGCCAGGGTCGCAGGTCAACGATTCACTATCCCGAACGAGGGATGACGGCCGAGCGTCAGCAGGTTAGCGTCAGGATGACGAGGGTAATCGTCGTCACTCACCCGATGTCGGGGGCACGGGCCGGTCCGCCGGTCCGCCGCACCGGAAAGGAGTCTTCCCGTTCGCAGCTCGGCCGCGCCGGATCACTCCGCGAATCCGCCCGCAGCCGACGCCGACAACCGCATCACAGCAGGTCACGTTGGGGAGGTCACGAGTGGACATTGTCGTCAAGGGCCGCAACGTTGAGGTTCCTGATCACTATCGGGAACACGTCGCCGACAAGCTCAGCAAGGTCGAGCGCTATGACCAGAAGTTGATGAGGGCGGACGTGGAGCTGTTCCACGAACGCAACCCGCGCCAGGCGGACACCTGCCAGCGCGTCGAGATCACCGTTCGCACGCGTGGTCCCGTGATCCGGGCCGAAGCGTGCGCCAAAGACTTTTATGCCGCCTTGGACTGCGCGATCAACAAGCTTGACGCGCGCCTGCGCCGATCGGCCGACCGCCGTCGCGTGCACCGAGGCCGGCATGCCCCGATCTCCGTGGCCGCAGCCACCGCAGGGTTGCCCACCGATCTGCCCTCCGTTGCCCCCGCAGACGACGCCGAGCCGTACGCGGCGGAGCCGACCGAGCATGAGGACCGCCAACCGTGGCGGATCGTGCGGGAGAAGGAACACCCGGCGGACCCGATGACCGTGGACGACGCGCTGTTCCAGATGGAACTGGTCGGGCACGACTTCTACCTGTTCAACGACAAGGAGAGCGGTCGGCCGAGCGTGGTTTACCGGCGCCGCGGCTACGACTACGGCATCTTGTCCCTGGAGAGCACCGGCTAGGCGGGGGGCGTCACCGCGGGCGTCGCGGGGCGGCTTGGAGCAGCCGTCCCGCGTGGGTCGCTCCGTGCGTCAGCCGTCCAGCCGTGGCCCCTCGCGGGCCAGGTCCTCGGCCAGCAGCACGTACTGCACGTCGTCGATGCGTTCGCTGCCCGGACCGGGCAGCCGCGAGCGCAGGTAGGCCTCCTCACGGAAGCCGGCCTTCTCCAGGACGCGGCGGGATTTCCGGTTGCTCGGCATCGCTCCGGCGATCAGCCGGGCGATGCCGGTCTCCGCGAAGGCCCACAGGGCCAGCAGTTGGGCCGCCCGGGTCGCGTAGCCGCGTCCCCGCCACGCGGACGACATGCTGTAGCCGATCATGGCCTGGGCGGTGGGCGGCTCCTGGTAGAAGAGACCGATGTGCCCGGTCGCCGCGCCGGTCGCGCTGTCGACGATGACCAGGTCCGCGCGGGTGCCTTCGAGCCAGTGCGACTCCGCCCAGTCGCATCGCCGGCGCACGTCCTCATGGCTGGGCGGGACCGGCGGCACGCTGGTGGCGATCACGTCCGGTTCGGCGTGCAGTTCGGCGTAGAAGGCGGCGTCGCCCGGTCCCAGCCGCCGCAGGGTCACCGTGCCGTCGGTCAGTTCGCCCCCAGGCAGGTCCGGCAACAGGCGGGTGGCCGGGCCCGGGGCATCGCCCGCGAGCCGCGCGTACGCGATCAGGTCGGCACGCCGGGTGCTGCGGTCCGGCAGCGCCCCGCGGCGTACGCCTTCCCGCCGGAACCCGGCGGCGAGCGCGACTCGCTGGCTCGGACCGTTCTCGGCGTGGGTCAGCAGTTCGAGCCGTTGCATGCCGGAGGTCAGGGCGTGGTCGGTGAGCGCGCGCACCGCGGCGGTGGCCACTCCCCGGTGGCGTGCCCACGGGCCCACCCAGTAGCCCATCTCGGCCTGCCGGCGGGCGGGTATGACGCGGTCCAGGCCGACGCCGCCGAGCAGCCGGTCGGTGTGTGGATCGGCCACCGCGCAGAGCGCGCCGCCGGCGGCGAAGGTCTCCGGCACGCCGCGTTCCAGATACCACTCGCCGGCCGAGCGGGTGAACGGCGACGGCAGGGCCGGCAGGAAGCGCTGCGTCAGCGGATCGTCCATCCCGGCGACCAGGTCGTCCAGGTCGTCCGGGCGCAGGGGCCGCAGGCGCACACCGTCACCGCGGATCTCCGGCACGATCATGCAACGGCTCCTTGCTCGTGAGGGTCTGTCCGGGGCCATCCTGCCGCACGGCCCGGTACGGCAACCAACGCCCGCCCGCGGCACGTCGTGGTCCGCTGTCAGCGAACGAGTGGGGGTGTTTTGCGTTCTTTGCCGTTTTGACCGGAGGCTCGGCTGACGGAGGCGACCGATGGACGCCTACGATGGTTCCCGCAGACCGTCTAGGGGAGCGTTGACCCGTGTCGATTTTGGAAAAGGTCCTCCGCGCCGGAGAAGGCCGCATGCTGCGCCGCCTCAAGGCGATCGCCGATGCGGTCAACTCGATCGAGGACGAGTACACCGATCTCACCGATGACGAGCTGCGGGCGCAGACCGACGAGTTCAAACAGCGGGTGGCCGACGGCGAGCCGCTGGACTCGCTGCTGGTCGAGGCGTTCGCGGTGGCCCGTGAGGGCGCTCGCCGGGTGCTCGGCCAGAGGGCGTACGACGTCCAGCTCATGGGCGGCGCGGCGCTGCACTTCGGCAACATCCCGGAGATGAAGACCGGTGAGGGCAAGACGCTGACCGGCGTCTTCCCGGCCTATCTGAATGCGCTCAGCGGCGAGGGCGTGCACATCATCACGGTCAACGACTATCTCGCGCAGCGCGACGCCGAGTG
Source organism: Mangrovihabitans endophyticus (assembly GCF_014646155.1). Classification (GTDB taxonomy): domain Bacteria; phylum Actinomycetota; class Actinomycetes; order Mycobacteriales; family Micromonosporaceae; genus Actinoplanes; species Actinoplanes endophyticus. Next base: position 43,844 of record NZ_BMMX01000006.1, read on the forward strand.
GATGGGCCGCGTGCACGTGTTCCTCGGGCTCACCGTGGGCGTCATCCTGCCCAACCGGCCCGCCGCCGAGCACCGCGCCGCCTACGCGTGCGACATCACGTACGGCACGAACAACGAGTTCGGCTTCGACTACCTGCGCGACAACATGGCCTGGTCCTCCGGCGAGCTGGTGCAGCGCGGGCACAACTTCGCGATCGTCGACGAGGTCGACTCGATCCTCATCGACGAGGCGCGCACCCCGCTGATCATCTCGGGTCCGGCGGAGCACTCGGCGCGGTGGTACTCCGAGTTCGCCACGCTGGTCGGCCGGTTGCAGCGCGGCAAGGACGGCGAGGGTGACTACGAGGTCGACGAGGCCAAGCGGACCGTCGCGATCACCGAGCGCGGCGTCTCCCGCGTCGAGGACCGGCTGGGCATCGACAACCTGTACGAGTCGGTGAACACGCCGCTGGTGGGCTACCTCAACAACGCGATCAAGGCCAAGGAGCTCTACAAGCGGGACAAGGACTACATCGTCAGCGAGGGCGAGGTCCTCATCGTCGACGAGTTCACCGGCCGCATCCTGCACGGCCGCCGCTACAACGAGGGCATGCACCAGGCCATCGAGGCCAAAGAGGGCGTCGAGATCAAGCAGGAGAACCAGACCCTGGCGACCATCACGCTGCAGAACTACTTCCGGCTTTACGACAAGCTGGGCGGCATGACCGGTACGGCGCAGACCGAGGCCGGTGAGTTCAACAAGGTCTACAACGTCGGCGTGGTGACCATCCCGACGCACCGCCCGATGATTCGGGTGGACCACCCGGACGTCATCTACAAGACCGAGAAGGCCAAGTTCAACGCGGTCATCGAGGACATCGCCGAGCGGCACGCCACCGGCCAGCCGGTGCTCGTCGGCACGGTCTCGGTGGAGAACTCGGAGATCCTGTCCCAGTTGCTGCGCCGCCGCGGGATTCCGCACAGCGTGCTGAACGCGAAGTTCCACGCGCAGGAGGCGCAGATCATCGCGCAGGCGGGCCGCAAGGGCGGGGTCACCGTCGCCACCAACATGGCCGGTCGCGGCACCGACATCCTGCTCGGCGGCAACCCGGAGTTCCTCGCCTCGGCCGAGCTGCACCAGCGCGGCCTGGACCCGGTGGAGAGCCCGGAGGATTACGCCAAGGCGCTGGACGAGGTCCTGCCCAACTGGAAGGAGTCGTGCGAGGAGGAGGCCGCCGAGGTCATCCAGGCCGGCGGGCTCTACGTCCTGGGCACCGAACGGCACGACTCCCGGCGCATCGACAACCAGCTACGCGGTCGTTCCGGCCGGCAGGGCGACCCCGGCGAGTCGCGGTTCTACCTGTCGCTGCAGGACGACCTGATGAAGCGGTTCCGCGCGGGCGCCGTCGAGGCGGTGATGGAGCGCTTCAACATCCCGGAGGACGTGCCCATCGAGTCGAAGATGGTCACCCGGCAGATCCGCAGCGCGCAGACGCAGATCGAGGGTCAGAACGCGGAGATCCGCAAGAACGTCCTCAAGTACGACGAGGTCATGAACAAGCAGCGCCAGGTGATCTATGCCGAGCGTCGCCGGGTCCTGGCCGGTGAGGACATGCACGACCAGGCGCTGCACATGATCACTGACGTGGTCGGCGACTATGTGCACGCGGCCACCAGCGAGGGCTACGCCGAGGACTGGGACCTCGACCAGCTATGGACCAACCTGAAGCGGCTCTTCCCGATCAGCCTCACCGTCGACGACATCATCGAGGAGTCCGGCGGCGAGCGCAGTGCGATCGACCACGAGTTCCTGACCGCCCGGCTCACCGAGGACGCCCAGCAGTCGTACGCCAATCGCGAGACCGAGCTGGGCGAGGAGCCGCTGCGCGAGCTGGAGCGCCAGGTGCTGTTGGCGGTCATCGACCGCAAATGGCGCGAGCACCTCTACGAGATGGACTACCTGCAGGAAGGCATCAGCCTGCGGGCGTACGCCCAGCGTGACCCGGTGGTCGAGTACCAACGCGAGGGCTTCGACATGTTCAACCAGATGATGGAAGGCATCAAGGAGGAGGCGGTCGGGTTCCTGTTCAACCTGGAGGTCCAGGTCGAGGAGCAGCCGACGGTCACGGTCGACCCGAGCAAGGCGGTGCCGCTGCCCGGCTCGACCACTTCCGACCCGTCCGGCGAGGGGCAGCACCAGGTCGGTGTGCACGCCCGTGGCCTGGGCGGCGGCAATCGTCCGCAGCGGTTGCAATACACCTCACCGGCCATCGACGGCGCGGCGGGCGACGGCGCTCCGGTGATCGAGCACGGGCAGACCGCTCCGGCGCTGGGGATCGGCGACTCGCCGGTGCCCGCCAACCCCGCGCACGCCGGCGCCAGCCGCAGCCCCCGCCGGACCGCTCAGGCCGAGTCGAGCAACGGCCCGTCTCGCAACGCGCCGTGTTACTGCGGGTCCGGCAAGAAGTACAAGCGCTGCCATGGCGCTCCGGGCGGCCCGCAGTAGACCGAGGACGCGGCCGGGCTCTCCGCCCGGCCGCGGGGCCCGAAGGTGCGACCCGAGCTCCGATCAGATGAGTTGCAGGCACACCGCGGCCCAGTCCTGCTGACGCAGCTCCAGCCGGATCGCCATGGCGCGGGTGCGCTCGCCGTGCACCAGCAGAACCGCCGCCTCCACCGCACCCGGCCGCGGTTCGCAAAGCCGGACCCGCACCACGCCCACCGGCGCGGGTCTGCGCATGCGGCGGCCGGCCGCGCGGGCGGCCCGGCCGGACTCGGCGATCTGGCGTGCCGCGGTGACCGCCTGCCTGATGATCCGTGCCGCATCACCGGGGGCGCTCACCTGCCGAAGATGCGCGGCCGGTCGATAGCCGTTGATCACCTCGACGCACAGCGCGACGAACCGGCGCACGGCCAGCCGGGCGTCACCGGACGCCCCAGCGGGCGCGGCCGGGGGCCTCGGGCCGGTGGCGGGCGTGGCGGACCCGTCACCGCCGGGGGACATGCCGTCGGCGAAAGCGGGGTTGGCGGACGTGTGGGAGCCGGACGGGCCCGACGTGGTGACCCGCGCCCCAGCACCGGCCACCGTGACGCCTCGCAGGTCCAGCGCCAGTTGCCGGGCCGGCGCCCACACCTCGGGCGAGAGCTCGTCATCGAACGGCGGATCGGACGCCGGGACTCGTCTCAGCCGGATCGGTGGCTGGGCACCTCGCGGCGCCATCTGCGCAGTCGGCATCGTGCACCGGCCTCTCCGCCCGCAGGCTCTCGATCCAGGAGGCCCAATGCTTGCGTTTGCCTTCGTTTGCCTCCGTTGGATTGAGTTTTGCGGAGCCTCGTGGCGGCGTCAACGCGTCACCGTCGGCCTGTGGACAACCTGCGCCGACCGACAAAAAGGGCGGCGAGGGGCCTCAATCCGCGTCGCGCTCGGTCAGTGGGTTCTGTCGCACCCAGTCGGCGGTCTCGGCGTATCTCCCGGCGATGTACTCCTCCAGCTTGCTGCGCTCCACACGCCATTGCCCGCGACCGCCGATCTTGATGGCGGGCAGTTCTCCGCTGCGCACCATGTGATAGACCTGCGAATCCGACACGTTCAGCTCGGCGGCCACCTCGGACAGCAGCAGAAACCTCGGTTCCATCCGCTCACCTCGCTCGCTGCCGTTTGGGTCGTGCCGTCTTCGTTGAGTTTGCTGCTGTTTGCCTGCGACAGCGCCACCCTACCCTAGTCGGACGACAAGGTGAACCTTGACCGGTACGGGTGACAGCCGACCGTACGAACCCCGACGGCTTGCCGATGACTACCCTGACGGTGTGCCGACAACCGACCTGGTCCGGGTCTACGTGCCTGCCACCGTCCCGATGCTCGCGCGGCTGCGCGCCGACGGGCACCTCGGCGACGGGCCGACCGCCGCGCACGCGGTGACGCCCGCCCTGCGCGAGTGGTACGCCGAAGGCGACGAGGAGGAACTGGAATACGTGGCGTTCACCCGCGCCGCCCAGGCCGCCCTCCAGTTGCTGCGGCACGACCCCGACGCGCCGCGGCGCCGGGTGGTGGTCTCCGCCGACGTGCCGGGCACCGCGCTCGCACACGAGGACGTCGAGCTGGGTTCCAGCGCGGTGCGGCTGCCCGTCGCGGTGTCCCTCAAGGACGTGGCCTCGGTGCACCTCGACGGGGCCGCCGCGGCCGAGGACGTCGCGTCCGCCGCCGAGGTGGTGGAGGAGGCGCTGGCCGGCGATCCGGACGCCCAGTTCACCGTGGACGGGGCTGAGGATCACGAACTGGAGTGGTACGCGGTCTCCGAGCTCGACCAACTGGTCTGAGGTGCCTCAGCCGGCCGGCTGGGCGGCGTCCTCGTCGTCCGGCTCGGCGGACGGGCCGAGGGTCCGGCCGATCAGGATGATGGCGGTGATCGCGCCCACGAAGAGCACGATGAGCGCGTTGTTCAACCGCGACCCGCTGAGCATCTGCTGCACGGCGAGCTCAAGCTCGCTGACCCGGCCGGCGAGTTCGAGCACCCGGGATCCGGCGGTGCGCGCCAGGATCTCGGCGATCACCAGCAGCAGGCCCGGTCCCGCGCCGGCCAGGGCGTACCGGGTCCAGCGCGGGCCCGAGCCGTCCCGGCGCCGATGCAGCACCAGGAACGCGACGGCGCCGGCCGCCAGCCCGCTGAGCAGGCCCTGGGTGAGCGAGAACCAGTCGGCCGCGCTTGCCCGGGAGGCCGAGGTGTCGCCCGCGCCGAACAACCTCAGCAGCGGGTCCTGGACCACGTTGAGCGCGAAACCCACGGCGAACACGGCGATCGCCGCCCAGCAGGTCGCGGTCACCACACGCGACTCCGGGAACCCGGCGATCGCGCCGCCCACCGTGGCGGCGGCGGCGACCGTGCCGCCGACCACGGCGTACACCCATCCGTCGGTGTTGATGGTGATGAAGCTGAGCGCGGCCAGCGCGCCGAGCACCAGGCCGGTGCCGGTGGTGACGGCGAAGCGGACGGTGGGACTGAAGGCGCGGGAGCGGCCGGCGAGGGCCAGCACGGCCAGTGCCACGGCGGCGCCGCCGACCAGGGTGGCGGAGATCGCCCCGGGCAGCGCGTACGCCGTGGAGGTCACCTCCATCTCGGCGTCCGCGCGGCCGGTGATGGTGGCCCGCGCCGAATAGAGCAGCCCGGCCATCCACAGCAGTCCGGCCGCGGCGAGCACGATGCCGGGGTAGCGCTGCCGCCGGGCGGAGTCCGGTGTGGCCTGGGCGACGTTCATGCGGTTGAGGGTACGCGCGCAGGCCCTGAACGCTCGTTCGAGGCGTGGGAGGATGAGGGCGAACCCGTCAGAGGAGGAGCCGAGACCGATGGACGCCCAGCTAGCTTTGCCGGTGCCGCAGAACGAGCCGGTGCGCGGGTACGCGCCGGGCAGCCCCGAGCGAGCCGCCCTGCAGGACCGCCTCGCCGCCATGCGCGGTGACCGAGTCGACCTGACGATGACCATCGGGGGCGCCCGGTCGATGGGCGGCGGCCCGGCGATCGAGGTGGTGCAGCCACATCGCCGTCGCGAGGTGCTCGGCGTGCTCGGCAACGCCACCAAGCCGGATGCCGCGGCGGCGGTGGCGGCGGCCAAGGAGGCGGCACCCGGCTGGCGTGCCTTGCCCTACAGCGAACGGGCGGCGGTGTTCCTGCGCGCCGCCGAGCTGCTCTCCGGGAGCTGGCGCGACACGCTGAACGCGGCCACCATCCTGGGCCAGTCCAAGTCCTGTTACCAGGCGGAGATCGACGCGGCCTGCGAGCTCATCGATTTCCTGCGGTTCAACGCGGCGTACGGCGAGCGGATCCTGGCCGAGCAGCCGAACTCCAGCAAGGGGGTGTGGAACAGGTTCGACCACCGCCCGTTGGAAGGCTTCGTCTACGCCGTCACGCCGTTCAACTTCACCGCCATCGCCGGGAACCTGCCGGCCGCGCCCGCCCTGATGGGCAACACGGTGATCTGGAAGCCCTCGCCGACGCAGACGCTCGCGGCGTACTGGACGATGCGGCTGTTCGAGGCCGCCGGGCTGCCGCCGGGAGTGATCAACATGGTCACCGGCGACGGGCTCGCGGTCTCCGACGTGGTGCTGGCCGATCCGGACCTGGCCGGCATCCACTTCACCGGCTCCACGGCCACCTTCCGGCACCTGTGGCGCGAGGTGGGCGCCAACATCGAGCGCTACCGGTCCTATCCGCGGCTGGTCGGCGAGACCGGCGGCAAGGACTTCGTGATCGCGCACTCCAGCGCCGACCCGGACGCGCTGCACACCGCGCTGGTCCGTGGCGCGTACGAATACCAGGGTCAGAAGTGCAGTGCCGCCTCTCGCGCGTACGTCCCGCGGTCGCTGTGGGACGGTGGGCTGCGGGACCGGCTGGCGGCGACGGTGGCGTCCATCCAGTACGGCGACGTCGGCGACCTGTCGGTGTTCGGCGGTGCGGTGATCGACGGGCGCGCGTTCGCCAAGCACGCCGGCGCCCTCGACCGGATCAAGAACGGCGATTCCTGCACCGTGCTGGCGGGCGGCACGGCCGACGACAGCGAGGGCTGGTTCGTCGCCGCCACGCTCGTCGAGTCGACCGACCCGACGCACGAACTGTTCTCCACCGAGTTCTTCGGACCGATCCTGGGTGTGCACGTCTATCCCGACGACGGGTTCGACGACATGATCGCGCAGGCCGACGCGGTCTCGCCGTACGCGTTGACCGGCTCGATCTTCGCGACCGATCGTCGTGTCATCGACGCCGCGTCGCACGCGCTGCGCGAGACGGCGGGCAATTTCTATGTCAACGACAAGCCCACCGGCGCGGTGGTCGGTCAGCAGCCGTTCGGCGGGGCGCGCAACAGCGGCACGAACGACAAGGCCGGGTCGATTCTGAACCTTCAGCGGTGGGTGTCCCCGCGAACCATCAAGGAGACCTTCGAGCCGCCGGTCGACTGGCGGTATCCCCACATGGGCTGAACGTCCGCTTCTGCGAAGTTTGGATTTTTGTGCGGGTCCGGGGCGTCATCCCGGACCCCACATTTGCCCCTCGGCGTGCCCGTTTTCGGATGCTTGATCACCGGCATCGCCGTCTGGGCGATTCGATGATCCATCTTACCCGCCGAAGCCGTCGCTCGCGGAGGGAAAACGCGAGCTCGTCATACTCGTGGTCGGACTGTCTGTGCGGGACAGTCGCATGTGGAGACGCAAATTGGACGGATCGGGCGAAATGCTGGACGCCGAAGCCACAAAGTGGCAGCTTAGAAGGCATGCCCGACTCTCAAATCAATCCCACGGCTGCCGCGCTGCTCGGCCTGCTCCACGAAGGGCCGATGACCGGCGGACAGCTCATGGCGGCTGCCGAACGCCGCCTCGGGCCTTACTGGTCGATGACGCGGAGCCAGGTCTACCGCGAACTTCCCGTTCTCGCCGAGATGGGTTACGTCCGGCTCGGCAAGCCCGGTCCACGGTCCAGTCAGCCCTATGCCATCACCGCCGCCGGCAAGCGTGCCTTCAGCCGGTGGCTTGCCGAGGCACCCGGCCGCGATTCCTTGCGCAACCCGATCGCGCTCCGCGTCGCCTTTGGTGAGCAGCATTCCGGTAATCAATTGAAGTCCCTTTACACCGGCGCCAACGAATATCATTCCGAGGCGCTGTCCATGGCACGGGAACAGGCCAAGGAGGCCAAGAAGGCGGGCGACGCTTACGGCGCCGCCGCGCTGGAGTTCGCGGTCGCGTACCACAAGGCGGCCCTGAACTGGCTGAAGGCCGCCCCGGCGGAATAGCGGCAGGCCGCCCGGCCGGGCGACCGGCCGGGCGGCGTAGTCTTGATTGTCGTGACCGCTGCCGACTTCCCTGAGCGACTCAAGGCCCTCGACGCCACCCTGCGCAATATCGAGAACGTCCTCGACGTCGCCAAGCTGCGCCGTGACCGCGCCGAGCTCGAGGAGCAGGCATCTGCCCCGGATCTCTGGGACGACCAGGCGCGCGCCCAGGAGGTCAATTCGCGGCTCTCCTACGTCTCCGGCGAAATCAACCGGTTGGAGAGTCTGCGCAGTCGGCTGGACGACGCGGCGCTGTTGCTGGAGCTGGCCCAGGCCGAGGAGGACAGCGACTCGCTGGCCGAGGTCGGTGACGAGATCACCGTGCTGACCAAGTCCATCGACGAGATGGAGGTCCGCACGCTGCTCTCCGGCGAGTACGACACCCGTGAGGCGCTGGTCGCCATCCGGGCCGGCGCGGGCGGCGTGGACGCCGCGGACTTCGCCGAGATGCTGATGCGGATGTACCTGCGGTGGGCCGAGCGGCACGGCTATCCCACGGAGGTCTACGACACCTCGTACGCGGAAGAGGCCGGGCTCAAGTCGGCGACGTTCGCCGTCAAGGTGCCGTACGCGTTCGGCACGCTCAGCGTCGAGTCCGGCACACACCGGCTGGTGCGGATCAGTCCGTTCGACAACCAGGGCCGACGGCAGACCAGCTTCGCCGGCGTCGAGGTGATGCCGGTGGTGGAGCAGACCGACCACATCGACATTCCGGAGAACGAGGTCCGGGTCGACGTCTACCGTTCGTCGGGTCCTGGTGGACAGAGCGTGAACACGACGGACTCCGCCGTGCGCCTCACGCACATTCCCACCGGCATCGTCGTCACGTGTCAGAACGAGAAGTCGCAGTTGCAGAACAAGGCCTCCGCCATGCGGGTGCTGCAGGCCCGGCTGCTGGAGCGCAAGCGTCAGGAGGAGGAGGCGAAACTCGCCGGCCTGAAGCAGGACACCACCGGCTCCTGGGGTGATCAAATGCGCTCCTACGTGCTGCATCCCTATCAGATGGTCAAGGATCTGCGGACCGAGTTCGAGACCGGGAACCCGTCCGCGGTGTTCGACGGCGACCTCGACGGATTCATCGAGGCCGGCATCCGCTGGCGCAAGCAGATGCAGACCGGCAACTGACCGCCGGCCGGGGCGTGACGCCCGAGGTCGGACGCCCGCGTGCAGATGATGGAGACCGCCGGACTTGGCGATTTCGTCACACCGCGTAGACTCCTCTCCCGTGATTCAGCTCGAGAGCGTGACGAAGACGTACCCCAAGGCGTCCCGGCCGTCGTTGGACAATGTCAGCGTCGGTATCGAGAAGGGTGAGTTCGTCTTCTTCATCGGCCCCTCCGGTTCCGGCAAGTCGACGATCATCAAGCTTCTGCTGCATGAGGTTGCCCCGAGCACGGGCAAGGTCGTGGTGAACGCCAAGGACGTGACGTCCCTGCGGTCCTGGAAGATCCCGCACTTCCGCCGGTCGATCGGCTGTGTGTTCCAGGACTTCCGGCTGCTGCCGAACCGGACGGCGTACGAGAACGTCGCCTTCGCGCTCGAGGTGATCGGGAAGACGAAGGCGGTCGCCCGTCGCGTCGTTCCCGAGGTGCTCGAACTCGTCGGCCTCGGCGGCAAGGAGCACCGTTATCCGCACGAGCTCTCCGGTGGTGAGCAGCAGCGGGTGGCGGTGGCGCGGGCCTTCGTCAACCGGCCGCTGATCCTGCTGGCGGACGAGCCCACCGGAAACCTCGACCCCGACACCTCCGTCGAGATCATGCGGCTGCTGGACCGGATCAACCGGACCGGCACGACGGTCGTCATGGTCACCCACGACTCCAACATCGTTAACCAGATGCGCCGCAGGGTCATCGAGATCGAGAGCGGCCGGATCGTTCGCGACCAGGCCCGTGGCGTGTACGGCTGATGCCCCACCCCGTCGTGTCCATAACCGTGAGTAAAGCCTTCATCCCCGTGCGTAGAGCAGCCGGACGCGAGGTCCCGGAAGGAACCCCCCGATGCGCGTGAAGTACGTCTTCAACGAGGTCCTGGTCGGACTGTGGCGAAACGTCACGATGACCGTCGCCATGATCATCACGATGTCGGTCTCGTTGACCATGCTCGGCGCCAGCGCCCTGCTATACATGCAGGTCAACCAGATGAAGGACTACTACTACGGCGAGATTCAGGTCTCCATCTTCCTGCGTGAGGACGTCACCGACGCCCAGCGCACGGCCATCAACCAGGCGATCGACTCGAACCCGCTGGTGCTGAACAAGACCTACGAGACGCGGGAGCAGGCGTACCAGAAGTTCCTGGTGCTGTGGCGCGACTCGCCCGACTTCATCAAGTCGGTCGGCCCGGACAGCCTGCCCGAGTCGTTCCGGGTCAAGCTGAAGGATCCGGAGAAGTACAAACAGTTCGCCGATCAGATGCAGGGCATGGCCGGCATCCAGGACATCGTCGATCAACGCGAACTGCTCAACAAGGTCTTCGACATATTCAATTCGATCCAGGTCATGGCGTTGGTGGTGGCCGGTGTCATGGCGCTCGCCGCGTTGCTTCTGGTCGGCAACACCATCCAAGTCGCGGCGTACAGCAAACGCCGAGAAGTGGCGGTGATGAAACTGGTCGGTGCCTCCAACTGGTTCATCCAGTCGCCGTTCGTCCTGGAGGCGGTGGTGGCCGGCCTGGTTGGCTCCGTCCTCGGCTTCGTGGCGCTGTTCGTGGGCAAGGTGGTGCTGCTCGACGGCCGCCTCCAGGCGCTCACCAACGTCTTGACGCCCATCCCCAACGGCAACGTGTGGCTGATGCTGCCGCTGCTGGCCGGGGTCGGCGCGGTCGTCAGTGCCGTCACCGCCTGGGTGACCCTCCGGTTCTACCTGCGGGTCTAGTTTCGTCGTCGACGCATCCGAGGGCCGCCACGCGCGGCCCTCGGGCGTTTGAAGTGATTTGCCCAATAGCTCCGGATAGTCGTTGTACCGTGCCCGGGTGGGTTCTTACCGACGACATCGCCGGATATCTGCGCTGGTGACCGTGCTGAGCGTGGCAGGCGTCACGCTCATCGGATCGCCGCCTGCCGTGGCCGACCAGCGCGACGCCGCGAAGGCGGCACGCCGCGCCGCCGAGCGCGCCGAAGCGGTCCTGGAGAACGCCACCGCCACCGCCCGCATCGCGGCGCGCCGGCTGGAAGCGGCCACCGCCGCCATCCCGGCGACCCAGAAGAAGATCGCCGTGGCGCGCGGCGCGGTCGCCGCCGCCCGCGCCGAGGCCAACAGCGCCCAGCGGAAGGCCGACCGCACCCGAATCTCGTACGTCCATGTCGCGCACCGCTTCGAGGCGGCGCAGAAGCGGGTCGACGTCGCGCGGGACCGCGTCGGTGAGATCGCCTCGGCGAGCTACATGGGCGCCAACTTCGCCGCCCTCAACGTCCTCGTCGCGGCCACCGGCCCGCAAGATGCCCTGGCCCGGCTCGACCTCATCGGCCAGGTCATGCAGAAGGGCCAGGACGGCCTCGACCGGATGGCGCAGGCCCGCCGCGAGGTGCGTATCGCCCAGGACAAGGTCGGCCTCGCCAAGCGCGCCGCCGAAAAGGCCGAGCGCCGCGCCGCCGACAAGCTGCTCAAGGCCAAGATCGCTCGGGCGGCGGCCGTCCGGGCGCAGATGCAGGCGGTCAAGCTCGCCAAGATCCGTCGTTCCGCGCTCGCCCTCGCCGAGTCCCAGCGTTCCGCCGTGCTCGCCCGGTACCGCCAGGCCAAGGGCAACGAACAGCGCATTCGCGCGGCCCTCGCGGGCGGTGACGGAGTGTCCGGCACGCTGCGCGGGGCGGGTCTGCTGATGCCGGTGCACGGCTGGAAGACCAGCAACTTCGGCAACCGCTACGACCCGTACTACCGGGTCTGGCAACTGCATGCCGGCACCGACTTCGCCGCGCCCGGCGGCGCTCCGATCCGGGCCGCCGCCGACGGCAAGGTGGTCCAGGCCGGGTGGAACGGCGGGTACGGCAACTACACCTGCATCAGCCACGGCACGTACCACGGGCAGAGCTTCTCCACCTGCTACGGCCACCAGTCGAAGATCTCCGTTTACGTCGGCCAGCGCGTACGCCGCGGGCAGGTGATCGGACGGGTCGGCAGCACCGGCGCCTCCACCGGATACCACCTGCACTTCGAGACCAGATTCAGCGGCGTGCCGCGCAATCCGCTCAACTATCTGCCGTCCTGTCTGTGCTGACGGGCGAGTACGCTGGACGGGTCCGGTCGCCAGCGGCCGGGCCCTTTTCATGTCCGCGTCTTCATGCCCGGGTTGAGCGGGCGTATCGAGGGGAGTTGTCGGCATGCCGCGCGAACAGGGGCGAAAGGTCGTGGCCTCGAACCGCAAGGCACGCCACGACTACGCCATCCTCGACACGTACGAGGCAGGCATGGCGCTGACCGGCACCGAGGTCAAGTCGTTGCGGGCCGGCCGCGCCTCGCTTGTCGACGCGTTCGGCCACGAGAGCAACGGCGAGATCTTCCTGCACGGCATGCACATCCCCGAGTACACCCAGGGCACCTGGACCAACCACGAGCCGCGCCGGGTGCGCAAGCTGCTGCTGCACCGCGAGGAGATCCAGAAGATGATGGGCCGGCTGCGGGACACCGGCGTCACCCTGGTACCGCTGTCGGTCTACTTCCACAACGGGTACGCCAAGGTCGAGCTGGGCCTGGCCAAGGGCAAGAAGAGCTACGACAAGCGGCAGGATCTGGCCGCCCGGGACGCGCAGCGGGAGATCAGCCGGGCGCTGGGCCGGCGCAACAAGGGCATGGACTGACCCGCCGGCGGGGCACGGCGATACCGGGATGAGGGTCGCGTGCTGGCAGGTTATTCTTGGTGCGGTGCGCCGCTGTGGCGCCACCGTCGAGGGGGTGACTGGTTTCGACTTTGTCAGTGGAGACAGGGGAAGCGAGCCGAGGAAGCCGACGTCGTCTCGTGAATCGGTCGTCGGAAAACAATAAGCGCCAAGCACGATAGCGCTGACTCTTACGCTCTCGCCGCCTGAGGCGAGTAGCGGAGTCTGTCGGTCTGGGAGCGCCTCCGACCCAGCCACCGGCATCAGCTAGGAGGCTGGCCAATCGGTCCCGGTCGCGGGGACCGTGCGGCGAGATCAATCAGCGACTGGGCCCGTCACACCAACTTGCTCACGTGATCGGTGGGGCCGAGTAGAGGCATAGTGAGCTGCGCTCGGAGAAGCCCTGACAAAGCGACGAAGGACCCGGGTTCGATTCCCGGCACCTCCACGAGAGGCAGGGGCCGTGTGTCCGCGGAAAGCGCGGACCGCGGCCTCTCGTCATGTCTGCTCCGGGGCCGAGCCCCGGACACCCCACGGTGCGATGTTTCCGGTTGGGCGGCCGGGTTCAAGTAGGCGGTCGTTGCCTCCACGGTTGGCGGCCCCCTGTTCGCGGAATGCGCGAACAGGGGGCCGCTCCGGCCCGGCGAGCGCCGTCTACAGGTAGGGGCGGGTGATCAGTTCGATGGCGTGACCCGACGGGTCCTTGAAATAGACACCGCGGCCGCCGTGCTCGTGGTTGATCTCGCCCGGCCGGCGCATGTGCGGGTCCGCCCAATGCTCGACATGCTGCTCGCAGAGCCGCCGGTAGGCCCGGTCGAACAGGTCATCGTCGATCAGGAAGGCGTAGTGCTGCATCTGGATCTCCACCGGCGGCTCGGCGAACTGCAACAGCACGCCGTCGGTGAGCTGGATGTTGGTGAAGATTCCCCAGGACGGCGCTTGCGGGAGCTCCAGCAGTTCGCGGAAGAACCGCGCGGACTCGGCGCGATCCTTGGCGGCGATGATGGTGTGGTTGAAGCTGACGGACATGACGTGACCTCTCGGTGCTCGACGCTGGAGTGGGCATGACGACGCACCAGCGTCGGGAGGTCCACGGGCCGAGCGGTCGAGGCGCCATCCTGGCGCTCGCCCCGCGGTCAGTCGTCCACCGGCAACGCAATCCGTGTGTGGCGCAGGGCCGGTCCGGTGTTCACGTCCGCCGACTCTACGCCCCTTGTCGACGCGACAGGACGGGACGGGACGGGACGAGGTGAGTTTGTCCGGCCGTACGAGAATGGCGCGCAACCGCAGATGCGCCATGACCGCCGGAGGGGAGCGCGAGAGCCGTGGCCGACGCCTTCGCCGCCTACCGCGACGCCAAGTCCACTCTGATCGGCGGCCTGCGCGGCACCGTCCTGGAGATCGGCGCCGGCCGTGGGCGCAACTTCGACGCGCTGCACCGGGGCGTCGTCTGGATCGGATGCGAGCCGCACCGCCGAAGCCGCACCCGGCTGGCCGTCGCCGCACGTCGGCACGGGCATTCGCGCGAGCCGCTCCCGTCGGCGGCGGAATCGCTGCCGATGCCCGACGCGAGCGTGGACGGGGTGCTCGCCACCGTCGTGCTGTGCTCGGTCCGCGATCAGTCCCGCGTCCTCGATGAGATCGCGCGGGTGCTGCGACCCGGCGGTGCATTCGTGTTCGCCGAGCATGTCGCGGCGCCGGATCACACCTGGAAACACGCCTGTCAGCGAATGATCTCGCCGGTGACGCGTCTGCTGGACCGGGGGTGCGATCCGGCGCGCGAGACCGAAGCTGTCGTGCGGCGGTCACTGTTGGACGTGGACCTGGTGCGGCACTTCGAGCTGCCGGTGCTGGGTGCGGTCACGGTGCCGTTCATCGTCGGGCGGGCGGTGCGCCAGGAGCGGTCCGAGGCGTGACCCCACCCCGGTCGCACATCGCATCGCCTCATCGCCGTGCGGTGCGTGCCAGCCCGGGGATGAGGACCGCCGCGACGGCCAGGTGCATGCCCGTCAGCACCAGCCGGCTTGCCATGTCCGCGCCGTCGCCGAGCGGTCCGACCAAGGAGACCACCAGGACGATGAGCGCGACGACGGTCCAGGTCCGTGCGGGCCGGGCGATTCTCCGTTCCAGTACGGCGAGCAGCGCCCAGGCGGCCAGGCCGGTGACCAGCGCCGCGGCCGCCACGGTGCCGGGTCCGACGTGCTGGACGTCGGTTCCGCTCGTGACGGACAGGGCGACGCCGGATGCCGGGCCGGCCAAGGCCCAGGTCACCAGTGCGGAGACGGTCGCGCCGACCACCGCGGCGATGCGGCGGGCGGTGGCGCCGCACGTCGCGGAGCCGCCCGCCACGATGCGGCGGAGCTGGACGCGGCGGGTCGCCGGACGTGTGCGGTTCGATGTGTTTGTCATGCGGCGAGCATCGCCGCGGCGGCGGTGTCCGCACATCGTGCGAAGGGCAGCGCCGGATGCTTCTCCGGTCGGATCGGGCACCGACTTTGGTCGGTATCGGCGCCGCCGCGCCCGGCGTTAGCGTCGGCGCGTGACTGACGTGACGGTGCCACGGCCGGACTGCCGACGTCGACGTGCCCTTGCCGTCGCCGCGACGATGAGCGTGACCGGCGGCTTGAACGCGCTGACCATCTGGGGCGGGTGGAACGGCGGTCATCGCGGCCTTGATCTCGCCGTCGGCCTGCTGAGCTGGGTGCTCGCGCCGCTGTTGGTGTGGCGTCCGGCCGTCGGGGCGCTCGTGGTGGCTCCGCTGGCGGCGTTGTCCCCGGTGGGCAGCCCGGCGGCTACGGCGGGCACGCTCCAGGTCGCCCGCCGGTGCCGGTTCTCGCTCGCGGCGGCCGTCGCGGCCGTGGGGTTCGCCGCGCACGTGGCGCAGGGCGCATGGCGGCCGAACGGCGGCATCTCGCTCGGCTGGTGGCTGCTCCTGATCGCGCTCGCCCACGGTGCGCTGCTGGGCTGGGGCGCGTGGGCGCAGGCGCGAGCGGCGCTGATCCGGTCGTTGCGGGACCGGGCCCGCCGGGCCGAGGCCGAACAGGGCCGCCGGGTGGCCGAGGCGCGCATCGCGGAGCGGCACCGGATCGCCCGGGAGATGCACGACGTGCTGGCCCACCGGCTGTCGCTGCTGGCCACCTTCGCCGGGGCGATGGAGTATCGCCCGGACTCGTCTCCGGAGCGACTGGCAGGTGCCGCCGGCGTCGTGCGTGCCGGGGTGCACCAGGCACTGGACGAACTCCGGGAGGTCGTCACGCTGCTCCGCGACGATGATCCGCGGACCGCCGACGGTGAGACATCCGACGTGCGCGCGGATTACCGGCCCCAGCCCGCGCTGACCGACATCCCGCGGTTGATCGGAGAGTCCCGCGAGACCGGTACGCCGGTGCAGTTGCGTGACGAGGTGGACGACCCCTCCACAGCCCCCACGGTCACCGCGCGGACCGCGTACCGGATCGTCCAGGAGGGGCTGACGAACGCCCGCAAGCACGCCTGCGGCCAGCCGGTCGTGGTCACGCTGCGCGGTCGGCCCGGCGCCCGGCTGGTGGTGGAGATCCGGAACCCGCTGGGCACGGAGCCTGTCGTCACGCCGGGCGCCGGCGTCGGGCTGATCGGGCTCACCGAACGCGTGCATCTCGCCGGCGGCCAGCTCGACCACCGGGCCGACGACGGTGAGTTCCGCGTGCATGCCTGGATACCGTGGCCGGCATGACCCGTCCGTTGCGCGTCCTGGTCGTCGACGACGACGCCCTCGTCCGTGCCGGCTTGACCATGATGTTGGACGGCGCGCGGGGCATCGCCGTGGTCGGCGAGGCGGCCGACGGCGACCAGGTGCCCACCGCTGTCGACGCGCACGCGCCCGACGTGGTGCTGATGGATCTGCGGATGCCGAGGGTGGACGGCATCACCGCCACTCGCCGACTGCGGCGCCGCGTGCGTCCGCCCGAGGTGGTGGTGCTGACCACCTTCGACACCGACGAGAACATCCTGTACGCCCTGCGTGCGGGCGCGAGCGGCTTCCTGCTCAAGGACACCCCTCCGGAGCAGATCGTCACCGCGGTACGCCAGGTCGCCGCCGGGGAACCGATCCTGTCGCCACGGGTCACCCGTCGGCTGATGGACCGTGTCGCCGGGCAGGCCGATGCGTACGTGCGAGCCCGCGACGTGCTGTCCGCGCTCAGCCCGCGGGAGACCGACGTGGTCGCTGCGCTCGCCAGGGGCGGGAACAACGCCGAGATCGCCGCCGAGCTGCGGATGACCGTCGCCACGGTCAAGGCGCACGTGTCGCACATCCTCACCAAGCTCGATCTCGACAATCGAACACAGATCGCGATGCTCGCCTACGAGGGCGGATTGGCCTGACGGTTCAGTGAACCATTTTCAACCTGGCATCGAGACCGTCGGTTGCGCGCCGTCGACCAGCGGCGGCATCTGCCGGCCTCGCCATGTTGACAAGGTTCAGTACGAACCCGTGCGCTCCGAATGGGACCATGCGCCGCACGGCGTGTTGTACCGGCCCGCGATATAACCGAGACCCCACGTGATCTGGGTCGCCGGGTTCGTCTTCCAGTCCGATCCGGCCGAGCCCATCTTGCTGCCCGGCAGCGCCTGCGGTATGCCGTACGCTCCGCTGCCGGAGTTGGAGGCGTGCGCGTTCCAGCCGCTTTCCTTGTTCCAGAGCTTGTTGAGGCAGGGGAACTGGTCGATGGCGAAACCGGCGTCCAGCATCAGCGCGCAGCCGGTGGCCCGGTTTCCGCTGTACTCCTTGCAGGAGGTGGGAATCTTCCCGGCGTAGGGCACCGTCCCGCCGGACGCCTCGGCCTCCTCGGCCTTCTTCTTGGCCTCCGCCTCGGCCTTCGCTTCGGCCTTGGCCTTGGCCGCCTTCTTCTCCAGGGTGTGCGCCCGGCTCGCCGCCTTCGTGGCCTCGACGGCGGCCATGGCTGCCGCGTCGCTCTCCGCCTCCTGGCGCCGGGCCCGGTCCGCGGCGTGATCGTTCAACCCGGACTTCAGCAGCCGGATCTCCTCGGCGTCGGCCTGGACGACCATCTGCGCCTCGGTGCCGTGCTGGCGAACGTCGCGGAGCTGTCCGAGGTGGACCCCACCGACGACCCCGGCGACCAACAGGCCCACGGACGTGACGCGTACGCCCACCCGGCTCCAAAGCCGCTTCACGCCGATCCCTTCGCCTCGGGGCGCGACTCCGCGCCCGTGTTCGCGGAACACCTTCGCGCACACCGTGGTCGATGGGGAAGGAGCATCCATCGATGTGGGATTGGTCATATCTGTCGGGATGAGCGTCGCGGGTGCCGACCGCGGCCACTGCTTGCATTGTGCCATCAGATTCCCTAGCCTCCATCCAGTTGCAATTTGCAATCGGATGGAGTTGAGTGATGCCGAAGTTCGTCACCATCGGATACGGCGACCGGGCCGGCTACGAACGCACCGATCCGGCCGTCCGCGACGAGGCGCATGCCCACGACAGCCGGTTGCGAGCCGACGGCGCCGTCACCGGCGTCGCCGGAACGCCCGTGCAGGTCCGCAATCACGATGCCGCCGGATTGACGGTGACCGAGGGGGCATACCTGTCCTCGGCGCTACCCGTGGCCGGATTCTCCATCATCGACGCCCCCTCGCTGGACGAGGCGATCCGGATGGTGTCGCGGGTGCCCTGCGCGGTGGCGCACGGCGTCGTCGAGGTCTGGCCGTTGCGCGACACGCCGTGACACCGCCAAGCTGGGCGCGAGACGTGCACCGATCATCGTCGTCCGCCACGGGAGAGTCGTCCGCCACGGGAGATCAGAGATGGCCGAGGTTGTGCTGTTCCACCACGTCCAGGGGCTCACGGACGGCGTACGCGCGTTCGCCGAGCTGCTGAAAGCCGGTGGGCACACCGTGCACACGCCGGACCTGTTCGACGGCGAGCGGCCGGCGAGCATCGACGACGGGATGGCGCTGACCCGGCGCATCGGCGGCGACACGCTCGACGAGCGTGCCGACCGGTACGTCGCCGACCTGCCCGCCGGCCTGGTCTTCGCCGGGTTCTCCTTCGGCGCGGCCATCGCCCAGCGCCTCGCCCAGACCCGGCCCGGCGCCCGCGGCGCCCTGCTGTACGAGGCGTGCCTGCCGATCGTCGGCGAGTGGGCCGTCGGGCCGTGGCCCGACGGTGTCCCCGTTCAGGTGCACGGGATGGACAAAGACCCCTTCTTCGCGCTCGAAGGCGACCTGGACGCCGCACGCCAACTCGTCGAGGCGGCGGGGGAGGCCCTCGCCGCCGTGTACACCTATCCCGGCGACCGGCACCTGTTTACCGACGGCTCGCTGCCGTCGTACGACGCGGAGGCGACCGCGCTGGTCATTCGGCGCTCGCGGCAACTCCTCGACCGGGTCGGTTGACCGTCGGCCGACCGGTGCGCGTCAGGGCAACTCCAGCGGCGTCAGGGCAACTCCAGCGGCAGCTTGATCCCGTCCAGCGACCGCGCACACGGGCAGTCCCGCTCCAACGGCAAGCTCGTCACCGCGTTCAACAACACGCTCCGCAGCTTCTCGGTGTTCTCCCGAAACACCGAGAAGACCTCCTCCTGAGTCACTCCGTGATCGCCGTCCACTCCGGCGTCCAAGTCGGTGACCAGGGCGATCGCCGAGTAACACAGCGACAACTCCCGCGCCAGCACCGCCTCGGGATGCCCGGTCATGTTCACCACCGTGCCGCCGATCGCGGTGAACCACTTCGACTCCGCGCGGGTGGAGAATCGCGGTCCCTCGATCACCACCATGGCGCCGCCGTCCACCGGGTGCACCGCGCTCGCCGCCTGCAGCAGGGTGCGGCGGCCGGCCGGGCAGTACGGGTCGGCGAAGTTCACGTGCACCGCGCCGGTGTCGTAGTACGTCTGCGCCCGTCCGCTGGTCCGATCGATGAGCTGGTCCGGAACCACGAACGTGCCCGGTCCCAGTTCCGGCCGCAGGCCACCGACCGCGCACGGGGCGAGCACCTGCCGTACGCCCAACGACCGCAGCGCCCACAGATTCGCCCGATAGTTGATCTTGTGCGGAGGGTATCGATGATCCCGGCCGTGACGTGGCAGAAACGCGACGTGACGACCACCCAGGTCGGCGATCGTGATCGGATCCGACGGAGGTCCGTAAGGAGTGGACACCTCATGTTCGGAGGCATTGTCGAGCAGCGCATACAGCCCCGAGCCGCCGATGACGCCGATCTCTGCCGCTGCAGGTGGATGGTTCATGTGCAGACCTTATCGAGGGTCAGATCCGCAAGCTATGGTGCGAGGCATGGCGTGGCACGCTCCCGGTTCGCGGGCCTTTGATTCACTCGACCCTGCCCAGCGCGGACGGCACGGCGCCGCGCACGGGCAACGGGGACGCTGTGCATAGCGAGGAGCAGCGGATCGGAGGTCGGCCGATGGAGTCGATGACCGGTCAGTTGCTGGTCGCCACCCCGACGCTCAAGGATCCCAACTTCGACCGTACGGTCGTCCTGCTGGTCGCCCACGAAACCGGCGGCGCGCTCGGCGTGGTGCTCAACCGAGCCACCGAGGTGCCGGTCGGCGAGGTCTTGGGCGACTGGGGCGAACTGGCCGGTGAGCCCGCGGTGCTGTTCGAGGGCGGTCCGGTGCAGCCCGAGTCGGCCATCTGCCTGGCACGCACCAAGCCCGAGGTGAAGCGTCGCCTGTCCGGCTTCCACCCGGTCGCCGGCGCGCTCGGCACGGTCGACCTCTCCGCCGACCCGGACCGGTTCCGGGACGCCATCGCCGGGGTGCGCGTGTTCGCCGGATACTCCGGCTGGTCGGCGGGCCAACTGGAGGACGAAATCGCGGGCGGCTCGTGGTTCGTCTTCGACGCTCTGCCTGGCGACCCGTTCGTCAACCGCCCGGACGACCTGTGGTCGATGGTCCTCCGACGGCAGGGCGACATCCTGGCGGCGGTGGCGCACTTCCCGCCGGACCCGCTGCTGAACTGAGGCCCCGCGGAACCCCAGGGGGTGCGCACGGCATCCGCCGCGGGTGTGTACTATTCCGTGAGTGCCCGGGATGCCGGGTGCGGCAAGGGGCTGTGGCGCAGCTGGTAGCGCACCACACTGGCAGTGTGGGGGTCAGGGGTTCGAGTCCCCTCAGCTCCACCGACCGCACCATTGTGCGAACCGTCGGTTGTTCATCGCGTGTGCCCTCATCCGTTCGGGTGGGGGCATCGTGGTGTCTGTGGGGATCCTGAACACGGGTACGGCGCCCTCGCGGGGTGAGTTGGACTTCGCGGATGAGGGTTTCGATGGCGGCTTTGCGTTCGGTGACGGTGCCGCGGTTCACGATCTCGGTCAGGTGTTCGCGGATGCGGGGTCCGGCGGTGGCGTCGTCCATGGTGCCGTTCTCGAACGCCGTGTGGTAACGGTCGAGTGCGGCCTGGCCGGTGGTGACCTGGGTGGTGAGGGCGGCGAGTTCCGCATCGCTGTCCCCGATCGAGGCTTGGCGGTGTGCTTGGAGCGGTGTGCTTGGACTCGGTTGATCATGTCGGTGAGGACGGCCTCGGTGTTGGCGGAGAACTCGTAGATCTCCGCGGAGCGGTCATCCGCCTGCTTGCACACGACGGCCGTCCTGAACGAACCCCATGATCGAGCGGTGGAACCCGCTCGCCGTGTTGTGAACACCGGTGACCTGCGGCTGCGCCGGTTCAGCGGTCGATCCGGGCAGGGCCGCCGAAGGAGATGCCGCCGTGGACGTCACGCGCCTGCACCATGTTGCCGCTCACGGTTCCGGCGACGCTGTTAATCGTTCCGGCTTCTCCTGTGGTCATCAGATGGGGTGACAGCTCCCGCCATCGGTCTCTCAGTTCCGCCTCGAACGATGGATCCTCCGCGACCGCTTGCGCCAGCGCCTCGCGGAGGATTTCGATATGCGTGTCTTTCGTCGACTCGACCCCGGCCTCGGCGTCGGTGAGCGCGGCTTGCGCGGACGCCCGGTTTGCGAATCTGCGCCGGACCAGCCCCGCGAGGGCCTCGAACGCGGCGCGGCCGGTCTCGGCGAGCCCCTCGGCGGTCTTGGTCGCCAGGGTAACCGCGATCGTCGTCAACAGTTCCGGATCGGCCACCGTGCCTCCCAGTTGCGTAGGCGTTGCGCGTCGGCCTACTCCCGAGATGATAGATGTACGCCTATATTCAGCGCGGTTGCCTGTCGCATTTCCGTCATGTAGTGTCACTTTGGGTAATTTTGATCTCGAATTCGGGAGCGCTTTCGTGGGGAAAAGGTGGGAAGCTGATCCGTCCGCGTCATTTGCCCGGCGTATCGGAAAGTCATCTCACGAGCTTGGGCAGACGTCCGGGAATTCGAGTTGCCCGGACATCTGGGAACTCGACAACGGTGACGTCGCGGTCATCGGATCAGACCTGACCACCTCGTACGAGGGCCGGCTGCCCGAGGGCGTCAGCGTCGATCCCGGCGAGCGGCTGGTGATCATTCCACGGAAGACCATCCTCGCAGCGAAGGTGGACATTCCAGATGCCTGACCTTCTTGACGGCGCCGAGGGCGAGCGGATGGAACTGGACGCCTACTACGCCGACTTCGAGAAGAACTTCTGGACGATCAACGAGCTGGGTTTCTGGAAACTGGAACGCCAGCAGTTCTTCAAAGAGCCCGGCTACGACAGTTGGGAGGCGTTCGCGAGGGGCGACTGGGACGCATCGCTGGGCCTGCTTGAGGCCGGCCGAGCCGACATGGCCGCCTACCACCGTCGCGTCGAGGAGCACGGCTTCGCCGCCTACCGCGTGCGGGTCGTCGAGGAGCCGATCACCGCGTACCTGCAATGGGAGTTGCACGCGCTGCGGATCCGCGACCAGTGCGGCGGCAGCGTCCACATCGTCGGCCCGCAGCAGGTCGCCGAGTTTGAACACCTTTCGGCGCTTCCAGAGATCTACACTCTCGGAACCTCGGTGATGTATCAAGCGATCTACGACGACACCGGGGTGCTGGAATCCGTCCGCCGCTTCACCGACCGTGATCTCATCGTGCGCTGCCAGCGGTTCATCCAAGACCTGTACGAGGCTGGCCAGCCACTGGAACCGTTCTTCGTCAACCACGTCGCGACACTGCCGCCGCCCACCAGCCATAACGTCAGTGACTGACTGGACACGGCGATGCCCATGGGTGACCCCGACGACGGCGACGACCTCTCCCGCCACGTCAATCGCCTGACCGCGACCGGAACCGGCGATATCGTCCAAGCCCGCGATGTCCACGGCGGAGTGCATTTTCACCGTAATGAGGCCGCCTTCGCGGTGACGCCGTCGCAGCTACCCGGCGACGTGCGCGGCTTCGTCAACCGCCACGCCGAGCTCGCCACCCTCACCAGCGTGACCACCGAACAACACGACGATCCGCACGCCGCCGCCGTCACGGTCATCACCGGTACCGCCGGGGTAGGCAAGACCTCGTTGGCCCTGCACTGGGCACACCAGGTCCGTGACCGGTTTCCCGACGGCCAGCTCTACGTCAACCTGCGCGGCTACGACCCCGGGCCACCCGCCAACACCGACGAAGTCCTCGACAGGTTCCTGCGCGACCTCGGCGTCCCTGCCACAGCTATTCCGGTTCGTCTGGACGACCGGGCCGCGCTGTACCGGTCGCTGCTGGCCACCCGGCGCATGCTGGTAGTCCTCGACAACGCCGCTACCACCGGACAGATCCGGCCGCTGCTGCCCGGAACCGCCAACTGCCTCGTCTTGGTGACCAGCCGCAGCCGACTGTCCGGGCTGGTCGCCCGCGACGGCGCCTACCGGCTCGGACTCGACATCCTGCTGGAAAACGATGCCGTTGCCCTGCTGGGAAACGTGACAGCCCGCTACCGCGGACACGATCAACACCAGGAACTGGTCGAGCTGGCCCGGCTCTGCGCACGCCTGCCCCTCGCGCTACGGATCGCCGCCGAACGCGCCGCCAGCCGACCGATGATGCGGCTCGCAGAACTGATCGCCGACCTACGCGACGAGTCAGGACTGTGGGACGCCCTGACCGCCGAGGGCGACGACGACGCCGACGCCGTCCGGACGGTGTTCGCCTGGTCCTACCGGGCCCTGCCGGAACCCGCAGCCCGACTGTTCCGACTGCTCGGCCTGCACCCCGGCAACGAGTTCGGCCTGCCCGCCGCCGCGGCGCTCGCCGGGCTCAGCACCGCGCACGCACGACAGCAACTCGATGTCCTCGTCGGCGCGCACCTGCTGGAACAGCCGGCACCCGGCCGGTACGAATTCCACGACCTGCTCCGCGCGTACGCCGTCGACCAGGCCCACCACCTCGAAACCTCCGAAGCCCAGGACGAGGTACATCGCCGCATCCTCACCTGGTACTTGTACAGCGCCGACGCCGCCGCGGCCAGCATCACCGCGTACGACCGATACGAGCTCGCCTCGCCGATCACCGGCGACGCGGTACCGCTTGCCTTCGACAACCACGAGACCGCGCTGCGCTGGTACCAGACCGAAAGCCGCAACCTCGTCGCCGCGACCCGGGCCGCGGCCGAAGCCGGCCTGCACTCGATTGCCTGGCGGCTCGCCGCCGTCCTGCGCGGCATATACATCCACCAGAACGCCTTCGACGACTGGCTCGCCACCAGCACGATCGGCGTCGAATCCGCCGGCCACGACGGCGATCGCACGGGACAGGCCGAAGCCCTGGAAAGCCTCGGCCGCGCGTACTTCCAGTCCCGCCGCCTCGACGAGGCCGAGACCAGCCACCGCGCCGCACTGGCCATCCGGCAACGCCTCGGCGACCGGTTCGGCGAAGCCGTCTCCCTCAACACGCTCGGCCTGATCGGCCTGCGCCGCCGCCGACTCGACGGCGCTCGCGCCTACTTCGAACAGGCCGGAGCGATCTTCCACGCCCTCGGCGACCAGCGATGGGAAGCACTCATCCGCAGCAACCTCGCCGAAACCCTCTGCGAGGTCCAACAGCCCCAAGCGGCAGCCGACATCCTGACCGACACCGTCACCGTCTTCCAGGAACTCGGCGACCCCGCCAGCGAGGGCAATGCGCTGTTCCATCTCAGCTGGGCCCAGCGAGAAATCGGCAACCTCGCAGCCGCCCGCACCCACATCGACCAGGCGCTTCGCATTGCCGAAGACAACGAAAACCAGGTGTGGCAGGCGCACTGGCTCGTCGAACTCGGCACCGTGCAACGCGCCGCCGATCAACCCGCCGACGCTCTGGTTTCCTACCAGCGGGCTGCCGTAATCCAACGGCAACTCGGAGACCGCAGCCGGGAAGCCATCGCCCTCGACGGCGCCGGACAGGCATACGAAAATCTCGGCCGCATCGAGGACGCCATCGGCTTTTACCACACTGCCGCCGCCGTACACCGCGACCTGGACGACCGGTGGAACCTGGCCCAGACGCTGCACCACCTCGGCCGCGCCGCTGGCGACACCAACGCGTTGCGGCAGGCCCGCGACCTGCTCACCGACTTCGACGACCCCCGGGCCGCAGCACTGCACCGCCTCCTCAGCCAGGCACTGCCGGGTTCGTAGCCGGCTCCGACTCCTCGATCCAAATCGGCGCGTCCGCGCACTCGACCCGGATGCCGTCCGCCGGCTCCAACCGGGTGCGCAACACCGCCAACCAGCGCCCGCCCACCTCGGCAACCGGCGCGTGGTCGCGGCCCATGAACGCGAACATCCGCACCTGGTTGTGGACCTCACGCGCCGACCGCGACCAATCCACCACCGAGAACTCCGGCTCGATGAACCCCGCCGACGATGCGCCCGAATCGTCCTGCGGGGTTCCGGGATTCTGACTCGCGACCATGCCCAGGGCATCCACCACCAAGTCGCGGATGACCGGGCGGATCCGCGTCCATAGCCGTCCGGGAGTGACGTCCTCGTCGAGCGGAATCCCACCGCGCTGAA
Organism: Mangrovihabitans endophyticus; assembly: GCF_014646155.1. Lineage (GTDB taxonomy): Bacteria > Actinomycetota > Actinomycetes > Mycobacteriales > Micromonosporaceae > Actinoplanes > Actinoplanes endophyticus. The sequence continues at coordinate 69,350 of NZ_BMMX01000006.1, forward strand.
CCAGGACCGGGCCGGAGTCGAACCGATCATCCATCCGATGGATCGTCACGCCGATCTCCGGATCACCGTTACGGACAGCCCACAAGACCGGGGCTGGTCCTCGGTAGCGGGGAAGCAGCGACGTGTGAATGTTCACCACACCAAACCTGGGCGTGCCCAGCACCGAGGCCGGAAGCTTCCAGTTGAACCCGTAAACCATCAAGAGATCCAAGCGATATCCAGCCAGCGCGCTGGCCAATCCATCGGCGGCACCTGGCAGCAACAGGTCCATTCCGGGTGGCAGCGCCTCAATGATCCGGGCGGCTCCCTCCGCAGCCTGCGCATCCGTGTGACTGTTAAGCCTCATCGAACGGCAGTACACGTACGCGACGGGAACGTGGCCAGCATCCACACATGCCGCATGGAGCACTGCGAACTCGTCCACACCGAAGGTCGCGAGCGCGACACGCATCGAGTCCTCCACATCCGCGACGATACCGGTCGAACAGGCACGAACTGCTGTCCGCTCCGTCGCCGTGCGCCGCCCAACTGTCGCTTGGACGGGTCGCTGGAGGTGTGACGTGGTGAGCCCGTCAGCGGTGATGACGGGGTCGGCGTCGTCGCCCGGGAGGCGCGGATGAGGCCGGGAGGCGCGGATCAGGCGGGCAGGGCCGCGTTCAGCAGTCGCTTGACAAACGTCTCCAGTTCGTCGGCCAGCCGTTGGTCCGGCACCAGGAACTGCAGGCCGAGCTCGTGATCCCCGCCGCCGGTGTCCACCACGTTGATCACGTTGCCGCTCACGCGGAGCTGGTTGCCGTCGTGTTCCAGATCGATGTCCACGGTGTCGCCCTCGGTGATGCCGAGATCCGTGGGGACGGCGCAGCGCAGGCCGCCGGAACTGACGTTGATCATGGTCGCCTCGATCTTTTCACGGCCGGGGATCCGCAGCCAGGTGCGCCCGGTCGCGGCGATGCGGTCGTGCTGACGGCGTTCCAGTTGCTCGGCGAGGTGCGACATCTCCTGCACCCGGGCCAGGGTGCCGCCCATGTATTCGGAGAGCTTGTCGACGAGCGAGTCCTGATCGGCGGCGACGGTGCGCAACGAGCCGGTGGCCTCGCCCACCCCGGAGATGCCCTCGATCATGGTGGTGATGGCGCGCGCCATCTCGGTGGTGTCGTGTTCCAGCGCGTTGATCGTGGCGGTGATCTGCTCGGTGGACTTCGCGGTGCTGTCCGCGAGCTGCTTCACCTCGTCGGCGACCACGGTGAACCCGGCGCCCAACTCGCCCGCGCGGGCCGCCTCGATGGTGGCGTTCAGCGCGAGCAGGCGCGTCTGCCCCGCGATGCCGGTGATCAGCGTGGCGGTGTGGGCCACCCGGCGCAGGCTTTCCTCCAGTGAGCCGATCACCTGCTCGGCCGCCCGCGCGTGCTCGATGACGGCGGTGGTCGCGGCGCCGGTGGTGGTGATGTTCTCGTCGATCGTGGTCGCCGCCTCGCGTACCTGTCCGACCTGCTCGGTGACGTGGCGCAACTCGTCCGCGATGGTGGCGGTGGACTCGTCGATGATGGTCTGGGCGCGGTTGCGGAACTGGGCCTCGACCTGCCTCTGGTGCAGGAAGCTGGAACGTAGCTGCTGCTCGCGGGCGGCCTGCGCGGCGCGGATCTCGGTGTCCTGCTCCTCCAGGCGCCGGCGGGCGGTGGTCAGAGACCGGCCGATGTCGCCCATCTCGTCGCGCCCGTCCGGCAACGACTTCTCGGTCAGGTCGCCGCCCGCGATGGCGCTCACCGCGCGCACGGTGTCCCGCACGTCGCGGCCGGTCTGCCAGAGCACCGCGGTGGCGAACCACCCGGCGAGCAGGAATCCGCCGATTGCCACGGCCAGCACGAGCGTGCGTTCCATCGAGAACACCGAGATGCGGGTGTCGAGCAGGTCGACGAGCACGTCATGCAAGGCCGGAACGGTGTCGCGGGCGGCCCGTGCGGCGGCGACCGGGTCGGTCGGCCCCGGCTGGTTCAGTGTGCTGGTCAGCGTCTGGGCGAGCGCGTCGATGGCATCGGCCGCGGTCTGCACCGGGGCCAGTCGCCCGCCGACATCCGCACGGTCGGTGTTCTGGACGGTGGTGTCGACGTCGCTGCGCAGGCTTTCCGCGGCCGCGGACAGTTGGCCGGCGAGGACCGCCTGGGCGGCCAACGCGGCCTGGGCCCCGTCGGCGCTGGGCTCGGTGGCCGCCTTCGCCGCGGCGACGAGCGCCCGGGGAAGCACCACGATCTGCGGATCCATCACGTAGAACGAGTCCAGATCCGGGTCGAGGATCAGGTTCGACGTGTTACCGATGTGTGTGATGAGGTCGGCGAGCCCCTGCGCGAGCGCCACCCGTTGCGTCGGTGAACCGTCGCCGAGGCCGGGCAGGGCCGCCGCCATGTCCACGGCACCCAGGTGCGGGTGGTCGTTCACGACGGCGCGTACGCCGTCCAGGTCGGGGGTGTCGCCCGCCACCGTGTCGCTGAGCGCGACCAGCAGCGGCCGGACCACATCGACGCCTTCGCGTTCGGCCGAGGAGAAGGCGATCCGGTCGGTGGTCTCCACGGTGTACATGGTGGTGGCGATGCCGCCGGGGATGAGCAGGAAGACGACCAGCGCGAGCAGTCGCATGCCGGTCCGCATCCGGTTGGCGATGGACAGCATCGGCCGCAGCGTGCCCGGTGCTCGCCGTGCCGGGCCTGATCCGCCGTGCGGCGCCTGTTCGATGACCGTCATATGCCTTCCACCACCGTGTGCTCGCCGGACGGATCGCGCGTCGTGCCTCGACACGTAGTGTCGCGGCTCAACATCACCGAAGTGGGCCAAACCGGGAAACAGTGACAGAGCACCGCCTATCGGTGATCGTGAAATCGGCGGCAGACGGTAAGTCGTTATGCAACTATTGCGCTATATCGGGCATCCGGTGACGGCGTGATCGGCGACGTCGAGCCGTCGAGGATGAACAGGTTGACACATGTCAATCAATCGGCATCTCATGAGTGGATGATTCGGCGCATCGCGGTGATCGTTCCTACGGTTCTGGGCATCCTGGTCGCCACCACGGCGGCCCCGGCGAACCCCGCCGCGGCGGCGACCCGGGCGAACGCGGCGACGGCTGCCCGGATCTCCGCCGTCCTGGCCGGGATGAGCCTGCCGGAGAAGGTCGGCCAGATGTTCGTGTCCTATGTGTACGGCGCGAGCGCCACCGCCGCGACGGCTTCCGAGACGGCGGCCAACCGTGCTGCCTACGGCGTGGACACGGGCGCCGAAGCGGTCGCCCGCTACCACCTGGGCGGCGTCATCTATTTCACGTGGTCGGGCAACCTCACCGGCCCGGCGCAGATCGCGGACCTGTCCCACGGGTTGCAGTCCGTCGCCGGGCGCGTCCCGCTGCAGATCAGCACCGACCAGGAAGGCGGCGTGGTGAACCGGATCGGCGCCCCGCTGGCGGTGTCACCCGGAAACATGGCGGTGGGTGCGACATTCGACCCGCGCAGCGCGTACGACGCGGCGAAGGTGAGCGGCACGGAACTGACGGCGCTGGGCATCAACACGGTCGACGCGCCCGTGGTGGACGTGAACACCAATCCCCGCAACACCGCCGACGGGCCGCGCGCCTTCAGCGACCGCACCCCGCACGTCACCGCCGACGCCGTCGCGGCCGTGCGCGGCTACGCCGACGCGGGCATCGGCGCACAGGCCAAGCACTTTCCCGGCCTCGGCGACACGGAGGTCAACACGGACAACGGGGTAGCCGTGACGGACGAGACCCGTGCGCAGATCATGGCGACGCACCTACCGCCGTTCCGGGCCGCGATCGCCGCGGGGGTGCCGAGCATCATGGCGGCGCACATCGTCGCGCCCGCGCTGGATCCCTCCGGCGCCCCGGCGAGCCTGTCCCGCCCGATCGTCACCGGCCTGCTGCGGGGCACGCTGCACTACGACGGAGTGGTGATCACCGACGCGCTGAGCGCCGCCGCGCTCGCCGACATCCCGGCCGACCAGATCGTGCTGCGCGCGATCGAGGCCGGCGACGACCAACTGCTGATGCCCACGGACGTGCCGGCGGCGATCGCGACGGTGCTCGACGCGGTGGCCGCGGGCACCATCTCGACGGCACGGATCGACGCGTCGGTGCGCCGCATCCTGCGGATGAAGATGCGGCTCGGCCTCTTCGGCGCCGGCCCGGTGGGCGCACCGCCGGTGGTCGGCACCGACGCGCACCTGAGGACCATGGCGGAGGTCGCCCGCCGGTCGATCACCGCGTTGCGCTCCGCCGACCTCCCGCTGCCCGGCGGCGACGTGCTGGTCACCGGCTGGGGCGTGAGCACCACGCAGAACCTGACGAACGCGCTGACCGACCGAGGGCGGCACGTGATGCGTCTCTACACCGGTTCGCCCGACGATGCGCTTGTGGCACGGGCGGTGGCCGCGTCCTCGGACGTCGACGTCACGGTGGTGACCACGTACAACGCGTGGGGCGACGTCCGCCAGCAGCATCTGGTCACCGCGCTGTTGGACACCGGGCGGCCGATCGTGGTGGTCGCGGTGGGCGGCCCGTACGACATCGCGTACTTCCCGCAGGCGGACACCTACCTGGCCGCGTACGACTATCAGCCGGTCTCGGTCACCGCGGCGGCCGACGTGCTCACCGGCCGGACGGCGGCGACCGGGCGACTGCCGGTGACGATCCGGACCCCGGACGGCGGCGCGGTGCTGTTCCGTTACGGCACGCGGTAGCGCTACGCCGGTGGCGAAACGGCTTCCCCTGACGGAACTCCGGCGGCAGAGTCGCGGCCATGGTCGAGTTCGCCTATCAGGCCGTGCCGGACAGCGCCGCGACGTGGCGGGAGACCGCACGCCGCGCCGAGGCGGTCGGTGTGCACACCCTTCTGGTCCCGGACCACCCCGGATCGTGTGCGGCACCGTTCGTGGCGCTGGCCGCAGCGGCGGCCGTCACCGACACGATCCGGCTCGGCTCGTACGTGTGCAATGCCGGCGTGCGCGAACCGATGCTGCTCGCGGCGGACGTCGCGACCCTGGACGTGGTCTCCGGCGGCCGTGCCCTGCTGGGCATCGGCGCGGGGCACACCCCAGCGGAGTGGCAGGCGATCGGGCGCAGCCGACCGGACGTGAACGGGCGGGTCGCGAGGTGCATCGCGGTCGCCGAGGCGACGATGCGGCTGCTCAGCGGTGCGGAAGTCACTGTGGACGGCCCGGCGCTGACGATGGCCGGGGCGCGCCTGACCGAACCGCGACCGGTGCAGGATCGGGTGCCGTTGCTGTTCGGTGGTGGCAACACGAGGCTGCTGGAGTGGGCTGCCGACCACGCGGACATCGTCGGGCTGTCCGGCCTCGGACGCACGCTTGCCGACGGCCACCGGCACACCGTCCGCTGGCGGCTCGACGACGTCGACGCGCAGGTGGATCGCGTGCGCGGCCGGGTCCTGGAGACGTTGGTGCAGCGTTTCCAGATCACCGACGATGCGGAGGGCGCGTTGGCCGACATGACCGAGCACACCGGCCTCACCGCAGCCCAGCTGCGGGCCACGCCGTACGTCCTGGTCGGCACGGTGGACGAGATCGTGTCGTCGATCCGGGAGCACGAACGCCGATGGGGGATCAGCCGGTACGCGGTGCGTCCCCCGGCGCTCGATCTGCTCCCGACGATCATGGCGGGGCTGAGCGCCGCCTGAGCGCGGCACTCCGGGACGGTCGTTACTTCGAGTACCACGACCTAGTCGAAGAGGAACGCCTCCACGCGAGCCCGGAAGTCGACATAGATCTGGCGGTAACGCTGCACCGCGCCGCGGTTGTCGCCGGCCTCCAGCAGCCGGATGATCGCCTCGTGGCCGGTGATCCATGTGTTCCACAGGTCGCTTTCGGCGGTCATCGCGAGGATTCGCGTGGTCCGCGCCACCACGAGATCCACCATGGATTGCAGCTCGCGGTTGCCGCTGGCCAGAATGACGATGGTGCTGAAATCGGCGCCCGCCGCACCGGCCGCCAGCACATTGCCCTCGCGCAGCGCCTCCACGAACTCGCGCTGGCGGCGGCGCAACAGGTCGAGGTGGGTCTCGGTGAGGTTGTCCACGCCCCACTCGAAGCCGGCGCCGGCGAGCACGCCCATCACGTCGATCAGCTCCAGGGCGTTCTTCTGCGTCACCCGGGTGACGTGGCGGGTGCGGTTCGGGGCGATGTCGATCAGCCCCTCGACGGAGAGCTGCGCGATCGCCTCACGGACCGGGGTGATGCTGACACCGAGGCGGGCGGCCAGCTCACCATCCTTGATCAGGGTGCCGGGTGGCAGTTCGCCGGTGACGATCTCGTTGCGCAACTGGCGCACGACCGCTGCCGTCCGTGTCGGCGGCACCGCGAAAGACATGCCGGAAGCGTACTCACGACGACTGCTCGGGGGAGCCGGCGTGCGACCGCGCGGCGCTGAGCGAGGTTCACTTGTCGCAGGCGATCGTTTCGGAGACGGTGTTCAACGCGGTGAACTTGAGCTGGTACGCCCGGGTCGCTCCGTTGGTGGCGACGCCCACGGTGCTGGTCACGGCCAGCGTCATGCGGTCGAAGTTGGTGCCGTCCGATCCGGACGGTTGCACCCGGAAGGGGTTCGTCCCGTCGGTGGATTCCAGGTGCTCGGCGACCGCGGAGACGGTGGCGCCCGCGGACATCGCGGAGCGCTGCGGCCAGATGGTCCGTTTCAGGGTGCCGCCCGCCTTCGGCAAGGTGAGCTGGACGCACTGCTGCACGTTGTCCGGGTCGGGGATGACATAGTCCACGGCGTACAGGCTGTTGCCGTCGCCGGTCTGGTACGGGGTGCCGATGTGATAGGCGTACCGGACCTCGGTGTCCAGTTTAGAGAATGAAGCCATCAGGGCCGTTTGTGCCAAGGCGGCAGACTCGGTCCGGTCCGCGGTGCGATACATGGTGACCAGCCCGGCGGTGGCGATCGCCATCACGACCGACATGATGGCCGAGCCGACCATCACCTCCATCAGGGAGAAACCGGAGTCGTCGCGCCGCAGCCGGTGCATCCGGGCCCTCACGGCGCCGCCGGGTCGAAGACGGGCTCCACGGACGACGTGCTGATCAGCGTCGACGTGCTGTACGAGCAGGTGTCGTCCGGGCAGCCCTTGCTGCGCCAGGTGACGTGCACCGTCGCGGTGATCAGCGACGACGACGGCGGCACGTCCCAGCCGCGGTGGTAGGTGATGCCGTTCATCTGCACCTCGACCGGGTCGGCGTGCTTGGTCAGCCAGGTCAGCGCGAGCTGGCCGGAGACGGCGCGCAGTTCCTCCATGCCCGATGAGGCGACGCGGATCGCGGTCTGCCGCGCGCCCTGCAGGTCGACAACGACCATCGACCGGATGAAGAAGGTGGTCACCGCGGTCAACACCACGCCGATCACGGCCAGCGCGGAGAGCACCTCCACGAGGGTGAAGCCGGCGTCGGCCGGGTCCTTACGCGCGGTCATCGGCGTCCACTCACTTGCTCGTCACGGTGGGAGCGCCGGTGCCGGCCGGGGGGATGACGTACGCCTTGAGCGCCAGGCTGAGCGTCATCGTGGCGGCCTGGTCCGCGTCGCCGGCATCGCCGCCGTTCTCATCGGTGCCGGCGGAGTCGGTGCTGGTGGAGTCGGTGCTGGTGGAGCCGGAGGTTCCCTGCGACGTCAGGGTCGCCGCGGTGATCAGCACCGCTCGTGGCTGCGCGGACTGCATCCGGGTGAGGAACGAGCTGAGCCTGGCCGCGGTGCCGTTGACCGACACGGTCATCGGCAGCTCGTATACGCCGGCCTGCTCGACGACCTCGGACGGTGCGGCGACGCTGATGCCGTTGACGTCCACGCCCAGTTCGTCGCCGGAGGCCTGCAACTGCCGCAGGAAGTCCGGCACGCCCGAGTCGGCGGGCAGCGCGGCCTGGGCCTGCTTCAGCGCGGCCTTGTACTTCGGCAGTTCGTCGCTCTCCTGCTTGAGCTGCCCGACACGCTTGCGCAGGGTGATGGTCTGGATCTCGACGGTCTCCCGCTCCGCGCGAGTCTCGTCCGCCTCGGCGTACTTCGGCCCGATGAACAGGAACCAGCCACCGGCCGCGAGCAGCAGGATCACCGCCAGCCCGGCCGCCTGCCAGACCCGGTCCGCGCGAAACCGCCCCATCAGTCTTCCCCTGCCTTCTTGCATGCGGTGGTGAAGCGGCCGCAGAGCGCCGCGGAGGTGACGTCGACCGACAGGCTGAACTGCACGCCCGCCTCGTTCTGGGTCACGCTCGTCACATAGGGATTGGCGACCATGGTCACCGCGTTCAGCGTGTCCACGTACCGGGCCACCGAGGGCTTGTCCGGTGCGATACCGGTGATCGTCAGCATGCCCACCGTGGTGGCGCCGGAGGCACTGGGCAACGTCGAGGTGACGCCCTTGCCACCGTCGGAGACCAGGCTGCCGTTGACGCCGGTGACCGTCACGCCCGCCTCGTCGCCCACGTCACGCAACGTGTCCAGCAGCGTCGACCACGGCAGATCATCGGCCAGCAGGGCGGACAGCCGGTTGGTGATCGCGTCGGTCTGCGCCTGCACGGTGAGCACCTCGTCGTACTGGGTCTCGCTGTGCCGCACCGCGGTGGCCGCGGTGGTTGCGGCGGCCAGCTCGTCGTCCGCGGAACGCTTGACCGTGGCGGCGTGCACGTACCATCCGGCGAGCGCAAGCACCACCAGGAACACCGTGATCAGCACCCAGGTGCGGCTGCGCCGTGCGCGCCGCGCCGCGACGATCTCCGCGGGCAGCAGGTTGGCCGAAATGGTCAGCACACGGGAGACCCGCTGCGGGGACACGGCCGGGTCCAGGGGCATCAGGGTGGTCGCCATCAGGCTGCCGCTCCCAGGGTGAGGCCGATCGACACCGCGGCCGACGGCAGGAAACTGTCGAAGCCGCGCTGCCGGGCACGGCGGGTGTCACGCAGCCGGCCGGCGCTGTCGGCGTACATCACCGGTACGCCGAGGCGCTCCTGCAGGTGCTCGGCCAGGCCGGGCATCAGGGCGCTGCCACCGCACAGCGAGATGCGGGTGACCTGCTTCTGTCGTTCACCGGAGGCCAGGTAGGTGAAGGAGCTGCGCAGTTCGCTGATCAGTGGCCGGACCGCGTCAGCGGCGGCTGCGGCCGTCGCCGGATTGCCGTCGCCGTGCAGGCCGAAGCGGCACTTGAGCAGTTCCGCATCGGGTTCGGCAAGGCCCAGCCGGGCGGCGAGACTCGTGGTGATCTCGGTGCCGCCGCGCGGCACGGTGCGCACGATCAGCGGTTCGCCGTCGGCGTGCACCACCACGCTGGTGACGTCCGCGCCGATGTCGACGATCGCCTCGACCTGGGCGTCCAACCGGGATGCGGCGCGCAGCAGGGCGAACGACGCCAGGTCCACCGCGACCACGTGCAGCCCCGCCTTCTCCGCCGCCTGAACGGCGGTCAGCACGGCGTCCTTGGGCATGGCGATCAGCAGTCCGCGTACGGTCGGGGCGTTGCCCGCCTCCTCCAGCGGCCGGAAGTCGAGCACCGAGCGCTCCACGGCCAGCGGCAGCATGTCGCGTACCTGGAAGGGCAGCGCGCTGGCCATCTCCTTGGCCGGCAGGTTGGACACGGACATCTCGCGGACCACTAGCTGCGGGTTGGTCATGCCGAGTACGACCTTGCGGGTGTCGAACTTGCAGCCCGCCCAGAGTTGCTTGAGTGCGGAGGTGACCGCTGCCGGCTCCTGGATCACGCCGCCCTGCACGGTGCCCGCAGGCAGCGGAACCTGGCCGAAGTTGGTGAGGTTGTGCTCGTCCTTGGCGCGCCGCACCTCGACGGCACGCAGGGACGACGAGCCGATGTCGAGCCCGATCGGATTGACGCCAGCCATCGGTGTTCCTTCCTGATCAGGCGGACGGGAGCAGCAGGGACGTGTACCAGTCGGCGATCGGCGCCGCGGCGAAGACCGCGAGGAAGGCGCCGCCGAGCATGTACGGGCCGAACGGGATGCGGCTCTTGCGGGTCGCCAGCCGGGCGGCCAGCAGCACCATGCCCACCGCGCCGCCGAGCAGAAAGGCGGCGAACGCGCCGACGGCCACCCAGCTCCAGCCGAGCCAGCCGAGGTAGAAGCCGAGCAACGGGGCGAGCTTCACGTCACCGCCACCCATGCCCTTGGGCAGCACGGCGAGCACCCAGTAGAACGCGTACAGGGCCGCGGCGGCGGCCAGGGCGCGCAGCGGGGCGCTCCAGTCATGCCCGGCGACGGCGGCGGGCAGCAGCAGCGCGGCGGCCACGCCGTACGAGGGCAGCACGATCCGGTCCGGCAGCCGCAGCACGTCCAGGTCGATGGCGGCCAGGGCGACGGCGATCGCCGCGAGGTACAGGTAGGCGGGCAGCTCCCAGGACAGCCCGAACCGGGCGGTCACCGCGACGAACAGCGCCGCCGTCACGGCCTCGACGAGCGGGTAGCGGGCGCTGATCGGCGCCGCGCAGTCCGCGCATCGCCCGCGCAGCAGCAGCCAGCCGAGCACCGGGACGTTGTGCCGCGCACGTACCGCGACGCCGCAGTGCGGGCAGTGCGATCCGGGCGCGACGAGCGACTCGCCGCGCGGCACCCGATGGATGACGACGTTGAGGAACGACCCGACCACGAGACCGAGGACGCCGGCGGCACAGAGCAGTGCGGGCTGCGGCATGGCCGTCCTCCTGTTCTCGTGATGGGGTCGGTGGGTGTGCGTCGGGCGGCGAGCTGCGACGGCTCGCCGCCCGGAACGCGGTGCGGGATCAGGAGGCGCAGGTGCCGATCTGGACGTCGGCGTCCTTGACCGAGCCGCCGGCCGAGCTGTCGTACAGGTAGACCTTGCCGCTGCCGCCCTCGTTGGTGGCGCAGACCAGATAGCTCGTGGTGGGGCTGCCGACCGGGACGTAGGTCATCTTGGTCTTGTCGGACAGCGTGATCTTCTGGTCGCCGATGGTGACCGGTGAGGTGGTCTCGTTGGCGAACCCGGTCGGGTAGGCGTTGCCGTTGTCGGTGTAGTACTGCTCGATCGCGCTGATCGCGCCGCGCACGTCGGACTGCGCCGACTTGTCGGCCGCGCCCTGCCGGTAGTTCAGATAGACCGGCACGGCGATGGCCACCAGCACGCCGATGATGACCACGACCACCAGCAGCTCGATGAGGGTGAACCCCTCATCCTCCTTCTTGGCGCGCAGCCGTGCGATGGTGTCCTGCATTGGGGGTGCCTCCAGGGTGGCTCAGGGGTGGGGACGGTCGGCGACCGAACCGGTCGCCTGGTGTTCCAGGGGCTCAGCCCTGGATGTTCTGATAGATGGTGAACATCGGTAGGTAGAGACAGACCACCATTCCGCCGACCACGGCGCCCATGACGAGGACCATGATCGGTTCGATCGAGGCGGTCAGGGACTCGGCGGCGCTGTCGACTTCCCTGTCGTAGAAATCGGCAACCTTGTCGAGCATCTGACTGATTTGGCCGCTTTCTTCGCCGACCTCGATCATCTGTGTGACCATCTCGGGGAAGATCTTGTGGCGACGCAGCGCCGACGACATGGGCTGTCCCTCGCGCACCGCGGCCTGCACGTCCCGCATCGCCGCGTTGATCACCGCGTTCCCGGTGGTCTCGCCGACCACGGACAGCGCCTGCATCACCGGGACGCCGACGTTGAGCAGCAAGCCCAGGTTGCGGGAGAACCGGCTCATCGCCATCTTGCGGAACAGCGAACCGAACACCGGAAGCCGCAGCTTGAACCGGTCGAATGCCTCGCGCAGTTCCTCGTCCTGGCGCAGGCGCTGCTTGAAGACCGCAGTGCCGCCGCCGACGATGATCACTACGAGCGGGCCGATCCACCACATGTTGTGACTGGCGTCGACCATCGCCTGGGTGATGGCCGGCAGCTCGCCGCCGAGGTTCTTGAACATCTGTTCGAAGATCGGCACGATGAAGATCAGCACCGCCGCGATCAGCACGAAGGTGAACGCGAGCACGATCGCCGGGTACGTCAGCGCGCTCTTGATCTTGCCGCGGAGTGCGGAGTCCTTCTCCAGGCTGTCCGCGATCTGCTCCAGCGCGCGGTCGATCATGCCGCCCGTCTCGCCGGCCCGGATCATGGCGATCATCAGCCGGGGAAAGGCCCGGTCGTGTTTGGCCATCGCCGCGGACAGCGAGGCGCCTCCGGACACGTCCGTACGCACCTCGCCCACCGCCCGCTTGAGTGCGGGCGAAGTGGTCTGCTCCTCCAGAATCGCCAGCGACCGCAGCAGCGACATGCCGGAGGCGGTCATCGTGGCGAACTGGCGGGCGAACACCGCCAAGTCGTTGAGCTTCACCCGGCTGCCCAGACCGGGGATGCTGATCTCCCGGTTCAGGCCCTGGCCGGCCGCGGTCAGCTCCAGCGGCATCTCGCCGCGGCTGCGCAGCAGGTTGGACGCGGCGGCCTCGTTGGCCGCCTCGATGGTGCCCTTCGACTTACGGCCGTCGGCGTCGATGGTGTTGTACTGAAAGGTCTTCAGCGTCGGCACGGCTCACCGCCCTCCGATCAGTCGGCGTAGCTCTTCCGGCGAATGGCAGATCTCCATCGCCACCTCCACGGCGACCACACCCTCGCGGACCTTCTCAGCCAGGTGCTGGTCGAAGGCCAACATCCCGTCGCCCGCGCCGGCCTGCATGAACGAGGGGATCTGGTGCGACTTGCCCTCGCGGATCAGGCTGCGGATGGCCGGGGTGGCGGTCAGGATCTCGCAGATCACCTGACGCCCCTTGCCGTCGGCGCGGGGCGCCAGCGCCTGGGTGACCACGCCCTGCAGGCTCGCGGCGAGTTGCGCGCGGATCTGCAACTGCTGGTGCGGCGGGAAGATGTCGATGACCCGGTCGATGGTCTGCGTGGCGCTCTGCGTGTGCAGCGTGGCCAGCACCAGGTGGCCGGTTTCCGCCGCGGTCAGCGCGGTGGCCGTGGTCTCCAGGTCGCGCAGCTCGCCGACCAGGATGATGTCCGGGTCCTGGCGCAGGGCGTGCTTGAGCGCGGTGGCGAAGGTGCCGGTGTCCGACCCCACCTCGCGCTGGTTGACCACGCTGCGCTTGTGCGGGTGCAGGAACTCGATCGGGTCCTCGATGGTGATGATGTGCGACGCCCGCGTACGGTTGGCGAGATCCAGCACCGACGCCAGGGTGGTGGTCTTGCCGGAGCCGGTCGGCCCGGTGACCAGCACCAGGCCGCGGGGCAGGTGGGCGAAGCGAGTGACCGAATCCGGCATGCCGAGCTCGTCCAGCGGCTTGATCTCGTGCGGGATGGCCCGGAAGACCGCGCCGCAAGAGTTGCGCTGCACGTAGAGGTTGCCCCGGAACCGGGAGACGCCCACGATGCTGTGCGCGAAGTCCATCTCCTGGTCGCGCTGGAACGCGGACCATTGCTCCGGGGTCAGCGCCGCGCGGGCGAGCAGGGCGGTGTCGGCGGAGTTCAGCTTTCCGTACCCGGTGATCGGCCGGAGGCTGCCGTCCACCCGGATCATCGGCGGGGAGCCGACGGTCAGGTGCAGGTCCGAACCGCGGGACTCGACGAGCGTGACGAGCATCTGGTTGAGCACCGCGAGATCGTCTGGGGCGTGTGCGTCAACCGGTTCCGTCTGCCGCGGGACCTGGTGGTCGAGCGTGTGCATCTGCTCACCGGCAATCTCTGGGCTGATCCGACGCCCCCTTTCATCGGCACGGTGACCGGGTGGTTTAGCCGGGACGTCCCGGTACGCCTCAGATCGCCACCCGGGACACCTCGCGCACCGCGGTCAGGCCGCCGGCCGCCTTCGCCAGACCGTCCGCGCGCAGGTCGTACATGCCCTGGGCGAGAGCCACCTCGCGGATCTCGCCGGCGGAGGCACGTCGGATGGTGAGCGACTCGATCTCCGGGCTGATCGGCATCACCTCGTGCAGCGCGATCCGGCCGCGGAATCCGGTGTTGGCGCAGTTGCGGCAGCCGACCGGCCGGTACACCGCCTCCGGGACCCGCAGATCCTCGAACGGCCAGCGCGCGCCGACCAGCTCCTCCTCGGTGGGCACGTACGCCTCCTTGCACCAGTCGCACAGCCGGCGGGCGAGCCGCTGCGCCAGCACACAGTCCAGCGACGAGCCCACCAGGAACGGCTCGATGCCCATCTCGGTGAGCCGGGTGACCGCGCCGGGGGCGTCGTTGGTGTGCAGGGTGGAAAGCACCAGGTGGCCGGTGAGGGAGGCTTCCACGGCGATCTGCGCGGTGTTGCCGTCCCGGATCTCGCCGATCAGCACCACGTCCGGGTCCGACCGCAGGATGGCCGGCAACACGGCGGCGAAGGTCAGCCCGGCCTTGGAATTCACCTGAACCTGGTTGACGCCGCGCAGCCGGTACTCGACGGGGTCCTCCACCGTGATCACGTTGATCTCCGGTTTGCTGATCCGGCCCAGCGTCGCGTACAGCGTGGTGGATTTGCCGGAGCCGGTGGGTCCGGTGACCAGGACCATGCCGTGCGGCTTGCTGAACGACTCCTGGAACCGGGCCAGGTTGTGCTCGGTGAAGCCAAGCTTGGTCATGTCGAGGTCGATGCCGCCGGTGTCCAACACACGGAGCACGATCTTCTCGCCCCACACCGTGGGCAGCGTCGCCGTGCGCAGGTCGACGGTGCGGTCCCGGATCAGCGCGGTGATCCGGCCGTTCTGCGGCACCCGCTTCTCGGTGATGTCGACCCCGGACATGATCTTCAGGCGGGAGGTGAGCGCCGCGGTCACGCCGCGCGGAATGGTGTCCAGTTCATGCAGCACGCCGTCGATCCGGTAGCGGACCCGCATGTCGTCCTCGGTCGGTTCCAGGTGCAGGTCGGAGGCGCGGTTCTGCACCGCCTGCTCGATCAGGCTGTTCACGTAGCGCACGATCGGCGCGTCGTCGGCGCTGGTGGCCTGGGCGGTCATCCCGGCCTGGTCGTCCAGCACGTCGTCCGCGAGCTCGGCGAGGTCGCTGTCCTCACGCTGCAACCGTTCGATGATCCGGCGCACCTCGCTGCGGGCCACCACCACCGGGCGAACCGTCATGCCGGTGGCCGCCCGCACGTCGTCCAGCGCCACCACGTCGCCCGGGTCGGTGACGCCGACGGTCAGCTCGCCGTCGCTGATCGCCAGGCCGAGCACGCGATGGCGCAGCACCACGGGCAGCGGGATGCGGCGCAGCGCGGCCGGGTCGGGGGAGAACCCGACCAGGTCCAGGGTGTTGATGCCGAACGCGGCGGCGGCCGCCGTGGTGAGCTGCTCCTCGGTGACGACCTGGTCGTTGATCAGCACGGCCCGGACCGACCGGCCGCTGCGCTGCGCCTCATCGGCGGCAGCATCCACCGCGCGGGGGTCGGCGCCGATCTGCTTCAGCGCGTCCAGCAGCGGGCGGAAGGTCTGATCCATGACATCCTCGGAAAACAGTGCGTTAGGGATACGTCTGTCCCATCGGACGCCGCCGCCGGGAACTGAGTGACCGCACGCCCGCCGGGCCGGGCCCGATCCCGCCTCCAGGGGTGAACACCGGCCGCCACTGGCCGCCGTTGTTGCGTTCCGCTAAAGCGGATCTATCGACGCGATTAATGGCAGATTCGACAACCTTGTCTTGTCGTCGACCGTGGGCGATAGTGGGACCGCTCGCGTCGACGAAATCATCGACAATGAGCCGTTTTTTTGAATGACAAATTCGGGGGCGTGCGTGGAAAACGGCGTTGGTGTGGCGAGAAATTCGACCAGTGCGGTCGATATCTCATCTCCGGTCTCCTCGTCCACGCGCCTCGATTCGCTGACCGGGCTGCGTGGCTTGACGTCCACCTGGATCTATGTCTTTCACTTCTTTACTTTTCGGTTCGTGCTCGATCAGAGCCACCACCTCCAATTCGTGCAACTCGACCGGCCGCGGTTTCTCACGATGGCCGGCAACATGGCGCTGTCCAGCTTCTTCGTGCTGAGCGGTTTTGTGCTCACACTGACCACCAGTCCGCGAACCAGCCTGATGAACTTCTGCGCCAAACGCGTCGGGAAGCTCTATCCCATTTATTTCGTTACGTCGGCCCTGGCCATAGTTGCGATCCTTCTCATCGGCATGCCGATCACCGGCGAGAACATCGCCCTGCACCTGACGCTGCTCCAGTCCTGGGTGCCCTTCCAGGACATCTACCACGGCGTCAACCCGGTGACCTGGTCACTGAGTACCGAGGCGTTCTTCTACGTGCTGTTCCCGTTGTCCCTGTTCCTCTTCCGGCGGTTGTCCACCCGGGCCCTGGTGATCCTGATGGGCGTTGCGATCTTCCTGGAGTTCGCCCTCCCGCTGTATGCCGCCCGCTACTTCACGGTGCGCTCCGGCGGCGATCACTCGGCGTTCCTGACGTCCGGCAACAACGGCGGCGACCTGGTCTACTGGTTCACCCTCGCCTGCCCGCCGTACCGATTCCTGGAATTCGCCGTGGGGATGATGTGCTGCCTGCTCCTGCGGCGCCGGGTGGTGCCGGTGGTGCGCCAGCGATGGGCGTGGACACTGGTGGCGATCGGCTATCTGGCCGGCACTTTCGCTCCCGGGCCGTGGCAGCGCACGTCCGTCGGGCTTATCCCGCTGGCCGTGCTCCTGATCGCCCTGGCCCAGGCCGATCTCGCCGAACGCGCCTGTTTCCTGCGGATGCGGATGTTCGTCCGCCTCGGCGACCTGTCCTACGGGCTCTATGCGATCCAGTTGCTGGTCCTGCTGCCCAGCTACCCGTTCCTCTTGCGCGGGCTCTCGGCCGGGCTGGGCATCGACGAGCAGGTGCTCGGGCGCGCGCCCTGGAACCTCGTCTTCCTGGTGGCGTACTTCCTGCTCATCGTCGCCTTGGCGATGCCGCTGCACCGGTACGTCGAGGTGCCGGCCTATGAGTTCGCGCGCAAGTTGTTCCGCGACCGTCCCGCCTCGCCGACGTTCGCCGCCGAGCGGGCGGAGACGCCGGATCGGGCCGCGCCGTGAAGATCGCCGTGATCGGCTCCGGCGTTTCCGGCATCGCAGCGGTTCGCGAGATCGGCGCCGAGGTTCCGGGCGCCCACGTCACCTGGCTGTCCGCGGACACCGAAGCCGGAGGTCTGTGGAACGCGTCGTCGACCTGCGCCCGGGTCTACGACTCCCTGTTTCTCAACACGTCGCGGCGGCAGAGCACATTCCACGGCACCCGCATCCCGGTGGATCCATGGATCGAATTCGTGCACCACTCGATCTACGCGACCTATCTGGCCGAGGTGGCGGCCGATTGCCGCGGTGTGGACCGGCGATGGGGGCATCGGGTGACATCGGTGTCGCGGCATGCCGACGGTGGTTGGCGGGTCGCCTGGCGGGACGCGGACGGCCATGCCGACGCCGCGTGCTTCGCGGCCGTGATCGACGCGACCGGTCGCAACGCCGAGCCGCGATGGCCCGGCGTCGCCGTCGACCCCGAACCGTCGTACGAGTATCGGCATTCGGCGGCATATCGCAACGCGGCGCCTTATCGGGGCCGGAATGTGCTGGTGGTGGGCAACGGGGCCTCCGCCGTGGACATCGCCTGCGAACTGGTCGGCGTGGCGTCCGGGGTCACCGTCAGCGTGCGTACCCCGAAGTGGCACCTGCCCAAGATGATGTTCGGGCGGCCGGTGGACCGGTCCGCCGAGGGCTTGCTCGGCCGGTTCCCCGGGGCGCGTCGCCTCACCGCGGCCGTCGCCGAGTTCGTGGTCCGAAAGGTGCTCGGGCCCTACCCCACGTACGGTCTCGGGGTCCCGCCGTCGCCGCTGGCGGCGTCCACACCGGTGCTCAACGACCACTTCCTGGGTGACCTCAGCCACGGGCGGATCGCGGTGCGGGGACCGGTGGTCGAACTCGGACGGACCGCGGTGCGTTTCGCCGACGGCGAGGCGGCCTTCGACGCCGTCATCGCCGCTACCGGATTTCGCGAACGGGCCGTTCACCTGCCCGGCGACGTGCAGGAACTGCTCGGCACCGGAGGGCTCGGGCTGGCCCTGGAAGCGCCGGGGCGGCCAGCTCTCTTCCTCATGAACCGGTTCCGCTGCGGCGACGCCGCGGTGCGATGCGCCGAGGTGCAGGCCGCCGCGATCGGCCGGGCCCTGCGGCGCGGCCAGGCGCTCCGGCCGGGTCCGCTGCCGCGGCCGGTGGCGCCCGGCGCCCGGATCACCGCGGGCGTCCTGCGCGGCGCGTACGCCGCATATCAGTGAGAGAACAGATCGAGAGGTGGGAAGATGACGATCGACTCCGAAACCCCCGCGCTGCCACCGCTGCCGCACGGCGCACCCGACGGTTGCCCGTACGCACCAGCGCCGGCGATGGCCGACCTGCGTGATGCCTCGGGCGGACTGACCAAGGTCCGGCTCCCCGACGGCACGTGGACCTGGCTGGCCACCGGCTACGACCGGGTCCGCGAGATCATCGCCCACCCCGCCTTCAGTTCCAGCCCGCAGTCTCCCGGCTTCCCGAGCTGGAACCTGCCCGGTGGTCTGGATCTGCCGCTCAACATGACCCAGGCGGACCCGCCGGTGCACACGCGGATGCGGCGCATGGCCGGTGGCGAGTTCAGTGTGCGGCGGATCGCTGAGCTCCGCCCGGACATCATGCGCATCACCGACGAGCGGTGCGCGCACATCGAGTCCTTGCCGCAGCCGTTCGACTTCGTGGACAACTTCGCCACGCCGATCCCGGCCACCGTGATCTGCCTGATGCTCGGGGTGCCGCAGGACGAGTACGACTACTTCGTGCGGCGGATCCGGCTGGTGCTCGCCCACGACGACCTCGACTCCGACCAACGTCAGCAGGCCAAACTCGACCTGCTGCAGTACATGTTGCGGCTGATCGAGGTGAAGCGGGAGGCACCGGACGGCCGGCTGCTGAGCAAGCTGATCATCGAAAACCCGGAATTGGACCCGGTCGAGCTGGTCTCCTATGCCTCGTCGCTGCTGCTTGCCGGCTTCGCGACGACGGCGCACATGATCGAGCTCAGTACCCTGACGATGATCGAACAGCCGGAACTGGCCGCACGCATCCGGGCCGACCCGGACATGATTCCGGACGTCGTCGAGGAACTGCTCCGGTTCCACTCGGTGGTGCGCGACTCGCCGCGGCGGGCGGCTCTCGCCGACGTCGAGTTCGGCGATGTCACCATCCGGGCGGGTGAGGGTGTGATCGCCTCCGTCCAGGCCGCGAACTGGGATCCGACGGCGTTCCCGGATCCGGAACGGGTCGACGTCGACCGCCCACACGAGCGGCGCAACCTGGCATTCGGGCACGGCATCCACGCCTGCATCGGCGCCATGCTGGCCAAGGCCGAGTTGGAGATCGTGCTGGAACGGATCGTCACCCGATATCCGGCGATCTCGTTGGCCGTGCCGCTCGCCGACGTGCGTTTCCGGACGACCACCCACCTGCACGGCTGCTACGAGCTGCCGGTCGATCTCAACCTGGGCGGGCCGTCCGGACGGTGATCGGTATCCGTCGCGTTCGGACGGTCATCGGGGAAGCGCCCGGACCGCCCATCGGGCACAACGGCATCCGTCACCCTGTTATCAAGTCGCCACTCCGCGTATGATCCTGCTTCATAGATCGCGGAGTGCCATCGGGGGAGGCGGCGATTTGGTGGAGCAGACGTATGCCCAAAACGGCGAACGGGACAGTCAGCGCCGAGTGGGGATGAGGCTTCTCGGACCCTTTGAAGTCGTCGGGCCGGACGGCCAGACGATCACCCCGCGTCCTGCGAAGATGCGCACCCTGCTGGTCCTGTTGTGCGCCCACGCCGACACGGTGGTCTCCACGGCGCAACTGGAGGCGGCACTATGGACGGATTGCCGGCCGCGCACCGCGGCCACCGCCCTGCACGTCTATGTGTCACGGGTCCGGAAACACTTGGAAGGGCACGGGGCCGAGCCGGTTGGCATCGCCACCCGCTGCGCCGGGTACGTCCTGGAGAGCGCCGTGTACGACCTCGACCATCAGCGGCTGCGGCACCTGGTGCAGCGTGCCGAGCGGGCGGAGGCGCTGGGAGCGGTCACCGAAGCGGTCGACATCCTTCAGGAGGCCACCGCCCTGCGCCGCGGTTCGGCCCTCGCCGATTTCCGTGATGTGCGGGTGCTCAACTCGGTCGGACGGCAACTGGACGAGCAGTTCCTGGTGGCGTACGAGCGAAAGGCCGAACTGCAGATGCGGCTGCTCAGGCATGCCCAGCTCATTCCGGAACTCTACGCCGTGGCCGCGGAGTACCCGACCCACGAACGTCTCCACCAGCTTCTCATGCTGTGTTTTTACCGCGCGGGGCGCACGGCCGAGGCGTTGTCGGTCTACGCGCAGTTGCGTGAGCATCTGGTGGATGCCGTGGGTCTTGAGCCGAGCGCCCGATCACAGCGCCTGCAGCAGCGCATCCTGCACTTCGACACGATACTCGACGAGTCGAGCGCGCTGGTGATCTAGGCCGGCCCCTATGCGTCCGGTGTCTGCTCGCCCGAGCGAGTCGCGTAGACGTCCATGATCTCCTGTCCGGAGAGTTTCGCGATCCGGCCCATGATGTCGTCGGTGATCTCCCGCAACTTCTTGGCGTTGTGCCCGATGGTCTCGGCATGTCCGTAGAAGACCGGTTCGCCGATCCGCACCGTCACCGTCCCCCCGGGATGGGGGAACGCGGTGCCGATCGGCTGCACGTGATTGGTCCCGACCAGACCAACCGGCACCACGGGCGCCCCGGTCATCAGGGCCAGCCGGGTGACACCCGTCTTCCCGCGATAGAGCCTGCCGTCCGGCGAACGGGTGCCCTCGGGGAAGATGCCGAAGACGTTGCCGTCCATGATCACCTTTCGGGCCTGCTCCAAGCCGGCAAGCGCCGCCCGGCCGCCGCTGCGCTCGATCGGGATCTGGCCGACCGACCGCATGAACACACCGCGGAAACGGCCCTTGAGCCCGCCTTGCAGGAAGTAGTCCGACTTGGCCATGAAGAACACCAGCCGCGGGCAGGCCACCGGGAGGAACAAGTGATCCGAAACTGATAGGTGATTGGCCGCCAGGATGACGGGTCCGGTCTTCGGGACGTTCTCCCTGCCGGTGACCCGCAGTCTCCAGAATGCGTGCAGTGTCGGAACGGCGAGGGCGCGCAGGCCCGTGTAGATGAGAGACAACAGTGCCTTTCCGATCCTTCTCACGCCGCCCGCGGCGGCCAAACGTCTCAGCAACGACCCCTTCCACGGCCGGAAGTGACCGCGGTCATCATAGAGGTTGGGTCGGCGGGGGCGGGGTCCTCATTGTCGCGCGCGGCGGCATCATGCCCGCCGGTCCCCGGGTCTCAGTACACCAGTCCACCGTCCGCCCGGATCACCACGGCGTTGATGTAGTCCGCGTCGGCGCTGGCCAGGAACGCCGCCGTGGCCGCGATCCGCTCCCCGGACCCGATGCCGAGCATGGACCGCTCGGCCTTCTCCCGTACGATCCGGGGGTCCAGCGCCTCGCCCAGGCCGGTGTCCAGCAGGCCCGGTGCAAGAACCACCGTGCGCACGCCGTACCCGCGGTACTCCTGGGCCACCGTCGCGGAGAGACCGTGCAGTCCCGCCTTGCTCGCGGCGTAGGCGGCCTGCCCGGCGTTGCCCAGGATCGCGGCTCCGGACGACAGATACACGATGCGGCCGTACCGCTGGCGCATCATGACCCGAACGGCGTACTTGGAGAGCAGGAACGCGCCGCGCAGATTCACCCGGTGGACCTCGTCCCAGTCCTCGACCGGCATCCGCACCAAGAGCTGGTCCCGGGCGATTCCGGCGTTGTGGATCAGGGCGTCGAGCCGGCCCAGTCCGCGCGCGGTGGCCACCAGATCGGCGGCGGTCTCCTCCACCGCGATGTCGCCCTGGTGCAGCACCAACTCCGGGTGTTTCTCGGCGAGCTGGTCCAGGTCCGGCGACGGCGTGCGGTAGTTGGCCACCACGCGCGCGCCGCGGTCCAGCAGCGTACCGGCGATCTGCAATCCCAGACCGCGCCCCGCGCCGGTCAGCGCGACGACCCGGCCGGCGAGGCTGTCCCGGCCGGTCATGCGGCCGGCACCGGGGCATCGAGGTGGGCGTTGGTCGCCGGCGCGGCGAACAGGTGGGCGACCACTTCGCGGAGATGGCGCGGCCACAGCGGTTGTGGACTGGTGCGCCGCGCGAAACGGAGCGCGCCGGTCGCATCGTCGAGCAACAGACCAAGAACCAGCAGCCGTGGTCGTGCGGCGAGCACTCCCGAGCTGGCGGCCAGAAATTCGAGCCCGCGCGCCCGCAGCGGCCCGGGAAGCCAGTCGAGCACGTCAACGGTGACGTCCAGCGGATCCGGGCCCGGTGCCGAGCCGTCGCACTCGTCGCGGAACACCGCCGTCGACACCGGTCCGCCGAGAATCACCAGTACCGGATCGCCCGCGTCGATGCGCGCGCACACCCGGTCGCGCTCGACCGCGTCGGGCCAGACACCGGTCATCTGCCATCGTCCGGTCTCCCTTCGTCGCCAGCGCAATCGCGCGCTGCCCTCGACGATGACCAGACAGCCGTCCAGGTCGATTTCGGCCTCGTTCGCCGTCATCGGCGTTCACCCCTCGCTTCGGCGTCGTGATGTGCGGGCCCGGGCTGCCCCACCTGTTCGTGACATGCCGCCCAGAAGGTCTCCAGCCACGTCAGGACGTCCCGCATGACGTAGTGGTCGCGCCCCGGGCGCAGGGCGGACAGCAGGAACGAGCGCCGTCCCTCGGCCGCCGGGCCGAGCACGGTCAGCCGTGTCTCCGGCATGCCGTCGGCCCGGACCGGGTGCGCCTCGTCGGTCAGGTCGAGGCCGCCCGGCGCGAAGGCGGTGCCGTCCGCGCCCAGGTTGCGCCACCTCCGCACGAGCCCGCGGGCGGCGAGCGAACGAAACAGCGGCCGCTCGTCCAAATCCGGGTCGAAGGGGTGGATGCGGGCGTCCACCAGGACGTCAACGGTGCGGCTCGCGCCGGTGAGCGGGCCGATGATGCGGAATCCGCCGGTGGTCTCGTCGCCGTCGGCGCGGGCCTGCGGACCGGTGCCGACGTCCACGATCCCGCTGCGCACCAGGGCGGTGATCCGCGCCATCACCTCCGGCGCCGCGCCGTTGGCCAGCCTGTTGTGATGGCGCGGATACCGGGCCAGGAAGGTGCGATGCGAGGGCGGGGTGAGGCCGCCGTCATCGACCGCGTACGAGATGACGCCTCGCAGATCGCGCCACACACCGTCGGCGGCTGCCTTGTGCGGGTTGTCGAGGTTGCCCTGGTTCGCCCAGCGCAAGTCCTGTTCCATGAAGGACCGCACGCGTGCCGCGTACCGCTGCGGGCCGGGCCGGTCGTCGGTCGTGATCGGGGCGCACGTGCGAGTCCAGTCGAAGCGATTTCCCGCCACCGAGGGCACCAGCCCGGTGGGTACCGGCCATTCGGAGGCTGCGGCGGCCAGCGCGGCCGGGTCGTCCAGCAGACCGGCGAGCTGGGTGGCGGCGTCGTCGCCGTGCACCACGCGTACCCATCGGGCCAGCGCACCGGCCACCGGCCATCTGGTCGTCCGGTGCCCGGCTTCGGCGAGGCTCCGCCGGCCCGCCAGCACGTCGGTCAGCGTGCCGGCGATCTCGTCGACTGCCTGCTCCAGCGGAGCGATCAGGTCGCCGTCGGTGGACGCGCCGGCCAGGAATGCCTCGTACGCCGGGCGTGCGCGGGCCGCTAGGTGACGCCCGGTGCGCGCCCCGAACAGGGTCGTGTAGTGCACGTGTGCCATTTCCAGCAGGACCACCGGCAGGAGGTGCGCATCGAAGTCCAACTGCCGGATCCGGCGGCCGGGCGCGGCCACGCCGACGGACGCGCGCAGCCGATCCACCGCCGCCGTGGTCAGAAAGGTGCCTCGATGCTCCTGGCCGGCGTCGCGCTTGTGGTTGTCCGGGCGGGTGAAGGTGAACACCCCGGCCGGGCTGCCTGCCACGATCACCGCCGGCTCCGCCCCGCTCGGACGATAGACCAGCCGGTCGTCGCGGCCCGGTTCGAAGGTTCCACCGCGCCCCTCGGTGAGATGCAGGATCACGTCGATCGCGGTGAGGCCCATGCCCAGGCAGCCCACGCTGCACCCGGGCGGGGCCTCGGCCGGGGAGAGCGTGACCTCCAACGGATATGCGTACGGGACGTAAGGCACCCGGTGCCGTGCGGCGAACGCCGCGACGCTGCGCCCGGCGCGCGACCGCCACGGGTCGTGCGGCGAATGGCCGGTGACCAGCAGCACGCGGTCGGCCGGATAGTGTCGGCCGTCGGCGGTGCACACGATGAGTTCGGCGCCGTCGTCCCGGATGTCGACGACCTCGCCGCCGACGAGATCGACCCGCGCATCCGGGCGGGCCTCAAGTTCGGCCACGAACCGGGCGAACATGTCGGACAGTGCGGCGCCGTGCACGTACCGCCGCGGCCAGTCCGTGGGGGACAGGTCGAGGTCGGGGTGTCCGCTACGGGCGTGCTGCTCACGGCACCACTCGTACAGGGTCGGCCGCTGTTCCGGGGCGCGCAACGGACGGGCGCCCCGCATGGTCTCGTCGGCCGCGAGGCCGACCTGCGCACAGGTGCGGTTGAGAAAACTGGTCCGGCTCTGCCGAGCGCTGTGCACCGCCCCGGCACCGAACTCGCCGGTCCGCTCGAACACGCGCACATGCAGTTGCCCGCCGCCGATCCGGTCGGCGGTGGCGGCGAGCCGCTCCAGCGCATAGGTGGCACGCGGGCCGCCGCCGACGATCGCCAGCCGGACGGTTGGACGCCCCGCCGCCCCCGGCGCGGCGAACGTGGGATGCACGGTGGTCATCGACATCGGATCACCTCGTTTCTCCGGTCGGGGCCGATGCGACGAGCGCACCCAGCCGTTCCAGGAAGCAGTCCACGTCGGCGGCGGTCATCGTGCCCATGGTGGAGAGCCGCAGGTGACCGTCGGCCAACGACTCCTGCGCCGGGTAGACGACGAATCCGGCCCGCCGCATGCCGTCGTGGACGGTGGCGAACGAGATCCCGACCGGCAGCGCCGCGGCGGTCAGGCTTACCGCGCGATCGTCGCGGTCGAGCAGGAGCCGGAAACCCAGCCGCACGAGACCGGCGCGGAGCCGTTCGGCCAGCCGCGCATAGCGGGCTCCGCGGGCCGCCACGCCCTCGTCCAGGGCGAGCCCGAGGGCGACGTCGAAGGCGTAGAAGGCCGGTACCGCCGGGGTGAAGGCGGGGGCGCCGGCTGTCTCCTGCGCGGCGTAGTGCCGATGCAGATCCAGGGAGTAGCCCCGTCGGGGCAGAGTTTCCAGGTCGGCGAATCCGGCGCGACTGCCGCAGACGAAGCTCAGACCGGGCATGCCCTCCAGGCACTTGTTCGCCGAGCCGGCGAGCCAGTCGATGCCGTCCGTCCGCAGGCCGAGCGGCTCGGCGCCGACGCTGCTGACCGCGTCCACGATCACCTGACGGTCGTGCCGGTGCGCTTGGGCGGCGACGGCCCGCACGTCGTTGCGCATGCCCGTGCTGGTCTCGTGGTGGACGATCAGCACGTGGCTGAGCCGTTCATCGGCGGCCAGTTCCCGGCCGATCATGTCCGGGTCGATGCGTGTGCCCCAACCGAGTTCCAGAAGGCGACGGGGAATCCCGTACGCCTGGGCGATGTCGTGCATCCGACGCCCGTAGTGGCCGTTGTCCACCACCAGCACGCCGCGGCCCGGCGGTACCGCCGAGCTGATGGCCGCCTCCACCGCAGCGGTTCCGGAGCCGGTGAGCACCACCGCGGCGTGGTCGTCGTCGCCGCCGCAGATCCGCGTCACCCGGTCCCGGACACGGTCCAGCAGCTCGGTGAACTCGACCTCGCGATGGCATATGTCCGGGCCCGTCAGGGCGGCGCGCACCCGCTCGTCGGCGTTCACCGGACCCGGGTTCATCAGGATCTGCCGCGGAGGGCGAACGGTCTCAGTGCTCATCGTGCTGCCCCTGCCGTACGGGCCGCCGCCGACCGGTGTGCGGACGTGCCGTCGGCAACGGGTGGCATGTCGGCTACGGCGGCGCGGAATCGAGCCGCGGATGCCGGTGGTGCCAACGCGGGCCGGCCCAGCCCCGGATGCGAGCCGGGCACGATGGGTATCCGGATGAGCCGTGGGCCATCCGCGCGCACGGCACGGCGCACCGCCGCGCGGATGGCCGGACCCTCGGACACGCTCGCCGCGTCGTGGTAGCCGCAGGCGCGCGCGACGCCCGGCAGATCGACCGAGCCGGACATGGTCGGCTGGCCGCCGGTCGACTCGTACGACTCGTTGTCGAGCACGATGTGCAGCAGGTTGGCGGGGGCGTGCCCGCCGATGCCGGCCATCGCCTCCAGGCGCATGAGCGCGGCTCCGTCGCCGTCCAACACCACGACCCGCCGGTGCGGGGCGTGCAGCGCCAGGCCGAGCGCGACGCTCGACGCGCACCCCATCGAACCGACCACATAGAGGTTGCCCGGCCGGTCGCGGTCACGTTCCAGTTCCCGGGCCGTCTTGCCGGTGGTCGCCACGACCAGCACGCTGTCGTCCAGCGCGGACATCACGTGACCGATCGCCGCGGCGCGTCGTAGCGTGGCTCCGGCGACGCTCCGGTCGTCCGCGCCCGGCTCGGGCGCGACCGAGCCCTTCGGCACCACCAGCGCGAACGGTCGGCCGGTGATTTCCATGTGCCGTCGTGCGCCGGCGATCGTGGCGGCGAACGCATCCGGATCGGGCCGGAGCACCTCGTTCCGGATCTCCATCGCGTCCAGCAGATCGCCGGTGATCCGGCCCATCAGCTCATGCTGCGGCTCATCCGGGCGCCCCGGTTCACCGCGCCAAGTGACAAGCAACAGGACCGGGACCCGGAGGGTGTGGCACAGCGAGGTGAGCGGGTTCACGGCGTTGCCCAGACCGGAATTCTGCAGGAGCACCACCGGCAGCCGCCCGGCGAGCCGGGCACCCACCGCAACCGCTACGGCCTCGCCCTCGTTACCGCTGATCAGGTACTGGTCTGGCCGATGACGCTGAAGATGGCTGATCACCGGACCGAGGAATGAGCAGGGCACCCCGGTGAACGGCCCGAAGCCCTCGTCCAGCAGCGTGCCGACGATCGTTGCGGCGTCCAGCCGGGCGGCGGGTGCCACCTACGCCTCGTCACGGGTGAGGAGCGCGGAGACCCGGCGCAGGTCGTCGGCGGTGCGCAGCTCGGCCCACCCGGAGGCGATCTCGACCGCGTGTACCGGCCAGCCTGCCGCGACCAAGTCGGCGAGCAGTTCGGCGAGCGTGGCGCAGGGGTGACCGCCCGCCCGCCGAGCGACCGCGGCGTCGTGCAACGCGGCGAAGCCCTTCGCCGACAGCACCGCAGCGCCGGCGAACTCGGCGTCGGCCTCCGCATCGGGCACACCGAGGGCGGTGAGCCGCGGAACACCGTCGCCGCAGATCCGTCGCCCGTTCGTACCCCAGGAGTCGAGCGTGACTCCGCAGGCGTCCGGCGCCCGGTGTCCGGGCCCCGGCACGCCGACGTCGACGAGGACAGCGATGTCCGAGGGCTCGGCGAGGAGTTGTCGCAGCGGTCCCGGGTCGAACAGGACGTCGGACGCTGTCACGACGGTCCGGCCGGAGAATTGGGTGCCGAGGGACGCGAGAGCCTCGGCGGTGTCCGCGGGACACCGGGTCACGCCCGCCGCTGCCGCGCCCGCCACGTCCGCGCACGCGCTGATGTCCTGGACGTCGGCCCGCCGCAGCGCACCGGCCTGTCGCTCCAGGACGGTGGACCCGGCGATGGTGATGCTCGCCGGACTGCCCGGAACACCGAGGGGCGGTGCGGTCCTCGCCCCGCTCACCATGACGGCGCGTACCTGCTGGCCCCGCCGGTGCAGGAAGCGGTCCTCCTGCTCCTGGAGGCGGGCGACGCCCTGCAGATCGAAGACCGTCGACAGCGGCGCGATGCTGGGCTCGATCTCGGTGGTGCGCCCGTCGCGCAGGATGGCCGCGAAGGTTTCGCTGACGGCCGCGATGCTGGCCCGGAGACCCTGGTTCGCGTAGATCACCATGCGGGCGCCGGCTCGGTGCAGTTCGTCGGCGGTGACCGTGTGATAAGTGGTGGGCACCACAACCACGGGCACGGGCAGGCGCCAGCGCTGGAGGAACGTCATGATCGGTTCGGGGCTGTCGCCCTTGGCGTGGATGAGCACGGCATCGGCGCCGGCTTCCACATAGGCGTGCCCACGGCGTAGCGCTTCGGCCATGCCCCACCCGGCGATCAGCGCCTCGATGCGGGCGATGACCATCAGGTCGGGATGGCTCTGTGCGGCCTTGGCGGCGGCGATCTTTCCGGCGAATTCGTCGATCGGCACGAGTTCCTGGCGGCCGGGCACGAAGCTGTTCAGCTTGGGGAAGGGTTTGTCCTCGATGGACACCGCGGCGATGCCCGCGGCCTCATACTGGCGCACCATGTGCATCACGTTGTTGGCGTTGCCGTAACCAGCATCGCAGTCCGCGACGACCGGCAGATCCACCGCCATGGCCATGGACCGCGCGACGGCGAGCAACTCGCTCATGGTGAGGATGTCGGCGTCCGGAACGCCGTGTGAGGCGGAGATCTCCAGCCCGCTCGACCAGACGCCGTCGAAGCCGGCGCGTTCGGCCAGACGCGCGCCGAGGGGGTTGTGCGCACCTGCGATGCGAACCGGTCCGGGACGGTCGAACGCCTGACGGAGCCGGGCGGCGCCGCGAATGGACGGCACAGTGCGACCGCCAGCGTGCTCGATGCGACCGCCAGCGTGCTCGATGGTGTACGTCAAGACACATTCCTCCGTTGCCGGCTGAGGGCAAGCCCGGCTTACCCACGTCGGCATGCCGAGAGTTCGCACGAGGCGAACGGATTTGCGGACCGACGGTAAACGGCGGCATTCCGGATCCGCCAGCGCCTGCGCGCAAATTTAGCGGAGATGCAAAGTTTGTGAACGGTCTGATTTAGCGGCCATTTAGGAGCGTTTCAGAGGGAGCCCTAAATGCGCTGCTAGCATCGAGGCCGCCGAATTGACGAGCGGAGTCCCGCCTCCTCGCGAACAGGGAAGTTCCTCGTCGAGTCGTGCTCGGTGCAGGGAGGTATTCATTTGTTGCGGAGATTCGCGCGGTTCGCGGTTTCCACTCTGGTGAGGGTGGTGTGCCGTCCTCGGGTGTCGGGAACGCGCCACATTCCAACGGCTGGGCCGTGCATCATCGCGGCCAATCACTTGTCTTTTTCCGACCATGTTTTTATTTCTCTGGCGACGCGGCGTCCGGTGGTCTTCATCGGCAAAGCCGAGCGCCTCGCCGGGGGAGGGCTCAAGGGCCGCTTGGGGGCGGCGTTCTTCCGTGCCATCGAGATCGTTCCGGTGGAGCGTGACGGTGGCCGGCGAGCAACGGCCGCCCTGGACGCCGCGCGGTCGGTGCTCGACGAGGGCCGGATCTTCGGCATCCATCCGGAGGGCACCCGCTCGCCGGACGGTCGGGTGCACAAGGGCCGTACCGGCGTCGGTTTCCTGGCGCTCGCCACCGGGGTGCCGGTGGTTCCGTGCGGCCTTGCGGGGACGGACCGGGTGCAGCCGCTGGGCAGCACGATGCCCCGGCCCGCCCGCTTCGCCATGCGGTTCGGCGCGCCGATGACCTTCACCGGTTCGGAGACCGATCCGCGGCTGCGTCGCACGGTCACCGACCAGATCATGCACGAGATTCAGCGGCTGTCCGGCCTCGACTACGTCGACCGGTACGGATCCGTGGACAAGACGGCACCCGTCGAGACCTCGACGAGAATCGGAGGCTGACTCATGTGGGAACAGTTGCTCGATCGGCTGCATGATCCGGCCGTTTATGCGCTGCCGGCGATCGCGCTGCTCATCGTGATCGAGATCATCGCCACCTATCTGGACGACGACGTCAAGGGCTACGACCGGCGAGACCTGAAGGCCAACGTGCTGACCGGGCTGGGCGCATTGGTGGTGTCCACCGTGATGCGCACCGCCGCGCTGGCGCTCTACGCCCTGGTGTGGGTCTACGTCGCGCCCTGGCATCTGGACCCGGGGGCCTGGTACACCTGGGTCCTCCTCTTCTTCGGCGTCGACATCCTGCTGTACTGGTACCACCGCATGGCGCACCGCGTCCGCCTGATGTGGGCCGGCCACCAGGTGCACCATTCGAGCGAGTACCTGAACATCTCGGTGGCGCTGCGGCGCAAGTGGGCGCAGTGGTTCGAAAAGATCATCTGGTTGCCGCTGCCCTTGCTCGGTGTGCCACCGTGGATGGTCTTCACCATGCACTCCCTGCATTTGGTGTACGGCCTCTTCGTGCACACCGAGAAGATCGGCAAGCTGCCCCGGCCAATCGAGTTGGTGCTCGTCACGCCGTCACACCACCGGGTGCATCACGGCAGCGATGCGGAATACCTGGACAAGAACTTCGCCAGCGTGATGATCATTTGGGATCGGCTCTTCGGCACCTTCCAACCGGAGATTCGACGGCCCGTGTACGGGCTCACCACGCAGATCGGGACGCACAGCATCTGGCGCATCCAAGTGCACGAATTCGCCGCCATGGTGCGTGACGTCCGGCGTGCCCGCACCTTCCGGCACCGCATGGGATACATCTTCGGACCGCCCGGATGGGAGCCCGCCGATGTGGACCGTCCCACCGTCGACGGCGCGCTGACAACCGCGCCGGCCGTCGTGAACTGACGGCGGCGGTCATATCGTGCGGGCCGAGATGTCCGTCCCGGCCGACACGGAGGCCGCCGACACCGGCCGCCTGCCGGAGCTAGGGGACCATGGTGGATACGAGATCAGCGGACGCGCGTGGCGACGACCGTACGGTGCCGGACGCCGGCCGACGCCCGGCGCTCCGCGGGCATCCCTGGCTGACGCTGATCGTGGTGTCGTGCGGGGCGATGATGGTCGCCCTGGACAGCATGGTGGTCACCGTGGCCCAGCCGGTGATTCAGCAGGAGCTGTCCGCCTCCCTTCCCCAGGTGCAGTGGGTCACCACCGGATACCTGCTCGCGGTGGCTGTCCTTCTGGTCGGCGCGGGAAAGCTCGGCGACCGGTTCGGCCACCGTCGGATGTTCCTGATCGGGGTCACCGGTTTCACCATCACCTCGGTCCTGATCGGACTGTCCGGGACGATCGCCCTGGTCATTGCGCTGCGCGTGGTGCAGGGGCTGTTCGGCGCCGTCCTGCAGCCGGCGACGCTCGCCCTGCTGAGGGTGGCGTTCCCGCCCGAGCGGCTGATGATGCCGATCGCCGTCCGCAGCGCGGTCCTGGGCGCCTCCACCGCGGCCGGCCCGATCCTGGGCGGCCTCGTCGTGGAGCATCTCAACTGGCAGGCGGCGTTCTTCCTGAACGTGCCGATCGGCGTCGTGACGGTGGCCATCGCGTTGCTGTTCGTGCGGGGGACGGGTCCCTCCGCGGTGCGGGCGCCGTTCGATCTGCCCGGGCTGCTGCTGCTGTCGACCACTCTGGCGGCGCTGCTGTGGGCCGTGACGAACGCACCCCAGCGGGGCTTCACCGGTCCGTGGATCGTCGCCGCGTTCGTCGTCGCCGCGCTGGTCGGCGCGCTGTTCCTGCGGCGCGAGCGACGGGCCGCCGACCCGCTGATGCCGCTGTCGCTGTTCCGCCTCCGACCGGTCGCGATCGGCGTCACCCTGATGGCGCTGATCTCCTTCGTGCTTTTCGGTGTGCCGTTCCTGCTCACCTTCTATCTGCAGAACGTGCTGGGGCTCACCCCCGCCCAATGCGGCATCCAGGTGCTCTGGCTGACCCTGGTGATGGTCGCCGGTGGCCCGATCGCCGGTTCGGTGATGTCCCGGACCGGTCCATGGATCCCGGTGGCGGTGGGCATGACGCTCACCGGCGTCGCCCTGCTGGGCGTGATGCGGCTCGGAGCGGGAGCGGACATCCACGCGCTGACCGTCTGGTTCGTCCTTCTGGGCGTCGGCTTCAGCCCCGTGGTCATCGGCGCCACCCGGATGATCATCGGTGGCGCGCCGGTGAGCGCCGCCGGGGTGGCCGGCGGCCTCCAGCAGACCGCCATGCAGATCGGCGGCAGCTTGGGCACGGCGGTCCTCGGCGCGGTCGTTGCCGCCCGCGTCGGCGCACTACTGCCGGACCGGTTGCACGCCGCCGGCCTGGTTGTCGCGGACCGGGCAGCGGCGGTCCAGCACGTCGCCGTCGGTGACCCGCCGACGGGAATCACCGGAGCCGGGGCCCGGCTCTTGAACACGATCGCGGACACGACCTTCGTCGACGGCATGGACACCGCGCTGGCCGTGACGGCGGTCCTGGCCTTCGCCGGAGCGCTCGCGGCGCTCGCCGGACGAAGCCCGTCCGGCTCCGAGAGCACCTAACCCCTCAGTGAGCACTCCTTCGGATAGGACGGCTATGCAGACTTCCGCAACCCCCACCGTCACCGCGGCGCCCGAGCGTGCCGGTGCCTCGCTGCGCCGGGCGGCGTTCCTCGCGCAGGACGGTTTGGTGCTCTCCTGCGTCCTGCTGGCCCTGGACGAGATCGGTGTCCTGGCGCCGTCGCTGTGTCGCGACCGGACGGTGGCGGACCTGCTGCCCGGGCTGCCGCCGTCCGGGTTCGGCTCGCTGCGCGTGGTGCTGCGTAGCCTGGCCGCACAGGGCTGGCTGGCAGACGCGCCCGCGGGCACACCCGAATCCACCCGCCTGCGGTGGACCGACGACGGCCGGGCGGTCGCCGCGCTGCACGAGGATTACCGGGCGATCGGCCGCTACCTGGTCACCTTCCGGGACGCCGACCGTGACGCCTGGACGCGGCCGTGGTCGGCCGATTCGATCAAACGGTTCGCGGAGGTCCTCGATCGTGCGGGTGGCCGGTGGGGCACGGACGCGTTGCCGCCCGCGGTGCGCGCCACGGTGGCCGGCCATCTGGACGGAGCGGTGATCATTCCGCTGCTGCTGAGCGGCCCGGCGGTGCGGCTGCCGGACGGCGCGAGCGATCTGCTGGAGCGCAGCGGCTGGTCCGCCGACGCCGCGCGGCGGTATGCCGGGACTTTCGGCATGAGCGCCTCCTATCTGCCGATGTTCGGGCGTCTGCCGGACCTGCTGCGGGGCACGCTGGTGGTCCGGCCGGACGCCGTTCCGGAGTGGCATGTGAACCGGGCGTTGAACGTGCATGCCAGCGGTGCTGCGCATGGCCGGTACTTCCGCGACACGCTGGCCGTCGTGATGGATCTGTTCAACCGGCCCGACCTCGCCGAGCAACCCCGCTTCATCGCGGACACCGGGTGCGGTAACGGACGCTGGCTGGTCGAGCTCTATCAGGCGATCCGCGACCGTACGCTGCGTGGGGCGTTCTTCGCGGAGCATCCGCTGACGATGGTCGGCATCGATCCCAACCAGGCGGCTCTCGACGAGGCGCGCCGGGTGCTCGCCGCGCACGACATTCCGGCCGTGCTGCTGGCCGGAGACATCGGCGCGCCGGACGGCATCGCCGACGAACTCCGCGCGCGCGGCATCGACATCCGGCAGGGCCTGCATGTGCGCTCGTTCATCGACCACGACCGGCCGTACCGGGGCGAGGCGCGTCAACCGGACGGCCGGGCGCACGCGGACGGCGCCTTTCTGGACCCGGACGGCGCCGCACTGTCCGAGCACGCGGTCCAGGACGACCTCGTCGCACATCTGCGCCGGTGGGCGCCGTACGTCCGGAAGCACGGTCTGCTGGTCCTGGAGGCACACAGTCTGGCGCCGCACATCGCCCGGCAGCATCTCGGCGAGACGCACGCGGTGGCCTTCGAGACCTACCACGGGTTGTCACACCAGTACCCGATCGATCACGCCGACTGGCTGCGGAGTTGCCGCGCCGCCGGGCTCGAACCGGTGCTCTCGGAGAGCCGCCGCTATCCCCGCCGGCAGCCGTTCGTCGCGGTCAGCCTGAACCGGCTCATGCCGGTGGAGACGCGTGGCATTCCGGAGGCCACGCCGGCCTCGGCGGGCAGCGGCGACGGTTGGGGCCTGCACACTCTGTTGTTCGAGGGGGGCGACATCCGTCGGCCACGGCAATGGTCGGCCGGACCCACCGGATGGTTGGTCGGCCGCGCGGTGCGCGCCCTGGAACGGCGGCTGGCCGTGGTCCGGCCGGGCGAGACCTTGCGGGTGCTGGACTACGGCTCGGGCACCGGACTGTGCGCCATCGAATTGCTGAAGGCGCTGCGGGAGCGACGCTTCGCGGATCGGATGGCCGGTGCCGGCGCCCGCCTGGAAGTGCATCTGGTGGATCTGCCGGGTGACTGGTTCGCGCAGGGGCGCCGTCTGTTGGCGAGCCACCCCTGGGTGCGGTGCCACGACTTGCGGGACGCCGCCGGTGGCTTCCGCCCGCTGCCGGACATCGTCGGTGCCGCAGAAGTCGACCTGGTGCTGGCGAGCATGGTCTTCCATCTGGTCCCGGCCACCGCGCTGGATCGGGTGGTGGCGGACATCGAGGCAGTGCTGCGCCCGCACGGTGAGCTGCTGTGGAGCTCACCGGACATCGGTCCGGCCGGGCCTGGCGCGTGCCTGTTTCATGACGTCAATCGTGCGGTCCGGGCCGCGGCGCTCGACGAGCCGCTGGACGGGGACTGGCCGCCGCAGATGCGCGACCTGCTGCGTGAGGTCCGAACCGCCCGGTCCGCGTCCGCGGACCGGCGCGCCGGGCGGCGGATCCTGGCCCGGCCGCACGATGCCGCCGACCTGGCGGCCGCCTTCGGTCGGCGTCTGACCGGCGAACTCCACCACGCCGATTACGAGATCCAGCCGGATGAGATCCGGGACACCCTGCTGGTGCCCTCCAACGCCGCCGAATACCTGCCCGAGGTGGCCGACCCGCTGCGCCGGGCCGCGCTCGTCGAGGCGCTGATCGCGCGCGTCCTGCCCGGTTTCCGGCGGGGGCCCGCCGCGACCGCGTCCGGGCTCAGCATTCGCTGGACCTTCGGGGCGTACGCCCGATGACCGATCGCCGGGGAGGGCGCTGACATGCGGGCGGACGACGTGGTGGTGACCGGTCTGGGCGCGACCACCCCGCTGGGCGGCGATGTCGCGGCCACCTGGGAGGCGATGCTGGCCGGCCGGTCCGGGGTGCGCGCGCTCACCGAGGAATGGGCGCGGAGCCTGCCGGTGCGGATCGCGGCACCGGCCGCCGTCGAGCCGGCCGCGGTGCTGGACCGCGTACGGCTTCGCCGGCTGGATCGTGCGGAGGCGCTGGCGCTGATCGCCGCCGGGCAGGCGTGGCGAGACGCCGGCTTGGACGGCGGGGGTGCGGACCCGGATCGGCTCGCCGTGAGTTTCGGCAGCGGCATCGGCGGGGTGCAGACGCTGCTCGGCCAGGACGACATTCTGGAGACGGCAGGAGCGCGACGGGTCTCCCCGCACACGCCCATCATGATCATGCCGAACGGGCCGGCGGCACAGATCGGTGTGGCGTTCGGCGCGCGGGCCGGAGTGCATTCGATGGCCAGCGCCTGCGCCACCGGAGCCGAGTCCGTGGCCTTGGCTCGGGACCTGTTGCGCACCGGGCGTGCCGACGTGGTGCTGGCCGGCGGAGTGGAGGCGGCGATCGCGCCGCTGCCGATCGCGGCGTTCGCGGCGATGAAGGCGATGTCCACCCGCAACCACGAGCCGGAACGCGCGTCGCGGCCGTGGGACATGGCGCGGGACGGCTTCGTGGTCGGTGAGGGCGCGGGTGCGCTTGTCCTGGAACGGGCGGCGCATGCCGCCGCCCGCGGGGCCAGGCCGTACGCGCGCATCGTCGGCGCCGGCATCTCCTCGGACGGATACGACATGGTGCTTCCGCACCCGGAGGGGGAGGGCGCTCGCCGCGCCATTCTGGCGGCGCTGCGCGACGCCGGTCTGTCCGGCGTGGACGTGGCGCACGTCAACGCGCACGCCACCAGCACTCCCTCCGGCGATCTGGCGGAGCTGGCGGCGCTGCGCGCCGCGGTGGGGGAGCATGCGGTGCTCACCGCCACCAAGTCGATGACCGGCCACCTGCTCGGTGCGGCCGGGGCGGTGGAATCGGTCGTCACGGTGCTGGCGGTGCACCACGGCGTCGTCCCACCCACGGTGAACCTTGACGAGCCGGACGGTCTGCTCGGCATGGACGTTGCGACGGACAAGCCACGCTATTTCGACATTCCCGTTGCTTTGAACAACTCTTTCGGTTTCGGTGGGCACAATGTCGCCCTCTTGATTGCTCGATGACGACTATTCCTCGGCATTCTTGATCGCTTCTATTTCCCTTCGCCTTAGCGTTTCCGCTGGTCAAGGTGCCATGAAATCGTCGCTTTGTCGTCGCTTTAGCGACGAATAAGCCTAGCCTTAGGTGGGGCTGCTACCTTTGCCGCGGGACCATTCGACTCGCCATTCGTTGATGTTTCTTCCGATGTTTGAGATGGGACTGTGCAGATGGACGTGCAAGCCGGCGGCGAGGGGCGGTTCGGTGCGACGGTGCGGGGTTTCGACCCCGCCACCGCGTCCGACGACGACTTCGCCGCGCTCAAGAACAGCGTCTACGAACACAAGATCGTGATCCTCAAGGGGCAGAGCCTGGCACCGGCCGAGTTCGTCGAGATGGGACGGCGGATGG
The DNA here is from genome assembly GCF_014646155.1 of Mangrovihabitans endophyticus. Taxonomy (GTDB): domain Bacteria; phylum Actinomycetota; class Actinomycetes; order Mycobacteriales; family Micromonosporaceae; genus Actinoplanes; species Actinoplanes endophyticus. The sequence goes on from NZ_BMMX01000006.1 coordinate 105,985, forward strand.
GTCGCGTCGAGGCGTATTACGAGCCCATGTATCACCACCCGGATGAGCCCGACATCTTCGTCTCGTCGAATGTCAGCGACGGTGACAAGAAGGTGGGCGTGCCGAAGACCGGCAAGTTCTGGCATGCGGACTACCAGTTCATGCCCAAGCCGTTCGGCCTCACTCTGATCTACCCACAGGTGATTCCGGCCAAGAACCGCGGCACCTATTACATCGACATGACCGAGGCCGCTCAGCGTCTGTCGGAGGGCCTGAAGCAGTCGCTGTCCGGCACGCGGTCACTGTTCAGCGTGCGGCGCTATTTCAAGATCCGGCCGTCCGACGTGTACCGCCCGCTGGGCGAGGTCAACGAAGAGGTGGAGCGGAAGACGCCGACCATCGCGCACCCCACCTTCTTCCGTCACCCGGTCACCGGCGCCACGGTCCTTTACAACAGCGAGGGCTTCACCGTGGGCATCGAGGACGCCGACGGCAAGAGCCTCGACGACGGGATCCTGCACCAGGTGCTCAAGGAGACCGGGCAACTCGACATGACCTTCCAGGCTCCGGGCATCCACCTCGTCTCGCCGGAGCAGGGCGACCTGCTGGTCTGGGACAACCGCGCGCTGATTCACCGGGCGTTGCACACCACCACGCCCGAGCCCACCGTGTCCTACCGGGTGACGGTGCACGACGAGTTCCCGTTCCACGACGACAAGCCGCTCTGACTACCGAACCGACTTCTCGGAAGGCGCCACCATGGTTTCCCAGTGCCCGGTGCACCATCTCGACTCTCCGTACGACGAAGACTGGTTCGCCAACCCGTACCCCACCTACGAGCGGCTGCACGGTGAGGGGCCCATCCACCGTGTGTGTCTGCCCGACGGCTCCCCGGTGTGGCTGATCACCCGCTACGACGAGGCGAGCGAGGCGCTCAAGGACCGCCGTCTGGTGCGTAACCGGCGGTATGCCGGTCCCGACTATCAGAACGAGATGCTGCCGGAGATCGTCCGGTCCGGAAACCTGCACATGGAGGACGGCGAGCTGCACACTCGGTTGCGGCGCTTCATGAATTTCGCCTTCACGCCCAGGCGGATGGCCGCCCTGGTGCCACGCATCCAGGAAGTGGTGGACGGACTGCTCGACGAGATCGAGCGCAAGGGCGGCGGCGACATCATGTCGGATCTCGCCGCGCCGCTGCCGATCACCATGACCGCCGACATCCTTGGCGTGCCGGACAGCACCCGCGCGGATTTCCGCGCGTGGAGCGACGCGATGCTGGGCAACGACCCCGCCGCCGCGAAGGTGGCGTCCGGCAAGCTTCTGGCGTTCGTGGAAGAGCTGATCGCGGCCAAGAAGAAGGAGCCGGCCGACGACCTCATCTCCTACTGGATCAGCGCCCGCGACAACGAGGGGAATCCGCTGACCGATCAGGAGATGATCGGCATGACGTTCTTCTTGCTGCTGGGCGGGTACGACACCACCGTCGGTCAGATCGGTGCCTCGGTGCTGGCGCTGATCAACAACCCGGACAAGGCGCAGCAGATGCGCGACAACCCGGAGATCATCCCGGATGCGGTTGAGGAGCTGATGCGCTGGGACGGCTCGACGCACAGCGGCATCCGGCGTTTCGCCCTTGAGGACATGACGATCGCCGGGGCAAAGGTCGAGGCGGGGCAGACGGTCATCATCTCGCTCGGCGCGGCCAACCGGGATCCGGAGCGCTTCGACTGCCCCGCGGAGATCCATCTCGACCGGTCGGACAATCAGCAGCTCGGATTCGGTCGCGGGCCGCATCATTGCCCCGGCAAGGACCTCGCCCGCAACGAACTGCGTATCGCGCTCGGCGAACTGGTCCGGCGCTTTCCGGACATCGCGTGCGCGGTTCCGCAGGATCAGCTCAACTGGCGGCCGTCGTGGCTGATCCGGGTGCCACGCCAGTTCCCGGTGACGGTCTGACCACGGTGACCGACACCGCGAGCATCGATCTCCGGCCGATCAGCCGGCACGCCGACGACCCGCCGTTGCTGGCTGCCGTGCTGCGGCCCTACCGCGCCAACTGCAAATACCTGCAGTCGGCCGAGGTGACCGCCGACGGCGAGCCCGGCGACGGCGGTCGGGTCACCGCGCGCTGCACCTTCACGATCCCGGAATCCTGCTACATCGACGACACTGGGCACTTCAACTCGGTCGAGTTCAACATCTGTTACAACCAGATGCTCTATTACACCGTCGCGAAGTCGGTGCAGGAGCGGCTGGTGCAGCCGTTCGCGCGCTGGTCGATGGATGACTATTGGGCCCGGCAGCTCGCCGACTTTCTCATCACGGACTTCCGCAGCTCGTTCAAGCGCGCCATGAGCGGTCGGCACTTCCACGGTGAACTGGAGATGGTGGACATCGCCGAATGGGGCGGCAGCGACGTTCGCGACCCGCTGATCGTGGTACGGACCACGTGTCGCTACTGGGACGACCGGGGCGGCACCTCCCAGGGCGAGGTGCGCGTGGCGATCACCAATCCGCCCGTCGGCGGACCGGAGAAGACAGGGACGTGAATCGATTGCCCACCGACTTCGTCATGGCTCTGCGCCGGGTGCCGGCGGCGGGGCGCCGCGCAGTCCTGCAGGAGGCCGTGGCCAGCGAGTTCCGCAGCGCATTGCTGATGACGGACGACGAGAGGCTCGCTCCGACCGACAACTACTTCGATCTCGGCCTCACCTCGTTGCGGGCCACCGAGGTCAAGCAGCGGCTGGAGGCGAGGCTCGGCTGCGAGGTGGACGCGGCGGTGCTGTTCGCCAGCCCCACCATCGCCGACCTGACGGACAACCTCGTCACCGCGCTGCCCGAGGTGTTCGCGCCGGCGCCGGACACGCCACCGTCCCCGTCACCCGACCGCAAGTCGCTTGTCGACGACCTCATGAAGGACCTCTTCGACGCATGAGAACCTCGGAGGAGACACCGATGTCCGCGCCCGACGCCGAGCTCCTGCGAGAGTTGTTGCTGGAACGGTACGAGCCGATCGCGATCGTCGGGATTGGACTGCGCCTGCCGGGTGACAACGAGGATCCGGCGGGCCTGGCGGACTTCCTGCGATCCGGCGGCTCGGGCATCGGTCCGGTGCCGGCGAACCGATGGGACGTCGGACGATTCGCCTCGGACGACGGGGGCAAAGGCAAGATCCGTGCCGCCGGCGGCGGGTTTCTGGCCGGGATGGACCAGTTCGACCCGCGCTTCTTCGGGATCTCCCCGCGTGAGGCGCAATACATGGATCCCCAGGCGCGGCTCGTGCTGGAGACCGGCTGGGAGGCGCTGGAACACGCCGGCATCGACCCACACCGGCTGCGGCGGTCCGACGGCGGCGTCTACGTGGGTGTGAGCTGCGTCGACTACCCGCTCGAAGTGGAGGCGCTGGCCTTCCCGGACCTCGACGCCTACATCGGCACCGGCACCGCGCACAGCGCGATACCCGGCCGGCTCTCCTACTTCCTCGGGTGGCGCGGCCCGAGCATGGCCATCGACACCGCGTGCTCGTCCTCACTCGTGGCGTTGCACCTGGCCGTCGAAGGGCTGCGCCGCAAGGAATGTTCGATCGCGCTCTGCGCCGGGGTGAACGCGATCCATCATCCGCGCAACCACGTCGTCTTCAGCCAGGCCGGCATGCTGTCGCCGGACGGCTTCTGCAAGACCTTCGACGACCGCGCCGACGGTTACAGCCGCAGCGAAGGATGCGGCGTCGTCGTGCTGAAGCGGTACTCCGACGCCAAACGCGACGGCGACCGGATCCTGGCGCTCGTCCGCGGCACCGCGGTGCGCCAGGACGGCGAGAGCGGCGGACTGACCGTGCCCAACGGCTCGGCCCAGGGCGCCGTGATGCGGGCCGCGCTGGCAAACGCCATGGTGGAGCCCGCCGACGTGCAGTACGTCGAGGCGCACGGCACGGGCACCTCGCTGGGCGACCCGATCGAGGTGGGCGCGATTCACTCGGTGTTCGCCGCTTCCCACACCCAGCAGCGGCCGGTGCTGATCGGATCGCTCAAGGGCAACATCGGGCACATGGAGGCGGCCGCGGGGATCGGCGGTGTGATCAAGACGGTGCTGCAGTTGGTGCACCAGGAGATATTCCCGCACGTCGGGATGACCGAACCCTCCCGGCACATCCCCTGGTCGACCTACCCCGTGTCGGTGCCGGTCGACGGCCTGCCATGGACCGCGCCAACCCGTCGCGCGCTGGTCAACTCGTTCGGCTTCGCCGGCACCATCTCGTCCGTGCTGCTCGAACAGGCGCCCCCGGCAGGGCCGGCCGGTGCCGCCGAGGTGCCCGGCCGGCCGTACGTGCTCGCGCTCTCCGGCCGCACCGAGGCCGCGCTGGAGAATCAGGCGGCGCGATACCGGGAATATCTGGCGGCGCACCCGGAAACCGTCCCGGCCGACCTCTGCTACACCGCCGCGGTATGCCGGGCCGACTTCGCCGCGCGCACGGCCGTGGTGGTGCGGGACAACGAGGAGATCGCCGCGGCGCTCGCCAAGCCCGCACCGGCGGCTCAGCCGGCACCCGCCAAGGTCGCCTTCCTTTTCACCGGCCAGGGCTCGCAGTACGTCGGCATGGGACGAGCCCTCTACCACCGATACCCCGTGTTCCGGGACCGGGTCGACGAATGCGACAGGTTGTTCGCCGCCCATCTCGGCGAGTCGATCCGGGACCTGATGTTCGACGGCGAGCCGGGATGCGTCGACGAGACCCGGTACACCCAACCCGCCCTGTTCACCGTGGAGTACGCGGCCGCCATGCTGTGGCGCTCGTTCGGCATCGAGCCGGATGTCCTCATCGGCCACAGCATCGGCGAGATCGTCGCGGCCACCGTGGCCGGACTGTTCCGGCTGCCCGACGCGGTGCGGTTGGTAGCCGTCCGGGCCCGGCTCATGCAGTCGGTCACCGCGCCCGGCGGCATGGTCGCGGTGTCCGCTCCGGCCGACGAGATCGCGCCACTGATCGCCGGGTTCGCCGACGTCAGCTTCGCGGCCTTCAACGCGCCGGGCCAGTGCGTCGTCTCCGGCGGTGTGGACGCGCTCGCCGAGATCACCACGGCGCTCTCCGACCGGGGCGTGCGCACCCGGCGGCTGTCGGTCTCGCACGCCTTTCACTCGCCGCTGATGCGCGAGGTTGCCGAACAGTTCCGCCGGGAGACGGCCGACGTCCGGTTCGGCGAGATCGAGATGACCTTCGTCTCCAACGTGACGGGCCGGATCGCCGACCCGGAGCAGGTCGGCACGATCGACTACTGGGTGCGGCACCTCGCCGAACCGGTCGACTTCGCGGCTGGCATCGGCGCTGTCGACGATCGGGGCGAGCATGTCTTCATCGAGGTCGGCCCGGCGCCGACGCTGACCGCGGTGGGCCGCAGGTGCACGCCGGCGGGCCGGGGTCACCGGTGGCTGTCCAGCATGCGCGCCGGGGATGAGGACGGGTCCGTGCTGCTGGAGTCGGTCGCCGCGGCCTACGGTGGCGGCCTGCGGATCGACTGGACCGCGGTGTTCGACGGCATCCCCGCGCGACGGCTGGACCTTCCGACCTATCCGTTCGAGCATCGGCGGTACTGGCTGCCGCTCAAGGGCGCGCGGCACGAGCGAGCTGGCCTCGCGGCGTCCGGGCCCGCCCGCCATCCGCTGCTGGGCGAGGAGACCACCACGGCGGAGCAATCGGCGGAGGGGATCCGTGAGTTCCGCACCCGGATCGGCCCGGCCGATCCGGCCTACCTGGCCGACCACGTGGTGATGGACCAGGTGGTCTTCCCGGCCGCGGGCTACGTCGAGATGATGCTGGCGGCACAGGATGCGGTGCATGGAGAAACCTCCCGGCCGTTGCGCGACGTTCAGATCCGAGAACCCCTGCTGCTGTCCGAGGAGCGGCTGACCGAAGTGCACGTCCGCCTCCGGCGGGGCGCCGACGATGCCGGTGCAGCGAGCATCCACGAGGTGGAGATCCTCTCGCTGGACGGCGCCGGGGACGGGGCGATCGAGCGTCGGCACGCGGTGGCGCGGATCGCGGACGAAACGGTCAGTGCCGGGGAGCACGACGCCATCGTCGCGGACCTGCGCGCGGCGGCCGCGGCGACCGGCGCCGACGATCGCGACGGTGCCGACCTCTACCCGGAGTGGGCCGACCTGGGTCTGATGTACGGTCCGCAGTTCCAGCGCATCCGGTGGCTGCGCCGGGTGGATGCCGGCACCGCCGTCGCGGAACTGCGCGGACTCTCGGCGGGCGCCCTGGAACATCTGCCGCCGGTGCTGCTCGACAACGTGATCCAAAGCCTCGGCGGGGTGATCGACGACGGCCAGACGTACCTGCCGGTCCGGTTCGGATGGCTGCGCCTGCTGAGCAAGCCGCGCGGGCGAACGCTGCGTGCGGTGGTGCGGCGTACCGGGGAGTCGGTCACGCATGCCGGTGAGTTCGAGGCGGATTTGCTGCTGCTCGACGGCGACCGGGTGGTGGTCCTGGTCCGTGGCCTCGGCTTCCGCCGGGTGGCGCGCACCGGTGAGCGGGCACGCAGCCGCATGTTCCACCGGGTCGCCTGGCTCAAGCGAGCCCTGGTGCGCACCGGCACGCCGGGCGACCGGCGGTTGATCCTCGCGAACCGCAGCGCCGCCGAGATGCCGTTGCTGGCCGAACGGTTGGCGGCCGACGGGGTCGACGCGGCGTTTGCCGGCAACGCGGAGGCGGTCACGGCCGTGCTCGACCGGCGGCCCACCGACGTGTGCTGGGTGTGGCGCCCGTCGGCGGACGGTGACCCGGTCACCCGCCTGCGGAGCGAGACCGAGGACAATTTCCGCGACCTGCTGTCACTGGTGTCCGCCGTGGACGGACACGACGTACGGCTGTACCTGGTCACCGAGGGAGCGCAGCATCTGCCCGGCGACCCGGCCGGCTTGGCGGTCGAACACGTGGCCGCGAGCACCGTGTGGGGATTCGGGCTGTCGTTGTGGTCGGAGTACCCCGCGCTGCGGGTGACGCTGCTCGACGTGCCGTCGGCGGAGGCGGACGCCGAGCGGCTGCTGGCGGAGGTCTACGCCGGTGAGGACGAATATCAAGTCGCCCATTGTCCGTCCGGGCGCCATGTGCGCCGTATCCTGCCGCACTCGATGGAGTCGCCGGAGGGCGGCAACGCCGAGCTCGCGGTGAAGGAATACGGCAGCTTCGACGGCGTCGGCCTGGTGCCGGTCCCGGACGTGCCGCCGGTCGACGACCAGATCGAGGTTCAGGTCCGCGCGGCCGGGCTGAACTTTAAGGACGTGCTCAACGCCTTGGGCCTGCTCCGGCAGCACGCGGCCGACACCGGGATGCCGTACGCCCCGCTGCCGCTCGGATTCGAAGGTTCCGGCACGGTCGTCGCCGCCGGGCCGCGGGCCGCCTTCGCGGTCGGCGACGACGTGGTTCTCAGCCACATCGGGTCGATGCGTCGGCGAGTGACCGTGCCGTCCGCACATGCGGTGCCGATGCCCGAGGGTCTGTCGTACGTGGACGCGGCGGCCCTGCCGACGGCCTACATCACGGCGTTCTACGCGCTGCACCGGCTGGCCGGGATGACACGCGGCGACCGGGTGCTCATCCACGCCGGCGCGGGTGGCGTCGGTCAGGCGGCGATCCGGCTCGCCCGGGCGGCCGGCGCGGAGATCTTCGCCACCGCGAGCCCGCACAAGCATCCGGTGCTGCGCGAGCAGGGCGTGACCCACGTGCTGAACTCGCGTTCGCTGGACTTCGCCGGTCAGGTGCTGGAGCTGACCGGCGGCGCCGGCGTGGACATCGTGCTGAACAGCCTGAACAAGGACTACATCGAGGCCGGCATGCGCGCCCTCGGCCACGGTGGCCGGTTCGTGGAACTGGGCAAGATCGGCGCGTGGTCGGCGGACCGGGCCGCCGCGCACCGCCCGGACGTGGCTTACCACCACTTCGATCTCAGCGAATTTCCGGACGGGGAGCTGCGCCGGATCAATCACGAGATCCTGACCGAGGTGGTCGACGGCATCGCCGCGGGACGGCTCTCGGCGCTGCCTACGACGGCGTACACCCTGGACGAGGTGGACGAGGCATTCGCGGTGTTGAGCCGGGGTGCCAACATCGGCAAGCTGGTGCTGTCCCTGGACGCCGAACCGGCCACCGCGCGGCCGGTGGCGGTGCGAGCGGACCGGACCTACCTCATCACCGGTGGGCTCGGCGCCCTGGGTCGGCTCGCCGCCGTCAAGCTGGCCGAACTGGGCGCCCGGCGCCTCGCCCTGGTCTCGCGTCGCGAGCCCGACCCGGAGGACCTGGCCGCGTTGCACAAGCGCCTTCCGGACGGGGTCGACGTGCGGGTTCACCGGGCCGACATCGCCCAGCCCGAGGAGGTGCGCAGGTTGTTCCGCGAGCTGGCCGACGGGGCGAGCCCGCTCGGCGGCGTGGTGCATGCGGCCGGAGTGCTCGCGGACCGTCCGGTGGCCCGGATGACCTGGGAGGATGTGCAGACCGTCTGCGCGCCGAAGGTCCTCGGCACGTGGCTGTTGCACGAGGCGGTCACGCCACTGGCCGAGCTGGACTTCTTCGTGGCCTACTCGTCCGTCGCATCGGTGATCGGATCCGTGGGACAGGCCAACTACGCCGCGGGCAACGCCTTTGTGGACGCCCTGATGGTGCGGCGCGCTGCGGCCGGCCGGCCGGGCAGCTCGGTCAACTGGGGTCCGTGGGCCGAGGTGGGCATGGCAGCCGGGCTGGAGGCACGCCTGGTGCGCAATCTGGAAGCGCAGGGCACACGCTTCATCCGGCCTGGGCCCGGGGCGGCGGCCTTGGCGACGGTGGTCCAGCATCCGCTCGCGCAGGTGGTGGTCGGCGAGTTCGACTGGGACCGGATGGCCGCCGGCCGTGCGGCCAATCCGCTGTACCAGCGCGTGGCACGGCGTACCGGGAACGCTGCCGACGTGGTCGACGTCGAGCAGTTGGCACGGCTGCCGAAATCCGAGCGCCGGACCGCTCTGAACCGTCTGATCCGCGCCCACGTGGCAAGCGCGCTGCACTTCGACGGCGCGGACGACGTCCCGGCGGACGCGAAGTTCCTCGACGTCGGCCTCGACTCGCTGGGCGCCGTGGAGCTGAAGAACTTCCTGGAGTCGTCCCTGCGGGTGGCGTTGCCGACCGGGCTCGCCTTCGACTACCCGTCCATCGAACTGCTCGCCGAGAACCTGGGGGAGCAGCTCGACGCCGCACGGGGCGAGGACGCACTGCCGGAGGAACCGTCGCGGGCCGGGCGGGGCGTGGTCGGCGAGATGACCGCCGACGAGGTGGCCGCCGAACTGGACGCGTTGAAGGATCTCTGAACCGATGAAGGAGTACATCGCTTCGCTGGAGTCGTTGAGCCGGCAGCAGCTCATCCTGCTGGCGGCCCGGCGGCACGCCGAGGACGTCCAGGGCATCGCCGTGACCGGCTTGGCGTGCCGGTTCCCCGGCGGGATCAACGATCCGGCGGCGTTCTGGGCGGCGCTGTGCGACGAGCGGATCGTGCCCGCCGAACCGCGGGGCGTGCCGCCACGATGGAACGCCGCGGCTCCGGACCTGCAACCGTTCGCCGAGGTGCTGGCCCGCGGCGTGCATATCGACGGCGTCGACCTGTTCGAACCCGAACGGTTCGGCATCTCCGAGGACGAGGCGCGCTACATGGATCCGCAGCAGCGCGTCCTACTGACCTGCGCGGCTCAGGCGCTGGAAGACGCCGGCATCACCGATGTGTCGTCCGTGCGGGTGGGGGTCTTCGCCGGTGTCAGCACGGTGGAGTACCACTATGCGCACCTGCGCAACGGCATCCGCCCGGAGGATCTGGATCCGATGATGGGCACCGGCGCCGCGATGAGCGCCACTGCCGCCCGGGTCGCCACCGGGCTGCGCCTGAACGGGCCGGTGCTGACCGTGGACACCGCCTGCTCGTCGGCGCTGACCGCGGTGCATCTCGCCCTCCCGGCGCTGCGCCGCGGTGACTGCGACGTGGCCGTGGTGGGCGCCTGCCACCTGCAGGTAGCGCCGTTCACCAGCGCGGTGTTCGACCGTGCCGGGATGCTGTCGCCGTCGGGCCGCAGCCGTCCGTTCGCGAAGGACGCCGACGGGCAGGTCCGCGGCGAAGGCTGCGGGGTTCTGGTGCTCACTCGCGTCGGGGACGTGCGCCCCGGCGGTCCGGCGCCGTACGCGGTGATCCGCGGCAGCGCGATCTGGCAACAGGGGGATCGCCCCGGCATGGCGGCCATGCCGGTTGCCGCGCAGCGCCGGGTGATGGTCGATGCGCTGCGCGCTGCGGAGATCGATCCGTGGGACGTGCGCTACGTGGAGGCGCAGGCGAACGGCTCCAAGCTGGGCGGGATTCTGGAAGCGGAAAGTACGGCGTCGGCTTATCGGCGTGACGGCGTCGGCGCCCCCACGCTCTACCTCGGCTCGTGCAAGGCGAACCTGGGCTATCTGGAGACCGCGTCCGGCGCAGCGAGCCTGATGAAGGCCGCACTGGCGCTGAGCCACGGCCAGATCCCCGCCCAGCCGGGCTTCGACCTGCCGGACCCGGACATCGCCTGGGACCGGATGGCGATCGACGTACCCCGCGAGCGGATGCCGTGGCCCGAGGCGGCCCGCCGCGTCGCCGGGGTCAGCGCGTTCGGATTCACCGGCACCAACGCCCACGTGCTCATGGAGGCGGTGGCCGGAGCGTCACCACGTGCCCGCCGGCAGGCCGGGCCGCCCGTCGGGCGCCGCCTCTGGCCGGAGACCCATGTCTGGTCCTGACCAGCCACCCACGAGGAGTTCGCCGGATGTCGCTGTACTATCCGCACCTACGCACCTTGCAGCAGTCGCTCGCCTTCCATGCCGCGCAGCGCCCGAATCAGCCGGCCGTACTGTGTGAGGACCGTTGCGTCACGTACGCCGAACTGCATCGGCGCAGCAATCGCACGGCCCGCGGTCTGCTCGCGTGCGCCCCGCACGCCGGTGCGCGTGTGGCCTACCTCGGCAAGGAGTCCGAGCACTACTACGACGTGCTCTTCGGCGCGGCGAAGGCCGGCGCGGTGCTGGTGCCGATCAACTGGCGGCTGGCGCCGGCCGAGATCCGGCACATCCTGGCCGACTCGCAGACCGCGGTGCTGTTCGTCGAGGAGGAGTTCCGGGTGGCCGCCGAGCGGGTCGTCGCGGAGTTGGCGCAGGCGCCGCGGGTGGTGCTGCTGGACGGCCCGGACGGCCCGGGGAGCGGGTTGCGCGCGTGGCAGGACCGGTACGCCGACTCCGCGGTCGACGAGGGCGGCGGATGGGACGATCCGGTGGCGCAGCTCTACACCAGTGGCACCACCGGCCTGCCCAAGGGCGTGGTCTTGGCGCAGCGCAGTTTCTTCGTGGTGCGCGATGCGATGGAGTCGCAGGGTCTGGAGTGGATCGACCTGCGGCCGGGTGACGTCAGCCTGATCGGCATTCCCGGCTTCCACGTCGGAGGCATCTGGTGGGCGACGCAGGGCTTCAACGCGGGCGTCACCATCGTGTCGATGCGGATGTTCGTCAGCTCCGCCGCGATCGAGGTGATCCGCAGGCACGGCGTGACGATCGCCTGCGTGGTGCCGGCGATGCTGCACATGATGTTGTCCGAACCGAGGGTGACCGGCGCGCACTTCGCCAGTCTCCGCAAGGTGGTCTACGGCGGGTCGCCCATCTCGGAGACGCTGCTGAAGCAGTGCATCGACGAGATCGGCTGCGAGTTCGCCCAGATCTACGGGCTCACCGAGACCGGCAACACCGCCGTGTGCCTGCCGCCGGCCGAGCACGTGTCGGGCAGCCCCCGGCTGCGGGCGGCCGGACGCCCGTACCCGGGCATCGATGTCAAGATCATCGGTCCCGGCGGAACGCTGCTGCCGGCCGGCGAGACCGGCGAGATATGTCTGCGCACGGCGGCTGCCATGCGGGAGTACTGGGGCCTGCCCGAGGCCACCGCGGCGACCTTGGTGGACGGATGGATCCACACCGGAGATGCCGGTTATCTGGACGACGAGGGGTTCGTGTTCGTCTGCGACCGGATCAAGGACACGGTGATCGTCGCCGGCGAGAACGTCTATCCCGCCGAGGTGGAGGGCGCGCTGGCGAAGCATCCCGCGGTGGCGGAGGCCGCGGTCGTCGGCATCCCGCACGAGCAGTGGGGCGAAGCTGTCCACGCGTTCGTCGTGCTGCGGCCCGGCCACCGTGCCACGCCGCGCGAGCTGATGCTTTTTCTCCAGGGTGAACTGGCCGGGTTCAAGGTCCCGGGCAGCTACGAGGTCATCGATGCGTTGCCGCGCAACCCGAGCGGCAAGATCCTCCGGCGTAGCTTGCGGGACCGGTTCTGGTCGGGAAGGGTCCGACAGGTCAACTGACCCGCGCCGCTTCGAGGTGGGAGATCCATGGCAACGTCACTCAGTAACCGGCTCAACGCGATCTCGTACGTAGCACCCCGGCTTGCCGGGCGTCACGCGTTCAAGCTTTTCATCGAGCCGATGCGGCGCGCCGAGATCCGGCCCGCCCAGCAGCAGGTGATGGACACCGCGACGGTCTCCGCATTGGACATGGACGGCACGCCGGTGCGGACCTACCGGTGGGGTGACGAACCCAACCCGGTCCTGCTGGTGCACGGCTTTCAATCGCGGGCGGCGTCCTGGGCTGCCTTCGTGCCCGCCCTGCGCGCCGCCGGCGTGCCCCTGCTGGCCTATGACGCACCGGGTCACGGCGAATCCGGCGGGGTGTCGGCCACCATCGTGGACCAGGCCGCGATCATCGAGCGGCTGCAGGCCGAGCACGGTCCGTTTCGCGCGATCGTGGCGCACTCGTTCGGCGTGCTGTGCGCCTTTCATGCGATCCGGTCCGGTGTGCCGACGGAACGCATCGTGGTGATCAGCGGCATCAGCCGGTTCGCCGACTTGGCCGACGCCTTCTGCACGCAGCTCGCGTTGCGGCCCGCGATCAGCAAGGAACTGCGCCGGCGCACCGAGATCTATTTCCGGCCGCTGACCGACATCTGGGAGCGGTTCTCCACCATCTATCAACCGGACCAGATCACGGCACCGGTGCTTGTCGTCCACGACGCGGACGACAAGGAGGTCGCGGTGCGGCACGGGCAGCGGATCGCGCAGGCGTTTCCGGGCGCGGAGCTGATCGTCACCCATGGGCTCGGGCACCGGCGCATCCTCGCCGACACCGGGGTCATCGAGGCGGTGCACTTATTCGTGACGGGCAAGGACGAACAGTGAACCCTTTTCAACCTGGCATCGAGCCCGTCGGTTGCGCGCCGTCGACCAGCGGCGGCATCTGCCGGCCTCGCCACGTTGAAAAAGGTTCAGTAGCGAGGATGATGAGCAATTCGGGGGACAGCCGGTCGGTCGCGATGGTCGGCGCAGCCGTACGGCTGCCGGGCGCCGCTTCGGTCGACGAGTTCTGGCAGATGCTGGTCGAGGGCGGCAGCGGAATCGGGCCGGTGCCGGCGCAGCGCTTCGGGCCGGAGGATTTCGCGGCGCTGAGCCCGGACGAGCGCCGGTGCGTCGGTTCCGGCGGCTTTCTGCACGACGTTGACCTCTTCGACGCCGCCTTCTTCGGGCTGTCCGACCGCGAGGCGGCCGCGACGGACCCGCAACAGCGGTTGGCCCTGGAGCTGAGCTGGGCTGCCTTCGAGGACGCGCGGGTGGCCCCGGACCGGCTCGGCGACAGCCGGACCGGGGTGTACATCGGCGCCACCGCGGACGATTACGCGACCCTGGTCCGGGCCGCCGATCTGCAGGACGGTTACAGCTTCACCGGCCTCAACCGGGCGCTGCTGGCCAATCGGGTGTCGCATCTGCTCGGCCTGCGCGGTCCCAGCCTGGTGGTCGACTCGGCACAGTCGGCTTCCCTGGTGGCGGTGCACCTCGCCTGCGCCGCGCTGGTGGCCGGGGAATGCGAGCAGGCCCTGGTGGGAGGCGTGCAACTGAACGTCTCCGCGCAGAGCTGGATCGCCGCGGCGCGGGCGGGTGTGCTGTCGCCGACCGGCGGGTGCCACACCTTCTCGGCCGCCGCGGACGGTTTCGCCCGCGGCGAGGGCGGTGTGGTGGTGGTGCTCAAGCCACTCGATCGCGCGGTGGCGGACGGCGACCGGATCTACTGCGTCATCCGCGGCAGCGCGGTGAACAACGACGGCCGCACCGACACGCTCACCATGCCGAGCGCACGCGCGCAGGCCGAGGTGATCCGTGCGGCGCACCGCCAGGCCGGCATCGACGCCTCCGATGTGGGCAGTGTCGAGCTGCACGGCACCGGCACGAAGCTCGGCGACCAGGTCGAGTCGACGGCGCTCGGCGAGGTGTTCGCCGAGCGCCCGCATCCGGTGGCGGCGGGCTCCGCGAAGACAAACGTCGGTCATCTGGAGGCCGCCGCGGGACTGGTCGGGCTCGTCAAACAGGGTCTGGGCCTGTGGCACGGCATCATCCCGGCGCAGCGCGACACCGGTCCGGCCGCCGCCGTTGTGCCGCCGGTGTTGCGGGTGCTGACCCGGTCACGTCCATGGCCGACGGGGGACCGGCCCTCGATCGCCGGCGTCAGCGCGTTCGGCATCGGCGGCACCAACTGCCATGTGGTGCTCGCCGCGCATCACGCCCCGGCCGAACCCGCGCGCCGGCACGAGGAACGCGCGTGGCCGTTCGTAGTGAGCGCGCCGTCCGCGGACGCCGTGCGGGACCAGGCCGGCCGGCTGGCCGAGTGGCTTGCGGCGCGACCGCGGGTGCCGCTGGTGGATGTGGCGTACTCCCTGGCCACCACGAGATCGATGTTGCGCCGCCGGGTTGTGATCACCGCCGCCACGCATGCCGAGCTGGTGTCCGGGCTGCGCGAGGTGGCCGGCGGCGGCCAGCTTGATCGGCCCGCCCGGACGGTCGACCCGGCGACCGTGTTCGCCGGCTCCGGGGCACGCACGCTCACCCTGCCGGGTTACCGGTTCCGGCGGCGGCGCCACTGGCTGGATGCCGCATCGCGGAGCAGGGCGGCCGGGAGCGGGGCACCCGTCGGCGACGAGCTGGACCTGGTGCTGCGGCACACGGCAGCGGTGCTCGGTGCCGACGACGCGGAGACGGTGGACCCGGCGGCCACCTTCACGGACCTCGGAGTGACCTCGGTGACGGCGGTGGAACTGCGGGACCGGCTCGCGGAGGCGACCGGCACGCCACTTCCCCCGGGCCTGGTCTTCGACCGGCCGACACCCCGCGACCTGGCCCGCCACCTCGGTCACGCCCGCGCCGGGCGGCGAACGCCGGCGAACGGCCGGGCGGGCCGGGCCGGGCGGGATGAGCCGATTGCCATCGTGGCGATGGCTTGCCGTTACCCCGGTGGCGCCCATTCGCCCGAGGAGCTCTGGCGCCTGCTGGACGAGGGCCGCGACGCCGTTTCGGCGTTCCCCGCCAACCGGGGCTGGGATCTCGCCCGGATCTACGACCCGCGTCCCGGGCAGCCCGGACGCACGTACGTCCGTGAGGGTGGCTTTCTGCACGACGCGGACCGTTTCGACCCGGCATTCTTCCAGATCAGCCCGCGTGAGGCGCTCGCGATGGATCCGCAGCAGCGGATTCTGCTGGAGGTGGCCTGGGAGACGATGGAGAACGCCGGCATCACGCCGGCGTCGCTGCGCGGCACGGACACCGGGGTGTTCGTGGGAGCCATGTCCGGCGGGTACGGGCCACGGCTGACGGAGGCGCCCGAGGCCGTCGAGGGCTACGCGCTGACCGGATCGGCGGCCAGCGTGCTGTCCGGCCGTCTGGCGTACACGTTCGGGTTCACCGGTCCCGCGATCACCGTGGACACCGCATGTTCGTCGTCGCTCGTGGCGCTGCATCAGGCGGCGCGAGCGCTGCGCGCGGGTGACTGCACCATGGCCCTCGCCGGTGGCGTGACGGTGATGTCCGAACCGGGCATCTTCGTGGAGTTCAGCCGCCAGCGGGGACTGTCGCCGGACGGGCGGTGCCGTGCGTTCGCCGCAGACGCGGCCGGCACCGGATGGTCCGAGGGCGTCGGCCTGTTGCTGTTGGAACCGCTGTCCGAGGCGGTCCGCAACGGTCACCAGGTGCTCGGCGTGCTGGCCGGAACGGCGGTCAATCAGGACGGCGCGAGCAACGGCCTGACCGCGCCGCACGGTCCGTCTCAGGAACGTGCGGTGCATGCCGCGCTCGCCGATGCCGGTCTGCGCCCATCCGACGTGGATGCGGTGGAGGCGCACGGCACCGGCACCCGGCTCGGCGACCCGATCGAGGCACAGGCGTTGCTGGACAGCTACGGCGCGGACCGTCGTGCGGACGCGCCGCTGTGGCTGGGATCGTTGAAGAGCAACGTGGGGCACACCCAAGCCGCAGCCGGCGTGGGTGGGGTGATCAAGATGCTGCTGGCGCTGCGCCATGAGACCTTGCCCCGGACGCTGCACGCCGCCGAGCCGACACCGCTGGTCGCCTGGTCGACCGGCGTGATGCGGCTGCTGACCGAGGCGGTGCCGTGGCCGCGCGGCGAGCGGACGCGCCGGGCCGGGGTGTCGTCGTTCGGCATCAGCGGCACCAACGCGCACGTGATCGTCGAGGAGGCGCCGGCGCCGGCCGACCGCCCGCCGCCGGTGTGGGCGTTGCGGGCGTCCAGCGTTGCGGCGCTGCGCGTACGGGCGGCGGACCTGCTTGCCGCGCTCACCGTGGGGGACCCGGAGCTGTTCCGGGAGCGTGCCCGTGCGGCGGACGCGGGGCCGCCCGGCGCGATCGTGCGCGCGGCGGTGACCGGTGACACCAGCCGGGGGCTGCGGGCGTTGGCTCGCGGCGCGGCCACCGAAGGCGTGTTCACCGGCCACGCCCGCCCCGGTGGCACCGCATTCCTGTTCACCGGCCAGGGCAGTCAGACACCCGGCGCGGGGCACGGACTCTATCTGAGCGAGCCGGTTTTCGCGGCGGCGGTGGACGAGATCGGCGCGCACTTCGAGGCCGCCTTGGAACGGCCGCTGCGCGCGGTCATGTTCGCCCCGGCCGGTCACCCGGACGCCGCACTGTTGCACGAGACCTCCTACACGCAGGCCGCACTGTTCGCCCTTGAGGTGGCGATGTACCGGCTGGTGGAAAGCCGGGGCCTGACACCGCAGGCGTTGCTCGGCCACTCGGTCGGCGAGCTGGCGGCGGCCTACGTGGCCGGAGTGTGGTCGCTGGCGGACGCGTGCCGGATGGTGGCGGCGCGTGGCGCCCTGATGCAGGCGTTGCCCCGCGGCGGCGCCATGGTGGCGCTCGCCGCCACCGAGGCGGAGTTGACGCCGCTGCCGGCCGGGGTCGTGGTGGCTGCGGTCAACGCGCCGGATGCGGTCGTGATCTCCGGTGCCGAGGAGGCGGTCCTGGAGGTGGCACGGCAGTGGCGAGAACGTGGCCGCCGCGCGGATCGGCTGCGAGTCACCCATGCGTTCCATTCCGCGCTGATGGATCCGATGCTGGAGTCGTTCGCCGAGGTCGCCGGGGCGGTCAGTTATGCGCCGCCGCGCCTGACCGTGATGTCCAATCTGACCGGACGCCCGGCGTCCGCGGTGGAGATCTGCACGCCGCGGTATTGGGTGCGGCACGTCCGCGAAGCCGTCCGGTTCGCCGACGGCCTGCGCCATCTCGCCGACGGCGGCGTGCGCCGCTTTCTGGAACTCGGGCCGCGACCCGTGCTGTCCGCGCTGGGCATCCGCTGCCTTCAGGGCGAAGACGTGGTGTTCGAGTCGCTCGGGCACGGGGTATCGCCGGCGTTGGCACGGATGTACTGCGCGGGTGCCGACATCGTCTGGCCCGGACCCGGCGCCGAACACCGACGACGCCGGTTCGAGCCGCCCGCCCATCCGTTCCGGCGGCAGCGTTTCTGGCTCGACCGGGCGGCCCCGGTCGCGGTCCCGGACCTGCCGCCTGCCGGCCATCCGCTGCTGACCTACGGCATCTCCGTGCCGGGCTCGTCGACGGTGCTCTACACCGGTCGCCTGTCCGTCGCGGATCACCCCTGGCTGGCCGACCACCGGTTGCGTGACCGCATCGTGCTGCCCGGCGCGGTCATCGTTGAGTGGGCCGCGCACGCCGCCGATCGCCTGGACCGCGCGATCGCCGAGTTGGTGGTCGAGCGGCCGGTCTTTCTGCCGGAGGACGCGGTGCTGGAGGTACGGCTGGTGGCCGACCCGGCGACGATCGCGGTCTTCAGCGGGAACGACGCGGCGGGCTGGACCCGGCATGCGAGCGTCACCCTGGAACCGGCCGGTCACCCGGGACCGGAACCGGCTCCGGCGATCGGTGCCGGCGTGGTGGTCGATGTGGTCGAGCACTACCGGCGGCTCGCCGAGCGCGGCTTCCGGTACGGCCCGGCCTTCCGCGCACTGCGCGACGTGCGGCGCGACGACGAGGGCGTCTCGGCGGTGGTCGAGTTGCCGAGCGACGTCGCTCCGGATGGATACGCCGCGCATCCGGTGCTGCTCGACGCGGCCCTGCATGCGGCGTTGATTCTCGTGCCGCAACCGCCCGGCGCGGTCCCGCTGCCGTTCGCCTGGACCGGCGTGACGGTCCGCCGTACCACCGCCACCGAGGTGCACGTCCGGATCGCCCCGCGAGGGCCGTCCGCGCTGTCGATCACCGCCACCGACGCGCGGGGCGCCGAAGTGCTGTCGGTGCGGCGGTTGCTGTTCCGGCCTCTCCCGCTGTCCCAGTTGGACGGCGTCCGCACGCCCCGAGACGTGTTGTTGCGGAGCGGCTGGGTGGCGCTGGGGGAGTCCCCGTCGGCGTCCGTGGTGCGCTGTGGCGTGCTCGGCACCGACCACCTCGGCTTGAGCGGGGCGGTCAAGGAGACTAACGCGTACCCGTCCCTGCGTGACCTGGACGCTGAGGTGCGCAGCGGTGCCGCGGTGCCGGAGACCGTGCTGGTCTGCGGTGGTGAGGGCCTGACCGAGGCGGACGCCGGCCTGCCCGGTGCGGTGCGGTCCGCCGTGGAACGCGCCCTCGTGTTGATGCAGCACTGGATCGACGACGACGCGTGCGCCCATGCCACCCTGGTGTTCATCACGCGGGGCGCGGTGGCCGCCGAGCCCGGCGCTGATGTCGCGGACATCGCGGCGGCGGCCGTCTGGGCGGCGGTGCGCAGCGCGCAGCGGGAACATCCGGGCCGGTTCCGCCTGATCGATCTGGACGACGGCCCGGATGCGTCGGCCGGGCTGCGCCGCGCGCTCGGATCCGGCGAACCGCAGCTCGCCGTGCGTCGCGGGGAGCCGCGCAGGCCCGAACTGGTCCCGGAGCACGGCGGGCCAGCCGGCGCCGCCGGTCTTGATCCGGAGGGGACCGTGCTGATCACCGGAGGCACCGGTGCGCTCGGCGCGCTGTTCGCCCGTCACCTGGTGCGCACGCACGGGGTGCGGCACGTGCTGCTGCTCAGCCGGCGCGGCCCGGACGCGCCGGGCGCCACCGAACTGGCCGCGGAGCTGGGCTCGGCCGCCACCATCATGGCGTGCGACGTGGCCGACCGGGCACAGGTGCGCGGGGCGCTGGCCGGTATCCCGGCGGAGCTGCCGCTCACCGCGGTGGTGCACACCGCGGGCCTGGTGCGGGACAGCATGCTGACGCTGATGACACCGCGCCGGGTGGACGCCGTGATGCGTCCGAAGGTGGACGCCGCGGTGCATCTGCACGAGTTGACCGCCGGTCAGCGGCTGTCCGCCTTCGTGCTGTTCTCCTCGGTGATCGGTGTACTCGGCGGTCCGGGACAGGCGAACTACGCCGCCGCGAACGCCGCGCTGGACGCGTTGGCGTGTCGCCGGGCCGCCGCCGGGTTGCCCGCGCTGGCGCTGGCGTGGGGTCCGTGGGCCGGCGAAGGCATGGCCGGGGAGTTGTCCATCGCCGACCGGCGGCGCATGGAGCGAGCCGGGTATGCCGAGCTGCCCGTGGCGAAGGGCCTGGAGTTGTTCGACGCCGCACTGGCCCGGCCGGACGCCACGGTCATGGCGGCCGTCCGGCTCTCCGGTGATGACGGCGCCGCCATCTCGGCGCTGCTCCCGCGGGCGGTGCCGGAGCAGCGCGGGCAGACCCTCGGGCGGGCGTCGGGCGGATGGTCCGAGCTCTCCGCCGATGAGGTGCTGCAGAGCGTGCTTGGGCAGGCCGCAGCCGTGCTGGGGCACTCCGGGCCGGAGGCGGTGGATCCCGACGGGGAGTTGTGGGATTCCGGCTTTGACTCGTTGACGGCGCTGGAACTCAGTCAGCGGTTGTCCGCCGCTTCCGGCCTGCACCTGCCGCCGACACTGGTCTTCGACCACCCGACTGCCGGGTCCATCGCGCGCCGGCTGGTGGCGATGATGGCCTCCGGGTAGGGGCCCGCCGCGCTCAGGGGCAGTGCACGACCTGCCCGGCGTAGGAGAGCCCGCCGCCGAAACCGAACAGCAGGATCGGTGCGCCGGAGGGCACCTCGCGCCGCATGACCAGCTTGGACAGCGCGATCGGGATGCTCGCCGCGGAGGTGTTCCCGGAATCGATCACGTCGCGGGCGATGACCGCGTTGGTGGCTCCGATGCGCCGGGCCAGCGGTTCGATGATGCGCAGGTTCGCCTGGTGCGGAACGACGGCGGCCAGGTCCTCGGGGCGCACGCCGGCCTTCTCGCAGACGCTGCGCGCGATCGCGGGCAGCGCGTGGGTGGCCCAGCGGAAGACGCTCTGCCCCTCCTGCTCGAACTTGGCGTCGCGGCCCTCGATGCGCACCACCTGCGACATCTCCGGCACCGATCCCCACACCACCGGCCCGACGTGCTCCGCCTCGTCGGCCACCAGGACCATGGCGCCGGCGCCGTCGCCGATCAGCACGCAGGTGCTGCGGTCGGTCCAGTCGGTGAAGTCGGAGAGGCGCTCGACGCCGATGATCAGGGCACGGGTCGCCGCGCCGGTCTTGATCGCCTGGTCCGCGCTGGCCAGCGCGTGCGTGAAGCCGGAGCAGGCGACGTTGAGGTCCAGCGCGGCCGGTGCGGCCATTTCGAGACGTCGGGCGACGCGGGCGGCGATGTTCGGCGAGCGGTCGAACGCGGTGCAGGTTGCCACGATGACGTAATCGATGTCGGCGGCCTCGACGCCGCTCTCCGCCAGCGCCTTGCGGGCGGCGTGCGCGGCCATCTCGTCGAGGCTCTCGTCGGGTGCCGCGATGTGCCGGGTCTTGATGCCGACACGGCTGCGGATCCACTCGTCGTTGGTGTCGACCATGCCCGCGAGATCGTCATTGGTCAGCACGCGGGACGGCTGATAGTGGCCGAGCGAGACGATGCGGGAACCGGCCATGGAGAATCTCCTCGGGAGGTGCTGCCGCGACATTTGACAAAACCGTCAACATTGACAAAACCGCTGCGCTACACGTGCATTTCTGAACCTACTGGGCGCGGTGCGACCACCGCAAGCGCCGTCCAGTCATGCGGACAGCTTGATCACTTCAAGCACCCCGCTGAGTACCAGCAGCCGATGAATCCCGGCCGGGGGCCGCGCCAGCGCGAAGGCGATGTCCGCTTCGCGGGCCCGCTGAAAGCCGAAGACGATCGCACCCAGTCCGGTGGAGTCGATGAAGGTGAGGTCGGCCAGGTCCACCACCACCGAGGCGGGCCGGCTCCGGATCGCCTCCGCCAGCGCCATCCGCACCTCGTCGACGGTGAGCACATCGACTTCGCCGTGCAGGCGCACCGTGACGGTGCCGTCGTCGCGGTCCAGACTCGTCGCGGGTTGCTCGGTCACAGTGGCCTTCCGTCGAGGCAATCTTCCGTAGTGGCGATGATTCCACGTACGGTAATCGGCAGCACACGACTGTACGGTGCCTTGTCACGAGTGGGGAGGTCGGCGTGCCGATCCGAGGTGGGCTGCCGCCGCGAAACGCGCACTTCGTCGGGCGGGAGCTCCTGCTGGCCCGGACGCGAGAGCTTCTCGGCAACGGCCCCGTGGTCCTCCTTCCCCCGACCGACCACCAGCTCGGCGGAACCGGACGTACCCAACTGGCCGTCGAGTATGCCTACCGGTACGCGGAGACGTACGACCTGGTGTGGTGGATCCCCGCGGAACAGACGGTGGGGACCCGGGCCGCGTTGGTGGGCCTGGCCCAGGTGCTCGGGCTGCCGGAGGCGCGCGACATCAACCGCACGCTCGGCGCGGTGCGGGATGCGCTGAGCCGCGGCGAGCCGTACCGCAATTGGCTGGTCGTCTTCGAGAACGCGAACCGTCCCGAGGACATCCGGCCCTACCTGCCCAGCGGGGCCGGCCACGTGCTGGTGACCTCGCGCAACCCGCGCTGGACCGCGGAGACCGCGCAGGTCGTCCCGGTGCCGGTGTTCGACCGCGCGGACAGTGTGGACTTCCTGCGCCGCCGCGCCGGTGATCTTCCGATGGCCGACGCCGATCGGATGGCCGACCGGTTGGGCGACGCCCCGATGGCGCTGGCCCAGGCCGCCGCGGTGCGCGCGGCTGCTGGATGGACGGTCGACCGATACCTGCACCGGTACGACGAACGCGCCGCCGAGCTGTCCTTCCCGACGCCGGTACGCACCGCGTGGAGCCTGGCCATGGATGGGTTGCGCGCGGCCTCGCCGTCCGCGGCCGAGCTGCTGGAACTGTGTGCCTTCCTGGGCAGTGCCGCGGTGTCCTGGCAGTTGTTATGGGCGGCACGCCATCTCGACCTGCCCGCCGGGCTCGCCACCACCGTGCGGGTCGAGCGTCGGCTGAAGGCGGCGATGCGTCTGATCCACCGTTTCGGCCTGGCCGATCTGGACCCGCCGGGCGAGCGGCTGACCGTCCACCCGCTGGTCCGCGGCATGCTCAGTCAGCAGCTCAGCAGTGACCGCCACGGCACTCAGATGGACGCGGTGCGGCGGATGCTGGCCGCCGCGGACCCCGGCGACCCGGATGCGCCGACGAGCTGGTCGCGGTACGCCGAGCTGGTCCCGCACCTGGTGCACTCGGACGTGCTCGGCGGCGAGTCCGAGGAGATCCGCCAGTTCGTCATCAACTGCATCCGCCAGCTTTACGCGTGGGGCGACTACGACAGCAGCCGTGACCTGGCCGGGCAGGCGGCGGGACGGTGGCGCGAGGAGACGGGGGAGTCCGACGAGCTGACCCTGCTCGCGTCCTTCCACCTGGGCAACGCGCTGCGTGCGGTGGGCCGCATCGCCGACGCCCGGTCGCTCAACGCGCGGACCCTGCGCGCGCAGCGCGACGCGTTGGGCAGCGATGACGAGACGACCCTGGCCACCGCCAACAGCGTCGGCGCCGACCTGCGCATGCAGGGTCACTTCGGCCAGGCTCGGCAGCTCGACGCGGACAACCTGGTGCGTTACCGGCGGCTGTTCGGTGAGAGCTTCCCCACCGCGTTGCGCTGCGCCAACAACCTGGCGGCCGACCTGCGCCTGCTGGGTGACTTCCGGGGTGCGCGGGCGATCGACGAGCAGGTGTTGCGGCATCGCCAGGCGGTGCTGGTGGACGGGCATCCGGAGACCCTGTCGTCGCGCGGTGCGCTGGCCCTGGACCTGTTCGGCACCGGGGACTACGCGGGCGCTGCGGCCATGCTCGGCGGGGACCGGCCGCTCGGCCCGGACCATCCGATGGCGTTGCTCGCCGACCGGTACGCGGCGATGATCGCCCGCCGTCGCGGCGACCCTCGGGCACGGGACATGGCCGAGGTGAACGTGGAGCGGTTCCGGCAGAAGTTCGGCGACCTGCACGTCGAGACGCTCGGGGCGGTGGTCTCGCTGGCCAACTGCGCCCGGGTGGCCGGCGACCTGGACGCCGCGCATCGGCTCCTGGAGCGCGCCGTCGCCCGCTATCACGCGGTGCTCGGCGACGCCCATCCGTTCACCCTGGGCGCGGTGTGCGACCTGGCGACGGTGGTGCGGTTGTCCGGGCGTGCGACGGAGGCGCGGACCATCGACGAGGAGGCGCTCGGCGGCCTGCGGCGCAGTGTGGGCCCGGACCACCCGTTCTCCCTGGCCTGCGCCAACGGGTTGGCCGCCGACATGCGGCGCACCGGCGAGGCGCAGCCGGCGAAGGAGATCGCCGAGGACACCCTGGCGCGCAGCCGCGCGGTGCGCGGCGCCGACCACCCCGACACGGCGGCCTGCGCGTGGAACCTCGCCCTGGACGACGCCGACGAGACGGCGCAGCAGCAGGCTCGGGTGGCGCTGGTCAAGGCGTACGGCGACGGTCACCCGGTGCTCGACGCGGCGGATGCGGGGGAGCGGCTGGAGACCGACATCGATCTGCCCGCTCTGTAGGTCGCGAGCCGGCTCAGCCGGCCAGCCAGGCCGCGAACGCTCGCGGGTCGAGCCGCGGCTCGGCCGTTTCCCGGTACGCCGCCGCGACGATCTCGACACGGTCCGTGAGCAGCGGGTCCGAGGTGGTCAGCGCCAGTCCGGTCCATGCCTCGTGGTCCGTGGCATCGGCGCGGATCCGGTCGGCGAATGCCACGGCGGCCGCGTCGAGGTCACCGGCCAGATAGGCACGTTCGCCGGGTGGCATGGTCGCCTCGTCCGTGGCCGATCCGGGCGTGCGCAGGGACCGATGGACCAGGTCCAGGCGGGTGCTGTGGTCGAGGACCCGTCCGCGGCCGGTCGTCAGTCCCGCTTCGGGCATCGCGGGCGCGGGTGCGGCGTGCCGCCACGCTGCGGCCAGCGCATGGGCGTCGCCGGGGTGCACCGCCAGGTTCCGCAGTCGCCAGCGCAGCCGGTGATCGAGGTTGGCCTCGGCGGCGAGGCGTGCGATCGGCGGGGGGACGGTGTCCGCGCGCCACCCGTCCGCCTCGTCCCGCAGCGCCCCGACGAAACGAGCGCCGGCCGTGGTCAAAACCCCGGAGTCGAGCATCTCGGCAGCCGAGCCGGCCACCGCGTCGCGCCACCGGGCGAACTCGAAGGCGGCCACGGCGTCGTCGTCGGCGTGGCGGAACTCGGTGCGCCAGAAGCGGGTCAGCGCCAGGTACGCGTACGTGCCGTGCAGGATGCCGGAGGCCGGCCGGGGGTCGGCCCGCCACGGCGAATATCCCCGCGCATCCGGCGTGCGGTGCAGGTCGAAGAGGTATTGCACGGCATTGAGCACGTTGTGCTGTGCCTCGTGGACCAGCGCCACCGCCAGTGACCGGCCGTCGGCGGGCGTGGACAGCGCCACCGCGCCGAAGGCGTCCGCCGAGGTGGCGCTGATCCCGCGGACCGACGAGTCCGGCAGCACCGGGATGATCCAGCCGAGCATGCCGGCGATCGTCTCGGCATCGGTGCGGTGCCGGTCCACCAGCACCGGCCAGGCGTCCGACAGGCACGCCTGCCAGTGGGCCAGCTCACCGTCGGTGAGCCGGTCGGCGGGGCGCAGGCCGAGTCGTGCGCGCAACGGGCTGGTGTCCTCGATGCGCAAAGTGGCGGTCAACCCGCGGTGGCTGGCCGTGATGGTGCGCCGGGGGGCCTCCGCGAGCCGTCCACCGAGGTATCCGGGCGACTCGGGGGCGCGCCCGGCGCGCAGCGCGGCCAGCGTGGTGGTGGCCCACAGCCCGGTCATCGGGTCGGTGAGAACGGCCGCGTGCTGCTCGGTCTGCGTGTCCGGACCCGTCGCGACCAGGCTCGGGTCGATCCGGGCGATGCGGCTGAGCAGGAGCAGATGCTTGCCGAGCTGGGCGCGTCGCAACTCGGCGTGGACCGGCGCGGAGGACCGCCCGGCGCCGAGCGCCGCGAACGCGGCATCGGTCAGCGTGTGGGGGTGCACCGGCTCACAACGCCGAGTTGAAGCCGGCCACCGGCTCGACTGGCCGGTCGAGGTCGGCCAGGAGGCGGCGCAGCGCGACCCCCAGGGCGGAGTCGTCTTCCGGTGCGATCCGGGCGAGCTCCGCCAGGGACATCCCGGAAACGTCCACCATTGCCGACCGCCAGGGCGGTGCGTCCTCGATGGTGCTGCCGTCGTCCACGAACACCTGTCCCCCACTGCTTGCCGATGTGCAACCGATCAATGTATTGCCGCAAGGTTACGGTGCGGTCGCCAGAGCGAGTGACGTGTCGGCTTTCACGGAGGGTGAGGTCGACCACGTCCGCGGACCGTGATGTCATTACGCCATCACCGCGAAGCAGGCAACGGAGGACAAACTGTGTCCGGTCACGAGTGGGATGACGCCCCGGAGCAGGATCAGGGGCGGACGGAGGCGGCTGCCGCGCTGGCCGACCGCGTCGCCGCCTTGGTCTCCACGGCGTCCGGTGCGGACGGGGCGATCCGGGTGACCGTCGTCGGCTCGGGCAGCCTGGCCGGCCTGGAACTGGACGACAGCGTGCACCGGCTGCCCGGCGCCGATCTGGCGGCGGCGATTCTGCACACCGTGCGGCGCGCGCAGGCCGGGCTCGCCGAGCGGGCCGCCGCGGCGGTCGAGGAGACCGTCGGCGCCGAGTCGGCCACCGGCAAGGCGGTGCTGGACAGCTTCGCGCAGCGTTTTCCCGCGGAGCCGGACGGCCCGGCGGCCGGCATCCTGCCGCCCCCGCCGCCGTTCCCGACCTTCCAGAGCCGCCCGTCGCTGCCGCATCAGGCGCCGGGCGTGGGTTACGAGAGCGGGCGGGACAGTCGGGCCCGCTGATCGTCGTCTATCTTCGGATGATTGGTTTGGCGAAGGGGCTCAGAACACGTGAATCCACCATTGCCGCGGCGCGGTCCGGCGCCGCCCGTGGAGCAGATGGACAACGCCGAACTCGCCCGGATGGTCGAGGGCGAACACCCGTACCGGGGGAAGGCTCTGTTCGAGCTTTCCGACCGCATCCCGTACGACGATGATGCGGCGACAAAGGTCGCGATGCTCAGCCGCCTCACCTCGCTGCGCCAAGCGCGGCTGTTCGACCCGGTCTCGCTGGCCTGGTCGGCGATCATCGCGTTGCTCGCCGCGGAGACCGCACATGCCCGCATGTCGGCCTACGAGGCGTTCGGCGCGCTGGAGCCGGGCGAGCAGGCGGACTTCCTCGCCTACCTGGAGGCGCCCAGCATCGAGGAAGCCCATCCGCGCCTGGTCTGAACCACCGGTCAGGAGATGACCACGGTGTCCTTGCGGAATGCCACCCGCCCGCGCACCGCCGTGGCGTCCGGCTTGGGATCCGGGTAATACCACGCGGCGTCCTTGCTGGAGACCTCGCCGGACTGCAGCGTGTAATAGGATGCCCTGCCCTTCCACAGGCAGATGGAATGGGTCTCGGAGGGCTTGATCACGTCCTCGCGCAGCGACGCGCGGGGGAAGTAGTGGTTGCCCTCGACGACAACGACGTCGTCGCTTTCGGCGATGATCTCGTCATTCCAAATGGCCTTCGGCATGGTTCGAACGTAGCGGCAGGTGGAGGTATTCGTCCGATACGTGCGCTTTATTCGCCTCCGCCGGGTGAATCGCGGGGCGTCGCGCGGACATTGTCGCCCCCATGGGCGAAGATCTACTGTCGACCGGCACCGACCGGCACCCCCGACGAAGATGGCTTTGCGGATGAACCGCCCGAACGCACCGTCCACCAGGCTGGACCGGTTACGCGGCGCTACGCCGGCGCGTCGGCACGACGCGCGCACCATCGCCGCGCTCACCGGCAACCCCGGTTGCTCCCGCCGCGCCGTCCTGGACGCGGCCGGGGTGGACAAGCATGCGGTGGCCCGGCGCATCGGCTTCCCGGGCAGCTTCGGCCAGTCGCGGTTCGCCCTGGCGCGCGGCAACGCGTTCGAGGCGATGCTCAAGGCCGACGAGGGCCTGCTGCTGCTGTCCGCGCTGCGGGAGGTGCTGCCCCTGGACGCGCCCGAGGTGGACTACGACGATCTCGGCGGGGAGGCCGATGGCACGCGCGGGGCGCGCCACGCCCGCACCCGGGAACTGCTGGCGGAGGCGGCCGGCGCAGCGCTGATCGACCATCCGCTGCTCACCCTGGACGTCGCCGGGCAGACCGTCTTCCTGGAACCCGACCTGGTGGCCTTGCAGGTCCACGGCCGGCTGCACGTGGTGGAGATCAAATCGTTCGCCGTCGTCGACGGGCGGGCGGACGGCGCCAAGGTCTCCGCGGCGGCGGTGCAGGCCGCCGTGTACGTGCTGGCGCTGCGCGGACTTCTCGTCGAACTGGGCCACGATGCGGACCTGGTCAGCCACGAGGCGGTGCTGGTCTGCCCGGAGAACTTCGCGCTGCGCCCGGTCGCGGCGCTCATCGACGTGCGCAAACAACTGTCCACGCTGCGCCGGCAACTGAATCGCCTGGCGTCGGTGTCGTCGCTGATCGACGAGTTGGGGGAGGAGGTCAGCTTCGACACCGCGCTGCCGCCCGCCGAGCTGATCGCCTCGCTCACCCGGATCGAGGCTCGGTACGCCCCGGAGTGCCTGTCGGTGTGCGAGCTCGCGGCGTACTGCCGGCATGAGGCGGGCGGTGCCACCGCGGCGCTCGGCCGCCCGGTGCGCGACGCGCTGGGCGGGGTGCCCACGGTCGCGCAGGCGCTGGCCCTGGCCGACGGGGCCGAGCCGCAGACGCCGGAGCTGGCCGAGGCCGCCACCCTGTTGCGCACCGCGGCGCGGCTGCGCGCGGAGGCCCTCGGGTGAGCACGCTCGTCGCGCTGGCCCGCGCGCAGGCGCAGGCCGCCGGGCGGGCCATGCCGATCGCCCGGGTCCGCCATGTGCACGTGCACGACCGCCCCCTGGTGCTGGTGCCGCTGGCCATGGCGGGCGAGGCGAACGCGCCGCTGGCCGCCATGGTCGGTGCCGCCCGCGACCGCCCGTGCCTGCTGGCGGTGGCGCAGCCGCGCAACCGGGATCAGCGGTTCGCGTTCGCCGCGGAACTGGCCGAGCAGGTGGTGCCCTACCTGGAGTCGTTCACCGGGGTGAGCGAGGCGGTACCCGTCGACCGGGGACGTGACGTGCGGTACCGGTTCGTGGACGCGCCGCAGGTCTGGGTGCCGAACGCCGGCGGCGTGGACTTTCTGCGCCTGTTCGGCCGGTCCACCCGCTTCCGTACGGTGGACGGCGAGTACCCGGTGCCCGCGTCGGTGCCGCTGCTCGGGCGCTGGTTGACGTTCCTGGCGAACGCCGCCGAGGTGCCCGGTTCGGCGCTGTTGCCGGACGCCGTACGGGCGCTGGGCATGCACTGGGCGAGCGGGCAGAGCAGCACCGAAGACGGCCAGATCGCGTCGCTGCTCGCCTGGATCGATCCGCGCGAGCCGATCGCGGACGCGTTGCGCGCCGCCGAGCGGACGCCGCCCGCTGGACCGGCCACCGACCCGGACTTCGACAACCGCGTGCTTGCGCCGCTAATGAACGCCGATCCGCCGCGTCTCGACGAGTTGACCGCGGCGCTGCGCGCGGCCCTCACGCCCACCTGGGAGCTGATGTGGCAAGCCCTCGACCTGCTGCGCGGACTGCCGCCCGGCGCCCGGGTCGCGACGCGGTGGGACGGTGACCGGGACGCCTACTCGGCCTTCGTGCAGCTTCTGGCCGAGGGGGGCCCGCCGCAGCCGCGGCACGACTCGGCGGTGGCCGCCGCGGCCCGGCTCAGCCGCCTGGAGAACGCCGCCGCCCGGTACGCCGTGCAGCGCGCCTTCGACGATCCGCTGGTGATGGCCGAGCACCGGCTGACCGGGGCGGCGTTCGCCGGCACGGTGACCATGTCCGCCCCGGACCGCGTCGACGACACCGGCAAGCGCCCGGTGCTCCGCCCGCGGATCATCGTGCAGACCACGGAACCCGTGCGGGTGGCGACCGGCGCGGCGCTGACCTCCCCGGCCCGCCCCGGCCAGAAGGCGACGGTGGTCTCGATCACCCGGTTGCCGGCGCCCCGCGCGGCGGACACGCTTGTCGCGCCCGATGCGGGGGACGAACCGGTCACCGAGGTGCTGCTGGAGCTGTCCGGCGGCATGGGGCGCAAGCTGGTGGCCGAGCCGGGCAGCGTGCCGCAGGCCGGCGAGACGCTGCTGCTCACCACGCTCACCGACAGTTTCCGCCGTCCGGTGCCCTTCCCGGAAGCGGCGGACACGCCCTGGACGCACGGCGGCCCGCCGGAGCCGAACTGAGAGCGGGGCAACACCGCCGCCGGGCGGAACCGACGGTCGACCGCCGCGCCGTAGCCTGCGAGGAATGGCGCAAACCCTGACCCTTCCGGCCGCCCGCGGCCTGCTGCTGGGCCTGCTGCTCGGCGACGCGGTGGGATCCGCGAACGGCCGGGTGGCCGCCGCGGGTTCGCTGCCCGCCGGGACGGGCGGCCAGCTCGCCTGCTGGACGATGGAGGGACTGATCCGCTCCCACGTGCGAGGCGTGCAGCGCGGCGTGACCGACCCGGTCGCGATGCTGCTGTCCGGGTACGCGCGATGGGCGGCGGTGCGCGGCGAGCGGCCCGGACCGGTGGACGGCTGGCTGGCCGGGGTGCCGGCGTTGGCGCAGCGGCGTGGCGCCGGGCTGGCCGCGCTGGCGC
This sequence comes from Mangrovihabitans endophyticus, assembly GCF_014646155.1. GTDB lineage: Bacteria > Actinomycetota > Actinomycetes > Mycobacteriales > Micromonosporaceae > Actinoplanes > Actinoplanes endophyticus. The sequence goes on from NZ_BMMX01000006.1 coordinate 136,392, forward strand.
CCAGCCCGGCCACCGGCGGCCCGGATGCGTACGCGCTGATCCCCGCCCTGCCCATCGGCCTGTGCGACTGGTGGCCGGGGCTGGCCCGGCAGATCGCCGCCGGCATGCGCTCCGGTCCGGCGGTGGGCGCCGCCGGACTCGCTGCGGAGCTGGTCGGCGCGCTGGCCCGGGGCGAGGCGCTGGACGCCGCGGTGCGCACCGCCTCCCTGGCCGCCGCACCGGGGCAGGCCGGTTCCGGGCAGGCCGGTTTGGGGCAGGCCGGGTCCGGGACGGCCGACGTCGACCTGGCCCGCGCGGTGGCCCTGGCGCGTACCGGAAACGGGGAGCCGGACATCATCCGCGGGCTGGCGCCGCGTCCCAGCGCGGTGAACGCATTGACCGGCGGGGTGTACGCCGCGGCCACCGCGGGCGAACCGGGCGGCATCCGCGCGGCGCTGCTGCTGGCCGCCTCCACCCAGGACGGCGGGCACACCGCGACGGTCACCGGCGCGTTGCTCGGGCTGATGCACGGCCCGGACCGGCTCCCGCTGGACTGGCTGGGGCGGTTGGAATTGGTGTGGCCCGGCGACACGCTCGCCCGTGACCTGGTGCGACAGGCGGATGAGCGGCCAGCCGACGGGCCGTGGTGGGAGCGATACCCGGGCGCTTGAGGTCACGCCGGTTCCGCGGCGCCCATCCGGATCAGCAGCAGGGCGACGTCGTCCGCCCGGCGTTCCGCGTCGGCCAGCAGCCGGGAGCAGATGTCCTCGCCGGGCGCACCGGCCCGCTCGCCGAGCAGCGTGGCGACCCGGTCGATGCCGGTGTCGATCAGTTGGCCCGGGTCTTCCACCAGGCCGTCGGTGTAGAGCAGCAGCGTGGAACCGACCGGCACGTGGCGCAGGTGCGTGCTGCGGGACCCGCGCGGACTCAGCCCCAGCAGGGGCTCCGGCTCGGTCCACCAGACGTCGACCCCTCCGTCCGGCCGGGCCAGCATCGGCGGTGGGTGCCCGGCGTTCGCGAACGTCACCGCGAAGCCCTCCGGGGTGTGGCGCAGCCGGGCCAGCACTGCCGTGGCGGCGCACGACACGCCCAGCCCGCGCAGCGTCTGATCGAGCTGGCTCAGCAACGCGCCCGGCTCGTCGCCCCGCCCGTACGCATTGCCGCGCACCAGATTGCGGAGCTGGCCCATGGTCGCGGCGGCCTCGATGTCATGCCCGGAGACATCCCCGACGGCCAGCACCACCGAACCGTCCGGCTGCCGGAACGCGTCGTACCAGTCGCCGCCCACGGCCGCGCCGACCTGCGCCGGGCGGTACCGCGCGTGCAGTTCCACCCCGTCCAGCCGGGGCAATTCGGTGAGCAGGCTGTGTTGCAGCACCTCGGCGACGTGGCGTTGCCGTCGATACCAACGGTTGTTGTCGATGGCCATGCCGGCGCGTCGCCCGATGTCCACCGCGGTCCGTTCGTCGGAGTCCGTGAACGCCGCCCGGTCCGGTCCGTTGACCAGCGTGACGGTGCCCAGGATGCGCTGCGTGACCGGTGCCACGACGGGGGCGGTGAGGTGCGACGCGTACCCGAGGCGGATGGTCAGATCGGCGAGTTCCGAGTCGCCGACCCGTGCGCGCAGCTCCGCGGCTTCTGCGCCGGCCGTGCGGACGGCTTGGCCGGTGCGCAGCACGCTGAGCATCAAGGTGGCCTTCGGGATCGCCCCCGCGGCCAGCTCGGCCAGCCGTGCCACCGCCGCCGCCTGGTCCGCATCCCGGTGCGCCGCCACCACCCGGCGAGTGCGGCCGGTCTCGTCCAGCAGCGACACCACGCACCAGTCGGCTAGCCGGGGTGTCAGCGCGTCGGCGACCCGTTGCAGGGACTCCTCGACGTCCCGCGTGGCGGCCATCGAGCGGGTCAGTTCCGCCAGCATGGCGAGCTGATCGTGGGCGGTCTCGGCGTTCCGGCGCGCCTCCTCGGCGATCTCCCGGGCGATGCGCAGGCGCAGCTCCGCGGAGCACGCGGCGGCCAGCTCCGCCAGCACCGCCAGATCGTCCGCGGTCCACTCGCGGGGTTCATGGTCGATCGCCGACAGTGACCCGAGGGTGCGTCCGTCGGCGTCGGTCAGCGGCATCCCGGCGTACGCCACCACGCGCAGGTCCCCGATCGCGGGGCTGTCGCGGACCTGCGGATCGGCTCGCGCGTCGGTGAAGACCTTGGGTCGTCCCTCGGCCACCACCAGCCGGCAGAACGAATGGCTCAGCGGCGTCTGCCGGGCGACGTCCCACGGCGGACCCAGCCCGCTCTGGCCGGGGAAGAACTGGCGATCGTCGTCGACCAGGGAGACCAGCGCCACCGGGACCGCGAGCAACCGCCGGACCAGGCGCGCGAACCGGTCGAACGTCTCGTCCGGCGCGGCGTCCAGGCAGGCCCGCCGGAGCGATCGCAGACGCTCGGACACCGCGTCAGCCATGGCTTCCTCTTCTCGCCGTCGCATCCCGGGCAGGTGGCACACGCCCGCGGGCGGCGAGGAGAAAGATACCCGCTGGACAGGCCGTCCGCGCGGTGCCGGGAGGTGCGATTGCGGGTGGTCAGCCGGTCGGGGCGGGGGTGCCGGCATGGGTCACCGCGGCCTCGTCCGCCACGGTGGACCACCGCTTGGTCCAGATCTCCCGGCACGCGGCGAACTCCGCGTCGCCGAGCCCGTACGTCGAGACGGTCACCTCGGCACGAGAGGCGTCCGGATGGTCCAGCGGGGCGCGCGTCGCCACCACCACGAGATGACCCCCGGCGTCGATGGTCCACCCGGTCCGTGGGCCGTCCGTCGTCCAGTCGCCGTCCACCAGACCGAGCGCCTCCCGGCCGGTGGCGTGTCCGGTCAGATAGAGCGTCCGACGCTCGCCGTCGGGCCGCCGCTCCAGCAGGTGGCGCAACTGGACGAGGAACGAGCGCCAGCCTTCCTCGATCGCGTCGTAACGGTCCGGGTCGTCCGGATCGGGTCCTTCCCGTACGGCGCGTACGGTGCACCGGTCCTCGTCGCCGGTGACCTCCAGATAGGACCCGTCCGCCCAGCCCATCCGCTCGGGCGCGATCAGGGTCGCCTCGGTGACGAAGATGTGCTGGATCTCGGCATCCAACCCGTCGTAGTCCCACCCGAACCAGCGCCGCAGCATCGGTGGGCTGGTCACCGCCTGCCACGCCGCGTCGCGGCTCACGGTCAGCGAAATTTGCACGTCGTACGGCTTCAATACCCGTTCGTCGCTCACCGCACCATCTTGGCGGCGATGCCGGTCTCATGCCACATGACTCGGACCCTGGTTCCACGGCCGGATCCGTCCGGCGGACAGGCCGGATCGCAGGGTGCGGCGCGTCTCGGCGCGGCCCAGTCCGGCGTGCAGCGCGGCGGCGGTCAGTTCCGCGCACACCGGCCCCTCGTCCAGCATCCCGGCACCGACCAGCCGACCCAGCGCGAACGCGGCGCGGTTCAAGGTGTCGTTGCGGGCACCCACCGGTGCCCGGGCCACGCGGTCCGCCTCGGCCTCCAGGGCCGCCCGTGCGTACCGGTCCGGATCGCCGACCGGTGCCGGTGCCGAGACGGCGGGCGGCCCGGCGATCAGCTCGCGCAGCGCGGGCGTCACCTCCGGCAGCCCGGCGGTGGGCGGGCACAGCCAGCGGTAATCGGCTCCGCCGGCATGCCGGGACGGCGGCGCCACCACATAGCCGTCGCGTCCGCGCCAGTCCAAGCCGGGCAGCAGGCGCACCCGGTTGCCGTGCCCGCACGGCCGGAACCACACGTGCCGGCCGCCGCCGCCGGTGCGCACCTGCGGACCGTCCGGCGGCCCGCCGCCGAGCAACAGGCACAAGCCGTGCCAACCCGGTGCCGAGTCGACGTCCGCGACGTCCATGACCACGCCGGTGCGCAGCCCGATGTTGGCTCGCGGCCACCGCTCCCACCACACCGCGATGCGGCGCCGGTCGGTGCTCGCGTCGTGCAGCCCGTGCCGCAGCAACGGGTGCTTGCCGACCCGGTCGCAGTCCGGCCGCCCGCAGCAGCAGACGCCGGGACCGGCAGGCGGATGCACCGGCAGGACCGGGATGCCGAGCCGGGCGTACGCCAGTGCCGCCGCGAGCAACATTGATACAAGTGTACGATGATCGGCTCACGTCGCGGTCGTATGCAGCATCCGCACCACGTGCGTGAGGTGATGCGAGGTGCTCCACGCGATCCACCCGTTGGCGCTACCGCCGCCATGGGCGATCCGCGACCGCCGGGCGATCTGCGCGTCGCCCCAGGAAAACCGGGCCCCCTCGGCCGGCCACTGCGGTGACTGCGTCAGTGTGCGGCACAGGTCGCGGCACCGATCGTCGCTGCGCCCGCCGCGCCGCGCCCATCGATAGATCCACCACGCGTGCTCGGCGGTGTATCGCAAGGTCGGCAACTGTCGGTGATAGGGCGCATCGCGGCGGCGCACGGGGGAGGTGACGCCGTAATCGGCGAAGTCGACATCCTCCTCTTCCAAGTGCTGGAACACCCGTGCGTCCAGCCGGCCCAGGGGCACCGCCCGGTCGACCGGCAACCCGTCCAGGTTGGGTGGCATCGCCCCGGAGGCCACGCTCACCGAGCGCCACGGCCGTGAACGGGCCCAGCGCAACACCCGCCGGGCCCGTTCCTCCACCGCGTCGGCATGAGCGCGGCAGGCCGTCTCGGCCAGGTCGATCACCAGGTCGAGCTGTTCGCAGTCCAGATCGCTGCCGCGCATGACGCGCCGGGTCACCGCGTCGGCCTCGACGGGGTTGGTGGCGTCCACGTGCGGTTGCAGGCGCAGGATCCCGCGGCGCAGGTGCATCCGCGCCGCCAGGCCGTGTTCCACCAGGCGACGCCCGGTGTCGTGGGCACGCAGCACCGGGATCATCGCGATGTCCAGGTCGATCAGGTGCTCGGCCAGATCCAGTGGAGGGGAGCGCAGCGGGTCCGGATCGTCCGGCAGGTCACCGAAGTCCATGCCGACCGCTCCGGTCCGCGGGTGCAGGGTCGTGAGCAGGCGCGCCACGTTGCGTTCGCCGTGCATCTCCAGGATGGGCAGGGTGGCCGCGGCGGTCACCGGGTCGAGATGGTGCAGCGCGGTGAGCTCGCCGCGGCGCGGTCGCAGGAAGGGTCGGTACGACGCACGCATGTACCCAAAGTAGCGATGCCTGTCCATTTAGTGACAGTCATGGGAGACCGATGTCATGGAACTGCTAAGGACGCCGGGTTACCTTCGGTGTCGTGTCGCCGACCCGCTCCACCGCCACCACCTCGTCCGATGCCTCGGCCGGGCACCTCCCGTGCCCGGATCCCGCCCGCGTGATCGAGGCGGTGCTCGGCGACCTCACCTCCGGCGACCACCGCGGCGTCGTGGTCGACTCCCCGCCCGGCGCGGGCAAGTCCACGTTGGTGGTGCGCGCGGCCGGCGTGCTCGCCGCGACCGGCGCCCCGCTGATCATCGTCGCGCAGACCAACGAGCAGGTCGACGACCTCATCGATCGTCTCGGCGGCGCGCACCCCGCGCTGCCGGTCGGCCGGCTCTCCGCGGTGGACTACGTGCCGTCCGAACGGGTGCGCGGCCACCCGCGATGCCGCGTCGGCGTCAAGGTCGCGGACCTGGGTGAGCCCGCGGTGACCATCGGCACCGCCGCCAAATGGGCCACCGTCACCGACGGCGTCTGGCCGTGGGCCATCGTGGACGAGGCTTACCAGATGCGCTCCGACGCCCTGCTGCGCGTCGCCCCGCGCTTCGCGCGCGCCCTGTTCGTCGGCGACCCCGGCCAACTCGACCCGTTCTCCACCGTCGAGGTGGATCGCTGGACCGGGTTGTCCTGGGACCCCATGCAGAGCGCCGTTGCGGTGCTCCTGCGGCACAACCCGGACTTGCCGGTCCACCGGCTGCCGGTGTCCTGGCGGCTGCCGCACACCGCCGCGCCGGTGGTTGCCGAGGCGTTCTATCCGTTCACCGGATTCCGCTCCGGCACCGGGCCGGGGGACCGGTCGCTGACCTTCGGCCGGCCCGCGGACGACGAACGGGACGCGGTGCTGGACACCGCCGCCGCCACCGGCTGGGGACTGCACGAACTGCCCGCCCGCTTCACCGTACGTACCGATGCGCAGGCCGCCGCGGCCTGCGCCGACCTGGCTGTGCGCGCGCTGGCGCGGGAGGCCGTCGCGGTCTCCGAGAAGGGGAGCGCGCGGCTGTCCGCGGACCGGGTGGCCATCGGCGCCGCCCACCGGGACCAGGCCGCGGCGATCCGCTCGTTCCTGCCGCCCTGGGCATCCGGCGTCACCGTGGACACGGCTAACCGGCTGCAGGGACGCGAATACGACCTCACCGTGGTGCTGCACCCACTCTCCGGGCGCCAGGACGCCACCGCGTTCCACCTCGAATCGGGCCGCCTGTGCGTGCTCACCTCCCGGCACCGGCACGCGTGCGTGGTGGTGGCCCGCGCCGGGATCGCCGACCTGCTGGACGCGCATCCCTCGACCGAGCCGGTGCACCTCAACGTCCCGGTCAAGTTCCCGGACGGCTGGGAGGCGAACCAGGCGATGCTGGCGCACCTGGCCCGGTCCGGCCCGGGACGGCATCGCTGACCCCTGGGCCGGGTTCGTCCGCGGTACTACCGTGGGCTCGATCGCGGATGTGGGCAGCTTGACCGAAGGGGGCTCCATGTTCGACGGCCGGGACCTCGACGACGCCGAACGGCTCGTCGACGAGTGGCAGGCGGGCATCGACGAGCGCGCCGCGCGCACCCGCGAGCTGTCCGCACAGCTCGGTGGGCTGACCGCCGAGGCGCGCAGCGACGACGGGCTCGTGACGGTTGCCGTGAACGCCAGCGGCACCATCACCCGGCTGGAGCTGGCGGAGGAGATCCGGCAACGCCCGGCCGACGAGACCGCGCGGAAGATCCTCGGCACCCTGCACGCCGCGCAGTCGGCGCTGCTCGCGCAGGCCACCACTGCCACCGAGGAAGCCCTCGGCGCCGACTCGCCGACCGCGCAGGCCATCATCGCCTCGTACGCCGCCCGGCAGACCCCGGTGCCGCCGGTGGAGCGTCAGGATGGCTGACGAGGTCGCGGTGCGGCACGCCGAGCTGCTCGCCCACGCCGGACACGTGGAGGCCGTCGCCGAACGGGTCGCCACGGCGGCACGGGCGGGCGCCGCCGTGCGCGCGGGCGGCAACGCGTACGGGATGTTGTGCGCGATGGTGCCCGCCTTCCTGAACGGCTTGCAGGACGTCCTGGTGGACGGCATCGACTCGGCGGCAAGTTCGCTGCAGGACACCGGCACGCGGTTGCGCGCCACGGCGGGCGATTACGGCGCGGCGGACGAGCGCCGCGCGTCGGCGTTCCGCCAAGCAGGCGGCGGACCGTGACCATCAACCCCCTCGTGGCCGGCCGGGTCGACCAGGGCGAGGGGGCGTGGGCGGGGGTCTGGATCGCCGAGGACATCGAACTGATCGCCCAGGGCGTGCGCGGCGGCAACTGGATCGACGGCACCCTCGGCGCGGTCGGTGCCGGCCTCGACGGCCTGGCGTTGGTGTCCGATCCGGTCGGCGCGCTGCTGCAATACGGGATCTCCTGGCTTATCGAACACGTGCGGCCGCTGTCCGAGGCGCTCGACTGGCTCGCCGGCGACCCCGCACAGATCGCCGCGCACGCTCAGACGTGGCGCAACGCCGCCTCCGAGCTGCGCACCGAGTCCGACGAGTTCGCCCGGGCGGTACGCCACGACATCACCGAATGGCAGGGCACGGCGGCGACGGCGTACCGGGCGTGGGCGGCGCAACGTGACGGTTCGTTGGACGCGCTGGCGCGGGCATGCGACACGATGGGCGCGATCACCGAGGGCGCTGGAATCCTTGTCGGCACCGTCCGCATCATGGTCCGGGACGCGATCGCGACGGTGGTGTCCCGGCTGATCGTTTATGCGGGCGAGCTGGTGGCGTCGGCGGGCTTGGCGACCCCCTTGGTCGTGGAGCAGGTGACGACGTTGGTGGCGTCGTGGGCTGCCAAGATCACCCACTGGTTGAAGAGCCTGATCAGCAGCCTGCGCCGGCTGATGAGCGAAGGCGGCCGGCTGGCAGACCTGATCGAGGCGCTGAAGCGCCTGCTGCGCGGGCACTCGTCAGGCAATCCGGGTCGGCCACCCGGACGCGGTAGCTCCGAGCCGCCTCGCCCAGGCGATGCCGATTTCGATCCGGGCATGCACCATGGCCCGCTGGGCCGGGACTTTTCGCCGGGGGTACACGACCCACGCGGGCTTTTCCAAGCTAAGGAGAGAGCCGTTGCCGATCGGCTCGCCGACGAGCATGAAATGGTTCACCCCCGGGAACGCATTGACAACGTCCAAAATCTCAAGAACCCCGATGCCATGGTGCGGACTAGCCCATCGGACCTCGGCACCGTCACAGAGTTCAAGACCATTGAGAGCGGTAGTAGTGGTGCCGTGCGAACCAATATTCTTGCGGCCGGGAGGCAGACAGAGTCGACCGGCGGGGGCAATGTCGTCATAGATGGTCGGGAGGTCGGACTTCTGGAGGCTGAGGCGCGCCGCGGATATGCCAGGGCATTAGGACAAGCGCGGGCGCATTCAATGTCGTTTCCCGGCAAGGTGCGATTCATTCTTGGTGACGGTACTATGATGGAACTTCCCTGAGTGTAGGAGTCTCAGTTGTCCACGCAGGAGCATATTTACCTTCGCGTCAGTATGCCGCCCAACGAACTCGCTGCGGAGCTGGCGTCGATGCTGGGCATGGAACTCACTCGTGACGCAGCCGACAGGGTCTATCTCGGGCGGCCGGCGCGACTGGCCGAGGGCGTAGTAGGCGGCGAGGTTTATGGGAACTTCACGGTCGACCCCGATGCCGCCCTCGACGAGGAATCCTTTACCGACTCTTTCCCGATGATGTTCGACGTCGGCTTCACCGGGGGTGATCGGAGTGTTCAACTTGAGGAAGCGAAGCTGCTCTTCGTTGAGCTGAGTGACAAGTATCCCGCGACGATGGCCTTGGTTCGGGGATTCGACATGTTGATCGCGGTGTCCTCGGAGCGCGCCGGGCTGCGATGGATGCCGGAGAACACCACTCCCTATGCGCCTGATCGGAGTGCATGGCTCGCCTATCAGGAGTGATCAGCGGTGCCGCCTCCCGCTGGTGCGTCGTTGCTCCTGGGAGTGTTCAAGGGGTCCGCCGGACTGGCTCAGCCGTAGTCTGCGGCTGCCTTCGTGACCCAGCCGTGCGGGTGGCTGTCATGGCTGCCTCACGGCAGCCACCGGCTACGGCCGAACGCCCCGAGGCGGCCATGGACGACGCCGGCATCTGCCCATGCGCGTATCCCGCCACATCCCGCCCAGACTGGGAAATGACCAGAGTGCCGTGCGGGGGCTGAAAGCCATGCGGCGCGGGGCGGAGTCAAGCGTTGCCGGCGCGGGTCATCTGCACCAGATCGCGCAGGGTCGCCAGGGTATCCGGTTTTGCCGGGCCCTCCGGCAGTTCCTTTTCCGCGTGCGTCAACAAGCCGCCCTGCAACAGCCGGTAGATGTCCTCCCGCGCCTCCGAGGGTAGATCCGGGATCCACATCGAGCCGAGGTTCTCGTTCACCACCGTCTGCAGCCACTCCGCCGTCTTGGCGTCCGAGACGCGGGGGATGAGGTACTCCAGGACGAAGTCGAACAGTCCCCCGGAAGACTGCCAGTCGAGCCCGGGTCCGACCATGATCAGAGCTGCCATCATCTCCCCACAATGAATACGCGCGGAGCCAGGTTCGTTCGCGCGATGAACGCCTCTATCCGCGCCACCTGCTGTGGCGTGAATTGTGAAACGTCGACCGGGACGAGGTCCGCCTTTTTGAGGTGCAAGACGATCTGCTCCGAGAATCGGCGCCATTGACGCTCGAAATACTTCGGATCGAACGGTCCCACAGCATCGTACGATCTGTCTGTCTCGTCGAACCAGTCGGCCCGGGAGCTGCTCGGTGCGCGGGTCAACGTGATGCCCCGTTCACGTTCCAGGCGGCGGGCCGTCTCGGCCTCGGTGGGCCGGAACTGCGCGGTGTGCGGGTCCATGCCGAGCCCGTGAATCCGTGCCGCCTCCAGTTCCGGATCCTTGGTGGGTTGCGCCGGTTCTTCGGGATCGTCCAGCGCATTGTTGCGTCCCGCGACGAGCTTCTCCTTGAGCAGCCGTATCAGGTCGGCGAGCCGGCCGCCCGCACCAAGGAGCCGGCGGATGCTGGCGAACAACGCCGTGAGCCACCGGGACATCGTGGCCGCGGTGGCGGCGCACAGCGCGGTGGCTCGTTCGGCGGCGACGACGGCTGCTGCGCCCGCCGTCGCGGTGGGCTCTACCGCGTACGTGAGAAGGCGGGAAACCACCGCGGTGACGGCGTCGCGCATCATCGCCCGGACCGTGCCGATCAGCGCGCCCGTACCCTCGGTGATGGCCGCCATGGTCTCCGCGGCCCGGGCCAGGGCGGCGAGTGCCTGTTCGCGTTCGCCGGCCCAGCGCCGGTACGCCGCGGAGGCGCCACCGGTCCACGCGCGCGTATCCCGGCGTACCGCGGTCGTGAGAGCGTTCAGTTCGCGGCGTAACGCCGACGCGGTATGTCGCCAGGCGCGGGCGTGCGCGGCGATCTGCACCGGGTCGCCGGTGAGCCGGTGCATCGCCTCCGACAGCGGCGCCACCTCGGCGGCCAACCAGGGTGCCCCGCATCGCCGCAGCGCGTCGGCGGGGCCGGGTGTCGACGCGGGATCGTCCAGGCCGCCGAGTCCGGCGCGCGGGCGCGCGAGTTCACCGTCGATCCAGGTGCCATCGTGGACGCCCCGGGCGATCAGTTCGATCTCATCGGCGATCCACACGCCGGCCCACGGGCCCGCCGCGTCGTCGAACCGGGCAGCTATCACCGGATCGACCGTCATCGCGTGCCCGCTTGCCGCGTCACGTTCGAAGCGTGACCAAAAGGACGCGATCAGTCAATGAGCTGATCGCGCCGACGCGCCCGGCCCCACGTCGCCCGTCGGGTGATGAATCGCCGTGAACCGACATGCCGTGTGCGGGGTTGGGTGCCCGGCGATTGCGCACCGTGACCGGCGTGGCTCGCGACTGACCATGGTCGCCGAGCGGGCGGTGAATTCCATCGATGTTATTCGTTCCGTCGGGTTTCCGCGATCGGCAATCCGGGCACACGACACCCAGGTGGGGCGGTATCCGCATCTCGGTGCGCTTCCGCAGGTCAACCACGGTGACAACGGATCGGCGCTGGGCCCGCAGCGGGTGACATCGACAAGATCTGTCGGGAAGCCGACAGTCAAAGTTGATCTTCTCGGTGGGCTCGGGTGCCCGGATAAATCTCCATGGTGGTCGGCAATCGGTGTTTTCCTGCTGGTCATGCGCATGAAATGAACCGGGGATTGAATGGCCGCACGGGGATGAATAGCGACGTGGGGCATGCAACTTGCACTGCGGTGCGCGTGCAAGTTGCATGCCCTGCGGCCTCCGGACCTGCTGATCCAGCGTCGGCGCAGCGGTTTGACCGACCCCGCTGGCCCTCATTCATGTGCGTTTTTGAGATGGCCGGAGTTGCCTCTTCCAGTCGATCACCGGAGGTGGAACTCTTCTAGCCAGCAGTAGCGCCAGCGAGACGGACGGTGGTGATTCATGATGCGTCCAGACGTTCTGGTTGGTCCGAGCCCCTGGGTGGTCGATCAGTTCGGCGACAAGGTCGCCTCCGAACTTTGGACCCGGGTTCCCGAGGCATTGAGCACGGCGATTGACCGCGAAGTCAATACGCACCCTGCAATGACTCAGACCTCCGAACGCATGCTGGCCAACCCGCGTTGGCCTCTCCCGTACGAAGAGCTCGTGCTCTTTCTCGGTACCCTCCCGGGTGCACAGATCGTTAGCATTCCCAGGTCCGTCTATCAACTCGTCGTCATCAATGGTCATCTGGTCGTCCCGTGGTGTTACGGGCAGTCGGCGCGCATGTCGATGCGCGATGCCGAGGTGGGCCGGTCCTTCGGCCGCCTCGCGCGGGAGCTGCTGCGGCGCTTCGGGCCGGCGTGGCGACGCTCCCGGGCCGAAGTGCCGCTTCCCCTGGATGTCGTCGACGAACGTGAAGTCGCCAAGGTCTGCTCCGCGATCGTGCAGGCCGAACCCGATCCCCACATCGTCATAGCCGGGTACGCATGCGCGCCGAACCTCGGGCTGGTTCGCGCCTGTCTCGGCGAGATCGAGTCGACCGACAACGGAATGATCTTCTGGTCGCATCTCGACGACCTGCCGCTTCCGCCGCCGGTGATTCCTCGTCCCCGTCGTCTCGTCTTCCCCTGATCCCACGGAGCGGGTCCCGCGGCGCGGTGGCCGCGGGACCTTTGCTTGTCCGTCCCCCGCCCGGCCGCATCCGGTGGCCGCCATTACGGTCATGCACCCCCGAGTCGGCCGTAGGCTACGGCCGGGACCAGCCAACGCGCCGGCCCGCCACACGGCAGCAGGCATGCGGGAGCACGCCGGACGGCCGCGCCGATCGGGGGAGCGATGACCAATTCGTACGTCGTGACGGGCGGCGGTCGCGGTGTCGGCCGTGCCATCGTCGAGCGCCTCGCCGAGCGCGCTGACGCCGTCGTAGTGGTGATCGAATTCGACGCCGCCGCGGTGCGGTGGATCGACGAGCATCCCGCCCGGGCGCGCCTGCGGGCGGTCATCGGCGACGCCTCCGACGGGTGTACCGCCGAACGCGCGGTGGACGAGGCCGCCGCTGCGGGCGTGTTGCGCGGCTGGGTGAACAACGCCGCCGTCTTCGTCGACGCCTGGTTGCACGCCGACCCGGACGCGGTCACCGCCGCGATCGGCCGGAACCTGAGTCCGGCGGTGGTCGGCAGCGCTGCGGCGGCCCGCCACTTCCTGGCCACCGACCGGCCCGGAGCGATCGTCAACGTCTCGTCGCATCAGGCCCAGCGGGCCGTACGCGGTGCGTTGGCCTACGCCACCGCGAAGGCCGCCATCGAGGGGCTGACCAGGGCGCTCGCCGTCGACTACGGCCCGCACGGGATCCGTACGAACGCGGTCGCCCTCGGCTCGATCGCCACCGAGCGTTCCGCCGGTCATCTCGCCGGTCTCGCGCCCGACGCACGGGCCGACTTCGAACGGGAGATCGCGCGCGCCCACCCGCTCGGCCGTATGGGAAGTGTCGCCGAGGTCGCCTCCGCGGTGGCGTTCCTGCTCTCCGCGGAGGCCGCCTTCGTCAACGGCACGGTGCTGGCGGTCGACGGCGGCCGGGCCGCGCTCGGTCGTGACCCGGAGGAGCTCTGACCTGCGGATACACGATTGCGTCGCACGGTTGGGCTACCTTTCAGGCCATGTCCGAGTCGCCGATCGTCATCCGCGACCGCGCGGTCGCGGTCGCGGACTACCTGCTTGCCGTGCGCGCCCAGATGGACCGCCCGGCGCGGACCGTGCCGGACGACGCGGACTGGCTGGACGGCCTTCCGGAGCACCCGGACTGCCGGTCCGGTCCGGCCGCGGACGGCACGTCCTGGCTGCGGGTGGGCCTTCCGCCGGCGCCCGCGCCGGTGCCGGTCCCGGCCGAGTTGCGTCGTCGCCTCACCGAGGTGTCGGCGGACGACGAGCCGAAGCTCGACGATGCGGACGAGCTCTTCGCCACCTGGCGTGACGAGCAGTGGCGGCCATGGGCGCGGGAGACCGCGGAGGCCGAGCGGACCCGTGCCCTGCACCGGCGGCTGTTCGACCTGATGCATCGCCTGGACATGAGCTCGGCGACGACCGAGCTGGTGTGGGGGCACGGCGTGCTGGAGGCGGAGGTCGGCGGCCAGCGGGTGCGCTACCCGCTGGTGGCCACCCCGGTGATGATCGATTACGCGCCGGATCACGCCCTCGTCAGCGTTTCCCCGACCGGGCCGCCGCGACTGCAGACCGACGCGTTGGCGGGCCTGGACGAGCGCTACCTTCGGCAACTGCTCGCGTTGGCCGGCCCGGCCGGCGTGCTCGACGTCGATCTGTGGAACGACTTGGACCGTCGTGAGCTGTTCGAGCGCGCGCTGGGGCGGCTCGGCTATGACCGGGTGGTGGTCGGCCCCGGCGAGGAGGACGAGCGGCACCCGGGCACGGGTGGTTCGCGGGGGGCCGTGCGCGGCGCCCACGTGGTCGACACCGGCGTGCTGTTCGTCCGGCCGCGTCAGCGGCTGCTGCGCGGGTTCATCGAGGCGTGGCGCGACCGTCTGCTCGGCGACGAGCCCGGCCCGACCGGTCCCGGCCCGACCGGGGCGTCGCGCCGGGGTCCGGCGGCGGTCGGCGCGCTGGCCTCCGTGGTGGCGCACGAGCCGAGCGCGCTGCGGATGCCCGGAGACGATCCGGAGGCATGGCGGCGGGTGGGCGAGCGCCTGCTCATGCCGCTGCCCACCAACCAGGCGCAGGAGTCGATCGCCCGACGGCTGGCGCAGCATCGCAATGTCGCCGTCCAGGGGCCGCCCGGCACCGGCAAGACGCACACCATCCGCAACCTGATCTGCCACCTGATGGCCAGCGGCAAGCGGGTGCTGGTGGTCGCGCAGAAGGAGGATCCGCTGCGGGTGCTGCGGGACGGGCTGCCCGAGGAGGTCCAGGCGCTGTGCCTCGCGGTGCTCGGTCGCACCACCGATCAACTCGTGCAGTTGCAACTGGCCGCGCGCGAGCTCGCGGACCGCGCGGCGACCCTGGACCGGGACGCGGAGACGGCTCGCGTCGCCCACCTGACGCGGCTTCTGGAGGACGCCGAGAGCGAGCTCACACAGGCGCTCAGTAGCCTCCGTGCCATCGCGGAGAGCGAGGCGGCGACCTACGCGGTGGACGGCGTGCGCCTGTCACCGGCCGAGGTCGGCGCGTGGCTGCGCGAGCACGCCGCGGCGTACGGCGGCATCCCGGACGCGGTGGGCGAGCCCCCGCCGCTGACCGCGGACGAGTTCGGCGTGCTGTTGGACATCGGATCGCGGTTGTCGCCCGCCGACCGCCGGGCCGCGGTCGCACCACTGGCCGACGTGACGGGACTGCCCGCCGCCGCGCAGGCGCACGCCGCGCGGGAGCGCCGCGCCGAGGCGTCCGCGGCGATCGATGATCTGTCCGCCGCGGGCGTCGATGTGACCGAGGTCCGCGCCCTGGGCCCGGACGGTGCGCAGCGCCTGCGCGGCGAACTGCGCGAGGCGGTGTCCTGGCTGCGCCGGCGCGAGGGCGGCTGGACCGACCGGCTCGGCCGCCTGCTGGCGGACCCGCATTGGCAGCAGGTGTGGACGGACCATCTGACGGCGACCGCGGCGCTGCTCGACGAGCTGGCCGGGCTGACCCGGGCGCTGGCCGGTCATCGCGTCGACGTGCCGGCTCAGCTGGCGGGCGAGCCGAAACGGACGCTGCTGCAGTTGGCCGAGATGCGGCAGCGCTTCGCGGCGGGGAAGGGTCTGAGCCGGCTGATGCAGCCCGGGCTGGCCAAGCTCGCCGACGAGATCCGGGTCGATGACGAGGCGTTGCGCACCACGTCCGATGTCGATCTGGCGACGGCCTGGCTGCAGCGGCGGCAGGCGCGGCGGCGGCTGGCAGAGCGCTGGGCCGAGTGGTCGCAGCGGCTGGACATCCCGGCACGCACCGGGGATCCGGAGAGCTGGGCCGGAACGCTGGTGTCCGAGGCCCGGCAGTCGCTGGACTGGGACACCCGTGAGTGGCCGCACCTGTCCACCCGGCTGCGTGCGGTGCTGCCGCAGGCCGAACTCGGCGTGGACGCCGCCCGGCTCGCCGCGGTGTGCGAGACGCTGGACGGCCTCCCGGTGGTCTTCGAGCACGACGACCTGGGGGACGCCGATCAGGCGGTTGCGCGGCGGCTGGAGCCGTGGCCCGCCCTCGCCGCGTCCTGGGTGACCCTCGCGGACTGGGACGCGGCGGTGGCCGAGGTGCGGCGGCGGCACGAGCTGCGTCCGACCGTGCAGCGGTATGTGGAGTTGCGCGACCGCCTCGCCGTCCCCGCTCCGGAGTGGGCGGCGCAGATCGACGCCGGCGCGGTGCCTGCGGTGTCCGGCGAGGTGTGCCGTCGAGCGTGGACCTGGCGGGCCGCGCAGAGCTGGTTCGATGAGGTGATCGGCGGCGTCGACCCGGCCGTGCTGGGACGGCGGGTGGAGTCGAGCCGGGATCGCATGCGCCGGCTCACCGCGGAACTGGTGGTCGCCTCCTCGTGGCTGGAGGTGGCCGCCGGCCTCGACGACCGGCGCCGGGCCGCTCTCGCCGACTGGACGACCGCGCTTCGCAAGATCGGCAAGGGCACCGGCCGCAACGCGGCAGCATGGCAACAGCACGCCCAGCGGGCGATGGCGGCGGCGGTGGAGGCCGTTCCGGTCTGGGTGATGTCAGTGGACCGGGCGGTCGAGCAGTTCGCCGGTGGCGCGCACTTCGACGTGGTCATCGTGGACGAGGCGTCGCAGGCCGACCTGTTCGCCCTTCCGGTGCTGGCGCTCGCCGACCGGGCCGTGGTGGTCGGCGACGACCAGCAGATCGGTCCGCAGTTGGGGTTCGTCGGTTCGGTCACCGGGCTGATCTCCGGGCATCTGAGTGACGTGCCGTCGGCCGAGCATTTCGATCCGGAGTCGTCGCTGTACGACCACGCGGTGCGACGCTCGCCGGAACGAATCCTGCTGACCGAGCACTTCCGCTGCGTCCCGCAGATCATCGAGTTCTCGTCCCGACACTACTACGACGGCAAGATCATGCCGTTGCGCGCCGACCGGCCGGCACTCGATCCGGTGCGAACGGTGTTCCTCCCGTCCGGTGCGCGGGAGCCGCTGCCGCCGTACGGCGAAGTGAACCACGCCGAGGCGTCCGCCCTGGTGGCTCAGGTGTGCCGGATGGTCCGCGATCCGGCGTACGCGGGGCGCACGATCGGCGTGATCAGCCTGCTCAGCACGAGCGGGCAGGCGGCTTACCTGCTGTCACTGTTGCGGGACGAGATCGGCGAGGACGAGATGGAGGCCCGTCGGCTGCGGGTCGGCGACGCTTACACGTTCCAGGGCGACGAACGCGACGTGATGTTGCTGTCGCTCGTGGTGTCCGCCGGCGGCGGACGGATCGCCGCCTTCACCCGGCGTGAATACCACCGGCGGATCAACGTCGCCGCCTCGCGCGCCCGCGACCAGTTGTGGATCTTCCACAGTGTGCAGCCGTCCGATCTGCTCGCCGACGATGCACGAGGACTGCTGCTGACGTACGCGCAGAACCAGGCCGCCGCGGATCCCTCGCCGGCCGATCCGGTCGCCGTGGTGGAGAACGACTTCGAGCGCGAGGTGCTGCGGCGGCTGGTGGAGCGCGGTCTCACACCGACGCCACAGTTCCGCATCGGCGCCTATCGCATCGACTTCGTGCTGGCGGCGCCGGACGGGCGCCGCCTCGCCATCGAGTGCGACGGCGCGGGATACCTGGGTGTGCAGCAGTGGGAGAGCGACATGCGCCGGCAGGCGGTGCTGGAACGCGTCGGCAACTGCGTGTTCGTCCGGATCCGGGCCAGCGTCTTCGCCCGTGCGCCGGAGGTCGCCATGCGCCCGGTGTGGCAGCGCCTGGACGAACTCGGCATCGGCCCGCAGCCGTCCCCGGCCGCCGTGGAGTCGTGAGCCGGGCGGCTCAGCGTGGCTCGATGCGGGCCTTCAAGCGGCAGTGCTCGGACAGCAGCGAGAGCAGCGTCGCGCCGTCGATCAGCTCGATCGGCCGGCCGGAGACCGCCTCGGGCACCCCGGGCTCGTACCCGCCGAGCGTGATCATGATGCCCTTGGTGCCGCCGGCGCGGGTGACCGCCTCCGCCAACGCGCCGATCGCCGTGTCGCCGACTCCCTGGTGGCGCACCGCGTGGATCACCACCGTGCCGCCCATCAGCGGCCGGGGGTCGGTGGCCAGCCACTGCGCCCGGTCGCCGACGCGTTCCGGCGTGCCGGCCGCCAGGCCCATGCTGACGAACAGGTCGGTGAGCAGGTGCTCGAACTCGTTCTCCGGCATGGCCGGCAGGTTGGGCCGTTCGTCGAGTTCGGCGAGCACGTTGAATTCGCCGGTGAGGTCCTGTTCCGCGTCGCGGTCGAAGTCGAGCGTCGGCGGCACGCCGGTCAGTTCGTCCGGCTCCATGGAGAGGCCACCGTGCAGGTGTTTGAGGCACGCCACGGGATCCACCCGGCGGAGTTTGATCGCCGCGAAGGTGTCCCGGTCGGTGCGTACCGAAACCAGGCACGGCCGCACGAACCGGCCGGTGCGGCGATCGATGGCGTCCACGATGCCGTTGAACAGCACCTCCGAGACCAGCGCACCCCGGTCCGCTTCGATGATCTCGTGGATCGTGCGCAACGTGACCTGGGCGATGATGTCGATGTAGCGGTGCCTGATCTCCGCCTCGTCGCGGGGCACCGCGACCACGTCGTCGCTGGTCCGGTCGTACCGGTGCTCCTTGACGATCGGGATCACCTCCACCGGCGGCAGGTGGTACTCGATCAGCAGGCGCTTGCGTTTGGGCAGGTAGGCCAGGCGGAAGTGCTGTGGGAAGTCGTCCGGGTAGACGGAGTTGCCGAGCACCATCGCGAAGTACTCCACCACCGACTCCGGGTCGGCCCCGGCCACCGCCGCCGCAAAGCGGTCCACCTCGGCGTTGTACGCCTTGATCCGGGCTTGGTAGCGGCTGCGATGCCGTTCGTACGCACGTTCACGCTCGGTCAGCCGGCGCTGGCGTCGCTCCTCGGCGTGCGTCCAGCGTTGGTGTGCCTCCCGGAACGCCCGGCGCGCCTGATCCATCTGGTGCTGGCGCAGGCGATCGCCGATCCGTCCCATGCGGTGTGACTCGGGTGGCGCATAACTCGCCCAGGACGGTTCGGGCAGGGGCCGGCCGAGCGGGCCGGGGTCGAACGGCGGTGCGTTCGCCGGCTTCTTGAACCTGCTCAGGTCGATGTGGTCGTCGACGTCGAGCGTGGACAGCAGCAACGTGTCGAGGTCGGACAGGCGCGCCCGGACGTCCGCGTTGGCCGCCGCGGCGTCAGCCGCCCGCGCCTCGGCATAGAGCCGTCGGCTCTCGCGGCGCCGTTGCGCGTCCGCGGCGGCCTGCTGCGCGGCGGCCAATGCCAGGTCCGCGTTGCGCCTGATGAGTTCTCGCTGCTGGGCCGCGGCAGTGCCGGCCCGTTGCTCGGCCGCCACCTGTGTGGCGTGCGCCCGCTGCATGTCCCGGATGATCCCCATGCGCCGTCCTCGCTCGCGTTGCCGACGTCCTCCCACCCCGCGCGAACCGTTCACCCGTGTCCGGCCGGGCCGATTCGCCACTTTAACCAGTCCGCCCAGATCTTGTTACTCCCCGCACCGTGACCAGCGCACACCGTGCATGCATGGCGGTCATCGCGGGTAGGAATCGCGGAAGGTTTCCTGTTCGACACGTCATGTGACTGTCCGTCATGGTGTGACCGGGCGCGATCTCGAAGGGTTACCTCACGAGGCGGTCGTACGATCGGCCCGAATGGAGGCGGCGTTCGGCCGAGAAACACCAGGTCGTAGCCTTGCTGGCGGATCCGGCCAACATTTGTCGCGGGCGTCCACTGTTATGCCTGGGGCGTGACGGGTCGTAATAGGTGAGGGGTAACTGCCATCCGGGCGGGAGGTGACGGCAGCATGACGGTTCCCGGTGAGCGCTTTCCGCGCCAGCGGTCCGTCCGCAACGCCGGCCCGCCGATGGCGGCGCGGACCGGCGACGATTCATGGTTCTCGTACGCGGCTGCCGGTGACGAAATCGTCTGGTCCGAGGAACTCGGTGCGATGCTCGGCCAGGCGCCCGACGGCAGCGAACTGTCCCGGCAGGTGCTGGCCCGCTTCGTGCATCGGGACGACCACTCCGAGGCGCTCGGCGCGGTGACCCGTGCCTGGGCCGGCCGTGCGGCCACCGAGGCCACCCTCCGCCTGCTCCGCTCCGACGGCGGCTGGTTCGACGCGGACGTGCGCTTCGAGCCGGTGGTCGAATCGGACGGCATGGTGCGCGGCGTGCGCGGGACGGTGACCGACGTGTCCGCCCGGGAACGTGCTCGCCGCGAGGTCGCCCGTCTGGCCCGGCGCGGGGAGACCGTGCAGCCGTCGCTGCTGGACGAGGACCCGGCGACCGGGCTGCTGACCCGGGCGCGGTTCGCCGACGAGATCGACCGTGCGTTGCGGCGTGGGGGCGGGGCCGTGCTGGTGGTCCGGGTGGAGGCGGATCGCGTCGCCGGTGGCGCCGACCAGGTCCGGCCGGAGCGCAACGCCGACCTGCTGCACAGCGCCGCGCGTGTCCTGGAGAGGGCGGCTCGCCCCACGGACCGTCTCGGCCGGGTCGGGCCCAGCGAGATCGGCGTCCTGATGGCCGGGGCGTCCTGGGCCATGGCCCGGCGTCAGTCGGAGTTCTTCGTCGAGACGTTGCGTGCACATCCGTTCGTGCTGCCCGACGACTGGTCGCGCGCGCATGCGTGGGCGGGTCTCGTGCGCTATGTGCCGGACGGCGACACCGGCAGCCATGAGCTGCTCATCGACGCGGAACATGCGTGGCGGCAGGCGCGCGACGATGGCAAGGCGATGACCCTCGTGCAACATCCGGTGCCGGCCCGGGACCGCCAGGGGTCGTACCGCAACCGGGTGTCCGACGCTCTCGGCACCGAGCAATTCACCCTGTACGCGCAGCCGATCCTGGAGTTGCAGAGCAACACGGTGACCCGCCACGAACTGCTGCTTCGAGTGCTGGACAACGCCGGCGGCCCGCAGTCGCCCAGCCAGGTGCTGGACGCCGCGGAACGGCTGGACGCGGTGTTCGACATCGACCTGTGGGTGGTGGAGCGCGCGGTGCAGCTAGTGGCCGCGCACCCCGAGCTGTTCCTGCAGGTGAATCTCTCCGGCCGGTCGGTGGGAGACCCCCGCCTGACCGGCGAGGTCGAGCGGCTGATGGAGCGGTACGCCGCCAACCCGCAGCAACTCACCTTCGAGATCACCGAGACGGCGCTGATCGGCAACCTCAGCGAGGCGCGCCGCTTCGCCGACCGGATCCGTGACCTCGGCTGCGGGCTCGCGCTGGATGACTTCGGGTCCGGGTACGCCTCCTTCCGTTACCTACGGCTGTTCCCGATCGACCTGGTCAAGATCGACGGCGAGTACGTGGTGGACCTTCTGCGCAAGCCCCAGGATCAGGTCCTGGTGCGTGCTCTGGTGCAGGTGTGCCAGGCGTACGGGATCCATACCGTGGCCGAATTCGTGCAGGACGAGCCACCCTGCAGTTGCTGCGGGAGCTGGGAGTGGACTTCGTGCAGGGCTATCTGATCGGGCACCCGTCGCCCGTGGAGCTGGCCCGGTTGCGGCGTTCCCCACCGGGGTAAAAAATCCCGGTATGGAGCACTACACGATCGCCACCGTGGCCGAGCAAAACGATGACTTCCGCCGGGTGTTGTGGACCGGCAAACACACCCAGCTCGTGATCATGACGATTCCGCCGGACGGCGAGATCGGCGAGGAGACGCACGAGGTCGACCAGATCCTGACGTTCGTGAGCGGCACCGGACGTGCCGAGGTCAGCGGGCAGACCCGCAACGTCGCTCAGGGCGACCTGGTGGTGGTGCCCGCCGGGCGCAAGCACAACTTCGTCAACACCGGCCCCAACCCGCTCGTCCTCTACACGATCTATGGCCCGCCGGAACACGCCGACGGTGCCGTGCATCGCACCAAGGACGAGGGGGACGCGCTGGAAGAGGCGGGCAAGGACGAGCCGCCGACCGGCTGAGCGGCCCGGCAGAGGCGCGGCGCCGACGTGCGGCACGACGCCGGGACCGGCCGAGGCCCCCCAGCCAGCCGGTCCCGGCGTCGTGTCAGGTGAAAAGTCTCCGGAAGGATACCGTCGGGGTTCACCGGTGTCGATCGAAATGCCTCTTCAGGTGGGTATCGATTCCCCGGCCGGGCAGATCCCGTGCCATTTTTCCGCACACCCAGGCGTGGCGCGTGGCGTGCGGTTCATTAGCCTGCCTGTCATGGGAGAGCCACGGTGGTTGGACGATGACCAGCAGCAGACGTGGCGTCGGTTCGTCGAGTTGCTGGTCCGGTTCCCTGCGGCGCTCGAAACCCAACTGCAGCGTGACGCCGGCATCACACACATGGGATATGTCGTGCTGGCCACCCTCTCCGAGCGGGACGATCGTCGCCTGGCGATGAGTCAGCTAGCCAAGAACGCGAGCTCCTCGCTGTCCCGGCTCTCCCATGTGGTGTCCCGGCTGGAAACCCGGGGATGGGTCCGCCGCGAGCGGGACCCGGAGGACGGACGCGTGCAGATCGCGGTGCTCACCGACGCCGGTCTGGCGAAGGTGCGGGAGACCGCGCCGGGACATGCGGAGGCCGTCCAGCAGTTGCTGTTCGACCGGCTCACCGCTTCGCAGGTGCGCCAGCTACACCGGCTGGCGCAGATCCTGCTGGCCGACCCGCTGGAAGTCCGGTCCTGCGAGCAGTCGCGATCCTGAGCACCGATCGATCGATCGGCCGGACCGCGCCGTGCCGTCCGGCGGCCGTGCGCCCCGGGAAGCGGGTCAGAAACGCCCGCCGCCGCCGCGGCGACCGCCGCCCCCGGTGCGCCGGCCCCGGCTGGCGCTGCCTCCGAAGCCGCCGCCGCCCCAGCCCCCGCCCCAGCCGCCGTGCCCGTGCGACCCGCCGTGCCGATGGCCGTGGCCGCCGGCCAGGATCCCGCCGAGCACCGCGCCGGCAAAGGAGCCCGCATCGAAACCGCCGGTGCCCCGGCCGCCGTAGCCACCGTCGTAACCGCCCCACCCCTGCACGTCGGCTCGCGCCTGCTGACCGGCCTGCGCCGCGAGCCGCTGCGCCTGCTGCGCCTGGCCGACCGCGGCCACCGGGTCGGAGCCGGCCAGGCTTTCCGCGAGGGCCAGGTGCCGTTGCGCTTCGGAGAGTGACACCCGCGCGCCGGCCTGCACCGCGCCGCGCCGCGTGGTGATGAAGTCGCCGGCCGCGGCCACCTCCGCGCGCGCCACCGGAAGGGCCTGGGTGAGCATGCTGCGGGCGCGTGCCGCGCGCTCCGCGGTGTCACGAGCCTCAGCCAGCGCGTCGTCGAGTGCGGCGTCGGCCGCTTGCAGCCGTGCGGCGTCCGACGGGGGATCGGTGCGCGGCTGCGCCAGCCCGGACCGGACGTCGGATACCACCCGTTCGGCTTCGCTCACCGCCGGCGCCAGGGCGGTGGGCACCGGTCCCTCGCCGGCCATGGCGGCGCGCCCGGCGGCGATCTCCGCCTCCACCTCCAAGATCAGTGACTGGACGGCATCCCGCGCGGACGCGAGATCGGTGGCCGCCCGGTCGACCGCCGCGAGAAGCTGCTCGGCCTGGTCCGCGGCCTGCTCCGCGGCGCGGACCGCGAGAGCCGCCTCCGCGCGATCCCCGCCGGGCACCTCACCGCCGGGGGCCTCCGCTGCGGGCACCTCGTCCCCGGGAGCCGCCCCGGCACCGTCGTCGTTGGCGAGCGCCGCGGTCGCCCGGGACACCGCCTGGGCGGCGAACGCCAGGCGCTCCCGGGCCTGCTCGGCGTTGGTCGCGATGCCGGTGGCGGTGCTTGCGTCATAGCGGGAGAGCAGTTCGGCCGTCGTGGTCTCGGCGGCCGGAAGCCGCGCCTGGAGAGCCGCGCGCCGGCGGTCGACCTCGGCGGCTACCTCGGCCGCTCGCCCCTCGATGTCGCGCAGGCGATCGAACGCCTCGGACTCCGCGTCCAGACGGTCGTCGGCGGCACGGCAGCGCTCGATGATCTGCTCCAGCACCGGACGCTGCTGCGCGGGGTCGGAACCTGCCTCCTCCTCCAAGGTCATGCGCAGCCGGAAGGCCTCGGCGACGTCGCGTCGCGAGGTCTCCAAGGCGTCGCGGAACTGGCGGGTGGCCTCGGCGCCGTACTGCCCGGTGGCCATGTCGAGCTCGCGCTCGCTGGCGCGCAGATCGTCATCCAGCTCGATGAGCATCGCGTTCGCCCGGCTGGTCAGCTCCTGGGTGGAGACCGCGGGTGCGGCGCGGGACGCGGAGGTCGTGGTGCGGGACGCGGAGGTCGTGGTGCGGCGCATCCGCCGGACCACGACCCAGGCGATCCCACCGGCGATCACCAGGAGGATGACCACGACGGCGAGGAGCGCACCGCCGCCGGAGGAACCCGATGCGGCGTCGCGGTAGCCGTCCGCCGCCGCGACCACCGCACCGGCCCAGTCGCCACGAGACAGCGCCGGTTCGATGTCGTCCCGGGCCACGTCGGCCAGCTCGTCGTCGGACACCCGCGAGTCCGCGGGGAAGGAGTAGGCGTACCCGCGGTCGACGGTCGCGACGGCGAGCAGCGCGTCCCGGTCTCCGAGATCGCTGAGCCGGGCCGTCTCGTCGGTCCACTGCTGCGCCGGCTCCGCGTCGAAGGACTCGACGAACACCACGAAGAGCTGAATGCCGGTGTCGTCCTGCAGGCGGCGCAGCGCCGATTCGGCCGCGGCCCGGCCGGTGTCCAGCGCCCCGGCGTGATCGGTGATCTGGCCTCCCAGACGGGTCGGCGCTTCCGCGGCGGCCGGCGTGGCCACCAGCAGGGGCGCACCCACGAGCAAGACGGCGACCAACGCGAGCAGGGCGGGCAACGCCCGTCGGATCGGAGTCACCTGCTCAACTTAGAGGTCGGTCGGCCAGTTGTGCGCGGGCTGTGCGCGACGGACCCGCGAGCCGCGAATATCGCCAGGCCACGCCGCGGAGTGAGAAGGTGGGACCGGTGATCGGATCGACGGCGAAAGGTCATGCGACATGAGTCAGCGGGTGCAGGGTGTCATCTCACGCGCCAAGGGCGCACCGGTCGAGGTGACGACGGTGATCGTGCCCGATCCTGGGCCGGGCGAGGCGGTGGTGCGGGTGCAGGCCTGCGGCGTCTGCCACACCGATCTGCATTACCGCGAGGGCGGCATCAACGACGAATTCCCCTTCCTGCTCGGGCATGAGGCGGCCGGGGTGGTGGAGGCGGTGGGTGACGGGGTCGCCGATGTCGCCCCGGGCGACTTCGTGGTACTGAATTGGCGCGCCGTCTGCGGCGACTGCCGGGCGTGCCGTCGCGGCAAGCCGTGGTACTGCTTCGCCACGCACAACGCGGCGCAGCGGATGACCCTGGAAGACGGCACGGAGCTGTCGCCGGCACTGGGTATCGGCGCGTTCGCGGAGAAGACCTTGGTGCACTCCGGCCAGTGCACCAAGGTCGACCCGCAGGCCCGTCCGGCAGCGGTGGGCCTGCTCGGCTGCGGCGTGATGGCGGGCATCGGGGCGGCGATCAACACCGGCGGCGTGACCCGTGGCGACGCGGTCGCGGTCATCGGGTGCGGCGGCGTGGGCGACGGTGCGGTGGCCGGCGCCGCGCTGGCGGGCGCCACCACGATCATCGCGATCGACACCGATGATCGGAAACTGGAGTGGGCCCGCGGTTTCGGCGCCACGCACACGATCAACGCGCGCGGCGCGGACGTGGTGGCCGCGGTGCAGGAACTCACCGGCGGCCACGGCGCCGACGTGGTCATCGAGGCGGTGGGCCGCCCGGAGACCTACAAGCAGGCGTTCTACGCGCGCGACCTGGCCGGGACGGTGGTCCTGGTCGGGGTGCCGACCCCGGAGATGACCGTTGAGCTGCCGCTGCTCGACGTGTTCGGCCGCGGTGGCGCGCTCAAGTCGAGTTGGTACGGCGACTGCCTGCCGACCCGGGACTTTCCCATGCTGACCGAGCTGTACCGGCAGGGGCGGCTCGACCTGAACGCCTTCGTGACCGAGGAGATCCGGCTCGACCAGGTCGAGGAGGCGTTCGGCAAGATGCACACCGGCGGCGTGCTGCGCTCGGTGGTGATCTTCTGATGGTGCGCGTCGACCATGCCGTGACGAGCGGGACGTTCTCCCTGGACGGCCAGACCTTCGACGTGGACAACAACGTGTGGGTGGTGGGGGACGACCGGGAATGCGTGGTCATCGACGCGCCGCACTCGGTGCCGGGCATCCTGCAGGTGGTCGGCGACCGCACGGTGACCGCGATCGTGCTGACCCACGCGCACGACGATCACGTGCGGGTGGCTCCGGAACTGGCACGGCGCACCGGCGCGCCGATGTTTCTGCATCCGCTGGAGGAACCGCTGTGGCGGCTGACCCACCCGGATGTGCCGATGCCGCGGGCGCTGTCGGACGGCGAGCAGATCGGTGCGCTGCGGGTCATCCACACGCCGGGACACAGCCCCGGCGCGGTCTGCCTGTACGCGGCAGAGCTGGGCGCGGTCTTCACCGGCGACACCCTGTTCCAAGGCGGCCCGGGCGCCACCGGCCGCTCGTACAGCGATCGGGACACCATCGAGGCGTCGATCCGGGACCGGCTGCTCACCCTGCCGCCGGAGACCGTGGTGCACACCGGCCACGGCGACGACACGACGATCGGCGCGGAGAACGGCGTGGCGCGGTCCTGACCACCCGGCGGGCGCGCGGATCCCCGTGCGTCCGCCGGACAGCCGGTGGTCAGGCGGCCCGGGCGTACGCCGGGATGGAACGGTCGGCCAGCAGGTCCAGCGAGAGCGCGGCGGTCCAGGAGAACGCCGGCTCCCCGATGCCCTCGCCGGTCATCGGGTGGAAGTACTCGTACTCGCCGGAGCGATGCACCAGGCGCACCATCGCGGTGCGCAGATCCTCCGCCTCATCCCGGTACCCGTGCTGGAGCATGCCGCGACGCAGCAGCCAGTTCACGTTGATCCAGACCGGCCCGCGCCAATAACGCAGCGTGTCGAAGTCGGCTGCGGTCCGGTCGTAGCTGGGCGCCGGCAGGTCCGTCTGCTGCGGCAGGCCGAAGCGCGCCGAGCGGGCCTCCGTCATGATGTCGTCCGCGTAATAGGCAGGCAGGTCCGGCAGGATCAGCGGGACCAGGCCGCTGATGCACCGGGCCGGGCTGTGTGCTCCGGTACGCACGTCCAGCACCCGGAAGGTGCGGCTCCGCGCGTCGTAGAGCCGGTCCACGATGGCCGTGGTGATGCGTTGCGCGCGCGCCCGGTGCACCTGCGGGTCGGCGCCGAGCACTCCGGCGATCTGTGCCAGGGCGATCTCGGCGGCGCCGAGGATGGCGTTGAAGTTAGGGCATTCCACGACGAAGTCATGGTCCCGGGCGAGGTGGGCGTCGGCGTACCCGCCGTCGCGATAGGACAGGACCAGCCCGAGGTAGCGCGCGTAGTCGACGTCGGTGGGCCGGTGCGCGGCGTCCGCGACGTCCAGGTCGCGCCGGTGATATTTCTGCAGCAGCGTGAGGTCGGCCGGCACCGCGGACATGGCGGCGTCCCAGGCGGGACTGTTGTCCAGACCGGACTCCCAAGGGTGCACGATGCTGGCCAGCCCGGCACCGCCGGCATCGCGGTGACCGGTGAGATAGTCCTGTTGCGCGACCAGCCGCGGATAGAGCCATTCGAGGGCGGCGTGGGCCTCGCGGACCGCCGCCGCGCCGTGCGACATGGCGCGGCGGTACACCTCCCACGCCGCGACGGCGTGCAACGGTGGCTGCACCAGGGCGGTGCTGCCGCGCGGGCGCCGACCGCCGTATGCGGGCACGTCCCAGAACACCGGGCCGGGGAAGTAGTCGCCCTCCGCGGTGTGCGGGTCGAAGACGATGTGCGGCACCCGGCCGTCCGGCCATTGCGCTTCGAAGAGGCTGCGCAGATCCCGCCAGGCGCGGGACGGATTCACGTAGCAGAGACCGACGGCGATGAACGCGGCGTCCCAGCTCCACTGGTGGGGATAGAGGCGGCGGGACGGGACCATATGGTCACCGGCCCAGTTCTTGTCGAGGACACGGACGGCGGAATTCCAGAGTTCAGCAGACATCTCAGAGATCACAGCGGTCGGATCGGGCAGGTCCAGGTTCATCTGTCGTAAAACCCTTTCCGCTGCACCGCCGGGTAAACCCGCTAGATCATCGGATCGGACGGCGGCGCTCGAATCCAAGCGAAAGCAACGTCTCGATTCGGTGGACGGCGGAAGAAGTTGTCCAGACCGTGGCAGCGGCGCCACGCACAAACGCCGCCATTTTATGCCGGGAGTTCCGCAACGACCTCGTCCGAACGGATGAGTCGGTCATGACGATCATCGTCGTCACCGCGGCCCATGGTGGGCTGTCGGCTGGTCCGGCGGGTGGTCGAACATGGGCGGGGAGGTGCAAAACATCCCAAGCGCCACAAGATCGCGTCTTCCGCGTACAGGTGGCGGCGAGTAGTGTCTTGGCTCCCAAGCGTGTCGTTCACCGTCTCGGAGGCGTTGTCGCGATGTCCTTGCGCATCCTTGTCGTGGGCGCCGGCATCGCCGGTCTCGCGGCGGCCAGGGGCCTTCGGGTGGCCGGCTTCCGGCCCGATGTGGTCGACAAGCTGTCCGCCAGTGTGGTTC
The DNA here is from genome assembly GCF_014646155.1 of Mangrovihabitans endophyticus. Classification (GTDB taxonomy): domain Bacteria; phylum Actinomycetota; class Actinomycetes; order Mycobacteriales; family Micromonosporaceae; genus Actinoplanes; species Actinoplanes endophyticus. The sequence goes on from NZ_BMMX01000006.1 coordinate 164,811, forward strand.
CGGCGGCCGGGATCTTCCTCCCCGGCAACGCCATCCGGGCCATGCGCCGGCTCGGCCTGGACGCACCGTTGCGTCCCCTCGGCGATCTCATCTTTCGGATGATCTTCCTCGATTCCCGTGCCCGCGGGCTCTTCGAGCTGGACGCCGCCGCGATCTGGGCGGGTGTCGGCGAGTCGCGTGCGCTCTCCCGCGGCGAGCTGCAGCGGGTGCTGCTCACCGGGGTGGGTGGTGAGGTTCGCTACGACACGGAAGTGAGCGCGTTGCAGGCGGTCGACGGCGCGGTGAAGGTCGACTTCCGGGACGGCCGGGTGGCCGAGTACGACCTGGTGATCGGCGCGGACGGGCGCCGATCGTCGGTCCGGGTGCATGCCGGCCTGGGCGCTGCCGCGACGCCCACCGGCCAGGTCGTCTATCGCAGCGTGGTGCGCGGCGCCCCGCCGCTGTCCGACCTGACCGTCCTGCTCGGCCGGCGATGCGCGTTCCAGATGATGCCGATGGGTGGCCGGCGGCTGTACTGCTATGCCGACGAGATCGTGACCGCCGGCACGCCCGACGCGGAGGACCCGCTGGCACGCGTGCGGGAGCTGTTCGCCGACTTCGGCGGGCACGTCCCGGCGGTTCTGGAGGCCATGGAGACGGTGCAGGTCGCGCACACCGACGAGGTGGTGCTGGACCGGTGGCATGCCGGGCCGGTGCTGCTGGTCGGTGACGCCGCGCACGCGACCGCGCCGACGTTGGCGCAGGGCGCTGCGATGGCGCTGGAGGACGCGGTGGTGCTCGGCGAGGTGCTGCGCGAGTCGTCCGGTGACATCCCGGCCGCACTGGACGCCTACGAGAAGCGTCGTCGGCCGCGCTGCGTTCAGATGCGCGAGCGGACTCTGGAGCGCGACCGCACCTGCGAGGTCCCGCCCACGCTGCGCGATCCGATGCTGCGGAGGCGCGGCCAGCGGATCTTCACGGACCACTACCGCGAGCTGATCCTTCCGTTCTGAGCGAGCTCGTTCGGATTGGTGCCCCCGCGCCCGCGCAGACCCGGCGGGGGATTATTCTGCCTGCGAGGTACGCCTTTCCCGAGGCGCACCCGGAGTGGGACGAACGAGACACCGGAGGCGATCCGTGACGACTGTCGCGCCTAAGCCGATCGTGACCCGGCCCTGGCCGGTGCGACCGCAGGTCAGGGGCTCAGCCTTCGCGCGGGTTCTCCGCACGACCGACGCGAAGCAGATCGGGATCATGTACATGATCACCGCCTTCGTGTTCTTCATGCTGGGCGGCCTGATGGCCCTGCTGATGCGCGCCGAGCTGGCCCGTCCGGGCATGCAGTTCCTGTCGCCCGAGCAGTACAACCAGCTCTTCACCATGCATGGCACGATCATGCTGCTGTTCTTCGCGACGCCGATCGTGTTCGCGTTCGCCAACTTCGTGGTGCCGATCCAGATCGGCGCGCCGGACGTGTCGTTCCCGCGGCTCAACGCGTTCGCCTACTGGCTTTACCTGTTCGGCGGCTTGATCGCCATCGGTGGGTTCCTGACGCCCGGCGGCGCGGCCGACTTCGGCTGGTTCGCCTACACGCCGCTGAGCGACGGCCTGCACTCGCCCGGCGTGGGCGGGAACATGTGGGTGGTCGGCCTGGCCATCTCCGGCCTGGGCACGATCCTCGGCGGCGTCAACATGATCACCACGATCCTGACGCTGCGCGCGCCCGGCATGACGATGTTCCGGATGCCGATCATGACCTGGAACATCCTGGTCACCAGCCTCCTGGTGATCATGGTGTTCCCGTTCCTGGCCGCGGCGCTGTTCGCGCTCGCCGCCGACCGGGTGCTCGGCGCGCACGTCTTCGACGTGAACACCGGTGGGCCGATGCTCTGGCAGCATCTGTTCTGGTTCTTCGGTCATCCCGAGGTCTACATCGTGGCGTTGCCGTTCTTCGGCATCATCACCGAGGTCATCCCGGTGTTCAGCCGCAAGCCGGTGTTCGGCTACAAGGGCCTGGTCGCCGCGACGCTGCTGATCGGCGGCCTGTCGATGAGCGTGTGGGCGCACCACATGTTCGTCACCGGCCAGGTGCTGCTGCCCTTCTTCAGCTTCCTGAGCTTCATGATCGCGGTGCCGACCGGCATGAAGTTCTTCGTGTGGATCGGGTCCATGTGGCGCGGTCAGATCAGCTTCGAGACGCCGATGATGTTCGCCATCGGCTTCCTGGTGACGTTCCTGTTCGGCGGTCTGTCCGGCGTGCTGCTCGCCGCGCCGCCGATCGACTTCCACGTCTCCGACTCGTACTTCGTGGTCGCGCACTTCCACTACGTGCTCTTCGGCACCATCGTGTTCGCGGTGTTCTCCGGCATCTACTTCTGGTTCCCGAAGATGTTCGGCCGGATGCTCGACGACCGGCTGGGTAAGGTCCACTTCTGGCTGACCTTCATCGGTTTCCACACCACGTTCCTGGTGCAGCACTGGCTCGGCACCGAGGGCATGCCCCGGCGGTACGCCGACTACCTGCCCACGGACGGCTTCACCACGCTGAACACGATCTCCACCCTGGGGTCGTTCGTGCTGGGCGCCTCCACGTTGCCGTTCATCTACAACGTGTGGAAGTCCTACAAGGTGGGCCAGTTGGTCACCGTGGACGACCCGTGGGGCCACGGCAACTCGCTGGAGTGGGCCACGTCCTGCCCGCCGCCGCTGCGCAACTTCGACAGGATGCCGCGGATCCGCTCCGAGCGGCCGGCGTTCGACGCCAAGTTCCCGGAGCTGGCCGCCGGTGCGCACCTCCCCGGTCCGCCCGAGGGTGGTGCCCGCCCGTTGTCCGGTGACTCCGACGGCGGCGCGAGCTACGTGGAGGACACCTCCGGTAACCGCGACTGACGACGCACGCGCGCAACGGCCCGCCTCCGCTCAAGCGGAGGCGGGCCGTTACGCGTGCGTGGAGGCGGACGTCACCCCTAAATGCCTTGGCCAAGTGTCGTACCCGTGGCGCAGGATGGCGGGCGGAGGTTAGGACCGCAATGACACTCACGCCTTACAAGGAGACGCTCGCCCTGCGCGGCATCCGTTCGCTGCTGGTGGTGGCGACGCTGGCGCGCATCCCGATCGCGGCGGGGCCGGTGGTCATCACCCTGCACGTGGTGCAGGACCTGCATCGCGGATACGGCCTCGCCGGTCTGGCCACCGCCGCCTTCACCATCGGCAGTTCTCTCGGCGCGCCGATCATGGGGCGTTTGATGGACGGCCGTGGTCTGCGGCCGGTCCTGGTGCTCACCACGGTGGGCGAGGTCACCTTCTGGACCAGCGCGCAGGCCATGCCGTACTGGGCGGTGCTGCTCGCCGCACTGGTCGGCGGCATCGTCACGCTGCCCGCCTTCGCGGTGGCCCGGCAGTCCATCGCGGCGCTCGCCCCGGAGTCTCACCGGCGGGCCGCCTTCTCGCTGGATTCGATCGCCACGGAGATCTCGTTCATGACCGGGCCGGCGCTGGGCGTCGTGGTCGCCACCACGGTCGGCGGGCGTCCCGCGATGTTCGCGCTGGGAGCCGGCATCCTGATCTCCGGCATTGGTCTCTTCTGGCTCGACCCGCCGATTCGGGGCCGCGGCGAGGAGCCGACGTCAGTGGCCGCCCGGGTGCCGCGTCGTAGCTGGGTGACGCCTCGGTTCGTCGCCGTGCTCGCGGTCACCATGGCCTCCACGGTGGTGCTCAGCGGCACCGACGTGGCCATCATCGGCAACCTGCGGGGAACCGGCCAGGTCGAGTGGACCGGCCTGGTCTACGCGGTCTGGGCGGCCTATTCGATGCTCGGCGGTTTCGCCTACGGGACAGGGAACCGCAGCCTGTCGCCGCTGACGCTGCTCGCGTCGATGGCGGTGGTGACCGTGCCGGTCGGTCTCGGCGGGCATCAGTGGTGGCTGCTCGCCGTGCTGATGATCCCGGCCGGGGCGCTGTGCGCGCCGACCATCACGGCAACGGCGGACGTGGTGAGCCGTCTTGCTCCGGCGGCGGCGCGCGGCGAAGCGATGGGCCTGCACAATTCGTCGCTGACCGTCGGTGTGGCGCTCGGCGCACCAGTGGCCGGTGCGGCGATGGACGCGCTGTCCCCGCCGTGGGGATTTGCCGCCGTCGGCGGCCTGGGCATGCTTGTCGCGCTGGCGGTGCTGCCGACCGAGCTGCGCCGCCGCGCGGACGAGCGGCGGGCCGCCGCCGCGCAGCGGATGATCCGACTGGACACGGCTGTGCCGGCCGCGGGCGCTGTGCTAGCCGCGGAGGCCGAGCCGTCCGCGGGCGCCGAGCCGGCGCGCTGAGTCAGCTCGGCGCGACGATCGGTTCGCCGGTGGTCGCCACCGACGCCGTGCGGAACTCGCGCAGGGCGGCCTCGGTGGTGGCCGCGGAGACGCCAGCGGTCAGCTCCAGCAGGACGGTGGTGCCGAAACCGGCCGCCACCGCGTCCAGCGCGGTGGCGCGCACGCAGTGGTCGGTGGCGATGCCGACCATCTCGACCTCGGTCACGCCGCGCTCCCGCAGCCAGTCCGCCAGCCGCACGCCGGACTCCGTGCTGCCTTCGAAACCGGAGTACGCGGCGGAGTGCCGACCCTTGTGGAAGACGTCCTCGATCCGGTGGGTGACCAGTTCCGGATGGAACTCGGCACCGTCGGTGCCCACCACGCAGTGGGCGGGCCACGACTCCACGAAGTCGGGATGATCGCTGAAGTGGCCGCCGGGGTCGATGTGGTAGTCCTTGGTGGCCACCACGTGGTCCCATCGGTCACCGGCCTTGTCCAGCACCAGTGAGATGCCGGCGGCCACCGCGGCGCCGCCGGCCACGGCCAGCGAGCCGCCTTCGCAGAAGTCGTTCTGCACGTCGACGATGATCAGAGCGCGGGACATCGTACGGACTCCTAGATGTTGGTGATGAAGGTGACCGGAATCGCCGGGTCGCCAGCGGAGAGCTTCAGCCCCTCCCACGGGATGGAGATGAGGCACTGGCGCAGGTGCTCCCGGGAGTCCGCCAGCGTGGGCTGCTCGACGGTCTCACCGCCGGCGACGAACGAGCGCTGCAACAGCCGGTCGTTGGCCTGGTGGTCCGGCACGCCCTGGGACACGATGATCTCCTCGATGGCGGTGCCCGTCGGCTTGTGCCGCCGGACCGCGGTCTTGCGGCCACCGACCGTCGCCTTGTGCTCCGAGCGCTTGACCACCGGGCGCCCGTCCACCTCCACGAGCTTGTAGACCAGACCGGCGGTCGGCGCTCCGGAGCCGGTGACCACGGCCGTACCGGCGCCGTAGAGGTCCACCGGCTCGGCGGCGAGCGCGGCGATCGAGTGCTCGTCCATGTCGCCGGACACAATGATCTTGGTTTCCGTGGCGCCGAGCGAGTCCAGCAGCTCGCGGGAGTGCTGCGCGAGCACCGACAGGTCGCCCGAGTCGATGCGGATCGCCCGCAGATCGGGGCCGGCCACCGCGATCGCGTTGCGGATGCCCTGTCCGATGTCGTAGGTGTCCACCAGCAAGGTGGTGTTCTTGCCGAGCGCGTCGACCTGGGAGGCGAACGCGGCCGGCTCGTCGTCGTGCAACAGCGTGAAGGCGTGCGCCGACGTGCCGGTGGTCGGAATCCCGTACGCGGCGCCCGCGGCCAGATTGGACGTGGAGGCGAAGCCGGCCAGGTAGGCCGCCCGCGCCGCGGCGACGGCGGACCGCTCGTGGGTGCGGCGGGAGCCCATCTCGATGATCGGACGCCCGCGTGCCGCGGTCACCATGCGAGCAGCACCCGCCGCCACCGCGCTGTCGTGGTTCAGCACGGACAACACCAGCGTCTCCAACAGGACGCACTCGGCGAAGCTCCCGGACACGGTGAGCAGCGGAGAACCGGGGAAGAACAGTTCACCCTCGGCGTACCCGTCGACGTCGCCGGTGAAGCGGTAGTCCGCCAGCCAGTCGGCGGTGGTCCGGTCGACGACTTCGGCCGCACGCAAGAAGTCGATGTCCCGGCCGCTGAAGCGGAAGCCCCGGATCAGCTCGATGAGGCGGCCGGTGCCGGCCACGACGCCGTACCGTCGGCCGATCGGCAGTCGTCGGGCGAACACCTCGAACACGCAGCGGCGACCGGCCGTGCCGTCCTTGAGCGCTGCGTTGATCATGGTCAGCTCGTACTGGTCGGTCAGCATCGCGGGGGCGTAATCCGTCACGCCCTCAACTTTATTGAAGCTTCGGCAGCGATCGCAGCGCCGGTGCCAGCTCACCCCGCCGGTTCACGCCCAGCTTGCCGTAGACCCGCTGCAGATGGTTCTCCACCGTGCGCGGCGATAGGTAGAGCGCGTCCGCGATTTCCTTGCTCTTGGCACCGTCCGCCGCCAGCTCGGCCACCTGGCGTTCCCGGCTGGTCAGCGACGGGCCGACGGTCCGCAGCGCGGGGGTGCGCATGGTGTCGCAGCGCGCCAGGATGTCGCCGAGCAGCGTGCTGGCGGCCAGCGCCTGCGGATCCCGGGCGGCGCGGAAGGTGCGGGCGGCGACCGCCGCGGCCTCCGCCGCGAAGACCATGTATCCGTGCGCCTGCAGCTCGCGGGACACCGCGAGCAACTGCTCGCCGCAACCATCGGCGGCGGCTCGGGTGTGCCGCAGCATCATCGCCGTCATCCGGGTGCCGGGCGTGCCGGCCAGCAAGGTGCTCATCCGGGCGGCGGCCAGTTCCGGCCGGCCGAGACGGGTCAAGTCGTACAGGGCCAGCAGCTCGTGTCCGTGGAAGCCATCCGTGCGCAGCCGGATGATCAACTCAAGGAGATGGCGGATCGCGGTGGGCACGTCGCCGGCGCACGCCGCGGTCCACACCCGGGCCTGAGAACGCCACGGGTAGTACAGGCCAGCGCAGCTCGCGTCGGCCCCGTCGGCGACCGCCATCGACTCGTGGGCCAGATCGATGTCACCACGAATGGCGGCGGCGTTGGCCCGCGCCGCGTGGGCGTTGCCGTCGTACAGCCGGTTCGCACTCAACGCCGCGCACGCCTGGTTGGTGGCCTGCAACGCCTCGCCGGTGCGCCCCCGCAGCCAGGCGGCGTGTGCCTGGAGGAGGGAGATCCATCCGGCGCCGACGCCGAATCCGCCGGTATGCGCCAGGCCGGCGAACTCGGCAGCCAGGATCTCGTCGATGCCGTCCAGGTCGTAGGTGATGCTGACGCGCGTGCCGAGCGCGATGGGCAGCGCGAATCCGAGCGCCGGAGCGTCCCAGCGCCACGCGGAGGTGTTCGTGGTGACGTCCGCGATCAGGTCGGTGGCGGTGGCCGGGTCGCCTCCGGTGGCGGCGAGGAAGGCGAGCACGCAGCGGGCGATGTCGCGGGTCGGTGCGTCCGCGGCCGGGTCGGTCAGCGCCCGCGTGGCCCCGGCGCGGGCCGGGGTCAACTGGCGCATCTGCAGCCGCATCAGCGCTTCCACGGCGGTCATCCGGGCGCCGTCGCCCGGGTCGTCGGCGGCGACGGCGCCGAGCCGGTCCGGCGCGTCGGTGCGGCCCAGCCCCCAGAACGCGACCGAGGCGTGCGCGGTGCGCAGCCGCGCGCCGGCGGCCTGGCGGGTCTCGGCGGCGTCCAGCACGGCCACGGCGCGCTCCGGCTGGTCGGCGAAGAGCAGCGCGGTGGCGACAAGTTCGGAAGCCGGGTATCCGGCCCCGGCGTCGCCGGCCGCCTCGCCCAGGCGTTGCGCGAGTTCGAGGTCGAAGCGGGCGAAGGCCTGCGCCGCCGCGTCGAGCAGCCGGCCACCGTCCATCCGGGTGCCCGAGTCGATCCGCCACACCGCGGTGCGGAGCAGGTCGCCGCGGCGCCGGGCGCCGGTGCCGTCGACCATGTCCGCGAGCGTTGCGAGCAGGCGCCGACCGCGGGTGCGCGGGCATCCGCGGCGGACCACCTCGCCGTACAGCGGGTGGCCCAGGTGCACGTTGCGCCGCCGACCGTCGTCCAGCACGGTGATCAGCCCGCGTTCCTCGGCGGCCTCGACATCGTCGGCGTCGGTCGCGTCCAGCAGCGCGCTGAGGCCGATCGGTTCGCCGAACGCGACCAGCTCCAGCACTTGCCGCACGCCCGGGGTCAGCGTGCCGATCCGGGTGTCCACCAGGTCGGCCAGGCTGGGCGCCAGGCACAGCCTGCCGGTCCAGCGCCAGACGCCGTACGACTCGGTCATCTCTGAGCCGTCGGCCGCTGCCATCACCAGTTCGCGCAGCAGCAGGGGATTCCCGCCGGCCAACCGCACGAGCCGATCGGCCGAGCCGGCATGCACCGGACCGCCCAGCATCGCGGCGAGCAGTTCCGCGCTCTCCCCGGCCGTCAGCGGACGCAACTCGGCGTGCCGGACCAGCCCTTCGGTCCACAGCGACATCAAGGGCGACGGCACCCGTTCGGCGGTGCGTACCGTGCCGAGCAGCGTGGCACCCTCGCGGACCAGCAGATGCACCAGGGCGGCGGAGGGCGGGTCCAGCAGATGGAGATCGTCGACGGCGAGCACGAGGGGCCGCTCGCCGGCTTCGGCGTGGAGGGTGTCGACGGCCCAGCGCAGCAGTCCGGCGGGGGACAGCCCGGTGGGTTGGCCGGGTGGCAGCATTTGCGCGACGCCGCCGAACGGCAGGCCCGAGCTGGCGAGGGTGGCGGTGGCCACATGCACCGCGTATTGGCAGCTCGGGAGGGCAGCGACGACTTCCTGCAGGAGCCGGCTCTTGCCGAGCCCGGCGGTGCCGCTGAGGACGAGGCCGCGGCCGGGACCGGTTACGGCGCTGGTCAGCCGGGACTTTTCGTCGTCGCGTCCCACGAAGACCCAAAGTCCCACCGAAGCAGCATATCGAGATCCGTCATGCTGGTGTCACTGGCTGTACCGATAATGACAATGAGTAGGTCTTCCGGTGGTGCTGAGTAGCCCGGTGGGTGTCGGTGCCCCCGCGACGGATCGTACGGTCGCCATACCGGCGAACGTGCCCGGATCCGCCTGGCGGGGCGGATCCGGGCGCCCGGCGCCGCCCGAGCGGCGCCGTGGCCGGCGAAGCGGGGGCCGCCCGCGCATCCGCGACCGGGCGAGAAGTCGCAGCCCGGAGCGGCTGCCGTCGGCGGGTCGGGACGCCCGCCCCGGCCGCGTGGCACGATAGGGGCCATGGCGTTACCTCAGGTCGCTCCCGTCGAGATGCCGGAGATCGAGGAGGTTCCGCTTGGCGAACGCCAGTGGGTGACGATCGTCTGGGACGATCCGGTGAACCTGATGTCGTACGTCACCTGGGTGTTTCAGAAGTTGTTCGGCTACAGCTACGACAAGGCCGAGCAGCTCATGATGGAAGTGCACAACAAGGGCAAAGCGGTCGTCTCCATCGGTACGCGAGAGCGCATGGAGATGGACGCCAACCAGCTTCACGGCTACGGCCTGTGGGCAACTGTCGACAGAGCGTGACTGGCGGGTGGGTAACAGCATGTTCCGACGCAGCGGTCAGGTCTGCGTGGCGACGTTCGCCGTGGACGAGGTGCGTGTGCTGCGCAAAGTCGCCGGCGAGGTGATCGGTCTGCTGACCGACGGTTTCGAGCACGGCGACCCGGTGGTGGACCGGCTCTTCCCGGACATCTATCCGGAGATGCCCGCCGACTCCGCCGACTTCCGGCTCTACACCGAGGGCGAACTGAAGACCGGGAAGATCGACCAGGCGGGCGCGATTCTGGCCGCGCTGCCGGATGGTGACGGCCCCAGCGAGGTCCGGCTCGACGCCGAGACGGCGGAGGCCTGGTTGCGCGCCATCAACGACGCGCGGCTGGCCATGGGCACCCGGCTCGACATTCGCGCCGACACCGATCTCGGCGCCGAACTGGACGACGCGGCGGTGCACGATCCCGCGTCCAGCCGGGTCTTCCAGCTCTCCGTCTATGCGTACCTCGGATATCTGCAGGAATCCCTGCTGAACGCGTTGATCACCCGGCGTTGACGGGAGTCTGCCGGATCGGCGTGTGGGCACCGACACCTCGGTGTGCCCGACGGGTCACGGTAGGGTGGTGCGTGTGCTGACCATCGACAGCGCGATCATCGATGCGATCGTCGCCCACGCCCGCCGGGACCACCCCGACGAGGCCTGTGGTGTCGTCGCCGGGCCGATCGGCCGGGACCTGCCGGCGCGGCACATCCGGATGGAGAACGCGGCCCGGTCGATGACCTTCTACGAGTTCGACTCGATGGAGCATTTGCGCGTCTGGCGCGAGATGGACGACAACGACGAGGAGCCGGTGGTGATCTACCACTCGCACACCGCGACGGAGGCGTACCCGTCCCGCACCGACGTGTCGTTCGCCGGTGAGCCCGGCGCGCATTATCTGCTGGTGTCGACCCGTGAACCGGATTCCGAGGAAATCCGTTCGTTCCGTATCGTGGACGGCGTGGTGACCGAGGAAGAGGTCAACATCGTGGATGCGACGGTTGACGCATGATGGTGAGTCCCGTGCAGTCGTACATGTTTGGGCAGAGCCCGGTGTCGGTCTTCTACGAGTGTCGCTGAGCGATCGCTCGCAGCCCGGCCTGTCCAGAGAACGACAATAGGAGCATCATCTTCCATGGCTATCGAAGTTCGCATTCCTACCATCCTGCGCTCTTACACCGGCGGCGCCAAGGTCGTCGAAGGCTCCGGTGACACGCTCGGCGGTCTCCTCGACGACCTGGACGCCCGGCACAACGGGCTGAAGGGCCGCCTGGTCACCGCCGAGGGCGGTCTGCACCGCTTCGTCAATGTCTACGTCAACGACGAGGACATCCGGTTCCTCGGTGGACTGGACGCCAAGCTGTCCGACGGCGACTCCATCACGATCCTGCCGGCCGTGGCCGGCGGCGCGCTCGGCTTCGTGGCGGCGGCTGCGATCGCCGGACAGCGCGCCGCGGCCCGCACCGGGCGGTAATCGACGATGGCTCGCTATGAGAGCCTGCTGGACGCCTGCGGCGGCACACCGCTGGTGGGCCTGCCGCGCCTGTCGCCGACGGTGCCCGACGGGGCACCGCCGGTGCGTCTGTGGGCCAAACTGGAGGACCGCAACCCGACCGGCAGCATCAAGGACCGGCCGGCGTTGTTCATGGTGCGCCAGGCCGAGGAGGCCGGACGCCTCCGCCCCGGGGACACCATCCTCGAACCGACCAGCGGAAACACTGGAATATCCCTGGCCATGGTGGCGAAGTTGCGCGGCTACCGGCTGGTCTGCGTGATGCCGGAGAACGTCTCCGCCGAGCGCGTCCAACTCCTCCGGATGTACGGCGCGGAGATCATCTTCTCGCCGGCCGCGGGCGGGTCGAACCAGGCCGTCGCCACCGCCAAGCAGATCGCCTCCGAGCATCCCGACTGGGTGATGCTCTACCAGTACGGCAACACGGCCAACGCCCAGGCGCACTACCAGACGACCGGTCCGGAGCTGCTTCACGACCTGCCCACGATCACCCACTTCGTGGCCGGGCTGGGCACCACCGGCACGCTCATGGGCACCGGCCGCTTCCTGCGCGAGAAGGTCGACGGCATCGAGATCGTGGCCGCCGAGCCGCGTTACGGCGAGCTCGTCTACGGCCTGCGCAACATCGACGAGGGGTACGTGCCCGAGCTCTACGACGCCTCGGTGCTGAACCGGCGGTTCTCCGTCGGCACCCGCGATGCCGTGTTGCGCACCCGTCAGTTGGTCGAGGTGGAGGGCATCTTCGCCGGCTTCTCCAGCGGCGCGATCCTGCACGCGGCGCTCGCGGTGGCGCACGAGGCGGTCAAGGCCGGCCGCCGCGCCGACGTGGCGTTCGTGATCTGCGACGGGGGCTGGAAATACCTCTCCACCGGCGCCTACGGCGGCACCCTGTCCGAGGCGGAGGACGCGCTCGAAGGCCAGCTCTGGGCCTGAGGGGTCCGGGACCGCGTCGCGACGGCCGCGCGCTCGTGTGGGCGTTGGCGAGCCGTCGCGACGCGGAGGTGATTCGTCAGTAGGCGATCGCGATGAGCACGTCGGCGGCCAATGGCACCGACGCGGCAAGCAGCAGTACGTAGGGCAGCGCCCGCCGGTGGATGGACAGAAACCCACCCACCGCCAGCGCCACGCTCAGCAGGCCGGCCAGCACCAGCACCGGGGCGTACCAGCCGGGCGGTCGGCCGGCGATGGTGGACACCGCGGCGACCAGGCCCACCCCGACCGCCACCATGCCGAGCGCGCTCGCGAGCAGCGACATGAGCAGCAACCGGCGGTTGCCCGGTGCCGGGTCGTGCACCGCCGGAAAGCGGAACAGGCTCTGCTCCGCGGCGGGTTCCGGCGTGCCGTGTGTCGATTCCCAGCCGAAGGGAAGTACCCCGGTGGGTGAGTCCAGTTCGGTTGTCACTGCGCCTCCCATGCATCCGTGATGGTCTTTACGCTGTGCAACGCATGCGACTCACGGCGCGTAACGCGCAGACAGAGGCCGAGGTCACGGAGTGTGTGATGTACGTTGTCGATTTTGCGACAAATCCATCAGACATTTACCGGGTGCGCTGGTCACGGCGTACGCTTCGCTGCGTGATTGGCTGGTCTGATGTGATCTTGACGGGCCGGTCTTCCGGAGGCGCCGGGCGAGCCGTCCCGACCCTGCGTGAGTCAGAGGGACCTGCATGCGACTGACCGTCCTCGGCTGTGCCGGCAGTTTCCCGGGCCCCGAGTCGGCATGCTCTGCCTACCTCGTGGAAGCCCAGGGTTTCCGGCTCCTCATCGACTTCGGATCGGGGTCGCTGTCGGCACTTCAGCGCTACGCGGATCTCAACAGTGTCGATGCGATCGTGATCACGCATCTGCATTGCGATCACATGCTCGACGCCTGTGCGTACGTGGTGGTCCGTCGCTACGATCCGTCAGGACCGCGTCCGCCGGTTCCGGTTTACGCGCCGCTGGGTGCCGCCGAGCGGATCGCCGGGGCCTACAGCTCCGAGGCGGAACCGGTCGACGACGTCTACACGTTCTACGGTCTTGAGCCGGGGACGTTCCCGATCGGCCCCTTCGCGGTCACCGTCGACAGGGTCAACCATCCCATCGAGACGTACGGCGTCCGCGTCGAGCACGGTGGGCGAGTGCTTGCCTACTCCTCGGACACGGCGCCCTGTGAGGCGCTGCTGCGCCTGGCCCAGAACGCCGACCTCTTCCTCTGTGAAGCGAGCTACCTGGACGGCGTGGACAACCCCCCTGACCTGCATCTCACCGGCGGGGAGGCAGGTGAGGCGGCGACCAAGGCAGAGGTCGGCAAGTTATTGCTGACCCACCTCGTTCCGGCGTGGGTCAGTGAGGCTTCTACTGTGGAGGCCGCTTGTGCGGCATATGAGGGACCGGTGGAGGTGGTTCGCCCCGGTTCCCGCTACGATCTCTGAGCCCCCCGGCTCCGGAAATTTGGAGTGGCCTGCTATGCGCATCGTCCGACTGGCGAACTTCGTCTCGGCCCGCTCCAGCGGTCTCCGCACGGCGCTGCGCAATCTCGGCGAGGGCTACCAGCGGGCGGGCCACCAGTCGGTGCTGATCATCCCGGGTCGGCAGCGCAGCGACGAGATGACCAGCCAGGGCCGCGTCATCACGCTGCCGGGTGCCAAGCTGCCCCGCACCGGCGGCTACCGTGTGCTCGCCGGCCGCCGGGAGCTGACCCGCCTGCTGGACGAGCTGGAGCCGGACCGCATCGAGGTGTCTGACCGGTCCACCCTGCGCTGGACCGGCCGGTGGGCCCGCCAGCGGGGCGTCGGCTCGATGATGGTCTCCCACGAGAGTCTGGCCGGCCTGATGGGTGTCTGGGGCATGCCGGCCCGCACGCGCCTGGCGGACCGTCTCAACCGCTACACCGCCGAGGCGTACGACCAGATCGTGTGCACCACCGCGTACGCCGCCGCGGAGTTCCGCCGCCTGGGCGTGCCCAACCTGGTCGAGGTCCCGCTCGGCGTCGACCTGGACGAGTTCCACCCGAGCGCCGCCGACGCGGCGGTGCGTGCCCGCTATGCGCGCCCCGACGAACTGCTCGTCGTCTACTGCAGCCGGCTGTCCGCGGACAAGCGTCCGGAGCTGGCCGTGGACACCCTCGCCGCGCTGCGGGGGACCAGGGCGCCGGCGGTGCTGGCGGTGGCCGGTGACGGGTCGCGTCGCACCGCGCTGGCCTATCGGGCCGCCCGGCTGCCGGTGCGTTTCGCCGGCCACATCGCCGAGCGCTCGGCGGTCGCCGCGTTGCTGGCCAGCGCCGACGTGATGGTCGCGCCGGGGCCGGTGGAGACGTTCGGGCTGGCCGCCCTGGAGGCCCTGGCCTGCGGCACCCCGGTGGTGGTCAACGCGGCGAGCGCGCTGCCCGAGGTGGTCGGCGACGCCGGCGTCGCGGTCCGCGGCACGGCGGACGCCTTCGCCGAGGGTGTCCGGCGGCTCATGGACCGCCCGGAGCAGGAGCGCCGCGCGTCGGCGCGGGCCCGCGCCGAACTGTTCGGCTGGCCGCAGGCGGTGGCCGGGTTCCTGCGGGCGCACGGCGTTACGGCGCCGGACTCCCGGGTGCCCGCCGCGCCCCGGCAGGCCGCGCTGCGCCCGGCGGTGCCCGCCGCGGCCGGAGCCTGGGCCTCCCGCGGCGCTGACCCGGCCTGATCGCACCGCCGGCGCCGGCGGCTCGCCGGACGCACCCGCCCCCGGCGCGGTTCGCGCCGTGTGCCCTGTCATAGGGTGGTCCGCATGGCACGCCCCGACGGCCGCGCGCCCGGCCAACTGCGACCCGTCAGCCTCAGCCGTGGCTGGAGCATCCATCCCGAGGGGTCGGTGCTCGTGGAGTTCGGCGACACGAGGGTGCTGTGCACCGCCAGCGTCACCGAGGGTGTGCCCCGCTGGCGCAAGGGTTCCGGGTTGGGGTGGGTCACCGCGGAATACGCGATGTTGCCCCGCGCCACCAACACCCGCGGTGACCGGGAGAGCGTCAAGGGCCGGGTCGGTGGCCGCACTCAGGAGATCTCCCGTCTGATCGGGCGCAGCCTGCGTGCCTGCATCGACCTCAAGGCGCTGGGCGAGAACTCGATCGTGCTCGACTGCGACGTGCTGCAGGCCGACGGCGGCACCCGCACCGCCGCCATCACCGGCGCCTACGTGGCGCTGCACGATGCCGTGACCTGGCTGGCCGGGCGCAAGACGCTGGCCGGCAAGGTGGACAAGGTGATGCACCGTTCGATCCAGGCGGTCAGCGTCGGGGTGATCGACGGCGAGCCGCGCCTCGACCTGATGTACCTGGAGGACGTGGCCGCCGAGGTCGACATGAACGTCGTCTGCACGGGCGACGGCGATTTCGTCGAGGTGCAGGGCACCGGCGAGGCCAACGTGTTCCGGCGGGAACAGCTCGACTCGCTGCTGGACCTGGCCGTGGCCGGGTGCGCGGAGCTGGCCGAGGCGCAGCGCAAGGCGCTGACGCCGTGACCGGGGGGTCGCCGCTGCTGGTCGCGACCGCGAATAAGAAGAAGCTTGTCGAGTTGCAGCGCATCCTCGATGTTGCGCTGGGTGCCAGCGAAGTCACGCTTCGCGGTATCGACTCGGTGGTCGATTACCCGGAGGTGCCGGAGACCGGGCTGACATTCGGTGAGAATGCGCTGATCAAGGCCCGTGCCGGCGTGGAGCGGACCGGGCTGCCGACGGTGGCCGACGACTCCGGTCTGGCCGTGGATGCGCTGTCCGGCATGCCGGGTGTGTTCAGCGCCCGATGGTGCGGCCGGCACGGCGACGACCGGGCGAACCTGGAACTGGTGCTGGCCCAGATCGCCGACGTGCCGGACGAGCTGCGCGGCGCGGCGTTCGTGTGCGCGGCGGCGCTGGTGCTGCCCAACGGCCGGGAACACCTGGTGGAGGGGCGACAGCCGGGTCGCCTCCTGCGCGCCGGGCGCGGCGACGGCGGCTTCGGCTACGACCCGATCTTCCTGGGCGACGGCCAGGACCGGACCAACGCCGAGCTCGCCCCGGCGGAAAAGGACGCGATAAGCCACCGCGGCAAGGCCTTCCGGAACCTGTCCCGGGTGGTGGCCAAGGAACTGCGCGCCTGACCGGGGCGGTTCAGCCCAGCGCCCCGACCGCCTCCTCGATCCGGGCGCGCAGCGCCCGCCCCGCCACCACCGACCGGGCCTGGTCGATGATCGGGGCGAGGAACTGGTCGGGTCCGGGCTGCCCGGCGAACTCCTCCACCGCGATGACCGCCGCCCGGCCCGCCGGTGAGGGCGTCAACGGCCGGCGCAGTTGCAGGCCGCGCACGGCGGACAGCAGCTCCACCGCGAGCAGGCTCGTCAGGTTGTCCAGCACGGTGCGCAGCTTGCGCGTCGCCGCCCAGCCCATCGACACATGATCCTCCTGCATGCCGCTGGTGGGCAGGGAGTCCACCGAGGCCGGCCCGGCCAGCCGACGGTTCTCCGCGACGATGCCGGCCGCGGTGTACTGAGCGATCATCAGCCCCGAGTTCACCCCGGCGTCCGGTGACAGGAACGGCGGCAGTTGGCGGGAACGGGTCACGTCCAGCAGGCGGTCCACGCGGCGTTCGGCGATCGCACCCACCTCGGCGGCGGCGATGGCGAGGAAGTCGGCGGCGAAGCCGAGCGGGGCACCGTGGAAGTTGCCGGTCGACTCGACCCGCCCGTCCGGCAGCACCACCGGGTTGTCCACCACCGACCGCAGCTCCCGCTCGGCGGTGGCGGTCACGAAGTCGAGGGTGTCCCGGGCGGCACCCGCCACCTGCGGCGCGCACCGCATCGAATAGGCGTCCTGCACCGCGTGGGCCAGGTCGTCGCGGTGCGAGTCCATGATGGCCGAATTCTGCAGGAGCCGGTGGATGTTGGCTGCCGAGACGGCCTGGCCGGGATGCGGCCGGATGGCATGCAGCTCGGGTAGGAACGGTCGTTCCGAGCCGAGCATCGCCTCGATGGCCAGGGCCGCGGTCACATCCGCCATGGCGAGCAGGTGGCCGGCGTCCGCGATGGCCAGCAGCAGCATGCCGAGCATCCCGTCGGTGCCGTTGATCAGGGCCAGCCCCTCCTTGGCGGCCAGCCGCAGCGGCTCCAGCCCGGCCTCGCGCAGCGCATCGGCGGCGGCCACCCGGCTGCCGTCCTTGCCGAGCACCCAGCCCTCGCCGAGCAGCACCAGGGCGCAGTGCGCCAGCGGGGCCAGGTCACCGGAGGCGCCCAGCGAACCGTGCTCCGGCACCCACGGCACCACGTCCGCATTGAGCAGGGCGACCATCGCCTGCGCCAGGTCCGGGCGCACGCCGGACAGGCCCAGCGCCAGCGACCGTACGCGCAGCAGCATCATCGCCCGCACCACTTCCGGTGGCATCGGCGCGCCCACCCCGGCCGCGTGGGAACGGATCAACGCGTGCTGCAGTTCGGCGCGGCGCGGCGTGGCGATGGGCGTTCCGGCCAGCGCGCCGAACCCGGTCGACACGCCGTACACCGGGCGTCCGGACGCCTCGATGCGGTCCACGATGGCGCGGCTGCGCGCCATCGCCTCGATGGCGGCGTCGGACAGCGCCACCCGGGCGCCGTGCCGGGCGACGGCGACCACGTCGCCCGCGGCGACGCCGGTGGTGTCCACGGTGACGATCATTGCGGCACTCCCTTGTCTCCGGGCACGCCATCCCTCAGCACGGTGCGGATCAGCGGCACCCCCGGCCGGTAGGCCAGATGCAGGGCGGATGGTGCGTCGAGGATCAGCAGGTCGGCACGTGCGCCGGGGACGAGGCGGCCGATGTCGTCGCGGCGCAGCGCCCGGGCGCCACCCACGGTCGCCGCCCACAGCGCCTCGTCGGGGGTCATCCGCATCTCGCGCACGGCCAGCGCGATGCAGAACGGCATCGACGAGGTGTAGGACGATCCCGGGTTGCAGTCGGTGGCCAGCGCCACGGTCACCCCGGCATCGAGCAGCCGCCGGGCGTCCGGGTAGGGCGACCGGGTGGCGAACTCCGCACCCGGAAGCAGCGTGGCCACGGTGTCCGACGCGGCGAGCGCGTCCACGTCGGCCGGTGTCAGGTGCGTGCAGTGGTCCGCGCTTGCCGCGTCGGCCCGCACCGCGACCTGCACGCCCGGCCCGGCCTCAAGCTGGTTCGCGTGCACGCGGGGGAGCAGGCCGGCCCGGCGCCCGGCGGCAAGGACCGCCGCCGCCTGTTCGCCGTCGAAGGCGCCCCTGTCGCAGAACACGTCGATCCACCGGGCATGCGGGGCCGCGGCGTCCAACATCGGCCCGGTGACCAGGGCGACGTAGTCGTCCGGATCGCCCTCGGGCACCACATGCGCGCCCAGGAACGTGGTTTCCGTCGTCCATTCCCGGGCGATGCGCAGGCTGCGAGCCTCGTCCGGGACGCTCAGTCCGTACCCGCTCTTGATCTCGATCGTGGTGGTGCCCTGCCGGCGCGCCTCCGCCACCAGGCGCCGGGCGGTGGCACGCAGCTCGTCGTCGCTCGCCGCGCGGGTGGCCGCCACCGTGGTGCGGATGCCGCCCCCGGTGTACGGCCGGCCGGCCATCCGGGCGGCGAACTCGGACGCCCGGTCCCCGGCGAACACCACATGGGTGTGGCTGTCGACGAAACCGGGCAACACGGCCGCGCCGGCGGCGTCGATCCGGGTGTCGGCGGCCGGCGCTCGTCCGGCCGGACCGACCCAGGCGACCCGGTCGCCCTCGGTCACCAGCGCGGCGTCGCGCAGCGGCGGACCGTCCTGCGTGACCAGCTCGCCGATGCGGTCCACCAGCAGCGACACGGTCGGTTCCCGGCCGCTCATCGGAGCACCGCCGAGAAGAGCGCCGCCGGGATCGCCTCGCGCAGGGCGCGCGGCACGTCGATGGCGGTGTGCCGGCCGCCGGTGACGATCGGCCGCCCCCCGACTATCACGTCCGTGACGTCGGCGGCGCCCGCGGCGTACACGGCCTGGTCCGGCAGGGCACCGGCGGTCCGGGCGGTGTCCATGGCGAGCGCCACCAGGTCGGCGCGCTGGCCGACGGCGATCCGGCCGGCGTCCGGCCAGCCGAGTGAGGCGTGCCCGTCAGCGGTGGCGGCGGTGATCAGCTCGGCCGGGCTGAACCGGCCACGCTCGCGGCTGTGCAGCCGCTCGTGCATCTCCAGCCCGCGCATCTCGGCGAACATGTCGATCGTCGCGTGGCCGTCGCTGCCCAGGCAGAGCCGAGCGCCCGCGTCGGCCAGCGCGCGGGCCGGTCCGATGCCGTCCGCCAGGTCCCGCTCGGTGGTGGGGCACAGGCAGACGTGCTGGGCGCCGAGCAGCTCCCGGTCGCGGCCGGTCAGGTGGGTGGCGTGGACGGCGGTGGTGGTCGGCCGCCAGACATGGTGCCGGTTCAGCAGCTCGGCCGGCGTGCAGCCGTGCACCGCCTGGCACTGCTCGTTCTCGGCCGGCTGCTCGGAGAGGTGCACGTGCACCGGCCATCCGTCGGTGCGGGCCGCGAACTCGGCCATGCACGACGACGGAACCGCACGGACCGAGTGCAGCGCCGCCCCGATCCGCACGTCCGGAGCGTCGCGTAGCAGGCCCACCCGTGCCGACCAGCCGTCCAGGTCTGCGTCGCCGAAACGCCGCTGCACCCCGGCCAGGGGCGAGCCGTCCACCCCGGCGGTCAGATAGAGCGTGTCCAGCAGGGTGATCCGGACGCCTGCGGCGCGGGCCGCCTCGATCACGGCGTGGCCCATCGCGTTCGGGTCGGCGTAGCGGGTGCCCTCCGCATCGTGATGCAGATAGTGGAACTCGCCCACGCAGGTGATCCCGGCCAGGGCCATCTCGCCGTACACCGCCCGCGCCAGGGTGTGGTAGCCGTCCGGGTCGAGCCGCCCGGCCACCCGGTACATCAGGTCGCGCCAGGACCAGAAGCTGCCACGGGTGGCCTGGGTGCGGCCCCGCAGCGCCCGGTGGAAGGCGTGCGAGTGCGCGTTGGCCAGGCCGGGTAGCACCAGTCCGCGCAGCCGCCGCGCATCCTGGGCGCGCTCGCCGGGAGTGACCGCGGTGAACCGGCCGTCGGCGACGCCGATGAGCACGTCGCGTTCCACCCGGCCATCCACCCAGGCATGCTCGGCGTGGAACCTCATGTCAGGTCCTCCAGCACGCGCGCGAGCGCCGCCACGCCCGCTGCGCAGTCCGCGTCGCTCGCGTGCTCACCCGGGGCGTGCGACACACCGGTCGGGTTGCGCACGAACAGCATCGCGGTCGGTACGTGCGTGGACAGCACCCCGGCGTCGTGTCCCGCCCCGGTGGGCAGGATCGGCGCGTCGCCCAGCAGCGCGGACAGCCGCCGCGTCAGTACCGGGTCGAACGACACCTCGGCGGATCGCGACTCGGTGTGCATCTCGACCCGCGTGCCGTCCCGGCGGGCGCGGTCGGCGGCCCGCGTGCGGACCGCGGCGACGAGCTGGTCCAGGGTTGCGGCGTCCGCAGCACGCGCGTCCAGCCAGCCGCGCACCACGGCCGGGATGGCGTTGGTGGCGTTCGGTTCCACCACGATCCGGCCCATGGTGGCCTGCGCGCCGGACAGCCGGGCCTCCTTGTTCGCGGCGAGCACCGTGTATGCGTACGTGAGCATCGGATCGTGCCGATCGGCCATCCGGGTGGTGCCGGCGTGGTCACCGGTGCCCGCGAAGTCGAAACGCCATCGCCCGTGCGGCCAGATCGCGCTGGCCACGCCGACCGGCGCATCCAGCGCACGGCCCTGTTCGACGTGCAGTTCCACCACCGCCGACAGCCGGTCGAGCAGGTCCGGCCGGGCACCGGCGGGCGTGCGGCCGAGCGCCTCGGCGACCGAGACGCCGCCCGCGTCGGTGAGCTTCGCCGCGTCCGCGGGGTCGAGGGCGCCGGTCAACAGTCGCGACCCCAGGCACGGCACGCCGAAGCGGGCGCCCTCCTCCTCGGCGAAGGCTGCCACCGCCAGCGGCCGATCCGGGGTGACGCCGCGGTTGCGCAGCACGTCCACGGCGAGCAGGCCGCTGACGATGCCGAGCGGGCCGTCGTACCCGCCGCCGTGCGGCACCGAGTCGAAATGCGAGCCGGTGAGTACCGTCCCGTCCGCCCATGGCGATCCCCACCAGGCGAAAAGGTTCCCGTTGCCGTCCTCGGTGACCGGCATGTCCCGCCGGTCGGCCTGGCCCCGGAACCAGTCGCGCAGCGCCATGTCCGCGGCGCCGAACGCGTACCGCAGATAGCCGCCGCCGTCGTCCGCGGCCCGGCCGATCGGGTTGATCTGTGCCCACAGTGCGGCGAAGTCCCCGGCGCTGAAATCATCCATGGTCACGCCCGGTCCATCGGCACGCGCAGGCCCTCGGCCGCCGCCGCGGTGTATCCGGCGTCGACGTGCCGCAGCACCCCGGTCGCCGGATCGTTGGTCAGCACCCGTTCGATCTTCTGCCCGGCCAGCGCGGTGCCGTCCGCCACGCACACCTGCCCGGCATGGATCGACCGGCCGATGCCCACCCCGCCGCCGTGGTGCAACGACACCCAGCTCGCCCCGCTGGCGGTGTTCACCAGGGCGTTCAACAACGGCCAGTCGGCGATCGCGTCGGAACCGTCGGCCATCGCCTCGGTTTCCCGGTACGGCGAGGCCACCGATCCGGAATCCAGGTGATCACGGCCGATCACGATCGGCGCGCGCACCTCGCCACGGGCCACCATGTCGTTGAACCGGACCCCGGCGGCGTCCCGCTCGCCGTACCCGAGCCAGCAGATCCGGGCCGGCAGGCCCTGGAAGGCCACCTTCTCCCCGGCAAGGCGGATCCATCGGGCCAGGTGCTCGTCCGCGCCGAACAGGTCGAGCACCGCGCGGTCGGTGGCCGCGATGTCGGCCGGATCGCCGGACAGCGCGGCCCACCGGAACGGGCCCTTGCCCTCGGCGAACAGCGGCCGGATGTAGGCCGGCACGAAGCCGGGGAAGGCGAAGGCCCGCTCGTACCCGCCGAGGCGGGCCTCGCCGCGTATCGAGTTGCCGTAGTCGAACACCTCGGCACCGGCATCCAGAAAGCCGACCATGGCCGCCACGTGCGCCGCCATGGACGCTCGGGCGCGGTCGGTGTATTCCTCCGGCTTGGCCGCCGCGTATGCCGCCGCATCCGCCGGATCCACCCCGGCCGGCACGTACGACAGCGGGTCGTGCGCGCTGGTCTGGTCGGTGACCACGTCCACCGGCACGCCGCGGCGCAACAGCTCGGGGAAGACCTCGGCGGCGTTGCCCACCACACCCACCGACAGCGCGGTCCGATGCGTACGGGCCGTCTCGGCCCGGCGCACGGCATCGTCCAGATCGTCCGCGACCACGTCCAGATACCGGGTGTCCACCCGGCGGCGCAACCGCGCGGCGTCCACGTCGACCACGATCACCACGCCGCCGTTCATGGTCACCGCCAGCGGCTGCGCCCCGCCCATGCCGCCGCACCCCGCGGTCAGGGTCAGCGTTCCGGCGAGGGAGCCGCCGAAGCGCTTGGCGGCCACCGCGGCGAATGTCTCGTACGTGCCCTGCAGGATGCCCTGCGTGCCGATGTAGATCCACGAACCGGCGGTCATCTGCCCGTACATGGTCAGCCCGAGCCGTTCCAGCCGGCGGAACTCCGGCCAGGTGGCCCAGTCACCCACCAGATTGGCGTTGGCCAGCAGCACCCGCGGCGCCCACTCGTGGGTGCGCAGCACGCCCACCGGCTTGCCGGACTGCACCAGCAGCGTCTCGTCGTCGGCCAACTCGTCCAGTTCGCGCACGATGGCGTGGAAGGACGGCCAGTCCCGCGCGGCGCGGCCGGTGCCGCCGTACACGACCAGATCCTCCGGCCGCTCGGCCACGTCCGGGTCGAGGTTGTTCATCAGCATCCGCTTGGCGGCCTCTTGCGGCCACCCCTTCGCGGTACGCGTGGCACCGCGCGGCGCACGAACCTCGGGCATGGCGACTCCTTCACGAAGCGGGCGGATCAGGTCACGAACAGATGGCGGCGGGAGGCCGCGGCCTCGAACTCTTCGAGCCGGTGCTGCACCGACCCGGGCGAGACGTCGCACATCGCCTGCAACAGCACCATGGCCAGGGCCATCGGCCCGGTGTGCAGGTCGAAGACGAGCTGCGTGCCGACCTGCGCGGTCAGCACCACGTCGGCCGGTTCGGCGATCGGGCCGACCGGCGAGTCGGTGAGCAGCACCACGGCCAGGCCGGCGGCGCGGGCTTCGCGTACCGCGTCCAGGGTCTCCCGCGGATACCGCGGCAACGCGATCGTCAGCAGGGCGGTGGCTCCGGCGGCGCGCGCCTGGTCCAGCCGGTCCAACAGGGAGGTGCCGTCGGCGTCCAGCACACGCACGTCGGGGAACACCTTCGCCGCGAAGTAGCCGAAGTAGCCGGCCAGCGGGGCGGCGGCTCGCAACCCGAGCACCGGCAACGGACGACTGGCCACCAGAAGATCCGCGGCGCGGCGCACCACTGTCAAATCGGCGAGCTGATCGCGCAGCGCACCCAGGTGGGCCGCCTCCGCGGTGATCGCCCGTTGCATCTCGTTGCTGGCCGGGACGGGCGCGGGCACGGCACTCGCCCGCTCGCGCAGTTCGCGGCGCAGCGCCGGGTAGCCGGTGTAACCGAGCGCGACCGCGAAGCGGGTCACCGACGGCTGGCTGACGCCGGCGAGCTCGGCGACCTCGGCGGCGGACAGGGCGGCGGCGGAGGAGGCATGCTGCACCAGGCTGTGGGCGATGCGCCGCTGCGTCGGCGTGAGGCGCACATCGTGAAACAGATCGAGCACCCGATCGGCCGCGCTGACAGTCCCGGCATTCACCGTCGCAGCCTATGCATGGAAACTTTCAGATGGCCAGTGGGGGTGGGTCGGCCGGCAGCGTGGAGAGGTGCCTGGAGTGCTGCTCAGCGGCAGGAAGCGTCCTTCGCCGCCAATTGCACCTCACCCTGCCGGACGCCCGCCGACACGCCCGCCGACGCGGCCGTGGACGTAGACGCCGACGTCGGGGACGCCGACGGGGACGCGGGCGAGGGGGACGGCGAGGCCGACGGGGACGGACGGGACGTCGGTGATGCCGAGGCTGCCGGCTTTGCCCGCTTGGCCGAAGACGTGGACGACGACCCTCCACCCGTCAGGCGTGCCGACGTCTTCTGCGTCTTCTCCGGCGACAGGGTGATGTCGCGGAGGGTGGCCGTGTGCCCGTACACGTCGGTCACCTTGATGCGGAACGGCCCCGGCCCCGCGCCGCCGTCGATGATCCAGTAGTTGAAGTCGCTCCGGGACGCCGACCGGTAACGTCCGCCGCCGCTGGACACCGCGACCTTGGACAGCGCGTTCGCGTGATTGTCGATGAGGACCGCGAACCAGTATTGCGACGAGCCGTCCTTGATGCGCGCGCTCAGCCCCCCGGAGGTGGCGACGCCGGTCACCGTCCGATAGCTGATCGGCACGATGCCGGTGACTTCGTCGGCGATCCGGCGGAAGGCGGTGCGGCTGAGATCCAGGTGGCCGGCGGCGCACTCCGGGCAGGAGTCCAGCACCTTCACCCGTACGGTTCCGTGGGGTCCGGTGACGTCGAGGTAACTGCCACAAGCGGCCGCATCGGCGTACTGCGTGTCGCCGAGCGCGACGAACAGGTCGTCGGCCGGCGGGTTGGGGAACGAGCAGTGTCCGAGCCCGTCGCCGAGGTCGTAGAAGGTCGCCTTGCCGCTCGTGGACGAGGTCGAGGGCGGGGCGGCACAGGCAGCACCGCCGTCGCGCAGCAGCAGGGTGAGAGCGGCGACGGCGGCCAGGACGACGGCGGCGGCGCCGGTGGCGAACCAGCGCGGGGACGGGCGTACGGTCACGCTGAGGCATCCTGCGCGACCGACTGGACCGACGGCAACGTTCCTAAGACAGACCTAATCCGCGACGGCCGCCCTGTCACCGATACGGATGACGTCGGCGCCATCCGGGATCAGGCTGACGCCGAACATGAGGCCGCCGTCGCGGTTGCGGCGTTGGCCGAGCATCCGCAGCGGTTGCTGGCCCGCCGCGGCGGTCTCCTGGTCGATGGTGGTGACCACGCACCGGGCGCAGGCGCGCGCCACCCGGAACTCGGCCGCGCCGATCCGCAACCGGCCACCGACCCAGGCATCCTCGGCCCAGGGCGAAGCCCCGGCGAGCACGATGTTGGGCCGGAACCGGGTCATCGGCATCGGGTCCGCGCCGGCCTCCAGCAACCAGTCGCTCAGCGCGGCCAGCGACGCCTCGGTGGTCAGCAGCAGCGGATAGCCGTCGGCGAGGGTGACCCGGTCGTCGTCGCGGGCGCCGGACTCGATCGGGCGGGCTGCAGGGTCGGCGAGCCACGCCAGCCGGGCCGGGCGTCCCACCAGGTCGGTGCACCATCGCCCGGCGTCGTCGGCGAGCCGTGCCGGTACCGCGGCCTTGCGCCGGAACACGCGGACGAACTCCTTCGGCCCCTCGCCCGGCTCCGGTACCTGCACCTCCGGCAAACCGGGTGCCCGCAGGATCAGGCCGTCCGCGACGGGGAGGGCGCGCAGCAGGGCCAGACCGGCGCATTCGCGCTGGGTGATGCCCACGCCGTGCGCGTCGATGATCATCCACCGGCGGTCGCCGGCCAGGCCCCAGGGTTCCACGCGGGCTTCGTCGTGGTCGAGGCGGCGACACCCCTTGACCGGGTACGTGTGCAGCGAGGTGATGCGCATGTGCTTCACCCTCGCACGCCTCGCGACTCGTCGGTCCGGGGCGGGAACGCCCGACGCTCAGCACGGTGCGGAAGGGGGGACTCGAACCCCCACGTCTTTTCAGACACGGGCACCTAAAACCCGCGCGGCTGCCGATTTCGCCACTCCCGCTGGACATCGCCGCCTCGGCGATCGCCGATGAGTCTAGACGGTACGGCCGGTGGGCGTGTCGCGCCCCGAGCGGGTGCGGGCATCCGCCGCATGCGCGAGGGCCCATGGCACGACGGCCGCCACGCGGTCCAGCGCATGACGGCCGCCGTGGATCTGCGGGCGGGGAATCAGTACCGGAACATCGCCAAGCTCTGCCGGAGCTCCTGCGCCACCCGGGACAACCGGTGCGCCGCCTCCGCGGTGTTCTCCGCCGACCCGGTGGTCTCGGTGGCCACCATCGCCACCTCCGCCACGTTGGCGGAGATGCGGTTCGAGCCGGTCGCCACCTCGCTGACGTTGCGACCCATCTCGTTGGTGGTCGCGGTCTGTTCCTCGACCGCCGCCGCGATCGCGTTCTGCGTGTCGTTGATCTGTTCGATCACCTGGCTGATCTGGGTGATCGCCTCGACCGCCGCGGAGGAGTCGTTCTGGATCGCCTCGACCCGGCGGCGGATGTCCTCGGTCGCCCGTGCGGTCTCCCCGGCCAACTCCTTCACCTCGCCGGCGACCACCGCGAAGCCCTTGCCGGCGTCGCCCGCGCGGGCCGCCTCGATAGTGGCGTTGAGGGCGAGCAGGTTGGTCTGCTCGGCGATGTTCGTGATGATTTTGATGACCGAGACGATCTCCGAGGAGGACGTGCCGAGCTGCTGCAGGATCTGGCTGGCCTCGCTGGAACTGCGTACCGCCTGACCGGCCACCTCCGCGGCGCTGGACGTGCTGCGGGCGATCTCGGCGATGGAGCTGGTGATCTCCTCGGCGCCCGCCGAGACGGTGGCGATGTTCTGGCTGATCTCCTCGGATGCCTCGGAGACGGCGTGCGCACGATCGGCCGAGCGGGTGGCCGAGGTGTTCATCGCGCCGGCCACCGTGCTCAGCTCGCCGGAGGACTGCGCGAGCGTCTCCGCATTGCCGTTGATGTCGCGCAGCGCGGCGGCCAGCCGGTCCATGGCGGTGTTCAACGCCTCCGCCATCTGGCCCACCTCGTCCGTGCTCGACACGGTCAGCCGCTGGTCGAGGCGGCCCTCGGCCAACCCCCGCAGGACGGTGTGGGTCTGCCGCAACGGCCGGGCGATGGCCCGGCTCACGGCCAGGCCGAGTACCACGGCCAGCAGCAGCGCGCCGCCGACCATCACCGCGATCAGCAGGCGTGCCGCCTCGAACTCGCGCTGCGCGGTGTCCATTCGCTGTTTGGCGGCGGCGTTCTCCGCCTCGGTCAGGTTGTCCAGCGCCACCGTGATGCGGGACGCGAGCGGCTCGATGAAGTTGTTGTAGGCGCCGAGGAACGCGGTCATGTCGTTGCGCTCGGCGGCGGGCACCAGCCGGTCCTCGCGGGCCTGGCGAAATTCGGCCAAGCTCCGCGCGAAGGCGTCCCTGTCGGACTGCGCCCCGACGTCGGAGGCTGCCGTGTACGCCGCCCAGCTCTGGTCGATCGTCTCGTCAATCCGGCGCAGCGAGGTGCGCACCGCGTCCACGTCGGTGACCGGCGAGCGCAGGATGAGCTGGGTGGTGGTGGAGGCACCCTCCCGGACGTGCAGGCGCAGCTCGCCGAGCTCTTCGGCGGCGAGCAGGCCGGCCGCGTACATCTTGTCCAGGCGCTGGTCGGACCGGCTCACCTCGACCAGCCCGGCGGTGCCCACCGCCACCAGCAGAAAGGTCAGCAGCCCGAAGCTGACCAGCAGCTTCTGGGCCACGCGCAGGTTGCGCAGCGGGTTGCGGCTGGGCGGGTTCGTCGTCGCGGCTGTCGACATGTGCGGTCTCCGGAGGGTGCGTCGGTACCGTACCTATCGGCACCCGCAACCCGGATCCGCAGCGCGGGGCGGACGATTTTCGCGGTGCCCGCCGGGTCAGTCGATGTGCAGGTCGCGCCGCAGCTTCGCCACGTGGCCGGTGGCCTTCACGTTGTACAGCGCATGCGTGATGATCCCGTCCGCGTCCAGCACGAACGTCGAGCGGATCACGCCGGTCACCGTCCGGCCGTACGACTGCTTCTCCCCGTACGCGCCGTACGCGCTGAGCACGCTCTTGTCCTGGTCGCTGACCAGCGGGAAGGTGATCGCGTCGCGCTCGCGGAAGGTGGCCAGCTTGGCCGGCGTGTCCGGGGAGATGCCCACCACCTCGTAGCCGGCGGCCTGCAACGAGGCGAGCGAGTCGCGGAAGTCGCAGGCCTGCTTGGTGCAGCCGGGCGTCATGGCGGCCGGATACGCGTAGAGCACGACCTTGCGTCCGCGCAGATCCTTGAGCGACAGGGTGTCGCCGCTGTCGGTCGGCAGGGTGAAGTCGGGTGCGGCGTCGCCGGGGGCCAGGCGGGTCTGGGTCATGAGTGGACCCTATCGCCGCCCGGCCCGGCACGCGTCGGCCGTGGCGCCTCAGCCCGCGGCGGAGGCCACGGCGGTGGTGAGGGTGGCCGGGGTGGGCGGGGCGCCGTTGGCCTCGGACACCTTCTTGCCGTTGATCATCACCGTCGGGGTGGAGCTGACGCTGCGCTCGGACGCGGTGTCGGTGGCCTTGGTCGCCCACGCCCAGTACGTCTTGTTGTTGATCGCGTCGGCGAACTTGGCGTCGGTCAGCCCCACCGACTTGCCGAGCTCGATGAGCTTGGCGTTGTCCAGGCCGTTGCTGCCCTCTTCGGGCTGATTGGCGTAGAGCACGTCGTGGTACTCGGTGAACTTGCCCCCGACGAACGCGGCGGCGGATGCGGCGGAGGCGCGGGTGGAGTACTGCGTGCCGTTGGACGCCCGGTCCAGGATGGCGATCGGGTGGTAGCGGATGGTCGCCTTGTCATCCGCGGCGAGCTGCTTGAGCGTGTCGCCGGACTGCTGCTCGAACTCGTGGCAGATCGGGCACATGAAGTCCTCGTAGACGTCCACGTTGACCGGGCCGCTGCCGACCGGGAACGCCGTGCCGTCATCCACCGCACCCGCCGGGACGGTGAGATTGTCGGCGTTGTCGTTCTGCTGGCCGGCCAGCACGCCCCAGCCGATCAGACCGGCGATCAGCAGGACCGCGACCACGGCCACCGAGGTCCACAGCGTGACCGCCCGGCGGCGCTCGGCCGCTAGCTGCTGCTGCACCACCCTCTTGGCGGCGGCGCGTTCCTTGGTGCCCTTGCTCATGCGAGGTCCCCCATCAGTTTTCCGTCCAGCGAATAGCGTGTGCGGGGCTGCCAGAGCAGGGCTCCGGCCAGGATCAGGAAGCCGACATCACGGGCGATCTCCGAGAGATATTGCGGCGTCTGCCCCTCACCCAGCGCGCCGCCGGAGCTGAAGCAACCACAATCGATCGACAGGCCGCGGGCCCATGCCGACACGATACCCGCAATGAAGATCAACAGGAGTAGGGCCGAAATGCCCGCGCTGAGTCGCACCGCGAGGCCGATGAGCAACAGCAGGCCGAGGGCGATCTCCAGGAACGGCTGGACGGCGCCGACGACGCGGGCGGCGTCGTACGGCATCAGCTCGTACGCGTTGACCGCCCGGCCGGACGCGCCGAGGTCGCCCACCTTCAGGCCACCCGCGATGATCCACACCGCGGCGAGGCCGAGGCGGACCGCCGTCAGGATCCATGGCCGGGCGGCGGCAAGCCGGGCGCGCGACGCCGTCTGCATACTCACGTCCCTTAGTCGATGTGTACGCCTGCGAAGTTCCCTTCGATCTTGCACCGCTGCGCGCGGCGGCGGATGCGGGGGTGCCGCCGCACGCCCCGAGTCAGCTCGCGCGCGCCCGGGACACCGCGGTCACCAGATCGTCGCGGGCGCGTGCCACGCGGGACCGGATGGTGCCGACCGGCACTTCCTCGACCGCGGCGGCCTCCGCGTACGACAAGCCGACGATCTGGGTGAGCACGAACGCCGTACGCCGCTCCTCGGTGAGGCCGCGCAGCAGATCGGCGGTGCCCAACTGGTGTGCCGGATCGGGATGCGGCAGATCGGTCTGCGCCTGCGCGGCCAGCCGCACGTCCAGCCTGCGGCGGCGCATCACGGCCCGCAGATGGTCGGCGCACGTACGCCGGGCGATGCCCAACAGCCACGTACGGGCGGTGGACCGTCCCTGGAACGCCGGCAGGGCCCGGAACGCCCGCAGGAACGTCTCCTGCGTCAGGTCGTCGGCCGCGCCCGGGTCGACCAGCGCGGCGGTGAAGCGCCACACATCGCCCTGCATCGCCCGGACGAAACCAGCCTGGGCCGCCGGGTCGCCGGTCCGCGCGCGCAGGGCGAGTTCGGTGGCCGGGTCGGCGGTTCTGTCACCCGTCGTCACGGGGACGAATGGTACGCGTGAGGAATTCGTAAACCCCCGCCGGGAACCGCCCGCCCGGCGACGGCGACCATTCCGCGATGACACTCCTGGCGGTACGGGCACGGCGCGCATCCCGCGATCCGGGTGTCGCCGAGATGTCCCGGTCGGGCAGCATGACCGGATGATCGGAGACCGACGGCGCCGCGCGGTGTTCGCGCTCGCGGGCGCGCTGCTGGGCCTGGCGCTCACCCTGGCCGGCCCGGCCGCACCGGCCAGCGCGCACGCCGTGCTGGTGAGCAGCGATCCGGGCAACGGCACGGTGCTGCCCGACGCCCCGCAGCAGGTGACGCTGACGTTCAGCGAGTCGGTGCAGCTCATGACCGGCAAGATTCAGGTGCTGGCGCCGGACGGCAGCCGCGCGGACACGGGCGACCCGACGGCGTCCGGCGCCGCGGTCACCATCGGGTTGCGCTCCGGCGGAGGCCGGGGCACCTACCTGGTGAGCTACCGGGTGATATCCGCCGACACCCACCCGGTGGGCGGGAGCATCACCTATTCGGTGGGCGCCGCTTCGATACCGCCCACCGCGAATCAGGCCGCCGACCGGGTCGACCCGTTAGTCGCCGCGCTGATCCCGATTGGCAAGTACCTCGGGTACGCCGGACTGGTGCTGGTGATCGGACCGGTCCTGGTGCTGTCGCTGCTCTGGCCGCACCGGCTGTCCCGCACCGGCCCCGCCCGCCTGGTGTGGACCGGGATCGGCCTGGTCCTGGGCAGTTCGCTGCTGGCGTTGTGGCTGCAAGCCCCCTACGCGATCGGCGTCGGCCTGTTCGACGTCCGCCCCGGTGATCTGCAGGACGTGCTCGGCAGCACGTACGGGGCGGTGATGCTGATCCGGCTGGGCGTGGTCTGCGCGGCCGCGTTCCTGCTGCGCCCGCTGCTCACCGGCACCGAAGGGGACAGCCGAGCGGACACCGCGGTGCTCGGCGTGCTGGGCATCGCCGCGCTTGCCACCTGGCCACTCACCGGACACCCGACGGCGTCGCCGGTACCCGGCGTCTCGGTGGTCCTGGACGCCCTGCACCTGGCGGCGATGGCGGTGTGGCTGGGCGGGCTGGTGATGCTGTTCGGGTTCCTTCTGCCCCGGGCCGATGAGCGGGAACTCCGCGCCATCCTGCCGATCTGGTCACGGTGGGCCACCGTTGCGGTCGCCGGGTTGGTGTTCGCGGGGGTGGTGCAGGCGCTCATCGAGATCGGCTCCCTGCGGGCGCTGGTGGACAGTCCGTACGGGCGATTGATCCTGCTGAAGACGGCGCTCGTGGTGGTGGTCGGCGGTGTGGCCGCGTACAGCCGCAAACTGGTGTCGTCGCGGGCCGCGGCGAGCGGGCCGGGCAGGCTGCGCCGAGCGGTGCTGGCCGAACTCGCGGTGACCGCGGTGGTGGTCGGGGTTGCGGCGGTGCTGGTGCAGATCCCGCCGCCACGGTCGGCCGAGGCGGCGCAGACCGCGGCCGAGGACACCGCGATCTCCCGGACGGTGACCGGCAAGACGATGTCGCTTCAGGTGGAGGTGCTGCCCGGCACCACCGGAAACAACTCGATCCACCTGTATGCGTACACGCCGGACAATAAGCCGTTGCCGGTCGTGGAATGGAAGATCACCGCGGCGCTGCCGGCGAAGAAGATCGAGCCGATCGCGGTGCCGGTGCTGCGGATCACCGACAACCACGCGGTGGGCGACGTCGCGCTGCCCACGCCCGGGGAATGGACGTTCAGCATCACCGCCCGCACCAGCGACATCGACCAGTCCACGCTCACCCTGACCGGCGAGATCGGCTAGCCGGAGCGCGCGGCGGGCCGGCCGGAACGGCCTATCCACCGATGATCGCGGCACGCGTACGTTCAGGCTCTTTGTCGCTGCCCACCGCTTTATACGCAGTTTGCCCTTTTACCGCCATTTAGATCGGTATGGTCTGTGCAGTCTGGCCGGAGAGGGAGGCGAGAAGAATGCGGGTGTTCCGCACGATCGTCGGAATGCTGATGCTCATCGTGGGGCTGCAGGCGTTGCTGATCGGCGCCGGATTCTGGGCCGCCCTGCAGCACCGCGACGCCGGAGGTTCCTACAGCGGCGCGTTGCAGCGGCTCTCCACCACCGGCTATGCGGTGGTCGTCGAGGACATGGACGCGCTGCTGCGGGCGGACGCGCCGTTCGCGCGCTTCGGTGACACGCGCCTGAGCCTGACCGCGTCCACCGCCGAAGGCCGCGCCTTCATCGGCATCGCGCCGCGCGACCGGGTGGCGCAATACCTCGGCAACGTGCCGCACGTCTCGGTGCGGTCAGTCGACATCGGCACCGGCGCGCTGCCGCTCGCCTCGCGGCGGGTCGACGGCACCCGCGCCCCCGCGGTCCTGCCCAGCCAGGAGAAGTTCTGGCTGCGTACCGGAAGTGGACGCCTCGACTGGACGCCCGGACAGGTGGGCCAGGACTACAGCCTCGTCGTGATGAACCCGGGGGCGGAGCCGGGCCTCGAATTCACCGGCACCGCGGAGATCCGTCCCGGCTGGCTCAACTCCAGCACCTGGTCGTTGCTCGTGCTGGGAAGCATGCTCGTCGCCGGGGGAATCGTGGTGCTGCTCTGGCCGGGACGCCGCCGGGAAATCGTCTATGTCGTCGAGCCGAGCCAGGTGCCGGAACTGGTCCGGGTCATCGGCGCTCCGCTGCCCAGCAGCCGTGGCGCCGGGGGTCGGCACGCTCTCGCAAATCGCCCGAGGACGCTCGCCGACGCGGCCGGCAAGCCCGCCCCGCCCCGGCTGACCTGGCCCCCGACGATCGCCCGGGTATCCGGCCGCACCACGTCCCCGGAGCCGGTGTCGGCCGCGGATAAACCCGGCGCCTCGGCGGTGCCCGCCCAGGTGACCCCGTCGTCGCCGACTCTGCCCTCCGCCCCGGCCGGCGCCGGGGCAGCCACCGGCGCGGCGAAGCCCGCCCCGGGCGAGCCGCTGAGCCTCATCGCCGCACCGCGATCGGCCGCGCTCGCCGGAAAGGACCCCGCCTCCCCGGCCGCCTCGGTCCCGGCGGTAGCCGTCCCGTCGGCCGCCTCGGTCCCGGCGGTAGCCGTCCCGTCGGCCGCCTCGGTCCCGGCGGTCGCCCGCCCCGCCTCCCAGGCGTTGGCTCGAGCCGCCGATTCGCTGTTCGGCCGCACCACGGGTCGCCCCGCACGTCGGCGGCCCCACGAGGCACCGGACGCCCCGGTCTTCGAGGCGTCCGCCGTGGGCGCGTGGAAGGCGGCGAACTCCGCAGTCCGTGCCCGCGAGACCGAAGCCCTGGCCGCGGCGGCCGCGGCGGCGGCACGCTCCAAGGACGCACCGGCCGGACCGGAGTCCGAAGCCGCACCCGAAGGCCCGGCCGTGGACGACACGCCCGAAGGCGCGGCCTCCGCCACCGGTTCGGCGGTTTCCGCACCCGACACCGAGCCGGCTTGCGGCGACACCGAGCCGGTGTCGGCCCCAGGAACCGGGTCGGCCGGGTCCGCTGGGTCCGCCGAGCCGATCGAGCAGACCGGATCGGCTGAGTCCACTGGGTCGGCTGAGTCCGCTGAGCCCACTCAGCCGGCTGGGTCCGACGAGTCCGGCGAGTCGGCCGAGACCGGCGAATCCGGCGAGCCGGGGCGGACGGCTGGCGCCTGGGCGAGCGGCCTCACCCGCGCCGACTCTCCCCGGGTCGGGCAGCCCGCGAAGGACGGATCCGTCGCCGATGCGACAACCGCGCCGGCGCCGCCGCGTCCGACGGTGCCGTCACCGGCGCGTCCCGCCAACCCGACCGGCCCGTCCACGCCGAACAGGCCGTCCGGGCCGGGCACGTCTGCGACACCCGCTGCCCCCAGCGCCCCCACGGGTGAGGCGGACGGCGGCACCGCGGCGCGCACGGCGACGGGTGGCGACGCTGCGGCGCGCACGGCGACGGGTGGCGATGCTGCGGCGCGCACGGCGACGGGTGGCGATGCCGCCAAGGACGCCGAAACGGAGCGTCCCGCCGACACGAACCCCACCCCGGCCGAGTCCCGTCCTGCGGCGGCCGAGTCCCGCCCTGCGGCCGGGCAGCGTGTCGGCGACGAGCGGCGTGCCGGCGGCGAGCAGCCGACCCCGGCGGCCCGGCGCGGAGGGCAACGCACCCCTGCAGCCCGGCGCGGCGGCAACGGCGAGGGCGGCGCCCCCACGACGGCCAGGGGCGCGGCGAAGTCCTCATCGCCCATCACCAGGCCCGACAACGGCCGCGGACCGGCCGCGTCCCGGTCACGCTCGACGAGCAACCGGCCCGGCGGACTGGGACGGCACGTTCTGGGCCAGCCGTCAGCCGGGGCCGCTGCCACGCCCGCCGCGTCGACTGCGCCCGCGGCCCCGGCAACCCCTGCCACGCCGTCCGCACCGGACCAGCGCGCCGCGGACGGCGACGCCCATGCCTCGCCGCGGTTGTCGAGTTACATGGCCGAGGCGGCGGAGTTGCTCTCCGGCACGGCTGCCAAGCGCAAGCGCCAGCCGGACGCGGACGACGCATAACACCACTGCCGAGTAGATCGAGCACCTGCCGAAGGCTGCCTCCGCATGTACGGAGGCAGCCTTCGCGCCTAGACGACGCGCAGCAATGAACCTTTTTCAACGTGGCGAGGCCGGCAGATGCCACCGCTGGTCAACGGCGCGCAACGTGCCGGGTCTCGATATCCCTCACTCGGTGCGTGCCCGTGGGCCCTCCGCGCTGCCGACGCGGAGGGCCCAACCGGGGAACGGAGTAACCGTTGGGGGGTTCGTCCGCTAAGACCATTTTAGTCCGTCGAACCCTGAGTGGGAAGTCTGCGGCGAAAACCGATCATATAGTGACCAATCCGCCCGGAAGGGTGGCTGCCGAGGAGGTCGGGGCGCGTCGGCAGCGCTGAGCGTAGGCTGACGGGTGTGGCGGATCTTCTGGTGTGGGTCGATTGCGAGATGACCGGTCTCGACCTAGGCAAGGACAAGTTGGTCGAGGTTGCTGCCCTGGTGACCGACCCGGATCTCAATGTCCTGGGCGAGGGCGTCGACCTGGTGATCCATGCGGACGACGCGGCGCTGGACGCGATGCCCGGCGTGGTTCGCGAGATGCACGCCAAGTCCGGGCTGACCGAGGAGGTCCGGCGGTCCACCGTCACCATGGCGGAGGCCGAGGAGGCCGTCCTGGCGTACGTGAAGGAGTTCGTCCCCAACCCGGGCTCCGCGCCGCTGTGCGGCAACTCGATCGCCACTGACCGGGGTTTCCTCGCTCGTGACATGCCGGCGTTCGACTCTCACCTGCACTACCGGATGATCGACGTGTCCTCGATCAAGGAGTTGTGTCGCCGCTGGTATCCGCGGGTTTACTTCGGTCAGCCGGCCAAGGGGCTCGCACACCGAGCCCTGGCCGACATCCGCGAAAGCATTCGTGAGCTGCAGTACTACCGTCAGGCGATCTTCGTGCCGTTGCCCGGTCCGGACGTGGACGAAGCGAAGGCCATCGCTGCCGAGTTGTAGGACACAGCGCCGCGCCGGAACCCGCTCGACCGGGCCGCACCGGTTGTGGCTATGATTGTCCGGCGCAGGACGCGGGGGTTGCCCCGCGGATGCATGGTGGTCGTAGCTCAGTTGGTAGAGCACCGGGTTGTGGTCCCGGGGGTCGCGGGTTCGAATCCCGTCGATCACCCCATGTGATGTTCGAGCTCGGTTCGCCGGTGGTGGACCGGGCTCGATGCTTTCGGGCAGGTCAGCCGACCGTTTCGAGTCCGCTGTCCGTGCACACCGAGGACATATCCGCGCCTGCCGCGCTCACCCCCGCCACGGCGTCCGGCTCGTCCTCCGTTCCGTGTGCTCCGGCCGCCGACGCGTACGCCGCGGCAAGCCTCCGCCCCGCGTCGGCGACCGGAGCGTCCGCGCGGCCGCTGATGCGCACGATGGCGTCGACGACGCCCGGCTCCATCAGGGTTCCCTCGTCGACGGCCCGCTTCAACAGGCTGCACGCGTCCACGCCGGGTGCGTCGCTCGACGTCGGCTGGAGATCATCCATGCCGCCCGGCGCGGCCGACGCGGCGGACGCATCCGTGGCCCCGTCCGGGGAGCACGCCGTGCCGGTCAGGGCGATGCCGCCGGCCAGCAGGAGCCGTACGAACAGGGCTGGTGCGGAAAGTGATCGCGCCACCACAACAGGTTATGTGGCGATGATCAGATGGCGCTGCCCTTCTTGTACTCCGACCAGCTCATGTTCCAATCGGTCCAGCCGTTGCCGTTCTGCAGCGGCCGATCGGTGCCACTGACCGTGATCGGGTCTCCCATGAGGGTGCGCGAGAAGAGCCACTCGCCCATCTTCATCGAGACGTTCACGCAGCCGTGCGAGACGTTCTCCTTGCCCTGCACACCCTCCGACCACGGCGCCGCGTGGATGAACTGACCGCTCCAGGTGATTCGCTGCGCGTAGTCGATCTCGGTGCGGTACGCGTCTTCCTTGGGCAGCTCGTCGGTGGTGTCGAACACCGTGTGCCGCTTCTTCTCGATGATCACCATGGTGCCGCTGGACGAGGGTGTGCTCTTCTTGCCCAGGCTGACCGGAATCGTCTTGATCGTCGTGCCGTCCTGCTTGACCGTCATCTTCTTGGTCTTGTTCGACACGGTCATCGTGAAGGAGCGCCCGATCTTCATGTCCACGGTGAGGTCGGAACGGCCGTACCATCCGTCGCCCATCGGGACGCCTGCTAGCTGCACCTTATAGAAGATCTTCGTGTACGGCTTCCAGTACTCCTTGGGTCGGTAGTGCACCTCGGTCGGGCTGATCCAGTGCCAGATGCCCTCTTGAGCCGGCTTCGCCGTCACCGTCATCCGGCGCTGCACGTCGTCCCGGTAGCTCTCCGGAATCGAGCGCCCGAACTTGATGATCAGCGGCATGCCCACGCCGACCGTCTGGTTGTCGCCCAGGAAGCTCGACACGCGCACCAGATTCGACGGCTTCGCCATGGTCGTGAACGTGCTGGACGCGGTGCCGATCTTGTCCCCGGAGGCGGTGCCGTTCACCTTGACGGTGAAGGTCTCGCCGTACGCCAGGGCACTGCTCGGGTGCCAGACCTGATCATCCTTGTCCAGGGTGCCGTCCACCTCTTTGCCGTCGGCGCCGGTCACCGTGAGGCTGGTGTTCTCCGGGTCCTCGCTCTTGTACTTCACATCGGTGACCGCGATCACGTCCGTCGCGCCCGACTCCGGCGAGGTCACCGCCACGGTGCTCTCCGGCGGCGGGGGAGAGGCGGACTGAGCGGCGCCGCTGCCCGCGCCGTCACCTGCCGAACCGCCGTCCTGCCAGGAGGGCGACCGGCCGCCGCTGCATCCGGCGCTCAGCAGGACGATGCCGGCCGCCGCCACTGCGGCAAGCGTTCGCCAGCGCCGCGGCCCGAAGCCGCCCGTTGACCGAATCCCACTGATGTCCATGATCCCCTCACCGCATCTGCGTCTGGCGCTCCATCCTGCTCCATGAATGCCGGGCCGACCAATCCCGGATTCGTGCCGCACGCCGGATACGGGCCTCATGTCACGTACGTGTGACACATCCGAGTCCTATCCGAGATCGTCCGGCACGGGCAGGGCGCTGCCCTTCGCGAACTCGTCCCAGCTCAGGTTCCACGGCGTCCAGCCGTTGCCGTAGACCAGTTTGTCGCTCGTGCCCTTGACCGTCACCGGGTCGCCGATCAGCGTCTTGTCGAACAGCCACCGGGCATTCGACGGCGAGACGTTGACGCAACCGTGCGAAACGTTGCGGCTGCCCTGGGCGCTGACCGACCATGGGGCGGAATGGATGTACTGACCGCTCCAGGTCAGTCGCTGGGCGTATTCGATGTCCGTGACGTACCCGTCGTCGCCGTCGGTGTCCGTGGTGTCGAAGACGGTGGACGCCTTCTTCTCCATGACCACCATCGTCCCGCTCGACGACGGCGTGCTGGGCTTGCCCAGGCTCACCGGCATGGTGCGCACCGTCGTGCCGTCCTGGACCACCGTCATCTTCTTGGTGGCGTTGTCCACCTTCATCTCGAAGCTGCGGCCGATCTTGGCGGTCGCCGACCGGTCCCGGTCCCCGTAGCGCCCGCCGCCGGTCGGTACGCCGTCCAGCGCCAGCCGCACGGTCAGCGTGGTGCCCGGCTTCCAGTAGTGCGGTGCCCGGTAGTACGCCTGCGAGCCGCTCGACGTCCAGGACCAGGTGCCCGCCTGCGGGGGATCGGTCTGCACGAACATCCGGCGCTGCACGTCCGCCCGGTCCGCCTTCTTGATGCCCGGGCTGAACTCCGCCACCACCGGCATCGCCACCCCGTACGTCTTGTCGTCGAACAGGTAAAGGCCGGTGCCCGTACGCTTACCCGGCTCGGACATCGTCGTGAACGACGCCTTTGCCGTCGTGCTCTGGCCGGCTTCGTTCGTTGCGGTGACCGTCGCCTGATACTTCCGCTTCGGCTGCAGTGGCTTGCTCGGCACCCAGGACGATCCGTCTTCGCGCAGCTTGCCGGTCACCGACGCGCCGCCCGAGTCGGCCAGCTCGACCGAGGTGACCTCGCCACCGGACACCTCGAACTCGATCTCCGCGCTGATCGGCACGCCCGTCTTGCCGTCCGAGGGGGAGATGGTGAGGGACGCCGGTGTCGTCGCGGGCTGGGGTTCGGCAGACGCCTCGGCCACCGGTGAGGCGCCGCGCCACTCGGCCGACGCGCCGTTGCCGCCGCCACCACCGTCGCTGCACGCAGACAGCGCCAGTGGCGTCCCGACCACCAGCGCCATCACCGTCACGAGCCGTCTGCTGACCATGTCGAAGCCCCGTTCTCACGTTCCGGTGGCACATCCTGCCCTACCGACGCAAGATCTGGCTCCATCCGGTGGCTGGTTTTGCCCCGGAGCCGCAAATGGAGCCGCCGCAGAGCCACGCCGGAACCGGTTGGAGTGGCCGCAAAGTGCCGTGCTATCGTTCCGTCGTTGTCAGACGAGCGCCGCTAGCTCAACTGGCAGAGCAGCGGACTCTTAATCCGCGGGTTGTAGGTTCAAGTCCTACGCGGCGCACAGTTTTACATGGCCTTGACCAGGTATTCATATCTGGTCAAGGCCATTTCTCGTTCGGAGGTCGCCACAGTCGAACGTCAGGCTGACGATCCGCCTGCGGGCGTTTGCCTTCCGGTGGCACTCACGCGCTGATGAGGTGACGGTAGCGGAGGAACGGCACAGCACCTCAGGTTCCTCAAGGAGCTACGCGCCGGCACCGTGCGCATCCCGTTCGCCTTCGACCCATGGCGTTCCAGCATTTTGCTGGTCGCCGGGGACAAAAGCGGACGGTGGAACCAGTGGTACGACGAAGCCATCCCGCTGGCCGAGCCGCGTTACGAGACCTACCTGAAAGAACGGGCCGAGCAGGAGGGTGAACGATGAGCGGCTACACGCGTTGGAGCGACATCCGGACCGCGCAGGTCGAGCGCGCGGGCGGGGAGCCGGCGGTCGAGGCCGGCAAGCAGGAACTGCTCGCGACTGTCGTCGGGCACCGGCTGGCCGAGGTCCGTCGCGCTCGCGGCCTGACCCAACAGCAGGTCGCCGAGCGGATGGGCGTCACCAAGGGCCGGATCTCGCAGATCGAACAGGGGAAGATCTCCGGCCAGGACGTCCTGGCTCGCTATGCCGCCTCCGGCGGCCACGACCGCGCCGGAATCCTGGTGGGCGAAAGCCCTTGACATGGGCCTTTCGGCGGAGAGGTGCTGGATACACGTTCCCGTGCGGCGGTTTGCTTGCGGGCCACATAGGTCGATGCCGGGGCGCCCTGTCGGGCGCTTTTCGTCGTTGCAGGCCCGGAACGGGGCCGACCGACGCGAGGCCGCATCATCGTTGGATGGTGACGGGGGTCACAAACTAGCCTCTGCGTTGGCACTCAAAGTGCGTCCAGGGAGGTCCGATGGCGCCTGACTGTGTCCGGCGTTGATTTGGTGGAGCCGACTTCGCGCTCTGGTACTCCGTCGGGTTGTGCGCCGCGCTGCTCGGTGGTGCCGTCACTGCGGCAGTCGGTCTGACCGTGCTCGTCTCCGCGGATGTCGGATGCCAACAGTCGGTGGGCGGCGACATCGCGCCGGGAGACACACAGCAGCGCCCCGACGGAACCGCAAGAGTGCTGCCCGCCTCAGTGTCAGGCGTCGTCGGCGCCCTCCTCGTGCTCGCCGCCGTGGCGCTCATCCTCACCCGGCGGGCCGACCCCCCGAGCCTCCTCACAGCGGCACAGCACGCGCTGTGGCTGGCCGTCCTCATGACCGCCGTTCCTGGGCTGCTATGGTCCGTCGCGGCGCTGAGCTCCACCGTTTCCTTCCGTGGTCTCTGGGGTCTTGCCGCAACCGCCTTCGCCTGTCTGCCGCTGGTCACTTCCTACGTCCGGCCCACGATCATGATCCGCGTGCTGGCGGGCTGTCTGATCGTCCCGGTCACCGGTGTGACCATGGGCGTATGGCTGCCCCTGCTCCTGCCCATAGCAGTGCCCGTGGCGGGCATGTGGCTGATCGCCTGGTGGCTGGCACATACCGCACATCGCATCAAATCGGATACCGGATCCGGGGGGCGCTCAACGGCAGATTCGACGAACTGATCTACAAGAACATGGTCACGCTCGACGTGGATCCCGGCGTCGACTCCACCGTCGTGGTGACCGACGCGACCACCGGGGACAGCCCCGAGGTATCGGGAAGCTTCAACATGACCTGGGCGACGCTGCGCGGCCGTATCGGTGTCGACCTTGACACGGCCACCGAACTCGCCGCCTCCGACGACACCTCCGGAATGGATTTCAACTACCTGCTGATCTCCGGTGCGCACGGCACCCGCCTGCACCGGTGGACACAAGGCGACCCGAGCCTGGCCGGCTGCACGTCGGTGCCCGGCAACGACTGGTCCTCGGTCGACCTGCGGATGCGGGTCCAAAACGGTAAGTACTGCGTGGTCACCAGCGACGGCAGATTCGGATTCATCGACTACGTCGGCGCTAGCAAGATCGGCGAATCCCAGTACGTGCTCTGGAAGCGCACCTCCTAGGCTCCGATGCGCCCTTGGCGCACGTCAGCGCGGGTCGGGGAGTGTGGACATCGTGCCGAGGTGCCTGCCCAGACCGTGGGGCCGGGTCGTTGACCGCGGTGCGGGGCGGGGCTCGGTGAAGGTGCTGAACGTCGTGGTCAGGGGGTCGCCCAGTTCCGGGCGGTCGAGGACCGCGCCGACGTGCTCGCCGACGACGTGGAGCGCCGCGATCAGGGGGCTGACCTCCGGATGGTCGGACAGGGTGCGCTCGACGCGAGGGCGCAGCAGTGCCGGGCCGTGTCCTCGCGGTCTGGCCGTGGATCCGGGCTCGAAGCGTTCCGTGAGCTGGCCGTGCAGGGCGCGGCAGGTGAGGTTGGTGCCGTCGCCGCCCTTGACAATGAACCTATTTTCAACGTGGCGAG
Source organism: Mangrovihabitans endophyticus (assembly GCF_014646155.1). Classification (GTDB taxonomy): domain Bacteria; phylum Actinomycetota; class Actinomycetes; order Mycobacteriales; family Micromonosporaceae; genus Actinoplanes; species Actinoplanes endophyticus. The sequence continues at coordinate 206,325 of NZ_BMMX01000006.1, forward strand.
GCCGACAGATGCCGCCGCTGGTCGACGGCGCGCAACCGACGGGCTCGATGCCAGGTTGAAAAAGGTTCAACCTGGAGGAGTTCGGTGCCGGTCGACAGTTGCTGGATCCGTGATGGCAGGAAGCCGACGGGTGCGCGTTCTTCGTAGCAGTAGGTGGTCAAGGTTGTCGCAGGCCCGCCACCGAGCCGGGCGGCCACGGTGGCGGGGTCTCGATCGCGAATGAAACTGAGGCAGAATCCGGGGTAGCGGCTCTGGGTGGCCCATGCCCATCCGGATTCCATCGTGGAACGGTATCAGGACGGCAGGGGCGGGTCAGGCGACGATGGTGAGGGTGTATTTGTCGAGGTCGAGGAGCCTGACAGCGGGGTGAAAACGATGTCGACGGAGACGGCCGGCCGCCCGGGGAGATCACGCAGCATTCGCGGATCTTCGACCACGGGCAGCCGGCCGCCGCCACGCCCAGCGGTTCCGTGAGGAGCAGCCGGGCCGCATCATCAGAGCGGGCGGATGTTCGCCGCCTGCAGCCCCTTGGCACCCTGCTCGACGTCGAACTCCACGCGCTGATTCTCCTCAAGGCTGCGGAACCCGGACATCGCGATCGCGGAGAAGTGCGCGAAGACGTCGGAGCCCCCGTCGTCCTGGGTGATAAAGCCGAATCCCTTGTCGCCGTTGAACCATTTCACGGTGCCGGTAGCCATGACTTCTCCTGTCGACTCGTGCGGGGACGCACCGTGCGTCGCCGCGTGTCGCCGCGCTGATCCACCCGTCCGTGTTCTGGCGAACAAAAAACGCCTGATGGGCTGAGATACCCGTCAGGCGTTGATCAACGTCCAAGGAAATCAAAACTGCAACCCGGTCAAGGTAGCACGTGACCGGTTCAAGCGCCCATGCCGAAACGGCGGCTTCGTGCCTCGCGCAACGGGGCGCCGACCGCATGGAGGTGGCGGAGCGCCTGCCGGTACGACTCGATCAGGCTTGTCTGCTCATAGGGGACGCCGATCTCCGCGCAGTATCGCTGCACGATCGGCTGTGCCTTGCGCAGGTTCGGCGTCGGCATGCCGGGGAAAAGGTGGTGTTCGATCTGGTAGTTGAGGCCGCCCAGGGCGATGTCGACGAGTCGTCCACCGCGCACGTTGCGGGAGGTCAGCACCTGCTTGCGCAGATAATCCTCATCGCCGGTCGGGTGCGGCATGCCCTTGTGGTTGGGTGCGAAGGTCAACCCCAGGTAGACGCCGAACAGCGCCTGGTGCACCACGAGAAACGCGATCGCCTGCAAGGGGGAGAGCAGCAGAAAGAGCGCGCCCAGGTACGCCACCGCGTGCACCGCCAGCAGCAGGGCCTCCAAGCCGGGACGCTTGACGACGCCCGCCCGCAGCGCCTTGATGCTGGACACCTTCAAGTCGGTACTCAGCAGGGTCAGCAGCGGGAAGAACAATCCGGCCTGGTGGCGAGTGACGAAGGCAGCCAGCCCGCGCCGGCCGAGAGCCGATTCGGTGGCCCAGATCAGCACCTCGGGCGCCACGTCCGGGTCGAGGTCGTCGTGATTGGGGTTGTTGTGATGGCGAGTGTGCTTGTCCATCCACCAGCCGTAGCTCATGCCGACGCCGAGGTTGCCGGCGATCCGGCCGGCGATCTCGCTCGGGCGCTTGGTGCGGAACACCTGCCGGTGCGCGAGATCGTGGGCGACGAGCGCCGCCTGGGCGAACGCGACCGCTAGGAATGCCGCCACCAGGAGGGTCCACCAGGAGGATCCGATCAGGGCGAACGCGGCCCAGCCGCCGACGAGCATCAGGCCCACGAGCGTCAGCCGTAGCGTGTAGTAGCCGGGTTGGCGCCGCATCAAGTCCTGTGCGTTCACCCGTCGGCTCAGGGCTGCGAAGTCGCTTCCCGACGTTGCACGCGGCCGTACTGTGGTTGCCGTCATCGTCTCAGTATTCGATCCGCGAAGCAGAATGGGAGGTGTGGGAGGACCCACCCGCCCGGGGGTGCTATCACCCTTGCCGGCGCAGAATCTGACATGACGCAGACAGCGCCATGATGGTGTCATGACACTCCGGGAACACGTACGCACCGGCATGCGCGCCACGGCGTACGGACTGTTCGCGGTCGCCCTCGCGCTTCTCAACCCCGCGGTGCTGGCGCTCTGGCTGACGTCGTTGGTGCTCAGTCCGATTCCGGTGCTCGGCGCCGAATTTCTCGCGATGGCCACCAGCGTGGTGCGATGGCGTGCCGATCTGCAACGCCGCCTCGGATCGCGAGCAGGTGTGCCGATGCACCGTCCTTATCTCATCGCACCGGAGGGCGCCGGGCCGGGCAGCCGCCGCTGGCTGCGGTGGATCATCACGGATCCCGCCACCTGGCGCGACTTGGCCTGGCTGGTCCCGGGCGCACTGGTCGGAGCGGGGCTGGGCCTGATCGCTGTGGCGGTCACGGCGTACGGCCTGGCCGGTGCCGGGCTGCTGCCGCTGTGGCTGCTGCTGGGCGGGGTGTGGTTCGGATATGGCATGTTCTGGCCCACGGCGAACCTCACCGAAGCGTGGTTGGCCCTTCCGCAGGGGCTGTTCATCCTCGCTCTCGGCTTGTTCGTGGCGCCGATGCTGCGCGCCACCGACCTGCGGTTCGCGCGACTCTTCCTCGCGCCGACCCGGGCCACCGAGTTGCGGTTGCAAGTCGCTCATCTGACGGTGACCCGAGCCGACGCCCTGGACGCACAGGCAGCCGAACTGCGCCGCATCGAGCGAGATCTGCACGACGGCGCGCAAGCTCGGATGGTGTCGGTGGGATTGACCATCGGGCTCGCGGAGCGGCTCGTTCGCCGTGATCCGGGCGCCGCGCTCAAACTGCTCGCCGAGGCGCGCGCGTCGAACAACACCGCGCTTGTCGAACTGCGACACCTGGTCCGGGGCATCCATCCACCGGTGCTGGCGGAACGCGGATTGGAGGGGGCCGTCCACGCCCTGGCACTGGGTCTGCCGGTGCACACCGCGGTGAACGCGGACCTGCCCGGGCGGCTCGACACGCCGGTCGAGTCGGCGGTCTACTTCGCCGTGGCCGAGGCCCTGGCCAACCTCGGCCGACACAGCCACGCCCGTGCCGCACGAGTGGACATGCGCTACGCCAACGGCGTCCTGTTCGTCGAGGTCGGTGACGACGGCGTCGGTGGCGCCGACGCGGCGCACGGAACCGGCCTGCAGGGCATCGAGCGCCGGTTGGACGCGTTCGATGGGACCATGATCGTGTCGTCCCCAGCCGGTGGCCCGACCGTCGTGACCATGGAGATACCGTGCGTGTTGTCATCGCCGAGGACTTGACGCTGTTGCGCGACGGGCTCACCCGTCTGCTGCAAGCTTTCGACTTCGACGTGGTCGACGCCGTCGACAACGGCCCTGCGCTGCTGCCGGCGCTGTTGCGGTTGCGACCGGACGTGGCCGTCGTCGACGTGCGACTCCCACCGACCTACACCGACGAGGGACTGAAGGCGGCCATCGCCGCCCGCGCTGCCGTGCCTGGTCTTCCGGTCCTGGTGCTCTCCCAGCACGTCGAGCCGCTGTATGCACGGGAACTGCTTACCGACCAATGCGGAGGCGTTGGTTATCTGCTCAAGGAGCGCGTGTCGGATGTGGAGCTCTTCGTGCAAAACGTTCAACAGGTGGCGGCCGGCGGCACCGCTTTCGATCCCGAGGTCGTCGCTCAGATGCTGGCCCGGCGGGAACCGCTCGCCGATCTCACCGCACGGGAACGCGACGTGCTGCGACACATCGCAGAAGGCAGGTCCAATGCCGCCATCGCCGGTCAACTGTTCATCACGGAGAAGGTCGTCAGCAAGCACATCAACAACATCTTCGCCAAGCTCGGCCTGCCACCGTCCGAGGGTGAGAACCGGCGCGTGATGGCCGTGCTCAGGTATCTCGACGCCTAGCGTCCGTCAATGAACCTTTTTCAACCTGGCACCGGGCGCCGCGGTGCCACACACGGACTCGCCTGCACCGTCGCATAGTCACACGGCCGTGGTTCGTTGCCCAGCCGGCCGCGCCTCGTCGCACTCATGCCGGGAGTGGTACCCCTACGCACACCCCCGACATTCGCGGTGTACTTGATTGGTTCCAGAAAATGGGCCAGACTTCCGGACGTGCCGACGACGCCACCTCACGAGGCCGTGTTGCGCGGGGCCGGCCTGCGCGTGACACGTCCGCGGGTGGCCGTCCTCGCTGCCGTGCACGACCATCCGCATGCCGACACCGAATCGATCTTCAATGTCGTGCGTCGAGAGCTCGGCGCGGTATCCCACCAGGCCGTCTATGACGTCCTGCACGCCCTGACCGCCGTCGGCCTGCTGCGGCGGTTCGAGCCGATGGGCTCGGCGGCACGCTACGAGGCACGCACCGGGGACGATCACCACCATCTCGTCTGCCGGTTTTGCGGAGCCATCGCCGACGTGGACCGGGCGATCGGCGACACCGCCTGCCTGACGCCCGCCGACGACGCGGGATACGAGGTGGATCACGCCGAGGTCATCTATTGGGGCCGGTGCGCCACCTGCGCCGCACCGGCCGACGGGTGAGCACCGGCACCGCCGACGACCGTCACAGCCATCAGTAACCCCGACCGAGACAGCGGAAGGACCCACGTGTCTGACAAGAAGGACGCGACTCAGAGCGTCAGCGAAAGTGAAAACCCGGAGATCCCCTCGCCGGCTCCGCAGGTGAGCCGCCCCCGGACGAACCGGGACTGGTGGCCCAACCAGTTGGACCTCTCGGTTCTGCACCGGCACGCGCAGCGGTCCAACCCGATGGGGGAGGACTTCGACTACACCGAGGAGTTCAAGGGCCTCGACGTGGAGGCGCTGCGGCGTGACCTCCTCGAGTTGATGACCGACTCGCAGGACTGGTGGCCGGCCGACTACGGCCACTACGGGCCGCTGTTCATCCGGATGAGCTGGCACGCTGCGGGCACCTACCGCATCGCCGACGGGCGCGGTGGCGGCGGCCAGGGCGCCCAGCGCTTCGCGCCGCTGAATAGCTGGCCGGACAACGTGAGCCTGGACAAGGCGCGCCGCCTGCTGTGGCCGATCAAGCAGAAGTACGGTCGCGCGGTGTCGTGGGCGGACCTGCTGGTCTTCGCCGGCAACTGCGCGTACGAGTCGATGGGCTTCAAGACCTTCGGTTTCGGCTTCGGCCGCCCGGACATCTGGGAGCCGGAGGAGATCTACTGGGGCCCGGAGGACACCTGGCTGGGCGATGAGCGCTACAGCGGCGAACGGGATCTCGGCGAGAACCTCGCCGCCGTGCAGATGGGCCTGATCTACGTCAACCCGGAGGGGCCGGCCGGGCATGCCGACGCGCTGGCGTCGGCCCGCGACATCCGGGACACGTTCGGCCGGATGGCGATGAACGACGAGGAGACGGTGGCGCTGATCGTCGGCGGCCACACGGTCGGCAAGGCACACGGCGCGGTGAAGCCCGAATACCTCGGCCCGGAGCCGGAGGGCGCCCCGATCGAGCAGCAGGGCCTGGGCTGGTCAAACTCGTACGGCACCGGTAAGGGCGCCTACGCGATGACCAGCGGGCTGGAAGGTGCCTGGACCACCGACCCGATCAAATGGGACAACGGCTACCTGGACAACCTGTTCTCGTACGACTGGGAGCTGACCACTAGCCCGGCCGGTGCCAAGCAGTGGAAGCCCAAGGGCGACGCGGGCCGGGACACCGTGCCGGACGCGCACGACCCGTCGAAGCGGCACGCCCCGATGATGTTCACCTCCGACTTGGCCCTGAAGATCGACCCGATCTACGAGCCCATCGCACGGCGCTTCTGGCAGAACCCGGACCAGCTCGCCGAGGCCTTCGCCAAGGCCTGGTTCAAGCTGCTGCACCGCGACATGGGACCGATCTCGCGGTACCGCGGTCCGTGGGTGCCGGGGCCGCAGCTATGGCAGGACCCGGTCCCGGCGGTGGACCACGACCTGATCACGGAGGCGGACGTCGCCGCACTGAAGGACAAGGTGCTCGCCTGCGGCCTGTCCGTCTCGCAACTGGTCACCACCGCGTGGGCGTCCGCGGCGAGCTTCCGCGGCACCGACAAGCGCGGTGGCGCCAACGGCGCGCGGATCCGGCTCGCGCCGCAGAAGGACTGGGAGGTCAACAACCCGGCCGAGCTGTCCACCGTGCTGGGCAAGCTGGAGCAGGTGCAGCAGGAGTTCAACGGCGCGCAGCCCGGCGGCACGAAGGTCTCGCTGGCCGACCTGATCGTGCTGGCCGGGTGCGCGGCCGTCGAGAAGGCCGCCAAGGATGCCGGGCACGACATCACCGTCCCGTTCGCGCCGGGCCGCACGGACGCCTCGCAGGAGCAGACCGACGTCGACTCCTTCGCGGTCCTGGAGCCGCGTGCCGACGGCTTCCGCAACTACCTGCGCGCCGGGGAGAAGCTGTCGCCGGAGACGCTGCTGCTGGACCGGGCGTACATGCTGAACCTGTCGGCACCCGAGATGACGGTGCTGGTCGGTGGCCTGCGGGCGCTGGGTGCCAACGCGGGGCAGTCCGCGCACGGCGTGTTCACCGACCGGCCGGGGACGTTGACGAACGACTTCTTCGTCAACCTGCTCGGCATGGGCACCGAATGGAAGGCGTCCGAGAAGGAGGAGAACACCTACCAGGGCCGGAGCCGCGTCACCGGTGAGCCTACGTGGACGGCCACCGCCGTCGACCTGGTCTTCGGCTCGCACGCCCAGTTGCGTGCCATCGCGGAGGTCTACGCGACCAACGACGCCAAGGAGAAGTTCGTGCGCGACTTCGTCGCGGCATGGGACAAGGTCATGCGCCTGGACCGCTTCGACCTGGCCTGACGGGCCCTGGCCTGCCTGGGTGACGTGCCGGCTCCCGTTCGGGGTGAACGGGAGCCGGCCGGTGTCGCGGCCGATTTCGTCAGTGTCGCCCCGTGCCGATCTGGCGAAATCCGCACCGCCCGGTGCGGTGTCAGCGCGTCCGGTGCAGGGTCAGCGGCTGGTCGTCGTCGAGCCAAAGATCGATGCGGTCGGGCGACCATGCCCGTACGCGGCGCAGCGGCCGCAGGAGCGAGCACGGCCAAGCCTTGGCCGGGGTCCCGGCCCTGATCGCCGCCGGAGATGCCCGCGCCGACGCCACCGTTGTCGGTCCGGGCCACGACGACAGCCGCGCGCGGCGATGCGCGCGGGACCGTGTCACCGTGGCGGCCACCGCAACACCGAGCAGTCTTGTCAGGCTTGTCACTCGGTCCCCCCTTGCGTGAGTTTCGGCCCCCGGTTGCGCCTCTCGACGCCGTGCGCCTGCACGGGGGAATCCCCGGGAAAGCGGTACGGAGCCGGATGCCATCCATCAGGTTCCGAAAGGCGGGACCGGTGCGGGAGTCACTTTCGATGAGGATCGAAAAGCCTGCGTGTCAGGAATTTGCCTCAAGAAGTCTCGCCCCCGCCGGCGCGAGCTGGTGCACGACGCAGTTGTCCTGGCGGCGGCTGTCGATGAGGCCGGCGCCGCGCAGGATCGTGGCGTGGTGGCTGGCGGTCGCCGGGGAGATCCCGACGCGTCGCGCCAGCTCGCCCGTGGTCGCGCCATGTGTGGTCGCGAGCAGGACCCGCAGCCGAGTGGTGCCGATCAGCGGGCCCAGTCGGGTGCCCGGCGCCCCGAGGCCCCGGCCGCCGTCGAGCTGCCCGTCGCCGCCGGAACGCCCCGGTCCGCCGTTTCGTGCGGGCATCAGGTTTACTCGCTGCCGATGCGCCGGATAGGACAGTGTGGGTGTCAGCTCGGGGTCGGCCAGGGTGACCGGGTCCCGCCAGCAGAAATAGGACGGCACCAGGGTCAGGCCGCGACCGCCCAAGTGGAGGTCGCCGTCCCGGGGGTAGCCGTCGACGGCCAGCACCGGCGGCTTCCATCGGGCCAGCGGGCCGACGTCCTCCAGGGCCCAGCCCAGACCCCGGTCCAGCACGACGGCGCCGCGCACCGCACGCTCGGCGGCGACCGTCCGGGTGACCTCGTCCCAGTACGGTGCGACCGCCACCGCGAAATAGGCGCGTAGCGCCGCGCCGAGCTCGTGCAGCGCCCTGGACCGTGCCGCGGCGAGGTCACCCAGCCATCCGGTGGTGCCCGGCGGCTGTGCCATCCGGCCGAGTTCCCTGCGGATCCGTGCCGGGTCGGTGTCGAGCAGAAGATCGATGCCCTCGTCCAGGTCGTCGACCGGCCCGGGGGTGAGGAAGTCCGGGAAGTAGCCGCCCAGCGGGACGAGCGGCAGCAGTTGGGTCCGGACCATGGCGGTCAGGCCGGCGCGTTCGAGGTCGCGCCGCACCCGCACGTGCCAGCCCTCGTAGGAGGAGTAACCGCGCCGGGTCTGCAGCCGGTGCAGGCTGGCGATCAGCTCCCACAAGGGATCGGGGCGAGTGGCGAGTCTCGTCCTCGCCATGTCCTCTGCATTGAAGTGGATCTGCAGCGTGCCCATAGCGTCATGGTCCCCATCGGGCTGGGTCTTTGTCTGTCCGTGCCCGGACATGCGTGATGTCGCCCCGCCACTCGTAAGTTAGCCGCGACGTCCGGTCGGGGCGCAAGCATTCTCACGGGCCGGGAAGCGCCGAGGTCACGGGGAAGTCGTGTGCGGAAGCGCTTTCCCGAAACAGTCCGTTTGAAGATCATCCATCCAGGATGCGTTGAAGAAAGCGCTTCCTCGTGTGCATACTGTGCGGACCGCAATGACGGCCAGTCCTCCCGCACATCCCCGGATCCGTGGTCCACCTCGGATCCAGCCGGGAGGCGTCCTCCGACGCGAAGGATCGTTATGCGCACATCCCCGTTCCCCACCCGCACCCTGTCCACTGCCCGCCCCGCCCGCGCCGCCGGCGTGTTCGCCGCCGCCTTCGGCCTCGCCGTGGTGGCGAGCGTCGCCACGGCGGTCACCGCGCAGGCGGCCACCACCACCGTGCAGGCCGAGTCGTACGCCGCGCAGTCCGGCGTGCAGATCGAGAACACCGCCGACGCCGGCGGCGGCCAGAACGTCGCCTACGTCTCGCGGGGCGACTGGATGCGGTACGACAACGTCGACCTTGGACCGGCGGGCGCGTTGCCGGTCTCCGCTCGGGTGGCGTCGGCCGCCGGTTCCGGCACCATCGAGCTGCGCACCGGTTCGACCAGCGGTCCGCTGCTGGCCAGCTTCTCGGTGACCCCGACCGGCGGCTGGCAGAGCTGGACCACGCTGACCGCCACCGCCGCGAGCCACCCCACCGGGGCGCAGACGGTCTATGCCGTGATGTCCAGCCCCGCGGCGGGCGACTTCGTCAACATCAACTGGTTCCGCTTCGGCAGCGGCAGCGCCGACGGTCCGGGGTGGATCCCGATCGACGCGGCGAAGTGGCAGGCGCAACTGGCCGCGTTCAACGCGCTCACCCCACGAACCGTGCCGGCCGGGACGGTCCGGGTGCCGGAGTTCAACGCGACCTGCGCGTACAGCCACTCCCGCACGGACGACCCGATCGTCTTCCCCGGCATGCCGGGCTCCTCGCACATGCACACCTTCATCGGCAACGACAGCACCGACGCCTTCACCACGACGGACACGCTACTGGCCCACACCGGCACCAGTTGTCGTCCGCTGCAGGATCTGTCCGCCTACTGGATCCCCACGCTGTACGAGCACGAACAGGCGATTCAGCCCAAGGACGTGGTGGTCTACTACGGCTCTCGGCTCGTCGACCCGACGCACACGGTGCCGTTCCCGCAGGGCTTCCGGATGATCGCCGGGGACGCGCGGGCGCAATCGCCCACGCCCGCCGGTTCGGTGAACCAGTTCTACTGCGCCGGACCGGGTGGTGAGATCGGCCGCAGCGCGGACGGCAACTGGCCGCGGTGCGCCTCGACCGCGAACCTGATGTTCCAACTGGTGTTCCCGGACTGCTGGGACGGACAGCACCTGGACAGCCCGTCGCACAAGGAACACGTCAGCTACATGATGGACGGCACCTGCCGGGGTGACTACCCGGTCGCCATCCCCTCGGTGTCCTTCCTGATCTCGTACCCGACCAGCGGCAGCGCCGACGGATTCCGGCTGGCGTCCGGCATGGCCTCGTCCATGCACGGCGACCTGTTCGCGGCGTGGGACAACACGGCCCAGGGCACCCGGGTGAAGAACTGCATCGTGCAGAAGGCCAAGTGCAACACCGCCGGGGACTTCTGACGTACGCCGTGCGGCCGGTCGCGTGGGCAGGATGCCCACGCGACCGGCCGCGCCGGTGCTCAGTCCTCCGCGTCTCGCGAGCGGGACTCGTCCGGTTCCGATCCGACCCGGGACAGCGAGCGGTCCGCGACGACCATGATGAGCAGGAGGACCGCCACCACGATCAGGAAGATGGCGAAGTGGTGCAGGCCGGCGGTGTCCGCGCGGCGGTGGAAGAACGCGCCGGACGCGGCGGACGACACCATCGCGCCGAGGTAGGTGAAGGTGCGCAGCAGGCCGGCCGACGCGCCGATCCGTGCCGGGTCCGCCTGGTGATAGACGGCGTTCTGGTTGGCGAGGCTGTTCAGGCCCTGAGGCAGGCCCAGCACCACCGCGATGAGCACCGGCAGCCAGACCGGGCTGCCGTCGCCGAGGAGCAGCATCAGGCAGCAGGCCACGATCTGGGCCGCCGCGCCGACCAGCAGTTTGATGCGGAACTCCTGGCGCCGACCGGTGAGCGCGGCGACCCCGATGGCGACCAGCGACATCGGCAACAGCACCAATCCGGCCTGCGAGGCGTTCAGGCCGCGGCCCGCTTCCAGCCATTGGGTGAAGCCGTAGAGCACGGCGTACGCGATGGTCTGCGCCAGCAGGGTGCGGACATAGGTGGCGATCAACGGCGGGTTGCCGCCGAACACGCGCAGGTCGAGGAAGGGCTCCGGGAACCGCAACTCGCGCAGGGCGAAGCCGGCACCCGCCGCGATCGCCAGGGCCAGCACCCAGAGATGCGCCACCGACGGCTCCATCAGGAAGAGCATGAGCGCGGTCAGCATGCCGGCGAACAGTCCGATGCCCAGCAGGTCGAACGGCTGACGTCGGCCGTCCTGCCGGGACTGCTCGGTGCGGGGCAGCCGGATCGCACCCAGCGCCAGGGCGGCGACGGCCAGCGGGACGTTCACCGCGAAGACCGAACGCCACCCGCCGAAGTTGATCAGCAGCCCGCCCAGGGTCGGCCCGACCACGACGACGGTCTGCGCGGACACCGACAGCGTGGTGAGCACCCCCGCCGGACTGTCCACGCCGGTGCGCCGGGACTCGCTGCGGATGAGATACATGGCGGCCGGGTAGCCGGCGCAGGTGCCCAGTCCGAGCAGTGCCCGGGCGGCAACGAGCACGCCGAGCGACGGCGCGACCATGCCGATCACCCCGGCCACGCCCACCAGAGCGGTGCCGACGAAGTAGAGCCGCCGCGGGCCGAAGCGGTCGACCAGCCGGCCCATCACCGGCTGCCCGGTCGCGGTGGCCAGATAGAGACCCGAGACCAGCCACGCCGTCGCCTTCGGTGAGGCGCCGAAGGCGATGCCGATGGGCACCAGCGCCACCGCGATCATCGACGAGTTGATCGGGTTCAGGATGGCGCCGAGCACCATCGGGGCGATCAGCTTGCGGTCGAAGGCGGCCTCGTCGCGCACGCCGGAACTCACCGCTCGACCAGCCGGTCCATGAGCTCCAGCGCCGCGAGGATCGTCTGCCGTTCGTCCTCGGTGAAGTCGTCGGTGAGCGACCGCGCCATCCACTCCTCGCGTTGCCGGCGGGAGCCGAGAATCGCCTCGGTGCCCGCCGGGGTCAGCGAGACGAGCTGGCGGCGGCCGTCCGCCGGGTCCGGGGCGCGCTCGATGAACCCGTGCTGCTCGATGGCTGCGAGCGTCGCGGCCATCGACTGAGGGCGCACCCGCTCGGCGGCGGCCAGGTCGCTCATCGAGGCCGGGCCGCCACGGTCGAGGCGGCTGAGCACCGCGAGCTGTGACGGGGTGAGGTCATCGAGGCCGGCCACCTCGCGCAGGCGGCGGCGCAGGCGGCTGAACACCACCCGGATCTCTCGGGCCGCGTGCACCGCGGACATCGGCATCTCGGTCATGATGCGATAGACGCTAGATCCTTCAGTTCAAACTGAAAAGTCTTGACTGAAGAATTTTCCGGCCGGGCGTACCCCGACGGGGCTGCCGGGGCACGCCCGAAGCCGCAGAATGAAGCGATGATCATCGACTCGCTGGACCATCTGCGGCGGCGTCGCAGCGCCAAGTGGCGCCGCTACCCGGACGACGTGTTGCCGCTGTTCGTCGCGGAGATGGACGTCCCCCTCGCGCCCGCCATCGCCGATGTGCTGCGGGCCGCCGTCGAGTCCTCGGACACCGGGTACGCGATACCCGGCGCCGATCTCGGCGAGGCGGTGGCCGGCTTCGCCGCCCGGCGGTGGGGCTGGCAGGTGGACCCGGCGAAGGTCACCGCGGTCGCCGACGTCGGCGTCGGAGCCGTCGAACTGCTGCGGGCACTGACCAGCCCCGGCGACTCGGTGGTCATCAGCCCGCCCGTCTATCCGCCGTTCTTCCACTGGGTGCAGGAGGCGGGCGCGCAGCTCCGCGAGGTACCCCTCGCCGACGGCCGTCGCTTGGACCTGGCGGCGCTGGAGACCGCCTTCGCCAGTCACCCGGCCGCATATCTGCTCTGCAACCCGCACAATCCGGTCGGCCGGGTGCACACCCGCGACGAACTGACCGCCCTGATCACCCTCGCTTCCCGGTACGGCGTGACGGTGATCAGCGACGAGATCCACGCACCGCTGGTGCTTCCGGGCGCCACGTTCACCCCCTTCCTCAGCCTCCCCGGGGCGGCCGACGTCGGCGTCAGCCTGATCTCGGCGAGCAAGGCGTTCAACCTCGCGGGCCTGAAATGCGCGGCGGTCGTCGACGGCACACGATCGGTGGCGTCCGCATTCCCGCCGGACGCACGCTGGCGCACCGGTCACTTCGGCGTCCTGGCGACCGTCGCCGCGTTCACCCACGGCGACGCCTGGCTGGATGGACTGCTGGGCTTCCTCGACGAACGCCGGACGCAACTGGGCACGCTGTTGCACGACCGGCTTCCGTGGATCACCTGGACGCCGCCCGAAGGCACGTTCCTCGCCTGGCTGGACTGCCGGGCGAGGCCGGACGAGGAGCAACCCGCCCGGCGCTTCCTGGACCGGGGCCGGGTGGCGCTGGAACCCGGCCTGCGGTTCGGCGCGTCCGGTGCGGGATACGTCCGGCTGAACTTCGGCACCAGCGCGGAGATCCTGGACGAGGCCACGCAACGGATGGTTCGGGCGTACCGGTGATCACACACCCTCCCGAACCGCGCCGTCGCGGACGTAGCGTCGGATATGACGAAGCTCGCGACCAGCACCAAGGAGTGCATGTGATGGACAAGCGCACGCTCGGCACCGGTGGTCTGGAAGTCTCCGCCCTCGGCTTCGGCTGCATGGGCATCAGCCATGCGTTCGGGCCGGCGGCCGAGAAGTCCGACGGCATCGCGGTGATCCGGGCAGCGGTGGAGCGCGGCGTCACGCTCTTCGACACCGCCGAGGTCTACGGCCCGTTCGTGAACGAGGAACTCGTCGGTGAGGCCCTCGCGCCGTTCCGTGACCAGGTGAAGATCGCCACCAAGTTCGGGTTCGCCATCGGCGGATCGCGCGAGAGCGGGCTGGACAGCCGGCCCGAGCACATCCGGCAGGTGGCCGACGCCTCCCTCAAGCGGCTCGGGGTGGAGACGATCGACCTCTTCTATCAGCACCGGGTCGACCCGGATGTGCCGATCGAAGACGTCGCCGGGACGGTCAAGGCCCTCATCGAGGAGGGCAAGGTCCGGCACTTCGGTCTCTCCGAAGCCGGGGTGCGGACCATCCGGCGCGCCCACGCGGTGCAACCGGTCACCGCCCTGCAGAGCGAATACTCGCTGTGGTGGCGCGAGCCGGAGGACGAGATCCTGCCGGTGCTTGAGGAACTCGGCATCGGGTTCGTGCCGTTCAGCCCGCTCGGCCGCGGCTTCCTGACCGGCAAGATCACCGCGGACACCCCGCTGGCGGACTCGGACCTGCGCCGTAACCTGCCCCGCTTCGCACCCGAGGCGTTGCGGGCGAACAAGGCGCTCGTCGACCTGATCGGCGAGGTCGCCGCCGGCAAGGGCGCGACTGCCGCGCAGATCGCCCTGGCCTGGCTCCTGGCCCGCAAGCCGTGGATCGTGCCGATCCCGGGCACCCGCAACGTGCAGCGCCTGACGGAGAACCTGGGCGCCGCCGAGGTGGAGCTGACGCCGGCGGATCTGGCCCGCATCGAGGACGCCGCGGCGCAGGTCCCGGTGCAGGGCGAGCGGTACCCCGAGCAGATGCAGCGTTTCGTGGACCGCTGAGCGCGTGACCGCCCGGGACGGCGATCATGGACGGGTCAGCCAAGCCGCCGAGGAAGGACCCGTCCATGCTCACCGACCTCCCCTCCGCCGACCTGCACACGTACCGCAGCGACCAGACCGAGCCGGCGGACTTCGACGAATTCTGGGCGGGCACACTGGCCGAGGCGGCGGCGCACGACATCGACGTACGCCGGGAGCCGGTACGCACCGGCCTGACCACCATCGACACGTACGACGTGACGTTCCGCGGCTACGCCGGGCAGGAGGTACGCGCCTGGCTGCGGGTGCCGGCCGGACACCAAGGCCCGCTGCCCGCCGTCGTGCAATACGTCGGCTACGGCGGCGGGCGCGGGCACGCCCTGGCCAGCCTGCTGTGGGCGTCGGCCGGCTTCGCGCACCTGCACATGGACACCCGCGGCCAGGGCGCCGGATGGAGCGTCGGGGAAACCCCGGACCCGGCCCCGGCCGGCCCGCAGGTGCCCGGCGTGATGACCCGCGGCATCCGGAACCCCGCGGACTACTACTACCGGCGGTTGACCACCGACGCCGTACGCGCCGTGGACGCCGCCCGGTCGCTGCCGGAGATCGACTCCGGCCGGATCGCGGTGCTCGGCGGCAGTCAGGGCGGCGGCCTTGCGCTCGCGGTCGCCGGACTGCGCGACGACCTGGCCGCGGCGGTGGCGTTCGTGCCGTTCCTGTGCGACTTCCCGCGCGCCACTCGGATCACCGACGAATACCCGTACCGGGAAATCGCCGACTACCTGAAGACCCACCGGGAAAGCGTGGACCAGGTGCATCGCACACTGGCCTACTTCGACGGCGTCAACCACGCCCGCCGGGCGCGCGCCTCGGCCCTGTTCTCGGTGGCGCTGATGGACGAGACCTGCCCACCGTCCACCGTCTACGGCGCCTTCCATGCGTACGCGGGTCCGCGCCGCATCCTGGTGTGGGAGTACAACGGCCACGAGGGCGGCGGCATCCTGGACGAGGCGCGGGCGCTGGACTTCCTGCGCGAGCACCTAACCCCCACAGCCACCCCCTAACCCCGACCCCGCCCCGCCCGGCCCCGCCCCGCCCGCCCCGCCCGGCCCGCCCCGCCCCGCCCCGCCCCGCCCCG
>NZ_BMMX01000007.1 GCF_014646155.1 Mangrovihabitans endophyticus
CGGGGCCGGGCGCGGGGTGCGGGCGGGCGCGGGGTGCGGGCGGGCGCGGGGTGCGGGCGCGGGGCGGGCGCGGGGTGGATGCGGAAAGCGAACAGCGCTGGTGTTCCCCGGGGACACCAGCGCTGTTGTTGTCCTCCACGTCAGCCGTGGAGCACCTGCCTCACTTCGAGCCGATCTCCTCGCGCTTCTCGCCGGTCACCGACGGCACCGCCGGCGACACCGGGGCCTCGGCCGGCCGCTCCACCGGGAAGAAGAAGCCCTTCACCGCGGGCGCGAGCGCACCCAGCCGGTTCATCTTCTTCGGCACCACCCAGCCGGCGTAGTCGAGCGGCACCGGGTGGCCGTGGTCGTCCACCGGGCCGAGCGGCTGGTGCACCTCGTAGAACCGGCCGTCCGGCGCACGCCGGATGATGCCGGTCTCCACGCCGTGCGCCAGCACCTCACGGTCATGCTGTTGCAGGCCGAGGCAGATGCGTACGGCGAGGTAGTAGGCCAACGGCGGCAGGATCACCAGGCCGATGCGGCCCGCCCAGGTCATCGCATTGAGGCTGATGTGGAACTTGTCCGCGATCACGTCGTTGCCACCGGAGAGCGTGGCGATCAGGAAGAACGTGAAGGCCATCGCGCCGACGCCGACCCGCTCGGGCGCATCCCGCGGACGCTGCAGAAGGTGATGCGAGGTCTTGTCCTTGAGGCGCCGGGCTTCGATGAACGGATAGAACATCGGCACCGTGGTGAGCGCGCCGAGCCCGACCACGGCGGGCCAGAACAGCGGCGGGATGCTGTAGCCGTCGCCGAACGGCAGCGTGATCTGCCACGCGGGCATCAGCCGGACCAGCCCGTCCATGAACATCACGTACCAGTCGGGCTGGCTGGCCGAGGAGACCTCGGAGGCGCGGTACGGGCCGAACAGCCAGATCGGGTTGATCTGGAACAGGCCGGCCATCATCGCCACCACGCCGAAGACCGTCATCATGAAGCCGGTCTGCTTGAACACGTAACGCGGGAACATGCGCTCGCCGACCACGTTGTGGTTGGTCCGCATCGGCCCCGGCCACTGTGTGTGCTTCTGCATGAACACCAGGCCCAGGTGCACGCTGATCAGGGCCAGCAGGGCACCCGGGATGAGCAGCACGTGGCCGATGTAGAAGCGGCCGATGATCAGCTCGCCGGGGAACTCACCGCCGAAGACCGACGCGGAGAGCCAGGTGCCGATCACCGGGATGGAGAGCATGATCGCCGAGGCGATGCGCAGGCCGGTGCCGGACAGTCCGTCGTCGGGCAGCGAGTAGCCGGTGAAACCCTCCAGGAAGCCCAGCAGGAACAGCGCGACACCGATCGCCCAGTTCGCCTCGCGCGGCTTCCGGAACGCGCCGGTGAAGAAGATGCGGGCCATGTGCACCACGATCGACGCCATGAACAGCAGCGCCGCCCAGTGGTGCATCTGCCGCAGGAACAGGCCGCCGCGCACCTCGAACGACAGGCGCAGGGAGGACTCGTAGGCGGCGGACATCTCCGTGCCGCGCAGCGCCGGGTACGCCCCGTCGTACACGACCTCCTTCATCGAGGGGTCGAAGTACAGCGTCAGGAACGTGCCACTGAGCAGCAGGAGGATGAACGAGAACAGCGCGATCTCGCCCAGCAGGAAGGACCAGTGGTCGGGAAAGACCTTGTTCAGCAGACCGCGTAGCGGGGTCGCCGCCTGAAAACGGTCGTCCAGGCCCTTGCCGACGTTTGCCGGGACCTGCGACAGCTCGAACTTTCTGCGCTTCATGGCCGCTCCCAGAAGTCGGGACCCACGGTCTCGCGATAGTCGGAACTTGCCACAAAGAAGCCCTCATCGTCCACCGTGATGGGCAGCATGGGCAGCCTGCGGCTCGCCGGGCCGAAGATGGGTCGTGCATTTTCGGTGATCAAGAACTGCGACTGGTGGCACGGGCAGAGCAGACGGTTGGTCTGCTGCTCGTACAGGCTGGCCGGGCAGCCGGCATGCGTGCAGATCTTGGAGAACGCGACGTAGTTGCCCCACATCGCGCCCTTGTTGGCGTGGTCGTTCTCGCTCTTCTGACGCGCGGTCTCGGCGTCGCCCGCCCGCAGATGGATCAACAGGGTGGGCGAGTCCGCGTACTTGTTCGTCGCGCCGCCGGGGATGCCGGGGAAGACGGTGATCTGGCCGCCGACGCTGACGTCCTCGGGCCGCAGCGGGGTGCCGTCCTCGCGGGTGAGACGGACCGGCTGGCCGCCGTTGGCACCCGGGTTGAAGCCGGTGCGGAACAGCGGCGAGTCACCCTCGTAAGACGGCTTGTGCGGGTCGTTGATCAGGCCGCCGACCAGCGGCGCGGCGGCGACCACGCCCAGCGGCGCCAGGCCCAGGCCGATCGCGCCCTTGAGCAGCGGACGGCGCTGCACGCCCAACTCGTCGACCATGTAGGCCATGGTCTGGCCGGTGATCTGCCGCTCCTCCTCGCTGGAGGGCTGGTCGTGCCGCTGCTGGATGGACACCTCGTGCGGCAGCAGCTTCTTGGCCCAGGCCAGCACCGCGAAACCCAGCGCGAACAGCGCGATGGCCAGGGTCACGCCGAGGATCGGCGTGTAGTAGTCGTTCAGCGTGTTGCCGAGCTTGAACTCCCACGGCCACACGATGTAGAAGACCAGGAACGCCAGGGCGGCCACCCCGGAGATCATGAACAGCAACGAGATGGAACGCACCACGCGCCGCTCGGCCTTCGAGTTCGGCCCGGGGAACTGCGACTCGTACGTGACGATCTCAATGTCGTCGCGCCGGGCGCCCTCCTTGACGATGTCGAACCGCGACATCCGCGGGTCGTGCACGTCCACCGCCGACTCGGAGTCGTGGCCGGACTGCTTCAGATCGGTCATGACTTCCCCGCAATCCACAGCGCCGCGAAGACCAGGATGGTGATGCCGACGATGAAGATCGCCAGGCCCTCCGTGGTCGGACCGTAGCGCCCCAGGTTGAACACGCCACCCGGGTCCTTGTCCTGCTGGAGCTGCTGTGTGATGTAGGTGATGATCTCACGCTTCTGATCCGGCGTGATCTCGTTGTCGCCGAACACCGGCATGTTCTGCGGACCGGTCAGCATCGCCGCATAGATCTGCTCGGCGGTCGCGTCGTGCAGGCCCGGTGCGAACTTGCCGGAAGACAGCGCGCCGCCGGCGCCGCCGAAGCCGTGACATGAGGTGCAGTTGAGCCGGAACAGCTCACCGCCCTGCGACAGCGCCTGCGGATGCGTGTCCAGGTCGTCGGTCAGCTCACCCGCGGGAATCTGCGGACCGCCGCCCAACTCCTGGATGTACTGGCCGATCTGCGCCGTCTGCTTGGTGTCGAACTGCGGCGGCTTCTGCTCGGCCTGCGCCTCCTGCCGGGTCATCGGCATGCGGCCGGTGCCGACTTGGAACTCCACCGCGGCCGATCCGACGCCGATCAGGCTCGGGCCCTTGCCCTCAACGCCCTGGGCGTTGCGCCCATGGCAACTGATGCAACTGTTGTCGTACAGCGCCTTGCCGGCCATCGCGTCGTCGGAGAGCTGCCGGTTGTCCTCGGCGAACGCTCCCGGCGCGAAGGCGGTGTAGACGCCGCCGGCCAGGGCCAGCGCGGCGATCATGCGAACCGCGCCGCCGATCCGACGGCGGGTCCGGCTCGGCGCAGTCCGCCGCCTGCGGAACACCCGGAAACGCCGGTTGGCGGGGGTGTCAGAAGTCATGGGCTTGTGTCCTCTGGGTTTGACCTTGACGCGAACAGGCGGCTACTGAAGCCAATAGATCATGGCGAAGAGCGCGATCCAGACGATGTCGACGAAGTGCCAGTAGTACGAGACGACGATCGCGGACGTCGCCTGCGCCGGCGTGAACCGGCCCATCGTCGTGCGGATCATGTAGACGATGAACGCGATCAGGCCGCCGGTGACGTGCAGGCCGTGGAACCCGGTGGTCAGGTAGAACATCGACCCGTACCCGTCCCCGTTGAGCTTGACGCCCTCGTGGACGAGGTGGCGGTACTCGTTCGCCTGGCCCAGCACGAAGATCAGGCCCATCACGAAGGTGATCGTGAACCAGCGGCGCAGCGCGAACACGTCGCCCTTCTCGGCCGCGAACACGCCGAGCTGGCAGGTCACCGACGACAGCACCAAGATGATCGTGAAGGTCGTCGCGTACGGGATTTTGAGGACCTCGGTGTGCCTCTCCCACATGCTGTAGTCCGCCGCACGGATGGCGAAATACATCGCGAACAAGGCCGCGAAGAACATGAGCTCGCTGGAGAGCCACACGATCGTCCCGACGCTGACCATGTTGGGCCGCGTCAGCGAATGGATCCTGCTCTTGTCGATGGCTGAGGCCGCTGTCACGCGCTCATTATTGCCCCGCGATCAGGCAAGCGTGCCGCGGGGGGCCCAATCCGGTGCATGTTGTGGCGCGATGAGACGATCTCGGCCCGCCGACCTCGGATGCCTGCCGTGTGATTCGCGAGAAAGCCTGCGCGGGCGGACGGCGTACGGGATACTGCCGCACCGCGGCGATCCGCCCACGGCCCGACGGGAACGGGTCGGTTCGGTACGATCAGCGTGCAGCTACGAATCTGGGAGCCAGGTCACATCATGAGCGACACCGACAGGTACACCGTCCTGCTCTACAGCGACGACGCCGCCGTCCGGGACCGGATCCGGCTGGCCATCGGCACCCGGCCGGCCGCCGACCTGGAGGTCGAGTTCATCGACGCGTCGACCTGGGAGGACTGCCGCAACCTGCTGGACGAGTACGAGATCGACCTGATGGTGCTGGACGGCGAGGCGACCCCGGCGGGTGGCCTGGGCATCGCCCGGCAGACCAAGGACGAGTACGCCGACCCGCCGCCCACCTGCGTGGTGATCGCCCGCGCCGCGGACCGCTGGCTGGCCGCCTTCGCCCAGGTCGACCACACTCTGCTCGCCCCGCTCGACCCGGTCACCACCGGCCAGACGGTGGCCGGCATGCTGCGCGCCCACCGCGACGGCGCGGTGCCGCTGGGCACCCTCGGCACCATCGACTGACGACACCCCGCATCGCCGTACCCCCCGACGAAAGGCCCGCCATGGGCGCACGCACCTGGCCCGACCTGATCAGCGCGCTGTTGCGCGGCGAGGAGTTGTCGCCGCAGGACACCGCCTGGGCGATGGGCGAGATCATGACGGGCAGTGCGACGCCGGTGCAGGTCACCGGTTTCGCGGTGGCCCTGCGCGCCAAGGGTGAGACGCCTGCTGAGCTGGCCGGCCTGGTCGAGGCGATGCTGGCCAACGCCACACTGATCGACCTGCCGGCCGGCGTGCGCGACCAGGCGGTGGATGTGGTGGGCACCGGCGGCGACCGGGCGCACACGGTGAACATCTCCACCATGGCCGCCATCATCGTGGCCGCAGCCGGTGTGACAGTCGTCAAGCACGGCAACCGTGCCGCATCGTCCGCGTGCGGCACCGCGGACCTGCTGGAGCACTTCGGCCTGCCGCTCGACCTCGGCCCCGCGGGCGTGGCCCGCACGGTGACCGAGGCCGGCATCGGCTTCTGTTTCGCCGCCCGCTACCACCCGGGCATGCGGCACGCCTCGGTCCCCCGCCGCGAGCTGGGCGTGCCGACGTTCTTCAACGTGCTCGGCCCGCTGACCAACCCGGCACGGCCGCGCGCCGCCGCGGTGGGCTGCTTCGACCTGCGCATGGCACCGGTGATGGCCGAGGTGTTCGCACGCCGCGGCGATTCGGCGCTGGTGCTGCGCGGCGAGGACGGCCTCGACGAGTTCACCACCGCCGCGCCCACCCGCGTCTGGTTGGTGCACGACGGCAAGGTCGAAGAGTCACTGGTGGACGCGGCCGATCTTGGCCTGCCCCGCAGCAGCGCCGGTGATCTGCGCGGCGGCGACCCGACGTTCAACGCCGACGCCGCGCGCCGGATGTTCGGTGGCGAGGCCGGACCGGTGCGTGACGCCGTCCTGATCAACGCCGCCGCGGCGTTCGCGGCGCAGGCGGGCTTTCCCGGCGGCCTGGAGGCCGCGCTGCGGGCGGGCTTGACGCGTGCGGCCGAGACGGTCGACGCCGGTGCCGCCACGGCCCTGCTGGAGCGCTGGGTGAGCGTCGCCGTCGCGGCAGCGTCCGCCGCCCAGGAGTGAGCCACCCGTGCCGGGCCGGCACCTCGGCACGCGGCGCGGACAACACGCCGGAGCGGCCTGCTTCCCCATCCGGGTGACCCGTGGCAGCGTCAGAATGACATTCGGGTAATCCCCTGTCAGCGGAGAGGAGCAAGCCCATGAAGGAACGCGAGCTGCGCTGCGTCATCTGCGACGCCGACATGACCTTCGAGGCGCCGCCCTGCGTGGACGGACACGACGAATGCCCCGAGTTGCTATGCACGCGATGCGGCGCCGCAGAGATCCTGTTTCCCCACGCGCTGCGAGTGCGCCGTCCGGCGCGCCGAGTGGCACCGCAGCAGCGCCGGGTGGCATGACACGCACGAGGGGCGTGCCCGTCGTCGGGAACGCCCCTCGGCTTCTGCCTGAGTGTCGGCGGCCCGCCGCCGACACGTCGTCCGTCGTCAGTGCTCGACCGCGTGCCGGGTCCCCGAGTAGTACTCGAACAGCAGCCCGCACGCGGACAGGATCACCATGATCAGGCCGAGCGCGATCAGCCACCACATCCAGAAGACCAGGCCCAGGCCGGCGATCGAAGCGGACAGCGCCAAGCCGAACGGCCAGTAGCTGCCCGGGCTGAAGAAGCCGATCTCTCCGGCGCCCTCGACGATCTCGGCCTCGTCCCGGTCCTCGGGCCGCAGGTCGATGCGTCGCGCCACGAACCAGAAGAAGCCTCCGCACATCGCGCAGAGCAGGCCGGACAGGATCAGCGCGACGGTGCCGATCCATTCCAGGTGGCCGGTCTGGCCGTGAGTGTAGAAGCCGTACACCGCGGCGGCGGCGAACAGGAATCCCGCGACCGCGGCGAAGATCTTGTACTCGGTCTTCACGTGCTCTACTTCCCCGATGCGACGGTGTCGGACTGGTACCAGCTCTGGTTCTGCCGCCGGGTGTCGAACGGTTCGGTGGTCACCGCGTACCGCTCCCGGCCGGTGAAGCCGGCGGCGCCCATGGCCTCCGGGGAGGTCGCCCCGCCCTTCAGGGCGCCCAGGAACCGGTTGAACCGATCCGGGGAGACGACCACCAGCTCGAACTGCATGAAGGCGTGATAGGTGCCGCACAGCTCGGCGCACCGGCCGACATAGCGGCCCTCCTTGTCGAGGGTGACCTCGAAGGTGTTGCGCACATTGCCCGGGAAGACGTCCCTCTTGAACAGCAGCTCGGGCACCCAGAACGAGTGGATCACGTCACGGCTGGTCTCCTCGAACCGGATCTTCTCCCCGGTGGGCAGCACCAGCAGTGGGATCTGGTCGGAGGTGCCGAGCGTGGACGCCACGGTGTGCGCGTCCTTGCCGACCCCGTCACGGTAGTTGAACTGCCAGTTCCACTTGAACGCGACGACCTCGACGACCTGCTGCGGATTGCGCGACAGCTTGTCCACGTCGGTCTGCACGATCGCCGTGTAGTAGAAGAGGATGCACACCACGAGCACCGGGGTGACCGTGTAGAGCACCTCCATCGGCATGTTGAAGCGGGTCTGCACGGGCAGCTCGTCGCCGCGCTTGCGGTATCGGATGACGCACCAGAAGATCAGGCCCCACACCAGGACGCCGACGGCCAGCGCCGCGATCACCGAGGCGATCCACAGGTCGTACATCTTGTGGGCCTGCAGGCTCACGCCCTTGCCCGGCCATCCGAAGTGACCGAAAGCGCTACCGATGCCGTCCGCGGAGCACCCCGTGAGCAGGGTCAGCAGCGTCACCGTGCCGACCCCGAGCCCGGCGAGCCGGACCGCTCGCGGCCGTGCGGCCGTACTCTTTACGCCCACCTGCTCCTGCCTCCCATGCAGCGCCTCCGGAGCCCTCGGCCACCGGGTCAATCCGGACACCGGCGGCAAGGCGTCACCGACGGTCGCACATTACTCGACCTGGCCCTCACGCCCCGTTGCGGGGGTCCGATCTCCACCGCAGCCGGGTAACGCCCGGACACCCGGACGATACCGTTTCACAGGTGGAAGACACTGCCGTTCCCGCCGGTGCGCCGACATCCGCCGGCCCGGACGCGACCTACCTGGATGCGGCGACGGCCGTGCCGCCGCACCCGGTGACGCGCCAGGCGCTGCTCGCCGCGCTGGAGGACGGCTGGGCGGACACCGACCGGTTGTACGCGTCCGCTCGCCGCGCGCGCCGCCTGCTGGACGCGGCCCACGAATCGATGGCGGAGTCGTTGGGCGTACGGCCGGATGAGGTCTCGTTCTGGCCGTCCGGCGCCGCGGCGGCCCAGGCCGGCGTGCTGGGGCTGGCAAGCGCGCGGGCGCGGACGGGGACTCGCCTGGTGCATTCGGCGATCGAACACTCCGCGGTGCTGCACGCGGCGGCCCGGCACGGCGACGCGGTCGAGGTCGGCGTCGACATGCCGGGCCGCCTCGATCTGCCGGCCTGGACCGCCGCGGTGACCACGCCGGGTGTCGCGGCGGCGGCGCTGATCAGCGCCAGCCATGAGGCCGGCACGGTGCAACCGGTGGCCGAGGCCGCTGCGGCGTGCGCCGACGCGGGTGTCCCCCTGCATGTGGACGCCGCGCAGTCGGTCGGCCGGCTGCCGGTGCCGCCGGGCTGGTCGTCGTTGTCCGCGAGCGCCCGCAAGTGGGGCGGCCCGGCCGGGGTGGGCGTGCTCACGGTCCGCAAGGGCGTGCGCTGGGTGTCGCCGCATCCGGGCGACGACCGCTTCCGTCCGCGCGCGACGGGCGCGGCGAGCGTACCGGCGATGGTGGCCGCGGCCGCCTCGTTGCGCGCCGTGCTCGCCGAGGCGGACGTGGAGAACCGGCGGCTGTCCGCGCTGGTCGACCTGATCCGATCCGAGGTCGCCCGCACGGTGCCCGACGTCGAGGTGGTCGGCGACCCGGTGCGCCGGCTCCCCCACCTGGTCACGTTCTCCTGCCTGTACGTGGATGGCGAAGCGCTGCTGCACGCGCTGGACCGGCGGGGTTTCGCCGTCTCGTCCGGTTCGTCGTGCACCGCTTCGACGCTGCGTCCCAGCCACGTCCTGGAGGCGATGGGCGTGCTCAGCCACGGCAACGTGCGGGTGTCGCTGCACCGCGGCGTCACCGAACCGGACGTCCGGCGTTTCCTGGCGGTGCTGCCCGGCCTGGTGGCCGAGATCCGGGCCGAGGTGGGCCTGTGACCACGCTCGACTGCCGCGGTCAGCGCTGCCCGCTCCCGGTGATCGCGTTGGCGAAGGCCATCCGCGACACACCAGTCGGCGGGATCGTCCGCGTGCTGGCCGACGATCCCGCCGCGGCGGGTGACATCCCGGCGTGGTGCCGGATGAAGGGTCACGAGTTCGTGGGCCGCTCCGGCGTCACCTTCGAGGTGCGCCGCAGCGGCGGCACGACGTGACCGGGGCGGCGGTTCAGGCCGCCGGCAGGAACGGCAGGACCTCGGCGGCGGCCTCGTCGCCGTACGAGTCGGCGAGGCGCTTGGCGAACATCTCCGGCTTGATCTCGTATTCCTGCGGGCCCACCGTTTCCAGCACCAGAGCGGCCACCAGCGAGCCGACCTGGGCGGAGCGTTCCAGGCTCAAGCCCCAGCCGATGGCGGCAAGGAAGCCGGCCCGGAATCCGTCCCCGACGCCGGTCGGGTCCTCCGGTGACACGCCACGCACCACCGGAACGTGAATCCGGTCCAGGTCGCGGCCGGTGATCTCCACCCCGTCCGCGCCGCGCGTGGTGACGCGGATCTGCACGTGCTCCAGCACCTGATCGCCGCTCATGCCGGACTTGTTCTCCAGCAGGGAACGCTCGTACTCGTTGGTCATCAGGTACTGCGCGCCGCTGATCAGCGACAGCACGTCGCCGCCGTCCATGCGGGCGAGCTGCTGCGACGGGTCGGCTGCGAAGGCGTAGCCGCGCTCGCGGCACTCCTGCGAGTGCCGCAGCATCGCCGCCGGGTCGTTGGCGGCCACCATGACCAGGTCCAGACCGCCGACGCGCTCAGCGATGGGCGCGAGTTCGATGTTGCGCGCCTCGGCCATCGCGCCGGCGTAGAACGAGGCGATCTGATTGAGGTCGTCATCGGTGGTGCAGACGAAGCGCGACGTCTGGGCGACCTCGCTGACGTGCACCGAGGCGCAGTCCACGCCGTGTCGTTCGAGCCAGGAACGGTAGTCGGCGAAATCCGCGCCGACCGCACCGACGAGCAGCGGCCGCAGGCCGAGTTGTCCCATGCCGTACGCGATGTTCGGAGCCACACCTCCGCGGCGCACCACGAGGTCGTCCACCAGGAACGACAGCGACACCGTGTGTAGCTGGTCGGCGATGAGCGATTCGGTGAACTTGCCGGGGAAGTGCATGAGGTGGTCAGTGGCGATCGAGCCGGTGACGGCGATCTTCATGTCGTCCCTCGATGTCGTGAACGGGGGGTTACCGGCCGAGCGTACCGGGGTGCCGGACCCACCGCCGGACCACCCGCCGTCACGACGGGGTCGACGCTGTGCGTGTATCGACGCCGTGCGGGGCGCCGACCGTGGCCACGGTCGGCGCCCCGCACGGCGTCTTGACGGTGCTGCGTCAGTGGAAGGAATCACCACATGCGCAGGAGTTCTGCGCATTCGGGTTGTCGATGGTGAAGCCCTGCGCGTCGATCCGGTCGGCGTAGTCGATCGTCGCGCCGCCGAGGTAGGGAGCGCTCATCCGGTCCACCACGACCTCGACGCCGTTGAAGTCGCTGACGATGTCGCCGTCCAGCGACCGCTCGTCGAAGAAGAGCTGGTAGCGCAGGCCGGAGCAGCCACCGGGCTGCACGGCGATGCGCAGGCGCAGGTCGTCGCGCCCTTCCTGCTCGATCAGGGCCTTGACCTTGTCAGCGGCAACGTCGGTCAGGATGATGCCGGTCGGCGCTGCCGCGGCGGCCCCGGTCGACTCGGTGTGCGCTTCAGTGGTCACGTGCGGATCTCCCAGCTTGCGGACGGTTCTGCCGTAGTCTGCAACGCTAGTCGCCCCGGAGCGGATTCCCAATCGGGGAGATGCTCGTCACCGGCTCCATTGCCGGGCCAGCCGGGTGCCGATCTCGCGCAGCCCACGCTCCGGCTCGGCCAGCGCGGTCGCGGTCGACCCGAAGTGGTCCACCAGCGAGTGCAGTTCGGTGACCCCGGCCGCGGCTGCCTCCCGGTGCCCCGTCTCCACCCGCCCGGCCACCACCACGCAGGGCAGTCCCCGGTCGCGGGCGCCGGCGGCCACCCCCGCGGCGACCTTGCCGCGCAGCGACTGGTGGTCGAATGATCCCTCGCCGGTGATCACCAGGTCCGCTCGGTCGAGTTCGGCGTCCAGGCCGATCGCGCCGGTCACCAGGGCGATGCCGGAGACCGTGCGGCCGCCCAGCGCGAGCAGGGCGGCACCGATACCGCCGGCCGCTCCGGCGCCCGGGCGCACCGCCAGCCCGGTGACGTCGAACGCCTTCTCCAGCACGTCGGCGAAGTGCTCCAGCGCCGCGTCCAGCCGCAGCACGTCGGCGCGGTCCGCGCCCTTCTGCGGGCCGAAGACGTTGCTCGCGCCGTGCAGGCCGGTGAGCGGGTTGTCCACGTCGGTGGCCGCTACCAGCGACACCTGGCGCAACCGTGGGGTCCCACCCAGCCCGGCCGCGGCGATCAGGGCCGCGCCGCCGTAGGGCAGGGCGTACCCCGCGACGTCCACCGGCGCGGCGCCGAGGGCGGCCAACATGCCGGCGCCGCCGTCGTTGACCGCCGAGCCGCCCAGGCCCACCACGATCTCCCGGGCCCCGGACTCGACCGCGGCGGTGAGCAGCAGTCCGAGCCCGTACGAGGTGGTCACGTTCGGATCCCGCTCCGCGTCGGTGAGCAGGTGCAACCCGCACGCCTGTGCGCTCTCCACATACGCCGTGGCGCCGACGAGCAGCACCTCGCCCTGCGCCGGGCGGCCCAGCGGATCCACCGTGCGCACCGGCACGCGGCGGGCCGGCAGCGACGACGCGAGCACGTCGATGAAGCCGGGGCCGCCGTCGGCGAGGGGGCGCAGCACGGTGTCGTCGCCCGGTGCACCCTCGCGCCATCCCGCCGCGAACGCCTCGGCGGCGGCCGGGGCGGACAGGGTCCCGGCGAACTTGTCCGGACAGATCAGCACGCGCACGCAAGCAACGTACCGGGCGGCCCTGGCTGTGGTGTCCGATGACACTGCGGCGCCGGCGCGCCGCTGTGGAACCATGGTGCGCGTGACCTCGACCTGGACCGAGCCGGCCAACACCGCCACCGCCCTGCTGCTGCTCGGCAAGGGCACGGACCCCGCCAGTGAGCGCGGCGTGGACTGCCCCGGTGATCTGCCCGCGCCCAGCGACCCCGGCCTGGTCGCACGCGCCCGGGCCGCCAAGGACGCACTCGGCGATCGGGTGTTCGTGTTGGGGCACCACTACCAGCGCGACGAGGTCATCCAGTTCGCCGACGTGACCGGCGACTCGTTCAAGCTCGCCCGCGAGGCCGCCGCCCGGCCGGACGCCGAGTTCATCGTCTTCTGCGGCGTGCACTTCATGGCCGAGAGCGCGGACATCCTCACCTCCGACCGGCAGCAGGTGGTGCTGCCGGATCTCGCCGCCGGGTGCTCGATGGCCGACATGGCCGTGCTGGGTCAGGTGGAGGCCGCCTGGGAGCAGTTCACCGACCTGGGCATCGCGGACGAGATCGTGCCGGTCACTTACATGAACTCCTCGGCCGACATCAAGGGCTTCGTCGGGCGTCGCGGCGGAGTGGTGTGCACCTCGTCCAACGCCGAGCGCGCCCTGACCTGGGCCTTCGAGATCGGCTCCAAGGTCTTCTTCCTGCCCGATCAGCATCTGGGCCGCAACACCGCGGTGCGGCAGATGGGTTTCTCGCTGGACGACTGCGTGCTGTACGACCCGCACAAGCCGAACGGTGGCCTGACCGCGGAGCAACTGCGCGACGCCCGGATGATCCTCTGGCGCGGGCACTGTTCGGTGCACGGCCGGTTCACCCTCGACAGCGTGCGCGAAGTGCGGGACCGGGTCCCCGGCGTGACGGTCCTGGTGCACCCGGAGTGCCGGCACGACGTGGTGCAGGCCGCCGACATGGTCGGATCGACGGAATACATCATCAAGGCCCTGGAGGCGGCACCGGCAGGCTCCGCGTGGGCCGTGGGCACCGAGCTCAACCTGGTGCGCCGCATGGCGCTGGCGCACCCCGACAAGCAGATCATGTTTCTGGACCGGACGGTCTGCTACTGCTCCACCATGAACCGCATCGATCTGCCGCACCTGGTGTGGTCGCTGGAGGAGTTGGTCGCCGGCCGGGTGCCGAACCGGATCGTGGTCGACCCGGGCACGGCGCACCACGCACGGGCCGCCCTGGACCGGATGCTCACCCTTCCTTAAGGATCACTCAGCGTATCCGCCAATTGTCGGAGCGCACCCGAACGTCTTTTTTCCGCCTTAATTGTTGGCGGTTAATCCCTTCATGGGTGTTATGCCTTATTCGGCTCTTGTCACTCAGCGCTATGCTGCCCGGGCGGCAGCGGCGACCTCGTGCGCGTCGACCGCCACCCCTCGACGATTCCCGGGCACCGACGCCCGCCGGCTGGAGGTTACGTTGACCGACGATGTGCTGACCGTGCACGGTGGGACACCGCTGCGGGGACAGATCCGGGTCCGTGGCGCCAAGAACCTGGTTTCCAAGGCGATGGTGGCCGCCTTGCTGGGCGAGTCCCCGAGCCGCCTCTACGACGTGCCGCGCATCCGCGACGTCGAGGTGGTGAGCGGCCTGCTCGAACTGCACGGCGTCAAGGTGAGCGCCGGCGCCGACGACGGCGAGCTGGTGATGGACCCCACCAACGTGGAGGAGGCCAGCACCGACGAGATCAACGTGCACGCCGGGTCGAGCCGCATCCCGATCCTGTTCTGCGGGCCGCTGCTGCACCGCGTGGGCCGAGCGTTCATCCCGGACCTGGGCGGCTGCCACATCGGGCCGCGCCCGATCGACTTCCACATCCAGGCCCTGCGGGAGTTCGGCGCGATCGTCGACAAGGCGCCCGAGGGCATGCACCTCAGCGCGCCGAACGGCCTGCACGGCACCAAGCTCGAACTGCCGTACCCCAGCGTCGGCGCGACGGAGCAGGTGCTGCTCACCGCGGTGCGCGCGGACGGCGTCACCGAGCTGCGCAACGCGGCCATCGAGCCGGAGATCATCGACCTGATCTGCGTGTTGCAGAAGATGGGCGCGATCATCACCGTGCACACCGACCGGGTGATCGAGATCCAGGGCGTGCCCCGGCTGCACGGCTATCAGCACAAGCCCATCCCGGACCGGATCGAGGCGGCGAGCTGGGCCGCCGCCGCCCTGGCCACCAAGGGCGAGATCGAGGTGCTGGGCGCCCGGCAGGCGGACATGATGACGTTCCTCAACGTGTTCCGCTCGATCGGTGGCGAGTTCGAGATCACCGACGCCCGCGTCGCCCGCCCGGGCGTGACCGGCGTCGAGGGCGGCATCAAGTTCTGGCACCCCGGCCACGAACTGCAGGCGGTGGCGCTGGAGACGGACGTGCATCCCGGCTTCATGACCGACTGGCAGCAGCCGCTCGTGGTGGCCCTGACCCAGGCCCGCGGCCTGTCGATCATGCATGAGACGGTCTATGAGCAGCGGCTGGGATACACCCAGGCGCTGAACCAGATGGGCGCCACCATCCAGGTCTACCGGGATTGCCTGGGCGGCACGCCGTGCCGCTTCGGCCGCCGCAACTTCAAGCACTCCGCGGTCATCGCCGGCCCGTCCAAGCTGCACGCCGCCGATCTGGAGATCCCGGACCTGCGGGCCGGGTTCAGTCACCTGATCGCGGCGCTCGCCGCGGAGGGCACCTCCCGGGTCTACGGCGTCGACCTGATCAACCGCGGCTACGAAGACTTCGAGGGCAAACTCGGCGCGCTCGGCGCCCTCGTCGAACGGCTCTGACGGCGGTGTAGGCCTGGTCGAGAGACTTGGTTACTCTTCTTGTCGTGCCCTCGCTCTTTCGCCGCAAGTCCCCAGACCTCGTCGCCGACGCCGTCACCGAGACGGAGACCGACGCCGAGGTGCAACGGCCGAAGAGCTACACGCCCAGCAAGAAGGAGCTCGGCCAGGCGACGCCGAAACGCGTCAGCTCCGGTCGCCGGGTGGGTGGCGAGCAGCAGGCGCCGACCAACCGCCGCGAGGCGTACAAGCAGATGCGCGAGCGGCAGCGCTCGGAGCGCGCCGAGGCCGCGGCTGGCATGCGCGCCGGCGACGAGCGCTACCTGCTGGCCCGCGACCGCGGCCCGGAGCGTGCGCTGGTGCGCAACATCGTCGATGTGCGCCGCACTGTCGGCACCTGGTTCTTCGCCGGCGCGATCATCGTCTTGGTCGGCTCCTCCACCAAGATGCCGCCGATCGTCCAACTGGGCGCGAACCTGCTGTGGGCGATCCTGGCCATCGCGGTGGTGGTGGACAGCGTCCTCATCGCGCGCAGCGTGCGCCGGCTCGTCCGGGAGCGCTTCCCGAAGACCACGCAGCGGATGGGTTCCCTGGCGCTCTACGGCATCATGCGGGGCCTGACGTTCCGCCGGATGCGGGTGCCGAAGCCGACCGTCGAACTGGGCGACAAGGTCTGACCGGCCCGGTCCGGGACCGAACCCGGCCGGATCAGGGCACACCGGCCAGGCGCAGCAGCGCCGCAGTGCCGGCCGCCGCCACCACGACCACCACGAACGGCACCTTGCGCCAGGCCAGCAGCGCGCCCACGGCCACCCCCGCCGGACGCGCTACCCCGGCCGGCCCGGCGTTCTCGGTGAGCGCGGCCGTCGCGGCCAGCGCGGCCAGCAGCGCCGTAGCCGCCAACGGCAATACCTTGCGGGTGCGGGCGGACAACCGCAGCCGGCCGCGCAGCACGACGCCACCGAGCCGCAGGGCGTAGGTCCCCACGGCCAAGGTCAGGATTGCCGCGATCAGCATGGTTCCACCGGGCGGGAGGGTTCCGCCGTCGGCGAAGTCGGCCGGGAAGCCTGCTGCCCCGAAGCGCGCCGCGGCAGGAACAACGCGAGCAGCCCCAGCAGCGCGCACATCACCGGCAGGCCAGCGGGCAGCACCGGGGTCAGGACGACGGCCACACCGGCGCCGGTCAGCGCGACAAGGCGGGTCTCCCGATCGCGCAACGACGGCGTGATCAACGCGATCAGGCCGGCCGGGAAGGCGGCGTCGAGTCCGAGCGTGGCCGGGTCCCCGGTGGCCCCGCCGAGCAGCACGCCCACGGCGGTGCCGACGTTCCAGAAGGTGAACAGCGTCAGCCCGATCAGCCAGTAGGTGCGGCGCCGTCCCGCCGGGTCGGGCTCGGCCAGGGTGAATGCGACCGTCTCGTCGGTCATCAGGTGGCTGCCGACCAGCCGGTCGCGCCAGCGCGGGCCGATGGTGTCCGACACGGCCAAGCCGAACGGCAGGTGCCGGGCATTCAACAGGAGGCCACCGAGCACCGCGGCGACCGGGTTGCCGGCGGCGATCAACCCGACGGCGAGAAATTGTGCGCCGCCGGCGAACACGGCCGTCGACATCAGGAACGGCAGCCACAGGGGCAGCCCGTAGGACACGGCGATGGCGCCGAAGGACGCGCCCACGGCCACCATCGCCGCGGCGATGGCCACCGCGTCGCGTCTCGGCGATGCCGTTCGTTGTGCCGTACGCATGGTTTGAAATAATGAACGAAAGCCCTCCGTTCGTCAAATCGAACGGATCGACCGATGGAGTGAACGTTGCAGGATCCCGCACCGCCCCTGGCCACCATCGCCGCCGCGCTGCGCGCCGAACGCGAACGCGCCGGCATCTCCATCGCCGAACTGGCCCGCCGCGCCGGGGTGGCGAAGTCCACGCTGTCCCAGCTAGAGGCGGGCACCGGCAACCCTGGCATCGAGACGCTGTGGTCGCTGGGCGTGGCGCTGGGCGTGCCGTTCAGCCGCCTGGTCGAGCCGCCCACCCCGGCCGTACGGGTGATCCGGGCCGGCGAGGGACCACGCCTGAGCGCGGACCGTGCCGACTTCGTGGCCACCCTGCTCGCGGCCGGCTCCCCGGACCGGCGCCGCGACCTGTACGTGATGGAGCTGGAACCGGGCCAGCCCCGGGAGGCCGAGGCGCACCTGCCGGGCAGCGTGGAACACGTCGTGGTGGCCGCCGGGCGCATCATGGCTGGTCCGGCCGCCGAGCCGGTGGAGCTGGCGGCCGGGGACTACATCTCGTTCCCGGGCGATGCGCCACACCGGTACGAGGCGCTCACCGCGGGTTCCTGGGCGGTGCTGGTCATGGAGCACCGCTGACATGCCGGCGGGCGACCACGTCACCGGCCCGGACACGGGTCGGCCAGGTCCGACCGCCGCTCCGGCATGATTACTCCGAGCGAACCTCGCCCGCCGCGACGGCCCGCAGATACGTGGCGTATCGCCGAAACCCCGAAGCGGCAAGTGCACCGAACGTGACGACGGCGCACCGTAACGAGCGGACCGTGAAGATCGTCGGCACCCTGGCGTCGAGCCGGTCCACGCCGTTACTCTCCCTTCGTACCCCCCGCAGTGGAGCCGGGCGACTCTACCCGGTGCCCCGGCCTGCCACCGCACGATTTCTGACAAGGTGGAACGCGCCGTGACGGAGCCTCGCCGATGAACGGCTGGAGCTCTCACCTGGGCGAGGACCGCTGGGACGACGAACCTGCCTGGATCTACGAGATCACCTGGGAGTGGGAGCCGCTGCCCGGCCAGCGCTATCCCGGCGACCAGGGACGGCGGCGGGCGGTGCACACCCCGATCTACGAGGCGTCACGCGGCACCGACGCGCATGGCGCCGGACGGGCCACCGTCGGACCGTCACCGGACCCGGGACCCGGAGGTGCCCCCGGACCACAGATTCCGGCGCAGGCACGACCGCACGACCGGCCGCCACCGGACCGGCCCCCGGACCGGCCCCCGGCGCCACCTCGCGCGGAGCCGTCGTGGAACCGGCCGGTGCCGCTGCCCGAGCGGCTGTTGGACGAGCGCATGGCGGACGACCCGGCGCACCGGCACCCGCGGTCGACCGGCGGCTACGGGCCCCCGCGCGGTCCGGTCAACGGTTACCGGCCACCGGCGCCACGCTCCGGCCCGGACGACGGCTACCGGCCACCGGCCCCGCGATCGGGACCGGACGATCTTTACCGGCCGCCGCCCGCGCGACCGGGGCCGGGCCCGGACGACGGCTACCGGCCACCGCCCGGTCGACCGGGTGAGGGTTACCGGCCCGCCACGGGTCCGTCCGGCACGCCGTACGGACGTCCGCGGCCGGACGACACCGATCCTCGACACCTCGATCACGCACCGGCCCCGCGGCCCGGCGGCCCGCCGCCACGCGGTCCGCAGGGACGGACTCCACCGGGCGCCGCCCGGCCCGGCTCACCGGCACCGGAGAGCGGGCGGTACGGCGTGCCGGAAGCCACCGTTCGTCCCCGGCCGACGGCTCCCGGGCAGCACGCTTCGCCACCGGTGGTGCCCGGCGCGCCACGGCCCGCGGCCCCTCCGGGGCGTCCCGTCTCGGCGGGGTATCCACCGCCGTACGCCCATCAACCGGAGCCTCCGGGCATGTCGCGACCCGGACCGGTCAACGGCCAGCGCGCGCCGGAGGCATGGCACGGCCGCCCCGGGCCGAGCACGCAGGGGCCGGGCAGCACACCAGGGCGGGGCACGCAGGGGCCGGGCAGCGCACCACCTGCGCGGCCTGCGCCGTACCGGACGCCGCCGCAGCCGCCCGGCGCGCCGCAACCGCGGTCCGGCGCGCCGTCGTTCCGCCCGGCGCCGCCCGCGCAGCAGGGTGCGCCGCCGCCGTTCTATGCCCCGGACGACGAGCCACATCGCGACCGCCATGCGGCCGGGCCGTACCGCCCGTCCTCGCCCGCCCCGCACCGGGAACCGGCCACCCCGCACCGGGAACCGCCCGCCCCGCACCGGGACCGGGGACCGCTCGGCGAGCCGACGACGTGGCGCGAGCACATTGGCCCGCCGGACCGGCGCGGCGAGCCGGAGGCGCCCGAAGCGCCGTGGTCGTCCCGCGACGTGCATGCCACCTACCTGGACGAGGATCCGGCTCCGCGCAACCGCCGGCCGGTCGGGCCCGACGACACCGCGGCCGGGCAGCCCTGGCAGTCGCGCCTCGCCGCACAGGACGATCTGGAGGCGACGCTGGACCCGCGCACGCAGTCGGCGGCGCCCACCGCACCGCTGCCCCGGTCCGCACCACCATCGTTCGACCGGCCGGCGTCCGCATCGCCATCGTTCGACCGGCCGGCGTCCGCACCGCCCGCGGGCGCGGAGGACCGCCGCGCGCCGGACGACACCGCGGCGTCCGAGACGCCGGTCTCCGGGTCGCCCTCGCCGGTGTCCGGCCTGGGATGGTCCGACCGGCCGCTCTCACCCGCGGGCGAGAGGCACGCGGGCGAGAGGCACGCGGGCGAGAGGCAGGTGGAGGAGCACGACGACGGGCCGGCCGGCGCGGTGGCGGACGTCCCCGAACCGGCACCCGCGTACGAGCCGGAACCCACCGACGATCCGGCAACCGGCATCGATCCGCGAAGTGCCGGGGAGCCGGCGCGCGCCGAGACCGACGACGACGCCGGGGAGGCCGACGGTAGTCATGGCCTGGGTTGGCTGCTGTCCCAGAACGGGCTCGGCGCCACGGGACCGGAACCCGGGGCCGACCCGGCCGAGGACATCCCCCACCCGACGTCCGGCGCCGCGTATGCCGACGCGCCCGCCAGCGGTGGCGCACCGGTCAGGCAGAACTGGTTCGCACCGGTGCACGACGAGGGCGCCGAGGACAACGACGCCGGAGCCACCGACGCCGGAGCCACCGACCCTGGGACCACCGACCCTGGGACCACCGACCCTGGGACCACCGACCCTGGGACCACCGACCCTGGGACCACCGACGCCGGGGCCACCGAGGAGGCCGACGCGAGTGCCGCGGCCAACGAGACCGACGCGGACGCCAGAACCGACCCGGCCGCCGGAACCGGACCGGCCGCCGGAGCCGGACCGGTCGGCGAAGGTGACGCGGTCGCTGCGGCGCCGCCGGACCGGGAAGCGGGACTGGACCGGGAACCGGACGAGACGCCGGTGCACGCGCCGGGCGCCGAATTCGTCCCGGATGCCGGGGCGGCGACGCCCGTACCGCAAGCGGATCGGCTGCCGGACGCGAAACTCGCGGCGGTCGACGAGCCGGACGCCTCTCCGGAGAACACCGCGGACCGGGAACCCCCCGGTGATGCGCCCGTCGAGTCCCCGCCGGACGAGCCGGCACCGGTGCCGTTCCGTGCGGCACGCCCGGCCGGGGCCGCCGAGCCGACGTCGTCGCCGGGCCGGGAGTCGTCGAACCGGCTCGTCGATCCCGAGCAGTTACTCGCCACGTACGACTGGGAGTTCTCCACCGAGACGCTGCGCGAGCAGGCCGACGACCCGGACCGGCTGGCCGCCGTCCGGGATCGCCTGACCGACAAGGTGGAGTTCGCCGAGCGGGACGCCGTACGCGCCCGGCTGCTGAGCCTGCGCGCGGTGGTCTCCCGGGTGCTGGGCGACCTGGACTTCGCGCTGGAGGACGCCCGGACCGCGCTGAACCATGCGGAAGCCACCGGCGAGCTGCGCCGGACCGCGATCGTGCAGGCGCGGCTGGCGCACGTGTTGCAGTGGCGAGGCGACTACGCCGAGGCCGACCGGCTGTACGAGGAGGCGAACTCGGTCGAGCTCCCCGGTCGGCTGCGCGCGGAGATCTGCGAACTGGCCGGCCGTTCCGCGTACGAGCAGGGCCGCTACCTGGAGGCGATGAACCAGTTCGAACGCGCCCTGGATCTGCGGCCGGAAGCCGACCCGGAGACGGTGACCCGGATCGAGACGGCCCTGGACTCCGTCGTGGAGCGGACGCGCGACAAGGGCTGGGGGCCGTACCCGCGCCGTCGCGAGGAGATCCTCCAGCTCCCGCCGCAGCCCGAGCCGGTGCCCGAAGGGCGGTACGCCGAGGTGCAGCCGTTCGCCGAGCGAAGGGCCTGGGTGCGGCGGCCCGGTGCGCCGCGCTGGGAGCTCATCGACGCGGAGGGCACCCTGCTGATCGACACCTCGGCCGGGTACGTGCGAGTACAGCCGTTCGCCGACGGGGTTTCCTGGGTGTCCCGCGATCCGGTGGGCGGCTGGTTCGCCATCGACGCCCGCAACCGCCTGGTGGTGCCGGGCGGGTTCGACGACGTGCGGCCGTTCCGCCGGGGTGTCGCCGCGGTACAGCGTGGCGGCTGGGGCGCGGTCGACCGGTACGGCCGGATGGTGGTGCCGCCGAAGTACCACGGATTCGCCACCGCCCTCGCCGGCGGCCGGAGCATCGACGGGTTCACCGACGAAGGACTCGCGGTGGTCGACGCCGGGGACCGATTCGGCGTGCTGGACCGTACGGGTCAGATGCTGATCGCCCCGGTGCACGCGGCCGTGCTGATCCACCCGGTGGCGTACCTGATCGCCGACCGCGAGGGTCGGTGGGGCGCGCTGGACCGCGCCGGCGAGCCGCTCATCGACACCACACATCGCGACCCGGCGACCGTGACCGAGGAGATCGACCGGCTGATGGTGGACACGCGTCCGGTCCTGTGAGCTGGGTATGGTCGGGTCATGGAGTTCCGACACCTCGGCCGTTCCGGCCTCATCGTCAGCGAGATCGCCTACGGCAACTGGATCACCCACGGTTCTCAGGTCGAGGAGGAAGCCGCCGCCGCGTGCGTCAAGGCCGCCCTCGACGCGGGCGTGACGACCTTCGACACCGCCGACGCGTACGCGGGAACGCGTGCCGAGGAGGTCCTGGGCCGGGCGCTCCACGGGCAGCGGCGGGCCGGCCTGGAAATCTTCACCAAGGTGTTCTGGCCGACCGGGCCCGGCCCGAACGACCGCGGCCTGTCGCGCAAGCACATCATGGAGTCGATCGACGGCTCGCTGCGCCGGTTGCAGACCGATTACGTGGACGTCTATCAGGCGCACCGGTACGACTACTCGACGCCGCTGGAGGAGACCATGGAGGCGTTCGCCGACGTGGTGCATTCCGGCAAGGCCCATTACATCGGCGTCTCCGAGTGGACCGCGGAGCAGATCCGGGCGGGTTGGAAGATGGCCCGCGAGCTGAAGTTCTCGCTGGTCTCGAACCAGCCGCAATACTCCATGCTGTGGCGGGTGATCGAGACCGAGGTGGTGCCGACCTCCGTCGAGCTGGGCCTCGGCCAAGTGGTCTTCTCGCCGATCGCGCAGGGCGTGCTGACCGGCAAGTATGAGCCGGGCAAGCAGCCGCCGACCGGTTCCCGGGCGACCGATGACAAGTCGGGGGCGAACTTCATCAAGCGCTGGATGTCCGACGAGGTGCTGGGCGCGGTGCAGAAGCTCAAGCCGCTGGCGGCGGACGCCGGGTTGTCGCTGGCGCAGCTCGCGGTGGCGTGGGTGCTGCAGAACGACAACGTGTCGGCGGCCATCGTGGGCGCTTCGCGCCCGGAGCAGATCCAGGACAACGTCAAGGCGTCCGGGGTGAAGCTGGACAGCGGACTGCTCAAGGCGATCGATGAGATCGTGGAACCGATCACCGAGCGGGACCCGGGCAAGACGGTGAGCCCCGCGAAGCGTCCCTGAACGCAAGCCACCAATACCCCGCCGTCCCGCCCCGACCCCCCGCCCCGTCCCGCCGTCCCGTCGCCCCGCCCCGACGCCCCGCCCCGCCCCGGCCCCGCGACCCGGCCCCGCGACCCGGCCCCGCGATCTTGAGCTTTCGGTGCCCGGTCTGACACGTCCTAACCGACATGTCGGACCCCGAAATCCAAGATCGACGGGACGGGACGGCGACGGGGCGGGACGGCGACGGGACGGGACGGCGACGGGACGGGACGGCGACGGGACGGGACGGCGACGGGACGGGGCGGGGCGGGACGGCGGGGGATCGCCGGGGACACGGGCCGGGCGGGCGGGGACCCGCCGGGGGCTGGCTCAGCTCCAGAACCGCATCAGCTCGAAACCGGCGGCGGACAGCGCCCGCGGCACACCGATCGACTCGGACAGCCAGTACACGGCCGAGAAGAACCAGTGGTTGATCCGGGACTGCCAGAGCAGCGCGAAGAGCAGGATGAAGCCGTACGGCGCGAAGAGGTTGTAGGTGCGCTGATACGGCGGGCTGAGCCAGGGGTGCAGCATGTTGCCGCCGTCCAGACCGGGGACCGGCAGGAAGTTCAGCACGCTGGCGGTGACCTGGAGGAAGGCCAGCAACGCCAGAGCGGCCCAGAACTCCAGGTGTCCCGCGCCGCCGACCACGGTGTACTGGCCGAACTCGTTCTGCTCGATACGCGGGGCCGCCCCGGACAGGAACGGCACCGCCAGGATCAGTGCGAACAGCACGTTGGTCAACGGCCCGGCCGCGCTGATCAGCGATTGCCGCAGCTTGCTGCCGATGTGCGCGTGGTCCACCCAGACCGCGCCGCCGGGCAGGCCGATGCCACCCAGCACCACGGCGACGATGGGCAGCACAATGGACAGCAGCGGGTGGGTGTATTTCAGTGGGTTGAGGCGCAGGTAACCGCGGTCGGCCACGCCACGGTCGCCGGACGCGTAAGCGACGATGGCGTGGGCGTACTCGTGCAGGCACAGCGACACCAGCCAGCCGGAGACGACCAGTAGGAAGACGTCGATGCGGACGTTGCCGAAACCGGTCCAGGCCATCCAGCCGGCCACCGCGGTGAGCGCGAGAATGCCGACGAACACCGGGCTGGGCAGGAACGCCCCGGCCGGGGTTCGTCGGGTGACCGGATTGCTCACTCGGCCGGCTGCAGGCTCATGGCGTAGTCGACGCGATCGTCCTCCAACAGAACGACCTGGGCGACCCCGGCGGCGGCCAGCTCACGCCACTCCTGGCCGATCCACGACTCGGCGTCGGCCTGGCTGCTGAACGTCTCGGCCGGGCCGGCCACCGGCTGCCCGTCGAGACCTTCGTACCGCCAACTCCACGGCATTGCGCCGCCCCCTTACCTCTTCGTTCGGTGGTCCTCCACCCTACGGCGTCATCCGGCGGGCTCCGGCCGTAAGGTACGGGGCATGTCCGAAGATCGGTGGAACACGGTCCTCGTTCTCGGCGGGATCCGCTCCGGCAAGTCCGCGTTCGCCGAGTCGTTGGTCGCCGACGCGCCGACGGTGCGCTATGTCGCCACCGCCGTCGGCGGTGAGGACGACCCCGAGTGGATCGAGCGGATCGAGGCCCACCAGCGCCGCCGTCCCCAGTCGTGGAGCACCGAGGAGACCGGGCCGGACCCGGCGCGGCTGACCGATCTGCTGACCGAGGCCAAGCCGGACGACACGCTGCTGATCGACGATCTGGGCGGCTGGGTGGCCGCCCTCTTGGATCCTGCCCGTCAGCCCAACGACGATGTGGCGTCCGTGGACGCGCTGGCCACGGCCGTCCGGCGATGCGCCGCGCGGGTGGTGCTGGTCAGCCCGGAGGTGGGCCTGTCGTTGGTGCCGGTCACCCCGGTTGGCCGGGCGTTCGCGGACGCGGTCGGCACCGCGAACCAGGCACTGGCCGACGCCTGTGACGGTGTAGTGCTGGTGGTGGCGGGACAGCCGACGTGGCTGAAGCCGATGCCGCCGACCCCGCACACGACGCCCGCCACCCCGGACGAACCGGCTGCCGCCGCGACCGCATCCCCGGACGCGCCGCCGACCACCCCGCCCGCCGCCGCGCCGACCAAGCCCGCGGTCGCGCCCCCGCCCACGCCGAAGGTGCAGCCGGCGGTGCTCGTCGCACCCACCGCACCGGAAACCGCGGGGCCGGAAACCGCCGGGCCGGAAACCGCCGGGCCGGAAACCGCCGAGCCGGAAACCGCGGGGCCGACCGAGGCACCGGCGGAGGCCGGCCCGGCGCGCGCGGACGCGGGAGAGCTCGTCCCCGACGGCACCGACATCCGGCCCGGCATGGATCTGCCCATGCCGGACGGCGACGCCGGGCCGGACGCCCGGGACCGGCTCGGCACCCTGGACCTGCCGGGCGCCGGTGTGGGGGTGCTCGCCGAGGCGATCGAGTTCGCCGCCGCGACGCAGGGCACCGCGATCCCGCGCCCGTGGGGTCCGGTGCGGGTGATGCTGTTCGCCGGCGCGCACGACGGCGGCGCGGCGGCCGGCACCGACCGGGCCGACGTGGAGCGCCGGGTCGCCGCGGTGGAGGCGGGCCGCGGCCCCCTGATGCGGCTCGCCGGCGCGGCCGACGCGGACGTTGCCGTGGTGCGGGTGCCGGCCTCGGGTGCCATGGAGGACGGCCCGGTGCTCAGCGACGAGGCCGTCGACGACCTGCTCCGGCAGGGCTGGGAGCTGACCGACGCCGCCGGCTCGGACGGCAAGCAGGCGCTGGTCATCGGCTCGGTCGGGGTCGGCACCGACGCCGCCGCGACGGCGGTGCTGGCGGCAACCACCGGGGCCGAGCCGGTCGCGGCGCTGCCGCGGGTGCTGACGCCGGGCGGGATGTTCGACGACAACGCGTGGATGCTGCGCTGCGCTGCGGTGCGCGACGCCCTGCACCGGATCCGGCGCGAGCCGCGCGGTCCGAAGGACATCCTGGCGCAGATCGGCGGGGCGGATCTGACGCTGGCCGTGGGGGCGCTCCTGGGCGCCGCCGCACGCCGCATGCCGGTGCTGTTGGACGGCCCGGTCGGCGTCGCCGCGGCCCTGGTCGCCCGGGACATGGCGGGTCCGGCGCGGCACTGGTGCCTGCTGCCGGACGCCGGCACGCAACCGCTTGTCGCTCAGGGCGCCGACGTGCTGGGGCTGATCCCGGTGCTGAACATGCGGCTGGACCTCGGCGAAGGTGCCAACGCGCTGGCCGCGCTGCCACTGCTGCGGTCCGCGATCGGCCTGGCCCGGTCGCTGCCGGTGCATCCCACGCTGCCGGTCGCCGAGCACGACGGCTCCGGCACGGATACCGAGCACGACGGCTCCGGCACGGAGGCCGCCTCGTCCACATCGGATGCCTGATCCCGGCACGCCGGGGCGGGCATCGCGCACGTTCGGGGACGGCCTGCGGCTCGCCGTCGGCACCTTGACCGTCGCGCCCATGCCGGCGGGCCGGGTGGACCGGGCCACCGCAGCGGTGGCGATGAGCGCGGCGCCGGTGGTCGGCATGGCCCTCGGCGGCGTGCTGGTCGCGGTGCTCGCGATGCTGGGCGGTGGATTGCTGGCGGCGGCGGTCGCGGTGGCCGCCGGAGCGGTGCTGACTCGCGGGCTGCACCTGGACGGGCTGGCCGACACGGTGGACGCGCTGGGGTCGTACCGCCACGGCGCCGAAGCCCTAGAGATCATGAAGAGGGCGGACATCGGCCCGTTCGGGGTGGCGGCCGTCGTCCTCGTGCTGCTGCTCCAGGCCGCCGCGCTGGCTCAGGCGCCGCTCTGGGCTGCCGCGTCCGCGTGGGCCACCGGCCGGCTCGCCATCACGCTGGCGTGCCACCGCCGCGTCCCGGCCGCCCGGCCGCACGGGCTGGGCGCGCTGGTCGCCGGCACCGTGCCCACCGCGGTCGTCGCGCTGCTGGCGGCAGGCGCGGTCGCCGCCTCGATCCCGGTGGTGCCGGGTCGCGCATGGCAGGGGCCGGCCGCCACCGTCGTCGCGCTGGCCGGGGCCGCGGCGCTGGTGCGCCACGCGGTCCGCCGGCTGGGCGGCGTCACCGGCGACGTGCTCGGCGCCGCCACCGAGATCACCACCACGATCGCGCTGGTAGGGCTGTCCGTGCGGTGAGCCGCACGGCGCTCACCGCACGGAGGTCTGCACGAACGGCGGCCGGACGATCCGCGCCTCGGTGCGACGGCCGCGGATGTCCACCTGTACCAGGTCGCCCTCGGACAGCCCGGCCGAGGTGTCGATCAGGGCGAGGGCGATGCCGACCTTGCGGGTGGGTGAGAACGTGCCGCTGGTGGTCTCCCCCACGCGGGTGTCTCCCGCGAACACCTCCATCTGCCCGCGCGGGACGCCACGGCCGGTGAGCTCCAGTCCGCGCAGCCGGCGCGCCGGGCCGGCGGACTTCTCCGCGAGCAGCGCCGCACGGCCCCAGAAGGCGGGCTTGGACCAGCCCACCGCCCATCCCGAACGGCCCTGCACCGGCGTGATGGACAGCGACAGGTCCTGGCCGTGCAGCGGGTATCCCATCTCGGTGCGCAGCGTGTCCCGCGCTCCCAGGCCGCACGGCTGCACCCCGGCGCCGATCAGGGCGTCCCAGATCGTGGCCGCGTCGTCACGGGCGACGACCAGTTCGTACCCCTGCTCGCCGGTGTAGCCGGTCCGGCAGACGATCACCTCGGCGCCGTCCACCGCCGCCGATGAGAACGACATGTAGTCGTGTCCGGTGGGCAAGCCGAGCGCCTTCACCGCGGGCTCCGACGACGGGCCCTGCACGGCGAGGATCGCGTACTGCTGATGTTCGTCGCTCACCGTGACGCCGTCCGGGGCAGCGGCGCGCAGGCGGCGGACCACCTCGGCGGTGTTGGCCGCATTGGGCACCAGGAAGACCTCGTCCGGCCCGATCAGGTACGCGATGAGATCGTCCACCACGCCACCGGTCGCGTCGTCGCAACACAGCGTGTACTGCGCCTGGCCGGGCCCGATCCGGCTGAGGTCATTGGTCAGGCAGGCGTCGACGAATCCGGCCGCACCCGGCCCGGTGACGCGGGCCTTCCCGAGATGCGACACGTCGAACACCCCCACCGTCGTACGGACCGCGGTGTGTTCCTTCAGGACGCCGCCGCCCGCGTACTCCAGCGGCATCTCCCAGCCACCGAAGGTGGCGAATTTGGCGCCGAGCGCAGTGTGACGGTCGTGCAACGGAGAGCGGAGCAGCATGGCGTCGAACCTACCTGGCGACCCGGATGTGACAAGGCTCACGCCAGCCGTTTGGAGGGTTCGCGGGGTTCCGGGGTTATCGGCGTCACCTGCGCCTTTCTTTCCGAGGTCGCGGTGAGTAAATATCAAGAAACGGACTTTACACATGATTCAGGGACGTTGTTCGGTTGTCTTGCCGCCACTGCGGGAATGATGGCCGCACCGAGTGACGAGCCACCGCGGCCAGCCACGGTCCGCGGACGACAACACCGGAAGGACAGCGACGATGGCTAGCTGGATCCTGGTGCCGTGCCTGGTCAGCCTGCGCAGCGAGTTCAACCGGTTGGCGCCCGGCCGAGACCACACCTCGGACGGATCGATCGGTGATGCCGCGCATGCGCAGTCCAGCTCCGATCACAATCCGGACGAGACCGGACGTACGCCGTACCACGACGCCGACCACATCAACGAGGTGCACGCCATCGATGTGGACGACGACCTGCGCAAGTCGGGCTGGACCATGCAGCGATGCGTGCAGATCATCGTGACCCGCCACCGCACCGGCAAGGACAACCGGCTGCAGAACGTCATCTACAACCGGCGCATCTGGTCCCGGTCCTGGGGCTGGACGGCGCGGACGTACACCGGAACGAGCCCGCACACCGAGCACGCGCACTTCTCCGCCCGCTACACCACCGCCCAGGAATCGGACACCCGCCCCTGGGGGCTTCTTGAGGAGGACGAGGACATGCCGACTGCAGCAGAGATCGCCGCGGAAGTGGTCAAGCGGCTCGACACCGCGCCGATCCGCCACAACCGGACCCTGGGCGGCACCCTTGACGCGCTGGTCGCCCGCGGCACCCAGCCGGACGGCGAGTCGATCACCAGCCTGATCGGCCGCAACGCGCTGGATCAGGGCATCCCGAACGGCATCACCGGCACGAAGACCACGGCGTGGGCTGCCCTGCTGAACCTGGGTCAGGCGGTCGGCGACATCCGGGACCTGGTCGGCAAGCTGTCCGTGACCGTCGCCTCGATGGCCGCCGGCGATGTCGACCCGCAGCACGTCAACGAGCTCAAGACACTCGTCGACCGGGTGGATGCGGCCGTGCCGACCGAGTTGCTGAGCGGCACGCCCGAGGAGACCGCCGCGGCGTTGCGGATGGTGCTCGGCGACCGCGCGGCCGAGGTCGGCCGCCTGCTGAACCAAGGGTGATCTGCGGGGGCACACCGATCTTTCACCGCCGACAATGGTTAGAGTCGCGGGGACATCGTCGAACAGCCGGCGCGACCGCGCCGGCTGAAGCTTGAGTCGGCGC
Organism: Mangrovihabitans endophyticus; assembly: GCF_014646155.1. GTDB lineage: Bacteria > Actinomycetota > Actinomycetes > Mycobacteriales > Micromonosporaceae > Actinoplanes > Actinoplanes endophyticus. Next base: position 29,314 of record NZ_BMMX01000007.1, read on the forward strand.
CGCCCACCAGCCGCGGCCCGGCCCCAGTCGCCCGCGGAGACACTTCAGTGACCCAGCCCACTGTCAGCCTGGTGGACACCGACCCCGCCGAACTGGCCGTCGATGCGATCGTGATCGGCCTGCACAGCCAGCCGGAGGAGACCGGCGCGCTGCTGCCCGCCGCCGGAGCGGAGAGCATCACGGCAGCCTTCGACGGCAAGCTCACCTCGACGCTGGCCCTGCTGGGCGCCGGCGGCAGCCCGGGTGAGGTGACCAAGCTGGCGACGCTGGGCGCCGTCACCGCTCCGCTGATCGTCGCGGTGGGCCTGGGCGACGAGCCCCGCGGCTCCGCGCCGGCCACCGAGATGCTGCGCCGGGGCACCGCGGCCGCGGTGCGGGCGCTGGCCGGCAGCAGCACCGTGGCTCTCGCGCTGCCGTTGCCCGACGACGAGGACGCTCCCGCCGTGCTGCGCGCCACCCTGGAGGGTGCGCTGCTCGGCCCGTACCGGTTCGCCGGATACAAGACCAAGCCGCGCCCGGGGCAGAAGAAGCCGGTGGCGGCGATTCAGGTGCATGTGCCGGACGCCACGGATGCGGCCGCGCTCGCCGAGGTGACGCGCGCCGAGGCGGTGGCGCGATCGGTGCGGCGTGCCCGGGACTGGGTCAACACCCCGCCGAACCACCTGCGTCCGCCGGCGTTCGCGGACGCGGTGATCGACGCGGCCAAGGACTCCGGCCTGGAGATCGAGGTGCTCGACATGGCCGCCCTGCGCGCGGGCGGCTACGGCGGCATCGTCGCCGTCGGCCAGGGTTCCGAGGCGGAGCCGCGGCTGGTCAAGCTGTCCTACACCCCGCAGCAGGTGGCCGACCCGAAGCGGGTGGCGCTGGTCGGCAAGGGCATCACGTTCGACACCGGCGGCATCAGCATCAAGACCGCGGCCGGCATGTGGGAGATGAAGTCCGACATGGCCGGCGCGGCGGCGGTCGGCGCCACGATGCTGGCGGTGGCCGCGCTCAAGCCCGATGTCGCGGTGATCGGATATCTGGCGATGGCGGAGAACATGCCGTCCGGCACCGCGTACCGTCCCGGCGACGTGATCACCATGTTCAGCGGCAAGCGCGTCGAGGTCCTCAACACCGACGCCGAGGGCCGCATGGTCCTGGCCGACGGCATCGCCCGCGCGTGCGCGGACGGCACGGACTACCTGTTCGAGACCTCGACGCTCACCGGCGGCCAGGTGATCTCGCTGGGCAAGCGCGTCGCCGGCGTGATGGGCGACCCGCAGACCTGCGAGCGGGTGCGCGCCGCCGGTGACCTGGTGGGCGAGCCGACCTGGCCGATGCCGCTGCCCGACGACGTGCGTAAGGGCATGGAGTCGGAGATCGCCGACATCTGCCAGACCAACGCGGGCATGGACCGGGCCGGGCACATGCTGCAGGGCGGCGTGTTCCTGAGCGAGTTCGTGGCCGACGGGGTCGACTGGGCGCACATCGACATCGCCGGGCCGGCGTTCCACACCGGCGAGGCGACCGGGCACTGGACCAAGGGCGCGACAGGCGTGCCGGTGCGGACCCTCCTCGCCCTGATCGACGATGTGGCGACCAACGGGTGACTCAGGCCGGGCGGCCGTCGCCCGGCCGACGCCGCCGGCGCTCGTTGTAGTCGCGCATCCGCTGCGGATAGCCCATCAGCCGCACGTCGTAGACGGGCATTGCCAACTGATGGGCGAAGCGCCGGGCGAGGTCCGGGGACTCGATGCGCCGACGGGTCCACTCTCCGTCGTGCGCGACGAGCAGCAACGTGGTTTCGGTCACTGTGGTGCGCGGTTCGATGAAACCTTCCACGCCGCGGCGAGATCGGACGAACTCCGCAAGGTAGTCCAAATCGGCGCGATCGGCCGGACGTCCACTGGTACGGCCCGGCTCCTTGCGCCGGCGAAACCACGCCACGACCCGCTCCTCACCATCGACTGCGGCAAGGTTACTTGGTCGACGCACCCCGGTCGGCACCTGACTGCATCGAGCGGCGGCGCAAGTGACAAGATGGCCGTGACGACTTGTGACCGTTTCCATAGTGTGACCCACGTGGTGACGACGCGACCTGGGAGTTGACGTGAGCCAGCCGAACACCTTCGACATCGTGATCCTCGGTGCGGGCAGCGGAGGTTACGCGGCCGCCCTACGCGCCGCCGAGCTCGGTCTCACGGTGGCGCTGATCGACAAGGCCGAGCTGGGCGGGACCTGCCTGCATCGCGGGTGCATCCCGACCAAGGCGCTGCTGCACGCCGCCGAGTTGGCCGACCAGACCCGTGAGAGCGAGCAGTTCGGCGTCAAGGCCGATCTGGTCGGCATCGACATGGCCGGGGTCAACTCATACAAGGACGGCGTGGTCGGCCGCCTCTACAAGGGCCTGCAGGGCCTGCTCAAGCAGGACAAGATCACCATCGTGCAGGGCGCCGGCAAGCTGGTCGCCCAGGACACCGTCGAGGTCGACGGCCAGCGCTACACCGGCCGCAACGTCATCCTGGCCACCGGGTCCTACTCCCGCTCGCTGCCCGGCCTTGAGGTGGACGGCAAGCGGGTGCTGACCAGCGAGCACGCGCTGAAGCTGGACCGCGTGCCGAGCTCGGCGATCGTGCTGGGCGGCGGCGTCATCGGCGTCGAGTTCGCCAGCGTGTGGAAGTCCTTCGGCGCCGACGTGACCATCCTGGAGGCGCTGCCGCGTCTGGTCGCCGCCGAGGACGCCGACATCTCCAAGCAGGTCGAGCGGGCCTTCCGCAAGCGTAAGATCAACTTCAAGGTGGGCAAGCCGTTCGAGAAGGTCGAGCACACCGAGAACGGTGTGCGGGCGACCATCCAGGGCGGCGAGACGGTCGAGGCCGAGATTCTGCTGGTCGCGGTCGGCCGCGGGCCGACCACCCAGGATCTCGGGTACGAGCAGCAGGGCGTCCGCCTCGACCGTGGCTTCGTGCTGACGAACGAGCGGTTGCACACCGGCGTCGGCAACATCTACGCGGTCGGTGACATCGTGCCCGGTCTGCAGCTAGCGCATCGCGGCTTCGCCCAGGGCATCTTCGTGGCCGAGGAGATCGCCGGCCTGAACCCGGCGGTCATCGACGAGGCCGGCATCCCGCGGGTGACGTACTCCGACCCCGAGGTCGCCTCGGTCGGGCTCACCGAGGAGAAGGCCAAGGAGAAGTACGGCGCGGACAAGGTGACGACGTACAACTACAACCTCGGCGGCAATGGCAAGAGCCAGATCCTCAAGACGCAGGGCTTCGTCAAGCTCATCCGCACCGTCGACGGCCCGGTCGTCGGCGTCCACATGGTGGGTGCGCGGATGGGTGAGCTGGTCAGCGAGGCCCAGCTGATCTACAACTGGGAGGCGTTCCCGGAGGAGGTCGCTCAGCTCGTGCACGCGCATCCCACCCAGTCCGAGGCGCTCGGCGAGGCACACCTGGCCCTGGCCGGCAAACCGCTGCACGCCCACTCCTGATCCCGACCTGAACACGCACGTCCCCGACAAGGAGTTCGAAGAGATGCCGGTATCGGTCACCATGCCGCGGCTGGGTGAGAGCGTCACCGAGGGCACCGTCACCCGCTGGCTCAAGCAGGAGGGCGAGCGGGTCGAGGCCGACGAGCCGCTGCTTGAGGTCTCCACCGACAAGGTCGACACCGAGATCCCGTCGCCGGCCGCGGGCGTGCTGTCCCGCATCGTCGTCGGCGAGGACGAGACCGCCGACGTCGGCAGTGAGCTGGCGGTCATCGCCGGTGACGGCGAGGACGCGGGTTCCTCTGCCCCGGCCCCCGCCGAGCAGGCGTCCGCGCCCGCCGACCAGGACGCCGCCGAGCCGGAGCCGGCCGCGCCGAACACCCCGTCCACCGAGAAGCCGGCCGAGCAGGAGACCCCGGAACCGCAGACCGCCGAATCGGCCGGTGGCGACGGCACCGCCGTGACCATGCCGGCGCTCGGCGAGAGCGTCACCGAGGGCACCGTCACCCGGTGGCTGAAGCAGGTCGGCGAGACCGTCGAGGTGGACGAGCCGCTGCTGGAGGTCTCCACCGACAAGGTGGACACGGAGATCCCCTCACCGGTGGCCGGCACCGTGCTTGAGATCAAGGTGCCTGAGGACGAGACCGCGGAGGTCGGCGCCGAGCTGGCGATCGTGGGCAGCCCGTCGTCCGCGCCGCAGCAGCAAACCCCGCAGCAGGCCGCGCCGCAGCAGGCCGCCCCGCCGCGGCAGGAGCAGGAGAAGAAGCCGCCGCAGCAGGAGCGGCCGCTGGTCGAATCGGCCCCCGCGCCCGCGCAGGCCGGCGAGTCGTACGCCGATCCGGCTCCGCAGACCGAGAAGTCCGGTGAGCCGGCGGCCACCGAGCGCAAGGCGGAGCCGTCGGCTCCGGCGCCCGCTGCCGACAAGGTCAAGTCCAACGGTGCGGGCGACGCCGGCTACGTGACCCCGCTGGTGCGCAAGCTTGCCGCGGAGAAGGGCGTGGACCTGTCCACGCTGACCGGCACCGGCGTCGGCGGCCGGATCCGCAAGCAGGACGTCATCGAGGCGGCCGACAAGGCGGCTGCCGCCGCCGCGGCCAAGCCCGCAGCCCCGGCGGCGCAGGCTTCCCCGGCCGCGCAGGCGGCGCCGAAGCCGACGCCCAGCCCGCTGCGCGGACGCACCGAGAAGCTGACCCGCACCCGGGCCACCATCGCCCGGCGCATGGTCGAGTCGCTGCAGATCTCCGCGCAGCTCACGACCGTGGTGGAGATCGACGTCACCAAGGTCGCGCAGTTGCGCAACCGCGCGAAGGGCGACTTCCAGTCGCGGCACGGGGTGAAGCTGAGCTTCATGCCGTTCTTCGCGCTGGCCACCGTGGAGGCGCTGCAGGAGCACCCGGTGGTGAACTCCTCGATCGACCAGGAGGCCGGCACCGTCACCTACCACGACGGTGAGCACCTGGGCATCGCGGTGGACACCCCGAAGGGCCTCATCGTTCCGGTGATCAAGGACGCTGGCGACCTCAGCCTCGCCGGTCTGGCCAAGCGGATCGCCGACGTCGCCGAGCGCACCCGGGCCAACAAGATCAGCCCGGACGAGATCTCCGGCGGCACGTTCACGCTGACCAACACCGGCAGCCGTGGCGCGCTGTTCGACACCCCGATCATCAACCAGCCGCAGGTCGGGATCTTGGGCACCGGTGCGGTGGTCAAGCGTGCCGTGGTGGTGGACGACCCCAACCTGGGCGAACTGGTGGTGCCGCGGTCGATGGTCTACTTCGCGCTCAGCTACGACCACCGCATCGTCGACGGCGCGGACGCGGCCCGCTTCCTGGTCACCGTCAAGCAGCGGTTGGAGGGCGGCCAGTTCGAGGGCGACCTCGGACTCGGCTGACCGGACCGCGCGGCATCGCGACGCCGGTGTGCCCGTGGGGTCTCCTGCCCCACCGGCGCACCGGCGTCACTGTTTGGCGTCAGCTCGCGCGCAGTGGCGTTGAACGGGTTCAGTTCTGGGCAATGATGAACGCATGCGGATTCTCATGGCCGGCTCCTCCGGCTTCCTCGGCACCGCACTGGCCGCCCGGCTGCGCGCGCACGGTCACGACGTCACACGTCTGGTGCGCCGGACCGCTCAGCAGCCCGACGAGGTGAGCTGGCGGCCCGCCGAGGGCCGGCTGGACCCGGCGGTGGTGGCCGCCGCCGACGCGGTGATCAACCTCGCCGGGGCCGGAGTCGGTGACCAGCGGTGGACCCCGCGCTACAAGAGCCTCATCCGCTCCAGCCGGGTGGACAGCACCGGCACCATCGCCCGAGCGGTGCGGCAGGTGAGCGATCAGGACCGGCCACGCACGCTGCTGCAGGGATCCGCAATCGGCTGGTACGGCAGCACGGATGACCGCCGGGTGACCGAGGACGCCCCGGCCGGATCCACCTTCCTGGCCGACGTCTGCCGGGTCTGGGAGGCCGCCGCCCGCCCCGCCGAGGACGCCGGAGCGCGGGTCGTGCTGCTCCGCACCGGCCTGCCACTGGACGCCGACGGCGGCCTGCTCAAGCCGCAGATGCTGCCGTTCCGCCTGGGCATCGGCGGCAAGTTCGGGCGGGGCCGCCAGTGGATGTCGTGGATCGCCCTGGCGGACTGGCTGGACGCCGTCGAATTCCTGCTGGACCGCGACGACGTCGCCGGGCCGGTCAACGTCGTCGGGCCCGATCCGGTCACCAACGCCGCCTTCGCCGACACCTTCGCCCGGCTCCTGCACCGTCCGGCGATCATGCCCATCCCCCCGGTCGCGCTGCGCGTGGCGCTGGGCGAGTTCGCGGCCGAGGCCACGCGCAGCCAACGGGTGATGCCGGGCGCGTTGACCAAGGCGGGCTTCACCTGGGCGCATCCCACCATCGAGTCGGCGTTGCGCTCCGCCCTGGCACCGGTGAGCAGCCCGGCACGTTGACACTCGCGTGCGTCGCGGAGCCGCGGCGGCCGCGGCTTGCTAACCTCCGGCTGATGTCCGTCGCCACCCCCACCGCATCGGCCGACCCGCCTGCCACGCCCGAGGGCGCCCCGTCGCGGCTCGCACAGTGGCGCTGGCACCTGAGCGTGACCGCCCTCGCCCTGGCGCTGGCGGTCTGGATCACCTGGCCGTTGTGGACCGACCCGTACCGTCAAGCCCTCACGCAGAACGCCGGGGACCAGGCCTTCTTCGAATGGCTGCTGGGGTACGGCGTGCATCTGCTGCGCGCCGGCGGCGACCCGTTCTTCAGCCAGTTGCTGAACGCGCCCCTGGGTGTGAACCTCGCCGCGAACACCTCGATCACCGTCTACATCATTCTGTTCGCGCCGATCAGTTGGCTGCTCGGCCCGCAGATCAGCTTCGTGCTGATCCTCACCCTGAACCTGGCCGCGGCGGCCGTCGTCTGGTACGCGTTCCTGCTGCGCCACGTCACGCCGGTGCCGGCGGCGGCAGCGGTGGGTGGGTTGTTCGCCGGTTTCGCGCCGGGCTTCGTGTCGCACGCCAACGGCCACCTCAACTGGTCCGCGGGCTGGGTGGCGCCGGCCGTGCTCTGGTGGGTGCTGCGGCTGCGCGAGCCCGGCCGCTGGCTGCGCAACGGCGCCGTCCTCGGACTCCTGCTGGCCATCGGCTTCTCGATCGCCGCGGAAGGACTGTTCTTCACCGCCCTGGCCAGCGCCGTCTTCCTGATCACCTGGGCGTGCGCCCGGGTGCACGCAGACGAGGTGCGCGCCGCCGCGGCGCCGCTGCTCAAGGGGCTGGCGGTGGCCGCCGTGGTGGCCGGCTTGCTCCTCGCGTACCCGCTCTACATGCATTTCGCCGGGCCGCAATCGTTCTCCGGCACCGGCTTCAACCAACGGCGCTTCGTCGAGGACGTGGTCTCCACGTTCGCCTGGTCCTCGGGATCGCTGGCCGGTCACGCCCACCTCGGCAGTTCGTTCCTGGCGCCGAACGACACGGAACAGACCTCCTTCTTCGGGCTGCCGCTCGTGGTGCTGGTGGTGGTCGCGCTGGGCCGCTTGTGGCGCGCGGCCAAGCCGGGGCGCCGCGCCACGCTGCGCGCGCTGATGGTCGTGGGCGCCGTCTTCACGGTGCTGTCGTGGGGTCCCCGGCTGCAGTTCCTGGAGATCGAGACGCCGATCCCGCTGCCCTACGCGGCCCTGGCCCACCTGCCGCTGTTCGACTCCGCGCTGCCCGCGCGCTTCGCGCTGGTGGTGGCCGGGGTGATCGCGGTGGTGCTGGCGCTGGCGGCGGAGCGTGCCCTCACCCGGACGCGACGGAGCAGCACGTGGGCGGTCGCGTTCGTGGTGGCCCTGGTGCCGCTGCTGCCGATGCCGCTGCAGACCATGCGGCGGGCGCCCGAACCGGAGTTCATCGCTTCCGGCGACTGGCAGCGGTACGTGCCCGATGGCGGGGTGCTGAGCGCGCTGCCGTTCGCCATCAACACGTCTCCTGACGCGCAGCGCTGGCAGGCGTACACGTTGGCCCGCGGCGGTCCGCAGTTCCGGATCCCGGACGGCTACTTCCTCGGGCCGGGCGGCCAGAACGGCACCGGTCAGATCGGCGCACCGTGGCGGCACACGGACTGGTTGTTCTTCCGGGCCGCCCGGTACGGCTTCGTCACCCGCATCGACGATTACGACCGCGCGCAGGCCCGCGCCGACTTCGCGTACTGGGACGTGCGCGCGGTCTTCCTCCCGGCGGAGATCACCGGGCCCGACGGGATGCTGTTCCGCAGCGCGACGGAGATCGCCGCGACCGATCTGCTGGGGCCCCCGGAGCACGTCGACGACGTGTTGCTCTGGCGCATCCGCCCCGGCGTGGACCCGGTCACCGACGGCTTCTGAGCGGGGCGACGGCTTCTGAGCGGGGCGGGCTAGGCTTTCACCGTGACCACACCCACGCTCACCGTGCTGCGTCCCGGCCTGGTCGACTACCGGCAGGCATGGGATGAGCAACGCCGTTTGCACGAGGCCGTGGCGTCCGGCGCCCAGGCCGACACGATCCTGCTGCTGGAGCACCCCAGCGTGCTGACCGCCGGGCGACGCACCGAGCCCGCCGACCGCCCGTGGGACGGCACCCCGGTGGTCGACGTCGACCGCGGTGGCAAGATCACCTGGCATGGCCCCGGCCAGCTCGTCGGCTACCCGATCCTCAAGCTGCCCGACCCGATCGACGTGGTGGCGTACGTGCGGCGCACCGAGCAACTGCTGATCGATGTGTGCGCGGAGTTCGGGGTCACCGCCGCGCGCGTGGACGGGCGCAGCGGCGCCTGGGTCACCGCCGACGAGCGCGGACCGGACCGCAAGATCGCCGCCATCGGCATCCGGGTCTCGCGCGGCGTGACCCAGCACGGTTTCGCCCTCAACGCCGACTGCGACCTGGCCAACTACGACCGCTTCGTGCCGTGCGGCATCCGCGACGCCGGGGTCACCTCGCTGACCGCCGAGCGGGGGCGGCCGGTCACCGTGGCCGACGTGCTGCCGGTCGTCGAGCGTCACCTGCCCACGCTGTTCCCGTGACCGCTCCCGGCTCGGACGGTTAACGGCAGGATTCGATTCGGCAAACGGGTTTTTACGCGTCGGGTGAGGGCAGTCACACCAGTCGCCACGTGAGCCTCGTCGCCTCCGGGCCAGTGCCGCGCCGATCCGGCGTAACCTCGGGGGCGTGACTGTTGCTCCCGAGGGCCGCCGCATGCTGCGCATCGAAGCGCGCAACGCCGAAACTCCCATCGAGCGGAAGCCTCCGTGGATCAAGGTCAAGGCCCGGATGGGTCCGGAATACTCCCAGTTGCGGGGTCTTGTCCAAAAAGAGGGCCTGCACACGGTCTGTCAGGAAGCCGGATGTCCCAACATCTACGAATGCTGGGAAGACCGCGAGGCGACCTTCCTCATCGGCGGCGATCAGTGCACGCGGCGTTGTGACTTCTGCCAGATCGACACCGGCAAGCCCGCCGAGTTCGACGCCGACGAGCCGCGTCGCGTCGGCGAGTCCGTGGCCACCATGGGCTTGCGCTACGCGACCGTCACCGGCGTGGCCCGCGACGATCTGCCCGACGGCGGCGCCTGGCTGTACGCCGAGACCGTGCGGCAGATTCACAAGCTGCAGCCGGGCTGCGGCGTGGAACTGCTGATCCCCGACTTCAACGCCGATCCGGACCAGCTCGCCGAGGTGTTCGGCGCGGCCCCCGAGGTGCTGGCGCACAACGTGGAGACGGTGCCGCGCATCTTCAAGCGGATCCGTCCCGGCTTCCGATACGAACGCTCCCTCGACGTGATCACCCGGGCACGCGCCGTCGGGCTGGTCACCAAGAGCAACCTGATCCTGGGCATGGGCGAGCACCGTGACGAGGTCTCCCAGGCCCTGCGTGACCTGCACGGCGCCGGCTGCGAGCTGATCACCATCACGCAATACCTGCGCCCCACGCCGCGGCATCATCCGGTGGAGCGGTGGGTGCAGCCCGAGGAGTTCGTCGAGCTGCGCGAGGAGGCCGAGCGGATCGGCTTCGCGGGCGTGATGAGCGGGCCGCTGGTGCGTTCGTCGTACCGCGCGGGCCGCCTCTATCAGCAGGCCCTGGCCGCCCGCGGCTGACGGCCGGGCACACCACTACACTTTCGAGTCATGGCAAAACCCCAGGAGAAGGTGTCGTTCGTCGAGCGCCTGAAGCAGATCGGGCAGGTGTTCACGTTCACCGCTCGACAGGACAAGTGGTTCGTACCGCTGGTCATCGGTGCGGTGCTCATCCCACTCGCGGTGAGCGTACTGCTCGTGATCCTGGGTTTCGGGTGGGTCTACATCCCGATCGGCGTCATGGTCGCCCTGCTGGCCGTGCTGATCGTGCTGAACCTGCGGTCCAACGCGGCGATGATGAACGCCGCCGAGGGCCAGCCCGGCGCGGCCGCGTCGATCGTGGAGAACCTGCGCGGCGACTGGCGGGTCCGCCCCGCGGCCTGCTCCACCACCCAGTTCGACATGGTGCACGTGGTGGTCGGCCGACCCGGTGTCATTCTGCTCGGTGAGGGCGTGCCGCAGCGCGTGAAGGGCCTGCTCGGCCAGGAGAAGCGGCGCCTGTCCAAGGTCATCGGCAACGCGCCGATGTACGACTACATCATCGGGCAGGGCGAGGGCGAACTGTCCATCCGGAAACTGCGCACCACGGTGATGCGCCTCCCCCGCAATCTCACCGGCAAGGACGTCAATGCGCTCGACAAGCGGCTCGGCGCGCTGATGGCGCGGCCACAGATGCCCAAGGGTGCGGTCCCGAAGAACATGCGCCCGTCCAAGGGCCAGTTCCGGCAGCAGCGCCCCCGCTGAGCTCAACGGCGCGGCAGCTCAACGGCGCGGCAGCTCGACAGCCGCGGCAGCTCAGCAGCTCAGCCGCGTGGCGGTTTCGGCAGGGCCAGCACGATCGATCCGGCGGCGCGGTCGTGCAGGCCACGCCCCTGCCCGTCGAGGATCAGCGCCGGCACCAGCAACGCCAGCAGCGCCGCCCGCACGGTCGCCCGCAGCAGCCCGATCGCCGCACCGTCCACGTACGACACACAGCGCAGGCGAGCTAGGGTCATGCCAAGCGTGCGGCCGAAGAAGCCGATGCAGACCGCGTTCAGCGCGATCAGCAGGGCCACCGCCGGCCATGCCACGGTGAACGGATCCGCGTAGAGGCTGGACGCCAGCAGGCAGAACGCCCAATCGATCATCAGGGCGGCGAAGCGGGGTCCGAAGCCCGCCGGGCCTGCGTCGACCGGCGTGGGCGGGACGTCGTTCTGGGATGCTGCCACGCTTGAGGACCCTAGCGCGATAGGGTCTGGCGGAAGTCGGAGCGCCTCACAGGGTCCGTAACACGACGGAAACAATAGGGATACAGGTGGGCAATTCCGTGCCCATAGCGTCGCGTCCAGCCTAGCCCTGCGGCGGCTCCGCCGCCCGGTTCGAAAATACTGTGCCAGGAGGACGTGTGTTCGCCAATTCTGAGGAACTGCTGCGATACCTCAAGGACGAGGACGTCAGGTTCGTCGACGTACGGTTCTGTGACCTCCCCGGCGTGATGCAGCACTTCACCACCCCGGTGGAGTCGTTCGACGACAGCATCATGACTGACGGCCTCGCCTTCGACGGGTCCTCGATCCGCGGGTTCCAGGCCATCCACGAGTCGGACATGCTCCTGCTGCCGGACGTCGCCACCGCGTTCATCGATCCGTTCCGGATCCAGAAGACGCTGGCGCTGAACTTCTTCATCCACGACCCGTTCACCCGCGAGGCCTACTCGCGTGACCCGCGGAACGTGGCCAAGAAGGCGGAGACCTACCTGGCCTCCAGCGGCATCGCCGACACGGCCTACTTCGGCGCCGAGGCCGAGTTCTACATCTTCGACTCGATCCGCCACCAGACCTCGGCGAACAGCTCGTTCTACTACATCGACTCGATCGAGGGCGCCTGGAACTCCGGCAAGGAGGAAGAGGGCGGCAACCGCGGCTACAAGACCGCGTACAAGGGCGGCTACTTCCCGGTGGCTCCGCTGGACCACTACTCCGACCTGCGCGACTCCATGGTGCGCCGGCTGATGGACGCCGGTTTCACCATCGAGCGCGCCCACCACGAGGTCGGCACCGCGGGCCAGGCTGAGATCAACTACAAGTTCTCCACCCTGCTGCACGCCGGCGACCAGATGCAGATGTTCAAGTACATCATCAAGAACACCGCCTGGGAGAACGGCAAGACCGCGACGTTCATGCCCAAGCCGCTGTTCGGCGACAACGGCTCCGGCATGCACACCCACCAGAGCCTGTGGCTGAACGGCGAACCGCTGTTCTACGACGAGACCGGATACGCCGGGCTCTCGGACACCGCGCGCTGGTACATCGGCGGCCTGCTGCACCACGCGCCGTCGCTGCTCGCCTTCACCAACCCGACCGTCAACTCGTACCGGCGCCTGGTGCCCGGCTTCGAGGCCCCGGTCAACCTGGTCTACTCGCAGCGCAACCGCTCCGCCTGCACCCGCATCCCGGTGACCGGCAGCAACCCGAAGGCCAAGCGCGTCGAGTTCCGCGTGCCGGACCCGTCGAGCAACCCGTACCTCGCCTTCTCCGCCATGATGATGGCCGGCTTGGACGGCATCAAGAACAAGATCGAGCCGCCGTCCCCGATCGACAAGGATCTCTACGACCTGCCGCCGGAGGAGTGGGGCTCGGTCAAGCAGGTGCCGGGCTCGCTGGACGCGGTGCTGGCGTCGCTGGAGGCCGACCACGAGTTCCTGACCGCCGGTGGCGTGTTCACCGACGACCTGATCTCGACGTGGATCGACTGGAAGCGGGCCAACGAGATCGACCCGGTCCGCCTGCGCCCGACCCCGCACGAGTTCGAGATGTACTACAACGTCTGATCCTCGGGCGGCACCTTCGCCAAGCGGCGGCCATGTCAGCACACCCTGCTGGCATGGCCGCCGTTTCGTGTGCCCACGGGCGGGCGGAGATGCTGGGCCGGGCAGGGCACAATCGAGTGGTGGAGATCCGGCTGCTCGGCCCGGTGGAGCTGCGCACCGGCACCGGTGAACCGGTGCCGGTCACCGGCGCGCGGCTGCGCACCCTGCTCGTGCTGCTCGCCCTGCAGGCCAACCGGACCGTCACGCCCGGACGCCTGATCGACGGCGTGTGGGCCGACGACCCGCCCGCGGCGGCCGGCAACGCGTTGCAGGCGCTCGTGTCCCGGCTGCGCCGCACCGGTCTGGTGGTCACCGCCGGGCCGGGCGGATATTGCCTCAGCATCGACGCGGACCGGGTGGACGCCGCCCGATTCGCGCGCCTGGTCGGCGACGGCGACGCGGCGGAGGCGCTCCGGCTCTGGCGGGGCGAGCTGACGTTTCCCGAGGCCGCGCAGGCTGACGCCGTACGGCTGGAGCAACTGCGCCGGACCGCGACGCGGGAGCATCTCGCGGCCCGGTTGAGCGCCGGCGAGGACGTGGTCGCCGAAGCGGAACGGCTGGCCGCCACGCATCCGGCGGACGAGCCGCTGGCCGGGCTGCTGATGCAGGCGTTTGTCGCGACCGGCAGCCCCGGGCGCGCGCTGGACGTGTTCGACCGGATGCGCCGCCGGCTGGCCGAGACGCTCGGCACCGACCCCTCCCCCGAACTGACCGAGTTGCATCTCGGCATCCTGCGCGAGGATCGCTCCCGGCACGGCAACCTGCCGGCCGAGGTGAGCAGCTTCGTGGGCCGGGACGCGGACCTGCGCCGCGTCGGGGATCTGCTGGCCGAGCACCGCCTGGTCACGTTGACCGGTCCGGGCGGCAGCGGCAAGACTCGGCTGTCGCTGGAGACCGGACGGCAGTTCGCGATGCACGCGCCGGACGGCGTGTGGCGGGTGGAGCTCGCCCCGGTGACCGATCCGGCCGAGGTGCCGCAGGCCGTGCTCGGCGCGCTCGGGCTGCGCAGCCGGATGCTGGTGGCGCACGCGGGTGACTCGGTGTCCCCGCTCGCCCGCCTCGCCGCCGCCGTGAGCAGCAAGGCCATGCTGGTCATCCTGGACAATTGCGAGCATCTGATCGGCGCCGCGGCGCGGGTGGCCGAGACGATGGTGCGTGCGTCCCCCGGGCTGCGCCTGCTGGCCACCAGCCGGGAACCGCTGGGCATCCCCGGCGAGCGGTTGTGGCCGGTGGAGCCGCTGGCGTTGCCGCCGCCCGACGCCGACACGACCACGGCGATGAGCTACCCCGCGGTGCGGCTACTGCTGGACCGCGCCGCCGGGTTCGGCCTGGACGAGGCCACCACCGCACCCGCCGTCCACGTCTGCCGTGCGCTGGACGGCATGCCGTTGGCCATCGAGCTGGCCGCCGCCCGGCTGCGAACGCTGCCCGTCGAGGTGCTGGCGGGCCGCCTGGACGACCGGTTCCGGCTGCTGACCGGGGGGAGCCGCACCGCGCTGCCCCGGCACCAGACGCTGCGGGCGGTGGTGGACTGGAGCTGGGATCTGCTGGACGAACCGGAACGCCGGCTCTGGCAGTGCCTGGCGGTGCTTCCCGGCGGCGCCGATGTCACCGGCGCCGAGCGGATGTTCGGGGCGGATCCGGATCTGCTCGGGTCGCTGGTCGACAGGTCTCTGCTGGTGCTCGGTCCGGGCGGCCGCTACCGGATGCTGGAAACGATCCGCGAGTACGGGTGGGCACGGCTGGCAGAGTCGGGCGAGCCCGAGTCGACGCGCCGGGCGGTGGCGGCGTACCTGCTGGACCTCGCCGCCCGCGCCGAGCCGGAGCTGCGCCGCGCGGATCAGTTGGAGTGGCTCCGCCGGCTGGACGCCGAGCACGACAACATGCTCGCCACGATCCGCGCCGCGATCGACGCCGGAGACGCCGCCACCGGCTGTGCGATGGTCGCGCGGCTCGGCTGGTATTGGTGGCTGCGCGGACACCGCGCCGAGGGTGCGCAGCTCGGCATCGAGGTGCTCGCCCTGCCCGGTGCGGCGGACCGCCGCGACCGCGCGCTGGCCCACGCGCTCTGCGCGATGAACGGCCTGGAGGGCGCCCTCGACATGGACGTCGTGCACGCGCATTTCCGCGCCGCCCAGGAGCTCGACACGACCATCCCGGATTCGCACCTGCTGCTGCGGCTCGTGCGGCCGTTGAATGCGATGTTCGCCGTGGACGACGAGGCGGAGTGCTTCCGCCAGGTCGGCGGCCTGATCGAGGACTCCGACCCGTGGCTGCGCGCCGCCGCCCTGATGATCGACGGTGTGTTGCGGATCAACTTCGGACACCGCGCCGACACCGCGGAGCGGTCCCTGCGCGCGTCCTCGGAGGCGTTTCGCGCGCTCGGCGACCGCTGGGGCATCGCGTTCACCCTGAGCATGCTGGGTGACATGGCCGCCAGCCGTGGCGACTTCACCGCGGCCGTGCGCACCCAGCGGGAGGCCATCGCGATGGTGCGCGAGGTCGGCATCCGCGAGGACATCCCGCAGTTGGAGGCGAAGCTGGCGCACCAGTTGTTGCTGGCCGGCGAGGAGGATGAGGCGCGCCGCGTGCTCAAACAGGCGGAGGCCTCGGCGGAGGCGGTGGGCCTGCCCGAGGTGCTGGCCTGCGTGGTGTTCAGTCAGATCACCTTCGACCGCATGGACGGCGACCTGGCGGCGGCACGGGAGAAGCTGGACAAGGCGGCCCGCCTGATGCGGGAACCGTCGTTCGCGCCGCAGGCGGTAGCCCTGGCCCGGTCGGTACGCGGGATGGTGGAGGCCGCCTCGGGCGAGCTGGCCGCCGCGCGGTGCCTGCACGCCGATGCGCTCCGCCTGTCCCGGGAGTCGAAGGACCGCCCCGTGGTGGCGCAGTGCCTGGTCGGCGTGGCCGACCTGGCGATGCGGGAGGGCGATCCGGCGCGCGCCGCGCGGCTGATCGGCGCCGCCGACGGGGTGCGCGGTTCGGTCGACCTGGCGCTGCCGGACACCGCCCGGATCACCACGCAGGCCCGCGCCGCACTGGGCGACGCGGGCTACGCACAGGCGTACGCCGATGGTTCGACGGTGACCATGGCGGCCATGATCGAGGCGGCCATGATCGAGGCGGCCGGGCTGTCCGGCCCGGACGCGCCGGCCGGGTGAACCGGCCTCAGAGCAGGCGGCCCAGCCGCAGGAACACCGTTTCGCCGGTGGCGTCGTCCAGGCCGTCGTTGTCGGTCACCGCGTAGGTCCGGCCGTCGCCGGCGACCGCGAGTCCCTCGACCTTGTCCTGCACCCAGCCGTGGTCCGCGGACAGCGCCGGCAGCAGGTCCTTGACGAGCCGCTTGTGCACGGTCGGCATGCCGGTCCAGTGCGCCGGCACATCGAACGCGTAGATCCGCTTGATGGACGCCGCCGGTCCGCGCTGGTTGTCGCGTTCGATCACCGCGAACGTGTTGCGGTCCACGGCCACCAGCTCGCTCAGCCCCACCCAGCCGGTGTCCGCCTTCTCCAACGGGTAGCCGAGCCACGACCAGCCGCCGGTGCGCAGGTCGTACCGGCCGATCCGGGTGATGCCCGCCGGGTCGGTGGTCAGCTCGCGCTGCACGGCCACCCAGAGCGCGCCGCCGGATTCCGCCACCCCTTCCAGGCCGTTGGTGGTGACCGCGGCGGCCACGTCGGCCGGCAGCGGGACCTCCTGCCGCACGGCCCCGCCCCGGTCCAGGCGCACCAACAGGTTCGGCGTCGTCTTGGCGCCCTCGACGGCGAGCCACCAGCCGCCGCCGCGGCGGGCGACGAGACCTTCCGCGTCGTACCCGACCGGTACGCCGTCCTTGGTCACGGTGAGCTCGTCGGTGATCGCGGCGGGCCGGGTGCGGGTGTCGACGGTCAGGATCCGGGTCGGCGAGTAGACCGCGTCGGTGACCGTCTGCACCTGCCACGGGCGGCCGGGCACCGGGCTGAGGGCCGACAGCGCCCCCCAGGGGATCTCGTTCCGGGAGACGATGGACGGGAACGCGCCCCGGCCGATGCCGTACACCTGAACCGTGCCCCGGATGCCGTTGTCCGGATCGTCCTCCTCGCTGGACACCACGAACAGCCCACGAGACGGGACGGCGACCACGCCCTCCGGCCCGTTGGTGGTCGGCAGCATCTGGCGGAACACCGGCGCCCAGGGGCGACTCACGTCGTACACGGCGGTGAAGTTTCCGCGCTCGGAGTTGACGAAGACGTACGGAACGCCGCCGAACCGGCCGAACGCCACGTTCTCCGGCTCGATGCCCTTGGCGTCCGAGCGCTTGTCCGGGTACAGCCCGTGCTCGACGGCCAGATGTTCGAGGGTGTTACCCGCGTCCCAGACCACCCGGCCCCGGCGGTCGAAGATGGACCATCCGCGCGTACCGCCCTCATAGTCGCCCTCATTCGCGGTCGCGAACAGGTCGTCGGACAACCAGGCCACGCCGTCCGGTTCCCGCTTGGCGGTGATCGTGCCGTCCAGCGTGATCCGGTCGTCGTCCCGGGTGTCCACACCGGACACCGTCACGGTGCCGGCGCTGAAGTGTGCCCGCACTCGGCGGCTGCGCAGATCCACCACTGCCAGGTGGTTGTTCTCCTGCAGGCTGACCACGGCCTCGTCGCGGGAGTTGATGCTGACGTACTCGGGCTCCGGATCGCCGGGGCCAACCTCGGCCAGGCCGGTCAGATCGACGCGGTGCACGGTCCACGTCCGCGTGTCGATCACCGAGAGCCAGCCGGGCGGCAATTGCGGCAGCGCTCCGCCGTTGACGTCCTCGTCGCGTTCGTTCTCCACGGCGACCGCGACGTAACGGCCGCTGGGCGCCACGGCCACCGAGTCCGGCTGTCCGCCGAGGTCGATGCGGGCGCGGACGGTACGCGTACGTGCGTCGACCACGACGAGTTCGCCGGACGGGTTGGTGTAACTCTCGCTGGTGTTCACCGCGGCCAGCAGCAGCCCGCCCAGATGGGCCACCGACGTCGGCTCGCCACCCAGGGCCAGCGTGCCCGCGGGTCGCGGCCGGCCGGGGTCGCGGATGTCGACGAAGCCGAGCCGTTCGCCCGGGCTGTCGGTGTAGACCACCGTGCGGCCGTCCTCGGTGACGGTGGAGATCTCCGCCGAGGCCGTGTCGTCGATCGACGTGTTCCGGTACGCGGGAAAGGTGGCCAGCCGCTGGAACGTGACGCCGTGGGGGTGGCGCGGACGGGCGGACGCGGCGGCGGGCAGTCCGGACGCGGCGAGGACCGCTCCCGTCCCGGCCAGCGCGACCGCCATGCGGAATCGGCGTGATGATGTTGCTGTCGGCATGTGCTCTGCCTACGTGCCGTCTCTGTCCGGTTCATGGACGGCGGGCGAACGGACGGTTATCGCGTCCGGAGCGGCAGCGCAGACCCGGGTCAACCGGGACGCGCCGGGCCGCGGTCTCGCCGGTGCGCCCAGACGGCGAGCACCAACACTCCCGCGGTCATGGCGAGCGCGCCCTGCGCCTTGGTGGCCAGGGCCAGGTTGTAACCGTCCGGAAGGCACAGGGCGGAAGCCACCGCGCAGGGCACGACCAGCCATCGGGTGCCCCGGTGCATCGAGGCCGCCAGCACGGCCAACGGCCACGTCGCGTACCACGGGTGGAAGACCGGCCCGAAGACGACGGTCGCGGCCAGGGCCAGGCCGGCACCGTACACCGCGCGCCGGGGATCCGGCCCGGTGCGCAGGGTCCGCCACCAGAACGCGACAAGCACCATGGCGAGGGTGACCAGGCCGCAGCCGCGGGCGACCGGCACCGTGTCGCCGGACACCCCGAACGCGCGGCCGACCAGGTCGGCGGTCATGCCGACGGCGGTCGGCAGCGAGGTCCACTGCACCGAGGCGCCGGAACCGGCGAGGTTGGCGAGCCACCCCAGGCCGAGCCCGGACGCGAACGACACGGCGGCGAGCGCCGCCACGGCGCCGCCGACCATGGCGACGGCGGGCCGCACCAGCGCGGCGAGCCGGCCGAGCACGCCGATATCGGCGTCGTCATCGGCACCGACGTCGGCCCGATCGGCGTCCGGCCTCGCGCGAGGGGGCACCGCGACGAGCACCGCGAACGGGAGCACCACCACGGCGGTGATCTTGATCCCGGCGGCGAGCCCGAGGAGAACGCCGGCCGCGACCGGCATGGCCGTCGGCGCTCTGCTCTGCTCACCGATGCGCACCGCCACGGCCAGCCCGGCCACGGCCAGCCCGACCATCAACGCGTCGTTGTGCGCGCCGGAGATCAGGTGCACCGCCACCAGCGGGCATGCCAGCGCCAGCCAGGCCGCCCGGGCCGTTGGCACGCCGCACCGGCGGGCAAGCACCGGCAAGCACACCCCGGTCAACACCACGCCGGCCACCGCGACACCCCGCAGGATCGCGATCGCCCCGGTCAGCGAACCGCCGAGCTTCGCCGCCGCAGCAGCCACCACCAGAAACACCGGTCCGTACGGCGCGGGCGAGTCCCGCCACGTCGGCGCCACCGCGTCCAGCCACGGACAGCCCACCTGCTGCGGCCCCGCGCCGTACGGATCCAGTCCGGCCGACAGGGCGTACCCCTGGCAGGCGTAGGAGTGCACGTCGTAGCTGCCCAATGGTGGCAACGCCAGCAGCGGCAACGCCCACAGCGCCGCGGTCACCCACGCCCACCGTGCCGACGGCACCACCCGCAGCCCGGCCACCCAGGCCGTGATCAGCAGCCCGATACCGACCAGCCACCCGAGGGGCGCGATCACCCCTTCGCGGCCGGCGAACACGGACGCCGCGGTCATCGTCGATTCCCACGGCGACCGCGCACCGTGCTGCCAGGCCACCGCGGCGAGAAGCAGGCTGCCGGCCAGGCCGCCGAACCGCACCAGCGCCGGCGCGAACCGCCGCGCCGGAGCCACGTCGGCCGCAGCATCCTCCGGTGTGTCGTGTCGGGCGCGGCTCGGCAACGGCATGGCGGCCACCCTACCGGGGCTCGCCGGGCCCGCCGGTCACTCCCGGTAGGGTCGGCGTCCATGTGGACGAGGTGGCGCGCCGAAACGACGTCCGGTGTGCTGGCCGGGGTGCTCGCCGTCGCCTATCTCCTGCTCCCCCGCATGGGGTCGGACCTGTCCGCGCAGGTGGCCCGGGCGACATTCTTCGCGGCGCACGGCTACACCCCGATCGATCTGCGCTGGTACGGCGGCGTCGACCAGCTCGGCTACAGCCTGGTGTCACAGCCGGTGATGGCGGTCCTCACCGCCCCGGTCACCGGCGCGCTCGCCCTGTTCCTGGCGGCGGTGGCCGGCACCATCCTGCTGCGCCGCACCGGAGCGGCCCGCCCGGAACTGGCCGGTGCGTTGCTCACCGTCTGCCTGGCCGGCAACCTCGTCTCCGGCCGCGTCACGTACGGGCTGGCGGTGCTGTTCGGCCTGCTGGCGCTGCTCACCCTGACGCATCCGGCATGGCGCTGGGCGTCCGCCGTGCTGGCGCTGATCGCCTCCGCGACCAGTCCGGTGGCCGGGCTGTTCCTGGGCCTGGCCGGGGTCGCCCTGCTGGTCTCTCGCCGGTACGGCGCCGGCCTGCTGGTCGCGGTCCCCGCCGCGATCGCGCTGGCGATGGTCGCGGGCCTGTTCGGCGACGGCGGCTGGATGAACATCAGCCGCACCGACGCGGTCCGCGCGATCGGCACCAGCCTGGCGGTGGCGGTGCTGGTGCCGCGCTGGCCGGTGCGCGTCGGCGGGCTGCTGTCCGCGGCCGGGGTGCTGCTGGCCGCGCTGGTGCACACCCCGGTGGGGCTGAACGCCACCCGGCTCGCGGTGATGTTCGCGCTTCCGGTGCTCGCCGGGTACGCGGTGCTGCCCCGGCTGTCCCGGATGCCGTGGTGGGCGCTGGTCCCGCTGCTGGCCGCGGCCGTCTGGTGGCAGCCGCCGGTGGTGGTGGGCGACGTGCGCGACATCGGAAACCCGACGGCCGACCCGGCGTACTTCGCGCCGCTGCGCGAGCGGCTGGCCGCGCTGCCGATGAGCGGCCGGTTGGAGATCCCGCCCACCCGCGACTATTGGGAGTCGGCACGGATGGGCGACGTTCCGCTCGCCCGTGGCTGGCTGCGCCAGGCCGACATCGACCGCAACCCGTTGTTCTTCGCCGAAGTGCCGGGCGCGTCCGGGACCGGCGCGGCGCTCACCCCGGCCACCTACCGCGCCTGGCTGGCCGAGAAGTCCGTGCAGTACGTGGCGGTGCCGGACACGGAACTGTCCTGGGTGGGCCGGGACGAGGCGGCGCTGGTCGGGTCCGGTCTGCCCTATCTCACCGAGATCTGGTCCGGCGCGCATTGGCGGCTCTACTCGGTGCGCGACGTGCAGCCGATCGTGGCGCCACCGGCGTCCCTGGTCGCCCAGGACGCGGCGTCACTCACCCTGAACGCCCCGGACGCGGCGGACATCGTCGTCCGGGTCCGGTATTACCCGTGGCTGCGGGCCGACGGCGGCGCCCTGGTGGAACAGAGCGGCCGATGGACGCTGCTGCGGGTGCCGGCGCCCGGTCGTTACACCCTGTCGAGCGCGGTCGCCGTCGGCTGACGCGTCGGCCGGCCCGCGACGACGCTCACGATTCCAGGACGCGTTCCATCGCCGCCCGCGACCGGCGGGTGACCCGCAGGTAGCGGTCCACGAACGCGCCCGGGTCACCGCCGTCCAGCAGTTGCACCGCACCGGCCAGCTCCGGGCCGTGCGCCGGTAGCTGGTCGGTCGGCCGCCCGCGGACCAGGGTCAGGGCGTTGCGCACCCGGGCCGCCAGCAGCCATCCGGCCGCCATCGCCGCCGCGTCCACCCGGTCCACCAGGCCGGCCTCGCGCTCGGCGGTCAACGCCTCCAGCGTCTGGGTCAGCCGCAGCCCCGGCAGGGCGTATGCGTGCCGCAGTTGCAGCACCTGCACCGCCCACTCCACGTCGGTCAGCCCGCCACGCCCCAGCTTGGTGTGCGTGTGCGGATCGGCGCCGCGCGGCAGCCGTTCGCGTTCCACCCGTGCCTTGATCCGGCGGATCTCGACGATCTGCTCCCGGCTCAGCCCGCCACCGGGGTAGCGCACGCCGTCGGCCAGTTCCTCGAAGCGCCGGCCCAGGTCGGGGTCGCCGCAGACGTACCGGGCGCGCAGCATCGCCTGCGCCTCCCAGACCCGCGACCATCGGGCGTAGTACTGCTGGTACGCGTTGAGGCTGCGCACCAACGGCCCCTGCCGGCCCTCGGGCCGCAGGTCCGCGTCCACGCCCAGCGGCGGGTCGTGCGCGGGCGCGCCGAGCAGCCGGCGCATCTCCTCCGCGATGGCGTGTGCGGCGGCGCTGGCGGCGCTGTCCGCCACGCCCGGCGGGGCGGCGAACACGAACAGCACGTCGGCGTCGGACGGGTAGCTCATCTCGTACCCGCCGAGCCGCCCCATGCCGATGACGGCGAACTGCAGCCCGTCCGGTCCGGGGTGCACGGCGCGGGCGATCTGCAGGGCGGCGGCGAGGGTGGCGTCGGTGACGTCCGACAGGGCGATGCCTATCGCCTCCACGTCCACCGGCTGCGCCGGGGCCAGGCTGTCCGCCCGGCTCAGGATGTCCGCGCAGGCGAGCCGGAACAGTTCCCGGCGGCGCAGCGCCCGGACCGCGGTGATCGCCTTGACCGGGTCGGCGGGGTGGCGGGCCGCCGCGGCGGCGAACCCCTCGATCAGGGTGGACCGCGAGCGGGGTTGCAGCTCGGTGTCCTCGGCCAGCAGCCGCAACGCCTCCGGGTCGCGGGTGAGCAGGTCGGCCGCGTACTTGCTGAGGCTCAGCACGCGGGCCAGTCGTTGCGCCACCGGACCGCCGTCGCGCAGCAGGCGCAGGTACCACGGGGTGCTGCC
This sequence comes from Mangrovihabitans endophyticus, assembly GCF_014646155.1. Classification (GTDB taxonomy): domain Bacteria; phylum Actinomycetota; class Actinomycetes; order Mycobacteriales; family Micromonosporaceae; genus Actinoplanes; species Actinoplanes endophyticus. The sequence continues at coordinate 52,079 of NZ_BMMX01000007.1, forward strand.
GAGCTTGTCCGAGACGTGCCGGTAATTGAGCAGGCCACGGTCCGGTTCGGGCGCGTCGGCGAACTCCTGCAGCAGCATGGGCAGCAGGGTTCGTTGGATCGCCGCGGTCCGGGTCACCCCTCCGGTGAGCGCCTGCAGGTGACGCAGCGCGGCGGCGGTGTCCGCGAAGCCGAGGATCTCCAGCCGACGGCCGGCCGACTCCGGGGTCATGCGCAGCACCTCCACCGGCACCCGCGCCACCGCTTCCAGCAGCGGCCGGTAGAGCAGTTTCACGTGCAGGCGCCGGACCTGCGCGGCGTGCGAGACCCAGTCCGAGCGGAACGCCTCGACGGCGTCACGGCCGGGCATGGCGGTGTAGCCCAGTGCGGCGACGAGCCACCGCAACGCCTGCGGATCCGCCGGCACGATGTGCGTACGGCGCAGGTTCTGCAGTTGCAGGCGGTGTTCGACGCTGCGCAGGAAGCGGTAGCCGCGCAGCAGCGTCTCGCCGTCCTGTCGTCCCACATAGCCGCCGTTGACCAGCGCCCGCAGCGCCGGAAGGGTGCCCGCATCCCGCAGCGTCTCGTCGATCCGGCCGTGCACGAGTTGCAGCAACTGCACCGCGAACTCGATGTCCCGCAGACCACCCGGGCCGCGTTTGATCTCGCGGTCGACCCGGTCCGGCGGCACGTTGTCGATGATCTTGCGGCGCATGTCGCGGACGTCGGCCACCGCTTCCGGCCGTTCCGCGGCGTTCCAGACCAGCGGGGCTAGATCGTCCAACCACTCCAACGCCAGCGTCAGGTCACCGGCCGCCGGGCGGGCCTTGAGCAGCGCCTGGAACTCCCAGGTGCGCGCCCAGCGCCGGTAGTACGCCTGATGGCTGGCCAGGGTGCGGACCAGCGGCCCCCGACTGCCCTCCGGGCGCAGCGCCGCGTCCACCTGCCACGCGACCTGCCCGCAGATCTCGATGATGCGCGCGGCCACCGTGGTTCCGGCGGCCAAGTCCTCGTCCCCGCCCGCCACGAAGATGACGTCCACATCGGACACATAGTTGAGCTCGTTGCCACCACACTTGCCCATCGCCACCACCGCCAGCCGCGGCTCGGCGGCGGTGGCGGGCAGCCCGGCCACCGCGATCGCGTACGCGGCGGCCAGGGTTTCGTCGGCGAGCCGGGACAGTGCCGCCATGGTGGGTTCCAGGCCGCGACCGCCGGTGAGGTCGGCCGCCACGATGCGCAGCAGCGCTATCCGGTATGCCCGGCGCAGGTCCGGCACGGTCGGCGGGCCGTCGCCCATCGAGTCCGGCAGTTCCAGGTGCCCCTCGGCGCTGGGCGGCAGACCGCTCTTGCCGGTGGCCAGCATCCGCCACTCGTCCGGATTGGCCACCAGGTGGTCGCCGAGCGCCGACGAGGCGCCGAGCACCGCGACCAGGCGACGTCGCAGCCCCACGTCGCGGCAGAGCTCGGCGAGCATCGTGCCGGCGGCGACCCGCCCCGGGTCGTCGGCGTCCACCGGACGCGCAGCCGGATCGGCGTCCACCGGACGCGCAGCCGGATCGGCGTCCACCGGACGCGCAGCCGTGCGGGCCACCGCCTCCGCGACGCGATGCAGTTGCCGCAGCGCCAGGTTGGGGTCCGCGGCACGGGACAGGGCGTGGATCAGCTCGGCCGACGGGGTGTCCACCGGTTCCTGGGCCTCGTCGTCCCACAGCCGCAGGCCGGACGGGCCGAGCAGGTCGGCCGCGCTGGCCCCGTTGGCGGCGAATCCGTAGCGGGCGAGCCGGCTGGGCCTGGTCATCGCACGTCACCGCACTCCGGCCGGTGCCGCGGGGCGCCCGTCACTGGCCCAGCAACGGCAGCGTGCGGGCGGTGCCGGGGTTGGGAATGTCGGCGTTCGGCAGCGTGCCCAGCGCCAGCGACGCGAACCGGGCGGCGAACGGCTGCCACACCTCCTCCACATCGGCGAGCGCCTGCTCGGTCGCGGCGAGCACCGCATCCGCGTGGTAACCCAGCTCGTCCAGCGTCGCCGCGTCCGAACGCACCCACCGCTCGATCATCGCGGCGTCGCACTCGATGTGGAACTGCACGCCCCAGGCCCGGTCGCCGATCCGGAACGCCTGGTGCGGGTAGCTGCCGGAGGCGGCCAGCAGGACGGCGTTCAGCGGCAACTCGGTGATCTCGTCGCGGTGCCACTGCAGCACGTCGGGCATCAGTGGGACGTACCGGAACAGCGGGTCGGTGTCGGCGGCGTCCCGCTTGCCGACCAGCGCCGGCCCGATCTCCGGCCCGGCGGTGCTGCGCTCCACCAGCCCGCCGTGTGCCGCGGCAAGCAGGTGCGCGCCCAGGCAGACCCCCAGGGTGGGCACGCGGTGCCGGACAGCCTTGCGCAGCAGCCCTTCCAACGCCGGGAACCACGGCGCGCCGGGCACACCGTTCGCGTCCGGATAGGCGCTCTGATCACCCCCGAGAACCACCAGCGCGAGGTGGTCGTCCAGGTCGCCGGGCAGCTCGTCGCCGGCGTGCGGCCGCAGCACGGTCAGCGGCAGCTCGGCTTCGGCGAACCACTCCCCCAGCCGGGCGAGGTCGTCGGACGGGTCGTTCTCGATGACTAGCGCGGTTCCCACCCCCCGAGGCTATCCGTTCTCCCGGCACACCCGTGGTGGGTAGTTGTGCCGTGCCGCCGGCCCCGGCCCTGCTCGTAGCGTCGGGGCACCGAGAAGACGTCGGGCATCGAGACGAACCGGAAGCCGGGAGGGATCATGGGCGACGATTACCACGTGGCGGTGAGCCGCGGGACCGCACTGGCGGACACCTTCGCGCGGGCGCAGGATCCGCTGCTGCGCCTGGCCGCGCCGCTGCGCGGGGCGTGCGAGGCGATCCGCACCGGGGATGCCGGACTGGACGCCGAAACGGCGGCGGTGGCCCGGCGTGTCGACGGCCTCTATCGCCTGATGGCGCAGGTGTTCGCCACGCTGTCCGCGAACGTGAGCGACGCCGTCGCGGACTACCGCGACGCGGACGAGGCGGTCGCGGCGGCCTTCCGGGAGTTGATGTCCGACGACACGGCCACGACGCCGAGCGGACCACCGCCGGTCCGCGACAACGTCCCGGTCGGATAGGAGACGACGATGGCGCAGGCACCTCCGGGATTCGGAGATCCGCAGAGCATCGCCGCCGTGCCCGCCGCCGGGCAGGACGCGATCACCACGCTGGACGAGCTGACCGAGACGGTCAACCGGGACGTGACCGCCACCGTCCCGGACTACTGGGGCGGTGACACCGCGAACGCGCTCGCCCGCTTCTGGAACCGCAACATGAGCTGGCTGTCCCGGTATTCAAGCGGCGCGTACGGCGTCTGGCTGCAGCGCATCGACCAGGCCGCGGTGACCATGGCCAAGGCCCGGCAGGCACTGGAGAACACCCGCAAGTTCGCCGACGACAACGGCCTGGCGGTGCGCGCCGACCTGGTGGTGGTGCCCCGAGACACGACCCGGCCGGGTGTCCAGGCGCTGGTCATGGCGGCGCAGCGAGGCGTCAACGCGAGCGTGTACCTGGCCGAGCAGGCCCGGCAGCAGGTCCGTGACGCGAACCAGGAGTTCAACGCGCGCATGGACCACCTGGAGCAGTCCGCGAACGAGATCAACGAAGTGCTCCAGCGCAGTGGCCGGACCAGCGGCAAGCTCAACGCCGTCAAACGCAAGCGCCCCCCGTCCGAGCGCAGCCGCCAGACCACCCAGGAACGCCTCTACGAGGGCACCGTCCGGGTGCCCGGCAGGAACAAGGGCGACTGGATCAGCGGCGAGCGCGGTGACGGGGTGTGGCGGCCGCACCGGCCGGAGGACTACGGGCTGCAGTGGCCCAAGGACACCATCACCTGGCGCGAGGGCGTCCCCGACCTGCGGGAGCACAGCGTCCCGGTGCACCGCATGCCGGACGGCGACGACGCCTGGCTCACCGACCTGCGCGGCCTGAACGGCAAGTATCGCAACGACTACGACATCGCCGACCACACGCTGGCCGACCGGATGGGCTGGACACCGGAACGGGTCGCCGCCTGGCGCAAGGAGAACAACTACGTGTGGCACCACTACTCGACAAGCGAGATGCAGTTGGTGCCCGGCCGGGTGCACCGCGGCCTGCCGCACGACGGCGGCGCCAGCGACCTGAAATGACACCGCCGGCCCCCGGCCGGCACGCTCCTCACCACACGGCGGGCTAGGCGATGCAGGCGGTGACGATCAGCGCGGCGCCGAAGTGGGCGGCGGCGCTCACCGTCGCACCCGGGTGGCGCTCCGGTGTGCAGATGACCTCGCCCAGCTTGCCCGGCGTCATCCAGTCGAGGACCAGGAACCCGACCCCCATGATGACGATACCGAGCAGGCCGAAGATTACCGTGGAGGCCAGTCCCTTGCCGAACGAGTCATAGCTGGTCCAGATCGCGGTGAACACGATGACCGCGATGCCGAGTTGGTTCGCCGCGAGCAGCAGGGCCGCGTTCGGGTTCCGGTCACGCCAGATGAGGTCTCGCAGCTTGCCCGGTGTGAGCACGTCGACCAGCACATAGCCGGCGGCCATCAAGCCGATGCCGATCAGTCCGAACACGATGCTGCGCCCGGCGCCGGACAGCAGGTCTTCCAGCACATCCACTCCCTCGTCGCGATCTGACCAGGGGCACGGTAGCCGACCGGCGCTCGCCGTGGATCGACCGGTCCGCCGAAACTCCGGCGGAACTCCTAAAGCACGCCCAGGTAGCGCTGCCGCTCGTACGGCGTGACCTCGCGCCGGTACTGCTCCCACTCGGCCCGCTTGTTGCGCAGGAAGAAGTCGAAGACGTGCTCGCCGAGCACCTCGGGGACCAGTTCCGACTTGGCCATCACGTCGATCGCCTCGGACAGGTTCTCCGGCAGCGCGTCGTACCCCATCGCACGGCGCTCGGCAGCGGTCAGCGACCAGACGTCGTCCTCGGCGCCGGGGGGCAGCTCGTACCCCTCCTCGATGCCCTTGAGGCCGGCGCCGAGCATCACCGCGAAGGCGAGGTACGGATTGGTGGCCGAGTCGATCGAGCGCACCTCGACCCGCGCCGAGTTGGGCTTGCCGAACGCGGGCACCCGCACCAGCGCGGACCGGTTGAGGTGTCCCCAGCTCACGAAGGCCGGCGACTCGGTGATCCGGTCGGTCAGTTGCAGCGGGAAGAGCCGCTTGTACGAGTTCACCCACTGATTGGTGACCGCGGTGTATTCCCGGGCGTGCACCAGCAGGCCAGCGATGAACGCGCGGGCCGTCTTGGACAGCTTCAGCGGGTCGTCGCCGTCGAAGAAGGCGTTGCGCTCCCCCTCGAACAGCGACAGGTGTGTGTGCATGCCGCTGCCCGGCTGGTCGGTGTACGGCTTCGGCATGAACGTGGCGCGCACGCCCTGTGACAGCGCCACCTCCTTGACCACATGCCGGAACGTCATCACGTTGTCCGCGGTGGTCAACGCGTCCGCGTACCGCAGGTCGATCTCCTGCTGGCCGGGGGCGACCTCGTGGTGGCTGAACTCCACCGAGATGCCGATCCGCTCCAGGGCGAGCACGGCCTGCCGCCGGAAGTCGCGGGCCACCGCGTGTGTGGTGTGGTCGAAGTAACCGCCGTTGTCCACCGGCACCGGCACCGCGCCGTCCAGCGGGGTGTCCCGGATCAGGAAGAACTCCACCTCGGGGTGGGTGTAGAAGGTGAAGCCCTTCTCCGCCGCCTTGGCCAGCATGCGGCGCAGCACGTGCCGCGGGTCGGCCCAGGCCGGGGTGCGGTCGGGCAGCAGGATGTCGCAGAACATCCGGGCGCTCTCGCCGCTGACCCCGCCCTCGAACGGGAAGACCTGGAACGTGGTCGGGTCGGGCATGGCGATCATGTCCGACTCCGAGACGCGGGCGAAGCCCTCGATCGCCGAGCCGTCGATGCCCATGCCCTCCTCGAAGGCGGACTCAAGCTCGGCGGGGGCGACGGACACGCTCTTGAGGGTGCCGAGCACATCGGTGAACCAGAGACGCACGAAACGGATGTCGCGCTCCTCGAGCGTACGAAGCACGAACTCCTGCTGTCGGTCCACGTCCACCCCTCTGATCAGCCTCCGGCGAGTCAGTCTTCCCCGGCCCCATTACGCCGAGATTACGCTCCGCAAGCCCGGCGAGATGTCGCGGGTAAGGCCCGACATCGCCCTCAGACCCTACGACAGCGCGCCCCGGCGAGGCACGGCAACGCTTGCGGAACAATAAGAGAATGCCCACGATGCGCCTCGCCCTCGCCCAGGTCAACTCGACCGTCGGTGACATCGCCGGCAACGCCGCCGCGGTGCGCCGCTGGTCACGCCGCGCGGCGGACGCCGGCTGCCAGCTTGTCGCGTTCCCGGAGATGATGTTGACCGGCTATCCGATCGAGGATCTGGTGTTCCGGGACTCGTTCGTCACCGCCTCCCGGCACGCCCTCGACACCCTCGCCGCCGACCTGGCCGCCGACGGCCTCGGCGACATGGCCGTCGTGGTCGGTTATGTGGACGCCGACGGACCGCCGCCGACCAGCGCCGAGGCCACCCCGGGCCGCGGCCGGCGGGACGCCTCGGCGTTGCTGACCGGTGGCCGGGTGGCCGCCACGTATTTCAAGCACCACCTGCCCAACTACGGCGTCTTCGACGAGGACCGCTATTTCGAGCCGGGCGACACGTTGACCGTCGTACGGTTCGGCGGCACCGATGTCGCGCTCACGGTCTGTGAGGACCTGTGGCAGTCAGGCGGCCCGTTCGCCGCCGCGCGGCGCGCCGGCGTCGGCATGGTGCTCAACATCAACGCGTCGCCGTACGAGCTGAACAAGGACGACGTACGCCTGTCGCTGGTGCGGCGGCGCGCGGCCGAGGCCGGCGCCACCGTGGCGTACGTGAACCTGGTCGGCGGCCAGGACGAACTGGTCTTCGACGGCGACTCGATGATCGTGACCGCGGACGGCGAGCTGCTCGCTCGGGCCGGGCAGTTCACCGAGGAGCTCCTGTTGCACGACGTCGAGCTGCCCTCGGCTGGCGACGCGACGCCGAACGCGCCGGGCGGCACCACGCAGGCCGCGCCGCGGTCCAGCGGGCCGGTCCGGGGCGAGGCGATCCGGGGTGAGGATCGGGGCTCGGACGACATGGCCGTGGAGCGTGTCGAGATCGGCTCGGCGCCGCGGCCGTTGCGCGACGGCCCGGCGGTCGGCGGGATCGCCGAGCGCATCACCGACGAGGCCGAGATCTGGTCCGCGCTGACCCTGGGGTTGCGCGACTACGTGAACAAGAACGGCTTCTCGTCGGTCGTGGTGGCCGTCTCCGGCGGCATCGACTCGGCGGTGGTCGCCGCGATCGCGGTCGACGCGATCGGGCCGGACCGGGTGGTCGGCGTCTCCATGCCCAGCGGGCACTCCTCGCAGCATTCCCGCGACGACGCCGCCGACCTGGCCAAGCGCACCGGGCTGGACTACCGCGTGGAACCGATCCAGCCGATGGTCGATGCGTTCCTGGCCAACATCGCCCTGTCCGGCCTGGCCGTGGAGAACCTGCAGGCCCGCGTGCGCGGGGTGATCCTGATGGCGCTGTCGAACCAGGAGGGCCACCTCGTCCTCACCACGGGCAACAAGAGCGAGCTCGCGGTCGGCTACTCCACCCTTTACGGCGACTCGGTCGGCGGCTTCAACCCGCTCAAGGACGTGCCCAAGACGATGGTCTGGAAACTGGCCCGCTGGCGCAACGCCGACGCCGGCCGGCGTGGGGGCGAGCCACCGATCCCGGAGAACTCCATCGCCAAACCACCGTCCGCCGAACTGCGGCCCGGTCAGCTCGACACCGACTCGCTACCCGACTACGAGGTGCTCGACGCGGTTCTCAACGGCTACATCGACTATGACCAGGGCCGCGCCGACCTGATCACGGCCGGGCACGACGCCGCCGTGGTGGACCGGGTGCTGCGCATGGTCGACATCGCCGAATACAAGCGTCGGCAGTCGGCCCCCGGCACCAAGATCTCGGTCAAGGCGTTCGGCCGGGATCGTCGCCTGCCGATCACCAACCGGTTTCGCGAAGGTGTGTGATGACCTCCACTGACCCCTGACCATGAACGCCGCGCGGTGCGACGATCGGGGCATACCCGGGGACCGCACCGTGCGGCCTCGAGGGAAGGAGAAGTGCGATGTCCGACGTTCCCACCCTGTACGGCGGGCCACCTACCCGGCGGGTACGCACCCGCGACCTGCTCGCCGCGAAGAGCCGCGGCGATCGCTGGCCGATGCTGACTTCGTACGACATGTACACCGCGGCGATCTTTGACCGGTCCGGCGTGCCGGTTCTGCTGGTCGGCGACTCCGCGGCGAACAACGTCTTCGGCTTCGAGACCACCGTCCCGGTCACCGTGGACGATCTGCTGCCGCTGGTACGCGCCGTGGTCCGCGCCACGAGCACCGCGCTGATCGTGGGCGACCTGCCGTTCGGGTCGTACGAGGAGGGGCCCACCCAGGCGCTGCGCACCGCGGTGCGGTTCATGAAGGAGGGCGGCTGCCACGCGGTCAAGCTGGAGGGCGGGCGCCGCGTCGCGGCGCAGATCGAGGCGCTGACCACCGCCGGGATCCCAGTCATGGCGCACATCGGTTTCACGCCGCAGAGCGAGCACGCCATCGGCGGTTACCGGGTGCAGGGGCGGGAACGCGCGGGGGCGGACATCATCGCCGACGCGCACGCGGTGGCCGAGGCGGGCGCCTTCGCGGTGGTGCTGGAGATGGTGCCGGGCGAGGTGGCCAAGCAGGTGACCAAGGAACTGGCCATCCCGACCGTGGGCATCGGCGCCGGGCCGGACACCGACGCGCAGGTGCTCGTCTGGCAGGACATGGCCGGGCTGCGCACCGGCGCGGCGCCGCGGTTCGTGAAGCGCTACGCGGACCTGGCGGGCGTGCTGGAGGACGCCACCCGGCGGTTCGCCGACGAGGTGCGTGGCGGCGAGTTCCCGGCCGCCGAGCACACGTTCTCCTGAGCCGTCCGGCCGCACAGACCCGGGTCGACCGACCGTGATCACAACCGGTTAGATCGCAGATGGCACACTTCCTCCACGGAGGTGTGACATGTCCGTGCCAGCCCGGATCAGTCTCGCCACGCTCGGCGTCGCCGACGTGGCTCGTTCGACCGAGTTCTACGCATCGCTGGGGTGGAAGCTGTCCCCCGCCTCGGTGCCCGCGGTGGTCAGCTTCTTCCACACCGCCGGCGGGCTGCTCTCGCTCGTCAAGACCGACGACGTGTCGACGGACGCGGGCATCGCCCCGCGCCGGTCCACCGACTTTCGTGGCGTGATGCTGGCCATCAACGTGGCGTCACCGGCGGAGGTCGACGAGTCGTTACGGGCCGTGGTGCAGGCGGGCGCGGCGCTGGTGAAGGCGGGCGGCGAGGCCGACTGGGGCGGATACGTGGGCTACTTCACCGACCCGGACGGGCATCTGTGGGAAATCACGTACAACCCCGGTTTTCCGCTCGACCACGACGGCGTGCCGCGCCTGCCGTGACCACGCTCAACGTTCGAACCGGACGGTACGCGACGTCGGATCCGCCTGTGTGAGCGTGACCTCGACCCGCTCGCCCAGTGGCAGGTCGCCGTGGCAACGGGCGCGGACCGCCGGATCGTCGATCGCCACCGTTCCGCCCGGTCGCTTCTTCGACGCGTCGTCGACGTCCACCACGCCCGCGTCGAACCTCTCGCCCACCCGGTGCTCCAACAGCACCGCCTCGGTCAGGTCGACCGCCGCCCGGCCCGCCGTGGCCGCCACCCGGCCGGTCGTGCTCATCACCTCCGGCAGCCGGGGCAACGCCGTCCGCGCCCACTCCGGCACCGGGCGTTGCTCGTGCAACGCCAGGCACACCTCGGTCACATACCGGTCGGCCAGCCGTCGCAGCGGGGCCGTGACATGCGCGTACGGCGCACCGACCCCGCCGTGTCCGGTCTGTGCCGGAGCCGAACCGTCGAAGGCGGTGTATCCGGCGCCGCGCAACAGTTCGGCGGCCTGGTCGAGGAAGGCCGCGCCGCGGGGCGTGCCCGGGTCGGCGTTCGCCACGACCGCGCCCACCGTCGCGCCCTCCGGCCAGGCCACCCCCAGCGACTGCGCCGCCGCCCGCAACTTCGCCACCGCTTCCGGGGCTGGCGGCGGCATCGTCCGCAGCAGGCCGACCCGCCCGCGCAGCATCAGCGTCGCCGCGGCCATCCCGGTCAGCAGGGAGATCTGGGCGTTGTGCTCCTCCGCCGGGCGCGGCGCCCGCAGCACCAGGCGCCAACCCTGCCCGTCGCGTTCCACTTCCTGCTCGGGCAGGGGAAGGTTCACCGCGCCGCGGTCCGACGACCGCGCGGCGAGCAGGGTGCCTATCTCCGGCAGCAGCGCAATCGGTTCCGGCAAGGTGCCCGCGTCCGCGGACGCCTGCACGGTGCGGTAGTCCAGTCGCGCCCGGCTACGAACCCGCGAGCGCGCCAACTCGATCGCGGTGATGCCGCCGTCGCGGTCCAGGTCGATCGTCCACACGACCGCGGCGCGGTCCACGTCCGGCAACAGGCTCGCGGCGTCCTCGCTCAGCACCGCCGGATGCAGCGGCACCCGCCCGTCCGGCAGGTAGACCGTCTGCCCCCGGCGCCAGGTCTCGGCTTCCAACTCGCCACCCGGCCGTACGTACGACGCCACGTCCGCGATCGCGTATTCGACGCGGTATCCGCCGTCCCGGCGGCTCAGGCACATCGCCTGGTCGAGGTCGCGGGAACCGGCCGGGTCGATGGTGACAAAGGGACGCCCGGTGCGGTCCGCGCCCTCGTCCGGAGGGTCGGCGGCGGTGGTCTCGGCCTCGCGCTGCGCCTGTGGCGGGAACGCCTCGGGAAGGTCCAGTTCGCTGCGCAGCGCGGAGAAGTCGATGCGCGGCGCACGCATCCGTCTGATCGGCACGCCCTCTTTCTACCCGGCCGGCGTACGAAGAATCGGTTCCCGGTACGCCGAAAGGGCCACGCCGCGCCGGCGTGACCCTCTCGTGGTGCGATTCGTCAGGCGGTGCGGGCCGCCGTCTTGCGCGTCGTGCCGCCACGGGTGCGGCCGTTGCTTGCCGCGGTGGCCTTGCGCGCGGCGGCAGCGGAGGACGGCCGACTGACCCGGTTCGCGTTGGTCGCCGAGGTCTTCGCGGTCGCGCCGCCCTTCGTGGCGTTGGACGCCTTCGCGCGAGCGGTGCTGGCCTTCGCACGGCTGGGTGCGGCGTTACCGCTCGCCCGGTTCTTGGCCGGCGTCGCCTTGCCCGCCGCGGTCTTCTTCGCCGCCGTCTTCCTCGCCGTCGTGACCTTCGCCGCCGTCTTCTTCGCCGCTGTCTTCTTCGCAACGGCGGTCCTGGCGGTGGTCTTCTTCGCCGCAGGCGCCTTCTTCGGGGCGACCGTCTTCTTCGCGGTGGTGGCCTTGGCCACCGTGGGCTTCTTCGTGACGGCCTTCTTCGCCGTGGTGGCCTTGGCGGCGGTGGGCTTCTTCGCCGCGGTGGTGGCCTTGGCCTTGGTGGTGGCCTTGGTGGCCTTGGTGGCCTTGGCCTTGGTGGTCGCCTTGGTGGCCTTGGTCGCCTTGGCCTTGGTGGTCGCCGACCTCGCCGCGGTGGCCGCCTTCGCGGCGCTCTTGGCCGCGGTCACCGCCTTCGCCGCGCTCCGCGAGGTCGCCGGCTTGGCAGCGGCTCGGGTGGTGGTGGCCTTCGCCGTGGTGGGCTTGGTGGCCGTGGGCTTGGCCTTCACCGTGGTGGGCTTGGTGGCTGTGGGCTTGGCCTTGCCGGCCACGGACTTCGCTGCCGGCTTGGCAGTCGTCTTCGCCGCCGCGGGCTTGGCAGGCGTCTTCGCCGCCGCGGACCGGCTGGTGGTGGACTTCGCCGCCGGGCGGGTGGACGCGGTCTTCGCGGCGGCCGGGCGGGTCGACGCCGGCTTCTTGGCCGCGGCACGCGCCGTGGTGCTCGTCCGCTTGGCGGTCGTCGAGGTCGCCGCCGCGACCGGCTTGGCCCGCCGGGTAGTCGTGGTCTTGCCCGCAGCGCCCGTCGAGGTCGCCGTCGTCGGTGCCGAAGCGGCCGTGGTCGGCGCGGCGGACGGTGCCGCCGCGGACGGCGTGCTGGTCGTGGACGTGGTCATCGTGGTGGCGGCGGATGCCGCGGTGGCAGGCACCTGCCTCGTGGTGGCCTTCTTAGTGGCCATGAGGATGCTCCTTGGATACGAAATGAGACTGTGGCTGTGCTCCGCCTACAGACCGCGAGATTCCGACGAAGATGCGTGATTCCGCCGCCGGTTCAGCTTTCCTCCCCTGTCCAGCGGGCGTCCTCCGCCTCCCACGCCGCGTTGCGCTTCTCGACGGTTTCGAGGGCTCGCATGGCGTCGTCGGTGGAGGCATACGGACCGAGCCGGTACTGAGCGGGACACACATCGTCCCCGGTCTCGACCCGCTTGTGGCGCAGGCACCAGAAAAAGGCACCGTCACCAGGCCCACTGTCGTGCATGACAACACTGTGCACCTCAAACCAACCATGCGCTACCGATTCGGGCAAAAAGCACCGAAATTCCATAGTGGATTGCGGAAAAGAACCCCCGATCGGACGAAAATCCGCCCGCCCCACGGTCGCGGGACGGGCGGATTTCGAGATCGGAGGGAGACGCGGCTCAACCCAGCTCGGCAGCCACCAATTCGGCGATCTGCACCGCGTTGAGCGCCGCGCCCTTGCGCAGATTGTCGTTGGAGATGAACATCGCCAAGCCGTTCTCCACCGTGTCGTCGACACGAATCCGGCCCACGTAGGAGGGGTCACGACCGGCCGCTTGCAACGGCGTCGGGATGTCGGCGAGCTCCACGCCGGGTGCCGACGCCAGCAACTCGCGCGCCCGGGCGGGCGGCAGCGGGCCCGCGAAGCGGGCGTTCACCTGGAGCGAATGGCCGGTGAAGACGGGCACCCGCACGCAGGTGCCGGAGACTTTGAGCTCGGGGATGTCGAGAATCTTGCGACTCTCGTTGCGCAGCTTCTGCTCCTCGTCGGTCTCGTCGCTGCCGTCCTCCACGATCGAGCCCGCCAGCGGCAGCACGTTGAACGCGATCGGCCGGGCGAAGTTGCGTTGCGCCGGGAAGTCCACCGCGGCGCCGTCATGGGTCAGTTCGGTCGCCCGGTCTGCGACCTTCTTGACCTGTTCGTCCAGTTCGGAAACGCCGGACAGGCCGGCACCGGACACCGCCTGGTAGGTGGTCGCCACCATGGCGACCAGCCCGGCCGCGTCGTGCAACGGGCGCAGCACCGGCATCGCGGCCATCGTCGTGCAGTTCGGGTTGGCGATGATGCCCTTCGGACGCCGTCGTGCCGCATCCGGGTTCACCTCGGACACCACGAGGGGGACCTCGGGATCCATCCGGAACGCCGACGAATTGTCCACGACCACCGCGCCCGCCTCGGCGACCAGCGGGGCGAACTGCTTGGCGCTGCCCTTGCCCGCGGAGAACAGGACGATGTCGAGCCCGCGGTAGTCGGCCGTCGCGGCGTCCTCCACGGTCACCTCGCCGTCGCCCCACGGCAGGGCACGCCCGGCGGAACGCGCGGACGCGAACAGGCGTAGCTGGTCAACGGGGAACCGGCGCTCGGCCAGGATGCGGCGCATCACGCCGCCCACCTGTCCGGTCGCGCCTACGATGCCGATCCTCATGCCGACAAAGTACGTCCCGGCTGCGCGCACGCGGAAATCGATAAGGATCGGCGTCCTGCATTTCGGAATGCTTCTCCCGGTATTCGGGACAGCGGCGTAGCTTCGGCGCCATGGCGAATCTCTACACCCATGGGCACCACGAGTCCGTTCTGCGCTCCCATCGGTGGCGCACCGCGGCGAATTCCGCCGCCTACCTGCTGCCACACCTCAAGTCCGGCGATCGCGTGCTGGATGTCGGCTGCGGGCCGGCCACCATCACCGCGGACCTGGCGACGCTCGTCACGCCGGGCCGGGTCACCGCGATGGAAGTCACCGAGCCGGCCCTCGCCCTGGCCCGCGACGAGATCGGCCGGCGCGGGCTCGCCACGGTCGACTTCATGGTCGGTGACGTGCATGCGATCGACGCGCCGGACGACACCTACGACGTGGTGCACGCCCACCAGGTGCTGCAGCACGTCGGCGATCCGGTGACCGCGCTGCGGGAGATGCGGCGGGTCGCCCGTCCCGGCGGGATCGTGGCCGTTCGCGACGGGGACTATGCCGGCTTCACCTGGTTTCCCGAGCTGCCGGAGCTGAGCGAGTGGCTGACGATGTACGAGCGGGTGGCGCGGGCCAACGGCGGCGAGCCCGACGCCGGACGGCGCCTGCTGTCGTGGGCACGGGCGGCCGGGTTCACCGACATCACCGCGACCGCGAGCACCTGGTGCTTCGCCGACGAGCCGGACCGCGCGTGGTGGGGCGGCATGTGGGCGGAACGCGTGCTGCGGTCGGACATCGCCGCGCGAGCGGTGGCCACCGGCGTGGCGCAGCAGGACGATCTGCGACGCATCTCGGACGGCTGGCGCCGGTGGGCCGCGGACCCCGACGGCTGGTTGTCGGTGCTGCACGGTGAACTGATCTGCCGGGCCTGACCGGACGCGCACGGCTCGGCCGTTCGGGACGGCTCAGCCGTTCGGGCGGTAGGCCCAGTGCCAGCTTTCCCGGGGCACGTTCTCGTGAAAACCGAACTCCTTCGCGTGCTTGCGCATCCACGACAGCGCCTTGCCGTTGAGGTCCAGGTCGGTGGCCATGCCCCAGCCGTGTTCACTGGTGCCCGGCTTGGCCGCCAGTCCGCCCTGGGAATACAGCCCCTTGCGCCGCACCAGGTCGACCTGTTCGGCGTACGGGCGATACGAGTCGGTGATGCCGATCCGCACGCCGTCCTTCTTGGCCGCGGCGATCAGTTTGGTGAGCGACTCCGCCGCGGGCGCCCACAGTCTGTGCCGGGTTCCGGCGACGCTCTCCAGCGCCGCCGAGGGGATCTTGCCGTTCCCGTACTTCGCCAGATCGGTGGGAATGCCCTTGCCGTTGAGCTTGTAGGTCTTCTTCGGCTCGGGCTTGGTGGCGGCCTGCGCCTGCACCGCCTTGCTGAGCTGCTCGGCGAAGGCGGTCGCGGTGGTGGACGACGCGGCGACGCCGCCGGTGGCGAGCGTGCCAGGCGTCGAGACGACCCGTGCGGCGAGCGCGGACGGCGTGGCCGGTGTGGCTCCCGGGGGCAACGCCGAGGGTGAGAGGACGCCCTGCCCCGATGCGGTCGGCGCGAGGGCATTGGACGCGCCGCCCGTGGGCGTCTGGGATGCGGACATCTGGTTCTGCAGCGCGACCAGCCGGCCCTGGATGTCGGCGATGCGCTCACTCACTCGCTCGATTCCCATACCGTCACGGTCGGCGCGCCCGCCGGATCGCTGAGCCGATCGCGGTACGAGCCACCTCCGCGCCCGGCCATCGACGACTCGGGAGGGTTGCGAGATCGGGCAAATCGCACCCACCACGTCGCCGATTCGAGATCCAATGTATTTCACCGGACAGCACGGAGGCGCACACTCGCCCCTCCCGCGATCACGCACCGTGATCTTCGTTGTCCAGATCGGCCCGACCCCGGTCGACGCCACGCCACCTCCGTGATCATTGCGGAGCGTAATCAACGAGGGAGGATATCCCTACTTTTAGCTATGAAATAGGCCGACACGACGCGATCTTGCCGTCATGGCCTCAGATTGACGTGCAACTTGCACACCAAATAGTGTCGACACCGTCACGGCGAGTTGATGCTAGCGAGGCCATCATCGGATCCGCCGCGAGAAGGTCACCGATCCGTCGGCTACGAGGAGTCCGCGTGAACGTCACGATCGGCATCAATGGATTCGGCCGGATCGGCCGATGCCTCACGCGCATCGTCAGCACCACGCCGGACAGCGGCATCACCATCGCCGCGGTCAACGACATCGCATCCGCGGACAAGCTCGCATACGGGCTCAAACGCGACAGCTTACGCGGGGTCTTCCCGGGCACCGTGCTGTCCCGAGGCGACCATCTCATCGTCAACGACCACCCCATCCAGGTCTTCAACCAGGCCCGGCCGGACCGCATCCGCTGGGCCGAGGCCAACGTGGACGTGGTGATCGAGGCGACCGGCCGGTTCCGCACCGGCGGCCAGGCGCGCTCACACATCACCCACGGCGGCGCCCGCAAGGTCGTGATCAGCGCCTCGGCCGACGATCCGGACGCCTATCTGGTGTACGGCGCCAACCACGACCGCTACGACTCCGCCAGTCACGATGTGATCTCCCCCGCGTCCTGCGGCGTGAACGCGCTCAGCATCATGGCCAAGGTGCTGCTGGACCGGTTCGGCCTGCACTCGGTCAGCACGTCCGTGGTGCTCGCGGTGCAGGGCTGGCAGAAGGTGCACGACACCCTCATTGGCACCTCGCGCGACGACCCTCGACTGGGGCGGTCCGTCGGGCAGAGCATCATCCCGCACAACTATGTGGCCGGCGAGCTGGTCTCGGTGGCACTGCCCGCCCTCGGCGACATCCTGTACAGCTACTACTGCGTGCCGACGCCGGTCGGATCGCTCGCCGAACTCAGCGGCCTCACCGACCGGCCGGTGTCCAGCGAGGAGATCAACCGGGCGATGGCCGAAGCGGCGGCCGGACCGCTGCGCGGCATCCTCGCGTACGACCCGGACCCCACCGTGTCGGTCGACGTGAAGAACAATCCGGCGTCCTGCCTGTTCGATCCGTCCGGCACGCGGACCACCCGGCACGGCGGCGTTCAGGTACGCGGATGGTTCGACAACGAATGGGGCTTCTCGCACCGGGTGTTGGACCTGGCCCGCCTCGTGGGGGAACACGCCCCGGTTTCCGCGGCGGACGAGTGCTGGAGCCTCGCCTGAGGCTCTAGGATCAGCTCGATGATCAGCCAGCAGGATGTTCGAGCAGCAGCGGAACGCATCGGATCACGGGTTCGGCGCACGCCGGTCATCCAGGCCGCTGATTCGCTGTACTTCAAGCTTGAGTACACGCAGCACGCCGGGTCCTTCAAGGCTCGCGGCATGCTCAACCAGATCCTGGCCGCCATGTCCCGCGGCGAGGTGCCCGACGCGGGCGTGGTTGCCGCGTCGGGCGGCAACGCGGGACTCGCCGCCGCTTACGCGGCGCGCGAGCTGGGACTCACCGCCGAGGTGTACGTTCCGGTCACCGCGCCGGAGGTCAAGGTGGCCAAGCTCGGACAGCTCGGCGCGCGCGTCGTCCAGGCCGGCTCCGAATACGCCGAGGCGTACGCGGAAGCCACCGTCCGGGCCGAGCAGACCGGCGCGTTGTTTTGCCACGCCTACGACAACCCGGACATGGTCGCCGGCAACGGGACGCTCGGGCTGGAGCTGCTGGAGCAGATCCCCGGCGGTTTCCACACGGTGATGGTCGCGGTCGGCGGCGGTGGCCTGCTCGGCGGCGTGATCGCCGCGGTACGCGACCACGCCCAGGTCGTCGCGGTCGAGCCCACCCGCGCCCAGTCCCTGCACGCGGCCCTGGACGCCGGCCGGCCCGTCGACGTGCCGGTGTCCGGCGTGGCGGCCGACTCGCTCGGGGCCCGCCGGGCCGGCGAGATCGGTTACGCACTCGCCGCCTCCGCCCATGCCCGGTCGGTGCTGATCGACGACAAGGCCATCGTCGAGGCACGACACCGCCTCTGGGAGGACTACCGGATCGTGGTCGAGCCCGGCAGCGCCGCCGCATACGCCGCGCTGACCTCGGGCGTCTACACCCCGACCGACGGCGAACAGGTGGTCGTGCTGCTCTGCGGAGCGAACATCAGCATTGCCGTCTGACCCGGCACGCCGTCCGGTTCGTCCAGATGCTGCACGAGCTCGTGTGCGGCACGCTCGACGTCCGCGTACCGCCACGGCGCCGTCGCGCCTGCGTCAGGCGGAGGAAGCACCCGGCGCAATCGGCCCGCGAGGCCGTACATTGAACGCGCCATGGATCTCCCCCACGTCTTGCTGCTGATCGTCGCCGGGCTCGCCGCCGGCGCGGTCAACGCCATCGCCGGCGGCGGCTCACTGATCACCTTTCCCAGCCTGATCGCGATCGGCCTGCCCTCCGTCGACGCGAACGTCACCAACTCGATCGCCGTCTTCCCCGGGTATGCCTCCAGCGTCGCGGGCAGCCGTGCCGACCTGGCCGGGCAGGGCCGGCGGATACGCCTGATCCTGCCCGCGTGCCTGGTCGGCTCCGCCGCCGGTTGCGCGCTGCTGCTGCTCACGCCCGCGAAAGCATTCGAAATCATCGTGCCGTTCCTGGTGCTGGGCGCGAGCGCGACGCTCGCCTTCCAGGACCGGTTGCGCGGACTGGTGGGACATCCGAGGACGCTGCGACCGCGCCGGGCGGCCGTCACCCTGCAGATCATGGTGTTCGTGGGCGCCGTCTACGGCGGATACTTCGGCGCCGCGCTGGGAGTCATGTACGTGGCGGCCCTCGCCCTGGTGCTGGACGAGCCGATCAATCGCATCAACGCGTTGAAGAACGCCCTGTCAGCGGCGGTCGGGCTGGTGACGGTGTTCGTCTTCGCCGTCTTCGGGCCGGTCCACTGGGGAGCGGCGCTGCTGCTGGCACCGGCGACGGTCGTCGGCGGATACGCGGGCGCACGCCTGGCACGCCGCATGCCCGCGCGCGTGCTCAAGTTCGTGATCGTCGCGTTCGGCACGATCATCGGGCTGGTCCTGCTCTACCGGGCCATCACCTAGCCTCCCCGCCACGGAACCGCCGGCTCCCTGGCGATCTTGGAGTTTGCAATCCGCTACCGCACCGTCGGCCCGGTGTCCCGTACGGCCGGGCCGCACCGCACTCGCCCGCGCTGCACGCATGCACCTGCCGTAGACTGACCGCGCGACGGACGAGTCGGCTGGGCGGCCGCGTCGGCGCCTTCGGGTGTCGCCGAGGAACGTCCGGACTCCGCAGAGCAGGGTGGTTGCTAACGGCAACCCGGGGCGACCCGCGGGACAGTGCCACAGAAAGCAGACCGCCGGTGCCACGTGTGCCGGTAAGGGTGAAACGGTGAGGTAAGAGCTCACCAGCATCCCGGGCGACCGGGGTGGCTCGGTAAACCCCACCCGGAGCAAGGCCAAGCAAGACCGCCGGCCACGCGGCCGGCGGTCGGCGCAGGCGTTTGAGGGCTGCTCGCCCGAGCCTGCGGGTGGGCCGCTAGAGCCTGTCGGCAACGGCAGGCCGAGAGGGATGGCCGCCACCGAGGCGCAAGCCGAGGAACAGGATCCGGCGTACAGGCCGGCTCGTCCGCCGCCCGCACGGCCCACCGGCCGGGAGCCCGGTCACAGCCGGGTGACGATCTGGATCAGGTTGCCGCACGTGTCGTCGAGCACCGCGGTCACCACCGGCCCCATCTGCAGCGGCTCCTGCGTGAACTTCACACCCAGCCCGCGCAGGCGTTCGACCTCGGCGGTCACGTCGGCGACCGCGAAGGAGGCGGCCGGGATCCCGTCCGCGACGAGCGCCTCCTTGTAGGGCCGCACCGCCGGGTGAGCGTCCGGTTCGAGCAGCAACTCGGGTCCCTCCGGCTGCTCCGGGGAGACCACGGTGAGCCAGCGGTGCTCGCCCAGGGGCACCTCGTCCTTCTTGTGGAACCCGAGGATTTCGGTGTAAAAGCCGAGCGCCTTGTCCTGGTCGTCGACGAATACCTGAGTGATGTAGATCTTCACGGCCGTTCATCTCCCGTCACTGATCGGCCATCGCTCGATGATGGCCCGCAGGGGCGACGTGTCGAGGCTGTGGAACTTGTATCGCCCCTCCCGCCTCGTGACGACCAGGCCGGCCCCCTCAAGAACGTCGAGATGCTGCGAGATCGCCTGGCGTGAGGAGCCCAGCCCGTGCCTCATCGCGAGGCGGGTGCACAACTCGAACAGGGTCTGATCGTCGCGGTCTCGTAGCTCGTCGAGGATGGCACGGCGAGTCGGGTCGGCGAGAGCCTTGAACACGTCCGCCACCCGAAGACTATAGGCAAGCATCCGCTTGCCTATCAACTCCTCAGCGGGCAACCGAACGGCACCCCGGGCCTCGCACGGGTGCACCCGACGCGGTCGAAGCGTCCGGTATGACCTCACGCCGAGTTGTTACGCACGCCGTGTCGGCAGCCGTCGTCTCGGCCGTCCTCGTGACCACCGCGCTGGTCATGGTGCCGGACCGGCCAGAGCCCACCGAGAGGGGTTCCGCCACCGCGGTCGCCGCCGAGCTGGCCGCCGGAACGGGCGCCGAGCACGCCGGCGGGCCGACCAGCGCCGGCGAAACCGGCGCCGACGGGACGCAGACGGCCACCGCGATGCCGGCCTCCACGCTCAGGGTCATGCCGCTCGGCGACTCGATCACGTACGGGGTCGGATCGCAGACCACCAGCTCGTACCGGGTGGAGCTGCGCAGGCGGCTGGCGACGGCGGGCATGTCGGTGGACTTCGTGGGTTCGCGGCGTACCGGCGATCCGGCCGCCGCCGACCTGGACCACGAGGGTCACTCGGGCTGGACGATCGCGCGGATCTCCGCCGGGGTGGGCGCGTGGCTCCGCACGTACCGTCCGGACGCGATTCTGCTCCACGTCGGCACCAACGATCTGCGCAGCCGGTCCGGCGCGGCGCGGGCGCCCGCCCGGCTGAAGCACCTGCTGCACCAGATCGTGTCCGAGCGTCCCGAGGCGCACCTGTTCGTCGCCCAGATCACCGGAACGCGGCGGTATCCCGCGCAGCAGAAACGCACCGAGGCGTTCAACGCGCAGATCCCGGCGATTGTCGCCTCCCTCGGCTCATCCCGGGTGCACGTGGTGGATCAGAGCAGCGTGCGCAATCTCGACATCCGCGACGCGCTGCACCCCAACGACTTCGGCTACCGCAAAATGGCGTGGAACTGGTATCGCGCCATGGAGACCGTCTACCGCACGACCGGGACGGCATGGCCGGCGACCGCCAACCCGTACGCGGCCCAGACGGCGTACCGCTGCCTGCTGGTGGACGCGGACCCGGGCCCGGGTTATCACGCCGGCTTCGACTGCCGGTGGTGGTTCCGGCACAAGGTGACCCGCGTGGTCGACGGCCAGCCGAAGCAGGTCTACCGGTGGGAGACCAAACGGCTGCTCACCAAGAAATACCGGGTGCTGTCCGGTGGCCGCGCGGTGACCCGTACCCGGCGGGTCTACACCTGGTCCCCGGTGTGAGGGCGGGTCAGGGCGGCAGCCGCCAGACGACCACCTGGCCGGCCGGGTTCGGGCAGGCCACGTAGTCACCGGCGGCGGCGCAATGGTGCGGCGCGGCCACGGTCACCGCTGCGATGGCATGGGTGCCACCCCACGCATCCATCCGCTGGATCCAGGTGCGAGCGGGCTGCCCGGTGTCGGTGCGCAACAGCACACGCCCCACGACGGTGGTGTGCCCGAGGTCGGCCACCACCGCTCCGGAGCCGGGATCCAGCAGCGCCCGCGCGGGGCTGTCCTGATAGTCGATCGCGATCAGGCGCAACGGGCCGGGAAGGGCGGTCGCGGTGCTGCCGTACCCGAGTTGCCAGCGGCGCACCGACCATCGCACCGCGCCGTCGTTCCCGTCCAGAATCGTCATGCCCGCGTCGGTGGTGTCGCAGACGTACGGTCCGCACCAGCTAAGCCGGCCCAGCGGCACGGCGCTGGTGGTCCAGAGCCGGCGCAAGTCGCTCAGCCGGTACGCGGTGAGGGTCTTGCCGTCGAGGCGGCTCTCGACGGCGTAGAGCCGGTCCCCGAGCCGGGTGAGCCGGGCGGCGCCGGGCAGCTCGGCGGAGGAGAGGTCGGCGCCGTCCGCGAGGCGCAGCACCGTGGCGTGGCCGTCCGGCGCCACCGCGATGACCCGGTCGGGCGCGGGCAGCTCCGCATCACCGGCGTCGACCCAACTGTCCGCCGCCAGCGAGCGGCTCCATCGGGTGGCGCCGCTGCGCAGATCGGCAAGCCGCAACGTGGTGGCGGCGTGGTCGCCGCTCGACACGAGGACACCCGCCGCGGTGGCGCGCAGCACGGCGGCCCGACTCAGGTCCAGGCGCCAGAGGAGGCGGCCGGTGTCCGCATCCAGGAACGCCGCCCGGGTCGCGCCGGTGGCGGTGACCATCAGCACGCCGGTGCCGGCCACCGGGTCGATGCCCCAGACCATGTCCGGCAGCCTGCTCTCCCACCGCTGCGCGCCGGTACCCAGCGTGTACGCGCGCAGCGCCACCCGAGCGTCGACGCCGATCTGGGTGTCCGCGGTGAACAACGCGGTTGACGTCAGCGCGAACGCCGCGGTCGCCCCGGTATCGGTGAACGCGACGCGCAGCGGGCGTGCCGGCGAGGCCGAGCCGCCCAGGACCGCCATCGCGAGCAGCACCGCCGCGACAAGGTAGGCGCGCGCGTGGGGACTTCGGTGTCCGCGACGGCCCGGGGCGTGCGCGGGCGCCACCCGGTCGAGGTCGATCACCATGCGTGGAGCATGACCAATCGTGGCCGCGTTGTCATCCGTACCGCGATGGTCGTCCGGACGCCGCGGGGTTCCCGGAAGCTCGCACACCACTCGGACGGGTGAGGCATGCAACCGAGTAGGCCAAATAGGCTGGAAGTCCTCACACCATCTCGATAGGGATGCGCCGGGGCAGCCTCAAGCTGGTCCGCGGATGGCCTGTGGCCCGGCTAGGAGACGCAACATGACAACCCTCATACAGGTGATTCCGGTACCGCCGGGGCACGGTTCGCCACCACCGGACGAGATGGTGGATCTGCTCCGTGAGCACGAGGTGGTTGTCGCCGTCCACGACCCGGCGATGTCCGCCCTCGTGTTGAACACCCTGGAGCGGCTGCTGCCGCTGTTCGATTTCGTGGCGCTGGCCGCCGACCGGTTCGGCCGCCCGCGGGCGGAGGTGATCACGGACGTCCTGGACCGGGGCGAGGTGCCGGTGGTCGTGCTGCCGTCCTCACCCGAATACGCGCTGCAGGTGCTGTCCCGCACGCTGCGGCCCGAGGGCCGGCTGAGATTCACCGTCGAGGTGGCCGACGAGATGGTTCCGCGCCAGCGCACGCCGGTGCGGAAGTCGACCAATCAGCGCACCTACCTGCAGGCCGTGCCGGGCGGCTGGTGCACCCGGCCGCTCGACGCCGACTGCCCGCGCACCGCGGCGGAGGGATGCCACCCCTGCCGCCACTTCGAATCGCCGCCGGAGTATCTGCCGTTGCACCACGACACCGCGTTGCGCGCCTCCCTGCTGGCCGCGACCACCGACGACACGGACGTCTACCGGATCAATCGCGGGCTCGCCGACGACATCGCCGCGCTGGTGGTGGACGGGCACCGCCGGCACTGACCGCACGGTCGTGCCGCCGCCGAGGGACGACGCACACGCGCCGCGCCCTCGCGAGAACGAAGCGAGGGCGCGGCGCGCGGTCATCGCCGAACGGGTCAGGTGGAGGAGCCGACGGCATCCGGTGTGGACCGGCGTCGTTCCAGCCGCGGATCGCCCTCGTCGGCGAAGTAGTCGTCGTGCGTCGTGGCGTCCGGCCCGTCCGGAGTTTTCACGGCCCGCAACACCACCGTCACCAGGGCGGCTACCAGCAGGTTCGCCAGCACCGCGAGGAATCCGACGTAGATCGTCTTTGGCGTGTCGAAGCCGACGTCGGACAGCGGGAACGCCGATCCGCCGAAGTGTTCCCGGCCGGTCGCCGCGTTCGGGATCTCGTAGAGCATCCACATGCCCAGGCCCATGCCGACCACCCACCCGGCGATCAGGCCGCCGCGATGCATCCAGCGGGTGAACAGTCCGATGGCCACCGCCGGCGCCGTCTGCAGAATGATCACACCACCGATGAGCTGGAGGTCGATGGAGAACTGCGGGTCGAGGAAGATGATGAACCCGACCGCGCCGATCTTCACCACCAGCGATGCGATCTTGGAGACGCGGGCCTCCTCCGCGTCGGTCGCGTCCCGCCGCAGATATTCGGTGTAGATGTTGCGGGTGAACAGGTTGGCCGCGGCGATCGACATGATCGCGGCCGGCACCAGGGCGCCGATGCCGACGGCCGCGAACGCCACCCCGGCGAACCAGGACGGGAACTGCTGGTCGAACAGCAGCGGCACCACGGTGTTGCTGTCCGTGCTGCCGGCCGTGGCACCGGGCAGCGGCTTCACTCCGGCGGAAATCGCCATGTATCCCAGCAGCGCGATGAGCCCGAGCAGGAAGCTGTACGCCGGAAGGGCGGACATGTTCCGCTTGATGACGTTGCGGTTCTTGCTCGCCAGCACGCCGGTCACGCTGTGGGGGTAAAGGAACAGCGCGAGCGCCGACCCCAGCGCCAGGGTCACATACTGGATCTGGTTGTTCGGCCCGAGAATGATGCCGTCGGAGGCCGACTCGGAGGCCTGGAACTTGGCTTGGGCGTCGTCGAAGATGGTCCCCCAGCCGCCCAGTTTGTACGGCAGGTAGAGCACCGCGACCAGGATGACCAGGTAGATCAGCGTGTCCTTGACGAACGCGATGAGCGCCGGGGCGCGCAGGCCGGACTGGTAGGTGTACGCCGCCAGGATGGCGAACGCCACGATGATCGGCGCGTGCCGGGCCAGCGCGGAGTCGCCGGTCACGCCCATGGTCTTGAGCACCGCCTCGATGCCCACGAGTTGCAACGCGATGTAGGGCATGGTGGCGACGATGCCGGTGATGGCGACCAGCAGGGCCAACGTCGGCGAGCCGAACCGGGCGCGGACGAAGTCGGCCGGGGTGACGAACCCGTGCCGATGCGACACCGACCACAGCCGGATCAGGATCAGGAAGAAAAGCGGATAAATGATCACGGTGTAGGGGACGGCGAAGAACCCCGCTGCGCCGGCGCCGAAGATCAGGGCGGGCACCGCCACGAACGTGTATGCCGTGTAGAGGTCGCCACCGACCAGGAACCATGTGATCCAGCCGCCGAAGCTGCGCCCGCCCAGTCCCCACTCGTCCAGGTGCGCCATGTCCTTCGGCGCACGCCACCGGGCCGCGACGAAGCCCATCGCGCTGACCAGCAGGAACAGCAGCGTGAAGACGATGATCTCGGTAATGTGCTCACTCATCGCGGGCCGCCCGCCGGATGCGCGTCATGCGGTAGACGATCGAGGTGGTGGCCACCCCGACGAGGATGAACAGGAACTGCAGCCAGTAGAACGCGGGGAATCCCCAGAGGCGGGGTGAGTCGATGTTGAACAACGGGGTCAGCAGCGGCAGCACGATCGGCACGACGAGCAGCCAGTTCCACGGGCTGTGGTCCGAGCGTCGTGCCGGCGCGGTGCCGGTTTCTGTATCGGCCATGGGCCGTACCTCCTCATCTCAAGCGCTGACGAGGTGACCGCGGTCACGGTCTTTCGTCACGCTATCGACGAGGTGCCGCACAACCGATCATCGTGCGCCGAGCGGTGTGGGCGGTGCGCCGAACGGCGCACCGCCCACGGACATCTCACCAGGGAGTCCACAAACCTGCTGAAACCGTCTTGGTCAGCGTGGCCGAACTGTCGTCGCCGTCCAGGGACCACATCATCGCGCCGCCCAGCCCCTTGGTCCGGATGTAGGCGGTCTTCTGCAGGATCTGAACCGGATCGTCGTACGTCCAGAAGGTGGTGCCGTCGTAGAGATAAGCGAAACCGCTGCGCCAGTCGCGGTGCAGCGCGTATCCCTGCGCGCTCAGGTGCTTGAGGACCTTCCAGTCCTCGGTACCGGCGGCGAAGGTGCCCGGCGCAGGACCGGTCGCGGTGCCGAACAGCCCGCCGCTGACACCGGTCCAGCCCTGCCCGTAATAGGGGATGCCGAGGACCAGTTGCCGGCGCGGCGCGCCCCGCGACAGCCAGGCATCGATCGTGGTGGTGATCGAGAAGTCCGGGTCGTCCGGCGCGCCGGCGGGGACACGCAGCGCGGACTGCTGATTGGTCCGGGGTTCCCAGGAGCCGTGGAAGTCATAACCCTGGACGGTGCCGAAGTCGAGGTACTTGAAGATCTTGTCGGCCTGGAAACCCGCCTCGATCTTCGCCGGCGCGGCGGGCAGGAACGCGGTCAGGTCGTAGTGCCGCCCCAGACCGTCGAGTTGGCGGCGGAACTCGGCGGCCAGCGCGGTGAAGTTCTGCTTGTCCTCGGGCCGGATCGCGTTGCCCGCGTTGCCGTCCGAGCCCGGCCACTCCCAGTCCAGGTCGATGCCGTCGAAGATGCCCGCCGCAACCCCCGGCGCCAGGCCCGGCAGGTCGCCCCTGAGCCAGAGGTCCACGCAGGACGACACCAGCTTGCGGCGGGCCGCCGGGGTGGCCGCCGCGTCGGAGAAGTGTGCGGACAGCGTCCATCCGCCGAGCGAGATGAGCACACGCAGGCGCGGGTTCTTCTTCTTGAGCTCGGCGAGCTGGTTCAGGTTCCCGGCGAGCGGCTGCCCGGCCTGATCGGCCACGCCGTCGACGCTGTCGGCGGCCGGGAAGGGCGTCTGCCAGTCCGCCCACGGGTCGGCCGACGCGCAGACGCCGTCCGCGGTGACGTCGCTGAACGCATAGTTGAGGTGGGTCAGCCGGGCGGCAGCTCCGGAGGTCTGCACCCGGGCGAGCGGAAAGTTGCGCCCGTAAATACCCCACTGCGTGAAATAGCCAACTTTTCGGTAGGAATCGCGACCGTGCGCCTGCACGGGTGTTGCGGAGGCCGCGAGCGCCACTACGACGGCAGCGCCCACGGCGAGAAGGCGACGCATGAGACCTCCAACAGGCAACAAAGTTATCTATTGGAGGGAACCTAGAGGCCAGGCCGCTTCTATCGCAAGTGTGCGGTCTCGTTCACCGTGCGCACGGCGATGCCGCCGTCCGGCCAGACGTCCAGGGTGGAGACCCCGGCCGCATCCAGATAGAGCCGGTGCAGGAAATCGTCGCCGGCCGCCAGCGCGTCGCGCAGGATCAGTTTGATCGGCGAGACGTGCGAGACCAGCACGACCACCTTCTGCGCGTACGCGCTGAGCACCGTCCGCAACGCCCGCTGCACCCGCTCGCCGACCTCCTGGAAGGACTCCCCGCCCGGCGGCGCCACCGCGGTCGAGTCCAGCCATGCGTTCATCTCATCCGGCCAGCGCTCCTGCACATCGGCGAAGGTCATGCCCTCCCACCGGCCGAAATCGCACTCGATCAGGTCGGCCAGCACGGTCACCTCGACGCCGCCCAACTCCGCGGCGATCAGCTCCGCGGTCCGCGTGCAGCGGGACAGCGGCGAGGTGACCACCGCCGCGACGTCGCGCGACAGCACCGCCACCCGGCCGGCCGCCGCCATCGCCTGCGCCTCCCCCTCGTCGGAGAGCGGCACGTCGCCGCGCCCGGAATACCGGCCCTGCGAGGTGTATGCGGTCTGGCCGTGCCGCACCAGGATCAGACGGGTCGCCTCGTCCAGCGGCGGCGGCGCCCACGACTTGCGCGGCTTGGGAGCGGCCGGGACGACCTCCTTCGCGATCGTGTCCCGGACCGGTTTGCCGGCCGCCTCGTCCATCGCCCTGTTGGCCAGCGCGTCGGCGGCGGCGTTGCGGGCCCGCGGGATCCAGTCGAAGGTGACCGCGGCGAACCGGCCGGCCAGGTCCGCCGCGCGGGCGGCGAGCGGTCGCAGACCGGCATTCTTGATCTGCCAGCGCCCGGACATCTGCTCCACCACGAGCTTGGAGTCCATCCGCACCTCGACATGCGTGGCGCCCAGTTCCAGCGCGGCCTCCAGACCGGCCACCAGGCCGGCGTACTCGGCGACGTTGTTGGTGTTCACACCGACCGACGCGAAGCGCTCCAGCAGCACCTCGCCGGTGGCCGCCTCGCGCACCACCGCGCCGTACCCGGCCGGCCCCGGATTGCCCCGCGATCCACCGTCGGCCTCGACCACGACCTTGAGCTCGGCCACCGCGTTACAGGCCCGACTCGGCGGTACGCACCATGATGCGCCGGCACTCCTCGCAACGCACCACCTCGTCGTCCGGGGCGGAACGCACCCGGGCCAGGTCCGCGCCGTACAGCTCGATGCGGCAACCACCGCAACGGCCCGCGCGCATCAGCGCCGCGCCCATGCCGGAGTCCAGGCGGATCTTGTCGTAGAGCGCGATCAGGTCGGTCGGCAGATCCGCGGCCAACGGCCCCCGAGCGGCCGTCTTGAACTCCTCCTCCTTGGTGATTTCCGCGTACGCCTCATCGCGGCGCGCCTCGGCCGACGTGCGCCGCTCGTTCGCCTCGGCGAGCTTGGCGGTCACCCCGTTGAGCGCCTCCTCGGCCGACTCGCGCTGCTCCATCAGCTCCAGTTCGGCATCCTCCAGTTCGGACTGACGCCGGTTGAGCGTGGCCATCTCATGCTGCAGGCCCTCGATCTCACGCAGCGCCCCGCCGGCGTCCAACCTCGCCTGGTCACGCGCCTTGCGGGTGCGCACCTGCTCGATGTCCCGCTCGAACCGGGAGATGTCCCGGTCCAGATCGTCGACCGCGACCTGCGCGCGTACCCGCTCGTCCTCCAGCGCAGAGATCTCCCGCGCCACGGTGTCGATCTCGGCAAGCTCGGGCAGCGACTTGCGCCGATGCGCGAGCTGGGCCAGAGCCGTGTCGATGGCCTGCAGGTCGAGCAGACGGCGTTGGGCTTCCGGGGCGGCCTTCACGACAGGCTCTCCTTTGTCATTGCGATGGCCTGGTCGCCTCCGGCACGGAGGGTCCAGGGATCGGTGTCCACATCGGACACCTGAACGTCGACAGGGAATCGGCGGCGCAGCCATCCGGCCAGCTCGTCGAGCCAGGGCCGCTCGCTGGCCCAGTGCGCCACATCCAGCAGCGCCGGCCCGCCGTCGGCGAGATGCTCGGTCGCCGGATGATGCCGCAGGTCGGCACAGAGGTACGCGTCCACGCCCGCCCGTGCCGCGTCGGCCAGAAAACCGTCGCCCGCGCCGCCGCAGACGGCCACCACCCGCACCGTCCGGTCCGCTTGGCCGGCGGCGCGCACCCCCGCGGCGGTGCCCGGCAGACGCTGCGCCACCCGGGCGGTGAACGCGTCGAAGCGCATCGGCTCGTCCAACTCCCCGATGCGCCCGATGCCGCGCCCCTCCCCCGCCGCCGCGCCCGCGGCCGGGACCAGAGGGCGCACGGCGGTCAGTCCCAGACATGCCGCCAGCGCGTCGGACACGCCCGGATCGGCGACGTCGGCGTTGGTGTGCGCGGTGTAGAGGGCCACGCCCGCGCGGATCAGGCGGTGCACGATGCGACCCTTGTGGGTGTCCGGCGCGAGGGACGACACCGGGCGCAGCAGCAACGGGTGATGCGCGACGATCAGGTGCGCGCCGACGGCCAGCGCCTCATCGACGGTTTCCGGCACGCAGTCGACCACGCAGAGCACACGACCCACCGCCGCGTCGAAGTCGCCCAGCACCGGGCCGACGCGGTCCCACTGCTCAGCCCAGGCACGCGGATATCGCTGATCCAGCGCGGCGACGACATCGCGGACGGTGGGAGCGGCTGGATCGGACACGGCTGGATCGGACACGGCTGGGTCGGACACGGCTGGGTCAGACACGGCGGAGTCGGTCACGACCGCCAACTCTATAACCCTAGGAGACGGCCCCCGGCTCGACTCGGCTGTTGGCGATCATCGGGTTGGTGACCGCCTGCAAGGCCCGGCGCCAGGGGAACTGATTGCGGTAACGATCCGTCTGCCCCGGCCCGCCCAGCAGGTAAAGATCGTCGCCATAGAGCACGTGCACGCCCCAGTCCCGCAGCTTGGCCAGGGACTCGTGCATGACGGGGTGCAGGGCCATGACCCGGTTGGTGTACGGGACCACCGCGGTCGGCACGCCGTAACCGTACCCCTCCACCAGCAGTCCCAGCACGAGCGTGTCGGTGATGCCGGCGGCCCACTTGTTGACCGTGTTGACGGTCGCCGGGGCGACGATCATCGCGTCCGCCGGTGGCAGCACATCCGCGTCGCCGGGGCTCTTGTAGTGCGTGCGCACCGGGTGACCGGTCTGCTCCTGCAGCTCGGCCACGTCGACGAACTTCAGCCCGTCCGGGGTGGTGACCACACACACCTCCCAGCCGTCGCGCTGGGCCAGGTCGACGAGAATGCCGACGTCGCGGGCCATCGGAGAACCACAGACCAGCACATAGAGCACTCCGCGCACGGGCTTGATCCTCACGTGCTATCCCATCTCATACGCCGACTCCCATCTGCTCTGCCAGCTCCGCGACGGGCGCCGGCGGCGCGCCTCGCGTACGCCGCAGCACGTCGGAGAGAACCTCGTGGGCCAGCGGGCGACACCGGATCTCGGACGGGGCGAGGCGGTCGCCCTCCAGCAGCATTTCGCTGGCCTTGTCCACGTCGCCGATCTGGGTGTACCCACGGGCGATGTCGAGATAATGATGGGCTCGACGCTCCGGGAGGAGCGCGGCGAATCCGTCCGGATCGATCCGCTCGTGCGTGTCCACGGCGGTGCGCCCGTCCCCGAGCTCGACGGCCGTCGCGCATCGGTGCAGTTCCACGTTGGTCGGGCCGAAACTGGTCCAGTAGTGGTTCTGGTCACCGCCCATGGCGTTCGCCGCCTGATCGGCGCCGGCAAGCAAGTCACGGACGGTAGCGGAATCGCCGATACGCGCCGCCGCCATCGCCCCATTGAGCAGCAGCATCCCGTACACGGACAGCCGGTCGGGGTCGAGTTCCCCGGAGGGCGCCAGCCGGTTGGCGATGTTGACGTTGACCTCCAGCGACGGCCGCACCCGGCCGAGTGCGAGCAGCGCACTGCCCACGCGATAACTCGCCAGCCCCGCCAGAAGCTGGTCGCCGGCCCGCTGCGAGACCGCGATCGAACGGTCGGCGGCGAGCCAGGACAGCTCGTGCTCGCCGACCTTGCGCAGCGCGGACGAGGCGATCTGATAAACCTGGCCCAGCAGATGTGCGGCGTCGTGCGCGTGCTCCGTGGTCGCGTAGGCGCTGTCCGCGGCCTGGGCGTCGCGCAGCAACTTCGGCAGCACACGAGCCAGCGGCCCGTACTTCGCGTGCTGATAGGTCAGCCAGGCATGGCTGACGGCCTTGTGCATCTCCGGTAACGGCGGCGAATGTGGCACCACCTGGAAGAAAGCACTCATCTGGTCATATCGCTCCAGAGCCGCCCGAATCTCCTCGACCTCGACCTGGTCGATGCAGTTCTGGGTCTCCGGCCGCCGCTCCGGCTCCTTGCCCAGCAAGAGCTGAACGTCGACCGCCAGCACGTCGGCGATCTCGTACACGATGGAGAATTTGTCGAGTCGGCGGACGCCTCTCTCCACCTTGTCGACCCAGCTCTTCGATTTGCCCAGCCGATCAGCAAATACCTGCTGGGACATCTTGCGCCGGCCCCGCCAGTACGCGACCCGGCGTCCGATCGGCAGCTCGTCCACGGTGCCTCCCCAACTCATCCAGCGTCCCCAGCCGGTGAGCCATTCGGTGCGTTGTCCGCAGTGTGAATCTCACCGCTGCACGCCCGTCGCACAGCGTGTGTGATCGCCTGCTCACCGATGCTCGTAGTTTTGTCTGCAACTTGCAAAGGGTGAATCTGACGGATTTAACGAGGTGTGTCGTGCTTGGAAACGGCACGTTTGGCTGATACGGCCGCCAGCGTCAGCAGGTATGGGGGTAACGAACCATGTCATGGACCAACGGCCGGCCGCCCGGTCCGGTCTCGGCGCTGACACGCATGCGGCTGCGCCGCGCGGCGGCCAGGTACGCTCGGCAGGGCTGGGCCGTCCTCCCCGGACGCCACCCACACGCTCTCCTGCTGCCGACCGGCCTGACCTTCGACGCGATCGAGGTTCCCTCGCCCCTGGGACTGCGCGCACTCGGCCGGGCCCGGCTGCGCGCCGGTCTGCTGGGCGACGTCGCGGCTCGCGGCCCGGTGGCGTCCACGCCGAGCGGACGCTGGATGTTCCTCACCCAGCCGGGCGTGCCGTTGCGCCCGGAACTGCGGCGGGTGTCCGCCGTCGCCCTGCACGGCAGCAACTCGTGGATCCCGGCACCACCGAGCCGCGTACCGGGAGGCATGGTGCGGTGGATGGTGGCGCCGGAACTCACCGGATGGCGGCTGCCGACGGCAGTGGCCGTGCAGACTCTGCTGATCGACGCACTGGCCACACTCGGCACGGCGACACGCAACCCCGGCCGGCCGATGATTCCGCGGCAGCTCTCCACGACTCGCCGCGCCGAGTGACTCACACGCCCCGGTCACCCGATGGCGTGCGGCCAAGCCGTTCCGTCCACCACGATGTGTGCCCGGGATACCGGATCCACCCGGTCGACATAGCGTTCCTGAGCCGGCCGGTACAGATTCGCGTGCCGCCACCGTGCCTGCTCCGCCGACCCGAGCCAGTGCCGGTCCCGGGCCACGCATCGGCGCAGCGACTCCTGGGGCGTCACCTCCACATAGATCCGCAGGTCCCAGTGGGCGTCCAGGGCAGGCCGCTGCAGGAAGACACCGTCGGCGATCAGGATCGCGTCGGCGGCGGCGAGACGGTCGACGGGAGCATGCGCATCGGTACCCGCGGTCCGGAAACGTCGCGAGCCGCCGTCACCCAACGGACACAGCAGCCGGTCACGGATCGCCGGACAGTCCCATGCCCGGGCGTAGAAGTTCTCCGCCGAATCGTAGGGAAAGCCGTCCAGGCCGGGCACCATGCACATGAAATGATCCAGTTCGGCGCGGATGATCTGGCGCCGCGTGGTGGTCCGCAAGGCTCGCGCAACGCTGTCGGCCAGCGTTGTCTTGCCGGCGCCGGACGGCCCGTCGACGCCGACGCGGATCGGATGCGACCGCCGCATGCCCAGAATCCGTGCCACGATCCGGGCCACATCGTGGTGGTTCGTGTCGCCGCCGCATGCCACGGGCAAGCATCCTGCCACCGGCGCTCCCGGCAACGCCCGCGCGCCGCGGTCAACGAACCGCTACGGCCTGGGACACCGGGTCAGACGCCGGCGGCCAGTTCCCGGTAGGCGGCGACGACGGCGGCCGTACGCTCGGCGAGCTCCGCACCGGACTCGGCCGCCGGTTGCGCGATGCCGGCGGTGATGCGGGACAGCATCAGGTCCGCGTCCCGAGTGGTCTGTCGCAGGCGCTGTTCCCGGATCCAGCTCTCCCCGGCCAGGGCGGCGGCGTCGACGGCGGACAACATCCGGTTGGCCGTGACGCCGGTCTCCTGCCAGAGTTGCTCGACCCGGTCACGTCGCTCGGCCAAGGCGATCATGGCAGAGCTGCCGGGTGGCAGGTCGGCACGGGCAGCGTCGGCCAGTTCCGCTCGCAAGCGACGGATCTCCTGGCGGCGGGCCAACAGGGCGGCGAGTTCGTCCAGCGCCCGCGTCAGATCGTGGTCGGCGACCTGCGGATCGATCATGCCGGCCAGGTCCGGCCAGGTCCGGCGGATCCGCCGCGCAACATCCATGACGCGGGCGAACGCTGCCCGTTCCGCGGAGGCCCACAGCACGTGGACGCGGTCGCCATGCGGCACCGCGAACACGCCCGTCGGTGCGCTGCGGGTCTGCCCGGCGAAGACGGCGATGACGACCGCTGCGCCCAGACATGCGGAGATCTGCCAGGGGACGACACCTGACAGGGCGAACACCGCACCCGCGGCGCCGAGCGCCATGGCCAGGCGGCCGGCGAATCGCACCCGGTCGCCGATGCTCCGACCGGTGCCGGGCAGCGGGACCGCCTCGCTCACCGACCCGGCGCTGCGGCGGCGTGACCGGCCCGCTCGCATCTTCAGGGGACGCTGCGCGACGACGACCTTCTCCGCATCGATGCCGAGGTGCAGAACCGCCACGTCAGCCCTCCCGGTCGTCGGGGACGGGCCGGCCGCCGGGGGTGCGACCGAGCCCGTCCGCCTGCGGGTTTCCGCCGCAGGTGCCAGAGAAATCGGTGCGCGGCATCGGCACATGAGCGGTCATGCAGGTGCATCCCGGGTGCGGGGGCGTGTCTCATCCGACCGCGGCGGGGATGGCGCCGAGACGCTCCAGCCGCAGCCGGATCCCGCCCCGGCTGCGGCCGAACTCGGCCATTAACTCGCGGTCGGATGCTCCCTCGCGATGCCTGGCCAGCAGGCGCTGGTCGTCCTCGCGGGTCCACCGGCCGCCCTGGTTGGGGTGGGCGCGCTGGGGTCGCCCCTGCTCGGGCGGCTGCCCCAGGACCGTCAGCGCGGTCAGCGTGGACATCAGGAGCTCGGCCACGATGGGCAGGTCGTCGTGCGAGATCCCTCCGCCGATCTCGCTCACGATCCGTCCGTCACGGTCGACGCCGATGACCGTCACGTCGACACATCGGTCACCGGCGTCGGTGGCGGCGACGCGATAGGTGGAGTCACCGACGACGACGCTGCGGTCGAGGATCACATGGGCCGGAAGGTGCTCGATGTCGTTCATGACGCCGACCCTAGGACCGCCCTACGACAAAACCAGAGCGTCCGGGACGGTCCGCCGGGCACCTCCCCGAGCGGCCCGCGATGCCGCGCGAGCGATCATGGCCGCAGCCGGTCGCGCAGCAGCCGAACCCCCGGTCCGTCCAACTCACCGAGCACCACCGCCCGGCCCGTCATCGCCATCATCAGCGCCTCCGCCGGACCGGCGACCACGGCACCCGTGCCCCAGGACCAGTCCAGGTCGGTCGACTCGAACCGCAGGTCGGCCACCCGGCGCCGTGGCGTGAACCCGATCGCGCGTCCGCCGGTGAGGAAGTCGAGGGAGGCATGCAGCCGGTCCAGGCGCAGCCCATGCGGAAGGCCGAGCGGGCGGCGGATGTCCTGGCCGTGCACCTGAAGGTCGGTCAACTGGCCGCGAAGGCCGACCACCGGTGGCTTGACCGGATGATTGGCCCGCTCACGCAGCGTGGCGGCCATCTCGCCGGCCGGGCGCTCCGCTGCCCGCACCGCCAGCCTGATGTTGGCACGATGCAGATTGAGGCCGCTGCGGAGCACCAGCGGCGGCAGTGCTCGCGGCGGGGTGTCTACCGCGGCGACCAGATGC
Organism: Mangrovihabitans endophyticus; assembly: GCF_014646155.1. Lineage (GTDB taxonomy): Bacteria > Actinomycetota > Actinomycetes > Mycobacteriales > Micromonosporaceae > Actinoplanes > Actinoplanes endophyticus. The sequence goes on from NZ_BMMX01000007.1 coordinate 87,096, forward strand.
CCGGCGACCTGCTTGACCGTCCATCGACTGCACAGACTCATCATGTCGAGCTGCGCGGGGGTCAGCGAATCCAGGAGATCGGCGACCCGGTGCCGCTCATCGGCGATCGCGGCGAGGAGATCCACGACGCAGACACTACGCGGCTGCATCGGGGCCGCCTTGACCGTGGATGCATGCCACGTGAGAGTCGATCCATGACGGATGCGCCGGAAGAACTGTGGCGCAACCGGGAATTCAACCTTCTCTGGATCAGCCAGTCACTGTCCGACCTGGGCAACGCGATCGCCACCCTGGCCGTACCGCTGCTGGTGCTCTCCCTGACGCGCTCGCCGGTTCAGGCCGGGCTGGTCGGCACGGCCGGCCTGGTGGCGACGGCCGCGTGCCGGTTGCCGGCCGGTGTCCTGGTGGACCGGCTCGACCGCCGCCGCATCATGCTGGTATGTGATGCGGTCCGGCTCAGCGCGTACCTCCTGCTCGGCGTGATCGTGCTCGGTGGACGGGCTTCGGTCCCGGCGATCGCCGGGGTCACGGTCGTGGGAGCGGCCTGCAACGCCGTCTTCGGTACGGCCGAACACTCGTCGCTGCGCAACCTCGTGCTACCTCAGCAACTGCCCACGGCGGTCGCCCGCAACGAGGCACGGACGTACGGCACCGCACTCGCCGGGCCACCGTTGGGCGGCGTGTTGTTCGGACTGGGACCGGCGCTGCCGTTCTTCGGCGACGCGATCACCTTCCTGATGTCGCTGCTCGGCGTGACCATGGTGCGCCGGCCGTTGCAGGAGAACCGCCGCGGCGACATCGGCGACCACCGGTCCGCGATGGCGGCCGGGCTGCGCTTCGTCTTCGGCAACCCGTTCCTGCGCACGATCCTGCTGATCGGCGCGCCGCTGAACCTCGCGATCACGGGGAGCATCTTCACCATCATCGTCACCCTGCAGCGCGGCGGAACGCCGCCGGCGATCATCGGCACGGTCGAGACGGTGGTGGCGATCGGCGGGTTGCTCGGCGCGATCGCCGCACCCGCGCTGCATCGCCGGATGGCGCTGCCGAAGCTGATCCGCACGATCTGCTGGGCCGCCGCCGTCCTCATCGCGGCAGCCGCGATGGTCGCCGACAGTGTCGCCGCCGCCGTCCCGGTGGCCGCCGTGGTCTTTCTCGGGCCGGCTTCGAACGCCGCGCTCTTCGGCCATCTGGCGGCGATCACCCCCGACCGGCTGCAGGGCCGGGTGGTGAGCGTGGTGATCGTGATGGCCACGTCGATCTCCGCCATCGCGCCGCTGCTCGCCGGCACCATGATCACGATGTTGGGCAGCCGGGCGGCGGTCGTGGCGCTGGCCGCCATCGTGACGGTCACCGCTCTCGCGGCGCGCCACGCGCGCTTCGCCCACCGGGCGTGAATCCCGGCGGGCGAAGCGAACGTGCGCGGACTACCAGCCGACCGCGATCAACATGTACTTCGGGTTGTTGAAGGCGATGTAGCTGGACTGGTCGGCCGCGTCGTCGTACGGGAACCCGTATGCCTTGTGGCCGATGGCGTGGTTGTGCCAGAACCGGGCGTAGTAGTTCGCCGGGGCCTTCTTGTAGTAGAGGCTGGTGTCCCCCCACTTCGACTGGTTCAACTGGGCGACGTGCCGGTTGAGCGCGCCGCACAGCGCGGCGTTGTTCGCCACCGCGCCGGCGCAGGCGAAGATGTCGCTGGTGGACACGTTGCCGTGCCCGACCGAGGCGGCGTACTTCTTGAAGTAGTTCTGGTACCGCCCGCCCGGCTGGAAGGCGGCGTCCTTCGACGGTGCCGGGATCCGGTACGGCGCCTGGACCTTGGCGAGGTGCTTGAACTGGGCCGGGACGTTGTTGACGAACTCCTGGAACGTCGCGTTCCGGGTCTGGTTGAACACCGCTTGGGTCTCTCCGACGGTCGCCTCGGCACCGCCCTTGGTGTGCACCCGCAGCGCGAGCTTCAGGCCGAAACCGTCAACCCGGGTGGTGTTGACCCCGATCCACGACGACGTGGTGTTCATTTCGATGAAGTCGGAGTACTGACTGTTCGGCGAGCCGAGATGAAAGTACATCCGGGCGGCGGTGACCACCGGGACGTCGACGTACCGCTTCTCGGCGATCGAGTGCGTCTGGCCGTTGAACGTCCAGAAGACCTTGCTGTCCGGGTACTTGCCGTTCGTGCGGTTGAGCACCTTGAACGTCATGACGTGGCTGGACACCGGGATGCCACTGGTGTTGCCCCAGAATCCGGCCGCCGAGGCGGCGGTCGGGACGGCCAGAGAGAGGCCGGCGGCGACGGTGGCCGCCGCCATGACCCGTACGAGGCGCGTCGCTCGGGCGGCGAAACGCCGCTGGGCGCGGGAGATGAGATGGGTCGGCATGGTGGTTCGTTCCCTCCCGGTCAGGGCTTCTTCTTGTACACGGCCACGTAGTCGACCTTCATGGCTCGGCCGCCGACGGTGGCCGCGTTCGGCCCGCCCCCGAACGCGTCCGGGAAACTGCCGCCGATGGCCAGGTCGAAGATGATGAAGAACGGGTGATGCACGGCCTTGTTCCAGGTCGCCGCGGGCACCTGGTTGGCGGTCACGGTGAAGTAGTTGGCGCCGTCGCGGTACCAGCGGATGCGCTCCGGCTTGACCGAGCGGTCGATGCGTACGGCGTACGTGTGATATCCGGTCTGACAGCCGTTGCAGGCCCGCTCGCCGCTGCCGATCCCGGTGGACTCGTTGCACGGGCCGCCCGGGTTGACTCCACAGTGGAAGGTGCCGAATACCGAGCTGCGACCGTTGATGTCCTCCATGATGTCGATCTCGCCGGAGCCGGGCCAGGCGGTTCCGGTACGCAGCGTCGAGCCGAGCATCCAGAACGCCGGCCAGTATCCGGCGCCGTTGGCCCGGGTCACGTCCGGCTGCTTGATCTTGGCTTTGACCAGGAGCACGCCACCCGCGCCCACGCCGAAGACGGCCTTGGTCTCGATCCGCCCGGAGGTCCAGCCGGAGCGCGGCGCGCTACCCGCGTGCTTCGCCTTGATCACCAGGTGTCCGCTGCCGTCCCGGAAGACGTTCTGCGTGCTGCTGGTCATCGTCTCGATCTCACCGGTGCCGAAGTTGCTGCCCGGCCCGGTGTCGTACTTCCAGATGCCGGTGTTCAGCCCGGTGTTGGCCGCGCCCGCGAAATCCGTGCTCCACGCCAGCTTGAATCCCGCCGGGGCGGATGGCACCGCCGCAGGCGCCGCGGCGGCGGGCGCCGCGACCGCCGACGCGAGCAACCCGGCGACGGTCGCCGCGGCCGCGGCGCCGCGCAGCCGCCGCCACCGCACGGCCGGGAATGGTTTCGTCATGATGGTGTCCTCTCCCCGGTGCCCCGACGGCCGAGCCGCCGGGGCACCGGCTCCGCTTCGTCTCAGCGACGTCCGTACATGGTGATCAGGGCTTGGTGCTCCCCCGCGTCCAGAGTCCGCTTGGACTTGTTGCACGGACCGATCGCCGGGGTCATGGTCGCCGTCGGGTGTGCCGTGCCGTCGACGTGCCCGAGGCCGAAGGTGTGTCCGCGCTCGTGCGTGGCGACGGACTGGTAGTCGTAGCGCCCGGCCGGGCAGGATCCCTTGCCGTTCCAGTAGTCGTACCGGAAGTTCACCTTCATGTCCGACGCGACGATGGTCCCCGAGGACGACCAGTTGCAGGTGACACCCAGCGGGCCGCTGCCACCCATGTCGCCCCAGCCGGCCACGTTCTTGCCGTCGCTCGCCGAGCAGCCGCCGCCGTTTGTCACATTCGGCGCCGCGGAGGTGGTCCCGGCGTACGCCTGGAAGACCTTCGGCTTGGCCGACAGCCCGCAGTCGTTGAATCCGATCGCGACGTTCTTGGTGGCATTCTTGGTCGCGTTGAGCGCTTCGGCGGCGGTCAGCTTGCTCTTGGCCTGGTTCGCCGGGTGGTAGAACCAGCGGTACGTGCTGCCGACCGGCCATTTGATGCCCATGAGGTTGGAGGCGTGGTCGTTGCACGCCGTCGGGGCCGCCGCAGCGGCATCCGCGGCCGCAGCCGGTTCGGTGGTCGCAGTGACGGAGCCGTCGGCCGCCGTGGTGACCGTCAACTCCTCCTCACCGTCGACGAAGAGCACGTGCGCGGTCACACTCGTCCCGCGCGGAGGCACCACCGCCGAGGTCCGGCCCGCCCGGATGGTGCGGCCGACCAGATCGCACGCCCGATCCCGGTTCCATTGCGCCAAGCCGTCCACCGACATCTCCCCGCCCGCGCACGGCTCCGCCGGGGCCGCCGACGCGGGCGCCGCCGCCCAGAACGCCCCGGCCAGGAGAACCCCGGTTGCGGTAAGCGCGGTCGCCGCCCCTCGTCGCCTGCGGCCACCGAACGCCGGTGAAGTCGTCGTCATCCTCGATCCTTTCGCGTCGTCCGCCTGGGTAATCCCGGTGCGATATTCAGCGCACTCCACGGAGACGTCAAGGTTTGTCGATGAGGGTTTCCCGTTTGCACTTCCCACCGCCGGAAAGCGCCCCTGTCGAAGGGGTTGCCGAACAAATCAGCAACCCCTAGGGTGCGCCACCATCATTGATGTGCATTGATTACCGAGAGTATTTCCGCTGCATTACGCAACCCTCACAGCGACGCACCAGCCCAGCTCCGGAGCAGGCGAGACCCGTGACGGCCGGGCAGCCTCGGCCACACGTTCGGGGCGAGTAAACGTATTGTTCGAGGAATGTAAGGTTTATTTATTGTGGCATTTTGAGCTTTCGGGCAACGCACGGCCTCGCGATGCGGTCAACGCACGGCCTCGCGATGCACCAGGCGGGAGTTCCGCGGGCGACACACCATAGGACGTAGACTTTGCTCGATCCGATCCGACGCGAGCAGCAGCCCCGGGCGAGCGTTCGGGCCCGCCACAACGTTCCGGCACGCGAGAGCGCCCGTGACGGGGCCTGGCCGTCGCTGGCGGCTCTCTTCACTCGTTCGGCCGACGGTCAAGGACGTCACGAGCCGCCGACGGCCGCGGGTCTGCCACCACGGGGCCGTGGAGCCGTCACCCCGATCCGCAGCAGTCAACTCGGCACCCGTCGGTCACAAAGTGGGCGCGGCAGGTTTCGAACCTGCGACCCCTCGCTTGTAAGGCGAGTGCTCTCCCACTGAGCTACGCGCCCGGCTCGGCGTACGGCCGGAACGCCATCGTACCGTGCCCCACCGCGACCGCCGCAGCGGTGATGCGGGGCTCCCCTCTCGGCCGGCCGTAGGCAAGGGCTGCCTCGGGAGAACGGCCGTAGCCGGCGGCTGTCATGACGTTCGTATGACAGCCGCCAGTCGGCGTAAGCAGAGAATCAGCCGGTGTCAGGTGTCCAGGGCCGCCAGCGCGTCGCGCCACCCCTGCTGGTTGCGGGACTCCCCGGGTCCGAGCATCTCGGCGAAGCGCACTACGCCCGTGGCGTCGATGACGAAGGTGCCCCGGTTGGCGAATCCTGCCACCTCGTTGAAAACCCCGTACGCCTGAGCCACCGCGCCGTGCGGCCAGAAGTCGGCCAGCAACGGGAACGTGAAGCCTTCCCGCATGGCCCACACCTTGTGACTGTACGCGGTGTCCACGCTGACGGTGAGCACCTGCACGCGCTCGTTCTCGTACGCATCGAGGTTGTCTCGCACCTCGGTGAGTTCGCCCTGGCAGGTGCCGGTGAAAGCCATCGGGTAGAAGACCAGCAGGACCGCTTTGCGTCCCTTGAAGTCGGACAGGCTGACTTCCTGATTGTCCTGGTCCTTCAGGGTGAAGTCGGGCGCTTGGGCGCCCACCTCGATCGGCATCGTGTCGGCTACTTCCGCTTCGCGTTGCGCGGTGACACCAGCCGGGCGCCGGTCCAGTCCTTGCCCGCGTTCAGGGTGGAGGTCTGCTGCAGCCCGGCCGCCGGAGCGGACTCGCTGACGTCGCTCGGCTCCACGTGCCCAGTGCGGCCTGCCTTGGGCGTGAGCAGCCAGACCACGCCGCCGTCGGCGAGCGGGTTCAGCGCGTCGGTCAGCAGTTCGAACAGGTCGCCGTCGCCGTCGCGATACCACAACAGCACCGCGTCGACCACTTCGTCGGTGTCCTCGTCGACCAAATCGCCGACGCGTTCGGTCAGGGCGTCACGGAGGTCTTGGTCGACGTCGTCGTCGTAGCCCATCTCCATGACCACCATGTCCGGTTCCAAGCCGAACCGGTCCGCCGGACTGCGTACGCCGTCGGCCTGACCAGCGGTCGCGCTCACTGTCTGATTCCTCCTTGCCGGGTACTCAATTGCGGTGTAACAACCTTGGGGGTAGTCCACACACTCACGGGCCTGCGCGCAAGTGGCGCACCGGGTGTGTGGCAATTTACCGTGCCAGCAGGGCGTGAGCACCCTGTGTGATGGCATCCTCCCCGATCAGCACGTGTTGCGCTGCCGGACCGAGCGGAATCAGCGAGTCGGCTGACGCGATGCGCCGTGCCGCACCCACGAAACCCCCGTCGACCAGGGCCGCAAGGATGCCTTCGCCGACGCCGCCGGAGCGTCGGCCCTCGTCGACGATCAGCACTCTGCCGGTTGCCGCGGACTCGCGGACCAGGTCCGCGGTGGGCAATGGTGACAGCCATCGCAGGTCCACCACTCGGGATCCGTAGCCCTGCTCGGCGAGTTGCGCGGCGACTCGCAACGACATGCGCAGCCCATTGCCGTACGTGAGAACGGTGAGGTCCTGCGCGGAACCCACCGGATAGGTGCGCGCCCGCCCGATCGGCACGTGCCCGGCGGGCCAGTCGGCGGGCGGCGCGTACGGCGCGAGCCACTCGTTGTCGCCCTGCTCGTACAGGTCTCGGGTGTGGTACAGCGCGATCGGCTCCAGAAACACGCAGAGGCTGCCGTCGGTGGCGGCGGCGGCCAGGCACGAGCGCAGCATGGGCGCGGCGTCGGCGGGGCGCGCCGGCACGGCGAGGACCAGGCCGGGCACGTCGCGCAGCACGGCGACCGAGTTGTCGTTGTGGAAATGGCCACCGAAGTTCTGCTGGTAGGCGAGCCCGGCCACCCGTACGACCATGGGGTTGCGAAAGGCGCCGGAGGAGAAGAAGGACAGCGTGGCGGCCTCGCCACGCAGTTGGTCCTCGGCGTTGTGCAGGTAGGCCAGGTATTGAATCTCCGGAATGGGCAGAATGCCGGAGGGGATGTCCTTCGACTCGCTCCGAGACCGGGTCAGCCCGGCCCCGAGCCCCAGGCCGAGCAGCGAGGTCTCGTCGAGCAGCGTGTCGAACACGCGTTCCGGACCGAACCGGTCGAGCAGGTTCTTGGTCACGCCGTAGACACCGCCCTTGCGCGCCACGTCCTCGCCGAACAACAGGGTGCCCGGCATCGCGGCCAGCGCATCGGTCAGGGCGGCGTTGAGCGTCTGCGCGAGGGTCAGTGGACCGCCCTGCTCGGGCAGCTTGCCGCCGAAGGCCGCGGTGCGGGCGGCGGCGCTGGCCCCGGTGGCCCGAGCGGCCGTGTCGGCGACGGTACGCGCGGCGCGCACCGGGCGGCGCGGGGCCAGCGGTCCGGCGACCTCGGTAGCGGTGGCCAGCTTCGGCTCGCCGAGCACCTCCTCGGCGATCTTGCGGACCTGCCAACCGATCTCGTCATAGCGGTCTATCACCTCGTCCGGCTTGACCAGCCCGGCCTCCACGATCAGGCGGGCGGTGCCGACCAGCGGGTCACGGGCCCGGTCGCGGGCGATGTCGTCGGACGATCGGTACGCCACCTCGGCGTCCGCGCCGGCGTGTCCCATCAGCCGCACCATGGACAGGTGCAGCACGGCGGGCCTGCGCTGATCACGCACGTACGCCGCGGCGTCCCGGGCGGCGTCGAAGGTCTCCGCCAGGTCACACCCGTCCGCGGCGGTGTAACGCAGCCCCGGCCGGGTGCGCAGCGTCTCGGCCACCCAGCCGGCCGGGGACGGCACGCTGATGCCCAGGCCGTTGTCCTCGCAGACGAACAGCAGCGGCAGCCGCTCGCCGCGGTGGTCGTGCCAACCGGCGGTGTTCATCGCGGCGAGCGCGGTGGCGTGGTTGACCGACGCGTCGCCGACCGACGCGACCACGATGGCGTCGGCGGGCCAGGGGCTGCCGACGCCGCGCAGTGCGGGGGCCCGGGTGATGCCGAAGGCGACGCCGACCGCGCGCGGCAGATGTGAGGCGACGGTGGAGGTGGTGGGCACGATGGACAGGTCGGCGCGGCCGAACACCTTGTGCCGGCCGCCGGCGATCGGCTCGTGCGCGGAGGCGACCACCCCGCGCAGCACATCGCGGGCGGCGTCCTCGATGGAGGAGGCGGCCGCCGCGCGGGCGCAGAAGAATCCGGCGGAGCGGTAGTGCAGCAGGGCCGGATCGTCGGAGCGCACCGCCGCCGCGACCGCGGCGTTGCCCTCGTGACCGGACGATCCGATGGTGTAGAAGCCTTCGTTGAAGCTGCGCAGCCAGCGGGCGGCGAGGTCGAGATGGCGGCTGGTGAGCTGGGCGTCGAAGAGTTGCAGGGCGGTCTCCGCGGTGAGCGCGGTGCCGTCGCGGACCGGTTCGCCGGGCGCCCGGCCGGACGCCGGCGGCTGCATGGCCGACACCGCGTCGCGGAAGCGCTCGTCGAGATTTTGCGGGGTGGTCACATCCACCAGCATTGCCGACCCGAACGGTACGCGCCAACGCGGCGGACACCGACCGGACACTTCCCGCAGCCGGGGCGGGGTGGGTGGGGTGCCGGACGGTGCGGCAGACTCGACGGATGCGCACCGAAACGATCACCGTCCGGACCGGAGGCAGTCCGGCAGTGCGGGACATCACCCGGGAGGCCGAGCAGTTCGTCAGCGGCGCCGGCGACGGCCTGCTGCACGTGTTCGTGCCGCATGCGACGGCCGGGCTCGCCCTCATCGAGACCGGTGCCGGCTCCGACGACGATCTGCTGAGCGCGATCGACGACCTGCTGCCCGCGCAGGACAAGTGGCGGCACCGGCACGGCTCGCCCGGACACGGCCGGGATCACGTGCTGCCGGCCTGGATTCCGCCGTACGCGTCACTGCCGGTGATCGACGGCCGCATAGCGCTCGGCACATGGCAGTCGATCTGCCTGGTCGACCCGAACGGTGACAACCCGACCCGGCAGGTGCGGTTCTCGTTCCTCGCCGGCTGATCGTCCGGCCCCCGCAAGGTTACCGACGGGTACCTGTGTCGCGCGTCGCCCACCCACCAGGTAGGCGTGACGACGGACACCGAAAGGGGGCAGGATGTAAGCAATTCCGTGCGGCCCACACGACGAGTCGTACGGTTCGACACCCGACCAAGAGGAATGCCTGTGGCCACGGAACGCAAGCGCCCGGTGATCAGTGACGGCCTGCCGAGCCAGCTTCCGGACATCGACCCCGAGGAAACCAGCGAGTGGGTCGAGTCGCTCGACGGAGTCATCGACGAACGCGGCGCCAAACGAGCCCGGTACGTCATGCTGCGGCTGCTCGAACGGGCCCGGGAGAAGCAGGTCGGCGTCCCGCCGCTGACCGCCACCGACTACATCAACACCATCTCGCCGGAGCGCGAGCCGTGGTTCCCCGGGGACGAGTTCGTGGAGCGGCGCATCCGGGCGTTCATCCGGTGGAACGCGGCGATGCTCGTGCACCGGGCACAGCGCCCGGAGATCGGCGTCGGCGGCCACATCTCCACGTACGCGTCGTCGGCCTCGCTCTACGAGGTCGGCATGAACCACTTCTTCCGCGGCAAGGATCACCCCGGCGGCGGCGACCACATCTTCTTCCAGGGGCACGCCTCCCCCGGCATGTACGCCCGCGCCTACCTTGAGGGCCGGCTCGGCGAGAACCAGTTGGACGGGTTCCGCCAGGAGCTGTCGCACCCGGGCGGCGGGTTGCCGTCCTACCCGCACCCGCGCCTGATGCCGGACTTCTGGGAGTTCCCGACGGTCAGCATGGGGCTGGGCCCGCTGAACGCGATCTACCAGGCGCGGTTCAACCGCTACCTGCACAACCGCGGCATCAAGGACACCAGCGACCAGCACGTGTGGGCGTTCCTCGGCGACGGGGAGATGGACGAGGTGGAGTCGCTCGGCGCGATCGGCGTGGCCGCCCGCGAGGAGCTGGACAACCTCACCTTCGTCATCAACTGCAACCTGCAGCGGCTGGACGGCCCGGTGCGCGGCAACGGCAAGGTGATCCAGGAGCTGGAGGCGTTCTTCCGGGGTGCCGGCTGGAACGTGATCAAGGTGATCTGGGGCCGCGAGTGGGACCCGCTGCTCGCCGCGGACACCGACGGCGCGCTGGTCAACTTGATGAACGTCACGCCGGACGGCGATTACCAGACGTTCAAGGGCGAGTCCGGAGCGTACGTGCGGGACAACTTCTTCGGCCGCGACCCGCGCACCCGCAAGCTGGTCGAGCACATGAGCGACGACGAGGTATGGAACCTCAAGCGCGGCGGCCACGACTACCGCAAACTGTATGCGGCGTACAAGGCGGCGATGGAACACACCGGCCAGCCGACGGTGATCCTGGCCAAGACCATCAAGGGCTGGACCCTCGGGTCGCACTTCGAGGCGCGCAACGCCACGCACCAGATGAAGAAGCTGACCCTGGACGACCTCAAGGGCTTCCGCGACCGCCTGTACCTGGACATCAGCGACAAGCAGCTAGAGGAGAACCCCTACCTGCCGCCGTATTTCCACCCCGGCGAGAAGTCCGACGAGATCCAGTACCTTCAGCAGCGGCGCCGGGAGCTGGGCGGTTATCTGCCGTCCCGACGCACCACCACCATCCCGCTGCACATCCCGGACTCGTCCGCGTTCGGCGGCGTCAAGAAGGGCTCCGGCAAGCAGAAAATCGCCACCACGATGGCGTTCGTCCGGCTGCTCAAGGACGTCATGAAGGACAAGGAGTTCGGCGCGCGCTGGGTGCCGATCATCCCGGACGAGGCCCGCACGTTCGGCATGGACTCGCTCTTCCCGACCCGCAAGATCTACTCGCCGCACGGGCAGACGTACACGTCGGTGGACCGGGAGCTGTTCCTGTCGTACAAGGAAGCGACGAACGGCCAGATCCTGCACGAGGGCATCAACGAGGCGGGTTCCACCGCGAGTTTCATCGCGGCCGGCACGTCGTACGCGACGCACGGCGAACCGATGATCCCGCTGTACATCTTCTACTCCATGTTCGGCTTCCAGCGCACCGCGGACGAGCTGTGGGCGGCCTCCGACCAGATGACGCGGGGCTTCCTGCTGGGCGCGACCGCGGGCCGCACCACGCTGAACGGCGAGGGCCTGCAGCACGAGGACGGGCACTCGCTGCTCATCGCGGCGACGAATCCGGCCGTGGTGGCCTACGACCCGGCGTACGCGTTCGAGATCGCGCACATCGTGGAGAACGGCCTGCACCGGATGTACGGCGATAAGCAGGAGAACATCTACTACTACCTGACCGTCTACAACGAGCCCATCGTGCAGCCCGCCGAGCCCGCCGACGTGGACGTGGAGGGCCTGCTCAAGGGCATCTACCGATATGCTCCGGCCGCGCAGGGCGACGGACCGAAGGCGCAACTGCTGGCCTCCGGGTCGAGCATGTCGTGGGCGTTGAAGGCCCAGCAGTTGCTGGCGCAGGACTGGGGCGTGGCCGCCGACGTGTGGTCGGTGACCTCGTGGACCGAGCTGCGCCGCGACGCGGTGGAGACCGAGGAGCACAACCTGCTCCACCCGGGCGAGGAGCCGCGTACGCCGTACGTGCAGCGCAAGCTGGAGGGCACCGAGGGGCCGGTGGTGGCGGTCAGCGACTTCATGCGCGCGGTACCGGACCTGATCGCCCGGTGGGTGCCGAACGACTACACCTCGCTGGGCACCGACGGCTTCGGCATGAGCGACACCCGGCACGCGCTGCGCCGGCACTTCCACGTGGACGCCGAGTCGGTCACCGTGGCCACGCTGCGCCAGCTCGCGCTGCGCGGCCAGGTCCCGGCACACGTGCCCGCCGAGGCGGCCAGCAAGTACGCGATCGACGACGTCACAGCGGCGCCGGTGGGCGAAACCGGCGGAGACAGTTGAGCAGCCGGTGAACTCCTGACGGGGGTGTGCCCATTTTCCGGGCACACCCCCTCAGCTTTCGGACATCGCGGCCGAACAGCAGGACATGGGTGTGCTGCGTCCGCAAATGGTCCACAAACTTCTGGCCCTCGGCCTCGGCGGAGTGCTCGGCACCGCCGCCGTGCTGTTCACCGTCGGCGCCTGGCAGAGCGGCGCCTTCGCGGACCGGACCGCCGTCGAGGTGTCCCACCTGACCGAGGAGGCGCTCGACGACGCCTCGCGGGACATCACGTCCCTGGTCAGCACGGTCGGCGGGGAAATCCAGGACGGCGTCAACCGGGACATGAACAGCGCGCATGAGGTGCTGCGCCAGCAGGGCGGCATCCGGCTCGCGAACGGCACCGCGCGGTGGAGCGCGGTCAACCAGTACACCAAGGACGCGAAGACCGTACGGCTGCCGCGGATGACCGTCGGCGGCAAATGGCTCGGCCAGATCACCACCTTCGGAACCCGTGCGCCGTACGTCGACGACGTGCAGGACGTGGTCGGCGGCACGGTCACCGTCTTCCAGCGCATGAACGAGGCGGGCGACCTGCTGCGGGTGTCCACGAACGTACGGAAGACGGACGGAAAGCGGGCCGTCGGCACCTACATCCCGGCGAAGAACCCGGACGGCACCCCCAACCCGGTCGCCACCTCTATCAAGGAGGGCAAGCCGTACCGCGGCGTGGCCTTCGTGGTGGACGACTGGTACATCACCGCCTATGACCCGGTGAAGGACTCCTCCGGAAAGATCGTCGGCGCCGTCTATGTCGGAGTGAAGCAGGTCGACGCCCTGGAGAACCTCACCGCGGCGATCGCCAAGCGCAACGTGCACGAGAACGGCTCGGTCACCGTCTACAGCGCCGCCGCGGCGGACGCCGGACGGGTCATCGCCTCCAGCCTCCCCGACCAGGTGGGCGAGACCCAGTTGGACGCCACCGACGCGAACGGCGCCAAGTACGTCGAGCAGATCGTCGCCGAGGCGCCGAAGCTCGGTGCGGGCGAAAGCTGGGAGGGAACCTACAAGCTGCCCGGCGCCTCCGGCGCCCCGGCCGGGGCGACGACCGCCGAGGTCACCTACTACGCGCCCTACAAATGGGCGATCTCGGTGGACGGCTACGACGCCGACACCGCCGGTGCGGCCGACGCGGTCCGGGAGGGCCGCCGGAACATGCTCGTCGCCTTCCTCGTCGCCGCGGTGCTGCTCGCGGTGCTCGGCGGGATCGTAGCCACATGGCAGGCACGCCACATCGCCGCCCGGCTGCGCCGGCTCACCAGCGGGCTGGCCCGGCTCGCCAAGCGTGACCTGACGGTCGCCGTCACCGACCAGGGACGGGACGAAATCGCCCAGGCGGGCGAGGCGCTGAACTCCGCGGCGACGGAGCTGCGGGAACTGATGGCCGAGGTGACCACGGCCTCGCGTGCCGTGTCCGAGTCGGCGGGCATCGTTGCCTCCTCCGGCAGCGAACTGACCGGCACCGCGGCGGACGCCTCGGGCCGTGCGGACGTCGCCAGCCGCGCCGCCGAAGGCATCAACCAGGTGGTGCAGACCGTCGCGGCCGGGGCCGAGGAGATGGGCGCGTCGATCGGCGAGATCTCCAGCAACGCGCAGGACGCGGCCGCGGCCGGCAGCGAGGGCGTCGGACTGACCAACACCGCGTCCGGCGTCATCGACGAACTGCGCACCTCCACCGCCAAGATCGCCGACGTGGTGCGGCTGATCGCCAGCATCGCCGAGCAGACGAACCTGCTGGCCCTCAACGCGACAATCGAGGCGGCCCGCGCGGGCGACGCCGGCAAGGGGTTCGCGGTGGTCGCCGGCGAGGTCAAGGACCTGGCTCAGGAGACCGCCAAGGCAACCGACGACGTCACCGCGCGGGTGGCCGCGATCGAGGGCGACACGGCCCGCGCGGTGGAGGCCATCAACGCGATCACGTCCACCATCGGCAAGGTCAACGACTATCAGAACGCGATCGCCGCGGCGGTGGAAGAGCAGGCGGCGACCACCGCTGAGATGGCGCGCAACATCAGCGAGGTGGCGTCGGGCAGCGAGGACATCGCCACCGGCATCGGGGCGGTCAGCAACGCGGTGAACAGCACCCGCAACGCGGTGGACGCCTCCCACCAGGCGGCGGGCGAACTCAACGCCACCGCCCGGCGGCTGACCGAACTGGTGGGCCGGTTCACGGTGTGATCGTTTCCGTCGGCGCGGGGGCGTCGGCGGCCGGCGCTTCCGCGCCGGTCGCCGGCGCCCCCGCCTCGATGAGCGCCTCCAGCTCGTCGTAGCTGGACTCCCAGAAACGCCGGTAGCGACCCACCCAGTCGGACGCTTCGCGCAGCGCGCCGCCCTCCAGCCGGCACGGCCGCCATTGGGCATCCCGGCCGCGCGAGATCAGGCCGGCCCGTTCCAAGACCTTCAGATGCTTGGAGATGGCCGGCAGCGTCATGTCGAAGGGCGACGCCAACTCGTTGACGGTCGTCTCCCCGTCAGCCAGGCGCGCCAGGATGGCCCGGCGTGTCGGGTCGGCGAGCGCGCCGAAGATCAGGCTCAGATGGTCGGCCGCCACCGTCTCAGGCCGGCACGTACGTGACAACCTGGACGCCCGTCTTCGTGGTCCAGGACTTGGTGTGGCTCAGCGCGATCTTGGTACCGTCATGCCACAGTTTGCGCCCCTCGCCGAGCACCACCGGATAGATCATGATCCGGTATTCGTCGACCAGGTTGTGTTTCGTCAGGTGGTTCAGCAGGGCGGCGCTGCCGTTCAGGAGCAGGTTCGCCGGCCCTTCCTTCAGCTCCGCCACCGCCGCGGCGATGTCGCCGGGCAGGAACGAGGCGTTCCATTCGGGCTCGTTGAGCGTCGTGGTCGCCACGTGCTTGCCCATCGAATTCATCTTCTTGCCGAAGTCCCCCGTCTGCGCCTCCATGCTCGGCCAGGCGGCCTTGAAGCCCTCATAGGTCTTGCGCCCGAGCAACAGCGCGTCGGCCTCGGACAGGTTGTCGTCCTGGAAGCTGCCGAGCTCGTCATTGAAGTACGGCCCGCTCCACACCGGCTCCTCGAACACCCCGTCGAGCGACACGTACTCCACGGCGACCAGCTTGCCCATCGCACCCTCCCCACTTAGCCGTCTGGTTAATTAGCTGATCGGTAAACTATCGCCCACACGGATCGGTGTCAATCCCCTCACCCCACCCGGAGCCGCCGCCGCGCCGCCCGCGCCGCCCGCACTGCGGCGATCTTGAAGATTTGGTGCCCGATATGCCCCACTAAAGGGAGCCATGTCGGACCCAAAACTCCAAGATCGCGCGCGAGTCGGCGCGGCTCGGCCGCACGGGGAGGGGGCGGGGGCGGGAGGGGGCAGGGCGGGAGGGGCAGGGCGGGAGGGGGCGGGGGTGGGAGGGGGGTTGGGGTGGGAGGGGTGGGGTGGTTAGGGCAGGGTCCACCTTTGGTTAGGGCTCGCGAAGCAGTCCCAAATCTGCAACCTTGTCCCGTTCGCCGAGCTGTTGTCCGTCGCGTCCAGGCACCTGCCGCTTCCCGCGTTCACCAGGGTGCCGTTCGACTGTGCCGTCCACCGCTGGGCGCCCGTGCCGTTGCAGTCGTATAGCTGAATCTTGGTGCCGTTCGCCGTACCCGCCGCCGTGACGTCCATGCACTTGCCCAAGGCTCGCACCGAGCCGTCGTCACCCACGGTCCAGCTCTGCGCGTTGGTGCCGTTGCAGTCGTACAACTGGATGGCCGTGCCGTTGGCACTGGAGGCCGCCGCGACATCGACGCACTTGCCGGCGATGCCGGTGATCCGCCCGGTGCGACCACCCGGCTGAGTCGGCGGCGTGCCTCCGGTCGCCGTCTCATAGATGGCGCTCACCAGCGAGTTTGCGCCCGTCACGTCCTGCGAGAGCTCCCAGTTCATGATGCCGCCGGCGTTGCCCAGCGCCCATTGTGTCTTCCGCCGGATGGTCGGGAGACCGTTGTAGCACTGCTGGGTGCCGCTCACCGTCGTGCAGTCACGGTTGGCGTTCGCCGGGTCCATCGCCACCAACTGCGCGTACGTGTAATAGCCCGGCCTGCTGTAGAACGGCACGCCCAGCACGGTCTTGGACGCGGGCAGGCCGCGGCCCTTCCAGAAGTTCGCGCTGTCGACGGACCAGTCGTAGTTGGCGTGGGGGCTCCCGCCGTCGTACGCCATGATGTTGAGCCAGTCCACCGCGGAGAAGACGGCTGTCTGCACGCCGTTCGCGGTGCCGCCGCCGCTGACCACGGCCGCGGTCAGCAGCTTGCCACGGCCGTGCAGGGCGGAGCTGAGCTGCTGCATCATCGCGGTGTAGTTGTTCGCCGACTGGCCGGGGTCGGGGTACTCCCAGTCGATGTCGATGCCGTCGAGTCCGTACTGGTCGACGACGTTGACGACGTTGCTGACGAAGGTGCCGCGCGCTCCGGAGTTGCCGGCCAGCGCCTCGAAGGCGGAATCATCGCCGTCGTTCCAGCCGCCGATGGCGAGGGAGACCTTGACGTTGTTCTGGTGGCCGAGGCTGACCAGTTGCTGAAGCTTGCCGGTGTTCTCGATCGGCCGGAGCGTGCCGTTGGCGTTGGGCAGCGCGAACGCGTAGTTGATGTGGGTGAGCTTCGAGTACTGGACGGCGGTGACGCTGCCGGACCAGGACGGCATGTATCCGACGCTGCGGAAACCGTTCGGCAGCACGGCCGCCTCGGAGGTGCCTTGCACGGCGAGGGCGGCAACGGTGCCGCAGGCCGCGGTGGCGACGGTGGCCGCCGCGGCGGCCATTCTTCTTGAGGTACGCGACATGGGGGAACCCTTCTGTCCGGCACCGGCAGGCGCCGCGGGGATGACCGGGTCGTCGAATATTAGGAAGTCTTACTAATAATCGTCAATGCGGGCACGCCAGGTCCGGGGAATCCTCCTGGACGGTCGCCGTAGGCTGGGCGGGTGACAGTACGCGTACGCTTCGCCCCTTCTCCAACCGGAATGTTCCACGTCGGCGGCGCCCGCTCGGCCCTCCAGAACTGGATCTTCGCCAAGCAGCACGACGGTGTCTTCGTGCTGCGCATCGAGGACACCGACGCCGCCCGCAACCGTCCGGAGTGGACCGAGGGCATCCTCTCGGCGCTGGACTGGCTCGGCATCGAGCGCGGGACGTACGAAGGCCCGTACTTCCAGTCGTCGTACGCGGCCGACCACACCGCCGCGGCCACCCGGCTGTACGGCGAGGGGCGTGCGTACTACTGCGACTGCACGCGGGACGACGTGGTGGCGCGCACCGGCAACAAGCACACCGGATACGACGGCTTCTGCCGGGATCGCGAGCTCGGGCCGGGCGAGGGACGCGCCCTGCGGTTCCGCACGCCCGACGACGGTGAGACCGTGGTCGAGGACCTGGTCCGCGGCAAGCCCACCTTCGAGAACAAGCTGATCGAGGACTTCGTCGTCGCCCGCAGCGACGGTTCGGCGGTCTTCCTGCTCGCCAACGTCGTCGACGACCTCAGCATGCGCATCACGCACGTGATCCGCGGCGAGGAGCACCTGCCCAACTCGCCCAAACAGCAGATGCTCTGGGAGGCACTGGGTGCCACGCCGCCGGTCTGGGCGCACGTGCCGGTGATCGTGAACGAGAAGCGGCAGAAGCTGTCCAAGCGCCGGGACAAGGTGGCCCTGGAGGCGTACCGGGATGAGGGCTACCTCGCCGCCACCATGCGCAATTATCTGATGTTGCTCGGCTGGGCGCCGTCCGGCGACCGGGAGATCGTCCCGTGGTCGGTGATCGAGGACGAGTACCGCATCGCCGAGGTCAGCCACGCGCCGGCCTTCTTCGACATCAAGAAGCTGCGCGCGTTCAACGGCGACTACATCCGGGCGCTGTCGCCGACGGAGTTCACCGCGGTCTGCGCGCCGTGGCTGGCCGGCACCGGGACCATCGCCGCGCCGCCGTGGGATCCGGCAGCCTTCGATCCGCAGGTGTTCGCGGCGGTCGCCCCACTGGCGCAGACCCGCATCGCGACGCTCGCCGAGATCGTTGACTACGTCGACTTCCTCTTCCTCGACCGGCCCGCCTCCGACGAGGGCGCCTGGGCCAAGGCGATGAAGGAGGGTGCCGCCGAGATCCTGGACGCCGCCGCGCGCGCGTTCGCCGACGTCGAGTCGTGGACGGCGGAACCGTTGAAGGCGGCCTTGGAGCAGGTCGGCCTGGAACGCGGGCTCAAGCTGGGCAAGACCCAGGCACCGGTACGCGTGGCGGTGACCGGACGTACGGTTGGCCTGCCGCTCTTCGAGTCCCTGGAGGTGCTCGGCCGCGACCGGACACTGGCCCGGATTGCCGCCGCCCGAGCCCAGCTTTAACGCGATTGCAACCATCCGGTATCGATCCGGCGTCATACCGGTATGACTATGCGCGGCCCGGGTGATCGAGCAGGTTATGCGTCGCCCGGGCTGGGTAGTATCCCGTCATCGATCAATGACCGTCGCCTCATGCAGCGCGAATCTCCGAACGTACGGCGCAGATCACAGATAGCAACAAATTGCTTGCTCTCCGGATGCGCCACTGGGGATCCGCAGGGGACGCTGACGAGGCGGCAGTGGAATTTCAGCCGTGTCCAACCAACGGGGCGGGGAGGCCGGACGGTGGTTCGAGGGGCATTCACACGCATCATGGCGACGGTTGGCGCGTTCGCCGTCGCCACGGTCGTGGCGGTCGGCGTCATGCCGGCCAGCGCGCATGCCGCGCCGAAGAAACCCACTCCCTCCGCAGTGAAGATCGCCAGCAAGGAACTCGGCGACAGCCCGATCGTGGTGCAGAAATCGGCGAAGGCGGCACTGTTCGGCCGCCTGCTGAGCGAGGTCAACTGGCTGGCCACGGCCAAGCCGCAGACCAGCGCTCCCGAGGAGGACAAGCTCGGGCCGAAATACACCATGACCGTGCTGATCAAGGACAAGGCGCAGCAGGTCTATGACCTCTACCCGCTGGCCAGCGGCGGGCCGCGGGCACACCGCCCGGCCAAGCAGCCCGCCGGGAAGAAGACCGACGGGTGGTTCTACGGCCGGCTCACCATGTCCGAGTCGCTGCGGATCGCGGGCGCACCGTTGGCCGAGAAGGCCGACGTCACCAGTGGCGGCATCGGCGGCGGCATCGGTGAAGAGGTCACCACCCAGGACATCGACCCGATGGCGACCGCCCGCGGCGTGTTCGACGACATGCGACGGCTGTTCCTGCTCAACGGCGCGGTCCTCGGGGTGATCCTGCTCGGCCTCGCGGGCATCGCCTTCCTGATCCGCCGCCGGGTCTGACGCTGCAGATCCTGGCTGTCAGTCGTCGACCGGAGCCGGCACCGGCACCCGCACCCGCAGGACCGGGCACACCGGATCGGGTCCGTTGCACTGCTCTCCCCCGTCGAACGCCGCCGCCACGGTGCCCGCCGTCGCCACCTCGGTCGCTTGCGCGCCGGTCAGCGGTGGGCGTCCAGCGGCGGCGCTCCCGGTGCCCCGCTCCCCCGTGGCCAGCACCACGATCGTCCGGCCGTCCGCCCGCCGACGCGCGATCACCTCGTTGACCTGCCAATCCACGTCGCTGTCGAAGGCGTACCGGACGAAGTCGACGCCGTCGCGGTGCTCCGGCCGCGCGCAGGCGCCCGCATCGGCGAGCACTGGGAAGCACAGGTCGTCCGGTGCGTCGTAGACGCTGACCTCGATCAGCCCGCGGGACCGGCCGTCCGTGCCGACCGTCAGATACTGCCGCCAGCCGGCACCCCGGCTCGGATGCCGCGGCAGCACCATCAGGTCGTCCCCGACCACCGGGCGAAGGGCGGCGAGCACCTGGTCCGGCGGTTCCGCCGACCCGCTGGCCGCCGGGTCGGCGCCCGGTGTGCCCGCGGCGGACCGGGGGATCACCAGCGTGGCGACGCCGTAGCCGACCGCGACCACCACCGCGGCCGAGGCCAGTCCGGCGGAGATGACCGCTCGGATCTTGCGGCGGCGCATCTCGTCCGCACGGCGGTAGACGGCGTCGACCGCCCCGTCGGCGCCGGGTTCGCCGTCGAAGACGTCGTCGAGGACGCGGCCGAGCTCGATCATCCCGATGTCGCCAGCATCGTCTCCATGGCCGCGAGACCGGCCGCTTCGTAGCGTTCGACCTGGGCGTCGTCCATGCCGAGCAGGTCCGCTGTCTCGTCCACCGCGAAGCCGTCGACATGCCGCAGCACCAGCACGGCACGACACCGGGGGGCCAGGCGGTGCAGGGCGTCGAGGATCAGCACGGTTCGCGGCTGCGCGCCGGGACAGTCCGGTGCGGCGACGAAGATGTGCTCGCGACGGCCGGGCCGGCGCCGGAACGCGGCCATCAGCTCGCCGAAGGCGTACGCGTCGGGATCCGCGACGACGCCGCGCTGGCTGTCGGTGATCAGCCTCGCCAGAGTGTCCCGGGCCAGTTCGTCGGCCTGGGACCAGTCCCCGCCCATGAGGAACGCCGAGCGGCGCAGGCGTGGGTACCTCTTCGTGACGAACTCGCGCAGAGCTTCGTCGTCGCTGTCCATGCCTCCTGTTATAGGCAACAAGCGTTCACATCGGGGCAAAATGTACTTACCCCACCCGTACGGCTACCTCCACCAACCGCGTCAGATCAACCATCGCCTGGTCGTAGTCCTCCTCGGCGGTCCGCGCCGAGGCGTCCGGCAGACCTCCGGTCACCTCGCCGGTGCAGTAGCCCAGCAGCAGGGCGCAGATCATCCGGGCCATCCCCGGCACCCGGCCCGGCGGCAGCCCAGCATCATGCAGGATGCCGCGCAGCGCCGCGGCCAGCCAGGACGCCGAAGCGGCCGCCGCGGGGCGGTTCAGCAGCAACGGGAAGGCACCGGGATGAGCGTGTGCCAGGGCGCGCACGGCACGGCCCAGCGCGCGCAGACGCTGCCGCCAGTCCAGCTCCGTCTGCCCGTTGCGGTACGCAGCGTCCAGCTCCAGGTTGAGCAGGTCGACGAGCCCGTCGAGCAACGAGTCCTTGCCCCCCACGTACGGGTAGAGCGCCATGGAGGTGAGCCCCACCCGCTCCGCCACGGCGCGCATGGACATGGCGGCCAGCCCGCGTTCGTCGACCAGAGCGAGCGCCTGGTCCAGGATCAGCCGTCTCTTGTCGTCCACCACATCACGGTGTCGCCCTGGAACAGCCCGAACCCGCGCGACGCGCCGTGCCTCACCCTCTCGGGTGAGACACCGTCCGAGACCGCCCCCTCAGCACCACCGGCTGGGTGGACGCCCATGGCCGGGGGCCCTGCGCCGCGGCCGGACCGCACCGTGCAGATGGCCTCCCGCCCAACCGTGCAGCCGGGTGCGGCAGCCGCTGGAAGCACGGCTTGCGGAAATCTCGGCCACGGCGGTGAGCGCGGCCTGTGCGGCAGCGGCGTTGTCCCGTGCTGGCACTTGCCCGTGGTCCCGTTCCGGCATCTTGCCTCCTTCACCCCGCGCGAACCGCGGTCTCGACGGCATTGCCGTTCCATCGGCAGGTGCGCACCCGGCTTTACCCGAGCACCATCGCGGTTCGCACCCGTGCCTCGCCGTCCGGCCTGCGCCTCTCGGTCGCCGGGGGCGGATCCTTCGGGCTCGAACCGCCACCGCACCGGCCATCCCTGCGCCGCTCGCCCGCGCGGCGCGCATTTGACGCCCCGTTGCGTCCACATCTCGGTCGTGCCGGGCGGACGCCTCGTCGCGTCGCCGGCCCGGCGGTGCCCCAGGGATGACACCTTGCCAGGTCACCGACCGAAACCGCGGCACAGGCGCACGGCGACAACCGTCAAATACCGCCAATGAGACAACCGACGGGAGCGCAGTCGGTTCTGGGGTGCGCCGTGAAAGGCTGGATCCGTGGCACAAACGGCACGTTCGAAGCAGGCGCCCAGCTCAGCGCCGCTGGCCGCCACGCTGGTGCACATCGAGCGTCATGCGGGTGCACTGGCCTCGTCTGCGGTGGCCCGCATGGAAGAGACGCTCCCCTGGTTCCGGGTGTTACCTGCCGACCAGCGTTCCTGGGTGATGCTGGTGGCCCAGGCGGGAGTCCGGTCGCTGGTCGAGTGGCTCCGCTCCGGCGGCACCCTCGCCGCCGACACGCAGGAGATCTCCGACGAGGTGTTCGCCGCCGCGCCGCGGGCCCTGGCCCGGTCGATCACACTGACCCAGACCGTCGCCCTCATCAAGGTGACCATCGATGTGGCCGAGTCCCAGGTGACCGAGCTGGCCGCCGACGGTGAAGAGGAAGCGCTGACCACGGCGATCCTCAAGTTCTCCCGGGAGATCGCCTTCTCCGCGGCACGGGTGTACGCCCGCGCGGCGGAGTCGCGCGGTGCCTGGGACGCCCGGCTGCAGGCGCTGCTCGTGGACGCCCTGCTGCGCGGCGATTCCGCCGACGTGCTGGCCAGCCGCGCCGCCGCGCTGGGCTGGGCGGATGCGCCGCCGGTCGCGGTCGTGGTGGGCCGCTCGCCGGGCGGGGACATCACCGCGGTGCTGCACACGGTGTACCGGGCGGCCCGGCGGGCGCGGATCGAGGTGGTCGGAGGCGTACACGGTGACCGGCTGGTCGTGGTCATGGGCGGCGCCACCGATCCGCTGGCCATCGCCGGTCAACTGGCACCCGCGTTCGGCTCGGGGCCGATCGTGGTCGGCCCGGCCGTGCCGTCACTGGATCAGGCCACCGAGTCGGCGCGGTCGGCGCTGGCCGGTTTCCGTGCGGCGCCTGCCTGGCCGGGTGCGCCGACACCGGTCTCCGCGGACGGCCTGCTGCCGGAGCGCACCCTGGCCGGCGACATGGAGGCCCGCCGTGCCCTGCGGCATGACGCGTACGGCGCGGTGGCACGCGCGGGCGGCGGCCTGCTGGAGACGCTTGACGCGTTCTTCGCCGCCGGCGGCGTGCTGGAGAGCGCGGCCCGTGAGTTGTACGTGCACCCGAACACCGTCCGATACCGGCTCAAGCGGGTGTCCGAGGTGACGGGCCTGTCCCCGCTGGACGGCCGGGACGCGTTCGCGTTGCGGATGGCGCTGGCCATCGGACGGCTCGACCCGGCGACTTGACGGGTGCTGACAAAAGCCGCCAAAGCAACAAACCGACTCACCTTTTGTAGGAAACCTCCAACGCTGGTAGGAGGGTTTCGTGCCTGGCAGCTACCGCTTGTCGCCGGTTGATCAGGAAGAGTCGAAGACGTGCTCGCCGTTCTCGCTCCCGGTCAGGGATCACAGAAGCCCGGATTTCTCGCTCCATGGCTCGAACTGCCCGGAGCCGAATCCCGGCTGCGCTGGTGGTCCGCGCTGGCCGGGGTGGATCTGATCCACCTCGGCACCGAAGCCGACGCGGAGGAGATCAAGGACACCGCGCGGACCCAGCCGCTGCTCGTGGCCGCCTCGCTGCTCGCGGCCGAGCATCTGCCCATGCATGACGTCGCCCTGGTGGCCGGGCACAGCGTCGGAGAGCTCGGAGCCTCGGCGCTCGCTGAGGTGTTGTCCGGCGAAACCGCGATCACCCTGGCCGGCGTGCGCGGCCGAGAGATGGCCGCCGCCTGCGCGCTCGACCCGACCGGGATGAGCGCCGTGCTCGGCGGGGACGCGGACGAGGTCGTTGAGGCGATCGCCCGGCACGGCCTGCACCCGGCCAACCGTAACGGCGCCGGTCAGATCGTCGCGGCCGGCGCGTTGGATGCGCTGGCCAAGTTCGCCGAGGAACCACCCGCATCGGCACGCGTACGAGCGTTGCAGGTGGCCGGCGCGTTCCATACGCCGTACATGGCCCCCGCCGAGCAGGCGCTGGCGGCGATGGCCGGCGGCGTCACCACGACGGACCCCGCACGCATCCTGCTGTCCGACATGGACGGCGCCGCGGTCATCCACGGCCGAGAGATGCTGCAGCGCCTCGTCCGGCAGGTCACCTCGCCGGTGCGCTGGGATTTGTGCATGCGTACCATGCGTGATCTCGGCGTCACCGGCATCGTCGAGTTGCCTCCCGCAGGCACGCTGGCGGGCCTGATCAAACGCGAGCTCAAGGGCGACGGCGCACCCGAGATCGTCACCCTGAACACACCGGCCGACCTGCCCGCGGCCCGCGACCTGATCGCGCGGCACGGCATGGCGCCCACCCACGAGCCGACGCCCCTGTTCTGGGTGGTCGTGGCGAACAGCGCGGGCATGTTCCGCCCGGTGGACGGCCTCGCGGAAGGCGACACCATCGCCGTCGGCCAGGCCGTCGGACAGGTGATGACCCGGCAGGGCTCGGTCGAGGTGACGGCGCACGCGGCCGGCGTCCTGACCGAGTGGCTGGCCAGCGACGACGATCCGGTGGCACCGGGACAGCCAGTCGCCCGCATCGGCGGCCCGTCGTGACCCGGGCAGACGCCGTGCGGCGCCCCCGTCCGGCCCGCGCCCGAGGCGCATTGATCCCCCGTTCCGTCGCGGCCGAAGGAGCGCTCTGATGACCGCAGGTTCCCGCATCGTCGCGATGGGCCACTACCAGCCCTCGCGTGTCGTCACCAACGACGACCTCGCCCAGGTCATGGACACCAACGACCAGTGGATCCGTGACCGGGTCGGCATCGCCGAGCGGCGCGTCGCCGACCAGGAGACGGTCGCCGACATGGCCACCTTCGCCGCGGAGAAGGCGCTGGCGTCGTCCGGCCTCACGGCCGCGGACATCGACATGGTCGCGGTGGCGACCTGTTCCTCGGCGGACCGCTGCCCGAACGTGGCGACGCGGGTGGCTAGCCGGCTCGGCATCGCGACCCCGGCCGCCTTCGACCTGAACACCGCATGCTCCGGGTTCTCGTACGCGCTGGGCACCGCGGACCACGCGATCCGGGCCGCGGCGGCACACAACGTGCTGATCATCGGCGCGGAGAAGCTGTCCGACCTGACCGACTGGACCGATCGCAGCACGGCCGTGCTGTTCGGCGACGGTGCCGGGGCGGCGGTGGTGACCGCCGTGCCGGACGGCGAGCAGGCGGGCATCGGCCCGGTGCTGTGGGGTTCCGCCCCGGAACGCGGCGAGGCGCTGACCATCGAGGGGTGGCGGCCGTACATCCGGCAGGACGGCCAAGCGGTGTTCCGCTGGGCCACCACCCTGCTCGCCCCGTTCGCCCGCGAGACCTGCGAGAAGGCCGGCGTGCGTCCGGACGAGCTGGCCGCCTTCGTGCCGCACCAGGCGAACGTGCGCATCATCGACGGCATCGTGAAGCGGCTCGACCTCAACCCGGCCTGTGTGGTCGCCAAGGATCTCGTCGAGTCCGGCAACACCTCCGCGGCAAGCGTGCCGCTGGCCCTGTCCAAACTGATCGAGCGGCGCGAGGTGCCCTCCGGCGCTCCGGTGCTGCTGTTCGGTTTCGGCGGCGGCCTCACCTACGCCGGCCAGGTCATCCGCTGTCCTTGACAGGACGGCGGACGATTTGCCCGCGAGCAGTACCCATCACCCGAGAGGAACGAACCACACATGGCAACTCGCGCTGACATCACGTCCGGCCTCGCCGAGATCCTTGAGGAGGTCGCCGGCGTGAGCCCCGACGACGTCGCCGAGGAGAAGTCCTTCACCGACGACCTGGACGTCGACTCGCTGTCCATGGTCGAGGTGGTGGTCGCGGCAGAGGAGAAGTTCGGCGTCAAGATCCCCGACAACGAGGTGCAGAACCTCAAGACCGTCGGCGACGCCGTTTCGTACATCGAGGCGAACCACTGACATGAGTTCCACAGACGTCGTCGTCACCGGGCTGGGCGCGACAACCCCGCTGGGCGGGGACGTCGCGTCCACCTGGGACGCATTGCTCGCCGGCCGCTCCGGGGTGGGACCGCTCACCCAGGAGTGGGCCGCCCAGTTGCCCGTCCGCATCGGCGCACACCTCGCCGTGGATCCCTCCGAGGTCATCGAGCGGGTCAAGATGCGCCGCCTGGACCGCTCGGAGGCGATCGCGTTGATCGCCGCCCATCAGGCGTGGGCGGATGCCGGCCTGGCCGATTCCGGCCTCGACCCGGAACGGCTGGCGGTCAGCCTCGGCAGCGGCATCGGAGGCGCCACCACCCTGCTCAACCAGGACGACATCCTGGAGGCGTCGGGGCCCCGCCGGGTCAGCCCGCACACCGTGCCGATGCTGATGCCCAACGGACCGGCCGCATGGGTCGGTCTGGAGCTGGGCGCCCGGGCCGGCGTCCACTCGATGGCCAGCGCCTGCGCCACCGGCGCGGAGGCGCTGTCGCTGGGCTACGACCTGATCCGCGCCGGGCGGGCCGACGTGGTCCTGGCCGGCGGCACCGAGGCGGTCATCCACCCGCTTCCCATCGCCGGTTTCGCCTCCATGCGGGCGATGTCGGTGCGCAACGACGAACCGGAACGCGCCTCGCGCCCCTGGGACAAGGCCCGCGACGGTTTCGTGCTCGGTGAAGGCTGCGCCACCCTGGTGCTGGAACGCGCCGACCACGCCGCCGCTCGCGGAGCGAGGGTCTATGCGCGGCTGGCCGGTGCCGGAATCACCTCGGACGGCTATGACATCGTCCAGCCGCACCCGCAGGGTCTGGGCGGGATCCGTGCGATGACCATGGCACTGCGCGATGCCGGTTTGTCCGGCACGGACGTCGTGCACGTCAACGCGCACGCGACCTCGACCCCGGTCGGGGATATCGCGGAGATCCACGGCATCCGGAAGGCGATCGGCGACCATCCGGTGCTGACCTCCACCAAGTCGATGACCGGCCATCTGCTCGGCGCCGCCGGCGCGCTCGAGTCGATCGCCACCATCCTGGCGATCCGGGACAGCATCGTCCCGCCGACCATCAACCTGGACGACCCCGACGATGAACTGGACCTGGATGTGGCCGCACTGAAGGCCCGTCCGATGGAGATCCCGGCCGCGCTGAACAACTCGTTCGGCTTCGGCGGCCACAACGTGGCTCTCCTCTTCACCCGAGTGTGACCTCACCGATCAGGAGAACGCCATGACGACCACCTCTTCGGGCATCGACGCGCCGAGCGTCGACTATCGCGATCCCGAGTTGCGCCTGCGCAACCTCTTCGACCAGGGAACCCTTCGCCTGCTGGTGCCCGCCGACGACTCCGGCGTGCTGTTCGCGCGGGGCGAGGTGAACGGGACGCCCGCGATCGCCTTCGCGAACGACGGCACCCGGATGGGCGGCGCGATGGGCCTCGCCGGATGCCGCCGCATCGTCGACGCGATCGACACCGCCGTGCAGGATCGAGTCCCGGTGCTCGGCCTGTGGCACTCCGGCGGTGCCCGGCTGGCCGAAGGGGTCGTTGCCCTGGACGGCGTCGGCCAGGTGTTCGCCGCCATGGTCCGCGCCTCCGGCCGGGTGCCGCAGATATCCGTGGTGCTCGGCCCGGCCGCGGGCGGCGCCGCGTACGGACCGGCGCTGACCGACATCGTGATCATGAGCAAGGCCGGGCGCATCTTCGTGACCGGGCCCGAGGTGGTCCGCAGCGTCACCGGCGAGCAGGTGGACATGGAGCGGCTGGGCGGTCCCGAGCCGCACGGCCGGCGGTCCGGCGTCGTGCACATCACCACCAAGGACGACGAGACGGCGATGGACCAGGCCCGCGCGCTGGCCTCGCTGCTCGGTCACCAGGGCCGGGTGGTCGCCGACGACGTGGCCACCGGCGACGAGAACCACGACCTGGGCGCCAGCATGCCGGCGGAGGCCAGCCGGGCGTACGACGTGAAGCCGGTCGTGAAGGCGCTGCTGGACGCTCCGGGCGTGGAACTGCACGCGAAGTGGGCGCCGAACATCGTCACCACGCTGGGCCGCTTCGGTGGCCGCACGGTCGGCGTGATCGCGAACAATCCGCTACGCCTGGGCGGATGTCTGGACGCGTCCAGCGCGGAGAAGGCGGCCCGGTTCGTACGGATGTGCGACTCGCTGGGCGTGCCGCTGATCGTGCTGGTGGACGTGCCCGGGTACCTCCCCGGTCTGGGCCAGGAGTGGGATGGCGTGGTGCGTCGCGGCGCCAAGCTGCTGCACGCCTTCGCCGAAGCGGTGGTGCCGCGCGTGACGCTGGTGACGCGCAAGGCGTACGGCGGCGCGTACATCGCGATGAACTCGCACTCGCTGGGTGCCACCGCCGTGTTCGCCTGGCCGGACGCGGAGATCGCGGTGATGGGTGCCAGCGCCGCGGTGAACGTCCTGCACCGCAAGAAGCTGGCCGCCGCTCCGCACGACGAGCGTGAGGCGCTGCGCGAGCAGCTCATCGCCGAGCAGACGCGGGTGGCCGGCGGCGTCGGCCGGGCGCTGGAGATCGGCGTGGTCGACGAGGTGATCCGGCCGGCGGAGACGCGCCGGCGCATCGCCGAAGCGCTGGCCGCCGCGCCCGCCGCGCGGGGCACGCACGGCAACATCCCGCTGTAGGACGCGACGCGACATCACAGGGCCGCCCGGCCGGTGCACCGACACCGGCCGGGCGGCTCGCTCATTTCCGCCGACGCTGCGGGCCTATGTCCGGCAGACGCTGCGGGGCAGTCCGGAGACGGCGACCGGGGAGCGGCCGGGCGCGTCCGCCCGCCCGGCGAGAAGGTCGGCCAGCGCCGCCATCGACGCTGGGCTGGACGAGTACGTGGCGATCAGCACCGGGGAACGGGCGGCGCTCAGCAGGTACGGCGTGTCCATCATGACCGTGACATCGGCGTCGCTGCGCAGGTCGGTCGTCCGGTCGCCGTACCCGACCAGGTGCACGATCTTCCCGCCGCTGGCGTGCACCTCGACGCCCGCCGCCTGCAAGGCCTTGACCAGGGCCACCCGCGCGACCTCCCGCCCGCGCGCCGCGGTCACGGTCACCGCCACGCCGCCCAGTTGCGGCCCGGTGCACGACCCGCGCAGCACGGTGATCGCCGCCGCGGCGGCGGCCCGCGCCGCCTGCTGGTGCTCGGCGGAGTTGACCGTGGAGAGTTCCGGCTGCTCCGCGCCGGCACGCCGGAACTTCAGCGTCAGGATCCGGGTGACTGCCTCCTCCAGGCGGCTGCGGGGAAGGCTCTTGTCGGCCAGCCCGGCCACGATCCCGTCCCGGGCGGCGATCAGGTCCGGCGGCATCAGCAGCAGATCGTTGCCCGCGTTCAGGGCACGCACCGCGGCCTCCCCCGGTGACCATTTCTTCGCCGGCGCCATGTTCATCGCGTCGGTGACCGCGACGCCGGTGAACTTCATCTGGCCGCGCAGCACATCGGTCATGACCTTGTGGCTGAAGGTGGCGGCCACCCCTGGGTCGAGCGCCTTGACGTCCAGGTGACCGGACATCACCACGTCGGCGCCGGCCGCGATGCCCGCCGTGAACGGCGGCCGGTCCTGGTTCTTCCACGCCTTCATGCTCTGCTCGACCACGGGCAGTTCGGCGTGGCTGTCCGCGGTGGTGTGCCCGTGGCCGGGAAAGTGCTTCAGCGCCGCCGAGACGCCAGCCGATTGCAGGCCGCGCACGGCCGCCGCCACCTGCTCGGCGTTGGCCTTGGCATCCGCGCCGTACGCCCGGGAGCCGAGCACCGCGCTGCCCTGCGCACCGAGGGTGTCCGCGACCGGGGCGAAGTCCAGGTTGATGCCCATCGCGGCGAGTTCCGCACCGGCGGCGTGCCAGGCGGTCTCGGTGAGGCGGGGCGCGCCTGCGGCGCCGAAACCCATGGCGGACGGCAGCATGGTGACGCCGTCCGTGACCCGGGTCACCACGCCGTACTCCTGGTCGGTGCCGATGAGCAGGGGCGCGCCGCTGGGCAGCCCGGCCGCGGCCTGCTGCAGCCCCGCGGTGAGGGTGCGGACCTGTTCCGGGTTTTCCACGTTGGTGGTCGGGTTGGTGCTGCCGGTCGGGTCCTGCGCGCTGAATCCGACCAGGATGAGGCCACCCAGCCGGAACTTGGTGATCATCTGGGCCGGGGTGTCCACGCCGCCGATCTGCCGGTTGCCCGCGATCGATGCCGCATCCACCCGGGTCGCGTCGTTGCCGTACGCGTACGGCATCAGCACCTGGCCGGCCAGATCCGCGTCGGTCATCCGGCGGACCGCCGCCGCGGCGCGTTCGGCGGGATCACCGGTGGGCGACGGGGAAGGCGACGCCGACCCGGCGGACGGCGCAGGGCCCGACGGGCGGGCGGTGGCGGAAGCGGCGGGAGCCGGCGGCGCATCAGAACCGCACCCGGCGGTCAGGGCCAGCGGGGCGACCAGGACGAGCGGGACGGCCAGAGCCACGGGGAAGCGCCGGACGACGCGCGACACCATCTTCACCGCGTCATTCGATCAGCCGCAGGCGTGCCGGGAGTGGGCACCCCCGGAAAATCGTTATCCGACGCGGGTCAGCAGCGTGAGGGGAGCACCGTCACCGGCGTACCGGTACGGCTCCAGCTCGGCATCCCATGCGGTGCCCAGCGCCTTGTCCAGGGCGTGTGACAACGCCTCCGGGGCCGGTGCGGAGGCCATGATGCTGCGCAGGCGGTCCTCGCCGAGCTGAATATCGCCGGCTGCCCCGATGGTGCCGCGGAACAACCCGCGCCCGGGAACGTGCATGAAACGCTCACCGTCGACGCCGGGACTCGGATCCTCGGTGACCTCGAAACGGATCATGGGCCACTGCCTCAGGGCAGCAGCCAGCTCGGCGCCGGTTCCCGGCCGACCGGACCAACTGCATTCCGACCGGCGCATCCCGGGGTCTACGGGCTGTGCGGTCCAATGCAGATTTGCCGGCGCGGTCAGGACGCGCGCTATCGCCCATTCGACGTGTTGACACACGGCGAGCGGGGTCGAGTGGACGTATACGACGCCACACGTTGGCACGGTGACCTCCCGAAGACCGAGATGCGTCTTCCCCTACGACCTCGACCGCGGTTGATCGTGTCCCATGATGCCGGGTGGTGCGGATGGTGCGCCAGAGAAACCGCAATATCGACTGGCTGGCGGCCACAATGGCCCACTCGTCCTAACGCCGCAAACCGCTCGGACGGCACGGCCGGGGGCGCGTCGTGTAAAGTTGTTCCGGCCCTTTTTCTGCTTTCCCTAGGAGTTCTGCCGTGGCGAGCAACACCTCGAAGACCGCCCGCGCATCAGTCCGCGCCGGTCAGGGCGCCGGCGGCGCCCTGAGCGTGCTCGGCGAGTACAAATACCTCATTCCGCTTGCCGACGGCCGTTTCGCTTATGTGCGTAACCTGACCAACGGCAAGACCGCGCACCTGAAGACCGACTCCGAGGCCTTCGTCGAGGAGATCCGCACGCTGGCAGCGGCCGGACACGGCACCAAGATTCGCAACGAGCTCAGCGCCCTCAACGAGTCGTTCCCGGCCCACGGCTGGGACACCACCGAGAAGCGCCTCGTCGACGCGGGCGTCTTCGAGGGCTGACCGGCCACACAAAAGGCACTCTCCGGGCCGCGCCCGGAGAGTGCCTTTTCACCTTTGGTGAAGATCACGACAAGTTGATCACCGGGGCGCGGGTCTCAGCCCCCATCGCGCCCCTTCATCGCGCAACGGCCGGCACGTCCAACAGATCGACACGTCCCGTGTCCAGGTCGTAGACGGCACCCACCACGTCCACCGCACCGGACGCCACCGCCTCCGCCATCTCCGCCATCTCTCGCATCCGGCGCACGGTGCGGGCGACGTGTGCGCGCATCGCCCGGTCCGCCGCGTCCGGATGGTCGAGGCCCGCCTCGCGGACCGCCGGCTCGATCTCCGCGACCAGGAAGCCGACGTCTCCGCCGGGACGCTGCTGCGCGCGGCACGCGTCCACGGCCGCGCCCACCGCGCCGCACCGCACGTGCCCCAGCACCATCACCAAGGCGGCACCCAGCGCGTTCACCGCGAAGGCCACCGAGCCCAGCACGGCCCGGTCGACCACCTGCCCGCCGGAGCGCACGACACAGATCGATCCGAAGGTCTGGTCGAAGATCGCCTCCAGCGGAACCCGCGAGTCGATGCAACCGAGGACAACCGCGTGCGGCTCCTGGCCGCTGGAGGCGGCAGCGGCGGCGGCCACGTCGTGCCCGTGCACCGGCCGCCCTCCGACGAAGCGCCGGTTGCCGTCGATCAGCTCGGCCAGCGCGGTGGTGGGAGTGTGCCGGGGCGAGGGGTGCGTCATGGTCATGATTCTCGCGCATCGGCGTCGTACTCTTCAGCTCATGCCCGCGATCTCACGTTTCTCCTCGTGGCGGGCCGGCCGGGGCTGGCGAAACGCGGCCTAAGGTCTGGCTTTTCCGCCGATCACGCGTGATGCTTATTACCCGTGGGTACAGCGGGGCCGTGCGACACACGGAGGTGCCCATGCCCGAGCGCGCGTCACTGACCGTCTCCGACGGCGTGCGCCTGCGCGTCGAGACGTCCGGCCCCTCGGACGCACCGATCACCGTCGTGCTGCTGCACGGCTGGTGTCTGGACCGGCACATCTGGCGGCATCAGATCGCGGCGCTGCGCGATTCCGGCACCGTACGGATCGTCGCATACGACGCCCGCGGACACGGCGGCTCCGGCGCGACCCGGCTCAGCGCGGCCACGCTGAGCCGTCTGGGCGAGGACCTGGCCGCCGTGCTGCGGCGGCACGCTCCCCGCGGCCCGGTGGTGCTGGTCGGCCATTCGATGGGCGGCATGACGATCATGGAGTACGCGGCGGCACACCCGGACGAGTTCGCCGACCGGGTGCGCGGGCTGCTGTTCGTCTCCACCACCGCGGAGGGCGTCACCCATACGCGTTACGGATTGCCCGACCCGCTGGCCATGCTGATGCGGATCGGGGAGACCGTGGGCGCGGGCGTGCTCGCTCGCTGCGGTGCCTGGCGTCCGCACCGGGCCGCGCTGCCGGTGCTGCGACCGGCGGTGCGCTGGCTGCTGTTTGGCGACGACTGTGACGGCCCGTCCCTCGACGCCACGATGCGGGCCGTGGGCCGGGCCACGCTGCGCTCGATCGGTGGCTTCCGCCCCTCCATCGGGGCCCAGCACCGGCTCGCGACGCTGACGTCGCTGCCCCCGGTCCCGGCCGCCGCGCTGGTCGGCGACCGGGACCGGCTGACCCCGCCGCCGTGCGCGGAGTCCATCGCCGAGGCGCTCGCCGGAGCCGAGTTGACCGTCTGCCCCGGCGCCGGTCACATGCTGATGCTGGAACGCGGCGACGAGGTCACCGCCACGCTGAGCGCGATCGTGGCACGCGCCGCGGCGGCGCACCGGCGCGACCGCCGGACACCGCCACCCACCGGCCTGGAACGCGCCGCCTGAGCCGCAACGACGGCGGCACGTGATTCGGGTGCTCACCGCCCGCGCCGAGGGGGTAAGTTCGATTGCTCGCTCGCGACAGGTCGGGCGGCGTCGACGAACACGAGAACGGGGACCCGGTGAGCAGCGCGAGGTGCGGCTGGCGGCGAAACGCCGCGGGCGAGGTCCGAGTGAGCGAGGCCAGGTGAACGAGGCCGGGGTGAGTGAGACCACGGTCCTGCAACAGGAGATCGCGCTTGAGCAGGAACACGTCGACCGGGTCTACACCCGGCTGGCCGAGCTGCGCCGGGACGCCTCGCGGGCCGAGAGGGAGGGCTACCGGATGTCCGGCGTGGGCACCTTCGGTTCCCTGGTGGAACGGGACGCGATGGTCTTCCACGCGGCCCGCCGCCGGCATGCGCTGGACGCCGAACACGAGGGCCTGGTCTTCGGCCGGCTCGACCGGGACACCGGCGCCACCCACTACGTGGGCCGGATGGGCATCCGCGACGAGTCGGCGCAGCCGCTGGTGGTCGACTGGCGAGCGCCCGCCGCGGCGGCGTTCTATCGGGCGACGCCCGCCGAGCCGCTGGGCGTGGTGCGCCGCCGCATGATCCAGTCCCGGCGGGAGCGTGTCACCGGCATCTCCGACGACCTGCTCGACCCCGAGGCGGCACCGCCGGGCATGCGCGTGGTCGGCGACGGCGCGCTGCTGGCCGGGCTCTCCCGTGCCACCGGGCCGGGGATGCGCGACATCGTGGCCACCATCCAGCGCGAACAGGACGAGGCCATCCGCTCCCCCGCCGCCGGCGTGACAATCGTGACCGGCGGCCCCGGCACCGGGAAGACCGCGGTGGCGCTGCACCGCGCGGCGTACCTGCTGTACTCCGACCGCAACCGCTTCGCCGGCGGCGGGGTGCTGGTGGTGGGCCCGTCGGGTGTGTTCGTGGACTACATCAGCACCGTGTTGCCGTCGCTCGGCGAGGACACCGCGACGCTGCGTTCGCTCGGCACCCTGGTCGCCGGCTACCGGGCCGAGCGGGTCGACAGCGGGCCGGTCGCGGCAGTGAAGGGGTCGCTGCGCATGCGCCGGGTGCTGGAGCGGGCCTCGCACGACGCGCCGCCGGACGGACCCACCGAGTTGCGCTTGCTCTATCAGGGCTCGCTGTTGCGGCTGGAAGCGGCGGAGCTGGACCGCATCCGGCACCGGGCGCTGCCGCGCGGCGCACGGCGCAACGAGGTGCGCGGCAACGGCTTCGACGCGGTGTTCGACGCGCTGTGGGCGCAGGCCCAGCGCCTGAAGGTCCGCAACCTGCCGGAGAAGCCGGAGTTCGAGTCGGAGCTGGCCGACCGCGGCGACTTCCGCGCCTTCCTCAAAGCGTGGTGGCCGCGCCTCACCCCGATGCGGGTGCTGCGTTGGCTGGCCACGCCGGAACGGCTTCGCGCGTACGCGAACGGGATCCTGTCCCGCGACGAGATCGCCACCCTGCAGGGGTCCTTCGACGCGCTGGCCGACTCCGGCCCGACGATCGCGGACGTGGCGTTGCTGGACGAGCTGGACGAGCTGATGGGCCGGCCTCGGCAACCCGCCAAGCGCAACCGGAGTCCGTTCCACGTGCGCGACGGGGTGCATGAGGTGAGCACCTACGCCGACCGGCAGGCGGCGGCGCGGGCGCAGCAGGTGCAGCGCGACGACGATTACCGGGAGTACGCGCACGTGGTGGTCGACGAGGCGCAGGACGTCTCGCCGCTGCAATGGCGGATGATCGGCCGCCGCGGCCAGTACGCGTCCTGGACCATCGTCGGCGACCCGGCGCAGACCGCGTGGCCCGGTGACCAGGCCGAACTGGACCGGGCGCGTGACCGGGCGCTGGGGTCACGACGTCGGCACACGTTCGCGCTGACCACGAACTATCGCAACTCGGCGGAGATCTTCGCGGTGGCCGCGTCGGTGATCCGTTCGGTGATGCCGGACCTGCCGCTGCCCGCCGCGGTTCGCAGCACCGGGGTGGACCCCTTGGACGTGGTGACCGATGCCGCGTCGCTGCCCGACGCCATCCGCGAGGCGGCGCAGAAGCAGCTCGCCGAGGTCGCGGGCACGGTCGGAGTGATCACCCCGGCGGAGCGCCGCGCCGAGGTGGCCGGTTGGCTGGCCGAGCTGCCGGGCCGCCTTCAAGTGGTGAGTGCCCTGCAAGCCAAGGGCATGGAGTACGACGCGGTGGTGCTGGTGGAGCCGGCCGAGATCGCGGTGGACCGGGCTGGTGTGCGGACGCTGTACGTCGCGCTGTCCCGGGCCACCCAGCGGCTGACATGCGTCGGCACGCATGACTGGCGTCCGGGCGGCGCATCGGCGGGCTGAGGGCACCACGCACCTGGAGAGTGAATACCACCGACTCGGCCGTCGATTCGGTTGCACATATAGCGATGTGAACATAAATTGGCAGGGTCGGCGTCCGCGACGGAAGGTTGTCTCATGGGAGCCGGGCACGACCACGGCGCACAGGTGGCGAACGCGGGTGCCAAGCACCGTTCGCGGCTCTGGTGGGCGGCCGGCCTGCTGGCCGGCTTCATGGTCGCCGAGGCCGCGGCGGCGCTGCTCACCGGGTCACTCGCGCTGCTCTCCGACGCCGGACACATGTTCACCGACGTGCTGGGCATCGCGATGGCGCTGGCCGCGATCCACGCGGCCGGTCGGGCCGCCACCGACTCGCACCGCACGTACGGGCTCTATCGCCTGGAGGTGCTCGCCGCGCTGGCCAACGCGGTGCTGCTGTTCGGCGTCGCGGTCTACGTCCTGATCGAGGCGGTGGGCCGCTTCACCGACCCACACGAGGTGCCGGCCGGTTCCATGCTGGTGGTCGCGGCCGGTGGTCTTCTGGTCAACATCGTGGCGTTCGCGCTGTTGCGATCGGGTGCGCAGGAGAGCATCAACGTCCGGGGGGCCTACCTGGAGGTCATCGGCGACCTGCTCGGCTCGGTGGGCGTCATCATCGCCGCCGTCGTCATCGCGACCACCGGCTGGTCGTACGCGGACCCGGTGGCCGCCGTGGCGGTCGCGCTGATGATCCTTCCGCGGACCTTCTCGCTGGCCCGCCAGGCCGTCCGGATTCTGGTGCAGGCCGCCCCGGCCCACCTCGATGTGGCCGCGGTGCGCACCCGGCTGGCCGCCGTGCCGGGCGTGGCCGACGTGCACGACCTGCACGTCTGGACGCTCACCTCGGGCATGGAGGTGGCGTCGGCGCACCTGTCCCTGAGCCCCGCCGCCGAGTTGGGCACCGTGCTCGCCGACGCCCGCGAGGCGCTGCACCGGGACTTCGCCATCGACCACGCGACGCTGCAGGTGGAGCCGGTCGGAGCGGGTGAACCGTGCGCTCCCGCGCAGTGGTGAGCGCCCGAGCACGCACCGATCAGGCCGGCCGCGGCGAGGCCGGAGCCAGTCGCCGCAGTCCCGCCGCGAGCTGCGCCACGGCCACCGCGGCCGCATCGAACACCGCCAGCTTGCGCACGAAGTTGTGGTTCACACCCTGGTAGCGGGTGCAGATCACCGGCACGTCCGCGGCCTGCAGCCGGGCCGCATAGCGCTCCCCCTCGTCGCGGAGGATGTCGAACTCCGCGGTGATCACGACGGTCGGCGGGGTGCCGGCCGGGTCCGCCCGCATCGGGTTGACGCCCGGATCGTCGCGATCGATCCCCGGCGGCAGATAGGCGTCCCAGAAGAACCGCATCTCGTCCCGGTGCAAGCCGAAGTCGTCGAGATCGGGATAGTTCATCGCCGGATCCAGCGCGGGGCAGAGGAGCGCTTGAACGGCGATCGGACGGTCGGCGCGCCGGGCGGCCAGCACCGCCAGATGCGCCCCCGCGGAATCCCCGCCGACCGCGACGGTGTCCCGCTCCCCCGCCAGGTCGAGCGCGCCGAGCAGATCGTCGACGGCGGCCGGATGCGGATGCTCGGGCGCACGCCGGTATGCCACGGACAGCACCGCCCAACCGCTGCGGGCTGCGATCTCCCGGCACAAACCGTCGTGGGTCGTCAAGTCGCCCATCACCCATCCACCGCCGTGGGCGTAGAGCAGCAGCGGCGCATCGGGCGGGCCGTCCGCGTAGAGCCGGGTGGGCACGCCCGAAGCGGTCTCCCCGTCGGTGACCCGTCGCACGGCTGGTCCCGGGCCCACCTCGTCCGGTGTCGCCGCGGCCATACTCTGCCGGACCGCGTCCAGGCCGGGCCGGGTCAGCGGGGCGCGCTGCTGCGCCGCCAGCGCAAGACGAGCCTGAGGGTGGAGGCGGCCGAGGTCCACGGGAGAGCAGACTAGCCGGATGAGTGAGATCCTGCCGCCGCTACCCGAGGACTGGGAGCGGTGCATGGCCGTGGTGGCCCATCCCGACGACATCGAGTACGGCGCCGCCTCCGCGGTGGCCCGCTGGACCGCGCAGGGCAAGCACGTCACCTACCTGCTGGCCAGCCGGGGCGAGGCGGGGATCGACGGCATCCACCCGGACGAGGCAAGGCCCCTGCGGGAGGCCGAGGAGCGGGCCGGGGCTCGCGAGGTGGGCGTGGACGTGGTGGAGTTCCTGGACCACCCGGACGGAGTGATCGAGTACGGCACGGCGCTGCGCCGCGACATCACGCGCGCCATCCGGCGGCATCGCCCCGACATCATCGTGTCCGGTTCGTTCGAGATCCGAATGGCCGGCGGCATGGTCAACCAGGCGGATCACCGCGCCGTGGGGCTGGCCGTGCTGGACGCCGCCCGCGACGCCGGGAACCGTTGGATCTTTCCGGAGCTGGCCGACGAAGGGCTGGAGACGTGGGGCGGGGTGCGCTTCGTGTGCTACGGCGGTGCCGCCACGCCGACGCACGGGGTGGACGTGACCGGCGAACCGCTACGGCGCGGCATCGCCTCGCTGGCGGCGCACGCCGAGTACACCAAGGGCCTCGGCGCCGGCGGTCCCGAGCCGGGACCGATGCTGACCTGGGTGGCCAACCAGGCCGGGCCGGCGCTCGGCGTCGAGGCGGCGGTGTTGTTCGACATGTACCGCCTCGGCTTCGACGGCCCGTTGCCGTGGGCCGAGGCAGATTCCTGATCGGGGCCTTGTCACGACCGCGACGCGGTCGAGTGCTCGCGCGCGGCCCGGTCGCCGCCGACGTGCGGTTCCGGGTTGCCGAACAGGCCGAGCAGACCGGTCACCCAGAGCTGACGATGCGCGAACCGGCTCGGGCGCGTGACGATCAGCTTGACGTCGCTGACCCCGGCCAACTGGAACGCCGCCACCAGCGCGCTGATGCCGACGGAGTCGATGAAGGAGACGTGCTCCATGCTGAGTTCGATGCGACGGAGGTGCGAGCTGGCCAACTGGGCCGCCACGGCCTCCCGGATCTCGTATGCGTTCTCGACGTCGATCTCACCCGCCAGGGCGATCTCGGCCACGTCTCCCGCCAATGCCGACGTCGTTATCGACAGCGTCACGCCTCTTACCTCCACCCGCCCGGGACATCTTCCCGGGCGCCTTCTCCATCAATGCGCGGACCGGACGCGATGGACTCGCCTGCCGCTCCGGCGCCGGGGTGGCAGCCCCGCCACGAAGCGCCCTCTCGGGACGCCCGCCGGCAAGGTCACCGCCCTTCAGGTTCGGGGGACTGCCAGAAGGCTATTCGCCGAACCTGAGACGCACCTGTGTGCTCCACTCAAATCGGCTCAAGGTTACCCGGCCTGTCCAACGCGTTGTGCGCCTGTGATTGTGCACACACCGAGCGTGAAACGCCAGCCGTGCGGCCCACCGCATCATGACGGCGAACCACCTTCTGCCAGACGGCGGGGCACGTTTCGCCAGGCGGCGGGAGGGGGAGAATGGTGGCACCGCCGAGCAGGAGGTTGTGAGGATGTTCTCGCGGAAGAACAAGGCCGAGCGGACGGCCGCGCAGGCATGGGAGTACCTGTCATCGGCCATGGCCACGGCCGGTGGCGAGGCTCGTGAGGTCGGCAAACACACCGCCGACGCGGCGGGCAGCGGCGCGGCAGCGGTCGGCGCGAAGGCTTCCGAGCTGGCGTCGCGGGCCGGCAAGACCGGCAGCAAGATGGCCGACAAGGCGGCGAAGCGCAGCTCCAAGGCGGCCGGCCGAGCGTCGAAGAAGGGCTCGAAGCTGGCGGACAAGGCCGGTGCCCGGGTCAACTCGGCCGCCGACGAGGCGTGGGCGCGAGCCAACGCGGCCGCGAACGCGCTGGCCGGGCACAAGCCGGGGCTGCCGTGGGGCCTGATCGTCGGGGTCGGGTTGCTAGGTGCGGCACTGGGTTGGGCCGCGGCCACCTCCGCCCGCGCGGCCTTGGAACGGCAGGCGGAACGCGAAGAGATCGAACTGGCCGAGACGGCCGTCGTGGTCACCCCGACCCTCGACGACTGAACTGACGGCTCCGGCCGTGGGGCCGTCGGAGGAGAGCCCCTTGCTCGTCCCGACGGCCCCACGTGCTGCGGTGGAACGCTCCGACGAGTGCCTGTGCCCGGCGTGCACGGGCATCCATTCGGTACAGTTGTGCCGCCCTCAACTGCAAGACGGTTACGCCGTTCACCCCGTGACGAAACTGTCTTCTGATGAGGTACCTCCCGATCAGATAGGGTCCGCTGGTGCTGGATGCCGGACACCTCCTCGACAACCGTTACCGGTTGGACGAGCGCATCGCCGCAGGCGGCATGGGCGATGTGTGGCGTGGCACGGACGTCGTGCTCGGCCGCGTCGTCGCGGTGAAGGTGCTGCGCACCACCATGCTGACCGATCCCGAGTTCGCCGCCCGGTTCTACGGCGAGGCTCGGATGATGGCCGCGTTCCGGCACCCGGGTGTGGTCGAGGTCTACGACTACTCCAGCGGCGACGATCAGCAGGGCGAGGAACGCACCGCCTACCTGGTGATGGCCTACGTCGAGGGTGAGCCGCTGTCGGCGCGGCTGAAGTCCGCGGGCAGCCTCGGGGTCTCCGAGACGATGTCCATCGTGGCGCAGGTCGCCGACGCACTGCACGCCGCGCACGAGCACGGGACCGTGCACCGCGACGTGAAGCCGGGCAACTTGATCGTCAGGCCCAACGGCGCGGTCATCCTGGTCGATTTCGGCGTTGCCCGCTCGGCCGCGGTCACCAGCGTCACCGGCCTCAACGCGATCGTCGGCACCGCCCTCTACATGGCGCCGGAACAGGTGGCCAAGGGCAACGTGACCCCGGCGACGGACATCTACGCCCTCGGCGCGGTCACCTATCACTGCATCGCCGGGCGCCCCCCGTTCGACGGCGACAACGCCTTACAGGTGGCGCTGCGCCATCTGGAGGAGGAACCGGAGCCGCTGCCGGAGGACGTTCCCCCGGCCGTACGGGATCTGGTGGTCCGGGCCATGGCGAAGGACCCGGCGCAGCGGTTCGGCACCGCCGCCGAGTTCGCCGAGGCCGCCCTGGCCGCGAGCGGCTCGATGGACTGGAAGACACTGACCGGCACCTCGTTGACCGGCACCGCGCTGACCGCCCCGGTGAGCCTCGCGCCGCCCACCCGCACCGTGCCCGTCCCGCGCGGCATGCCGCCCGCCGCGGCGCCGCCACCGCGGCCTCCGCGACGGTCGCGCAGTCAGCTCGCGGTCGGCATCACCGTGGCGGTACTGTTCCTGCTCGCCATCGGTCTGGCCGTCGCGCTCGCGCTGCAGCCCGACGGCAACACCCCGCCCGCCGATCCGCAGGTGAACTCGTCCGCGGACGCGACCGAGAGCGCCGCGCCCGAGGAGTCCCCGACGCCCGAGGAGTCGGAGACGGCCACCCGTGCGCCGACCCGGCAGAACCCGCCGAACCCGAAGCGGACCACCACACCACCCACGTCGGCACCGGCCAGCAGCGAGCCGCCGACGTCGGAGCCGCCCACCACCGCTCCCACCACCAAGCCGCCCACCACCGCACCGACCACCGCTCCCACCACCAAGCCGCCCACCACCGAGCCGACCGATCCGGGTGACGGCGGCACCGGAACCGGCGGTGGCGGCACGGGTAGCGGCGGTGGCGGGGGCAGCGGCGGTGGCGGGACCGGCAGCGACTGACCCGGACCGCTCAGGTCCGGCCGGGCCACGCCGATGGACGGGAGTCGGGAGGCATGCCCGCGGGTCGGGACCGGAGAAGGGGGCGGCGCATGACGAACACGCCACCGCCGTCCGACGAGAACCCATCGCGCTATCCGACCGCCCCGCCCTGGGCCGCCTCACTGGGTACCGCCCCGCTGGGCACCACCCCGCTGGGGGCCGCCCCGCTGGGCACCGCTCCCCCGCGGGCCGCCGCCGCGCCGGAGCCGCGTGCGGGCGCTCCACTCGGTGACGACGCCCCGCGCCATGGGGCGCTTCTGGTTCCGTACCCGGAGGAGATGGACCAGGCCGCCCGGCCGCTGCCCCCACGCTGGTGGCCGATCATCCCGCTGACGCTGTGTTTCGGCGTGCTCGCCCTGATCACGGTCCGGCGGCGCGCCGCCGCCGCCCGACGCGAGCGCAACGGCGTGGCGCCGTACTGGACCACCTGGTGCCTCAGCATGGTCGCCGCAGTGGGCCTCTGGACCCTGATCGGCGTGTTCG
This sequence comes from Mangrovihabitans endophyticus, assembly GCF_014646155.1. GTDB lineage: Bacteria > Actinomycetota > Actinomycetes > Mycobacteriales > Micromonosporaceae > Actinoplanes > Actinoplanes endophyticus. Next base: position 128,925 of record NZ_BMMX01000007.1, read on the forward strand.
GCCTGCCTGCCCTTGCGGAACAGCGCGAGGCCGCGGCGGTCGCAGCGGTGCAGAGCCACATCGTCTCGGACGGCCAGTTGGACGCGGCCACCGGCATGCGGGCCATCGACGCGACCTGCACGGCGGCCGGCGAAGTGCCGGGCGAGACGGTCCGATACCGGTACGACTGCATGCTGACCCTGGAGGACGGGCGGACTAGCGAGCTGAGCGTGACCGCGGATCGCGACGGCATGTGGGAGGCGTTCACCGGGTGACTCGACGGCGATCGATGCCATCTGCGCAGTGACGGGCGCGATCGCGCCACCCGCGCGATGATGAGGTGGTGAAGAAGCTCATCAACGACGCCGGCGACGTGGTCGGCGAGGCCCTCGACGGGCTCACCCGCACCTGTGCCGGCATCGCGCGGCTGGCCGGTTCCACCACCGCGGTCCGCGCGGACGTCGACGAGGTGCGCGCCGCCGGTCAGGTCACGCTGCTCTCCGGCGGAGGCGCCGGGCACGAGCCCGCGCATGCCGGGTATGTGGGGCCGGGCATGCTCACCGCCGCCGTGGCCGGTGAGGTCTTCACCTCTCCGTCGGTGGACGCGGTGCTGGACGGCATCCGGGCCGTCGCCTCACCCGCCGGCGTGCTGCTGATCGTGAAGAACTACACCGGAGACCGGCTCAATTTCGGGCTGGCGGCCGAACTCGCCCGCGCCGAGGGCATCGACGTGGCGACGGTCGTGGTCGGCGACGACGTGGCGTTGGCCGCCGAGGCCGGAGCGGGCCGCCGCGGCCTGGCCGGCACGGTGCTGGTGCACAAGGTCGCCGGGGCGACGGCCGCCACCGGCGCCAAGCTCGACAAGGTGGCCGCGGCGGCACAGCGAGCGGCGGACGCCGTCGGCACGATGGGCGTGGCACTCAGCCCGTGCACCGTCCCGGCCGCCGGCCAACCCGGATTCATGCTGGACGTCGACGAGATCGAATGGGGTCTGGGCATCCACGGGGAGCCCGGGGTCGAGCGCGCCGATCTGCGTTCGGCCGCTGCGGTGGCGCAGCGGCTGGTCGAAGCGATCGCCGACGATCGCGGCATCGGCGCTGGGCAACGGGTCGCGGTGCTGGCGAACGGGCTGGGCGCGACACCGCCGATGGAGTTGTCCATCGTGGCCGACGCGGCGGCGCGCTGCCTGACCGACCGTGGCATCGTCGTGGCCCGGATCTGGGCGGGCAACTTCTTGACCGCCTTGGACATGTCCGGATGCTCGATCAGCGTGCTGCCCGTCGACGATGCTCTGTTGGCCGCCCTGGACGCGCCGACGTCGGCCCCGGCATGGCCACAAACGGTCACCGCCGTCGAACCCGCGGTGCGGCAGGCGCCCCCCGCGTCGGACGGCGTCGCCGGCACCCTCAACGGGGACGATCCGGTGCGCCGCGCCTTGGAGGCCGCGGCCGAGACGCTGATCTCCGCACGAGACGAGCTGACCGAACTGGACCGCGAGGTCGGTGACGGCGACATGGGCATCAGCCTGGCCCGGGGCGCGGCTGCGGTGCTCGCCGAATGCCCCGCTTACCCCGGCGACGCCGGCCCGGCCGCGGTGCTGCGTGCGGCATCCGCGACGGTGCGGCGCAGCGTCGGCGGCACGTCCGGTCCGCTGTACGCGGTGCTGCTGCTGCGCGCCGCCGCATCCTTGGAAGAAGGCGGCGACTGGGCCACCGCGTTCCGGGCAGCGGTGGCCGGAGTGTGCGAAGTCGGTGGCGCCGACGTCGGCGACCGCACCATGGTGGATGCCCTGGCGCCGGCCGCGGAGACGTTCAGTGCCCGGTTGCCGTACTCGTCCGGCCGCCAGGCGTTGACCGAGGCCGCGGAGGCGGCGGCCACCGGCGCGGCGGCCACCGCGGACATCCGGGCCAGGCTGGGCCGGTCGAGCTACCTGGGTGATCGGGTCCTCGGCCGCCCGGACCCGGGTGCGGAGGCGGTGGCCCGCTGGCTGGCGGCGGTCGCGCACACCCTCGACGGGTGACCCGCGCCGACGCACCCCGGCCGGCGTGAACAGGGGCTGGGGACGATCACGAAGATAACGTGTGCGCGGGTGATCAGGCCAGGTCGGACAGGGCTGCCACGTATCGGTCGACCTGTTCCTGCTGCCCGTCGTTCGCCACCAGGAATTGCAGGCCGCGCTCGGCTCCGTCGATGTTCGCCACGCGCGCCGGCACGTCGATGTGCCTGTCTTTGTGGTCCAGCTTGACGTCGACGACATCGCCGACGACCAGGTCGATCCCGTCCGGCAGGCGCGCCCGCAGCCCGCCCGTGCTGACGTTGACCAGGGTCGCGTCGATGAAGTCCACGGATCCGGCGGGCCGCAGCAGGGCCGGGCCGGAGGCGGCGATCCGGTCCGACTGGCGGCGCTCCAGTTCGGACGCGAGGGTCGACATCTCCTCGATCCGGCCGATCGTGTGGTCCATTCTGTCATTCAGGCGACCGACGACCGTGCCCTGGTCCGCGGCCACCGCCCGCAGCGAGGTCGCCGCGTCGCCGACGCTGTTGATGCCGGACACCATGGCGGCGATCGTCTGGGACACCTCGGAGGTGTCGCGTTCCAACTCGGCGATCGTCTCGGCGATCTGCTCGGTGGACCGGGAGGTGGTGGTGGCCAGTTCCTTCACTTCGTCGGCCACCACGGTGAAGCCGAGACCCAGTTCGCCCGCGCGGGCCGCCTCGATGGTGGCGTTGAGGGCCAGCAGCCGGGTCTGCCCGGCGATGCCGTTGACCAGCGCCGCGGTGCTGGCGACCCGCCGCAGGCTGTTCTCCAACGAGGAGATCACCTGGTCGGCCCGGCGAGCGTGTTCCACCACGGCGCTGGTCGCCGCGTCGGTCGTGGAGATCTCCCGGTCGATGGTTTCCGATGCCTGCCGTACGTCGCCGACCTGCCCGGTGACCAGCCGCAGTTCCTCGGCGATGCTCTGGGTGGACTCGTCGATGATCGTCTGGGCCCGGTCACGCAGGCGCATCTCGGCCTGCCGCTGGTGCATGAAGCTGACCCGCAACTGCTCCTGCCGCACTCGCTGGCTTTCGGTCAGTTCCCGCTCCTGGGCCACGAGCCGGGCCCGTGCGGTGGCCAGCGCGTGGCCGATGTCGCCGAACTCGTCCTTGCCGCCGGGCAGTTCCCGCTCGCTGAAGTCGCCGGACGCGATAGCGGTCACGCCGGTGACCGCGAGCCGCACATCGTGCCGGGTGCGCCAGAGCACCCCGGCGGCGAACCAGAAGGCGAGCAGGAAGCCGCCGGTGGTGAGACCCAGCACCACCGAGCGTTCCAGCGACAGGAAGCCGATGCGCTCGTCGAGCAGATCGTCGAGCACCTGGCCGAGCGGTGCCATGGCCGCGCTCAGATCGTCCGCGACCGCGGTGGTGCTGACCGGCCCGGACCCGTCGGCGAGCGCGGTGGCGAGCGCGGCGATCTCGTCGGCCGCGGTCTCCACCGGCGTGAGGCGTTGGCGCAGGTCGGTCATTTCGGAGTGCGTGGCTGCCGTTTCCACGTCGTCGCGCAGCAATTGGGCGGCGCGGGTGAGGTTGCTGGCGTGCACCGCACGGGTGATCTCCGGGTCGTCGGCCGTGATGGCCTCCCCCGCCTCGACCGCGGCCAGCAGCGCATTGGGAATCTGCACCACCTGGGCGCTCATCACGTAGTAGGAGTCCAAGTCCGGGTCGAGGATCAGGTTGGACCGGTCCGCCACGTCGGTGATCAGGTGCTTGAGGTCTCCGACCAGTGCCGCGCCGCTGCCCAGCGGCAGATCGCCGACCACCAGTTCGGGATATTTGTCGGCGGCGGCCTGCAACGCGGACAGGTCGGCCTGCCGCCCGGCCACCGTCTCCGTCATCGCCTGCAGCGCGGGTTGCATCACCTCGACGCCGTGCTTTTCCGCCTCGCTGAACGAGACGTCGGCGTTGATGCTGCTGCTGTAGGCATAGGTGGCGACCAGGCCGGGGATCACCAGCACCGCGACCACCACGCCGAGGCGCAGGCTGCTGCGCATCCGGTCGGCGGCGGCCAGCACCGGCCGCAGGGGCCACGGCAGCCCGACGGCGGCGCTCACCGCAGACCCGCCGATTCACCCGCCGGCGTACGCACGCCGGATGGCTCGTCGACCACTACCCTGCCGGCGGCGCGCCGCATGATCCGCATGCCCACGATTGGAGCACGACGCGTCGCAGCGTGTGGTCAGTTTCGGTCAGCCCGGGACGACCGCCGCCCCGTGCCTCTAGGGTGGGAGCAGGCCACACGACCGGGAGAGCAGCATGACGATCGTGGTTGAGCGCACCTTCACCGTCGCCGCCCCCGCGGGCGCGGTGCTCGATTACCTGGCCGATTTCGGCAACACGAACCACTGGGACCCGGCGACCCGCAGCACCACGCGTGTCGACACCGGGCCGATCAGGGTGGGTGCGACCTGGCAGAACCAGTCACGGGTGCTGGGCGTGACCACCGACCTGACATACACGCTGTGCGCCTGGGAACCCGAGCGGCTGGTGTTCGTCGGACGCAACGAGGGCGCCACCTCCACGGACACCATCACGGTGCGTCCGGCCGCCGACGGCTGCGCGGTGACCTACCACGTGGACTTGGAGATGCACGGCCTGGCCAAGCTCGCCACACCGGTGATGCGCGTCGAATTCGAGAAGCTGGCGGCGCGAACCGAGGCGAACCTGACCGAGGCGCTGAACCGCCTGACCTCGCCCGCCTGACCTCCGGCCCGGCCCGCCGCCCGGACGAGCCACATCTGGGAACGCTCCCAAAATCTTGAACCGAGACGGCTCGGGGACCGTATGACCGGCTGAACCAAGCCCCCCGATCACAAGGTTCAGGTGATTCGATGTACGGCTCCTCCCCGCGCCGCTGGCGCGGTCCGGCGATCGCGGTCGCCGCTCTGGGCATCGTCGGCGGCGGCCTCGGCATCGCCGCGGCCGGCACCAACGAGACCTCGGCGGCGACGTCCACCATCGTCTGCCCTGACGTGGCGGGTGAGCTGCCCGCCGTACCGCAGCGGGCCCAGGCCGAGGTGGAACGCAACCTGGCGCTGCTCGACACGCAGTTGGGCGAGGCCAACGCACGGCTGGCACGCAGCGCGAACGAGGGCGGCCCGAACTTCGTGCAGAACGCCATCCTCGGCCCGCTGGCGGGCAAGCGTGCCGCCACCATCGATCGGATCGCGATCGCCATCGGCCGGGTCGCCGACCGGCCCACCGGCCTGGACGGCCTGGCGCAGTGCGCGCTGTCCGACGACGCCGGCCAGCCCACCGAGCAGGAAACGACGCCGCCCGCCGACGAGCAGACCACCGCGCCGCCCGCCGACGAGCAGACCGAACCGCCGGCCGCGGCAGCGGGCGCCATCTCGTGCCCGACGGTCGCGGACCGCCTTCCGGAGATCCCGACGCAGGCGCAGGCGGAGGTGGCACGCAACCTGGCGCTGCTGGACAACCAGATCGCCGAGGCGGAACGCCGCCTGGCGACCAGCGCCAACGAGGGCGGCCCGAACTTCGTGCAGAACGCCATCCTCGGCCCGCTGGAGGACAAGCGGGTGGCGACCATCAACCGCATCGCCACGGCGATCGGACGGCACGCCGCCAAACCGGTCGGCCTGGACTCGCTGGCCCCCTGCGCGCTCTCCGACTGAGCTTTTCAACCTGTTGACCCGGACCGCCCGATGCCGGTCTTCCTCGCCGGCCTCCTCGCCAGGCCCTCGCCGGCACCGGGCGGTGCGCCGCACGTACGCACGGCGGCCACGACACGGGTTCACTAGAGTGCGATCATGAATCGCCGTGATGACGACGAGATCGTGGTCCTGGGTGCCGGCGTGATAGGGCTCACCACCGCCGTCACGCTCGCCGAGTCCGGCCGTCCGGTGACGGTGCGGGCCACCGGCCAGGGCGCGCACACCACGTCTTACGCGGCCGGTGCCACGTGGAGCCTCTACCTGGTCGAGCAGAGCGACCGGGTACGCACCTGGGGTGCCGCCACCCTCGACGAGTTGCGCCGCCTCGCCTCCATGCCGGGCACCGGGGTGGCGCTGGTCGACGGCGTCGAGGGCGGCGAACGACGAACCGCGCCGGTCGTCGACATGCCCACCTATCTGACCTATCTGACCGACCGCGCCCGGCAGGCCGGTGTGGTCGTCGACATCCGCCCGGCGGACCGTCCGGACGTCGCGCCGCGGGTGGTCAACTGCACCGGCGCCGGAGCCCGGGAACTCGTCCGCGACGACACCGTGACGGCGGTGCGGGGGCAGGTCGTGGTGGTGGAGAACCCGGGGATCACCGAGTTCTTCGTCGACGACGGCGACCCACCGGTGTACTGGTTCCCCCACGGCGGCACGGTCCTGCTGGGCGGCACCGCGCAGCACGACGTGGTCGACACCACGCCCGATCCGGACACGGCCGCGGCCATCGTCGCCCGGTGCGCCCGCGTCGAGCCCCGCTTCGCCGGGGCGCGGGTGGTCGGGCACCGCGTCGGGCTCCGGCCGACCCGGCCCACCGTACGGCTGGAGGCGGAACGCCTCGGCGACAGCCTGATCGTGCACAACTACGGGCATGGCGGCGCGGGAGTGACGCTGTCCTGGGCGTGTGCCGCCGAGGCCGCCGCCCTCCTCTAGCGGCAACCGAATCGAGCCGATAACAGAATCCAGCCGATAACAGAATCCAGCCGGCAACCGATCGGCAACCCACACACACCGCATCCGCTCTCAGCGCCCCGTTTCCTGTGATGGGACACCCGACACGGAGGCGGATGCATGCATGTGACCAGGAAGGTCTGGGCCGGGCTGGGCGCGGGTGCGCTGAGTCTGACCCTGGCAGCAGCAGGCGCGGTCGCCGTCGCGCCGCACGTCAAGGACCTGCCCCTGCTGCCGCTGGCGGCGGCCGGGGCCGTCCCCGACGAATTCGATCATTTCCTGGTCCGAGTGGCCGCAACCGCGCCGCTCGTACCGGTGGCTCTCGGCCTCGCCCCGGTCACCTCCGCGGTGCCGAACCTGGATCTGGACAAGATGTCCCGCCTGCCGCGCAAGGTCTCCATGCTGCAGCGCTCCGGCGACCGGGTGGTCGCCGTGCTGGAGGACGGCTCCGTGGTGGACGTGACGTCCGGCGTGACCGAGTCCCCCGCCGAAGAGCCGGTCGGCGCGGACGTGGTGCACGTGCCCGCGCCGTTGCGGGACCTGGCCACCGACCCCGGCGTCACGGAGATCTCACAGGTGGACCGGACCACCTGGCGGGTGGTCGGCGACGTCACGCAGAACCGGGTGCGCGAAAGCACCGGGCTGGACGCCACCGAGGACGCGATCCTGCACGTCACCTCCAATGACACCTACGACTCGCTGCTCTGGGCGCTGGACAACAAGGGCGGCTCGGTCGGCGGTTTCCCGGCGGTGGCGGACGCCGACGTGGACGGCGTCGAGTCCCGCCGCAAGGCGGACGGCGCCGGCGTGGTCGTGGCCATCGTCGACACCGGCATGCAACTCGACCACCCGGACCTGCCTCCGGTGTGGACGAACCCCGGCGAGACCTGCGGCAACGGCGTCGACGACGACCACAACGGGTACGTCGACGACTGCACCGGCTGGGACTTCGCGCACGACGACAACACGATCTTCGACGCCGCGGACTCCAACGACCACGCCACCCACATCGCCGGCACCATCGCCGCCATCCCGGACAACGGTCGCGGCATCGCCGGTCTCGCGCCCGGGGCGACCATCATGCCCCTCAAGGTCTCCACCAACGGCTCCATGCTGACCTCCGACATCGCCGAGGCCATCCGGTACGCGGCGGACAACGGCGCCAAGGTCATCAACGCGAGCTTCGGCGGCAGCCCCGGCTCGGCGCCGCGCTCCGCCGTGCGCGTCATGGAGGACGCCATCGCGTACGCCGGAAGTAAGGGTGTGCTTGTCGCGGCCGCGGCCGGCAACGACGGCGCGAACACCGACCAGGCGGCGGTGTGGCCGGCCGACCTGCCGCTGGACAACATCATCTCGGTCGGCGCGAGCACCGCCGCCGAGGAGCGCGCTTCCTTCTCCAACTACGGCGCGTCCACGGTGGACATCTTCGCACCCGGCCACTACATCGCCTCCACCGTGCCGGGCAGCCGCTACGCCGCCATGCAGGGCACATCGATGGCCACGCCGCACGTGGCCGCCGCGGCGGCTGCGGTGCTGTCCGCCGACCCGTCGCTCACGCCGGCACAACTGCGGCAGCGGCTGATGGACACCGCCGATCCGGTCGCCGCGTACCAGAACATCTCGGTGACCGGCGGGCGGCTGAACGCGGAGCAGGCCATCGGCAGCGACCCGACGGTGCGGGGCGACGGCTTCCACCAGTTCCAGCCGGACACCGAGCACACCGGCGTGCTGAACGTGTCCGCCTCCTCCGGGTTGGTTCCGGCCGGCGCGACGGTCGCGCTGCGCGCCACCCTGGCGACCGCGGTGGACGGCGCCACGTACGGCGTGATCAACCACCCGGTCACCGTGGACGGCTCGGCGGCCGACACGGACGAGTCGGCCCAGGTGACGTTGGCAGACGGGCTGACCGGCGCGGACCTGGCTGGCGGCGGGCTCGACGTGCGCCTCGGGACGAGCCTGCCGACAGGTGAGTACGCGCTGGTCCTGGACGTGGTCGCGGCCGACGACCCGCGGTTCGCGTACGGCAGGTCGACGGCGCTGTTCTTCGCCGTCGGCGACCCGGACACGGCGACGACGCCGGACGCCGGCACCGCCCCGGACGGCAGCACGCCCGGCTCGGGCACCTCTCCCGGGGACACCACGCCCGGCGACGGCACCACACCGGGCTCGGGCGGCACGCCCGGCTCCGGAGACACACCGGGCTCCACTCCCGGCGGCAGCACGCCCGGCGACACGACCCCGGGCGGCACGACCCCGGGCGGCACGACTCCGGGCGGCACGACTCCGGGCGGCACGACTCCGGGCGAGACCGTTCCCGGCGGCACCACGCCCGGGTCGGGCACCTCTCCCGGGGACACCACGCCCGGCGGCGGCACCGCACCGGGCTCGGGCGGCACGCCCGGCTCCGGAGACACACCGGGCTCCACTCCCGGCGGCAGCACGCCCGGCGACACCTCCCCCGGCTCCGGCGGCACGCCAGACTCCGGCACCGCTCCCGGCTCGCCCGGTTCTCCGTCCGGCCCGGGAACGCCCGCGGATGGCGGCACGCCGGTCACCCCGCCCGCACCGGTCAGCGAGGACGGCATCCGGATCACATCGCTGACGCCTTACCATGGCCCGGCCTCCGGCGGCACCGTGGTGATCATCTCCGGCTCGGGTTTCCCGGAGTACCCGGTGGTCACCATCGGCGGGCACCCCGTCGCCGTGCTCGGTCAGACCCTCAACAGCCTGACCGTGGTCACGCCCGGCGGCACTGCGGGCAGCAGAGTGGATGTCACCGTCGCCGATCACGGTGACCGCTCGGTCACGATGCCGGGTGGCTTCGCCTACGACGGCGATCCGTCGAGCGGAGGCGGGTCGCCCACGGCCCCCGACACCGGCACGAGCCCCGGCGGATCGACACCCGGCGACACCACACCGGGCGGCACCACACCGGGCGGATCGACACCCGGAGACACCACACCGGGCGGATCGACACCGGGAGACACCACACCCGGCGACACCACACCGGGCGACACAGCTCCGGGCGACGTCACGCCCACCGGGCCGGCCGGCTCGGCGTACCGCCCGGGGCCCACCGTCGGCGACTCCGTGAGTCGCAACGGGCTGACGCTGGCACCGTTCGCGGCCAACAACCCGCTCGCTGCGATGCCACCGTCCCGCTGGCCGTCGCATCGCTGCGGCACCGCCGGATGCACGGCGGTCCCGGTGCGCTGACGGACGTACCGCACAGGGCGCGGCCCCCGAGGGTGACATCATCCCTCGGGGGCCGCTTCGTCGTTGCCGGGTCCGGGCTTATCGTCCGGGGCCGTTGCTCAGCATGTCCGCCACCGGCTCACCGGATGCCGCCTCGCGCGGCCCCCGCAGATGCCGATTGTGCCGCGGCTCCTGGCGCGTCTTCGCGTCGTCCAGCCGTCGGCGCAAGTCATCGCGCACGTCGTGGAGCGCCGCGTGCAGATCGTCCTCGGTGGACGTGGTGACGATCTTCTGCCGGCCGGCGATCCAGCATTCCAGGGTGACCTTCTGTCCACGCGCCGCGCGGTCCTTCACCGAGACCTCAAGCTCCGTGGTGTCCGCGGGGAACGTCGCCAGCCGGGAGTCCAACGTGGTGAACTGCTCCGAGATCCAGTTCCAGTCACCCTGGGTGAAGCCGGCGCCGACCCGAAGGCATCCGTGCACGGTGGCGGGATCCGTCTGCACACCCATCTGTCTCTCCCTCCGATGGACGACATGGTGGGATCACCACCTTCCCGGGTAACCACGCTCCGAAACCAGGCGTGCCGGGCCCGTGTGGTGACCGCCTCGGGCCGTCTAGGGTGCCGCGGGCCGACCCAGCCGCGGGCCAGCCCAGCCGTGGGCTGCGGCCGAGCGGCCTCGAAGGGGGCTGTGCCGTCAGGCGGGGATGGCCGGCTCGCCGATCAACAGCGGCGTGATCACCGAGGCCGGCAGCGGCTTCGCCCACAGGTAGCCCTGTCCCAGCCGGCAGCCCAGGGCCTGCAACTGATCCGCCTGCTCCGGCGTCTCGACGCCTTCGGCCACGGTTCCGAAGTGCAGCTTCTTCCCCAGGTGAACCACCGATTCGATGATCACCGCACGCTCCGCGGAGCCGTCGAGTTCTTGCGTCAGGCTGCGATCGATCTTTACCACGTCGACCGGAAGGCTCGTCAAATAGTGCAGCGACGAATATCCGGTGCCGAAGTCGTCGATCGCGATCCGGATGCCCTGCGCCCGCAACGCCGCCAGGATAGGCACCGCCACGTCACCGTCGATCAGCGCCGACTCGGTGACCTCCAGGGTCAGGTGCCGCGGCGGCAGCCCGGTCTGGTCCAGCACCTCCAGGATGTCCTGCACCAGCGTCGGGTTCGCCATCTGCTGCGGCGACAGGTTGACGCTGACGTAGAAGGCCGCATCCGGCGACAGCTCCCGCAGCCAGGCACTCGTCTGGACGCACGCCTGCTCCAGCACCCAGATGCCCAGATCGTTGATCAGTCCGGTCTGCTCGGCCACCGGGATGAACTCCGCCGGGGAGACCTTGCCCAGCTCCGGATGGTGCCAGCGGACGAGCGCCTCGACGGCGGCGCACCGGCGCTCGCCGAGGTCGATCAGCGGCTGGTAGTACACCTCGAACTGCCCCGCCGCGAGCCCCTTCGGCAACGCCGCGGCCAGCATGGCTTCCCGGCCACGCCGAATGTTCGGGCGAATGCCCTTGCGCACCGCTTTGGCCTCGTACAACGCTTCGTCGGCGTCGCGCATGACCGCGTCGATGTCGCGCTCGGCGCTCAGCACGGCGGCGCCCACGCTCACCTTGGGCAGCAGCGTCCGCCCCCGGAAGCGGGTCGGCTCCTCCAGGGACGCGACGAGCTGCCCGATCATCGCCGGGACGTCGTCGGCGGAGGCGAGACCGGTGAACACGACGGCGAATTCGTCACCGCCGAGCCGGGCTGCGGTGTCCGTGTGGCGTACCCGCCGGGCCAGGCGCTGCGCCATGGTCATCAGAATGTGGTCGCCGGCGGCATGCCCGCCAACGTCGTTGACCTGCTTGAAGTTGTCCAGGTCGAGCAGCACGACCACGCTCACGGCACCGTCGGCGTCCTGGTGCCGGGCCGCCTCCAGGCTTTCGCGCAACAGCGCCCGGTTGGCCAGGCCGGTCAGGCTGTCGTGGGTGGCGCGGTGGTGCACCTCGTCGAAGGCCCGGTGCAGGACGCCCAGGGTGTCGTTGAGCGCGGCGCCCATTTTGCCGATCTCGTCGCGGCTCCGCGGACGCACCTTCTTGCTGAGGTCGCCGGAGGCCACCCGGGTCAGCACGTCGACCACTTCCGCGATCGGCCGGGAGATGCTGCGCGACAGCAGCACCGACAGCACCAGCGACGCGGCCGCGCCGATCAGCCCGAGGATCGTCATGAGCTGCGCGATGTTCTCGCTCTCCGTGGAACCCTGCTGGGCCCCGTCGGCCACCTGCTCGACAAGCATCTCGTGCAGGGCGTCCGCGGACCCTTTCACCGTCCGTGACACGGTGTCCAGACGGGCCAGCGTGTAGAGCACGCCCTGCCGGTCTTCGCCCTCACGCACCGCGGTCAGTGCGACGTCTCGCGTACGGCGCCAGATCTGCACGTCGTCGGTGACCGCGGAGAGCGCCCTCTGGGCCTCCTCCGGCAGTTCCACCTTCGTCAGCGCGGCGAGCCCGTTGTCGATGGTCCGGTCGGTCTCGGTGATGGCCTCGGCGTAGGTGTCCCGGTACACCCCGGTGCCGGACAGGATGTAGGTCAGCACCGCCTCCTGCTGACCCCCGACGGCGGACCGGACGGTGGACGTCAACTCCAGCGCTCGTACGCTCGTGCGGTACTGCTCGTTCTCCCAGTCGGCAAGGTTGTGCAGCCGCACCTGGCCGACCGCACCCACCGCGGCGAAGATCATCGAGCCGGTCATCGAGATGCCCACGATCTTCACCCCGATGCGCATGCTCGACAGCCGGTGCCGGATCCCGCGCCACATGCTGTTCGAGATCGGCTCCATGCGCGCGCCGGTGAGGCTCCGGTCGGGGGCAATTCCGGTGCCTTCCGGCGAGGACACCGGCCGTCTCATGGTCACATCCGCCGTTCCGGACGCAAGCGCACGGTCCCGGCCGCGCAAGTCGCGCGCCGGCGCGAGTGATCACCGCGTTTCACACCGGCCAGCCTTACCACAGCACGTGCCCCAGCGGCCAGCGCCACCGCTCCGGCTCGGCCACGTGCACCTCCCGCGTCATCCCGCCCGACCGCCCTCGGCCGGGTGCGCACCCGGCGACCATGCCGCCGCCGCGGCGGACACGAAGGAGCGGACCAGCGGGCTCGTCGTGCCGTCCGGCCAGGCCACCACCAGGCGGCTGGGTGGCATGTCGGTCAGCGGCACCACGGTCAGCCCCGGCGGCATCGCGTGATAGGCAGGCGCCAGGCCCACCGTGTCGGTCCACAGGACGGCCTGCATGCATTCGTGGACGGTGCGCACCACGGGGCCGGGGCGGTGCTCGGCGCCGCCGGACCAATACGACCGCCACACCGGGTCGACGCTTTCGGGCAGCCGGAACCACGAACGGTCCGCCAGGTCCGCCAGGCACAGCACGCCACGGGCCGCCAGCGGGTCGTCGCTGCGCAGCACCGCACCCATCGGGTCGCTGCGCAGCACGCGCATGCCGATGCCGGCGGCGTCGAACGGGGCACGGGTGAGGGCCACGTCGACCAGCCCGCTGCGCAGGCCGGTGGTCGGGTCGGTGAAATCCGCCTCCCGGACGGTCACCCGCACCGCGGGATGCCGCTCACGGAACGACGCGGCCAGCCGGGTGCCCACCGCACCGGCGCTGTCCGCGAGCGTGCCGATGGTCAGCGCCGTGGCACCGCTCGCCGCCGTGACACGGGCACGGGCGTGGCCGGCCTGCTCCAGCAGGGCACGCGCCTCGTCGTAGAGCGCCGCGCCGGCGGCGGTCAGCTCGACGCCCGCGGCCGAGCGATGCAGCACCGCGACGCCCAGATCCGCCTCCAACTGCTGGATGGCACGGCTGAGCGGCGGCTGAGTCATGTGCAGCCGTGCAGCGGCCCGCCCGAAGTGTCGCTCATCGGCCACGGCCACGAAATAGCGCAGCAGGCGAAGCTCCATCGCCAGGCACGATACCCGTACGGTATGGGCAGTGCAGAAGCGGTGTTGGACGCCGTACGCACGGTGCGGTGAAAGTCGGCGCATGCCTACCGCGATTCCCGACCCGATCGTCGACCTCGGTGACGCCCGTGACATCGCCCGCGATCTGCTGGTCGTGCCCAACCGCAACGTCGACCTGGTGCCCAACATCGGCCTCATCGGCGGCACGGATGCCGTGCTGGTCGTGGAGACCGGCCTGGGGCCGGACAACGCGGAGCGGGTGCTCGCGTTCGCCACCGAGTACGCACGCGGCCGGCGGCTTTACCTGACCACCACCCACTTCCATCCCGAGCACGCGTTCGGCGCGCAGTCGTTCGCCGGCCGGGCGACGTACGTCGTCAACCGGGCGCAGGCGGCCGACCTGGCCGGCAAGGGGCGCGGCTACCTGGAGATGTTCCGCGGGCTGGGCGAGACGGTGGCCCGCCGGCTGGACGGCGTCGAACTGGTCGCGCCGGACGTGGTCTACGACGACACGTACGACCTCGACCTGGGCGGCCGGGTGGTGCGGTTGCGGCCGACCGGGCGCGGGCACAGCCTCGGCGACCAGGTGGTGACCGTGCCCGACGCCGGGGTGTTGTTCACCGGCGACCTGGTGGAGACCGGACAATTCGCGATCTTCCCCTGGTTTCCGCCGCACGACACCGACGTGTCCGGCCTGCGCTGGATCGAGGTGATGCGGCGGTTGTCGGCCGGACACCCCGACGTGGTGGTGCCCGGCCACGGGGACCTCGACGGCCCGCGGCTGCTCGACGAGGTCCGCGAATATCTGGAACTGCTGCGCGACGAGACCTGGCGGCGACGTGACTCGGCGATGAGCGAGGACACCATCGTGGCGGAAGTGCGGGCCCTGGCGATCGAGCGCCATCCGGAGTGGACCGGGCGCGACTGGATCGAGAGGGGTGTGCGCTGCCTGTGTGCGGAGCACGCGTGAACCCGAGCCGTCGTCACGCGAGCAGTTCGGTGCGCAGCTCGTGACTCTCGTCCGGCAGCCGCGCCTCGTAGAAGATCCGGCAACCGCCGCCCGGCAGCGGCAACACATCGAGATAACGCACGTCCACGACCGGCGAATCCGCCACCGGCCGCAGCGCCGGGCCGGCCCCGGCGGAAGCGGCCAGGCCGGTGCGCTCGAACCAGTTCTCCGCCGCCGTGGCCCGACCGTCGTAACTGACGCGCCCGCCGTTCAGCACGCTCGTCACCCGCACCCCGCGCGCATCCCAGGCACCGGGGCGCCCGGCGAGGACCGTGCCGTGCCAGTCCCACGCCAACCCGTCGGCGCTCGTCGCGTACCCGGCCCGCATACGGTCCTCGGCGCCTGGCACGTCCAGCAGATGACAGCCGAGCCACGCATGCCAGCGCCGACCGTCGAACCGGACCACCGGATCCTTGACTCCGGTACCCGCGTCGCCCGGAAACACCCGGCGCACGTTCGCCGTCGCCAGCCCCTCCACGTCGGGCGCTTCCAGAACCCCAACCCACCAGTGCTTGGTCCCCGGCGTGGCACAACTGACGTACATCCGCCATCGTCCCGCCTCGACCCGCACCAGAGCCGGGCGCTCCACCATGGCCGCGCCGAGCCGCTCGGGCTCCACCACACCCACCACGGTGAAATGCTCGCCGTCGGCCGAGCGGGCCAGCACGTTGCGATCCGTCGCCTCGTCGCGTACCCGGTAGGCCAGCACGACGGAGCCGTCGTCGTCGAGCGCCGCGCTGGAGGCGCCCGACCAGCGCTGCGGCCCGGGACCGGGCGCCGCAACCGCGACCGTTGCGGGCCCCGAGCCGGGAAGCGGAAAACCGGTGAGTGCCATGACCGCCATCCTCGACCGCCCGGTGCGCGACCGTCAGCGGCAGGACTGCCCCAGGCCGGGAACTTGCTGCCAAAATGGGTCCGTGATCCGTACGGTGGTCGCGTTGCTCGGCACCGAGGCGGCGGCCTTCGAACTGGGCATCGTGGCACAGGTGTTCGGGCTGGACCGGTCCGACGAGGGCCTGCCCACCTATGACTTCGCCGTGTGCGCCCCGGACGTCGGGGACGTCCCCACCACGTCCGGCTTCGCCGTCCACGTCCGGCACGGCTTGCCCGCGCTCACCGCCGCCGACCTGGTGGTCGTGCCGGCCTGGCCGCGGCTCGACGCTCCGGCGCCGCCCGGCGTGATCGAGGCGCTCCGCGACGCCGCCGCTCGGGGAGCCCGGATGATGTCGGTGTGCACGGGGGCATTCGTCCTGGCGGAGGCCGGCCTGCTGGACGGGCGCCGGGCCACGACCCATTGGCAGTTCGCCGATCGGCTGGCCGCACACCATCCGGCCGTACGAGTCGAGCGGGACATGCTGTACATCGTGGACGGTCCGGTGCTCACCAGCGCCGGGGCGTCCGCCGGGATCGACGCCTGCCTGCACGTGATCCGGGACGAGCACGGTTCGACCGTGGCGAACGCGCTGGCCCGGCGCATGGTGATGCCGGCGCATCGTTCCGGCGGGCAGGCACAATACGTGGAGACGCCGCTCCCGGCGGGGCGCGGAGGGCGGGGAGACGACCTCACGGACCTCATCGACTGGGCGCAGACCCGGCTCGATGCGCCGTTGGGCGTACCGGAGATGGCGGCCCGAGCGCTGATGTCACCGCGCACCTTCGCCCGCCGGTTCCGGTCGGCGACCGGCACCACACCGGGCCGCTGGCTGCTGGACCAGAGGCTGCGCCGCGCCGAGGAACTCCTGGAGAGCACCGACCTGCCGGTGGAAGCGGTGGCCACGCGGTCGGGCTTCGGCAGCGCCGACACCCTCCGCCACCACTTCTCGGCGCGCCGCGGCGTCGGCCCGGCCGCGTACCGCCGAGCGTTCCGCGTTCGCTAACTGGCGAAGACGACGCCGGGCGGGAATTCGCCCTGTTCCTGCCAGGCACGCTTGATCTTCGAAACGACCGCACCCGCCGCCGAATCGAACCGGCCATCCTCCGCGCTCGCCTGCCACGTGGCCTTGTCGATCGTCAGAACCCGGTCGAACTGCCGGTCGAGGCCGAACTCGTATCGCACCGCGTCGGGCGTCTCGGAAACCTTGCGCCCGGTCACCATCATGCCCACAGCTACCTCCACGGTGCCGAATAGTCCTCGTAGGTCGGCTCGGGTATCTGATTCTGCCAGTTGGACACCTCGTTAGCGGCACGGTGGGCCTCCTCGTAAGTGGCACCGGGGTGTGCGTCGTAGTAGCGGGCTTCGGCCAGCTCGTGTTCCAGCAACGCGATGTCTTCCGGCCGAGCGCGCCCGGACCGCAGTCGCAGCCAGGCGTCCGCCATGTCCGGGCTGGCGTCGTAGCGTTGGTGGACGATGCCGCCGGCATAGTCGGACACCGGATGTTCTTCGAAGAAGATGTGCTGTCTGATCCGGTCGATCTCCGCCGCCGTGAAGCCCGTCGACCCGTCGAGCCTCGCGACGTCGCCAAGGTTGCCGGCGATGACGTCGGCGTCCGGATTCATACGGATGTCGTCGTAGGCGTCGTTGGCCCAGCGCTCCTGCCGCTCGTAGTCGACGATGTCTCTCGGCCGGTCGGCATGTCCGCCATGCACGCGCGCCGGCCCCGCTTCCCCCCTCGCGGTTCGCCGGAAGAGCCCTCTGAGCGCGTCGATCCGGCCCGCAAGGTTGTCCGCCATTCCCCGCAGTCGCACCAGGCTGGAGATCAGGTCCCGGAGCCACCTGCTGATCCGTGCCGACCACGCCGCACACAGCGTGCTCACCTGCTCCACCACCACCGGTGTGGCCAACCCGAGCGAGAACAACGCCTCACCCGCGTACGTGATCAGCCGAGACACCAGCACGGCGATGGCGTCACGTACCAGCATCCGAACGCCCGCCACCAGCATCCCGGCCGTCTCGGTGATCGCGGCCATCGCACCGGCGGCCTCGGCCATGCCCGCGACGGCACCGTTCTGCCGGCCGGCCCATTTCCGGTACGCATCGGCGGCGATACCGGTCCACTCCGAGGTATCCGAACGCACTGCACGATCCCAGTCGTCCGCTTGATCTCTCAGCGAGCTCGCGACGTTACGCCAGGTCTGGGCGTGGGCGGCGATCTGGGCCGGGTCACCGGCGAGCCAATCCAGGGCTTGGGAAAGCGGTCGAACATGCTCAATGATCCAAGCGACAGCGTATTGCAGCAGCGAGCCGACCGGATCGGAGACGAAAGCCAGCGCGTCCAGACTTCCGGCGACGCCACCCAGCGACGCCTCGATCCAATTCCCGTTCCGGACGCCGTGGACGATGACCTGGATGTCTTCCGCGAGCCACACGCCCGCCCACGGATCGACGGCGACCTCGGCACGAGGTGCTACCAGCGGACTCGGCGAGGTCACCGAAGGTTCCGGAACTGATCGGAGATCGCTCGGTCCGCTGACGCGTAACCGTCCGCTACTGACCGCAGTGCATCCGCCGTGTCGTGTGCGGTGTCCGCGGCCGCTGCGATTCCGTCGATCATCCTGGTCTGCAGACCGTTGAGCAGGTCCGGGATGATGTGGCAGATTTGCCCGTACGCCCCAGCGTCCATTCGCAGCACCACGCTGGCCTGCCGCGCCGCTCCCAGACCGTCACCGACGGCGTCCACCGCGCGTGCATGCACCATCAAGTCGTCCGGGCCGACCTGGAATTGCTTTGCCGTCCCGGTCACCGATGCTCACCACTGTCGTCTCGCAGCCCGGGAAAGTGATTCAAGGCGTACCAACGGATCAACACCGGCTCCTCCGCAACACGTTCGAGGCTCATGGCAGCGAGTCGTCGCTACGTGACAGCGAACAAGCGCCTGTGCGGTCCGGTTCGACGGCCGACCGAGCGGATTTCTGACAGCCGCCGCTTATGGATGTGGCGTGTGCTCGTGGATGCCCATGGTCCTGCACAGCATGGCGTCCATCGTCCGGACCGGCAGGAACCTGGCCATCGCGACCACCGCGCGAGCGTCGTTTCCCACCAGGTAGCGCGCCCGCGGGCGACCGGTTGTGAGCGCGCGCTCGACGACCGCCGCGACCTGTTCCGGATCGCCCGCACGGGCTTCCACGTTCCGGTTGAACCGGGTGAGGGCGTCCATGGCGTGGCCGTACCGGCTCTCGGCGAGCTCGCCCATGTGCGCACGGTCGGCTCGTGCCGCCTCCTCGGTGCCGTCCCGGTTGCGGGATTTGAAGCTGCCCGGCTCGATGACCACGACCGGCAGATTCCACGGCCGCAGCTCCCGGCGGAGCGCGTCGGCGATGGCTTCCACGGCGTACTTCGAGGCGCTGTACGCCCCGAGCAGGGGCGTGGTGACCCGGCCACCGGCCGAGCTGATCATCACGATCCGCCCGCGGCCGGCTCTGACCGCGGGCAGGAATGCCTGCGTCACCGCCACCAGCCCGACGACGTTGATCTCCAACTGTTCCCGCAGGCGGTCCAGCGGAAGGTGTTCCATCGGACCGGCGAAGGTGACTCCGGCGTTGTTGACGAGTCCCTGGAGCTGCCCGACCTCCTCCCGCGCCGCGGCCAGTTGCGCGGCGTCGGTGACGTCCAGGGCCAGGGGGCGGATGCGGGGGTGCGACGGCGCGTCGGCAACGCGCCGCACTCCGGCGATCACGTCATGCCCGCGTTCCGCGAGCCGGACGGCGGTCGCCCTGCCAATGCCGCTGGTGGCGCCGGTAACCAGATATGTCAACGCACTGCCTCCCCGTCTCTCCTGTTTCGACTGTCGTCTCCGAACTATCTAAGCTTCGGCAGAATGTCGGAATGAATCGCCGTCGCCACTGTGGCAGCATTCATCAAGGCCATTCCGTCGCGGATTGAACTCTTCCCGCGTGACGAGGCGCACAGTTCCCCGTCGGCCTACGCTTGCGTCAGCGAGTCGAACGGGGGAGGCACCGATGCAGCGGACATTCTGGATCGACGAGAATTTCGACCGCGAGCATGCCGAGGCCGGACAGAGCCGGTACGGCGATCAGGTACGCCGGCATCTTGACGAGTTCGCCGAAGCGTGGGGCGACATCGCGCCGACGGCGTTCGCCGTGGCCGCGTGGCGGATCGCCACCACGCTGCAACCCGGATTCGTCCGATGGCACCGTCGCGTGGTTTCCGCCGTCTGCACGCGCAACGCCTGGGACGGCGGTCTGACCTGCGACGTGGCGGTGGTCTCGCCGTTGCCCGCCCAGCTCACGTGGAGCCGGCAGTGGGAGCGGGACCGCGGCTGGAGGGAGTGGCCGCAGACGTTCGGGCAGTACGTCGACCCCACCGACCGGGATCTCACCCGCAACCCGCACCTGCGCGCCTCGCTGCGGATTCAGGCGCCGGTGCGGCTGGACGACCTGCCGCCCGCGCCGGACGGTCCCGACACCGACGACGTCGAGGCGACCGCTCGCAGGGCCGTCGTCGTGCTGGTCCGCGAGCTCAATGACATCACGGACCCGGTCGTGGACCAGCTCGGAACGGACATCCCCGCCAGCTCCTGACGCCGAATCCCTCGACGCCACCCGACGCCCGCTCACCGTGCGGAATCGGCGCTCCCCCGGCCGTACGCGCGAAGGAAGACCCGGACGCCACCGGTGGCCAACCGGGAGATCTCGGCCTCGTCCAGAGGCAGGCGCCGTCCAGATGCTGCCGTCCCGACGCTCGACCGGGCTGCGCGGGCGGCAGGCGTCGTGACACGATCCCGGCATGCGGATCGACGAACATCTCGCGATGCTGCGACGTGACGGGCCGATGGTGGCCGATGCCGCTCAGGCCGCCGGCCTGGACGCGATGGTGCCGCCATGCCCCGGCTGGCGCGTCCGCGACGTGCTGCTGCACCTCGGCGGCGTCCACCGCTGGGCGGCGGGCCACGTGCGCGAGGGGCGGCCCAAGCCGTTCCCCACCGCCGAGGAGAAGACGTTCTTCGCCGAGGTCGACGACGAGGCGCTCATCGAGTGGTACCGGTCCGGGCATCAGACCCTGGTCGACCTGCTCGCCACCGCCGACCCGGCCCTGACCTGCTGGAGCTTCCTGCCCGCACCATCGTCGCTGGCCTTCTGGACACGGCGGCAGGCCCACGAGACCGCTGTCCACCGCGCCGACGTGGAAATCGCGACCGGCACCACGCCGACCTGGTCGCCAGAGTTCGCCGTCGACGGCGTCGAGGAACTGCTACGCGCCTTCTTCGCACGCCGTCCCGAACGGATCATCGGCGATCCGCCCACGACCATCGCGCTGTCCTGCACCGACGTCGACGCGGCCTGGACGATCCGCCTGGACGGCGAGGGGCTGCATGTGGCCGACGGCGCCGAGCCGGCCACGCTCGCGGTGCGCGGCCGCGCGACGGACCTCTACCTGCTGCTGTGGAACCGGACCGGCTTGGACGGCTTCGCCTTCGAGGGCGACCCGACGGCCCTCGGCGCGTGGCGCGGCGCGGCGGCGGTCACCTGGAGTTGAGGACGCGACCGGAGCGCGTTATGGCTGAGCCCGTCCGGGTCAGCTCGGGTCGACGCACTCGGCTGAGTCGATCACCAGCACTGCGTTGGCGGTCAGCCCCTCGACATCTTCCAGGTAAGGCGGCTCACCGTGGTGCGTCGTCACGAAAGTCACATCTCCGACGTATACCACCTCGTCATCCATGTCTACTTCACTGATCGAAACGTATGCGGAAGCGGGCGGGTGATCCGGGTAGTCGGCGTTGAGGCGGTGCAGCGCCGCCCGCGCGAAGGTGGCTCCGCGCCGGGCCAACGCCGCGGCTCGCGCCGTGCCGCGGCTCGCCAGGTCGAGATCGGGGATGCCGCGACCGTTGACCGCGGCCTCATACCCGGTGACGTCCCTGAACGCTTCCGGCGACCCGAAATAGGTGGCCCGGAAGTGACGCATCAGCCAGGCACCACGCTGATCTGACACCCACCCGTCGTCGACGGCCTTCCGGAACAGCTCCGGCAGGTCGGACGGCGAGGACATGGTCTGCCTCTGGTCCGTTTCCAGCTCCATTGTGGTGGCGCAGCATCGTCAGAAGAACTAGCGCAGTATCTCATCGCTGGACGCTTGGATGTGTGCCACTCACGGGCGATGCCGTTGCCGCCCGCCCATCGACAATCCTAAGTTTGGCTGCATGCGAGACGTCGATGCCGCCGAGGAATGGCTCGACTCCTGGGTGGCCGGTGTCGATGCGCAAGCGTCCCGCGCCGTGGAGCTGTCCCGGCGGGTGTCCCTCCTGACCGGCGAGGCACGCAGCCGCGACGGATCCATCACCGTCGCCGTGGGACCGTCCGGCCAGCTCCGGACGCTCGACATCGGCGATCGCGCGCTCCAGTCCAGCGGAGCGGAGTTGAGCGGACGGGTCATGGCGCTGATCCGGCACGCGCAGGCCCGGCTGTCGGCGCAGGTCGCCGAGCAGGTCCGACAGACCGTCGGGGTGGACACGGAGACCGGCAGAGCGGTGATCCACTCGTACGAGGCGCGGTTCCCTGCTCCGCCGGAAGGCGAGCATGGCGATCATCCGCAGGATCGCCATACCCGGTGAGCACGTCGGCTGCAGGAGGGCGCGGGACACAGGCGCGGGAGGTCAGGGATCCGCTCGGGTGATTGCGGTGATCTGGGCGCCCGTCTCCTTGGTCAGGACGCCCTCGCAGGACACACCCAAGGATGCGGCCAAGGTGCGTCCGTGCACATCCACCGCCGATTCCACCAGGTCCGCCAGTACCCCGACCGCGGCCCGCGCCCGCGTCCACGCCGTCACGCCGCACACGGCCCCGATGACCAGCGCCGGCCACCACCGGACGCCCAGCGTCGCGTACGCCAACGCCCACCCGGCCAGGCACGACTGCCGGGTCAGCGCCGATCGGGCGTGCCCGAACTCGGCCCGTACCGGTTCCGGCACCACCAGCCACAGGCGGGGCCAGGCGCTCGCCAGGTCCAGCAGGTATTTCTCGTGCACCCGCGTGTCCGTCGCCGCGATGCGGTCGCCCATCCAAAACGGACGCTGCGGCCGCGCCAGGGCGGTCCGGTCGCGCCGGGCGGCGAGCGCCGACGCCGTCCGGCGCAGGTCGGCCGCGTCCGCCGAGGCGGCGAGCTGGGCGCGTCCGGCGGCCACCAGTGCGGACCGGAATTCCGCGTCCGCCCGGTCCCACGCGCGTGCCCGGCGTGCGGCCAACGGGACGGCCGGGCCGACGGCCGGCATCAGCCACACCCGCACGAACAACGCCCCCAAGCCTTGCACCAGCACGCCGACCGCCGCGGCGCCGGCCAGGATCAACGCCAGGAGCAGGACCGCGGTGCCGGGGTCACGCCACACCGGGTGGGTCACGTCGGCCCGCAGCGAGCCCAGGTCGAACCAGCGCCGGTGGCCGAGACGCGCCGCCACGAACACCGCGACCAGGTACACCACGCCCGGCACGACGAGCATCGTCATCCAGCGATCGGCGATCTTGCCGGCCAGGGTCTCGATGAACCTGGTCATGGGCCGAGCCGCACCCTGACCAACGGGCGGCGCAGGACGGCGCACAGGGGCGGCGGGTCGGCGGGCGGCTCCACCCGGGTGCAACGCCCCGCCGGGCACGCCAGGACCGTCAGCGGCGGGTGCCCGTCGCCCAGGCCGGGCACCGGCGCGTACGGGCTGCGGGCGGAGCTCAGCCCGGCCGCATACCCGGCGGCGAGAAGCCGGTCTTCCAAGGAATCCAGCTCGTCGGACAGGTCCTCCCGCCCGGCCCGCACGTCGCCGGCGATGCGGGCGGCCAGGTCGTGCATCGGCCCTGGCTCCGCGAGCGGGTCGCCGGGCCCGGCCAGACGCAGGCACAGGCTTTCCAGCCGCTCGTCCACAGTGTCACCGCCCTGACCGATGCGTTGCGGTTCAATCTACGAACAGCGATCCTTGCACAAGTGGTCGACCGGAACGCACACCTCGCCGCTGCTGCTGGGTTGGTCGACGATTTCCGCCGCACCGGCGATCTCGGGC
Organism: Mangrovihabitans endophyticus; assembly: GCF_014646155.1. GTDB lineage: Bacteria > Actinomycetota > Actinomycetes > Mycobacteriales > Micromonosporaceae > Actinoplanes > Actinoplanes endophyticus. The sequence goes on from NZ_BMMX01000007.1 coordinate 152,639, forward strand.
TGCTCGATCGGGCCATCGCGATGTTCCGGGCGGCGGCCGACACCGGCAATCTGGGCACCGCGCTGCTGTCCCGGTTCGAGCACTCGGGGCGGCGCGCAGATCTCGACGAGGGTCTCTCCTTGCTCCGGCAGCTCGCCATCCACAGCGGAGTGACCATCGACCGGTTGTGCTGGCTGGCTCAGGCGTACGAGCACCGGCACCGGCTGGACGGCGCCGGGGCCGACCTGGACGCGGCGATCACCCTGTGCCGCACCGGTGCGGACCGCGCCGGCCCGGCCGACGATCTGGCCATGCTCCGGCATGTGCTGGGCCGGTGTCTCCGCGAGCGTTACCGGGCCGACGGCCGGTTGGCCGACCTGGACGCGGCGATCGTGGCGCAGCGTGCCGCGGCGGACGGTCATCCGCTGCGTGCCGGGTTGCTGGTGAACCTCGCGGAAGGTCTGCGGGCGCACGTCGAGCGGTGCGGCGACGCGGATTCCCTTCGGGAGGGCATCGCCGCGGCCGACGAGGCCAGCGCGGGATTGCCGGCCACCGAGGCGCTGCGTGCGGATGCCCTGCACCACGCCGGTGTGCTGCGCCGTTACCGGTACGAACGCACCGGTGCCGTGGCGGACATCGAGGCTGCGGTGCGCTGCCTGCGCGAGGCGGTGACCGACCCGGCCAACGCGGCGGACCGTGCCGACAGCCTCGGCATCGCGCTGATCCGGCAGTTCGAGGTGACCGGCGACGATGCCCCGCTGGCCGAGGCGATCGAAGCCCAGCGGCACGCCGTCGCGGCCACCCCGTCCGGCGACCCGAACCGGCCCCGGCGGGTCACCAATCTGGCCACCGCGCTGCGCGATCGCTACCTGCACTTCGCGGACCTGCCGGCGCTGCGGGAGGCGGTCGATCTGCTGCGTGCGACCGATGATCCGCAATGCCGCAGCACGTTGGGCATCGCCGCCCAGGACATGTGGTGGCGCACCCGCGACGCGGCGTGGGCGGACGAGGCCGTCGCATCGGCGCGGGCCGCTCCGGAGCCGGATCCGGTGCGCGCGCGGCACACCCTGGCCAACGCGTTGCGGTGCCGGTTCGCGGCGCGCGGCGCGCCGGATGATCTGCGCGCCGCGATCGACCTGTTGGAGCAGGTGCTGCGGGATACCGCGTACGGCACCCAGGACCACTCCCGGTGCCTGGGCAATCTGGGCGGCGCATGGCTGGAGGCGTACCAGCGTTTCGACGATCCGGCCGCGCTGGATCGCGCGATCGCGATGCTCGGCCGCGCGGTCCGCGCGGATGGCGTCGCGGCGCCGCAGCGGGCCTGGTACCAGCAGAGATGGGCGCAGGCGCTCGGCCGGCAATTCGACCGGACCGGCGATCCGGCGGTGTTGCGCCGGGTGACCGCGGCGTACGCGGCGGCCGCGGCCAACGAGGCGACGACGCCGATGACGCGGCTGCTGGCCGCGAGCGACTGGGCGGACGCCGCCGCGCGGAGCCAGGACTGGGCGACCGCGCGGGCGGCTGCCGGGCTGGCCATCGACCTCGTCCCGTACGTGACCAGCCGACGCCTGGCCCGCTCGGATCGCGAATACGGCCTGACGCGTCTGAGCGGCGTCGCGGCGGACGCCGCCGCCTGTGCGCTGCAGACCGGTGCGGTCGAGGTCGCGTTGCGGTGGCTGGAGCAGGGGCGGGGGGGTGCTGCTCGCGCAGACGCTGGAGTCCCACAGTGACCTGACCGAGTTGCGCGGCAGACATCCGGACCTGGCCGCGGACTGGGCCGCCGTGAACGACGCCTTGGACCGCGAGGATCTACCCAGCGAACGTCGGCACCGACTGGCCGTGCGCCGGGACGACCTGCTGGACCGCATTCGTGCCCGGCGCGGCTTCGCGTCGTTCCTCCTGCCGCCGTCGACGGAGGCGCTGCGCGCGTCGGCGGCCTGCGGGCCGATCGTGCTGCTGAATGTGGCACGGCACCGCTGTGACGCCCTGCTGGTCAGCGCCGACGAGGTGGCGCTGGTGCCGCTGCCGGCCGTCGACGGGGACGAGATCCGCCGCCGGGCGGAGCAGTTCGGTGCGGCGATCCGGGCCGGCGAGCGGCCCGGGGCGGGTGAGGCGCGGGCGCAACGGACCGTGGCCGAGGTGCTGGACTGGCTGGCCGACAGGGTGACCGGACCGGTTCTTGATCGCCTCGGCCCGGCCGTGCGCCGGGTCTGGTGGTCCCCCGGCGGTCCGTTGACGGCGCTTCCGCTGCATGCGACGGCGTTGGACCGGGTGGTCTCGTCGTACACCCCGACGGTGCGGGCGCTGCGGGCACCGACGGCGGGCGGCTCGCCGGATCTGCTGGTGGTGGCCATGCCCGAGACCGAGGGCGAGCGTCCGCTGCGGTACGCGTCACGGGAGGCCGCGGCGGTGGCCGGCACCGGGCCGACGCGGACGATGATCGCCGGTGCGGCCACCCGGGAGGCCGTGCTCGCAGCGCTGCCGGCGCACGCGTCGGTGCATTTCGCCTGCCACGCGGTGAGCGATCCGGAGCAGCCCTCGGACAGCCGGTTGCTGGTCCACGACCACCGGGACCGACCGGTGTCTCTGCTGGACCTGTCCCGGCTGGAGTTGCCGGCGGCGCGGCTGGCGTACCTGTCCGCCTGCCACACCGCGCGCGGCCCGGATCATCTCGCCGACGAGGCCCTGCATATCACCGGCGCGTTCCACCTCGCCGGCTATGCCTCGGTGGTGGGCACGCTGTGGCAGGTCAACGACCGGGTCGCGAGCCAGGTCGCGGCCGGTTTCCACACCCGGTGGCGGGCCGGTCCGGACGATCCGGCGCAGGCCCTGCACGACACGGTCCGCGATCTGCGCGACCGCTTTCCCCGTACGCCGAGCCTCTGGTCCGCATATGTCCACTATGGAATGTGAGATGTGCCGATGAGCCGGAAATCCAGGAGGTCCAAGGGGCCCGCGAAGGCCGAGAAGATCAAGGTCACCGTTCCGGTTGATCCGGATGTCTACTACAAGTTGCGCTACCAGGCGGTGCGCCGGGAGCGGGGTGATTACCACCCGGAGACGCTGCGCGCCGCGCAGGAGGTGGCCCGTTGCCTCGCCGCCTCGCCGGAGGACCGCGAGGAGGCGGTCGAGACATACCTGAACCTGCTGGAGGTCCTCTGGAACTCCCCCGGTCCGGACGATCCATGGTGCCTGGAGGTCGTGCACGAGGCCGCCGAGGTGGTGTTCCGGTCCGGCGATCTGGCCCGCGCCGAGGAGATGGCCCAGGCGGCGCTGGACGGCCGCGAGCGGGTCCTCGGCGGGGACCATCCGGATTCGCTGGCCAGCGCGGAGTTGCTGGGCCGGGTGCTGACCGCGGTCGGCCGCCCGGCCGAGGCCGAGGCGCTGCACCGGGATGTGCTGGACCGGCACCGGCGCGCCGGTGGCGAGGACGCCGAGGCGGTCCGGATGGCCCGGCTCGACGTGGCGCGCACCCTGCTGGCGCAGGGACGATTCGCCGAGGCCGCAGCGGATTTCCGCAGCGTGGCCGAGGAGGCCGAGCGCGATTGGGGTGCGCAGGACCCGCGCACGCAGAGCGCCCGCAACAACCTGGCCGCCGCCCTGTTCCAGCTCGGAGAACTGGAGGAGGCGGCGCGGATGTTCCGGGCCGGCCTGGACGCGCCCGGCGAGGACGACGGCACCGGGCACAACAACCTGGCCACCGTGCTGTTCCATTTGGGCCGGTTCGACGAGGCGGAGGCCGAACTGCGCGAGGCGCTGGTCCGCAAGGAACGGCATTGGGGCGTCGACGCCCTCGAAACGATGCAGTCGGTGGAGAACCTCGCGCGGGTGCTGGCCCGGCTGGGCCGGCACGCCGAGGCGCGGGAGCTGGCGCGGCGATGCCTGGTCGTCTACCGCCGAGCCTATCCGGCGCACCACCCACGGATCAGCAGCATCCGGGAGCTTCTCGACTGACCGGCCTGCCGGGGACGCGACCACCGATGCCCCCGGTGCCGGCACCGGGGGCATCGCTCGTGCGGGTGGGTCAGTTGCGGTTGAGGACGAACTGCGAGCCCGGCTGCACGACGTAGTCGCCGTCGGCCGAGTTCGTCACCGTCACGTCGGTCAGGTTGGCGCTGCCTCGCGCACCACCCATGGCCAGGATGCCCGCGCCGTTGTTGCTCTTGTCGATGCGGACATTGGTGATTGCCACGTTCGGCATGCTTCCACCGCCGTTCTTGAACTGGATTCCGTCGTACGTGGAATCCGAGATCTCGGTGTCCCGGATGGTCACGCCGACGATGTCGGTGGTGGAGGGGAACAGCGTGATCGCGCCGAACTCCTGGGCTTCGTTCCAGAAGGCGCCGCCGGTGCGGTAAAGGCCGTTGTTCGCCACCAGGGTGGTGCCGGAGAACGGCAGCGGGCTGTGATCGGTGGCCAGCATGATGCCCGGGTAGTTCATCGTGTCGTAGACCAGGTTGTTCTCGATCGCGTTGCGGTAACCGCCGTAGATGGCGATGCCGTTGGCGCGCCACGTCAGTTGCACGGTGTTGTTGGTGAAGTGGTTGTCGTGGCCGATGTCGACCGAGGTGTCCTTGACGCGCGGGTTGGCCCAGACCGCCATGGAGTCGTCGCCGGTGGTGCGGAACGAGGAGTTGAACACCCGGGAGTTGCGTGTGCCGTTGGAGAAGTTGATGCCGTCCGCGTACGTGTCACGGATGCGCATCCCGGAGAATTCCACGCCGTCGCCGGGGTTCCAGTAGGCGGGCGTGTCCGTGTAGTCGCGGCCGACCCAGGCGCCGACGTTGACGTGCTCGATCCAGACGTTGCTGATCTTGGTGTTCTTGCCGAACCGTCCGTTGAGGCCGTGGCCGCGGTTCGCCCGGTTGGTCGTCATGCCGAAGATCGCGATGTCCGAGATCTGGGTGTTGTCGTCGATGTCGAAGCCGACGTTGCCTTCGTGCGGATGGTTGATGTTGCCGACCACGTTCTGCGGCTCGGTGTTGGTGTAAAGCTGCGAATACCACATGCCGGCGCCGCGGATGGTGACGTTGCGGATGCCCTTCTGGTTGTACTGGCCGCGGTCGGGGTCCGGGGAGAGGATCTTCTGCTCCTGCCGCCACTGCCCGGCCGGGATCCAGACACAGCCGATGACGCCGTTCTGGTTGTCGGTGACCGCCCGTTGAATCGCGGACGTGTCGTCCACGCCGTCGTTCGGCACCGCGCCGTACGAGGTGATCGAGGTGCAGCCGGCGGGCTGGCTGAGCGGGGCCGCCACCTGCTCCAGGTCGATGAAGTCGATGACGTAGAAGTCGGCCGAGTCGCCCGAGTCGCGCTGCAGTTTGAAGCGGGTACCGACCGGATACGACTGGCTCAGCAACGCGTGCGACTCGTCGAACAGCCGGCGGGCGTTCGCGGACGGGACGTTCGACAGGCCGTCGGTGTCGTCGGTGGTGCCGTACAACCAGCTATTGCGTGACGACAGGGTGATCTTCCGGTCGAACTGGTCGTTGATGTAGAGGCTGATGGTCGCCTCCCGGCCACCGCCGCTCGCCGAGTCCGGGATCGAGTTGCGGACGGTGAGCCCGTTGGCCGCGTTGGTCGAGGTGAACTCGACGAACTGGCCGGTGCTGTTGAGGCGCACCGACTTGCGGCCCGACGACTCGGTGCCGAAGTTGGTGTGGCCGAACGTGCGCAGGGCGTCGGCCTGCAGCAGGGTGCCCTGATAGCGGGCGTTCTCCGCCTCGTACTCCACCCACGGCACGGCCGCGCCGCGACCGACCACGAACGAGCGGGCGAGGGTGTTGTTGTTCTCGTTGGTCTCGGCGACCGCGCCGGTCGCGTCGGCCGTCGCGGTCGCGGTGGCACCGCCGCCGGTCGCCGTCCAGGTGCCGAGGGTGACGCCGGCCGAGGCGCCGGCGGCGATCGACGGCGTGCTCGCGTTCAGCGTGCTGCCGCCGATGGTGAGCCGGGTGGTGCTCGCCGCCGCCGTGCTGGTGCCGCGGTTGTGCACGGTCACGGTGAAGGTGACCGATGCGCCCACGGCCGGGTTCGCCGGGTTCGAGGTGATGCCGGTGATCTCCAGGTCCGGGCCGGGTGCCTGGGCGACCACCAGGGAGTCCGGCGCGGTGAAGGTGTTGTTGGCGTTGTTGGTCTCGGACACCGCGTCGGCCGGGTCGACCACCGCGATCAGTTGATAGGTGCCCTGCGCGCGGCGTCCCGCGTTGTAGCTGACCGTGGTCGACGCGCCGGCCGCGAGGGCGGCCACCGCGGCGCTGCCGACGGTGGCGCCGCCGAGCTTGAAGTCCACCGATGTGGCGGGGGCCTGCACCGGCCCGACGTTGCGGACCGTGGCGGACAGGGTCACGTCGGTGTTCTCCGTGGGCGAGGCCGGCGACCAGGTCGCGCCGGTCACGGTCAGGTCCGGTGCCGGGGCGAACGCGCCGACCGCCTGGAACTCGGCCACCTGCGCGCCGGGCGCGCCGCTGTTGGCGGAGAACTGCAGCCGTACGTCCGCGGCCCGGCCGGAGACCGGGATGGTCACCGCGTTCTGGTTGGTCGCGGGGTTGAAGGTGTAGGTGGCGCGCGCCTTCAGCGTGCTGAACGCGGTCGCGGCCGATGCGCGCCCGAGCACCTCGATGGTCTGCGTGCGGGTCGACCACACCGCGTCCGGGTTGAGCTTGACCACCACCGAGGTGAGGTCCGCGTCGGCGCCGAGCTTGACGGTCAGGTTCGCGCTCTGCCCGCTCGATTCCCAGTACGTGCCGAGGTCGCCGTCGTTGGCGCGGGTGGCCACGAAGTCGTACACCGACGAGGACGCTTCGATCGGCCTGCCGGCGGCCAGGTTCGTGCCGTCGGTCGGCGGCGTCGGCGGATCCGTGGTGCCGCCGTCCGCGCCGTACACCTCCAGTTCGGACAGTTGCCCGGCGGGCCAGCCGGTGTTGCCGGTGATGTGCACCCGCACGTACCGCACCGCGGTGGCGGTGAAGTCCAGGGTGACGGTGTTCGCCGAGGCCGGGTTGAAGACCTTGCCGGATGAGGCGGAGAGGGTGCTGAAGGTGCTGCCGTTCGTGCCGCCCTGCACCGACAGGGTCTGGGTGCGGGTCTGCCACGCCGTCGCCGGCGGCAACTTCAGCTTGACCTGGTCGACGCTGACGATGCTGCCCAGGTCGACCTGAACCCACTGGGGGAAGGCGTTGGACGCGCTTTCCCAGTACGTCTGCTGGTTGCCGTCGACGACGTTCGGGGCGGGGTATTCGCCGATCGACGAACTGGCGGTCACGCTCCGGCCGATGGCGAGGTTGGGTCCGCCGGCCGCGAGGGCAGGGGCGGGCGGGGCGGCGGCCAGCGCGACGGCCACCAGGGCGGGCGCGAGCAGGCTGCTCAGGAGCTTGCGTCTCATGGTGTGGAGTCCTTCGGGGAACGACATCGGGGGGTGTCGCTGGGCCGGCCCGCACCGCCGGGCCGGACAAGGACGCGGCTTCTGCCGCCCGCCACGCGAGATTTTTCGGCATGTTGCCAAGTTCTTTCATGGCGAGCATTCAATGTTTCAGATGTGTCACTGTTTCGTCAACGTCCACCGGCGGACCGGGCGACGCGCCACGACGAGGCGGCGGGCTTCCCGAGAAGCCCGCCGCCCGGTCCTGTTCCGGCGTACGCCTTCAGAGAGTGAGCACCACCGTGGAGATGCTGCGGGCGGGCACGGTGACGGTGGCCCGTCCCCCGGTCACGCTGATCGGCTGGCTCGCCGCGCTGGCGGTGCGCGAGGTGACGTGATACGCCGCTGCGGCGACGTTCTGCGGCGCCTGGATCACCGCGCCGTCGACGGCGCTGGTGGAGCGGTTGAGGATCACCAATGTGAGCTTGCCGCCGCCGGAGTAGGCGGTCACCTCCAGCGGCCCGGCCTTGCTGCTCTTGGCCAGCCCCACCCGCTGGTAGCCGGGGCGCACGTACTTGGCGTACTGGGAGAACGCGTATCCGCGCTTGAGTGGGGCGCCCGCGGTGGTGCCGTACGCCGCCTCGCCGTCGCCGATAAAGGAGTAGAAGCGCTTGCCGTACCACCAGACGTACGCGCTCCAGTCGGCCTCCATGGACTTGTGCACCGTGCGCATGATGTCGTCCAGCGTCTCGTCCCAGACCGCCTGGTTGCCGGGGTCGCCCCAGATGGCGGCACCACTGCCGTCCGCCTCGTGCAGGTTCCATTCGGTCATCCACACCGGCTTGTCGTACTGCTCCGCGAGGGCGTACCGGGTCAGCCGGCCCTGCTCCTCGGTGCCGTACAGGTGGCCGCCGATGTAGCCGAGGTTGTTGCGGGCGCAGGCGTCGTTCAGGGTCGGATCGGTGTAGCTGTAGTTCAGGTTCACCGCCTCGGCGACCATCAGCCTGGTGTTCTGCACCCGCGCGCCCTGGCTGCAGACGAAGTTCTCCAGCTCGGTCCCGCTCCAGTCCATCGAGTCGTACGCGGGGTGCCAGTCCGGCTCGTTCTGCACCGACGTGACGTCGACCGTCACGCCCTGGCCGCGCATGTACTGCACGTAGCTGTTCAAATGGTCGGCATAGTCGTCGTAGTACTCGGGCTTCAGCTTGCCGCCGTTGATCCGGCTGTTGTTGGTCTTCCACTCCGCGGGCGCGGTCCACGGCGAGGCGAGGATCTGCACGCTCGACCCGTAGGTCTTCGCCGTGCGCAGCGCGCTCACGTGCGTCGACCATTCGCTGGAGACCGGCGAGATGCCGGTACGCACGATGGACAGACCGAACTGGTTCGCGCCCATGCCGACCAGGGTCTGCGTGTCCGCGGTCGTCCAGGTGCCGCCCCAGATCGCGGTCGCGGCGCCGAATCCGTCGATGGTCTGGTAACGGGTGGCGCTGTTCACCGTGATGTCCGCCGGTCCGGTGCTCGGCGGCGTCGTGGGCGAGGTGGTCGGTGGGGTGGTCGGTGGGGTGGTGGGCGGCGTCGTGGTCGGTGGGGTCGTCGGCGTGGTGCCCCCGGTGCAGGTGACGCCGTTCACCGCGAAGCTCGCCGGGGTGGGGTTGCTGCCGGTCCACGTCCCGTTGAAGCCGAAGGACACGGTGCCGTTGGTCGGAACCGATCCGTTGTAGCTCACGTTCCTCGCGGTGACCGCGGCGCCGTCCTGGGTCAGCGTCGTGTTCCACGCCTGCGTCACCGTCTGACCGGAGGCATAGGACCAGGTCAGCGCCCAGCCGGTGAGCGGATCACCGAGATTGGTGATGGTCACCTCGGCGCCGAAGCCACCCGGCCATTGCGATGACACCGCATAGTTCACCGAGCAGCCCGCCGCGGCGGCGTCGGCCGGCAGCGCCATGGCGGCTCCGGCGGAGGCCACCAGAACGGTTGCCGCCAGGACGGCGTGGACGTTGCGCTTCCCCATCACACCTCTCCCGATTCATCGCCGGCCCAGGACATCGCCGGCCCGGTTCATCGCAGGCCCGGTTCATCGCCGGCCGAGCCGTGTTCCCGCGGGCCTGGGCAGGGCCCGCGGTACGCCCACTAGCGCTGCAGGGTCAGCACGCCCGGCCGGTACGGCAGTTGGCCGTAGTCACCGCCGGAGCTGGGTGACCGCCCCTGGTAGAGCAGTTGCAGATTGCACGGGTCGATGGGCATGGTCTGGTCGGCCGTGCTGCGCACCAGATCGCCGTGGCTGATGTCGTTGGTCCATGTCGCGCCGCTGTTCGCCTTGCCGGCGAAGGGATTGCTCTCGGTCGCCGCCTGCGGGGTCCACGAACCGTTCAGGCTGGTGGCGGTGAACGAGCGGAAGTAGCGCCCATTCGCTCCGATCGCCTCCACCAGCATCAGATAGAGGTTTTGGCCCTGCACCTTGTAGACCTGGACGCCCTCGAACAGGTTGTTCGTGGTGTCGCTCATGATCACCGTGGACGAGGAGCCGAAGTTGCCGGGGAAGTTCCCGATCGGCATGCTCGCCCGATAGATGTTGCCGTTGTCCCCGGCGAAGAACAGATACATGTTCGCGCCGTCGCCGATGAGCGTCTGGTCGATCGGCCCGGTGCTGGAGCCGGAGATGCTGCCGGAGAACAGCGGCTGCGCCGACGACCATCCGTTGGCGTTGGTGGGATCGTTCGACGTCCGGTACGAGAAGGCGGTGGCCCCCCACTGGTAGGCAAGCACCCAGACGCTCTTCGGGGCGAAGTAGAAGAGGGTGGGCGCCACGGTGCCGGACGACATCGCGTTCTGGCTCGCCGAGGCCATGTCGGACCAGTTGGTGAAAAGGCCGAAGTTCATCGAGCCCCAGGACGTCCCGGTGTCGTGGGTCGTCGCATAGACCAGATGCCGGCCGTTGTAGGGCACGGCGGTGAAGTCCTTCAGCGAAACCCAGCCCGACCGCGGGGTGGCCAGCGCGCCGGTGGAGGTCCAGCGGTACGTCGACGGAAGGGTGCACGTGCTGGGCGGCGTGGTGGTCGGTGGCGTCGTCGGCGTGCTGGTGGGTGGCGTCGTGGGTGTGGTGGTCGGCGGCGTGGTGGGCGTGGTGCCGCCGGTGCAGGTCACACCGTTCAGGGCGAAGCCGGCCGGCACCGGGTTGCTGCCCGTCCAGGATCCGTTGAAGCCGAAGGACACGGTGCCGTTGGTCGGAACCGATCCGTTGTAGCTCACGTTCCTCGCGGTGACCGCGGCGCCGTTCTGGGTCAGCGTCGTGTTCCACGCCTGCGTCACCGTCTGACCGGAGGCATAGGACCAGGTCAGCGCCCAGGCGGACAGCGGATCACCCAGGTTCGTGATGGCCACGTTAGCGCCGAACCCGCCCGGCCACTGCGACGACACCGCATAGTCCACCGAGCAGCCCGCGGCGGCGGCACCGGCCGGCAGTGCGACGACGACCGCCGCCGACGTCAGCAGCGCGGCGCCGCCCAGGCCCAGCAAGATATTGGCGTATCTCGATGAATTATGCACATTCTCTCCCGGCGACATCGCAGCCTGACATTCACGCTTGTCGATCTTTGTGACCGGTAACATTCGTGTCAGGGATGTTACGGGAGCGCTCCCAAAACCTCAACGGAGGCCGCCGGGGACATTTCCCGCCTTCGATCTCACTGGTCCAGCACGGCCTGGCGGCCGGGCGGCCCGGCGCGCCGTTTGGCAGGCTGGCGGCATGAAGTTGCTTCTCCCCGACAGCATCGAGCTCGACCTGACCACGCCCGCGGACGTCCGAACGGTGATCTACGCGGTGGATCGGCCCATACCGGAGGAACACACCGACGCCGACGCCATGGTCGTGTGGGGCAACCGGGGCGAGCAACTGGCCGACGCCGCCCGGCGGCTCACCCGTTTGCGCTGGGTGCAGACGCTGGCGGCGGGACCGGACGCGGTACTCGCCGCCGGTTTCGCACCGCAGGTCGTCATCACCGGCGGCACCGGCCTGCACGACGGGACCGTCACGGAGCACACGCTGGCGCTCGTCCTGGCCGCGGCGCGCCGGCTCAACCTGCTGAGCCGTGCACAGCTCGGCCACCGGTGGGCGGGCGAATGGGGCGGGCTCCAGCCCGTACGCGAGGAGGACAGCTTCCGGACGCTGCGCGACGCGCGCGTGGCGATCTGGGGATTCGGTGGCATCGCGGCTCGCCTGGCACCGCATCTCACCGCGCTCGGCGCGCACGTGACCGGCATCGCCCGGACCCCCGGCGAGCGGCACGGCTACCCGGTGGTGACCGTCCAGGAGTTCCCGGATCTCCTCCCGCGTACCGACGTCCTCATCATGATCCTGCCCGCCACGGCGGCGACCGAGCGGGCGCTCGACGCGCGGGTGCTCGATCTGCTGCCGCCGCACGCCTGGCTGATCAATGTGGGTCGCGGCGCGACGGTCGACGAGGAGGCCCTGCTCACCGCGCTGCGGGCGGGGCGGCTCGGCGGGGCGGCGCTGGACGTCTTCGTGACCGAGCCGCTCCCGCCGGAATCCGGCCTCTGGGACGAACCATCGGTCATCATCACCCCGCATGCCGCGGGTGGCCGCCCCCTCGGCGCCGCGGACCGGATCCGGAACAATCTGCGGGCGCTGCTGAGCGGCGATCGCCTGAGCGACATCGTGGCCAGATGAGATGCCTCCCGCCCGGGACGCCGATGTCCGTCACGGGCGGGAGGGATGCCGTTGGGTCTCAGGGTCTCAGGGTCTCAGGGTCTCAGGGTCTCAGGCGAAGGTGACGTCGCTGCACCACATGTAGGCCTGATCCTGGTGCGAGGCCTGCCAGATGACGAAGACGACGTGATGTCCGGTGTATCCGCTGGTCGAGACGTTGAACGTGATGTCGTTCGCCGGCGCGTACCGGCCGGTCTGCAGGATGAAGTCGAGGTTGCCCCAGCCGAGGCTCTGGGTGGTGGGGTTGAACCCGTTCTTGCTGACATAGACCCGCAGGAAGTCGGCGCCGTGGCTGGCCTGGTCGTAGAGATGGACCGAGAAGTTGTTGCCGACGGTGGTGGTCTTCCAGGGTCCGGGCCGGTTCAGGCTGTCGTTGCGGGACAGCGCGTTGCTGCACAACTGGCCGTCGGGGGTCGCCGCCTGGAAGTTGCCGCCGAGACCGTCCCGCAGGGCGCTCATCCAGTTCCACATGGTGTCCGCGTTGGCCTGGAACGCCTGCCAGCACATCGGATCCTCGTTCGCCATGGCCGGGTTCATGTGGTCGCTTCCCCAGTCCTGCCAGCACTGGTAGGCCCGGGATGCCGGATCCACGATGGTGCCGTGCGCCTGAGCCGCGCCGGGCCAGGACAGCAGGCCGGCCACGAGGGCGAGCAGCGGGACGAGCGCTCGAAGGGGATGGCGAACGGCTGACCGGGTTCGCCCGCTGGACCGCTCGGGCTGATGTGATCGCATTGCACTTTCCTCCGTTCTGCGACGCTATATCAACATGGGAGCGCTCCCATCGTGGCAGCCCTATCGGGAAATATCAATTTTGATCTATTTCTTTCCCATGCATACCGGGTTGGCCGCCACCGCGGCTGAAGGCGCGTTTGCACGCGTCCGATCGGGATGGAGTGGATGACCCGGTACGTCCGGCTGCCGCCCGGCCACGTGCACGACCACACTCGGCGAGGACGTCCTGCCGCTCGTACGCGGCCGCGCCTGATCTACCAGGCGCAGGCCGCGACTGCAGTTCCCCGGGCCGGACGTCAGCCGGCGGTCGGGGCCTGCTCGGTGTTGCCTTCGATCTCGTACGTCTTGCGGGTCATGTAGCCGATCGCGCTGGACAGCTTCCAGTCCTGCCCGTTGACGTTGACCGGCAGGTTGGCCACGTGCTTGGCGACCTCCTCACCGATCATGACGGCGAGCTGGCGCATCTCATCCTTGGTCATGCTGTCGTCCTCCTCCAGGAGCCCCCACGGGCTCGTGCCGTTCTCCGGATTACTGCTTCCTGATCCGCTGCCGTACCGGGCCGAGAAATGCGCGTGTTCGGTGTGCGGGTTCGTGCCCGTGTACGTACGCGTCGTCCAACCCCACGACCGGGACCAGATGTGCCGGTTGTAGATGACGTTCTGCAGCCGATTGTCCTTACCCGACCGGTGCCGCTCGACAATGATCTGCACGCAGCGTTGCATCGTCCAGCCGGCTTTCCGCAGGTCGTCGTCGACGTCGATGGCGTGGACCTCGTTGATGTTGTCCGAGTCCTCGTACGGCGTCTTGCCCGTCTCGTCCGGGTTGTGATCCGAGCTCGTCTGCGAGTGCGCGGTGTCGCCGATGGACCCGTCCGACGTGTGGTCCCGGCCCGGCGCGAGCAGGTTGAACTCGTTCCGCAGGCTGACCAGGGACGGCACCAGAATCCAGCTACTCACCCGAGGCTCCTTCCCGTCTGACATCCCCGTTGGTGGCTCATGGACGGCTCCATGTTCCCCGCACGCTTGATCACGACACCATAGTTTTAATGCCGATTTGCACAAGATACGACCAGTGAGAGGCTTTTTACGGTGAGTGAGGACGGGGGCATGCCCCGGTTGTCGCCGCGGGCGCTCCCAGCGGGACCGGGACACGCTAACGTCTATGCCTTCAGAGATACGTCTCTATCTCCTGGAGAGGCAGATGACCCCACGCGGACGTGCAACAGCCGCCGCCGGCGCGCTGATGGTGGCTGCGACCCTCGCGGTGAGCGGCCCGGCCACCGCCGCCCCTCGACACCCGGCGTCGAACCCACCCGGCGTCACCCACGAGGAGAACCCTCGCGTGCCCGAGGGTGCGGTGTGGACGGAGGCGTACTTCCCGTCCGCCGACGACAGCGGCGCCGAGCTCCACGCCGACGTGCTCCGACCGGCGAACCTGCCGCCGCACGCCAGGACCCCGGTGATCCTCGCCGTCGGACCCTACTTCGCGCACGCCGGCCAGACCGGGCCGGAGGGCTGGAGCCAGACCGGCCCGTCCAGCCGGTTCGCCGACTTCACCAGCGGCACCGACCTCTTCCGCCGCGGCTACACGTACGTGATGGTCGACCTGCGCGGCTTCGGCGGGAGCACCGGCTGCCTCGACTGGGTCGGCCCCGGTGAGCAGGCGGACGTGCGGGCCGCCATCCAATGGACCGCGACCCGGCCCTGGTCGACCGGCCGGGTGGGCATGTACGGCAAGTCGTACGACGCGGTGACCGGCCTCGTCGGCAACAACCTGCGACTACGGGCGCTGAAGGCCGTGGTGGCCCAGGAGCCGGTGTGGAACATGTACAACTACCTGTTCAGCAACGGCGTGCCGCGACCCAACGTGACAGGCACACCGAACGCCTACAACGGGATCGCCACGATGGACCCGCTGTCCGACGACACCGACCATTACCAGGCGAACGCGGCGTACGAGGAAAGCCACCCGGAATGCCTGGCGGACAACCTGACGAACAACAACAACCCCGACCTTGATTCGCCGTATTGGCGCGCCCGCAACCTCGCGGCGAGGGCGAAGGGCACGAACACGCCGCTGTTCGTCACCCAGGGCTTCATCGAGAACAACACCAAACCGGAGGACATCGAGGAGTACCTGGACAACCACCGCGGCATCGAGCGGGGCTGGCTCGGGCAATGGGAGCACGTCCGCGGCAACGACACCAACGAGCAGGGGCAGCTCCTGCAGGGCCGCGCCGGATTCTTCGAGGAGGTCATGCGCTTCTACGACCGCTACCTGAAGGGTGCCAGGCCGGCCGTCCACGATCCCGCCTTCGCCATCGAGGACAGCACCGGCGTGTGGCGCGCCCAATCGAGCTGGCCGCGGCCGACGTCGTACCTCCCGGCCAAGCTGCCGGACGGGCAGTATGTCGACGACGGCGTCGCCTCGACGCTGGCCGCGCCTGCCGCTCTGGCCGACCGGAAGTGGGACATGGAGCACGCGACGGATCCCGCCCCGCCCGCCACCCGGAGCCTCGCGCCGCTGGCCGCGGCCGGCGATGCGCACAGCTATCTCCGTTGGTCCACACCGGCATCGTCGCGGCTGCGGATCACCGCAACGCCGCGGGTCACCCTGCACGCGGACGCGCCGGGCAACGTCATGGTGCGTCTGTGGGACGTCGCCCCGGACGGCACCGCGGTGATGTTCGACGAGAACGTGGCGCTGATCGAACGTGCGGGGCGGGTCGCGTTCGACCTGAAGTCCACCGACTGGACCTTCGAGGCGGGCCACCAGCTCGCCGTGCAGATCGGGACCATCGGCAGTGGGAGCTGGCGTGACACCCCGAGCGGCAACACGATCACGGTGACCCGGGCGCGGCTGGACCTGGCCCTGCAGAACCCCCGGTTCGACGCGCCGACGCAGGGCGACAGGTCACCGTTCCTGGACACGTACCTGAGGCAGTACACCCGCACGCTCGACGACCTCGGCGAGGGCACCTTCCCGCTCACCCTCCGCAGCAGGCACTGACGACACGAACGGGAGCGGATCGGGCAGACGCGCGATCCGCTCCCGACTCATGTGAGGGCGTCGATCGGCCAGTCGTAG
Organism: Mangrovihabitans endophyticus; assembly: GCF_014646155.1. GTDB lineage: Bacteria > Actinomycetota > Actinomycetes > Mycobacteriales > Micromonosporaceae > Actinoplanes > Actinoplanes endophyticus. Next base: position 168,520 of record NZ_BMMX01000007.1, read on the forward strand.
CCGGGATCGGCGATCTGGTTTCTGAACCGTTCGAGCCAGGCGATGTCGTGCCGGGTCTGCGAGGCGAAGAAGGCCACCTCGATCATGTGCACGGCGGGGATGCCCGCCGCTCCGACCGCCTTCTCCAGTTCGGCCGCGCGCTGGCGGAGGGCTCCGACGCGCCCGCCGAGCGTGTCCCTCGCGGTTGCGCGGTCCAGGATCCCCACGTACGCGAGTGCGGTGATGAACCTTGTCGCGTTGGCCGGGTCCGTGTCCTGGAGATCCGCCACGACGCGACCGCGGAATTCGGCGACGCCGTCCGCGGTGAGTCGGAAGGCGACCGGTGTCGATGCGGCGTCCGCGGGCTCGATCCATCCGGCGTCGCGCAGCGAGTTGACAAGCGTGTAGACGGAGCTGGTGCGGACGCGCAGGTGCTGGTACCGCTCACGCAGCGCGGCCAGCAGGGCGTACTGATGCCGGGGCTGTTCCAGCAGCAGACCGAGCAGGGGCAGCACGAGCGGATTGTCGGTGGCGCGCAGCGGCATGCCCTCATGCTACCTTCGTATACGGATACTCGTATACAAATAGGAGTCCTCGTGACGCCGGTCATCGCAGCGACGAGCTTGAGCAAGTCCTTCGAGACGAAGACGGGAACGGTCGGCGCGGTCCGGGAGGTGAGCTTCCGCGTCGCACCCGGCGAGGTCGTCGGTCTGCTCGGGCCCAACGGGGCAGGCAAGACCACCACCATGCGCATGCTGTCCACCCTGGAACGGCCGACCCGGGGAAGCGCCGTGGTCGCGGGACACGACCTGCTGCGCGACGCTCACGGCGTACGGCGAAGCATCGGTCTCGTCGCGCAGAGCGGCGGCACCCGGCCGATCGCGACCCCCCGCGACGAGTTGCTGCTGCAAGCACGCATCCACCGCCTCGCCGAACCGGCCCGGCGGGCCCAGGCGATGATCGACACCTTCGATCTGGCCGACCTGGCCGACCGTCCCACCATGACCCTGTCCGGCGGTCAACGCCGACGGCTCGACGTGGCCATCGGCCTCATCCACACGCCCGCCGTGCTCTTCCTCGACGAACCCACCGCGGCTCTCGACCCGCCCAGCCGGGCCGAGATGTGGCAGCACATCCGGAACCTGCGCCGGCGCGCCGCCGCGACCGTCGTGCTCAGCACCCACCACCTCGACGAGGCCGACGCGCTCTGCGACCGGGTGCTGATCCTCGACCACGGACGGCTCGTCGCCGAGGACAGCCCCGCACGACTCAAGCGGCAGCTCGGCGACGACGTCCTGACCGTTGCCCTCACCGGCGACGCCGGGCGCGCCCGGGACGCCGTCGGCGGGCTGCCCGGCGTGCGCGGCGTGCACGGCGACGGCAACGAGCTGCGCATCGGATGCCAGAACGCCGACGAGCTCGTCAGCCGGGTGGTGCTGGCCCTGCACGACAACCGCGTCGAGGTCCGCGGCCTGCGCGTGGCGCACCCCTCCCTCGACGACGTCTTCCTCGCTCTCACCGGCCACGCCACGCATCAGGAGGTCTGAACCGTGCACACCCTCCAGGACATCGGTGTCGTCTTCCGCAGCGAGCTCGGCCTCGCCCTGCGCAACCGGATCGGCATCGCCATCGGCCTCATCCAGCCGTTCGTCTACCTGCTGCTGTTCGGCCCGTTGCTCACCCAGGCGCTTCCCGGGGGGCGGAATCCGTGGCTGTTCTTCGTGCCGGGGCTGCTGCTCCAGCTCGGACTGTTCGGCACCGGCTTCGCCGGGTTCAACCTCATCCCGGACATCCGGTCCGGCTTCGTGGAGCGGCTGCGCGTGGCCCCCATCAGCCGCCTCGCGATCCTCCTCGGGCGGGTCCTCAAGGACGCGGTCGTCCTGGTCATCCAGGCCGTCCCGCTGATCGTGCTGGGTTACGCCTTCGGCATGGCGGCGAATCCGTTCGGTGTCCTCGCCTCCGTCGCCCTCATCCTCATCACCGGCATCGGGCTCGCCTCCCTGTCGTACGTGCTGGCGCTCGCCCTGCCCAACGAGTGGCTGTTCGCCCCGACCGTCAACTCCCTCGCCATCCCGCTGCTCCTGCTGTCCGGCATCCTTCTGCCCATCGACCGTGGACCTGCCTGGCTCGACCTGTTGGCGCGTCTCAACCCGCTGCGCTACGTCGTCAACGCGGCACGCGCCCTGTTCGCCGGGCAGCTCGGCACCACCGTCTACATCGGTGGCCTGGTCGCCGTCGCCCTCGCCGGCATCTCCTTCGCGGTCGGCTCCCGGCTGTTCGGCCGCCGCACCGCCTGACAAGCCGCACCGCCTGACAAGCCCCGCCGCCGGTTCCGGAACCATCCCGGAACCGGCGCGCCCTTCCCTGCCGATTGCGCAGCGTCAAGGCTGGAACCATCGATCCTTCGGAGTTCCCCGTGCTACGCAAAGCCGTCCTGGCGGCCGTCGTCCTCGCCGTGCCGCTGGCCGTCGCGTCCCCCGCGCCCGAGCGGCCGACCAGCCCTGGACGAACACCGCCCTGTCCCCCGCCGACCAAGCGAACGAGCTGCTCGCGGTCATGACCCAGACCGAGAAGCTGACCATGCTGCACGGCTCGGGCGGCTGCGGGTACGCCGGGTGCATCCCCGCCAACACCCGCCTGGGCATCCCCGCACTGCGTCTGCAGGACGGCCCGCTGGGCGTGGGCGACGGTGCCACCGGCGTCACCCAGTTGCCCGCACCGGTGGCCGGAGCGACCCCTGGGACACCGCGCTGATGCGGCAGTACGGCGAAACCCTCGGCACCGAGCAGCGGGACAAGGGCACCATTCCCCTTGCGCACCCGCCCGCGCCTTCCCCGCGCCTTCCCCGCGCCTTCCCCGTGGCGGCCACCCGCCAGCCCGAGCCGGTGGGTATCGCATCGCCTATCGGTCCACCGGCGTTCTGGCCTCGGCCGACAACGGCGCTGTCCCCGGAAGACTGAGCCTTTTTCAACGTGACCAGGCCGGTTTCAACGTGACCAGGCCGGCAGATGCCGCCGCTGGTCGACGGCGCGCAACCGACGGAATCGACGCCGGGTTGAAAAAGGTTCACTGTGGCCCTGTCCCCTCCCGCCGACTCAGCCCCAACAGCAACCAGCCCGGCCACCTCCGGCTCCACCCAGCCCTGCTCAACTGCCCCGGCTCCGACCCTGCCCCACTCGGCCGGCCCGCACTCGGCCAGCCCGCACTCGGCCGCCCCGCACTCGGACACGCACAGACCAGCAACCTCGGACTCGTCTCCACCCCATCCTGGCCCGGCCACGACCGGCTCCACCACCGCAGACCCGAGCACAGCAGGCTCCACCACCACCGGCCCGGCAACGACCGGCTCCACCACCGCAGGCCCGAGCACAGCAGGCCCGAGCACAGCAGGCTCCGGCGCGGCCATCTTGGGCACGACCGACTCTGCCACAGCAGGCTCTGCCACGGCAGGCTCTGCCACAGCAGGCTCTGCCACGGACAGCTCGGCCACGAGGGCCGTTGGCCCGGTAGGCGCGGCAACGGAAATCAACGGCCGACACGGCAGCGTCCGCCCGGCAGCCGCCGTCCGCGCCGGCCCCGGTCGCTGCGACTGGCCATCCGGCGACGAACCCGGCTCGATCGGCTGGACCGCGGCGGCCGTCCGCTCGTTCCACCTCGCGATCAGCTCCGCGCCATCGGGCACATGACCGTACCGCCGGCACAGCTTTCGCGCGTGTCGTTGCGCCAGCCCCCATTCCCGGTGCCGCGCATGCTCACGACGAAATTCCTCGGCCTCGGCCGAATAGTTACGGCGCTTCGTCCTATCGCGCATGGTGGCCAGTTGGGCCGTGGTGAAAAGCTGAAGCTGCCGCATGAAAAAATTCTCCCACGACACCATCCGACCTCACCATGATCCGCTCCTCACGCCATTTTCCGTGGATGAAAAATCCGACCAATTCTCGATGAGAATCCGCTTTTCCCATCCGTCCGGCGGGCGAGCGGGATCGGGCGAGCGGGATCGGGCGAGCGAGCGAGCGAGCGAATACAGACATCTTGGATCGCCGCCTTGCGGGCCAAGACCCGAAGGGACAAAAGGCCCGAAGAAACAAAGGTACCATGGACAAAAGACATGGAGGGACAAAGGCACGGAGGAACAAAAGGCACGGAGGAACAAAAGGCACAGAGGAACAAAAGGCACGGGAGGGATAAAGCGAAGGCACGGAGGGGATCCCCCACAGAATGACCGTCAACCAATCCCAGCAAGGCCCGACAGGACGGGGCCGCTCGGCATCGCCCGCCCTGCCTGCAATCGACTGCGCGCCGCCAACGCAGCCGCGGCCCGCGGAGCCCTCGGTGTGGCTCACCCCCGCCGGCACGCAACAACCCGCCGCCAACGATGGCCCAGCCGGCACGCGACAACCCGCCACCAACGATGGCCCAGCCGACACGCAACAACCCGCCACCAACCATGGCCCAGCCGACACGCAACAACCCGCCGCCAGATGGTCACGATGATGCCGGGCGGCGAAACGTCTCCATATATCGCGAATATCAGCAACCAGACGCCACCATACGGATGCCGATACTCCTCGGGGGCTCGCGGGAATTCGCCGATGCGGCAATGATGCTCTGTGCGGCGCGTCCGGACCGCACTCCCGAGCCGGAAGATCAACGCAATGTCTGTTGCCCTGAGTACGCCTGCCCGGCAGGCCTTGGTCGCTTTGATGCTGCATGTCACCGAGGCATCGAATCCCGATCTTCGAAAGCTGTACCGCGTCACGATCGAGAAGTCCGCGCGTGATCAATTGACCCGGGAAAAGCTGATCACATGGCGAAAAGGGCTGCGCGGCGCGATCTTCCACGAACTGACCGACCAGGGCTGGGCGCGTGGCCGGGACGAGCTGACGTCGGCACCGCCCGCCGGGGTGGGTGCCGCGTGGCACCTGCTCTACGGCACGTTCCGCCACCTCAACGCCATGATGAGTAAAAACCGGTACCAGCTCTCCGACATCTTCACCGACACCGACCCCGGGTCGCACACCGTCGAGGAGCGGATCCGGCAGGCGTACGGGGAACTGGCCGGCGCTCCCGGAGAACTGGTCAGTCTGGCTCGGCTACGCGACGGGCTGCCGGACGTTCCGCGGCAGCGCCTCGACGAGGCGCTGCTGGAGCTGGACCGGCAACGGGCGATCCAACTGGAACCCGATCCGCACCGGATGGCGCTGAGCGATCGCGCGAAGGCGGCCGCGATCCGGCTCGGCGGAGAGGACATGCATCTGATCACGATCGGCCGCTCATGATCGAACCGCGCGAGCGGCAGGCGCTCAACGAGCTGCGCCGGCTGGACTGGGCGCCGACCCAGGATGACGTCTGGTCCCGCCTCGACTTCCACATCGACGGGTTGAACGGCGACGTCGGCGCCGCCGTCGTCCGCGCCTATGAGGGCGCCGAGAAGAGCACCGGTGCCAGTCCCGTCGGGCTGGTCGTGCACGGCCGGCACGGGGCGGGGAAGACGCACCTCATCCGGTGGGCCCGGGAACAGGTCCAGCAGCGCCACCACGGCTACTTCTTCCTGATGGGCATCACCGACGGCAAATCGTTCTGGCCGAGCGTGGTGTCGGCGTTGCTGCGCGGTTTGCACCGCTCCGGATCGTACCGGCATCCGCAGCTCGCCGTGCTTCTCGAACGGCTCAGCGAGATCGCCGGGATTCCGAATGATCTGCGGCTCCGGGTGCGCGGCGACAATTCTCTGACGCCGGAGGCCCTCGATCATTTCATCTCCGCATTCCGGCGGTCCGAGCCCGAGGTGGGACGCGAATGCCGGCACACGCTCCGCACCCTGGTCATGCTGGCCTCGTCCGACGAAAGCGCCAACGACCTGGCGGAGAACTGGCTGACCTCGGCACAGGAGGAGACCTCGGTCGGGTTGGAACGCTGGGGTGTGCCGCGGACCGTGGCGCCGCCGCAGCAGGTGGCCGGTGAGCTCTCCCGGATCATCGCCTGCACCGGGGCGACCCTGTTCGCCGTCGACCAGATCGATCCGGTCTTCGCACAGGCCCGCACGTCCGCGGTCGACGACGGATCCGGCCGTACGGTCGACGACGGATCCGGCCGTACGGTCGACGAGCCGGTCGAGTTGGCCGCCGACCTCGGCCACGGCCTGATGCAGATGCGTGAGGTGCTGAGCCGGACCGTGACCGTGGTCGCGTGTCTCCTGACGTCCTGGAACCTTATCGAACGCAACGCCGTCGCCTCGGTGGGCGGGCGGTTCCGGGCGGAGACCCGGCTCGCCCGGCTCCCGTCCGCCGAGATCGCCGCCGAGCTGGTCGCCGGGCGGTTCGCGCCGTACTTCGAGATGGCCGGCTTCACACCGCCGTACCCGACCTGGCCGGTGGTCCCGGAAGCGTTCCGCTCCGCGCCGGGTTTCACGCCGCGCGGCCTGCTGCAACGAGTGGACGAGCACGTGCGAGCCTGCCTGGCGGCGGACGAGGTGGTGCCGCTCACCGACCTGGACCAGGCCGAGCCGAAGCCCGTACGGGCCGCTGCGGCGACGCCGTCGACCCGGCTGAGCGTCCTCGACGAACGGCTGGCCCGGCTCCGCGAGGAGGCGACCGTCGACGCCGCTCTGGCACCCGCCACCGAGGACCGGGAGATGTCCCGGCTGCTGGTCGCGGGCCTGCGGGCGTGGACTTTCGAGCAGGGTGAGCGCCGCGGCCGGTACGGCGTCCAGGCCGGCGAGGACGGGAATCCGTCGATGCACGCATGGCTGCGGGAAACCTTGGACGAGGACACCGAGGACGAGGCCCACTGGTCGTTCCGGGCGCTGTCGCATCCCAACGCGCTGGCGGTGCAGGCCCGGCTGCGGCGCCTGCTCAGCTTCGTCAACCTCGACCCGGCGATCACCAAGCGCCACGCCGTCCTGCTGCGCAACGCGGCCTGGCCGAACGGCAAGGTCAGCCAGCGCATGAAGCAGGACTATCTGAACCGCGGCGGGATGCTGACCGCGGTGTCCACGGACGACCTGCGGACCTTCGCCGCACTCGCCAAGCTGCTCGACGAGCACGACCCGGCACTGCCGGACTGGTTGCAGGCACGACGCCCGGCCGGTACCACCGCCCTGTTCACCAAGATTTTCGGCCCGCCACCCGATGACGGAGCGGTGGAGAAGCCGGAGCCGGAGCCGTTGCGCGGACCGGTCGAATCATCGGTGGCCGCGGCGCCCGAGAGCTTCCAGGACCGTGGCGGTGACGATCTGGACCTCGGGACGGCGACCGACACCGGCGAGCCGGTGCGCGCACCGCTGGAATCCCTGCGCAAACACGCGGTGATCTTCGCCGGGTCCGGATCGGGCAAGACGGTCCTGATCCGCCGGCTGATCGAGGAGTGCGCGCTGCACGGCGTCTCCGCCATCGTGCTGGACCCGAACAACGACCTCGCGCGGCTCGGCGACGCCTGGCCGGAACCGCCGAAGACCTGGCGTCCGGGCGATGCCGACCTGGCCGCGACCTATCTGGACGGTACGGACGTGGTGGTGTGGACACCGCGGCGTACGGCCGGGCGGCCGGTCAGTTTCCAGCCGCTGCCGGACTTCGCGGCGGTGCTGGACGAGACGGACGAGTTCGGTCTTGCCCTGGACACCGCCGTCGCGGCGCTCGCCCCGCGTGCGCGCATGGCCGGGAACACTGCGAAGGCGGACCGTGGGCGGGCGGTTCTCCGCCAGGCACTGGACTACTTCGCGCGTACCCGCAACGGTGATCTGTCCCGCTTCGTCGATCTGCTCGGCGACCTGCCGGAGGGAGCGGCCTCGCTCGGGCGGGCGCGCGAACTGGCCGCGGACATGTCCGAGACGCTGCGGGCCGCGATGGTCAACGATCCGATGTTCGGCGGTGCCGGGGAAACCCTCGACCCGGGCGCGCTGCTGACCCCCGCACCGGGCAAACGCGCCCGGATCTCCGTCGTCAGCCTCATCGGGCTGCCCAACGACGAGCATCGGCAGAGCTTCGTCAACCAGCTTCAGATGGCCCTGTTCGCCTGGATCAAGCAGCATCCGGCCGGCGATCGGCCGCTCGGCGGACTGTTCGTGATGGACGAGGCGCAGACCTTCGTACCGTCCGGGCCGATGACCGCCTGCACCGAGAGCACGCTCGCGCTGGCCAGCCAGGCCCGCAAGTACGGGTTGGGGCTGATCTTCGCGACGCAGGCGCCGAAGGGCATCCACAACCGCGTCATCGGCAATGCCGCGACACAGTTCTACGGCTTCCTGAACAGCCCGGTCCAGATCGCCGCGGCCCGGGAGATCGCGTCGGCCAAGGGCAGCGCGGTGCTGGAGATCGCCCGCCTGGAGGCCGGCCAGTTCTACGCCGTCGGGGAGGGCACGCCGTTTCGCAAGGTGTCCGTCCCGATGTGCCTGTCGTATCACCCGGCGAGCGCACTGAGCACCGAAGAGGTGCTGGCCCGCGCCCGCGCCGAGCCCGGCCACCACGGACGTACGAAGGAGTAAAGGTGGACATCGTCGTCGAAGGCCTGGTGAAGCAGTTCCAAGCCGACCATGACCTCGACGCGCTCGCTCCAGACGAAGCGTTCGAGGCGTTTGCCGGCTTCTGCGTGCTCAGCTCGTTTTACGAGGGTGGATTTCCACCGGACGTGTTCCGGATGGGCGGCGGCAACGACTACGGCATTGATGTGTGCGGAATCCTGGTCAACGGTGTCCTGTTGCGCGATGCGGCCGAGGTGCGGGCGGCCACCGAACAGGCCCGGCAGTTGGATGTGCACATCATCGTGGTGCAGGCCAAGACCAGTCCGAAATTCGAGACGAAGGTGATCGCCGACCTGGCAGACAACCTCTCCCACGTGGTCGGCACCGGTGAATTACCCTACCCGGCGTCGCCCGACGTGGAAAACCTGCGCACCTGCCTCGACGCGGTATACGCCAATATCGCGAAGTTCTCCGGCGGCCGGCCTCGGTTGCATGTCCGCTACGTCACCACCGGCAATCAGGTAGCAGAGATGCTGCATCGCAAGTCGGCGTCGGCCACGCGCAACCTGATGCGGCCGGGTCGGTTCGACTCCGTCGAGATCGAATGTGTCACCCGCGACGAGCTTTGTGAGCTGTACAAGCGGGCGACCCAGGCCGTACCCGCGACGTTCGACATGCCGAAGAAGCTCTCGCTGCCGCGAATGCCGGGCGTCGAGCAGTCCCTGCTTGGTCTGCTCTCCGCGCAGGAACTGGTGGCCAAGGTGTTGACCGATCCGACCGGGCACATTCGCAAAGCGTTGTTCCATGAGAATGTGCGGGACTTCCAGGGCTACAACGGCGTCAACGGCCAGATCCGCGACACGGTCCGGGACGAGCACGGCCACCGTCGTTTCGCGGTGCTCAACAACGGCGTCACCATCGTCACCCGCAAGCTCCGGGTTGTCGGCGACGAGGTGCACATCCGCGATTTCCAGGTCGTCAACGGCTGCCAGACCTGCCACGTGCTGTTCGACGAGCGGGACCGGCTCTCCGACGACGTGCAGATCAGCGTCCGGGTGGTGCACAGCGAGGATGAGGAGGTCATCGCCGGCATCATCGCGGCGACGAATCGGCAGACTGCGGTAAGCGAGGACGATCTCTCCTCCCGGGAAGACTTCCACAAGCGGTTGGAGGACTGGTTCGCCGCACAGGAACCGTCCCGCAGGCTTTGGTACGAGCGACGGTCCAAGCAATACGCGACCCGGCAGGACGTCGAAAAGACCAGGGTGATCAACCGCGCGCAGCTCACCCGCGCATACGCGGCGATGTTTCTCGGCGCGCCGTCGGAAGTCGGCCACTACCGGGATCTGACCACGCAGCGCCGCAGCGAGCTCTTCCAGCCGGAGCATCTACCGGACCCGTACTACGTTGCGGCCGCAATGCACTACCGCATGGAGTGGCTTCTGCGCACACGCCGGATCGGGACGACGTTCCGGCCGGCCCGCTATCACCTCATGGCAGCGCTGCGCTGGCAGATGCTGGGGCCGGACCGGCTGGCGTCCCCTCCACGGCGCGCCGCCGAGCAGTGTCGCCGGATGGTCGAGCTCGTCTGGGACCCCGGTGCTGCCGAACGGGCTGTCGTGAAGCTCCTGCCCACATTCCACCGGATCATGGCGGAGGAGGAGGCCGCGGGAGTGCCTCCCGGCGAGATGGTCCGCAACCGCCGATTCACCGAGGCCATACGCTCTGCCGTCCTCCCCGAGGGCCGCCGCGGCGACGGGGCGTCCTGAACCGGTCAGGCCACGAACGACGCGCCGGTTCGTCGTCCGACGCTGACCACCCGACGCAGCCCCGCCGCGATCAGCTCGAACACGCACTCACCTGCCTCTCGGCACGGACGTGAGCCCGCTAGCGTGTCGTCATGGGGAAAGCGGAGCTGGACGAGCTTGTCGTTGCCGACGCCGACGGGCTGCGCGCGTGGCTGGCCGAGCACCACGCCACGTCCTCCGGGGTGTGGCTCGCCCTGACCAGGAAGAGCGGCACCGTCACCACGCTGACCTGGCAGCAGGCCGTCGACGAGGGGCTGTGCTTCGGCTGGATCGACGGCCAGGGTCGCAAGGGCGACGAGCAGACCTCGTGGATCCGGTTCACCCCGCGGACGGCCCGCAGCTCCTGGTCGAAGCGCAACGTCGAGCACGTGGCCCGGCTTGCGGCGCAAGGGCGGATCATGCCGGCAGGGCGGGCGGCGGTGGAAGCCGCCCAGGCGGACGGCCGGTGGGCCGCGGCGTACGCCCCGCCGTCCGAGGCCGAGGTCCCGGCGGACCTTGCGGCGGCCGTCGCGGCGGAACCGGCCGCCCAGGCCATGTTCGACGTTCTGACCAAGACCAACCGGTTCGCCCTGATCTACCGGCTGAACGCGGTCAAGCGGGCGGAGACCCGCGAACGGAAGATCGGCGAGTTCGTGGCGATGCTGGCCCGGCACGAGACGATCCACCCGCAGAAGGCGAAGCCCGAGACCGGACCGTCCGCCTGAGGCGGGCTCGCATGCCCGCAGAATCGGAACTTCGAGCCCTGCAAACGCGGAAAATTTTGCCTGCAGATGCGGAAAACGTCGCCCGGAAAAGGCGGGATGAGCTGCCGGCGAACTGACCGGTCACTCGACCGGTTCATAGCCGTCCGATGGCCATGCCGCTACAGTCTGCGGTGTCCGTATGCGGTCCGACAGGCTTCCAGCTTCTAGATATGCCTCCCATCCGCACGATCGATTCGTGCTGCCCGGGGGCAACCATCCATGTCGGCGTTCCGCGTGTCCGCGGCCGGTCTTCTCCGTCTGGCCACCGAGGGCACCCTCGCTGACCGCGTCGCCGAGCAGGTCCGCGTGAGCGGGCACGGAGTCGGTCCCGCCGAACGCAGGTCGTGGGAGCGCAGTCTGTCGATCCTGGCGCAGGATCTGGCCGATGCCGGCCTGAACGACGTCGAGGTACTGGTCGAATACCAGTTGCCACTCACCAGCCGGCGTGTCGACGCCGTGTTGGCGGGCGTTCACCCCCGCACCGGCGAGGACTCGTTCGTTGTGGTCGAGCTCAAACAGTGGTCCTACGCCACCTGTTACGACGACTCCGACACCCTGGTGGACGTAGAGCACGTGGCCGGTCCGCGGCTGCATCCGGGCATCCAGGTCGGCGACTATTGCGAATACCTCACCGACTTCCTCGGCCTGCTCGCCGACCACGGCAACCAGATACGCGGGGCGGCTTACCTGCACAACGCCGTCGACCGCGACGTGTCCGAACTGCTGGACCGGCCCGTCACCGAACAAAGCCACGTATTCACCAAGCAGCGCCGCGCAGATTTCCTGGATCACCTGCGCGGCTGCCTCGACCCCGAGAAACCCGGCGCGGCCCCGGCCGACCGCTTTCTCTCCAGCACCGTCCGCCCCAGCCGGCACCTCCTGACGTACGCGGCCCGCGAACTCAAGGACCGCTCGCACTTCACCCTGCTCGACGAACAACGGGTGGCGTACGAGTTGGTGCTGCATGCCGTGGAACGCGCCCGCCGCGCGGACCACAAGAGTGTCGTCGTGGTCGCCGGCGGGCCGGGCAGCGGCAAGAGTGTCATCGCGCTCAGCCTGCTCGGCGAGCTCGCCCGCCGGGGTCATACCGCCCTGCACGCCACCGGATCGAAGTCCTTCACTCAGACCCTGCGCCGCTACGCCGGCAAGGGATCCACCCGGCTGAAGAATCTGTTCCTGTACTTCAACAGTTTCATGACAGCCGAGCGCAACGGCATCGAGGTGCTCATCTGCGATGAGGCACACCGGATCCGGGAGACATCGATCAACCGCTTCACTCGCTCAGCGCAGCGCCGGGATGCCCGCGCACAGGTGGAGGAACTCCTGGCCGCCGCCCGAGTACCGGTGTTCCTCCTCGACGAACACCAGGTGGTCAAGCCGGGTGAACTCGGCGACGTCGACATCATCACCACGTACGCGAAGCGAATGAATCTCGATGTCGAGATGGTCTCGCTGCACGACCAGTTCCGCTGCGGCGGCAGCGAGGCGTACGAAGAATGGGTCCTCGCCCTGCTCGGCCTCGACGGCGGCCGGCCGGAGGAATGGACCGGCGATGGACGCTTCGACCTGCGCATCGCCGACAGCCCGGCAGAGATGGAGGCTTTTCTCAGCGCCAAGCAGGGGGCTGGCGAGACCGCCCGGATGACCGCCGGCTACTGCTGGCCGTGGAGCGACCCCCGACCCGACGAGACCCTCGTCGAGGACGTCAATCTTGACGGCTGGTCACGACCGTGGAACGTGAAGAACAACCGAAGCGTGGGAGAAGCACCCGGGAGCCCTTACTGGGCAACAGATCCTGCGGGTTTCGGCCAGGTCGGGTGCGTCTACACCGCGCAAGGCTTCGAGTACGAATGGTCCGGCGTCATCATCGGCCCGGATCTGGTGGCACGCGATGGGCGTCTGGTGACCCGCCGGGACGAATGCAAGGATCCTGCGTTCAAGAGCCGCAGGTCAGTGAGCGACGCCGAGGCGGACCGGTTGATCCGCAACACCTACAAGGTCTTGCTGACGCGCGGCATGCGGGGAACGGTCATATACGCAGCCGATCACGAGACCCGGACCTTCTTGGCCAGGCTGGTGCAGGTGCGCCGCACCCTGGAGACCGTCTATCAGTGACATCGCACGACCACCGCCTCGGCAACTGGCGGACGCCGTCCAGGCGCTCATCGAGTCCGGCGACCTTCTCCCGGACCGGCCCGTCCCGTCGGAAAACCGGCTCGTGCAGCAGTACGGCATCGCGCGGGGAACCGCCCGCAAGTCGATCCAGTTGCTGCGGGAACGCGGTCTGGTGGTGACCGTCGTCGGACGCGGGACCTACGTGGCGCGCCGCCCTACGGCCGGGCCTGACCGGCCCTGACTCTCCGGCTCCTGAACAGGGTCGCTGCGACTGAACAGGGTCGCTGCGACGCGACGGGCAGCACCAGACCGCGGAGGCCGAGTCCGCGGCGGAGCAAAGGGGCTGTCGCTCAGACGGACCAGGCCCGGACGATGTCGTCGGGTCCCCAGATCAGATCGACGGCCTCGGCGGGAAGGTCGGTCCCGGAGCGGCTGACGATGGCGAGGCCACTGGTGCCGGGCTGGAATCCGGGAATCATCGGGGCGTCGCGGCGCAGGTCGTCGAGATGGTGCCGGTCGAATGGGCCGTCCTGCCACTTGATGGAACCCGCGAAGGCGATGCGTGTGGCGATCGGGATGCGGTCGGCTCCGACCAGGTCGATCTCCGGGTTGGCTTGCCGGTTCCACCAGCCGCCGACTTCCCACGTGTCGGTCCAGGGCAGCTTCCCGGCACCGGCGGCGACGGCGAGCGCGTCGCGGATGAGCGGTTCGACGGCGTTTCCGCGCCAGGCGGACCAGCGGGCTTCAAGCATGGCGCGGGCGGCAGCGGTCCGGTCGCGCAGGACCAACTGATGCACGTCACGGAGGATGGCGAGGTACAGGCACAGGTTGCTGTCGGCGATCCGGTATTGAGCCAGCTTGCTCGGCTTGGTCGACAGGGGCCTGTCGACGGCGAGGATGCGCTTCTCGTCGATGAGCCGGTGAAGCAACGGAGACAGGGTGCCGGAACTGATCGGTCCGCCACGGTCGCCCGCCGCCACGGCGATGTTGCTGAACGTGCGGCCGCCGCTCCCACCGACTGCTTCCAGAACGCGCCGCGCGGCGTCCGGGGTGGGGAACTCCGACGCCAAGGACTGTTCCGGGACGGTGAACAACGCCGAGGTCTTGTTGGCGATCTCCGCACTGAGGAAATCGGCGGGCGGCGCGCCCGGCGACCACTCCAAGCAGATGCCGGGCAATCCGCCGGTGATCAGGTGGGCGTCGATGGCGTCCGCGCCGCTCAGCCTGGTCACGGCAGCGGTTTCGGCGAGGTTGAAAGGGCCGAGGACCATGTTGGCGGCGCGGCCGTAGAACGGCCGGTCATACTCGGTAAACCGCTGCATCATGTGCAGGTCGCTGCCGAGAAGCAGCAGCAGAACGGGTTTGCCGGAGATGAGCCGGTCCCAGGCGACCTGCAAATGCCCATCGAAGGTCGAGTCCTGCTCGGCGAGCCAGGGTAGTTCGTCAAACACCACGATGCTCGGTGTTTCGGGCAGCACGCCGGCGAAGGTTCGCAGCATGTCTCCCCAACCACCCGAAGGCGGCTGGGTCGGCAGAAGGTCTCGGCCGGCGGGGGTGAGCAGCGACGAGTCGCGCAGGTCCGTGAGGAGATGGCCGACCGATTCGGTGCTCGACGCGCCCTTGACCGCGGTGTAGAAGCAATACGGCAGGCCCGCCCGGTCGCAGAGCTCCTGGACGAGCCGGGACTTCCCGACCTGGCGACGCCCGCGCACGGCGACGGCGCGGCCTTCGCCCGTACGTCGCACGCGGTCCAGATCCTTGCCGAGCAGATCGAGCTCGGCGCGCCGCCCCACGAACATCGGCATCTCCGAAGCTAGATCGGATCTTACTTCGGAACAGTCTACCTAACTCGGCACTCTCGGCGCCCGCGCAGCCAAGATCCTCGATCCGCCAGCCCTTGACCGATTCGTCATCGAAGCGCTTCGATGGCCATGCTGGCGCGCCCAGGTGACACCCCTCGGCGGGGCGTGGACCGGAGACACCGCCGGTGCCAGCGCTCGGACCGTACGAGAGGAAGTTCCATGAGATCGACAGCAAGGAGGGCCGGGGTCGCGTTCGTCGCCGCCGCCCTGGCCTTCGCCGGCGCCGCGTACGGCGCCACCCGGCCGGCATCGGCCGACGTCGCCGCCCGGCTGACCGCTCCTCAACTGGTTGCCGACATGGGCGCCGGCTGGAATCTGGGAAACCAGTTGGAGGCCAACGCCAACGGAATCCCCAGCGAGACGGCGTGGGGCAACCCGGTCGTCACGCAGGCCCTCATCAACCGGGTGAAGGCCTCGGGGTTCACGACGATCCGCATCCCGGTGTCCTATTTGGGGAAGATCGGCGCCGGCCCGAACTACACGGTCGACTCCGCCTGGCTGAACAGGATCGCCGAAGTCGTCAACTACGCGTACAACCAGGGCCTCTACGTGCTGATCAACATGCACGGCGACGGTTACAAGACGGTCACCGGCTCCTGGCTGATCTGCGATTCCGCCGACCAGACGACGATCAAGGACAAGTATCAGAAGGTCTGGCAGCAGATCGCGACGAAGTTCCAGAGCTACAACGAGCACCTGATCTTCGAGTCCATGAACGAGGAGTTCGACGGGCAGTACGGCAATCCGACCTCGGCGTGCTACTCGAACATCAACGCCTACAACCAGATCTTCGTGGACACCGTCCGCAGAACCGGCGGCACCAATGCGTCGCGGTGGCTGCTCGTCCCGGGCTGGAACACCAACATCGAATACACCGCCGGCGATTACGGCTTCGTGCTGCCCACCGACCAGTATCGGTCCAGCTCCATTCCCAGCGGTGAGCAGCGGATCATGATCTCGGTCCACTACTACGATCCGTGGGACTTCACCGGCCAGGAGGACGGCAACATCACGCAATGGGGATCGGCCGCGACGAACCCGGCGAAGACGTCGACCTGGGGGCAGGAAGACTACATGGACACCATGCTGAAGAAGATGCACGACGCCTTCGTCGTACGTGGATATCCGGTGTTCGTCGGCGAATACGGCTCGATCGACAAGACGACCTTCGACTCGGCCAACAACACGTACCGGGCGAACTTCGCCGGCGCTCTGGTGTCCACCGCCAAGAAGTACGGCGCGGCCACCGCCTACTGGGACAACGGCTATAACGGGCAGTACGGCTTCGGCCTGTTCAACCGCAGTTCCGCGACGGTGACCCAGCAGGGCATCATCAACGCCATCATCACCGCCGCCGGCAGCACCCCGCCGCCGACCACACCCACCACGCCGCCGACCACCACACCCACGACGCCACCCACCACGCCACCGACGACCGGGCCAGGCGGCACCTGTCGGGTCGGCAACGCGGTCAACGCGTGGAACACCGGGCTGACCAACAACATCACCATCACCAACACCGGCACCGCCGCCGTCAACGGCTGGACCCTGACCTTCACGCTGCCCGCCGGGCAGACGATCGTCTCCGGCTGGAGCGCCACCTACTCCCCGACCAGCGGCACGGTGACCGCGACCAACGCCGGCTACAACGGCTCCCTGCCGGCGGGAGGCTCGACCACCATCGGATATCAGGCCAACCACACCGGCAACGCGGCGGCCCCCACCGGCTTCCGCCTCAACGGCACCACCTGCAACTGACCAACGCCGATGGGCCCCGGGGCCGCCGCGAGGCAGTCCCGGGGCCTGCGCCCGGCGTGACGCCGGCTCATTGACGGAACCGCTTTCATAGAAGATCGTGGATGCTTAGCTCGACGCGCGATGCGTCGCCCTCACGATCGAGGTACCGATGATCAGGTTCTCGCTCTTCCCGTGGTCACGTCCCCGACGGCTGATCGCCCTCGGAGCAGGCGTGCTGCTCGCCGCCCTCGGCACCGGGCTCATGACGCCCGGCGGTGCCGCAGCGGCCGTCCCGGACACCACCGAGCTGGCCTACTACGACGTCACATCGTCACCGTCCACGACCGCCCGCTGGCTGGCCGCCGACCTCGCCCGGCGCGGCTACGACGTGCTCGAAGGGCCACTGACCGACGGCGTACCGATTCTGGCGACCGCAGCCGACACCCGGCGGTTGCGCGGCCTGGGGCTGACGGTGCGCTACGCGGGGCCGCTGTACCAGCCGGTTCCGGCATCGGTCCAGGCGGCGGCGAACACGTTCTACGGCGGCTACCACACCGTCGCCGGGCACGAGGCCCACGACCAGCAAGTCGCCACGGCCCATCCCGACCTGGCCGTGCTGCGGACGATCGGGCGGTCGTGGCTGAAGTCCCAGGGGCGCGGTGGCCACGACATCCAGGCCCTGTGCATCACCAAGATCACTTCCGGCGACTGCGCCCTGAACACCAGCGGGTCGAAGCCGAAGTTCACGCTCATGGCGCAGATGCACGCCCGCGAACTCGCCACGGGTGAGCTGGCGTACCGCTGGATCGACTACCTGGTCGGCAACTACGGCACGGACACCGCCGTGACGCGGCTGATGGACACCACCGAGCTGTGGGTCATTCCGATCGCCAACCCGGACGGCGTCGACATCGTCTCGTCAAACTCGACCCGCCCGGTCTCGCAACGCAAGAACGCCCACGACAACGGCTGCACGGGCACCGGCCTCGGTGTCGACCTCAATCGCAACTCGAGCTACCACTGGGACGTCAACCAGGGCACCCGGTGCAGCGAGACCTATCCCGGCGCCGGTGCCGCCAGCGAACCGGAAACCCAGGGCATCCAGACGTTCCTGAGCCAGATCTACCGCGACACCAAGCCCACCGCCGATTTCTCGGCGGCCACCACCGCCACCACCGGTACGTTCCTCACCCTGCACAGCTACGCCGAGCTGAACATTTACCCGTACGGCTGGACCAACTCGCTCGCGCCGAACAACACCGACCTCAGGGCGATGGCCACCACCATGAGCCGTGCCAACGGGTACGACGCGGTGCACGGTGACGGCGGCCTGAACTACTTCGCCCCGGGCGCCACCGACGACTGGATCTACGGCACGCTGGGCGTCCCCGGCTTCACCATCGAGGTCGGCCCCAACGGCTCCTCGTGCAGCGGTTTCTTCCCCCAGTACTCCTGCATGACATCGTTCTGGAACCTCAACCTGCCGGCCTTCATGGCCTTGGGCAACGCCGCGGCTCACCCCTACCCGACCGGCGGCTGACGGGCAACGGCCGGCGGGCGATGGTCAGGGCGCGACGGCGTTCATCTTGGCCAGCGCCCGGCGGCCGACGTCCTGGGTCGTCGCGGTGTCGATCGCGCCCCGCGCCGTCTGGACCACGAAGATCAGGGCACCTCCACGCCGGATGAGGGCCAAGTCCACATTGATCGTGATGCCGGACAGCGTGGCCGTGGTACGCAGGGCGAACGTGTCGTCGCCCAGCTTCGGGAAGGACAACGCGGTCAGGTACAGCTCGTAGGGAACTCCGTCGGCCGTCGTACTCGTCATC
This sequence comes from Mangrovihabitans endophyticus, assembly GCF_014646155.1. Classification (GTDB taxonomy): domain Bacteria; phylum Actinomycetota; class Actinomycetes; order Mycobacteriales; family Micromonosporaceae; genus Actinoplanes; species Actinoplanes endophyticus. The sequence goes on from NZ_BMMX01000007.1 coordinate 187,045, forward strand.
TTCTGGCAGGCGGTCACGGCATCGGAGTATTCGGTGACCAATTCCCGCGCCGCGGGCTCGGTCAGCGGCAGGATGCCCTCGACGACGTCCGTGCCGCTCGGTGAGACGAACCCTGCGGAAATGTCATCCATCGCGGCGGTCTTCCTGATGACTGCCGCATACTTCGGACATTGCGCATCGCCGTCATCGTCGAGAGAGCCCTTGGCGGACGACGAAGTGTCGGGCTTGGCACTCCAGCCCGTCGGCAGGTCAGTCACGGTCAGAAGAGCGTCCTTCGCCTTCGCCGCGGACACCTCACGAGCCGATGTCTGCTGACCATCACCGTGCGGTGCCGGCTGGTCGACGGTGTCGGCCCGGTCGTGACCCGCGTCGGCGCAGCCGACGGTGACCATGACGGCTGCGGTTGCGAGCACCCCGCGAAGTCTCATGTGCACTTCCCCGCAAGCGCAGCGCGCGACGACATGGCAGAGGATCATAGCGTCCTCGTCGTACCGTCGCCGCCCCGAACATGCTGCCCAGCTAGCCCAGGGTTGACGTCCTGAAGAACCGAAGGCCGGCGCACCGGACAGCCTGCTCGACACCTACCACGAGGAGCGACACCCGGCGGGCACCACCGCGCTCAGGTGGTCGATGGCGCAGACCGAGGCTCTCAAACCCGGCCCGCGGCGCGCGGCCATCCGCTTGTCGGGCGCCGCCTGCCCAGTCTCAACCTCGTCACCGAACGCGACCAAACCGAGAGGTGCAGATGGCCAGGCAACGAATGTGAGATGAGCCCGATGACGGAGATGGGATCGCGACCCGCGCGACGTCTCGACGGCCGTAGGGAGTCACCGATAGTCGTCAATCGCACACTTCGTCCGAACGGGTGACGTGGCCTCGTGGTTGCCTGGGCGTGGGAGGAGGTGACTCGCGTCAACCACGGCCCGTCCTGAGCGGTTTGGACGCTGTGGCGCGAGTACCGGCCGGCTCAAGCGGCCGCACCGCGCGGCTCGAACCCCACTTTGAGACTCACGTCCAGCGCCGCTGCCAGCCGCTCCAGCACCATCAAGGTCGGAACGGTCCCGCCAGCCTCGAATCGGGCGACCGCGGACTGCGTCATTCCCGATTCCTTAGCAAGTTGAGTCTGGCTCCAACCTCGGCGCTCGCGAAGCTCCCGAACGGAACGCCCGAGCTCGAATGCCAGGCGCGCCGCGTCGTACGCCTCAGCGGCACCGGGCTCAGACAACCGCCGCTCCCGCATCGCGGCCCAACCGCCACTTTCGCTCATGACCTAGCCTTCCTCGTCTACGACTTCGTGCGCCTCATCGATGCACCGCGCCAATGCCCGGCGCGCCCGGTCGATCTCCCGCTCGTCCCGCATGCGCGCCTTGTGAAAGACCGTCAACAGGATGATCCTCCTGTCGGTGGCGATCCAGTACGTGATCCGAACTGCGCGGCGATCCAGGTGGAATCGCAGTTCGCGCAGCTTGCGGTCGAGCTGCTTGGTGTAGGGCTCGCCCAGCAGCGACCCTTGCTCAGAGAGCAGATCGATGTAAAACGCCGCGTGGGCGAAGTGAGCGGTCGGCAGGCTTTCCAGCCACTTCTCCACCTCTGGTTCCAGCTCAACAGCTCCCCACGCCATAGCAGAGATGCTATATCGTGCCGAACCGGGAAGCGAGCCCTACCGTCAACCGGACCACGGACAACGGCGCTGGTTCGCGCAATGCCACTTTTGACCAGCATGAACACGCAGGTCAGGCGTGGAGTGGACCGGACGATGCGCCATGCGAACCGCACCGTCACCGTGTATGGCGATCCGTTGGCGGGACGTTTGACCAGATCAAGGTCCGGAGGGATCGCCTGACGTTATCCGCTGGACCCTAAATCTGATAATCAGATACCGTGGTGGTATGCGGACCATGACCGCCACCGAGGCATCACGGAACTTCTCCGATCTGCTCGACGCAATCGAGCACGGGGAGACCGTGACCATCACCCGTGGCAACCACCCTGTGGCCGAGATCGGGCCGGCCCGCCGCCGGACCGGTGCTGACCTCCGCGCCGCCCTTGCCGGGATCCCCGAACCCGACGACCGGTTCGCCGACGACATCGCAGCGGCGGTTGCCCTGCTCGAGTCCCAGCATGGTGACCCGTGGGCCGACGCCTGATCCTCGACACCAACGTCCTGATCGCGTACGAGCGCGGCACGATCGACCAGTCAGCCCTCGACAACGACGAGCTCGCCGTCGCCGCGATCACCATCGCTGAATACCGAGTCGGGATCGAGCTGGCCGACACTGCCGAACGTGCCGCGTCGCGGGCCCGCGCCCTGGCCGCGATCGAAAGTGCGGTAGACGTCCTCGCCTACACCGAGATGACCGCTGTCCAGCATGCCCGCCTCATCGCCCACGTGCGCAGAACCGGCACCCCGCGCGGCGCTCACGATCTCATCATCGCGGCCCATGCCGCCGAGACCGGGCGAACCGTCCTGACTGGCGACCTCAAGGCTGGCTTCGCCGGGCTTCCTGGAGTCCTTTCCATCGACGTTCCATAGGTAGCAGCCGTTTACGACGCGCTCGCGGTTCGCTCAACGCCACGCCCGCCCGCGCGATTTCGCAGGCCAGGGGGTCGAGATGGCGTCGTACTTCAGCCGCGAATTTGGGCACGCCGGTGCGTTGTAGAAGGACGAGGATCTCTAGCAGGGTATTCGGCGCTCGTCGGTAGGACGCGGCTTGGTGACGAAGCACGTTCATGGTCAGGCCGGGGTAGAGATCGAGTTGGTCGAGAAGGAAGTCGTCGGGATGGATGGCTGCGATGTCGTAGGGCTTGAGGGCCCGCTCGCGGAAAGTCGCTGGGCAACGTGGAATTGATGGGCCACATGGCCGAGGCCAGGCATGTCCTGGTCATCTTTGGTCGAACTCAGCGTGGCCGCGCCGCCGGTTCACCACGTGCTTACGTAGGCTGTCGACGGGTCTTCGCTTGGCAGGCCCGGCGATGGAGAAGACGTGGGTGTGAACGGCGAACTGGAACGGCTTGGCCCGACCGGGTTTCAGGACTTGGCAGCCTGCCTAGCGGTAGCGCACTTCGGTCCTGGAGTCCAGGTCATGGGAGCCGGCCGCGACGGTGGTCGTGACCTGTATCACCGGGGTCAGCTCATCTGGCAGATGACGAAAGACCTGCCCGGCGAGATATGGGACGGCTACACCGTTCTGCAGGTCAAGCACATGGCCTCGCCCTTGAGCGAGCATCAGGAGAATGCGGCCTGGCTGTGGGGCCAGGTCCGTAAGGAACTCGAAGCCTGGTCGGACCCGGACGGTGACCGCACCACTGTTCCTGACTTCCTGATCGTCATCACGAACGTGCTGCTGACCCCGTTCCCCAATGTCGGCGGGCATGATGTTCTCCAGTCCAACATCGACGGCTATCTCACCAAGCTCAAGGACGCCAGCCGCGACATCGCCGGAGACGCCGCCGGTCGGCGGAAAGCACGGCTGCAGCGACTTGCGCGAATCAGAAAGGTTCGCGTGTGGGACGGCAACCAGGTCCATGCCCTGCTCAACCTGCATCCAAGAATCCGTGACGCGTTCCCCGGCTTCCTCACTGCGGGCGATGTTTTCACCGCGCTGCGGCAGTTCTCTGACAGGATCCCGCTGCACGACCTCGAGACTGGGCTGCGCGAACACGCCAAGACCGCGTTGGCCGGCGAAGGTTTGATCTACTTCGACGAAGCCGGTAGCGGGGATGTTCGCGGCATCCCGGTGCACGAGATCGTCATCGACTTGCCCGTCACCTCAGTCTCTGGCCCGCATCGGAGCAGCGTCGTCAAGTATGTGCTCGACCGCGCAGAGCATGTGCTGAAGCCTGGCCTCACCATTCAGGATCCACCACGGCATCTGATCATCACCGGCGCCCCGGGCAACGGCAAGACGACCATCTCCAAGTTCCTGGTCCAAGCGTTCCGCGCGGCGATGCTGCACGATTCCGACGCACTCAGCCAGGACCACCGCGCCGTCATCCGTGGCACAGCGGCGGCCCTGGGTCGGTTCGGGCGCGAGCTGCCCCGGAACCGCCGCTGGCCTATGCGTATCGATCTCGCCGCCTACGCACAGGAAGGCGGCCTCAACGACGACTCGACGCTGCTGAAGTGGATCGCACACAAGGTCTCACGTCGTTCGGACATGGGCGACGTCACAGCATGGACGCTCAAGACCTGGATGACCCGCTGGCCTTGGATGCTCGTGCTCGACGGACTTGACGAAGTCACCGAACCGGAAATCCGCAAACGCCTGATCGCTCGCGTCACCGAGTTCGTCAACGACGCCGAGGCCAACCACTGCGACATGATGGTGGTCCTGACGACCCGCCCGATCGGCTACACCGAGAACATCGCACCGAACCACTTCGAACGCATCGACCTCGACGACCTCGAATTGACCGAAGCTGTCCGTTACGGCGACCTCGCGACTCGCGTCCGTCTTGGCAAAGACCTCGACCGCATTGAACGCGTCCGCAAACGCCTACGCACCGCCGCCGCCGACGAAGCCCTGCAACACCTGTTGCGGACCCCGCTGCAAGTCCTGATCCTCACCATCATCATCGACGGCGCTGGCCAACTCGCCCCGGACCGCTACAGTTTGTTCCGCACCTACTACGACACCGTCTTCAAACGAGAACGCGACAAGCCGGCGGGACTGCACAAGATCCTCCAAGAGCACGGTCCTCAAATCCAACTCCTGCACGAGGCCGTCGGCTTCGAACTGCAGATTCGCAGCGAATCAGGGCACCGCTCCTACGCCACCCTCACCCGCGAAGAACTCCGCCAGCTCACGTGGCAGGTTCTGCACGATTCCGGATTCCAACCCGCCGGCAAAGACGCGCCGCTGCTGGACCAGATCTTCGACGCCGCCACCAAAAGGCTCGTCCTGATCGCGCCCCGAGGCGACGAAGGGTACGGCTTTGACGTCCGATCGCTACAGGAACTCATGGCTGGCATGCACCTGAGTTCCGGCCCGCTCGACGACGTACTCGTCCGGCTCCGCGCCGCCGCCGCGAGCCCGTTCTGGCGCAACACATGGCTGTTCGCGGCCGGGAGGCTGTTCTCCACCCCACAGCGGCACCAGCACGAAGGCGTAACCGGGCTCATTGAAACAGTCGACGACCACACCCCTCATCGCCTCGGCGACGTGGTGCCGGTAGGCCCACGGCTGGCACTTGACGTGATCGACGACGGAATGGCCCGCTCACAACCCCGATTCCGCGACCGCCTCTTGCGCCACGGCATGCGTGTCCTCTGGGAACCCAGCCCACCGGACCTCGCGGCGATCACCAAACGGCTGGTGCGCTACGCCAACACCGGCGACGACCAACGAACAGCAGTCGCCGACCGACTGCGCGACGCGCTCAGCGCCGCCCCTACGTCCCAGGCCACTGCGCTCGCCCTGCAACAGGTCGTTCTAGGGATAGCCGACGAGTTGCGGGCACATACCGACGTCCGGAGTCTGCGATTCGTCAAAGCCCGCAATACGCCTGCCCCAGAGTCCGGCGGCGATCTCCGATGGGACAACTTCGACGACGAGATCAACACCGCACCGGTCAGAGGAAGCCAAACTGTGTTACTCCAAACGGCCGCAGCCGCCCTGCGTCGCGGTCGCGTCGGTGAAACCACGGCTGACGACGTCGCCGCGATCGAGCAGGCCCTCGACGCTCCTCCTGTGGCAGCCGTGCTTGCTGCAGCATTGGCTCACGTCGCAGCGTATGAACCCCAGCTCATAATGTCGTTGCGCGATGACATTCTGCCGACGCTGAGTCGCCGTCCGATCGGAGAACAACTCCGGAAGCTAATGCCTGAGAACGACTAGCACGCCGTCATATCGGCCCAGCCGACTGCCGGGACTCGAACTCTGGCCTTTTGAGCATGTCCGCAGCTCAAAGCATGCCTCACGGTCAGCACGAAATGGACATTCTTCGTGAATGCCATATCGTGGGGCGGGCGGGACTCGAACCCGGGACCGAGGGATTCGGAAGGACTCGATCATGACCAGCGGAACCGCCGCACGGCAGCGCACCAGCAGATGGGCCATCGCCTCACTCGTGCTCGGCCTCGCCGCGCTGTTCTTCTTCGTGCTCGCCCCGCTCGGCCTGCCCCTCGCGGTGCTCACGATCATCGTCGGCGGCTGCTCCATCCTCGACATCCGCCGCAACGACACCGGCGGCTACGGCCTAGCCGCCGCCGGGATCCTGCTCGGCATCATCGCCCTGGGCATCATCGCCACCACCGCCCCGTGACGGCACCGGCGGCCGGGCGTCCGCAGACTCCCTGGCCATCGGCTCGTACCACGTCCACGACAGGAACCGCACATAGAGCCGCCGCGGGTCCACGTCGGCCAGGTCGCCGACCGCCTCATACAGTCGGCCCGCCATGTACCGGGCGCGCTCCGGGCCGTCCAGGTCACGCGAGATGCGCCGCTTGCCCGACTCGCACGGCCACGGCTCGCCGCACA
>NZ_BMMX01000008.1 GCF_014646155.1 Mangrovihabitans endophyticus
CGGCGTGGCGGCGCGCGCCGCCCTCACCTCCCCACTGAGGTGAGGGCCGGCCGCCTCGGGTCCGACGCGACCGGGGGAATCGAGAGGTCACGCCGACGCCGGCCCTCAACTACGGACCGTAGATCGACGATCACACGTACGGAACGGACGCGGCGTCCCGCTTTGATGCGCGGCTCACCGGCCAGGTAGGACGGACCGTCCTACCTGACGTCCAGACGGCGGGCCAGCCCGCGCAGCGCCGACGACGGGCGCCGCTGCGACAGCAACTCGGCCACGATGGACCGCGGGAACACCTGATAGCGCATCCACCGCGGCGCCGCCGTCTCGACCTCCAGCAGGATCGCCTCGGCCTGCCCGGCATGGCCCAGACGGGCATGCGCGTGCGCCACATCGGAGCGGTGCCGGGCGTGCGCCGCCAGCGGCAGACTCCCGCCGCGCGGCATCCGCGCCGCCGCGTCCAACGCCCGCGGATAGTCACCGGCCACCACGGCCACATCCACGCGCTGCATGGCGACCTGACTCGTCCCGAACGCCGTCTGGTAGTCGTTGCGATCCTCACCCAGCCGCGCCGCGGCGCCGTGCGCCACAGCGAGCAGGTCCTGCGCCTCGCTGTCGTCGCCGTCACGCGCCGCCGCGGTCGCCGCGGTGACGAGCAGGTTGCCCCACAGCGACACCGCCGCAGGCGCGGCCTTGCGGCGCGGCTCCATCTCGTCGGCCTCGCGCACGGCGATCGCCGCGGCGTCGGACGGCCGTCCCTGATTCAGCAGTATCCACGCGTGGGTGCCGACGATCGCGGCGCGCAGCAGCGGGTCGGCGACGTGCCTCAGGCCGCGCTGAGCGGCCAAGAGCGACAGATCACTGTGGCCGAGGTGCACCAGCGTGCATGCGGCGATCTGGCATGCCTCGGCAAGCGCGTCATCGGTGCCCGGCCCGTGCGCGCTGGCGATCATGCCGGGCAGGATCGCCCCCAACAGGTCGTAGTCGCCGCGCCAGTAGCCGGCCCACGCCTCAGCCAGCGCGGCGCGCAGGTCGGCCGGGGTCATCGGCTCGCCCTGGTCGTCCACGACGGGGGTGAGTGCGCGGCGCAGCTCCAGCAGCCCGCCGCCGTCATCCGGCAGTGTCTGCAGATGCGTGGGCTTACTGACGACCGCGGCGAGATCGACGTCGAGCGCGTTCGCGAGCGCCTGCAACGTGGTGATCTTTGCGGTGGCCTTGCGGTGCTGCTCAAGCTTTTGCACGAGGTCGATGCTGACCCCGGCACGCTCGGCCAGCTCGCGCTGCGTCAGCCGCGGAGCGCGCTCGGTCCGAAGTTGATAGATACGGTCGCCGATCTCCGACATGGCGGGGCTCCCTGGTAGCAGTCAGGGTGGCGGCCGACTGCTACGACCGGCCGCCGGGATTCCACGGTACCGGACACGACGAAAGCCGCCCCACCCTCTGGGGTGGGGCGGCGTGCGACGATCGGCGAATGGTGGACGGTGACCCGTCACGGCTCAGCCGTGACCAGCGGCTCGCGGTGGCCCAGCTAGACGGAGAGCGGGAGCATCTACGGATGGACGATTTGGTGACGTTTATCCGCGCTCAGCTCGACGAGGATGAGGGGCTGGCGCGCACGGCGATCGGCGAGCCTTGGTCGGGGACTGTCGAGATCGGCCCGAACGAGGACGATCTGCTCTGCAACGACTCCGGCATCAGCCGGCATATCGTCCGCTGGGATCCGGCGCGCGTGCTGGCCGAGGTCGACGCCAAGCGACGGGTGCTCCGCCTATACGAGTCCAGCTCCGATGCGCAGTTCCCCGACTCTGACGGCGGGTACGCCAGCGCGATCGAGGACGTGATGCTACTGCTCGCCTTGCCGTATGCCGACCGTCCCGGCTACCGCGATGAGTGGAAGCCCTGAGAGCTACGTGGTGGGATCGGGCGCAGGTGATCCCGGGCCTACTGTCTCGAATCCGGCCCCGGCTCGTAGACCCGCTGCTCGACCGCGATGCAGGCGTTGGCCTCGTGCATCACGGTCCGGACTGCGCGCAGGGCGACGGTCTTGTCGGGGCACTCCGGCAGCAGGTCGCTGAGCACCTGCGCCAGCTTGCGGCACTCCGCGCGCACCGTCTCGTGCGCCTCGCGGATCGTGCCGCTCGGCGGGTGGTAGCCGAACCACTCGTCGAGCGTGGCCTCGCTGGTGAACTTGGGCATGGTCTCTCCTCAGGGATTGGTGGTGGTGCCGGTCCGATCGCGGCCGGCCGCGGCGCGGGCCGCCACGATGGCCATCTGCTCCAGGGCGGCGTCGCCGACCATTCCCGGCCACTCCCGCGCGAGCGCGTCCTTGGCCGCGCGCTCGGCCTCGTCGACGTCGGCCGGTGAGGCTGCGTTCGGGAGACGCCATGCCGCGTACCCGGCGACGATCCCGCCGACGATCAGCGCCCCGACCGCTTGACTGATGGTGGCCTGGTCGACCTGGCCACCGCCCTTGAGCACCCCGCCGATCAGGCCAGCGGCTGCGAGCGCCCCGGCGCTGACTCCAGCAGCGACGGCTTTCCGGATCCGAGCGAACATTTTCCCTCCATCTTTCCTGCCAAAACCACTTACGCATGCGTAAGTGGTTTGATAGACTTGTGGCACAACACAAGAGGGGAGGTGATGCGAATGGACACCGTCGGAGAGGCAATGGCGGTGATCGCCGAGGAAGCCGAGCGCCAGGGCTTCCAGGTCCGCCAGACACGAAGCGCCATGTGGCACTTCCGGAAAGGAAGTGACAACTGGATCTTCGCGCCGCGGAGCACGCTGGACGTCGTCGACGCCCTGTCGATGCTGATCAGCGCCGGTCTCGACTGGAAGTAGCCGAGACACACCGGGTCCCGCCGAAGGGGCGGGACCCGGCCCTCCGACATCCCCGCGCCACCCCCACCAACCGGAAGGCGACCACATGACCACATGGCGAGCGGAACTGCACTACCGCACCACCGACATCGACCCTGCGCAGGTGGCCGACCACCTGGCCGAGAGCGCCGCCGTCGTGCACTACCACTCCGAGGACCACGTGCTGCGCCTGCGTGCCGGCCTGGACGGCCACGATCTGGCCGCGGCCACCGCCGCCGCTTGCCACTGGGCCGACGACGTCGACGCCGTGCTCGCGGCCGGCGGCGTGACCGCCAGCCCGATCAGGCTCACCGTCGAAGACGCCGCCGCGGGACCGCTGCGGTGGGCCGCCGGCGCGCACGAGGCCGCGGAGATCCTCGGCGTGAGCACAGCCCGGCTTCGGCAGCTCGACGGCAAGGAAGGCTTCCCCCACGCGGTGCTTGAGCTCGCCGGCGGCAAGGTCTACCACGCCGACGAGATCGAAACCTGGCGGCGCACCCGGCCCGTCGACCGCGGCGGACGGCCCCGCAAGACCAGCCCCGACGAGTAGCCTCGGCGCCGAGGTCCCCTGCCGTGCTGGCGCTCGGCAGGGGACCTCACCCGGTATCAGCGCTCCGCGGCCGCGCCCGGATCCGCCGGCAGATCCTCGCGCGCCATCTCGCGCAGCTGTTCCCGCGTCACCACCTGACTCACGATCGCCGACCGCCACCGCCGGATCAGCGACAGCGCATCCGCGAGCGCATCCGCGGCCTCCCGCGCCAGCGACCGGGCACGGGTCACCTCGGCGTCGAGCTCGCGCACACGCTTCTGCAGCGGCTCCACCAGAGTCAGCGCGGTGTCGGTGATGACATCCGCCGCCTCCGCCCGGATCTTGCGGCGGCCGAGGAACGACGCCACCAGCGCGGCGAGTCCGGACGCCCCACCGAGCGCCCCGATGATCGTGGTGATGTCCTGCACGCTCACGGCGACCGGTCCTCAACCAGCAGCGGCACCTCCGCCATGCGGCCCGCCCGCTCCGCGGCCGCCGCCCGGCAAGTCCCGGCCGATCTGCCACAACCGCACCCAGCTGGCCACCGCCGCCGCGGCGACGAACGCGCCCGCCGCGAGGGCCTGCAGGCCGGCCACCGCGAACAGCGCCACCGAGTACATCGACGTGGCGGTGCCGAGCAACACCACGCCGGCCGCCTCCGTGCCCAGCTGCGCCACCAGCCGGCCCGGCCAGAACGCGCCGAACAAGCCGATCACCCCGCCGGCGACCAGCAGCACCTGCCACAGCACCTCCACCACGCCCGGCATCGCCGTAGCCGCCGACCGCGGTGACGTGTCCGTCAAGGCCAGCGCCAGCCCACAGCACGCCGACGCCGCCAGAATGGCCACCTCGTACGGGTGGCGGCCGTTGACGACCCGCACCGGCCGCACCGGGCGTCCGGCGGTCACGACTCGGCGAGCAGCTCGCCGACCGCCGCGGCCCGGTCGCCCAGCACGGCACGCAGCGCGTCGGCGACCTGCGCCGGGTCGCGGCTGTCGTCGGTGATCGCCGCCAGCCGGTCATCGACCTCATCGACGGCGGCGAGGATGGATTTGGTGTCCACACCGGCCTGCGTGCCGAGAGCATCCACCGCCTTCACGAGCGCGGACACCATCGCCTTGATCTGCATCGGGATGAGCACGCTGTTGTAGAACGCCGTCCGGACCGAGATCGTCTTGTTGGTCTTCTTGTCCGAGAAAGGGTTCGGGATGCCGTCCGCATCGTCGTTCGGGTCGTACGCGAGAAGCTCTTTCGGGGTGGGCAAGTCGTCCTCCGATTTGTCGGCCGCGAGCAGTCCCCACGGGCTCGTGTTGTTCTCCGGGTTGCTGTTGCCCGACCCGCTGCCGTACCGCGCGGAAAAATGCGCATGCTCGGTGTGCGGGCTCATACCGGTGTAGACGCGCGCCGTCCAACCCCACGACCGCGACCAAATGCGCCGGTTGTAAATGACGTACTGCAGCCGGTTGTCCTTACCCGACCGGTGCCGCCCGACGATGATGTCGACGCAGCGCTGCATGTTCCATCCGGCCTTGCGCAGGTCGTCGTCGACGTCGATCGCGTGGACCTCGTTGATGTTGTCCGCATCCGAGTACGGGGTGCGGCCGGTCTCGTCCGGGTTGTGATCCGAGCTTGACTGCGCGTGCGCCGAGTCGCCAATGGACCCGTCCGAGGCATGATCCCGGCCGGGCGCCAGCCGGTTGAACTCGTTACGCAGACTCACCAGACACGGCACCAGACTCCAGCTCGCCATGCCCGCCTCCCTTCCTATTCGCCCAGATAAATCACTTCGAACATCGTGGAGAATGTGGAGTCGCCGGAGCCTTGCACCGCAAGCGTTCCGCCGGACGACTGGAAGCCATAACACTCCAGATAGTCAGTGGTGCCGTTCACCTCCCACACCCCGGACACCACGATGTTCAGACCATTCGCGCCGTTCGCGATCTGCCTGCCCCAGTTTCCGTTTGACACCCCGTTGCGCTCGATGTAAATCCGCCGATCACCGGACGACGACGCCGCGAAATACACATTCGCAACCGTCAAATAGCGGCCTGCAAGGTCCGGGGTCACCCGGCTCGTGTTCACCAGCTCCGAGTGCCAATTCCGGTCGTCGCGGATCTCCGACCCCGCGGTGAACGTGATCGGGGTCAGCGACGAATTGGCCAGGTTCTGATTCGCGGTCAGAGCGAGCCTGGTCATCGGCCGGTTGAGCTGCCGGTTGATGATCCGGTTGATGGTGCTGGCATAGATCGGCTCGCCTGCGGCGACGTTTGCGTAGGCCATCAGCGTGCGTACCTTCCGGGATTCCTCACGTGGATCATCGTCGCGCCGGGCTGCGCCTTCACCACACCGTTCATCGACCGCGTCACCGTCGCCGTCTGCAGGTACGGTCCCGACCCGGACACCGCGCCCATCGCGTCGATCCGGACATCCTCACCGCCGAGCGACACGATGTAGCCGGTCTCGGTCATCGACCACACGTCGCCGTCGTCGAACGTCTCGAAGACCAGCGAGGTCGCCGACGCCGACACATCCGCGTGCAGGAACGTCGACGACGAGTCGTAGCGGCTCACCCCGTCGTCGTAGATGCCCACCGCGTAGATCCCCGCGGGCGAACACGACAATGTGACATCCCACTGGTAACGGCCGATCTCCTGCTGCACACCCTCAATGATCAGATCGATGTAGATGCCGGCGACCTGGGTCTTCGGGTTCACAATCCGGACCCGCGATCCAATGCCGCACTTCACCCAGTCGTCGATCAGATGCCGGTGCTGCAGCAGCGAGAACTTGATCCGCGGCCACCGCAGCTCGCCCCACGTGCCGATGTGCAGCCCCCACGCCGCCTGATCCTCCAGCTGATCGTCGGCGTACAGGGTGAACTCCTCGCCGCCCTTCTTCACACCGCGCCGCTGCACGATCACCGCGTCCGCTTCCGCGGTGACCTCGCTGCCCGCTAAGCGTTTGGCGGTGTACTGGGAGACGTACTGCTGATCGCCGCGGGCCGGCTCCGGAGCCTCCGCCAGCTCACCGCCGCCCCAATCGAGGATCAGCGTCACCGGGGTCTCGTACCGGGCGCCGTGCGGCGTGAACCCGAGCCCCGCGGCCCGCTCGTACAGCACCCCGAAGTCGGCCTTCGCCGCGGCGCGGAGCAGATCGAGGAACTCGCCCGAGCGCTGCGCGCCGAGCTGCGCCGAGTCGCCGGGCGCCACCGCGACCGGGATGCCCTCCTCGGCGCACAGCCGGGTGATCCGGTCCGACGCCGTCTCTCCCGGATAGCCGGACACCACCGCCACGAACGTCGAGTCGACGAACGGCAGTGTCTCAGCGCCGAGCCACACATGCGCGAACTGGGTGCCCTGCAGCTCCGCCGTGGTCCGCATCAGGAAGTCCCGGACACCGCCGAGAGACCCGGAGAACGAGTCCCCGAGCGCCCAGAACACCCCGGACTCCGGGATGACCTGATACCACAGCAGGGTGTAGCTGACCGTGCCCCCGGACTGCGTCGTTTCGAGCTGGATCGCGAACCACGCCGTCGTGTCGATCAGATGCAGCACATACCCCGAGTCGCTCACCGTCGACCCGGACGACGACACCGCGACGACCTTGAACGAGGTGGCCGACGCCCAGATCTGCCACTTGCGGGCCGTTCCCGACGGGCAGCCGAACTCCGCCAGCAGGGTGTCCGCCGTGACGTTGTTCTCCATCTTCATCAGGAACATGACGGCGAACTCGGCTGGCGTCGTGGTCGGCGCGACCCCGTAGATCCGGCCCAAGTCGCCGGCGTACTCCGCCGAGGAGTCCCCGCCGGCGACGGAATCCCCACCGAACGAGACGTCGTAGATGGTCGCCGGCGCGCCGCCCGGCACCGCGGACGCCGCATAGGAGGCGTCCGATCCGTCCTCCAGCGGCCAGTACCCGGCCGGGTCGTACCGCACCAGCTGCCGGTACAGCGGCGACCGGATCCCGCTCTGCTGGCCGAGCCGGCGCATGATGCCGGATATCTCGAACGGTGTCGTCGCGTCGTTACCGGAGAAATCCCACCGCGGGGGAAGATCCGCGGCGTACCCGGAGAACAGCAGCGCGGCGACCTGCAGGTCATCGATGGTCATCCGGCAGTTGGCGGTTTCCCCGCTGCGCCGCCAGAACAGCATCCCGACCCCGGTACCCAGCACCTGATAGTCGGACCAGGTCACCGCCCACTGATCCGGCTCCGGGTCGCCGTCGTTCCAAATGCGGATCCGGAAATCGGCTCCTTCGCACTGATACCGGCACCACACCTTGGAATCGGGGGTGTACGTCAGCGCGCCGAACAGCTCGCTGAACGAGGTGTACGAACCGCCGATCGCGTAGATCGGCTTGATCGAAATCGTGCCGTCCGGCCGGAACTCCAGATAGCAGGGCATGTGGTTGTCGGTGTCGACCACGCGCACCATCGGCGCGACGATGTACGTGTCCCCGGCGGTGTAGGCGTTGATCTCCATCGAGAACGTGACGTCGAGGTCCGGCGCGCCGGCGCCCTGCAGCACCTGAAACGACGACTGGCCATCGCCGCCGAAGTCGACCCGCGCCACAGAACCATCAGTGGAGTAGACCCCGTTCGTGTTCGACCAGGTGTGCCCCGACGTCGAGGTGCCCCACCCCGGCGACACCGCAGCCCGGTCGAAGGTGTCCCCGGACTCATCGATGCGGAACCGCACGGGCACGTTCTCCGCCAGCAGGCCGTACCACTGCCCGACCGGATTCCACGGCGACAAGTCCCCGTCGCGGTCGTCGAACGTCGTGACGCCGGCGCCGAAGTCGACGTCGGACCCCTCATCGTCGCGGCCGTACGTCAACTCGACCGGCGCGGACTGGCGACGCCGACCGGAGATGTCGACGTACGGGTAATCGCCCGGGTCACCGGCCAGATTCGCGCCCGGCGCGAACTCCACGCCGATCGGGAACGGCGGCTTGATCGTCACGCCCCGGCCCCCTGCGTGATCGGGCCCCTGACCCGGATGCTCTTGCGCAGCCACCGCCGGAAGTCGGTCTCGTTGCCGTGCACCTCGACCACGATCGGCCGGTCGCTGCGCCCTTCGAGCGACGGCAGCTTCGACACCGGCGCCACCACCTCGTCCTCACCGCCCTCACCGGCCACGATCAGCCGGCCCCCGGGCGTGGCCGGCACCACGCCACCCTCGGCCAGGTAAGGGATGTTCGGCGTGGAGATGGTGCCGCCGCCGATGGTCTGCCCGAAGATCGTCACCGACGGGATCCGGAACGACAGCCGGTTCCAGCGGCCGATCACCGCGTTCATCGCCGCCCGGAAACCGCCGGGGATCGCATTCCACATATTCCGCAGCGACCCGGCGATCCGGCCCGGAATACCGCGGATCCACGAAACGAACGAATTCCATTTCGACCGCAGCCAGTTGACGGCGTTGCCGCCCCACGACATGACCTTGCCGAACAGGCCGTACCAGAATCCGAAGTAGCGAGCCACCATCGACCACGCCCACTTCGCGAACGACGCGATCTTGTTGCCGAGCATGACGAAAAACCCGGCGAACGGGCCTGCGAACCAGGCACCGACCGCTTTGAAGAATCCCCAGACTTTCTGCCAGATCGTCTGGAACCACGTCGTCTTCGTGGCGATGAGCGCGATCGCGGCCACCAGCGCCACGATCCCGATGATGATCCACGTGACGGGTGACAGCGCCATCGCCGCGTTCCACGCCCACTGCACCGCCACGACCACCGCGATGGCCGCCGCCAGAATGCCCAGGCCAGTCGCCAGCGGCACCACCCAATCCGAATTCTTCGACAGCCACCCGAACGTGGCCTCGATCGCCGGGACCGCCTTCGCCAACTGCTCGACGAGCGCCTGCTGCGCCGCCCGCTGGAAGTGCTTCAGCTTCGCGCCGGCGGACTGCTCCAGGGCGTCCCCGGCACGCTGCGCCGACCCCGCCAGGTCCCCGAGACCCTTGGTCGCCGTCTCCGGATCCATCGCAAACAGGGCCGCGCCCAAGTCCTCGGCCTTGGTGCCGAACAATGCCACCGCCGCGGCCTGCTGCTGCACCGGGTTCTTGATCGCCCGCAATCTCTCCAACGTGACCGACAACGCCTCATTGGCGTAATCGCCGCCGCGGGCGAACGACCGGGCCATTGTGTCGGCGTTCAGACCGAGCGCTTTGAACCCGCCCGCCGTGGTCTTCGACCCGTCGATAGCCCGGATCGACAGTTCCTTCAACGCGTCCGCGACGGTGTCCGAATCGCGGGCGCCAGCCTGCAACGCCTGACTCATCAACCCCAGGGCCTGAGGCCCCTGCAACCCCAATTTCCGGAATTGTGTGCCATATTCATTGAAGGTGTCGAGCAAATCTTCCGACTTGTTGATTCCCTTTTCCACACCAGTCTGAAGAATGTCGAACGCCTGCTCGCTCGACTTCGCGATGCCGGTGCGGACCATCTGCGACACGGCCTGCGACACCCTGCCCGCATCCTCGCCCATGACCTTCGACAGGTTCGCGACCTTCGCCGCGACCCGGTCGATCTCCTTGGTCGGGGCGTCACCGGCGACCAGCGAATTCTGCACCGCAGCCTTCACCGCATCCGCGGCGTCCTCCATCGACCCGACCACGCCGCGGGCGAACACCGCGCCGGCAGCCTTGCCGGCATTGGCCGCGAGCGGGGTGCCCGCTCCCAGCTGCGCCTGCAGCAACGCGGCCGGCTCGCTCTGCTCGATCAGCGTAGTGACCCCCGAGATCAACGCCGCGCCGATCGCGACACCGGCCGCGGCGGTGAGCTTCTTCGCGCCGTCCCACGCCTTACCGAGCTTGCCCTGCGCCTCCTTGGCATCCTTACCGACCCGCCTCGTGTCGATCCCCAGCTCGATCAGCAGATCCTCAAGGGTCGCCACCGTCGATCACCCTCCCACCCATCGACTTGGTCAGGGACCGCAGCTTGCGCAACAGGTCATCACCGGTCGGCGGACCCTGCTGGGCCGCCGCGCCGCGACGTCCCCACTTCGGCATGAACTGGTCGGGCTTGTACGGGCGAGTGCGGCGGCCGCGGTTAGCGTTCGCGATCGTCGCCGCGGTGATGGCGTGGAGCAGATCGAACCGCTCCGGGCCGAGCGTGCCGTACTCCTGCTCGTACACCATCCACGCCGAGTACTCCCGCGAGTCGATCCGGTCCATCAGCTCACCGACGGTGCAGCCCAGGGCGAGCGCTAGCCGATGCTGGAAGCGTCGTCCTGGGTCGCGCCGAAATCCTCGGTCAG
Source organism: Mangrovihabitans endophyticus (assembly GCF_014646155.1). Lineage (GTDB taxonomy): Bacteria > Actinomycetota > Actinomycetes > Mycobacteriales > Micromonosporaceae > Actinoplanes > Actinoplanes endophyticus. The sequence goes on from NZ_BMMX01000008.1 coordinate 10,647, forward strand.
CTTGTCGACGTCCTCCTGCGACAGGCCGGTCAGCTTCCGGCACGCGTCGAACAACCTGTCGAGCGGCTTGGCCGACTTGGCCGACAGCCAGTTCAGGTCCTCGGGCGTGAACAGCTTGCGGCCCTTCTCGTCGACCGCGCAGAGCACGATCAGCTTCGCCCGGGCGTTCTCCAGATTCGCGCGGCGGTTGCCGCCGCGGTCCTCGATGAGCGACGCCTCATACCGGTCACGCTGCCGGCCGGAGATCGACGACAGCCGGACCGCCCCGCCCCACTCGGGGCATTCGATCTCGTCGAACTCGCTGTCGTCGGCGGCGCGGATGTCGTCGCGGGAAAGCAATGCCATGATGTCGTCGTCCTCAGCTTCCGGTCGCTGCCAGGACCGGCTTGCCACTCACATCGATCGTGAGGGTGCGGCCCATCTTGTCGTCATGCGGGAACTCGTCGGACACGCCGGTCATCACGCCGGCGATCGTCCAGGTGTGCTCGTCGGCCGTCCCGGGGAACAGCACGATCTGGTAGTTCCGCGGATCCGCGTCGTCGAAGTCGTCATCCAGGTCGTGCGTGGTCTGCCGCGGGTCGTAGTTGATGTCGACCGTGATCTGCCCGCCGTCCTTGAGGCCGCCGATCTTCTCCATCCACTGGTCCGGCGAGTCGTGGGACGTCACGTCGATGATGTTGCGCGACCGCTCCGGGCCGCCGATCGTCGTGACGTTCGCGATCGTGGTGAACGACTCCGTCGGCGTCGCCCCGTCGCCGCGCTTGAACAACGTCCCGAACGCATCCGCTCCGGCCATCCCTCAGTCCTCCTGCTCGGTGTTGATCCGGAACCGGATCACGTGGTGGCGCCACAACGGGTTGGGATCGCGTAGCGCCTGGTCGAACTCACAACGAATGATCACGATCTTGTGGCCGTCCACGTCCAGCGCGGCCGGCTTGTGGTCCAGCAGCTCGATCACCCGGTTGGCGATGTCCTGGCCGCGCTTGTTGCCCTCGGACTTGGTCCACACGTGCAGCGTCGTGGTGATCTGCCGGCCGAACGTCGTCATCGTGTTGTCCGGCGTCGACAGGTGATCCCCGAGCCGCAGATAATCGCCGGTGATCCGCTCCGGCGGCTCGTCGTGCACCCCGCCGGGCAGCATGCCGGACAGGGCGCCGTCGGCGCGCAACGTGGTGACGATCGCCTTCTGCACGGCGTTGACCGGGTTCCTCGCCGTCGTCTGCGCCATCAGCCGGCCACCCGGCGCAGCTCCTCGTTCAGCTCCCGCACGACCGTCTTCGGGAACCGGTGCCGGGCGAGCTTCGCGGCCGGCTCGGCATACGGCTGCGCCGCAGTGTCCTCGGTGCCCAGCTCCACCGCGGTGGCGTACCGCTCAGTCGCCGCGGTGCGCCCGGACAGGCCGTCACCGTCGACCTCCTCAGTAATCGAGGCCTCCAGAGCGCCCGTGTCGACCGGCGCGAACCCCCGCTCGTCCTGCGCGGTCTCGTGCACCTCGGCCGCCACCGCCCGCCGTGCCGCCGCCTCCAGCGCTCCCGGAACCCGGGCCAGCTTCGCCGCTAGCTGCCGCTCGCCGCGGATCCGGATCGGCTTCACTGCGTCGCCTGGTGCGCCTGCTCGTACTGCTCGACGACCTCGGCCGGGATCTTCCCCCGCGCCGACACCTCGACGCCGGCGTCGGCAGCCCACGCCCGGATCTGCCGGTTGCGGTCGGCGCGCTCGTGCGCCTCATCCTCGTGCTCCTGGTCGCCGTCGACGTCGCGGACACCGACGCGCATCGGCTGCAGATCGCCGCCGCCGAGGTCGGGTTCCGGCTCGTCGGCGTACGTGGTCGCGTCGACCGGCTCCGGATCGGCCGGCTCCTCGTCCAGCGTGCGCATGTCGGCGCCCGTCTCCACCGTGTCCGGGTCGACGCCGAGCGCGCGCAGCGCCGCGTCCACCGTCGCCGCCGCCACGTCCGAGCCCACGTCGGTCGGCTGCAACCCCAGCAGCGCCAGCCCGGCCAGCAGCCGCCGCAACTGCTCCACATAGGCCAGCCCTGCCGCACCCACCGCGGAGTCGAACACATCCGGCGGCCGGAGCTCCGGCGACCCGGTCGCGTAGTCCACCCCGATCGGCGCCCACAGCTGCGGATGCTGCGTCACGATCGGATGATCGGAATGGGCCGTGGTGACACCCTTACGGACCGTCGCCCGGCCCCGCGCGCTCCGGATCACCCCGGTCCGGTGCGCCATCATGATCTGCCGCTCGCTCATCGCTTCAGGACTCCTCGTCGCTGGTCTGGTATTGCTCGGCCTCGCAGTCAGCACGCAGATACACCGGATCCGACGGCCGCACCGTCGCCTTGACCCGCAGCACCTCGCCGTCGCCGCGCAGCTCGTCGCCGCGACGCACGTCGGCATCCGGCAGCATGTGCAGCACGTAGGCCAGGTCGACGCCGGCGCGCATCGCCTCCAGCCGTTCGGCCGCGGTGGGCTGCCCCGCCTTGGCCCACACCGTGCCGACCTGCGTCAGGGTGACGGTGTTGCCGCCCTGCCCGTCGTCGACCTTCGCCTCCCGCCACACCGCCAACTGCCGGCGCAGCTCGTGCGCGCCGATCCGCACGCTCACGACTCGTCCCCCGACCACGGCGACACCACGGTCACCGCCGCGAACGACGACCCGCCGGCCGCGCGGCGCACCGCCCGGATCTCCCGGTCGGTCAGGTACACGTCCTCGCCGCCCTCCCGGCCGGTGCGGTCATAGGACTTGGACGAGTCGGCGATCGAGCGCTGCGACAGGCCTTCCGGGTTCGCGAACGCGCGATAGGCGGCCGCCACACAGATGCGCTGCACCCGCGGCGGCACGTCCTCGACCTCGTCGCCCGCCTCGTTGAGCCACGTCTTGCCGGCCTCGTCACGGATCAGCTCGGACGCGTCGACCAGGCACCCGGTCGCCCGGGTCGCCTCATCCCCGGCCGGCGTGTATCCGATCTTGGCGTACAGCTGGGCATCGCTGGCCAGCGTCGGACGGTCCGCCACCGCTCACCCCTCCCGCTCGTACCGGCACGGCTGGCCGAACCGGCGCCGCAGCCACCGCCCGACCGCTCCGGTGCTCCAGGTGTGATCCGACGTCGACACGAACAGGTCGCCGTCGGCCGGCACATCCCGAAACCATCGGATCTTGACGTCGGCGTGGACCTCGCCGCCCACCACCGCAGCGTTGCCGTACAGCGTCCGCTTGCCGACCGGCTCCGACTTCACCGTCCGGACCCGGTCGGCCCGGCCGATCACCTCGGCCAGCACCGCCTTGTCCATCACCATCGGCGTGTGCAGCTCGTAGTCGAGCCGGCCAGGCACACCGATGGCCTCCAGCATGTCGAGGGTGTCCATGCGCCGCCCGGCCATCTTCGCGTTGCCGGTCGCCCGATGGTTGGCCAGATGATCACCGACCGGGCCGCGGTGCCACACCGGGATCTCCTCCACCGGCTGCAGCGCGAAGAAGTCGTCGTTCATCAGCACGAACCGGTCGCTGACGTCCGGGCACGCGGCGGCCGCGCGCAGGTTCGCCCACGTCGACCAGTGCTTGCCCGGCCGGTCCGGCACCGGCGCCAGGTGCTCCACCCCGCACAGCCACGACGGCGTCCGGCCGGCCACCACAACCCGGTCCACCTGAGGCAGATTCTGCAGGCTGCGCAAGCTGTATCGCAGCTCCTCGGACTCCGGGCCGACCAGATAGACGGCGTCCACTCAGCTCTCCTCCCACGGCCAGCCGACCGCCACCGCCCCGCAAAACAGCCCGCCAGCGCAGAACCGGGCAGTAAAGAAATCCCGGTTCGGCTCCCGGACGGCCGGGTTGACGAAGCACGACGCCATCCCCGCCGCGGCCGCCGCGAGCATCAGATCCTGCGCCATCACCCCGGCGTCGAGGTACGGCATGAACCGCACCTCGTCCCCGGCCTTGTACGCGACCGGATCGGCCACCAGCAGCACCACCGCCGGCGCCCGGTGAATCCAGCCGACCCCACCGACCAGCAGCCCGCCCAGCAGCGCGGTCGCATCCCGCCCGCGGACCACACGCGCGGCCACGCCACGGCGAGCGCACGACGACGGCGCCCGGGCGGCGGCGTCCAGCAGCGGCTCCAGGTCGCCGTCACCGACCGGACGGTCGGCGAAACGGCGACCCGAGTGCCGCTCGGCGAGGATCTGGGCCAGAACCGCCGCCTTGCGCCGCTGATGCGCCAGGTAGCGGCCCTGGTACTCGTCCTCGGCCGGCACCGCCGATCAGCTCTCGGCGGTGTCCATGACCACGAACCGGGGCGTCTCGGCGCCCGATTCGCTGTCGACCACCGCGCTGGCCCCGGCGAACGTGGACACCACGGTCGCGTCGGACAGCTTGCTGGTCTCGTACTGGAAGATCTGCCGCAGCCCCACCCCGTCGGCCTGGGTGACCGCGGTGCTCGTCGCACCGCGCGGCGCGACCGGCGTGACGTTCGCCCACGCGAAACCCGACCGGTGGTAGGCGACCGCCCGGCCCGCGGTCAGCGCCGTCGACTCCACGAACGTGAACCCGCGGTACCGGCCGATCACCGCGTCCCGCAGCGCCGACGGCGACCCGGCCTTGTCAACCTCGGACAGGTTGTCCAAGGCCAGCACGAACGTGGCCACCTCCGGCGACACCGCGATGAACCGGTCCGACATCGGCGCCTTCGCCCGGCCCAACTGCTCCCGCGCCTGCAGCACGATCGCCTCGATGTTGGAACCGGTCACGTCGATCGTCAGATCCGACGATAGACCGTTCATCACCGTCGCGAGCTGGTCCTCGGCGCCCTCGGCCACCGCCGCGACCTGCACCCGGGTGATCTGCCGCGCGAAGTCGTACAGCTCGTACGTCATCTCCTGATCGGAGATCAGCTTCGCGTGGTACAGGTGCTTCAGCACCACGTCGACCGGCACCTCGTCGACGTCGTCGTAGGTGATCGTCGACCCCGCCGAAGCCTGCGTGCGGGCGGTGCCGGGCTGAGGCACCCGCACGGTGATCGTGTCACCGTTGGAGCCGGCGAAATCGGCCGACGGCACCCGCGACACCGTCGCCGGGAGCACGATCATCCGGGTCAGCAACTCGACGGCGAGCGCCGAGATGCCCTGTGCGGTCAGGACAGCCATCGCTGTTCCTCACTTTCCTTGGACGCAGCGGCCGTCCCGCTGCACGGTCAGAAACTCGATTTGAGGATCGACTCGGCCATCTCGGCCGGGGTCTTGTCACCGCTGGACGACGGCACCGACCCGGAGGTCAGCTGCTCCTTCGGCCGGCCCGACGGCGGCAGGCTGCGCCGGCCGTCACCGTCCCCACCGTCCTGGCCGGATCCCGGCGCACCGCCGGAACCCTGCTTGCCCTCGCCGTCCGCCGCGCCGTCGCCGCCCTGCTTGCCGCCGGCGTCGCCGGAACCCTGCTTGCCGCCGTCGCCCTTGCCGTCGCCGGCCGGCTTCCAGTCGGCGAGCAGCTCGTCGGCGTCAGCCTCCAACTCCTCACGGGTGGAGCCCTGCAGCCGCTTGGCCTGCTTGGCCGACAGCCCCTTGGCCGCGGCGACCGCGTTGCGCAGGTTCTGCGCCTCGGCCTTGGCCGCCCGATCCTCCAGACCCGACACCTTTTCCAGCAGCTTGTCCATCGCGGACTTGTTCTTGTCCGCCTCGGCCGCCTGCTGCTTCAGGTCGTCGTAGTCCGCGTACTTCTCCCGCTCCCGCCCGATGCGCTCCCGCACAATGCGGTCCACGTCAGCCTGCGTGAACGTCTTCTCACCAGCGCCGTCGTTGCCGTCGCCGTCCGCCATGCCCCGGATCCCTCCGTCAACCGGCCCCCGGTCAGGGGCCGTCATCACTTCACCCCGCGCCCTCCGGCGCGGTCGTCGACGCGCCGCTCAGATAGCGGCGGTAGTTGTTCAGCGCATCGTTGTCCGTACCGCTCGACCCGGCCCCGGACGCGCGCGCCACCTGCTGCGCCGTGTCGTACTCGCGGCGCCACTGCTGCGCCTGCTGGGTCAACCCGCGCGCATAGCCCGGCTCCGGTGTGCACGCGCACGAATCGTGCGTCTCGAAGTCGGCCAGCTTCCGCGACGCGTACACCGGGCCGCGGCTGGCCAGCATCCGGCAGAACGCGCACGGATCACCCGAGGTCACCCGCGACCAGCCGAGCGCCCGAGGATCCTCGTCCACCGCCGAGATCAAGGTCTGCCGGCCGCCGGCGAGCACCAGCTTGCTCACCGCACCGGCCACCCGCACCAGGCCACGGTCGTGAGCAACCGCCACCGAGACACCAGCACGGCGGGCGGTGATGATGCCCTTGAGAGCGGCCCCCCGGACCTGCCCCGCCACATACGCGCGTTCCAAGCGGGGCGCTGCCCGCACCGCCGGCGCGGCCCCGGCCACCCGCTCGGCCTGCCGGAACAGCCCGAAATAGGCGCTGGCCGCCGCCCCCGACTCGTCGTAGCCCTGGTCGACCAGGATCAGCGCCGCGCGCACGAACACGTCGATCGTGCCGGACAGATCCGTCGGGTCGACCATCTTCCACAGAGTGAACAGCTCCCGCAGCGACCCCGCCCGCACCGCCAGCTGCTGCGCCCGGTGTGCCGCGGTCAGCGCCGCGCCCTGCCCGGTCCGCGCCACCGGGCTACCCGCCGGCGCCCGCGGGCAGGATCAGCCCGGACCGGGTGGTCGTCTCGCCGCCGCCGGCCTGCCGGTCCAGCATCGCGGTCAGCTGCCCGATCGCGTCGCCGGACTCGGCCGCCTTGCGCCACCGCTGCAGATCCTGGCGGGTCGCGCCGGGCACCCGGTCCCACAGCTCCTGCGGCGGGATCTGCAGCATCTGCGCCAGCTTGCCCAGCCCGTCGACGACCGCGCCGAACGCCCGCGCGCTCGTGTCACGCCACACCACCTCGGCGTCCTCAGGCATCTCGACGCCCATGTAGCCGGCTGCCAGGCCGAGCGTCTGCTCGTGCGACTCGCCGTGACCGGTCTTCCGCTCGTCGATCTTGCGGTCCCGGCCGATCTCCGCCGCCGCCAAGGCCTCGGCCGAGAGATTCACCAGCTCACCGACCAGCTCATGCACCGGGGTTTGGCTGAGGGTGGCCGCGTACTTCAGCATCGCCTCACGCGAGTCGAGATAGCCGCGCAGATCGGTCTGGGAGAACTCACCCAGCCGCACATCGTCGGGTTGCTCGTCGAACGTCCACAGCTGCGACGCCGCCGACTTCATCCGCTCACTGGCCCCGGCCGTCCAGCCGACGATCCACCGCTGCCGAAACGCGCTGTACCACTCCGCAGCTTTCAGCCCGAACGACGACAAGTTGATCTGGTCCTGCAACGGCATCAGCGGCGCCACCTGGCCGGCCGCCACCCGCGACACCTGCAGCCCGTACCCGCCGCCCAAGGCCTCCGGCTCGACGTCGTCGTCCAGGTCCAGGTCCTCGGCGTCGCGGTAGCGCACCACCGGGGTCACACCCCGGCCGTGCGCGGTCACGCTCCTGGCCACGAGGCGGTCGCCGGCGCGATCCACCTGATAGACCGCCTCGGCGTCGTACAGCCGCCACCCACCGGTCCTCGGCCGCTTTTCCACCGCCCACACCGGCCAGTCCGGATCGTCGCCGTACACCGCGATCATCAACCGCGGCGACACCGGCCGGATCACCGGCAGGGGAGCGCCCGGCGTCACCACGTTGTACGCCGTCCCGTACGCCGTCGCCGCCCGGTGCAGCCCGGTCTGCTGCCGGTCCATCCGATTGGCCTGCCACGCCCGCCACACCTGCGGCGTCACATCCTCGCCGCCGGCGCCGACCGCGCGCAGCGAGTCCACGAATAACCCTTGCGTGATCGACTCCACCACGATCGAGATCACGTTCACCCGGGCGATCCTGGCCATCTCCTTGACCTCGCGCGGCGCATCCTGCGGGATGATCGCCGGGAGCGCCTGCCGGCCCAGCCAGTACCGCCGCAACACGTCCAGCTCGGCGCGCTCGGACTCGTGCTGGCGGCGCAGCTCCTTCACCTGGTCGATCACCTGGTCAGGTGTGAGGACCATCAGAAACTCGCCTTCCCGCTGCGTTGCCGCACCTTGCCGGAGTTCAGCGCCAGCCGCCGGCCCATCCGCGCACCCACCATGCACACCGCCAAGTCGACGTGCTTGTCCGAGTCACGGGTGACCTTGCCGAGGCTCACACCCCACGGATTCGTCCGCCGCTTCGCCTGATGCACATGCGTGCGCAACCGGGTATCGCCGTCCCACGACAACGCGCCGTGCTCGTCGATGTCCGCGGCGGTCTGCATCGCCGCCTGCGTGAACCGCTGGTTGCGCTGAATACCGCCCGGCGTGCGGATGCGCATGTCGAACAGCACCGCGGAGCCAACCTTCGCCCCGCCAGTCGCCCACACCTTCAACCGCCGGTGGAAATCGCGGTGCCACGCGTCGGCCATCGGCATCCAGTACAGCGCCTCGGACTCGTCGTCACGCGCCGGCGACGGATCCACCCCGAACCACTCCACCCGGAACCGGTCGAACGCCCACCGCACCGCCCCGTCCACCTCTTCCCGCGGCGCCAGCCAGCCTTCGCCCGCGTTCCCCCGCGGCCGCTGCCAGCAGCCCAGCGTGAACACGTGCCCGTCCGACAGCCGGCACCCGACCAGGCCGGTCGCGTCACCGGACTTGGAGCAGTCCAGGAACATCGCGATCTGGCTGTTGTCCGCCACCACGACGTCCGCGCGGGCCAGCGCGTCGAACTTCCGCGGCTCCACCCACGCGTCCTCCGCGGCCGCCAGCCCATTGAGGTAGTAGCGGATCGAGTCCGCCACCGGGGTCTCCGGGTCCAGAACCTCACCATCGAGGCGCTCTAGGTCCGCCCACGGCGCATCCGCGTACGCGGCCTCGAGGCCGGCGCGCCGCGAGGCGTCGTCGAACAGGTCGGTGTCCGGCGGCGCCTCGATCGAGTCGTACAGGATGTCGCGCCGCTTGGCCTGCCCCGCCACCTGCGCCTGCCACGCCGTGTAGGTGCGCTCGGCCACCGAATCGCCGCCCTGGGCGTGCGCGTTCGTGCCGTCCAGCACCCTGGCCTGCAGCTCTGCCGGAGACTTACCGACGTTGCGGCGGACCACCCGCGCCACCCGGTGTCCGCCCGAGGACTCGGTCATGTGGTGCGTCTCGTTCAGGAACACGAACGTCGCCGGGTCGCCCTCGGCGCTGCTCTCCGACGCGGTCAGCACCTCGGTGCGGCCACCCGACCCGCGGATGATGGTGCGGGTCTCGCCGCAATCCAAGTCGTAGTACGAGCGGGCGTCCTTGGAGAACATGGCGTTCGCCACGCGCAGCACGTCCTTGGACTGAGCCTCGCTATTGCTGGCGATCTGCACCAGCGGCATACCGTGCGGCTCGCCCGTCCAGCCGCCGCGGCCGTCCGGGACGAGCTGCGTCGGCCCGACGAGCTCGGCATTGCAGATCGACCCGCCGAACGGGTCCTTCCCGGTGCCTTTCGCGCCTCTTTTGGCACCGCGCCGGTAGACGAACCGGCCGGTCGCCGGGTCGAACGCGTACCAGAGGATTAGGAACCGCTTCTGACCCGGCGTGTACTGCCACTGACCGCCGCTCTGGTAGTTGATCAGGCCCGGCCCGTCGCCGCGGCCCTCAGCCCAGTCGATGACCAGCGGCCCGAGCGAATTCCGGATCAGCCGGTCCTTGGCATCCTGGTCCTGCGGCCACGGCAGGCTCACCCACGCGCGGGTGCCGTACCACGGGTCTTCCCGGTAGCCGGCGGGGCGTTCCTCAGAGGTCGCGGTAGTCGTCAAGGCGGGTCACCTCGGCCGGCAACTGCTCCTCGTCGTCCGGCCTCGGGTCGACGTAGCGGATCCGCAAATCGCGGCGAGCATCGGCGGTCGTGCCGAGCAGCTTCTCGCGCTGCCGCAACTCGGTGCCGTTGGCACCCTTCCACGCCTCGATGAACCGGGCGTGGATCTCCGCCACGTCGAACGCGAACTGCCACTCCGACTCGGTCCACAGCTTCGCGTGGGGCATCCGCCGCACCGTCTTCCACCACTGCTGGGTGCGTTCCGGCCAGCCGAGCATTTCAACGCCGTCGTTTCGTACAGCGGCACGCTCCGGCAGGTCCGGCCCGTTCCCGAACGGAACGTTGTCGACGTCGGTCCATTCATGGGTCGCCGGATTACGGTGCCGGACCTGCGAACGATCCTCTTTGGGCTTACGGCCAGTAACCGGCACTCTCAGTCACCCCCAGACCCGATCCAAGATTCATACTGGCTGGCAGACGCTAACCCCCGCCGCTCAGGAGACCCCTGGGGGAGGGGGCACCCCCCACCCGCTTGACTACTCTGCGTTACTGAATTCCTGGGTGTCTGCCGTCCCGCGGACGCAGCCGCTTCGGCCGACGTTCATTCGCCGCGCTCGCTCCCTGCTGTCCCGTGCGGTGCGCGTGACAGCGGGCGCACACGCCCCGCAGATTCGCGTCGCTGTGATCGTCGGGCCCGAGGTCACCGTGGTCGACCTCCACCGACCGCGCCCCCCAGCAGTGCGTGCGCAACCTGCACCGCGGATCGCGGGCCAGGATCCGCGGCCGCACCTCACTGGCCCAGTCCGGAGGCAGGGGAACCGTGCGCCAGGGGGTGTGCTTGCGGGCAGGGGGCATGTCCGATCATCCCCCCGGGGATTGTCCGTGCGGGCGGTCCCGATCATGCGCAGTGGGCAGCCACTGTGTGCGGATGCGTCCACTACCACTGATGATCACCGCTGGAGTCGCCGTCGCATGCCTGGCCGCATGCGGATCCGAGACACCAGCCGCCGCTGACACCGAGACGAGCACCGCGCCGGCGACGGCCACCGACGAGATCGAGCCGGCCGCCGCCGAGGCCTACCTCGCCGGGCTGCGACAGATCGACCCAGGACTGGCCGGCAACGAGTCCCGCGCCGTGCGCCGCGCCGAGGAGACCTGCGCGGACATCGCCGCGGGAGAGTTCACCGGCGACAAGCTGGCCGAGCGGGTGGCCGAACGCCTGTCCGGCGGCTCGGCCACGATCAACGCCAGCCAGGCGAAGCAGGCAATCGACCTGATGGAAACCTACGTCTGCTGACCCGCACTGCCCTCTGCGGATACGACGAAGCCCCGCCACAGGCGGGGCTTCTCGCTGTTTCCGGGCAGGGTCGGTCTGTCCCCAACGGCCGAAACAGTACCGTCCGTGACCGATAACGGCAACCTCTGTCGCTGCCCGTCACGCCGCCTGGCCGCGGCGCGGCGTCCGCGCCAAACGGTCGCGGATGTCGCCGAACCGAAAGGTGGCAACCGAATCGGGGTCATCGGCCGTGTCCGCTTCGACGGCGACACCCCGCCCCTGCAGGATTCCGGCGCGCACCCATCGGCTGATGAGTGCCCGAATTTGATCCTGGTTGCGGTCGCCGTCGAGGTACTGCGCAAGCCGGGCCGCCTCGCCCGCGGTGACCAGCCGCTCGTCCAGCGCGGCCCGCAGAATGTCCCGGGACCGGTCGACGTGCCAGGTGGCCCCGCACGGATTCGGGCACCGGACCACCTCGCGGCCGGCGACGGCGTACAGCACGCGGCCGCAATCGCACATCCCCACGAGGTCCCGTTCCGCGGGCCGGTCGACCATCTGGGCCAGCCGCCGGCACGCCATCTGCAACTCGTCGAACGCGCGGGCAGCGTCCGGCTGCCTCCGCAGCCACTCGGTCTGATGGGCGAGCCATGCCGCGGCGAGGGCCAACGGCGACGGGGGCACGCGCCAGCGGATGTCGTCGCAGCTGTCGTGACCGCAGCGCACCCCCACCCGGCACGCCGCACCCTCCGACGCCTTCCACGTCGGACGGCGCCGCGTCGCGACCATCACCCGGCCCGCATGCCGGCGGACCGTGCGGTCGACGGCGGCGTACTCGGCCGACGCAGTCAGATCGACCGGCAGCGCACCGCCGTCAATCGCTGCCGCCGCCCCGCCGCGCCGGTACCGAGTCTGGCGAGCCAGCACCGCCACCGCATCCGTGGCGTGCCCCGCCGCGGTGGTGAGCGCGGCCGCCAATCCCCTTCCTTCCGTCGCACACAGCACAGCGCCGTCGGAGATCGGGCGGTCGCACCGAGGGCATCGGTTCGTCATGGTCGTTCCTCCGGAGTTGTGGCCGGCACCGACCCGGCCGGCCAGACCGGAGGCCACTGGGGCTCCGCAGAGATGTAGGCCGGCGGGTTCGGGGGTCGGCGAGATCTGCGGTGGTACGGGTCCGGGTGCTCGCCGGTGCGGGGTTCCTGCAGGCCATGGCGTCCCGCCGGCGGCGAAGCAGGATCGGGTGTCCCGCCCCGACCCATCCCGGAGGGTTCGAGGCGCTGATCGGACCGGTGATCCGGCTGCGGTGTGGTCGGTGACGGGCGCACTGGTGGCGCCGGATCGGCGTTCGGATCATGTTTTCGATCAGCGATCGGATCAGTGACCGTGTCAGTGATCGGTTTTTGTTCGTGATCGCTGTTCGGTCGTTGATCGGTCGGTGGTCGGTCGGTGGTCGCGGAGTGGTCGGGCATGTCCAGCAGCAGCAGCTCGCGGCGTTCGAGCGCGGACGCCTCATCCGGTTCGGGCATGTCCAGCAGCACCATGTCGGCCTCGTACGGGGTGCGCTTGCCCTTGGACTCGTTGCAGCGGCCGCACGCGACCACGAAGTTCTCGCCCTCGACCCCGGCCGGCCGGTCGGGGTCGACGTGGTCGTACTGCAGCACCTTGCGCCGGTCCTTCGCCCGGCCGGCCTTCGGTGACAGCGGCCCCGAACGGCAGTACCGGCAGCAGCCGCCGTCGCGGCGGTAGACCAGGCCCTTGAGCCGCGCGTCGCGCAGGTCGGCCTTCTGCGCCCGAGACCGGTTGTACTCGCGGCGGGTGGGGTTGCGCTTGAGGAACGCGTGGATGCGGTAGGCGTAGCCGTCGGTCCACGTGTCACCGAGGCACTCACACTCGTCGCCCGGCCGGTGCAGCAGCGGCTGCTCGCCGAGCACCGGCGTGCACAGCTTGTCGAGCACCCGCCGGCGGCCGCGGCACAGCTGCAGCGCCAGCCCGGCGGTCAGATAGCCCTCGGACAGCAAGTGGCTGGCCTTCGACTTCATTCGCGTGTAGGCGGCCTGCAGGGCGTCGACGACGTCGCCGGCACCGTCCGCGAGGACCTCCCACACGGGCAGGTCGGCGAACGCGTCGGTTTCGAGAAAGTACGGCACGACGACCCCCCACAAGATCATTCCGATTGATCAACTTGAATCTGTCGGCATATGCGCGCAGGGCCCGGCCAACCCCCTCGACTCAAGGGGATCGGCCGGGCCCATCAACTCCCGGACAACCTCACGTCACGGATCCGCGCTCCGACCACGCACCGCGTACCCGTGCGCCCACGCCCCGGCCACCGCCGCCGCGGCCGCCAGCACCCCCGCCACCACGAACCCGTGCGGCAGCCACCCGCACCAGCCGGCCACCGCCGGCGCCGGCGCCTGGACACCCACCGCCACCGCCGAGAGACCGGCCACCCGGGCAGGCGCCCACCGCGGCCGGATCACACGCTCTCGGGCTTCGGCGGCCGCCGCACCACCACGAGGCCACCGCCCACCAGCCACCGCCCCACCGGCGGGCACGGCACACCCCGCCGATGCACCGCCCGGCACACCCCGCACAACCGGGCCGCCGGCAGCCGATCCGTGTGCCTGATCGACGGCATCGCCACCACCTCGTCCCAGCACGCACGCCGCGGCGATCTCGTTCATCGTGTCGACCACATCGGCGCGGCAGGACCGACCAGCGATGAACCACCTCTTGAGGCCGTCTCCCAACCACAGCTGCCACGGTCCGTCCGGACGGCATTTACAGATGATCCAGCGCTTCACGCCTCACCATGGCCCTGCTCTTCTGGCTGCTCGCGAAGGTCGTGCCAGTCCCGCGGCGACGACACGGCCAGCACGATCCGATCGCCGTCCCGGAAGACCAGCGCCCCGCTCGCAGCGATCTCCACCGACGACGCCGTCACCGATTCCTCCCGGCCCGACCACCGCCTGAAAGTGAAGACCCTCACGAGGCGTGCCCCCTGCTTGTCCTCGCAGCCGCAGGTGCGGGTGTGCCGGTCGCCGTGCGTGCCGTCCCGGCCGAGCGGCCGATGCCGGTCACACTCATCGACCAGGCGCTGAAGAAGGGCGATGTGGTGCTGACCCGTTACGCCGGCTACCGCGCCGATGGCGGTCTGCGCCAGGCACAGCGTCTCGCGCAGCATCTTCGGCCCGTCAGGCACCTCGTAGCTGGTCACGAGTCCCCCGTGGAACTCGTCTCGGTAACAGCCTGGGTGGTCCAGATGTGGCTCAGCCATGACGGCCGCCCTTCCGTTTGGCCGCGCGTCTCTGGGCCCGGTTGCCGGACTCGGCCAGCGCGCGGCGCATCGCAGCGTGGTCCCCGCGGGCGCCGGACACCTTGATCGAGGCGACGTCGCAGGCCGGTTCCCACCGCTGCCCGACCAGCCGCCACCGGCAGCCAGCCTGGCCATCAGAAAGCGTCACCGGCTGAAGGCACCGGCACGTTGCGCCGGCCAGCAGGCGCTCTGCGAGCGCCAGCGCGGCGCCCGTCGGCGACTGGTGGTCCTGGGCGATGAGCCGGGCACCCTGGTACTGAGCGTGGGCGTACCAGCCAGCCTCGGCCACCGGCACATCGTCGTGCAGGTAGCCGATCTCGAAGCCGCTGGCTCCGGCCCGGCCGACCAGGTCCATACAGGCGACCACGACGTCGTCGTTGAGGTGCGGGCTCGTTACTGCAAGCGCGCGGGCACGCTCGCGCAATTTGCGGCCTTCCTCTCTCTTGGTCTCGTCAGCCACGGGGTACCTCCAAGAAATGCGGACGGGTAACAGGGCGCCGCTGATCACGAGGGCCGAGCAGGACGGTCGCGATCTGCTCCATCGGGTCGGCGGCGCCGTCCGGGAAGGCGCCCGGGTCAGTGCTCCACGTCTCGGCGATCGTCCGTACCGTGCCGATCAGCTCGCGAGCGACATCGACCTCGCGCCGCAGTTGGCGGAGCTCGGACTCAACCTCGGCGTACTGGACGGCGACGTCGACGGGCTGGTCACCGTAGACGTAGATCTGCGTGCCGATCTCGTCGATCGGCGTCCACTCGCCGGGGGCGAGGGTCGTCGTGTCGCCCATCTGGGCCGGGCTTGGCTCAAGCGAGTAGGCCTCGGCCGGCATCGTCCGGTGCTTTAGCTGGCAGGCTTCGGTGTCGTCGTTAGGCACGGGTGTCTCCGTCCTGCTGGCCAGCCGTCACCCGGTCGTAGATTGAGCGAGCCCACGAGGCATCGCCGAGCGCGGTGTGGCGCAGCTTGTCGGGGACCGGGGCCAGGCCGAGCTGAGCAGTCAGCCAGCCGGAGTCCCACGGCAGCCGGGTCATGTCCAGGCCGGACGTGGCCGCGAGGTATCCGACGGCGAGGGCCTCGACGTCGATCAGGTGGTAGTGCCAGGACGGGCAGAGGCCCTGGACGCGCATCCGCGCGCCGAGCACCTCAGCGTCGAAGTTCGGCACCGCGCCGACGAGGTGCGCGCCGCGGGTGAGCCGCTCCACCTCCCGCATGACGAGGAACTCGGGAGTGCCTCCGCCAACCCACGGGTCAAGCGGGTCGGGGGACTTGCTGCGGTAGTCGGGGTGCCGGTCGTAGAAGCGACCGACCTGCAGAGCGCGCGGGTCGGCGTTGTCGAGGGCGAGGTGGTCGGCGTGGACGAACCACTGATACTCGTCGTCGGCGGCGGCGCCCGGGTCGCGGACGATCAGCGCGACGTCCCACGCCCTACGGTCCGGGCGCAGGCTCGTTGTCTCGGTGTCCACGAAAACGATGCGGGTCACGGTTTTCCTTCCTCAACGGTGCGGAGCTTGAGCGTCAGCAGCACGGTGCCGTCGTCGAACCGCTGCTCCTGCGCCACATGCAGCGGCTCGGCGCAGACCACGACGAACTGGCCCGGACGCAGATCTCGGACACCCACATCGCCAAGCTCGATGTCGCGGGCGATGACACGGATGATCGGTTCGGGATTGGGATCTTCGCCTCGTCGCGGCTGAGCCGCGCGGCTAGACTCGCGGGCCCGGTCAGCCATGAGCTCCTCCCGTCCGGAGTTTGCGGGCGCGGTGCGGGCCGTCCAGGGTGGTGCGGACGCCGTCGGTGTGGCGGCCGGCGACCACCCGCCCGGAGAGCGCGGTGCACGGCTGTCCGAGCGGCGCCAGGCAGGTCGTGCACCGGCGGTACCGCGACCAGTCGACGCCGGCCATCAGCGGCGCCCGCGGCGGCGGTGGTCGGCGAGCTTGGCGCGCAGCTCGTCGACGTCGTGGATGCGGGTGTCCACGTTCTCCGTGTGGTGCCGGCCGCGGTGCTCGGGGCCGTGCACGGCGGCGACATACCGCCGCCCGGCCTGCTCGGCGATCGCCGGCGCGGCGGCGGGTGCGGTCATCACCCGGGCGGCCGGCGGCGCGGTGGGGGCGTGGCGGGCGGGTGCGGGCAGCCGCGTCGAGGTGGCCTCCAGGTCGCGGCCGCGGCGGCGCAGCGGCCGTCCGTTCCAGGTGAGCTGCCACCTGGTGCCGCGGGTGCCGACCGGGGCCGGGTCGACCGCCAGCCGCGGCCCGAACTTGCTCACGGTGATCAGGGCGCCGCCGAGGACGGCGATCGCGATCCCGACCCACAGCATGTTCATGGCGGCGAGGGTGACACCGCCGACGGTCAGGCCGGCGCCGGTCTTGGGCAGAGCAGAGTGATACACGGGGGTTCCTTTCCGGAAGGAGCAGATCGACAGAAGGGGACGGTTCAGGTGGCGGCCCACGAGCCGCGGTGGCCGCGGATCCAGCGGGTGAAGGCGAGCGCGTAGATGACGGTCAGCAGCAGGGTGTAAAGCTGCTCGGGCACGAACGCGGCGGCGTACAGGCGGGCCCGCCAGCCCATCGCCCACACCGACCACACCCGCTCGACGAGCAGCAGCACCGACGGGGCCAGCCACCACCAGGACCACTGCACCGACCCGGACACGGCCAGCGTGACCGTCACGGCGAGCAGATAGCAGATGGCGACCACCGCGGACAGCAGCAGGCCGGCCTGCTGGCGCCAATAGGTCCAGCGCAGGTGCGGCGGCATCCGCCGGCCGTACCGGCCGATGTTGCGCAGCGCCCCGAGGTACCAGCGTTCCCGCTGGCGGACCAGCTTCGGGATCGTGTCCATGACGTCGGTGGTGGCCAGCATCCCCGGCGGGGAGATCGACGCGTAGCCGCACGCCTGCAACGCGAACGTCAGCTCGTTGTCCTCGGTGAGGCTGTGGGTGTCGTAGAACGACTCGCCGTAGGGCAGCATCACCGCGGCGCGGCGCTGCGCCCGCACATCACACAGCGCGGCGTAGGCGAACAGGGTGCCGGTGCCGGTCAGCACGAACGCCCGATACGCGAGCCGCCGGGCGACCTGCCCGTACCGGTGGAACTCCATGCGCTGCAGCTGACCCAGCACGGTGCTCGACGGGCGGCCGCAGAACGTGCCACCCACCCCGCCGACCCCGGCGCCCAGATGCCGGTCGGCGATCTCCAGGAAGCCGGGAGCGAGGGTGGTGTCGGCGTCCATGACCAGCACCGCCCACGCCCACGCATCACCGTCCAGATACGGGGCGAGGCGTTCCAGCGCGTGATTGATCGCGCCGGCCTTCTTGTGCGGGTTGTCCGCCATCACCATCACGTACGCGCCCGCGGCGGCCGCCACCGTCGCGGTGTCGTCGGTGCAGTTGTTCGCCACCACCACGATCTTGTCCGGCGGGCGGGTCTGCGCCCGGAGCGAGGCGATCGTCGCGGCGATCGTCGCGGCCTCGTTGCAGGCCGGCACCACCGCCACGATCCGGCGGCCGGTCACCGCAGGATCCCCCGCCGGAACGCGATCGCGACCGCGTGCGCCCGGTTCGTCGCGCCGAGCTTGGCGTTGACCCGCCGCAGATGCGTCTTCACCGTGTCCTCGGACACGAACACGTCGTCGGCGATGCGCCGGTTGGAATGGCCGGCGGCGGCGCGCGCCAGCATCTCCGTCTCGCGTCGGGTCAGCTGCGGGACGGGCGCGCCCGGCGGCCGGGCACCGAGCACACCTGCCGGGGCCAGGGCTTGAGGTTTGAGCATGATCAGTCGTCTCTCTCTCCGAGGATCGCGGCCTCGCGCTCGGCGGCCGCGGCGACCAGCTCCGGGTCGAACCGCGGCGGCGGCGGAGGCAGCGGGGTGATCGGGTGGCGCGGGTCGCCCGCCTGGCTCATCAGCCCGCACGTGGTGCAGCGGCGCCGACCGCGGTGGTCGGCCGGGACGTCGTCGTCCGCGACGTGCGGGTGCGGCCGGACACGATCCGGGCGCGGCCGGGCGGTCACGGCGCGGCCTGCCAGCCGTCGAGCAGGGTCGGCGCGTCCGCCGGCGAGACAGCGGCCAGCCGTGCGGGCGGCGAGTGATCCCGGCCCCCGACCGCCACCGGGCGGGGGTTGACCTTCTCGTCACACGTCGGGCCGCGGCCGCGGGCCCGCGACTGCGGGGTCCGCAACGCCCGCCCGCAGATGTCGCACTCCACCGTCCGGCCGGTCATCGCCCGGCCCGCCGGGCAGGGTCACCGGCGAGCGCGGCCAGCCGCGCCCGGGTCGCGTGCATCCGCTGCTCCGCCGCGGCGATCCGCGACGCGGCGACCACGAACGCCAGCCCCAGGGTCAGCCGCGCGTGCGGGGCCAGCCGGTACCGGCGCTCACCCATGACGGCCACCCCGGCCGGGGTCACGGCCGGCCCGCGGGACCGGCCGGCGCAACCGGATCCACCGCACCGCCGGCGGCGGCGGGGACGGCCGGGCGGGCGGCCACGGCACCTCCCACAGCCGCTCCAGCACCGGATCCGGGCAGACGTACAGCGGCCCGGACGGGCTGACCGGCCGGCCGCCCACCGTGTCCCACACCGGCGCCAGGGCACGGCCACGGCGGCGGCGATGGCCGTGGGGCATGCACCACCAGCCGGCCACGGCGCACACCGCCGTCAGCGCCGCCGCGGCCAGCAACACCGCCACCAGCACCGGCCCGTACACCACAGCCACCAGCCACGCCAGGATCACGCTGATCGCCACGGCGAACAGCAGCACCGCGGCCGCCCACCGCAGCAGCCACACCGCCCCGGCCGGAACGCGCCGCCGCGCCGCGATCTTGTTGCTCATCGGGAATCACTCCTTGCTGCTGGGTTTTCGGTCGTGCGCCGGGCGCCGCATGCGTCACAGCGGTCGGTGTCGTCGCCGGACGCCGGCCGGCCGTCACGTCCGACCCACAGGTGGGGGCCGCCGTCCGGGCAGCGGTCGGCGTACGCCGGACGCGCAACCGTGGGCAGTAGCCCCGGGGCGGACTCGGCCAGCCACGCGCGCCCGTGATCGCCGGCTCGGGAATCACTCCTTGATTCGGCGGCCTGCACGCCGGCCTGGTAGGCGCGGGAGATCAGACCGATCAGCACCTGCGCTGTGGCCGGCTCGCCGCGCGACAGCCAGACCAGAACCCGCCGGTCGTAGTCGCCCAGCTCCATGCCGGTGTCCTCGCAGGCGTGCAGCAGGTGACCGGCGATGGTGTCCCGGACGAGCCGCTCCGGGTCACCCGCCCGCACCCGGCCGGCGTCGTGCAGCGCACGGACCGCCCGGGGCATCGCCGCGGCGGCCGCGTCACGCTCGCAGCGGTAGGGGCCTGCCGGCCCGTGGCCGGCGGTCACTGGAACATCCCCTGCTCGAACATCCCCTGCTCGCGGACGATCCGCTCCAGACGGCGGTGTGCTCGATAGGCGATGGCCTTGACGGCCTGGTAATCCCTGCCCATCTCCGCGGCGACCTCTGTCAGCGGCAGGTCGCGCCAGTAGCGGCCGATCAGCACCTGCTGCTGATCGGGGGACAGCCGCATCACCAGACGCCGCAGAACGGCGGCATCCAGCGCGGCATCCAGCGATGCCGGCACGGCGGCCAGCGGATCCTCAGGGGACGCCGTCTCGAACACCTGGCTGACGTACGGGTCACCGGCCAGCTGCTCGCGATTGACCCGCGGCGACTTGTAGTAGTCCGCGACCAGGTTCCGGGCGATGGTGGACAGCCACGCGAGCACATCCCGGCCCTGCCACTGCAGCCCGCCGATCCGGCGCAGCGCCCGCACCCACACCTCGTGGGCGAGCTCCTCCGCGGTGCCCAGATCCGGCAGCCGGCGCCGCATCATCGCGAGCAGCCGCGGATGGCACCGCCGGTACAGCTCCGCCACCGCATCGGGATCACCGGCCTGCGCCCGCGTCACCAGCTCCCACGACTGCAGCGCCCGCTCGTCAGCATCAGGCTGGCGCGGCCGCACCACCGTGGTCACCGCCGCGGTCACCGCGGGTCACCCGCCTGGCGCTGCCGGACCGCCGGCGGCGACCCGGCCGCGTCCGCCCGCAACCGGACGTTCTCCGCCCGCAGCCGCCGCACCTCGGCGTGGAGACGGTCCAGGTCCTCGTCCCGCCAGTCCGGCAGGCGACGCCGGACGCACACCAGGACACCGGACCGCGGCGTCGTGACGCCGTGGAACGTGCTGCCGGCAACCATGCTCGTGATCCCCGGCACGCCGAGCACCGCCACGGCGACCCGGTCGACCGCGGTGATCAGAGCGCTGCGGTCACCGCCGCGCACCGACGGCTGGATCTCGACGGACACGCACTCCGGCGCCCGGTCGGGCAACTGCTCGACCACGTCGGCGATACGGCGCAGCTCGGCCGCGGCCGGCACATACCCGCCGGTGTCCGGGGGTGGAGGTATGGTGGTCACTCGGATCGCCTCATTTCTGGGGTTTCGGGGTTGGTCCGATTTCGCGGTCCGCGCGGATTCCGGCCGCGCGGCCGCGCTGCTCATCCGGTCTCACCGCGCAGCAGCGCATGCACCAGCGACTCGCGGTAGCGGCGATGCCCGCCCGGCGTCCGGATCGACTCCAGACGGCCCGCGGTCACCCAGTTGCCCACCGTCTTCGGGTCGACCCGGAACAGCCGCGCCACCTCGCGCGTGGTCAACAGCCGGTCGCCGTCCCGGCGCCCGGTCACCGGGCACCGCCGAGGTACGCAGGTCCCGGATCGCGGCGACCCGACGAGGCCGAGGCCTCGCCGCGGGACTCCACCGGCGGGTCGGCGCGCCGGTGGCGTCCACCCGGCGCCCGCACCGCGCTGCCCGCCGCGGGCAGCCCGGCATCGGTGACCGCGCCGATCGAGCGCAGCGCCCGCCGCACGTCCCGGACCGCTTCCTCCAGCCGCGCCGCCACATAGGCCGCACCGACCGGATCACGCTCGGCGTCCGGCACCGACCGCGGGTCATACGGCCGGCGCAGCATCGTCAGCAGCTGCGCGCCCAGCTGCTCCGCGTTGCGGGTCACCTCGCCGATCCGCGGCAGGGCCTCACCGGTCAGATCCACCACGCGACCGGCCGCGCACCGGCCCGGACCCGCGGACGAGGGACCGGTCGGGACCGGCCCGGACGGCTGCGGCGGCGGACCCGACGGCGCCGGGGTGCCCGGCGGCGGCGCCTGACTGCCTCGATGCTCCATCTGGCACGCGTCCGCGTCATCGCCGTGCGAGCACACCGGCACACCAGACACCCGATCGACGCCGACGACCGGTGCGCTGCCGGTCACGCCGCACCGACCGTGGGCACCGGTGCGGGCACCGCGAGCAGGACGTCCGTGGAGATCTGGAGAACACGGGCGATCGCCGCGATCTCCTCGGCATCGAAGGAGACCTCACCGGCGATACGCCGGCCCAGCGTCGACCTCGGGATGCCGATCTTGGCGGCCATCCGCGTGCCGCTGATCCTGGCCTTTGCCAGCTCGGCGCGGACGTTGAGCGCGACGGCCTCACGCACCGCTTGAGTGGATGACCCGCTCATCGGGTTGATTGCTCCCATGGGCATATTTCTACCGGTGATCGCGTAGGCTGTCAACCCGCTGAGCGGGTAGGCTATTCATTCATGTCAGTGACTGGCCCATAGGACTTGACCCGTCCCGCTGACCGGGTCAACATCTCTGATATGAGCGAAAATGTGGGTGCGCGGGGGAGACTCCGCGAACACGTCGCCGAGGAGATCCGCGTGCTCCTCGCGCGCAAACGGATGAGCGGCTCAGAACTGGCACGCCGCACCGGCATCAAGCAGAGCACCATGAGCCGGCGCATGACCGGGGAGACCGCCTTCGACATGGACGACCTGGAGGCGATCGCCGCCGTCCTGGAGGTCGAGGTCGCCGACCTGCTGCCCAAGACCAGCGCCCTAAAGAAGGTTTAAGTCGCCGATAAGGCGGTGGCGTGGCGAGATTCACGGGCGGGCGGATGCCTGTCGCGCTCGCTCGGCTTGACGCGGCGGGGCGCTCGGCGGACTATAGAGGTGTCGCCAGTCGCGCCCGCCTGTGCCTGCTCGAAGTGTAGTTGTGTGATGTCGAGTTCAGGCATGGGAGATCGGCACCTCATAGCAGTTGCATTGGGTGCGGGATTCTGTGCTCTCGCGTGTCCGAGGGTGCAGTTGTGCGGTAATCGCTGGGCGCGCGTTGGCCGGCCTTTCCGGCAGCGCTTTACAAGGAGACAAAATGGCGAAGGCCCTCTACGGCCACGTAGGTGCGGCGCCTGACCGGCGTCTGCTCGACGAGGTCACCCGACTGCGTTCCAGGGTGCAGGCTCTGGAGTTCGAGGTCACCCGCTTGCGGGCGGAGAATGATCGTCTAGCGGCGGCGG
Organism: Mangrovihabitans endophyticus; assembly: GCF_014646155.1. GTDB lineage: Bacteria > Actinomycetota > Actinomycetes > Mycobacteriales > Micromonosporaceae > Actinoplanes > Actinoplanes endophyticus. The sequence goes on from NZ_BMMX01000008.1 coordinate 33,405, forward strand.
CCGCCGAGACTGACGACATGATGCGGATCGGCGAACCCGCTCTGACCTGATTCCAGCACCTCGGGAACGCACCCCTCACAACAGCGCGCCTCCACCTTCTGTGGCGGCGCGCATTCTTTTGGGGCGCGAGTGCATTGCCGGGACCGTGTGCCTGTCCTGCCCCTTCCCGTGCCCTCACCGGCCCGCCGGGGCGCGGCGTGCGAAGGCAGTCGGGTGCCGGGCGGGTAGCCTGCTGAGCAGCAGACCGACCAGACCACCGGAGATCCGTGCACCTCAAGACGCTGACCGTGAAGGGCTTCAAGTCCTTTGCCTCTTCGACCTCGCTGCGGCTGGAGCCGGGCATCACGTGCGTCGTGGGCCCGAACGGCTCCGGCAAGTCCAACGTCGTCGACGCCATCGCGTGGGTGCTCGGCGAGCAGGGTGCCAAGGCGCTGCGCGGCGGAAAGATGGAGGACGTCATCTTCGCCGGCACCTCGGGCCGTGCGCCTCTGGGCCGCGCCGAGGTGACGCTGACCATCGACAACGGCGACGGCGCTCTGCCGATCGACTACACCGAGGTCTCCATCACCCGGCGGATGTTCCGCTCCGGTGAGAGCGAGTACGAGATCAACGGCAACTCGTGCCGCCTGCTCGACATCCAGGAACTGCTGTCCGACTCGGGTATCGGCCGGGAGATGCACATCATCGTCGGGCAGGGGCGCCTCGACGCCATGCTGCACGCCAAGCCGGAGGACCGCCGCGCGTTCATCGAGGAGGCGGCCGGCGTCCTCAAGCATCGCAAGCGCAAAGAGAAGGCGATCCGCAAGCTCGACGCGATGCAGACCAACCTCAACCGCCTCAACGACCTCACCGCCGAGTTGCGCCGCCAGCTCAAGCCGCTCGGCAAGCAGGCCGAAGTGGCGCGCCGTGCCGCCGGGATCCAGGCCGACCTGCGTGACGCCCGGCTCCGACTGCTGGCCGACGACCTGCACACCCTGCGCACCACGCTGGACAAGGAGATCGCCGACGAGTCCGCGATGCGCGAGCGGCGGCAGCAGGTCGAGGGCGAGAATCGTGAGGTCCAGCGCCAGCTCGCCGATCTGGAGGCCGAGCACGCCGAGGACGCGCCGCTGCTGCAGGCCGCGCAGGACACCTGGTACCGCCTGTCCGCGCTGCAGGAACGGTTCCGGTCCACCGAACAGCTCGCCTCCGAGCGTCTGCGCCATCTCGCCGCCGCACCCGAGGACGAACGCCCCGGCCGCGACCCGGACCAGCTCGCCGCCGAGGCCGAACGGGTGCGCGAGCAGGAGGAGGAGCTGCGCGAGGCGCTGACCGACGACCAGACCCGGCTGGCCGAGGCGGTCGAACACCGGCAGGAGCTGGAGCGGCAACTCCATGCGGCGGAGGGCGCGCTGCGCACCGCGGCCAAGGCGATCGCCGACCGCCGGGAAGGACTCGCCAAGCTCACCGGCAACGTGAGCGCGGCACGGGCCCGCACCGAGGGCGCCGCCGCCGAGATCGAACGACTCACCGCGGCGCACGCCGACGCGTTGACCCGTGCCGAGGCTGCGCAGGCCGCCGTCGACGAGGTGGCCGCCGAGTCCACCGAGGCCGACCGGGACAACGCCGACCTGGACGCCCGGCACGCCGAGGCGGTGGCCGCGCACGACCGGGCCGCCGCGGTGGTCAAGGAACTGTCCGACGCGGAGCGCGCCGCGGAGAAGGACGCGGCCAGTTGGAAGGCCCGCGAGGAAGCCCTCTCCATGGGGCTCAAGCGCAAGGACGGCGCCGGCGCGCTGCTCGGCCGGGCGGACCAGGTTCCCGGACTGCTCGGCAGTCTGGCGTCCATGCTCACCGTGCAGCCCGGACACGAGGCTGCGCTCGCCGCCGCCCTCGGCTCGCTCGCCGACGCGGTCGCGTTGAGCGGTGTGGACGAGGCCGTCGAGGCGATGCGGTCCCTCAAGATCAGTGACTCCGGGCGCGCGGAGATGGTCGTCGGCAGTCCGGCCGGGCCGGGCATGCGGGGGACCCTGGACGCGCTCCGGCCGCCGCTGCCGGAAGGGGCCGCGTGGGCTCCGGACGTGATCGACTGCCCGCCGAGCGTCCGCCCGGCGCTCAACCGCGCGCTGCGCGACGTGGTGCTCGTGCCCGACCTGGCCGCCGCGGCACGGCTGGTGGCCGGCAACTCCGAGCTGCGCGCAGTCACACCCGACGGCGACGTGCTCGGCGCGCACGCCGCCGCCGGTGGTTCCGCCAAGGCCACCAGCTACCTGGAGGTGCAGGCGGCGGTCGACGAGGCGAAGGCCAAGAAGGAAACGGCCGAGCAGGCGATCGACGAGGTGAAGGCGCAGCTCGACGGCGCCCGTGCCGAGGTCGCCGAGCACAAGGAACGGGTGAACACCGCCTCGGCCGCCCGCCGGGCCGCCGAAGGCGAGCGCAACGCCGCCGCGCGCCGGCTGGCCGAGCTGGGCGCCGCCGCACGGTCGGCGGGCGCGGAAACCGAACGTCTGGCCGCCTCCCTGCAACGCGCGGAAAGCGCCCGGGAAGCCGATCTGACGAGACTCGCCGAACTCGAGGAGCGCCTGCAGGCGGCCGAGGACACCCCGATCGACGAGGAGCCGTCCGCCGACGAGCGGGATCGCCTCTCCGCCCTGGTGCCGCAGGCCCGGCAGAACGAGATGGAAGTGCGCCTCGCCGTGCGTACCGCGGAGGAACGGGTCTCCTCCATCGCCGGCCGCGCCGACTCACTGTTGCGGCAGGCGAACGCCGAACGTCAGGCGCGGGAACGCGCGGCGGCGCGCCGCGCGGCCCGAGCCCGCGGCGCCGAGATCGCGAAGGCGGTCGCGCTGGGCGCGGCCGAGGCGATCAACCGGATCGGTGTGTCGCTGGCCGCCGCCGTCGAGGTACGCGACGAGCTGGCCCGCGCCCGTACGGCCCGGGAGGCCGAACTGCAGGAGATCCGGGCCACCGCCAAGCGGCTGGTGTCGGAGCTGGAACGGCTCACCAACGAGGTGCACCGCGACGAGGTGGCCCGCGCCGAGCAGCGGATGCGGATCGAACAGTTGGAGGCCAAGGCCGCCGAGGACTTCTCGCTGGACGTGGAGACGCTGATCCAGGAGTACGGGCCGGACCAGCCGGTGCCGCCGACACAGGCCGAGGTCGCCGCGGCGGAGAAGGACGGCAAGCCGGAACCGCAGCCGGTCGATTTCCACCGCCCCACCCAGGAGAAGCGGGCGAACAAGGCGGAACGTGACCTGGCGCTGCTCGGCAAGGTCAACCCGCTGGCGCTGGAGGAGTTCGCCGCGCTGGAGGAGCGGTTCAAGTTCCTCTCCGACCAGCTCGAGGACCTCAAGGCCACCCGCAAGGACCTGCTGACCGTGGTCAAGGATGTGGACGACCGGATCCTGGAGGTCTTCACCTCCGCCTTCGAGGACACCGCCCGGGAGTTCCAGGCCGTGTTCCAGGTGCTCTTCCCCGGCGGCGAGGGCCGCCTGGTGCTCACCGACCCGGAGGACATGCTCACCACCGGCGTCGAGGTCGAGGCCCGCCCGCCGGGCAAGAAGATCAAGCGGCTGTCGCTGCTGTCCGGCGGCGAGCGTTCGCTGACTGCGGTGGCGATGCTCTGCGCGATCTTCCGGGCGCGGCCCAGCCCGTTCTACATCATGGACGAGGTCGAGGCCGCCCTGGACGACGTCAACCTCGGGCGGTTGATTACCCTCTTCGAGCAGTTGCGGGAGAAGAGCCAACTGCTCATCATCACGCACCAGAAGCGCACCATGGAGGTCGCCGACGCGCTGTACGGCGTCACGATGCGTTCCGGCGTCACCCAGGTGATCAGCCAGCGCCTCAAGCGCGAACTGGAGGATTGATCCGCGTCATGCCGCTGCGTGAGCCGGCCCGTGCATTGCTGATCGATTTCGACGGGGTTCTGCGGCAGTGGGATCCCGCCTTCCCGGCCACCGTGGAGAGCCGTCACGGCCTGCAACCGGACGTGTTGATGTCCACCGCGATGGATGGGGAATTGCTGCGCCCCGCGGTGGCGGGTGAACTGACCGACGCCGAATGGATGGCCGCCGTGGCGGCGCGGCTGCCGTTGCCCACCGCCGACGCCACGGCCGCGGTCGCGGAGTGGCAGAAATACCGCGGTTACGTCGATGCGGAGGTGCTCGCCTTCATCCGCGAAGTGCGCGCGGCGGGACGCCCGGTCGGCCTGGCCACGAACGCCACGGATCTGCTCCGCGACGACTTGGCGGCGCTGGAGCTGACCGACGAGTTCGATCACGTGATCAGCTCGTGGGAGCTGAAGGTGCACAAGCCGGCCGCGGAGTTCTTCCAGCGCGCCTGCGAGACGCTGGGCGTGGAACCGTCGCGCGTGCTCTTCGTGGACGACGAGGACCGGGCGGTCGGCGGCGCCCGCGCGGCGAACCTGCCGGCGTATCGCTGGTCGGGCTCGGACGGGCTGCGTTACCTGCGCAAGGCACTGGACCTCTGACCGAGCCGATCCGCGAGCGGGTGTCGGCGGACTGGCCGCCGACACCCGCTCGCGTCATGCCAGGACTACGCGTCCTGGTCCGGCAACGGGAGAATATTCTTCTCCGGCACTAATGCTCTCATTTTGTCCTGTTCGGTGGTGAAGAGCAGAGCACCGTGCTTGTTCGCGGCCCAAACGGCTTGCGCCCGGGCCATGTCATTTCCGGTGAGGGAAAGCGGACCGGCCATAGCGACCGCGCACTCATGATCGAGATCCAGCACGGCCGTCACCGGCAGAGTGAGGATCAGGCCCAGTAGTGCAGAGCTGCGCTGATCCGCCAGGTGCTCTGCATGGGCTTCCGCGAGCGCAGCCGCCGGAATTGCCACCGCCATGTTCTTTTCTTCGGCGATCTCGCGCAGGAGTTCACCCACGTGAACGTGGCCTCGTGCATACGACTGCAAAGCGGAGCGGTCGAGCACCGCTCGTATTTCGCGTGCTGGTTCGTTCTGGATCATTCCTGCACCTCCGGAAGACGGCCGGCTTCGATGGCCTCCAGGTAGCGCTGGCTTTCGGCGCGCTGGGCGGCGCTCGGAGGGCTGAGCACTGAACGTGCCCATGCTTGCCCCTCCGGGGTCAAATGGATGCCGACCGCTGCGAGGGTCTTGCGAACCGCCTCAGCTCGATCCATGCGGGCACGGACCGCCTCGGTGACGATCGCAGAGGTGTTGGGACATTGGTCGAGGTATTGCGCGACATCATCGGGAAGACTCACGGTTATCCGCCTCGTCATACTCGCATCATACTCACAAAGAGGAACACGTGTTCGATGGACACGTGTTCGAGTCCGGACTCGGCGACGACCGTACCGTGATCGATGTCTGGCTGTCTAGTCGCGGGGCAAGTCTAGTCGCGTAGCAATACGTCGGCCGCCGTGCAGAGGGATCCGTCGGTGTCCGTCTCCTCCACCCGCACCGACGCCGAGACGCCCTCCAGGCGCAGCGTGCTGATCGCGTTGCCGAAATACGGGCCCGCCACCCGGGTCCATTGCCAGCCGGGTGGTTCCACCCCGCTGGCCCGGCCCAGTCCGCGTACGCCCTTGGCCGCCGCCCGCGACCAACTGAATCGCATCAGCGGGCGCATCGGCCTCGGCACCTGGTTGTGGATGGGTGAGCAGGTCAGTTGATGCACCGGCGTCGCCGTGCCGGGCCCGAGATCGACCCGGGCCACGTACGAGTGGTGCACGTCCCCGGAGAGCACGTTGATCGACGCCGGCGCGCGGCTGCCGTCGCCGGTGCCGACCAGTGCGCCCGGCGTGGCGGTGCGCCCGGCGCCCAGCCTGCGGAACAGCTCGCCCAACGCCTCGAACGAGCGGGTGAAGGCGGCCCAGTGTTCCAGGTCGAAGGCGCGCCGCAGCTTCTCGGCGAACGCCGCCCGGCGGCGCCCGGACGACTCCGCCATCCGCTCGTTCCACGCCTCCAGGTGGTGGATCGCCGGCGGCATCAGCCAGGGCAGGGACGAGCCGATCACCAGATGGTCGTAGTCACCCTGCGCGCGTTCGACGAACCAGTCCCACTCGGCACGCGGCAGCATCCGCCGGTCGCCGCTGGTCAGCACCCGGTTGCAGCGGTTGTCCAGCATCACCAGCCGGGTCCGGCCGAGGTCCAGCGAGAAGCTCCACCGGTACGGCTGATCGGTGTTCTCCGCCTCGGACGGGTCGTCCACCGACAGTCCGAAGTCGTGCAGCAGGTCGGTGGCGTCGCCGGCCGCCATGATCTTCTGGTAGAGCGGATCGTCGCGGATCTCCTCCGGGCTCAGGTTGCCCAGGTGCTGATAGACCCAGTACGACGCGAGGCCGGCCGAGATGCGCTCGCGCCACCACGCCTTGCCGGACATGTCGCGCCGCCACGAGTCCGAGGTGTTCCAGTCATCGATGATCTCGTGGTCGTCGAAGATCATGACCGCCGGCACGGTGGCGAACAGCCAGCGCACCTCCGGGTCGCGCCACGACTCGTGGTAGAGCCGGGTGTATTCGTCGAACGAGATCACCTCGTCGTCCGGGCCGTGGTGACCCGGGCGGCGGTTGCGGCGCAGGAACCGTTGCACCTTGTCCGAGGTGTTGTCCGCATAGACCTGGTCGCCGAGCAGCACGATCAGGTCGGGCCGCTGCGACGGGTCGCGCATCAGCCGCCGCGCGTACGCGTCCAGCGCGTCCGGTGGCAGATGCCGGGTGGTGGCCTGCGGCGTCGCCTCGCGGCAGGAGCCGAAGATGAGGCTGACCGGATGGTCGGCGTCGTCCGCCGCTCGGGTGTGGATGGCCGACGGGGGATAACCCGAGTCGGCGGGCGGCCAGGCCGGGCGTTCGTCCAGGAAGACCTGGTAGCGGCAGGCGGCGCCGGGTGTCAGCCCTTCCACGATCACGACGGCGTAGTGGTGGCCGTACGCGGAGAAGGTCGGCGTTGCCCCGCCGCCCCCGCCCTCCACCTCGACCCGTACCCGGGCCGGCGCGGTGGTCTCCAACCAGAGGGTGGCGGTGGTGCCGGCGACGCGGCGCAGCACCGGCCCGATGGACAGCTCGGCTGTCCCCGTGGGCCGGCTCTCCAGGCTCGGGGAGTCCGGGCTCGGGGAGTCCGGGTCCGGGGAGTCCGGGTCCGGGGAGTCCGGGGGTTGGGACTCCGACGGCGGGGCGGTCACCGGACGGCCCGGCACTGGTGGTGCGACATGTGATCCATCCTCCCCACCCGGCGGGTCCGCCGCCAGGGTGCGTACCTATGAGTCACACCGTCCCGGCGGGTGGCGCGCGGTGGCGGCGGAGCGTCTGTCAGGATTTCCGGATGGAGTACGTGGTTGTCGCCGTCGTTCTGCTCGTCATCCTGGTGGCCGGGGCCGTGGGTCTGGTGGTGCCGCGGATGCGCCGCAGGGCCGCGCCGCCGACGGCCGGCACCGGCACCGAGGAGGGGACCGGCACCGAGGCGGGCACCGGCACCGCGACCGTGGAGCCGCCGTCGACCGAGCTGCCGACGCTGCCGGACGACCTGCCGCCCCTGGTGGTCGAGGAGAAGCCGGCGGTCGAGCAACCCGAACCGACCGCCGGGCGGCTGGTCCGGCTACGCGCCCGGCTGAGCCGTTCACAGAGCGTGTTCGGGCGTGGCCTGCTGAGCGTGCTGTCCCGCGATCACCTGGACGAGGACGCCTGGGAGGAGATCGAGGACAGCCTGATCACCGCGGACGTCGGCATCGAGGCCACCCAGGTCATCGTGGAGCGGCTGCGGGAGCGGGTCCGGGTGCTCGGCACGCGCACCGTCGCGGAGGTCCGCGAGCAACTGGCCGAGGAACTGACCGCGGCCCTGGACCCGGAACTGGACCGCAGCCTGCACACCGCGCCGCACGACGGCCGGCCGGCGGTGCTGCTGGTGGTCGGCGTGAACGGGGCGGGCAAGACCACCACGTGCGGCAAGGTCGGGCGGGTACTGATCGCCGACGGCCGCAGCGTGCTGTTCGGCGCCGCGGACACCTTCCGCGCGGCCGCCGCGGATCAGCTCACCACCTGGGGGGACCGGGTCGGCGCGCAGACGGTGCGCGGTCCGGAGGGCGGCGACCCGGCCAGCGTCGCCTTCGACGCGGTCAAGAAGGGCATCGACGACCGGGTGGACACCGTGCTCATCGACACGGCGGGTCGGCTGCAGAACAAGGTCGGCCTGATGGACGAGCTGGGCAAGGTCAAGCGGGTGGTGGAGAAGCACGGCCCGGTGGACGAGACGCTGCTGGTGCTGGATGCCACCACCGGCCAGAACGGCCTGGAGCAGGCGCGCGTGTTCACCGAGGTGGTGGACGTCACGGGTGTGGTTCTCACCAAACTCGACGGCACCGCGAAGGGCGGCATCGTGATCGCCGTCCAGCGCAAACTCGGCATCCCGGTGAAGCTGGTCGGCCTCGGCGAGGGTCCGGACGACCTGGCGCCGTTCGAGCCGGCCGCGTTCGTCGAGGCTCTGCTTGGCGGCGACGCGTAATCTCGGTGGGGCCAGGCCCGCGATGCCGCGGGTGATGACGACGGGAGGTTGTGGGTGACGCAAGAACCCGTGCGCGAGGTGCCTTTGCACGGGGGCAACGTCAGCACGGTCTCCCGGGTGGGCGACACCGTCCGGCGCAACGCGGGTCCCTGGACTCCCGCCGTGCACGCGTTGCTCAATCACCTGGAGCGGGTGGGATTCACCGGCTCACCGCACGCCCTGGGCATGGACGAGCGCGGTCGCGAGGTGCTGTCGTTCCTCGACGGCGAGTGCGGGGAATATCCCCTCGCCCCGCACTGGGTGACCGACGAGGCGCTGGTCACGGTCGCCACCATGCTGCGGATGTTCCACGACGCGCAATACGGCTTCCAGCCGCCGCCGGGCTCGGTCTGGCGCTCCTTCGGCCCGCCGCCACCGGACGCCGAGGTGGTCTGCCACCACGATGCGGCGCCGCACAACGTCGTCTGGCGCCCGGACGGCACGCTCGCGCTGATCGACTTCGACCTGGCGTCGCCGGGCTCGCGGATCTACGACGTGGCCTACGCGGCGTGGACCTGGGTGCCGCTGTTCAGCGACCGGGACTCCTACACGCTCGGCTGGAAACGCCCGAACCGGCCGCGCCGGCTGCGCCTGTTCGCTGACGCGTACGGTCTGATCCCGCGTGACAGGCATCGCCTGGTCCGCACCATCCGGAAGCGGATCGTCGACCACGTGGAGGGCATCCGCCGGATGGCCGCGGCCGGCGATCCGGCCTTCGTCCGGATCGTGCACAAGGGTCATCTGCGTCGTCCGATGCGCGATTTGCGGCTGCTCGATTACGAGCGCCACACCCTGGAATACGCGCTCCGTTGATCGGTCGGTGACGATGCCACCGTCACGATCTCGACGGAATGATGCCGTCATTGTGCCAGTTCAGGGCGGTTCGCCTGGACCGCTGTGAGGTTTTCTTCACACGTACGAAACAACCCGTCACGCGCCGGAAATCGCGCGTACACCGTGCTCGAAACAGCGGACCGGAAGGCTGCCCGCACTGGCGCACAGGCGACGCTGCCCCGTGGGCCTGCCCCCGCTACCGCCTTCGGTTTCGCGCCGCGGGCGAGCGCTGAAAGACAACTCATCGAGAGGAGGCAGCGTGGAGATCGACACCGGCAATACCGCCTGGTTGCTCCTGTCGTCTGCGCTCGTTTTGCTCATGACCCCCGGCCTGGCGCTGTTTTACGGCGGCCTGAACCGGTCCAAGGGCACATTGAACATGATGATGATGAGCTTCTCGTGCATCGGGCTCATCTCCGTGCTCTGGGTTCTGTACGGCTTCACCGTCGCGTTCGGCACCGCCGGCAGCGACGGCATGAACCACATCCTGGGCAGCTTCACGCAATATTGGGGCACCGGCACTAGCTGGCTGCCCGAGATCTGGGGCGAGACCGGCATCCCGACCTATGTCTTCATGGTCTTCCAGATGATGTTCGCCATCATCACCGTCGCCCTGATCAGCGGCGCGCTCTCCGACCGCCTGAAGTTCGGCGGTTGGGTGCTCTTCGCGTTCGGCTGGTTCACCCTGGTCTACGTCCCGGTGGCGCACTGGGTCTGGGGCGGTGGCTGGATCGGCGCCAACCTCGGCGCGCTGGACTTCGCCGGTGGCACCGCGGTGCACATCAACGCCGGTGCCGCGGCCCTGGCCGTGGCGCTCGTGCTGGGCAAGCGGGTCGGCTGGCCGCGGGAGAGCATGCGCCCGCACAACGTGCCGTTTGTGGCGCTGGGCGCCGGCCTGCTGTGGTTCGGCTGGTTCGGCTTCAACGCCGGCTCCGAGCTGACCGTGGACGGCGTCACCGCCGCCGCGTTCGTCAACACGCAGGTGGCCACGGCCGCGGCGCTGATGGGCTGGTGCATCGTGGAGTGGATCCGCGATGGCAAGCCCACCCTGGTCGGCGCGTCCTCGGGCGCGGTGGCCGGTCTGGTCGCCATCACCCCGGCCTGCGGCTTCATCGCCCCGCTGCCGGCCGCGGTGCTGGGCATCATCGCCGGTGCGGTCTGCGCCCTGGCGGTCGGCCTGAAGTACAAGCTGGGCTACGACGACTCGCTCGACGTGGTCGGCGTTCACTTCGTCGGCGGGTGGATCGGCTCGCTGGGCATCGGCTTCTTCGCCACCACGCAGATCAACTCGCTGGCCGAGAACGAGAGCCTGTTCTACGGCGGTGGCCTCACCCAGCTCTGGAAGCAGTTCGTCGGCAGCGCCGCGGTCACGATCTACTCGTTCGCGATCGCCGCGATCCTCGCGCTCATCCTGAAGGCCGTTAAGGTCTTCCGTGTGAGCGAGGAGGCCGAGATCGGTGGCATCGACATCGCCGACCACGGCGAGACCGCGTACGAGTTCACGCCCGCCGGTGGCGGTGGCGGGGGCGGCGCGTTCGCCATGGCCGGACTCGGTAAGGCGGTGGACGCCGAGGGCAAGGCGGACGTCAGCCAGAAGGTCGCCGGTTAAGTTCTCTGATGACTGCTCCGATGGAGGGACTGAGCATGAAGCTGGTGACCGCGGTCATCAAGCCGTACCAGCTCGACGCGGTGAAGGAGGCTCTGCACGCGCTCGGCGTGGCCGGCCTGACCGTGTCCGAGGTGCAGGGGTACGGGCGGCAGAAGGGACACACCGAGGTGTACCGGGGTGCCGAGTACACGGTGGAGTTCCTGCCGAAGATCAAGGTCGAGGTGCTGACCGACGAAATCGACGTCGAGAAGGTGGTCGACGCCGTGCTCACCTCGGCGAAGACCGGAAAGATCGGCGACGGCAAGGTTTGGGTGACGTCCGTGGACGACGTGATCCGGGTCCGCACCGGTGAGCGCGGCCTGGATGCCCTCTAGGGGATCCGCTCCCTTGCACGCCATCACCAGTGAGCCGCCGGCGGTGCCCGTCGGCGGCTCACCCGAGGATCTGCGTGATCACATCGGCGCCGTCGCCCGCGAGAACCGGGCGGCGGCGCTCGACGCATGGCTGGCCGGCATGTTCCCGGGGCACGTGCCGGGAGTCAGCCTGATCGCCGTCGGCGGGCTCGGGCGTCGAGACTGCGCCCCGCACAGCGACCTCGACCTGGTGCTGCTGCACAACGGCGCGGCAGGCATCGATCGCATCGCCTCCGGGCTCTGGTATCCGATCTGGGACGCCAAGCTGGGCCTCGACCACTCGGTGCGCACCCTTCCCGAGGCGCTGTCGGTGGCCCACGACGACGTGAAGGTGGCGCTCGGGCTGCTCGACGCCCGGCACGTGGCCGGCGACCCCGAGCTGTCCGCCGAGCTGATCGCGGCCACGGCGGACCAGTGGCGGCGCACCGCGGTGCGTCTCATCCCGCAGCTCAAGGAGCTCACCGTCGCCCGCTGGGCGGCACACGGCGAGCTCGCGTTCCTGCTCGAAGGGGACCTCAAGGAGGCCGCGGGCGGCCTGCGCGACGTGACGGTGCTGCGCGCGATCGGGCGGGCCGGCGTCGCCGACACCATGCGGCCCGCGGTGCGGGCGGCGGGCCTGCGCCTGCTGGACACCCGTGACGCGCTGCACCTGGCGGTGGGGCGTCGCGTCGACCGGCTCGTCGCCCAGGAACGCAGTACGGTGGCCACGCTGCTCGGGCTGGACGACGGTGACGCGCTGCTGCGCCGGCTGTCCGGCGACGCCCGCACCGTGGCGCACGCGATGGACGACGCGTGGCGCGCGGCCGAACGACTGCGCACCGGCCGCCGCCGGGGCGTGCCCGCCGGCCCGCCGGCCCGCCGTCCGGTCGCTCGTGACGTGGTGGAACAGGACGGCGAGCTGGTGCTGGCCCGGACCGCCATCGGCCCGGTCCCGGATCCCAGCCTCTCGCTGCGGGTGGCCGCCGCGGCTGCCGCGGCGCGGCTGCCCATCGCGCGGGCCACCTGCGAATGGCTGGCCTCCTACTGCCCGCCGATGCCCACGCCGTGGCCGAGCGCCGCGCGGACCGCGCTGGTGTCGCTGCTGGGCGCCGGTCCCGGCCTGCTGCCCACGTGGGAGAGCGCCGACCGGTACGGGCTGATCGACGCGTGGCTGCCGGAGTGGGCGCGGATGCGCAGCCTGCCGCAACACCACCCGGTGCACCGGTTCACGCTGGACCGTCACCTGGTGCAGGCGGCCTACGAGGCGACGGCGTACCTGCGTGAGGTGGACCGGCCGGACCTGTTGCTGGTCGGTGCCTTCCTGCACGACGTCGGCAAGGGCTTGCCCGGCGACCACAGCGAGGTGGGCGCCCCGATCGCCCGCGACATCGCCGCCCGCATCGGCTTGGCGCCCGCGGACGTGACGACCATCGAGAAGCTTGTCCGTCTGCACCTGTTGCTGCCCGACGTGGCGACCCGCCGCGATCTGTCCGACCCGCTGACCATCTCCACCGTCGCCGACCAGGTCGGTGACGCCACCACCCTGGACCTGCTGCATGCGCTGGCCCGCGCCGACTCGCTGGCCACCGGGCCGGCCGCTTGGTCGGACTGGAAAGGCCGGCTGATGGCGCAACTGGTGCGCCGGGTGCACACCGCGCTGGACACCGGGGAACTGCCCGAGCCGCCGCGGCCCGACCCGGAGCTGCTCTGCGGCGACCTGCCCGCGGTGCACCTGGACGGCGACCGGGTGGCGGTGGCCGCCGCGGACCGGCGGGGGCTGCTCGGCGCGGTCGCCGCCTGCCTGGCGATGCACCGCCTCGACGTGGTCGCCGCGGATGCGTCCACGGTGGACGGACGGGCCATCGTGGAGTTCTGGACCCAGCCACGCTATGGATCACCGTACGATCCGGTGTCGCTCGCCGCGGACCTGCGCCGGGTGGCCGCCGGAGATGTCTCGGTCACCCAGCGGCTGCGCGCCCGCGCGATGAGCGCCCGCGGCGGGACGGCCTCGCCGCGGGTGGTGTGGCAGCATGCGGCGGCCACCGACGCGACAGTGCTGGAGTTACGCGCGGCGGACTCGGCCGGCTTGCTCTACCGGGTGGCCACCGCGCTGGACGAGGCCGGTGCGGAGGTGCGCGCCGCTCGCATCTCCACCCTCGGCGGTGACGTGGTGGACGCCTTCTACCTCGTCGGGCCGTGGAGCGAGCAGGCCGAGTGCGACCGTGTCGGCGCGGCGGTGCTGGACGCCGTCTGACCGTCACTCCGGGTCGTCCGCTCGCGTTGGCAGGGCATGGGTCACGCGCGCGAACTGCTGGACGACCATCTCGCGGTCATCGGTCCGGAGCTGATCCGCACGCTGCCGCCGACCGCGGTGCGCACGCGTTCGCTGTTCGCGCGTGACCTGCTGGCACACGCCGGGCTGGGTGGCGCCGGGACGCTCGCGGACCTGCTGGCGGCCGCCCGCGGCGGCGACCGCCGTTGGCTTTCCCGGCTTCGCCGCCGCGCCGACGCCCGCACCCTGGCCGCGTTGGCGCAGACCATCGCGCACCAGGATCTGCTGCCCGGCGACCGGCAGGACGCGTTGGCGCTCTACGGGCTGATCCGGTCCGCCCTCGGCTCGTGGGCGATGCGCGGCGGGCAGCAGGGCCTGCACGCCCAGTTCGCGTACGTGTGGCAGGGGCCGGACCGGGCCCGGGAGCTGGTTTCGGCGTACCCGCTGATGCGCGGCTGGATCCGTGCCGCGCTGAAGGTCGACCTGGCCAATCCGTTCGCCGGTGGTAGCGGCGGCAACTGGCCGACCGCGTTCGCCCGGCTGCTGCCCGAGCCGCGCCCGGTGCTGCGCGACGACGACACGGTGCCGCCGTTCGACCGGCTCACCGCGACCGTGGACGCCGAGGTGACGGAGCCGCACCGGATCTCCGTGGTGGTCACCGCCTTCCGTCCGGGCGAGCCGCTGCTCACCGCGGTGCGTTCGATCCTGGCGCAGACCTGGACCAACGTCGAGGTGGTCATCGTGGACGACGCCTCGCCTCCAGAACATGACGAGGTGCTGAACCGCGCCGTGGCGCTCGGCCGACGCGTCCGCGTGGTGCGGATGCCGGTCAACGGCGGCACCTACGCCGCCCGCAACGCCGGGCTGGACGCCGCGGAGGGCGAGTTCGTCACCTTCCAGGACTCCGACGACTGGTCGCATCCGCGCCGGCTGGAACTGCAGGTCCGGCCGCTGCTGGCGGACTCGCGGCGGATCGCCAGCACCTCGGACGGGCTGAGCGTCACCGACAACCTGGTGCTCACCCGGCCCAACGTGCGCAGCAGCCGGCTGAACCCGTCGTCGTTGCTGTTCCGCAGGGATGCGGTGGTGCGCCGGATCGGCTACTTCGACCGGGTACGCAAGGGCGGCGACTCGGAATACATCGGGCGCATCGCGACAGCGTTCGGCCCCGCCGCAGTGGTGCACGTCGAGTCCCGGCCGCTGGCGCTGATCCGGCTGAGCGAGGGCTCGCTGAGCCGCTCCGAGATCAAGTCGTTCTGGATGCACCCGGCACGGGCCGCCTACGCGTCCGGCTACCTGGGCTGGCACCGGCGCATCGCGGACGGCGAGGCGGAGCCGCGGGTGGATCGGTCCGGCGGCGCCCGGCCGTTCGCCGCGCCATCGCACCTGACCGGCGCGGAACCCGGAGACCGCCGGTACGACGTGGTGGTGGCCGCCGACTGGCGGTACCTGCACGGCGCGCAACGTGCCGCCCTGGACGAGATCCACGCGTTGCGCGAGCGCGGCATGCGCGTCGCGGTGATGCAGATGGAGGCGCTGCGCACGGTGACCCGCCGCCGCGCCCCGCTCGCGGCGCCGGTGCAGCGGCTCGTCGACGACGGCCTCGACCTGGTGTTCGCCGGTGAACCGGCGGAGGTGGGGGTGCTGATCGTCCGGCACCCGGAGGCGCTGCAGTTCGCCTCCGGAGAACCGTGCGAAATCCGGCCACGGCGGGTGCTCGTGGTTGCCGACCGGGCGCCCGCACGGGTCGACGGCAGCGACCGCCGGTACCTGCCCGAGGACTGCACCGAAGCCGTCCGGCGGCGGTTCGGCGTGGACCCGATCTGGTGCCCGCAGGACCCGGCGGTGCGGGAGGCGCTGCGTCCGTCGGCCGACCTCACCCCGTACGACCTGCCGACCGTGGTGCGGACGGGCGGTTACGTGGCGCCGTACGTGCCGCAGCCGGTGCCGATCGTCGGCACCGACCTCTGCGATGCGGGTGTCTGGCCGGCCGACCTGCCCGAGGCGCTGCGCGTGCTGCGCCGCCGCGACGACTGGGACGTCCGCCTGCGCCTGCCCGACCGGCCGGAGCCGCCGCACCGGCTGCCCGTGGAGTGGATGGCGTTCCGGCCGGACGAGGTGGGCGCCCGGGAGTTCCTGCACCAGCTCGATTTCTTCGTGCACTTTCCGTCGTCGCAGACGGTCGAGGTGTGCGCCCGCGCCGCCCTGGAGGCGGCGGCGTGCGGGCGGGTGGTGGTGCTCCCGGAACGGTTCGCCGCGGTCCTCGGCGACGCGGCCGTCTATTGCGCGCCGGGCGAGGTGGCCGCTCTGGTACGCCGCTACCACGGCGACGCCGACCAGTGGGCCGAGCAGAGCCGCCGCGCACGCCAGGTGATCGCCCACGCGTACCACGGTGACCCGTTGGCCGAGCGGATCGCCGCGCTGGTCCGGCCCGGTGTGCCGCCCGCCCAGCGCAGCATGGCCGCCACGTCGACCGGGCCGTAACGGCGGTACCGATCGTCGCGTTGACGAGGTGTGACACCGCAATCGAGGCCGGGAGGGCGCATGAGCAGGCTGACGCGATTTGGCCGTCGCCAGGCGGGGCGGGTGCGTAGCCTCTCCCGTCCGCATGCGGCCGGACTGGCCGCCGTGCTGGTGCTGTGCGGCGCGGTGGCCGGCGCCGCGGCCACCGAACACCTCGGGACCGCGCTGGTCCTGATCGGCGTGCTGACCGCCGCGGTGCTGGCCGGAGTCGTGCACCTGTCTCGCCTGGTCGGCGGCGTGCAACGAGCCGGTCAAGCGCAACACCGGGAGCTGCGAGCCTGCGTGGACCATCTGCAGCGGCGCCTGGTCGCGGCGGTGGAACGGGAACGGCTGACCGCCGGGGACCGGCACCTGGAGCTGGGTGACCGGCTGACTCGGATGCGCCGCGACATCCGCCGGGACACGGTGGCCGCGCGGCACGCGGTGCCGGCCGAGGTGGAAGCGCTGTTCCAGCTCTTCGCCCAGGTCACGCCCCGCGCGCCGATGCCGTCGTCGGGGAACTTCGCGCTGAGCCCGGTGGACATGCTCGCGGTGCTGCACCTGATCCGCACCCGACGCCCGCGCCTGGTGCTGGAACTGGGCAGCGGCGCCTCCACGGTGTGGATGGCGTACGCCCTGGAGGCGGTCGGTGGCCGGCTGGTCTCCCTGGACCACGACGCGGAGTACGCCCGGCGCACCCGGGCGGCGTTGGCGGAGCACAGCCTGGGTGCGATCGCCCAGGTGCGTGAGGCGCCGCTGACCCCGGTCACCGTGGACGGCCGCAGCTATTCCTGGTACGACACGGCCGAACTCGGCGACCTGACCGGTGTCGAGCTGCTGCTGATCGACGGCCCGCCCGCAGCCACCGGCCCGGACGCCCGCTACCCGGCCATGCACGTGGTGTCGGATCTGCTGGCGCCGTCGGCCACCGTGGTCGTCGACGACGCGGATCGCAACGACGAGCAGGCCGCCGTGCGGCGCTGGGTGGAGAAGACGCCGGGTCTGACGGTGGAGGAGGACCTGTCCGGGCGGCACGCGGTGCTGTCCTACCGGCGCCCGGCGGACCAGGCCGCGCTCGTCGGATCTTGACCGCGGTAGGCAGCCGGCCCGCCACCCGTACCGCACGCCGGGCGACCGGCACCGGCTTCCGGCCGGACATCGAAGGTCTGCGCGCGGTCGCGGTGCTGCTGGTGGTGCTCAGCCATGCCGGGGTGGGTGCGCTGGCCGGCGGCTACGTCGGGGTGGACGTCTTCTTCGTCATCTCCGGCTTCCTCATCACCACGCTGCTGGCGCGGGAGGTGACGACCACCGGCCGGATCTCGTTGAGCCGCTTCTATGCGCGGCGCGCGGTCCGGCTGTTGCCCGCCTCGACGCTGGTGCTGGCGGTCAGCCTGGCGGCGTCGTGGGTGTGGCTGTCGCCGGTGCGCGTCGCCGAGCACGCCGGAGACGCCCTGGCCGCCGCGCTCTACTCGGTGAACATCCGGCTGGCCACCGGCGGCACCGACTATTTCGCCGACGCCGCGCCGTCGCCGTTCCAGCACTTCTGGTCGCTTGCCGTGGAGGAGCAGTTCTATCTGCTGTGGCCGCTGATCATCATCGTGGTCTGCGGACTGTTGCGTCGCCGCCGGGCGGTGCTGGCCGGGGTGCTGGCGATGATCACCGTGGGCAGCTTCGCGCTCAGCGTCGTCGCGTTGGATCGGGCCGCGCCCTGGGCGTACTTCGGGCCGCACAGCCGGGCCTGGGAACTGGGCGTGGGTGCGTTGGTGGCGCTCGGCGCGCACCGGCTCGCCCGGTGGCGCGCGCCCGCCCTGGGCTGGGCCGGGCTGGCCGCGGTGGGCGCCGCGGCCGTCGTCTACGACGCCGGCACGCCGTTCCCAGGCGCCGCGGCGCTGCTCCCGGTCGCCGGCGCCGCCCTGGTGGTGGCCTTCCCGGCGGGCGTGACGCGGTTGCTGTCCCCGGCACCGGTGCAATTCGTCGGGCGACTCTCCTACGGCTGGTACCTCTGGCACTGGCCGGTCCTGGTGATCGCCCCGGCGGCGCTGGGGGTGACCGCGGGGCCGTGGTTCAACCTGCTGCTCTGCGCGGTGGCGCTGGGCCTGGCGTGGCTCACCTTCCACCTGGTGGAGAACCCGGTGCGGCACCGGCGTCCACTCATCGCACGGCCCGCCCGCGGTCTCGTGCTGGGCCTGTCGTTGTCCGCCGCGGCGGCGGTGCTCGCCGTGCTCGCGGCGCAGTTCCCGCCCGCGGTGCGCGCCGGCGGCCCGGCCACGGACACCGCACGGGCGCTCATCGCGGCCGGCGATGAAGCGGCTGAGCTGCGTCGGCTGGTCGTCGCGGGGCAGGACGCCGCGGCGCTGCCGGACAACCTCACCCCCGCCCTCGGCGGTGTCGCCGAGGACCGCACCCTGCCGCAGACCGACGGATGTCATCTGTCGTTCACCGCGACCGTGCCGTCCAGCGATTGCGTCTACGGCCGGGCGGACGCCGCCGCCACCGTGGTGCTGTTCGGCGATTCCCACGCCCTGCAATGGTTTCCGGCGATGCGCGAGATCGCCGTGCGGCGCGGGTGGCGGCTGGTCGTGCTGACCAAGAGCTCCTGCAGCCCGGCCGACGTGACGTTGGACGTGGACCGGCTCAAGCGTCGCTACACCGAGTGCACCGCGTGGCGCACCGGCGCGCTGCGCCGCATCCGGCAGGTGGCGCCGAACCTGGTGGTGGTGGCTTCCAGCATGGCCTATCGCGGGGTCCTCGCGGGTCACCCGGCGGACCCGGACGCGGTGTGGACGGACGGCTGGCGCCGCACCATGAGCACGTTGCGGGACGCCGCGCACCGGGTGGCGTGGATCGTCGACACGCCGTTTCTCACCCAGTCGCCGGTGGACTGCCTGACCGCGCACACCGACCACATCGGACGATGCGCGTTGCCGCGGGCGACGGTGCTGCGGGACCCGCCGTTCCGCTCGGCGGTGGCCGCCGAGGCGCGACGCGTGGGTGCCACGGTGGTCGACCCGATCCCGTGGCTGTGTGCGGCTCGCTGCCCGATGGTGCTGGGCAACGCCCTGGTGTATCGCGACGGCAACCATCTGAGCACGCATCTGGCCGGGCTGCTCGCCCCGCTGCTGGGCGACGCGCTGGGGTGACGCGCCCGCCGCTGACACGGTGCGGAAACGGCGGACCGGCCGGCCCGCGGGGCGGGCCGGCCGGTCCGTTTCGGGGGGTGCGGAAGGCTCAGCGGTAACCGAAGTCCTGGGTGTAGTACGGCGTGCCGTTGGCCGCGTACACCGCGCCGGTGCCCACCGAGCGGGCCCGGCAGTTGAGGATGTTGCGGCGGTGCCCCGGGCTGCGCATCCAGGCGTTCACCACCTGCGCGCCGGTGCGGTAGCCCCAGGCGATGTTCTCGCTCATCGGCACCGAGTAGCCGACGCGGCGGACCCGCGTGACGAAGCTCGACCCGCCCCGGCCGGTGTGGCTGAAGCGGCCATAACGCGCCATGTAGGCGCTGTGGTCGCGAGCCGCCCGGATCAGCCGGTTGTCGATGCGCAACCGCGGGCATCCGTGATTGACGCGTTGATGATTGACCCAATAGTTGATGTCGTTCTGCAGCGTGAAGAAGGACACCCGCGCGGCCTGCGCCGGGGCGGCGACGACCAGCAGGCCGGCCACGGCGGCCGGAACCAGCGCCAGCATGAGCAGACGGCGGAGGATCGAGGTACGCACGACGGGACCACCTTTCGGCGACGACGCCTGGCCTGGTTGCCAGGTACGCCCTCACCGATCGGCGGTGCCGCGATGCGAAGTGATTTCCGGGTGGGTGCCCGCCCGTGGCGCTTGGGTTGCCGCCCGGCCGGGTGGTTGCCGCCCGGTTGCGCACCGGCTGCCGGCATGGTCCCCTGCGGCTAGAGCAGGCGTGTCACCCGTTCCGCGAAGCGTTCGTGACGGTGCCGCTGCCGGACGAACTCCCGGCCCCGGGCGCTCTGCTCCCGGAACACGGCGGGGCGCCGGTGCATCCGGCGGACCGTGGCGGTGATCTCGTCCGGCGCGCAGTAGATCGCGGCGTCGCCGAACGTCGGCGCGTAGCGGTGCGGCAGCACCAGCACGCATCCCGCGGCCAGCGCGGTCAGCAACGCCGGGTCCGCGTCCCGGGACGCGTCGTCGGCCGGCAAGTGCAGGTAGAAATCGATCTGGTCGAGGAAGCCCCGCAGGTCCACGTCCTCCGGCCGGTACACCAGCCAGGCGCGCGGCGCTCGTTCCGCGGCGTCGCCGGTGTCCAGCAGGCGCACGTCCAGGCGTGCCGACGCGGGCATCTGCCCGAGCAGCCGGCGCCACCCCGCACGGTCGCCGGTCACCATGCGGCCCACCACCGGCCGGTCGGACCGCGGCCCGCGGCGGTCCATGCGCCACGCGTGCACGTCGACGGTGGCCGGCAGGTCGGCCGGGGCCAGCGCGGTGCCCACCGGACCGGCACCCATGGCGCGTCGATCCGCCGGACCGGCGGGCGCCCACAGTGGCTCCACACCGAACAGTCGCCGGGCCGCGTCCGCGCACACGTCGTACGGCGGCGGCCGTCGCGCCGCGGCGGTCTGGACCACCACGCGTCCGGCCCTGATCTCGCCCGGATCGCCGGGCGCGAACCGCAACACCCCCGGCGTCTGCACCACCACGAGCCGCGCGGTCAGCCGGTCGTCCAGCATCACCTGCTCGACCTCGCCGGCGTTGATCTGCCGCTGCACGAGCGGATCCAGATTGCCCGCGCCGCCGGCCAAGTGGTCGAGCACGTCCAGATGCGCCAGCGCGGCGGTCATGCCCCGGCCGGCCAGCGCGCGGAGCTGTCCCAGGCCGGCCTCGGCCGCGCCGCCGGCGGTCGTCCAGTCGCCGGCCAGGATCACGTCGTACCCGACCGGGCGGTCGGCGGCGTCCCCGGCGAGCCGGCGCGGCACCGCGTACGCGCGGCGCAGCGGACGGGCCGGGCGCCGGGCCTCGGCCTCGCCGTCCGCCACCCGCCGGTGCCACTCCTGGAAGGCGGAGAGGTAGGCGCGGCGGGCCGGATGCATCCACCCCGCGCGTATGTCCGACGCGGACAGCGAGCCGGACGACAGCCGGATCAGCGCGAGCGGTGCGCCGGTCAGGTGACGCACCGCGGGGCGGCCGAACACCGCCCGCGCCCGCTCCACGTATTCCGCGTCGGCGCCCTTGCGCACCGGATCGAGATAGCCCAGCCGGTCCAGCACCACCCGGCGGCGCAGCATCAGCGAGGACAGGTTGTACGACCGGCTCTGCTCCCAACCCGGCCGGGTGACCACCAGTTCCTCGGTCACCCGCATGCCCACCGTGGTGGTGGCGACAAGCGACGGATCGGCCAGCAGCGCCAGCGCCTGCCGTTCCAGGCGCAGTGGATGGGACCAGTCGTCGGCGTCCTGGAACGTGACGAATTCGCCGGTGGCCGCGTCCAGGGCGGCGTTGCGTGCCACGTACGTGCCGCCATTGACCGGCAGCCGCAGCACGCGTACCCGCGGATCGAGCGCGGCCACCTCGCTCAGGATCGCGTCGTGCTCCGCGCCGGACCCGTCGTCGACCACCAGGATCTCCTGGTTGGTCCAGCTCTGCGCGACAAGCGAGCGCACCGTGGTCAGCAGCGCCGGACCGGGCCGGTACGTGGTCACCACGGTGGTCACCCGGTGCGGCGAACCGAGGCGCTGCACCGGCCGTGACCTGATCCGGTCGAAGGCCGGGCCGGGGCCCTCCGGCACGGTCAGGCCGGGCGCGGGCAACAGCGTCGAGATGTCGGAGCGGCCGAGGTCGACGCTGAGCGCGGCGCGCACCGGGTCGGGCACCGAACGGTACGCGGCCAGCAACTCCCACGTGCGGTCGCGGTCCCCGGCGGCAAACGTCAACTGCACGTGCAGCCCCTGATGGGCGGGGGACACCCGGGGTGCGCCGGCGCTGCGCAGCAGCAGGTCGAACAGGGCCAGCCCGTCGGCCCGGTCGCCGGGCCGCAGATCCTGCAGTGCCACCACCCGGGCCAGTTCGCCGAGCGCGTCCCAGCCGAGATCCGGCACGGTGGCCCCGGCCCGCGCCGCCTCGACGAGCGTGTCCGCCGAGCGCGCTCCGGCCATCCGGGCCAGGGCCGCGCGGGCGTCCGCGGAGTGGGTGTGCAGCGCCGCGCCGGCCAGGGCGGCCGGCGGCATCCCGCGGTAGGCGCGCAGCGGGCCGTCCGGCTTCGGGTATGCGGTGGTCGGTGGGTGCTGCCTGCGCATACGGCGAGCGCCTCTCGTCGATCGGATGTCTGCAACACCCAACGACCGCGGGCGCGCAACCGTGTCGCCCGGCCGCGCGACCTCGTTGACGTCTGCGGGAATGCTGCGGGACACCAACGTACGGAGATCGAAATGACGGCGAACGTCTACGACGTGGCCATCCTGTCCGACTTCCGCTACCCCGGGGGGACTTCGGCCAGCATCGCCGCCGAGGTGCAGGTGCAGGCCGCCGCGGGGCTGTCCACGGTGCTGCTGCACGTGCCGTCGCCGCATCAGCCGGGCCATCACCCGTTCAGCCCCCGGATCGTGCAGTGCCTGCGTGACGGCCTGGCCGAGCTGGCCCGCCCGGAGCAGGAGGTGACCGCACGCCTGCTGGTGGTCCGGCAGCCGCGGATCTTCACACGTGATCTGGCGGAGGCGCCGCGGGTCACCGCCGAGCGCATCGTGATGGTCATCAACCAGGCGCCGGGCGACGCCGAGGAACCGCACCGCTACTACGACTTCGCCGAGGTGGCGGCGCGGGTGCACGGCTACTTCGGCGAGGTCGAGTGGGCGCCGATCAGCTCCCAGGTGCGGGACTGGGTGCTGCGTGTGGCGCCGGACGCTCCGCTGAGCGAGGACTGGCACGAGATCATCGACGTGGCCTCCTGGTGGCGGGACCGCAGCGGCGGCGTGGCCGACACCCCGGTGATCGGGCGGCACGGGCGCGCCGATCCGGTGAAGTGGCCCCGGTCGCGGCAGGAGATCCTGCAGGCGTACCCGGACTCTGCGCAGGTGCGGGTGCGAATCCTGGGCGGCGGCGAGATCGCGGTGGAGCGGGTCGGCCACCGGCCGCCGAACTGGGACGTGGTCGCATTCGGCGCCGAGTCACCCGGCGACTTCCTGGCCACCATCGACTTCTTCGTCTACTTCCACGACCCGGACCTGGTCGAGGCGTTCGGCCGGACCATCCTGGAGGCGATGGCGGCCGGCGTTCCGGTGATCATCGGACCGCACTTCCGGCCGATGTTCGGCGACGCCGCGCTCTACACCACCCCCGCCGGGGTGCTCGACCTGGTCCGCGAACTGCACGCCGATCCGCAGCGTCTGCGCGCGGTCGCGGTGGCGCAGCGGGCATTCGTCGAGGAGCGGTACGGCCACATGTCGCACCTGACCCGGCTGGCCGAGCGCGGGGTGCATCCACCGACGCTGGTGCCCGGACCGCGGCCGTCGCCGCGCGCCGCGGCGCCCGGCGCGCCCGCCGTGCGGAGCACGGGAACGGCGACCCGGCGCGTCCTGCTGGTCAGCGACAACGGCACCGGCATGGGTCACCTGTCCCGGCTGATGGCGGTGGCCCGGCGCCTTCCCGGCGACATGTCCGCGGTGATCGCCACCCAGTCGCACGGCGCCTCGGTGGCGCACCAGGAGGGATTCCTCACCGAGTACCTGCCCTCCCGCAAGGTGCTCGACATGGGCAAGCCGCGCTGGACGGCGTTTCTGCGGGAACGCCTGCGTCACCTGATCGAGCTGCACCGCCCGTCCGTGGTGGCGGTGGACAGCGTGCCGCACGACGGCATCGTCGAGGCCGTCGGCGACCATCCGGGCGTGGCGTGGGTCTGGGTGCGACGAGCCATGTGGCGCCGCGACCTGGGCGCCGAGTGGATCGAGCGCGGACCGGTCTTCGACGGCATCCTGGAACCCGGCGAGTTCGCCGCGCCCGCCGACGAGGGCTGCACGGTCGCCGACCGGGATGCGGTGCACGCCGTCGACCCGATCACCTATCTGGACCCGGGCGAACTGCTGGACGACGCGGCGGCGCGCTCCGGGCTGGAACTGGACGGCCGCCCGGCCGCCTTGCTGCAACTCGGCGCGGGCAACATCAACGACATCTCCTCGCCGATCGCCCGGATGGCCGGCTTCCTGATGAACAACGGGTTCCAGGTGGTGCTGGCCGAATCCACCATCGCCACCGAGCCGCTGCCGCGGATTCCCGGCGTGCGCGTGGTCAAGGTCTATCCGGTGAGCCGGTACCTGCGTGCCTTCGACCTGGTGGTGAGCGCGTCCGGATACAACTCGTTCCATGAGCTGCTGTCGTTCGGCATTCCCAGCGTCTTCGTGCCGAACCGGCAGACCGGACTGGACGACCAGGTGGCCCGGGCGCGGTTCGCCGCCGCCGCGGGCACCGCGCTGGTCATCGAGGACCCCGAAGGCGACGACGTGGAACGGGTGCTGGCCCGTGCGGTGCGCCCGGATGTCCGCGCTGATCTGACGCGCCGCTGCGCCGAAGTGGCGATCGGCAACGGGGCCGCGGCGGCCGCCGTCTGGCTCAGCGAACTCACCGTCCGAACAGGAGTGTGACGTGCAGCCCACCGATCGGGAGCTGGAACGCGCCCGCTGGGAACTCGCCGCGGTGGCCGGACGGCTGCGCACCGTCGAAGAGGACCTGAGCGACTGGCAGCAACGGCACGACGACCTCGATCGCCGGTTGCTGCGCGAGCAGAAGCGGGCGCAGCGGATCCGGCAGAGCCGCTCGTACCGGCTCGGCCAGGCGATGGTGTCGCTGGTGCGTAACCCGGTACGCGCCTCGCCCCGGCTGGCCGGTGCGGTGCTGCGCCGGGCGCGCGGCGGCCGGGCCGGCGCGCCGGCGCCGCGTGCCGCGGTGCGCCGGGTGCCGCAGCGGGTGCCGGCCCATCTGTACATCGCCATCGGCCTGGAGGTCGAGGAGCTGGCCCGGTTCCTGCGGGTGCTCCGCCAGCGCTTGCTGGTGAGCGACGACCACCGGCCGGTGGTGCTCACCGACAACCCGTCGTTCTCGTTGCTGCGCAAGCACGGCGTTCTCCTCGAATATCTGCCGGACCGGCAGACGTGGGCGCGGCATCGTCCGGACATGGACTGGGATGACCTGCTCACCGATCGGCTGTCGCACCTGCACCGGGACTACGGCGCGGTGCGCGCGGTGGTGGTGGACGGCGACCGCCTGCCGTCGCTGGCGTCGTTGCTGCGCTGAGGTCACTGCCGGTCACCGCCGACCGGTCACAGCCGGGGCAGCCGGGCGTCCAGCAGCGGCGCCAGCATCCTGTTGTACGCCGTGGTCATGTGGTTGGAGTCGCGGTAGACCAGCATGTTGCCGACCACGGCGGGGCAGGTGTCGGTGCACAGCCACGGCACCGGATCGATCACCGTGACCGCCGAGCCCCGCGCGTACTCGGTGAACAGCTCCCGCTGCTCCGGCCCGCGCAGCGCGGACCGTTGCGACACGTCGCACCGATCGATGCGGCGGGAATGGGCCTCCAGGCATGCCGGCACCCGCCCGCCCATGTAGGGGGTGTCCTGGAAGGCCACCACGCGAGCGCCGGTGTCCCGGAGTGCGCCGAAGGTGGACGCCCAGCCGGCACGCCAGGACGCCCCGCCGATCGGGTCGTAGTTGAAGCTGGTGCCGACCACGACAAGCCGCGGTCGCAGGGCGGCAATCCGGTCGATCGCGGCGCGGTGGAATGCCGCGCATTCGGTGTATTCGCGCTTCAACGCCTCATGGTGGATGGGCAGGTCGGCGGCCGTGCACGCGGACTTGCTCAGCGACACCAGCCGCCAGCCCCGGTCGACGGCGATCCGCTGCATGGCCGGAAACCATTGCGCGGCATGCGAATCGCCGAACAGCACGACGGTGGTCGCGGACGTGGGGTCGCCGTAGACGCACCCGGCCGGCAACGGCGCGGCCGTCGAATCCAGGTGGCAGCCGTCCGCGTACACCTGTGGCTTGTCCCGTGCCGACTCCCGCAGCCCGGGGTCCAGATTGGACGGCAGCTTGCGCGGCCGGTCGCTGTCCGCGATGAACTGGCGCAGCACCGCCTCCGGCGTCGCGGACTCCGCCAGTGCGGTGCGTAGATCGGTCGCCCGGCCACCCTCCGGTACGGCGGCCGGCCGCACCGCGACCACGACGGCGACCGTGGCCACCACCGCCGACAGGGCGGCACCGGTGAGCAGCCCGCGCACCGGTCGCACCCGCAGCGCCGGACGGTGTCGCAACGGATTCTCCACCAACCGGTAGGTCAGCCCCGCAGCCAGGAACGCGCCCGCCGCCAGCACCAGGTTGTTGCGAGTGCTCGCGCCGATGCCGAGGGCGGCCGGCCCGATCATCAGGACCGGCCAGTGCCACAGGTACCAGCCGTAGGACAGGCGCCCGACGGTGCGCATCGGCGCGCGTTCCAGCACCAGAGCCGCGCCGTGTTCGGCTCGGCCGCCGACGCCCGCGGCGATCACCGCGGCGGCGCCCGCCACCGGCAGCGCGGCAAATCCACCGGGATAGGCGGTGTCCGGCCCGTACGCCACGGCGGCCGCCCCGATCGCGGCCAGCCCGCCCCACCCCAGCACGGCCCGCAGCCGGCCGGGCAGCGCGGACAACCGGCCCGCGCCGATCGCGACCAGCGCGCCCACGCCCAGCTCCCAGGCCCGGGTGTGCGCGCCGAAGTAGGCCCACGGCGCCGAGCGCTGGGTCTCCGTCACACTCAGCACGGCGGACACCGCGATCAGCGTAAGCAGGGCCGCGGCCAGCGGGCGCAGCGTGGCATTGCGGCGCCGCCGCCAGAGCAGCGTCGCGGCAATGATCAGCAGCGGCCAGACGAGATAGAACTGCTCCTCGACGGCGAGCGACCAGAAGTGCTGAAACGGCGACGGCGTCTGGTCCGCGTCCAGATAATCGGTGCCGGTGATCGCGAACCGGACGTTAGCCACGTACGCCGTGGCGGACAACGCATCCTTGGCGAATTCGCCGGTGCGCAGGCCGGACAGCCACAACCGGGCGCCGACGAGGGTCGCCACACACACCAGCGCCGCGGCGGGCAGCAGCCGCAGCGCGCGCCGGGCGTAGAAGCGGGACATCGAGATGCGACCGGTGGTGGCCACCTCGCGCAGTAGCAGCGAGGTGATCAGGAAGCCGGAGATGACGAAGAAGACGTCCACGCCGACGTATCCGCCCGCCACGGCGCCCACACCCGCATGGCTGAGCACCACCAGCAGCACGGCCACCGCCCGCAGGCCCTCGATGTCCGCCCGGAACGCGCCGATGCGCGGGCGGGTGGCATCCGTGGCGCGGGCGCGGGACGCGGCGGTCCGGACGGTCGCCGTCATGAATGTCCTCCGTGGAGAGTCGGCGGGGCGCGGTCCCACCGGAATCCGATGCGGCCGCGCCCCGGGCGGTCAGCCGGGCAACGCCCCCGCCAGCAGCGGCGTGAGCATCCGGGCGTACGCGGTCGTCATGTGGTGGCCGTCGCGAAAGACCAGGACGTTGCCGACCATCACCGGGCAGGCGGTGGCGGTGCAGAACCATGGCGTCGGGTCGATGACCTGCGCGCCGCGAGCGCGCACCGCCGCGGCGACCAGGAGCCGGCGGCGGGGCAGCAGCACCGCGTCGGCGCGCGGCGCCACACAAGCGCCCGGCGTGGTCAGGTGCGCCGACAAGCAGTCCGGGACGTCGCCCGCCTGCCACGGCGTGTCGGCCAGCACCACCACGCGCGTACTCGGACCGGACACCCGGACGACCGAACGCGCCCAACCAGCCGCCCACGCCTCGTCCTGGTCGTCGGCGTGCAGCATGTCCCCGGTGCCCACCGACGACATCACCACCATCGCCGGACGCAGCGCGCGGATCCGTTGCCACGCGGCCTTGCGCCAATCCACACATTCGGTGAACGCCCGCCGGACCATCTTGTAGTAGATGACCGAGTCGGCCGCGCTGCAGGCGCTCTTGGTCACCACGACCAGTCGCCAGTGCCGCTGCCGCGCGATCCGGTCCAGCGCCGGAAACCAGTGCCCGGCATGCGAATCGCCGAACAGCACCACGGTGGTGGTCGCGGCGGTGTCCCCGTACGTGCACGGCGTCTGCACCCGCGTGTTGGTGACACCGGAGTCACAACCGTCGTGGTGCGGCAGGGTCTCGTCGGCGTCCGCCTCGGCCAGCGGGGGAGTGAGGTTGGCCGGCACCGCCCGCAGCGCGGCGCCGCGGGCCAGCGCCTGCTGCAGATCCGCCACGGATCCGTCCACCCGTTCCGGTGCGGCCCGGAACGTGGGCGTGTCCGCGGTCCACGCGGCGACGGCGACCAGCAGCACGCACAGGCCCGCGGCGACCGCGGAGGTCACGGCGCCGGCCAGGATCGCCCGGCGGGGCCGGCGGCGCAGCGCGGCCAGGTGCCGGACCGGGTTCTCCACCAGCGCGTACGTGAGCATCGCGGCGAGGAACGCGAGCGCCGCCGCGAGCACCCGCTGCCACCAGGCGCCCGGGTGGCCCAGGGCCGCGGGCAGCAGCGCGAGGAACGGCCAGTGCCACAGATACCAGGAGTACGAGAGTCGCCCGACGCTCTGCCAGACGGCGCCGCCCAGGCGGCTCGACTCGCCGGCCACGCCACCCGCCACGGCGGTGCCGCCCGCGATGAACGCCGCGGCGCCCAGCACCGGCAGCAGCGCGGCATAGCCCGGGAACGGCGTGGTGTCCGAATACAGCACCGCGGCCAGCACGATGGCGATCAGGCCGCCGTCGGCGAGCCGTCGCGCGGCGCGCCGCCCCAACCCGGCCAAGCGGTCGGCGTGCACCGCGAGCAGCGCACCCACGCCCAGCTCCCAGGCCCGGGTGTGCGCCCCGAAATAGGCCCACGTGCCGTTGGCCAGGGTCTGCCACACCGACAGCGCCAGGCCGCCCGCGACGAGCACCAGCAGCACGGCGGGGGCGCGCCGCACGCGCGCGGAGGCGAGGAGCACGAGCGGCCAGAGCAGATAGAACTGCTCCTCCACGGCCAGCGACCAGAAATGCTGCAACGGCGACGGGTCGACGCCGGCCAGATAGTCGGTGCCGATCACCGCGAGCCGGTAGTTCACCCCGGACACCAGCGTGTGCAGGGCGTCCAGCAGCACGCCGCGATGCCGCAGTGGAGGCAACAGCCAGACCGCGGCGGCGACGGTGCACACCACCACGACGGTCGCCGCGGGCAGCAGCCGCAGGATGCGCCGCGCGTAGAAGCCGGGCAGGTTCAGCCGACCGGTGCCACGGATCTCCCGCAGCAGCAGGCCGGTGATGAGAAAGCCGGAGATCACGAAGAACACGTCGACGCCGACGTAGCCGCCGCCGACCACCGAAACGCCGCAGTGATAGGCGACCACGAGCAGCACCGCCACCGCGCGCAGTCCTTCGATGTCGCGCCGGCGGGCGTGCTCTCCGGTGGTGCCGGGATGCCCGGACGACACCGGCCGCCCCCGGTCCGCCGCGGGATCCGTACGGTCGAGGCCGTCCAGTGGTCGCGGTCGGTGGAGAGCGGCCGGTCCGGCGCCGAGGCGGCTCACAGGCGATGGGCCTCGCGGGACGTGGTGACGCCGCGGGTGTCGAAGAAGCGCTTGGCGATGCCGGCCAGGTGGTCGGCGTCGTAATCGCGGTGCCCCTGCACCAGGATCACCAGATCGGCCGCGGCGGCGGCGCCCTCCAGGTCGTCGGTGCGCGGCACCTCGGCGCCGCCCAGGTGCCACACCGGCACATGCGGGTCGTGATAGGACACCACGGCGCCGAGCTGGGTCAGGTGCCGGGCCAGCGGGGTGGCCGGCGACTCGCGCTGGTCCGCGATGTTCGGCTTGTACGTGACGCCGAGCAGCAGCACCGACGCGCCGTGCACCGCCTGGCCGTCGGCGTTCAGCAGATTCTGTGCGCGGCGTGCCACGTACGCGGGCATCGTCGCGTTGATCTCCTGGGCCAGTTCCACGAACCGGAACGGGTAACCGAGCTTGCTGCGCACGTTGTGGCTCAGATAGTTCGGGTCGATCGGGATGCAGTGCCCGCCCACGCCCGGGCCGGGGAAGAACGCCTGGAAGCCGAACGGCTTGGTGGACGCCGCGTGGATCACGTCCCACAGATCGATGTCCAGCTCGTGGCAGAACCGGGCCATCTCGTTGACCAGCGCGATGTTCACATGCCGGTAGGTGTTCTCCAGCAGCTTCGCGGTCTCCGCCTCGCGGGTGCCGCGGGTGCGCACCACGGTCTCGATGAACCGGCCGTAGAACTCGGCCGCCTTCTCGGTGGACTCGGGCGTGACGCCGCCGACCACCTTGGGGGTGTTGTGCGCGCCGAACCGCTCGTTGCCGGGATCGATGCGCTCGGGCGAGAACGCCAGGTGGAAGTCCGTTCCGGCGGTCAGGCCGGACAGCTCCTCCAGCAGCGGGCGGACCACTTCGTCGGTGGTGCCCGGGTAGGTGGTGGACTCCAGCACCACGAGCATGCCCGGCTGCAGGTTGCGGCCGACCGCCTCGGTCGCGCCGATGACCGCGCGCAGGTCCGGCCCGTCGCCCTCGGCCAGCGGTGTGGGCACGCAGATCACCGCGGTCCGCGCGCTCGCGATGAGCTTCTCGTCGGTGGTCGGCCGGAAGCCGCCGGCGAGCATCTCGGCGATGTCGCCGCCGTTCAGATCGTCCACATGCGAGTTGCCGGCGGCGAGCGAGTTGACCACGCCCTGGTTCACGTCGAAGCCGAGGACCGACATGCCGGCGCGGGTGGCCTGCTGGGCGAGCGGAAGGCCCACGTATCCCAGGCCCAGAATGACGACGTCGTAGCTCATCGGAGTTCTCCTTCGAAGGACGCCCGGGCGTCCGGCCGCTCGCCCTGCGCGGGCAGGGTGGCCGGGGCGCCGCGGGTCGCCGGGATGTGCGGCGCGGCGATCGGTGTGGTGCCGGGCCGCGGATGGGACAGCTCGTAGGGCGAGGCGAACGGCAGGAAGGCGGGCAGGAACTCGGCCAGCAACCGGGCCTGCTCGTCCGTGGCGGCCGGCGACGAGTCGGTGTCGTTCAGACAGAAGGCGTCCAGATGCCGGCGCCGCAGCACGCGGGCGAGCTTGAGCCGGGTGCCGGGGTCCGCCAGGTCGGTGTACATGTACTGGATCTGGCCCGGTGTGGCGCGGCCGGTCAGGTACGCGTAGTACTGCTGCAGCGAGGACAGCAGCGCGATGTCGTCCGGGTGCCGGAACTGATGCTCCGCGGTGGCCCGTACGTGCTCGGCGAACCGGTCCTCGATCTCGGTGATGACGCTGCGCCGCGACGGGTGCGGGGTGTGCATCATCTTGCGGGTCAGCACCCGGCCGAACGCCTCCTGGATCAGCCGGCGGTTGTTCTTGCCCGCCGAGTTGACGGGCGGGTCGGACGGCCGTGGCGGCGCCGAATCGACAAGCGCGGCGGACGGGAAGAACCGGGTGAGGCCGCCCGGCGTGAAATACGTCGCCGGCGTCTGCGGGCGCGCCATGAACACGTCGTCGTTGAGGTAGAGGAAGTGTTCGGCGAGGCCCGGAATGCGATGCAGCCGGGACTCGATGGCCTGGGAGTTGAAGGTCGGTAGCACGCCGGTGCCGCCGAAGATCTCGCGGTGGCCGACCACCGTGACGTTCGGGTGGTCGGTGTCCAGCCAGGCCGGCACCTGGTCGTCGGTGACCAGGAAGATGTGCCGCACCCAGGGCGCGAAGCAGTGCAGCGCCCGCAGCGAGTACCGCAGCTCGTCGCGGGAGGCGAACCGGGAGTCGTTGGCCGCCTGCCGGTTGATCTCGGCAAGCCAGGCGTTGTCGCCCAGCGCGCGGGCCTTGCGTTCACGCCACGCCGGGTCGTCGCCGTCCACCCAGGTGTAGACCGCGTCGATGGGGAAGCTGATCCGCTCCGGGCTGGCCATGGTGAACACCGCACGGGTGCGGTATTCGGCGTCACCGCGGGCACAGAACTCGCTGAACACCTGTTCCGGCGCATGCGCCACCGGCTCGTCGGCGGGGATGACGTCGGCGACCGGGTTGCTGCGCGGGCCGACCAGGACGCCGTCCTCCCGGCGCCAGAACTCGACCTCGCATCCGTATTCGGTGCCCAGCACCAGGTGGCCACCCGGATCGGTGACCGGCCAGCTCGCCCGCAGGACGCCGACCCGGTGCACCGTCTCCAGCACCCCGTGGCCGGTGCGGACCAGGCGGTCGAGGAGCTCCTTCACCCGTACGCGGTCGGTCTGCGGCACGGCCACCGCGGTGCGGGTGAGGCAGCGGTTCGGGACCCGGAACCAGTCCACGCCCGCCTCGGTCAGCGCCGCGACCACGCGGTCCAGGTTGTCTTGACGTACGCCCGCCGGGCTGGCCGTGGGGTCCGGACGCGCGCGGCGTCGGCCGGATGCGCGTACCGGAAGCGGAACGGCCTGCCGGACCATCCGCAGTTGCGTCTCGGCGGCCAGCCGGGGGAGCAGATGCGCCCGCACGACGTCCACGACGCGCCGCCGGACCGGCTCCGGCGCCAGTCGCAGAATTTGCCGCAGAGGCACGCCGTTCGTCCTTCCGCCGGGTTCCTTCGGGCCGGGTTCCGGCCCGCACCTGCGATCGGGCTGGTGTTCAGATCCGCAACCGCCGTCGGGCCGTGTCTCAGACCCTCAACGGCGGCGGTCGGCAGAAGTTGCGGCCCGGACAGATGCGGTCACCTGTCACCCATGCGCCTCATGTGACGCCTGATATCGCCGGTATACGTGATTAGCGGGGATATCGTGGGAAAATCGGCGGGCGGACACCCGTAGGGGATCGGACTCCGGGTTTCCGGCCGATGCGCATGCTTGCGGGCGGCGGGCATGGTGGAGGAGAGCCCGTCCGCACCGGCCGGGCGCAAGCCTTGAGCGGAGGCCGAGATGGGCAAGGCAGTGGCGTACCTGGTGGCGATGATCGCCGGGGTGATCGTGGTCGGATGGGTGGCGATCGCCCTGCTGCACGCGCTGCTCGGGGCGCTGTCGTACCTGATCGTCGGCGCGCTCGTGGTGGGCGGCGGCGTTTACCTCTACGGCAAGGCCAAGAAGGGGCTGGCCCCGGGCACCCGGACCCAGCGCCGCATCGAGGCGGCGGCCAAGACCTACCGCATGCGGCGGTGACCGTGCCGGGTAGCGCGTCAAGCTAGGCTTGCAGGCGTGTTCGACAACCTGAGTGACCGCCTGTCCGGGATCTTCACGAAGCTCCGGGGCAAGGGCAAGCTGACCGACGCCGACATCGACGCCACCGCGCGCGAGATCCGTCTCGCGCTGCTCGAAGCCGACGTCGCGCTGCCGGTGGTCAAGGGGTTCATCGCCAGCCTCAAGGAACGGGCACGCGGCGCCGAGGTCTCGCAGGCGCTCAACCCGGCGCAGCAGATCATCAAGATCGTCCACGAGGAACTGATCAACGTCCTCGGCGGCGAGGGCCGGCGGCTGAGCTTCGCCAAGCAGCCGCCCACCGTGATCATGCTGGCCGGCCTGCAGGGCTCCGGTAAGACCACGCTGGCCGGCAAGCTCTCCCGCTGGCTCCGCACGCAGGGTCACCAGCCGCTGCTGGTCGCGGCGGACCTGCAGCGGCCGAACGCGGTCAACCAGCTCCAGGTGCTGGCCGGGCGGGCCGGCGTGGACGTCTACGCGCCGGAACCCGGCAACGGCGTCGGCGACCCGGTGCAGGTGGCCAAGGGGTCGATCGAGCACGCGCGGCGCACCGCGAAGGACATCGTCATCGTCGACACCGCGGGCCGTCTCGGCATCGACGCGGAGATGATGCAGCAGGCCCGCGACATCCGCGACGCGGTCGACCCGGACGAGGTCATCTTCGTCATCGACGCGATGGTCGGCCAGGACGCGGTGACCACCGCCGAGGCATTCCGCGACGGCGTGGGCATCGACGGCGTGGTGTTGTCCAAGCTCGACGGCGACGCGCGCGGTGGCGCCGCGCTGTCCGTGCGGCAGGTGACCGGCCAGCCGATCCTGTTCGCCTCCACCGGCGAGAAACTGGAGGACTTCGACGTCTTCCACCCCGACCGGATGGCCAGCCGCATCCTCGGCATGGGCGACGTGCTGACCCTCATCGAGCAGGCCGAGCAAGCCTTCGACGAGGATCAGAAGGAGAAGATGACCTCCAAGCTGCTCGGTGGCGAGCAGTTCACCCTGGAGGACTTCCTCGACCAGCTCATCGCGGTGCGCCGGATGGGCCCGATCGCCAACATCCTCGGCATGATGCCCGGCATGGGCCAGATGAAGGATCAGTTGGCCGAGCTGGACGACAGCCACTTCGACCGGGTCACCGCGATCATCCGCTCGATGACCCCGCAGGAGCGCACCAACCCGAAAATCATCAACGGCTCGCGCCGGGTCCGCATCGCCAACGGTTCCGGCGTCACCGTGATGGACGTGAACCAGTTGCTCAACCGCTTCGCCGACGCGCAGAAGATGATGAAGCAGATGGGCGGCATGATGGGCCTCCCCGGCGGCGGGCGGCGCAAGGCGACCAAGAGCCCGAAGAACAAGCGCAAGGGCAAGAAGGGCGGCACGAGCCGACCGCGCGGCGGCGCACCGGCGGGCTTCGGCGGGGGCGGGATGCCGCAACTGCCGGCCGGGGTGGACCCGAACGCACTGGCGAACGGTCAGGGCCTGCCGCCGGGCTTCAAGTTGCCGAACCTGGACTTCAACAAGCTGTCGAAGCCGGACCGTAAGCGCGACGACAAGCGCTAGGGCAAGGCTCCCCCGCAGGCGCCCTCCCCGTGCCGTGCGCGCCCCCGGCGCTCCCCGTGCCGTGCCCGCCCCCCGGGGTGCTCCCCGTGTCAGGCCCGCCCCCCGGGGTGCTCCCCGTGTCAGGCCCGCCCCCCGGGGTGCTCCCCGTGTCGGGCCTGCCCCCGGGGCGTTCCCCGTGTCGGCTCGCCGGGCGTTCCCCGTGTCGGGCCTGCCCCCGGGGCGTTCCCCGTGTCGGCTCGCCGGGCGTTCCCCGTGTCGGCTCGCCGGGCGTTCCCCGTGTCGGCTCGCCGGGCGTTCCCCGTGTCGGCTCGCCGATCTTGTGCT
The DNA here is from genome assembly GCF_014646155.1 of Mangrovihabitans endophyticus. Lineage (GTDB taxonomy): Bacteria > Actinomycetota > Actinomycetes > Mycobacteriales > Micromonosporaceae > Actinoplanes > Actinoplanes endophyticus. The sequence goes on from NZ_BMMX01000008.1 coordinate 68,563, forward strand.
TTCGGGGCCCGGTCTAGCCCGTCATAACCGACTTGTCCGACCCGCAAGTCCAAGATCGACGGGGCGTCGGCGCGACATGGCGACGATCTTGGACTTAGTGGTCGGACAAGTCGGGAATGCCATGGCGAGCCGGGCACACTAAGTTCAAGATCGACGGGGGAGTCGACTCGACGGGGGCGTCGACTGGCGGGGGCGTCGATGCGGCGGGGCGTCGGCGCGTTGGGGTGGGACTGGCACGCTATCGGGTAGGACTGAGGCATGGCGTTGCATGTGCGCGGGACCGTGTTGCCCGACGACGAGGTGCGTGATCTCTGGCTGGTGGCGGACCGGGTCACGTTCGAGCCGGTCCGCGGCGCGGAGACCATTGCCGACGGCGGTTACCTTGTGCCCGGCCTGGTCGACGCGCACTGTCATCTGGGGATCGCGTACGGTACCCGGCCGATCGAGAGTCTCGACGAGGCACGGGACCTGGCCGCCATCGATCGTGACGCCGGCGTGCTCGCGTTGCGCGACGCCGGGTCGCCGTACCCGTACCCGGAATTGGACGACGAGCCGGGCATTCCGCGCCTCGCCCGCGCCGGCCGGCACATCGCGTCGCCGCGCCGGTATCTACGCGACATCGGGGTGGAGGTCGACGCGCCGGACGTCGCCGCCGCGGTGACCGCGCAGGCCAAGGCCGGCACCGGATGGGTGAAGCTGGTGGCGGACTGGATCGACCGATCGGTGGGTGATCTCGCGCCGTCGTGGGACGCGTCCACGATGGCCGCCGCGGTCGAGGCGGCACATGCCGCCGGGGCGCGCGCTGCGGTGCACACCTTCTCCGAGGAGGGGGTGCTGGCGATGGTCCGGGCGGGCGTGGACTCGGTGGAGCACGGCACCGGTCTGACGGCCGACCTCGTCGACGAGATGGCCCGGCGGGGCACCGCGCTGGTACCCACCATGATCAATATCAAGACCTTCGGGGGGATCGCGGACCGGGCGCGGGGCAGGTTTCCCGGGTACGCCGATCACATGATCGCCCTCCGTGACCGGTTCCCGGCGGTGGTGCGTTCGGCGTACGAGGCCGGGGTGCCGATCTATGTCGGCACCGACGCGGGCGGAGGCATCCGGCACGGGCTGGCCGCCGAGGAGATGCTGACCCTGCACGAGGCGGGCATCCCGGCGGCCGAGGTGCTCGCCTCCGCGTCCTGGCGGGCGCGGGCGTGGCTGGGTTTCCCGGGCCTGGTCGAGGGTGGACTGGCCGACCTGGTGGTCTATCCGGAGGATCCGCGCCGCAACCTGGCGGTGACCCGGCATCCGGACCGCATCGTGCTGCGTGGCCGGGTGATCCGTTGACCCGTCCGGGGCCGGCGTGAAACGGTCGGTGACCGATGGGCGCGTTCGGGTGGTCGGCGTGAACGGCTGGTAACCGACGCGCGGCCCGTGTCGGCGCACGGCTAGGATGCCCTCTCATGGCACGAGTGCTCACTCCCCGTGCGGAGGATTTTCCCCGCTGGTATCAGGACGTCATCAACAAGGCCCAGCTTGCCGACAACGGTCCGGTGCGCGGCACGATGGTGATCCGACCGACCGGATGGGCGGTCTGGGAGCGCATGCAGGCCGACATGGACGCCCGGATCAAGGCGGCCGGGGCGCAGAACGCGTACTTCCCGCTGTTCATCCCGGAGAACTACCTGCGCCGCGAGGCCGAGCACGTGGAGGGCTTCTCTCCCGAGCTCGCGGTGGTCACCCACGCCGGGGGCAAGGAGCTCTCCGAGCCGCTGGTGGTGCGCCCCACCAGCGAGACGGTGATCGGCGAGTTCATGGCCAAGTGGGTGGACTCCTACCGTGACCTGCCGCTGCTGCTCAACCAGTGGGCGAACGTGGTGCGCTGGGAGATGCGTCCGCGCACGTTCCTGCGCACCACCGAATTCCTCTGGCAGGAGGGGCACACCGCGCACGCCACCGAGGCGGACGCCCGCGCGTACGCACGGCTGATCCACAAGACGGTGTACGAGGACTTCATGGTCGAGCTGCTGGCCATCCCGGTCATCCCCGGCCGCAAGACCAAGGGCGAGCGGTTCGCCGGCGCGACCAACACGATGACCGTCGAGGCCATGATGGGCGACGCCAAGGCCCTGCAGATGGGCACGTCACACGAGCTGGGGCAGAACTTCGCCACGGCGTTCGACATCACGTACTCGTCGTCGGCCGGCGGGGTGCAGCACTGCTGGACCACGTCGTGGGGCACCTCCACCCGCATGGTGGGCGGCCTGATCATGGTGCACGGCGACGACAACGGCCTGCGGTTGCCGCCCCGGCTGGCGCCGGTGCAGGCCCAGGTCATGGTGGTCAAGGCGGGCGAGGGCGTGATCGAGGCGGCGGCCCGGTTGCGGGACGACCTGGCCGCGGCGGGCGTGCGGGTGCGGCTGGACGATCGCGCCGACGTGCCGTTCGGCCGCCGGGCGGTGGACGCCGAGTTGCAGGGCGTGCCGGTGCGCATCGAGGTCGGCCCGCGTGACCTGGCCGCCGGTAACGCGGTGGTGGCCCGGCGGATCGACGGGACCAAGGCCCCGGTGCCGCTGGCCGGCGTGGTGGCCGAGGTGACCGCCGCGCTGGAGACCGATCAGCAGCGGCTGTACGACGACGCGCTGGCGTTCCGTGAGGCGCACATGGTCGACGTGCCGACCTTGGGTGACGCGATCGAGGCGGCGCAGACCGGCTGGGCCCGGGTGCCCTGGTCGGCCGTGGGCACCGAGGGCGAGGCCGAGGCGAACGGCAAGGCGGTCACGGTCCGCTGCCTGGTCCGCCCGGACGGCTCGATGCCGGATGCGGACGACGAGCCGGACCTGGTCGCGGTGCTCGGACGCGCGTACTGATGCCGGGGTTCACGCCCGGCCGCACGGTGCTGCACCGCAACACCCGCCGCGGCCGGCTGGCCTTCGTGCGGCCGGTGCGAGTGGTCGGCGACGACGAGCGCGGGCTGTTGCTGTGGATGGCGGCCGGCACCCCATCGGTCAACGAGGTCACGCTGGACGGCCGCGGCGCCCGCGGGATGTCGTTCGTCGAGTGGGCGACGGCCGAGCACCACATGCGTCACGGCACCTGGAAGGGGCCGGGCATCCTGATGTTCTTCCCGCCGGGGGCGGATCACTCGGTGTGGTGGTTCTGGGCCGCGGATGGGACCTTCGACGGCTGGTACGTCAACCTCGAAGAGCGCGCGGCCCGCTGGGACGACGGTGAGGTGGCCGGCATCGACGTGGTCGATCAGGACCTGGATGTGGTGGTCGCCGCCGATCGCACGTGGGCCTGGAAGGACGAGGACGAGTTCACCGAGCGCCTGGCGCACCCGGAGCACTACTGGGTGGCCGACGAGGAGGCGGTACGGGCGGAGGGCCGCCGGGTGATCAAGATGGTGGAGGCGGGGGAGTTCCCGTTCGACGGGACGTGGACCGGCTACCGCCCGCCGCCGGAGTGGCAAATGCCGGCTGTACTCCCTGATGGATGGGATCGTCCGGTTGTTCGGTGAAGTGCGGCCCGATTGGGAGGTCGTGCCGCACTTCTGGCAGAATGGATGACTGGCTCGGCACACCTGAGGCGCCCTCTCAACCCTCAGCGTGCTGCCCGGCACCCGACATGTCAGAGCGCAGACATCGGTCCCGCATTCCCCACGTGGGTTCCGTCGGCTCGCCCACGTAACCACCAGGAGCGAAAAAACCGTGGCCGTAAAGATCCGGCTTCTGCGGATGGGCAAGATCCGCAACCCGCAGTACCGCATCGTCATCGCCGATTCGCGCACCAAGCGCGACGGCCGTGCCATCGAGTACGTCGGCATCTACCACCCGAAGGAAGAGCCGTCGCTGATCGAGGTCAAGTCCGACCGGGTGCAGTACTGGCTGTCGGTGGGCGCTCAGCCCAGCGAGGCCGTGCAGCGCATCCTTGAGAAGACCGGCGACTGGCAGAAGTACAAGGGCCTGCCGGCTCCGCCGCCGCTGAAGGTCAAGGCCGCCAAGGTGAGCCGCACCGAGGCGTACGAGGCCGAGGCGAAGGCCGCCGCCGGCGTGGAGACGCCGGCCAAGTCGACGCCGAAGAAGGCCGCCAAGTCCGAGCCGAAGTCCGAGCCGAAGTCCGAGCCGAAGGACGCCAAGTCCGAGCCGAAGGACGCCAACCGCGAGGTTGTCGCGGAGACCGCGGAGGACTCAGCCGGTGCCGGCGCCGACGCGAGCTGACGGGGCGCTCCGGCCGGCGCTGGAGCACCTCGTGAAGGGCATCGTCGACAACCCGGACGACGTCCGGGTGCGCCTGGTCGACTCGCGTCGCGGCAAGCGCCTCGAGGTGCGCGTGCACCCCGAGGACCTGGGCACGGTGATCGGTCGCGGTGGTCGCACCGCGAAGGCGCTGCGCCAGGTCATCGGTTCCATCGGCGGGCGCGGCATCCGCGTGGACATCGTCGACGCGTACTGATGCTGCTGGTCGTCGGCCACATCGGCAAGCCGCACGGCATCCAGGGCGAGGTCCTGGTCACCGTGCGCACCGACGAGCCCGAGGAACGGTTCGTCGCCGGGCAGGTGTTCACCACGGAGGTCCCGCGGGACCGCCGGGTGAGCGCCTCCCCGGTGCGGGCCGCGCCGGGGGCGGTCTACCAGGTGCCGCAGCGGCTCACCCTGGAGTCGCTGCGCTGGCACCAGGGCCGGGTCATCGCCCGGTTCGCCGGCGTCAGCGACCGCAACGTCGCCGAGGCGTTGCGTGGGGTTCTGCTCCAGGTCGACAGCGCCACGGTGGCCGCGCCCGACGATCCGGACGAGTTCCGTGACCACCAGTTGGTCGGCCTGCGCGTGGTCGCCGCCGGCACCGATGCCGAACTGGGCACGGTGGCCCGGATCGACCACGCGCCCGCCTCGGACCTGATCGTGCTGGACAAGGCCGGCGGCGGCACCGCGCTCATCCCGTTCGTCCGGCAGATGGTGCCGTCGGTGGATCTGGCGGGCGGACGCGTGCTCGTCGACCTGCCCGAGGGACTGCTCGACCTCTGAGCCGATCGATGGGGTAGCCGTGCGCGTCGACGTCATCACGATCTTCCCGGAGTACCTCGCTCCGCTCGACCTGTCACTGGTCGGCAAGGCGCGGACCGCCGGCACGCTCGACGTGTCCGTGCACGACCTGCGCACCTGGACCGCGGACGTGCATCGCACGGTGGACGACACGCCGTACGGGGGCGGGCCGGGCATGGTGATGCGCCCGGAGCCCTGGTCGAAGGCCCTGGCCGAGACCCGCCGCCCGGATTCGTTGCTGGTCGTGCCGTCGCCGGTGGGCGCCCGGTTCACCCAGGCGGACGCGGCCGAGCTGGCCTCCCGACCGCATCTGATCTTCGCGTGCGGGCGCTATGAGGGCATCGACCAGCGGGTGCTCGATGAGGCCGCCGACCTGATGCCGGTGCGGGAGGTCTCGCTGGGCGACTACGTGCTGTTCGGTGGCGAGGTGGCGGTCCTGGTGATCATGGAGGCGGTGACCCGCCTGCTGCCCGGGGTGCTGGGCAACGCGGCGTCGCTGACCGAGGAATCGCATTCGGCCGGGCTGCTGGAGGCGCCGGTCTTCACCAAGCCCGCGACGTGGGACGGTCGTGCCGTTCCCGAGGTGCTCCGCTCCGGCGATCACGGCCGGATCGCCCGGTGGCGCCGGGAACAGTCGCTGCTGCGTACCGCGTCGCGCCGCCCGGACATGCTCGCCGCGTACCCGGACGAGCTGCTCGACAAGCGGGACCGGGCGGCCCTCACCGAGGCCGGATTTCAGATCCCCGGCACCGGTGTGGCAAAGTAGGGAGGTTGCCGTTCGTCCCCGCGCCGCGGTGGGCGGACGAGGATCCCTCGGCCGACATCCTCATCGCGGTTCTTCCGCGGTGCGGCATGGTGAGCGTGAGGGTTCAGAATCACCCATGCGCGCATCGAACACCCGATGCGCTTGAGTACGGACGAGGATGCAGCGATGAACACGCTGGACGCTCTCGACGCCCAGTCGCGGCGCACCGACATTCCCTCCTTCCGCGCCGGTGACACCCTCAAGGTGCACGCCCGCGTCGTCGAAGGAAACCGTTCCCGCGTCCAGGTCTTCCAGGGCGTGGTGATCGCCCGGCAGGGGTCCGGCCTGCGCGAGACCTTCAAGGTCCGGAAGATCAGCTTCGGGGTCGGCGTGGAGCGCACCTACCCGCTGAACAGCCCCGCGATCGACAGGATCGAGGTGGTCACCCGCGGCGACGTGCGCCGGGCGAAGCTCTACTACCTGCGCGAGCTCCGCGGCAAGAAGGCCAAGATCAAGGAGCTGCGGGAGAAGCAGCCGGCCAACTGACGCCCATCCATCCGTCAATCGCCGCGTGAGCGAACTACTCTTGCGCTAGTGACGAATGGAACAGCGTTCGCACTACCGCCCGATTGCCCCGGTGCCGGGGATGTCGGGCGGTAGTGCCGTATCGGGGCCGGTTGGCGGGAGATGCGTAGCGTGAGAGAGATGGACGGCTACCCGGGATCACGATCGACCCCGAGCGGCCGACGCCGCGGGCGCACGGTCCGCCGCAAGGAGATGCCGCTCTGGCAGGAGCTTCCACTGCTGCTGGTGGTGGCCTTTTGTTTAGCCGTGCTGATCCGCACGTTCCTCGTGCAGGCGTTCTTCATTCCGTCCGGCTCGATGGAGAACACGCTGCTCGTCGGCGACCGGGTGCTGGTCAACAAGGTCGTCTACGACATGCGCGATCCGGTCCGCGGCGAGATCGTGGTCTTCCGCGGCACCGACAACTGGGCCCCCGAGGTGACCGAGCCGGTCAGTCAGACCTTCACCGCGAAGCTCGGCCGCACCATCGGCGACCTGGTCGGCGTCAGCCGTCCCGGTGAGCGGGACTTCATCAAGCGCGTCATCGGCCTGCCCGGCGATCGGGTCGCGTGCTGCGACGCGCAGGGGCGGATCACCGTCAACGGCGAGTCCATCGACGAGCCGTACGTCGAGGAGAACTCGCCGTTGGACGCCCCGGCCAACCCCCGGCAGTGCACCAGCCGTCGGTTCGATGAGGTGACCATCCCACCGGGTGAGATGTTTGTCATGGGTGACCACCGATTGGTGTCCCAGGATGCCCGGTGTCAGGGTCCGGTCCCGATCGACAACGTGATCGGCCGCGCGTTCGTGATCGTGTGGCCGAGCAGCAGGCTCACCAGCCTGTCCGTGCCGGACACCTGGAAGGACTACGACGCCGCGCACCCCGTCGCGGCGGCACCGTTGCGCCGTCAAGCGCCCGATCCGGTCACCACGGCCTTATCCCTGCCCTTCATGCTAAGTGTCGGTTTGTCCGTGCGCTCCGGACTGACGTTCTCGGCGCGGCGACGTAGGCTCCCCTCGTGACTGACGAGCAGACCGAGAAACGCCGCGGCTCGTTCTGGCGCGAGCTACCGATCCTCCTGGGCGTCGCGATCCTCGTCGCCGTCCTGGTGCGCGCCTTCGTGCTGCAGACCTTCTACATCCCGTCGCCATCGATGGAGCACACGCTCAACATCCTCGACAGGGTGCTGGTCAACAAGCTCGTCTATGACTTCCGCGATCCGCACCGCGGGGAGATCGTGGTGTTCCGCGCCCCGCAGGACTGGCAGAGCGGGGCCGAGGGCGAGGACTTCATCAAGAGGGTCATCGGCGTCGGCGGCGACCACATCGTGTGCTGCGACAACCAAGACCGTTTGATGATCAACGGGCACAGCCTGGACGAGCCGTACATCTATCGCGACGCGGACGGCAACCAGGACCCGGCGGCGGACGAGGATTTCGACATCACCGTCCCGCCGAACCGCCTGTGGGTGATGGGCGATCACCGGTCGGCGTCCGGCGACTCGCTGGAACACTGGGAGCAGACCAAGGAGATCACCGAGGCGACCATCACCACCGATTCGGTGATCGGGCGGGCGTTCACGGTCTTCTGGCCGGTCAACCGGGCCGACTGGTTGTCGGTGCCGGATTCCTATCACGACATCCCGGACGCTCCCGCGGCCAACTGACCGGCTTCGCCCGCGGTCGGGGGCGCGGTGGCACCCCGCCGGAAGATCGACACCAGGCGCAATAGGCTGGGTGCCGTGACCGTCTTGGACCGCCGCGCCGCCAGGGTGCTGCTCATCGATGCGGCCGACCGCGTCCTGCTGCTGCGCGGCAGTGATCCGGCCCGGCCGGGGCTGCGATGGTGGTTCACCCCCGGCGGGGGCTTGGAGGCCGGTGAGGGTTCCCCGGCGGGCGCGGCGCGGGAGCTGTTCGAGGAGACCGGCCTGCGGGTGGATCCGGCCGAGCTGGGCGCGCCGGTCTGGCGCCAGGTCGCCCACTTCGAGTACGACCGCCGGCGCTATCGCCAGGATCAGGACTTCTACCTGCTCCGGGTGCCCAGTTGGCGGGTCGACACCGCGGGCTTCGATCCCGAGGAGCGGCGGACCATCGATCAGCACCGGTGGTGGTCGGCCGACGAGATCGAGGACAGCGACGAGCTGATCTATCCGGAGGAGCTGCCGGACCTGGTGCGGGAGGCGACGCGATGCTGACCCCGACCCGCACCGTCATTCGCCGCGAGGCTGGGCTGTACGCGATGGAGCGGGCCCTGCAACGCCGCGGCTTCGGTCACGTGGCGGGGGCGGACGAGGCCGGACGCGGTGCCTGCGCCGGTCCGCTGGTGGCCGGCGCCGCCATCCTGCCCGAGGGTAAGCGCGGTGAGATCGCCGGACTGGCGGACTCCAAGCTGCTCACGCCCGCGGCACGGGAACGGGTCTATGACGAGGTGGTGCGCAAGGCGCTGGCCTGGTCGGTGGTGATCATCCCGCCCGCGGAGGTGGACGCTCGCGGTCTGCACGTGTGCAACCTGGCCGCGATGCGCCGGGCGCTGGCGTCGCTCTCGGTCACGCCGGACTATGTGCTCACCGACGGATTCGGCGTCGACGGCCTCGGCGTGCCGGGGCTCGCGGTCTGGAAGGGTGACCGGGTCGCGGCCTGCGTGGCGGCGGCCAGCGTGCTCGCCAAGGTCACCCGGGATCGCTTGATGGTCGAGCTGGACAGCAGGTTCCCGGCGTACGGTTTCGCGGTGCACAAGGGCTACATCACCGAGGATCACAGCGCGGCGCTGGCTCAGCACGGACCGTGTCTGGAACACCGGTTCTCGTATGTCAATGTGGCCACCGCGTCGGGTCGGGTCAACCGGCCGCCGCGTGCCCGGCGCCCCGCGGTTGTACCGTCTCAGCCGGGGCTGTGGCCGGAGCCGGGGCCGGAGCCGGGGCCGGAGCCGGGGGATACCGTCGGCGTGCCGCCTCAGGCGCCGGTGCCGGTGGGGGAAGATGGGGTCATGGAGGACGAACAGCGATGAGCGCAGAGGATCTCGAGAAGTACGAGACCGAGATGGAGCTGCAGCTCTACCGGGAGTACCGCGATATCGTCCGCCAGTTCTCCTATGTCGTGGAGACCGAGCGCCGTTTCTATCTCGCGAACCAGGTCGATCTGCACGTGCGCAACTCCGACGGCGAGGTCTACTTCGAGGTCGAGATGCACGACGCCTGGGTGTGGGACATGTACCGCCCAGCCCGTTTTGTGAAGAATGTCCGCGTCATGACGTTCAAGGACGTCAACGTGGAAGAGCTGGAGAAACCGGATATCTCGCTGCCGGATGACGCGGGCTTCGGCGGATAGTTTTCCCCAGCGCGCGGCCGTCCACAGGGCGGTTCATGCCCGGGTGCGCGCACGGGCATGCTGACCGCCATGTCTGTCCTGCTCGCCGTGCTGCTCGCGCTGGCACCGCCGACTATCGCTGCCGTCCCGCCCGCCGACCCGCCGCCGGGTGCCGATCCGGCTCGGGGGCCGATCTGGGGTCCGGTCGCTGGTCCGGTCGGGTACGTGTGGCCGGTCGCCCCGGCACGCCTGACCCGCCGGTTCGAGCCTCCGCCGCTGCCGTGGCTGCCCGGCCACCGTGGCGTCGACCTCGCTGCGTCCCCGGCCACCGTGGTTCGCTCCGCGGGCGCCGGCACGGTGGTGTTCGCCGGGCAGGTCGCCGGCCGCGGCGTGGTCAGCGTCGCCCACGCCGGCGGGCTGCGGACGACGTACGAGCCGTTGGCGGTGGCACGGCTGCACGCCGGGGACCGCGTCCCGGCCGGGCGCCCGCTGGGCACGCTCGTCGCCGGTCACCCCGGCTGTCCCGCGACCGCTTGTCTGCACTGGGGGCTGCGCCACGGCGAGCGATACCTCGACCCGCTCGCGTTGCTGGGCCGCGGGCGGGTGCGGCTGCTGCCGCGTCCCGGCGTGCCGCGCCGGTGAGGGCTCAGCGAGCCGGTGCCGCCGCCAGTAGCGCAGGCAGCCGTTCGGCCAGCCGCCGATACTCCTCCGGGCGGTTGTAGATCTGGGCGCTCAGCCGCAGCCAGCAGCGTCCACCCCACGCGTTCACCGCGGTCTCGGCGGCCAGCTTGTCCGCGATCAACTGGCGCAGCGCGTGCGCCTGCGCCTGGGTGTCCCCGAGGCCGGTGGGCAGCGGCACGAGCCGCATGGAGGCGACCGGGTCACCGGGGTCCGGCAGGTCCTCCGGCGGCACGCCGAGCGCGGCGCCCACCACGCGCTGGCCGAAGGCCGCGAGCCCGGCGTTGTGCGCGCGGATCGTGTCCACGCCGAGCGTGCGCATGGCGAACAGCCCGGCCGGCGCGGACAACCACCCGCTGTAATCGACGGTTCCCTGGAACTCCACCGACAGCGGGAACCCGGAATCCTGCTCCCACGAGGTGACCAGCGGATCGATCGCCGACCGCCAGGCCGGCGTCACCGACAGCAGCGCCGTGCCGCGCGGCGCGAAGGCCCACTTGTGCAGATTCCCCACCCAGAAATCCGCGCCCGTCGCCGTCACGTCCACGGGCAACATGCCCGGGGCGTGGGCGCCGTCGACCAGGATCGGAACGCCGCTGTCCCGCGCCGCCGCGGCGAGGTCCCGCACCGGGAAGACCTTGGCCGTGCCGGACGTGACCTGGTCGACGACGAGCAGCCTGGTGCGGCCGGGCCGCAGGGCGTCACGGACCCGCGCCACCACCTCGGCCGCCGACGCGGTCACCGGCACCGGCACGGTGCGCAGCGTCGCGCCGGCGCGCTGGCACTGTCGGCGGACCGCGAGCACCACCGCGCCGTACGCGTGATCGGTGATCAGCACCTCGTCGCCGACCGTGAGACCGACCGATTGGAGCACCAACGACACCCCGGAGCTGGCGTTGGGCACCAGCGCCGAGCCGTCCGGGTCGGCGCCGAGGAACGCCGCCAGGTGGCGTCGGGTGTGGACGACCCGATCGACCAGGCCCTGGACGTGGAAGCGCAGTGGGTTGGACTCGGCCTCGTCGCGCAGCCGCTGCTGGGTGCGTTGCACGCTGATCGGCACCGATCCGAACGAGCCGTGATTCAGGTGCGCCACCGCGGGGTCCAGAGAGAACAGGAGACGGGCTCCGGGCAGCGGCGGGGGCGGATCTCCAGCGCTCACCCCCCGATCGTACGGGGCGTGCCGGGAGCCCGCCGCCGATCGCGAATCAGGCTCGGGGATGGGCCTGGCGGAACGCCGCGCGCAGCCGCTCGGTGGAGACATGGGTGTAGATCTGCGTGCTGGACAGCGACGAGTGTCCGAGAAGGTCCTGCACCGCCCGCAGGTCCGCGCCCCCGTCCAGCAGATGGGTCGCCGCCGAGTGCCGCAGGGCGTGCGGGCTGAGGTGCGGCAGCCCGGCGGCCCGTGCGGCAGCCGCGACGATGCGGCGCACCACGGTCGGTTGCAGGCGCCCGCCGCGGGCGCCGAGGAAGAGGGCCTTCACCGCGGCGGCGGAGGCACCGACGGGGGCGAGCGCCGGCCGGCCCTCCCGCAGCCAGTCCCGCAGGGCTCGCTCGGCCGGTACGCCGTAGGGCACCGCACGCTCCTTCGCTCCTTTGCCGAACACCCGCACCACACGCCGCCCCTGGTCCACGTCGGTCAGGTCGAGGCCACACAACTCGCTCACCCGTACCCCGGTGGCGTACAGCATCTCGAGCACCGCTCGGTCGCGTACCTCCAGCGCGACGGCGGTCGGATCGTCGTCCTTCCGGCGTGGGGTGACCACCAGGTCGGCCGCCTGCTCGGCGCGCAGCACGGCGGGCAGGTCCCGGTGCGGTCGAGGGCTGGCGAGCGGCGCGCCGACGTCGGTGCCGGCCAGCTCGGTCCGGTGCGCCCACGCGGTGAACGCGCGGGCGGCGGCGGCGCGGCGCGCCTGCGAGGAGCGTGCGGCGCCCCGGGCCATGTGATGTGCCAGCCATGAGCGCAGCACCGGGAGATCCAGATCGCCGGGGGCGGCGCAGCCCTGTTCGGCGGCGTGGTCCAGCAGCGAGACCACGTCCACCAGGTACGCGCGGACGGTGTGTGCGGATCGGTTGCCGACCTGCGCCAGATGATGCGCGAAGTCGTCGGCGGCGGCGCGCATCGCCGTCGGAAGGTTCTCGTGCGTCTCCCGGGTGCTCATCATGTCGACCGTCCGCCGCGGGACGGGCCGGGTCAAGAATCCACGCCGAGCGATCGGGTCGGTTGCCGGCGGTACCTAATATTCGTGCGACTGGGGTCTTCGGGCTCACGACGGGAGCGGCAGTGAACCTTTTTCAGCCCGGCATCGAGCCCTTCGGTTGCGCGCCGTCGACCAGCGGCGGCCCTGCCGGCCTCGCCACGTTGAAAGAAGTTCAGTGGTGACGACGGCGAGATCCGAGGCTCGACTGCGCACCGTGACGGCGGTGTCCGCGTCGGCGGTGGTCCTGGCGGTGCTGGCGGCGGCCACCTCCGCGGTGGCCGGATGCACCACGTCCACCGGGGACACTCCGGCACGCCCGGCGGCGCCGTCGCCCCCGAGCCGGGCCGACGCCCAGCACTTCTTCGTGACGCCGTCACGGAATATCGGTTGCCTCCTCGTCGCCGGCTATCTGCGGTGCGACGTGGGCGAGCGAGCCTGGACCGCGCCGCCGCCCGCGGAGCCGTGCGCATGGGACTACGGCTTCGGGGTGGAGATGGTGGGCGACGCGGCGACCCGGTTCAGCTGCGTGAGCGACTCGACGCTGGGTGCGCAGACCGTTCTGCCGTACGGCAAGACGGTCGCCGCCGGATCGTTCGTCTGCACCAGTGGGCGGGCCGCCCTGCGGTGCCGCAACGTGAGCACCGGGCACGGCTTCACGTTGTCTCGTGAGCGTTACGAGCTGTTCTGAGCGGCGTTCGCCGTCAGGATCGGATCAGCTCCACGCGGTCGGCGGGGTGGAGGGTGGTGCTGCCGTCGGCGGCGGTGATCACGATGACCGGCACTCCCTCGCTCAGCCGGTGGGCGCGGCGCTCGGCGTCGGTGGGCATCCGCGCTACGGCGCGCTCCCCGATGCCGAGCGTGATCTGTCCGATCGGCTCCGGCACGCGCACGAAGGTGCCGCGCGGTCGCTCCACCGAGACCAGGCCCTCGGTGCGTAGCTGGGCGATGGCCTGACGCACGGTGGTGCGACTGATGCCGTGTTCCTGCGCGAGCCTCAGCTCGCTGGGCAGTGGTTCACCGGGGCCGAGCTCGCCGGACTCGATCGCCTCGCGCAGAAGGTCGGCAAGCTGGCGGAACACCGCGCGGTCCGCCGACGGGTCAATCATGGGTCCATGGTACGTGATCACGATGTTCCGTCAGGTTGTATGAACAGCCCAACGTCGGTATATTAGCCCTGTCGCGCTGAGAAGGCCGAGCTTGATCGCGCGACAGGCGGCGGCCGACGTTCCAGGACGTCGGCCGCCGTCCCTTCCCGATCCGGCCCGACCTGCCCGGCCGACCCGTCCCGCCGGACCGAGGACTAACCATGTGCCCGGTGCCTGCTGGCCCCGTGGTTCACGGGATTCTGGCCACGGCGCCGTAGGAAGCCGCTTGGGCTGCCGTTCCGGATGCTTGCGGCTCCCGTTCGGGATGCCAGTCCGTGACCGGGACGAGGCCGGGAGCGACCACCGTCAGTCCATCGAGGAAGCTGCTGATCTCGCTGAGCGGGCGCGGATGGAGGGTGCCGTGTTCCGCCCCCGATGCCGCCCTGATGGCGTCAGCCGTGGTCTCGGACATGAAGTCAGTCGTGCCGTGCGCCACGGCGAGATAGCTGCCCGGCGCGAGGGCGGACACCAACGTCCGCACCGCGTCGTGCGGCCGCACCTCGTCGCTCAGGAAGTGCAGCACGGCCACCAACAGCATGGCCACCGGCCGGTCCAGGTCCAAGGTCTCGTGCAGTTGCGGGCTGTGCAGGATGGCCGCCGGCTCGCGCAGGTCGGCCAGCAGGAAGTCGACGACGCCTTCGGGGCTGCTGCACATCAGGGCGCGGGCATGCACCCCGACGACCGGATCGTGATCGACGTAGAGGACGCGGGCCCTCGGGTCGACGGCCTGGGCGATGTCGTGCACGTCCGGCGGACTGGGATAACCGACGCCGATGTCCAGGAACTGCCGCACGCCGAGGTCGTCGGCGAGGAATCGCACGACCCGCCGGAGGAACCGCCGATTCTCCCGGGCCGCCACGGCCACGTCGGGAAACAGCCGGGCCAGGGTGTCCGCGGAGTCGCGGTCCACCTTGAGGTTGTCCTTGCCGCCGAGCCAATAGTTGTACCGTCGCGCCGCCTGCGGCCGGGTGAAGTCCGCGGCGGTCCCGGACTCCCCGCGCCCGGCCTCGGTCTCGTCCGCATCGTCGCGGTCGTGGTCCGGTCCGTACCTCACCGCGCGTCACCCGAGGTCACCACGGTCGTGCGCATCGGTTCCCGCCACATCGGCCAGACACGCACCCCGCCGCCGGGGAGGACGAGGGCGCCCCCGAGATCCGTGTATCCGTGCCGCTGATAGAGCTTGCGATTGCGGGGATCATTGGCCTCCAGGTAGGCGGGCATCGACAGGCCGTCCAAGTACGCGTGATGACCGTCCAGCAGGTAGGTGCCGATGCCGCGACCCTGCCGGTCGGGCCGCACACCGATGAAGCTCAAGTGATGATGCGGATGCGTGGGGTGCCGATCCGCGAGAAGCGCCTCAAGCGCGTGTAAGCGCCTCCAGGCGGCGACGGCGGCAGGGGAGGCGGTCCGCCGGTCGGGCGGACGGAGCCGACGCGGCGTCGCCGTACCCGCCTGCGCCGTTTCCGTGTGCGGTAGCCACAACGCCGCCGCGACGACGTCGCCGTTCTCCGCGGCCAGCCGCGCCAGACCGCAGGCGATTGCCACCTCGACCGCCGCCGCGAAGTAGCCGGTGCTATGGCCGTCGCGGCTCACCGGGTCGGGGTCGATCCAGCGGGCGACCGGTCCGGCGGAGAAGGCGGTGACGAGCACGCGGACGATTGCGGCCTGGTCGTCATGGCCCGCATCGCGAATGACGAGGTTCAGGGAGGGTGGCATGTCGGATCCCTTCGACGAGATTCAGTCGTTGACGAGGCGGCGGCGGTCGGTGTCCGCGCGCGGGAGCGGGACGTCCCGGCCCGGCCCGGGACCGCGGACCGGACGGTCGCCCTGACCGATCGCCGCGTACGCCTCCGGGCGGCGCCGTCGCAGCACGCGCGCCCACGCGACTCCGCACGTGGCGGCCAGGAGGTAGACGCACGGCGCGAGCCAGATCTTCAGCGGGTCGTCGGTGCCCAGCAGCTCGCCGTAGAACGCGAGCGTCGCGGCGAGCACCAGGAGCAGGAACATCGCGGCGATCAGCGGCGCCACGCGTCGCCGCCACACGTTCTCGTCGCCCGGATGCCGCCGGAAATACCGGATCACCGCGACGGCGGTGACCGACATCAGCACCAGCACGCCCAGCCCACCGGAGATGGTTCCGTAGAAGAACAAGTCGATCGTGGGGTCGAGCCCCAGCCCCACGACGGCCAGCAGGGTCACCGCCGCCGCGGTGCTCTGCATCGCCGACCCGGCCACCGGCACCTCGTCCGCCCGGGTCACGGCCAGCCACCGCGGCAGCACGCCCTCCCGCGCCAGCGTCAGGGTGTATCGGGCCACGGTGGAGTGAAAGGCGATCATCGCGGCGAACAGGCTTGTGGCGAACAGCACACCGGCGACACCCATGACGGCCCGCGGCACGTACGGCGCGGGGAGCACGAAGAACAGGTCGGTCAGATGCCGCTCGGCCACCGCGATGATCCGGTCCGGCCCGGTGGCGACGGACATTGCCCATGCGGAACCGGCGTAGAGCACCGCCACCACGGCCAGGATGAGGGTGATCGCCCGCCGCGTGGTGCGCCGGGGATCGCGGGCGAGGGCCGCGTGCGCCAGCGGAATCTCGAAGCCGACCAGACCGGTGATCGCGCCGACCAGGGACGCCGCCCCGGTGGGTCCGGCGAGCAGCAGCGGATTCAAGGTGTCCAGGCGGATGCCGTCCGCGGGATGGCCGACCATTACCGCGTCCAGAACGATCACCACCAGGACTTCGGCGGAGATCAGCACGGCCAGGATGCGCGCGTTGAACCGTGTCCGTGACTGGCCGAGCACCGCGACCGCCAGCCACCCGGCCGCGATCCAGACTCCCCAGTGGCTGCGCCACCCGAATGCCGAAGCGGCGGCCGTGGCGGCGATGCCGAACGCACCGTAGAGGCCGATCTGCATGCAGTTGTAGGCGACCAGTGCCAGACCGGCCGTCGCCACGCCGGCGGCGCGTCCGAGCCCGGCGGTGACATAGGCGTAGAAGGCGCCGGCGTTCGGCACGTGACGGGCCATCGCCGCCAGGCCGACGGTGAAGATCGCCAGAAGGGCCGCGGTGATGGCGTAGCCGGCCGGGACGCCGAGCTCGCGGACCTGCCCATAGGCCAGCGGGATGGCACCGGCCACGACGGACAGTGGGGTGACCGCGGCGATGCCCAGCGCGAACATCGCGGTCGTGCCGAGCCGCCCGGCCCGCAGGCTGTCGTGGAGCGAGCGCGTCGCGCGGTGCGCGGAGACGCCCGGCGGGGTCGGCGGCCTCATCGGGCGAGGGCGCCATCGCGGATGGCCCGGACGGCGCCGTCGAGCAACGGCCGCCACGGCGGCCACACTCGGGCGGCGTCGTCCAGGCATTCTTGGATGCGGTGCTCGGCGACGCCCTCGAAGAGGTGCCGGCCGATATCGCTGTGGTTGGCCAGAAATAGCAGGAAGCGCTGGTGGTCGCCGAGTGGGTGGCCGGTGCGCACCGCGTTGATCAGGCCCGCGAACACCCATGCCGGCGCGGTGTCGCCGGGTCGCGCGATGACCAGCGGCCGGCGCCGCAGCAACAGCCTGCGGGTGTGCGCGGTGCCGGCGGTGAGCATCCTGCGCGCCACCCGCTCGCACGCGTCCGGCGCCAGGTATTCCAGCCAGTCGGCGAGCGGATGCCGCTGCGCCTCCGCGGTGACCTGCGTGATGATCTGCGATCCGGCCGGATCGTGCGACCCGGCGAAGGCCACCAGGCATCCGTCGTGGAGGCCGGCGGCACGCTCGCGGAAGAGTTCGCCGAGCAGCGCGGCCGCCACGATCAGGCCGGCGGCCCGGGGCGAGGTGCGCAGCTCTCCCGTGTAGTCGTGATGCGTCAGCCAATAGGCGTCGTTGCCGAGCACGCGGCCGCCTCACCCGGCCGCGGCGCCGCTGCGGCCCGCGCGGGTGTGAGCTGCGCTGGTGTGAGCTGCGCTGGCGTGGGCTGCGCGGGCGTGAGCTGCGCGGATGGCGCTGATGTGGGTAGCGTTGCGACATCTAGTCATGGCGATGATGCTAGTGGTCTTGCGCCAACCTGTCGTGTACCAAGTTGATAAAGGACTAATAGTCTCGCGCCTACGGTCGATCACGTGGGAGTGAAGCCGATTCGACTCATGGGCGCGCACGAGATCCGCATCCGCCTCGGCGGTGTCAGCCGGCAGCGCGCATACCAGATCACCAGCCGCGCGGACTTTCCGAAGCCGGTCGCCGACCTGGCCCAGGGCAAGGTGTGGGCGACCGATGACGTGGAGGCATGGATGCGAGTCCATCGCCGTGACCTGGATGACACCGAGGACTGAACCGCCACGACCGGGACCGACTCGATGATGACGCCCCGGCCCCGGCCCCGGCCCCGGCCCCGGCGCCGGCGCCGTCATCGGTCGGCGCCGGGTGCGGTGCGACCCGGCCTGGCCAGCGAGAATCGTCCGTCCCGCCGCTCCACCAGGCCGGCCGCCTCCAACAGGGACAGCCGTCGCAGAACCGTGCGCAGGCTCATGCCGGCCGAGGCCGCCAGTTCCTCCGGGCCGGCCGCACCGCGGGCGGGGATCGCCTCCAGGAGCACGGCGGAGTCCTCGTCCAGCAGGTCGCGCCGATGTTCCGGGCCGCGTGGCCGGGGCGCCAGGTGGTCGCCGATGCGGCCGATCTCGTCCAGCGCCTCCGGCAGGCCGGTGATCAGGCGCGTCTGCGGCGATTCCCGGAGGAGCTGGTGGCATCCGACCGACATGGCGGAGGTGACCGGGCCGGGCACCACCATGGCGATCCGGTTCAGTGCGGTCACCCGTCCCATGGTCTGGGTGGCGCCGCTGCGCGCGGCGGCCTCCACCACGATCGTGCCGCGGGTGGCCGCGGCGATGACCCGGTTGCGGATCAGGAACCGATGCCGCAACGGCTCCGCTCCCGGCGGCCATTCGCTGATCAGCAGGCCGTCGTCCAGCACGCGCTCGAAGAGCGACGTGTTGCCCGCCGGGTA
Organism: Mangrovihabitans endophyticus; assembly: GCF_014646155.1. Classification (GTDB taxonomy): domain Bacteria; phylum Actinomycetota; class Actinomycetes; order Mycobacteriales; family Micromonosporaceae; genus Actinoplanes; species Actinoplanes endophyticus. The sequence continues at coordinate 87,216 of NZ_BMMX01000008.1, forward strand.
GGGCCGGTCGACGCCGCAGGCCAGCACCGCCACGGTCGGCCGCCCGGCGGCGAGGGCGCCGCGATGGGCCGCCGAGTCGATGCCGAAGGCACCGCCGGAGACGACGGTCCAGTCCCGCTCGGCGAGGCCATAGGACAAGTCGGTGGTGACATGGATCCCGTAGCCGGTCGCCGCCCGCGCCCCGACGATCGCCACCGAGCGGTGCAGAAGATGGTCGACCGGCGGATCGCCGCGCACCCACAGGCACAGCGGCGGCCGGGTGTTGCGATCGATCTGCCGCCTGCTGTCCAGCTCCAGCGTGGCGAGCACGTCCACGCCGGCCGGCCACTCCGCATCGGCCGGCGTGACGAGCCGGGCGCCGACCCGCTCCGCGCGGGCCAGCGCCCGTTCGGCCTCGCGCCGCGGATCGTGGTCGGCGCAGCGGGAGATCACCGCCGCGCGTAGCGAGGACTCCGGGAAATCGCCGGCAGATAGCTGCCGCAATGTGGCCACGGCACCGGCCGACTGGACCATGGTCCAGACCGTCCGGTTGCCCGGTTCGGCGAGCCAGGTGAGCGCGACGCGGGCGACGCGGTCCTCGGCGCCGGTCCGATCCTCGGCCGGAGTCACCGGGCCGCCCCCAGTCGCAACTGCCGGGACTCGTGCACATCCGCCGCCCCGGGCCGGTCGCGGCCGTCCAAATCGGCGATTGTCCAGGCCATTCGTAGGATCCGGTCGTACCCGCGCGCCGACAACGCCCCACGGTCCAGGCTGGTGCGCAGCGCGGAGGTGTCCCGGGCGGGCAGCCGCCACGGTGGTCGGCGCAGATGCGGCCCGGGCACCTGCGCGTTGGTCTGCCAGCCGTGACCGGCCCAGCGCCGGGCGGCCGCGGCTCGCGCGACGGCGACCCGGGCGGCGACCAGCGCGGACGACTCGGCGGTCACCGGTGCGGTCATCAAGGCGGCGGCGCTGAGCGGATCGAGCCGCACCTGGATGTCGATGCGGTCCAGCAGCGGACCGGAGATCTTGCCGAGGTAGCGGCGCCGCGCCTGCGGTGAGCATTGGCAGTGCTGGTCACCGGCCGGGGACGCGCACGGGCAAGGATTCGCGGCGGCCACCATCTGCACCCGCGCCGGATATTCGGTGGTGCCGCGGGCGCGGCCCAGGACCACCCGCCCGCTTTCCAGCGGCTGGCGCAGGGCCTGCAGGGTCGCCGCGGCCATCTCCGGCGCCTCGTCCAGGAAGAGCACGCCGTGATGGGCCAGGGAGAGTGCCCCGGGTCGGGCCAGGCCGGAGCCGCCCCCGATCAGGGAGGCCATGCTGGCGCTGTGGTGGGGCGCCTGGAACGGCGGACGGCGCACCAGCGCGCCGTCCGGGCTCAGCACACCGGCGATGGAATGCAGGGCGGTGACCTCCAGCGCGGCGGCGTCATCCAGCGCGGGCAGCAGCGACGGCAGCCGCTCGGCGAGCATGGTCTTGCCGGCGCCGGGCGGACCGATCAACGCGATGTGGTGCCCGCCGGCCGCCGCCACCTCGATCGCGAACCGTCCCATCTGCTGCCCGGCGACGTCGGCCAGGTCCGGGCCGGCCGGCGCGGCGAGCGGCTCCGCGGCCGGCGGCTCGAGCAGGGCCGCCGCGCCGTGGGCGAAGGCGATCAGGCGGCGCAGCGTGTCGACGGCCCGCACGGTGATGCCGGGCACGATGGCGGCCTCCCGCGCGTTCCCCAGCGGCACGACCACCCGGGCGATCCCGGCGCGGGCCGCGGTGGCGACCATCGGGAGCACGCCGCGAACGGATCGGACCGCGCCGTCGAGGCCGAGTTCGCCCAGCACGACGCTGTCGCGCAGCGGGTCCGCCGGGAGCTCGCCGGCGCCGGTGAGCAACGCACAGGCGATGGCAAGATCGAATCCGCTGCCCTGTTTCGGCATGGTGGCGGGCAGCAGGTTGACGGTGACCCGGCGGTTCGGCCAGCGCTGGCCGGAATTGACCACGGCGGCGCGAACCCGGTCGCGCGCCTCGTGCAGCGCCGCGTCCGGCAGTCCGGTCAGCACCAGGGTGGGCAGGCCGGCCGAGATGTCCGCCTCCACCTCGATCACCCGGCCGGTCACGCCGACCAGGCCGACGCACAGCGTCCGCGCATAGCTCATCTCAGAACGCCGCCCGCAGATGTTCCACGACGGCGGCGCCGCGCGGTTGGGGGAGTACCGCGACGACGTCGAACCGCACGTCGCGGGGCCGCACGGCACTCTGTGCGAGCCACCGCGCCGCCAGCACTCGCAGCCGCCGCACCTTGGCCTGGCCGATCGCCTCGGCCGGCGTCCCGTGGGTGCCGCCACGCCGGGTCTTGACTTCGCAGAAGACCACGTCGTCGCCGTCTCGCAGGATCAGGTCGATCTCGCCCTCCCGGCATCGCCAGTTGCGGGCCAGCACCACCAGGCCCTGGTCAACCAGGTGCCGCTCGGCCAGTCGTTCGCCGTACGCGCCCACGGCTTGTCGTTCCGTCGTCATGGGTCGACACCCTGACCGAGATTTGGCTACGTTGCGCGTTGTCCTGTGGACGGAGAGCTACTGTGGATAAACACTGGATCACCCGGGCGGTGTGATAGTGGTCCAACGGTGGCGTGTTGCCATCCAGTCACCTACCGTGCGAATCCGTGGATGGACACCGCCGCTACGCCGACGACTCCGAGCCGAGCTGGTACTCGGGCCAACGGTCGTACGAGAGCCGCGAGGGGCAAAAAAGCCCGAACCCCTACGATTCGGGCGTGCACGAGCGTCCCAGTGGGGCGTTCCGGCTGCCCGAGCAGCGTCCGGGGGACACCGGATACGCGTCCTCGCCGTACTCGGCGCCCGATCCGGTGTCGTCGACCGGGAGCCACACGCTGCCCGACGCCGAATCGCGCTCCGGCGCGGCGCACGAATCGGTCCGGCTGCCGGTGCGCGGTCCGGAATACCCGGCGGTCCGGCCCGGCGCCACCTCGCTGGCCGACGCGCCACCGGCCGGCGCCGGCACCGCGTCGTACGGGCCGGCCTCCGCGCCGATCTCCAGCAGCCCCGCCTCGGGCATGCCGGCCAGCCGTCCGGTCTCGGCCGGACCGGGCATGTCCGCGCCGAACGCCTACAACGAGCCGACCGGCCTGGTGCCACCGGTGGGCGCGCGGACCGGCGACAGCGTCTACCGCACCCGCCGCTCCGCCTCGTCGGTGCTGGTGGCGATCGGCGTGGCGCTGCTGATGGTGCCCACCGTCATGCTGCTCGTGCACGCGACCTTCGGCGACGACATCTCCGCGCGCGGAGTGGTCCCCGCGGTGCTGCTCACCCTGGGGCTGCCGCTGACCGGCACCGGGTTGTTCGCCCTCGCCGGCGGCGGGCGGCCGGTGGGTCGCGAGGCGTGGCTGCGTCCCCCGGTCGCATACCTGCCGGTGGGCCTGCTGTTGCTGCTCGCCGCCGGGCTGGCCGTCGCCTGAGGGTTCGTGACGCGGGCCCGCTGGGCGGTTCGGCGCCGGCGTGCGATGGCCGGTCGCAAGATGCGGATCGGCCGGGAGCGGTGCCGAGGGCCGCAGGGCGTATGCTGGTGCACGGCGACCGTCTCGTGCGGTCGACCTCGCGTGCCCTCTGCCGGAGCCCGCGGCGTTCGCTGTGATCGATGATTCGTCGTCGTGGCCAGCGGCTCGCCGCGTCGGTCGGCAGCGGCGGCCCTCCCTGGTCCCGGCTGTCCGGGTCCACCTACGGCCGACGACCGGGCACCAGGACGCCCACCACCGGTGGACGTGACAACCAGGGACCCATAGGAGCAACCCACCATGGCCGTCGTGACCATGCGCCAGCTACTGGAGAGCGGTGTCCACTTCGGGCACCAGACCCGGCGCTGGAACCCCAAGATGAAGCGCTTCATCCTCACCGAGCGCAACGGCATCTACATCATCGACCTGCGCCAGACCCTCGATTACATCGAGAAGGCGTACTCCTTCGTGCGCGGCACCGTGGCCGAGGGCGGTTTCATCCTGTTCGTCGGCACCAAGAAGCAGGCGCAGGCGGCCATCTCCGAGCAGGCCACCCGGGTCGGTCAGCCGTACGTCAACCACCGCTGGCTGGGTGGCATGCTGACCAACTTCCAGACGGTGTACAAGCGCCTGCAGCGGATGAAGGAGCTTGAGGCGCTCGGTGACCTGAGCGGCACCGCCGCGGGCTACACCAAGAAGGAGACCCTGCAACTGTCCCGCGAGAAGGTCAAGCTCACCAAGACCCTGGGCGGCCTGCGGGACATGACCAAGGTCCCGTCGGCGATCTGGGTGGTCGACACCAAGAAGGAGCACATCGCCGTCGATGAGGCCCGCAAGCTGGGCATTCCGGTCATCGCGGTGCTCGACACCAACTGTGACCCGGACGAGGTGGACTTCCCCATCCCGGGCAACGACGACGCGATCCGCTCGGCCGAGATGCTGACCAAGATCGTCGCCAGTGCCGTCGCCGAGGGCCTGATCGCCCGCTCCGGCCGCAACCGCTCGGACGCCGACGCGAAGCCGGAGGCGACCGCGGTGGCCGAGGGCGAGCCGCTGCCCGAATGGGAGCGCGACCTCTACGAGGGCGCGGAGAAGAAGACGGCGGACGACAAGGCCGCCGAAGCGCCCGCCGCCGAAGCACCGGCCACCGAGGCGCCCGCCACCGAGGCACCGGCCGCCGAGGCGCCTGCCACCGAAGCGCCGGCCGCAGAGGCGCCCGCCGCAGAGGCGAAGGCCACCGAGGCGAAGGCCGCGGACGACAAGGCGACCACCGAGCCCGTGGCCAGCGCCGCCGAGTAATCCGAGAAGTCCCGACACACGCAGCGAGAGAGAGTCATGGCCAACTACACCGCCGCGGACGTGAAGAAGCTCCGCGACCTCACCGGCGCCGGCATGATGGACTGCAAGAAGGCGCTTGAGGAATCCGACGGTGACTTCGACAAGGCCGTCGAGTTCCTGCGCATCAAGGGCGCCAAGGACGTGGGCAAGCGCGCCGGGCGCACCGCCGCCAACGGCATCGTGGCGCACTCCGGCGCGGCGTTGCTCGAGCTGAACTGCGAGACCGACTTCGTGGCCAAGACGCCCGACTTCGTGGCGCTGGGCCAGCAACTGGTCGAGCACGGCGCGCAGACGAAGGCGGCGGACGCCGCCGCGCTGCAGGCGTCCACGCTGCCGGACGGCAAGACCGTTGCCGACACCGTGCAGGACTTCTCCGCCAAGATCGGCGAGAAGATCGTGGTCAACCGTTACGTCGAGCTTGCCGGCGACGTGGCGGTCTACCTGCACCGCAAGGCTCAGGACCTGCCGCCGCAGGTCGGTGTGCTGGTGCAGTACACCGGCAAGTCGGACGAGGCGGCGCTGTCCGACGCGCGGGCCATCGGCATGCAGATCGCCGCGATGCGGCCGAAGTTCCTGCGGCGCGAGGACGTTTCCGCCGAGACCGTGGAGTCGGAGCGCCGGATCGCCGAGCAGACGGCCCGCGAGGAAGGCAAGCCGGAGCAGGCGCTGCCGAAGATCATCGAGGGTCGGGTGAACTCCTTCTTCAAGGACTTCGTCCTGCTTGAGCAGCCGTCGGTCACCGACAACAAGAAGACGGTCAAGCAGGTGCTCGCCGAGGCGGGCATCGAGGTGACTCGCTTCGTCCGCTTCGAGGTCGGCCAGGAGTAGGCCGGCCCGGCCGCGCGCGCCAGCGTCGGCCAACAGCATGAGGTCGGCGGCGGGGCTCCGTCCCGGCCGGCAGATATGGAACGGGAGGCCGGTGCGCGATTCTGCGTCCGGCCTCTCCGTCACATAGGGTCTCTCCAGACGCCGAAGGGAAAGGCGGGTCTCATGACGATGGTGACCGAGCAGGCGGCTCGGGTCGATGAGCCGGCGCCGCCGGTGCGTCCTCGCCGGGTGGTGCTCAAGCTCTCCGGTGAGGTCTTCGGCGGCGGCCAGGTCGGCGTCGACCCGGATGTGGTGCAGGGCCTGGCTCGTCAGATCGCCGCGGTGATCCGGCATGGTGTGCAGGTCGCCGTGGTGGTCGGCGGCGGCAACTTCTTCCGCGGCGCCGAGTTGCAGAAGCGCGGCATGGACCGCTCCCGAGCCGACTACATGGGCATGCTCGGCACCGTGATGAACTGCCTGGCACTGCAGGACTTCCTGGAGAAGGAAGGCATCGAGACGCGGGTGCAGACCGCGATCACGATGGCCCAGGTCGCCGAGCCGTACATCCCGCTCCGGGCGATCCGGCACTTGGAGAAGGGCCGCGTTGTGATCTTCGGCGCCGGTGCCGGGATGCCGTATTTCTCCACCGACACGGTCACCGCGCAGCGCGCCCTGGAGATCCATGCGGACCTGGTGCTGATGAGCAAGAACGGCGTCGACGGTGTCTACACCGCAGATCCCCGCACCGACCCGGCGGCTCGCAAGCTGGACACGATCACCTTCGCCGGTGTGCTGCAGCAGGGTCTGCGCGTCGCCGATCAGGCCGCCTTCAGCCTGTGCCAGGAGAACGACCTGCCGATGCTGGTCTTCGGCGCCCAGGGGGATGACACCATCGTCCGGGCCGTCCGGGGCGAGAAGATCGGCACATTGATCACCGCCTGAGCCGAGTCAGTCCAGGGAACATACGAGAGAAGCTAGGAGGCGACGGAGCAGGTGATCGACGAGACCCTCTTCGAGGCCGAAGAGAAGATGGAGAGTGCGGTCGAGCACGCCAAGGAGGAGTTCGCCGCGATCCGTACGGGACGCGCTACGCCGGCGATGTTCTCGAAGATCGTCGTCGACTACTACGGTGCGCCGACCCCCGTGACGCAGATGGCGTCGATCGGGATCCCGGAGCCTCGCATGGTGATCGTGAAGCCGTACGACACGACCCAGCTCGGCACCATCGAGCGGGCGATCCGCGACTCCGACCTGGGCGTCAACCCCAACAACGAGGGCACACAACTGCGCATCCACTTGCCGCAGATGACCGAGGAGCGCCGCCGTGAAATGATCAAGGTGGCGCGGGGCAAGGCGGAGGAGAGCCGCGTGGCCATCCGCAACGTGCGGCGTAAGGCGAAGGAACAACTGGACCGGATGGTCAAGGACGGCGACGCCGGCGAGGACGAGGGCCGCCGCGCCGAGAAAGAGCTCGACGACACCACGCATCGCTATGTGTCGGTGGTCGACGAGCTGGTCAAGCACAAGGAAGCCGAGCTGCTCGAGGTCTGATGTCCTACCTCGATCCCCGTGCCGGGCACACCGGCGGTGACGGCGCCGACGCGTCGGCGCCGTATTTTCCCGACGATTCCGTGCCCGGCCGCGGGGACCAACGGCGACCCACGTCGCTGGAGGACTACGGCTCCGCGGGCACGGATGCTCCCGACGTCCCGGTCGGCGGCGAACCGGTGTGGGACATGCCCACCGCCACCACCTCGACCGCTCAGGCGGAGTGGGAGGCGGCCGTCGGTAAGCGCGTACGGGGAAAGCGGCGCGCCGGCGACCGGACCAAGAGCCGCGCGGGGCGGAATCTGCCCGCCGCGATCGCGGTCGGTGTCAGTCTGGGCCTGGTCATCATCGCCTCCCTGTTCATCTGGAAACCCGCCTTCCTCGGCGTGATCGCGCTGGCCACCTCGGTGGGTATCTGGGAGACGGCACGTGCACTCCGGGTCACCGGCGCCGCGCCGCCGCTGGTGCCGCTCCTCACCGGCGGCCTGCTGATGACCGCGCTCACCCAGTACGCCGGTGCCGACGGCCTGCTGCTCGGCTTGGCGGCGACGGTGCTCGCCGCGGTCGTCTGGCGCTTGGCGGACGGCCCGGCAGCGTTGCGTCGCGACCTCACGTCCATCGTGCTGATCGCCGTCTACGTCCCGTTCCTGCTGGGCTTCGGCGTGCTGCTGGTGGAGCCCGCGGACGGCGCGATCCGGGTGGTGGGCGGCGTCCTGGCGGTGGTGCTGTCGGACACCGGAGGCTACGCCGCGGGCGTCTTCCTCGGCTCGCACCCGATGGCCCCGAAGATCAGCCCGAAGAAGTCCTGGGAGGGCTTCGGCGGCTCAGTGGTCGCCGCGGCGCTCGGCAGCGCGGTCTTCCTGTCCGTGACCTCCCTGCACGTCCCGTTCTCCTGGGGTCTGCTGTTCGGCGCGGTGATCTCCGCCGTCGCGGTGGTCGGCGACCTCGCGGAATCGATGCTCAAGCGCGACCTGAAGATCAAGGACATGAGCCGCCTGCTGCCCGGCCACGGCGGTTTGATGGACCGGCTGGACTCCATCCTGTTCGCGGTGCCGACCGCGTTCCTGCTGCTCTCGTTGCTGGCTCCGCCGGGGTGAGCGATGCGTCAATCGATACGGCGGCGTGGAAGACTGGACCGGCCATGACGACTCTTCCGGTGATCCCGAGCAGCCCGGACGCTCCCGACGCGGTCGGTGGCCGCCGACGTCCGGCGATGCCGCCGCGCCATCTCGCCGATCTCGATCTGGCCGGCCGCCAGTCCGCCGTGGCGGGTCTGGGCGAGCCGGCATTCCGCGCCAAGCAGATCTCCGCGCACTACTTCGGCCGCCTGGTGCGCGATGCCGAGGCGATGACCGACCTGCCGGCCCGATCGCGGGCCCGGCTCACCGACGATCTGCTGCCGACGTTGCTCACGCCGGTGCGGGAGCAGGCGTGCGACGACGGCGCGACCCGCAAGACGCTGTGGAAGCTGCACGACGGCGCGTTGGTGGAAAGCGTGCTGATGGGCTACCCGGACCGGGTCACGGCCTGCGTGTCGAGCCAGGCCGGCTGCGGCATGGCCTGCCCGTTCTGCGCGACCGGTCAGGCCGGCCTGACGCGCAACCTGTCGGTGGCGGAGATCGTCGACCAGGTGGTCTCGCTGGCCGGCGACGCCGCGTCCGGAAAGGTGACCGGCGCGCCGCCGCGGCTGTCCCGGGTGGTCTTCATGGGGATGGGCGAGCCGCTGGCCAATTACCCGCGCCTGGTTGCCGCGGTGCGCCGTCTCACCAACCCGTCGCCGGAGGGGCTGGGACTTTCGCAACGGCACATCACGGTGTCCACCGTGGGCCTCGTGCCCGCCATGCGGCGGTTGACGGCGGAAGACCTTGCGGTGACCCTTGCGCTGTCCCTGCACGCCCCCGATGATGATCTGCGCGATGAGCTAGTCCCCGTCAACCAGCGTTGGAAGGTGGCCGAGGTGCTCGCAGCCGCGTTTGATCACGCGGCACGGACCGGACGCCGGGTCTCCATTGAATATGCCCTGATCCGGGACGTCAACGATCAACCTTGGCGTGCCGACCTGCTCGGCAGACTGTTGCGCGGCAAGCTTGCCCATGTGAATCTCATCCCGCTCAACCCCACACCAGGGAGCAAGTGGGACGCGAGCCCGAAGCCGGTCGAGCGAGAGTTCGTGCGCAGGCTGCGGGCGGCCGGCGTGGCGACCACGGTCCGCGACACCCGCGGCCGGGAGATCGACGGCGCGTGCGGTCAACTGGCCGCGACTGAGGTGGCGGCGGTTCAAGGGGTACCCGCCGCCGACGCGGAGGTGGGACAGTGAGCGGGGCGACCCGGACGGTGGAGTGGGAGACGTTGTGAGTAGTCAGGGACAGCGTTTCCGGCGGCGCGCACTGCGGCGCGGTTACAAGGTCGACGAGGTCGACACCTTCCTCGACCGTGTCGAGGCCACTCTGGCGGGGGAAGCCGTGGGCGCGCCGGTCGGTGCGCAGGAAGTGCACGACGTCGTGTTCCGGGTGCGCTTCGGCGGCTACGACGAGTGGCAGGTGGACCTGCATCTGGACCGTGTGGAACGGCAACTCGCCGAGTTGGAGGAGCGCGGCGGTCACGCGGACGGCCGCGGGATGCCGGGCGGCCAGGCGGGTGATCGGATGAGCCCCGGTGACCGGATGGGCCCCGGCGCGATGCCGGGCGGGATGGGACCGGGCGGGATGGCCCCGCCGACCGAGCGCCTGCCCGCCCCGATGCGCGGCGATGAGCGGATGCCGATGCGCGGGGACGAGCGGATGCCGATGCGCGGGGACGAGCGAATGCCGATGCGCGGGGACGAGCGAATGCCGATGCGCGGCGATGAGCGGATGCCGATGCGCGGCGATGAGCGGATGCCGATGCGCGGCGATGAGCGAATGCCGATGCGCGGCGACGACCGCGCCCCCATGCCGGACGACCGGCCGATGTCCGGCCCGCCCATGCCGCAGCGACAGCAGCAACCGCAGCACGACCCGTACGGTCGATACGACGACCCGGCCGGGTACGGGCAGCCGCCGCGTCCCGGTCCCGGCGGATACGACACGGGAAGCTTCGGCGCCTTCGAACCCGGCCGGCACGGCAAGGCCGACATGACCGCCGAGATCCGGATGCCCGAGCGCGAGCGCGACCGTGACCGCGGATGGGACGGCCCGTCGCCGATGAGCGGCCCGCCGATGCCCAGCCGGCCGATGAGCGCCCCGCCGACCGGGGGGATGCCGCCGCCGGCCGGTCCGCCCATGGGCGGGGGACCCGGCGGTGGCGGACCGGGCATGGGACCGCCGATGGGCGGCCAGGGCGGGCCCGGCGGTGAGCTGCATCGGGTGGACCAACTGCGGCGCACCTTCCAGCCGCGCCGTTTCGGTTCCGGATATGACCCGATGCAGGTGGACCGGCTCTTCGAGAGCATCCTGCAGGCCATGTCCGGCCGCGGCCCGATGCCGGTGGCCGAGGAGCAACTCGACACCCTGCAGTTCGGCCTGGTGCCGGGCGGCTACTTCGAGGCCGAGGTGGATCAGGCGCTGCGCGAGGTGAAGGACATCCTGCTGCGGCGGCGGTGAGCCGACGGCGGCGACGAGAAAGGGCCCGCGCATGCGGGCCCTTCGCGTCAAAGGAGATTACTGGTCGTTGCGCTTGAGGCCGTTGCGCCGCAGGACCGCGTCGGTGATCACCGCGCCGACCAGGATCAGGGCGGTGACGACGAGGTAGACGTTCTCGGTGTTGCCCTCGTGGTTACCCCAGAACAGCGACAGGATCAGCACCGCGGTGCCGAGCGCGCCGATCCGGCCCCACTTGCGGTTGCCCGGCTTGAGCTGGTCGGGCGCGTAAACCGGCTCTTCTGCCACGATTCGGTCCTCCTGCGGATGCGATCACGTCTGCCGCCAAGTCTCGCATGCCGCCTCCCGCCGCGACCGACCAACCCGTACCCGGTACCTTCGATGCCGTCGGTTTCGAAGAGGCAGGGGAGTAGAGCGGTGCGGATCACAGGCACTGGCCACGCGAGCATGCGGATCGACACGGCCGCCGGCAGCATTCTGTGCGATCCATGGGTCAATCCCGCATATTTCGCCTCATGGTTCCCGTTCCCCGACAATTCCCTGCTCGACTGGGAGACCCTCGGCGACGTCGACTACCTGTACGTGTCGCACCTGCACCGGGACCACTTCGACGCGCTGAACCTCAAGCAGCACGTGAGCAAGAAGGCGACGGTGCTGCTGCCCGAATACCCGACCAGTCAGCTCGAAGACGAGCTGCGGGAACTCGGCTTCACCCGCTTCCTGAAGACGAAGTCGAACGAGGTGCACGAGCTCGACGGCGGGCTCAAGGTGATGATCCAGGCGCTGACCAGCCCCACCGACGGGCCGATCGGTGACTCCTCGCTGTGGATAGAGCACGACGGCATCCGCGTGCTGAACCAGAACGACGCCCGCCCCACCGACCTGGCCCTCTTCGCCGAGCTGGGCCACGTGCACGCGCACATGCTGCAGTTCTCCGGCGCGATCTGGTACCCGATGGTGTACGAGCTGCCGGAGTCCGCCAAGCGGGCGTTCGGCAAGCAGAAGCGTGACCGCCAGTTCGACCGCACCTGGCGGTACATCGACGACCTGAAGGCGTCGCACGTCTTCCCGATCGCCGGCCCGCCGTGCTTCCTGGACGACGAGCTGTGGCAGTTCAACGACATCTTCGGCGACGAGGGCAACATCTTCCCGGACCAGTCGGTCTTCCTGAGCGAGTACGCCAAGGTCGGCGGCACCAACGGCGTCGTGCTGCTGCCCGGCAGCGTGTCCGAGCTGACCACCGACACGATCACGACCACGCACCCGACGGACGTGGACGAGTTCTTCGCCAACAAGCAGGCGCACCTGGAAGAGATGCGCGAGCGCAAGCGGCCGGTCATCGAGGCGGAGAAGGCTTCCTGGCGGCACCCCGAGATCGACGTGCTCAAGGAGCTGAAGGCCCGCATCGAGCCGCTGCTGGAGGAGTCGATCTACCTGGCCAAGGGAGTCGGCGGCCCGGTCCGGTTCGACCTCGTCGGCTACGACGACGAGTCGGTCGAGTCGATCGTCGTCGACTTCCCCGGCAAGCAGGTCCGCCCGTACGCGGACGAGAAGGTCCGCTACCGCTTCCGCACCCAGCGGGAGCTCATCGAGCACCTGATCTACGTCGACGAGGGCGACTGGGTCAACTCGCTGTTCCTGTCCTGCCGCTTCTCGGCGGCCCGGATCGGGCAGTACAACGAGTACGTGTACGCGTTCTTCAAGTGCCTGTCCGAGGAACGCCTGCAGTACGCCGAGGGCTGGTACGACGAACACGAGCGCGCGGTCGACGCCGAGGACACCACGCTCGGCGACTGGACCGTGCAGCGGCGGTGCCCGCACTTGAAGGCGGACCTGAGCCGGTTCGGCATCGTGGACGGCAACGTGCTCACCTGCCAGTTGCACGGCTGGAAGTTCGACCTGCCCAGCGGGCGTTGCCTGACCAGCGTCGGGCACAAGATCCGCGCGTCGAAGGCCGGTGAGGCGGCGAGCACCGGCGAGACTGCCTAGCGGCCCAGATCGGCGAGGATGCGGCGGGCCGCGTTGTGGCCCGCCGCGCCGATCACGCTGCCCGCCGGGTGCGTGCCCGCCGACCCGGCGTAGAGCCCGTCCAGCCCGGTGGCGTACGGCATCCGTTCGTCGAAGGACACCGTGTTGTCCACGTGGTGGATGTGGCCGCCGGTGATCCCGAAGTGCTCCTCGATGCCCGGCGGGGTGAGCGGCATCGTGTCGGCCACCAGAGCGGACGTGCCCGGCGCGTACCTGTCGCAGATGGCCAGCAGCCGGTCCACGTAACCGGGCAGCGCCTGCTCCCACGTGGTGCCCTCGATGCGGTACGGCACCGACTGCACGAACAACGCGGACGAGTGGTGCCCGGCCTCGTCGCGCAGCGACGGATCCACCGTGGTGTGCAGGTACCACTCGATCGTCGGCTCCTCGGGCAGCCGCCCGGCCTGCACCTGCGACCACATCGCGCGGAGCGCGGCCATCGGCGACTCGGCGCCGCCCGCGTCGGCCAGACCCGCCGAACCGGGCAGCAGATGGATCGTCGAGCCGAACGGCGATGGGGCGTCCGCGGGCAGGCAGGAGAACCGGGGCAGCCCGGACAGCGCCAGGTTGACCTTCATGGTGGTGCCCGGCCGCCGTACCGCCTCCATCCGCGCGACCAGCTCGGCGGGCAGGGCACCCGCGGGAACCAGGGACATCAGCCGGTACGGGTCGCAGGCGCCCAGCACCACCCCGGCGCGCACCGCGCGGCCGTCGGCGAGCACCACCCCGTCGGCCGCGCCGCCGCTGACCGTGACGGCGGACACCGGCGTGCCGGTGCGTAGCACGGCTCCCGCGGCCCGTGCCGCGTCGGCGAACGCGCGGCTGACCGTGCCCATGCCGCCCTTCGCGATCATCCAGGTCCCGTCCGCGTCCGGCAGCCGGCACATGTTGTGCACCAGGAAGTTGTGACCGGTGCCCGGATCGTCCGGCCCGGCGTGCAGCCCGGACAGGCCGTCGGTCACCGCGTACATGCTCGTCAGCAGTTCGCTCTTGAACCCGAACCGGCCCAGATAGTCGGTGACCGACCCGCGTACCAAGTCCACGAAGGTGCTCTGCAACGCCGGCCGGATGTGCCGGTCGGCGATCTGCTCGACCGGCGCCGGCTCGTCCAGCCAGGCGGGTGCCAGGTCGGCGCGCAGCGCGGCGATCTCCACCGCCATCGCCTCGTCCGCGGCCAGGTCACGCGGCGAGAAGAACCGTTCCATCTGCGCCCGGGTCGCCGCGCGGTCCCGCCCGAAGAGCAGGTACGGCGATCCCGGGCCGCCCGGGGTGGGCAGGAAATAGTGCGGGTCGCGGCGCAGCACCGGGATGTCCACGTCCAGCGTGCGCAGCAGCTCCGGCGGCATCAGGCCGAGCAGGTACGACCCGGTGGACTGGCCCAGGCCGGGCGCGCCGCCGAACGGGTACTCGGTGCGGGCCGCGCCGCCGAGCACGTCCTCGGCTTCCAGCACCACGACGTCCAGGCCGGCGCGCGCCAGCAGCACGGCCGAGACGAGGCCGTTGTGCCCCGATCCGATGATCACCACGTCGGCGCGGGCGGGAAGGTCGGTCATGAGCAGGCAGCGTAGCGCGACGGCGGGCGGTCGGCGTCCGCCGAGGCGCTCCGGCGGGCGCGCAGATATCCGCTGGCGCTGCGGGTCGCCGCGTACCCGGCGAGCAGCAGCACGTGGAAGAGGTAGAGCCACAGGCCGACCGCCACCATGCCGCCGATCTGGGTGAATCCGCCGAACGGGACTCCCAGGTCCAGCGGCAGCGAGCAGAACAGCACGAAGCCGTGGAGGAAACCGGACAGGTTCGCCGCGGTGAACGACCCGATCAGCGCGGTGGCGAGCCACTCCGGCCGTCCCGGCGCCACATACCGGTAGACCCAGATCACCACCGGCGTGAGCACCAGCCACACGGCCAGGAACGACAGCACCACCCCGCCGACCGCGTACCACCCGCCGCGCACCCAGAGCCCGCTGGTCACCGGCATCGCGAGCAGGGCGGACAGCAGCAGGGCGGGGGCCGCGGCCAGCAGCGGCAGCCAGAGCAGCCGGCCGCGCCAGCCGACCAGCGGCTCGCCCGGATCGCGCAGCGACACGAACGCGCGTCGCAGCCCTTCGCCGTACAGCGTGGCGGGCAGCAGACTGGCGAGCGCGAGCATGGGTGTCAGGCCGAGGCCGGCGTCGATCAGCGCGGACAGCGCGTGCGGTACGCCGATGGCGTCGGGCAGCGCGTCGATGGTCTGCCCGGTGAGCCGGCGCACCCGTGCGGCCCCGGCGACCAGGCCGGTCAGCCAGATGGCCAGCAGGGCGACCGGAACCACCGCGATCCCGGCGTAGAAGGTGACCGCGGCCGCGTGCAGTGCCACGTCGCGCCCTTGCAGCGGCCGGAACGGCAGCGCGAGCGCCCTCCGCCAGCGTGTCAGCCGTTCTCGCATGGCATGTGCATACCCACACCGGGCCCGGGATGCGCACATCCGCCAGGATGGACGCATGCGTGACATCGTGTTGCTCGGTTCCACCGGCTCCATCGGCACCCAGGCGGTCGACATCGTGCGCCGCGACCCGGAGCGTTTCCGGGTGGTCGCCCTGGGCGCCGGCGGCGGCAACGTCGAGTTGCTCGCCCGCCAGGCGTTGGAGCTGGGCGTGGACCTGGTCGGGGTGGCCCGTGCGAGCGCCGTGCAGGACCTCCAGCTAGCGTTCTACGCCGAGGCGACCAAGCGCGGGTACGCGACCGGGGACTTCGCCATCCCGAAGATCGTGGCCGGCCCGGACGCCATGACGGAGCTGGCCACGTGGCCGTGCGACGTGGTGCTCAACGGCATGGTGGGCAGCCTGGGGCTGGCGCCGACGCTTGCCGCGTTGCGGGCCGGCCGGACCCTCGCGCTGGCCAACAAGGAGTCGCTGGTGGCCGGTGGGCCGCTGGTGCGCGCCGCCGCCCGGCCCGGCCAGATCGTCCCGGTGGACTCGGAGCATTCGGCACTCGCGCAGTGCCTGCGCGGCGGGCGTGCCGAGGAGGTCAGCCGGCTGGTGCTGACCGCCAGCGGGGGCGCCTTCCGCGGTCGTCGCCGCGCGGAATTGGCCGATGTCACGCCCCAGGAGGCACTCAAGCACCCGACGTGGGACATGGGCCCGGTGGTCACGATCAACTCCGCCACCCTGGTGAACAAGGGTCTTGAGGTGATCGAGGCGCACGAGCTGTTCGGCGTCCCGTACGACCGGATCGAGGTCGTGGTGCATCCGCAGTCGGTGCTGCACTCGATGGTGGAGTTCACCGACGGCTCCACGCTCGCCCAGGCCAGCCCGCCGGACATGCGCCTGCCGATCGCGCTCGCGCTGGCCTGGCCGGACCGGTTTCCGGGTGCCGCCACGCCGGTGGACTGGGCCGCCGCGCACACCTGGGAGCTGCGCCCGTTGGACGCCGAGGCGTTCCCGGCGGTCGACCTGGCCAAGCGGGCGGGCCGCGCCGGTGGTTGCGTGCCGGCCGTCTTCAACGCCGCGAACGAGGAGTGTGTGGCCGCCTTCGTCGACGGTCGGCTACCGTTTCTGAGCATCGTCGAGACCCTCACGGGGGTGCTCGCGGCGGCACCTGATTTCGCCCCGCCGAGTACCGTCGATGATGTGCTTGCCGCGGAGTCGTGGGCTCGTGCCCAGGCACAGCGGATGATCGCGACTGCGGCAGAAGGAGCCTGATGCTGTATTGGTTGGGGGCGGCGGCGTTCGCCCTCGCGATCCTGATCTCGGTGAGTCTGCACGAGCTGGGTCACATGGTCACGGCCAAGTACTTCGGCATGAAGGTCACCCGTTACTTCGTCGGCTTCGGCCCGACGATCTTCTCGGTCCGGCGCGGCGAGACCGAGTACGGCCTCAAGGCCGTGCCGCTCGGCGGCTTCTGCAAGATCGTCGGCATGACGCCGCAGGACGACGACGTGGCCCCGGAGGACCAGCCGCGCGCGATGTGGCGGTTCCCGGTGTGGAAGCGCACCGTCGTGATGTCCGCCGGTTCGATCACCCATTTCCTCCTCGCCATCGTGGCCATGTGGTTCGCCGCGGTCTTCGTCGGGTTGCCCAACCCGGCGATTCCGCAGAGCGCCGAGCAACTGAACGACGCCCCGGCGATGATCCGCGTCGGCGACTGCGTGGTCATCGACCTGACGCAGAGCCCCTGCCAGGTGGGCAAGGGCGGCGCGGTGGCCGGTCCGGCGTACGCCGCGGGCCTGCGCACCGGCGACCTCGTCACCCGCGTCGGTGACACGCCGGTGGCCAACTACGGCCAGTTGGTGGATGCGATCCGTACCCGCCAGGCCGGACCCACCCCGTTCACGTACACCCGCGACGGTGCATCCCACACGACCACCGTCGACCTCGTCGCCGCCAACCGTCCGCCGCTGAACGAACCGGACGGCGACACGGTGCGCGTGCCGGTGGCGGGCATCGACTGGACCACCGACGAGCCCCCGTGGGTCACCTACGGCCCGGTGGACGCGGTGGGCGCCACCGGCGACTACGGCTGGTCCCTGGTGAAGGCGTCGTTCGAGGCGATGCAGCGGCTCCCGCAGAAGGTGCCCGCGCTGTGGCACTCGATCACCGGTGACGAGCGCGACCCGAACACCCCGATCAGCGTGGTCGGCGCGAGCCGGCTCGGCGGCGAGGCGGTCGAGGCCGGGGTGCCGCAGTACTTCCTGCTGATCTTCATCTCGCTGAACGTCTTCATCGGCATCTTCAACCTGCTGCCCCTGCTGCCGCTGGACGGCGGTCACCTCGCCATCGCGTGGTACGAGCGGGCGCGTTCCTGGCTCTACAGCCGTCTGCGCAAACCCGATCCGGGTCGCGTCGACTACTACAAGCTGATGCCGATCACGTACGTCGTCATCCTCATCGGCGGTGCGTTCACCCTGCTGACCGCGACCGCCGACATCATCAATCCGATTTCGATCTTCAAGTGAGTGATATGACCGCGATCAGCCTCGGTATGCCCGCCGTGCCTCCGCCGCCGCTCGCCCCGCGCCGGCAGAGTCGCCAGATCATGGTCGGCTCGGTGCCGGTCGGCGGTGGAGCGCCGGTGAGCGTGCAGTCGATGACCACCACGCTCACCGCGGACGTGAACGCCACCCTGCAGCAGATCGCCGAGCTCACCGCCTCCGGCTGCCAGATCGTGCGGGTGGCGGTGCCGTCGCAGGACGACGTCGAGGCGCTGCCGGCGATCGCCAAGAAGTCCCAGATCCCGGTCATCGCCGACATCCACTTCCAGCCCAAATATGTGTTCGCGGCGATCGATGCGGGCTGTGCGGCGGTCCGGGTGAACCCCGGCAACATCCGCAAGTTCGACGACAAGGTCAAGGAGATCGCCACGGCGGCTTCCGACGCCGGCATCCCGATCCGGATCGGGGTCAACGCGGGCAGCCTGGACAAGCGGATCATGGAGAAGCACGGCAAGGCCACCGCCGAGGCGCTTGTCGAGTCGGCGCTGTGGGAGTGTTCCCTGTTCGAGGAGCACGGGTTCCGGGACATCAAGATCTCGGTGAAGCACAACGACCCGGTGGTGATGATTCGCGCGTACCGGCAACTGGCCGAGCGGTGCGACTATCCGCTGCACCTCGGCGTCACCGAGGCGGGCCCGGCGTTCCAGGGCACCATCAAGTCGTCGGTGGCGTTCGGCGCGCTGCTGGCCGAGGGCATCGGCGACACGATCCGGGTGTCGCTGTCCGCGCCGCCGGTGGAGGAGATCAAGGTCGGGCAGGCCATCCTGGAGTCCCTCGGGCTGCGGGAGCGTGGCCTGGAGATCGTGTCGTGCCCGTCGTGCGGGCGGGCGCAGGTGGACGTCTACACACTGGCGGACCAGGTCACCGCGGCGCTGGACGGGTTCGGCGTGCCGCTGCGCGTGGCCGTGATGGGCTGTGTGGTGAACGGCCCGGGTGAGGCGCGCGAGGCGGACCTGGGCGTGGCGTCGGGCAACGGCAAGGGGCAGATCTTCGTCAAGGGCGAAGTCATCAAGACGGTGCCGGAGTCGGTGATCGTGGAGACCCTGGTCGAGGAAGCGGTGCGGCTGGCCGGCGAGATGGGCGCGGAGTTGCCGGAGGAACTGCGCGACGTGGTGGGCCCCACGGTCACCGTGCACTGACACCTGAACGCGACTGCGGTGCGCGGGCCGAACGTGTCGGCCCGCGCACCGCAGACTCCCCCCGGACGGCCGGTTACTCGCTGTCGGCCAGGATGCCGTAGAGCCGCCGCTTGGTGTCGTTGAGCACCTCGATGCCCTTCTCCCGCTGCTCCGGCGTGCCGCTCAGGCTGATCTGCTTGAGCGCGGCGAAGATGCCCACCGCCGCCTCGCGGAAGTCCTGGAACTGGGACATCGTGTCGGAGTCCTCGGTGAACTCGGTCCACGGCGGGTTTTGCGCTGCGGTCTCCGCCTCGGAGCGGCCCTCGTCGGTCAGCGTGTAGCGCTTGCGACCGCCGCCGCTCTCCGCCTGGATCCGGCCCTCGTCCTCCAGCAGTTGCAGAGTGGGGTAGACGGACCCGGGGCTCGGCCGCCAGAACCCGTTGGTGCGGCTGTCCAGCTCCTGGATCATCTCGTAACCGTGCATCGGGCGCTCGTGGAGCAGCGCCAGGATGGCCGGCCGCACGTTGGGCCGGCCGCCGCGTCCTCCGCGACGGCGCCCGCGTGGTCCGCCGGGACCGCCCCAGCCGCCCGGGCCCGGACCGCCCCAGCCGCCTCCGCGTTCGAACGGGAAGCCGGGCGGGAAGCCGAACCCGCGCATGCGGGCGGCGCGGCGCAGGTTGTCGTGCATCGAGTGGTGGAACTCTCCGTGTCGCATGATGTATCTCCGATCTGTTGGCGATAGTTTGACGATATATCGCCAATGCATCGGAGGCAAGCCTTTCTATTCTGGTTGGGGGAGGGCGGGTGTGAACGGCCACCATCTGGCAATCTGATACCCGTGCTGACGGTGCCGGTTCGGCAGCTCGGTGAGTCCGAGCGCGCGACGGTCGAGCGAGTCCTCGACCGTGATCCCTACGCCGGTGCCCAGGTGGCCGAGAGGATCACCGCGCACGGCTTGAACTGGTGGCGCGCCGACGGGCGGGTCTACGGCCATGGCGCCGGCCACCGCGTCGACTCGGTGGTCTGGTCCGGTGCCCACCTGGTGCCGGTGTGCGCCGCCCCGACGGCGGTCGCCGCCTTCGCCGAGCTTCTCGCGGGCGAGCCGCGTCTATGCTCGTCGATCATCGGCCGCGCGGACGCGGTGCTGGACCTGTGGGCGCGGCTCGGACCGCATTGGGGCCCCGCCCGCGACGTGCGCCCCGATCAGCCGCTGCTGGTCACCGCGGACGCACCGCCGATCCGTCCGGACCCGGGCGTGCGCCTGGTCCAATCGCGCGAGGTGGATCAGCTCTTCCCGGCCGCGGTCGCGATGTATGCCGAAGAGGTCGGCGTCTCGCCGCTGCAGGACGACGGCGGGCGCGGATACCGGCGCCGGATCGCGGACCTCGTACGGTCCCGGCGTGCCTATGCGCGCTTCGTGGGTGACCGTGTCGTCTTCAAGGCCGAACTGGCCATCGTCACTCGGCACACCGCGCAGGTGCAGGGCGTCTGGGTGGATCCGGAGTTCCGCGGGCGGGGCCTGGCCGCACCGGCGATGGCCGCGGTGACCCTGGACGCGCTGCGCCGGGTGGCGCCGACGGTGAGCCTGTACGTCAACGACTTCAACACGCCGGCCCGGCGCGCGTACGCCCGGTGCGGCTTCCGCGCGGCCGGCACCTTCGCCACCGTGCTGTTCTGAGTCGCCGTGCTGTTCTGAGTCGCCGTGCGGTTCTGATCGGTGCCCTCAGGCCGGCGGGTTCGCCGGCGGTCCCAGCTCGGTGAGCAGTTCCTTCCACGCGTCCGCGCCGCCACGCTCCAGGTCCGGCGTGGACACCAGGGCCATCACCGGCACCGTGACCCCGGCCGTGACGTACTGGCTTACCCGCTCGCGGCAGACCTCCGGCGTGCCGTGCACGACCAGCTCGTCGACGAGCTCGTCTCCGATCGCGTCCAGCGCGGCCCGGCGATCACCGGCCGCCCAGGCGTCCCACATCGCCGTCAGCGCCGGACCCCGGCCCAGCCAGCGGTGGAAGGCGGCGTATGCGGGGACGGTCAGGTAGGCGGCGATCATCCGGCGGGCGACCTTCCGCGCGTACCCGGCGTCGTCGGTCGGGCAGACGAAGATCCGCGCCGCGACCTCGAAGCCGGGGCCGGCCGCCGAGGTCTCGGCCAGTGCCGTGGTGACGTCCGCGGCGGACAGCCAGTTGAGGATCACACCGTCCGCCTCGGTCGCGGCCAGCCGCAGCATCTGCGGGCGCAGCGCGGCCAGCATGATCGGCGGCGGCGTCGCGGGGGTGCGCTCCAGCCGGAAGCGCCGCACCGCGAACGTGCCGAATTCGCGGTCCACCACGTCGCCGGCCAGTGCGGACCGCAGGAAGCGCAGCATGTCGCGG
Source organism: Mangrovihabitans endophyticus (assembly GCF_014646155.1). Lineage (GTDB taxonomy): Bacteria > Actinomycetota > Actinomycetes > Mycobacteriales > Micromonosporaceae > Actinoplanes > Actinoplanes endophyticus. The sequence goes on from NZ_BMMX01000008.1 coordinate 108,453, forward strand.
CTGCGGGCGTACGGCTCGCGGAAGGCCACGGCATTCCAGTCGCCCACCACGACCGGCGACGACGCGCCGATGCCCAACTGGAAGCGTCCCGGCGCGGTCTCGGCCACGGCCGCCGCGCTCATCGCGAGCAGTCCGGGACCGCGGGTGAAGACCGGCGCGACGGCGGTGCCCAGCCGCAGCCGCGGCTCCCATGCCGCGGCGAGCGTGAGCGGGGTGAACGCGTCCGAGCCGGCCACCTCGGAGGACCATGCGTCGGTGAACCCGGCGTCGGCCAGCGCGCGGTAGACCGCGGCGTGGTCGGTCAGCGGAACTCCGGACAGCGGAACGGTCATCCCCCAGCGCATCGACATGACGCGATCATAGGCGTCCGGCGCGGTCACGTGTGCCACGCCGGCTGACCATGCCGGGGGTGGGCTGCGCCGCCGCCACCACGGTCGCGGCGCCGATCAGCCAGCTCACCGCGACCACCAGCACCACGCGTTCCACCGCGGCACTGAGCACGCCGCGCCCGGCCACGAGCATGGTCACTCCCAGCACCGCGCCCAACGGCACGGTCGGCGCGAGCGCGGCGGCGGCCATGCGCCGCTGGACGTGGTCCCGGACGGTCCAGGCCACGGCCGCCATGGCGGCGGCCAGCACGATCATGCCGACGACGCTGGCGGTGGCGTGGGCCAGGTCGGTGAGGGTGCTTCGCTCGTACGGCGGCAGCGGGCAACCCGCGCTGCACGTGACCGCCCCGGAGGCGCCGGCGAGCAGCGCGGCGGCCAGCAGGAGTCTCGCGGCCAGCCGGGACATCGGCGACACCACACCGCCGAGCACGCCGATGCCGGCGGCGAGCACCAACAGGCCGGTGCGATAGACGCCCGCGTACGGCTGCCCGGCCGCGCCCGCCTCACTGACGTAGCCGTGCAGCCAGTCACCCGGCGTGGCGATCAGCGCGACAAGCATGATGACCGCCCCGGCGAACACGCACAGGCCGGACAGGGCCGCGCGGGCGCGCCGCCGGGTGACCGTCATGGCGACACGATAGGGGACCGTCTCGCCTGGTGAGGCGTCAGGCGACGGTGGAACGGGTGCGCCACGCGGTGGCGAACGAGGTGCGGCCGTTGGTGCGCAGCAGCGAACCCTCGTAGATGCGCGCACCCACCGCCAACGTCGCCACTGCGGTCGCCGCGAGCACGACCAGCGACAGGATCGGCTCCCACGGGGCCGTGTCGGCGTGGAAGATCCGGATCGTCATCGCGGTCGGCGCGGTCGGCGGGAAGTAGGACAGCACCCGCATGACGGTGTCGTTGCCGGAGAGGAAGGACACCGCGAAGAACGGCAGCATCACCACCATCTGCAGGGGCATCGAGGCGGCCCCGATGTCCTCCTGACGGGCGGCCAGCGCGCCCACGCCGGCCCAGAGCGTGGCCAGCATGATGAACCCGAGCACGAAGAACGGCAGGAACCACGCCACCGTGGGCTGGACCAGGTTCGCCACCTGGGCGTCCACCCCGGCGAGTTGCATGCCCACCAGCGCCACCAGGGAGACGATGGCCACCTGGCCGAAGGCCAGCAGCGTCAGGGCGGCCACCTTGCCGGCCAGCAGCGCGCGGACCGGCACCGCGGAGACCAGGATCTCCACCACCCGGGTCTGTTTCTCCTCGGTCACGCCCTGGGCGATCTGCAGCCCGAACGTGAAGGCGGTCAGGAAGAACACGAAGGCCAGCGCGAACGGGACCATGTACGCCACCACCGGGTCCAGCGCGTCCGGGTTCAGCAGCCGGACCGGCGGGGACACGCTCAACGCGCGCACCACCGAGTTGGGCACGTCGTCCATCGCCAGCACCTGTGGCCCGGCCACCACTGCCGCGTCCGCGTCGCCGTCGCGGACCTGCCGCTCCGCGGCGTCGTCGTCGGTGACTACGTGCACGGTCAGGCCGGCGTCGCGCAGTTTCGTGGCGGCCACCTGATCGGCCACCGCCACCGAGTCCGGGCTGCCGGCCAGCACCGACGGCAGCACCGTGGCGGCCACCGCGATGAACAGGAAGAACACCGTGCTGAACAGGAAGGTCTTGTCGCGCAGCTTGACGCGGATCTCGCGGGCGGCGATCAGGCGGACGGCGGCGACCATCGGCATGGCGGCGGGGGTGGTGCCGGAACCGGCGGTCATCGGGTCACCTCACGGAAGATTTCGGCCAGCGACGGGGTGACCGCCCCGAACGAGCGCACCGGTCCACGGCGGAGAGCGGCGCGGAGCACGTCCTGGTCGTCCGCGCCGGACGCCAGGTCGAAGACGGCGTGCGCGCCGTCCAAGTCCACCAGCGTGACGCCGGGCACGTCACGCAGCCACCCGGCGTCGGTGGCCACCTCCATGCGATAGCGCGGCAGCGCATGCCGCTCGCGCAGGTCGGCGCGCCGCCCGGCGGCCCGGATGGAACCGTCCGCGATGATCACCAGGTCGTCGCACAACCGCTCCACGACCTCCAACTGGTGACTGGAGAACAGCACCGGCGCCCCGGACAGCGCCCGCTCGCGCAGCACCCCCAGCACCACGTCGACGGCGAGCGGATCGAGGCCGGAGAACGGCTCGTCCAGGATCAGCACCTCCGGATCGTGCACCAGCGCGGCGGCGATCTGGACCCGCTGCTGGTTGCCGAGCGAGAGTTTCTCCACCGGATCCCCGGCACGGTCACCGACGCCGAGGCGGTCCAACAGCGCCGAGGTGTTGTGGTGCGCGGCCTTGGCGGACAGTCCGTGCAACCGTCCCAGGTAGACGATCTGCTCGGCCACGGTCATCTTCGGGTACAGTCCGCGCTCTTCGGGCATATACCCGAAGCGTTGCCGGACACCCCGGTCCAGCCGGGCCCCGCGCCAGGTGACCGAGCCCGAGTCGGCCGCCAGCACGCCCAGGATGATGCGCATCATGGTGGTCTTGCCGGCGCCGTTGGCACCGACGAACCCGGTCATCCGGCCGGCCGCCACGCCGAACGTGACGTCTCGCAGGACTTGTCGCTCGCCGAAGCTGCGGCAGACCGCCTCGACGTTCAGTTCCTCGGTCATGGTGTTCACGCTAGGCATTCGCGCCGGTCGGCACGTCCGGCACGCGGATGATCATCAAGATCCTTCGCGGGGAGGACCCGGCTCACCCTCCCGGCCGCACCACGCCCAGCTCGTACGCGAGCACCACCGCCTGTGTGCGGTCGCGGGCGCCGAGTTTCATCAGCACCCGGCTCACATGCGTCTTCACCGTCGTCTCACCCAGCCGCAGCCGGGTGGCGATCTCCGCATTGGTGGCGCCGGAGGCCAGCTCCACCAGCACCTGGTGTTCGCGTGCGGTCAGCTCGGCCAGCCGACGGGCCGCCGGAGCGCCGCCGGCGCCCATCGCGGGCTTGCCGAACGCCGCGATGACCCGCCGGGTGACCTCCGGCGCGAGCAGGGCGTCGCCGCGGGCGAGCACGCGCACCGCCTCGGTCAGCTCTTCCGGGGAGCCGTTCTTGAGCAGGAAGCCGCTCGCCCCCGCCTGCAGGGCGGCGAACAGATAGTCGTCGCGGTCGAAGGTGGTCAGGATGAGCACCGACGGCCCGTCGTGCGCGGTGATCCGCCGGGTCGCCTCCAGGCCGTCCAGGCCGGGCATCTCGACGTCCATCAGGACGACGTCCGGCGCGGCCCGCCGAGTCAGCTCCACGGCCTGGAGGCCGTCCGCCGCCTCGCCGACCACCTCGATGTCATCCTCCAGATCGAGGATGACCCGGAAGCCGCTGCGCACGAGTTGATGGTCGTCCGCCAGCACCACCCGGATCGGGGCATCGCGGCGCTCCGATCCGGCCGGGTCGCCGACGGCGCTGGCCGGGCGCGCGGGGCCGCCGTTCACCGGGTCGCTCCGGACGCGAGCGATTCGGTCAGCGGCAGCCGCGCGCGCACCCGGAAGCCGCCGGATGACCGCGGGCCGATCTCGATCGCGCCGTCATGGATCGCGACGCGCTCGCGCATGCCGGTCAGCCCCAGGCCGGGGCCCGGCAGGCCGTCCGGTGCCGGGCCGCCCCGCCCGTCGTCGGCCACGTCGATCTCCAGCTCCCGCGCCAGGTAGCGCAGACGCACGTCGACACTGGACGCCGCGGCGTGTTTCAGCGTGTTGGTCAGCGACTCCTGAACTATCCGGTAGGCGGTCTGCGACACCGAATCCGGCAGCGGCACCGCCTCGCCGTAGACGGCGAGGCTCGTCTCCAGCCCGGCCTGCCGCATCCGCTCGACCAGCTCGCCCACCCGGTCGATGCGGCCCACGATCTCCGGGGCGGTCTCCCGCTCCGGGGCGGTCTCCCGGCTCGCGGCAGCGGACCAGGCGTGGTCGGGCGGGGCGGCGATACGCAGCGCGCCGAGCATGCGCCGCAGCTCGTGCACCGCGGTCCGGGCGCAGTCCTCCACCGCGGCCAGCGCCGTCCGCGCGGTGCCGAGATCGCGGTCGAGGCTGCGGCGGGCGGCGGCGGCCTGGATGCCCATCACCGAGACGTGATGGGCCACCACGTCATGCAGATCGCGGGCGATGCGAACCCGCTCGCCGAACATGGCGCGCTCGGCGGCCATCGCCTGCGCCGCCCGAAGCTGCTCGGCCTGCAACTGCAACTGGTGCTCGCGTCGCGCGGCAAGCCACGCGGTCTCTCCGAACAGGTACGCGAAGCCGAAGATCAGGACATTGATCAGTACGCCGTTCACGATGCTGGCGAACAGCGGCCCCAACGGACCGGCCCCGTCGGTGGGCAACATGCCATGGTGCAGCACCAGCGACACGGACAACCACACGAACATCGCCGCGATGATGGCAAGCCGCAGCACGCGTGCCCGGCGACGGTCGCGGCCCCAGGCGCCCAACCCGTACACCGCGGCGAAGATCACGCCCGAGGCGACCTGCTGCTCGGGCACCACGCGCACCTGTGCCCCGACGAACATCACCGCGATGACCACCGCGACCACATCCGGGTGGCTGCGCCGCCAGATCAGCGGCAGCGACACGGCGAGCACCCAGCACACCTGCTCGGCGGCGCCGCTCGGACCGTACGACAACATGCCGGCGGAGCGCGCCAGCAGCAGATTGAACAGCGCCAGCGCGGTGACCGACAGGCCGATGCCGAGGTCGACGCGGCGCTGCCGGCCGGTCGGCGGAGGGCGACGCCAGTCGTCGAGGGCAGGCATGCGGCGACCCTCCCACACGTGTACGACAGAAGACCAGCCGTTGGTCGCAAAGCCGCAGGCCGGCTCGTGTCTCAGCCCGGCGTTGTTCGGCCGGGCGTTGTTTCGGCCGGGCGTTGTTCGGCCGGGCGTTGTTCGGCCCGGGTCAGGGAGCGCGGAAGTATCGCGGGGTCGAAATGTCGGGATGCGTCGGTGTCGGCACCTCGGCGTCCTCGTCGGCGCTCGGGGTGCCGCCGAGTTCCGCGATCCGGCGTTGCGCCGTGGCGAGCCGGTCCTCAAGGGTGACGATCCGGCAGGCGGCGGCCAGTGGCAAACCCTCGTCGAGAAGCTGCCGGACGCGGCCGGCGAGTTGGAGTTGGTGTCGCGAATAGCGCCGGTGCCCACCGAGCGACCGCTGCGGCCGGATCAGGCCGGCCGCGCCGAGACTGCGGAGGAAGGCTTGGGTCACCCCGATCATGTCGGCGGCGCGGCCCATCGAGTACGCCGGAAAATCGGCATCGTCGAACGTGGTGTTCATCAACCCTTCTCATTGTGTGGCGTGCAGTGGTGTTTCCTGCCTGTTCAGCGTGTGGCAGGGGTGCTTCCCGGCACGCCCGAGGGCCCCGGTGGGTCACCGGGGCCCTCGGTGTTCAGTTCTTGAGATGCCGGTTCTCGGCCGGCGCAAAGGGCCATCCGCCTGCGTGCCGCTAGCGGTCGGCCTCGCAAAGATCGGCAGCGATCACCTCTTGTCGGGTCGGGGACGGTGCGATAACGCATCGTTGCGGGATCTCGTCCTCCTTACGCCAACTCAGGTTCCTTGCCACTAACTCGGGTTCCTTGCCACTTGCACGTCGGCTGTGCTTGCCGACACCATGGATGCTATTCCGGCCGCGACAGTATTTCTAGACTCGACGCTGTAGATTTTCCCCCTCACCCCATCGGGCGTCCCGGCCCCGCGGGCGGGCCCCAGGATGCAGCGATCTTGAACTCCGTGGGCCGTGGAGGCGAACAAAAGCCGCATCTCTGCCCCGCCAAGTCCAAGATCGATAAGCATCTTGTGCGGCGGGGCGTCGCGGAGGGCTGTTATGCGGGCTACGGCCAGACCGCGCCATCGGGTGGTCGGGCGGGCGACGTCGGGTGGTCGGGCGGGCGAATGCGGCACTCGGAAGGGTGTGGAGAGTGCCGGAAGAAACGACGGAAGAGGGCGACGGCGCGGGAGCGGGCGTGGCGACGGCTATGCCGTGCGTGTGAGAGAGGTGACCGCGCTCCCGCGCCGCCGCGGGACGGAGACCGGTTTCCCGGTCTCCCGGTAGGTGTCCGCGAAGCCTGCCGAGGGCTCCGCGCGCCGTGGCATCAGAGCGCCGGAAGGCGGCAGAACACCGGCAGGGTCACGCGCAACGGCACGCGGGTGGTCCCGCGCCCGGCGTATCGGTGCCCTGTCATGCCACGAGTGTGCCCACCCGGAGCGAACTGCGGCAACGCAATTAACGCACCTCATTGACGCCCGTAACACGGGCGGTAGATGATCTCCACACGCCCACGGCGAGGGGAGACACATGAGCGCCCATCCCGTCCCCAACACCGATGAAGAACGCCTGGCCCAACTCGGGTATCAGCAAGAGTTGCACCGCCGGTTGTCCGGCTTCTCGAACTTTGCCGTTTCGTTCTCGATCATTTCCATTTTGGCCGGAGCCATCACGTCGTACGGCATCGCGATGGCGGCGGGTGGTCCGCTGGCCATCACGCTCGGCTGGCTGTTCGTCGGCGGCATGGTCACGTTTGTGGCGCTGGCGATGGCCGAGGTGTGCTCGGCGTACCCGACGGCCGGTGCGCTGTACTGGTGGGCCGCCGCGCTGGCCAAGCGCAACAAGGCAGCCTGGGCGTGGTTCGTCGGGTGGTTCAACTTCCTGGGCGAGGTGGCGGTCACCGCGGCGATCGACTTCGGCGCCGCCATCACCACGTCGGCGTTCCTCAGCCTGACCTTCGACATGGAGGTGACCGCCGGGCGTACGTTCCTGATCTTCCTGATCATCATCGTGGCGCACGGCCTGCTGAACACCTTCGGCGTCAGCCTGGTCCGGCTGCTGTCCGACGTCAGCGCGTGGTGGCATCTGATCGGCGTGGCGGTCATCGTGGCGGTGCTGGCGATCGTGCCGGATCAGCACAAGCCGATCTCCGAGGTGTTCACCCAGGTGGAGAACGCGACAGGCTTCGGGTTCGCCGGCGCTTCGGTGTACGCGGTTCTCATCGGCCTGTTGATGGCTCAGTACACCTATACCGGGTACGACGCGTCGGCGCACGTGGCGGAGGAGACGCACGACGCGGCCCGCGCCGCCCCGCGCGGCATCGTGATGTCCGTGGTCGTCTCGATCGCCGCCGGCTTCGTGCTGCTGGTGGCCATCACCTGGTCGATCCAGGATTATGCGGCCGAACGGGACACCGACCTCGGTCTGCCCCCGGCGCAGATCTTCATCGACGCGGTGGGCCACAACCTCGGCACGTTCCTGCTGTTCATCTGCGTGGTCGCGCAGTTCTTCTGCGGCATGGCCTCGGTCACCGCCAACTCGCGGATGGCGTACGCGTTCGCTCGCGACGGCGCGCTGCCCGGCTCCCGGTGGTGGAAGCAGGTGAATCCGCGTACCGGAACGCCGACCAACTCGATCTGGCTGTGCGTCACGATCTCCACCCTGTTGGTGCTGCCGTCGCTGTGGAACACCACCGCTTACCTCGCCGCCACCTCGATCGCGGTGATCGGCCTCTACATCGCGTACGTGGGACCGGTGCTGCTGCGCCGGCTGAGCCCGGATTTCCAGCCGGGACCGTGGAACCTGGGCCGGTGGAGCGCGCCGATCGGGTGGATCGCGATCGTCTGGGTGGTCGTCATCTGCGTGCTGTTCGTGCTGCCCACGTCGAGTCCGGTCACGGCGGAGACCTTCAACTACACGATCGTGGCGGTGGCCGTGGTGGTGGGCGCGGCCACGATCTGGTGGTTCGCCGGTGCCCGCAGGTGGTTCACCGGTCCGAGGCAGAACCTGCTGGAGAGGGCGGCGCACGGGGAGCAGACCATGCCGACCATGCCGACGGACTGATAGGACTTCTGCATGGATCTCGAAGATCTCGACGTCGCGGTGGACAACGGCAGCGTCGACACGGTGTTGCTGGCCCTGACCGACATGCAGGGGCGCCTGCAGGGCAAGCGCCTGCACGGCCGGTACTTCGTGGACGAGGTGGTGCGCGGCGGCAGCGAGGGGTGTAACTACCTGCTCGCGGTCGACGTGGACATGAACACCGTGGACGGGTACGCGATGTCGTCCTGGGACTCCGGCTACGGCGACTTCGTGATGCGGCCGGATTTCGGCACGTTGCGCCGGGTGCCGTGGCAGCCGGGCACCGCCATGGTGCTGGCCGATCTGGAGACCACCGGCGGCGATCCGGTGTATGCCTCACCCCGGCAGATCCTGCGCCGCCAACTGGACCGGCTGGCGGCGCACGGCCTGACCGCGTACGCGGGGACCGAGTTGGAGTTCGTCCTGTACCGCGACACGTACGAGCAGGCCTGGTCGAAGAACTACCGGGACCTTGTCCCGGCGAACCAGTACAACGTCGACTATTCGCTGTTGGGCACCGCCCGGGTGGAACCGTTGCTGCGCCGCATCCGCAACGAGATGTACGGCGCGGGTCTGGTCCCGGAGAGCGCGAAGGGTGAATGCAACTTCGGCCAGCACGAGATCGCCTTCCGCTACACCGACGCGCTCACCTGTGCGGATCACCACGTGATCTACAAGAACGGGGCGAAGGAGATCGCCGCGCAGGAGGGCATGGCGCTCACCTTCATGGCCAAGCCGAACGACCGCGAGGGCAACTCCTGCCACATCCACTTCTCGCTGCGCGGCGAGGACGGCCGGTCGGCGATGCTCGGCGACGGCCCGGCGCACCTGAGCGCCATCGGGCAGCGGGTGCTGGCCGGGCTGCTCGCCACCATGCGCGACTTCGGCCTGCTGTTCGCGCCGAACATCAACTCCTACAAGCGCTACCAGCCGGGCTCGTTCGCGCCGACCGCGTTGCGCTGGGGCGTGGACAACCGCACCTGTGCGCTGCGTATCGCCGGTCACGGGGAGGGCATGCGGGTGGAGAACCGGGTGCCGGGCGGCGACGTGAACCCGTACCTGGCGATCGCCGCGCTGGTGGCGGGCGCCCTGCACGGCATCGAGAACGAGCTCGCCTTGGAGGACGAGCACCCCGGCAACGCCTACCTGGACGAGGGTGCGCCGCGCGTACCGGCAACCCTGCGTGAGGCGGCGGGGCTGTGGGAACGCAGCGGGCCCGCCGCGGAGGCGTTCGGCGCCGACGTGGTGGCGCACTACGCGAACATGGCCAAGGTCGAGCTCGCCGCCTTCGACGCCGCGGTCACCGACTGGGAACTGCGGCGTGGCTTCGAGCGTCTATGACCGGCGGTCCGGGTGCGCGTGTGAGGATCGGCCCGGGAGGTACGCGTGACGACTGACGTGATCGACCCGGCCACCGGCGAGCGGTTCACCACGGTGCCGGACAACGGCGAGGCGGAGACGGACGCGGCGATCGAGCGCGCTGACCGGGCGTTCGAGTCCTGGCGCGCGGTCGCGCCGGGGGACCGGGCACGCCTGCTGCGCCGCTTCGCCACGCTGGTGGACGAGCACCTCGACGAGCTCGCCGGCCTGGAGGTGCGCAACGCCGGCCACACCGTGGGCAACGCCCGCTGGGAGGCGGGCAACGTCCGGGACGTGCTGCATTATTACGCCGGAGCGCCGGAACGCCTGTCCGGGCGGCAGATCCCGGTGCCCGGCGGCCTGGATGTGACGTTCCACGAGCCGCTGGGCGTGGTCGGCGTCATCGTGCCGTGGAACTTTCCGATGCCGATCGCGGCCTGGGGGTTCGCCCCGGCGCTGGCCGCGGGCAACACGGTGGTGCTCAAGCCGGCCGAGCTCACCCCGCTGACCGCGATCCGGCTGGGTGAGCTGGCGCGGGAGGCGGGCCTGCCGGAGGACGTGTTCATCGTGGTGCCCGGCCGTGGGGACGTGGTGGGCCGCCGGTTCGTCACTCATCCGCGGGTGCGCAAGGTCTGCTTCACCGGATCCACCGGCGTCGGCAAGGCGATCATGGCGGGCTGCGCCGAGCAGGTGAAGCGGGTGACGCTGGAGCTCGGCGGCAAGAGCGCCAACATCGTCTTCGCCGACGCCGACCTGGAACGTGCCGCCGCGTCCGCGCCGGCGAGTGTCTTCGACAACGCCGGCCAGGACTGCTGCGCGCGTTCCCGGTTGCTCGTCCAGGACTCCGTGTACGAGAAGTTCCTCGGTCTGCTGGAACCGGCGGTGCGGGCGTTCCGGGTCACCGACCCGTCCACGCCGCAGGCGCAGATGGGTCCGCTGATCTCCGAGGGGCATCGCCGCCGGGTGGCCGGGTACGTCCGGGACGCCGAGGTGGCCTTCGCCGGCAGCGCTCCGGCCGGCGAAGGCTGGTGGTTCCCGCCGACGGTGCTGCTGGCCCGGTCCACGGCCGACCCGCACTGGCGCGAGGAGGTGTTCGGCCCGGTGGTGTCGGTCCTGCCGTTCCGCGACGAGCAGGAGGCGATCCGGCTGGCCAACGACACCGAGTACGGCCTGTCCGGATCGCTGTGGACCCGTGATCTGGGCCGGGCGCTGCGGGTGTCCCGGGCGGTGCAGACCGGCACGCTGAGCGTCAACTCGCATTCCTCGGTGCGCTACTGGACGCCGTTCGGCGGGATGAAGCAGTCCGGGCTGGGCCGGGAGCTGGGGCCGGACGCGCTGCTGTCGTTCACCGATGTCAAGAACGTCTTCATCGCGAGTGACGACTGAACGGCACCCGCGAGGCGACGGGGCACAGAGAGAGGCGACGGGGCACAGAGAGGGAACCACGTGGAACGTTTGCAGGACCGGGTCGCCGTGATCACCGGCGCGGGCAGCGGCATCGGCTTGGCGACCGCGCGGCGGTTCGCCGCCGAGGGTGCGCGGGTGGTGTGCGTGGACGTCTCGGCGGAGGCGGGCGAGGCGGTGGCGCAGGAGGTGAACGGCGAGTTCGTGGCCTGTGACGTCGCCGACGAGCAGGCGGTGCGCGAGCTGTTCGACGGTGTGGTCCGGCGGCACGGCCGGGTGGACATCGCCTTCAACAACGCCGGGATCTCCCCGCCGGACGATGACTCGATCCTGGTCACCGGGCTGGACGCGTGGGAACGGGTGCTGCGGGTCAACACCACCTCGGTCTTCTTCTGCTGCAAGTACGCGATCCCGCACATGCAGCGTCAGGGCAAGGGTTCGATCATCAACACGGCGTCGTTCGTGGCGCTGCTCGGCGCGGCCACCTCGCAGATCGCGTACACCGCCAGCAAGGGCGGCGTGCTGGCGATGACCCGCGAGCTGGGGGTGCAGTTCGCCCGCGAGGGCATCCGGATCAACGCGCTGTGCCCCGGCCCGGTGGCCACGCCGCTGCTGATGGACCTGTTCGCGAAGGACCCGGAGCGGGCCGCGCGCCGGCTGGTGCACGTGCCGATGGGCCGGTTCGCCGAGCCCGCCGAGATCGCCGCCGCGGTGGCCTTTCTGGCCAGCGACGACGCCTCCTTCATGACGGCTTCGCAGTTCGTCGTGGACGGCGGCATCACCGGGGCCTACGTCACACCGCTGTGATGCGTTTAACGCTCGCGTCGGCCGGGAATCGATCTCCCACGTGCCGGCCCACCTGAGCCGGGCGAAGGGGTCGAATCCCCGCCCGCGTGGCCACGACCCCATGCGGGTGGGCGGGGACCCGGGCGCGGCGCCCCCCCGTCATCGGGGGGCGCCGCGCGCCTGTGTCCCGATCCGTAACGCAAGGTGGTTACGGTGGAATGATGCGTCCGCTCATCGGTATCACCACCTATGTGGAGCCGGCCTCCTGGGGTGTCTGGCACCGGCTGCCGACCACGCTCGTGCCGCATGCGTACGTCGAGGCCGTGACGCTGGCCGGTGGGCGAGCGGTGCTGCTGCCTCCGGACGACGCGGACACCGACGTGCTGCGGCGGATGGACGGGCTGGTGCTGGGCGGCGGCGCGGACGTCGACCCGGCGCGGTACGGCGCGTCGCCGCAGCCGCTGACCGACACCCGTCCGCAGCGGGACGCCGCCGAGTTGCCGCTGGCCCGCGCCGCGCTCGCGACGGATCTTCCGGTGCTCGGCGTGTGCCGCGGGATGCAGGTGCTGGCGGTGGCCGCGGGTGGCCGGCTGGAGCAACATCTGCCGGACGTGGTGGGCCACGACAAGCATCGGCCCGCGCCCGGCGTTTACGGCAGCCAGCAGGCGGTATTCGAATCAGGTAGCCGGATCGCCGAGTTGATGGGCGCCGACCGCGAGATCAACTGCTATCACCACCAGGGCGTGGCGGACGCCGGCGCGCTCAGCGTCACCGGATGGGCGGCCGATGGTGTGGTCGAGGCGCTGGAGGATCCGGGCCGCCCGTTTGTGCTCGGCGTGCAGTGGCACCCCGAAGTGTCCCGCGATCGGCGGCTCTTCGGCGCCCTGGTGAGCGCGGCGAGCGCCTGAGGCGTTGCACCGGCGAGACGAGACGACAAGCGACGAGGAGGACCGCGGCACATGCGCAGGCCCCTGATCGGACTGACCGCGTACGCCCAGCAGGTGCAGTACGGCGGCAATGACCTGATGGCGGGCATGCTGCCCATGTCGTACGTGCGGGCGGTGCATGCCACCGGCGGTCGCGCCGTGCTGATCACTCCGGACGATCCGGGCGTGGACGTGCTGGATTCGTTGGACGGCATCGTGTTCACCGGCGGCGGCGACATCGACGCGCGGCACTGGGGCGCTCGGCTGCACCCGGCCGCGGACGTGGACGAGGTCCGGGACCGTTCCGAGCTGATGCTCATGCACGCCGCCCTGGAACGGGACCTGCCGATTCTGGGTGTCTGCCGGGGCATGCAGTTGATGGCGGTGGCCGGCGGCGGCTCGCTGCACCAGCACCTGCCCGACGTGATCGGGCACGACCGGCACCGCGCGGCACCCGGCACCGATCCGTTGTCGGCCGACGCTTCCGCGTACGGGCGGCATGAGGTGGTGGTGCAGACGGCGAGCCGGGCGCACGCCCTGCTCGGCGCCCACCTGACCGTGAACTCCTTTCACCACCAGGCGGTCGACGACCCGGGCACGTTCACGGTGAGCGGCTGGTGCCCGGAGGACCGCGTCGCGGAGATCCTTGAGGACCCGCGGCGGGTCTTCGCTCTCGGTGTGCAGTGGCACCCGGAGCGGACCGGTGACCTGCGCGTGTTCGAGGCCCTGGCGAGCGCGGCGGCGCGGCGTTCGGATCTCACCCGGCCCGCGCTCGCCGCCTGACCCGCCCCGGTCGGAAGCGATCCAGCCACCGGGAGAACCGAGCGGGCCGGCCTCGGCGGTGTCCCCCGACCGTGGTGCGGGAGCGGCGTGGCGGTCGGCCTGTCGCACTCCGGCTGAGGCCGGATCGCGATCGGTGCTACCGTGCACGCACCGTGGCCGGCACCATTCGGCCAGCGGCGGATCATCGCGGGAGGGCTAAATGAGCGCCGGCTCGGAGAGCGCCCTGCCGGAGCTTCTTCGCACCGCGTTCGAGCGTGGCGGTGAGATGGGCCGCCGGATGCGGGCGCTGGACTGGGCGAAGACACCGCTCGGGCCGCCGGCTGGCTGGCCCGCGGAGTTGCAGAACGCGGTCGCCACCACGCTCGCCTCTCGCGCGCAGATCGTCATCTTCTACGGCCCGCAATACTGCGTCCTCTACAACGACGCCTACATCGCCACCATGGGCAGCAAGCACCCGGTCTCGCTGGGCCGACCCGGACACGTGATGTGGGCGGAGACGTGGACGTTGCTGCAGGAGCTGTTCGACGGCGTGGTGCGCGCCGACGAGTCCTACTGGGCGACCGATCACCAGTTCACGATCGACCGATACGGCTTCCTGGAGCACACGTACTTCGACATCTCGTACGACCCGATCCGGTCATCCAGCGGCTCGGTCGGCGGCGTGCTGTGCATCGTCACCGAGACCACCAAACGGGTGCTCAACGAGCGCCGGGTGCGGACGCTGAGCGCGCTGGGCTCCCGGCTGGCCGGCGCCACCGGTCAGGGCTCGCTGGGCGCGCAGGTCGCGCAGGTGCTCGGGGAGAACGCGGCGGACGTGCCGTTCGCCGCACTCTATCTGGACGACCCGAACGACGGCGGCGGGCTCACGCTGGTCGGGGCGAGTGGGGCGGCGGCGCGCGAGTTCGCGGCGTTCGGCGATGCCTGCCTCGGGACCATCCACCAGGTGCTCGGCACGGGTCGGCCGGGTGAGCTGCCGCTGGCCGAGGCGTGCGCCGCCGTCCCGGACACCGCCGCCACGCAGGCCCTGGCTCTGCCGGTGGGCATCGGCACCGGCAACGTGGGGCTGCTCGTGGTGGGGGTGAGCAAGTACCTCGCGGTGGATCAGGACTATTCCGCGTTCCTCGACCTGGTGTGTGCGCAGATCTCCCGGGCGGTGGCCAACGTCCGCGCGTACGAGCAGGAGCGCCGCCGTGCCGCCGACCTGGCCGCGTTGGACGCCGCGAAGACGAACTTCTTCTCCAACGTGAGCCACGAGTTCCGTACGCCGCTGACCCTGATCCTCGGTCCGGTGGAGGACATGCTCGCCGTGCCGCAGTTGCCGGACGAGCTCCGTCACCGGCTGGAGACCATGCAGCGCAACGGGTTCCGCCTGCTCAAGCTGGTCAATACGGTGCTTGACTTCTCGCGTCTGGAGTCCGGGCGGATGCGCGCGGCGTACCGGGCGACCGACCTGCCGGACTACACCGCCCGGCTGGCCAGCACCTTCCGCTCGGCCACCGAGCGGGCCGGCCTGGACCTGACGGTGGACCTCCGGCCGTTGCCGGCACCGGTCTATGTGGACCGCGAGATGTGGGAGAAGATCGTCCTCAACCTGCTGTCCAACGCGGTCAAGTTCACCCGCGAGGGTGGCGTGACGGTGCGCCTGTCGGCGGACGGGCGGGACGCGGTGCTGGAAGTGGCGGACACCGGCATCGGCGTGTCCGAGGCCGAGCAACCGATGCTCTTCGACCGTTTCCACCGGATCGCCGACACGTGGTCGCGCAGCCATGAGGGCACCGGCATCGGCCTGGCGCTGGTCCGCGAGCTGGCCGAACTGCACGGCGGAAGCGCCGCGGCGACCAGTGAACTGGGCCGTGGCAGCGTGTTCACGGTCCGGATCCCGCTCGGCACGGCCCACCTGCCCGCCGACCGGATCCTCCAGGGCGAGGCCCCGGTGGTTCCCGAGGCGGAACCCCGCCTCTATGTCGAGGAGGCGCACTGGTGGACCGAGGAGCCGCCGGATGCGGACGCGGGGCAGCCGCCGGTGGGTGCCCTGCACGACAGCCGCCGAGGGCGGATCCTGCTCGCCGACGACAACGCAGACCTGCGTGACCACGTGTCGCGGCTGCTGCGGCCGATG
The DNA here is from genome assembly GCF_014646155.1 of Mangrovihabitans endophyticus. Taxonomy (GTDB): domain Bacteria; phylum Actinomycetota; class Actinomycetes; order Mycobacteriales; family Micromonosporaceae; genus Actinoplanes; species Actinoplanes endophyticus. Next base: position 124,085 of record NZ_BMMX01000008.1, read on the forward strand.
TGGGACGTGACGGCAGTGGCCGACGGCCAGGCCGCGCTGGAGGCGTCCCGGCAGCAGATGTTCGACCTGGTGCTGACCGACGTGATGATGCCCCGGCTGGACGGTTTCGCGTTGATCCGGGCGCTGCGTGCCCAGGAGCGGACCCGGGACGTGCCGATCGTGGTGCTCTCCGCCCGGGCCGGCGAGGAAGCCAGCGTCGAGGGCCTGTCGGTGGGCGCCGACGACTACCTCGTGAAGCCGTTCTCGGCGCGGGAACTGACCGCCCGGGTGCGATCCAACCTGGACCTCGGACAGTCTCGTCGGCAGATCATCAGCCGGCTGCGCGGTCTGGTCGACGCGGCGGCCGCGGTGAGCACCGTGAACACCACCAGCGAGGTGCTGCGGGTGGCCGCCCAGCACGTGAAGGCGATGACCGGGGCGGGACGGGTCCGGCTCACGGTGCCCGGCGCGCGGGCCGAGGTGGACGGCGGCGCGGAGGGATCCGCGGATCCGGTCGCGGTGCTGTCGCTGCCCGACACCGCGGGCACCACCCTGGGCGAACTGAGCGTCTGGGCGGGTGCGGACGGCGCCCCGGAGCCGGGCCTGCTCACCCAGCTCGCCCGGCTGATCGGTCTGCGTCTGGAGAACGCGCAACTCTACGAGGCGGAACACCGGATCGCGAGCACCCTGCAACACAGCCTGCTGCCGCAGTCGCTGCCGCGGGTGCCCGGCGCGATCCTGGCCAGCCGCTACCTGCCGGGCAGCAGCGAGGCGGAGGTCGGCGGCGACTGGTACGACGTGATCACCAACCCGGACGACCAGTTGTTCCTGATCATCGGGGACGTGGTCGGCAAGGGCGTGCAGGCCGCCGCGGGCATGGGGCAGCTTCGCAACGCCCTGCGCGCGTACATCCTGGAGGGCTTCGACTGCGGTGCGGCGTTGACCCGGCTGAACCGGCTGGTGGACAACCTGGGCCGGCGACAGTTCGCGACGGTGGTGTGCGTCCGGTTCGATCCGCACACCCGGGTGCTGCGGTTTTCCTCGGCGGGCCACCCGTCGCCGGCGGTGGCCGCGCCGGGGGAGGCGGCGACGTTCCTGCACACCTCGGCGCTCGGGCCACCCATCGGCGCGGTGCGTGATGTCGACTATCCGACTCTGCAGCGCGATCTCGCTCCGGGTAGCCGGCTGCTGCTGTTCACCGACGGGCTGGTGGAGGACCGCGCGGAGGGTGTCGACTCCGGGATGGCCGGGGTCGCCGCCGACCTGACCAAGCCGGCCGGCCATGTGGACGACCTGCTGGAAGCCCTGATCAGCAAGGCTTCGCTGCGGGAACGCCGGGACGACATCGCGCTGCTTGCCCTGCAGGTCACCGAGCCGCGCGAGTTTCAGCTCCGGCTGCCGTCGGACCCCACCCGGCTGAGCTTGCTGCGCCGTCGGCTGGAGGACTTCCTGACCGCGCACGAGGTGCCCGAGAACGACATCTTCGACCTGACCGTGGCGGTGTCCGAAGCGGCGGCGAACGCCATCGAACACCCGGTCGAACCGACCGCTCCGGTGATCACCGTGGAAGCGTCGCTCGACGCGGACGCCGTGACGGTGACCGTGCGGGACACCGGGAGCTGGCGTCCGTCCACCGCGGCGGGATTCCGCGGTCGCGGGCTGGCGCTGATCGGAGCACTGTCGGAGATGTCCGTCTCGCGATCGGACTCGGGCACCTCGGTGACGCTGCGCCGACCGATCACGAAGGCGGCTTGAGCCACGGCTGCCCGGCCAGCCCGGAGATCTCCAGCACGCGCAGGACCTGCGGCGACGGCCGCACCTCCAGCGCACCGGGGTAGCGATCGGCGAGCCGGATCACGGCATGGATCGCGGCCGAGTCGAAGAACGTGACCGCGCTCAGGTCGAGCGTGGCGCAGTGCACCCCGTCGGGTGTCGCGGCACGGAACAGGGCATCGGCGGTGGACATGTCGACCTCGCCGGTCACCACGACCTCCACGTGGTCGCCGTTCACCTGACTGGCGGCAGAGAAATTCTGGTCCCGACCGTCTTGATCCACGCAAACACGATTACACAGCGGTCAGGGGGCAGCAAGAAGGGGTCACGCGCATGGCATGGCGTACGTCGCGGTTTGCGGGCCGTGACCACGGGCGGTGACGCTGCGGCGATAGTGTGGCCTCATGACCGTTCGCGCCCCCCTGAAGCCGGGAACACAGTCGCCCTGGCGGGCGGTTCCGGCGCAGATCACCCGCCCGGAGTACGTCGGCAAGGCCCGCCCCCAGCCGTGGCGCGGCTCGCACGTGCAGACGCCGGAAACCATCGAGAAGATGCGTCTGGCGGGACGGCTCGCCGCACAGGCCACGCAACTGGCCGGTGAGCACTGTAAGCCGGGCGTGACCACCGACGAGATCGACCGCGTGGTGCACGAGTTCCTGGTGGACCACGGGGCGTACCCGTCCACGCTGGGTTACAAGGGCTTCCCCAAGTCGTGCTGCACCTCGCTGAACGAGGTGATCTGCCACGGCATCCCCGACTCCACCGTGCTGGAGGACGGCGACATCATCAACGTGGACGTCACGGCGTACATCAACGGGGTGCACGGCGACACCGACGCCACTTTCTGCGTCGGCGAGACCGCGGACGAGGCCCGGCTGCTGGTGGAGCGCACCCGCGAGGCGATGATGCGCGGCATCCGCACGGTGGCGCCGGGCCGCCCGATCAACGCGATCGGCCGGGTCATCGAGGCCTATGCGCGGCGGTTCGGCTACGGCGTCGTGCGCGACTTCACCGGGCACGGCATCGCCGAGACGTTCCACTCGGGGCTTTACATCCCGCACTACGACAACCCGCAACTGGACACGGTCATGGAACCGGGGATGACGTTCACCATCGAGCCGATGATCACGCTGGGCACCTACGAATACGAGATGTGGCCGGACGGCTGGACGGTGGTGACCAAGGACCGCCGGTGGACGGCCCAGTTCGAGCACACGCTCGTGGTGACCGACGACGGCCACGAGATCCTCACCCTCCCGTGACACAGACCGTCGAGCACCACCATTCCGACGTCTCCGGCGGCTGGCTGCGCGCGGCCACGTTCGGGGCGATGGACGGGTTGGTCACCAACATCGCGCTGATCGCCGGCATGGGTGGCGGCGGAGTGAGTTCCGCCACTCTGATCCTGGCCGGGGTCGCGGGGCTGGTGGCCGGTGCGGTCTCGATGGGCATCGGCGAGTTCACGAGCGTCCGGACGCAGAACGAACAGGTCGCGGCCGAGCTCGACAAGGAACTGCGCGAGTTGCGCCGCGACCCGGAAGGCGAGGCCGACGAGCTCGTCGCCATGTGGACCGTGCGCGGCCTGCCGTTGGAGCTCGCCCGCCAGGTCGCCGACGTGCTGAAAGCCGACCCGGAGAAGGCCCTGCGCGTGCATGCGCAGGAGGAGCTGGGCGTGGTCCCGGACGAGTTGCCGAGCCCGTGGACCGCTGCCTTCTCCTCGTTCGGGTGTTTCGCGGTGGGTGCGGTGATTCCGCTGGCGTCCTACCTGCTCGGCTCGGACAGCCTGGCGCTGGCGCTCGGCGTGGGCGGCGTGGGGTTGTTCACCACGGGCGCGATCCTGTCCCGCTTCACCACGCGGGCGTGGTGGTGGGGCGGTGCCCGGCAGCTCCTGCTGGGCGGGCTCGCCGCCGCCCTGACTTACGTGGTGGGCCTGGCGCTCGCCTGAGCCGTCACCGTCCGCCGCTCGGCTCAGCCCGCTCGGCTCAGCCCGCGCGGCTCAGCCCGCTCGGCCGGGGAACGCCATTGTCACCGGCGTCACGCCCGCACGGTCGCGCCACCGGGTGGCCCGCACGGCCGCATCGGTCAGCGCCGCCAGCGCGGTGCCGCGGTCCACTCCGTCGCGCAGTGGCAGGCAGGCCCGCCACGCCTGGGCCACGCCGTCCTCCACGTGCACCGCGAGCCGGAGTGCGCTGGCCCGGTCGGTGACCGCGAACGGGAGCTGGTATCCGGCCGGCGCCGGCGCGGCGCTGCGCTTCAGCCGGCTCATCAGGCTCACCAGCACGTCCCGCCGGTCGCGGTGGGTGCGTTCGGCGGTGCGGGCCTCGTCGGTGTCGGCGTCACCGTTCAGACGGACGCCGATCAGCCCGTACGCGTAGATCGCCGCCTCCTCGGCGGCCAGCGCCGCGGCTAGGGGGTCGCTCATCGGTGCAGCGCCTCGGTGTGCGTGGCCCGGCACGCGGCGACCGAGCCGACCAGCATCACCCGATCGGCGGGTGCCTTGGTGCACGCCGCGACGGCGCTCTGGTGCGCCTGCTTCTCGGCCCGGCGCAGCCCGCTCACCGCATCCGTGCCGGCCGAAGCCGCGGCGGCGGGCGCGGCCGGAGCGGACGACGGCAAGTCCGTGCCGATCAGCCCGGCGAGGGCGGTGGCATGCGCGTGGTGGTCGGCGCGCAGCGGCGCGAGCCGGTCACGCAGGTCCGGCTGCGTCGCCATGGCCCGGTCGTACGCCGTGACGAGTCCCAGCGCCTCGTCCAGGATCGGCTGCAGCGGATCGGGGGCCGGCGCGGGCTCGGAGTCGTCGCCGAGAAGGCCGCATCCGGCCACTGTGGTGACCGTCCACGCGGCCGTGCCCAGCGCGGCCGCGACGCCGAACGCCTCGCGGCGGGTGCGCCCGTTGTCCCTCTTGCCCATCCGAGTAGTCAACACCATCGGGGCGAGGACTGGCGCGACGGCCGCTGACCTGGGCATGGTGAGCATTGGGAGCGGCGGCGGGCTGAGCACGTGCCCGGCGCGTTACGCTCTGCGCAAACGCCGGGCGCCATCGCCCGGCGGCATGTCGCCGTCGGCGCAGGCCGCGTCCGAGGGTGACACCTGGGCAGAAAAGCAGAGAGGCTGGACTCGATGACGCAGCGTGGTCGTCCCGGTGCACGTCCAGGCTCTCGACGCACCGGTGGGCGTGGCCGGGACCCCGCGGAGCAGCGGGTGCCCGCCGCGCCGCGGATCGATCTGAAGGCCGCCCGGGCACGGATGATCACGGTCATCGAGCCGGTGGTCACCGCCGCAGGGTACGACCTGGAGGACGTCAGCGTGTCCCGGGCCGGTCGCCGGCACGTGGCGAGGGTGCTGGTGGACTCCGACGGCGGCATCGGCCTGGACGACATCGCCGTGGTGTCGCGGGGCATCTCCGAGGCGCTGGACGCGGCCGATGACGCGGGCAGCGAGGTGCTCGCCGGGGAGTACCAGCTCGAGGTCAGCTCGCCGGGCGTGGACCGGCCGCTGACCCGGCCGCGGCACTGGCGCCGCAACGTCGGGCGGCTGGTGACAGTCAACGGTGTCACCGGCCGGGTGACCGAGGCGAGCGACAGCGGCATCACGCTCGACGACCGCGCGATGGCGTACGCCGACCTCGGTCCGGGCAAGGTGCAGATCGAGTTCAAGCGCATGGATCAGGCTGACTTCGGCGACGACGAAGACGAAGGGGAGGGCGAGGAGGAGTGAACATCGACCTCGCGGCGCTGCGCGCCCTCGAGCGCGAGCGGGAGATCCCGTTCGAAACGATCCTCGGGGCGATCGAGACCGCGCTGCTGACCGCGTACCGGCATACCGAGGGCGCGGAGCACCATGCGCGCGTGGAGATCGATCGCGGGACCGGTGCCGCTTCGGTGTTCGCCCAGGAGCTCGACGGCGAGGGCGCGGTGGTGCGGGAATGGGACGACACCCCGCACGACTTCGGCCGGATCGCCGCGATGACCGCCAAGCAGGTCATCCTGCAGCGCCTGCGGGAGGCCACCGACGAGGTGCATTTCGGCGAGTACGCGGGACGCGACGGCGACCTGGTCACCGGCGTGGTCCAGGCGGACGCCGCGCGCGCCGAGAAGGGCATCGTGATCGTCGACCTGGGCAAGCTGGAGGCGGTGCTGCCGCAGTCCGAGCAGGTGCCCGGAGAGCGGTACGAGCACGGCGCCCGCATCCGGGGCGTCGTGGTGCACGTCGCTAAGGGCTTCCGCGGCCCGCAGATCACCCTGTCGCGTTCGCACCCCGCGCTTGTCAAGAAGCTTTTCTCGCTGGAGGTGCCGGAGATCGCCGACGGCACGGTGGAGATCGCGGCGATAGCCCGGGAGGCCGGCCATCGCACCAAGATCGCGGTGCGGTCGGCGGTGCCCGGAGTCAACGCCAAGGGCGCCTGCATCGGCCCGATGGGTCAGCGCGTCCGCGCGGTGATGAGCGAACTGCACGGTGAGAAGATCGACATTATCGACTGGTCGGATGACCCGGCGCAGTTCGTCGGGAACGCGCTCTCCCCGGCCAAGGCGCTGCGTGTCGAGGTGGTGGACGCGGCGGCGCGGATGGCCCGGGTGACCGTTCCGGACTTCCAGCTTTCGCTGGCCATTGGCCGTGAGGGGCAGAACGCGCGGCTGGCCGCCCGGCTCACCGGATGGCGCATCGACATTCACTCCGACGGTGAGTCGGCTGCGGTCTCCGAGGGGGAGACCGCGGAGGCGGGGAGCTGACCGGATAAGCGAGCCGCGGACACGAGGAGTAGACTTTTCCATGGCTGGCCCGACGCGCACCTGTGTCGGTTGCCGCAAACGCGCGCCAGCCGTCACATTGGTGCGGTTCGTCGCCGTCGGCGCGGGAGACGTTTTCCTGCTCCGGCCGGATCCGAGCCGCCGATTGCCGGGCCGGGGGGCTCATCTGCATCCCGATCTGGCTTGCTTCGCGCTGGCGGAGCGGCGTCGCGCCTGGGGGCGTGCGCTGCGGCTGACCGGTGTCGTCGACACCGGCTCGCTGGACGAGCACATCCGTGCGGTCTCCGTGCCGCACGGGACCACCGATGGTGGGGCGTCGGCGCCCCATCCGGACAGCAAGGTAGGACGACCGACATGAGCACACGATGAAGTCCCTGAAATGACCAGGCTTCTAGTGCACGAGTGAGGTCGTTGCGGGTGCTGCCCGCACGACCTCAAGAGTGAGGAGTGCAGTGGCAGGAAAGGCCCGCGTACACGAGCTCGCGAAAGAGCTCGGGGTCGACAGCAAGACCGTGCTCGCCAAGCTCAAAGAGATGGGCGAGTTTGTCAAGTCCGCATCCAGCACCGTCGAGGCCCCGGTGGCCCGGCGGCTGCGTGGCGCGCTGAACGCGCAGAACGGCAACAACGGCTCCGCGGCCCCGGCCGCCGCGTCGTCCGCGCCGCCCGCGCCCAAGGCGACGCCCGCCACCACGGCTCGGCCCGGTCCGCCGCGGCGGCCCGCGCCCCCGGCCACGCCCAGCGCACCCGCGTCTCCGGCACCCACGCCGGGCGCGATAGCGCGTCCGAAGCCACCCGGCGGCGGTCGTCCGCGGCCCGCTCCGGGCCCGGTCGCGAAGCCGGCGAGCGCACACGACATCGAGGTGGCGGCTGCTGAGGCCCGCGCGTCCGCGCTGAAGGCCGAGCAGGAGGCCGCGGTCAAGGCCGCACAGGCTGCCCGCACCCGCGACGCCGAGCGCCGCGCGCAGCAGCCCGCGGGTGACCGCGAGACGCGACCGCGCCCCGGTCCGGGGACGATGCCGCCGCGGCCTGGTTCGCCTGCGGCGGGCCGCACCGGCGGTCCCGGCGGGAGCGCACCGGCCCGGCCCGGTCCGGGCGGAGGCAACCCGCGTCCGCCGTCGCGTGGCCCCGGCAACAACCCGTTCGGCGTCTCCGGAAGCGGCTCCCGTCCGTCGCCGGCGTCGATGCCGCGTCCCAACCAGCCCGGCACGCCGCGTTCCAACCAGTCCGGCATGCCTCCGCGCCCGAGCCCGGCTTCCATGCCTCCGCGCCCGAGCCCGGCTTCCATGCCCTCGCAGCGTCCCGGACGTCCCGGTGGCGGTCCCGGCGGCGCCGGCGGTGGCCGTGGCGGTCCCGGCGGCGGTCGTGGCGGCGGCGGTGGCGGTGGCTTCCGCGGCGGTGGCGGCGGCGGTGGCGGTGGCTTCCGCGGTGGCGGCGGCGGTGGCGGTGGCTTCCGCGGTGGCGGCGCTGGCGGTGGCTTCCGCGGCGGTCCGACCGGTGCGCCCGGTCGTCCCGGTGGCGGCGGTCGCGGTCGCGGCGGCGGAACCGCGGGAGCGTTCGGCCGTCCCGGCGGTCGTCCGACCCGGGGCCGCAAGTCGAAGAAGCAGCGGCGTCAGGAGTTCGACAACCTGTCGGCTCCGGCGATGAGCTCGGGCGCGCCCCGCGGCAACGGCCAAGAGGTCCGGCTGTCTCGCGGCGCGTCGCTCTCCGACTTCGCCGACAAGATCAACGCCAATCCCGGCTCGCTGGTCCAGGAGATGTTCAACCTGGGCGAGATGGTGACCGCGACCCAATCGTGCTCCGACGACACGCTGCTGCTGCTCGGCGAGCATTTGGGCTTCAACGTGCAGATCGTCAGCCCGGAGGACGAGGACCGCGCGCTGCTCGCGCAGTTCAACATCGACCTGGACGCCGAGGTGGCCGAGGACCGGCTGGTCAGCCGGCCGCCGGTAGTGACCGTCATGGGTCACGTCGACCACGGTAAGACGAAGCTGCTCGACGCGATCCGCAAGACCAACGTGGTCGCCGGCGAGGCGGGTGGCATCACCCAGCACATCGGCGCCTACCAGGTCACCTACGACCACGACGGCAACGACCGGCCGATCACCTTCATCGACACCCCGGGTCACGAGGCGTTCACCGCCATGCGTGCCCGTGGTGCGCAGGTGACGGACATCGTGATCCTGGTGGTCGCGGCGGACGACGGCGTGATGCCGCAGACCGTCGAGGCGCTCAACCACGCCAAGGCGGCCGAGGTGCCGATCGTGGTCGCGGTGAACAAGGTGGACAAGCCGGACGCCAACCCGGAGAAGGTGCGTCAGCAGTTGGCCGACTACGGCCTGCTGGCCGAGGAGTACGGCGGCGAGACCATGTTCGTCAACGTGGCGGCCAAGCCCGGCACCGGCATCGACGAACTGCTGGAAGCGGTGCTGCTGACCGCCGACGCGTCGCTGGAGCTGAACGCTCCGGTGGACGGGCCGGCACAGGGTGTCGCGGTCGAGGCCCACCTGGACAAGGGGCGCGGCGCGGTTGCCACGGTCCTGGTGCAGAAGGGCACGTTGCGGGCCGGCGACTCGATCGTGGCCGGTAGCGCGCACGGACGTGTCCGGGCGATGCTCGACGAGAACGGCCAGACCGTGCCCGAGGCAGGCCCGGCGCGACCGGTGCTGGTTCTGGGCCTGACGTCGGTGCCCAGTGCCGGTGACACGTTCCTGGCGGCCGAGGATGACCGGACGGTCCGGCAGATCGCGGAGCAGCGGCAGGCACGCAGGCGTGCGGCGAGCTTCGCGAACTCGCGGGGCCGGGCCACCCTGGAAACGCTCATGGAGCAGCTCAAGGAGGGCGAGAAGACCTCGCTCACTCTGGTGCTCAAGGGCGACGGCTCGGGTTCGGTCGAGGCGCTGGAAGATGCCTTGTTCAAGATCGATATCCCGGACGAGGTGCAGCTCAAGGTCATCCACCGCGGCGTCGGTGCGATCACCGAGAGCGACGTGAACCTGGCGAGCGCGTCTTCGGACCAGACCGCCACGATCATCGGCTTCAACGTCCGGGCCTCGAACAAGGTCAAGGAGATGGCCGACCGCGCCGGCGTGGAGATCCGCTACTACAGCGTCATCTACCAGGCCATCGAGGAGATCGAGGCGGCGCTCAAGGGCCTGCTCAAGCCGGAGTTCGAGGAGGTCGAGCAGGGCACCGCGGAGATCCGCGAGTTGTTCCGTTCGTCCAAGATCGGTCTCATCGCCGGCTGTATGGTCCGGTCCGGTCTCCTTCGGCGCAACGCCAAGGCCCGGGTGCTCCGCGACGGCGTGGTGGTGGCGGACAACGTCACGGTCAACTCGTTGCGGAGGTTCAAGGACGACGCCACCGAGGTCCGCGAGGGCTTCGAGTGTGGTCTGACCTTCTCCGGTTTCGGCTCGCCGCAGGTAGGCGACGTGATCGAGACCTTCGAGATGCGGGAGAAGCCGCGGGCCTGACGGCCACGGCACGGTTCGCACGGCCCCCGGCGCATGTCGCGCCGGGGGCCGTCGGCCGTTTCGCCCATGATGTGGCCCGCCGTGCGAGTCCGGCCCGTGCGTCGCACCGGCCGCGCGGGCTGCGAGGATGGCGGCCATGCCCCGGTACGCCTTGCTGCTTGCGCCGTCCGCCAACCGTGTCTACGCCGACCAGGCCGGACGGCTGGCCCGCGCCGAGCTGTCCGCGTTCGCCCGGGTGCTCTCCACCGACGTCCAGGGCATCGACGAGCAGACCATCGGGGGCGTCGGCTACCTCGCGTTCGAGTCCGGCACGGCGCTGACCGAGCGGGACGTCGCTTACCTGTCCAACCTGTCCGCCGCGTACGCGCTGTTCGAACGGGTCGACGACGGCCTGCTGCGGCCGGTGCCGCTGAGCCCGTTGGCGCGCTACGACAGCGATCTGCTCACCATCGCGAAGTACGCCGGCAAGACCAACGAACAGTTCACCCGGTTGCTGCTCAACCTCACCCTGCTGGCCTCCGCGTCGGCCGGGCGGATGCTCGCGGACCGGCTCACCGTCTGCGACCCGCTCTGCGGGCGCGGCACCACGCTCAACCAGGCCCTGATGTACGGCTACCACGCCATCGGCGTGGAAATCGACGGCAAGGACGTGGAGGCGTACAAGCTGTTCCTGCAGACCTATCTGAAGCGCAAACGCCTCAAGCACACCGCCGACCTGGTTCCGGTTCGTCGCCACGGACGGCGCGTCGGCCGCCGGGTGGAGGTCACCGTCGCGGCATCCAGAGCCGACCGGAAGGCCGGCGACGTGCAGCGGCTGACCGTGGTGCAGGCGGACACCACACAGCTCGACGGGTTGCTGCGCGGCAACTGCGCCGACGTCCTGGTGGCCGACTTGCCGTACGGCGTGGCGCACGGCAGTCACGATGCCGCCGGCGGCCTCTCCCGCAGGCCGGTGGAGTTGCTGGAACGAGCCGTTCCCGTCTGGGTGGGGCTGCTGCGCAGGGGCGGCGCGCTGGGGCTGTCGTGGAACACGCGGGTGGCCGGGCGTGCCCGCGCCGAGGAGATCCTGCGGGCCGGCGGACTCGAACCGGTGGAGTACCACGATCTGTCCCACCGGGTCGATCAGTCGATCGAACGCGATGTGCTGGTGGCCCGGAAACCGGCGTGACCGCCGGAGGGCTCCCCGGGTAGCCTGCTGCCGATGTTCACCGCGACCGCCGTGTTCGACCTGCTGCTGCCGGACGACGCGCGCACCTTGAAGAGGAAGCGTTCCTATGTCCGCCCGATCATCGCCATGCTGCGCAAGTGTGAGGTCAGCGCGGCCGAGGTGGGCTTTCTCGACCGCTACGGGCGGGCGCGGGTGGGTGTCGCCGCGGTGGCCGCGGACGCGGCACACGCCCGTGATGTGGTGGACGCCTGCGAGCGGCAGATGGCGGCGCGGCCCGAGATCGAGTTGCTGTCCGTGCGGCGCGGCCTGCACGGCGAGGACGACGACTGAGCGGCGCGTTCCGTCGGGACACGGCCTGGGTAGGCTTCGGGAGTTGGGCGGGGAACGATTCTCCCCGCGGGCACGGTTGTCGGAGGTGGCGATATGTCGGACCCGGCCAAGACTCGTCGGCACGCGGAGCGCGTGCGCGAACTGGTGGCTTCGCTGGTGCGGGAGATCAAGGATCCCCGGCTCGGCATGGTGACGATCACGGACGCCCGGATCACGGGCGACCTGCGTGAGGCGACCGTCTATTACACCGTGCTGGGTGACGCCGCCGAGCAGAGCGGCACGGCCACCGCGCTGGAGAGCGCCAAGGGCATGCTGCGCAGCCGCGTCGGGCACGCGCTCGGCCTGCGGCACTCGCCGAGCCTCGCGTTCGTGCTGGACAACGTGCAGGACCACGCCAAGGAGATCGACGATCTGCTGGCCGCGGCCCGGCACCGCGACGCCGAGGTGCAGCGCCTGGCGGCCGGCAAGCAGTACGCCGGCGACCCGGACCCGTACAAGACTGCGGAGTCCGACGAGGATGACGACGCTGACGTCTCCGTCGGCGCGCACGAGGACCGCGGGTGACCGACGCTCCTGCGATGTCCGGCGCGGCCGGCGCGGTGGCGGACGGCGATTGGTCGGCCGCCGTCGGCGCGATCCGCCGGTTCCTCCCGTCCGGCCGCGTGCTGCTGGTCTGTCACGTGAACCCCGACGGCGATGCGCTGGGCAGCATGCTCGCCGTCGGGCTCGGTCTGTGCCGCTTGGGCGCGGCGCAGGTGCAGGCCACCTTTCCGGGCGAGTTCGAGGTGCCGGAACCGCTCGCCGGCATGCCCGGACTCGATCTGCTGGTGCCGCAGGAGCGGGCCTGCGCCGATCCCGACCTGATGGTGGCCTTCGACGCCGCCGCCGCGTCCCGGCTGGGCGCGCTGGCCGACCGGCTGGAGCGGGCCGAGGCCACGGTGGCGCTCGACCATCACGCCTCGAACACCCGCTTCGCCCAGGTCAACCTGGTCGACGACGGCGCGGCCGCCACCGCGATGGTGGCCGGGGACCTGCTCGACCGTCTGGGTGTCGAGGTGGATCAGGCGATCGCCGAGTGCCTGTACGTCGCGTTGGCCACCGACACCGGCTCGTTCAAGTTCGAGATGACCACGCCGCGGGTGCATGAGATGGCGGCCCGGTTGATCGCCACCGGCATCCGGCCGGGTGACATCTCGCGTCGGGTTTTCGACACCCGGCCGTTCGGCGCGATGAAGCTCTTCGGCGAGGTGCTCGGCCGGGCGGCGCTGGATCCGGCCGCCGCCGCGGGGCACGGCATGGTCTGGACCTATGTGACGCTCGACGATCTGGGGCGGCACGGCCAGCGGCCGCATGTGATGGACGCGTTGATCGACCCGGTCCGCACGGTGGCCGAGGCCGACGTGTCCGTGCTGGTCAAGCAGTCCGGCGACGGGGAATGGGCGGTGTCGCTGCGCAGTAAGGGCGCGGTCGACGTCAGCCGGGTCGCGGTCGCGCTGGGCGGCGGGGGACACCGGCTCGCGGCGGGATTCACCGGTCACGGCACGCCCACGGACGTCGTGCTGGCCGTCCGTGAACAGCTCGATCACCACGTTCTCTGACGCATTACGGCGTCTCGCTCTCCCCTGCATCCTTGTCTCGCATGGCGAGATAGCCGTCGCAGCTCTCGGGACTTAACGATAGTTTGACTTAACGGTGATTCGGTTTGCGCCGCCGTGACCACAGCTCCGGCCGCGTGATCCACGAGCCACCCGGGTTCATCCACCCGGGTGCGTCGCCCGCGCCAGGCCCGGCGATCCCGGACCGGTCCGCGATGCCGCCGCTCGACCGATCCTCGGGCGCTCGTGCGCCCCGTTGACGCGGAAGGACCACGATCATGGCTGCCAAGCCCAAGCCCCCGCCCCCGGACGAGGCTCGCGAGCAGGCCCGCCGGGCCCTGCAGACCTCGCTGGACACGCGCCAGTGAGGTGACTGCAGGTTGTGCGGCAGGCCTCATGAGGTAAGCACCTCATAGCCTTGCACTCATTACCGGCGGATGAGCATCATGATGTTTCGTGAGCTTGTCCGCCGCGTCTTCCGACTCGCCCGCCGCCCACCGTCACGACGGCGGCATGCGACGCATCGCGTCGCTGGCTCTGCCCGCCCTGGTGGTGCTCGCGGCCGAGCCGCTCTATGTGCTGGTCGACACCGCCGTCGTCGGGCACCTCGGCCGGGTGCCGCTGGCCGCCATCGCGGTCGGCGGCACGCTGCTCTCGATGGCCGTCTGGTTCGGCACGCTGATGGCCTATGGCACCACCGGCCGGGCCGCTCGTCGCTTCGGCGCCGGAGACCGGTCGGCCGCCGTCGCCGAGGGCGTGCAGGCGTCGTGGCTGGCGTTCGCCACCGGGCTCGTGCTGGTGGTGGTCGCGCAGATCGCCGCGCGTCCGCTGACCGGACTGCTGGCCGCCGACCCGGCGACGGCGGATGCCGCGGCGGGGTGGGTTCGGATTGCCGCGTGCGGCGCGCCCGGTCTGCTGCTCGCCGCGGCGGGCAACGGCTGGATGCGCGGTGTCCAGGACACCCGCCGGCCGCTGCTCTTCGTGCTCGGCGCCAACATGCTGTCCGCCGTCCTGTGCCCGGTCCTGGTCTATGCCGCGGGCTGGGGCCTGACCGGCTCGGCGGTCGCCAACGTGGTCGCGCAGAGCGTGTCCGGCGGGCTGTTCCTGCTCGCCGTGATCCGCCAGGCCCCCGCGCTGCGCCCACACCCGGCGATCATCGGCCGGCAACTGGTGCTCGGCCGGGACCTGCTGATCCGCGGCGCCGCCTTCCAGGCGTGCTGGCTGTCGGCGACCGCGGTGGCCGCCCGGTTCGGCGTGCCCGCCGTGGGCGCGCACCAGATCGCCCTGCAACTGTGGTTCTTCAGCGCGCTCGTGCTGGATGCGGTGGCCATCGCGGCCCAATCGCTGGTCGGTGCGGCCCTCGGGGCGGGTGACGGTGCGTCCGCCCGGTTCGTGGCGGCCCGCGTCACGCTCGTCGGTGGCCTGGCCGGGGTGGTGTTCGCGGTCGTCGCGGGCGCCGGCGGCACGGTGATCCCGGCCCTGTTCACCGCTGATCCGGCCGTGCACGCGCAGGCGGCCGTGGTGTGGCCGTGGTTCGTCGCTCTGCTGCCGTTCGCCGGCGTGGTCTACGCCCTCGATGGCGTGCTGATCGGCGCCGGTGACGTGGGATACATGCGCAACGTGACGCTCGCCGCCGCGCTGGCCGCCTTCCTGCCCGCGATCTGGCTGGCCTACGCCCTCGACCTGGGACTCGGCGGCGTGTGGGCGGGCCTGGGCCTGTTCACCTTGGTCCGGTTCGTCGCGATGGTCTGGCGGTGGCGGACCGCGCGCTGGGCGGTGCTCGGCGCGACCCGGGACCGTACAGTGTCACGGTGACGGTGGACGGTCTGATCGTGGTGGACAAGCCGGCGGGGATGACCTCGCACGACGTGGTGGCGAGGGTGCGGCGGCTGGCCCGGACCCGGCGCGTGGGGCATGGCGGCACGCTGGACCCGATGGCCACCGGCGTGCTGGTCCTCGGCGTGAACCGGGCCACCCGGCTGCTGACCTACGTCATCGGGGCGACCAAGAGCTACACCGCGACGATCCGGCTTGGCGAGAGCACGATCACCGACGACGCCGAGGGCGAGGTGACCAGGCGGACGTCCACCGCGGCGATCGGCGCGGACGCGGCCCGGTCCGCGCTGCTCGCCCAGGTCGGCGAGATCGACCAGGTGCCCAGCGCAGTCAGCGCGATCAAAATTGACGGTCGACGGGCCTACAAGCGGGTCCGCGACGGCGAGGACGTCGCCCTGCCGGCCCGCCGCATCACCATCGAGCGACTGGTCGTGACGGACGTCCGGCCCGCGGACCACACGCTGGACGTGGACATCGAGGTCACGTGCTCGTCCGGGACCTATGTGCGCGCGATCGCCCGGGACGCCGGTGCCGCGCTCGGTGTCGGCGGGCATCTGACCGCGCTGCGCCGCACCGCCGTCGGTGATCTCACCCTCGACCATGCGTCCACCCTGGCCGAGCTGGCGGACCGGGCGCCGGACGTGGTGGGTCTGTCGCTGGCGGAGGCGGCGAAGCGCGCCTTCCCGGGACGCACCGCCTCGGCGGAGGAAGCCCGGGTGCTCAGCCACGGCGGACCGCTTTCCCCGGCCGGCATCGACGGGCCGTACGCGGTCTTCGACCCGGGCGGCGACGTGCTGGCCATCGTGCGCGAACGAGACGGCCGAGCGCGCCCCGAGATCGTGCTCGCCGCCTCCTGAACCGCCGCTAGCCCGCGCGTTCCTCGCGACACTCCGGCAGGTGATCGGCCACCACGGCGACGAGGTCGGCGGCCGCGTACGGCTTGTCGAGGAACCCGTCGCAGCCGGCCTCCACCGCCGCCGACCGGTCCCGGGGCAGCACGCTGGCGGTCACCGCCACCACGGCGGGCCGCGGCTCGCCCCGGTCCACCAGTTCACGTGCCAGGCTGAGCCCGCTGCCGTCCGGCAGGTTCATGTCCAGCAGGATCAGATCGATGTCCTGACCGAGCAGATGCTCGCGCGCCGATTTCAGGGTGGTGGCGTCCACCACCTCCGCACGCCGCACGGCGTCGACCTGCGCGCGGGCCAGCACGGCCTTGACCAGGGTGCGATTGAGGTCTTCGTCCTCGACAAGGAGGATCTTGCTCACAGATTGTCCTTCCGGGGTTCGGTTTCCGGCGCTGTGCCGGGCACGGCGGCCGGCGGCACCATCGCCTCGGCCATCACGCCGCCGGCCAGCGCGGTGGCGATGAGCGGAGCCGGCACGTGCCCGTCGCCGGCGTGGAGACCGAGCACCGGGATGTGCCGGGTCGCCGGGTCCTGCTCGATGGCGGCCAGCAGCCCGAGTCCGTCGGCCTGCGGCGACTGGACGTCGCAGACGATCAGGTCGAAGGTGTTGCTCCGGCTGAGCGCGATCCCGTCCGCGCCGGAGGCGCACGCCACGACGTCGGCGCCGCCCGCGCGCAGGCCCCGTTCGATGGCGGCGCGCACCGCATCGTCGGGGTCCACCACCAGCACGCGCGGGGGCTTGTGGTCGCCCAGGCACCGGGCCAGCGCGCGGAGCAGGTCGCCCTGGTCGACCGGCTTGACGAAGTAGTCCGCCGCGCCCAGCGCGAGACCGGCCTGCCGCTCGTCGACGATGGTCACGAAGAAGACCGGAATGCCGACCAGCCCGGGGTCCGACTTGAGCCGCCGGATCACCTCCCACCCGTCGATGCCCGGCAGGGTGACGTCGAGCACGATGGCGTCCGGCGGGTTGGCCGTGGCGCGGCCCAGACCGGTCTCGCCGTCCGGTGCGATCTCCACCCGGTAGCCGGCCGCGCCGAGCTGGGTCCGCAGCAACTCGGCGGCTTGCGCGTCGTCCTCGATGAGCAGCACCCGGCGCGGGGACGGGCCCTCATCATCGGCGGTTGCCGCCTCCACCGGTGGCGGCGCCGGGCGCGCGGCGGGCAGCCGGACCGTGAAGGCCGAGCCCTGGCCCAGTTGCGAGACCAGCGTGATGTCGCCGCCGTGCGCCTCCACCAGCCGTTTGGTCAGCGCCAGGCCGAGACCCGTGCCAGCCTGGCGTCCCTCGTCG
Organism: Mangrovihabitans endophyticus; assembly: GCF_014646155.1. GTDB lineage: Bacteria > Actinomycetota > Actinomycetes > Mycobacteriales > Micromonosporaceae > Actinoplanes > Actinoplanes endophyticus. The sequence continues at coordinate 141,177 of NZ_BMMX01000008.1, forward strand.
TCACCGACCTGCTGGAACTCCTCGAAGACGCGTTCCTGATCCTCCGGGGCGATGCCGACGCCGGTATCCGTCACGGTCAGCGACACCATGTCTGCGGACGGGCGTACGGTCACCGCGATGGCGCCGCCCGCCGGCGTGAACTTGATGGCGTTGGACAGCAGGTTCTCCGCGATCTGCCGGAAGCGCACCGGATCCACGTGCGCGCTGGCCTGCGGCAGCTCGGTCGAGACGGTGATGTTCTTGCGCGCCACCAGCGGTTCCAGACCGGGCAGCAGCTCCTCGATCGCGGTGTCCACGCGCAGGGCGACCAGACGCAGCTCCAACCGCCCGGCCTCCACCTTGGCCAGGTCCAGGATGTCGTTGATCAGCCCCAGCAGGTGCCGGCCGCTGCTGTGGATGTGATCGACCCAGTCGGCCGGGACCAGGCGCCGGTCCCCGTCCGGTTCCTCCTGCCGCATCAGGTCGCTGAACCCGATGATCGCGTTCAGCGGCGTACGCAACTCGTGGCTCATGTTGGCCAGGAAGGTGCTCTTGGCGTGATTGGCCTGGGTGAGCGCCTCCACCGAGGCGCTCAGCTCGGTAGCTAGCTGCCGCTGGGCGGTGAGGATCGACTGCCGCTCGGCCAGCACCCCGGCCTGCCCGCCGAGGGCCACCAGCAAGCGCAGATCGTCGTCGCTGAACAGGGTGCGATGCTGGTTGAACAGCAGCACGGCACCTTCGGTGTCCGGCGGCACCGGCATGCTGACCACCGTCACGAAGTCGTCCCGCAGATCGTCGCCGTAGTGCTCGACCAGCGCCGGGCTGCCCTCACGCAGCCGGGTGGGCCGGCGGGCGCGGATCAGCGCGGTCAGGTCCGCGAAGGTCAGCTCCTCCGGCTGGTCGATCGGTGGTCCGGCGTACGCCGTGGGGGTGAGCAGGCCGTCCGGGCGTGGCATCAGCACGGCCACCGCGTCCGCCCCGGTCTGCACGCGCATGATCTCCGCGTAGGTCTGCCAGACCTGTTCGGGTGAATCGGCCGGCGCCCGGAGCAGCCGTTCGGTGACCGACTGGGCCGCCGACGCGGTGAAGGTCCACTGCAGCCAGACCGGCGGCACGAACGCGATCAGGTATCCGATTCCGCTCAGCAGGCCGAGCAGGCGGCTGGCCATTTCCCACGTCTCGCCGGTCTCCGCGCGGGAGGCGACCTTGAGCAGGACGATGAACCCGCCGAACGCGATCGCCGAGCCGGCCGCGATGTAGAGCCGCGCCCGGTTGGCGCCGATCCGGGTGCGCGCCTTGCCGACGAGCAGGACCGCCGCCACCGCCTCGGCGGCGAGGAAGCCGGCCGTGGTCAGCACGAGCACCGGCTGGGGGAGCGGCAGCCCGGCGACCAGCACCGCGACGGCGGCGACCAGGTAGGCCGCGATCGCGACGAGCTGGGCCCAGAGAGGCACGTGCCGCAGGCGGGCGGCGAGCCGGATGGTCAGGTACGGCTGGGCCAGCAGCGCGCACCGGACGGTCAGCTCCGCCCAGGCGGGCCGGTCACCGGTGAAACCGTCCGCCAGGTCGACCACGAACAGCACCGTGCACGGGGCGAAGACCAGCGTGATGTCCCGCTGCAGCGGGTCACGCCGGCGCAGGTAGCCGAGCAGGGCGCGCACGAAGAGCGCGGCGAACGTGAACTCCGCCGCGAAGAGAATGAACTCACTCCATTTGACCGTCATATCGCCATTAATCGTACGCTTTTGGACGCAAAGTGCAGCCGATACGCTGTGCTCGGAGGGCCGCGCGAGGATGCGCCCGGGAGGGCTCCGAGAGGATGTGTCATGCAGCGCTGGCGGGGGCATGAGGCGGTGCCCGGCGGGTGGGGGCGCTCGGTGGTGACCATCGGGGTCTTCGACGGTGTGCACCGCGGCCACCAGGCGATCATCGGTCATTCCGTGAAACGCGCCCGGGACATGGGCCTGCAGTCGGTGGTGATGACCTTCGACCCGCATCCCTCCGAGGTGGTCCGGCCCGGCTCGCACCCCGCGGTGCTGACCGAACCGGTCCGCAAGGCCGAGCTGATCGAGCAGCTCGGCGTGGACGCGCTATGCGTGGTGCCGTTCACGCCTGCCTTCTCCCGGCTCGGACCGGAGGAGTTCGTGCACGACATCCTGGTGGAGGCGCTGCACGCGGCGGTGGTCGTGGTCGGGGACAACTTCCGCTTCGGGCACCGGGCGGCCGGGGACGTCACCATGCTTGCCGCGCTCGGCCGCTCCTTCGGATACACCGTCGAGGAGGCGCCGCTGGTCTCCGCCGACGGCGTGGTCTTCTCCTCCACCTACATCCGTAGCTGTGTGGATGCCGGCGACGTGCGCGCGGCAGCCGCGGCGCTCGGCCGGTCGCACCGGGTGGCCGGCGTCGTGGTGCGCGGTGACCGGCGGGGGCGGGAGATCGGCTACCCGACCGCCAACCTGATGTGTCACCGTTACGCGGCGGTGCCGGCCGACGGCGTGTACGCCGCACGGCTGATTCGCGGGGGCGACTCCGGCGCGCCGCTGATGGCCGCCGTCTCGATCGGGACCAATCCCACCTTCTCCGGCCGGGAACGCCGGGTGGAGGCGTACGCCCTGGATTTCGACGGTGACCTGTACGGTGAGCGGCTCGGTCTGGACTTCGTCGCGCATCTGCGGGAGCAGCGTTCGTACGACTCCATCGACCCGCTGATCGCCCAGATCGCGCAGGACGTGGAACAGACCCGCGCGCTGCTGCAATGACCGGCTGGTAGGGTTGCACCGACGCTGAGATTTCAGCACCGGTCTCGCCTGCCTGCTCGACGCCGCGGGCCGCGAGGACGACACCGGTATCACCAGACCGACGCGCTCGGCCGCACAGAATCACGGAGAACATGGCGCTCGACCAGGACACCAAGAACAAGATCATCGACGAGTACAAGGGCAAGGACGGCGACACCGGGTCGCCCGAGGTGCAGGTTGCGATGCTGACCAAGCGCATCGCCGACCTGACCGAGCACCTCAAGGTGCACAAGCACGACCACCACAGCCGGCGCGGCCTGCTGCTGCTGGTCGGCCGTCGTCGTCGCCTGCTCAACTACGTGCAGAAGAAGGACGTTCGCCGCTACCGGTCGCTCATCGAGCGGCTCGGCCTGCGCCGATGACCTGACGGGGGAGTGGCCACACGGTCGCTCCCCCGTGACACACCCAACGGACCCGCGCGGCTCACGCCGTCAGCACCGGTCCTCGGTAGTGGTTCCCGAGCTCCCCGGCGTCTCGCCGGCCCGCAGCTCGGGCACTTCGATCGAAGACCGGCTCACCTGAACCGCGATGTGTTGACCGCCGGGTCCTCGACGAAGGAGCACCACACTTCATGACAGAGCAGAACACCGCTCTCGGCACCGAATCCCGCACCGCCGTCATCGACAACGGCACCTTCGGGACCCGCGAGGTGACGTTCTCCACCGGCCGCCTGGCCAAGCAGGCCGCCGGCTCGGTGATCGTCCAGCTCGGCGAGACCACCGTGCTCTCCGCGACCACGGCCAGCAAGGCGCCGAAGGAGCACTTCGACTTCTTCCCGCTGACCGTCGACGTCGAGGAGCGGATGTACGCGGTGGGCCGCATCCCCGGCTCGTTCTTCCGCCGCGAGGGCCGGCCCAGCGAGGACGCCATCCTCACCTGCCGCCTGATCGACCGGCCGCTGCGCCCGTCCTTCACCAAGGGCCTGCGTAACGAGGTGCAGGTCGTCGAGACCGTGCTGGCGCTGGACCCGGCCCACCCGTACGACGTGGTGGCGATGAACGGCGCCTCGATGTCCACCAAGCTGTCCGGCCTGCCGTTCAGCGGCCCGGTCGGGTCCACCCGCATCGCGCACGTGGACGGCACCTGGGTGGCCTTCCCGACCATCGAGGAGTTGGAGCGGGCCACGTTCGACATGGTGGTCGCCGGGCGCGTCCTGGACGACGGCGACGTCGCGATCATGATGGTCGAGGCGGAGGCCACGCCGAACGCGGTGAAGCTGATCGCCGGCGGCGCCGCCGCGCCCACCGAGGAGATCGTGGCCGGCGGACTGGAAGCCGCGAAGCCGGCCATCCGCGAGCTCTGCCGCGCGCAGAGCGAACTGGCCGAGGTGGCCGCCAAGCCGGTGACCGAGTTCCCGGTCTTCCTCGACCACGCCGACGACGTGCTGCAGGCGGTCAGCGACGCGGTGCGCGCGGAGACCGCGGAGGCGCTGAAGATCGCCGCCAAGCAGGAGCGCGAGGAAGCCCTCGACCTGGTCAAGGCGAAGGCCCACGAGCTGCTCGACCCGCAGTTCGAGGGCCGGGAGAAGGAGATCAGCGCGGCCTTCCGGTCGGTCACCAAGTCCGAGGTGCGCCAGCGGGTGCTGCGCGAGCAGGTGCGCATCGACGGCCGCGGACCGCGCGACATCCGGCCGCTGACCGCGCAGGTCGGCGTGCTGCCGCGGGTGCACGGTTCGGCGCTGTTCGAGCGCGGCGAGACCCAGATCATGGGCGTCACCACGCTGAACATGCTGCGCATGGAGCAGGCGCTGGACACGCTCTCGCCGGACAAGACCAAGCGCTACATGCACAACTACAACTTCCCGCCGTACTCGACCGGCGAGACCGGTCGGGTGGGCTCGCCGAAGCGTCGCGAGATCGGCCACGGCGCGCTGGCCGAGCGGGCACTGGTGCCCGTTCTGCCGTCGCGCGAGGAGTTCCCGTACGCGATCCGCCAGGTCTCCGAGGCGCTCGGCTCCAACGGCTCCACCTCCATGGGGTCGGTGTGCGCGTCCACCCTGGCGCTGCTGTCCGCCGGTGTGCCGCTGAAGGCTCCGGTCGCCGGCATCGCCATGGGTCTGATCTCGGACGAGGTCGAGGGCAAGACGCAGTACGTCGCCCTGACCGACATCCTGGGCGCCGAGGACGCGTTCGGCGACATGGACTTCAAGGTCGCCGGCACCAGCGAGTTCGTGACCGCGTTGCAGCTCGACACCAAGCTCGACGGCATCCCGTCGGACGTGCTGGCGGCGGCGCTGCAGCAGGCGCACGACGCCCGCGCCACGATCCTCGGCGTGATGGCGGAGGCCATCGGCAGCCCGGCCGCGATGAGCGACTACGCGCCGCGGGTCACCACCGTGAAGATCCCGGTCGACAAGATCGGCATGGTGATCGGGCCGAAGGGCCAGACGATCAACGCGATCCAGGACGAGACCGGTGCCGACATCTCCATCGAGGACGACGGCACCATCTACGTCGGCGCCACCAACGGGCCGGCCGCCGAGGCGGCGGTGGAGCGGATCAACGCCATCGCGAACCCGACGCTGCCCAAGGTCGGCGACAAGTTCCTCGGCACGGTGGTCAAGACCGCCGCGTTCGGTGCGTTCATCTCGCTGCTGCCCGGCCGCGACGGCCTGCTGCACATCTCCAAGGTGGGCGACGGCAAGCGTGTGGAGAAGGTCGAGGACTACCTGAACGTCGGCGACAAGATCGAGGTGCAGATCGCCGACATCGACCAGCGCGGCAAGATCTACCTGGACAAGGTTCGCCCGGAGGGCGCCGAGGCACCCGCCGCGGCCGAGGGCGGCGACCGCCCGCCGCGCGAGGAGCGCAGCGGCGGCGACCGTGAGCCGCGCCGTCGGCGTCAGCGTTCCGGCGGAGGCGACCGCGGCCGGGACAGCTGATCGTCGCTATGACAGGTGTTACCCGCGGGCCGGCCGCCAGGCCGGCCCGCGCCGTCACCCGGACCGCCGTGACCCGCACGCTGGCCGAGGGAGTCCGGCGCACGGTGCTGCCCAGCGGACTTCGGGTGGTCACCGAGACCATCCCCACCACACGCAGCGCGTCGGTCGGCGTCTGGGTGAACATCGGATCGCGGGACGAGAGCGCGGCCATGTCCGGCGCGTCGCACTTCCTGGAACATCTGCTCTTCAAGGGCACGCACCGGCGTACCGCGCTGGACATCTCGGCCGAGATCGAAGCGGTCGGCGGCGAGACCAACGCCTTCACCACGAAGGAGTACACCTGCTACTACGCGCGGGTGCTGGACGCTGATGTGCCCCTCGCCGTGGACGTGTTGTGCGACGCGGTGGCCGATTCGGTCCTGGATCCCGCGGACGTGGAAACCGAGCGCGGGGTGATCCTGGAAGAGATCGCCATGCACGACGATGAGCCCGGCGACGAGGTGCACGACGTGTTCACCGAGGCGATCTTCGGTGCGGGCACTCCGCTGGGGCGGCTCATCTCCGGCACCGAGGAAACCGTTTCGGTGATGACCCGGGCCCAGATCAACCGGTTCTATCGCAGTCGGTACATCGCGCCGCGCGTCGTCGTCGCGGTGGCCGGCAACCTGGACCACGCGGGCGTGGTCCGCCTGGTGCGTAAGGCGCTGGCCGGCACCGCGCTGGACACGCCGGGCGCCGAGCCCGAAGGACTGCGGCACGCCGTTCGTCGCCCGCGCAACCGCCCGGCCCGGACGCTGGTGCGTGAGCGCGACACCGAGCAGGCCCATCTGGTGGTCGGCGGATCGGGCATCGCCCGGCACGACGACCGGCGCTTCGCCCTCGGCGTGCTCAACAACGTGCTCGGCGGTGGCATGTCGAGCCGCCTCTTCCAGGAGATCCGGGAACGGCGCGGGCTCGCCTACGCGGTTTACTCCTACGGCAGCCAGTATGCCGACGCGGGCTCGTTCGGCGTCTACGCCGGCTGCGCCCCGAGCCGGGCCGCGGAGGTCCTCGACCTGATCCGGGCCGAACTCGCGCGGGTCGCCGCCGACGGCATCACCGCCGACGAGGTCGCCCGGGGCAAGGGCATGGCCAAGGGCTCGTACGTGCTGGGCCTGGAGGACACCGGCTCGCGGATGAGTCGGCTGGCCAAGTCGGAGATGCTGTACGGCGACCTGATGACCGTCGACGAGCTGCTGGCCCGCGTCGATCGGGTGACCCTCGACGAGGTGAACGAGGTGGCGCGGGAGGTGCTCGGCCGTCCCGCCTCGCTGGCCGTGGTCGGGCCGCTGAGCGAGGGCTCGCTAGCCTGACCGCCGTGACGATCCTCAGCACGCAGCCCGACACCGATCCGACGCCGTCGGCGCCCGTCCGCCGTCGGCGGCGGGTGATCGGCATGGCGGTCTGGGCCGTCCTGTTCGCCGGCGGCACCGCGCTGATCGGCGTGCCGACCAGCGACCCGCTGATCGCCTTCGGCTGGTTGTGGCTGGCCACCATCGCGTGGCGCAACTGGCTGCCCTGGCGCGAACATCTGCGATTCCTGCGCGACTGGATGCCGATCGCGCTGCTGCTGATGGCCTACAACATCTCCCGCGGGTACGCGGACAACCTCTTCGATCCGCACGTCACCGCGATGATCGACGCCGACCGGGCGATGTTCGGCGGCCACGTGCCCACCGTCTGGCTTCAGCAGCACCTCTATCACCCGGGGCAGGTGCAGTGGTGGGAGGTCGCGGTCTCCCTGGTCTACGTCTCGCACTTCCTGGCCGTACCGACCATCGCGGTGATCCTCTGGCTGCGCTCGCGGGAGCAATGGGGCCGGTTCATGCGCCGCTGGATAAGCCTCAGCGTGGCCGGGCTGATCACCTATTTCCTCTACCCGGCCGCGCCGCCCTGGTGGGCCGCGCAGTACGGCTACCTGGCCGACCACGTCGCGCGGATCTCCACCAACGGGTGGAACGCCATCGGCCTGCACAGCGCCGGCAACACGCTGAACGCCCTCCAGGTCGAGGCCGCCAACCCGGTCGCCGCGATGCCGTCGCTGCACACCGCGTACGCGATGATGGCCGTGGCCTTCTTCCTGCCGCTGGTGCGCCGCCGGTGGTGGCCGGTGCTGTTCGCCTACCCGACCGCCATGACGTTCACCCTGGTCTACTCGGGCGAGCACTACGTCATCGACGTGTTGGTGGGATGGGCGTACGTGGCCGGGATTTTCTTTCTCGTCGGTGTCACCGAACGGGTGTGGCGCTCGGGTGACCCGGTTACCCGCAGCCGGGGCGTACGTTAGATTGACGGCGTGACTGACGAGCGTGAACCGATCCGTGTCGGTGTTCTCGGCGCCCGCGGCCGCATGGGCCTCGAGGTGTGCAAGGCCGTCGACGCCGCCGAAGACCTCGAACTGGTGGCCATGGTCGACCAAGGCGACTGGCTGTTCAACGCCTCGGACGCCGGTGCGCAGGTGCTCGTCGATTTCACCACCCCCGACGTGGTGATGGACAACCTGCACTACGCGGTGGACCAGGGCATCAACGTGGTGGTCGGCACCACCGGCTTCACCGAGCAGCGGCTGGACCGGGTGCGCGGCTGGCTGTCCCACAAGCCCGGCGTGGGCGTGCTGATAGCGCCCAATTTCGGCATCGGCGCGGTGCTGATGATGCAGTTCGCCGAGCGGGCCGCCCGGTTCTTCGAGTCGGTCGAGATCGTGGAGCAGCACCACCCGCGCAAGCTGGACGCGCCGAGCGGCACTGCCTCGCACACCGCGCGCCGGATCGCCGAGGCGCGGGCGGCTGCGGGCTGCGGCCCGATGCCGGACGCCACGAAGGAATCGCTGGCGGGCGCGCGCGGCGCGGAGATCGACGGCGTGCGGGTGCACGCGGTGCGCGCCTCCGGCCTGGTGGCGCATCAGGAGGTGCTGTTCGGCACCGAGGGCGAGACGCTGACCATCCGGCACGACTCGCTGGACCGGGTGTCCTTCATGCCGGGCGTGCTGCTGGCGGTGCGCAGCATCATGAGCCGGCCGGGCCTGACGATCGGCCTGGACGCCCTGCTCGACTGACCGGCACACAGTCCCGTCCCGTCCCGTCCCGTCCCGTCCCGCCCGTCCCGTCCCGCCCGTCCCGTCCCGCCCGTCCCGTCCCGCCCGTCCCGGCCGTCCCGGCCGTCCCGTCCCGCCCGTCCCGTCCCGCCCGTCCCGCCCGTCCCGTCCCGGCCGTCCCGGCCGTCCCGGCCGTCCCGGCCGTCCCGGCCGTCCCGGCCGTCCCGGCCCGGCCGTCCCGTCCCGGCCCGGCCCCGCCCGTCCCCGGTTCGTGACGCTGCTGTCGGGTCGGTGGGCGTTCCGGGCGGGGGCGATCTTGAACTTTCGGTGCCCGTCTAGGCATGGCATTCCCGACTTGTCCGACCAGCAACTCCAAGATCGATCCCGCGGGGGTGGGGAGGCCCCGCCGATCTTGGACTTCCTGGTCTGGCAAGTCGGTTATGCCGGTTTGAAACGGGCACCGAAAGCTCAAGATCGACGGTGTGGCGGTGTGGCGGCGTGGCGGCGTGGCGGCGTGGCGGCGGTGTGGCGGTGTGGCGGTGTGGCGGCGGTGTGGCGGCGTGGCTCTGCGGGGCCGGGGCGGGGGCGTCAGTCCGCCGGGGGGAACGCCACGTGCAGGCGCACCTGCGGCACCAGCATGTCGTCCACGTCCAGCGCGCGGGCCGCGCCGTCCGGCTCCCATCCGGTGGCGCCGAGGAACTTCTTCATCGCCGGATCCTGGTCGTAAGCCCAGGCCACCGCGCCCGTGAAACCGTCCGCACGCCACATGTCCACGACCGCCGCGAGGAGTCGGCTGCCGTGCCCGCGTCGTCCCCACCTCGGCTCCACCAGCAACTCGGTGACCGAGGCGACGGAATCCGGCAGCGGCTTCTCCTCCGGTGCGAGCGCCTGCTCGTCGGCCGGCCCGGTCGCCGCGAACCCCACCGCGGTGGTCGCCGACTCGGCCTGCTCGATCGCGACGAGCACCCGGTGCCGCGGCGACGGCGGTTCGGTGATCGCCTCGGTCCAGCCCCGGGCCAGGTAGTCCTCGGTGAGGTTGGTGAGCACGTGCGGCGGGAACATGCGCCGGTACGCGGTGCGCCACGTGGCCAGTTGGATGCGGGCGATCTCGCCGGCGTCCTCGGGACGTGCGGGACGAACGTAACCGAGTGCCATGGTCATCCAGCCTACAGAGGCGTTCCTAGAGCCTCGTCGCGTACCGCACCTCGGGCAGCCGGGCCGCGCTGGCCCGCGGCGTGAAGACATCGCGTGCGCCGTCCGGCCGCAGGCCCGCCCGGCGGTAGAACCGGCGGGCCCGCGCGTTCGCCTCCAGCACCCAGAGCCGCAGGTCGGGGAAGCCCGCCGCGCTCAGCCCGGCGTGGGCCGCGCCGAGCAGGGCCCGGCCGGCGCCGCAGCCCCAGCGGTCCGGGCTGACGTACAGGGCGTACAGCTCGCCGTGCCGGTGGTCCAGCCCGGCGCGGTCGTGCAGGCGGTACGGGCCGAAGGCGCCGAATCCGATGATCTGTCCGTGGCTCGCGGCGACGAGGGTCTGCACGTCCGGCATCGCCATCGTCTCCCGGCGGCGCTCGGCGAACAGCACCGGATCCAGCGTCTCCAGATAGTCCCCGGGGATGATTCCGGCGTACCCGACCTGCCAAGCGTGGACGTGCACCTGCGCGACCGCGTCGACGTCGGCGTCGGTGAGCGGACGGATTTCCACCATGGCCGGATTCTGGCGCAGTGCCCGTACCGGCGTCGCCGGGTTTTGTCGGACCCCTCGGCTAGCGTCCCTCCCGATGGCACCTCCCGAGCATCTCTCCGTCGCCCAGGCCCGCCGCGTCGCGCTGGCCTCGCAGGGCTTCACCGACCCGCCGCCCGGCGGCGCCGCGGACCGGCGCCACCTGCGCCGGGTGCTGCGGCGGCTGCACCTGATCCAGATGGATTCGGTGAATGTGTTGCAGCGCGCACACTTCATGCCGCTCTACAGCCGCCTCGGGCCTTACGACCCGGCCCTGCTGGAGCGGGCGGCCTACCGCGGACCGCGGGAGCTGTTCGAGTTTTGGGGACACGAGGCGTCCCTGATCAATGTGGAGTTGCAGCCGCTGTTCCGATGGCGGATGAGCGCCGCCATGGACTACGCGTGGGGAAACATGACACGCGTCGCCCGGCAGCAGCCGGACCTGGTCGCCTGGGTGCTGGACGAGGTGCGCGAGCGGGGTCCGATCACCGCGGCCCAGATCGAGCACGACGCGCCGCGCACCAAGGACCACTGGGGGTGGAACTGGTCGGTGGTCAAGCAGGCGCTGGAGTGGCTGTTCTACACCGGTCAGGTCACCGCAGCGGAGCGGACCACGTCCTTCGCCCGCCGCTACGATCTGCCCGAGCGGGTGCTTCCCGGTGCGGTGCTGGACGCGCCCACGCCCGCCCGGCAGGACGCCATCCGGGCGCTCGTCGCGCTGTCCGCCCGTGCCCTGGGGGTGGCCGCGGAGGGGGAGCTGCGGGACTACTTCCGGTTGCCGGTGGCGGGGTTCAAACAGGCGGTGGCCGAGTTGGTGGAGGACCGGGTGCTGCTCCCGGTCACGGTGCGCGGCTGGAAACCACCGGCCTACCTGCACCACGAGGCGAGGCTGCCCCGCCGGGTTGGCGCCGCGACCCTGGTCAGTCCCTTCGACCCGCTCATCTGGGAGCGTGCCCGCACCGAGCGGTTGTTCGACTTGGCCTACCGGATCGAGATCTATGTGCCGGCCGCGCAGCGTCTGCACGGCTACTACGTGCTGCCGTTCCTGCTCGGCGATCGCTTCGCGGCCCGGGTCGATCTCAAGGCTGATCGCAAGGCCGGCGTGCTGCGCATTCCCGCGGCATGGGTCGAGCCGGGTGCCGACCCGGAGGAGACGCCGGAGGCGCTGGCGGCCGAGCTGATGCGGCTTGCCGGGTGGCTGGGCCTGCACACGGTGGCCCCGCCGGACCGCGGTGACCTGGCCGGTCCGCTGGCGGCGGCGCTGGCCGGGCGCGTCGCCGGTGTACCGTGACGGCCATGACGAGCGCGCCCCCGCAGCCCGACGTCCGGATGTCCTGGCCGGCGCCGCCGCCCCAGCAGGACCGGGTGTCCCGGCTCGTCCACCGCCTCTGGCACGGCTCGCCGCTGTGGGTCGCCCCGGCCGCCATGCTGGCGTGCATGGCGAGCGCCGTCGGTTACACCTTCGCCACCCACCCCACCGAGGCACACGCCGGGGACCCGCCGACCTGCCTGCTGAAATACACCACCGGGTTCGACTGCCCGGGCTGCGGTGGCACCCGCGCGGCGTGGTATCTGCTGCACGGTGACGTGCCGGCCGCCGCGCGACACCACATCCTCTTCGTCTTCGCGGTGCCCTTTTTGCTGTATATGTACGTCGCCTGGGCCGGGCGGCGGATGTTCGGCTGGAACCTGCCCCAGCTCACCCTGAGCCCGCGGGTGCTGGGCACGGTCATCGCCGTCTGGGGAGTCTGGAGCGTGCTGCGCAACCTGCCCTGGGCGCCGTTCACGATGTTCTACGTCTGAGGAGTGACAGGTGGCCGCGGCCGTCGACACACAGTACGAACAGTTGCTGCGCCGGGTGCTGGAGACCGGCGTGCCCAAGGCGGATCGGACCGGCACCGGCACGCTGAGCCTGTTCGGGGAGCGGCTGCGCTACCCGCTGGCCGACTCGTTTCCGTTGATCACCACCAAGCGGGTGCACTTCAAGTCGGTCGCCGTGGAACTGCTGTGGTTCCTGCGCGGCGACAGCAACACCGGATGGCTGCGCGAGCAGGGCGTGACCATCTGGGACGAGTGGGCCGACGCGAACGGCGACCTGGGACCGGTCTACGGCCATCAGTGGCGGGCCTGGCCCACCCCGGACGGCGGGAGCATCGACCAGATCGCCAACCTCCTGCAGACGCTGCGCACCAACCCGGACTCCCGGCGGATGGTGGTGTCCGCGTGGAACGTGGCCGACCTGCCGGAGATGGCCCTGGAACCGTGTCACGCGCTGTTCCAGTTCTACGTGTCGCAGGGGCGGTTGTCCTGCCAGCTCTACCAGCGCAGCGCCGACCTGTTCCTCGGGGTGCCGTTCAACATCGCCAGCTACGCCCTGCTGACGAGGATGATCGCTGCCCAGGTCGGGCTGGAGCCGGGCGACTTCATCTGGGTCGGCGGCGACTGCCACATCTACGCCAACCACGTCGACCAGGTCCGCGAGCAGCTCGGCCGGGAGGCGTACGCGTTCCCCCGTCTCGACCTCGCGCCGGCGGAGTCGCTGTTCGACTACACCTATGACCACTTCAGCGTGCTGGACTACCGGCACCATCCGGCCCTGCGCGCCCCGGTGGCCGTGTGACCGTACGGATGATCTGGGCCGAGGCGCGGGGCGGCGTGATCGGCGCTGCCGGTGGCATCCCCTGGCGGATTCCCGGCGAGCAGGCCATGTTCAAGCAGCGCACGATGGGTTCGACGGTGGTGATGGGCCGTCCCACGTGGGAATCGCTGCCGGACCGGGTGCGGCCGTTGCCGGGTCGGCGCAACGTGGTGCTGACCCGTCGGCCGGGCTGGGCGGCGACGGGCGCCGAGGCCGCGTCGTCGGTGCCGCAGGTGCTGGCGGCCCACGACGACCTGTGGGTGATCGGCGGCGAGGTGGTCTACGCCGCGTTCCTGCCGTACGCGACGCATGTCGTCCGCACCGAGATCGATCTTGCGGTGGACGGCGACGCGTACGCTCCGGCGCTCGGCGAGGAGTGGTCCGCCGCGCCCGACGCATGGCAGACCTCGGACACCGGGGTGCGCTTCCGCGTGGTGGAGCACATCCGCGTGCCCCGTTGACGTCCGATAGGTTGTCGGTATGACGCAGGACCCGCGGCCGTTCGGCCGGCTGCTGACGGCGATGGTGACCCCGTTCCGGCGTGACGGCTCGCTCGACGTCGACGGTGCGCAGAAACTCGCCGCGCACCTGGTCGACCAGCAGGGCAACGACGCCCTGGTGCTGAGCGGCACCGGGGGTGAGTCGCCGACCACCACGGACGCGGAGAAGGAGACGCTGATCCGCGCCGTCGGCGAGGCGGTGGGCGACCGTGCCATGATCGTGGCCGGTGTCGGCACCAACGACACCGCGCACACCCTGGAGCTGGCGCACGCCGCCGAGAAGGCGGGCGCGCACGGCCTGCTCGTGGTCACGCCGTATTACAACAAGCCGCCGCAGGCCGGCCTGATCCGTCACTTCAGCACGGTTGCCGACGCCACCGGCCTGCCGATCATGGTGTACGACATCCCGCACCGGGCCGGGGTGGCGATCGCCACCGAGACGATGGTGCGGGTGGCCGAGCATCCCCGCATCGTCGCGGTCAAGGATGCCAAGGGCGACATCGCCGGCACGTCCGACGTGCTGCGGCGCACCGACCTCGCGTACTACTCCGGCGAGGACGCCGGCACCCTGCCGTGGCTGTCGCTGGGTGCCGTCGGCGTGGTCGGCACGTCGACGCACCTGTGCGGGGCGGCCACCAAGGAAATGATCCTGGCCTGGGAGCGGGGCGACCATGCCGCCGCGCTGGAGCTGCACCGCCGGCTGCTGCCGCTGTTCACCGGCATCTTCCGCACCGCCGGCACGATCTTGGTCAAGGCGGCCCTGAACGCCATGGGGATGCCCGCCGGCGCGGTGCGGTCGCCCCTGGTCGACGCCACCGGCGAGGAGCTGGACCGGCTGCGGGCGGACGCCGCCGCTGCGGGCATCACCCTCTGACAGAAAGACGGTAATGAGTCAAGCGCACGTGGAACTGGATCCGCCGCCGCCGCTGCCGGAGGGCGCCCTGCGCGTCATACCGCTCGGCGGGCTCGGGGCGATCGGCCGGAACATGACCGTGTTCGAGTTCGACGGGAAGCTGCTGGTCGTCGACTGCGGCGTGCTCTTCCCCGACGTCGAGCAGCCGGGCGTGGATCTGATCCTGCCGGACTTCGGCGCGATCCTGGACCGGCTCGACGACGTCCAGGCCATCGTTCTGACCCACGGGCACGAGGATCACATCGGCGCGGTGCCGTACCTGCTCGCGCACAAGCCGGACATCCCCCTGGTGGGTTCCGAGTTCACCCTGGCGCTGGTCGAGGCCAAGCTGGCCGAGCGGCGGCTCGACCCGTACACGCTGACCGTCCGCGAGGGCCAGCGGGAGCAGCTCGGACCGTTCGAGTGCGAGTTCTTCGCGGTGAACCACTCCATCCCGGACGCGTTGGCGGTGGCCATCCGCACCCCGGCCGGCTTGGTGCTGCACACCGGCGATTTCAAGATGGACCAGGTTCCGTTGGACGGCCGGATCACCGACCTCGCGGGCTTCGCGCGGCTCGGCGCGGAGGGCGTCGACCTGCTGCTGTCCGACTCCACCAACGCGGAGATCCCCGGTTTCGTCACCCCGGAGCGGGACATCGGCCCGGTGATCGGCTCGATCTTCGGCAAGGCGCGCGGCCGGATCATCGTGGCCAGCTTCGCCTCCCACGTGCACCGCGTTCAACAGGTCATGGATGCCGCCTACGAGTACGACCGGAAGGTCGCGTTGATCGGCCGGTCCATGGTCCGCAACATGGGCATCGCCCGCGATCTGGGCCTGTTGCGCATCCCGGAGGGACTGGTGGTCAGCCTGGACGAGGCGACCTCCATGCCGCCGGACGAGATCGTGTTCATGTCCACCGGGTCCCAGGGCGAGCCGATGAGCGCCCTGGGCCGGATGTCGACGGGCGATCACCGGCACATCACCATCGCTCCCGGCGACACCGTGGTGCTGGCCAGCTCGCTGGTACCGGGCAACGAGACGTCGGTCTACCGGGTGATCAACCAACTGGCCAGGGCCGGCGCGACGGTGGTGCACAAGGACACCGCCAAGGTGCATGTCTCCGGGCACGCCCCGGCCGGTGAGCTGCTCTACCTGCTGAACGTGACCCGCCCCAGCAACCTGTTGCCGGTGCACGGCGAGTGGCGGCACCTGCGCGCACACGCCCAGTTGGGCATCGAGTCCGGGGTTGCGCCGGACCGGGTGGTGCTGTGCGAGGACGGCGACGTGGTCGATCTCGTCGAGGGGCACGCCCGGCACGTCGGCCGGGTGAAGAGCCGGTACGTCTATGTGGACGGGCTGGCCGTGGGCGACGTCAGCGAGTCGCTGCTCACCGAGCGCCGGATCTTGGGCGACGGCGGCTTCATCTCGGCCACCGTGGTGATCGACTCGGTGACCGGCAAGGTGGTCGGCGAGCCCAGCGTGTCCGCCAAGGGCTTCTCCGAGGATCCGGAGGCGTTCAGCCCGGTGATTCCGTTGCTGACCGCGGCGCTGCACCGCTCGGCCGAGGACGGGGTCACCGACCCGCACCAACTTCAGCAGGTGGTTCGCCGTACGGTCGGCCGGTGGGTGAACGACGCCTACCGACGCCGGCCGATGATCGTGCCCACCGTTGTCGAAGTGTGAACCTTTTCCGGCTCTGAACCGTATTCCCGGGCACGCGCGCCGCCCCCACGGCGCGCCGTTTCGAGGGGAGTACGGAGTATGCAGCGCAGACGCATCGCCGTGGCGGCGGTGGTGGCGACGGGAGTCGCGGCAGCGGTCGCCTTCACCGTGCCGTCGATGGCCGGCACCACCACGCCGGGCGAGAACGCGGCCCCGCGCGCGGACCGTGGCGACGTGGCACCGCAACTGCTCGCGGCGATGAAGCGGGACTTGGGCGTGGACGCCGACCAGGCGCGCGCCCGGCTGGCCCGTTCCGCCTGGGCGAGCCGGGTGTCGTCCACGCTCGCCGCCACCACCGGCAGCACCTTCGGCGGTGCGTGGCTGGCCGACGACGGCATGACGCTCAAGATCGCCGTCACCGACGCGGACGCCCGCTCTCGCGTACGCGCGGCCGGTGCCGTGCCGGTGCTGGTGGAGCGCAGCGAGCAGGCGCTGGATTCGGCGAAGCAGAAGCTGGACGCGGCCCGTTCCGCACCGGCCGACCTCACCGGCTGGTACGTCGACGTGAGCACCAACAAGGTGGTCGTGGTGGCACAGCCCGGTGAGACCGAGGCGGCGCGGACGTTCGCCGCCGACGCCGGCGTGCCGGGCGACGCCCTCCGGGTGCAGATCAGCAAGGCGCAGCCGAAGCCGCTGTTCGACGTGCGCGGCGCGGACCCGTACTTCATCGCGCTGGCCGGCGGCACCGCACGATGCTCGATCGGGTTCGCGGTGACCACCGGGTTCGTCACCGCCGGTCACTGCGGCGAGCCCGGCGACCAGACCAGCGGATTCAACCAGCAGGCGCAGGGGACCGTCGAAGCCTCCGTCTTCCCCGGCGACGCCGACATGGGCTTCGTCCAGGTGAACGGCGACTGGACGCCCCAACCGGTGGTCAACGACTTCCGCGGCAACGAACTCCCGGTGGCGGGCAGCACCGAGGCGCCGGTCGGCGCGGCGGTGTGCCGTTCCGGTTCCACCACCGGCACGTTCTGCGGCACGATCCTGGCCAAGAACCAGACGGTGCGGTACCCGGAGGGTGCAGTGACCGGCCTGACCCGCACCGACGTGTGCGCCGAGGGCGGCGACTCCGGCGGCCCGTGGCTGTCCGGTGACCAGGCGCAGGGTGTCACCTCGGGTGGCTCCGGCGACTGCACGAACGGCGGCGAGACGTTCTTCCAGCCGATCAACGAGATCCTCGCGACCAACGACCTGACCCTGGTGACCGCCGGCGGCGACGACGGTTCCGGCGGTTCCGGCGGCGACGAGGGATCCGGCAGCGAACCGCCGGCCGCCTCGGACTGCACCGCACTGCCCGTGCAGCGGCAGGGCGCGCTGCGTTCGCGCACCGCCCAGGCGCAGCCCGACGGTGGCGCCTTCCGCTCCGGAGCCGGAGCGCAGACCGCCTGCCTGGACGCGCCGGACGGCGCCGACTTCGATCTGTTCCTGCAGCGCTTCACCGGCCGCGGATTCCAGACCGTGGCCCGGGCCACCGGTGACGGGGACAAGGAGCTGACCTTCGACGGCCGCGCCGGCACGTACCGGTACGTGGTGCTGGCCTCCAGCGGTTCCGGCAACTACACCCTGGGCTTCGCCACGCCGTAGCCCGCCGCACCGAAGACGTGCTGCCCCGCCGCCCGATCCTCCTCCGCTCGGGCGTGCGGGGCAGCGCTGCGTCGTGACCCGGTCCGCACACATCCGGCGGGCGTCTCCCGGTGCGCCGTCAATGCGTACGGGTCTCGCGACGTTACGGTGTTGAGCATGGCGGGCCGCACTCCTCCGGCGAGCCGGGGTCGCACCGCGTCCACGACGCGCGGTGCCGCGTCGTCGCGCGCCCGCAAACAGCCCGTCCGGCAACCGGCGCGCAAGTCCGGCCGCCCGGCCGCCCGAGGCCGCAGCTCCCGGCCCGGGGTCGGCACCGCGGTCGCCGCGGGTCTCGGCCGGGGAGCGGCCATGCTCTGGATGGGGGTGGCGCACAGCGTCGGCTGGGCCGCCCGTGGCGTGGGCCGGCAGGCGGCGACCGCCCGGGACATCGACCCGGAACATCGTCGCGACGGTGCCGGCCTGCTCATGCTCGGCCTGGCGATCCTGGTCGGGGTGGCGGTATGGGCCGGCAGCGCCGGCCCGGTCGGCACCCGGGTCGCCGACGCCGTCCGCCTGTTCTTCGGTGGCCTGGCGGTGCTGTTGCCGCTGCTGCTGCTCTACGGCGCGGTGCGGCTGATGCGCAAGCCCGCCGATCCGGAGCACCGGGGCCGGTCGCTGGTCGGCTGGTCGACGATCGTGATGGCGGCGGCCGGTCTGCTGCACATCGCGCAGCGGCCGGACGGCGACGTGGAGATCAGCGGCGCCGGCGGCCTGATCGGGTACGGCGTGGGCGGCCTGCTGGAACGCGCGGTGACCGGCTGGGTGGCCGTGCCGCTGCTCATCCTGCTGCTGTTCTTCGGGCTGCTGGTGATCACCGCGACGCCGATCAGCAAGGTGCCGGAGCGACTGATGCTGCTGATCGACGTGTTGATGGGCCGGTCCCCGGCGCCGGAGACGCTGTCCGGCGGGCCGATCATGGACGAACTGCCGGAGCAGGATGCGCCGCCGAAACGCCGGCCGGCACGCCGCCGTCAGGGCTCGCTGGCCGACGTGGGGCTGGCCGACGAGGCCGAGGACGCCGACGAGCCGCCGGACACCGGTGACGAAGTCATGCGCGACACGGTGGTGCTGCCCCGTGGCGCCAAACTGCCGGCCAGCCGCAAGTCGCCGGAGCCGCCGGAGCACTCGACGCTGCCCACCCGCGCCGAGCAGTTGGACATCTCGGCGGTGCCCGGTGACTACCGGCTGCCCCCGCCGAACCTGCTGACCAAGGGCGCGCCGGCGAAGTCCCGCAGCCGCGCCAACGACGAG
The DNA here is from genome assembly GCF_014646155.1 of Mangrovihabitans endophyticus. Classification (GTDB taxonomy): domain Bacteria; phylum Actinomycetota; class Actinomycetes; order Mycobacteriales; family Micromonosporaceae; genus Actinoplanes; species Actinoplanes endophyticus. The sequence goes on from NZ_BMMX01000008.1 coordinate 160,252, forward strand.
GTGATGAACGCGCTCACCGGCGTGTTCGACCAGTTCAACATCGACGCCCAGGTCACCGGGTTCACCCGCGGCCCGACGGTCACCCGGTACGAGGTCGAACTCGGGCCGGGCGTCAAGGTCGAACGGATCACCCAGCTCTCGCGCAACATCGCGTACGCGGTGAAGTCGCCCGACGTGCGCATCCTGTCCCCGATCCCGGGCAAGAGCGCGGTCGGTGTGGAGATCCCGAACGCCGACCCGGAGAACGTGTCGCTGGGTGACGTGTTGCGGTCCCGCGCGGCCACCTCCGACCATCACCCGATGCTTGTCGCGCTCGGCAAGGACATCGAGGGCGGTTTCGTGGTGGCGAACCTGGCCAAGATGCCGCACATCCTCATCGCGGGCGCTACCGGCGCGGGCAAGTCGTCATGTCTCAACTCGCTGCTGGTCTCGTTGCTCACCCGGGCCACGCCGGATGAGGTCCGGCTCCTGCTGGTGGACCCGAAGCGGGTGGAACTGACCTCGTACGAGGGAATCCCGCACCTGGTCACGCCGATCGTGACGAACCCGAAGAAGGCGGCCGACGCGCTGGAATGGGTCGTGCGCGAGATGGACATGCGCTACGACGATCTCGCCGCCAACGGGGTGCGCCACATCGACGACTTCAACCGCAAGGTGCGCACCGGCGAGATCACCGCGCCGCCGGGCAGCGAGCGGGAGATGAAGCCGTACCCGTACCTGCTGGTGATCGTCGACGAGCTGGCCGACCTGATGATGGTGGCCCCGCGCGACGTGGAGGACTCGGTCGTGCGGATCACGCAGCTCGCCCGCGCGGCGGGCATCCACCTGGTGCTGGCCACCCAGCGGCCGTCGGTCGACGTGGTGACCGGCTTGATCAAGGCGAACGTGCCGTCCCGTCTGGCGTTCGCGACGAGTTCGCTGTCCGATTCGCGGGTCATCCTCGACCAGCCGGGTGCGGAGAAACTGCTCGGCCGCGGGGACGGGTTGTTCCTGCCGATGGGCGCCTCCAAGCCGGTCCGCCTGCAGGGCGCCTGGGTCGACGAGAAGGAGATCCATGCGGTCGTCAAGTTCTGCAAGGACCAGCGGGAGCCGGAGTTCCGTGCGGACGTGACCGCCCCGGCGGCGAGCAAGAAGAAGGACATCGACGAGGAGATCGGCGAGGACCTGGACGTCCTGCTGCAGGCGATCGAGCTCGTGGTGAGCTCGCAGTTCGGCTCCACCTCGATGCTGCAGCGCAAGCTTCGGGTCGGTTTCGCCAAGGCGGGCCGGCTGATGGACCTGATGGAGACGCGCGGCATCGTCGGGCCGTCCGAGGGCTCCAAGGCGCGCGAGGTGCTGGTCAAGCCGGACGAGCTGGAGCAGACCCTGGCCACGCTGCGGGTGGACGACTGACCTCCCGTGGTCACCCGGTCCGGCGGGCGGGACGGGTCGCGGGCGTTCGCCCCGGTACCCTCGGATGGTGTCTGTCACCCCCACGCCCGCTCCCGGCTCCGGCTCCGCACCTCGGCGCGTCGCGCTGCTGACCCTCGGCTGCGCCCGCAACGAGGTCGATTCCGAGGAGTTGGCGGCCCGGCTGGACGCGGGCGGATGGCAGGTCAGCACCGACGCCGACGGTGCCGACGTGGTTCTGGTCAACACGTGCGGCTTCGTGGAGAAGGCGAAGCAGGACTCGATCGACACGCTGCTGGCGGCGGCCGACACCGGGGCCAAGGTGGTCGCCGCGGGCTGCATGGCCGAGCGGTACGGCCGGGAGCTGGCCGCCAGCCTGCCCGAGGCGCAGGCCGTGCTGGGCTTCGACGACTACACCGACATCGCAGCGCGGCTGGACGGCGTGCTCGCGGGGGAGACCTTCGACGCGCATGTCCCGCGTGACCGCCGGGAGCTGCTGCCGCTGACGCCGGTGCAACGGCCCGCGGCCAAGGTGGTGGTGCCCGGCCATGCGACAGTCGACGAGCACACCCCCGCGCACCTGCGGCAGGTGCTGCGCCGCCGGCTCGACGACGGCCCGGTGGCCAGCCTGAAACTCGCCAGCGGCTGCGACCGGCGGTGCGCGTTCTGCGCGATTCCCGCGTTCCGCGGGGCGTTCGTCTCCCGCGACCCGCAGGAGCTGCTGGCCGAGGCGGAATGGCTGGCCCGCTCCGGCGTCCGGGAGCTGGTGCTGGTCAGCGAGAACAGCACGTCGTACGGCAAGGACCTGGGCGATCCGCGCGCGCTGGAGAAGCTGCTGCCGCAGCTCGCCGCGGTGGACGGCATCGTGCGCGTGCGCGCCAGCTATCTTCAGCCGGCCGAGACCCGGCCGGGTCTGGTCGAGGTGATTGCCACGACCCCGGGCGTGGCACCCTATTTCGACCTGTCCTTCCAGCACTCCAGCGAGCCGCTGCTGCGTCGGATGCGCCGCTTCGGCTCCACCGAGCGCTTCCTCGACCTGCTGGACTCGGCGCGGGAACTGGACATGCAGGCCGGGGCGCGGAGCAACTTCATCGTCGGCTTTCCCGGTGAGACCCGGACCGACGTGGCCGAGCTGGAGCGCTTCCTGACCGCCGCCCGGCTGGACGCGATCGGGGTGTTCGACTACAGCGACGAGGACGGCACCGAAGCCGCCGGGATGTCCGGCAAGGTCCGCTCGGAGACCGTCAAGCGCCGGTACGACCGGATCGTCGCGCTGGCCGACGAGTTGTGCGCGCAGCGGGCCGAGGATCGGCTGGGCAGCACCGTCGAGGTGCTGGTGGACTCGGTCGCGGACGGCGTCGTGGAGGGCCGGGCCGCGCACCAGGCGCCGGAGGTCGACGGATCCACCACGCTTGTCGCCGATGACGTGTCCGGCGGGGACCTGACGGCGCTGTGCCCGGGTGATCTGGTGCGTGCCAAGGTCGTCGCCACCGAGGGCGTGGACCTGGTCGCCGAGCCGGTGGAGATGGTCTCGGCCGCGGTGTCGGCGCGGTGACCGACGAGCCGGCGTCAGTGACCGCACCGCGGGGGGTGTCGCTGTACAACCCGGCGAACCTGCTGACCGTGGTGCGGATCGTGCTCATCCCGGTCTTCGCCGTGCTGGTGGGCGTGTCCGGCATGACATCGGTCGGCTGGCGGATGGCCTCCTGCCTGGTGTTCTGCGTGGCCTCGGCGACCGACTTCGTGGACGGCTGGGTGGCCCGGCGCTTCCATCTCGTGACGTCGTTCGGCAAGGTGGCCGACCCGATCGCGGACAAGGCACTCACCGGCACCGCGCTGGTGCTGCTGTCCCTCCACGACCGGCTGCCGTGGTGGGTGACCGGTCTGATCCTGCTCCGCGAGTGGGGCGTCACCGGGCTGCGATTCTGGGTCATCCGCTACGGCATCATCCCGGCGAGCCGGGGTGGCAAGGTCAAGACGGCCCTGCAGATCGCGGCGATCGCCTGGTACCTGTGGCCGGTGCCCGCGCCGGCCGACGCGGCCGGTCCGTGGCTGATGGGCGCGGCCGTGGTGGCCACGGTGGTCACCGGCGTCGACTATGTGGTGCAGGCGATCCGGATGCGCCGGTGACCACCGAGCCGGCCGCGGAGCCGCTCGTCCGCGCGCTGCGCTCGCGTGGCCAGACGGTGGCCTGCGCGGAATCCCTCACCGGCGGGCTGGTCGCGGCCACCCTGGTGGAGGTGCCCGGGGCGAGCGTGGTCTTCCGCGGCGCCATGGTGGTATACGCCACAGATCTGAAGAATGTGCTGGCCGGGGTCCCCGAGTCGTTGCTCGCCGAGCGCGGCGCGGTGGATCCGGATGTCGCTCGTGCCCTGGCCGTCGGCGCCCGCGAGCGGTGCATCGCCGACTGGGGCGTGGCCACCACCGGGGTGGCCGGCCCGGACCCGCAGGAGGGCAAGCCGGTGGGACTGGTCTATGTCGCGGTGGCCGGCCCGACCCGCACCACCGCCCGTGAGCTGCGGTTTGACGGCTCTCGTGCGCGGATCCGGGCGGCGGCGGTGTCGGCCGTGCTGGCGCTGCTCGGTGCGGAACTGGCCGCCGCCGAGCCCAGCATCGGCGGCCGGGGGCGCGGTCCGGGATGACCTCGTCGGTCCGGGTTCGGGCCGGGCGCGCCCGAGCCGGGCCCGGTTGCGGAATTCGGCGGGGCGGTATGTCGGGGTGGCCGGTAGCGGGTACGGTTGCGGGAAGCCTCCGGCGGCTGCCGGTGGGCCCCGCCGCAGGAGGAGGTGCCATGGTCCTGCTACGCCGGGTTATCGGTGACGCACTTCGGGCGCGCCGGCAGGGACAGCACCGCACGTTGCGGGAGGTCTCTACGGCGGCCAACGTCAGTCTGGGCTATCTGTCCGAGATCGAGCGCGGCCAGAAGGAAGCATCGAGCGAGTTGCTCGCCGCGATCTGTGACGCGCTTGGCGCGCGCCTGTCCGAGTTGCTCGGCGACGTCAGCGGCACGCTGGCGCTGGCCGAGGGCGTTGACGGGGTGTTGGCTCCGGTGCGCCACGATCCGGTGCCGCAGGAGCGCGTGCCCGCAGCGGGTGCCGAGCCGACCGAGTCTGCCGCCGCGTCGTCGCCCGCTTCGGCCGCGGCGCCGGCAGCGTCCGCCGAGCCCCGCGCGGTTGCGTCGGTCGCCGTGGACCAGCCGCGCCGCCAGATCGCGACTGAGGGCACCGTGTCGATCTCGGTGCACCAGGACTCTCCGCTCAAGGCCACCCTGCGCACCACCCGCAGCCGCCAGCGCGACGTGGTCTACGCCGCCTGACCCGGCGTCCCACGCCGCCCCGGCGACACCTCTCGCCCGAGCCGTGTCGTGCGCGTAGCCTCGACACTGGGGGTTACCCAGACCGATACCCTGAGATCCCCCGTAGGTCACGTGACGCGGGTGGCGCGGAACTGACACGATGGTGTCGCGCCGCCGTGACGGTTGTGGCGTCGGTGGCGTGTCCGACCGAGCGACATTGAGGGGATACCGCGATATGGCGAACCCGTTCGTCAAGGGCTGGCGTTACATGATGGCGCTCTTCGGCGCGAAGATCGACGAGTACGCCGACCCGAAGGTCCAGATCCAGCAGGCCATCGAGGACGCGCAGCGTCAGCATCAGGCCCTGGTCCAGCAGGCAGCCGCGGTGATCGGAAACCAGCGTCAGCTCGAGATGAAGCTGTCCCGCCAGATGTCCGAGGTGGAAAAGCTGCAGGGCATGGCGCGGCAGGCGCTGGTGCTCGCCGATCGGGCCCGTTCCTCAGGTGACGAGGCCGAGGCGCAGAAATACGAGCAGACCGCGCAGACGCTGGCCACCCAACTGGTCTCCGGCGAGCAGGCCATGGAGGACCTGAAGACGCTGCACGACCAGGCGCTGGGCGCGGCCGGGCAGGCCCGCAAGGCGGTGGAGAACAACGCCATGGTGCTGCAGCAGCGCATCGCCGAGCGGTCACGGCTGCTCAGCCAGCTTGAGCAGGCCAAGATGCAGGAGACCGTGGCCAAGTCGCTGGAGTCGATGTCGTCGCTGTCGGCGCCCGGCAACACGCCCTCCCTCGACGAGGTGCGCGACAAGATCGAGCAGCGGTACGCGAACGCGATGGGCCGCGCCGAGCTCGCCTCCAACTCGGTCGAGGGCCGCATGCTGGAGGTGCAGAAATCCAGCCTCGACATGGCCGGCTCGTCGCGACTTGAGCAGATCCGGGCCAGCATGGCCGGCGATCAGCTCGGCGGTGCGCAGGGTCAGCCCGAGGTGGAGACGGGATCGTCCACGCCGGCCGCCGACCCGGCGAGCGTCGCCCGCCTGGATGAGATCCGGGCCAGCATGAACTCGTCACGCGGCGACACCACGGCCGCCGGCTGACCGGTCCGGCGCGGGGGAGGGGGTGTTGCTGAGGTGGACGAGCGCACGAGATATTTCCGCCGGTTGCGTCGGCTGCGCGGTTCGGCACGCCGGTGGAGCGTGATCGGCGGCGGGCTGGCCGCCGCCGCGGCGGTGCTCACCCCCTATCAGGGGATCGGCCTCCCGGACGCATTCTGGGCGGCCGGGGCCGGTGCCACCGTGGCGCTGGCCTGGTGGCGCTGGAGTGACCACCGAGCGCTCGCCGCGACGCCCGCGCCGCCCCCTCCCGTGCAGTTGCCACCCGGCCAGCGCCTGGTGGACGCGGTCGAGCGGTTCCCCGCCGGCCGGTCGCTCGTGCACGAGATGCGGCGGCAGCGAACGCGGTACGCGTTGCGCGGCGCCACGGTAGCGCAGTCGTGGGATCGCCTCGATCGCGCCGCGTCGACCATGCAAGGCTTGGCCGGGCGGCTGATCGGGGCCGGCGAGACGGCCATGCTGGAGGCTGCGGTGGCCGAGGAATGGCTGCGCGACCTCGGCCAGCGCGCGGCGAGCGTGGAGCGGGCTCTGCCGCTCAGCCCGCCCGAGCAGCGGGCCGCGCTGGCCACCGCGCACGAGAGTCTGGCCGGGCAGTTCACCGAGGGCGTGACGGCGTACGAGCGGCTGGTGGCCGCGGCGGCCAGCTTCGTCGCCGAGGACGGCCACCCGGTCGCCGACGACCGGCATCCGGCGCTGGTCCGGCTGATGGAGGCCACCGACCGGATGCGCGGCGTCGCCGAAGGACTCTCCGAGCTGCGGCAATACCGCCCGGCCGGATGAGGGCACCGGCCGGATGAGGGCGCCCGGCCGGGGGTGAGTCACCCGTCGGCCGGCTCGGGCTGACACCGCGGGCACCAATAGGTGACCCGCTCACCCTGCTCGGCCTTGCGGATCAGGGTGCCGCAGCGCCGGCACGGCTGCGCCCTCCGGCCATAGACATAGCTGGTCTCGCCGCGGCGCAACGATCCGGTGGTGGTCTGCGTCCACCGTCCCCTGTTCGAGGCCACCAGCTTCTGCGCCAGCCGGACGGTGCCGTCGAGATCTGCCACCTCGGCGACCCGCGTCCACGGCCACAGGCCGCGCAGGAACAGCGTCTCGGCCTTGTAGAGGTTGCCGACGCCCGCCAGGTTTCGCTGATCCAGCAGCGCCTCGGCGATGCTGATCTGCGGTCGGGCGGCGATGCGGCGTACCGCCTCGGCCGGGTTCCAGTCGGCGCCCAGCAGGTCCGGGCCGAGATGGTCCAGGTGCTTGGCCTCGTCCGCGGTGGGCAGCAGCGCCAACTCGTGCAGGTGGTAGCCGACGCTCACCGAGCGGGCGGTCCGCAGCACCACGCGGATCAGGTGCGACGGCCGCCCGGTCCAGCGCTCACCCGGCCGGTACGCCCGCCAGGTCCCGTCCATGCGCAGGTGGGAGTGCAGCGTCACGGCCCGGTCGTCGCGGGTCAGCCGGAGCAGCAGATGTTTGCCGCGGCTGCCGGACGAGCGTACGGCGTACCCGGTCAAGTCTGCGGTGGCGAGCTGCGGGACCCGGAAGTCCGAGCCGGTGAGCACGTCGCCGACCAGCGCACGCTCCAGCACGCGTGCGGTGTTCCAGACGGTGTCGCCCTCGGGCATGTCGGCCGTTCAGCGCCCGGCGATCTTGACGATGTCGCCCGGCTGCACGGAGAGCACCACGACCGCCCGTCCGTTGTTGACCGCGATGGCCGCCCGGCCGGCGGAGTCCTCGTACACCAGCAGCTCGCCCTTCTCCACGTCGGCGAAGGTGGTGCCGCGGCGGGCGCGGACGGTGCCGCCGATGCTCAGCTCGTGGGGGAGCCCGGACAGCAGCTCGCCGTCCGCGGCCAGTTGCACATTGCCGAACCGGTCGACGGTGCTGACCTCGGCCTCCAGCCAGCCGTCGCCGACCGCCACGACCGGGTCCGGCAGCCGCACCAGCGATGCCGCCTCGACGGACGGGCCGGCCTCGTCCAGGGCCGCCCCGGCCGCCAGCCGCGCGGCGGCCGGCGAGAACACGTCGCGGCCGTGGAAGGTGCGCGACATGTCGTCCGGGAACCAGTCCTTGTTGGCCAGTTCGGCCACCGCGTCGATGCCGCCCAGCGCCTCCGCGGCCCAGATCAGCACGCCGTTGTCCGGCCCGACCAGCAGCCCGTTGGGTGTGCCGATCGCGATGCCTCGACGTGCGGTGCCGACGCCGGGATCGACCACCGCGACGTGCACCGACGGCGGCAGGTGCGGCGCGGTCTGCGCCAGCACGGCGGCGCCGCGGGCCACGTCGGCGGGCGGCACATGATGTGTCACATCGATCACCCGGATCTGCGGGGCGATGCGCGCGATGACGCCGTGGCACGCCGCGACGAATCCGTCGAAGGTGCCGTAGTCCGTGGTGAGACTGATCCATCCATAGCCGCCCATGGTGGCCTACGTTATCGCGTTTTCACCGTGTGTGATCTGGCAGTGTTAATCCATGCGATTGGTCATCTTCACCGAGCCCCAGCAGGGGGCCAGCTACAACGACCTGCGCCGGGTCGCGCAGTTCGCCGAGGAGGCCGGATTCGACGGATTCTTCCGCTCCGACCACTACCTGACCATGGGCGGTGACGGCCTGCCCGGCCCTACCGACGCGTGGGTCACGCTCGCCGGGCTCGCCGTGCAGACGTCCCGGATCCGGCTCGGCACGCTCGTCACCTCGGCCACCTTCCGGCTGCCCGGCCCGCTGGCCATCGCCGCCGCCCAGGTGGATGCGATGAGCGGTGGGCGAGTCGAGCTCGGCCTCGGCGGCGGGTGGTTCGAGCGGGAGCATGCCGCGTACGGGATTCCGTTCCCGCCGGTGGGAGAGCGGTTCGACCGGCTGACCGAACAGCTAGAGATCGTCACCGGCCTGTGGACCACGCCGTCCGGCACGCCGTACACCTTCGGCGGCAAGCACTACCAGGTCACCGATTCGCCGGGCCTGCCGAAGCCGGTTCAGTCGCCGCGTCCGCCGATCATCGTGGGCGGGCACGGCAAGAAGCGCACCCCCGACCTGGCCGCCCGGTTCGCCGACGAGTTCAACACGCCGTTCGCGACGCCGGCTGACGTGCCCGTGCTGTTCGATCGGGTCCGCCAGGCCGCGGCTGCGATCGGCCGCGCCGAGCCGCCCATGTGCTCCTCCGCCGTCGTGCTCTGCTGCGGCCGCGACGACGCCGAGGTGCGCCGCCGCGCCGCCGCGATCGGCCGCGACGTGGACGAGATGCGCGCCGCCGGTGGTGCGGTCGGCACGCCGGACGAGGTGGTGGAGACCATCGGGCGATATGCGCAGGCCGGTGCCGGACGGCTCTATCTGCAGACGCTCGACCTCGCGGACCTGCATCACCTCGAACTGGTGGCCACCGCGGTCGCGCCGCAGCTCGGCTGACGTCTCGGCGGCGCGCCCTGCGGGCGCGGGCTCGCCGGGCGTCACCCGCGTAACCGCAGGCCGCGCGGCGTGGCTCGGAAACCGGCCGCGGTCAGCGCGTCGGCCAGCGGCGAGGCGTGCACCGACTCACCGTCGGCGCGTTCCACCGATATCGCGCCGAGCGCGCCGGACCGCACCGCGCCCGCCAGGGCTTGGCCGGCGGCCACCAGCGCGTCCGTCTGGTCGGTGAAGGAGAGCAGCGTGCGTCCCCCGCGCTCGACGTAGAGCGCCAGCTCGCCGCCGACCTGGACGACAAGCGCGCCCGCCTTGCGCCCGGCCCGGTGCCCGGAGGCGGCCTCCCGGTCGCCGTCGCCGCTGTCCACGGCGCGTTCCGGCCACGGCAGGGCGGCGCCATAGGGGTTCGCCGGGTCGGTGGCGGCGAGCACCTGAGCCGTCGCGGCGGGTGCGGCGGCCCGGTCCGCCGGCTCGGCGAGCGCCCGCAGGCGATCGACCGCGCCGGGCACGGCGAACTGCGCGGCGCCCAGCCCTTCGACGAAGTAGCCGCGACGTGCCGCCCCGCGTTCCTCCAGCGCGGCGAGCACCGGATAGACCGCGGCGAAGCCGCCGGTCACGCCCTCGGCCGCGACCGCGCCGCGGGTCACCACCCCGTGCCGTTCCAACAGCAGGTCCGCCACCGCCGCGCCGCGGCGTGTCGGGTCCAGATCCCGGCTGGGCAGCCGGGACCAGCGGCCCGCCATGACCGGTGGCCCGCTGCGGCTGGGCAGGCGTGGACGGCCGGGACGGCGGTATCGGGTCCGGGCCGGCGTCGCCTTCGCGCGGTGGGCCCCGGCCCCGCCGAGCAGGGCCCGCAACGGGGCGAAGGTGTCGTTGGTGAGGTGTCCGGCCCAGACCAGGTCCCACACCGCCGCCTGGAGGGCCTGGTCGTCGGTGGACTCCACCCGGTCCGACAGCGCACGGAAGAACAACGCCTGCCCGTCGGTCAGCGCCGTCAGCACCGATTGGTGCAGTGGGGGCAGCGCGGCCTCATCGTCGGGCGGCGGCAGGAGCAGCGCGGCGCTGTCCGCGTATGCCAGGGTGACCCACCCGTCGTGTCCGCCGAGGGCGCCGGAGCCGGCCCACACGACCTCGCCGCCGCTGCACAGCTCATCCAGGTGTGCGGGGGAGTAGTCGGCCACCCGGGCCGGCAGCACCAGCCTCTCCCACGCCGAGGCCGGGATCGCGAGGCCCTGGAGCTGCTCGATGGCGGCGGCGGCCGCGTCGGTGCCCCGCGCGTTGGCGCCGATCTGGTGCCAGCGGGGCAGGAACGCGGCAAGCGTCCGGTGCGGCACCGGCTCGATCTCCCGGCGCAGGGCGGCCAGCGAGCGTCGCCGCAGCAGCCGGAGCACCTCCGCATCGCACCACTCGGTGCCCGCACCCGCGGGCGAGAACTCGCCGGAGACCACACGGCCGGCCGCGCCCAGCCGTTTCAGCGCCTGCTCCACCACGAACACGCCGAGCCCGAACCTGGCCGCGCAGGTGGCGGCGGCGAACGGGCCGTGCGTGCGGGCGTATCGCGCGACCAGATCGCCCAGCGGGTCGGGCACCGGTTCGAGGTAAGCCTCCGCGACACCCATCGGGGGCGCCACGCCCAGCGCGTCGCGGTAGCGCCCGGTGTCCTCGACGCCGATCCAGCGGTCCTCCCCGGCGATGCGGACCCGCACCACACGCCGGGTGAGGCCGGCCAGCCATCCCAGATCCGCGCCACGCTCGGTGAGCTCGGCCGGTGACAGGTCGCCCAGCACCCGCAGCAGTTCCACCACGTCCTCGGCGTCGCGCGGGCGTCGCGCGTCGGTCAGCCACCGTAGCTGTTGCTCGCTCTCCGCCACCACCGCCGGATCCAGCAGCTCGCGCAGGTCCACCCGGCCGAGCAACTCGCCGAGCAGGGTGGAGTCCAGGGTCAGCGCTGCGGCGCGCCGCTCGGCCAGGGGCGCGTCGCCCTCGTAGATGAACGCGCCGACGAATCCGAAGAGCAGCGACCGGGCGAACGGCGAGGGCCGTGCGGTCTCCGCCTCCACCAACCGAACCTTGCGGGCGCCGAGATCACGCATCAGGCCGGTCAGGCCCGGCACGTCGAAGACGTCCTGCAGGCACTCGCGGGCGGCCTCCAGCGTCACCGGGAAGTCGGCGAACTCGCGCGCCACATCGAGCAACTGGGCGGATCGCTGGCGCTGCTGCCACAACGGCTGACGACGCCGGGGATCCCGGCGGGGCAACAGCAGCGACCGTGCGGCGCACTCGCGGAAGCGGGCCGCGAACAGCGCCGAGGTGCCCACCGACTCCTCGACCAACTGCGCGATCTCCTCCGGGTCGAAGGCGATCAGGTCGGCGCCGGGTGGCTCGTCCGCGGTGTCCGGCAGGCGCACCACGATGCCGTCGTCGGACGGCGTCACCTGCCCGTCCACCCCGTAGCGTTCGGTGAGCCGACGGGCGATCGCCAACGCCCACGGCGCGTTCACCCGGGCGCCGAGCACACAGTGCACGGTCATCCGCCAGTCACCCAACTCGTCGCGGAACCGCTCGACCACCACCGTCCGGTCGTCCGGCAGGTGACGCGTCGCCGCGCGCTGCTCGCGCAGGTAGGCGATGAGATTGTCGGCCGCCCACGCGTCCAGGCCGGCGGCGCGCAGGGCCTGCGACGCGGACTCGTCGCCGGCGCGGGTCAGGGACCGCAACCGCGCGCCGATCGCCCGGCCCAGCTCGATCGGGCGACCCGGCGCGTCGCCCTTCCAGAACGGCATCTTCGCGGGCGCGCCCGGCGCCGGGGACACCAGCACCCGATCCGGGGTGATGTCCTCGATGCGCCACGACGTCGACCCGAGCAGGAACACGTCGCCCACCCGCGACTCGTACACCATCTCCTCGTCCAGTTCGCCCACCCGTGACGCCCGCGCGGAACCGGCCAGGAAGACGCCGAAGGTGCCCCGGTCGGGAATGGTGCCGCCGCTGGTCACGGCGAGTCGCTGGGCCCCCGGACGGCCGGTGAGCTCGTCGCTGGCGCGGTCCCAGACCAGCCGCGGACGCAACTCCGCGAACGCGGTCGACGGGTATCGGCCGGAGAGCATGTCGAGCACCGCGTGCAGCGCCGAGTCGGGCAGCTCGGCGAAGGGCGCGGCCCGGCGGACCAGCACCGCCAGATCGTCCAACCGCCAGGCGTCCAGCGCGACCATCGCGACGATCTGCTGGGCGAGCACGTCCAGCGGGTTGCGCGGATGGTGCAGCTCCTCGATGGCGCCCTCGCTCATCCGCTCGGCCACCACCGCGCAGGAGACCAGGTCGCCACGGTGCTTGGGGAACACCACCCCGCGCGACACCGCGCCGACCTGGTGCCCGGCGCGGCCGATGCGCTGCAGGCCGGCCGCGACCGACGGCGGCGCCTCGATCTGCACCACCAGATCGACCGCGCCCATGTCGATGCCCAGCTCCAGGCTGGACGTGGCCACCACGGCGGGTAGCCGGCCGGATTTCAACGCCTCCTCGATCTGCTTGCGCTCCTCGCGCGAGACGCTGCCGTGGTGCGCCCGCGCGACCACCGGGGATGCGCCCGACGCGGCGCCCGCCTGGGCCATCATCTCGGCGGGCAACCGAGCGGGTGGCGGGGGCGCCGCCGCGGTGCGCTCCTGGGCGAGCTCGTTGATCCGGGCGCACAACCGCTCGGCGCCGCGCCGGGAGTTGGTGAACACGATCGTCGAGCGGTGCGCCTGGACGAGGTCGAGCACCCGCTCCTCGACGGCGGGCCAGATCGACGGCGACCGCCGGGGTGCGTCCGGATCCTCCGGGTCCGCCGTCTCGTCCAGGCTGGTCATGTCCTCGACCGGCACCTGGACCTCGACCTGAATGGTCTTCGTCGCGGGCGGCTGCACGATCCGCACCTGTTGCGCCCCGCCCAAGAAGGCTGCCGTCTCGTCGATCGGCCGCACCGTGGCAGACAAGCCGACGCGCTGCGCGGGGCTCTCCAGCAGGGCGTCCAGCCGCTCCAGCGACAGCGCCAGATGCGCGCCGCGCTTGGTGGCCGCCACGGCGTGCACCTCGTCCACGATCACGGTCCGCACGCCGCGCAGCGCCTCGCGCGCCGCCGAGGTCAGGATGAGGAACAGCGACTCCGGCGTGGTGATCAGGATGTCCGGCGGGGTGCGCGCGAACGAGCGGCGCTCGTCGGCCGGGGTGTCACCGGTGCGCATGCCCACGGTGATCTCCGGCGGCGGCATGCCGAGCCGCGCGGCCGCCTGCCGGATGCCGGTCAGCGGCGCGCGCAGGTTGCGCTCGACATCCACCGCGAGCGCCTTCAGCGGGCTGACATAGAGCACCCGGCACCGCCGCCGCGCGTCCGGCGGGATGGGCTCGCGGGACAGCCGGTCCAGCGACGACAGGAAGGCGGCGAGCGTCTTGCCGGAGCCGGTCGGCGCGACCACCAGGGCGTTGCTGCCGGCGCCGATGGCCTGCCAAGCGCCGGCCTGGGCGGCGGTGGGCGCGGCGAACGCGGCCCGGAACCACGCCTGCGTGGCGGGTCCGAACGACTCCAGCGACGGCGCCGTCAACGCCGGCTCGGATGCATCGTTTCGCACACCGACCATCCTGCACCGCGGGTCCGACAAGTTCCGGGCGCCGCGACCGGCGGAACGGGGCACCCGGGCAGCCACCATGACGAACCTTGACGACACGCACCTATCAGACGATGGGCGACAGCCCGGACGGCGACCGTGCATGGTCTGTCGGCCGGACGGACCATGGTGCGGTTCCCTACCGTGCGGCAGATTGGACTCCGCCGTTTGGCGAGGTGGCCCGAGTGGTACTCATTGGCGTTCGCACCGCAATTAAGTAATGCCTCGGGCGTGTTCAGGTAACCCGGAGGATTGGATTTCGAAGCACTTCACATTCATCTCGACGAGAATGCATCTCCGTCGAGGGAGCGGCTCCATTCGGCGCTGCTCGATTCCTCCCAACGCGACACCACCGATCCGTTCCGCAGGCAAGCATCACCGGCAGGAGGCTCCGTGTCCATCCACGTTCCACTGAACCTGTCTCAACGTGGCGAGGCCGGCAGATGCCGCCGCTGGTCGACGGTGCGCAACCGGCGGGCTCGCTGCCAGGTTGAAAAGGGTTCACTTTTGCCGCGCCTCGGCGCGGCGGCAGTGGCTCTCGCCGCGCTCGCGACCGTCACCCTCATCGCCTCGCCGGCCGAGGCCAAGGCGGGGGAGGGCTATGTGCGGCTTGCGCACCTCTCACCCGATACGCCGGAAGTCGACGTCTATCTCCAGGCCGAGTCGGGCGACGCGAAGGCGCAGAAGTTCCCCGGTGTCGGCTACGGCGTCATGTCGGACTACATGCGTCTGGCCGTCGGCACCTACTCGGTGGCCATGCGGAAGGCGGGCGCGGCCGAGGGCTCCCCGCCGGTGCTCACCACCCAGGTCTCGGTCAAGGACGGCAAGGCCTACACGGTGGCCGGCGTGGGCCGGTACGCGGACCTGGGCCTGCGGGTGCTGGACGACGACCTGCGCCTGCCGCAGGCAGGAGAGTCCAAGGTCCGGATCATCCAGGCTTCGGTACGCGCTCCGGTGCTGGACGTCGACGTGTCGAGCGGAGCGACCATCGCCGACGGGGTGCAGTTCGCGACCACCACCGACTACCGGGACGTCAAGCCCGGCAAGTGGACCGTGAACGTGGCGCCCAGCGGCGGCGGCAAGACCAGCGAGCTGCCCTGCACACTCGGCGCGGGCAGCGTCTATTCGCTGCTGGTCCTGGACGCCAAGGGCGGCGGGCTGAAGCCCGAGCTGCACATCGACGCGAGCCGCCAGGGTGCCGTCCCGCAGGGCGGCGTGGCCACCGGCGCCGGCGGATCGCAGCCCTCGTCACCTCTGCCCATGGCGCTGCTGCTGGCCGCCGTCGCGGCGGTGCTGGCGGGAGGCTACGTGGTGGCCGTCCGGCGGCCACGCACGGCGTGAGGCGGTGACGGCGCCGTCATGACGCCCGACGCGGCTCGCAGCGCCGGGGCGCGGCCACCGGCCGCCCCCGGTCGTACGGCGCCGCCTCGCAACGACGGACACGCGGCCGGCCCGATCGGATCGGGCCGGCCGCACAGCAACGTGGGTCCGGAAGCCTTCGCGCCGGATCCGGTGCCGCCGCCTCGGGTTCCCGCAGCGTCTCCGGTGCCGGCACCGTCGACGGCGGAGGCACCGGAGACGGCGGAGGCACCGTCGACGGCGGACGATGGCGTACCGGAGGGACCGGCCTCGTCCCGCCGTCCGTCCCGGCTGCGGCGTGCCCTGCTGCCGCTGGTGGTCGCCGCGGTGGCGGCCTTCGTCGCCGCGACCGCCTACCTGGCGATCAGCGAGCCCCATACGCAGTCCTCGGTGGGCCGGTGGACCGGCGGGCCGGAGGCCACGGCGTCCCCGCAGGCCGGCCCGTTCGGCCCGGCGCAAGAGCCAGGGGCGAACGACCGGTCGGCGGGCAACCCGTTCTCCGGCGCCGCCTCCGTTGCCGCCGGACCGCCGACCCGTCTGCGGATACCGGCGATCGGGGTGGACACCCCGCTGGTGGCGTTGCGCCTCGGCGACGACGGCCAGCTCGTCCCGCCGACGGACTTCGGCTCGGCGGGGTGGTACGCCGGGGGGACCGCGCCGGGTGACCCGGGGCCGGCGATCATCGCGGGCCATGTCGACTCGCGACAGGGACCCGCGATCTTCTATCGATTGCGGGAACTGGCCGCCGGCGACCGGATCGATGTGACGCGCGGGGGAGAATCCGTCCGCTTCCGGGTGATTTCCACGGCCTGGTACCCGAAGAAGAAATTCCCCACCGAAAAGGTTTATGGTCCGACTCCCGACCGGCAACTCCGACTGATCACGTGTGGTGGGGTTTTCGATCGTCACCTACGGTCGTATGAGGACAATCTCGTGGTCTACGCGGTGGCCGGGTGATCATCCTTTCCGCGCACCGCGCCGAATGACTATCCTCGGTTTCAGGTCGATGCGAGTGAGGGCTGATGGCGGTCAGGCACATGCTCATCGCGGGTCGGTATCGTTTGGGTGAACCGGTCGGCACCGGTGGCATGGGCCGCGTCTGGATGGCGCGCGACGAGATGCTCGACCGTGACGTCGCGGTCAAGGAGTTCGTGCCGCCCGACTGGATGACCGACGACGAGAAGACCCGGCTGCGCGACCGCACTCTTCGCGAGGCGCGCAGCGCCGCCCGGCTCAACCATCCGAACGTCGTGCAGATCTACGACGTGGTGCACGCCGACGGCCTGCCGTGGATCGTGATGGAGCTGGTGCCGTCGCGCTCGTTGCACCAGGTCATCGTCGACGACGGCCCCTACAGCCCGCTGGCGGCGGCCCGGATCGGGCTGAAGGTGCTGGACGCGCTCAGCGCCGCGCACCGCGCCGGAGTGCTGCACCGCGACATCAAGCCACACAACGTGCTGATCGGCCAGAACGGCCGCGTGGTGCTGACCGATTTCGGCCTGGCCACCTTCGTCGACGACGGCACGGTGACCGGGCCCGGCCTGGTGGTGGGGTCACCGCAGTACGTCTCTCCGGAGCGTGCCCGCGACGGCGCATCCACGGTGGAATCCGATCTCTGGTCCTTCGGCGCGACCCTCTACGCGTCCGTCGAGGGCCGTTCCCCGTACGCGCGAGAGAGCGCCATGGCCACCCTGATGGCGCTCGCCACCGAGCAGCCCGATCCGCCCGTGCTGGCGGAGGGCCTGGCTCCGGTGCTGACCGGCCTGCTCCGGCGCGCGCCCGGCGATCGCCTGAGCGCCGACGAGGTGGGCCGCAGGCTGCGTGCCTTCATCGCCGCCGGGGGGCGCACCCCGGCCGCCGACCGTTCGATGGTTCCGGCGCAGCGTCAGGCCGGCGGTGCCGCGAGCGCCACGGCAGGCGCGGACGGCTCGCGCGCCGACGGTTCGCCTGCCCATGGGAAGGGCGGCGCGGCGCCACCGTGGTTCGAGCCGCGTCCGCGCCGAATGTCCGGCGATCCGGGCAGACCGCTCGGCGGTGACGACGGCGAGCCGCCTGCCGCCGCGGAGCCGGCCGTCGACGACCGCCCCGATCGTGACGGTGGACTCAAGGTCGAGGTGGCCCACGGCCGCACCGTGCCGTCGTCCCGGCGCGTCGCCCGCCGGGGCCGGTCGGTCATGGCCGCGGTGCTCACCGTCGCGGTCATCGGCGTCGCCGTCTATGCCACCCGGCGCGGAGCCGGGGACACCGACACGGGCGCGTCGTCGGCCGCCGGACCGGCGTCGCGCGCCACCATCGTCGCGCCCGGCGGATTCAACCCGGTCACCTGCAACCGGCCGCCGTCGGCGGACGCTTCTCGCACGCCCCAGCAGGGGGCCGCCCGGCGTGTCGGCAACTGGGCGCTGCCGCCCGGATATTCCCTGTTCACCGACGACCGCTCGGATCTGCGTCTCGGGGTGCCCGACGGCTGGACGTACGAGCGTGTCGGCACCACCATCTGCTTCCGCGACCCGGACAGCCTTCGCGTGCTGAGCGTGGACCCGGCTCGCAAACCCACCGGCGACCCGCTGACCGCCTGCCGGGCGGAACGCGACCGCATGATCCGTCTGCGGGCGCTGCCCGGCTACCGCGAGATCAGCCTGGGCGCCGATCCGTTCGCCGAGCACGCCGCCCAGTGGGAGTACCGCTACACCTCCGGTGGGGTACTGATGCACGTGATCACCCGGTGGGTGGCGCTGCCCGGCAGGGCGTACGCGCTCGGCTGGCTCACCCGGGAGATCGACTGGGTCGGCAACAAGCCGACCTACCAGGCCATTCAGCCCAGCGTGTCGTTCGCCTGACCGGCCCGCGCGGTCGCGCCGCCCGCTGCGATATGGGCCAACCGGTATGACAACGGCCGCGGGCCATTCTGGAATGCTCGGCGTCACCGTCGCCTCACCCCGCGCGACGGCGTCCTGCGACATCGCGGAGGAACCCCGTGCGAGTCATTCCCCTGGCCGGTGCGGCGGGGCGACCGGCTACAACCTCATCGCCGACTGGCCGGGCGGTGACACCTCGGACACGCTGATGATCGGCGCGCACCTGGACAGCGTGACTGCCGGCCCCGGCATCAACGACAACGGCTCCGGTTCGGCCGACGACCTGGAGGTGGCGCTGGCCGTCGCGCGTACCGGCTACCATCCCGTCCGGCACCTGCGTTTCGGCTGGTGGGGGGGCCGAGGAGCTGGGCCTGCGCGGATCCACCGCCTATGTCAACTCGCTCAGCTCCGCGCAGCGCGCCGCGATCACCGGCTATCTGAATTTCGACATGGTGGGCTCGCCCAACCCCGGCTATTTCCTGTACGACGGGGACGACTCCGACCACACCGGATCGGGCCCCGGCCCGTCCGGGTCCGCGCAGATCGAACAGACCTTGGCGGACTACTTCGCCTCGATCGGCGTACCGACCCGGGGCACCGACTTCGACGGGCGCAGCGACTACGGCCCGTTCATCGCCGCGGGCATCCCGGTGGGCGGCATCTTCACCGGCGCCGAGGGACGCAAGACCGCGGCGCAGGTCCAGTTGTGGGGCGGCAGCCAGGCCGCGTTCGACCCCTGCTACCACCGGCCGTTTCGAGCGGGGCGCCGCCGAACCGGCCAGCTCCGGCGTGGCCACCCAGTTGCGCCCCGCCGGCGCCGACTACTTCCGGGTGCGCGTGGTGACCGGCTCGGCCACGACGACGATCTTCACCCAGTCCGGTGCGGCGAGCGACCGGGCCGCGTCGTGGCAGTCCGCGACCGTCGACCTGTCCGCGTTCGCCGGGCAGACGGTCCGCATCCAGGTGGAGGCTGCGGACGAGGCGACCGCCAGCCTCGTCGAGGCCGCGGTGGACGATCTGATGGTCACCCGAGCCTGACGTGCTCGCCGACGGCATGACCCGGACGGTACGGCGTCGCCGCGTCGTACCGTCCGGGGGTTTCACAGCGAGCCCCCAGCGACGATTGGTACCGTTTACCGATGAGCGGCAGTAGTCAGCCGGGCTCGGCCCGGCTCCACGTCCGCATCGGGTCACGGGTCTTCCCGGCCGTGCCGCCGGCATCCCGTTCTCTCCGGTCATGCTGATCCTCGTCGGCCTCGCGCTGGTGATCGTCGTCACCGCGTGCACCGGATACTTCGTCGTCGTCGAGTTCGGCTATGTCGCGGTCGACCGGGGCCGGCTGCGCCGAGAGGCCGAAGCGGGCGACAAGGCCGCCGCGCGAGCGCTCGCCGTGACCGAGCAACTCTCCTTCGTGCTGTCCGGGGCCCAGCTCGGCATCACGGTCACCGCGCTGGTCGTCGGCTACCTGGCCGAGCCGTACCTCGGAGCCGGGCTGGCCGACCTGTTCGGCTACGCCGGCACGCCCGCCGCGATCGGCACGCCGGTCTCCGTCTTCCTGGCATTGCTCATCGCGACAGTGGTGCAGATGGTGCTGGGCGAGCTGGCCCCGAAGAACCTGGCCATCGCGCGGCCGGAGGCGATGGCCAAGACGCTCAGCCGGGCCACACTCACCTATCTGACCGTGTTCGGCCCGCTCATCCGTCTCTTCGACCGGGCGGCCGCGGGCCTGTTGCGGCGCATCGGCGTGCAGCCGATCGAAGAACTGCCCGAGGGCGCCACCGAGGAGGACCTGGAACAGATCATCGCGGAGTCGCGCGCCGAGGGCAGCCTCGATCCGGAGTTGTCCGAGCAACTCGACCGCGGACTCGACTTCCGCCGCCGAACCGCCGCCGAGGTCATGGTGCCGAGGGTGAACGTGCGTACCGTCGCGGCGGAGGACTCGGCCGCGGACATCGTGCGGCTGCTGGACACCGGCCATGCTCGCTTCCCGGTACGCGACGGCCACGGCGTCGACGAGATCGTGGCGGTCGTGGGCATCGCCGACGTGCTGCTCGTCCCGGCCGCGGAACGCGCCACGACGCGGGCGGCCGACCTCGGCGTCGCGCCGCTGTTCGTACCGTCGTCGCTGCGCCTGCCGCGTGTGCTGGAACGGATGCGCGCCGATCATCGCCAGTTGGCGTGCGTTGCCGACGAGTACGGCGGGTTCGCCGGCATCATCACCCTGGAGGACATCGCGGAGGAACTGGTCGGCGAGATCCGCGACGAGGACGATCCGCCCGAACCGGCGCCGGCCCGTCAGGCGGACGGCACCTGGGTGATCCCGGCGCACCTGCGGGTGGACGAGGTGGCCGGCGCGACCGGGGTGGCGTTGCCCGAGGCCGACGACTACGACACCGTGTCCGGCCTGATCATGTCCCGGCTGGGGCGGGTACCGCAGGTCGGCGACGAGGTGCGGATCGAGCCCGGAACGCCGGCCGGGCCGGCCTCGGGAGACACCGCGGAGGTCCTGCTCACCGTGTTGACCGTGGACCGGCACGTGGCCAGATCGGTGCGTGTCACGCCGTACGGCGCCGCGGTGGAGGTGGCTCCGTGAGCGAGTTCTGGGCCTTCGGGCTGTCGGTCGTGCTGCTGGCCGGCAACGCCTTCTTCGTGGCGGCCGAGTTCGCGCTGGTGGCCAGCAAGCGGTACCGCTTGGAGCACGCCGCGGCCGGGGGCAGCCGGGCCGCCCGCGCCGCGCTGGAGGGTACCCGCGAGCTTTCGCTCATGCTGGCCGGGGCGCAGCTCGGCATCACCCTGTGCTCGCTGGGCCTGGGTGCGCTCGCCGAGCCCGCGCTGGCGCACTTGATCGATCCGGCGCTGCACGCGGTCGGGTTGCCCGAGTTGCCGAGCGAGGTGATCGCGTTCGTGGCGGCGCTGATCGTGGTCACGTTCCTGCACCTGGTGGTGGGGGAGATGATGCCGAAGTCCTGGGCGATCACCGACCCGGAACGGTCGGCCCGCCTGCTCGCGTTGCCGTTCCGGTCGTTCGCACGCCTGGTCCGGCCGGGCCTGAACGCGCTCAACCGGCTGACCAACGCCGTGCTGTCGCCCTTCGGCGTGCACCCGCAGGACCAACTGGCGCAGGCGCACGGCCCGGCCGAGATGAACATTCTGTTCGAGCGGTCCCGGGCCGAGGGACTCATCGGCGCCGAGCAGACCGAGCTGCTGACCAGCATGCTCCGGCTGCAGGACACCCGCGTCGGCGACCTGCTCATTCCGCACGACCAGTTGGTCACGGTACGCCCGTCGGACCGTGCCGCGGACATCGAACGCGCCTCGGTGCGCAGCGGCCGTTCCCGCCTTGCGGTCACCGACGACGGCGATGTCGTCGGCGTGGTGCACGTCCGGGAGGCGGTGCGCACCACGACGGCTGGACGGGACGCCACCGCGGCCGACCTGATGGACCGCCCGTTCGTGCTGGACGCCCGGGTGACCGTGACGCACGCGGTCGCCCAGATGCGGGCCGGCCGGGCGCAGCTCGCCATGGTGACCCGGGCGGGCCGGCGCGCCGGGTTCGTCGCCCTGGAAGACTTGCTGGAGCAGGTGATCGGCGAGTTCGACGACGAGACCGATCCGACCCCGGTGGGGCGCCGCGCACGCTGAGCCCGGGCTGCTCTCGCCGCGGCCGTGCCCACCATGCCTGCCGTGCCTGCCGTGCCTGCCGTGGTGCGGTCGTGCTCGCGCCCCGGGAAGACTGTGTGATTCCCCACTTCATCTCGGTCATGCTGATTGAGCTGGATCTTTACCGAGATGACTGACCTTTCGGTGCGTCCTGGGCAAACCCTATGATGTTGACCGATTGATTGTTGCACCTTCAACCACTTAAGCTCCTCACGCATTGAAATGTATCTATTTATAGCGTGAGGGAGTAACACCATGGACCTCCACCGGTTCTCCGGACCGATGCTGTCCGCCTTCCGGATCGTCGTCGGACTGCTCTTCCTGACACACGGATCGGGCACGGTCTTCGGCCTCTTCGGGGGTGCGCAGGGCAGCGGCGCGGCCCTGCCGACCGGCCAGTGGCCCGGATGGTGGGCAGGTCTGATCCAGGTCGTCTGCGGCCTGCTGGTGATGGTCGGCCTGGTCACCCGCCCGGCGGCCCTCCTCGCCTCGGGCAGCATGGCTTACGCGTATTTCACGGTCCACCAGTCCAAGGGCGTGCTCCCGACGCAGAACGGCGGAGAGCCCGCGGCCCTGTACGCCTGGGCGTTCCTCGCCATCGCCGTGCTCGGCGCCGGACCCTGGGCGCTGGACGCGCTCATGACCCGCCGACGTCGCACGGTGGACGAGGTCGACGACGACGTCGACGAGCAGCCGGTGCCGGCGTAGTAGTAGCGCCGATGCGCGCGTGGCGATTCATCGCGCCGGGGCCGTCGTCCCGGTGCGATGGGCCGTCCCGTCGACGTGGCCCGTCCCGGTGCGATGGGCCGTCTCGTCGACGTGGCCCGTCCCGTCGTTGCGGGCCGCCGCCGCAAGTCGTGCCCGGAGCCGCGTCGAGGCGGCCGGCCACTCGTC
The DNA here is from genome assembly GCF_014646155.1 of Mangrovihabitans endophyticus. Classification (GTDB taxonomy): domain Bacteria; phylum Actinomycetota; class Actinomycetes; order Mycobacteriales; family Micromonosporaceae; genus Actinoplanes; species Actinoplanes endophyticus. Next base: position 182,848 of record NZ_BMMX01000008.1, read on the forward strand.
GGCGGTCATGGCGAACAGCACCGAGTCGCGCCAGGTGCCGTCCGGGCGCAGCCGGTGCCGCCGGATCAGCCCGTCCCGGCTCGCTCCGAGCGCGGCGATGGCGCGTTGCGAGCGTTCGTTGCGCACGTCGGTGTACCAGAACACCCGTTGCGCGCCGAGCACCTCGAACGCTCGCTCCAGCAGCAACAGTTTGGCTTCGACGTTGACGCCGGTGCGCCACCACGGGCGGCCCAGGACGGTGTGGCCGATACCCAGGGCGCGGCCGCGCTCGTCGATGTCGTGATACATCGTCATGCCCAGGACCTGGCCGGTGCCCGGGTCGCACTGGGCCCATGCCACACGCTCACCCTCCCACTGGGCGTGCAGTGCAGCGGTCACGTGGCCGGCCGTCTCGGTGTGCTCGGTCGGCCGTGGGCTGGTCAGGAAGCGCCACACCTCGTCGTCGGCCAGCGCCGCGTGCAAGCCGTCCACGTGCGACATCGCCAGCGGTTCCAGTCGCACGTACCGCCCGGTCAGCGTGGCCGCGGTGTGCCAGGGAGACTGCTCGTGGCGCAGATAGGCCGGCGGCGGACCGCTTGCGCCCGGTGCTGTCTCCGCGGGCCCGGCGACCCGGCGCAACTGCACCACCCCCGCCCAGTGCGGAAGCCCGAGGTCGGCCGGATCGTCGACCACCCCTGACGTGCGCGCGCGCACCGACACCTCCCGCAGGGGCAGGGACAGCACCGCGGTGGCGGCGAGTTCGCGCCGGTCGGGTGGCCGGCTGTCGGAGGCCCGTCCGGGGGCGGCCTTGTCCACCAGGGCGCTCAGCGCACGTCGCTTCTCCCCCTCGTCGGTCACCGCCCGCGCCGTGCCGAAGGCGACCACCGAGCGGTAGTTGGCGCTGTGGTGCATCTGGGAGCGGGCGAAGACGAGCCCCTCCACGAGGGTCACACACACGCACACCGGCAGGCCCGCACCGCGTGCCCGTAGCGCCGGGTGGCCGCCGGTCGATCCGTGCAGATAGAGGGTGTCCTCGATGCGCACGTGCAGCATCGGCAGCAGGCGGGGCTCACCCTCGGCGACGAACGCCACGGCACAGTCGTACGCCTCGTCGAGCACGGCATGCGCGCTCGATCGCGCATAGCCCATCCGGTCGAGAGGGCGGGTGGCCGTGGTCCGCGAGGTGGGCGGGTAGTCGTCGGTCATGGAGGCCCTCCCTGCTTGCCGGCCCATCTGTGCTAGTACATAATCAGATCTGTGGCAGAACAATATCAGGTGACCGGCTCCACCGCCGCGGAGATTTCGGCAAGCATCGAGCGCGGTGTGCGCCAGGGCGACTACGCGTGGGGAGCGGCGCTTCCTCCGGTGCGGCTGATGGCCGGACGACTGCACGTCAGCCCCGCCACGGTCGCCAAGGCCTATCAGGAACTGCGCCGACGTGGCGTCGTGGAGACCGGTGGGCGACGTGGCACCCGGGTGCGGGCGCGACCCGCGGTGGCGTCCACCCGATCGGCGCTGCGCCCGCCGGTGCCCGACGGCATCCTCGACCTGTCGTCCGGTGAGCCTGACGCGTGTCTGCTGCCGCGGCTGGCGTCGCCGCTGCGCGCCGTCGCCGCGGCGTCGGACTCCCGCGACGGCCACGGTGTGGCCGGTTATGCCGCGGCCGGGTTGTCCGTGCTGGCCGAGGCCGCCCGTCGCCGGCTGGCGGCCGACGGCGTGCCGGTCGAGCGGGCGGACATCACGGTCACCTCCGGCACGCTCGATGCCATCGAGCGGCTCCTCACCACGCATCTACGCCCCGGCGACGCGGTTGCCGTCGAGGATCCCGGATGGGCCAACCTGCTCGACCTGGTCGCCGCGCTGGGCCTGCGGGCGGTGCCGATGGCCGTCGACGACGAAGGCCCGCTGCCGGAAGCGCTCACGCGGGCGCTGGCCGACGGGGTGAGCGCGGTGGTGATCACCGTTCGTGCGCAGAACCCGGTCGGCGCGGCGGTCACCGCGGCGCGCGCGGCGGCGCTCCGGGAGTGTCTGGCCGCACGGCCGACTGTGCTGCTCATCGAGGACGATCACGCGGCGGAACTGGCCGGTGCTCCGCTGCACGCGATCGGGCCGGTGACCTCGGGCTGGGCGTTCTCGCGGTCGGCCTCCAAGTCGTACGGGCCGGACCTGCGCGTCGCGGTGCTCGCGGGCGACGAGGCGACCGTTGCGCGAGTCACCGGCCGGATGCGCATCGGTGCCGGCTGGGTGTCCACCGTGCTGCAGGGAGTGCTGCTGGCGCTGTGGCGCGACGCCTCGGTCACCACGGCGCTGGCGGCGGCGGGCCGATCGTACGATCGGCGGCGGTCCGGGCTCATCGATGCGCTGCGGTCGCGCGGTCTCGAAGCGCGAGGCGAGACCGGCATGAACGTCTGGGTGCCGGTGGCCGACGAGACGCACGCCGTGGCCGGACTGCGTGACCGCGGATATGCCGTGGCGCCCGGTTCGCTGTTCCGTGTCGGAGCCCCGGCCGGGATCCGGATCACCGTCAGCCCGCTGGACGAGTCCGGTCTCATGCCGCTGGCCGATGCGGTGGCTGCGGTCGTCCGCCCGGCGGATCGGGCGGTGCCGGGCCGCTGAGCGAGCGTCGGCGGATCCGCGACCTCGCGGACCCCGTACGGCATCACCGTGCGCCCTGGGGGTAGAACGTTCGGCATGGCCACAACGGACGCTCCGATCGGCGCGCAGCAATGGGTTCCCGCACACCCGGACGGGCTCGACGACCTGAAGGAGGCCGCCACCGGCTGCGAGGGATGTGAGCTCTACGCCGACGCCACCCAGACCGTGTTCGGGCGCGGCGACGCACACGCGCGGATCGTGTTCGTCGGCGAGCAGCCCGGGGACGTCGAGGATCAGCACGGCCTGCCGTTCGTCGGGCCGGCCGGTCGATTGCTGCGGGAGGCGGTCGACGAGGCGGGCATCGATGCCACGGGCGTCTACATCACCAACGCGGTGAAGCATTTCCGTTTCGAGATGCGCGGCAAGCGGCGCATCCACCAGACTCCCGGTCCGGCGCACATCGCCGCCTGCCGCCCCTGGCTGGTTGCGGAGTTTTCCCTGCTCAAGCCGGAATTGGTGGTGGGGCTGGGCGCTACCGCCGCCAAGGCGCTGTTCGGCCCGGCGTTCCGGGTCACCCGCTCCCGGGGGCAGCTCATGCCGTGGCCGGCCGCGGCCCAGCACCCGGGCGATTTTCCGGTTGCCGAGATCCGGGCGATGGCCACCATCCATCCGTCCGCGGTGCTGCGTGCCGATGACCGGGACGGCGCCTACCGTGGGCTGGTCGACGATCTGCGGGTGGCGCAGGGAGCGGTGGCCGGCTGAGCCGGGGTCCGGGCCGGGCGCACGGCCGGAGCGGGGGCGGCCGGGCGCGGGAATCCGCGTGGGTACCCTCGGACGGGTGCGATTGACCGACTTCTGGACACGTCTTGAGCAGGCATTCGGCGCTTCCTATGCGCACAGCCTCGCGGCCGACCATGTCTTTTCCGGACTGGACGGCCGCACCATCGATGAGGCAATTGCACAGGGTGTCGAAACGGCTACGATCTGGCGCGTGATTGTTGCGACCTATCCCGAGCGGGTGCCCGCCAGCCTGCACTGACGGCATTTCTCGTACGCTTGTTCGGCGTGTTGCTCGATGGTCGTACACGTGTTCGGCTATTGTCCACAACGGCATCGCCTCCACAAGGTCACGGAGACGGCGGCGGCTTTTTGTCGTACCCACCGCCTACGGTGTCCGCGTGGTGAACAGAAGCTCATCGGCGAAGACAGCCGCGAAGTCGAGTACAGGGGTGGCGGACATGGTGGCAGGACCCGACCGGGAAAAGGCGCTCGATCTGGCGCTGGCGCAGATCGACAAGCAGTTCGGCAAGGGCTCGGTGATGCGGCTGGGGGAGCGGCCGGTCATCCAGACCGCCGTGATCCCGACCGGCTCGATCGCCCTGGACGTCGCGCTCGGTGTCGGCGGTCTGCCTCGCGGCCGGGTCATCGAGGTGTACGGCCCGGAGTCCAGCGGTAAGACCACCGTGGCGTTGCACGCGGTGGCCAGCGTGCAACGGGCCGGCGGCATCGCGGCGTTCGTCGACGCCGAGCACGCTCTCGACCCGGACTACGCGCGCGCCCTGGGCGTCGACACCGACGCGCTGCTGGTGCTGGAGATCGCGGACATGCTGATCCGTTCCGGTGCCCTCGACATCATCGTCATCGACTCGGTGGCCGCCCTGGTGCCCCGGGCGGAGATCGAGGGCGAGATGGGCGACAGCCATGTGGGCCTGCAGGCCCGCCTCATGAGCCAGGCGCTACGCAAAATCACCGGTGTGCTGAACAACTCCGGCACCACCGCCATCTTCATCAACCAGCTCCGCGAGAAGATCGGCGTGATGTTCGGGTCGCCGGAGACCACGACCGGTGGCCGAGCGCTGAAGTTCTACTCGTCGGTGCGGCTGGACGTGCGGCGGATCGAGAGCCTGAAGGACGGCACCGACGTGGTCGGCAACCGCACCCGCGTCAAGGTGGTGAAAAACAAGGTGGCCGCGCCGTTCAAGCAGGCCGAGTTCGACATCATGTATGGCAAGGGCATCTCGCGCGAGGGCTCACTGATCGACGTCGGTGTCGAGCAGAGCATCATCCGCAAGTCCGGCGCCTGGTACACCTACGACGGCGACCAGCTCGGTCAGGGCAAGGAGAAGGCGCGGGAGTTCCTGCGGGAGAACCCCGACGTGGCTGCCGAGATCGAGAAGAAGATCCTGGAGAAGCTCGGCGTCGGCCAGACGGCCGGCGATGCAGCGGGCGGTGTCGAGCTGCCTCCGGTCGACTTCTGATGCCTGCGCACACGCCGCGCTGATGCCGGGACGACGAGGCGCACGGGCCGGTCGCGGGTGGGACGCCATCCCGCCCCGGCCGACCGATGAGGATTCCCCCGGTGGCGAGTTCCGGCGTGCGGCGCCCGAGCGCGGCAACGCCCGTGGCGCACACCGGAACTCGCCGGGGGCGAGCGCCGACGAGAGCGAAATGGCCAGGGAGATATGCCTGCGTCAGCTATCCATGCGGCCCCGCACTCGTGCCGAGCTGGCAACGGCCCTCGCCCGTCGGCAGATTTCCGCCGAGACCATCGCCGATGTCCTCGACCGCTACGACGAGGTCGGCATCATCGACGACGCCGCGTTCGCGCGGGCCTGGGTGTCGAGCCGTCATCACGGGCGCGGGCTCGCACGCCGGGCGCTGGCCGCCGAGTTGCGCAGGCGTGGCGTCGACGCGGAGATCGCCGACGAGGCCCTGGAGACCCTCGATCCCGACGAGGAGGCGGCCACCGCGCGGGCGCTGGTGGATCGCAAGCTTCGCACCGCGACCGGTTCACCGGATGCGGTCTTCCGTCGTCTCGTGGCGATGCTGGCGCGCAAGGGATATCCGCCGGGTGTGGCCGTCCGGGCAGTGAAGGACGCGCTGGCGGCCCGCGATGCCGAAGCTGCCGAGTTCGCCGACGGCCTCGACGTCGATGCGCTCGCCGACGGCGCGACGGGCGACTGACCTCACATACCCAGGCTCGGCATCCGCCGCGCCGATCGTCCGAGGGTTCCGCCACCGGCGTGTCCGAGGGCTCCGAGACGGGGTTCCGAGACAGGGCTTAAGTCCGAAAATATGTGCACCCCCGGTGAGCAGGGCGTGAACGGTTCTGTGCCCAAAGTCCCAACCTCCGGCGAATCATGAGTCCTTGACCGAACCGGTATCCGCGACCTAGCCTCGCGTTACACAAGGTTGTTCGACCAACGCAAGCAACGCGCACAACATAGAACGCATCACATTACGAAAACAAATATGGATGCTTCCCGCGCGGACCGCGCGGGTCAGCGGTGCGCACCCATCGCGGGTTGAGCCCGCGGCGGCAACTGGTGCCGTCACCACTGCCGTGGTCGGGCGATCTTGGAGACGGCTTCGGGCAATCGCCGGAAACTGCCGTATCTGCGAGACGGAGCGCGGCGAAGGGAGAAGCGGCGAGATGACCGCCCTGGACTGGGTGCTGGTAGTAGCGATCGTCGTTCTCGCCGCTTTCGTGGTGGCCGGCCTCCTGCTCGGAAGTCGGGCGCTCAAGCAGATTCAGTCTGGCCGCGACGAGCGCCGGGGTCAGGCCGAGGACGACGCGAACGCCCGCGTCGAGGTCGCCAAGGCGCGCATCGAGGATGCGAATGCCAAGGCGGCGTCCGTACGCGCGGAGGCGGCGGCTGCCAAGGCCGAGGCTGCAGCCGCGCGGGCCGAGGCCCGCCGTGTGCTTGAGTCCGCTCACGAAGAGGCGGACACGATTCTGGAACACGCCCATCGCCAGGCCGAGTCGGACGCCGAGCAGTTGCGGACCGCCGCCCGGCGCAGCGGCGAGCGGGAGACCGCGCTGATCAACGCCACGGCTAAGGAGCAGGCCGCCGAGGTGGAACGCCGCGCGGCCCGCATCGACGAGCGCGAGCGTCTGCACGCCGAGGAAGTGGAGCGTCTCGTCGAGAGGGAGCGCCGCCTGGCGACCGTGGACGGCGAGCTGGCTTCCCGCGAGAGCGCTCTCGCGGGGCGCGAGGCGGAGATGGCCGCCGCCGAGGAGTCGCGGCGCAAGGAGCTCGAACGCGTCGCCGGCCTGACCGCCGAGACGGCCCGCCTGGAACTCATCGACAGCATCGAGGGACAGGCCAAGCGCGAGGCGGCCCTGCTGGTCCGGGACATCGAGAACGACGCCCGCAGCACCGCCGACACCCGTGCACGGCACATCGTGGTGGACGCCATCCAACGCATCGCCAGCGAACAGACCGCGGAGAGCGTGGTCAGTGTGTTGCATCTGCCGAGCGACGAGATGAAGGGCCGGATCATCGGGCGTGAGGGCCGCAACATCCGGGCCTTCGAGTCGACGACCGGCGTCAACCTGATCATCGACGACACCCCCGAGGCGGTGTTGCTGTCCTGCTTCGACCCGGTACGCCGCGAGGTGGGCCGGCTGACGCTGGAAAAGCTGGTGCTCGACGGGCGGATCCACCCGCACCGCATTGAAGAGGTCTTCGAGTCGGCGAAGAACGAGGTGGACCGCCTCTGCGACCGTGCCGCCGAGGAGGCACTGGTGGACGTGGGCATCACCAACGTCCACCCGGAGATCGCCAAGAAGCTCGGCCGCCTGCGGTACCGCACGAGCTACGGGCAGAATGTGCTCAAGCATCTGGTCGAGACGGCGCACATCGCGGGCATCATGGCGGCCGAACTCAGGCTCGACGTCGCCACGGTCAAGCGGTCGGCGTTCCTGCACGACATCGGCAAGGCGCTCACCCACGAGGTCGAGGGAAGCCACGCGCTGATCGGCGCGGACATGGCTCGCAAGTACGGCGAGTCGGACGACGTGGTGCACGCCATCGAGGCCCATCACAACGAAGTTCCCCCGCAGACCGTCGAGGCCGTCCTCACTCAAGCCGCCGATGCGTGCTCGGGCGGCCGGCCGGGGGCACGCCGGGAGAGCCTTGAGGCGTACGTGAAGCGGTTGGAGCGCATCGAGGAGATCGCCGGCGGCAAGTCCGGGGTGGATAAGGTGTTCGCCATGCAGGCGGGTCGCGAGATCCGGGTGATGGTGCGGCCCGACGACATCGACGACATCGGCGCCGCCGTGCTGGCCCGGGATGTGGCCAAGCAGATCGAGGAAGAGCTGACCTACCCCGGTCAGATCCGTGTCACCGTGGTGCGCGAATCGCGGGTCACCGAGTTGGCGCGTTGACTTCCCGCATTTCAACCGTGTAAACCACCCGTCCGTCCTGCGCATGGTGAAATGCGCCACAAGGCGGTGTGACCAGGCGTTTCGAGCCCTTGAGCGACGATTATTGCGGTCAATTCGGCTTATCGCCTTGAGGTGCTGTGCCATCTCTCCTAACGTGGCGGCCAGACCAAGGTTGCCTATTTGTTCACACGGAGGGATTAATGCTGAAGACGCCCGTGTCTGCAGCGGTTGCGGCCGTTGCGGGCGTCGCGACAACGGCGGTCATTGCTTCGGCTCAGTCGGCTGCTGCCAAGACAGCGACCGGAGTGGCCGAGAACTTCTATGCGCAATGTGACGCGTCCGTCTATGTGTCGGATGACCTGATCGGATCGGACGGCAAAATCGAGGCTTGGGGCGGTTACACATGTCCCTCGTCGTTCAAGTATCACGGTCAGCTCACGTTGACGCTCAAGGACGGCACCGCGATCATCGGCCAGCAAAAGAAGGCGGTGAACGACTCGACCAATCATGTCGACGTCACCGCGACGAACATCTCCGGCTATCAGGACTGGCACGCAGACCTGCAACTGTTCGTGCCCGGATCGCCGCAGACCATCGTGAGCACGGGGGTAGTGCACTCATGATCAACAGAACCGGAAAGCTTCTCAGCCGATCCGCCGCGGCCGCGGCCGGCGTGCTGGCGCTCGCCTTCGTGCCTAGTACTCCAGCCGGGGATCGTGATCACGGTTCGATGAGGGCTTGTCGGGCGTAGTGGCTGTTCATGGCTCTGGCTTGGT
>NZ_BMMX01000009.1 GCF_014646155.1 Mangrovihabitans endophyticus
CGCCCGCCCCGCCCCGCGCCGCGCCCGCCCCGCGCCGCGCCGTCGCGTCGTGTCCGCTCGTCCGCCCCGTTGCCCGCCACACCGCCTGCCACGCCGCGTCGCGCCGCGCCGGTTCGTCCGCCCCGCCGATCTTGAACTTTGGTGGCCCGAATAGTCCCTTCCACACCTTCTGTCGGCACGCAAATCTCAAGATCGGCGCGGGGCGCCCGGCGCGGGGGCGTTCGGCGCGGGGGTGCCCGGCGCGGGGGGTGCCCGGCGCCGGGGCGCGGGTGCGGGTGGATCGGCCGTGGTGTGCGGCTGTCATCGGTGCCGCGTGACGTCCGTGGGCTACGGCTGGCTGGGCGCGGTGTCCGTTCGCCACCTGTCAGCCGTCGATCTTGGTATTTCGGTGGCCGGAATACCACGCTTCGCCCAGTTATGCGCACACACTAAGTCCAAGATCGACGGGGTGGGTGGGGCCGGGCGGCCGGGCGGGGCGGGGGCGGCCGGACGGGGCGGGACGGGCGGGTGGGGCGGCGGCGGGGTGGGGCGGGGCGGGGCGGTTACCGGTAGTCGGCGGTGATGCGCTGCCTCGCGCCGTCCACGGTGATCGTGCCGCCGTGTGGCAGGATCCACTGGGGACGGGTGTGGCCGAAGGGTACGCCGACGCACACCACCGCCTCCGGATTGTACTGGTTTATCACCTCGGCCACCGTGTCCCGCTGCTCGGTGCGTAGGCGCTCGCGTTCCGCCGCGTCCGGGTGCCGGGTGTGGTCGGACACCGGTGGCCGGGCCACCAGCACCGCGTCGACCGCGCTCAGGATGCCGCGTTCGCCCAGCGCGCGGACGATCCACCCGACGGCGCGGGCGGGCAGCAACTCCTCCGACGTCTCGAGCAGCAGGACGCCGCCCCGCAGCGCGTCCGGCTCGTGCCGGAACCGGCCCGCCGTCAGGATCCACTGAATCACCTCCACGCAGCCGCCCCAGGTGCGGCCGGTGACCGACCGGCTCGGCCCGTACCAGCTCCACGGCCGGGTCGGCGCGCGCCGCCCGTACGATTCGAGCGCCCGCGGGTCTGCCCAGTCGATCCCGATGTCCTCCGACTCGCCCGGTTCGGTGACCTCAAGCCGTTCGCCGGTCAGCAGGGCCGCCCGCAGCGACCGCGCATGGATGTCGTCCACGCCCGGTCCGGGGCCGAGGTGCACCTGCGACGAACCACCGTAGAAGCTTGCCACCCCGGCGTCCCACAGCCAGTGGTGCAGGTTCGTGTTGTCGCTGGTGCCCAGGAACGGTTTCGGGTCGGCGCGGGCCAGCTCCTGGTCCAGGTGCGGGATGACGGTGATCTGGTCCTCGCCGCCGATCACCGCGAGCAGGGCGCGGATGCCGGGGTCGGCCAGGGCGGCGTTGATGTCCGCCGCTCGTTCTCGCGCGGTGGCGCCGATCTTGCGGGTGGTCGGATACTCGACCGGCACCAGGCCGGTCACTTCGGTCAGCCGTGTCATCGCCTGCTCGTGCACCCGCGGGTACGCTCCGGCCGCCGCGAACGACGGGGACAGCACCGCGACGCGGTCGCCGGGGCGGGCCTTGGCGGGCGGGACGAGTTCGCGTGTCATGCGCTGATGACACCAGGGCGCGCCCGGCGAGCGCATCCGCATTACCGGCGCGGGCGAGCGTTCCGGCGCGGGCCAAGCGTTCCGGCGCGGGCCAAGCGTTCCAGCGCGGGCCAAGCGTTCCAGCGCGGGCCGAGTGTTCCGGCGCGGGCGGGTGCCCGGCCTACCATCGGGCATGGTGACGTCAGCAGGGAACAGGGGCGCGTTCGCCGAGTCGATGCGGCGGGCCGCGGCGCGGCTCGTTCCCGGGGACGTGCTCTGGTACGTCGACACGGACGCGCCCCGGTTCGCCCTGACCTTCGACGACGGACCGGACCCACACACCACGCCCGGCCTGCTCGGTGTGCTCGCGCGGCACCGGGCACGGGCCACGTTCTTCCTGATCGGCGAGCGCGTCGCGGCGCACCCCGACCTGGCGCGCGCGATCGCCGGCGCGGGACATGAACTCGGCAACCATCTGCTGCGCGACGAGCGGTCGGCCCAGTCACCGCCGGAGAGGTTCGCCCGGGAGCTGGCGCGGACCGGCGCGCTGCTCGGAGCGTACGGCCCGGTGCGATGGTTCCGGCCTGGCGGGGGATGGTTCACGCCCGGCATGCTGCGCACGGCCGCCCGGCAGGACCTGCGCGCGGTGCTGGGCACGTGGGCGGCGGCGCACGACGGCGGGCCCGGCGACGCGCGGATCGCGGACCGTCTGGCGCCCGGGGTGTGCCCGGGGTCGATCGTGGTGCTGCACGAGGGCACCGCGGCCCGCCGCGGGGTGGTGGCGACGACCGACGACCTGCTGACCCGGCTCGCCGGGCGTGGCCTGTCCAGCGTGACCGTGTCGGAACTGGCGGCGTCCGCCCACCGCTGACGCCCGCCGGCTCAGGCCGGTGCGGCCCGGTCCACGATCGCCGCGGTGTCCGCCCGCGCGCCCAGCGTGCCGAACGCGTGACCCCAGTCGCCGCCCAGACGACTGGCGCAGAACGCGTCCGACACCGGCGCCGGCGCGTGCCGCACCAGCAGCGACGCCTGCAGCACCAGCGCCATCCGTTCCGCCGCACGCCGGGCCTGGCCCTCGCCGATCTCGCCGGTCAGCTCGCCCTTGAGCGCGGTGATCGCGTCGTCCAGGTGCCGGTCCGCGCCGGCGGCCGCGCCCGCCTCGGCCAGGAACGCGTCCCGGCTGTCCGGTTCGCGGCGCAGCGTGCGCAGCACGTCCAGGGCCTGCACGTTGCCCGAACCCTCCCAGATCGAGTTCAGTGGCGCGTCCCGGTACAGCCGGGGCATCCCGGACTCCTCCACGTATCCGTTGCCGCCCAGGCATTCCAGCGCCTCACCCACCACCGCAGGCTGCCGCTTGCACACCCAGAACTTGCCCACCGCGATCGCCAGCCGCGCCAGCGCACGCTCGTCGCGGTCCACCGCACCGGCCAGCCGCACCGCCAGCGCGGTCGCCGCCTCCGATTCCAGCGCCAGGTCGGCCAGCACCTGACGCATGGCGGCCTTGCCCGCCAGCGGGCCGCCGAACGCGTGCCGGTGCCGGGCGTGGTGGATCGCCTGCGTCAGCGCGGCCCGCATGCCCGCCGCGGAGCCGATCACACAGTCCAGCCGGGTCATCGCCACCATCTCGATGATGGTGCGCACGCCCTCGCCCTCGGTGCCGACCAGCCAGGCGTACGTGTCGTCGAACTCCGGCTCGCCGCTGGCGTTGCTGCGGTTGCCCAGCTTGTCCTTCAGGCGCTGGATCCGGAACGGGTTGCGGGCGCCGTCCGGGAGTATCCGCGGCACCAGGAAGCAGGACAGCCCGCCCGGCGCCTGGGCCAGCACCAGGAACAGGTCGCACATCGGGGCGCTGGTGAACCACTTGTGGCCGCGCAGCCGGTAGTCGCCGTCGCGCGACGGCGTCGCCGTGGTGGTGTTCGCGCGTACGTCGGAGCCGCCCTGCTTCTCCGTCATGCCCATCCCGGCGAGCAGCCCCCGCTTGGCCGGCGGGGGCCGCAGCCCCGGATCGTACGCGCGGGCGGCCAGCTTCGGCTCGAACTGCGCGGCCAGGTCGGGCGCATGCCGCAGCGCGGGCACCACCGCGTACGTCATGGAGACCGGGCAGGTGTGCCCGGCTTCGACCTGGCTCCACACGAACAGACCGGCCGCGCGGGCCACATGCGCCCCGGCCCGTGGCTCGCGCCACGGCGCACCGGCCAGCCCCGCGGACACCGCCGTGTCCATCAGCGCATGCCACGCCGGCCCGAACTCGACCTCGTCCACGCGGTGGCCGTACCGGTCGTGGGTGCGCAGCCGGGGCACGTCCCGGTTGGCGTCCTGCGCCCACCGCTGCGCCTGCTCGCCGCCGCCCAGCAGGCCGAGCCGGTGCAGGTCGCCGACCGCCCAGCCGGCGCCCTCCCGGGACACCGCCGCCAGCAGCGCGGCGTCCTGCGCGACATCATGTCCCACCAGCGGCGGCGGCTGGTTGCGGACCTCGTGCGTGCCGGTCATCCGTTCAACGTACGCGTTCTGGCCGGTACCAGGCGCAGGGCGTGCAGCTCGCGGTAGAACGGTTCATGGTGGGCGGCGAACGCGGCGAGTTTCTCGTTGTTCAGCGTCGTCTGCTCGTACGCGGAACTCTCCTGCGAGAAGCCGGACGTGCGCGCCACCTCGTCGTGCCACCCGGTGGTCTGCACCCATTCCTGGCGGGCGCCCGGCTGCCACGTCAGGGTGCGCTCGTCGAAGGGCAGGCCCACCGCGGCGCAGTACGCGGACACCATCGCCGTCGGGTTCGCCACCAGGTCCTGCGAGTCGATCACCACCGGTGCGGCGCCCAGGGCGGCCACCGTGGCGTGCATCTCGTGCAGGTTCTCCAGGCCGACGTCCTCGGCGATCATTCCCGGCTCGCGGGCGTAGAACGACGCCGCGATCTCGTCCGGGCGGCGGATGAGGAAGGTGTGCGCCATCTCCTTGAGCAGGTCGTCGTCGTCGAGCACCTGCGGGTGCCGCCGGTCGGTGGTGTCCTTGAAGAAGACGGTGTGGTCGGTGGCCAGGTCCCGGATCGCGGCGATGAGATCGGGGGTGCTGCGCACGGTGCGCCCGTGCACGTCGGTGTGCCCGTAATCCTGCATGTTCCGGAACGGCTCGTGCAGTGCCAACAGGTCGTCGCGCTCCACCATGCTGCGGAAAAAGGCGGTGGACCGCGATCGCGGCGCCGCCCACAGGGCAATGATCCGGTTGTTCGCCATGCCCCCACCGTACGGACTGACGGCGTCCCGGTTCCACCGTCGTTGCTGATCTCGCGTCGTCTCCGACGAGAGCGGCGCGCCGAGAGGGACGGTCGGCGCGGCGGTCGGAACGCAACGTCATGGCGCTGCCGTCGGCGCCGGCCCTATGGTGAGCCGGAGCCGACGGAGAGGCACCGCAGAGGGCATGCATGAGTGACCGGGAGCAGTCGGAGTCGCGCGGCGCGAAGCCGTGGGCGATCCTGGTGGACATCGACGGCACCATGGCGCTGATGTCCGGGCGTCGGCCACACGACTGGTCGCGCGTCGGCGAGGACCGGCCCAACACCGCGGTGATCGCGGCCGTCCGCGCGATGCACGCGGCCGGCAATGCGATCATTTTCTGCTCCGGACGGGACGAGAGCTGCCGGGACCAGACCGAGGAATGGCTGGCGGAGTTCGCCGGTGTCGACCATCACGCCCTGTTCCTGCGTCCCCGCGGTGATCAGCGCCGGGACACCGAGATCAAACGCGAGATCTTTGACCGCCACGTCCGTGATCACTGGCGGATCGCTGCCGTCTTCGAGGACCGCAGCCAGGTGGTGCGGATGTGGCGCGCCCTGGGGCTCACCGTCTTCCAGGTCGCCGACGGCGACTTCTGACGAAGGCTCAGGCCGCCAATTGCCGGTATTGCTTCGGCGCGCGGCCGGTCACTCTTTTGAAGGCGCGGCTGAATGTGCTGTCCGCGCTGTACCCGAATTGAGCGGCAACGGAACTCACCGTCCGGTCGGTCGACTGGAGCACTGCGGCGGCGCTGCGAATCCGCCACATCTCCAGATATTCCAGCGGCGGCATGCCGACGGCGGTCCGGAACCGCGCCGCGAAGACGCTCCGGGACATGTGCGCCGCCGCGGCGAGATTGGCGACCGTCCACCTTTTCGAGGGTTGCCGGTGAATGAGGTCGAGCGCGCATCGGATGCGCTCGTCCATCCGGGTGAGAAGCCGGTCGGGCGGCGCGGCGGCGCAACCGTCGGCGGTGCGCAGCGCGGTCCGGACGAGCTGGATCAGCAGGATCCGCGACAGATGCAGACGCATCAGATCCGCGTCGGGGATCTCCCAGGCATTCTCCCGGCTGAGCAGTTCGAGAATCGGCCGCGCCACCTGCGAGCGGTACGAACTGGACTTCATCTCCACGTATCCGGGGATCCGCGAGCGCAGCAGCGGCTCCGTGGCCTGATCGAGCCCCAACGAGCCGGTGAGCACGACACTGCTGATCGCGGCCGGATCCGCAGCCGCGGACCGCGCCGTCTCCAAGCCGCCGGTCTCCGCCGTCTCCGCGTCGCCGTCCGAGGCGGGCGCCGTCAGGTCCGAACCGATGACGTGCGGTTTGCCGTCGCCCAGCAGGTAACAGTCTCCTTCGGAGAGTCTGCGCGGTGCGCCGCCGTCGACGCGAAGCCATATGTCGCCGCGTAGAACGGCTCCGATCCGGAATTGCTGATATTCGTCGAAACGCACTGCCCATGACCCGGTCTTCTCGATCCGTGAAGGAGCTCCCATCTCGGCGTCGAGAATCGTGAGCATATTGTTCAGTGGGTCCACTGGTGACCTCTCCTCCACGAGGGCAGGCCATCATCGTGGAAGCGAACTTTTCGGCGAGTATCGGTACTCGCCGCCGTTACGTCCGGCAACGCGACTTTTGATGCGCGTGCGGTGCCCCAGGACACCGCACAAGCCGTAACGTCGGCGATCGCTGATGATCCGCCGAGTTCCGCGGGACGCCCGCGCCGCGAGATCGTCACCGCGATCAGCTTCCTGGTCCGCTACCGCTGTCCCTGCGTGGAGGGCCAGGTCAGGCACCCGATTCACGGAAATCTGAGTGACCCGCGATGCATCGTGCCCGGACGCTGGGCCAACGCATCGAGACGATCTGGCATGGGCTCAGCGATGCCGACGGCTCTTAGATTGGCTCAAACGTCTACGCATCAACAATTGAACTTCAACGTGGCGAGTCCGGCGGGTGCCGCCGCTGGGCAGCGGAGCAACGCCGACGGGCTTGATGCCAGGTTGAAGGTTCATTGCGGTGCTCATTCGGCTTCCCGCAACAATCGGCCACGACTTTACGCAGGTGCACGACACGGGCTGTGCCGATCCAACGGGGCTGCGCCGATCCGAGCGGCGGTCCTGGCGTTCGGATCGTTCGTGGCTGACGGAACTCACCCGGAGGACGGTGCTCGCATGATGGACAAAGTGCCTCAGCTGACCACGGACAACATGCCTTCGCGGAACGCGGCGGTGGGGTCGGACGGCGTGGATCTGCCGGGCGCGGCGATTCACTGTACGGATGCCGAGCCGTCCCTCAAGTCCATGATCACCAAGGTGGCACGGGGTCCTGAGGTCAATGTCGGTGGTCGCGCACCGGTTCTGCGGATGCTGCAGTCCGTGGCCCGGTCAAGCAGCCCCTATCTGTTCGTCGAGGACGCCTGCCACGACTGGCCGGGTGACGCGGCGGCGATCCGGACGGCCTGGAACACCGGAATGTTCAGCTCATTTCTCGCGGAGACTGCGGACCCGGACTTCATCAGTTTCGATCAGCGGTTGGGTTTGTTGCACGTGCGCGGCGCGCCCCTGCACACCGCCCTGGCGCGCACCGACTGGGATGAGGTCGAACGTCAATTTCCCCACCTGAACCTGTCGCAGGACTTCGTCTACGACGTGGCGGTATCGTTCGCGAAGGAGGAACGCCCTTACATCGAACTTCTGTTCGCCGGCCTCGTCCGGCTCGGGCACCCGGTGTTCTACGACTTCAACGAGCAGGACCGTCTCCTGGGATCGCGGTGCGACGATTATCTGGAGAGAGCCTTCCTACAGCAGAGCCGTTTCGTCGTGGTCATGCCGACGATCACCTATGGCACGCGTCGCTCGCACTTGTACGAGGTGGAGCTCTTCCGGGAGAAGCTCCCGCGAGATCGGCTTCTCCCCATCTTCGACATCTCCAAGCCACGCGGTCCGTTCGACAGCCTGTTCGACCAGGGGCATCTCTGGCTGGAACCGGACCAGGAACTGGCCCCGCAGGCGGCCCATCATGCCGAAGTGATTTCGAAGAAGATCGGCTCCGACGTCGCGGCGGTTCTCCGCCGCGGGCGCTGATCGACGGCGAGGGCGGGGAGCAGTGAACGAACTGGCGGAATACCGCAGCGGATCGCACAGCGGGCGCGCTAGCGGCACCGGACGATGCGCGTTCTGCAGCAACGACTTCCCGGCCGGGCAACGCTTGAACAGCATCGGCGATCTCAACGTCATGTCGCCGTTGGGCCAGGTCGTACCCCGGAGCCTGGTGGCCTTCCACTTCCCGACCACCGCTGAGGCAGATCGGTGCTTCGCGCCGTGCTCGCCGCAGCATGCCACCGACCTGGTGCGCTTCGAGCAAATCGCGGACGCCTTTCACCGCTCGCTCGGCGGCCGGATCACGATGTTCTACGAACAGGGCCGCGCCGGTGGCGGACGGGTTCTCGACCGTACTGGGTTCCGGCATCACGCGCATTACTGTTCCTGGCCCGCGACGGTGGACACCGTCGGCGCAATCCGCGGCCTCACTGCCGGTATCGACGTGGTGGATCTGGATGACCTGGCCTGCCTGGGGACGGCCGTGGACGGACGCCCATACGTGCTGGCGCGTACCTACAGCAACGGGCGGTGCGTGGAATCGCGGCTGGTGCTGCCCACCTCCGGCGCGGCATGGACCATGCTGGAGGACTTTCGCCTGAAATATCCGCTGGCCCAACAGTTGGGATACGGCGACTTCCGCGATTGGCGGACCCGGATGCCCGAGCGCACCCACCAGACGGCGCGCGAGTTTCGAGCTTTCGTGGCAGCGAGCGCTGCCTGCCCAGCGGGTGCCGGCGCGGTGATGTCGTCGACGCGTTCACCGTCGGGAGACGCATGATGGAGAAGTCCCTGCGGCCGTTTCTGGAAAGCATCGCCGATCGTGTCTTCCCGCCAGACGAATTGGGGCCGGGCGGATGCGATATCGGAGCCGCCGAGTACGTCCGGCGGCGGCTAGCAGGCCCGCGATCCGCCGACCGGCTCGCGGTGGCCGCCCTGCAGGACCACCTGGACGCCTCGGCGCGGGAGCACTGGGGCGCGCCCTTCTGTGACGTGGGCGCGCCGCACCAGGAACGGCTGATCGAGGCCATCCTCGCCGACGATGCCCAAGCCGACGTGGAAACGGTGGCGACCCTGCGGCTGTTGATCGACATGACGGTCGAGGGCCTGTTCGCCGACCCCGGTCACGGTGGAAACCGGAACGAAGCCGGCTGGCGGCTGCTGGCCGGGATGGCCTATCCACCGCGAGCCCGTTGATGCGCGAGGAAGCGGATGTGGTGCTCGTCGGGCTGGGAGCGGCCGGCGGTATCGCCGCTCACGTGCTGACGTCGGCCGGGCTCACGGTGCACGCAGTGGAAGCGGGGGAGTGGCTCCGAAACGAGGACTTCCGCGCGGACGAGATCAACGGCTCGTTCTACGACAACATCCGGGGACAGAAGTTCCGTCGGGAAACGCCGAACTGGGTCCACCCCGACGGCAGCACACAACGGGCGACGGCCTCACCCATCGGTCAGATGGTCAACGCGGTTGGCGGCTCAAGTCTGCATTTTGCGGGATGGTCGCGTCGCTTTCAGGCCGACGATTTCCGGGCGCGCTCGAACACGATCGATGCCTACGGTGCGCGAGCGGTCTCCGAGGATTGCACGATTGCCGACTGGCCGGTCGGCTACGACGAATTGGAGCCCTACTACACGAAGACCGAGAACCTGATCGGGGTCTCGGGTGTGGCTCACCACGTCGCGGGCCTGGGCCCGGCGGATGCCGGGAATCCCTTCGAGGGCGTCCGAGCCGGACAGTACCCGCTGCCGCCGATGCGCCCGTTCGCCTTCGGGGAGAGGTTCGCCGACGCCGCCAAGAGTCTCGGCTATCACCCGTATCCGCCGCCGGTGGCCATTCTGTCGGATGACTTCGACGGTCGTCCCGGCTGTAGCTACTGCGGCTGGTGTCTGGGGCAGGCCTGTCGATACGGCTCCAAGAGCAGCACCCTGGTCACCGCGATCCCGAAGGCATTCGCCACCGGTCGCCTCGTCATCCACAGCAACAAGCGGGTGACCCGGGTGCTTGTCGACGGCGACCGCGCCGTCGGAGTCCGATACGTCGATGCCGAGGGCCACGAATCGATGATCGAAGCCCGCACGGTCATGCTCGGCGCGTACACCTTCGAGAACATCCGGCTTCTCTTCCTGTCGCGTGACGGCCGTCATCCCGACGGGTTGGGCAACCGGTACGGACAGCTAGGCCGGAATTTCATCTGCCGCCAGGCCATCGAGGTTTCGGGCTTCTTCCCGGGCGAGGATCTGCAACTGGTCGACGGGCCAGCCGGGCAGGCGATGTGCGTCGATGACCTCAACGGCGACAACTTCGACCATCGGGGGCTTGGTTTCGTCCGCGGCGGCACGGTGGCGGTGGAGAACGAGCTGACACCGATCCGGGCGGCGAAGACGCTTCCCCCGTGGATTCCGCGCTGGGGACGCGAGTACAAGAAGTTCCTCCTGCGGCACTGGTCCGCGATCGGCGGCCTCCGGGCGATGCCCGAGGCCCTGCCCTACCGGGGCAACGCGCTCGAGGTGGACTGGTCCAGCAAGGAGGACGGACCCCTGGGGCTGCCCCGGTTGGCGGTGCGGTATTCGATGCGCGACAACGAGCGCCGGATGCGTGCGTTCCTGGCCGAACGGATGCTCGAACTGACCCGCGAAATGGGCGCGGCAGCGAGTTGGCGAGGGGATCTCGGTTTCAACGTCCTGTCGGCACACGATGTCGGCGGCGCTCGCATGGGCCGCGACCCGGTCACGTCGGTCGTTGACGAGTTCGGTCGCGTACACGATGTCGTCGACCTGTACGTCCTGGGTGGCGCCACCTTTCCGACCGCCACCGGAATCAATCCGACGCTTACCATCCAGGCCCTGGCCTGGCGTACCGCCGAGCATGTCGCCGGCGGAAAGTGAGACACGAGACCGTACCGCGGGAAGGAGAAACCATGCCATCACCTCGACCGATGGCCTACCCGGACGAGGTGCGCCGACGCGCGGAGGCCTGCCTTGTCTCCGGCGTGTCGCGAGGCTTCAACTTCCTTCCGGAATTCGGGCCGCTCTACTTCTCCTCCGGTACCGGATCACGCCTGCGCGACGTCGGGGGACACGACTATCTCGACCTGGTGATGGGCTGGGGCTCACTGCTACTCGGTCACAACCCTCCGGTCATCGCGGATGCCCTGCGACAAGCGGTCGAGACGGGGTCACTGTTCCAGCACGAGACCGTCGCGCACATCGAACTCGCCGAGTTCGTGGCCCGGCATGTTCCATGTGCGGAAAAGGTCCGGTTCACCGGATCCGGGCTGGAGGCCACGCTCTACGCGACGCGCGTCGCCCGGGCGCACACCGGGCGACGCAAGATTCTGAAGTTCGAGGGCCATTTCCACGGCATGCACGACGCCACGACGCTCGGGTTGAGCTCATCACCCCTGGGAGAACGGCGTCTGGACGGCACCGTGGAGCCGACAGCCGGATCCGCGGGCGTGCCCGACGTCGTCGCCGACCTGACGCTGGTAGTGCCGTACAACGATCTCTCGGCGCTGGAGTCCGCGTTCCGCGCCCACCGCGGCGACATCGCGGCCGTCATCATGGAGCCGATCGCCATGAACATGGGGTGTATCGCCCCGGCACCGGGTTATCTCGCCGGAGTCCGGCAGATCTGCGCTCAGGACGGCGCTGTGCTCATCTTCGACGAGGTGCTGACCGGCTTCCGGGTCGGGCTCGGCGGCGCGCAGGCCAAATACGGCGTGACCCCGGATCTGGCCTGTTTCAGCAAGGCATTCGGCTGCGGGCTGCCGATTGCGGCACTGGCGGGCCGAGCCGACCTGATGGCGCTGCTCGGTCCGCCCGGTCCGGTGCCGATGAGCGGTACCAACTCGGCGCGTCTGCTGGTCGTCGCCGGCGCGCTCGCTGCGATGCGGGAACTCGCACAGCCGGGCTTCTACGACGGGCTGGAGAAGCGTGGTCAGCAGATGGCGCAGGGGCTCGCCACGGTCGCGGCCGACGCCGGCATCGCGGCTTCGGCGGTGAGCTTCGGCGGTCGCACGTCGATCTTCTTCGGCTGCCCCGAACCGCCCGCGAATCTCCGCGATGTGGCTTCTGGCTGGGACGCGGACTTCCACACCCGCGTCTATCGCGAGCTGATGACGAGTCAGCACGTCTACGGCTTCATCCCGCTGCCGAACGCGCCGGACCCGATCAATGTGACCGCGGCGCACAGCGAAGCGGACATCGAGGAGGCCCTGGACAAGTTCGCCACGGCGGTCAGCAGTGCCCGGCGGAATCCCACGTGACGGTGAGGAGGGACGGTCCCCGGAACACCCGGCCCATCTTCCACGGCACATCGTCCGGTTCGACGGCCAGGCGCAGTCCGGGCAAGCGGCGCACCACGGTGGACACCGCCACCTGAAGCTCCATCTGGGCGAGCCTGGCGCCGAGGCATCGGTGGACGCCGTGCCCGTACCCGACATGGGGATTGACCTCGCGGGTGATGTCGAACAGATCCGGGTCGGCGAACACCCGGGGATCGCGGTTGGCAGCGATGAAATCGACGAAGACCGCGTCCCCGGCCCGGATCAGCACCCCGCCGAACTCCATGTCCTCAAGCGCGATGCGTGGATGATTGGCCGAAGCGCCGATCGGGACGTGCCGGGTGAGTTCCTCGACGGCCGACCCGATGAGCTCGGGCCGGTCGCGCAGCTTCGCCAGCTCATCGGGATGGGTCAGCAGGGTGTAGACGAAGTTGCCGAGCTGATTGGCCGGCGTCTCAAGACCGGCCATGAGAATTCCGAGGCTGAGTTCGACGAGTTCCTGGGCCGTGAGGCGATCGTCGTCGAAGCGAGCGCGGATCAGCGCCGAGATGATGTCGTCGTCGAGGCGCTCCTGTCGCTCGGTGACCAGGGCGGCGACGCCATCGCGCAGGTCGAGCCGGGCCTGGCGGATCTCGTCGGGCGGGAAAGCGTCGCGGCCGACGGACACGTCGATGAGACCGCGCAGTCTCGACCGTCGATGCGGCGGAATGCCGAGAACGTCGCAGATCACCGCGACCGAGAACGGCCAGCAGACCGTCTCCATGAGATCTGCCGGAGCCCCGGCGGCCAGGATGCCGTCGAGGAATTCGTCGATGATGCGCTGTACCTGAGGCCGGATCCGCTCCACGCGCGCGGTGGAGAAGGCCATCGAGACGAGGCGGCGCAGTCTGGTGTGCTCCGGGGGGTCCAGGTCCATCGTGCCGGGCTCGTCCCGGATCAACGGATGGGCGCGCGGAACGTCACGCCCGAAGGCCGCCTGGCGGCTGAACCGCGGGTCGGTCAGGACCTGCCGGACGTCGGTGTAGCGGCGCGCGAGCCAGCCGTCGCCGCCGAACGGCAGCCGCACCCGGACCAACGGCTCCCCCTCGCCCAGGCCGGAGCGCTGAGCGGTCACCCGCATTCCGTCGTACGCCTCGAAGGGGTAGGCGATTGCCTCGCCAGCAGCGGCCATGAGTCCAGAATCGGCGCCCCGCCGACCACCCCGCTACCGTGGCCGCCGTCGTTACAACCGTGCTCAGCCGGTGGGACTGCCCGCGCCGCGGCGTAACGGTGGCGGACCCAGACGCGGCGGATGCCGTTGCGCCGCGATACTGCCGGGATCGTGGCCGGTGCAGAGGAGGTCCCGTTGCCGCAGTTGCTGCCGTACGACCACATCGTCTTCATCTCCCTTGACACGTTGCGCAGCGACGGGATAGCCGCCAACCCGTGCAAGCTGTGGCCCGAACGCTATCCGGGTCTCTGCCCCCCGCGGACCGACGTGCTCGACCGGTTGTCCGCGGCGGGGGCCTTCTTCCCGAATGCGATCAGCAGCGCGCCGTACACGTCCGCCTCGCACGCCACGATCCTGTCCGGGTTGTATCCCCTGCGGCACGGGCTGCACGCCTTCTACGGCGGGCGGCTGCGGGCTCCGACGGTCTTCACCCACGCCCGGCGGCTCGGATTCCGGACCATTATGAAGGTCGATTTTCCGGTCATTCTCGGCACCGAACTCGGCTTCACCCGTGACATCGATTCGTATCTCGTCGAGGACGACGACGCATTCATCGCCGAGGTGACCGCCGCCGAGCGGTCGGTGTCAATGGCGCATTTCGCCGGTCTCCACCTGCCCTACGGTTTTCACAAGCTCAAGTTCGGCGGGGATGACTACCGGGCCAAGGTCGCCGAGCTGGAGGGGAGTCTTCCTCCGGACATGCCCCGATTCGTCGACGATCTCACCGAGACGCATCGGGATGGAGAGGACTACCAGCTGTTCCATCGCTACAAGCAGGCTGTCGGACATCTCTACGAGTCCCGGCGGTACGCGGAGCTCTTCCAGCTATATCTGGACGGCATCGAGTACTTCCTCGAACATCGGTTCGGGCCCTTCGTCGACACGCTGATGCAGCGTTCGAGAACACAGGGCAAGTCGGTGTTGCTGGTGATCTTCGGAGATCACGGCTACCAGTTCGAGGACGACTCGTGGGGCAACTTCAATTCGCTCGCCGAGGGCGTGCTGCGCGTACCCCTCCTCTTTCTCGGCGACGGCATCGCACCCGGCTTGCACAAGCACCGGGTCAGGACCGTGGACATCGCGCCCACCGTCCTCGATCTCGCCGGCTTCAGCGTCGCACACGGCGCCGGCCTGGACGGCATCTCGCTCGCCCCGGTGGCACGCGGAGATTCCTCGCTGCACATCGATGCGCCCGCCCTGGTGCAGGCGTACACGGCTGATCCGCGAACCTTCACCGAGTTCCAGCGCCGTCAGCGAGCGGGACAGGATCCGGGCCATCTGCCCCACGTTCTGCTCGGTGAGGCGGCCTACCTGGGCGACCGCAGACTCGTGCATCTGTTCCACCGATATACCGAGGGCATGTCGACGATGGTCGAGATCGACGAGGCGTCGGTGGAACGATTCGATGACCACCTCGTTCCGCGGCCCGACGACGGCGCCGCCCGTGACGATCTTGAGGCCCTCCTGGCCGATTACAACGCCCTCACCGCGGCCGTGCCGGGCGCGACCGCGCCGGAGGAAGTCCGGCAGGGGTTGCGCAATATCGGATACCCCGTGTGATGAGCCGACCGCGGGAACGTCCGTGGCCGCAGCCGGCAAGCCTCCGCGGAGGAACGGCAGGTATGCAGCGGGCGGTGCGGACCTTCGGCGTGGAACCGGTCGAGGTCACCCCGGTAGAGCGTGGCTACACCAACAACCGGAGATGGGTCGTGCGGGCGGCGGACGGCAAGTCCGTGTTCGTCAAGCAGGCGGTCGACGAGCAGACCGCGTGGTGGCTGCGGACCGAGCGGTTGCGCTACAGACAGATCCCCGCCGGCTGCCGCCCCCGCGTGCTCGGCTGGTCCGACGACGGCGCCGAGCCCATCCTGCTGCTGGAGGATCTGTCCGGCTGCCGGTGGCCACCGCCGTGGTGCCCCGCAGATGTGGAAGCCGTCCTCGGCATGCTGCACGAGCTGAGCGCCGCACCGGCACCGCCCGGCCTGCCCCCGGTCGCCGCCTCCTGGCTCGCCACCGGCGGATGGCCGGAGGTCGCGGCGCATCCGGACCGCTTCCTGGCGCTCGGGCTGTGCACCGCGGGCTGGCTCGACCGGACCCTGCCGGAGCTGATCGAGGCGGCGCGTTTCGATTGCCTGAACGGCGGGTCCACGGTGCACCTCGACGTCCGCAGCGACAACATCTGTTTCCGGGACGGCCGGGCGATGCTTGTCGACTGGAACCTCGCCGCGCTCGGCAATCCCGACGTCGACATCGCGTTCTGGCTGCCAAGCCTGCGCCTGGAGAACGGACCGGCGCCGGACCGCGTCTACCGCGGCGACCCGCGCATCGTCGCGGTAATTGCCGGGTTCTTTGCGGCCCAGGCCGGACGGCCGCCGCTCCCGCAGGCGCCGCGCGTCCGCCGGCTGCAGCGGCGGCAGCTCACGGTCGCCCTGCCGTGGGCGCTGCGCACGCTCGGCCTGCCTCCGCCGGACCTGATCCGCGGTGCCGGCGAGGATCCGCGGTGACGACGTCGTAGGGAGGCGGCCCCGGGCGGCGCCCCCTCGCCCATCGATCGCACGAGGAGTTCGTCGTGGTTCCAGCGTCGTTCGCGCAGCAGCGGATGTGGTTCGTCGAGCAGCTCCGCGGCCCGAACCCGGCCAACCTGATCGTGGAGACGGTGGAACTCACCGGCGCGATTCGGGTGGCCGCGTTGCGGACCGCGATGGCAGACGTGGTGGAGCGGCACGCCGTGCTGCGGACGAGGCTGACCAGTGTGGAGGGCGAACCACACCAGCAGGTCGTGCCGACGGCCGAGGCCGGCGATCTGATGGCGGTGGTGCCGGCTCCGCCCGGCGGCGCCGAAGCGGTGGCCGACAGCTTGTGCGGTGACGGTTTCGACCTGGCGGTGGACCTGCCGCTGCGGGCGGCGTTGATGACCGCGGGGCCGGACGCCCATGTCCTGGTGGTGGTGGTGCATCACATCGCGGCCGACGGATGGTCGATCGGCACGCTGTGGCGGGACCTCGCGGTGGCCTACGAGGCGCGGTGCGCCGGTGCGGCGCCGGGGTGGGCGCCGTTGCCGGTGCAGTACGCGGACTTCGCCGTCTGGCAACGGGAACTGCTGGGCGAGACGGCTGATCCGGACAGCCTGATGGCCCGTCAGGTGGAGTTCTGGCGGGGACGGCTGGCGGGAGCGCCGGAGGAGCTGGTGCTGCCGCGGGACCGGCCACGCCCGGCGGCGGCGTCCCACCGGGCCGCGGCGCAGCGGTTCGAGCTCGACGAGCAGGTGCACACCGGTCTGGTGCGGCTGGCTCGTGAGCAGGGCGTGACGCTGTTCATGGTGGTCCGGGCCGCGGTGGCGGTGACGCTGTCGCGTCTGGGCGCCGGCCGCGACGTGGTCATGGGCACCCCGGTTGCCGGGCGGCTGGACGAGGCGCTCGACGACCTGATCGGCTTCTTCGTCAACACGGTGGTGTTGCGCACGGACCTCTCGGGCGATCCGTCCTTCGCCGAGTTGCTCCACCGGGTGCGGGAGAGCGACCTCACGGCCCTCGAACACCAGGAGGTGCCGTTCGAGCGGTTGGTGGAGGAGCTGGCTCCGCAACGGTCGACCAGCCGCCAGCCGCTGTTCCAGGTGAGTGTGACGGTGGACGAGACGGCGCCGCGGCCGGGGAGGTGGGCGGGGCTGACGGCGCGCTGGCGTGAACCGCGGGTGCGGGCCTCGAAGTTCGACCTGGAGTTCGGGCTGCACGGCCGGCGCGGCGCCTTGGTCTACGCCAGCGAGCTGTTCGACCCGGCCACCGCGCGGACACTCGTGGACTGTCTGCTCCGGGTGCTGGCGGTGGTAGCGGCGCGAGGGTCGGTGCGGGTGCACCGGATTCCGTTGGTGGAGACCGCCGAGCGCGCTCGGCTGGTGGCCCCGTCCCACCCGCCGGTGCGGTGGGGCCGGTCGCTGGTGCACGTGTTCACCGATCGGCTGCGGGCCGGGCCGGACCTGATCGCCGTGGTGGCCGGCGAGGACGCCCTGACCTATCGCGAGCTGGCCGCCCTGTCGGACCGGTGGGCGGCCTGGCTCGCCGCTCGGGGGGTGCGCCGCGGTGACCTGGTCGCGGTGCGGCTGCCGCACTCACCGCTGCTGGTCGCGGCGCTGCTGGGCATCTGGAAATGTGGTGCGGCGTATCTCCCGGTGGATTCGCGAGCTCCCGAGGAGCGCGTACGGACCATTCTCACCGATGCGGAGCCGGTGCTGGTGGTGGACGATGCGGTGGAGCTGCCGCCGAGCGGTCCGCCGGTGGACGGGATGCCGGTGGAGGGGACACCGGCGGGCGTTCACGACACGGCGTACGTGATTTACACGTCGGGTTCGACGGGGCGGCCGAAGGGCGTCGTCGTCTCCCACGGTCAGGTGCTGGACCTGCTCGCTTCCGCGTTCGCCCGGTTCGCCTTCGACGGGCCTCAGGTGTTCTCGTGGTTCCATTCGGCTGCCTTCGACTTCTCGGTGTGGGAGATCTGGGGCGCCCTGCTGTCCGGTGGACGTCTCGTGGTGATCGCGGAAGAGGACGTGGGTTCGCCGGAACAGGTGGTGCGGGTGCTGGCCGTCCGGCAGGTCACGGTGGTCAGCCAGACTCCGTCGGCGTTGTCCACCCTCAGCCCGCACTGGGCGCGGCACGGACTGCCGCGGGTGCGCACGGTGGTCGTGGGTGGTGAGGCCTTCGACACCGCACGGCTCGACCCGGGCTGGGCCCGCAACGCGCCGATGGTGGTGAACATGTACGGCATCACCGAGACCACCGTGCATGTGAGCTGGCACTCCGTCGACATGAGCCGGGCCGGGCACGCGCCGATCGGGCAGCCGCTGCCCGGACTGACGGTACTGATTCTCGACACCGCGCTGCAGCCGGTTCCGGCCGGTGTGGTGGGAGACCTTTACGTGCTCGGCGGGCAGGTCGCCGACGGCTATCGGCGACGTCCGGGGCTGACGGCGCAACGGTTCGTGGCCTGTCCGTTCGCCGATGGAGCGCGCATGTACCGGTCGGGGGATCGCGCCCGCTGGAACCGCCAGGGGATTTTGGAATATGCCGGGCGCGGGGACGAGCAGGTGAAGATTCGCGGGTTTCGTGTCGAGCCGGGTGAGGTTGAGGCGGTGTTGTTGCGGCACGCGGCGGTGGGTCAGGCGGTGGTGGTGGTTCGGGCGGGGCCGTCGGGTGGGCAGTTGGTGGCTTATGTGGCTGCGCGGGGTGTGGAGGGTGCGCGGTTGCGGGAGTTTGTGGCGCGGAGTGTGCCGGATTATATGGTGCCGGCGGTGGTGGTGGTGTTGGAGGCGTTGCCGTTGACGGTGAACGGGAAGGTTGATCGTCGGGCGTTGCCGGTGCCGCGGTTCGGGTCGGTGGTGGGTGAGGGTCCGTCGACGGTGCGGGAGGAGGTTCTGTGTCAGGTTTTCGCGCGGGTGCTGGGGTTGTCGCGGGTGGGTGTGCGGGACAACTTCTTCGATCTGGGTGGTCATTCGCTGCTGGCCGTGCGGCTGGTGAGCCGGATCCGCACGGTGCTGGGCCTGGAGATGCCGGTGCGGGCGGTCTTCGACACACCGACGGTGTCCGGACTGGCCGGGCTTGCCGATCGGGCCCCGGCGCGGCCCCGGATCGAGCCGGCGCCGCGCGGCGGGCCGCTGCTGTTGTCGTTCGCGCAGCGACGGATGTGGTTCACCGAACAATGGGACCTGCCCGGTGCGGTCAACAACATCCCGTACGTGTCCTGGCTGCACGGCCCGGCCGAGCATGACGCGCTGCGCCAGGCGCTGGCCGACGTGGTGGCCCGGCACGAGGTGCTGCGCACCCGGTTCGTGAGTGTGGACGGTGAACCGCAGCCGGTGATGCCGCCGGCCGGACCGGAACTGGTCGTGGAGCCGGTGGCGGATTCGGCGGTGGACCGGCGCATCGCCGATCTGGTATCCGAGGGTTTCGATCTGGCGGAACAGCCCCCGCTACGGGCACGTCTGCTGACCGTGACGTCGGTGCGGGCGGTGCTGGTGATCGTGGTGCACCACATCGCGGCCGACGGATGGTCGATGGGGCTGCTGTGGCGGGACCTTGCGGCGGCGTACCAGGCTCGGCGCGCCGGGACCGCACCCGGGTGGGCGCCGTTGCCGGTGCAGTACGCGGACTTCGCGGTGTGGCAGCGCGCGTTGCTGGGCGATGTCGGGGATCCGGGGAGTCTGGTGGCCCGTCAGGTGGAGTTCTGGCGGACAACCCTGGCGGGAGCGCCGGAGCAACTGACCCTGCCGTACGACCGGCCGCGGCCCGCGGTGGCTTCGCACGACGGCGGGTTCGTTCCCCTGCGGGTGCCGGCGGATCTGCACGCCCGGCTGACCGCACTGGCGGCGCAGCAGAGCGTGACGATGTTCATGGTGTGGCAGGCAGCGCTGGCGGTGGTGCTGTCGCGTCTGGGGGCGGGCCGGGACATCCCGATCGGCTTCCCGGTGGCGGGGCGGTCGGACGAGGCCGTGGAAGGCATGGTCGGCCTCTTCGTCAACACCTTGGTCCTGCGCACCGATCTGTCCGGTGATCCCGGCTTCGGGGAGGTTCTGGCGCGGGTACGGCGGGCGGTGCTGGGCGCGTTGGATCACCAGGACGTGCCTTTCGAACGGCTGGTGGAGGAACTGGCCCCGGTCCGTTCCCTGTCCCGTCAACCGTTGTTCCAGGTGATGCTGACGGTGCAGAACGCGCCCGCGCCGGAGCTGAGCCTGTCCGGCCTGCGCGTGAAGCCGGTCGACGCCGGTGCGCCGGCGGCCAAGTTCGACCTGGACGTCCACGTCGGCGAGCGGTTCGACACGACAGGCGGCCCGGCCGGCCTGGAGG
This sequence comes from Mangrovihabitans endophyticus, assembly GCF_014646155.1. Classification (GTDB taxonomy): domain Bacteria; phylum Actinomycetota; class Actinomycetes; order Mycobacteriales; family Micromonosporaceae; genus Actinoplanes; species Actinoplanes endophyticus. The sequence continues at coordinate 20,259 of NZ_BMMX01000009.1, forward strand.
GCGGGATCGTCTTCGCTGCGGACCTTTTCGATCAGAACACGGTGCAGCACCTCGCGCAGCGCCTGATCCGGTTGCTGGAGGCGGTTGCTGCCCACCCGCAGGCGCCGGTCCGGCAGATCGATCTGCTGGCTCCGGCCGAGCGCGCGCGAATCCTACGGGGCTGGAACGACACGGCCCGGCCGGTGCCCGCGGTCACGCTGCCGGACCTGTTCGCGAGCCAGGTGGCGCGTACGCCCGACGCGGTGGCGGTGACAGGCGAGGGCGTCACCTGGTCCTACGCCCAGTTGGACGGCCGTGCCAACCGGCTGGCTCGCCACCTGATCGGGCTGGGGGTGTGCGTGGAATCGCTGGTGGCGGTCGCGATGGAGCGGTCACCGGAGCTGATCGCGGTGGTCTGGGCGGTGCTGAAGGCCGGTGGCGCCTATGTGCCGGTGGAGCCTGGCCTGCCCGCCGCGCGCATCCAGCACGTTCTGCGGGCGTCCGCGCCCGTGGTCGTGGTCACCGCGGCCGGTGTGGAGGTGGCCGGGGGCGGTGCCGGCCGGGTGGTGGTGGACGATCCGTCCACCCGGGAGGCGGTGTCCTCATGGGACGCCGCCGCGATCACCGATGCCGACCGGCTCGCCTGCCTGCGCCCCGATCATCCCGCCTATGTGATGCACACGTCGGGGTCCACCGGAGCTCCCAAGGGCGTCGCCGTCACGCACGCCGGTGTGGTGAACCAGGTGCGGTGGATGCGGGAGCAATACAGGTTGGGCGCGGACGACCGGGTGCTGCACAAGACACCGTTCGGGTTCGACGTGTCGGTGTGGGAACTGGTGTGGCCGCTGCTGGAAGGTGCCGTCGTGGTGGTGGCCAAGCCGGACGGGCATCGCGACCCGGCCTACCTGGCGGACGTCATCGACCGGGAACGCGTGACGACGGTGCAGTTCGTGCCCTCGATGCTGGCGGCGTTCGTGCGGCAGGCGCCGTCTGGGCGGTGCGCGAGCCTGCGCCGGGTGCTCTGCATCGGGGAGGCGTTGCCGGCGGCGTTGGCGGCCCGGACGCACCAGCGCCTGGGCACCGCGCCGCACAACCTGTACGGGCCGACGGAAGCGTCGATCGCTGTCACGTTCCAGCCGTACTCCGCCTGTCCCGAGGGCGACCCGGCACCCGCCGACGCCACCGTCGCGATCGGGCGCCCGATGGCGAACACACGGGTCTTCGTCCTGGACGAGTGGTTGCAGCCGGTGGCGGTGGGAGTGGCGGGTGAGTTGTACGTGGCGGGCGCCGGCCTGGCGCGAGGATACCGGGGGCAGCCGGGACTGACGGGTGAGCGGTTCGTGGCATGCCCGTTCGCGGTGACGCCGGGCGAGCGGATGTACCGGACCGGGGATGTGGTCCGCTGGGACGACGACGGCCGGCTCGTGTTCCTGGGCCGGACCGACGAGCAGGTGAAGATTCGCGGGTTTCGTGTCGAGCCGGGTGAGGTTGAGGCGGTGTTGTTGCGGCACGCGGCGGTGGGTCAGGCGGTGGTGGTGGTTCGGGCGGGGCCGTCGGGTGGGCAGTTGGTGGCTTATGTGGCTGCGCGGGGTGTGGAGGGTGCGCGGTTGCGGGAGTTTGTGGCGCGGAGTGTGCCGGATTATATGGTGCCGGCGGTGGTGGTGGTGTTGGAGGCGTTGCCGTTGACGGTGAACGGGAAGGTTGATCGTCGGGCGTTGCCGGTGCCGCGGTTCGGGTCGGTGGTGGGTGAGGGTCCGTCGACGGTGCGGGAGGAGGTTCTGTGTCAGGTTTTCGCGCGGGTGCTGGGGTTGTCGCGGGTGGGTGTGCGGGACAACTTCTTCGATCTGGGTGGTCATTCGCTGCTGGCCGTGCGGCTGGTGGAACGGTTACGGGCGCGCGGGGTGCCGATCGACCTGCGGAGCCTGTTCACCGACCCGACGCCGCGGCGGCTGGCAGCGGTTGCGGAGCAGACGACGGTGGCGGTGCCGCCCTGCCGGATCCCCGCGGACCCCGACGCGATCACCGCGGACATGGTGCCGCTGTCCGGGCTGACCGACGAAGACCTCGCCACGGTGGCGGCTGCCGTGCCCGGGGGCGCCGCCAACGTCGCGGACGTCTATCCGCTCGCGCCGTTGCAGGAGGGATTGTTCTTCCACTACCGGATGGGCAGCCACGACCCGTACCTGCAGCGGTCGGTCCTGCGTTTCGCGACCCGCCCGTTGCTGGACCGGTTCCTGGCGGCGTGGCAAGCGGTGGTCGACCGGCACGACGTGCTGCGGTCGGCGATCGTGTGGGAGGGCATCGACCATCCCGTGCAGGTGGTGTGCCGGCACGCGACGCTGCGTGCCATCGAGGTGCCGGCGCCGGCTTCGGTGGCGGAGTTCTGGTCGCGCGTGCCCGGCGAGATGGATCTGCGCCGGGCGCCGTTGCTGGACGTGCACGTGGCACCGATGGACGAGCGCTGGCTGCTCGGCTTCCGGATGCACCACATCATCGCCGACCACACCACGATCGATGTGCTGCTGAACGAGATCCGGCTGGTGAGCGAGGGACGCGCTGACGAACTGCCGCCGCCGCTGCCGTACCGCGACTTCGTGGCGCACTCGCTGTTCGGCGTGCCGAGGGCGCAGCACGAGGCGTACTTCCGCGGGCTGCTGGCGGATGTGACGGAGCCGACTGCGGCGCACGGGGTCCTCGACGTGCACGGGGACGGGCGCGACGTCGCCGAGGTCCGGCTGCCGCTGCCGGCAGACCTGGCGGGGCGGGTCCGTGAGCAGGCGCGCCGGTGGCAGGTGAGCCCGGCCACGCTGTTCCACGTGGTCTTCTCGCAGGTGCTGGCGGCGGTCTCCGGCCGTGACGACGTGGTGTTCGGCACCGTGCTGCTCGGCCGGGCCGGTTCGGGCCGGGGGGCCGACCGGGCGCCCGGCTTGTTCATCAACACCCTGCCGGTGCGGCTGCGGCTGGGCGGGCTCGGCGTCGGCGAGGCGACGCACCGGATGCGGGAGCATCTGATCGAGCTCATGATCCACGAGCATGCCTCGCTCGCGCTGGCGCAGCGGGTGAGCGGGGTGGCGCCGCCCGCCCCGCTGTTCACCGCGCTGTTCAACTACCGGCACAACGCCGGCGATGGCTCGGCAGGCGGCGACTCGGCGGCTGACGGCGGCTCCGCGGGCATGGAGTTCCTGCTCGGGCGGGAACGCAGCAATTATCCCCTGGTCGTCAGCGTCGACGACGTCGGCGTCGAGTTCGGGATCACGGTGCAGGCGGTCGCGCCGATCGACCCGGCGTGGGTGGGCGCGACGCTTCGGAGCGCCACCGGGCAGGTGGCCGACGCGCTGGAGCACGACCCGGACCGGCCGCTGACAGCCTTGCTGACCGCACCGCGGTCCGGCCGGTCTCCCGGCACCGACCGGGAGCGGTTCCTCTGTGCGGTCTTCGCCGACCTGCTGGGCCGGCCCACGGTGGCCGCGGACGACGGCTTCTTCGATCTGGGGGGCTCCTCCCTGCTGGCAGAGCGACTCGTCCGCCGCATCCGCAGCGAGCTCGGCGCGGAGCTGTCGATCCGGGCGGTGTTCGAGAGTGGAACCCCGGAGAGGCTCGCCGCCACGCTGGAGTCCGCGCAGCGCGCCCGGCCCCGGCTGCGTCGGATGGCTCGACCGTCCTGACCGGGGCATCCCGGCGCCCGGCATAACGGTGGCCAACGCCGATGAACCCGGTCAGCGCCCCCGCGAGTCTGAGCATGGGACACCGTGCGTCCCGAGTCCTCTGGAGGTTGGCATGATATGGGGCGCCGCACGGCACATGACGTCCGACATCGCTCGGGAGCGGCTGCACCCCAGCGTCTCGGACCCGGTGCTGGACGTGATGAACTTCCTCAACGAAGTCACCTCGCGCTATCCGGACGCCATCTCGTTCGCCCCGGGACGTCCGTACGACGGGTTCTTCGACGCCACCGCCGTCGCCGGGTACCTGGACCGCTATCTCGCGCACCTCGCCGCGAGGGGAATGCCGCCCGAGCAGGTCCGCGCGGCCGTCTTCCAGTACGGGCCGACGGCCGGGAGCATCCGGGAGATCATCGCGGAGGCGCTGCGCCGCGACGAGGGCATCGACGTCGCGGCGGAGTCGATCGTCGTCACCGTCGGGGCTCAGGAAGCCATGGTTCTGACACTGCGAGCGCTGATGGCGTCGAGTAGGGACGTCCTGGTCGTGCCGTCGCCGTGCTATGTGGGCATCACCGGAGCGGCGAGGCTGCTGAACGTGCCGGTTGCCGGGGTCCGTGAGGGCCCCGGCGGGTTGTGCGGCGCCGACGTCGAGGCGGTCCTGCTCGCCGAACGGGACCGTGGACGCTGCCCCCGTGCCCTCTACGTGATCACCGACCACTCCAACCCGCTGGGCAGCACCCTGGGCCTGCACACCCGGCACGCGCTCCTGGAGATCGCCGAACGGCACGACCTGCTCGTCATCGAGGACAGCCCGTACCGGCTGGTGAGCACGGGGCCGAGGTTGCCCACCCTGAAGGCGCTGGACCGCGGGCGTCGCGTCGTGCACGTCGGATCGTTCTCCAAGACGTTGTTTCCGGGCGCGCGGGTCGGATTCGCGGTGGCCGACCAGATCGTCGGCCACGGCGACGACGGGCGCACCGGTTTGCTCGCAGACGAACTTTCCAAGATCAAGAGCATGATCACGGTGAACACCTCGTCGCTGAGCCAGGCGGTGGTGGCCGGCATGCTGCTGAGCTCCTCCGGCGGCGTGACCACGCTGAACGACCGGCCCGCGGCGTACTACGAGCACACCATGACGGCGACGCTGCGGGAGCTCGACCGCCGGTTCCCCGCCGCGGTGCGCGATCAGCTCGGCGTGCGGTGGACACCACCGGGCGGGGGGTTCTTCATCGCCATGACCGTGCCGTTCCGCGCTGACGAGTCCGCCTTGGAACGGTCCGCCCGCGACCACGGCGTGATCTGGACTCCGATGTCGCAGTTCTATTCACTCGGGGGCGGCGACACCGCGCTGAGGCTGTCCTGCAGCTACCTGAACGACGAGGAGATCGTCGAGGGCGTCGCCCGGCTCGCGCGTTTCGTCGCGCAGGAGGCGCGGAACGCGTGACGGCCGGGTCACTCGCCGAAGAACTCCAGCAGCGTGGAGTTCACCTCGTCCGGGCGTTCCAGCATGCCGATGTGCCCGGCGCGGCCGACCTCCACGAAGGAAGCTCCCGGGATCGCCCGAGCGAGTTCGCGCCCGGCTGCCGGCGGCGCGAGCATGTCGTCGGTGAAGGAGACGACGAGGCATTCGCAGGTGATGCGCGCGTAATCGGCGCGCCGGTCGCAGTCCCAGTCCACCGTGCTCTGCGCCTTGCGTCCGGCGTCGTGCGGGTCCCGCGGCGTGAGCTCGAACAAGTCGAGCCACGTGGACACCTCGGCGTCGTCGGCCAGCGTGTGCGGGGACAGGTTGAGAGCCGCGCGGACGACGGCGTCGTAGGCGGCGGGGATCTCGGGCGCGGCGTCGTGCAGGGCGCGTTCCGCCGCGGCCAGCCGCGCCGAGAAGGCGTCCGGCCGGGCCCGGCTGGCGAAGAGCGCCGCCTGGGTCACCGGGGGACCGGCGCAGAGGTGTTCCTGAACGACGTACGCGCCCATCGAGTGGCCCACGAGCCGGTACGGCTCGTCGAACAAGCGCTTCGCCACGTCCCGGACATCGGTCAGCAGATCCGTGACGGTCAGCCGCGGTGGCACCGGACCGCTGCGGCCGGACCCGCGGTTGTCCATGGTCACCGCCCGGTATCCGGCGGCGACGAGCGCATGCACCTGTTCGGTCCAGGTGTGCCCGCGCGCACCGGTGCCCGGCACCAGCAGCACCGGAGGTCCCGCGCCGGTGTCCTCCACATAGATGCGGCGATCTTCGAGATCGACGAACGGCATATGATCGAGGGTGGTACGGCCGCCGGCAAAAGACAACCCGTCGCGGACCCGGGCGGCCGTAACTGTGGTGGTCGCGCTGATCGGGCTCCGGCGCGCCTCGGCACGATCACCACAACGACGCGCACCGGCCGCGCTCATCGACAAAGGACGGTCTCGTGAACCCTTTCGACGACCCTGACGGTGAGTTCTTCGTCCTGATGAACGACGAGGGGCAGTATTCGTTGTGGCCGACCTTCGCCGACGTTCCGGACGGCTGGCAGGTCGTGCACGACCGCGACACGAGGGAAGCCTGCCTGCGCCACGTCGAGGAGAACTGGACCGACATGCGCCCCAAGAGCCTCATCGAGGCGATGGGGGAGTGAGTGCGACGGCGGAGTTCGGGGACACACCGAGCTTGCCGTGCTCCATCCGGATGCGCAGGTCCTCGACCGTGCCGAAGTGGTCGGCGCCGCCCCGGCCGCCGGTGTGCGCGCGCTCGAACGGCTCGATGTCCTGCGCCAGTCGCAAGCCGTGCAACTCCAGGGCGATGTCGGTGGTGTAACGCATCGCCCGGTCGAGCACCTCGCCGTCGATTCGGGTGGCGTTGAGGTCGACGTTGCCGGAGACCACCGGCTGGATCAGGTCGAAGGCGAGCTGAAAGTTCTCGCTGGTGACGCCCGGCAGGACGATGGCGCGCTGGTCGCGCAGTTGCCGGTAGAAGCCGGCCACGGTCACGATGAGCCTGGTGTACGCCTTGGACAAGCACCGATGGTGGAAGCGTTCCAGCACGGGCGCCGGCAGGTCGGCGTTGACCTCGGAGCAGATCGTCGCGGCTGCGCTCAGCGCCCCGAGAAACGCCATGTGCACGCCGGTGGAGAACAGCGGGTCGATGAAGCCGGCGGCGTCGCCCGCGAGCCGGAAACCGGGGCCGCAGTAGCGATCGGCGAAGTAGGAGTAGTCGCGCCAGACGCGGACCTTTTCGATGCGTTCGGCGCGGCGCACCAGCCCGGTGATGTCCGGCGCGGCCAGGAGCAACGCGTCGAAGGTGGCCTCCGGCGATCCCGACTCTGCCCGGCGGGCGGTGAACACGTCGCGGTGCATGACGATGCCCACGCTGAGCCGGTCACCCCGCAACGGGATGGCCCAGGCCCAGCCGCTGCCGTCGGTGAGCGCTTCCATGAAGAAGGCGCCCGGCCGCGGCCGGCCGTCACGGTCGCGGTACGGCGCGGCGCCGCGGAAGTAGGTGCCGACCGCGACATTGGCGAACGCCTCCTCGGCTCGCCGGTTGCGCAGGCACTGCGCGGACAACAGCCCGCTCTGCCCGCTCGCATCGATGAGATGGTCGAAGCTGATGGTCGACGCTCCGCCGTTCGCGGACCTCACCGTCGCCGCCACTGGACGGTCACCGTCGAAGTCGACGCCGGTGACCGTGGTCTGCTCCCGCACATGGGCGCCGCAGCGCGCGGCGTGCCGCAGCAGAATCTCGTCGAACTCGGCTCGGTCGACCTGATAGCTGTAGGCGTACTTGCTGCGTACCCGGAAGTCGACGTGTCCGGGATGCTCGTCGCGCTTGACGCGGAAGAATCCATCGTATTTCTTGACGAAACCGTGCCGTTCCACCTCGGGCAGGACACCGACGAAGTCGAGCATCGGGATCGCCGACGTGACAAGCGATTCTCCGATGTGATAGCGGGGAAACCTCTCGCGCTCGGCGAGCGTCACCTCGATTCCCTCCCGGGCCAGCAGCGTCGCGGCCATCGATCCGGCCGGCCCGCCGCCGATCACCAGCACCCGGGTGTCCGCCGGCACCGCGCTCACCTCCACCAGGTCGGGGTCCGCCTCACTGTCGGGCAGCGCCGCGCCGGGGGCCATCGGCGGATACCCCCGTTACACCGGCCGGCGAGCCCCGCGCGTAACTGCGGTGACCGCTGATCTGTCGCGCGGCGGCGCGTGCCGACGATTGAGGGCAACCGACGGATGGATCAGGGACATCATGACCGCACTCAGGACCCAGCCCGGTGCGACGGCGACCCAGCCCGGCGCCACGGCGGACCGGTACGGCGCGGCGGCGGCCGGTGCGACGGCGGTGCGGGCCGGGGAACCGGCGAGCGTGAAGGCCACTCCGCAGATGATCGGCGTCGGATCCGCCGTGACGCCGCGTTCGTACACCCAGTCGGAGCTTCTGGACTACTTCGACGTCACCGATCGCCGGACCCGGTTGCTGTTCCACAACAGCGCGATCGAGCGGCGCCACCTCACCCTGCCGCCGCCCGGCCCGGATGGTCGGCCGGTCGCCGAGTCGCAGGGCGAACTGCTGCGCAAGCACGCTGCGGTCGCCACGAGCATCGGCGCTCAGGCGCTGCGACGGTGCCTGGACGACGCCGGGCTGAGCCTGTCCGATGTGGACTATCTGTGTGCCGTCACTACCACCGGCATGCTCGCGCCGAGTCTCAGCGCCCTGCTCGTCGCCGAGCTGGGGCTGCGTCCGGGCATCGGCCGGCTGGACGTGGTGGGCATGGGATGCAGCGCGGGAGTCAGCGCGCTGCGCACGGTGGCCGGATGGAGCGCGGGCAATCCCGGCAAGGTGGCCGTGATGGTGTGCGCCGAGGTCTGCTCCGCGATCTACGTCTTCGACGACAGCATCCGCACGGCGGTGGTGAACAGCCTGTTCGGCGATGGGGCTGCGGCCGTCGCAATCCGCACCCCGGACCGTCCGCCGCCGACGGCCGGGGGCCGCCCGTCCGGCCCGGAACTGCTCACGTTCGCCGGGACCGTCCTGCCGGAGCACAGCGACTCCATTCGCTTCGACTGGGACGACGGCGTCGGCAAGTACAACTTCTACCTCAGCCCGGACATCCCCTACATCGTCGGCGCCCACGTCGATGACCTGGTCGACTCGCTGCTCGACGGCACGGGCGTGCGGCGCGAGGACATCGCGCACTGGGTGGTGCACTCGGGCGGCAAGAAGGTCATCGACTCCGTCCGCGTGAACCTCGGACTGAGCCGCCACGACCTGCGCCACACGTCGACCACGCTGCGCGACTTCGGCAACCTCTCCAGCGGCTCCTTCCTGTTCGCCTACGAGCGTCTGTTGCAGGAACGCGTGGCGCGTCCCGGTGAGTACGGCGTCATGATGGCGATGGGCCCCGGCCCCACCATCGAGACGGCCCTGATCGTGTTCTGATGGGAGGCGGCACATGGTGGTGGTTTCGGAGGCGTCCGCAGCGACGACGCGGATCCGCGTGGACCCGTCCCGCACGCTCTCCGCGACCATGGTGGACGAGGTCACCATGGTGGGCGAGGGAGGGGCGCTCGGCGGCGGACCGGCTCCGGTGGTGGTGTTGTGGCTCGCCGGTGGGCACGCCGCCGCCGACGCGTGGCCGGGTCCGGCCGCCGCGTCGACGATCGAGGCATGGGAGCACGCGCTGCGCCGCATCGAGCGGCTGCCCGCGATCACGGTCGGGGTGCTCGACGGCCGGTGCGGTGCCGCCGCCCTGGAACTCCTGCTCACGGCGGACTACCGGATGGCGACCCGCGGAGCTTCGGTGAGCCTGCCGGCGCCCGGCGAGGCGTGGCCCGGCATGCTGCTGCACCGCTTCGTGCAGCAGTGCGGCCTGATCGCCGCCCGGCGCGTGATCCTGCTCGGCGGTGATGCCGACGCCGAGGCGTTGACCGCGTGCGACGCCGTCGACCGGGTGTCGCAGGATCCGGCCGGTGAGATCGACGCGATCGTCGCCCGGGCCGCGGGCGTGGACGGGCGTGACGTGGCGCTGCGCCGTCAATTGCTGTTCGACGCGGTCACCGTGGACTTCGAGGAGGCGCTCGGCACCCACCTGGCGGCGTGCGACCGTGTGCTGCGCCGCGCCGCCGGGACCGGCCGGTGACCAGGTGCGTGCGGTACGAGAAGGACGGCCGGGTGGCACATGTCTGCCTGGACCGTCCCGAGGTGCTCAACGCCATGAATCTCGCCATGCACGCCGAACTGGCCGACGTGTGGGACGACTTCGAACGCGACGACGGGCTGTGGATCGCCGTGCTCACCGGTGCCGGTGAGCGGTCCTTCTCCGTCGGGCAGGATCTCACCGAACTGGTCGCCCGCACCCGCTCGCAGGTCGCCCGGCCGTCGACGTTCGGCAGCCGCGGCAAGCCCGGGTGGCCCCGGCTGACCGAGCGGTTCGACCTGGTCAAGCCGGTGATCGCCCGGGTCAACGGCTACGCGTACGGCGGGGGGTTCGAACTCGCGCTGGCCTGCGACATCATCGTTGCCGCCGAGGACGCGTCGTTCGCGATGACGGAGGCGCGGCTCGGGCTGATACCCGGCGCCGGCGGCGTTTTCCGGCTGAGCCGGCAGACCGGCACCAAAATCGCCATGGGCCACCTGCTGACCGGGCGGCCGATGACCGCGCGACGAGCGTACGAGGTCGGTCTGGTGAACGAGGTCGTCGCGGCGGCCGACCTGGACGCTTGTGTGCGGCGATGGACCGATGACGTGCTCGCCTGCGCCCCGCTGTCCGCGCGATCCATCAAACAGGTCGTCGGCCGGTCCGCGCGGCTGCCGCTGTCCGAGGCATTCACCGCCGAGTACCCGGCCGAGACGATCCGGATGCACAGCAACGATGCTCGGGAAGGCCCGGCGGCGTTCGTCGAGAAGCGCCCGCCGCGCTGGACGGCGACCTGAGCGAGGCAGCGGCCGGTCCGTCACGCCTCCGGACCGCGGCGGCGCGTGGCGGCGACCGCCGCCGCGGCCAGCGCCAGCGACACGAGCAGGATCACGACACCGGGCGTCGCGGTGTGCCGCGCGCCGCCGAGCGCGGCAGCGAGAAGCGGCCCGAAGCTGGCGATCGTGGCGCCGAGCTGGTAGGTCACCGCCAACGCCGAATAGCGGTGACGCGCGGGGAACATCGCGACCAGATGTGCGGCGATGCCGCCGTACACCGCGGCGTGCCCGACGCCCATCGCCAGGACGAAGGCGAACGCCGCGAGCCATCCGGAGCCCGAGGTCGTCCAGTGCACGGCCGGAATCACGACGACCGCGCAGACCGCGTAGCCGAACAGGATCACAGGGGCGCACCCCAGCCGGTCGGCGAGCCTTCCGAACACCGGCAGCATGACCGCCTCGGCGAGCGCGCCAGCGACCAGGCCGTGCAGCACCTGAGCCCGGGGGACGGGTGCGGTCGAGGCGTAGGCGATCAGATAGACCGAGAAGATGCTGACGACCATCGCGAGGCCCAGGGCCGCCGCGGCGCCCTTGAGAACGTCGGTACGCCGCTGCCGCACCACCTCGGCGATGGGCACCCGGACGAGCCCGCCGGCGCGGCGCGCGCGCAGGAACTCCGGCGTCTCGGCGACGCCCAGACGCACGGCGATGCCGACCGCCACCAGGACGGCGGACAGCAGAAACGGCAGACGCCAGCCCCACGTCAGCAAGTCGTCCTCGGGCAGGAGCACCACGAGGGAGAACATGGCCGTGCTGGCGGCCAGGCCGAGGGGGAAGCCCGCGGCGGGGAAGCTGCTGAAGAAGGCCCGGCGGTGTGCGGGCGCGTGCTCGGTCGCCATCAGGACGCCGCCGCCCCACTCACCGCCGATGCCCACGCCCTGCGCCACCCGCAACAGCACGAGCAGGATCGGAGCCCAGATGCCGGCCTGAGCGTAGGTCGGCAGCACCCCGACGAGAACCGTTGCCATCCCCATGACCAGCAGCGTCAGCACGAGCATGGACTTGCGTCCGACACGGTCACCGAAGTGGCCGATGACGGCGCCGCCGATCGGGCGGGCGACGAAACCCGCAGCATACGTCGCGAAGGACGCCAGTGTCGCGGCGGCCGGCGATCGTTGCGGGAAGAACAGCGGCCCCAGCACGAGCGCCGACGCCGTGGAATACAGATAGAAGTCGTACCACTCGATGGTCGTGCCGATCGTGGCGGCGATCAGGGCGGTGCGTCCCGGCGAGCGAACCGGTGACCGGGCCTGCTCGACGCTCTCCGGCGCCACGGTCGTGGCGGACGGGGCCGCAGCGGTGGGAATGTGTTCCACGACGGAATACCAGTCGTTGCCCGGACCCGCCGGCATCGGCGGCCGCCGCCGTTACACCAGGCCGGAGCGGGCAACGGCGTAACTGCGGCACGCGCCGATTCAGCGTGTCGCGGCCGGTGGCCATGATGACGAGGTCGTAGGGCTGCGGTGGAATCCGACATCCGACCGAGAAGGGCATTATGCTGTGAGGGTCGTGATCGTATTTCCGCATGTCGGTTACTGCACCGGCTGGCGTCCTCATCTGGCGACCGCCGTCAAGAACGGATCGACATATCACATCGCGCAGGCGCTGACCTATTTGTACAGCATCGCGCGCCACTACACCGACGACGTGATCGTCGTCGACTTCAACTTCGGTGAGCACGACGACAACCTGGCACGGGTGCTGGACTACCGGCCGGACGCGGTGCTCATCTCCTCGACCGTCAACTCGTACGACAGCACGAAGCAGATCGCGGCGGAGGTCGACGCGAACAGCGGAGCGCGTCTGTTCATCGGTGGGCCAGCGGTCAGCTCGAACCACTTCTTGCGACCCGAACTGCTCGAAGTCGGCGTGCCCTGCGAATTCGTGGTGACGAACAAGAACATCTTCGACTGGGTCGGCAAGGTTTTCGGGAACGAAGACAAGAGCCTGCAGTTCCGGACCTTCGTGCCGGACAACAGGTGGCTGTCGGAGACTTATCCGGCCGAGGTCCGGGAAAAACTTCGATACACCGTGATCACGAGCATCGGGTGCACGTACAAATGCCACTTCTGTCTCAACCCGATGGTCTACAAAATCAATTACAAGGATCCGGAGATCCTGCGTGGCGAGCTGGAATTCCTCGCCGCGGAACTGGGTGCCGGGTCGGTGTCGGTGGCGGATCCGTTCTTCTTCATGCGCCAGGCGCACTCGAACGAGATCATGGACGTCTTCGCCGACCTGGGCATGCCCTGGTCGCAGCAGACGTGCCTGGTCACGCTCACCGACGAGAACCTCGACCGGATGGCGGAGACGCGCTGCACGTCGGTGCTGGTCGGGATCGAGAACTTCTCCAGCGGTGAGATCAACAAACCGGTCGAAGTGAGCCAGTTCGAGGACCGCGTGCTGCGTGCCAAGAGCCTCGGCATCGCGGTCAAACCGAGCTTCATCTCGGGTCTGCTGGACATCGACTACGAGACCGACGTCGCCCAGATCGAGTACATCGAGAGCATCATCGCCCGCGACCTGGTCGGGAACCACCAGATCCAGTCCAACATCTACTCGCCGTACATCCCCGACGCGCGGGACCGCCTGCTCGACGTCCCGTTCCGCTTCTGGGGCGTGATGCCGGTGACCGCCGCGGACGAGGACCACTGGCGGCGCAACCTGGCCCTGTGCGATCTGATCTACGACAGGGTCTTCCCGGAGACCCGGGAGCGTTACCAGGAGGTCCGCGCCGAATATCTCGACTACCTGGCGGGCCGCGAGACCATGTGGCTCAAGCACCGCCCGGTGCCGCAGGTGCCGCTGGACAAGCGGGTCTTCGTGCTGACCTCGGGCACGGTACGTGCGTGACGGCACCCGCGACGCCGCCGATCCGCCACGTCGTCTGGGACTGGAACGGCACGCTTCTGGACGACTTCGCCATCACCGTCGCCGCCGCCAGCGCCGCCTGCGAGGCGGCCGGCGGGGCCGGAGTCGACGCGGCGACGTACCGCCTGAGGTTCACCCGGCCCGTGCGGCTGTTCTACGAACGCCTGCTGGAACGCGCTCTGGAGGATGACGAGTGGGTCCGCCTGGCCGACGACTATCACGACCGGTACCGGACGCTGATGACGTCCGCCCGGCCGCGCCCGGAAAGCGTTGAGGCGATCGCCCGGGTGGCGCGCCTGGGGCTGACCCAGTCCGTGCTGTCCATGGGGGAGCACGACGCGCTGATCGAGACCGTGCCCCGGCACCTGCCGGCACACCGGTTCGTGCTGGTGGAAGGGTCCCGGCGCGCGGAGCGTACGGACAGCAAACGCCAGGCGCTGGAGCAGCACCTGCGCCGGGTCGGCGACATCACCGGCGCGTCGCTGGCTCCCGAACAGGTGTTGCTGGTCGGCGACACGCTCGACGACGCGATGGCCGCCGCGTCCATCGGGGCGCGGATCGTGCTGCTGGCCGACGGCGCGTACGACCGGGAGGAACTCGCCGCCACCCTGAGCGAGGAGGCCGTGTTCGCCGAGTGCCTGAGCAGCGCGCTGCGCGCCGGACTGGGGCCGATGGATCACGAAGGGATGCTGTGACCGAGGCGGACGAGGACCTGTTCCCGCTGACCGGCGCTCAGGAGGGCCTCTGGTTCGCCAACCGCCTCGCGGCGTACAGCAGCTTCCACCGCGGCGCCGAGATCCTCCAGATCCGGGGCCCGATCGACGTCTCGCTGTTCCGCGCGGCGGTCCGGCGGGTGCTGCACGAGGCGGAGACGGCGCGCCTGCGCATCCTGCAGACGCCGGAGGGTTTGCGGCAGTACCTCGGTCCGGACGAGCCGCTGCAGGTCGTCGACCTCGGCGCCGAACCGCATCCCGAGGCCGCCGTCCGGACCTGGTTCGACGCCGACCAGACACGTCCGGTGGACCTGGAGAACGGCCCGAACCACACCGTCGCGCTGTTTCGCGCCTCGGGCGACCGCCATTTCTGGGTGCAGGCGTTCCACCACTGCCTGATGGACGGCTACGGCAACGCGATGGTCGCCGCGCGGCTGGCGGCGATCTACACGGCGCTGGTCGAGGGCACCCCGGTGGCGCCCAATCCCTTCCCCCCGATGCGGCGGCTGGTGGATCTGGACCAGGCGTACCAAGGATCGGCGCAGTTCGCGGCCGACCGGGACCATTGGCGTGAGGTGCTGCGCGACCGGCCCGAACCGGTGACCCTCGCCGCCGGTGCCGGCACCGGGTCCACCACCAACCTGCGCGCCGTCGAGGTGATCCCCGCGGCGCAGGCGGCGGTGTTGCGAGCGGCGGCGGAGCGCCTGGGCGTGCGCTGGTCGGCGTTCGCGTTCGCGGCCACCGCTGCGTACCTGCACCGCTGGACGGGCGTCGGAGACATCGTGCTCGGCATGGCGGTGAAGGGCCGCAACTTCCCCGAGGCCCGCACCGCCGCCGGGATGTTCTCCAACGTGGTGCCGCTGCGGCTGCGCGTCGACCACACGACGACCGTGCGTCGACTGTGCGCCCAGACCCGCGCGGGCATGTCGGACGCACTGGCACACCAACGGTACGGATTCGACCGGATCCGCCGTGACGTCGGTGTGGTCGGCGGCGAACACCGGCTGTTCCGGTTCATCGTCAACATCCTGTCGTTCCATCCCTCGGTGACGTTCGCCGGAGTCCCCGCCGTTGTCGAGGACCCGACCAACTTCCCGGTCGACGACATGACCTTCCTGATTCACAGCCACCCGTCGGCGGGCGAGCAGATGCGGCTGCTGGTCGACGGGAACGCCGCTCTGTACCGCCCCGAGGACGTCCGGGCGCACGCCGGGCGCTTCGTGGGCTTCCTGCGCGCGCTGGCGGATGCGGACCCCGACGCGCCGGTGGACGCGGTGCCGGTGCTGGCCGCCGCGGAGCGCCGGCGTGTGCTGGCCGACTGGAACGCCACGTCGGCACCGGCGCCGCACGCCACGGTGGCGGACATGCTCCGTGCCGGCCCCGGCCCCGGCCCCGGTGCGGGTGGGGTGGCGGTGGTGGGGGAGGGGGTGTGTTTGTCGTATGGGGAGTTGGAGGTGGCGTCGAATCGGTTGGCGCGGTTGTTGGTGGAGCGGGGGGTGGGTGCGGAGTCGTTGGTGGCGGTGGTGGTGCCGCGGTCGGTGGAGTTGGTGGTGGCTCTGGTGGCGGTGGTGAAGGCCGGTGGTGCGTATGTGCCGGTGGATCCGGAGTATCCGCGGGAGCGGGTGCGGCAGGTGTTGGGGGATGCGGATCCGGTGGTGGTGGTGACGACGTCGCGGGTGGGTGTGTTCGCGGGGTGGTCGTCGGTGGTGGTGGATGAGGTGGATTGGGGTCGGTGGTCGGGGGATCCGGTGGTGCCGGTGCGGGTGGTGGGTCCGGATTCTGCGTTGTATGTGGTGTATACGTCGGGGTCGACGGGGCGTGCCAAGGGTGTGGTGGTGACGCATCGTGCGGTGGTGAATTTGTTGTGGTGGATGCAGGGGCGTTATGGGTTGGGGGTTGCTGATCGGGTGTTGCAGCGGTCTCCGGCCAGTTTCGACGCCTCCGTGCCGGAGTTGTGGTGGCCGCTGGTCCACGGCGCGTGCATCGTGCTGGCGCGTGCGGGTGGGCATCGGGATCCGGACTATCTGGCCGGGTTGATCCGTGACCAGCGGGTCACCGTCGCCCAGTTCGTGCCGTCGATGCTCGCCGTCTTCCTGAACGCCGACGGTGTCGAGCGCTGCCGGACGCTGCGGCTGGTCATCGTCGGCGGCGAAACCGTGACCCGGCGGTTGCGCGACGACTTCCACGCGAAACTCGGCATCCCGCTGCAGAACACGTACGGGGCGACCGAACTCGCCGTCTCCACCTCGATCTGGTCCTGCGATCCCGGGACCGACGGGCCGTTCATCCCGGTGGGGCCGCCCGCGCGCAACGTCCGGGCGTACGTGCTCGACGACAGGATGCGCCCGGTGCCGGCCGGGATGACCGGTCATCTGTACGTCGCCGGTGACCAGTTGGCCCGCGGCTACCTGGGCGCACCGGGTCTGACCGCCGCGAAGTTCGTCGCGAACCCGTTCGAGCCCGGCGGCCGCATGTACCGGACCGGGGACCTGCTGCGGTGGACGTCCGACGGCAACATGGAGTTCGCCGGGCGCGCCGACGACCAGGTCAAGATCCGGGGATTCCGGGTGGAGCCCGGGGAGATCGCGAGCGCGGTGACCGCGCATCCCGCGGTGGGCGCGGCGACCGTGGTGGCTCGCACCGAGGGGGCCGGCGACGTGCGCCTGGTCGCCTATGTGGTGCCGGCGGACGGCCCCACGGAGGCGCTCCCACTCGCCGGCCTCCGGGCGTTCGTGACGAGCCGGCTCCCCGCGTACATGGTGCCCGCCGCCTTCGTCGCGCTGCCCGGCCTGCCGATGACGGCCAACGACAAGGTCGACGCCGACCGTCTGCCGGCCCCGGACTACGCGGCGCTCAGTGGCCACGGACGTGGCCCGCTCACGTTGCGCGAGGAGACACTGTGCGCCGCGTTCGGCGAGGTTCTCGGCGTCGAGGTCACCGATGTGCAGGAGAGCTTCTTCGACCTCGGCGGCCACTCGCTGCTCGCCGTCAAGCTGGTCGAGCTGCTGCGCACCCGTAACGTGGCGATCGACATCCGGACCCTGTTCGACGCGCCCACGGTGGCCCGTCTCGCGGCGGCCACCGGGCGCGCGGAGGTCGAGGTTCCGCCCGTCCGCATCCCCGCCGGCGCCGAACGGATCACCGCCGAGATGGTCCCGCTCGCCGCCCTGACCACGCCGGAGCTCGCCCGTGCCGTCGCATCGGTACCCGGCGGGGCCGCCGAAGTCGCCGACATCTATCCGCTGGGGCCGCTGCAAGAGGGCCTGCTGTTCCACCATCTGGCCGCGGACGTCACCGGCGCCGACCCGTACGTGTCGCCGTTCGTCTGGATCCTCCCCGGCCGCGCCGAGGCCGAGAGCTTCCTCGCGGCCTGGCAGGCCGTCGTGGACCGGCACGACGTGTTGCGCAGCGGGCTCGCCTGGGAAGGGCTGAGCCACCCCGTGCAGATCGTGCGCCGCCGCGCCGTGCTGCCGGTGACCGAACTGACCGTGGCCGAGGCGGGCGGCACCGGGGCGACGGTGACGGAGCTGCTCGACCGGTGCGACCGGCCGATGGACCTGCGGCAGGCCCCGATGATGGAGGCGTTCCTGGCGGCGGAGCCGACCGGGCAGCGGTGGTTCGTGGTGTTGCGCTCCAGCCACATCGTCATGGACCACGCCGCGCTCGACGTGCTGCTGACCGAGGTGGCGGCCATCCGCTCGGGGCAGGCGGACACGTTGCCGGAGCCGTTGCCGTACCGGACGTTCGTCGCGCAAGCGGTCCTCGGCGGCTCCCGCGCCGAGCACCGCCGGCACTTCGCGGACCTGCTCGGTGACGTCACCGAGCCGACGGCGCCGTTCGGTGTGCTGGAGGTGCACGGCGACGGGCGGGACGTCGCCGAGGTGCGGCAGACCCTCGGCGACGAACTTTCCCAGCGGCTGCGCGAGGAAGCCCGCAGGTGCGGCGTCACACCCGCGACGGTGTGGCATGTGGTGTGGTCGCGGGTGCTGATGTCGCTGTCCGGCCGCAGCGACGTGGTGTTCGGCACCGTGCTGCTGGGCCGGATGCAGGGCGGATTCGGCAGCGACCGGGTGCCGGGCCTGTTCATGAACACCCTGCCGGTGCGCTCCCGCGGGAGCCGGCTCACCGTACGTGGTGCGGTGCGCGGGATGCAGGCCCAGCTCGCGGGCCTGATGGCACACGAACATGCGACCCTGCCGACGGCGCAGCAGGCGAGCGGGCTGCCGTCCGGCGCCCCCTTGTTCACCAGTGTCTTCAATTACCGGCACGTCAGCGAGCCGGACGACGCCCGGCAGGGGCGGTGGCCCTCCTACTGGCGGGACCGCACCAACTATCCGCTGGTCACCGCGGTCAACGACGGGGGGCCCGGCACGCCGTTCGTGGTCGCGGTGCAGTCGGTGCCCGGTATCGACGCCGCCCTGGTGTGCGACCTCGTGCGGGCCACCGCCGGGCATGTGGCCGACGCGCTGCGGGACCGTCCCGGCACGGCCCTGGGCGCGATGCCCGTGCTGAGCGCCGAGAAATCGGAGCGGACGCTCGGGTGGAACCCCCCTGCGGAGCACCTCGCCGACGCGACGGTGGGCGACCTGCTGACCCCCGGTGCGGGTGGGGTGGCGGTGGTGGGGGAGGGGGTGTGTTTGTCGTATGGGGAGTTGGAGGTGGCGTCGAATCGGTTGGCGCGGTTGTTGGTGGAGCGGGGGGTGGGTGCGGAGTCGTTGGTGGCGGTGGTGGTGCCGCGGTCGGTGGAGTTGGTGGTGGCTCTGGTGGCGGTGGTGAAGGCCGGTGGTGCGTATGTGCCGGTGGATCCGGAGTATCCGCGGGAGCGGGTGCGGCAGGTGTTGGGGGATGCGGATCCGGTGGTGGTGGTGACGACGTCGCGGGTGGGTGTGTTCGCGGGGTGGTCGTCGGTGGTGGTGGATGAGGTGGATTGGGGTCGGTGGTCGGGGGATCCGGTGGTGCCGGTGCGGGTGGTGGGTCCGGATTCTGCGTTGTATGTGGTGTATACGTCGGGGTCGACGGGGCGTGCCAAGGGTGTGGTGGTGACGCATCGTGCGGTGGTGAATTTGTTGTGGTGGATGCAGGGGCGTTATGGGTTGGGGGTTGCTGATCGGGTGTTGCAGCGGTCTCCGGCCAGTTTCGACGCCTCGGTCTGGGAGTTGTGGTGGCCGCTGGTCCACGGCGCGTGCATCGTGCTGGCGCGTGCGGGTGGGCATCGGGATCCGGATTATCTGGCCGGGTTGATCCGTGACCAGCGGGTCACCGTCGCCCAGTTCGCCCCGTCGGCGCTCGAAGCCTTCCTCACCGCCGGAGCCGCCGCCGGCTGCACCAGCCTGCGCCTCGTCTTCGCGGGTGGGGAGCTGTTCACCCCGGCGCTGGCCCGTGCCGCGCTGAACGCCCTGCCCGCCGAAATCGTCAACCTGTACGGCCCCACCGAGACGGTCGTGCAGATGACCGCCCGCACCGTCGCCGACCCGGACGACGTCCGCATCGGGCGGTCCGCGCCCAACACCCGCGTCTACGTGCTCGACGACGACCTGCAACTCGTGCCCGCCGGGGTCGCGGGGGAACTGTACGTCGGGGGCGTCCAGCAGGCCCGCGGCTACCTCTCGCGCCCGGACCTGACCGCCCAGAGGTTCGTCGCGAACCCGTTCGAGCCGGGCGAGCGGATGTACCGGACCGGCGACCTGATGCGCTGGTCGCCGGAGGGTGAACTGTCCTTCGTCGGGCGCGCCGACGACCAGGTGAAAATCCGCGGCTACCGGGTCGAGCCGGCCGAGGTGGAGAACACCCTCGCCGGTCATCCCGGCGTGCACCGCGCGGTCGTCACGGTGGGCGCGGACCCGGCGGGCGGCAAGCGGCTCCTCGCGTACGTGACCGGTGACGCGCTGACCGGCGGCGCGGTGCTCGCGTGGGCGCGTGAGCGGCTGCCCGAGCACATGGTCCCGTCCCGGGTGTCGGTGCTCGACACGATGCCGCTGACGCACAACGGCAAGGTCGATCGCCGGGGGCTGCCCGAACCAGAAGAGGCGCCGACCGACCGGCCGGTCGGGCGTCCACCGGCGTCGCCGCGCGAGGAGCTGCTCTGTCAAGTGTTCGCCGACGTGCTGGGCGGTCCCGTGCCGGGCCCCGATGAGAGCTTCTTCGACCTGGGCGGCCATTCGCTGCTGGCGACCCGCCTGGTCAGCCGGCTGCGGACGGTGCTGGGCGTGGAGGTGACGCTGCGCACGGTGTTCCAGGAACCGACCGCCGCGCGCCTCGCTGGTTCGCTCGGCTCGGGTACCGCGCCGGTCCGGCCGCCCGTGCGGCCCGCGCCGCGTCCGGAGGTGGCGCCCCTGTCGTACGCGCAGCGGCGGTTGTGGTTCCTGGACCAGTTGCACGGGCCGTCCACCACCTACGTCATCCCCTCGGTGCTGCGCCTGCGGGGCGACGTGGACGCCGCCGCCCTCGCCGCCGCCGTCACCGACGTGGTGACCCGGCACGAGGCGTTGCGGACGGTGGTGGCGACCGTCGACGGGGAGCCCTGCCAGAGGGTGATTCCGGCTGCGGAGCTGCCGTCGGTGATCACCGTGCAGCGAGTCGGACCGGGGGCCACGGATGCCGCCGTCACCCGCCTGTCGCAGCGCCCGTTCGACCTGGCGACCGAACCGCCGCTGCGCGCCGCCGTCCTGATCACCGGCGACGGCGAGGCGCTCCTGGTCGTGGTGACGCACCACATCGCCGGTGACATGTGGTCGCTCGGGCCGTTCTGGCGTGACGTCTCCGAGGCCTACCGGGCGCGCCACGCCGGCCGTCCCGCGGTGTGGCCGCCGCTGCCGGTGCAGTACATCGACTACACGTTGTGGCAGCGGCGTCTGCTGGGCGCCGCGGACGACGAGCGGAGCCTGATGGCGCGCCAAGTCGCGTACTGGCGTGGCGCGCTCGCCGGGGTGCCCGAGGAACTGGCCCTGCCCGTCGACCACCCCCGAGCGGCTGTCGCATCGCACCGTGGCGGGGTCGTCCCGCTGGAGGTCGCCGCGGAACTGCACGAACGTCTGCTCGATCTGGCCCGCAAGTGCGGCGTGACGCTGGTGATGGTGATGCAGGCAGCGCTGGCGGTGTCCCTGTCGCGCTCCGGCGCCGGGCCCGACGTCACGATCGGCTGTCCGGTCGCGGGGCGCAACGACGAGGCGCTCGACGACCTGGTGGGCATCTTCGTGAACACGCTGGTGCTGCGAGCCGACCTCACCGGCGACCCGAACTTCGCGACCCTCCTGCACCGCGTACGGGAGGCGGGGCTCGCCGCCTTCGAGCACCAGGACGTGCCGTTCGAGCGGCTGGTGGAAGAACTCGCGCCCGCCCGGTCACAGGCGCGGCACCCGCTGTTCCAGGTGAGCCTGAACGTGCAGAACGGCCGGCCGCCGGTGCCGTCGCTGCCGGGCGTCCAGGTCGAACCCGTGTCCGCGCCGGGCCCGTTGCCGGTCCGCTTCGACCTGGACATCAGCCTGACCGAGCACGTCGACGACGGCCGTCCGGCGGGCCTGGAGGGCGTCCTGGTCTACGCCACCGACCTGTTCGAACCCGAGACCGCGCGGGCCCTGGGGCGGCGCCTGGTGACGGTGCTGGAGGCGGTCACGACCGACCCCGCGCTCCGGGTCTCCCGGATACCGCTGCCGGAGGCGCAGGAGCAGCGACGAGTTCTCCGGCACGGTGCGCGAACCGTGGCCGAGCGACCCGAGCGGACCGTGCCGGAGATGTTCGCCGCGCAGGCGGCGCGGACACCCGACGAGGTGGCGGTCACCGACGCGGCCGGCGCGATGTCCTACGGCGAGCTGGAACGGCGGGCGAACGGGCTGGCGCGGCGGCTGGCCCGTCACGGGGTGGGACCGGAATCCCTGGTGGCGGTGATGATGGACCGCGGCGCGCCGGCGATCGTGGCGATGCTCGCGGTGCTGAAGGCCGGCGGTGCCTATGCGCCGATCGACCCCGCCTACCCACCGGCCCGCATCCGTGAGTTGCTCGCGCATGTCCGGCCGGCGCTGGTGCTCACCGCGGACCCGGCGGCGGCGCACCTGCCGCGGGACGCCGGTGCGCCGCCCTACCTGCTGCTCGGCACGGCACCGGCCGCAGACGACGAAACCGCCGCATTCGGCGACGCCGACCGGCGGCGGCCCCTGCTTCCCGCCCATCCCGCCTACGTCATCTTCACCTCGGGATCGACCGGCCGGCCCAAGGGCGTCGTGGTGTCGCACGGCAACGTCCGATGGCTGCTGGAGGCGGCCTGGCCGCAGGTCGGGACGACGGCCGGGCGTGACGTCTGGTCCTGGACCCACTCGTACGCCTTCGACTTCGCGGTCTGGGAGATCTGGGGGGCGTTGCTGCGCGGCGACCGGCTGGTCGCGGTGCCCGCCATGGTGAGCCGGTCGGCGCACGAGCTGCTGCGGCTGCTCGCCCGGGAACGGGTGACCGTCCTGAATCAGACACCCTCGGCCTTCTCCGAGCTGGTGGTGGCCGACCGCGACGATCCGGCGACCGGCGACCGCCTCGCGTTGCGGACCATCGTGTTCGGCGGCGAAACGCTGCAACTGTCGCGTCTGCGCGACTGGTCACGGCGGCGCCCCGGCGTGACAACGGCACTGATCAACATGTACGGCATCACCGAGACCACGGTTCACGTCACCGCCCACCACCTGGACGCCGATCACCCCGGCCGGCGTGTCGGCTCTCCCCTCGGGCGAGGGCTGCCGGCCACCGGGGCCCTGGTGCTGGACGCCGCGCTGCAGCCGGTGCCACCCGGCGTGGCGGGTGAGCTGTACGTCAGCGGCGCCGGACTGGCTCGTGGCTATCTGCGCGGGCCGGAGCTCACCGCGTCGCGCTTCGTGGCCCTCCCCGGCGGCCGGGGTGAGCGCATGTACCGTACCGGCGACGTGGTGCGCTGGTGCGGCGACGGGACGCTGGAGCACCTGGGCCGGGCCGACGATCAGGTGAAGATTCGCGGATACCGGATCGAGCCGGCCGAGGTCGCCGCGGTGCTGTGCGGGATGGCCGGCGTCACCGCGGCGGCGGTGATCGTCCGTGAGGACGTGCCGGGCGACCGGCGACTTGTCGCGTACGTCGTGCCGGAGGGCGACGCGCCGGACGCGCAGGCGATCCGGGAACACGCCGCCCTCCGCCTGCCCGGCCACATGGTGCCCGCCGACGTGGTCGCGGTGCCCGAACTGCCCCGGACGGTCAACGGCAAGCTGGACCGGCACGCGCTGCCGGCACCGGCGCGGCGCGGCTGCCCCTCCCGGCCACCGTCCAGCGACACCGAACGGGTGCTGTGCGACGTGTACGCCGAGGTGCTCAAGGTTCCCGAGGTGGGCGTCGACGACGACTTCTTCGAGCTGGGCGGCCATTCGCTGCTGGCGACTCGGCTGATCAGCCGCGTGCGCACCCTCGTGCGGGTGGAGGTGTCCCTGCGATGGGTGTTCGACAGCCCCACACCGGCCGGCCTCGCCCGGCGGATCGAAGCCGCCGCCGTGCCCGCGCGACCACCGCTGCGCCGCGTGGTGCCGCCACGGTGAACCGCCCGGCCCCCGGGCCACCGCCGTGGGGCCGGCTCCGCGGCTGAATCAGTCCACCGACAACACGTAGAGGTACGAGTGGGGTGCCCCGAACGGCACCACCCGCTGCGTGCGCAGACCCGCCTCGGCGAACAGCTCGTCGTACGTCTCCTTGGGGTGCACCGGCACGCCCATGAGCGCGTGGGCGAGCTCGAAGCCGGCGGAGAAGACCGGCAGGGTGGTTGGGTTGTCGCGGCGCGGCCGGGCCATCGTGTCGGCCAGCACGAAGGTGTGCGCCGCGGGGAAGGCGGCGCGCATCGCGGTGAGGACGATGTGCCGGGTCTCCGGCGGCGCCAGCAGGTCGTGCAGGAGGAAGAAGCTGAGGACGGTGTCGGCCTGCGCGGTCTGTTCGCGCAGCTCCTTGCGCAGGATCACGTCCAAGGCGTCGGCGCGGAACACCTGCAACCGATCGTCCAGCCCGGCCTGGTGGATGCTCCGCCGTGCCAGCTCCGTCGCCGGTTCGCTGATGTCGATGCCCAGGCCGGTGACGCCGGCTCGCTGGGACAGGATCCGGCACAGGCGTGCCGCGGTGCCACACCCCAGGTCCACCAGGGAGTCGAAGCGCAGGTCGGCCAGCACCGCATCGAGAATGTCCGCGAAGATGAACTCGTCGCACTGCGCCGATCCCAGCGCCGCCATCGCCTCGTCGCGGTGCACATCGTGCCCGTAGGCGACGGAGCCGTCCGCCAGCGCGCCGGCGGCGGAGAAGACCGAGCCGTACCCGCCGACGGCCCAGGTGAAGAACCCGCGCTTGTCCATGATCTCGCGGCCCGCGGGTGTGACGGTGATGTTCGCGCCGTCCAGCGACAGGTGGCCCATCTCGGCGGCCAGGCGCACCAGCCGCAGCGCCACCGCCGGGTCGCCCGGCAGGGGCGCGGTGAACTGCCCGGCCGTCGTGGCGCCGGTGGCGGCGAGCATCCGGAACAATCCGAGCCGATCCAGCGCGAAGACGACGTGCGCGCCGACAAAGCCGTTGAACACGGTGTCGGCGTCCAAGGGTGTGGTCGCCAGGCCCTGCCATGCCGCCGGTGGCTCGGTGTCGTGCCACGCGAGGCTCTGGGTGTCGCTGGGCGTAGTGGTCATGCTCCTCGCCTTTCCTCATCGCTCAGGTCCATCGCCGCTCCGTGCGGTATCCGAGGTTCGCGGCCAGCTCCCGCGTTCCGTCCACCGCGTCGACGGCCGCACGGATGGCTTGTGCCCGCGCGCGCCACCGCGCCGGAGCCGGCGGTGCGGTCGCCACGACCGGCGGGATTCCGGTGTGCGCGGCGTGCAACAAGGCGTCGCCGGGCCTGACGGCGAGCCACCGCGTGATGCGGAGAACCTGCGCGACCCGCATCCGCGGGTCTCCGGTCAGATCCTCGAACCGGACCCGCAGGTAGTCCTCGTCGGCAAGGCGCTCCCGGTGGGCGAGCACGCTCTGGTGGCTGGTGCGCCACTGGAACGCGCAGACCTCCATCAGCGAGCGGTCCCGCATGTCCTGCCAGCCGGGCGGCAGATCGAACTTCCACCAGCACCGGTCGAGCGGGCGGTCGTCGCTGTAGCCGCGGATGCTCATCGGGACCGGCATCTCATGGGCATGGAACCCGTGATGCCGCCAGCCGTCGTAGAGCCCGTTGATCGCCGCGGCGGGGTTGCGAGTCAGATGCAGCACCATGATCCGGGCCTGCGGGAAGAGCGCGCGCAGAAAGTCCATCCGGTACGCGTTGCTGGGCGTCTTGACGACCAGAGCCTTCGTGCGGATGTCTTCCTCGCGGGCACGCCGCCACGCCTGCGGGAGGACGAACGGCGGCTCCTCGACGACGCGGGTTCCGGGCGGACCGGCCGGGGGGCGGCATCCGGTCAGATCCGGCAGCGTGTGCCGTGGCAGGTCGTAGTACCAGGGATCGACGGGCCGTCCCCAGATGCGCAGCATCGCCGCGAGAAAACCGATCGGCTCGGGAAGGGCGGTCCGGGGTGAGCCGGGAGTCCGGCGCAGCCGGTGCAGAGTGTCGTGCGCCGTGGCCATCCACCGTGGGGTCTCGATGTGCCGCTCGGGCCACTGGATCCCGAAACGCCATGCGGCGTCCAGCGCGAACTCGTCGTCGTCGGCGATGGCCCCGGCGGGCCGGCCGGCGTCCAGCGCGAGCTCCGCGTCGAGCACCCGTCGGCCGTCCTCGCCGAGGGCGTGGACGTGCTCCGCGGTGAGTTCGTCCGAGCCGGTTCCGCTGTCCGGGAAGCCGAGCCCCGCCAGGCGCAGGAACGGGTTGAACTCGCCGCGCAGGTGCAGCAGCGCGTCGCAGTGCCGCAGCAGCTCCGTCACCATGCTCGACCCGCCCCGCGAGCTGGAGGCCACGACGACGAGCCGGCGCACCCGCCGGGTGAAGTCGCTGACGTACGGGCCGCGCAAGCCGCGCAGCAGGGCGAGGCGCGCGCCGAGGGGGTCCGGCGGCGCCCCGCCGGTCAGGCGAGCGGCTTGCGAAGGGAGTAGACGCACCAGCGCCACCTGTCTCGAACGGAGCCGTCGGCGGCCACTTCGAACGGATGCACCGCGCGTACCTGCGCCGGCGCGTCGTAGAAGAGGCGGTAGATCTGCCGCCGATGGGTCGGGGTGGTCTCATGGGTGTCGATCCAGCGGTCGATCGACTCCCACAGGAAGTACTCGTCGGTCCGCAGGCCGGTGAACCCCGCACCGAGCAGCAGCCGCCGGAAGTCCTCCTCGCGGAACATCTGCGCGAGCAACGGCTGCTTCTTCTTGAAGATGCGGAACATCCAGAAGGCATCCTCGTCGCCGTACGGCATGATCTGACCGACGATGAACTGGCCGCCGGGCCGCAGCACACGGTAGATCTCAGCGAGCGGACGTTCCGGTTGCGGCAGCAGATGCAACACCTCGCGGTTCACCACCAGGTCGAAGCTGGCGTCGTCGAACGGCAGGTCGTAGACGGTTCCCTGGTAGACCCGGTCCAGACGCTGCGAGGCGAGCCGCACCATCTCCGGCGTGATGTCGAGACCGATCATCTCGCCGACCTTGCCGCGAAAGGCGTCGCCGACCACCCCGCTGCCGCAGCACACGTCGAGCATCCGGGCGCCGGCCGGCACCTCGCACAGCGCGGCGTGCCGCCCCAGCAGTTCCGCATCGGTGAGCCAGGAGCAGGAGTCGTGCCAGTTCTGGGACCGGATGCCGAACTGGCGCTGGTACACCGAGTAGTCGATGTCCACGGCGCGGCGCTGGAATCGCGCGGTGCGCCCGGCGAGGCGAGCGGCGGACCTCGCCCGGGTGCTGTCCAGGATCCGGTTCACGACGGCACGGGCGAGCTCCGGGTCGTCGGCGAAGCGGCGCAGCGTGGCCTGCTCGACCGCCTCCGCGACGAACCGGTTCACCCGCTCGCTCTGCAAGCGCTGTTTGGTCTGCCCGTCGAACTCGGGACGCTCCATCCGGATCGCCACCGCGGCGGTGAGCCCTTCGAGGACGTCCATCGCGGTGATCCGGTCCGCGGTCGCCCGATCGGTCAGGCCGTGCCGGGCGATGTGCTGGTTGACGGCCGCGACCAGACCCGTGCGGAGCCCGTCGACGTGGGCGCCGCCCGCCGCGGTGCGGATGGTGTTGACAAACGCGGAGATTCCTTCGGTGTAGGCCTCGGTCCAGCGCACCGCGGCCGTCAGCAGCAGGTCGCCGTCCTCGCGGGCGATCTCGACCGGCTCGGCGTGGACCGTGGTCGCGGCGGCGTACCGGTGCATGAGCAGTGCCCGCACGCCGCCGGAGCCGCGCAGGGTCTCGGTGCGTCCGTCGCGGTCGTCCCGGAAGGTGACGGTGAGTCCGGGGTTCAGGAACGCGATCTCTTCGAGCCGGGGCAGCAGCACGTCCGGGGCGAACGGTGTGGCCGCCATGACGGTGAAGTCCGGCAGGAAGGTGATCCGAGTGCCGTGGTCCGGCCCGGCGGCGGCCTGCTGCGCCGGCCCGTCGGCGACGCCCTGCCGGAACGACTGGTGGAAGTGCCCGCCGTCGCGCCACACGTCAAGACGCAACCAGGCGGACAGGGCATTGACCGCGGCCAGACCCACGCCGTGCAAGCCGGCCGACGTCCGGTAGACGTCGCCGTTGAACTTCCCGCCCGAGTGCAGGGTCGTCAGCAGCACCTCGGCCGTCGGCCCGCCGGTCGCCGGATGCGGATCGACCGGGATGCCGCGGCCGTCGTCGCGCACCGACAGGGCGCCGTCGGCGTGCAGGACCACCTCGACGGCGGTGCCATGCCCCGCGGCGAACTCGTCGACGGCGTTGTCGAGCAATTCGAAGGCGAGGTGGTGCACACCCTCGCCGCCGGAGGAGCCGACGTACATGCCGGGGTTGCGGCGTACCGCCTCCAGGTCGGAGAGCACGACGATCGACGACGCGTCATAGCGGGTCGCGGTGGCTGCCGGCGCCGCGCCGGCGTCGGGGGTGATCATGGTGCCTCGCCCTCGGGGGTGACGGTTGCCAGGGCCTGCTCCAGCCGGGCCGTGTGCGCCTTCTTCAGGGCGACGAGCGTCTCGAACCAGCTCGCGACGTCGGCGAGGCCGGTGTCGTGCGCCGCGGTGGCGAGCCGCGGATACAGACGGGTCGTCTCGTCGAGCTCACCCGCGAGGGCGCACGCCGCGTTCGATCCGGTGCCGCCCATCGGCAGGTCGGTCGCCGGATCCACCACCTCCTGCAGCAGATCCAGATGCCCGCGGGCGACGCAGGCGGTGGTGGCGCACAGCTTCTGGAACAACTCCGCCAGCGCGAGGTGACCCTCGATGCCGGCCACCTCCGCGAAGTGCGCGTACCGCTGAACGTTCATCGATTCGGTCAGGAACGCCGCGCGCAGCTCCGCGAGCATCTCGCCGTTCAGCTCGGTCATCGCGGACCGCCCGCGATCGGCTTGCGGCCCACCGCCACGACGAACAGCATGTTGTCGATGATCCGGCCGTTGTCCTGCCGCACGGCGTGCAGGCGCAGGAACTCGGGCGAACCCCGCCGGTACACCTCCCGGATGGCTTCGCGGTCGGCCTCGTCGATCGCGCCGTTGTCCGACCACACGTCCACGTCCTCCGCCGAGACGTACCGTTCGGTGCGGACCTCGGCGCAGCCGGCCGACCGCAACAGGTCGCCGAGATCGCCGGGGCGGAAGAAACTCCGGCGCACCGGGTTGCGCAGGCGCAGCACCTCGAAGTATTCGGCGCTGTCCGCGTCGCCGTACGCGCACAGGTGGACCAGCACCACGCGACCGCCGGGACGGGTCACCCGCACCATTTCCCGCACAGCATCCGGCAAGGTCATGAACTGCACGCCCTGGCGGCACACCACGGTGTCGAAGCTGTCCGACGGGAACGGCATGTTCTCGGCGGGCGCGATCACCAGCTCGTCGAGGAACGTCTGGGCCTGCGCCGCCATGTCCGTGGTGATGTCGACGCCGACGACGCGTGCGACCCGGCCGTGAAAGAGCCGGGAGACGAGGCCGGTGCCGCACGCGACATCCAGCACCCGGTCCGTCGGCTCCGGCGGCACCAGGGTGAGAACCAGCGCGCCGAGCGCCTCGTCCGTGCACCACGAGCTCGAGGTGTCGTACGTGGGCGCGCGGGACGTGAAGTGAGCGACGACGTCCTGGTGATCAACGGGCATGCTCGTCCTTCCTGACGCGGCTGATGACGGTGCGGGCGACGGCCTTGACGCGGAGCCACCGCACCGTGGCGTCGCGCCGCAGACGCCGGGCGCCGTTGCGGTCGTGCAGCAGGGACCGGGCTTCGACCCTCAGGTGCTGGGCCAGGTCCTCGATGCGGATGCGCAGCCGGGACGGGACCGCCACCGGCGGCCCGGGGGCAGCCGGCACGTATCCCAGCCGGAGCATCGCCTCCCCGGCCGCCGACTCGACGAGCCGGCGGTCACGAGCCGACAGTTCGGTGCGATGGCGGCCGACGCTGTCCGCGTTGATCGCCGCATCGGTGCCGGCCCACGACTGCGACAGGCTCGCGGTCAGGCGCGCCTCGGCGGACTCCTGGTGGCGCAGCATGTGCGGCTCCCAGGCGATGCCGAGGAAGGCACAGACCGAACGCAGCACGGTTTCCGGCCGGGCGACCAGCTCCTCGTATCGCACCAGCCGGACCGTCTCCGTGCCCCATCGCTCCAGTGCGGCCCGGCCCATCTGCTGCTGACCGGCCCACAGCCGGCCGGTGAGGTAGGGGTGGAAGGGCCCGAACACCGACTGCCGGGCGGAAACGGCCACGTCGCGCGGGTCGCGTACGAGCCAGAGGAACCGGGCGTCGGGGTAGAGGTCGAGCACGTCTTCGACGTATCCGACCATGAAGGTGCTCTTGCATCCCCACCGGCTCTTCCCGGCGGCCCGGCGGTATCGCTCGTAGAACGCCGCTACCACACCGAACACGGACGGCGCGGCGTCCGCGAGCACGTCGGCGACGCGGACGGGCTCGGGCCAGGAATGGATGTGCCGGCGCAGCAACAGGTTCGCGTCGCACACGAGAGCGCGCCGGTTGCGTTCCAGGCTCAGGTCACCGTACGACCCGGCGAGCGGCGCCAGGTACCGCATGAAATGCGGCGGGTGCGGAATCGCGATGTCCGGGTGCCGATTGAGAATCAGCCGGAGCAGGTTGGAACCGGAACGCTCGGTGCCGATGATGAGCACCGGGCTGCCCGCGCGGACCGTCGAGGCACGGCCCGCACCCTGGTGGTCGACGGGCATCGTGGCTCACACGACGGGCGCCAGCGGTGCCAGCCTCTTCGCGCCACACGTCTCGAGGCTGCTACCCGCGGACGCCACCTCGGGGCTTGCGATCTTGTCGAGGGTGAATCGTTCGGACCCGGGCACGAGCCGCGGTCCCGCGGAGCTGAACGACGACCGCCACCCCGGGCCGGCGTAGTCGACCGACCGGGCCAGCCCGTCGTCGGGCTGGGGGTAGAAATACTGGAAGGTCTCCGGGAAGTGCTGGAAATCCATCACCGGGCCGGGGGAGTACGCGTCGTAAATGCGGCGGTAGGCGTCGCGGCACGCCGCCTCCGGCAGCCCGCTGACGTTGAGGAACTCGTCCTCGTGCAGCGCCTGCTCGATCGACAGCCAGTTGAGGTGGTCGACCTCGCTGCGCATCAGGCCGCCGTCGATCGCCTGCCGGTACACCGTGGTGCCGGGCATCGCGGACAGGTACTTCACGCGGGTGACGTGGTGATACTTCTCGGCGAACTCCACCATGTGGCCGAGGGACTCCTCACTTTCGTTCGGCAGCCCGACGATCAGCAGGGAGCCGAACCGCACGCCGCCGTCGAACGTGGTGCGCATCGCGCGGACGGTCAGGTTCTCCGAGTTGCCCTTGCGCGCCTCGCGCAGCACCTCCGAGCCGAGCGACTCCACCCCGTACAGGATGATGTCCGCCCCCGCCCCGCGCATCGCGTCGATGCGCGGCTTGTCCATGTCGGCGCATCGGGTCAGGCAGGTCCAGCGCAGGTCGAAATCCTTGATCACGTCGCACATCTCAAGGGTCTGGCGTCGGTGCGAGCTGAAGGTGAGATCGACGAAGAAGCAGAAGTCGATGTTGTACCGGGTCTTGAGCCAGTCGAGGTCGCGGGCCATCTTCTCCGGGCTCTTGGCACGCACCTGCGGCGTCGTCCGGTAACAGAAGGAGCAGTCCATCTTGCAGCCGCGGCTGTAGGACGAGATGATCTGCGGCTGCAGGCCCATCGGACTCTGCGACTGCGGCCACAGGTCGAGCCGCATCCGTGGCAGCGAGTCGAGGTCCATCATCTGGCCGCGGGGACGGGTGCGACGGGTGGCACCGTCCGCGCCGCGGTAGCAGATGCCGCGGATCGTGGGCAGATCCTTGTCCCACCGTCCCGCGGTGCAACTCTCCATCAGCTCCAGGATGGTGATCTCGCCTTCGCTGATCACCGCGATGTCGCACGCGGTGGACTCCATGAACACGTGCGGCACCGAAGTGACCAGCGAGCCGCCACAGATGATCGGGATGTCCGGGCGTGCGCCCTTGACCAGATCCATCAGCTCCCGGCAGAACGGGAAGTTGTCCTCGAAGGTGCACACGCCCAGCACGTCGGTGCCCGCCATGATCTGCCGGTAGGCGTCCCGCACCGGGTCGGCGGAGTAGCGCACGTCGACGATCCGGACCGGGTAGCCCGCGTTGTGCAGCACGGTGGAGATGTACGACGCTCCCTCGTACGGCGAAGTCAGGAAGAACTCCCAGCCGCGCATCATGGTGAACGGTGACGGTCCCACCACGAGCGTGAAGCGGGGCTTCGAAGGGTCCGTCGGCACGGGCGTCAGGTCCTGCTCCCGCATCTGCGTCATGAAGCGGTGGTCGACCGGCTGGTCCGAGTCCGTGTACAGCTCGAGAGCGAGCGAAAGCTGGCGCGGCATGTCTCTCCGATCTTGCGGCTTCACTGCGCGGGGTAGACAGTCGGATCGTTGAGGGGGATGTTGAGCCACGCGATCATCTGACGTAGCTGGTCGTAGGCGGCGAGCCGGGCGGCGTCCGTGCCGTCCGCCTCAGCCCTGGCGATCGGCTCCCAGAGCCGCCGGGTCATGACGGGTCCCAGCTCCAGCAGACCGCCGCTGCCGCCGGTGGCCCACTTGGCGATGACATACCGGGCCAGCGCCCCCACGGGGATGCCGAGGTTCGCCGACATGCCGCGGAGCGTCGTGAGCGGGTCCAGCAATCCGTAGTCGCGGACTTCGGCCTTGAAGTTGGCATGCGGGTCGTCGTCGGTCCACTGCGCGTGCCACCGCGTCAGGGTCACCGTCGGTTCGTGGTCCTGGCCGGCGTGCTCGTCCTGCGACACCATCACGATGAGATTCCTCGGCTACCTCGCGGTGCTCGTTCACGTCGAAGGCGTGCATCCCGTTCGCCTCAAGGCAACGTTAGGGCGGTCCGGCCGGGCCCCTCCATGACAGATCGTCCTGATGCCCGGCCCGACCGTCCGCGAGACAGCGCGGGTGACGAGGGGTTGTGTAACTAGGGCTTCCGCCGATGCCGCCGCCGTCGGTGCTGCCGCACGGTCACCGCGGGACTTGCCGTCCCGCCGCCACGTCCGTCACGGCTGAGGAGATCTCTGCGTGGTTCCTGCCTCGTACGCCCAGCAGGGGTGGTGGTTCACGAGCCCGGAGGATGCCGGATCGGCGACACTGTCCGCGGCGGTCTGTCTGCGCGGCGAGCTGGACGTGGGCGCGCTGCGCGCCGCGGTGCGGGACGTGGTCGGCCGGCACGAGATCCTGCGTACGCGGTGGGTGGTGGAGGGGTCGCGCCTGTACCACGAGCCGGTGCCGACGGAGCGGGTGACGGACGTCTTCGAGCGCGCGCCGAGCTCCGCCGGGGACCCGGCGCCCCCGGCGGTCGATCCCCGGGCGGGCGTGGTGCTGCGCGTGCGGCTGACCGAGACCGGGCCGTCCGCATGGCTGCTGACAACGGTGTTTCACCGCCTGGTCGCGGACGCCTGGTCGGTGCGGATCTGGTGGCGCGACCTGTCGTCGGCGTACCAGGCCCGGGTGCGCGGCGAACGGCCGGACTGGAAGCCGCTGCCCGTGCAGTACGCCGACTTCGCGCTGTGGCAGCGTGAAACCCTCGGCGAACCCGACGACCCGGGCAGTGGCGCCGCTCGCCAGCTCGCCTACTGGCGGCGGGCCCTCGCCGGCCTGCCCACGAAGCGGACGCCGTCCGTCGACCGGCCGCGCCCGGCCGGGCACGGCCGGGGCGCCGGGGCACCGTCGGCGGCGGGTTCCGGGGCGCCGTTCGCGGTGGACGCCGCGGCGCGGGCGGGGCTCGCGGATCTGGCCCGCGAGCATGGCGTGACCCCGTTCATGGTGCTGCAGGCGGCCGTCGCGCTCGTGCTGTCCGGCCTCGGCGCCGGCGCCGACGTCCCCGTCGGCGTGGTGAGCGCCGGCCGGGCGGAGGAAGATCTGGACGACCTGATCGGGCTGTTCGCGGTCACCCTCGTCCTGCGCGTCGACCTGTCGGGCGATCCGTCCTTCGCGGAGGTGCTCGGCCGGGTCCGGGAGACCGCCCTGTCGGCATGGGAGCACCGGGACGTGCCCGCCGGCCGGTCCGGCGCCGTGCCGGTGCTGGTGTCGATGCCCGGTGAACCGGTTCCGGTGCCCGAGCTGCCGGGGGTGCTCGCCGAGGAGGCCGATCCGCCCGGCCGGGCGGTCGGCGCCGATCTGGAGATCGCCGTGGACGAGCAGTGGCGCGGCACGGTGTTCTCGCAAGGGGCCGTCCTCGACCGCGGCGCCGTTCGGGACATCGCCGACCGTCTCACCGCGTTGCTGGAAACGGTCGCGGGTGACGCCGGCATCCCGGCGTCCCGGTTCGCCGCGGCGCTGCCCGGCGCGCAGCAGCAGCACCGGCGGCTGCTGCGTGCGGGGATCGGCGCGGCGCGGCCGGTGCCCGCGACGACGGTGCCGGAGATGTTCGCCGTGCAGGCGGCCCGGACGCCGGACGCGGTGGCGGTGCGCGACGGCGACGCGACGATGTCGTTCCGCACCCTGGACGAGCGGTCGAACCGGCTTGCCCGGCTGCTGTGCCGTCGCGGGGTGCGGGTGGACGAAGCGGTCGGAGTGGCGATGCTCCGCGCCGCGGACCTGGTGGTCACCCTGCTGGCGATCGCGAAAGCGGGGGGTGCGTACGCGCCGGTGGACGCGCGGGCGCCGGAGACACGCGCCCGGTCGGCGCTGCGTGCCTGCGGCGTCCGCCTTCTGGTGGTGGACCGGTGGTGGGCGCGGCAGCCGCTGGCAGCGGACCCGTTCGACGTGATCGAGGTGTCCGGCGACGTGGGCGGGGACGCGAGCCCGATGCCTGCGCGCGCCCGGCCGGGCAACGTGGCGTACGTCATGTTCACCTCCGGTTCCACCGGGGAGCCCAAGGGTGTCGTGATCACCCATCGGGGTGTGGTGGACCTGGTGACCGACCGGTGCTGGCATTCGCCGGACCCCATCCGCGGCATGGCGCGGGCGCCGCACTCGTTCGACGCCTCGACCTATGAGATCTGGGTTCCCCTGCTGCACGGCGGCGAGATCGCTCTCGTTCCGGAGGGACCGTTCGACGCCGCGGTGCTGCGGGCCACCGTACGCGCGAGGAACCTGACCCACGTCCATCTCACCGCCGCGGTGTTCAACGCGGTGGCGGACGAGGATCCGGAGGCGTTCGCCGGGCTGCGCGAGGTGAGCACCGGCGGTGACGTCGTCTCCGCCGCCGCGGTGCGCCGGATCCTACGCGCGGTGCCGGGCATCGTGGTGCGCAACACGTACGGGCCGACCGAGGTGACGATGTGCGCCACCCAGGTCGCCGTCACGGACGCCTCCGAGGTGCCGGCGGCGATGCCGGTCGGTCGTCCGCTCGACAACACCCGGGTGTACGTGCTGGACGCGCGCCTGCGGCCGGCGCCCGCCGGCGTCACCGGCGAGGTGTACCTGGCCGGAGCGGGACTCGCCCGTGGATACGCCGGCCTGGCGGCGCGCACGGTGGAGCGGTTCGTGGCGGATCCGCACGGCCCGGCCGGAAGCCGCATGTATCGCACCGGAGACCTCGCCCGGTGGACGGACGACGGTCTGCTGGAGTTCGCCGGGCGGGCCGACGATCAAGTCAAGATCCGCGGTTTCCGGGTGGAGCCCACCGAGGTCGAGGTCGCACTGACCGCGCATCCCGCGGTGACGGCGGCGGTGGTTCTCGCCCGCGAGGACAACCCGGGGGACAAGCGCCTGGTCGCCTACGTCACCGGTGACGGGGTGACGGAGGCCGGTCTGCGGAGCTTCGCCGGTGACCGGCTCGCCGACTACATGGTGCCGTCGGCGGTCGTGGTGCTCGACGCGTTGCCGGTCACGGCGCACGGCAAGGTCGACCGCGCGGCGTTGCCGGCTCCCGCGCTCACCGCCCGTGCTCCGGATGGCGGGGAACCCTCGACGCCGGCGCAGACGCTGATCCGCGACGTCTTCGCCAACGTGCTCGGCGTGGCGTCGGTGGGCGTCCGGGACAGCTTCTTCGACCTGGGCGGCCATTCCGTGCTCGTGATGCGTCTCACCGAACGGTTGCGCAGGCGGGGCGTCGAGGTGGATGTGCGGGACGTGTACGTCGCGCCGACGGTGGCCGCGCTGGCGCAGGTGGCGCTCGCTCGTGCGGGCACGACCCGCCGGCTGGTCGTGCGCCGCGAACGCGCCGACTATCCGCTCACGGTGTTGCAGGAGAAGCTCTTCCGCAATGAGCAGGAGGATCCGCGCCAGCGGCACATCAACGTGCTCGCCTACCACCTCGGCCTGACCGGGCCGGTGGACGTCGCGGGGTTGGAGCGGGCGCTGCGGCGCATGATCGAGGTGCACGACGGCCTGCGAACCGTCGTGGTGCCCGGCGACGACGGCCAGCCGCGGCAGGCCCTGACCGGACATGCCCGGTTCGCCCTGCCGGTCACCCGGCTCGCCGAGGACGGGTCCACGGTGGATCGCTGGCTCGACCACGTCGAGCGTCCGTTCGACACCGGTGATGCGCTGTCCCGGTTCGCCGTGGCCCGGCTCGGCCCGCAACGGCATGTGCTGAGTCTGGTGTTCCACCACGCCGTGATGGACGGCGCCTCCCTGGACATCTTCGTGCGCGACCTCGCCCACGCGTATGCGGCCCGGATCGCCGCCCGGCCCGACGATCTCGTGTCGGGTCCGATCCGGATGGTGGACTACGCCCAGTGGCAGCGGGAGGAGTACGCCGACCGGGGCTCGCCGCAGCACCGCTACTGGCGCGACCATCTGTCCCGGGCCGAACCGCTCGACGTCGACTTCGTCACGCCGCCTCCGGATCGTCCGCGGGGCAGCGCCATGCGCGGTGACGTGATCACCGTCGAGGTGGACGAACGGCTGACCGCGACCCTGCGTGCGGTGCAGCAGGCGCGCAAGGTCTCCGCGAACGTGCTGGTGCTGTGCGCGTACCTGGTGGCGTTGCGACGGCACGCCGGGACCGACCGGATCAGCATCTCGACGAGCTCGTCGGGTCGCGAGCGCGCCGAACTGGCCGGGCTGATCGGCTTCCTGAGCAGCGCCCGGACGGTCACGGTGGACTTCTCCGGCCGGCCCTCCCGGGGTGAGTGCCTCGACCGGGTGCGCGACGCCGTGCTGGAGGCGGCCCGGTCGCAGGAGCTGACCCTCTACGAATACCTGCACCTGGCCGGGCTTCCCCAGGAGCGGAACCCGTGGTTCTCGATGGATTTTGTGGAGGCTTCCACGCGGCTGCCACGCCTGGGCGACGCGGAGATCGCGCCCGTGTCCCGGCACCGGGACGCTCGCGTGAACCGGCACATCGTCCTGCGCGTGCATGACCTCGGATCACATTTTCGCTTGTCGTGTCACTACTCTCTCGACAGCATCCGAGCCGCCGACATGGCGATGTTCGCCGAGCAGGTGGGCGCCGAGTTGCGCGCCCTGGCCGATCACACCAGCGGAACGGAGCTGTGACGAGCGGCCCACGCCGCCATGTGCGCGCGAGACCGCAGCCCGACCACGGTCCGGATGTTGCGGATGTGGCTCTCCACGGTCCGTACCGACAGATTCATCCGCTGGGCGATCTGCTGGTTCCCCAGGCCCCGCATCACCCACTGGATGACTTCCCACTCGCGGGGGCTGAGCGATTCGGCGCCGGGCGCAGCCCAGGCGCCGGCGGCGTCCTCGCCGAGCGCCAGCGTGACGCTGCGGTGCAGGCCGAGGCCCTGGCCGAAGCGCGTGGCGGCGCTTGCCCGGCCCGCGGGCATCTCGCGCGCCACGTCGTCGTGTGCCTGCGCGAGTTCGGCGGTCCAGTGCGGGAAGAGACCGAGTCTGGTCGCGGCGAGTTCGTCGTCCTCGGCGAGGGCAGTCAGTTGCAGGAACCGTTCGAGGTCGCCGGTGCGGTACGCGGCGAGGGCGAGCCCGATGACGCTGTCGTGCGCGCCGACCGGGTTGCTGAAGGCGAAGCCGAGCCGCTCGGAGAACCGCTGTTCGGCGCTGCCGGGGTCGCCCTCGGCCAGCGCGACGGCCCCGGCGGTGTTGAGGATGAGGCCCAGATGCTCCGGGGAGGCGATGGCACGGGCCTCCGGCAGGGCCGCCGACATCGCCGCGTCGGCCGCGGCCACGCCGCCCTCGCGCAGCAGGTGCCGGGCCAGGTGAGCGGAGGCGAGCGCGACGATCGGCTCGGATCCGAGGCGCCGGCCGATCTCCAGGGCGGCCTGAGCGTCGGCGCGGCCGGCGTCGACCCAGCCGTACCGTTCGCGAGCCAGGGCGGCGTTGAGCAGGGCCTGGGCGAGGTGCGACTCGGGGTCGGTGCGCCGGATCAGGCTCACCGCTTCATGCGCCAGCTCCAGTGCCCGTTGCCGCGAGCCGTACCAACAGCTCAGCGACAACGCGCCGGCCACGGCCACGGCGCGGTGCGCGGTGGTGGGGTGCGCGGCGTCGATCACCCGCAGCACCTCGACGCGGTCTGCTCGCCGCTGCTCGGCGGTCGTCCCGGCGACGGCGAGCACGGCGGCCAGGAAGAGCCCCCGACCGTCCCCGGCGGGCAGCCAGGTCAGCACCTTGCGGATGGTGTCCCGTTCGACCGACAACCGCCGCCGGTCGCCGATGCCGATGACGTGGTGCGGGCCGTGCCGTCCGGTCCAGGCCATCAGGTTGTCCGCAAGCCGGTTCATGACCTCGTCGAGTTCCGCTGCGTGCCGCAGCATGCGATGCGCGAAGTGCTGGATGGCTGTGGGCATGGAGAACCGCGCCGACGCCGCTTCGGTGCGCACCTCGGCGTTGATCAGCGACTTCGCCTCCAGACTCACCAGCCGTGCCGGCACCGCAGCGGCGGGGGCGTGCTCGTCGGCGCCCACCATCGCGGCGCTGTCACGGCTGAAGTTCTTCGGGAGTACGGAAAGCCTGCGCAGCAGGGCCTGTTCCGCCACGGACAGCGATGCGTAGCTCCAGTCGACGGCTGCGGACCAGCCGCGGTGGCGGTGATCCGTGCCCATGCCGGGCCCGGTGTCGAGGATGTCGAAGCCCTTGCCCAGCTCCGCGCGGATCTGGCCGACCGTGTGGGTCGCCGCCAGCCGCCCGGCCAGCGCCAGCAGCAGCGGCAGACCGTCGAGGCGGTCGCAGATCCACGCCACGTCCCCGGCGGCGTCCGGGCCCGGCTCGATGCCCCGCGACGCCGCGGCGCAGTGCTCGGCGAACAGACGCGCGGCATCATGGCGCGCCGCGGGCGAGGTGGTCAATCCCGCAATGCGGTAGACGACCTCACCGGGTAGGCGCCACGGCTCGCGGCTGGTGGTGAGCACCCGCAGTGACGGAAGGCGGCCCAGCAGACCGAGCAGGAGGGGGCCGCCGGCGGCCAGCACCCGGTCACAATTGTCCAGCAGGAGGATCCGGTCGCGTGCGTCGCGGGCGGCGGCGGCGGTGTCCGCGGCGATCGCGGCCTCGACGTCGGCGAATACCGCGGTCAGAGCTGCGGCGTCCATCCGTTCGGCGGCGATGGCGGCCAGGTCCACCGTTGTGGCGGGGCGGCTGCCGCCGGCGGATTCGAGCGTGGCGACGGCGGTCGCCAGACGCGACTTGCCGGCGCCGGGAGATCCGGTGATCGTGACCAGCCGCATGCCGCGGAGCCTGCGGCGCAGCTCCGCGACGTCGTCGGCACGCCCGACCGGCATGTCCGTCGCCGATGCAGTGTCCGGGGACCGGCCTTCGTCGATCATCACGCACCTCACAGGGAGAATGGGAGCGACTCGCGCGCTGCACCGGTGGGTGCGAAGGCCATTGTTGCGAGGTAATAAAGTGAGATCAAGTTCCTGAGTGGACGGTTTTGAAATTCTGGTGAGTTTCTTTCTGGCGTTAGGGAAAATGAGTGTGGGCGGGTCCTGGACCTGCCGAAACGTTGGCTGGCTTGCTCGCTGTCAGGATTTCCTTACCATTTTCCGGGTACCGCGCGCTCTTCTATGCACAGAAGCCCGGCGATGGCTGCGCATTCACGCGTGTCGCCGCGACGGCAACGACATGGCCGTCATGACGGGGCGTGCTCATCCCGCGCCCGCCCGGTCGCGCAGCAGGATCCCGGTGGCGCACGCCAGGCCGCCACCGCACCTGATCAGAGATTCGGCCGGCACCGTGGCGTGCACCTCGATACCCGCCGCGGCCAGCAGTTGCGACATGGCGGGACGGTCCCGCGGGATGACCACCGTCCGGGCGTCGAGCGTGACCAGGTTCATCGCCTGTCCGCAGACGATTTCGGGATGCTCGGGCACCTCGACGACCCGGATCGCCGACGCGGTCAGCGCCGCCTCGATCCGGCCGCTGGGATCGTGCTGCTTGCGGAGCAGGGCGAGGTCCGGGCCGACCACCTGCACGATGCCGAGCAGGTGCTGCACCGCGGAGGGAACCGGGACCACGGTGGCCTCGGCGCCCAGATCGCGGGCGACCGCGGCGACCTGGCGCGCACCCTCGGCGTCGGTGCGCCGGCCCTGCCCGATCAGCAAGCGGCCGGGCCTGACCCACAGGGCGTCCGCCGCCTCGAAGCAGCCGCCGCTGATCGTTCGGAGCACCGGGTGCCCCTGCGCGGTCAGCCGTGCGCTGATCAGGCGTTCCTCGCCGCGGCGGCACGTGCTCGCCATCCGGGCGACGACGGCGCCCGCATAGGTGGCCAGAAACTGGTCGCGCGCGAAGACGGCGTTGTAGTGCGGTCCGTCCGCCGGCGCCTGCTGGACGTCGATCTGCACGCCGCAGCCGGCGAGCAGGTCGGCGTACGCGCTCAGCTCGCGATGCAGGTCGCCGAAGGCCACCGGAGCCAGGTACTGGATCGCGTTCCAGTCGGCGGGCGGCGACCACCGCGGGTCCGGCAGGGTGAGCATGACGCGCCGCAGCGGCGCCCACTCCGAATCGGCGCCGGTGCGCGCCCAGACCTCTCCGTGCGCGACATCGTCCTGATGCGTGCGCGTGCGCACCGACCATCCCGGACCGTGGTACGCCGCCGGCACGCCCGGATCCGGCCTGGCGGTCACGTCTGGGGCGGGGGAGCCGCGTCGCCGAGCCGGCCCGGCGGCGTCACCAGACGTTCCGGGGCGACCTCGAGGGGATCCGTGACGAGGTTGTAGACGTCGACCTCGGTGGACGCCGGACGCCAGATCAGTTTTCGCCGCCCGGTCTTGTCAGCGACGCGGACCGCCGCCAGCGCGAGCAGATCGGGGAACCCGCCTGCGGCCCGCTTCTCCTCGGGGAAGTAGGTCTCGCAATAGGCGGCGCGGTCCGAGCCCGTTCCGGTCCGCAGCATCGGCCCCAGGCTCTCCCCGTCCGACGCGGGGGCGTCGGCGCCCAGCAGGTCCAGGGTTGTCGGCATGATGTCGACGAGGCGGACCTGCTCGGTGTGCTCGACGCCGCGCGGCACGCCGGGACCGCTGATCATCAGTGGGACCCGCTGTGTGGCGTCGAACAGCAGGCACCCGTGTCCCTCCTCGTACGGGTGCCCGCGCTCACCGGCGTGGTCGTTGGGATAGGCGCCACCGAGGTCTTCGCCGTGGTCGGAGAAGCAGACCGTCAACGTCGTCGCGGGATCGTGTCCGAGCCGCTCCAGCCCGTCGAGAAGAGTTCCCAGATAGTGGTCGCTGTAGGCGATCTCCCCTTCGTACGGGTTGCCGACCGGCACGCCGACGTCCTCCGGCGGCTCGTAGGGCCAGTGCGCATCGAAGAAGTGAGCGAACAGGAAGAACGGTCCGGTCTGCTCCGCCGCCCAGCGTAGAGCCCGCTCGGCCACCAGCGGCGCCCGCTTGAGGGCCAGACCCCGCATTTTGACGTCGTTCACGGTCAGCGGATCCCGGCCGTCGGGCAGCAGGGGGATCTCGTCGTCGTAGAAGTCGAATCCGCGGTCGATGCCGTACCACTTGTTGAGCCCCGGGCACGACACCACCGCGCCGGTCGCGTAACCGGCGTCCCGGAGCCGTTCGGCGAGGGTGGGAACGTCGGTGCGTAGCTGTTCCCGCATCAGATGCCGGATGCCGTGCCGGGGCGGTTGCAGACCGGTGAAGACCGTGGCGTGGCTCACCGGCGTCAGCGGGCACGAGGAGATCGTTTCCAGGAACGTCGTGCCGCCCTGGCGGATCCGCTCGATGGTGGGGAAACGTCCCGAGTACGCCACGTCGGCCCGCACGGTATCGAGCGAGATGAAGAGAATGTTCGGCCGGCTCACGGAACCTCCGTCACATCGTGGTTGACTCACAAGGGTTTGTGCACGCGGGAGTCGCGGAATCGTGCGCACCGCGAGCGCCGCAGGTCCACGATGGAGTAGCAGCGGCGCAGCCACCGGTCCGTGCCGTCATGCGCCGGCCGGTACGCCGTGCGGCCGTGCGCAGCCAGGCGGTTGTCGATGATCAGCAAGTCCCCCGGGTGCAGGTCGGCGCCGCACAGATCACTCAGAGTGAGCTCGACGAGAGCGTCCAGGGCCTGCTCTCCGGCGCGATCCAGCGCCTGCATCCCGTGCAGGTCCAGGCACCAATCGGGATCCTCGTCGGGCCCGCTGAGCACGGGCATGGGCAACGAGTACCGCGGTGCGTCGCCGGCGGCGAACGAGGACGACAAGCGCACCCGGAAGCATGGCCGCCGCAACGCCTCCCGGTGCCGTTCCGGCAGGGCGGGCAGCACACGCCGGGCACTGGTGAAGATGGTGAAAGCCTGCCCGGCGGGGTCGGCGCGGAGGCAGTAGAGGCTCAGGAAGTCCGGTCGGTGCGGGTGGAATCCGTCCTCGGTGTGCAACTCGAGCAGGGAGCTGCCGCTGTTCTCCTGCCGCTGCTCGGCGCCGGCGACGGGGCAGACGTCTTGGATCAGACGGCCGCGCTTCTCGTCGGCGTAGGAGATCACGTCACCGAGCATGCTCATCACCGCGAGCTGGACGGCGGAGGTGACGAACAGTTCCCGCCACGGCCCCTGGTGAGCGCCCTGCGGCGGGGTGTGCGGCAGGGGGTCGTCCACGGGAAGCCCGCGCACCAGCAGAATTCCCGAGGTGCTCGCGTCGCGCCGGAATCGCAACAGGCGGGTGGTCAGGACGGAGGGCATCGCGGGGGCCGCCACGGCGATCGCGTCCAGGAACGCCGGGTCGTCGAAACGGCGATCGCCGCCGGCCGCGGCCAGCGTGGCCGCCCAGTCCCGGGCCAGGCCGGTCGCGAGGTCGCGAAGCCGTCCGGCGTCCGCCGCGGTGAGCGACACGACGTCCGCGTCGGTCACCGGCGCGAGCCGCGCGAGGGACGCGGTCCGGGCTGCTGTCATAAGCCGCAGAGTGCGGGACCGCCGCGATGCCGGACAACAACGACGACCACAGTTACGCCCGGAGGTCACCCCGTAACGGCGGTTATCACGAATGCGGCCCCCGCGATTGAAGGATACGTGCGATGCCTCCTCACGGCAGAATGCGGATTCATCACCGTCTTTCCGTGTTGCCCTTGGTGAGCTGTGGTTTCTCCGCTTCGGGGCGGTGCTGGCCGCCGACTCACCGCTTGTCATGTTCGTGGGGGATATGCATGATTGATCGAGTCAGCCCATGTGCCGGGAATTGACGGCGTGTGGAATGATTCCGGCCTAGTTCAGGTGGAGTCTGTCCGTGGCAGATCAGGCTTTCTGTGCGTCCTGCGGTACGTTGTTGTCGGCCCAGCGAACAGCGAGCCGGAATGCCGCGGCAACCCGGTACTGCTCCAGCGCATGCCGGCAGCGTGCCTACCGTGACCGCGTCAAGAACGGGCCGTCGCACCCGACGACCCGGGTCATCTATCTGACCAGCTTCGTCGGCCGCACCCGGGAGCTGTCGGAACTGGCCGCCCACCGCGCCGGGACCCGCATGTTGACCCTCGTCGGACCACCCGGCGTCGGCAAGTCCCGGCTCGCCGCCGAGGTCATCGCCAAGGAGCAGAACCTCAGCCACCGCGAATCGGTGATCATGGACCTGAGCTCGGTCCCGGACGGATGCACGACCGCCCGGGCCGTGACCATGCTGCGGGCCTCGGTCCGCCAGGGCTTGGGCGCGGCACCCCGGGCCGGGTCGCAGCGGCGCGGTCAACTGCTGCTGCTGGACAATTGCGAACGGGTGCTGCCGGCATTCCGCCCGGCGGTCACCAGCCTGCTCGACGACCTTCCCTCGTTGCGCCTCATCACGACCAGCCGGGAGACCTGGGGACTGCCCGGTGAGACCGCCTACTCCGTCAACGGACTGTCCCAGCCGGACATCTGTTCCGGGGACGCGGTGAGCTGGTATCTCGGTGCCGACTCCGTGCGTCTGTTCGTGCACCGGTGTGCCGCGGTCTCGCCGGACTTCCAGCTAACCGACTGCAACGCCGGCGACGTCGCGGACATCTGCCGCATGCTCGACGGCATCCCGCTCGCTCTGGAACTCGCCGCCCAACTGATCCGGGCGTTGTCCGTGCGCGACATCAAGGAGTTGCTGCGCGAGCAGCCCGACATCCTCAGCACCGGCTGGCGCACCGCCCAGCCGCGGCACCAGAGCTGGGCGGCCAGCCTGCGCTGGAGCTACGACACGCTGCAGCCGGCCCAGCAGGCGCTGTTCCGGAGGCTGTCGGTGTTCTCCGGTTCGTTCAGCGGTGCCGCGGCGGTCGCGGCGTACGGCGGTCGGGAATCGCCGGATACCACCATGCGGATGATTCACAACCTGCTGGAGAAGTCGCTGGTCACCCTCGACTTCGACACCTCGGGCCCGGCACGGTTCCGGATGCTGGAGTCGATCCGTGGTTTCGGCCTGCAAGAGCTCCGGTCGGCCGCCGAGGAACCCGTGGTGGTCCGCAGACTCGTGGACTGGTTCTTGCGAGAACACACGCGACTGCTGCGCGCCCCGCTCGGCGCCTGGGAGACCGTCCGCGAACTGCGCGGGGAGCGGCACAATATCGAGAGCCTGCTCCGCCGGCTGGCGGACCACGACGAGGAACGGTCGCTGGCGCTCACGGCGCTCCTGGCGATGATCGATCTGCATGTCGGCGACGCGCCCCGGGCGCTGCGGGCGCTTCACCGGTCCCTTCGCGAGGCGAGCACCGAGTCGCCGCACCGGGCGGCGGCCGCCGAGGCC
Source organism: Mangrovihabitans endophyticus (assembly GCF_014646155.1). Classification (GTDB taxonomy): domain Bacteria; phylum Actinomycetota; class Actinomycetes; order Mycobacteriales; family Micromonosporaceae; genus Actinoplanes; species Actinoplanes endophyticus. The sequence continues at coordinate 65,047 of NZ_BMMX01000009.1, forward strand.
GCCGTGGCGCTGGCCTGCTGGCTGGGCAAGGCGGAGCTTGCCCTCGAGCTCGCGCCCGACGCCGTGCGGGCGGCGCAGCACGGCGACGCCGAGGCGCAACGCGTGCGGGTCCTGCTGCTGGTGGGCCTCAGTTACGAGATGCACGGCGACCGGGCCAGCGCGCTGTCCACCCTGGTCACCTGCGCGGACCTCAGCGAACGACACGGTTCGTCGGCGTTGGCGGCGCTGTGCCGGGCGCACCTCAGCCGGCACCTGCTGCACGAGGGCCGGTACGACGATGCCGTGCGGGTTCTGCGGGAGACGCTGCCGGTGGTGCGAACGAGCGCGTCGCCGGAGCACGTGCGCGCCATCTTCAACAGCGCCGGTGCGGTCGCGCTCGCCACCGACGACGTCGCCCGCGCCAGCCGGCTGTTCCGGAGCGCCATCACGACCGGGGAGTCGGCGGTCGGGCTCTGCGACAGCGTCCTCGGACTGGCGCTGAGCGCCTATCGCGACAACCGGTTCCAGCACGCCTTCAAGCTCCTCACGGCCATCGGTGGCCGGCCGCTGCTGGCGCCTCGCCTGTTTCCCGGGTGGCGCGACGAGATCGCCGACGCGCGCAGCATCGCCACCCGGCTGCTGCCCTCGGCCGTCACCGAGAACATCCGCCGGTCCGGCGGGCTCGGCCTGCGGGATCTCACCATGCTCGCGCTCGGCCGCGACGAGGAGCCGGGGCAGGAGGCGGCGCCCGACGAAGGGGATGACGTGCTGAGCTCCCGCGAGTGGGACGTCATCGCGCTGGTGATGCGGGGGCTGCCGAACCGGCAGATCGCCCAGCAGATGCACCTGTCGGTGCGCACCGTGGAAAACCATGTTCGCAACATCCGCAGGCTGCTGGGCCTGCGCTCGCGGGCCCATGTGGCGGCTTGGGCGGCGCGCCGCAGCTCGGCGACCATCAGCTAGCGCGGCCGGCCGCGCCGGCGGTCTGCCGGCGGGTCTTGCGCAGCACGTCGTCACTGTAGGCCCGCAATGCCTGCTGGACGGCGAACTCCGCGAGGTAGCGCCGGAACTGCTCGCCGGACTCCTCCGCGAGGCACAGCATGCGCCGGTTGGCCGCGACGGCGGGATCGTCCAGATCACGCGCCGCGGCCCGTACCGCCGCGTCCATCCGGGCCGGCTCCACCACGTCGTCGAAGACGAGACCGGAGTCCGGCTCCGTGGCCTGGATCTTCCGGCCGCCGAGAATCACCCGCCGCGACCCGCGGGCGCCGAGGAACCGGGTCAGGCGGAGATTGGCGACACCGGGGACGATGCCCTCGCGGGCGGCGGGCAGGCTGAAATAGGCATCGCTCGCCGCGATGACCCGGTCGCAGGTCAGCAGGATCTGCGCGCCGCCGCCGATGGCGAAGGTGTCGACGGCCGCGAGCCACGGTTTGTGCACCGTGCCGTGCGGCCATGGTGCCTCGGGCATGCGCAGCCCGCGCATCATCTTGCTCAGGTATCCGAGTTCCCGGCGCAGCAGAAAATCGACGAAGGAGATGCGGCCGGCCGCCAGGTCCTTCAGGTTGATGCCCGCGCTGAAGACCCGGCGGCCCCGATAGCGGGGGTGGTTCATCACTCCGCCGCGCAGCACACCGACGTGGACGGCGGGGTCCAGCAGAACGAGGTCGACGAGCGTCTCCATGTCGGCGACGTGGCGGTTGTCCTCGGCGTTGAGACAGTGCGCATTCGTGATGGTGAGGTGCCCCGTGCTGCCCTCGCGCCGCAGGGCGGCGGCCTCCAGCACCGTCTCACCGGTGCGCCGGAACTCGTCGAGCAGGGTGCGCGCCCGCGTCGTCGGGAGCAGCATGGTCTCCGTCAGATGACGGCCGGCGCGGTCCGCCGCCAGCAGGCCGCCGAACAGAATGCCCTGGTCGATCTCTCGCCCCTCGCGTTCGCTCTGGGCGCGCCGGGACTCCGCCGCCATCTGCGCGGCCGAGGGCGCGAGCCCGGGGAAGGCCTGTGCGACCGCGGTGGCGAGATCGGCGAGGGGGAGCGCCCGCGTCCGGTTCGCGGTCACCTCGTCGTACACCGCGTTCGCATGCCACCCGAGGAAGCGGTGGCGCAGGTCGCGTGCGGCGCCGTGCAGCGCGTGGGCGTGACGCCTCCGCGCGTCGTCGCGTGCCGCCGGAGCAGGCAGGGCCGCCAGTTCTTGGTCGACGCCGGTGAGATGGTCGCAGACGGCCTTGCGGTCGGCGGTGAGGTCGCCGGACAGGGCGAGGGCGCGGGTGCTCACGCCGCGCCCGTGAACGGACCCGTCGCCGGCAGGGCGCGCCGTGACGCGTGCTGAGCGGGACGGACCGCCGGGTCGTCCGCGCCGACGACGTCCAGAATCCCGGCGGCCAGGAGGGCATCGGCGGACAACTCGCCCGGCAGCAGGGTCAGCCGCCGTGCTCGGGCGAGCCCGGCCTGGCGGACCAGGCGGTGCAGCAGCATGCCGGGCCAGCCGCCGCCCGGCGGCGCACCCCAGCCGATCACCGCGCCGGGCGCGGCCGTACGCCAGTCCACGGTCAGCAGCAGCTCCAGCGCGGCGGTGGTGCAGCGACCCTCGATCCGCGCCGCGGTCGGCGCGTCCACGCCCGCCAGCCGTCGTAGCGCGTTCTCCCACTTGCTGACAACGTGCACGCTGACCGGGCCGGGCCAGTCCGGGACCGGTCCGCTGCCGCCGGTGAGCCGCACCGACAGGGCAGCGCCCGGATGCGCGGCGACCAGTGTCGGCAGACCGTCCACGCCAGCCACCAGGGCCGGGTTGAGTGGCTGTGACATGTCGAGCGTGGCGACGACCGTGTGCTGCGGCATCGGTGTCCTCCCCGCGTCGCTGGGCGTCACCATCGCACCGGCAGCCGAGTCAGGCCGTACACGATGGTCGGCAGGCGGTTCGCCGTCGGCGGTGCATCCGAGGCGAGGCTCAGACGCGGGAAGCGCCGGGCCACGCGGGCCAGCAGCAGCCGGAGCTGGAGCCGGGCGAGCGACTGTCCGAGGCACTGATGCGGGCCGAATCCGAAGGCGAGGTTCGCGTGCGCCCGGCGACCCGGGTCGAAGATCTCGGCGTCGGCGCCGAACTCCGCCCGGTCGCGGTCGGCGACGGCCAGCATCACGAAGACGCCGTCACCGGCCCGCACCTGGTGGCCGCCGACCTCGACGTCGCGGAGGGCGAGCCGCGGTGTCCCGAGCCGGATGACCGTCAGGTACCTCAGCAGTTCCTCCAGCACCGGTTCGACGGACGCGGGGTCGGTGCGCAACGCCGCAAAGTGCTCCGGGTGCCGCAGCAGCAGGAGCGTGGACAGGCTGATCATGTCGGCGGTGGTTTCGTGGCCGGCGACCTGTAGCTGCAAGATCAGACCGGTCAGATCCTCGATGTCCGCCTGCCCGGTGTCGAGCCGGTCGGCGACGAGCCGGCCCAGCATGGTGTCCGAGCGCGTCGCCGCGGCGCTCTCGGCGCGGATCAGCGATCCCAGATGTTCACGGAGTTCCGCACGCGCGGCGAGCGCCCGCTCCGGCGGCGTGCTCCAGCCGAGCATCTGCTCTCCGCGGCGCTGGAAGAAGTCACGATCCGCGCGGGGGACGCCGAGCACGTCGCAGAGCGTCAGCGACGGCATCGGCAGGGAGACGTGACGGACGAGGTCGGCGTCCGGGCCGGCGGCCTCGAACACGTCGAGGACTTCGTCCACGGTGCCGGCGATCAGGTGCTCGACGCGGCGGACGCTCTTCATCACGAACTCGCCCGCGATCAGCCGGCGCTGGCCGGCATGCCGCCGGCCGTCCATCCAGACGAGCGCGCCGCGGCGCCAGTCCGGCGTGTCCGGCGGCGGTCCCATCGGGAGCGGGAAGCCGGGCGCGAAGACGTCCGAACTGAACGCGTCGGACCGCAGGATCTCCTTGGCGTCCTGGTAGCGGGTGAAGAGCCAGACCTGTCTGCCGGTGGGCAACCGCGCGGGAACCACCGGCGCGGCGAGCGCTGCGCGGTCCGCCGGGCCGAAGAGGCAGAACGGATCGCCTGGCGGTGACCGGAACGGGTAGCGCGCAAGGTCCTCCGAACCGGGTGTCCTGACCGGCAACGCGCTCGGGGGAACCTCCTCGGTCGGAGATGTCACCGTGACTCCCTGGCGGCTCGTCGACGTGTGACCCTCATCGTCACGACGATCCGGAAGCGGGCGAAGCGCGCAACCCGCCGTTACGCCACGCCTCGAATGCCCACGCCGGCGAGTCCCGCTGGTGGCCGGATCACCCCGGGGCGATCTCCTCCAGGGTGGCCCGCGCACCCTTGTGGTGCAGCGAAGCCAGCATCGACGTGTACGTCGCGACGAACCGCTCGTTGTCCGCCAGGTCGCCGAACAGGTCCCGGTTCTCGATGAACGCCGCCGGGTTCGCCCGCTGCCGCCGCGCCGTCTGGATCAGCGTGTCCTTGAGTCGGTCCACCACCTCGATGGGTTCGCCGTGCTCGTCGGTGCCTTCCGCGTACCGCGCCCAGGACGCGACCACCGCGGTCGCCCGCTGGATCTCGCCGCCGGAGTCCAGGTTGTGCCGGATCACCGGCAGCAGCCACTTCGGGATGCGGTCCGAGCTTTCCGCGCACAACCGCGCCACGGTGTCCTTCACCTGCGCGTTGGAGAACCGTTCGATCAGCTCGTGCCGGTACGCGTCCAGGTCGATGCCGGGCACCGGGGCCAGCGTGGGGGTGGCTTCGCGTTCCATGTACGCCAGCAGGAACCGCTCGAACAACGGGTCCTGCGCGACGTCGTGCACGAGCCGGTACCCGGCCAGGTAACCGAAGTAGCACAGCGCCTGGTGACCGGCGTTGAGCAGGCGCAGCTTCATCAGCTCGTACGGCTCGACGTCGGCGACCACCTGCACGCCCGCGTCGTCCAGCGGGGGCCGGCCGGCGGTGAACGAGTCCTCCAGCGCCCACTGGGTGAACGGCTCGCAGACCACCGGCCACGCGTCGTCCACGCCGAAGTGCTTGCGCACGTCCTCGCGGTCGTCGTCGGTGGTGACCGGGGTGATCCGGTCCACCATGCTGTTCGGGAACCGCACCGAGGATTGCACCCAGCGTCCCAGCTCGGGGTCGCGCAGCGTGGCGAAGGCCACGAAGCTGCGCCGGGCGGCGTGCCCGTTGCCCTGAATGTTGTCGCAGCTCATGATGGTGAACGGGGGCAGGCCGCGGGCGCGGCGCCGGGCCAGCGCCTCGATGATCAGCCCGAACGTGGTGACCGGGGTGTTGCCCGGCTGCAGGTCGTGCCGCACGTCGGGGTGGTCGGCGACGAACTCGCCGGTCACCGCGTTGATGTTGTAGCCGCCCTCGGTGACGGTCAGCGACACGATCCGTACGTCCGGGCCGGCCATCTTCTCGATGACCGCCTCCGGGTCGTCCGGGGCGAACAGGTATTCGGCGATGGAGCCGATGACCCGCGGCTCCAGGGCGCCGTCGGGGTGCTTGACCACCAGCGTGTAGAGCCCGTCCTGGGCGTCCATCGCCTGCTGCATGCGCCGGTCCGCGGGCATCACGCCGACGCCGCAGATCGCCCAGTCCAGCGCCTCGCCCTTGGTCATCAGGCGGTCCAGGTACATCGCCTGATGCGCGCGATGGAAACCACCGACCCCGAAATGCACGATGCCGACGCGCAACCGGGTGCGGTCGTACGCGGGGACCGGAAGGTCCTCCGGCAGGGATGCGAGGTTTCGGGCGTTCAGCGGCAGCACAGCGGTCCTCCCAGCGGTGTCCTGTGGGTGTGGCCCCCAGCATCGCATCCTCCGGCGTCACACGTCGGAAACGTGGCGTCCGTCTCTAGGAAGATCACCAAACGGGGCGCCCGGCAACCGCCGGGCGCCCCGGCAACCGCCGGTGGCCGCGTGGTCAGGCGGCGACCACCCGCCGGGTGGCCGGCCGGGCGCCGCCCGCGGCCGCCGTGAGATGCCGCAGATAAGCGGGCAGGGTCAGGAACTCCGGGCACACCCGTTCCGACACCAGCAGGGTGAGCAGGGTGCGCGCCTGCCCGAAGCGCCGGGCCGCGTCCTCGTCCAGCGCCCCGGTGGCGGCCAGCACGTCCATCTCCTCGCGCAGCATCCGGGCGATCAGGCCGGCGGTGATCGGCACCCCGTAACCGGTGGGCGTGGCCGTGGCGACCCACTGCCAGAGCTGCGCCCGGCAGATCTCGGCGGTCGCGGCGTCCTCCATCAGGCCGTCCAGCGCCACCGCGCCCTGGCCGCCCAGCCACGCGGCCAGATAGCGCAGGGCGACGCTTGCCGAGGTGCGCAGCGCGACCTCGCTGACCCCGCCGGTGGCCGGCTTGACGGCCAGCAGGTCGGCGGCGGTGACCCGCACGTCGTCACGACGCCGCACGATCTGGTGGGGTTCGTCGCCGAGCCACTGGTCGAACACCTCGCGGCAGGTCTCCACCAGCGCCGGGTGCGCCACCCAGGACCCGTCGAAGCCGTCGCCGACCTCGCGCCGCTTGTCCTGGCGGACCTGGTTCAGCGCGCGCCGGGCGGCGACCGGGTCGCGCCCGGGGACCACCGCGGCCATCCCGCCGATCGCGTGGGCGCGGCGGCGGTGGGCGGTGTGCACCAGCAGTTCCGTGTACGCGCGCAGGAACGGTGCCGTCATGGTCAGCCGGGACCGTTCGGGCAGCACCACGTCCGGCCGATTCTTGATCATGCTGAACAGGTAGTCCCACCGGCCGGCGTTCAGCCCCGCGGAATGCTCCCGCAGCTCGTACAGGATCTCGTCCATCTCGAACGCCGCGGTGACCGTCTCGATCAGCACGGTGGCCCGGATGGTGCCGCGAGGGATGCCCAGCCGAAGCTGTGCGTACCCGAAGACGTCGTTCCACAGCCGGGCCTCCAGGTGCGACTCCAGCTTGGGCAGGTAGAAGTAGGGGCCGCTGCCGCGCTCGATCTGGGTGCGCCCGCAATGGAACAGGTACATGCCGAAGTCGAACAGCGACGCCGAGACGGCCCGCCCGCCGATGCGCAGGTGGCTCTCCGGCAGGTGCCAGCCGCGCGGCCGCACCATGATCGTCGGCAGCGGGCCGCGCACCTCGTACGCCCGGCCGTCCGCGGCGGTGAAGTCCAGCTCACCGGACAGCGCGGCCCGCAGCACCTGCTGGCCGCCGACGACGTTGTCCCATGTGGGCGCGGTGGCGTCCGCGAAGTCGGCCATCCACACCCGGGCGCCGGAGTTCAGCGCGTGCACGGCCGTCGTGCGCTGCGGCGGGCCGGTGATCTCCACCCGCCGGTCCCGCAGGCCGGGGGCGGGCGGGGCCACGGTCCACGACTCGTCCGCGCGGATCGCCGCGGTGCTCGCCAGGAAGTCCAGGTCTGCGGTGCGGGTCACGCGCCGGCGGCGGCGCCGGTCGAGCAGTTGCACGCGACGGGCGCCGAATTCGCGGTCCAGGGCGACGACGAAGTCCACCGCCTCGGGGGTGAGGATCCCGGCGTACCGGGACGGGGTGACGGTGACGGTCTCCATGTCAGAACTGCTCCGCTTCGGTCGAGCCGGTCAGGGCGGTGGTGGATCCGGCCGGGTTGAGCGCGCCGGCCACCGCGTCGAAGTAGCCGGTGCCGACCTCGGCCTGGTGGCGCGTCGCGGTGTAGCCGTCCGCCTCGGCGGCGAACTCGGCCTGCTGCAGCGCGACGTACGCGCTCATGCCCTCGGCGGCGTACCCGCGGGCGAGCCGGAACATGGAGTGGTTCAGGGCGTGGAAGCCGGCCAGCGTGACAAACTGGAACTTGTATCCCATCGCGCCCAGTTCCTTCTGGAAACGGGCGATGGTGTCGTCGTCCAGGTTGCGTTTCCAGTTGAACGACGGCGAGCAGTTGTAGGCCAGCATCTTGTCCGGGTGCCGCGCGTGTACCGCGTCGGCGAACGACTTGGCGAACTCCAGGTCCGGGGTGCCGGTCTCCACCCAGAGCAGATCGGCGTAGTCCGCGTAGGCGACGCCGCGCTCGATCGCCGCCTGCGGGCCGCTGCGCACCCGGAAGAAGCCCTCCGCGGTGCGTTCCCCGGTGAGGAACGGCCTGTCGCGCTCGTCCACGTCGCTGGTCAGCAGGTCGGCCGCCAGCGCGTCGGTGCGGGCGATGACCACCGCGGGCACGCCCGCCACGTCGGCGGCCAGCCGTGCCGCGTTCAGCGTCCGGATGTGCTGCCCGGTCGGCACCAGCACCTTGCCGCCCAGGTGGCCGCACTTCTTCTCGGATGCCAACTGATCCTCCCAGTGCACCCCCGCCGCGCCGGCCGCGATCATCGCCTTCATCAGCTCGAACGCGTTCAGCGGCCCGCCGAAACCGGCCTCCGCGTCGGCCACGATCGGCGCCAGCCAGTCGCGCTCCTGCCGGTCGGCCGCGGTGTCGATCTGGTCGGCCCGCAGCAGGGCGTTGTTGATCCGGCGCACCACGGCGGGCACCGAGTTGGCCGGGTACAGGCTCTGATCCGGGTAGGTGTGACCGGCCAGGTTGGCGTCCGCGGCGACCTGCCAGCCGGACAGGTAGATCGCCCTCAGCCCGGCCCGCACCATCTGCACCGCCTGGCCGCCGGTGAGCGCGCCCAGCGCGGCCACGTACTCCTCGTCGTGCAGCATCGCCCAGAGCCGGGCGGAGCCCCGCTCGGCGAGGGTGTGCCGCTCCTGGACGGTGCCGCGCAGACGCACCACGTCCTGCGCGGTGTAGTCACGGCGCACGCTCAGCCATCGCGGATCGCCGGCCCAGGCCCGAGTGAGGTCCGCTGCGGTACCGCCCCTGACGTCGGTCAGCTGATCTGTCATCGCCCCATGCCTCCCTGCATACGGTCGGTGGAAGAACTCGACTCTTGCGCGTCGAGGGGTGCTCGATGAAGGCGAATGTGAGCAGAAGAAGCGCAAAAATTCTGCTAGCGTGAAGTGCCGTGACAGCTTCCCCGCAACCGGCCTCCCCACAACCGGCTTCCCCGCAACTGGCCTCCCCAGCCCCGGACGGCATCGATCTCGTCACCCTCGGCCAGCGCCTGCGGCACCTGCGCCGCGCCCAGGGCATGACGCTCGACCAGCTCGGCGCCGCGGTCGGTCGCGCTCCCTCGCAGCTTTCGGTCATCGAGAACGGCAAGCGTGAGCCCCGGCTCGGCATGCTGCAGGCGCTGGCCGGCGCGCTCGGCGTGTCCATGCAGGACCTGCTGCGCCCGGAGGCGCCGTCGCGGCGCGCCGGGATGGAGATCGAGCTGGCCCACCTGCAGGCCGCACCGGCATACGCGGCGCTCGGCCTGCCCGCGGTGCGGACCGGGCGGCGGCTGCCCGCGGACGCGCTGGAGTCGCTGATCGGGCTGCACCGCGAGCTCCACCGGCGGCTCGCCGAGCAGAGCGCCACGCCCGAGGTGGCACGCCGGGCCAACCAGCGGCTGCGCACCGAGATGCGCGAGCGGGACAACTACTTCGCCGAGATCGAGCAGGCCGCCGCGCGGGTGCTCACCTCGGTGCGGCACAGCACCGGGCCGCTGTCGCAGCGCGGCATCCTGGACATCGCCGCCCAGCTCGGGTTCACCCTGCACTACGTGCCCGACCTACCCAGCTCCACCCGGTCGGTGACCGATCTGCGCCGGCGGCGCATCTACCTGCCGCAGATCGCCAGCAACAAGGGCCACGACCCGCGCGCGGTGGTGCTGCAGACGCTGGGCCACTTCGTGCTGGGCCACGCGGACCCGGCCGACTACGGCGACTTCCTGCGTCAGCGGGTGGAGGCGAACTATTTCGCGGCGGCGCTGCTGATGCCGGAGAAGTTCGCCACCGGGTTCCTGCGCGAGGCCAAGGCCGACCGGGCGCTGGCCATCGACGATTTCCGCGACGCCTTCGGCGTGTCCTACGAAACCGCGGCGCACCGGTTCACCAACCTGGTGACCCACCACTTCGGCATCCCGGTGCACTTCTGCCGGGTGCACGAGAGCGGCACCGTCTACAAGGCGTACGAGAACGACAACGTCCGCTTCCCGTCGGACGTCACCGGGGCGATCGAGGGGCAGCCGGTGTGCCGCCACTGGGCGTCCCGCACGGTGTTCGCCGCCGCCGACCCGTACTCGTCGTTCTACCAGTTCACCGACACCACGGCGGGCACCTACTGGTGCACCGTGCACGTGGAGTCGACCCGATCCGGGGAGTTCTCGGTCACCGTCGGCACGCCGTACCAGCACGCCCGGTGGTTCCGCGGCGGGGACACCACCCGGCGTACCGTCTCCCGCTGCCCCGACCCGGACTGCTGCCGCCGCCCGCCCGCGGACCTGGTGGAACGCTGGTCCGGGCACGCCTGGCCGAGCGCGCGGGTGCATTCGCACCTGCTGGCCGCGTTGCCGCCGGGCACCTTCCCCGGCGTGGACGCGCAGGACGTCTACGAGTTCCTGGACCGCCGCGCCGGCGCGTGAGCGCCGGCGGCGGGATTCAGACGCAGGTGGAGCAGAACGGGGTGGGGAAGTCCGTCAGCACGGTGAGCGTCGCGCCGGTGAAGCGGGTGTCGGCGGGGGAGACCCGCACCGCCGCCTCCACGCCGTCCACCTCGCCCATGCCGATGCAGGCGACGCGGCTGCCGAGGCCCTGGTTCGGCGTGTCACGCACCGGCGAGATGTAGTTCAGCACGCAGACCGCCCACGTGCCGTACGGCGCCGGGCCGTCCACCGCCAGCGGCGTGCCGGTGGGCTCGGTGGCATAGGGCTGCGCCCGCCACGCCAGGCCGCCGGCCGGCCGGTATGCGGCGAGCGCCCATCGGCCCTGCGCACCGTCGGAGCCCGCGCACGGGCGCACCGTGGCGCGCAGATGGACGTCGATCTCCAGCGCGTCCAGGCGCGTCATCGCGTAGTCGCCGAACTCGACCTCGGTGCACACGACCGGCCAGGACCACAGGTCGTTGATCACGATCGCCGAGGCCGGCACCGGGGCGGCGAAGACGCCGGCCAGCACGGTCGCGACGACGGCGAGCAGACGGCGTGGTCTCATCGGTTCTCCTCCGCGGGCGGGGTTCGTGGTGACCGTGGTCCGGCGGCTCCCGCCGCGCCGAGGGCCAGGCCGAGCTGGAAACGGTTCTCCACGCCGACGCGGTCCATCAAGCCGCGCATGATGTTGGTGACCGACCGGGAGCTGATGCGCAGGTGCTCGGCGGCGGTGACGTCGGTGTGGCCTTGGGCGAGCAGGGCGATCAGCTCGCGCTCCCGGTCGGACAACAGGATGTGCGGCATTCCGTGCTCCCGCGGGTCGGCGGCCGACGCCCAGTGCCGGTCGAACAGGGCGACCAGCGAGCGGACCATGGTGGGCTGGGAGACCTCCAGGTAGCCGCGTTCCAGGTCGCGCGGGTCGGCCGGGAACAGGGCGATGCGGCGGTCGATGACCAGCAGTTTCAGCGGCACCTCGTCGGCCTCCCGATAGGCGCATCGCGGCACGTCGAGCATCTGCGGGTCGACGTGCAGATCGCGATCCGCCGGCGGCAGGCCGATCACCCGGATGCGGACTCCGCGCGCGGCGAGGACACGGTCCAGCGGCGCGGCGGCCCGGGTGGACTCCGCGTCGAACGCCTGCTCGGTGTTCATCGCCAGATGCTCGTGCCGTTCCACCGCGACCAGGTCGGCGAGCCGCGCCCGGGTGGCCGCGCGGCTGGGCAGATGCCGGACGCTGGAGCCGGCCGGGTGGCCACCGTCGGCCACCAGGGCGAGCGTGCGGCGGTGCGCCGACGCCTGCGCCTCGCGGTCGGCGATCTGCATCCGGCGCTCGCGCAGCCGCGCCACCACGTCGTCGCACGGCCTGCTGGCCCACACGGGGCGCCGGGGCGAGGGCCGGTCGGGGCGGCGCGCCGCGGCGCCGGCCTCGTGCAGCTCGGCCAGCGCGGCGTGCACGCGCCGGGGTGGCAGGCCCAGCTCGGCGGACAGTTGCGGCGCCGACCGCGCGCCGAACGTGGCCATGGTCCGATAGACCAGGTCCGCGTCGACCGACAGCCCCCACCGGGCCAGCGACGGTGTCGCCGTCGCGTGGGGCAGGGTGCCGGTCTCCTCCTGGCTCATGGTCCCCCCGTTTCGTCCGTCGAGCCTGCGCGACCTGCCTGGTGCCGCATCGATGGAAGCACATGCGCGCGTACGCGCGGAGCAGGTGTCCGTTTTGCTGACCGAAAATGCGGGATACCGCATCGCGGAAGGGATAATCCGGGCGCATGCTTCCCGTGCCGGGCGGTCTGCTGTTGTTCTGGATTCAGCACGGACGGGGGGTCACCGGGGCGCTGCAAGGGCGCCGCGGTGGCTGCGCCGCGTGGTGTGTCCCGCATGCGGCGACGTCGCGGTGGCGGCCGGCGCAACGACGTGAGTTAATGCCTCACGCCGGAGTCGCCGCGCCCGCCGCAGTGGCGGGATTCTTCAGGAGCAGGCCCGGCCCGCCGATGGCGAGGGGGTGGCGGACCTGCATGCGATCATCGACGAGCGCGCGGTGACCACGGTGTTGCAGCCGCTGGTGGAGCTCGCCGGTGGGCGCCTTGTCGGATACGAGGCGCTCAGCCGGGGCCCGCACGGCAGTCCGTGGGAGAAGCCCGCCGCGTTGTTCGCCGCCGCCCGCGCGGCCGGCCGGGACGGCGAACTCGACTGGGTGTGCCGCGCCTCGGCGTACCGGGCCGCGGCCGGGCTGGATCCGCGGCTGGCGCTGTTCGTCAACATGGAACCGGCGGCGGCGCGTGTCCCCTGTCCACCCGACCTGGCGCCGGCGATCGAGCAGGGCGGCACGCTGCGCGTGGTCACCGAGATGACCGAGCGTGCCATCGCCCGCGACCCGGCGGCGCTGCTGGCGGCCACCAGCGCCTGCCGCGCGGCGGGCCGCGGCGTGGCCCTGGACGACGTCGGCGCCGACCCCGGCTCCCTGGCGTTGATGCCGTTCGTGCGCCCGGACGTGGTGAAACTCGACATGGATCTGCTGCGCCGGCCGGGCGATCCGGGCACCGCGCGCATCGTGGCGGCCGTCTCGGCGTACGCCGAAAGCAGCGCCGCGGTGGTGCTCGCCGAGGGCATCGAGACGCCACGGCAGTGCGACGTCGCGCGCACGATGGGTGCCGCGTACGGGCAGGGATGGTTGTTCGGCCGTCCCGGCACCAGCCCGCCGCGCGACATCGTGGAGTTGCCGCTGCCGATGGCCGGGCCGGAACCGGGCGACGGCACACCGTTCGAGATCGTGACCCGACGCCGCCGTCCCACCCGCGCGAGCAAGGCGGACCTGTTGCCGCTCAGCCGGCACCTGGAGGCGCTGGCCACCGACGGGCCGCTCCCGCCGGTGCTGCTCGCGTGTTTCCAGCACTCGCGGCATTTCGGCCCGGTGACCGCACGCCGCTACGCGCGGATCGCGCGGACCAGTCCGCTGGTGGCGGCGCTCGGCGTGGGCCTGAGCGCGGAACCGGCGCCGGGCGTGCGCGGCGCGCGTCTGTCCGCCGACGACCGGCTGGGCGGCGAATGGAACGTGCTGGTGGTCGGCCCGCATCAGGCGGCGGCCCTGGTGGCGCGGGACCTGGCGGAGACCGGTGTGCCGGACGCCGACCGCCGCTTCGACTTCGTCCTCACCCACGACCGGGACCTGGTGATCGCCGCGGCACGCCCCCTGCTCCGCTTCATCACCCCCACCCCATAACCCTCACCCTCACCCCCACCACCCCCGCGGCCCCGCCCCCCACCAACCCACCCCCCGTGCGCTCTCGCCCCCGCGACGCCCGTCGATCTTGAAGGTCCGGTCGGACAAGACGCGATATATCACCTTGAAACGGGAACGATAAGTCCAAGATCGGCCGATGGGGCGGGGGAGAGAGACGGCCGACGGGGCCGGGGGAGACGGCCGACGGGGCCGGGGAGACGGCCGACGGGGCCGGGGAGACGGCCGACGGGGCCGGGGAGACGGGGGCGGGGAACGGGGGGGCGGGGACGGGGTGGGTTCAGTGGCCGGCGCGGCTGCGTACCACCAGGACGAGTCCGATCAGCCAGGGGATCACGGCGATCACCGCGCCCTTGATGCCTCCGAACGTGATGAGGGCGGCCGCGGTCAGGCAGAGCGCCACCCCGACGACCAGGCGCAGCCGTGCCCGGCGGCGCTGGCTGGTGTCGCGGCGCAGATTCTCGACGATGCGCTCGAAGGCGAGACGCTCGGACTCGTCGGCCACGCAGGTCACGCTACGCCGATCCGGGCACGCTCGGGGCGGCGTCGTTCAACACATCGAAAAACTTCGCTGTAAGTCTTTATTGTTAACAAGGCTTTGGATTATGTTGAGGCGAACAGCCGACGGGACCCGCGCGCACCGCCGGGCGGGCCCCGGACCCGTCCCCCGGGCAGGCCGGGACGTCCCCCACCCGGCCTGCCGATCCCCCTCGACGAGGAGTCCGTCATGAGACGCCGGGTTGTTCTTCCTGCGCTGACCGCCGCCGCGGTCACCACCTCGTTCTTCGTCGCTGTCGCGCCCGCATCGGCGCACGGCTACATCTCGTCACCGCCGAGCCGGCAGGCCAACTGCGCCAGCGGCGCGGTGTCCGGATGCGGTGACATCGTCTGGGAGCCGCAGAGCGTCGAGGCGCCCAAGGGCTCGTTCCTGTGCAACGGCGGCGGCAGCCGGTTCGCGGTGCTCAACGACGACAGCAAGAACTGGCCGGCCGCCTCGGTGGGCTCCACCGTGACGTTCCACTGGGTGCTCACCGCGCGCCACGCCACGAGCACCTGGCAGTACTTCATCGGCACCACGAAACTGGCCGAGTTCAACGACGGCGGCGCCCAGCCCGGCTCCACCAAGTCGCACACGGTCAGCATGGGCGGGTTCACCGGGCGGCGGACGGTGCTGGCGCGGTGGAACATCGCGGACACCCAGAATGCGTTCTACTCCTGCGTGGACGTGAACATCGGCGGTGGTGGCGGAGGCGGCAGCACCCCGCCGCCGACGACTGCGCCGCCGACCACCCCGCCGACGACCCGGCCCCCGACCACGCCACCGACGACGCAGCCTCCGGCGGGCGGGACCTGGGCGGCGGGCACCGCGTACGCGGTGGGCGACGTGGTGACGTACAGCGGCGCGACCTACCGGTGCCGGCAGGCGCACACCGCGCTGGCCGGCTGGGAGCCGCCGAACGTGCCCGCGTTGTGGGAGCGCCTCTGACCCGGCCTCAGGCCCGGGCGGCTGGGCGCGGTGTCTCGTCTCCCGGCGCGGGTCGCGCCTCGTCGCCGGGCGGGCGTTGCACCACGGGACCGAGCGCAGATCCCGGGCGGCCTCCGGGCCGCCGAGGGTCGTCTCCCGCCGGCCACCAGCGGGGCCGGCGACGGGCCGCCAGGTCTTCCGCCCACCCGAAGGCCAGCACCGCCCCCGCCGTCAGCACCAGCGCGGTGACCAGGTCCACCGGGCCGCCCCACGGGCCGCTCAGGTCATCCAGGTGGACCACCGCGAGCACCGGCCACACCGCCGCGATGGCGATGTTGTGCCACAGATAGACGGTCACCGCCCGGTTGTTCACCAGGGTGACCGCCGCCCGCAACGGGGCGTTGCGGGCCACCGGGTCCCGGCGCGGCTGCCAGCGCAGCACCACCAGCACCACCGCCAGGGACCACAACGCCTGCGCCTCGGGCACATCGTTGACGTCCCATCCGTCGTCGGCCGCGTGCCACACCAGCCACCACGCCGCCGCCGCGCCGAGCGCCACCACGATCGGCAGCAGCAGCGCCGGGCGCAACCGGGCGAGCCTCCCGTCATGGTGGGCGAAGCCGGCCAGCCAGCACGCCCCGTAGGTGGCCGCGTCCCACATCGCCGGGTCCGCCGGTCCGGGCAGCGCCACGCCGGTGCGGTCCAGCACCGCGATCAGCAGCAGGGGCGCCGCGACAAGCCACCACCCCAGCCGCCGGAACAGCGGGTACAGCAACGGTGAGAGCAGCACGAACCACAGATACGCGCGGATGTACCAGAGCGGCTCCCACACGTCGACGCCACGGTCGCTGCCCGGCGGGTCGAACACCGGCAGCACCCAGAACGCCAGGCGTGTCACGTCGAAGGGGTGCTCGCCGTCCTCGGCCCGCCATCCGCCAACGATCATCAGGGGCACCGCTATCGCGCCGAGCAGCCACAGCGGCGGTAGCAGCCGTCGCAGCCGTGCGAACACCACCGCGCCGGCCGGGCGCCGGTCCAGCGAGGCGGCGGTCAGCGACCCGGCGAGGGCGAACATCACCCCCATGGCGGGCAGCAGCAGAGACAGCCACGGCCACCCGAAGAGGTGGTAGACGATCACCCGCGCGATGGCCGCGGCGCGGAGCAGATCCAGGTAGCGGTTGCGCACCGCGACAACGTATCGACGTGCGGCGGTGCCGCGGCACAGCCGCGCAGTCCGGGCGTACGGCCCGCGCGGACGACCCCGGACGGGGGAGACGGCCGTCACCCCGGGCGGGAAAGTCTCAAGCGGGGGTGTCCGCGGCCGATCGGCTGACGTGTCGCGGCGCAGCCCTCAGCAGCTTCGCGACCGTCACGGAGCCTCCCGGGCGGTCGCCTACCTCCTGATGGCCGCCGCCCCGTACGTCTTCGTCACCGGTGTCTTCCTGACCCCCGCCATCGGACCGGCGGGGATCGTCGCGGTGATCGTCACCTCGGTGACCGTCGCCGTCGTCGGGGCGCTGTGCTGGTTCCGGCCGGAGGCGTTGCCGGGCTGGTTCTGGCTGTCCGCGCCGCACATCGCCACGGTGTTCATCACCGGCATCAACCTGGCCACCGCCGACGCCAGCACCGGGGCGCAGCTCTTCTACATGTGGCCGGTGCTGTACGCGGCCAACTTCCTGCGCCGTCGCCAGGTCGCGGGGAGCGTCGCCCTGGCCGTGGCGGGCGATGCGGCCTGCACCTTCGGGCTCCTGGACCCGGGGCGGGCGATGGCCGACTGGACCGCGATGACGCTGGCCATGGTGATGCTGTCGGTCGTGGTGGTGCCGTTGCGTGAACGCGCCGAGCAACTGATGCGCCGGCTGGAGTCGCAGGCGCTCGCGGATCCGCTCACCGCACTGGCCAACCGCCGATCCTTCGACGACGCGCTGGCCGCGGCGGGCGCCTGGGCGCAGCGCACCGGACGCCCCCTCGCCCTGCTGACCGTCGACCTCGACCATTTCAAGACCATCAACGACACGTACGGGCATGCGGTCGGCGACGACGCGCTGCGGGCCGTGGCGGACGCGATGCGGGCGGTCGCCGAGGAGGACGATGTGGTCGCCCGGCTCGGCGGCGACGAGTTCGCCCTGCTGATCCGGACCGACCGGCGCGGCGCCCTGCACACCGGCGAAGGGCTGCGGGCGCGGGTTGCCGCGATCGACACCCTGCCCGGTGGCGCGCCCGGCATCAGCATCGGCCTGGCGGTGCTGCCGGACGACGCGGACAGCACCGCGGGCCTGCAGGCGGCCTCGGACGCCGCCCTGTACGTGGCCAAGACGCACGGGCGTGGGCGGGTGGCCGCGGCGGGCGGGCATCCGGCCCCGGGCCCGCAGCCGGTGCTCAGTCCGCAGCCGGCTCGATGATCTCCTTGCGCAGCCGGGGGTACGGTCCCCAGCCGTCGCGCAGCACGTGGATGTAGACCGCCTCCAGCGACACGTCGATGCGTTTCGCCAAGTCCACGTCGTCGGACCGGCCCAGCCGCACCGCCCGCGCGAAATGGTCCAGTGCCTCCATGTGACGACCCTGGTCGAAGCAGCACCGTCCGGCGTACTCGTGCACCAGACTGCGCAGCGTGGACGGTGCCTCCGAGCTGGCCGCCTCCTCGAACAGCCGGTCCGCCTCGGCGACGTCGCCGCGCAGCCGCAGCACGTGCGCCAGTTCCGCCTGGGCGATCACCACGGCGGACACCTCGCCCGCCGATTCGGCGTGCGCCAGCGCCAGCCTGCTCGCCGCGGCAGCCATGCCCAGCTCGCCGAGTAGGCGGAACACCTCGGCGCGGGCGCTGAGCAGCCCGGCGAGCGTCATGTCGTCCTTCTCGCATGCGAGCGGTTCGTCCAGCCGCGCGCCCAGCTCCAGCAACGGCTCCCGGTCGTCCACCACCTCGCGCAGGGTGCCGCCGTCCAGCCGCCACCGCATCTGCCGCAGGTCCTCGCCGGACAACGGGCGCGACGGATCCGCCGGCGCGGGACCGGCCGCGGGCGGGTGCGTGGCGCCGCGCACCGGTGCTCCGGCGGCCGGCGGTGCGGAGGTGGGTTGCGCCGCCGGATTGCGGGGCACCACCAGTGCCTGTTCCGCGGTCACCCCGAAACCCCGGAACAGGCCGGAGATGTCCAGGTCGATGGTCACCCCGCTGTCCGCGCCGTCGTCGCCGTTCCCGGCCGGTACGCCCGCCGGGTCCCGCAACGCCGCCGTCGCACGCCCGGACTCCGCGGCGTCGCCGGCGGGCCCCGTGCCGGCCCCGGTGGTGACGCCGCCCGTCGGTGCGGCACCGGACGCGCCGCCGCCGGCGGGGTTGTCGCCGCCGGCCGGGCTGCTGTCGGCCGGGCTGCTGTCGGCCGGGCCGGTGCCGTCCGCGCCGGTGCCGTCCGCGCTGGTGCTGGCGGGGTAGGCGTCGGCGGGGTCGGCCGTCTTCGGGCCGGCGGTGAACCAGGTGGGACCCAGATCGGCGTCCGCGTACCGGCGTACCGCGGTGTCCGGCCCGGAGATGACCAGGCGGCCGATCGGTGCGGTGGGCCCGTCCGCGTGTCTGTCCGTCGGGACCCCGTCCGTCGGGACCCCGGCCGCCGGGCCGCCGGGGCCGCCGGACGTGGCTGCACCGGACGTGGCTGCACCGGATGCGGGCCGGACGGCGGTGGGTGGGGCGTCGCTGGGCGCGGGCGCCGGGGCATGGACGGCGAAGAACCCGGGCTGGTCCGCTCCGGCGGCCGGAGTCCCCGGTTCCGTCCGTGGGGGCCGTGCGGCCGGGGCACCCGTCGGTTCCGCCGCCGGTGCTGCCGCCGATGTGTCTGCCGCCGTCGCGTCTGCGGTCGCTGGTGCTGGTGGAGGCGCGTCTGCCATCGTCGGCGGGGGCGCCGGTGTGCGGGCGGGTGCCGGTGGAGGTGGCGGGGGCGCCGGTGTGCGGGCGGGTGCCGGCGCGGGCGCCGGCGGGAAGGGCGTCTGCGGGGACGGCACCGGCCGGGCCACGGGCGGCCCGGTGACCGGCGGCCCGGCGACGGGACGGTCCACGACCGGCGGCCCGGCCACGGGCGGCCCGGAGATCTGCGCCGGTTCGGCGAATGAGGACGCGCCGGTTCCGCGCGCCGCCGGTTCCGGCCTGTCTTGTTCCGGCCTGTCTTGTCCCCCTGCCGTCTGTCCGGGCGCCGCCGGGTGCGCTGTGGCGGGTTGCGGTGTGACCGGTGGGGGCGTGGTGGCCGGTGGGGGCGTGCCGGGCGTACCCGGATCTCCCGCTGGTCCGTCCGCCACCACACGCAGCGGCGGCGGGGTCTGCTGGCCCACCACCCGCGGCGTCGCCGGAGGCTCGGCCCGGCGCACGACCTTGGGCTGCGCGGGAGGCTCCGGCATGCGCACGGCCCGCGGCGGCACCGGCGCGGTGCGGTCGAGCACCCGGGGCGCGTCGTCGGCGCGTGCCGCGCCGGAGCCCGGACGCTCGGTCCCGGCGGCCTGCCGGGCGGGGCGCAGGTCCTCGGTGGGGCCGCGCGGGTGGCCGGCCTGCCGGGCGGGGCGCAGGTCCTCGGTGGGCGCCGGCGGGGGACTGGCCTGCCGGGCGGGGCGCAGGTCCTCGGTGGGCGCGTCACCCGGCGCGGTGGTGCCGCGACGGTCCCGGGGTGGACGGTAGAGATCCAGCGGGTCGCCGGTGCCGACCGGCGGGGCCGCGGGGTCCATCGCGTCTCCGGCCGGTGCCCCGGCCCACGCGGCGCCGTCCGGGGCGGGCGACGCCCACCTCGCCTCGGCGGGCGGGCCGGCCGGTGGGGCGCCGGGCTGACCGGTCGCGGCGCCGTCGGACACCGGGCGCTGACCGTCGCGTCCGGCCGCCCCCGGGCTGCGCCGGTTGCGTCGGCCGCCCGGCGGCCGGATCGGCCCGCCGAGGTCGTCGTCCGTGCCGAAGCTGACCCCGTCGGCGGCGAAGGCGGCGCCACCCGCGGCGAGGGCGGCGTCCTCCGCCGGGCGGGTGGCGTCGTCCGTGCGGAATCCGGGATGGTCGGCGTGGTGCACCGGAACGGCCACGCCGTCGGCGGACACCGGGGCGTGCGCCGGGGAGACGTGTGCGGGCGAGACCGGCCCGGCGGCTGGCGACGTCGGTCCGTTTCCCGGCGTGACCGGCCCCTGCGGGTGGCCGCGGCCCGGCGTTTCCGTGGTGAACGCCGCGGCCGCGTCGCCGGCGACGGGCGGCACGCCCCCCACGCCGGGCTCCGGCCCCTCGTAGGTGACGGGCCCCTCGTAGGTGACGCGGGTGACGCCGGTACGGCGCGGCGGCACACCCGTCGGACGCGTGACCGGCTGGCCCGGCTGGCCCGGATACGCGCCGGGCCGTCCGGGGCGCATGATCGGCTGACCCGGACGCATGGCCGGCGGTCGCGGGCCGGGCCGCGTGCGGGGCGCCTCCGGCGCGTCGCGCCGGGCGGCGGGCGGCTGCTCCGGCGCCGCACGAGGGCCGCGCGGTTCGGGCCGGCCGGGCGACGGCAGGTCACGCCGACCGTTGCGGTCCGGCGTGGGCATCTCGGGCCGGTCCGGAGAGGGGGTCTCGCGCCGGGCGGGGGAGGGCGTGCTGTCGAGGTCGAACTCCGGCTGGTCGAAGTCCGCGCCCAGCTCCGGGCGGTTGAAGTCGAGCACCGCCGACTCCGGGCCGGCCAGATCCGGGCCGGACATGTCCGGCGCCACGAAGTCCGGGTCGTCCAGCCAGCTCGGCCGCACCGTGTCGAAGCCGGACTGCGGGTCGATCTCCGGGCCGGGGACCGATCCCGATGACCGTGTGTAGCCGGATTCGCGACGGCGCCGGCGTGCGGCGAGCTCGTCAATCCCCGTGACGGGTGACGGGCGACGGGTGGGGAGAACCGGTTCCGGTGCCGCAGCGCGGCGGACCACATAGCGTTCCCGGGCCGTGGCGCCGGATTGATCGCCGTATTCTTCTTCCCAGTACTCGTCGTCCTCGAAGCTCACCGGTCGATCACCTCGGGGCGGGGGCCGCCGCGCGCGCAGATCCGCATCGGTGTCCCCCCAATCGTTCGCCGCCGCGCCTCGCCACGCCCGCCGAACGCCTCGTCACGTGGCCGATGTGGAAGGTTAATCATGGATTTGCGCGGGGCGCCACCACCGGATGCGGCCACCGTGCGAGTCCGGTGGGACGCCCCGCGTCGACAGACAGTACGGACGGTGGGTCGCGAAGGTTCACCGGTGACCGAGAAATGCGGGCTCAGGGCCCCGTGATCGGCGCAACGGTCAACGTGCGGACACGCTGCGCACCATTCGGACGCGGAAAATGCGTGTGTCCACTTAAGCAATTCTTAATGCCACGCTGAGGCGGAGAACAATAAATCTTCCATTTACTGACGGTGATCCTCCGCCGCGGCGAGGGCACGCGACGCATCCCCCCGCCCCTCCCTGGGCGGGGTGGGCGAGCGGGCGTGCGCCCTAGAGGCGGCCGTCCGCGGTGAACGGGCCCACCGCCGCGGGCAGCACGAGTCCCGCGCCGGACAGGTCGCGCAGCAGCCCGCCCAGTTCCTCGCGGGTCAGCGCGCCCGGCAGCTCCGGCTCCCGGTGTGGCACGTCCAGCGCCCGCGCCGCCTCCAGCGCCCGGGCGCCGATCGCCGCCTCGACCGCCCACAGTCGATGTGCCCGCATCGCCAGGTGCGCCGAGGCGGTGAGTTCGTCGTGCAGCCGCAACAACCGGCGCAGATCGCAGGCCAGTTTCTCGATCGGTGGCCCGTACGGCACCGGCTCGCTCGGCTGCCGCCGTGACCAGAGCGCGGCAGCCCAGGCGCACCATCGCGGTGCTTGCAGCGCGATCGCTCCGACGGCGGTCGGGGTCACGGCGATCAGGATGAGCTTTCCCACATCGAGGTAGTTCACGGCCTGCTCCTTGCGCGAGCGGGTACCTCTCGACGATCCGCCGCGAACCGGGCACCGTCAAGCCGGGACGGTGCGACATCGCCGGTCCTGCGGAGGCCGATGGGCGTGTGTACCGTGTCGTCTCGGTGCCGCGACGGCGCCGCCCGAGAGGAGAGGTTCACCGTGCCCCGCCCCGCCCGCCTCGCCGCCGCCGGCGCGCTTGTCGCACTGCTCGCCACCGTGGTCGGCTGCGACTCGGATCCCGCCAGCCGCACCGCCGCGCCCGCCGCGTCGCAGAGCGGTCCGGCGCCCGCGACCACCAGCCCGTCCCCGACGCCGACCCCGCCGCCGCAGTTGCCGCTGGGCGGACGCGAGATCTTCCCCGAGTACCGGGTGGTGGCCTATTACGGCACGGCGGGCACCGCCAGCCTGGGCGTGCTGGGCGAGGGTAAGCCGGACACGATGCTGCCGAAGCTGCGCAAGGCCGCCGCCGGGTTCGCCGGCGACCGCACGGTGCAGGTGGCGTACGAGCTGATCGCCACCGTCGCCCAGGCCGGTGCCGGCAAGGACGGCGACTACAGCCAGATGATCCCGGAAGACAAGATCCGGCAGTACGTGGATCAGGCGCGCGCGAACAAGGTGATGGTCATCCTCGACCTGCAGCCGGGCCGGGGCAGTTTCGTGCCGCAGGCCAAGCGGCTGGAGAAGTTCCTGTTGCAGCCGCACGTCGGGCTCGCGCTCGACCCGGAGTGGCGGATGCCTGCGGGCAAGGTCCCCGGCCGCACCATCGGGCGGGTGAAGGCGTCCGAGGTGAACGAGGTCTCGCAGTACCTGTCCGATCTGGTGACCGCGCACGATCTGCCGGAGAAGCTGTTCGTGGTGCACCAGTTCCGCACCTCCATGCTGCCCGACGTGGACAAGATCGCCGAGCGGCCCGGCCTGGCGATGGTGCAGCATGTGGACGGTTTCGGCACCCGCTCGGAGAAGGACGCCACCTGGCAGCGGCTGCGCCGCCCGCAGCAGTTCCACATGGGTTACAAGCTGTTCTACGACGAGGACGTGCACCGCTACAAGGCGGCCGACGTGCTCGGCTTCGACCCGGTGCCGGAGCTGATCAGCTTCCAGTGACCGGTGCGGGCGCGGCCGAGTCCAGCGGGCCCGAGTCCAGCCCGGCCGAGCCCAGCACACGGGTGACCCGCACCTCGATCACCACACGGCTCGGGTTCGGTCGCGGCGTGCGGTAGCGCTGCGCGTACCGCCGTTCGGCCTCGGCCACCGACTGCGGATCGTCGCGGACCACCGCCGTACCCTCCACGGTGCTCCATCGCCGGCCGTCCACCTGGCAGACCGCCACCCGGTGCTGCCCGGCGCGGACGTGCCGGGCCTTGGCCGACGTCGCCGAGCAGATCACCCGCAGCAGGCCGGCCGGCGCGTCGAGGGTGGCGCCGACCGCGGTGACATGCGGCGAGCCGTCGCGGCGCAGCGTGGTCAGCGTGCACAGGTGCCGTTCCGCCCAGAAGGCCCGCAGCCCGGCTGCGTCCAGGGCGATCACGCCGGCTCGGCGGGTAGTAGCCCGCGGCGCACCGCCTGCACCAGCAGGGCGTGGTCGGCCTCGACCTGATCGGCGTACGCGCGGGCGAACCGGCAGAACGCGCCGCCCAGCTTGCGACCCTTCCCGATGTACCCGGCGATCATGGAGGCGCCGCTGGTCCGGGCGTGGCTCTTGGCCAGCAGATAGCCGCAGATGCCGGCGTAGTCGGCCAGCGCCTTGGCGCTCATGCCCTCGACCACGACCGCGCCCTTCATGTCCCGGAACTGGCGCACGTAATATTGCAGCTCGCCGACCGTGGTCCAGCCCAGCAACGGGTCGCTGACGGTCTGCAGCGCCTGCTGATACTCCACCACCCGCTGGCCCTGGTGCCGGTGCCAGGCCGACTCGCCGTGCAGATGCCGCGCCACCACCGACCGGCGGGCCTGCTTGAGTTGCAGGAACACCACGTCGTCCGGGCTGCTGCCCTCGCACAGCGCGACGTACGCCCGCAGGCCCACCGATCCGACCCCGACCACCTTGTGCGCGATGTCCACGATCCGGTATCCGGCCAGGATGCGCGCCCAGTGCGGCGGCAGCGTCGCCAGGTAGTCGTCCAGTGCCGCGGCCAGTTGCTCGCGCTCGGCGTCGCTGGGCCGGGTGATCAGCGGCGGCTCCTCGACCAGTCGCGCGGTGTCGGCACGCTGCTCGGTGAACCGCGGCAGCGCCCGGTCACTGGTGCGGCGGCGGGCCCGCCGGGCGGCCCGGTCGATCTCCTGCCGGAAACTCGACTTGCTGGCCACCGCGCGCAGCCGGTCCACGTCCAGCCGCTCGTACGAGCGGGCCAGCAGCGCCTGCTCGGCCAGGTGCGCCACCTGCTCGCGGTACTCGTCGACGCAGTGCCGCACCGCGTCGCCGCAGGCCGGCTCGGAGAAGCCGTTCTGCCGTCCGGCCACGTGCACGCTGGTGGTGAGCCGTCGCAGGTCCCACTCCCAGGCGCCCGGATGCGCCTCGTCGAAGTCGTTGAGGTCGAACACGAGCTGGCGTTCCGGCGAGGCGTAGAAACCGAAGTTACCCAGGTGGGCGTCGCCGCAGATGACCGGCGTGATGCCGGTGTGCGGAAGGGTGGCGAAGTCGTCGGCCATGATGTTCGCCGAACCGCGCAGGAACGCGTACGGCGAGGCGATCATGCGTCCCACGCGCACCGGGATCAGCCACGGCTGCCGGCCCACGTGGGCCTCGATGATCTGCTGCACCGGATCGGCCCGGCGCTCCTGCGGCGTCCAGCGGGCCAGGCCCGAGCGGGGCGAGTCGCGGCGCAGGGAACGGCCCAGACGATAGCGCTCCGGGCGGGGCCGGGCGGGGCGGCGCAGCGAGGCGAAGCCGTCGTCGGCGGACGCCCGGCCGGCGGCTGAGCTGATCACGACGTGATCGGTGCGCGATCGTTCCATCGCCCTCACCTTAATGAATCGCGGTGGTCCGCGACGCGGTGGTCCGCCGTGCGATCCGGCGGCGGAGTTCCGGTGCCGCGGCGACGGACGTACGCTCGTGTCGTGGATCACATCGACGCGATACGTACCCCGGCGTCCTGGGTCGTGGTGGGCCTGGACAACGGTGGCACCTGCAACAACGCCACGGTGCTGGACGCGACCGGGCAGTTTCTGGTCGACCACCTGGTGGAGAACCCCAGCCTGGTGCTGGACGGCCCGGAGGCGGCGATCGAGCAGCTAGCCGCGGCGCTGACCGGCATCCTGGAGCTGACCCGCACACCGCGCACGCTGGTGCGCGCGGTGGGACTGGACACGCCGGGGCCGGCCAGCGCCGCGGGCGTCATCTCGTCGAAGGGCGCGACCAACTTCTCCCAGCCGGACTGGCACGGCTTCGACATCCGCGGCGCGCTGGAGGAGCGCATCGGCCTGCCGGTGGTCTACAACAACGACGCCAACGCCGCCGCGCTGTACGCCCACCACCGGCACTTCGGCGCCGACGCGATGGAACGCTCGTCGGTGTCCGCCATCGTCGGCACCGGCCTGGGCGGCGGGGTGGTCGAGGCCGGGCGGGTGATCAGCGGCGCCGCCGGGATGGCCGGCGAGCTGGGGCACGTGCAGATCCCGTTGCAGGACGTGCTGGAGCAGGGGCAGCCGGTGCCGCGCTGCAACTGCGGCTTTGCCGGCGACGTGGAGAGCGTCGCGTCGCTCACCGGCATCCGCAACAACCTGCTGCCCTACTGGCTCACCCGGTTCCCCGGCCACCCGCTGGCGGCCGAGCCGGTGTCCGCCGCGGCCAAGGCGCTGCGCTCGTACGGGGAGAAGGAAGACCCGCTCGCCCTGTCGGTTTTCGGTCAGCAGGCGGCGGCGATCGGCAAACTGTTCACCATCGCGGCGAACTTCACCGACCCGGCGATGTACTTCCTCGGTGGCGGGGTGGTCGAGGCCGCGCCACGATTCCGCGAATGGTTCCTGCAGCGGGTGCGGGAGAACACCGACCTGCGCCGCGAACAGGCCGAGGTGGCCGGATTCGCCCTCGTCCCGGACCTCGACATGGCGGGTGCGCGCGGCGCCGCGGTGGCCGCGCTGGACAGCGTCTCCACGGCCGCGCTGCGCTGACCGGTGCGGACGCGGGATCATCGACGGCACTAGATATTGATCAACCCCTTCAGTAGCGTCGCGGGTGCCGTCCGCGGCGGGGGCCCGGACGGGTCGAAGGGGGATCATTGATGCGACGCAGCATCGCGGCCGCCGGAGCGCTCATGCTCGGTCTGGTCGCGTTCACACCGGTCGGCGCGTCCGCCGCCGGCGGCAAGGCCGGCCCCGGTCTGAGCCCGGCCGAGCAGGCGAGGCTGGCCAGCGGCGAGCAGCTCGCGCCGAAAGCCGCGCCGGGTGCCAAGCCCGCCGGGCCGAATCCGTATCTGTCGCTTCTGCCGGACGCCCGCACGGCGGACTACGCCGGCTGGACGGCGTACATGAAGCAGCAGTCGAAGGCCCGCGCGGCCGCCCGCCTCAAGGCCCTGGGGCTGACCGCGGACCAGGCCAAGGCCGCCGACACACCCCCGGTGGTGGTCGACGAGGACGAAATCGACGGCACCCGCGGGGCCAACGACAACCCCGCGCTGGCGCAGCGCATCCCCGACTTCGGCACGGGGGACAAGAAGACCTTCGCCAAGATGCGCATCCTGGGCAGCCTGGACCCGGAGCCGGTCAGCCCCACCACGCAGCCGGCCACGCCCGAGGACGACGGCGCCATCCCGTTGGCCGGCTCAACCTCGATCGGCTCGCTGCGCTCCGGCGTCACCGTCTCCGCCGAGATCGGCGACGGCCCGCACGGCTCGGCCGGTACGGACACCGGCGACTTCGACTTCTATGAGCTCACCGCGGCCGCCGGCAAGGTGATCACGGTGCAGACCTCGACGCCGACCGGCGACCTGGACACCTACGTGCGCCTGTACGACGCGGACGGCACCATCGTGGCGTTCAACGACGACGCCGACGGCCTGGACAGCAAGCTGCAATACTCGGTGCCCGCCGACGGCACCTACTACGCGATGGTGGCCTCCTACGCCAGCCTGCCCAGCGACCCGTTCGACCCGGCCAGCGGCCCGGGGGCGAACACCGAAGGGCCGTACACGGTGACCATCACCTCGGCGGCCGACGACACCGACTTCTACGCGATCCGGCTGCGTCCCGGCGACGTGCTGGGCGCGCGGGTGACCGGCTCCGCCGGATACCTGACGGTGTACGACACGCAGCCGCGCGAGGTGCACGGCTCCAGCCAGGACGCCTCGTTCATCTACCCGATGGACTCGCCGCTGCCCGGCGGCGGCAACGCGGTGACCGACTACGTGGCCACCAAGGCGGGCTGGCACTACGTGGGCGTGGCCAACGGCGACGGGGCGTATGACATCACCGTCGAGGCGTACCGTCCGGGTCTGCAGGGTCAGCGCCCGGTGCAGACGCTCTACCTCGACTTCGACGGCGCCCGGGTGAACACGTACGTGGTCGGTGGCGGCAACGGCAACGTCGACCTCAGCCCGCTGGCGGCGTTCCTGGGCAACTGGGGCCTGACCCGCGCCGACGAGAACGCGCTGATCGACAAGGTCGTGGCCGAGGTGACGGAGAATCTCCAGCAGGACATGATCGAGAGCGGTCTCAACCAGCGCTTCGCGCTGAAGGTGCGCAACAGCAAGGACAACCCGGACGTCTGGGGTCAGGAGAACGTCAGCCGGGTCGTGGTCGGCGGCACCATCGAAGAGTCCGGGATCAACACCATCGGCATCGCGCAGAGCATCGACCCGGGTAACTTCGGCACCGAGGAGACGGCCCTGGTGCTGCTCGACGTGCTGAGCTCGCCGCCCGGAGGGGTGGCGTCGCTGAACACCTACATGACGCCGGCGAGTGACCGGCTGGCGTTCGTCGGACAGGCGCTGGGCAACGTGATCTCGCACGAGGCCGGGCACTTCTTCGGCAACTTCCACACCGACAACGCCGACGCCACGGCGAACCTGATGGACGCCGGCGGCACCGGCTTCGGCACCCTGTTCGGCGTGGGCCCGGACGGCATCGGCGGCACGGCGGACGACGCGGACGTCGACTTCGGCGAGGACCAGTTCATCCCGTCCGAGGGCTTCTCCGGCACCGAGAACACGCTCGGCCGGGTGGCGTTCGGCCTGACGAGCTGATTTCCGGTACGCACGACGGGCGGGCCCCGGAACCGGTTGGTTCCGGGGCCCGTCGGCATCAGTCGCTGACCGGCGTCAGTCGGCCAGCGCCGCGTCCACGTCCGCGAACACCTGCAGGTAGTCGGTCAGCCCGAGGGTTTCCAGCAACCGTCGCAGGAAACCCGA
This sequence comes from Mangrovihabitans endophyticus, assembly GCF_014646155.1. GTDB lineage: Bacteria > Actinomycetota > Actinomycetes > Mycobacteriales > Micromonosporaceae > Actinoplanes > Actinoplanes endophyticus. The sequence continues at coordinate 93,378 of NZ_BMMX01000009.1, forward strand.
CGGGGCCGCCAGGCGCACCCATCCGCCCCGCTCCTGGGCCCGGCCGTGCGCGGTCACCAGCACGCCGACGCCCATCGAGTCGCAGAAGTCCAGCCCCGCCACATCGACCACCACGCGCGGCGCCGGCCGCTCCACCAGGCGGCTCAGGTTCGCCTTCAGGGAGGCCGCGGTGTCGATGTCGAGGGAACCGCGCAGCACGAGGACGGCCGTGTTCGGCGGGCGGTGCGCGACCGAGACCTGCATGGCTTTGTATCGCTTTCGGTCATGGGGGAGGGAAAGGGGGCGGGTGCGAGGGTCGTTGACCTTCCGTTAACACCCTAGGCGAGAACCCGCCCATCTCCCGAATCCGCTCCGAAAGCGGTGTGTTGATCTTCTGCCCGAACGCCTACAACTCGTTGCGCCACCGGCGCCCGCTGCGACCGATCAGGCGGTCCGCGTCCGCGGGACCCCAGGAGGCCGCCTCATAGGTCGGGATGGGGGAGCGGTCCTCCGCCCAGTGCTCGATGATCGGGTCCACGATGCGCCAGCACTGTTCCACCTCGTCGGTGCGGATGAACAGCGTGGGGTCGCCCAGCAGCGCGTCCAGCAGCAGCCGCTCGTACGCCTCCGGGGACTCCTCGCGGAACGTCCGGTCGTACGAGAAATCCATGCTCGCCGTGCGCACCCGGAAGGAATGACCGGGCACCTTCGCGCCGAAGCGCAGCGAAATGCCCTCGTTGGGCTGGATGCGCAGGATCAGCGCGTCGGCCTCCAGCTCGGTGAGCTGGGTGGTCGGGATCGGCAGGTGCGGTGGCCGCTGGAACTGCAGCGCCACCTCAGTCACCCGGGCCGGGAGCCGCTTGCCGGTACGGACGTAGAACGGCACCCCGGCCCACCGCCAGTTGTCCACGTTCAGGCGCATCGCGGCGTACGTCTCGGTGCGCGACAGCGGGTCGACGCCCTGCTCGTCGCGGTATCCGGGCATGAGTTCCTCGCGGGTCCCGCCGCGGGTGTACTGCCCCCGCACGGCCAGGTCGGCGATGTCCCGGTTGGTGGGCAGCCGGATCGCCTGCAGAAGCTTCACCTTCTCGTTGCGCAGGCCCTCGGCGTCGAAGCTGGCCGGCGGCTCCATCAGGGCCAGCGCCAGCACCTGCAGCACGTGGTTCTGCACGATGTCGCGCATCGCGCCGGCGTGCTCGTAGAAGCCGCCGCGGCTGCCCACGCCCAGCGTCTCGGCCACCGTGATCTGCACGTGGTCGACCCAGGACCGGTTCCAGATCGGCTGGAATATGGCGTTGGCGAATCGCAGGGCCAGGACGTTCTGCACGGTGTCCTTGCCCAGGTAGTGGTCGATGCGGAAGACCTGCGGCTCGTCGAACGCGGCGTGCACCACCTGGTCCAGTTCCCGCGCGGTGGCCAGGTCCCGGCCGTACGGCTTCTCGATCACCAGCCGGGAGAACGCGCCCTCGCGGGCCCGGTTGAGACCCGAGGCGGCCAGCCCGTTGATCACCGGCTGGAACGCCTCGGCGGGGGTGGACAGGTAGAACAGCCGGCTGCCCGCGGTGCCGCGCTGGTGGTCCAGCTCGTCGAGCACCTCGGCGAGCCGCTTGTACGTCTCCGGGTCGTCGTAGCCGCCGGAGACGTATCGGATCCCGCCCTCCATCTGCGGCATGTTCGACAGGCCACGCTCGCCCAGCGCGCCGGCCACGAACTGCTCGTCGGACATCGCCGTGCGGGCGACGCCGACCAGGGCGAACTCGGCTGGCAGCCGCTGGTGCCGGGCCAGGCTCTCCACGGCCGGCAGCAGCTTGCGGCGGGTGAGGTCACCGGAGGCGCCGAAGATCACCAGGGTGGCCGGCGGGGCGGAGCGCTCCTGATTCAACTGAGCGACGTTGTCCATGGGTCCGTTTCGTCCTTCGACTCAGAGGCGGAACCGTCTGACTGCACCTTACGCAGGGCAGCACGGCGGGGGATCGGTCCGGTATGTCGTTGCGGCCAAGCGCGTACGACAAAAGTGGCAAACTAGAAATAATGGCCCGGCGACAGGAGGCGACCCGACGTGAAACACCGGCTGGTCACGCGCAGTGACTTCGACGGCCTGGTCTGCGCCGTGCTGCTCCGGCATCTGGACATGATCGACGAGATCAGCTTCGTGCATCCCAAGGACGTCCAGGACGGCACGGTCGAGGTCACCGGACGTGACATCCTCACCAACCTGCCGTACGCGCAAGCCGCTCACCTGGTCTTCGACCACCACCACTCGGAGACGCTGCGCACCGGCGGCGACAAGCCGAACCACATCATCGACCCGGACGCCCCGTCCGCGGCGCGGGTCATCTACCGGCACTACGGCGGCGCGCAACGGTTCCCGCAGGTCTCCGACGACCTGATGCACGCGGTCGACCAGGCCGACTCGGCCGCGTACACGCTGCCGGACATCCTGCATCCGACCGGCTGGACGCTGCTCAACTTCCTCATGGACAGCCGCACCGGGCTGGGCCGCTTCCGCGAGTTCCGGATCTCCAACTACCATCTGATGATGCAGCTCATCGACGCCTGCATCGACCACCAGGACGTCGAGCAGATCCTCGCGCTGCCGGACGTCGCGGAGCGCGCCGACCTGTACGAGAACTGCTCCGAGCTGTTCCGTGAGCAACTGCACCGGGTCTGCCGGATGGACGGCGACGTGGTGATCGTCGACCTGCGCAACGAGGACACCATCCACGCCGGCAACCGGTTCATGGTGTACGCGCTGTTCCCCGAGGCCCGGGTCTCGGTGCACGCCCTCTGGGGCCGCAACAAGCAGAACACCGTGTTCGCCTGCGGCAAATCGATTCTCGATCGCAGTTCCCCGGCCGACGTGGGCGCCGTCATGCTGCGGTACGGCGGAGGCGGTCACGTGGCGGCGGGCACCTGCCAGGTCGCGCACGAGGACGCGGAACGTGTGCTGGACGAGATCGTGGGAGAGTTGCGCACACCCCGTGCGGTAACCGTCTGAGTGGTGTGCCCGGGGCGTGCAGCGGGGCGGGAGGGCCGACCCTCCCGCCCCGCACGCCGCAGGTCGTGGGCCTTGCCCTTGGCCCCACCCGCCCGTCGTGCTCCGCACCCCACGCGCGTCCGCACGACATGCCCGCGCCCACCTGCGCGGGATGTCCCTCACTGGTCCCGATAGCTCCAGGCATTGACCTTCGGTCCACCGGCGCCGACCAGCGAATCGTCACCGGCGTCCGCGGTGGTCCCGGCCGCCGTGCCCTTGTCGTCGGCTTCCGCCTTGTCGTCCGCGGTCGTGTCGTCGTCTGCCGTGGTGTCGTCGCCGGTCGCCGTCGTCGCGGCCCGGCGTCCGCGCAGCAGCACCACCACCGCCCCGGCCCCGGCCAGCAACGCCAGCACCCAGCCGGCGATCGACCAGAACCCCGGCCCCTGCTCGGCCTGCGCCACCACGGCGGCGAACGCCGCGTCCTCGCCGTCGCCCTGCGTCGCCTCCGTCCCGGAAGCGCCCGAACCGTGCCCGGCGTGACCCGGCATCTCCTGACCGGGCTTGGCGGGGGCGAGACCGACCGTGGCGGGCGGCAGCGCCGGCGTGGAGGACCCGTCCGCGTACGTCGGCACCACCCGGAAGGCGATCGAGCTCACCTGCGGCATCGGCCCGATCGCGATGCGCACGTCGCCCGTGGCCCCGGGCGCCAGTTCCCGCCCCGGCGCGGCCGTCCACGTGATGTCCTTGACCGCCTCGGTGACCGGGGTGCCACCATGGATGCTGTTCAGCGGCACCGCCAGGGTGCGATGCTCGATCTGCGGCGCCCAGTCGTCCACCGACAACGGATACACCTCGGCCACCGGGGTGTCCTCAGGGATCACCACGGTCAGCCGTTTGATCGCTTCGGTGCCCTCGTTGGTCACGGTGAACGTGAGGTTCACCCCGCCGCCCTGAATCGCGTTCGGCGGGCTGACGGTGACATCGGCGGCGGCGGGAACGGCCGTGGCGAGCACGCCGGCCGTGGCAAGGCCGGTCAGAATGCCCACGCGGCGAAGGCGGTGAAGTCGGCGCACGATCGGTAGTTCGGATGCCGGACGCCGATGGTTCAACGCGCCGCAAAATTTTCCGTCCCGCCTCCCGCCCGCCCCCCACGCCGCCCGCCCGTCCCCGCCCGCCCGTCCCCGTCCCGCCCCGCCCGCCCCGCCCCAACGGATCGATCTTGGTATTAGTGGGGCACCAAACCGCCCTCAATATCGCAATTCCGGCCCACTAACTCCAAGATCGGCGGTGCGGGGCGGCGCGGGGCGGCGCGGGGCGGCGCGGGGCGGCGCGGGCGGGGACGGGCGGGGACGGGACGGGGAGGGGTGCGGGGCGGGGCGGCGCGGACAATGGCCGGATGCGAGACGTGCCGATCGGCGGAGAAATGATCAGACTCGGTCAGTTCCTCAAACTGGCGGACCTCATCGACACGGGTGGCGAGGGCAAGGTCCTGATCGCCTCGGGTGACGTGTCGGTGAACGGCGAGGTGGATCGCCGCCGCGGGCGTCAGCTACACCCGGGCGACGTCGTGGCGGTGCTCGGGCGGCAGGCGCGCGTGGCCTGACCGTGCCCGGGCGTGGCGGCGGGACCCGCGCCGGGCGTCGTCGTCGGGAGGGGCGTCGTCTGGCGGGAAGGCATCCGTGCGCCGGCCCCTGCGCCCGTGGCCGATGACGGTGCGCATCGGCGCTGTCCACAGTGCGTACCGTCGGTGACGGGGTGTGAGCGGTTGACACCACATTGATCGTGGGCATGTACTGATGACCGATGTGTTACCGGCTGCCTACGCGCCGGTGACGTCCGTCGCCTCGACGAGGAGGCCGCATGTCCCGTGCCCGCGTGTTCCCGGCCGTGACCGCCGCCACGCTGACCCTCGCCGCCGGCCTCTGCGGCTGCGCCGGCTGGGGCGGGAACGCCGCCGGTGACGGCGGCGCCAACAGCATCAACGTGCTGATGGTGAACAACCCGCAGATGATCGACCTGCAACGCCTGACCGCGGCGAACTTCACCCGGGAGACCGGCATCGGCGTGAACTTCACGGTGCTGCCCGAGAACGACGTCCGCGACAAGATCAGTCAGGAGTTCTCCAGCCAGGCCGGACAGTACGATGTCGCGTCACTGTCCAACTTCGAGATCCCGATCTACGCCACGTCGCACTGGATCGCGCCGCTGGACCGGTATGTCGCCGCCGACCGGCGATTCGACCAGGCGGACATCCTCCCGTCGATGACGAAATCGCTCACCGCCGACGACGGCAAGCTCTACGGTGAGCCGTTCTACGGCGAGTCGTCGTTCCTCATGTACCGCAAGGACGTGCTGGAGAAGCAGGGCATCACGATGCCCAGCCATCCGACGTGGCCGCAGGTCGCCCGCATCGCCGCGCAAGTGGACGGCAAGGAACCCGGCATGCGCGGCATCTGCCTGCGCGGCCAGCCCGGCTGGGGTCAGGTCATGGCGCCGCTGACCACGGTGGTGAACACGTTCGGCGGCACCTGGTTCGACAAGGACTGGACGCCGCGGGTGGACGCGCCCGGCTTCACCGCGGCCACCCGGTTCTACGTCAACCTGGTACGGACGCACGGGGAGGCCGGCGCCCCGCAAGCCGGCTTCACCGAGTGCCTGAACAACACGGTGCAGGGCAACGTGGCGATGTGGTACGACGCGACGAGCGCGGCCGGGTCGCTGGAGGCGTCCGACTCGCCGGTCAAGGACAAGATGGGCTACGTCGCCGCGCCGGTGGTGCACACCGAACGCTCCGGCTGGCTGTACGCGTGGTCGTGGGGCATCCAGCAGGCCAGCGCCAAAAAGGACAACGCCTGGAAGTTCATCTCCTGGGCGTCCAGCCGACGGTACGAGGAACTGGTGGGCGAGAAGATCGGATGGTCCAGCGTCCCGGCCGGCAAGCGGGCCTCCACGTACGAGAATCCGGATTATCTGACGGTGGCGTCCGCGTTCGCCGAGCCGACCCGCGACGCCATCGCCGACGCCGACCCGCGCAATCCGGGGGTGCAGCCGCGGCCGGCCATCGGCATCCAGTTCGTCGACATCCCGGAGTTCACCGACCTGGGCACACAGGTGTCGCAGAACATCAGCTCGGCCATCGCCGGGCAGATGAGCGTGGACGAGGCCCTGGACCGCAGCCAGCGGCTGGCCGAGGACGTCGCCGAGCGATACCAGTCCCGGCAGGAGGGGTGAACGGCGATGACATCCGTGGCCGAACAGACGTCCCGGGGCCGGACCGACGCTGCCTCCCGGGCCGGGGGCGCCCCGCGCCGGGCCGCCGGGTGGGCGCGCCGGGCTCCGCTGCTCCCCGCGCTCATCTTCATGATCGTGGTGACCCAGTTGCCGTTCGTGGCCACGCTGGTGATCTCGTTCATGGACTGGAACGCCTACTATCCCGACGAGCGCGGGTTCGCCGGGGTGGACAACTTCCGGCGGGTCTTCACCGACATCAACATGCGCGAGGCGGTGTGGACCACCATCCTGCTGACCGCCGGTGTGGTGCTGATCAGCCTGCTGCTCGGGCTGGGCATCGCGCTGCTGCTGGACCGCAAGTTCCGCGGGCGCGGCGCGGTCCGCACCATGATGATCGCGCCGTTCCTGGTGGTGCCGGTGGCCGCGGCCCTGCTCTGGAAGCACGCCCTGTACAACCCGGAATACGGGCTGTTCAACGGTGCCCTCACCGGGGTGTGGAACCTGTTCGGCGCGGACCGGCCGCCGCAACCGGACTGGATCAGCACCATGCCGCTGTGGGCGGTCATCTTCGCGCTGGTCTGGCAGTGGACCCCGTTCATGATGCTGATCCTGCTGGCCGGGCTGCAGGGACGCCCGCTGGATGTGGTGGAGGCGGCCCGCATCGACGGGGCGAACACCTGGCAGATCTTCCGCACCATGACGCTGCCGCACCTGCGGCAGTACCTGGAACTGGGTGCGCTGCTCGGGTCGATCTACATCGTGCAGAACTTCGACGCGGTCTTCACCATCACCTCCGGCGGCCTGGGCACCGCGAACCTGCCCTACACGATCTACACCATCTTCTACAACGCCCACGACTACGGCCGTGCCTCGGCGGCGGCCGTCGTGGTGGTCATCGGCACGATCATCATCGCGACCTTCGCGCTGCGGACCGTGTCGTCGCTGTTCAAGCAGGAGCCCGGGCGATGAGTGGAGGACCAGCATGAGTGTCACCGAGACCGGGCCCGTGACCGCCACCCGCGGCGAGCGCGGCGAGCGGATCCACCATCGCCGGGACCGGGCCGGCGTGTGGTTCTCCCTGCTCGCCTGGGTGGTCGGCATCCTGTTCGTGCTGCCGGTGCTGTGGATGGTGCTGACGTCCTTGCACAGCGAGGCGGACGCCGCGACCAACCCGCCGTCGGTGTTCGCGCCGGTCACCCTGGAGGGCTACCGGGAGTTCTTCACCGCGGGCGCCAGTCCGTGGCCGCCGCTGCTGAACTCGCTCACCGCGAGCATCGTGTCCACCGCGCTGGTGCTGCTGTTGTCCATCCCGGCCGCGTACGCGCTGTCCATCCGTGCGGTGAAACGCTGGACCGACGTGCTGTTCTTCTTCCTGTCCACCAAGATGCTGCCGGTGGTGGCCGGGCTGCTGCCGATCTACCTGTTCGCGCAGAACACCGGCCTGCTGGACAACATCTGGCTGCTGATCCTGTTCTACACGTCGATGAACCTGCCGATCGCGGTGTGGATGATGCGCTCGTTCCTGTCCGAGGTGCCGGTGGAGATGCTGGAGGCGGCGGCGGTGGACGGCGCCGGGCTCGGCCGGATCATGCGGGCCGTGATCGCTCCGGTGGTCATGCCGGGGATCGCCGCCACCGCGCTGATCTGCTTCATCTTTAGCTGGAACGAGCTGCTGTTCGCCCGGGTGCTGACGGCGACCGTGGCGGAGACCGCACCGGTGTTCCTGACCAGTTTCGTGACCAGCCAGGGGCTGTTCCTGGCGCAGTTGTGCGCCGCCGCGTTCGTGGTGTCGCTGCCGGTGCTGGTGGCCGGGTTCGCCGCCCAGGACAAGCTCGTTCAGGGCCTGTCCCTGGGCAGCGTGAAGTAGTCTCCGAATCAAGATCCACGCGGCCGGCCTCGCGGATGGCGGGGCTGGCCGTCTCCGTGCTGAGCTGGAGGAACACCATGGCGACCATGACGGGTGTGATGTTGCCCGGAGACCGCACGGTGCGGCACGTGGAGCGGGAGGTGCCGCAGCCCGGCCCCGGCCAGGTGCTGCTCGCGGTCAAGGCGTCCAGCATCTGCGGCAGCGACATCCGGGCGATCTACCGCGAGCACCTGGGACACGGCCCGGAGGCGTACCAGAACGTGATCGCCGGGCACGAGCCGGCCGGCCAGGTCGTCGCGGTGGGTCCGGGCTGCCGCCGGCTCGCCGAGGGGGACCGGGTCGCGGTCTACCACATCGCCGGCTGCGGGGTGTGCGACGAGTGCCGGGCCGGATACATGATCGGTTGCACGTCGCCGCACCGCGCCGCGTACGGCTGGCAGCGCGACGGCGGCCACGCACCGTACCTGCTCGCCGAGGAACGCACCTGCCTGCCGTTGCCGGAGCCGCTGTCATACCTGGACGGGGCGCTGGTGTCCTGCGGGTTCGGCACCGCGTACGAGTCGCTGCTGCGCCTGCGGGTCTCCGGCCGTGACGCCCTGCTGGTCACCGGGCTGGGGCCGGTCGGGCTGGCGGCGGCGATGCTGGGGCGGGCGCTGGGCGCCGGGCCGGTGATCGGCACCGACATCGCGCCCGAGCGGCTGGCGGTGGCCCGCCGGCTGGGCCTGGTCGACCACGCGGTGCCGGCCGGTGACGGCGCGGCCGAGGCGATCGCGGAACTGACCGGCGGTCAGGGGTGCTCGGCGTCGGTGGACTGCTCCGGCAGCGCCGCCGCGCGGCTGCTCGCGCTGCGCAGCACCCGCACCTGGGGCCGGTGCGCGTTCGTGGGGGAGGGCGGCCAGGTGACGCTGGACGTGTCGCAGGAGCTGATCCACCGCCAGATCACCCTGCACGGGTCGTGGGTGACCTCACTGCGGCACATGTCCGAGCTGCTGGAGAACCTGGTCCGCTGGGAGCTGCGCCCGGACGTCACGGTGACCGACCGGTTTGCGCTGGCCGACGCCGGCCGGGCGTACGAACTGGCGGACGCGGGCACCGCGGGCAAGATCGCCATCGTCGCCGGCTGACGGGCGCGGCATGAGAAATCCGTCGATCGGCGGGAACCGTAGGGGCCGGGCCACCGTCGTAGCCCCCATGACTGTGATCCGCGGCATCTGGACAGCCGCCGCTGCGATGACCCTGTTCCTGATCACCGCCTGCGCCAACGGCACCCCCACCGGGGCGTCCGGCAGCTCCAGCGCGGGCCCGAGTTCCGCACCCGCCGCGCCGGCCGGCGACGGGCTGGTTCTGCGGGTGACCCGGGCCGGCGGGTTCGTGCCCGCCGACGTGATGCTCGGCCGGCTGCCCGTGGTCAGCGTGTACGCCGACGGGCGAATCATCACCGAAGGACCGCAGATCGCCATCTATCCCGCCCCGGCGCTGCCCAACCTGCAGGTGCAGCAGGTCTCCCCGGAGACCGTCGACGCCCTGGTGAAGCAGGCGCTGGACGCAGGGGTGCGCTCCGGTGACGCGTTCGGCAAGCCGGGCATGGCCGACGCGCCGACCACGGTGGTCACGGTGGTCACCGGCGGCACCACCTACTCGGTGTCGGTGGTCGGCCTGGGCGAGGCGTCCCCGGACGACCCGCGGTTGTCCGACGCCGAGAAGAAGGCCCGCGCCAAGCTGTCGGAGTTCATCGGCAAGCTGACCGGGCTGCCCGGCGCCAAGGGACTGCCGGAGCCGCAGCCGTACCGGGCCGATGCGGTGGCGGCGCTCGCCGGGCCGTACCAGACGCCGGCCGCCAGCGAGCTGCCCAGCCCCCCGCCCGCGATCACCTGGCCGGGGCCGGAACTGCCCGGTGACACGCTGCCCAGCGGGCGCCCGTGCGTGGCCGCGACCGGCGCCCAGGCGGACGCCGTGCTGGCCGCGGCCAAGGACGCCAAGGCCACCACGCCGTGGGTCTCCGGCGGGGAGAAGTACCAGGTGACGCTGCGGCCCCTGCTGCCGGACGAGACCGGCTGCGGCGATCTCGCGGGCACCCGGTGACCCCGCTCGGCGACCCGTTCGGGGATCCGTCCGGCCGCGGGCGTCCACGGCCGGGCCCGGTGCCCGCCCGTCCGCAGGGCCTGGTGCCCTGCCGGACGGGCGGGCACCCGCGGCTCAGCGCACGCCGAGCAGATCCACCACGAAGATGAGCGTCTCGTTCGGCTTGATGACACCTCCGGCGCCCTGCGCGCCGTAGCCCAGCGCCGGGGGGATGGTCAGCTTGCGGCGGCCCCCGACGCGCATGCCGGTCACCCCACGGTCCCAGCCCGCGATGACCTGACCCGCGCCCAGGGAGAACTCCAGCGGCTGGTTGCGGTTGTACGACGCGTCGAACTCGGCGCCGGTGGAATGCGCGACACCCACATAGTGCACGGCGACGGAACTGCCCGGCTTCGCCTCGTCTCCGTCACCGACGGTGATGTCCTCGATCAGCAGTTCGGCGGGCGGCTCCGCGGCGATGGGTCCGACGTCCGGCTTGGTCATACTCGATCCTTCCTCATCAAGCGGCCCGCACGCCCCTGTCGGCGAGCGGGCCGTGGGTCATGCAATCACAGCACGGTGCCCGAACGGGCATCACCGCGCGCGCGGGTGAACGACCCGCCCTCGCAGTCCGTACCGTCTCCGCGGGGGTCCGGCACGCCGCGGCCCCGACCGCACCGCCGCGCCAGGACCACCCGAGGAGACCAGCATGACCGTCGTACGCCGGACCGCCGCCGCGCTGGCCGCCGGTGGTCTCGCCGCCGCGGCGGGTCTCCCGGGCGCCGCCCCGGCGTCCGCGCACGGCGCCACCACCACCCCGCTGAGCCGCACCGCGGCCTGCGCGGCGGGAGGCGACAAAGCCGGCTCGGCGGCGTGCCGCGCCGCGCTGGCCGCCAATGGGCGCCCGTTCGGCGACTTCGACAACCTGCGGGTGCCCGGCGTGGCCGGCAAGGACCGGCAGTACATCCGGGACGGCCACCTGTGCAGCGCGGACCTGCCCGAGTTCGCCGGCCTCGACCTCGCCCGGACCGACTGGCCGTCCACCACGCTCACCGCCGGCGGGAAGCTGACCGTGCGGTACCGCACCACCATCCCGCACGAGGGCACCTTCCGGGTCTATCTGACACGGCAGGGTTACGACCCGGCGCAGGCGCTGAGCTGGGCCGACCTGGACACCGACCCGCTGATCACGGCGACCGACCCGCCGCTGCGCTCCGGCGCCTACCGGATGAGCGGCACGCTGCCGGCCGGCCGCACCGGGCATCACCTGCTCTACGTGGTGTGGCAGAACTCCAGCACCCCGGACACCTACTATTCGTGCTCCGACCTGGTGCTGCGGGCGCCCGAACCGTCGCCGTCGCGCACCACGGCGGCGTCCCCGTCGCCCGAGCTCGCGACCGACTCCGCCGTGGGCGGCCCGGCGTCGCGCTCGCCGGAACCCGGGGCGGTGGCGGTGCCGCCGCAGACCCGTGACCCGCAGGACACCGCCGCCACACAGACGTGGCTGGCCCGCTCCGCCGGCGACGACCGGGCCGACCTCGGGCGCCAGCTCGTCGCCGCCGCCCTGGTGGTGCTGTGCGGCGTCACCGCCGCGATGGCGATGCTGCGGATGCGGCGCGCCCGCGCCGCCCGTGGCCCGCGGCATTTCGGCGGCCGCTGAACCCGCGCCGCGCGGCGCTTGCCGCAACAGCATCGGATCTCGTTGAACCGCAACGGATCGGCCTTCGTACTGATGGGCGTCGACGACACCGAACGCTCTGAAACCTCGACGAAAGGCCGAGCATGAGTCGTGTCCACTACGGCAACCGCCGCCGGACCGGCGGTCGCCTGAGCCGCCGCCGGGTCCTGGCCGTCGCCGCCACCGTCGGCGTCGGCGCCGCCACGGCCGGCGTCGCGGGCCTGAGCCTCGCCGGCGAGAACGGCTCCGCGGACGCCGAGCCGCTGGTGCTGTCCCTGCGCGACGCCGGGAAAGGCACCTTCGACCTGTTCTCCGGCGGATCGAAGGTGACGATCACCGACAAGGACCTCGCCGCCCGCCTGCTCGAAGCCGCCCGCGGCTGAGCCGCCGAAAGGACCCCGACCCATGTCTTCGCACCGTGAAGCGCCGGAGATCAGCAAGGATCCGGTCGCGGACAGCTCCGACCTGTACGCGTTCGTCAGCCCCGACAAGCCGGACACGGTCACCGTCATCGCCAACTACGTGCCGCTGCAGCCGCCGGCCAGCGGGCCTAACTTCTTCGAGTTCGGCGACGACGTCCTGTACGAGATCCACGTCGACTCCAACGGCGACGCCCGCCCCGACCTGACCTACCAGTTCCGCTTCCGCACCGAGCTGCGTAACGACCGGACCTTCCTCTACAACACCGGGCCGATCGAGTCGCTGGACTCGGAGAACTGGAACCGGCGGCAGTTCTACTCGGTCACCCGGGTCGACGCGACCGGCAAACACACCCTGCTGGCGAAGAACCTGCCGTGCCCGCCGTGCAACGTGGGGCCGCTGTCCATCCCGGACTACGACGGCCTGGCCGCCGACGCCGTGCACAAGCTGCCCGGCGGCGAGAAGGTGTTCGCCGGTCAGCGGGCCGACGCGTTCTTCGTCGACCTGGGCGCCATCTTCGACCTGGCCACGTTGCGTCCATTCCAGGACAAGCACCTGGTGGGACAGAAGCTGTTCAACTACGCCGGCAAGGCGGTCAACGCCACCGACCGCACCAATGTGCACAGCATCGCGATCCAGTTGCCGCTGCACGCCGTACGGCGCGACGGCAAGAAGAAGGTCCGCGGCCGCGACCCCGGCGCGGTGATCGGCGTGTGGACGTCGGCCGGCCGGCGGCAGGTGCAGGTCCGTCAGGGCGAGAAGTCCGGCGACGAGGTGCAGGTGGGCCCGCAGGTGCAGGTATCCCGGCTGGGCAACCCGCTGTTCAACGAGGTCATCGTGCCGATGGCGCAGAAGGACCGGTGGAACAGCCTGCCGCCGAGCGAGGACAAGCGGTTCGCCGAATTCGTCGAGCAACCCGAACTGGCCGGCCTGCTGCCGGTGCTCTATCCGGGCCTGTTCGACAACCTGGCCGCGCTGAACGACGCCGGCACACCGCGCGCCGACCTGCTCGCGATTCTGCTCACCGGCATCCCGGACGGGCTGATCGACAACTTCCAGAACAGCACCGGCACCACACAGGCGGACATGCTGCGGCTCAATACGGCCGTACCGCCGTCCGACGAACCGAACCCGTTCGGCCTGCTCGGCGCCGACCTGGCCGGCTTCCCCAACGGGCGGCGCATCGTCGACGACGTGGTGTCCATCTCGCTGCGCGCCATCGCCGGCGCGACGGTGCCGCTGGTCGACGAGACGTTCACCCCCGACGACGCGGCGAGCCTGGTCGAGCAGGGACTGAGCATCAAGGACGTGAGCGCCAAACAGCTCAAGCACTTCCCCTACCTGGGCACCCCCTTCGACGGTTTCGGTAACCCGTCATGAGCCATCACACCTTCGCGCCCTCCGGTCAGGGCACCGTGGTGCTCAACATCGGCGCGGACATCGGCGCGCTGGTCATCCACACCCCCGGGCGGCTGCGCGGGCACGAGATCGAGGTGAGCCCGCGCGCCGACGCCGGCCGGCGGACCCACGCCGCGGTGCGGGCCCGGTACGTCCGGTCGGGTGTGCGGTGGAGCGTGGTGCTGGACAGCCTGCACGCCGGCCGGTACGTGATCTGGCGCGACCCGGCGACACCGCTGGCCGAGGTCGACGTGCGCGGCGGCGCGGTCACCGAGTTCGAATGGCCGGAGCGGGAACCGCACGACTGACATCGGTCCGCGCTTCGCCCGTGCGGGACTACAGTGTGCGGCATGCACGGGTCACCCGGCCCGGCGGCGCCCGGCGCCGGCCGCCAGGTCCTGCACACCACCGATCCGGGGCAGGCGCAGGAGTTCTGCCGGAGTTTGTGCCTGCGGCCGGTGCGGATCCGGCCGCTCGGCGACGCCGCGGACTTCGCCTTCCGGGGCGACGTGGTGCGGCTGGGCGGTGTCACCGTCACCCGGATCGCCTGCGACGCCGACGCCTGCGTGTGGGTCGGTGAGGTGGGGGCGGCCTACCACGTGCTGGTGCCGCTGCACGGGACGATGCTGTCGCGTCACGGCGGCACCGAGGTGACCGCCGGACCACACCGGGCCGCCGTGCACCGGCCGGTGGGCGACGTCGAGGTGCGGCTCGCCGGGCAGTGCCGGCTGTTCAGCGTCCGGCTCGACCGCCCGGTGTTGGAACACGAGATGACCATGACGTTCGGGCGGCAGCTCGCCTCGCCGCTACCATTGGGCGCGAGCTTCGACCTCACCGCCGGGCCGGGCCGCACCTGGGCGGCGCTGGTCCGGTTGCTGCACGCGGATCTGGCCGGAGCGGGTGACCCGGCGACGGCCCCGATGGCTCGCCGGTGGCGCGCGCTGGTGCTGCGCGGGCTCGCCCTGACGGTGCCGTTCCCGTCCGCCGACCCGTCCGCCCCGGTCCGCGAATTGCGGCCCCGGCCGGTGAAACGCACCATGGACGCCATGCATGCGGCGCCGGCCCATCCGTTCACCGCCGCCGAGCTGGCCGGCATCGCCGGGGTGGGCGTCCGGGTGCTGCAGGAGTCGTTCCGCCGGCACGTCGGCATGCCACCGCTGGCGTACCTGCGACGGCTGCGCCTGGACGGCGTGCACGGCGAGCTGACCCGCTCGGAGCCGTGGCAGGCGAGCGTGAGCGAGGTGGCCTGCCGGTGGGGGTTCACCCATCTGGGACGGTTCGCGGGCGCCTACCGCGAGCGGTACGGGGTGTCGCCGTCGCACACCCTGCACGATCACTGAGCGTGCGGGCCGGTAGCCTCGACGGGTGCGCGTCACCAAGCGGAACCCCACCGGTTCTGCCGTGGGTGCGGTTCCAGCCGGTTCTGCCGTGGGTGCGGTCCTGGTTGGTTCCGCCGCGGGTCTCGCTCTGGGGCTGCTGACTGCGCTGGTCAACGACGTGCCGGGGATGCTCGGCGAGGTGGGCCAGGCGCACAGCCAGGACAGCGCCGCGACGTGGGCGGCGATCTACCTCAGCCAGCTACTCGACTCGGGGTGGGCGTGGGCGGTCACCGGGTTTGGCATCGGGTGGCTGGTCGCCGGTCCGGCATCGCCGCTGCGGCGGGTGCCGGCAGCGGCCGGCGCGGCGGTGCTCGGGCTGGTCCTGGCGACGCTTGCCTTCTATGTGGTGAAGCTGCCGATCGGTGATGCGATGACCGGACCGTCCACCGTCTACTGGCTGGTCCGCGCGGTGGTGTTCGGCCTTCCGCTGGGCGCCGCCGGCGCATGGGCGCGGCGCCCCGGCGTGGTAGGGCTGCTCGCCGCCTTGACCGCTCCGGCCTGCGCGGTGGCGAACATGCTGTTGTTTCCGATCTGGCCGACCCTGCCCGGGGAGAGCCCCGCGCGAGCGTGGGCTGCGGTGACCGTGTGGGTGCTGGCCGCAGCCGGCGTCGCGCTGCTGACCGCACGGTTCCTGGCCGGTCGGCGGCCCAGCGCCACCCCGACCCCGGCCACCCCGACCCCGGCCGCCCCGACCCCGGCCACCCCGATCCCGGCCGGTGCGAGCGGGGCCGGTGCGAGCGGGGCCGGTGCGGGCCTGAGCGGGGCCGGCGCAGGGTCGGCGGACGTTACTGCGGGGCCCGGCACAGGGCGAAGATCTGACTCTCCGTCGGGCCGTTCGCCGGAGTGAAGTCGACCGTGGCGATGTCCAGCACCGTGAAGCCCGCGGCCTCCAACGCCGCTGCCAGTCCCGGCTCGGGGTAACCGGACACGGTGACCGGCACGCCGAGGAACTCCACCGGCAGGCTGTCACCGTCCAGGTTGACCATGCCGATGCCGAGGTAGCCGCCTGGCTTCAGCCAGCCCACCGTCCGCGACAGGGTTCGTTCGATGTCCGCCTTGCTGAGCATGAGCAGCGAGAAGAAGGCGGTGACGGCGTCGAAGGGGCCCTGCTCGTCGGGCAGGTCCACGATGTTGGCGTGCACGAATTCGGCGCCGGGCACCTGCCGGCGGGCGAGTTTCAGCATGCCCTCGGAGACGTCCACGCCGACCACCCGGTGTCCCGCCTCGGTCAGCATGCGGGCGGTGGGCACACCGGTGCCGCAGCCCAGGTCCAGCACCGCCGACCCCGGTCCGATCAGCGAGCCGATCCGTCCAACGAGGGCGGTCTGGTGGGGATTGGTGCTGTGCTCGCCTTGGTAGAGCTCGGCGAGTTGATCGAAGACCTCCATGATCTGCGAACGTACCGGACCGGGTGCGAGCTCCGCTGTGGACGTTCAGCCATGCTTCGCTGTGCGTGCGGGCGGTTGCGGCCCCGCCCGTCCCGGTCCAGTCCGCCCCGTGGGGCCCGCCCGTGTCGTGGGGCCCGTCCGTGTCGTGGGGCCTGTCCGTGTAGTGGGGCCTGTCCGTGTCGTGGGGCCCGCCCGTCGTGTCGTGGGGCCCGTCCGTGTCGTGGGGCCCGCCCGTCGTGTCGTGGGGCCCGTCCGTGTCGTGGGGCCCGCCCGTCGCGTCGTGCAGCCCGTCCGTGTCGTCGATCTTGAGCTTTGTGTGCCCGATTACAGGCGACATGCCCGACCTATCCGACCGATAACTCCAAGATCGGCGCGGAGGTCGAGTCGATCTTGGACATTGTGTGGGGGATTTGGTGCTCTATACCCGACTTGTCGGACCGAAAAGTGCAAGATCGGCGCGGCGCATGGCCGGGGCGCGGCGGATGGCGGGGCGCGGCGCATGGCCGGGGCGCGGCGTGAGGTCGGTGCGGGTGCGGGTGCGGGTGCGGGTGCGGGTGCGGGTGCGGGGCGTCGTCAGGCTACGGTGAATCCGCCGTCCAGCGGGAGTTCGGCTCCGTTGATCATGGCGGCGGCGTCCGAGCTGAGCCACACTACCGCGTCGGCCACGTCGGCCGGCACGCCGAAGCGGCCCAGGGGAATGCGGGCCAGCATCGGCGCGGCCTTCTCCCGCGCACCCCACACCTGCTGGCCCATTTCGGTCAGGACCACGGTGGGGCAGACGACGTTGGCGCGTACCCCGCGCGGCCCCAGCTCCAGCGCCAGCACCTTGGTCGCCATGATCAGTGCCGCCTTGCTGGCGGAGTACGCGTAGTGCTCGGCGAGGGCCCGCAGCCCGGCCAGCGAGGCGACGTTCACGATGCTGCCCGAGCCCTGGGCGGCCATCGCCGCGCCGATGCGCGCGCCGAGCAGGGCGGGGGCCCGCAGGTTGACGGCCATGGTGGCGTCCCAGGCGGCGACGCTCAGGCCGGCGACCGTCTCCGGGAAGGTCACGCCGGCGTTGTTGACCAGGATGTCGAGGCCGTCGAAGACGGACAGCGCGGTATCGGCGAGATGTTCCACGGCGGCGCCGTCGGCCAGATCGGCGGCGACCACGGCGGTGCGCGTGCCGGGCAGCGTGGCGGCCACGTCGCGCAGCGCCTGCTCGTCGCGCCCGCTGAGGACCACGTCCGCGCCGGCTGCGGCCAGACCGGCGGCGACCGCGGCGCCGATGCCGCGGGACGCCCCGGTGACCAGGGCGCGCCGTCCCGCCAACGGGCGCGCGGCCCGGTCCGGTGCGTCCCCGGCAGACGGGGTGGATTCGGCAGACGGGGTGGATTCGGCAGACGGGATGGATCCGGCGGACCGGATGGATCCGGCAGACCGGGTGGATCCGGCAGCGGTGGAGCGGGCAGCCGTGGTCCCGGCGGGCGTGGCGGTGGTCATGCCGTCTCCGATGCTGCCGTGGTGGCCGCCGCGACCAGCGCCTTCGCCGTCGGCACATCGGTCACCAACTGGTTGAAGTATCCGGCGCGGGCACCCGCCGCGATGGCCGGCACCTTCACCTCGCCGGCCGCCACCGCGATGCTCGCCGGGATCCGGCGCAGCAGTTCCACGCTGGTGGCGATGAGCCGGTCGCCGCCGGGGAACGGGACGTCGTTGCCGTCCCGGTCGAAGAAGTGGTTGCAGACGTCGCCGACCGCCGAGGCGACCGCGCCGATCGGCACGAACGCGGGGATGGACGACCGGGTGGCCGGCGGAGCGCCGACGCCGAGCAGGGCGCAGCGGGCGTTCTCCCACAGCCGGGTGACGCGGCGGATCGACGGGTCCGCCAGGAGAAGCTGGTGCAGGTCCGGGCCGGGCAGCGCGGGAGCGTACAGAAACGTGGGTGTGCCACCGATCTTGGCCGCGACCATCCGGGTGATCTCGTTGGTCTGATACCAGGCGTTGGGGTCGTCCTGGCCGCCGACGGTCGGAGTGACCTGCACGCCGGGCAGGGCCGGGAGGTCCGCCTGGGCGACCTCGAAGACGGTGCGTCCACTGGAGACGATGAGCACGTCGCCGGGGTCGAGCCCGATGCGGGATAGGGCGGTGGCGACCGCCGGGCCGAGCGCGCCGGGGGTCGAGCTGCCCATGGTGGACAGATGGACGGCGCTCAGGCCCAGCGCCTCGGCGGTCTGCGCGGCCAGTGTCGAGACGTCGTCCTCGACCGGCTCCACCACCTCGATCTTGACGATGCCGAGCCGGCGTGCCTCGGACAGCAGCCGGCTCACCGTGGCCCGGCTGGTCCCGAGCTGGTCGGCGATCTCCGCCTGGGTCGCGTCCTGCACGTAGTAGAGCTTCGCGGCGCGGTAGAGCAGCTGGGGGGAGAACCTGGGCCCTTCGGGAGTCACGGCCAGCCGATCGCGCATGAGAGCCAGGTTATCCATTCGCCCACTCCGCTCTGCGACCCCGTGACCCGGACCGTCTCACTGTAACGGACAGATGAGCGGCTGTGCAGAAACTTGTTTCAGATTCCTGATCAGATGCTCTGGACATATGTTCACGCGGCTTCATACAGTGACCTGAGTTACACCCCCTGAGCCGACGCGGGTCACACCGCCTTCCCCTGAAGGACTCACCGTGTCTGAAACCATGCAGGCAGTTGTGTGCCATGGGCCGCGCGACTACCGACTCGAAGAGATTCCCCGTCCCGTCCCCGGCCGGGGCGAAGCGCTGGTTCGTGTGGAAGCCGTGGGCATCTGCGCCAGCGATCTGAAGTGCTACCACGGCGCCGCCAAGTTCTGGGGCGACGAGAACCGCCCGGCCTGGGCGCAGACCCAGGTGGTGCCCGGACACGAGTTCACCGGCGAGGTGGTCCAGCTCGACGAGGAGGCGGCCGCCCGCTGGGGCGTCGCGGTCGGTGACCGGGTCGTGTCCGAGCAGATCGTGCCGTGCTGGAAGTGCCGTTACTGCCTGGACGGCGACTACCACATGTGCCAGGTGCACGAGCTGTACGGCTTCAAGCGCCGCACGCCGGGCGCCATGGCGGAGTACATGGTGTTCCCGGTCGAGGCGCTGGTCTACCGGGTGTCCAAGGACATCCCGGCGGCCCACGCGGCGTTCACCGAGCCGCTGTCCTGCGCGCTGCACGCGGTGGAACGCGCCCAGATCACCTTCGACGACGTGGTCGTGGTGGCCGGGTGCGGCCCGATCGGCCTGGGCATGGTGGCCGGGGCGGCGGCCAAGTCGCCGGCCAGGGTGATCGCCCTGGACGTGGCGCAGAACAAGCTCGAACTGGCGAAGCTGTGCGGCGCCGACCTGACCCTGAACATCGCGGACACCGATGTGGTGGCCGCGATCAAGGACCTCACCGGCGGGTACGGCGCCGACGTCTACCTGGAGGGCACCGGCCACCCGTCGGCCGTGCCGCAGGGCCTGAACCTGCTGCGCAAGCTGGGCCGGTTCGTCGAGTACAGCGTCTTCAAGGACAACGTCACCGTCGACTGGTCGATCATCAGCGACGACAAGGAACTCGACGTGCGCGGCGCGCATCTGGGCCCGCACTGCTGGCCGGCGGCCATCCGCATGATCGAGTCCGGCCGGCTCCCGATGGACCGCATCTGCACCCACCAACTGCCCCTCGCGGATTTCCAGCACGGCCTCGACCTGGTGGCCGAGGGCAGCAAGTCGATCAAGGTTTCGCTCATCCCGGGAGGCACCAAGTGACCACGAGGAACACCAGCCGGCGCAACTTCCTGCTCGGCGGCGCCGCGGCCGCGAGCGTCCCCCTGCTGAACGCCTGCGGGGTGGGCGGCAGCACGGCCGACAACAGCGGCGCCGCCGCCAACGACGTGACCGGCGGCTTCGACTGGAAGAAGGCCAGCGGTACGAAGATCAAAATTCTTCAGACGCCGCACCCGTACCAGCAGAGCTTCCAGCCGCTGCTCTCCGAGTTCACCGAGCTCACCGGCATCGAGGTGCAGGCCGACCTGGTGGCCGAGGCGGACTACTTCACCAAGCTGAACACCGAGCTGGCCGGCGGCACCGGGGCGCACGACGTGTTCATGACCGGGGCCTACTTCATCTGGCAGTACGGCCCGCCCGGGTGGATGGAAGACCTGGACCCGTGGCTCAAGAACACCTCGGCCACCAGCCCGGACTACGACTTCGAGGACATCTACGAGGGTCTGCGCACCTCCACCCGGTGGGACTTCAAGCCGGGCAGCCCACTGGGCACCGGCGGCCAGTGGGCCATCCCGTGGGGCTTCGAGACCAACGTCATCGCGTACAACAAGCGGTTGTTCGCCTCCCGCGGGGTGAAGCCGGCGGAAACCTTCGACGACCTGATCCAGCTCGCCACCGACCTCACCGACCGGTCCAAGAACCAGTACGGCATCGCCTTCCGCGGCTCCAAGAGCTGGGCCACCATCCACCCCGGGTTCATGACCCAGTACAGCCGGATGGGCTGCAAGGACTACACCTCCGAGGGCGGCAAGCTGGTCGCCGCGATGAACTCGCCGGAGGCGGTCGACTTCACCGCCAAATGGGTGCAGCTCGCCAAGGCGGCCGGCCCGACGAGCTGGACCACGTACGAATACCCGGACTGCACCCGCGACCTGGGCAACGGCAACGCGGCGATGGTGTACGACGCGGACAGCGCCACGTACCCGAAGAACAAGCCGGGCGCCAGCAAGGAAGCCGGCAACCTGGCCTGGCACCCGGGCCCGGCAGGCCCGGACGGCAGCTACGCCACCAACCTGTGGACGTGGTCGCTGGCGATGAACGCCGCCTCCAAGCAGAAGCTGGCCGCCTGGCTGTTCATCCAGTGGGCCACCGGCAAGGACGCGATGAGCAAGGCCACCAAGGCCGCGTTCGCCGACCCGACCCGCAAGTCGGTGTTCGACGGCGCCTTCAAGCAGACCCTGGGCGCGTTCCCCGGCTACCTGGAGACCTTCGAGAAGGTCATCGACTCCACGAAGATCCAGTTCAGCCCGCAGACCAAGTTCTTCGAGACCACCGAGGACTGGGCGGTCGCGTTGCAGGACATCTACGCCGGGCAGAACGCCAAGTCGCGGCTGGACGCGCTGGCCGATTCGAACACCCGGAAGCTCGCGTCGTGACCACCACCGTCACCGGCCCGCACCGCGAGGGCCCGCGGCAGGAACGGGAGGCCCCGCCGCCGCTGCCCACCGTCCCGGCGTGGCGGCGCCGCCTGCGGCCGTACCTGCTGTCGGTGCCCGCGGTGGCCATCATCATCGGCATCCTGTACCCGTTCGTGCTGGGCGTGTACTACTCCTTCCTCAACTACGCCGCGGTGAACCCGAACCCGGTGTGGGTGGGCCTGCGCAACTTCAAGGCGGTGCTCACCGCCCCGGAGTTCTGGCACAGCGTGCAGGTCACCCTCGTGTACGCGGTGAGCGCCACCGCGATCGAGACGGTGCTCGGCATCGGCATCGCGCTGCTGCTCAACCGCAGCAGCATCATCGGCAAGATCTTCGAGAAGGTGCTGATCCTGCCGCTGATGATCGCCCCGGTCATCGCCGCGGTGATCTGGAAGCTGATGTTCAACCCGCAGTTCGGCGTGCTGAACCACGTGCTCGGGCTCGGCTCGACGTTCGACTGGCTGAGCCGGGACCGGGCGCTGTGGTCCACCGTCCTGGTGGACGTGTGGATCTACACCCCGTTCGTGGCGATCCTGGTGCTGGCGGGCGTGCGCTCGCTGCCCAAGGAGCCGTTCGAAGCCTCCGACGTGGACGGCGCCGGCTGGTTCTACATGTTCCGCCGCCTGATGCTGCCGATGATGTGGCCGTACATCCTGGTCGCGGTCATCTTCCGGCTGATGGACTGTCTGAAGATCTTCGACATCGTCTACGTGCTGACCGCCGGCGGGCCCGGCAACGCGACCCGCACCCTGCAGGTCGGCGCCTTCGAGGACTCGATCACCAACCTGAACTACTCGCGCGGCTCCACGTACATGTTCCTGCTCTGGATCATCGTGTTCGCCGTCGCCCGCTACCTGGTCTCCGTGCTGGGCCGGGCGCAGCGGCGGGCCGCCGGGGCGGAGGGATAGCCATGACCGACTGCACCGAGCGGCACCGGCCGCACCTGGCAACGGCCTCGCAGGCGAGGGCCGGGAGGGCATGGCGAAGGAGGCTCAGCACCCATGGCTAGAGAGATGATGCCCGGCCGGCGGCGGTTCACCGCCGGCAGCGTGGGCGCGGACCTGCTGATCCTGCTCTGGTTCGTGTTCTCGCTGTTCCCGATCGTGTGGATGGTGCTGCTGGCGCTGAAGACCCGGTCCCAGCAGACCAGCACCTACTTCGCGTTCAGCCCCACGCTGGAGAACTTCGGCACCGTGATGAGCCGACGCGGGGAGGACCTGACCAGCGTCAACTTCTCCGGCGCGCTGCTGTCCAGCGTGCTGAACTGCGGTGGCGCGGTGCTGGTGTCGCTGCTGATCGGCATTCCGGCCGCGTACGCGGCGGGACGCTGGAAGTACCGCGGCTCCGAGGATCTGATGTTCCAGATGCTGTCGTTCCGGTTCGCGCCGGAGCTGATGGTGGTCGTGCCGCTGTTCGTGATCTACAACCAGACCGGCCTGTTCGACACCACGTACGGCATGATCTGGGTGCTGCAACTGGTCACCATGCCGCTGGTGGTGTGGATCCTGCGATCCTACTTCCAGGACCTGTCGCCGGAACTGGAGCAGGCGGCGCTGCTGGACGGCTACACCCGGCGGCGCGCGTTCGTGATGGTGGCGCTTCCGCTGGTGCGGCCCGGCATCGCCGCCGCGGCGCTGCTGGCGTTCATCTTCGCCTGGAACAACTACGTCTTCCCGCTGATCCTCACCGACAGCGAGGCGACCACGGTCACCGTCGCGGTCACCAAGTTCCTCGGCGGCGGCGGCCAGGCGTACTACAACCTCACCGCGGCGGCGGCGCTGATCGGCGCGCTGCCCCCGCTGGTCCTCGCCCTGACCATCCAGCGCTATCTGGTGCGGGGCCTGTCGTTCGGGGCGGTGAAGGCCTGATGGCCACCTTGGAGTTGGAGGGCGTGACCACGCGCTACGGCAAAGTGGTCGGCGTCGAGGACCTGGAGCTGACCGTGGGCGACGGCGAGTTCTTCGTCGTCCTCGGTCCGTCCGGCGCCGGCAAGACCACCACGCTCAAGAGCGTGGCCGGGCTGGTGGACATGGACGCCGGCCGGGTGTCCATCGGCGGGCGCGACATGGGCGGCGTGGAGCCGTACCACCGCAACGTCGCGATGGCATTCGAGAGCTACGCGCTGTACCCGCAGAAGACCGTCTTCGAGAACCTGGCGTCGCCGCTGCGCTCCGGGCGCACCGGCACCTACGACAAGGCGGAGCAGAGCAAGCGGATCGAGCTGGTGACCACCACCCTGGGCATCAACCACCTGCTCAAGCGCTTCCCGCGGGAGCTGTCCAACGGGCAGCGGCAACGGGTCGCGCTGGGCCGGGTGCTGGTCCGCCCGGCCGACGTCTACCTGCTGGACGAGCCACTGTCGCACCTGGACGCCAAGCTGCGCGCGGCGATGCGCGCCGAGCTCAAGCAGCTCGGTGAGGACAGCAGCACCACCAGCCTGTACGTGACGCACGACTATCAGGAAGCGCTGGACCTGGGCGAGCGCATCGCGGTGCTGCGGCACGGCAGGCTGGTCCAGGTCGGCACCCCGGAGCAGATCTGGCGGGAGCCGGCCGACACCTTCGTCGCCAAGGCGCTGGGCCAGCCGGAGATCAACCTGCTGGACGGCGAGGTGACCGGCGGGCGGATCGTCGCCGCGGGCGGCGCGGTGAGCCTGCCGGTGCCCTCCGGGGTGGACGTCGGCGACCGGGTGCGGGTCGGGCTGCGGCCCCGCGACCTGGACCGGGCCGACGCCGATCCGGACGGCGGCGCCCACCGGGCCGGCGCCGAACGGCTGCACCTGCGCGGCCGGGTGCACCTGGCCGAGCGGCTGGGCCGGCTGGTGGAGCTGAGCATCGAGGTCGGCGACACCGAGATCATCATGGTCGCCGGCAGTGATCACGCCCCCGGCGAGGGCGACGTCATCGACATGGCGATCGACCTGGCCGACGTCCACCTCTTCGCACCCGGGGCGCCGGGCGAGGAGACCGCACGCCTGGGATCCGGGAGGCCACGATGACCACCGCCGTCACCGCCACCGACGCGGCGCCGCTCACCCTCACCGACGTCCGCAAGACGTACCTGGCCCGCGGCCGGGAACCGTTCGAAGCGGTCAAGGGCATGTCCATGGACATCCGGCCGGGCGAGCTGATCGCCCTGCTCGGGCCGTCCGGATGCGGCAAGACCACCACCCTGCGCATGATCGCCGGACTGGAGACGGTCACCTCGGGCGCTATCGCCATCGGCGACCGCCAGGTGCAGGACCTGCCGCCGGGCAAACGGGACATCGGCGTGGGCTTCGAGAGCTACGCGCTCTATCCGCCGCTCAACGTGCGGGAGAATCTCGCGTACGGGCTGAAGGCGCGCCGTGTCCGCGGCGCCGCCCGCCAGGTGGACCAGCTCGCCGCCCGGCTGGAGATGTCCGACCTGCTCGACCAGCGCCCGGCCAGCCTGTCCAGCGGGCAGAAGCAGCGGGTCGCGCTGGCCCGTGCGCTGATCCGCAACCCGCGCGTGCTGCTGCTCGACGAGCCGTTGTCGCATCTGGACGCCGCACAGCGGCAGCGGGTGCGCCGCGAGCTCAAGGTGCTGCAGCGCGAATTCGGCTACACCACCATCGTGGTCACCCACGACCAGTTGGAGGCGCTCAGCCTGGCCGACCGGATGGCGGTGATGAACGCCGGCGTGATCGAACAGTTCGGCACCCCGGACGAGATCTACGACGACCCGGCCAACATGTTCGTGGCCGACTTCGTCGGCGAGCCGAAGATCAACCTGTTCGAGGGCACGGCGGTCCGGCGGTCCGGCGGCACAGTGGTGCGCGCCGGCCGCGACGGGCGGCTCGCGGCGTACGCGCCCGCGGCCACCGACGGCCAGGCGGTGACCGTCGGGCTGCGCCCGCAGGACGCCCGGCCGGCCCACGACGACGAGCCGGCGCTGGCCGCGCGGGTGGTGGTCTACGAGGACTTCATGGAGTTCGGCCTGGCCACCCTGGAGGTTCCGGGGGTGGACGGGCGGATCGTCGCGCAGCTTCCGCACGGCGTGCGCTGGCGGCGCGGCGAGACCCGCCGCATCGCCGCCCGGCCCGACCGGGTCTACCTGTTCGACACCGAGACCGGCACGCGGATCCGCTGAGGAGCACCGGATGACGTACGTCTACAACAGCGAACGCACCTTCAAAGACGAGACGATCGACGGGCTGGTCGCGGCGTACCGCCGGTACCAGCGGCGGGTGCCGGGCACCGCGGCGGTGATCTCCAACGCGGCGCCGGCGCCGGGCCGGGTGTCCACCATCGTCGGCGGCGGGTCGGGCCACTACCCGTCGTTCGCCGGCCTGGTCGGGCCCGGCTTCGCCGACGCCGCGGTGTGCGGCGACGTGTTCACCAGCCCGTCGGCCGAGCAGGTGCACCGCACCATCCGCGCGGTGGACGGCGGCGCCGGCGTGGTGATGCTCTTCGGCAACTACGCCGGCGACGTGATGCACTTCGGGCTCGCCGCCGACCAGGCCCGCGCTCAGCAGGGCATCGACGCCCGCATCGTGCTGGTCACCGACGACGTGGCCTCCGCGCCGCCGGAGCGGGCCGCGGACCGGCGCGGCATCGCCGGGGACTTCTTCGTGTTCCGGGCCGCCGCCTCGGCCGCACACCGCGGCGACAAGCTCGACGACGTGGAGCGGATCGCCCGGCACTGCAACGACCGCACCTTCTCCATCGGGGTGGCGTTCGACGGGCTCACCGTGCCGGGCCGCGACGAGCCGCTGTTCACCGTGGACCCCGCGACCATGGTGCTGGGCCTGGGCATCCACGGCGAACCGGGGATCAAGACGATGCCCCGCGCGGACGCGAGGTCGCTGGCCGGGGTGCTGGTGGAGCGGCTGCTCGCGGAACGGCCGGCCGGCGCCTCGCGGGCCCGGATCCTGGTCAACGGCCTGGGCCGGGTGAAGTACGAGGAACTGTTCATCCTCTATCTGAGCGCGGCGGCGCTGCTGCACGACGCCGGAGTGGAACTGACCGAGCCGGAGATCGGCGAGTTCGTCACCTCGCTGGACATGGGCGGCTGCTCGATCACCCTGGTGTGGACCGACGACGAGCTGGAGTCGCTGCTGTCCGCCCCGGCGGCCACCCCGGGATATGTGCGTCCCGGTCCGGTGCCGGACCTCGACGGGGAGCCCCGCCCGCTGGGCGCCACCGCCGCCGCGGTGACGCAGGCGCCGCCGCCGGTCGACGAGGCGCGGCTGACCCCGGACGGGCGCACCGCGCGGCGGGTGCTGGCCGCGGTGGCCGAGCGCCTGCAGGAGCTGGAGGGCGAACTCGGCGACCTGGACGCGGTGGCCGCCGACGGCGACCACGGCACCACCATGACCCGCGGCATGGACGCCGCGCTGGTCGCCGCCGGCCGCGCCGGCCCCGACGCGGCGGCGGTGCTGACCGCGGCCGGGATGGCCTTCGCCGACGCGGCGGGCGGCGCCTCCGGCGCCCTGTGGGGCAGCGGCCTGACCGAGGTGGCGGACGCGCTGCGCGAGGCGCCCGGCGGTGAGCCGCGGGCGGTCACCCTGGCCCGGGGCCTGGAACGGGCCCGCGACTCGGTGATCCGGCTGGGCGGCAGCGTGCCGGGTGACAAGACGCTGGTGGACGCGCTGGATCCGTTCGTGACCCGGTTCGCCGCCGCGGCGACCGCCGGGAACCGCACCGCCGCGGCGTGGACCGAGGCGGCCACGGCGGCCACCCGGGCCGCCCAGGAGACCGCGCACCTGCGCGCCCGGCGCGAGCTGGCGGCGCGGCTGGCCGACCGCAGCGTCGGCACCCGCGATCCGGGCGCGGTGTCGCTGGCCGCGTCGATGGAGGCGGCCGCGCAGGCGCTGCGCGCCGAACAAACCGGCTCGGCCGGCTCGGCCGGTTCCGCCGGCTCGGCTAGCTCGGCCGGCTCGGCTAGCTCGGCCGGCGCGGCCGGATCGGAGGGTTCCGCGTGAGCGGGCAGCCGCAGCGCCGGCCGCTGCGCGTCGCGGTGGGCGCCGACGAGGCCGGGCTGGCGCTCAAGGACGCCCTGGCCGACCTGCTGCGCGGCGACGCGCGGGTGGCCGCGGTGCGGGACTTCGGTGTGCACGAGCCGGACGACCGTACGGCGTACCCGAACATCGGCCTGCTCGCGGCGCAGGCGGTGGCCGACGGGCAGGCGGACCGCGCGCTGCTGGTGTGCGGCACCGGCATCGGCATGGCGATCACCGCCAACAAGGTGGCCGGGGTGCGCGCCACGGTGGCGCACGACGCGTACTCGGTGGAACGGTCGGTGCTGTCCAACAACTGCCAGGTGCTCGCCCTGGGCGCCCGCGTGGTCGGTACGGAACTGGCCAAGCGGCTCGTCCGCGAATGGCTGGACCTGGAGTTCGACGACAGCTCCGCGTCGGCGCGCAAGGTGGAGGTGATCAGCCGGTACGAGTCAGGACGGCGCGCCTGAGCCGGTCTCCTGCAGGTCGGCCAGCCGGTGCACCTGGGTGAGCGTGGCCGGGTACAGCTCGGTGAACGTCCGGTACAGCTCGTCGTAGACGCGCGAGTTGCCGGCGTGCGGGGTGACCACCTCGGCGATGCGCGTCCAGTCGGTGTCCGCGGGCACCGCGCCGGTGCCGATCGCCGCGAGCAGCGCGTCGCCGTAGCTGGCCCCGATGGTCTGCTCCGGCAAGAGCTGCTCGCGGCCGGTCACGTCGGTGACGATCTGGGTCCACAGCCCGCCCTGAGTGCCGCCGCCGACCGCGACCAGCCGCTTGGCCGGCCCGCCGCCGCTGTTGTCGATGAACTCCATGATCTGCCGGATGCCGTACGCGATGCCCTCGTACGCGCCGCGGAACAGGTGCCCGCGCCGGTGCCGCAGGGACAGGCCGGCGATCACGCCGCGGGCCCGCGGGTCGAAATGCGGGGTGCGCTCGCCGGCGAAGTAGGGGAGCACCACCAGGCCGTCCGAGCCGGGCGGCACCGCGGCCGCCTCGGTGACCAGGTCGGCGAAGTCGGCGCCGCCGGTCAGCTCCTGGATCCACCCGGTCAGGCTGCCGGAGGTGGCCATGCCGGCGGCCAGCGTGAACGTGCCGGGTTCCACGCCCGCCGTGGTCCACAGCATCGGATGCGAGCGGAAGCCCTCCAGCGCCTGGACGAAGAACATGGTCGAGCCGTACATGAGCATCAGGTCGCCGGGCTGGCGCACCCCGGCGCTGAACGCCTCGGCCCAGGCGTCCACCGTGCCGGCGGCCACCGGTGTGCCGGCCGGGATGCCGGTCTGCCCGGCCGCCTCCGCGGTGACCGTGCCGACGATCTCAGAGGACCAGGCCAGGCGGGGCAGCGGCACCCCCGGGGCGACCTGCTCCGCCCAGTCGGTGTTCCAGGCGCCCCGGCGGATGTCGTACAGCGGGTCGCACTGGCTGGCGGTGTGGTGATCCAGCACGTACTCGCCGGTCAGCCGGGCCACCGCGAAGGAATGGGAGTTGTACCACCCGGCGGTGCGTTCCCACACCTGCGGCTCGGTGCGCCGCAGCCACCGCAGCTTCGGGCCGACCGCCTGCGACGACAGCGCCTTGCCGCCGTGCGCGAAGATCTCCTCGGCGCCGAACAGGGTGGTCAGTTCGTCGATCTCGGCGTGGGCCCGGCTGTCGATGCCGTACAGGATGGCGGGACGCAGCGGGCGCAGGCCGGCGTCGCAGGGCAGCAGGCACGGCCCGACGCCGCTGACGCACACCCCGGCGATCCGTCCGGCGCCGGCGGTCCGCTCGGACAGCTCGCGGGCCAGCGCCACCACGTCGGCCCACCACACCCGCTCGGCGTCCACCTCGGCCCAGCCCGGCCGGGGCAGATCCATGCCGTGCCGCCGGGCCGCGGTGGCGATCACCGCGCCGTCGGCGCCGGCCACCACCGCCTTGCTGCTGCTCGTCCCGACGTCGATGCCGAGGAACAGATCGCTCATGGTCGGGCCACCTCGCGAGGGAAACGGAATTCTCACCCTAACCGGCGCCGGGCCCTCCCGCGATCACATCCCCGCCACCGCTGCGTGGCGCGTCCGGCCGCCATCCGAGCAGGGTGGTCCCGGTGCGGCGGGCACGCAGCGCCGCGTACATCCGCCGGCCGCCGTCGCGGAACAGCCGGGCCGCCGCCTCGCCGGGCTCCAGGAACCGGGCGTCCTCCAGTTCGTCCTCCTGGCGGCGCAGCGGCACGCCCGGGCCGAGGGTGCCGCCGTCGAACAGGAAATGCATGATCGGCCGGGTGCGCGGGCCGGCCGCCGGCAGCCAGTCGACCACCAGCAGGGCACCCAGATCCAGATCCAGGCCGACCTCCTCGCAGATCTCCCGCCGGGCGGCCTGCTCCGGGTTCTCCCCGGCGTCCATCGCGCCGCCGGGGAACGTCCAGTGCGGCGCATAGCCGGGCTTGACCAGCAGCACCCGGCCGGCGTGGTCGGTGATGAAACCGCCCGCGGCGCCGTGATGGACGGCCACCTGCTGCCAGTACTGCTCCGGTTCGATCCAGGCCATGCCCGCCAATGTAGGCGGCACGTACAGGCATCACACAGCGGGCACACCGCCGCCGGACAAGCTGCCGGGTCATCGTCGAGACAACCGCGCAGCGAATCGAGGTGTCGACATGACCGACACGATGACCCGGCCCCGCGCCTGTTCCTCCGCCGTGCCCGGGGCGCCTGGCAGCCCGCCGCCGGAGGACGTGCCGCCGTCCCCGCCGCCGTCCGGGCTGCCCGCGCCGGGCGGCGGCGACCGGCGCTGGCCGCGGCGGGTTGCCGGCGGGGCTCTGGTGCTGGCCCTGATCGCCGGGGGCGGCACGGCCGGCGGGGTGCTCGCCGACCACTATCTGAGCGGCCGCGACACGCCGTCCGCCGCGGCGGTGGGGACCACCGCCGCGGTCACCGAGGACGCGGACCTGGCGAAGGTGGCCGCCGCGGTGGAACCGAGCATCGTGACGGTCACCGTGGACGGCGCCCGCTCGTCGGTGCTCGGCTCCGGGGTGATCCTCACCTCGACCGGGCTGGTGGTGACGAACAACCACGTCATCGACGCCACCGGCACGGTGCGCGTGCGGCTGTCCGACGGGCGTACCGTGCCGGCCACGGTGGTCGCCGCCGACCCCACCCACGATCTGGCGCTGGTGCAGGCGCAGGGGGTGTCCGGGCTGACGCCCGCGACGTTCGGCACCGGCGACAGCGTCGCGGTCGGCGACACGGTGCTGGCCTTCGGAGCGCCGCTGGGGCTGGAGGGAACCGTCACGTCGGGCATCGTGTCGGCCACCGACCGCACGGTGTCCGCGGGCGATGCGGGCTCCGGCGCGGCGAACGGCGGCGGTGACGGATCGTCCGGCGGTGACGGATCGTCCGGCGGCTACGGATCGTCCGGCTCGGGTGAGCGGCTGACCGGGCTGCTGCAGACCGACGCGGCGATCAACGAGGGCAACTCCGGCGGCGCCCTGGTGGACCTGTCCGGTCACGTGATCGGCATCAACGTGGCGATCGCCACCGCCGGCGGCAGCACCGGCAACATCGGCGTCGGCTTCGCCATCCCGGCGGACACGGTCACCGCGGTGGTCAAGCAGTTGCAGTCGCAGGTGCGCTGAACCACCGGGTGAGGGCGGTGCGCAGGGCGGCGGCCGGTTCGCCCTCGCGCCACGCCACGTAACAGTCGGGCCGCAGCAGCATCGCCGGGCCGGCCCCCGGGGCGGCGACCGCGTCCACCCGGTCGCGCCACCCGGCGGCCACCTCGTCCAGGCCGTCGCCGGGACGGTGCAGCAGCAGCGGACGGCCGGTGCGGGTCAGCTCGGCCAGCCGGGTGCCGTCGTGCAGGGTGACGTCCGGCGCCCACCCGCCGACACCGTCGTACGCGAGGTCGGCGCCGGCGATCAGGCCGGCGATCCGCCGCAGCGTGCTGGTGTCCTCCAGCATCTCGCCGAACAGCGTCCGCAGGGCCGTGACCCGCGGTCCCGGGCCGACCAGCATGCCCTGCGCCTGGGTGTGCATGATCACCCGCAGGCCGACCGGGCGGCGCTCGCTCTGATAGGTGTCCAGCAGGCCCGCGGGCGAGCGGCCGCGCACCTGCGCGGCCAGCTTCCAGCCCAGGTTCACCGCGTCCCTGCAGACCGAGGTTGAGTCCCGGACCGCCGATCGCCGAGTGCACGCTGAGCAGGGTGCGCCCGTCCGGAAGCAAAAGTTGCGGGCCACGCATAGATGCGTGGCCCGCAACTTTCTCAGCCGGCCAGGTGACCCCAGCGGTTCTCCAACTCCGCCCAGCCGCCCTGCGCGGCCACCCGGCCGTCGATCAGCACCAGCACATGATCGGCCTGCACCAGCGCGGCGCGCTTGGAGGTGGAACCCACCACCGTGACGCCGTGATCGCGCAGCGCCCGCCACAACTCCAGCTCGGTGGTGACGTCCAGCGCCGAGGACACGTCGTCGGCGATCAGCAGTTCGGTGCGCGGCGCCAGCGCCCGGGCCAGCGCCAGCCGTTGTAGCTGGCCGCCGGACAGCCGGGTGCCCTTGTGCCCGATGAGCAGTTGCAGGCCACCGCCCGCGGCGGCCAGATCGTGCTCAAGCTGCGCGGTGGACACCGCACCGGCGGCGTCCACCGGGTGCCCCAGCGCGATGTTGTCCGACACCGTGCCGGACAGCACCCGCGGGAGCTGCGCGACATACCCCACCTGGTTGGGCCGCAGGAACAGCTCGGGCTGGTCCACCGGGTCGCCGTTCCACCACAGATCCCCGGTGTGGTGCACGATCCCGGCCAGGGCGCGCAGCAACGACGACTTGCCCGCGCCCACCGGACCGGTCACCAGCACCAGCCTGCCCCGGTCCACCACCAGGTCGACGTCGCGCACGCCCACGGTGCCGTCCTCGTGCACCGCGTTGAACCCGGCCAGCTCCAGCCGGTGCAACGGCTTGCGGGCCGCGGTCGGCGGTGCCGGCGCGGTGCCCGCGCTGAGGTCCACCCCGGCGACCGGCGCGGAGTACTCCGCCGTGCCGGTCATCGCGACCGTGCGGCGCGTCCAGACCCGCGCCGACGGGAAGTGCGACACCAGCGACGCCGTGGTCCACGCGAACCACCGCGCCGCGCCCAGGGTGGCCACCGCGATCAGGGTGGCCGCCGCGGACAGGTGCCCGGCCAGGTACATCGCCCACGCGGCGATCGGCAGCAGGCCGCTGACCACCGAGGGGGTCGAGCGCGCCCACACCTGGATGGCGATCTCCCGGCGCTGCCGGTCGCTGCGCACCCGGTCCAGCGTCGCCAGGTGCGCCAGCACCGGCTCGGTCGCCCCGGCCAGCTTCACCGTCCGCGCCGCGGTCAGCGACGACACCAGCGCGGTCGCGAACGCGGCGCGGGCGGCCACGGTGCGGCGTGCGGCCCGCTCCAGCCGGGGGCCGAACACGGTGGCCGCCAGGCCGGACACCACCATCGTGCCGACGAAGAACAGCGCCGGCACCGGCGAACCGGACGTCCACGTCATCGTCACGATCATCACGATGCTGATGCTGGTGTCGATCAGGTTGTCGGCGAGCATCACCACCCGCTCGGTGTCGCCGCCCTGCGCGACCACCTCCGCCGGGGTGTGCTTGCTGATCCGGCGCGGCCCGATCTGGCCGTGCAACAACCGCAGGCTGATCCGCAGCATCTGGCGCACCCACCACTCCGGGAACCAGGCGCCGGTGTAGTACAGCGACGGGATCGCGACGAGCAGTCCGGCCGCGATGCCGAACGCCGGATACCACGGCTCGCCGGAGCCGTCCACCACGTCGGCCCACAGCAGCGGCAGGATCGCGCCGTCCAGGCCGAGCAGCACCAGCACCACGAACAGGGCGACCGCGCCCATGCCGAACCGCGCGTCGTTGGTGGCCAGCCGCGCGATCTCCCGCATGGTGCGGGCGGGTGGCGCCGGCGGCAGCGGCGGCGGGTCGGCCATCACCGTCGCTCGCGCCCCCACCACCGCGCCCGCCGGCCCGGCCTCCTCGGGCAGCCGCACGTCCCGCTCGGCGAGCAGCACCCCGCCGGTCGCGGACTGCGGGGTCCGTCCCGGTGCGACACCGCTGGCCAGCAGCTCGCGGAAACGCCGGGACTCGCGCAGCGGCCCGGCCTCCACCAGCGCCCCGTCGCCGAGCACGATCACCTCGTCGCAGCGCTGCACCGACGACAGGCGGTGCGCCACGATCACCCCGATGCGCCCGCGCAGCAGGCGATCGGTGGCCCGCTGCACCCAGCCCTCGGTGACCGGATCCATCCGCGCGGTGGCCTCGTCGAGGATCACCACGTGCGGGTCGCGCACCAGGATGCGGGCGAAGGCCACGAGCTGTTCCTGGCCCGCGGACAACTTGTGGCCACCCTCGCCGAGCCGGGTGTCGATGCCCTCGGGCAGAGCGGCCACCCAGCCCCGCAGGCCCAGCTCGTCCACCGCGGACGCGGCGCGCGGCAGCAGATCGGGGTCGAACAGCGCGATGTTCTCGGCCAGCGTGCCGGCCAGGATCTCGGTGCGTTGCGGCACGATCGAGGTGAACCGGCGCAGGCCCTCCACGGCCAGGTCGTTGATGTCGGCGCCGGCGAAGAACACGGTGCCGCGCGGCACCTCCACCGACCGGGTCAGCACCTTCGCCAGCGTCGACTTGCCCGAGCCGGTGCGCCCGATCAGCGCGTACGAGCGGCCCCGCTCGAACCTCAGGTCGAGGTCCCGCAGGGCGGGCGGGCGGCCGGAGTCGGACTGGCCGTACCGGAACGTGAGACCGCGGATCACGATGTCGCCGGCCCGCGGCGGCGCCCCCGCGGTGGGCTCCTGCGGCACGTTCCGCAGCAACTGCACCCGCGACCACGCGCCCAGCGCGTTCTGCAGCTCCGGCACCATCCGGGTGACATGTTCCAGGGTGCCGCCGAAGCCGAGCGCCAGCAGCCACACCGCGGTCAGCCGCGCCCCGTCGATGTGCCCGCCGGCCAGCGCCCAGACGCCGATCAGCACCAGCGCGGCGATCAGCACCCGGGTGATGGCGCCCGCGGACATGGTCACCCGCGCCGACATCCGCCACACCCGGCGGCCACGCCGCAGCACCTCGGCGGCACGCCGGGCGAACAGCGCCCGCACGTACGGCGCGGCCAGGCTGGTCCGCACGTCATCCTGGCCGTGGATGGCCTCCTCCATCGCGGCGGCCATGTCGGACCAGGCCTCCTCCTCGCTGATCCGCGCCGGGGAGATGCGCCGCACCGGCCCGCTCATGGTCACGTAGAGCAGCCAGCTCACCGCCACCATGCCGAGCCCGGCGGGCCACCAGACGGCGAACGCGGTGATGATCGACCAGGTGGCCACCGCCAGCGACTGGACGATCCGCACCCCTCCGCCGCGCAGCTCGGCGCCCACCTGGTAGACGTCGCTGTCGATGCGGTCCAGCAGCTCACCGACCGGGGTGTTCTCCAGCGACGGCAGGTCCTGCCCGAAGGCCACCCGGTTGAGCCCGCGGCGGGCGTGCGCGGCCCAGTCGGCGGTCAGCCGGGCGGCGAGCAGCCCGACCGCGACGTCGCTGAGCACCGCGGCGACCAGGGCCGCCGCCAGCACCGCGAACAACGGCGCCGACCGGTGCACCAGCACCGCGCCGGCCAGCGCCAGCGCGCCCGCCTGCCCGGCCGCGCCCAGCACGATGAGTGCCAGGGCCAGGCCGGTGCGGCGTCTGGACGTGACCCAGAGATCGCGGAACAGACGCATCGGAAGTCCTCACGGCAGGGGGGCGGTACCCCCATCCTCCGTACGCCGGCACGTCCGCTCAATCCAATTTCGTCGCTGTTCGGTGCCATCCACGTCACGCTGCGCTGGCGGCCCCGGCGTGCAAGCGCAGCAACGTGATCTCACTGGGCGCGAAGACCCGGAACGGCGGACCCCAGAATCCGGTGCCGCGGCTGGTGTAGAGCTGCGTGCGCGCGCCGTGCCGGCTCAGCCCGGCGAGCACCGGCTGGTCCAGCCGCACCAGGTAGTGGAACGGCCAGATCTGCCCGCCGTGGGTGTGCCCGGACAGTTGCAGGTCGACGCCGTGCGCCACCGCGCCGTCGACCTGCTGGGGCTGGTGCGCCAGCAGCAGCACCGGCAGCTCCGGGTCGGCGCCGCGCAGCGCGGCGACGTGGTCGGTGTGGTGGCCGGGCACGCCGGACCCGGCCGCGGTG
Source organism: Mangrovihabitans endophyticus (assembly GCF_014646155.1). GTDB lineage: Bacteria > Actinomycetota > Actinomycetes > Mycobacteriales > Micromonosporaceae > Actinoplanes > Actinoplanes endophyticus. The sequence goes on from NZ_BMMX01000009.1 coordinate 129,070, forward strand.
CGGTCGTCCACACCGGCGACGACCAGCCGGGAACCGCCGCGTTCCACCACCACGTGCCGGTTGTGCAGGGCCTCCCAGCCCAGCGCCGCCATGTGCTCCACCCAGCGCTGGGCGCCGCTGAAATATTCGTGGTTGCCGGTGACGTAGACCTTGGCCAGCCGCGCCCGCACGTCGCGCAGCGGCGCGGCCTGCTCCCGGCGCTGCGCCACCTCGCCGTCGGCGATGTCGCCGGTGTGCGCGACCACGTCGGCGTCCAGCTCGTTCATCGCCTCGACCACGCCGGCCGACCACCGGGCCCGGTCCAGCGGCCCGTAGTGCGTGTCGGTGATCAGCACCACCCGCAGACCGTCCAGCCCGGCGCCGAGCCGGGGGAGCGTCACGTCGACGGTGCGCACCCGCGGCACGCGCATGGCCGCCGCGTAACCGGTGACCAGCAGAACCGCCGAGACGGCCAGCACCGCGGCGGACACGATCCGCGCGCGGGCCGGATCGGCGACCCCGGCCAGGGCCAGCACCGCACGCAGCGCCAGGCTCAGCACCGACCAGGTGAACAGCACCCACACCACGCCCAGCAGGGTGTCGGCGACCCGGGCGGCGGGGTCGCTGCGCCGGCGCCCGTGCCCGGCGGCCATCAGCACCGGGAAACCCGCCAGCGCCGCGGCGAACACGACGGTGGCGGCCACCGCGACCGGACCGGGCCAGTCGTTGCCGCCCCGCACCAGCGTCCACCAGGGCACCCCGAACAGCAGCACCAGAACGGCCGCCACGGTCAGCCCGGACATCCACGCCCGCACCCGGACCCGCGGCCGCGCCGCCTCATCCACCGTCACACCGCAAGCTTGCCACCCCGCCCTCCCGTGCGGCCCAGGACGGGGCGGCTCAGGACGGGGGCGTCCCAGGACGGGCGGCTCAGGACGGGGGCGTCCCGAGCGTACGGGTCAGCCCCGAGGGCACCACCAGGTCGGCGCGGTCGCGGGTGGCCAGGATGACCGCGGCGTTGCGTTCGTCGGTGCCGGTGGCCCACTCCACCGCGGACGACTCCGGCTTGCCGAACCGCACGTGCCGCTCGACCAGCCGGCGCCGGCGCTCCTCGGCGTCCAGCTCGACGTACCACGCCTCGTCGAGCAGCGACCGCACGGCCGCCCAGCGCGGATCGTCCACCAGCAGGTAGTTGCCCTCGGTGACGATCAGCCGGGCGGACCGGGGCACCGGGATCACCCCGGCGATCGGCTGTTCCAGGACGCGTTCGAAGCCCGGCGCGTACACCAGGTCGTCGGCGTCCTCGCGCAGCCGGCGCAGCAGCGCGGCGTACCCGAGCGCGTCGAACGTGTCCGGGGCGCCCTTGCGCGCGCGCAGCCCCAGCCGCTCCAGCTCGACGTCGGCCAGGTGAAACCCGTCCATCGGCACGTGCGCCACCGGCACCCCGGTCGCGGACAGCGTGCCGACGAGTTGCTGCGCCAGGGTGGTCTTGCCGGCGGCCGGGGCGCCGGCGATGCCGAGCACCGCCCGGCGGCCGTCACCGGCCAGCCGGGTGGCGCGCTCGACCAGGTCGGCGAAGGTGACACTCATCCGATCATTGTGCCGTGCGGCGCGACCGGCGTGCGTGAACCCGGTGGTCAGAGCCACAACCGGCGGGCGGCGACCCCGGCCGGGGACAGCGGCCGGGCACCGGCCCGGGCCAGATCGCCGCGCACCCGCCGGGGCAGTTGCGCGCCGAGCGCCCGCAGCGCCGGGAACAGGTCCAGCACCTCCCGGTGGCTGAGCGCGCCGGCCCCGATGATCACGCCGTTCACCGCCATCGGGTTGCGCGCCAGCTCCCGGCACAACGCCGCCCGCCACGACGGGTCGGCCACCCCGAGGGCGAACTCCCCGGCGATCCGGTTGCTCACCGTGACCGCGGGCGTGTCGGCACCGCCGCGACCGGACCGGGCCAGCACCGGCGCCAGCCGCACGGCCACGCCGAGCTGGGCGGCCAGCTCCGGCAGCGTCAGCGCCTCCAGACCGAAGGCGCAGACGTCACACAGCCGCCGGTACGTACGCGCGTGCACCGTCACGGCGGGCCGCGGGCAGCCGCCCACCGGGCCGCACAACCCGTCCATGATGATCTCGGCGAGCCCGCCCGCCTCGTCGAAGCGTCCCACCCCGAACCAGGTGAGCGGGAAGGCCCGGTAGCGGGCCAGCGCGGCGTACTCACTGGCGTATCCGTCGCGGTCCACGACGATGCGTGGCGCGCTGGCCGGTGCCTCCGGGTGCTGCGCTTCCAGCCGGACGAGTCGGAACATCGGCACGCTCCTGAGCAAGTGCGAATCCGCCGCCGGGACGGCCGGCACCTCGCGCGCCGGCCGGGAGTCGGCGGAGCGGCGGTCGCCAGAGGGTACGGACCGGACGGGCCGCGCGGTTCACCGCGTCCGCGAACCGGCGGTGTCGCCTGTCCGATGCGCCCCGGGACGCATCGGTCGTTGGTATGAGCCTTCTCTCCGGGCCAGGCAGTCGCTACTGAGCTGGGCGAACTCGATCTAGGGTGGGACAAGATCGGCGGGCGCCGGGGCCGGAGCCGTCCCGGGCAGGAAACGGTGCGAACCCGTCAAGCGCGCCGGGCGACCGGCCGATAGGAACCATGCCGGACCGACAGGCGACCACGCCGGCGGAGGGAGGACGACCGCGGTGACCGTCACGGCGCCACGCGGGTGGCAGACCCTGCCGGTGCTCATGTACCACTCGGTGTCCGCGGCCGGCGGGCCGCTGCGCGACCTCGCCGTGCCCGCCGCCCGGCTGGCCGAGCACCTGGCGGCGCTCACCGGCGCCGGGTACCGCCTGGTCGGCCTCGCCGCGGCGCTGGATCTGCTGGACGCCGGCAGCCCGCAGGCCGGGGCGGAACGGATGGTCGCGGTCACCTTCGACGACGGCTACCGCAACTTCCTCACCGCGGGCGTCCCGGCGCTGGCCGAGGCGGGCGCCGGCGCCACCCTGTACGCGTCGGCCGGCCATCTGGGCGAGCACGCCGGCTGGCTGGGCCGCTGGGCGCCGGACTTCGGACGCCTGCTGACCTGGGAGGAGCTGGTCGAGGTCGGCGCGGCCGGGATCGAGGTGGCCAACCACGGCTGGCGGCACCACCCGCTGGACGTGCTGCCCCACGCGCAGCTACGGGCCGAGATCCGGCGCAGCCGCGACGAGCTGGAGCAGCGCCTGCAGACACCGATGCGCGGATTCGCCTACCCGCACGGCTACCACGACCGGCACGTCCGGGACGCGGTGCGGCAGACCGGGCACGACCACGCCACCGAGGTGGGCCGCCGCCGGCACACCCCGGCGGACCGGCGGTTCGCGGTGCCCCGGCTGCAACCCACCCCGGACATGACCGGTGCCGACCTGGTCGCGTTGGTGGCCGGTGGCGGCCCGGCACTGGTGCCGCGCGTCAAGCGGCTCGCGCAGCCCGGCTGGCGCGTCGTCCGCCGGATCGCCCGCCGGGCGGGGAAGAACCTGACGTGAGCCCGTCGCACCGCGCCTCGGCACGCCTCAGCCGCCGCGGCATGCTCGGCCTGGCGGCGCTGGCCGGGCTGGCGGCCGCCGAGCTGGGCCTGGACCGGTTGCGCACCGACGACCGGCCGGCCGAGGCGAGCACCGGCCCGGCGCCGCCGTCGGCGTCCGCCGGGTCCGCGCCGCCGCCGTCGCCCAGCAGCGCGCCGCTGCCGCGCGGGGACGGCGGCCCGGTGCCGTTCATCCCGGGCAAGGCCATGCTCGGCGCCTATCTCGACCTGGAAGGGTTGTCCGACGCGCAGAGCCAGGCGCTGCGCCGCAGGCAACTGGGCCGCCCGGAACGGATCGTGCACGTCTTCTACGACTGGACCGACGACCTGCCGCGCGCCGTCGACGCCCGCCCGTCCGGGGCGGTCCCGATGGTCTCCTGGCGGGGGACCGCGTACGACAAGATCCTCGACGGCCGCTACGACGCGATGATCGCGCGGGCGGCCCGGCGGCTGATCGCACAGCGCCGCCCGGTGATGCTGCGCTGGGGCTGGGAGATGAACGGCGGCTGGTACCCGTGGGGCGGCGCCAAGAACGGCGAGAACGCGGAGGGGTTCGTCCGCTCGTGGCGGCGCCTGCACCGGATCTTCGCCGACGAGGGCGCCGACAACGTGGCCTGGGTGTGGAGCCCCAACTGGAACGACAGCCCGGACGAGGAGTGGAACCGGATGGCGCACTACTACCCCGGGGACGCGTACGTGGACTGGGTCGGCGTGTCCGGTTACAACCTGCACCACGAGACGCCCGCCAGGCTGTTCGACGACTTCTGTGCGGCGTACGGGCCGGACAAGCCGGTGATCATCACCGAGGTCGGCGCGGTGGACCGCGGCGGGCGCACCAAGGCGGACTGGATCACCCTGTTCGCGCAGTGGGTGCGGGCCACGCCGCAGGTCGGTGGCATCACCTGGTTCGACACCGACACTCACTACAGCTATCCGGAGAAGTGGCGCATCGACTCCGACGAGGCCTCGCTGGCCGCGTACCGGGCGATGGCCGACGATCCGAGGTTCGCCGGATGAGGGCGGGCCGGATGTGGCCGGACCGGATGCGGGGCGCCCGGATCAGCGCCCGCGACCGGTTCTTCGCCGCGGTCGAGGTGACCCGGATCATCGGGCCGCTGCGCACGCCGGACGCCGACGCGGTGCGGGCGGCGCTCGCCGGGCTGCACGCGGACCGGCCGGGCGCCCGGGTGGTCAGCCGTCTCGACCTGGCCGGCGGTCGATGGCGTCCGGTGCCCGCGGCCGACGCCCCGGCCTGGGTGCGGAACCTGGTGATCGACGCCGGCCCGGACGCGGACGCGGACACCACGCTGGCCCGCCTGAGAGCCGAGCCGCTGGGCCAGCGGCCGCTGCTGTTCGGGGTCGGCGGCGCGTACGCCGGGCTGCGCTTCAACCACGCGCTGGGCGACGGACGGTTCCCCGCCCCGCTGATGCTGGGAGTGCTGTCCGCGGCCGCCGCCGGTGAACCGGCCCGCTACCCGTACCCGTCGGCCACGCGGCTGCCGCTGCTGCGCGCGCTCGGGCATCACCTGGGCCGGCGTCCGGGCCGGCTGCGCGCCGCCGCGGGCCTGGACCGGCCCCCGTCCCCGCCGGCCACCGGGGACGAACTGCCCTGGCGCCCGGCGATCGCGCACCACTGGGCGCGCTCGCAGCCCGGCGCCGCGTCCCGGCTGCGCGCCTGGCGGGACCGGCACGCCCCGGCCGCCTCGATCGGCGCGGTGCTGTCCGCGGCGGTCACCGTCGCCTTCCGCGCCCACGTCGGGCCCGGCGACCGGCCCGGCGTGATGGTGCTGGTCGATTCGCGCCGGTACCTGCCCGACGGCGTGTCGGTGAACGGCAACTTCGTGTCCGGCCAGTACGTGGCCCCGCCCGACCCGTCGGACCCGTGTGCCGTGCACGAGGCGATGAGCGAGTCCCTCCGGTCCGGCCGGTCGCTGACCGCGCTGGCCCTGCACAACGCGCGCCTGGCGCTGACCGGGGCGCCGCGCCCGCCGGACACCGTGCCGCGCGAGCCGGGCCCGCATCTCACCCTCACCTATGTGGGCCGGGCCGACCGCTACGCGAACCTGCCCTGGCTGGCCGGGCACCCGCAACGGCGGCTGATCAACGTGGTGAGCACCGCCGGGCCGCAGGGCGTCACGGTGGCGGTGGAGGAGTTCGGCGACGTGCTGCACGCGACCACCACCTTCCACGAGAACGTCTTCGACCCGGCGGCGATGGCGGCGGCGACCGACGCCCTGGTGCACCACGCGCCGGACCTGCTGGCCCACGTCAACCCCCAGTCGTGACATCCGTCCGCCCCGCCCCGGGGTGCGCGACCCCCGCGCCGCGCCGCGCGTCGCCCGCCGCGTGCCGCGGGTCGCCCGCCGCGTGCCGCGGCGTGTCGCCGTCGATCTTGAACTTAGTGGTCCGACAAGCCGGCCATATCACGCCGAAAGGGGCACACAAAGGTCAAGATCGACGGTCCTGGCCCGCCCCGCCGCGTCGATCATGAGGTCTGCGGTCCGACAAGTCGCATGAGACAGGACGAATCCGGCCCGCTATTGCCAAGATCGGCGCTGCGGGGTGGGCGATGGACGGCGGGGCGGGTGCGGGCTACGGGCGGGGTGCGGGCTACGTGCGGCCTACGGGCGGGGTGCGGGCTACGTGCGGCCTACGGGCGGGGTGCGGGCTACGGGCGGGGTGCGGGCTGGGTGCGGGCTACGGGCGGAGTGCGTGGGGGCGGTCGGGTCAGGCGGGGTTGGTGACGTCCGTGGCGCGTTCCGCCGCCGCCACTGCGTTGCGGAACAGCATCGCCACCGTCGTCGGGCCCACGCCGCCGACCCGCGGCGTGATCGCCCCGGCCACCTCGGCCACCGACTCGTCCACGTCCGGCAGCAGTCGGCGTCCCTCGTACCGCACCCCGGCCCCGATCACCGTCGCGCCCGGTTTGACGTGGTCCGGCCGGATGATGCCCGGTACGCCCGCCGCGGCCACCAGGATGTCGGCCCGCCGGGTGTAGCGGTCCCAGTCGGGCACGCCGGTGTGCACCACGGTCACCGCCGCGTTCGCCGTCGGCCGCTTCTGCGCCAGCATCATCGCCAGCGGCCGGCCGATCGTGGCGCCGCGGCCCAGGATGACCACCTCGTGCCCGGCCACCGGGATCTCGTAGTGGGCGAGCAGCGCCTCGATGCCGGCCGGGGTGCAGGGCAGCGGACCGGGCAGGCCCACCGACAGCCGTCCCAGGTTCAGCGGATGCATGCCGTCCACGTCGGCGTCCGGGTCGACCGTCATCAGCGCCGCGTCGTAGTCCAGGTGACCCGGAACCGGGTACTGGATCAGCAGCCCGTGCACGGCCGGGTCGTCGTTGAAAGCGGCGATCGCCCGGTGCAGGTCCTGCTGTGTCGCGTCCGCGCCCAGGTGCGCGTGCGGCGACACGAAGCCCAGCTCGGCGGCCTGCTTCTGTTTGATCCGGATGTAGCCGGCGCTGGCGTCGTCGTCGCCGACCAGGATGGTGGCCAGCGCGGGCTCGACGCCGCGCTCGCGCAGCGCCGCGGCCCGCCGCGCCACGTCGGCCAGCACGGCCTCGGCCACCGGCTTGCCCGCCAGGACTCTCGCAGTCATGTGCCACGCCCCTTCACGTGGGCACCCAGGCGGACGGCCCCCACGACCGCTCCCCGATGGTGCACGCCATCCTCGTCGCCGCCAGTCGCGTGAGGCCCGCCAGCTTACCGGCGGCACCGGGGCCGGGGTCAGGCGGCCGGGTCAGGAGACCGGGTCAGGAGACCGGGTCAGGAGGCCGCGACGAACAGCGTCCGGTACGCCGTGGTGTCTCCCGACCGGTACAGGGTGACCGTGAGCCGCTGGTCTGCGGGCACCACCAGGGACCCGGTCCACGAGCCGTCGCCCGCGGGAACCGTGCGCCGATCCACCCGCGCGCCGTCGGCACCGGTCACCACCAGGGTGTAGGGGCCGTCGGCGGCCAGCAGCCCGTCCGCGGTGAGGCGCAGCGTACGGTTCCCGTCGCCGTTCGGCGCGCCCGGCGGCGCCGCCGACAGGGTGGTGACCGTGACGTGGTAGCTCTCGTGGGCGCTGCGCAGCGACACCCATCCGGCGCCGCCCAGCACCGCCAGCACCAGCAGCAACGGCAGGAACTCCCGGACCACGCGGCGGCGCTGTTCACGTGCCTGGGCCTGGCGCACGCGCTGCTGCGCCAAGGCGAGCTGCTTCTCGGCCAGCCGCCGCCGCGCCAGCTCGGCCTGCTGGTCGGCCCGGCGCTGCGCCTCCTGCGGCGACGGCGCCTCGCGCACCACCGGAATCTGCACCGTCTCCGCCTCGGCCGTCCCGGCCGCCGGGCGGCGGCGCAGCCGCACCGGTCGCACCACCGCGGTCCAGACGATCAGCGCGGCGAGCGTCACCGCCGCCGCCGACACCGCCCACCACGCGCGGTCCAGGGGCATCCCGGCGGCGTTGCCGACGAGGCCGCTGATCACCAGCACGCCCAGGCTGAGCGCGGGCGCCAGCACGGTCCGCTCCACCGCGGTCATGGTCTGCCGGCGGAACAGCACCTCGGTCAGCGCCAGGCCGGGCAGCGCGAAGCCGAGCAGCAGCGCGCCGGCCACCGCGAGCGGCTGCGGCGCGGCCAGCACCGCGACCGCGGCCAGCACGGTGACCACCGCGAGCAGCCGCGCGGCCAGCCAGTTCATCGGACGGCTCATGCGTTCCCCATCCGGTAGATGCGCACCGTGCCGTTGTCGTACAACCGGTCCACCCCGGACAGCGCGTCGAACTTGCCGATCTGCGCGGCGGTCAGCGGCTGGGTGATCCGGCCGGCCCGCGGGTCGTTCTCGAAGTACGCCTCGCTGACCGGCAGTTGGGTGCTCAGCCGCCGGTCCACCACCAGATAGTCCAGGCCCAGGTCGGCGACCTTCTGCTCGTCGTCCAGCGTCCACTGGTCGGCGTAGTACAGCGAGCCCACCTCGCGGACCGGATCCTGCCGCCCGTACGTGGAGGCCAGCGACACCGACGTCACGTCCCCGCCGACCCGGTGGCCCGGGCCGAGCGTGGTGCGTTCCCAGTTCGCGGCGTCCACGCCGTACGCGTCCACCGACCGTTCGAAGCCGCCGGCCAGGTACGGGCCGGGCAGCAGCGAACCCAGCGGCGGCCAGCCGCCCGCCCGCGCGCCGATCATCAGGATGGTGACCAGGGCGGACCCGGCCAGCACCCGCAGCACCAGGTTGCGGCCGGTGGGCGGGGCCACATACAGGGCCGGCTGAACCCACCAGCGGCGGCCCTCGGCGTCCCGCGCCGGCAGGATCTGCACCGCCCGGACCAGGGCGATCGCGGCGATGATGGAGATCGGCACGTACGTGAAGGTGGACAGCCGCCCGGCGATCTCCGGCCCGTTCTGCCCCAGGAACCGCACCCCGTTGCCGGCGAAGAAGATCGCGCCGCCGGCCAGCGCCGCCCACCGCCAGTCGTCGGAGTCCCGGCGCGTCACCATGTCCCGCGCGACCGCCAGGTAGAGCACGAACAGCCCGATCAGGCCGGAGCCCTGCAACACGAGCTGGCCAACCGACACCGGCGCGGACACCGACCCGGCGCTGACCTCGTTGGTCAGCAACATCCGCACGGTCTCGACCACCTGCTCGGCGGGCGCCTCCAGATATCCGATCACGTCTCGCGCGACCAGCAGGATCCACGCGCTCACCACGGCCAGCGCCACGGTCGGCATGATCAGCGCCGACCAGCGCCGGGGCCGGTGCGTGGCCACCTCCGCCACGCTCACCAGCAGCAGGGTCGCGACGAGCGCGAACGCGGTGACGTGGTGGCACACCGTGGTCAGCCCGATGGACAGCACCGTGATCGCGGCGAACACCCGGCCGTTGCCCTCGCGCCAGCGCCGGTTCGCCCAGATGGCCAGCATGAAGAACGGCAGCGCCGCGGTCTGGTACAGGAACATCGAGCTGAAGAACAGGTAGTGCAGGGCGGTGGCGTAGATGGCGCAGGTGACGCCGGCCACCGCCGGCGAGTTGCTGGTCCGCAGCACCAACGCGAACAGCACGCCGACGAACACCAGGTGCGCCACCCCGGCGACCATGATGCCCGCCACGCTCACCGGCAGACCGGTCATCGAGGCGATCGCCGCGCCCATCTCGGCCAGGCCGGGGAAGTGGACGGCCGGTGGCAACGCCGGGTTGGGCTGGAACAGCTTCCCGGTCTCCAGCACGATGGTGGTGGCCAGCCAGTGCTGCAACTCGTCCGGGAACCGGAACTGGTCCGGGGAGTACATCCACTTCAGCAGGTACTGGTTGATGGCCAGCCCCATCACCAGCAGGAACGATTCGGCCACGCCGGCCATGCGCCGGCTGAGCAGGCGCAGCACGACAGGGGTGAAGACGACGATCTGACCGATCCAGTACGCGACGGGGGCGCCCGCCGCGCTGTCCCGGCCGCCGGCGTAGGCCCACGCCACCATCAGCACCCCGAGGCTGGACACGAGCAGCACGAATGGGGCGTGGCCCAGATCCCACGGGCCGCCGCGCGGCACCCGGCGGCGTTCCCAGCGCGGGATCCGCCGTCGTTCCTGGCCGTGGGACGGGCCGGCGTCCGCGCGTGACGCCCCGGCGCCGGGGAGTTCGGCGTCGCGACCATCGGCGCGTTGCGGCGCGGCCACCCGGCTGGGCAGCCCGGTGCCGGGGCGGCCCGGCACCACCGGCGCCCGGCTGGCGGCCGGCACCGCGTCCGCGTCGCGGGCCGGTGTTGCGATGACGGCGGTGGCTTCGGGGTCGCCGGGTCGGATGACGGCGGTGGCTTCGGGGTCGCCGGGTCGGATGACGGCGGTGGCTTCCGGGTCGCCGGGCCGGATGACGGCGGTGGCTTCGGGGTCGCCGGGTCGGATCACCGCGGTGGCTTCGGGGTCGCCGGGTCGGATGACGGCGGTGGCTTCCGGGTCGCCGGGTCGGATCACCGCGGTGGCTTCCGGGTCGCCCGGCCGGATCACCGCGGTGGCCTCCGGATCACGCCGGGGCGGCCACGGCGCTCGCACCTGCACGCCGGTCCGCACCCGCGGCCGTGCGGAGCCGGGCCGCCGCGGGTGCGTGGCGTCATCCGGCGATTCGATCTGCTGGATCGACGACATCCGCTCGCGCGGCCCCGGTCCGTGCGGCGTGGCCGGGCGGACGGGCGTGTCGGCCGCTCGCGCGGCGTCGGGCGTCTTGTCCTTGTCCATCAGCTTCCATGTCCCCGTGGGCCGGTGGCCGGGTGGCGGCCGGTTCCGGGCGTCGTGCGTGGGCGTGCGGTGGCGGGCCGGTCCGGGCGGCGGCCCGCCCGGTGCGGACACCCCGTCGTCACCGAGGATGCCCAATGCCGGGCCGGGATTCCGGTGAACCGCGCAGAGTCCACGTCAGCGGCGCCCCCGCCGGACGGTCCGGGCCGCGCGGCGTCCGCGCAGGTACGCCAGCGGTCCGCGCAGCATGCCCCGCCGGTTGGCGCCCAGCAGCTCGCGCGGGAAGTCCTCGCGCAGCGTGGCCACCCGCGGGCTGTCCGAGCCGGTGAGGTCCCGCAGCGCCGTGGGCGCGAGCCGCAGCAGCGGCCACAGCAGCGCCGGGCGGCGCAGCAACAGGCCGGTGTAGGCGGCGGTGAGCCCGGTGCCGTACCCGACCATCTGCTTGCGCAGACCGGAAAGGTCGCGCCGGTGGTAGTGGTGGGTGACCGCGCTGGGCTGGTAGACGATGGTGCCGCCGCCGAGCAGCACCTGGGTGAAGGCCAGGGTGTCCTCCGAGCCCATGGCCGGGGTGCCGGCGCCCAGCGCGGTGTCCCAGCCGCCGATGCGTTCGATCACGCCGGGGCGGAAGGTCATGTTGGCGCCGGTGCCGAACGGCGGCAGCGGGTAGAGCGGGCTCTGCCGGTGCGCGGTCGCCGGGGAGAACACGTCCGGGGTGAAGCCGCGGCCCTTGCTGTGCCCGCCGAACTGTTCGAACCACAGTTGCGCGGTGCTCTCCAGCTCGGCCGGCACGATCACGCCGGAGACCACGTCGGCGTCCGGGTGGTCGGCCAGCGCCCGGGCGACCTCGGCCAGCCAGTTCGGGTCGGCGTACTCGTCGTCGTCGATCCAGGCCAGGATCTCGCCCGGCGCGGCGGCGACGGCGGCGTTGCGGGCGAACGACAGTCCGGGCGTGGGTTCCCGCAGGTAGTCGACCGGACCACGGCGGGCTGCCGCAGCCACCGCGGCGGCGGTGGCGCCGGTGACCGGCGCGTTGTCCACGACCAGCACCCGGAAGTCCGGGTACGCCTGGTCGAGCAGGCTGTCCAGGCACCGGGTCAGCTCCTGCGGGCGTTCCCGGGTGCAGACCACCACGGTGATGTGCGGTGCGTCGGCGAGCACCTCGCGCCGCCGGGCCAGGAAGGCCGGCTCGCAGGCCGGGGTGATCCCGTCCACGGGCAGCCGGTCCAGTCCCAGGCCGGCCAGTTTCGGGGCGAGTGGCTCGCTCAGCCCGGCCTGGACCGCCACGGCCAGTTCGGCGGGGCGCAGCCCGGTGTCCGGCACGTCCACGAGCACGGTGCCGAGCGGCTCGGTGAACAACCGCACCAGGATCCAGGCGCGCGCCACCCGGCGCCCGTCGGCGGCCACCGCGGCGACGGTGGGCAGCGGGTCGGACAGGTCCACGTCCAGCACGACGGCGGGCAGGATCTCCCCGGTGGGGGTGACCGGCGGCGCGGTCAGCATCCGGTGCCCGGGCCGCGCCGCGCGGGGGTCGACGCCGGCGGTCATCGGGCCACCTCCGGCACCGCAGGCATCCGCGTGGCGCGCCGCGCGGCGACGGTCTCCACCGCGCCGCCCAGCCCGGCTGCGGTGACGCCGGCCACCACGCTGCCGGCGCGCAGGGCATGCCGCCAGCCCTGCCCGCGTACGGCGTCGGACAGGTTGCGTCCGACCGCGCGCGGCAGCGACCGCAGGTAGCTGCGCTCCGCGCTGAGGTTGTCGGTGCTGCTCTTCAGCCCGGCCATCTGGACCTTGCCGCGGCCCTCGGCATAGCACCGGCGCAGGAAGAACCCGAATGTCGAGTGGGAGCGCGGCACTTCGTGCCGGATGACGGCGTCCGGGACGTACATCCACCGGCCGCCGCCTGCGTCGCTCATCCGCAGGCACAGCTCGGTGTCCTCGGGGCGGTTCTGGGCGCCCAGCTTGCCGAAGCCGGTGCGGAAGCCGCCGACCGCGAGGAACGTCTCGCGGCGCACCACCATGCTCGCCGACCAGACGTTGCGGATCGGGGCGACGGTGGTGGGCATGCCGGCGTAGGAGCCGCCGACCGCCCAGAGGAACTCGTCGGGCATCCATGCCGGGCGCGCGTCCTCCCAGGCCGGGTCGATCGCGCCGCCGGCGCCCACCACGCCCGGGTCGGCGAACGGTGCCACCAGCGCGCCCAGCCACTGCGGCCCGGCCACCACGTCGTCGTCCAGGAAGGCGATCAGCTCCGTGGTGGTGTGGAAGGCGCCGGTGTTGCGGTTGCCGGAGACGCCCTTCTCGTACCGGTTCTCCAGCACCGTGACGCCGGGCAGGTCCCGCCGCACCCGGCGGAACATGGCCGGGTTGTGGTCCACCACGACCACGATCTCGGCGGGCGTGTGCTGCTGGGACCGCGCCGAGGCGACGGTCCGGACGAGCTGCGGCCAGCGCTGCTCGGCGTGGGTGGGGATGACGATGCTGACGGCGGCGCCGTGCGGTGCGGTGTCGTGCTGGTCCACGAGGGGCTCCTGAGACGAGGGGACTCGGGCGGGGGCTCGGGCGGGAGTCAGTCGTCGATCGCGGTGCGTGCCCGCAGCCGGGCGACGTCACCACTGCGGTGCGCGCCGGCCGGGGCAGGCGCGCCGGGGCCGGCGTGCGGCGTGCGCTGGCGGGGCAGCTCGGGGCCGGACGGGGCCGGCGGGCGGACCATCCGGGTGACCGGGGCAGTGGCCACGCCGGCCGGGGTCCGCTGGTGCACCAGGACCGCGCCGCCGCGGCGGGCGATCCGCTCGCGCCGGCGCATCCGGCCGTACTCGCTGAAGATGGTGCGCAGCACGCGGAAGCCGTCGCGGAACGTGTTGAGGTTGCTCTGCCCGTGCAGGCGGGCGTGCTCCACGCTGCCCACCTCGCCGACCCGCAAGCCGTCGGCGGCGGCCCGGATGTTGATCATCGTCTCGATCTCGAAGCCGTCGCCCCAGAGCTTGCTGCCGTCCACCGGGCGGGGCAGCGTGATGGCCGGCAGGTCCAGCGCCGGCACGACGCGGGCCCAGAACGCGTTGTAGCCGTAGCAGAGGTCGGTGAACCGGGTTCCGAACAGGGTGTTCACCACCAGGTTGAGCCCGTCGTTGCCGACCTTGCGCAGCCGGGTGATGTCGTGGCTGTGCCCGCCCCGGCCGAACCGTGATCCCTTGACGAAGTCGGCGCCGCCGACCAGTTCGGCGACGAACGCCGGAATCTCCGCCGGGTCGGTGGAGCCGTCGGCGTCGATCATCACGATGATGTCGCCGCTGCATGCGGCGAAACCGCAGGCCAGAGCGTTGCCCTTGCCGGTACGGGTCTGGTGCACGACGGTCACGTCGCTGCGGTGCTCGCGAGCCACGGCCACGGTCCGGTCGATCGACCCGCCGTCCACCACGATCACCTCGGTGACCATCGGCGGCAGCTTGGCGAGAACGTGCGGAAGGTTCCGCTCCTCGTTCAGCGTCGGAATGACGACACTTACGGTAGGTGATTTCACGCCGTCACTGGGAGTGGTGCTAGAGGAAGCCGAGGGCTCCATATCGTTCCCTTCCGGGGGGCGGGCGATGCGGGAGAGATGGCGGTCTCCGGGGGCCGAGAACCGCGTCGTCCGGGTCCGACCAAATCTAGCAAGCCGCTACTCAGCGTCAACTGACCGAAAGGACTCGGTGAAGGAGACTATGTGGTTTCTGCTGGCCAACCGTATGAGCAGGGGCGGTTCCCTCGTGCAACAGGGGTAAACGTATGGCGTCTTTCGTCACTGCACGTAATGGACATCTCCGTCCGGGACGGCCCATCACCGTCGTGCGGGAAAGGAACCTCGCATCACGCCGGAGACGGGCATGATCAACCGCAAGACCAGAATGTCCGATAGCGCTGGGTGAATTAGATCACTTCGGGCATCGCTACTCTGCGTGTTTACATGGTAGCGAATTGGTTGCTCCGCGCGCCGCGTCGCCGCGTCGGCGGTCGATGGATAGATTGTCGTCATGATCGAAGCGCCGGCCCGGCAGCGTGCTGTGGATCTGACACTACTGAGAGTGATTCGATGACCACGGATCAAGCGCTCTGTGTTTGTGGCCATCGGCTCGCCGCGCACGAGCATCTGCGTCGCGGCACCGACTGCACGACGTGCGGACCGCATCGTTGTCCCCGGTACCGCCGCCGGCGCTGGTGGCGGCGAGCTTGAGAGCCGGGTCACCCGCTGCCGCCCTGCCGCCGGCCGGCACCCGGGCGTTGATCTAGGGTTTTGGCCGCTGGCGCGCACGAGCGCCACACGGTCGCGTGGCGGGGCCCGCCCCACAAGGGCCGGCTCCGCCATGTCGGCCCCAACACGCCTCGATCACTCGATCGGGGCGTTTGTGCTGTCCATGGCCCGGGTAACCGGACGTTGCCAGGGGTACAGCCCGCGCGCGGGGGGAAGACCGGAGCGCGGGCGGCGCGCGAGGAGGGGCGATGCGGACGCTGGGCGGGCGCTACCGGCTCGTGCATCGCATCGGTGTCGGTGGCATGTCAGAGGTGTGGCAGGGCCATGACGAGGTGCTGGACCGCGCGGTAGCCGTCAAGATCATGTCGCCGGCCGTGGAGAGCGCGCTGGAAGGGATGACCGGCACTGAGCTGGTGCGCACCGAAGCCCGCTCGGCCGCCCGTCTGGCCCACCCGAACGTGGCGAGCGTGCACGACTTCGGCACCGCGCAATCACCCGGCCGCGACGTTCCGTACATCGTGATGGAGCTGGTCGACGGGCACACCCTCAACGACCACCTGAACGGCGGCGCGCTGGACTGGCAGATCGGCGTGCGCATCTGCGCCGAGGTGGCTGCGGCGCTGGCCGCCGCGCACGCCGAACATGTGGTGCACCGCGACATCAAACCCGCGAACATCATGCTCACCCCGGCCGGCGCGAAGGTGCTCGACTTCGGCATCGCGGCCGCCGTCGGCACGCCCGACCCGGATCCGGAAGGGCCGGTGATGGGCACCCCGGCCTACGTCGCCCCGGAACGGTTCGAAGGCCTGCCGGCCACCCCGGCGACGGACATGTTCGCCCTCGGCGTGCTGCTCTACCACTGCCTGACCGGGCGGCTGCCCTGGCATGCGGACACTCAGACCGGCCTGGTGGAGGCCCAGCGGTACGCCGACCCGGATCCGCTGCCGCCCATCGAGGGGCTGGCGCCCGAGGTCATCGACCTGTGCTCGCGATGCCTCGACCGGGATCCGCTGGAACGCCCGACCGCGCTGGTGGCGGCGCTGCTGCTGGCCGAGTCGGTGGACGCCCGCGTGTACGTGCCGCTGGTGAACCCGACGCTGGCCGCCGCCCGCCCGCAGACCCGGTCGACGTGGGACCAGCGCGCCGCCGAGGCGCCCACCGACGCCGCGCTGCCGGCCGGCGGCGCTCCGGAGCCGGTGTCGCCCGGCGCGTCGGGCAGGGAGCCGGGCGCAACCGGCCATGGCCCGGCGGACCTGGGCGCAGACGAGCGCAGTTCGGCGGAGCGGGTCGGCCGGCACCGGGCGGGGTGATCGCCCGCCCAGCGTCGCCCGCCCAGCGCCGGCCCGCCGTGGCGGTCAGCCGCGCTCGGCGGCCCTCCTGCGCATCCGGGAATGGCGGTAGCCGTAGGCCACGTAGATCACGATGCCCAGCACGAGCCACACCACGAACCGCACCCACGTGGTGAGCGGCAGGTCGGTCATCAGGTAGACGGCGAACACGATGCCCAGCGCGGGCAGCACCGGCGACCACGGCACCCGGTACGGCCGGGGCATGTCCGGCCGGGTCCGGCGCAGCACGATCACGCCGATGTTCACCAGCACGAACGCGAACAGCGTGCCGATGTTCACCAGCTTCACGATCTCGCTGAGCGGGACCAGGGCGGCCAGCGCCGCGATCAGCAGACCCAGGCCGATGGTCAGCACCGCCGGTGTGCCGTACCGCTGATTCACCGTGGCCAGCCGCTGCGGCAACAGACCGTCGCGGCACATGGCGAAGAAGATGCGGGTCTGTCCGTACATGATCACCAGCACCACGCTGGTAATAGCGACGAGCGCGCCGAACGACAGGATGCCGGCCGCCCAGCCCATCCCGGCGCCCTTGTCCAACGCCGCGGACAGCGGCGCGTCGCTGTCCTTCATCTGGTCCGGGCTGGCGATGCCCAGCGCGCCGACGGCCGTCAGCACATAGAAGAACGTGCAGATCAGCAGCGACCCGATGATGGCCACCGGCAGCTCGCGGCCCGGGTTGCGCGCCTCCTCACTGCCGGTGGAGACCGCGTCGAATCCGATGTACGCGAAGAAGATGATCGCCGCGGCGCTGGTCACCCCGTCGACGCCGGACGGGGCGAACGGCTGGAAGTTGCCGGTGCCGAAGTTGACCAGCGCCACCACGATGAAGAAGGTCAGCACGGTCAGCTTGACCACCACCATGACCAGGTTCACCCGGGCGCTCTCCGTGACGCCGCGCACCAGCAGCAGCGTGATGGCCAGCACGATCAGCACGGCGGGCAGGTTGAACACGCCGCCGTCCTCGGGTGACTTGGCGATGGCGTCCGGCAGGGACACCCCGAACGCGGCGTCCAGGAACGCGTTCAGATTGCCGCCCCAGCCGACCGCGACGCCGGCCACGGAGACGCCGTACTCCAGGATCAGGTCCCATCCGATGATCCACGCGACCACCTCGCCCAGCGTGGCGTAGGTGTAGGTGTAGGCGCTGCCGGACACCGGCACCGCGGAGGCCAGCTCGGCATAGGACAGCGCGGAGAACGTACAGGCCACCGCGGCCAGCACGAACGACAGGATGACCGCGGGCCCGGCCACCCCGGCGCCCTCGCCGATGACCACGAAGATGCCGGTGCCGATGATCGCGCCGACGCCCATCGCGGTCAGATGTGTGGCGCCGACGGCGCGTTTGAGGCCGTGTCCCTCCTCGGTCGTCTCGGAGACCAGCGCACTGATGTCGCGGGCGGCGAAGACGCCCGGTGTGCGGTCCGATGTCGTGGCCATCCCTGGCCCCCTTCCATCGGCGGCGGTCGCGCGCCCGCCGCGACGGCGCTGATCCGCCGGGCGCGCGCCCGGCCGCAGTGGCGGCCGCAGGCGAGCACGTATCGCCGGTCACCGATCCCACCGTAGTCGTCCGGTCGCCCGGCGTGCAAGATGATCTGCGCTATCCGGCAATCTTGATTGCCCGAGTTGACCTTCCGGCGCCGGTGCGCACGGGCCGCAGGCACGGGTGCGCAAGGGCCGCACCCGATGTCCGGCAGCACCCCCGATGCGTGCGGCAGCCTGCGAGGCAGGCCGCGGGCGTTGTACGGTGACCCCACGGCAGGGTGCCGGGTTCGGAGGTCGATGATGGGCGAGGCCGTGATGACCACACGGCGCCAGGCCGACGGCGCGATCGTGGTGGATGTTCGCGGCACTCTCGACGCGGCCACCGTCGGCGCGTTGCGCCAGGCCCTGCTGAGCACCCTGCACGGGGAGCGCCCGCGCACCATGATCGTCGACCTGACGTTCGTCACCTTCATGGACTCGATGGGCATCGGCGCGCTGGTCACCGGCTACAACGCGGCCCGCGAGACGGGCACCCGGTTCGTGCTGCGCAACCCGAGCGAGTTCGTGCACCGGCAGCTTAGGGTGACCGGGCTGGCCGAGATGTTCGGGCTGCCGTCCGACCCGCGTTCCGCGCAGACGTACACGCCCTGACACCCCGGGCCCGGCCGTGGCCGGCTCGTCAGATCTTGCGCGCGGCGCGGTCGTGCCCGTTAAAGTTCGGTCATGGAACCGGCGACCGGGGCGTGGTGCACCGCGTCGACGGTCTGCTTCCGGCTGCGCGACCGGGAACGACGGCTGTCCGCCGTGCGCCTGGACTGCGGCCTGGCCGCCGAGCGCGAGTTCCGTTACCAGCCCGGCGACGGCGTGTGGGAGCTGCGGGTGCCCCGGCCGGCGGTGCAGCGCCTGGAATACCGGCTGGAGCTGACCGGACCGGACGGCGCCCGCACGGTGCTCGACCCGGACAACCCGCTGCGCGTGCCCGGCGGGTTCGGCGACATGTCGGAGCTGCGCTGCACCGGCTACCAGGAGCCCGCCTGGCTGCGCCGGCCCCGCGCCGACGGACGGTGGCGCGACCTCTACCTGCCGCTGCCCTCGGTGCGCGGCGAGATGGTCGCGCGGATCTTCTCGCCCGCCGTGCCCACCGACCGGGTGCTTGTCGCGCACGACGGTCCCGACTTCGAACGGTACGGCCGGCTGGGCCACTACACCGCCGCGATGACCGGCTCGGGGCGCCTGCCGCCGCACCATCTCGTGCTGCTGCCGCCCGGCGAGCGCTTCGAGTGGTACTCGGCCAGCCCGGCGTACGCCCGCGCGCTGGCCCGCGACGTGCTGCCGCGCATCGGCGCCGAGCTGGGCACGCGGGCGCCGGTGGTGGGTGCCGGGGCGAGCCTGGGCGCGCTGGCCATGCTGCACGCCCAGCGGCGCCACCCGGAGTGCTTCGCCGGCCTGTTCCTGCAGTCCGGCAGCTTCTTCCGGCCCCGGCACGACCGGCAGGAGTCCGGCTTCCGCCGCTACCTGCGCATCGTGCGCTTCACCGGCCGGCTGGTCCGCAGCCCCGACGGCCCGGCCGTGCCCACGGTGCTGACCTGCGGGGCGGTCGAGGAGAACCGGGCCAACAACCGGGAGACCGCGCAGGCCCTGCGGCGGCAGGGCTACCGGCTGGAATACGCCGAGGTGCCCGACGCGCACAACTGGATCGGGTGGCGTGACGCCCTCGACCCGCACCTGACTGCGCTGCTGCACACGATCTGGGGATGACCGAGCACCCGGGCGAGCAGGCCGGGCGGGAGGCGAGCATGGCGGACGTCGAGCACACCATCGGGTTGCTGCTGGGCACCGAGGACGACTGGCCACGGGCGTACGAGGGCCTGCTGCGCCGCCTCGGCACGGTCGGCGGGCCGGACGGGCGAACCCACCGGGTGCGCAGCGTGCGGGTCACCATCGAGCCGTTCAACCTGCGCTACCGCCCGCGCCACGACCTGGTCATCGACCGTCTCGCGTACTGGTACTACCACCCGCGCGAGTGGCTGAAGAAGATCTCCCTGATGGACGACGTGTACCTGCTGAACAGCCCGTTCACGTTCCAGTCCATGGAGAAGCACGCCGCGTACTGCGCCATGATGCGGCTCGGCCTGAAGGTGCCCGAGACGGTGCTGGTGCCGTACAAGAACCCGCTGGACAACTCCCGGTGGGCGTACACCTCGGCGCGCTACAACCAGTCGTTCGACCTGGACGCCACCGCCGCCGGGGTGGGCTATCCGATGTACATGAAGCCCTACGACGGCGGCGCCTGGGTCGGCGTGTCCAAGATCCGCGACCCGGCGGAGCTGCACGCGGCCTACGACGCCTCCGGGGAGCGGCTCATGCACCTGCAGGCCGCGGTGGAGGACTACGACGTGTTCGCCCGGTCGCTGACCATCGGCCCGGAGACCATGGTGATGAAGTTCCGCCCGGAGCTGCCCATGCACGACCGGTACGCGGTGTCGCACGACTTCCTCACCGCTCCGGTGGGCGACGAGGTGGTCACCATCTCGCGGCTGATCAACGCGTTCTTCCGGTGGGAGTTCAACTCGTGCGAGTCGCTGATCCGCGGCGCGGACGTGCACCCGATCGACTACGCCAACGCGTGCCCGGACGTGGCCGTCACGTCGTTGCACTACTACTTCCCGTGGGCGATGACCGCGCTGCTGCGCTGGACGGTGTTCTGCGTGGTCACCGGGCGCCGCCCGCGCCTGGACCTGGACACCTCGGCCTACTTCGCGATCGCCGACGACCCCGGGTTGGACTACCGGCAGAAGCTGGCGGCGTACCGGCGGCTCGCCGACGACTACTTCGACATCGATCGCTATCAGGAGTTCTGTGACAAGCATTTGAGCCATGTCGATGCGATGGTGTACGACTGGGTGATGAGCGAGGAGTTCCGTTCCCTGCTGCGCGAGACGGTCCGGGCGGCCTATCCGGTGCACGAGCACGAGCGGTTCCTGGCGCACTTCGGCGGGCTGGTCGACGCCTGGGCGCGTGACCATGGCTGACCGGGGCCGGCTGGGCGCCGGCGACCTGCGCACCGCGGTGGCCTTCGCGGGGGGCCTCTACCGGCGTCGGCTCGGCTTCGTCTATCACGGCTACCTGCACCACGACCCGATCTCGCAGTTGCACCTGCGGACCGGCCGCGACGACCCGTACGCGGTGTACCGCCGCGTCCGCGCACAGGGCGCCCTGGTGCCGACGCGGCTCGGGCGCTGGATGACCGCCACCCACCGCGTCTGCGACGCCGTGCTGCGCGACCGCCGCTTCGGCGTGCGCTCGGCGGAACTGGTGGCCGGCTCGGAAGCCGACGAGTTCGACATGTCCATGCTGGACCGTGACCCGCCGGACCACACCCGGCTGCGTCGCCTCGCCCAGCCGTCGTTCGGGCCGCGCCGGATGGCGGCGTACCGGCCGCGGATCGAACGCACGGTCGACGAGCTGCTGACCCGGGCCGGCGCGGAGTTCGACGTGGTGTCCGCGCTCGCCGCCCCGCTGCCCATCGCGGTGATCACCGACCTGTTGGGGGTGCCGGACGCGGACGCGGAACGGTTCGCCCGCTACGGCGTGGTCATCGGCGGGGCGCTGGACGGCATCTCGTCGCTGCGTCACGCCGCCCGGCTGCGCGCGGCCGCCGCCGAGCTGCGCGTGCTGTTCGAGGAGCTGTTCGAGCTGCGCCGGCACACCCCCGCCGACGACGTGATCAGCCGGATCGTGGCCGCGCGGGGGGACCGGATCGGCCCGCAGGAGATGGTGCCGCTGTGCAATCTGCTGCTGGTGGCCGGTTTCGAAACCACGGTCAACCTGGTCGGCAACGCGGTGAACGCGCTGCTGGACCACCCGCGGCAATGGGCGGAGCTGTGCGCGGACCCGCACGGACTGGCCGGGCCGGCGATCGAGGAGACGCTGCGGTGGGACCCGCCGGTGCAGCGGACCGCCCGGTGCGCGCTGGAGGATGTGGAGCTGGCGGGCCGGACGGTGCGCGCCGGCGACTTCGTGGTCACCCTGCTGGGCGGCGCGAACCGCGACCCGGAGGTGTTCGCCGACCCGGACCGGTTCGACATCCACCGCACGCCGGGCGCCGACCATCTGGCGTTCTCCAGCGGCATCCACTACTGCGTGGGCCAGCCGCTGGCCCGCCTGGAGGCGACCGTGGCACTGCGCATGCTCGCCGAGCGGATGCCCGGCCTGCGCCGCGCCGGGCCGATGCGCCGCCGCATCGGCGGCCTGCTGCGCGGCCCGATCCGGCTGCCGGTGCGCGCCACCGCGACCGCGCCCGCGGTCGGCGCCGGGAAGGCCGCTTGAGCGACGCCCCGCACGCGACCCCGCCCGGCCCCTTGCCATCGGCGGAACGCCGGGTATTCACTGAGATCTATGAAGGTGCGCCGTCGGGTCGCCGCGGCGACCGCGTTGCTGCTGGCCGCGGTCGCCGGGTGCGACAGCGGCACGTCCACCGGCTCGGACTCCGGCCTGGAAAAGGACACCGTGGTGGTGGCCGCACTGCCACTGCTCGACGTCGCCGCGCTGCACATCGCGATGGCGCGCCGGATGTTCCAGGCCGAGGGCCTGACCGTCAAGGTCCAGCCGGTGGCGCAGAGCCTGGCCGCGCTCCCGGCGCTGCAGAACGGTCAGGTCGATGTGATCGCCGGGGCCAACTACGTGACCTTTCTCCAGGCCCATGCTCAGGGCACCCTCAAGCTGAAGATCATCGCCGATGGCGCGGCGCAGGCCCCGCGGTTCATGCGGCTGCTGGTGGCGCCGGACTCGCCGATCCGCACGCCCGCCGACCTCGCCGGGCGGACAGTCGCGGTGAACATCCTCAACAACATCCAGTCGCTCACGCTCAACGAGATCCTGACCGCCGAGGGCGTCGACCCGTCCACCGTGAAATACCGTGCGGTGCCCTTCCCGCTGATGGACAAGGCGCTGGCCGGCGGTGACGTGGACGCGGTGCACACCGGTGAGCCGTTCGGCACGGTCATCGAGCGCAGGCTGAAGGCCCGCATGGTGGTGGACGGCGGCGGGCCGCCGGTCACCGGCCTGCCGGTCAGCGGGTACGTCAGCAGCGCGGAGTTCGTGACGAAGTATCCGCGCACCGCGGCGGCGTTCCAGCGGGCGATCGAGAAGGCGCAGGCGCTGGCCGCCGCCGACCGCTCCGCGGTGGAGCGGGTGCTGCCGTCCTACGCCAAGGTGGACGAGCAGACCGCCACCGCGCTCACCCTGCCCGGCTATCCGGCAGCCCCGGACGCGGCCCGGATGCGGCGGCTGATCGGCCTGATGGTGAAGCAGGGTCTGCTCAAGGCCGACATCGACCCGGCCGGCCTGATCTTCACGCCGGCGGCCCGCTGAGGCCCGCGGTGACGGGCACCGGCCGGATCGTCCGCGGCGCGACCGGGATCGCCGCCGTGGTGGCGCTCAGCGAGTTGCTCGCGGTCACCGGTGTGGTGCCGCCCGGCTTCCTGCCGCCGGCGTCCGCCGTGCTCGCCCGCGCGGCGCACCTGGTCGTGGACCCGGCGTTTCTGGCCCAGATCGCCGCCACCGTACGGGCGTGGCTGACCGGCCTGGCCGTCGCGGTCGCCGTGGGCGTACCGGCCGGGCTGCTGATCGGCGGCGTCCCGGCGGCCGGCGCGGCGGTGCGCCCGGTGCTGGAGTTCCTGCGGCCGATCCCGTCGGTGGCGCTCATCCCGCTGGTCAGCCTGCTGCTGGGGGCCGGGCGCACCACCGAGGTGACGCTCGTCGCGTTCGCCGCCACCTGGCCGGTGCTGTTCAACACCGTGTACGGCGTGCAGGACCAGGACCCGGTGCCGCGGGAGACCCTGCGGGTGTTCGGGTTCGGCCGGGCCACCGTGCTGTGGCTGGTGGCGTTGCCCGCGGCGGCCCCGTTCATCGCCACCGGGGTGCGCCTGGCCGCCGCCGTGGGGTTGATCCTGGCCGTGGGCACCGAGATCCTCGCCGGGTTCGGCGACGGGCTGGGCGTGTTCATCGCGCAGGCGCAGCAGGTCGTCGACGGCACCGTGGACGTGCTGGCCGGCACGGTGTGCGCCGGGGTGCTGGGACTGGTGGCCAACGCGGTGCTGGCCGGCGCGGAACGCCGGCTGTTCCACTGGCATCCCTCCCAGCGGCCCCTCTCCCCGCGGCCCGCCGCGGCCACGGCCCGGGCGGTGCGGAGATGAGCGTGGCGTCCGCGGCCAGCCGCCCGGCCCTCGCGGCCGGGCGGCTGGCCGCCGTGGTGGCCCGGCGCTGGGCGGTGGCCGTCGCCCTGGTGGCCGCGTGGGAGATCGTCACCCGGCGCCGCGGTGACGTCTTCTTCCCGCCCCCGTCGGCGATCGTGGCGCGGATGCACGAGCTGTGGTTCTCCGGCCCGGCGACCCGGCTGTGGCTCACCCCCGCCGCGACGGCCGATCTGCTGCCCAGCCTCGGCCGGATGGCCGCCGGGCTGGCCGGCGCCCTGCTGGCCGGCGTCACCCTCGGCGTCGCCCTCGGGCGGTCACCGCGCACCCTGGCCTATCTGGACCCGCTGCTGCAGTTCGGCCGCTCGGTGCCGCCGCCGACGCTGGTGCCGGTGTTCGTGGTGCTGCTGCACCTGGGCACCACCATGCAGGTGACCTCGATCGTGTCCGGGGCGGTCTGGCCGATCCTGCTCAACGCCGCGGACGGCGCCCGGTCGGTGGACCCGGTGCAGACCGACACGGCCCGCGTGTTCGGCCTGTCCGCGACCGACCGGCTGCGGACCATCATCCTGCCCTCCGCACTGCCCAAGATCTTCGCCGGGCTGCGGCTGAGCCTGTCGCTGGCGCTGATCCTGATGGTCTTCTCGGAGATGCTGCCCGGCACCGCGAACGGCATCGGCTTCCAGCTCATCGACGCGCAGAGCCGTTCCGACCTGCCCACCACCTGGGCGGCGGTGGCGCTGCTGGGCATCCTCGGCTACCTGCTCAACACGTTGCTGCTCGGCGTCGAACGCCGGGCGCTGCGAGGACACGACGCGACACGTGGAGGAGAACGCCCATGACCCGCCCCGCCACCAGCATGACCGTCCGCGACGCGGTGTTCGACTTCTTCCGGCAGGCCGGGATCGACACGGTGTTCGGCAACCCCGGATCGACCGAGCTGCGGATGCTCCGCGACTGGCCGAGCGACCTGCGGTACGTGCTCGCCCTGCAGGAGTCGGTGGCGGTGGCCGCGGCCGCCGGGCACGCGCTGGGCACCGGCCGGGCGGGCGTGGCGAGCCTGCACTCCGCCGGTGGCGTCGGGCATTCCCTGGGCGCGGTGTTCAACGCGTACCGCGACCGGGTGCCGGTGCTGGTCATCGCCGGTCAGCAGACCCGCGAGATGCTGCCCACCCGCCCGTTCCTGGCCGCCGACGAACCGGCCACCTTCCCCCGGCCGTACGTGAAATGGAGCGCCCAGCCGGAACGGGCGCAGGACGTGCCCGCGGCGATCGCCGAGGCGTACCGCACGGCGATGTCGCCGCCGCGCGGCCCGGTGTTCGTGTCCGTCCCGGAGGACGACTGGGACCAGCCCGCCGAGCCGGTGGAACCGCGGACCCTGCTGCACGGTTTCACCGCCGACCGGGACGCGCTACGGGTGGTCGCCGAGGCGGTCAACGCCGCCGCCCGCCCGGCGCTGGTGATCGGCGCCGGGGTGGACGAGGACGATGCGCAGGCGCTGGCGGTGGAGTTCGCCGAACGGGCCACGGCCGCGGTCTGGCTCACCCCGCTGTCCGCCCGGTCCGGCTTCCCGGAGACGCACCGGCTGTTCCGCGGTTTCCTGCCTCCGGTACGCGACCAGATCGTCCGCCTGCTGGACGGCCACGACGTGGTGGTGTCGGTGGGCGGGCCGATCTTCAAATATCACGTGCACAGCGGCGGCCCTTTCCTGCCCGCGGGCACCAGCCTGTTCCAGCTCGACTGCGACCCGGCGCAGGCGGCGTGGGCGCCGGCCGGCACCAGCGTGCTGACCACCGTCCGGGCGGGCCTGGCCGGCCTGCTGGAACTGGTGGAGAAACGGGACCGCCCGGAACCGCCGGCCCGGGTCCTGCCGCCGCGCCCGCCGCTGCGCGACCCGATCGATCCCGGCCTGGCCGTGGCGGCGATGCGGGAACTGATCGGGGAGCAGACCGTGGTGGTGGAGGAGATCCCCAGCCACCGGGAGACCTTCCACGCCCGGTTCCCGATCACCCGGCCGGGCGGGTTCCTGACCACCGGTAGCGGGGCGCTCGGCTGGGGGCTGCCGGTCGCCGTCGGCCGGGCCCTGGCCGGGGGCGGCGAACGGGTGGTCTGCGTGGCCGGCGACGGCTCGTGCATGTACTCCATCCAGGCCCTGTGGACGGCGTCCCGCTACCGCGCGCCGGTGACCTTCGTGGTCCTCAACAACGGCGGCTACGAGGCGGTCAAGCAACTCGGGCGGCGGCTGGGCACGCCGCGGACGGTCGGCACCGACATCCCCGGACTGGACCTGGTGGCGGTGGCCGGCGGGCTGGGCTGCGCCGGTGCCCGGGTGGCCGACGCGGCGGACCTGCCGGACGCGCTGGCCGCGGCCCTCGCCGCGGACGGCCCCTATCTGCTGGACGTGCCGGTGAGCGCGGGCGAGACGTCCGCGTACGCCCCGGACGCGATCTGAACGCATGCTGCAGATCGACGGCCTCGGTCACGCGTACGCCGGTCATCCGGTGCTGCGCGACGTCGACCTCACCGTGCGCCGCGGCGAGCTGGTCAGCATCGTCGGCCCGTCCGGCTGCGGCAAGTCCACCCTGCTGCGCTGCGTGGCCGGGTTGACCGCGCCCGCGCGGGGCACGATCCGCATCGACGGCCGGCCGGTCGCCGGGGTGCCGGGCGGTCTGGCGGTGGTGTTCCAGGAATACGGGCGATCGCTGCTGCCCTGGCTGACCGTGCGCGACAACGTGGCGCTGCCGTTGCGCCGCCGCGGCGGGACCCGTGCCCAGCGGCGTGCCGCCGCGGCGTCGGCGCTGGACGCGGTCGGGCTGGCCGCCGTGGCGGCGCGGCGGCCGTGGCAACTGTCCGGTGGCATGCAGCAGCGCGTGGCGATCGCCCGCGCCCTGGCGTTCCGCCCGTCGCTGCTGCTGATGGACGAGCCGTTCGGCTCGGTGGACGCGCAGACCCGGGAAGACCTGGAGGATCTGCTGCTGACGGTGCGCGGACCGGAGATGACGATCCTGTTCGTCACGCACGACATCGACGAAAGCGTGTATGTGGGGGACCGGGTGGTGGTGCTCAACGGCAGCCCGGCGGGTGTGGTCGCCGACCTGCCGGTGACGCTGCCCACCCGCGGGGAGCAGATCGCCACCCGGGAGCAGGCCGAGTTCGTGCGGCTCCGCGCGGAGGTTGGCCGGCAGGTGCGCAAGGCGTGACCGGTCTGCCGCGTGCCGGGGCGGCGTTGCCGGCCGGTCGTGTCACAGGCCCGGATTAGAGTCGCGGCATGCGCATCCGGATCGAGGGCCACGACCTGCCCGGCCGCCGTGCCGGGGCGCAGGCCGACAGCCTGCGCCTGGGCGGTGTGCAGGTGGGTGTGCAGCGCGCGGCCGAGGTGGTGTCCCGGCTGCCGTGCGATGCGAGCGAGGCGTGCTGGGAGTTCGCGGTGACCAGCCGGGAGGTCGACGGCCTGCTCGACGTCGGCGGCCCGTTCGTGCACGGCCGGCCGGGCGCCCGTTTCCTCTACCTCGCCTGGGGCGCGGCGCAGGACACCGCTCCCGACGACCCGCCGGGTGCCGGCTTCGCCCTGTTCCGCCGGGCGAAGCTGCTGTTCACCGACGTGCCGGCGGCGCAGTTGCGTGCCGCCCACGAGGACCGGGGCGCACTCGTCGCCCGGCTCGGCCTGACCGGCGCGGACGGCGGGCCGGTGTGCGCACGGGTCCGGCCGCCCCAGGTGACCTGGTCACTGCGGTGACCGGGGACCCGACAGGCATGCCCGCCGACGCCGGCGGGAGGCTGCCCGCGCGGTCCGCGACCCGGGTGATGCACGGCGTCATCGCCGGGGACGGCGCCCTGGCCGTGTGGGCCGAGACCGACGTGCGGCCCACCGCCCCGGCCGCCGCGCCCGGCTCGGCGCCCGGCGACCCGCCCGGCCCGGCCCGGCCGCGGCGTCGCCGGGACGCCCCGGCCCACCCGTTCGCGGCACCCCGCCGCGACCTGCCGGCCGGCGACGTGCGGCCGGACGCCGTGCTCCTGCTGCCCTCCACCGCGACCGCACCGCTGCCGTCGCCGCAACTGGGACTGCCCGCCCGGCGCGGCCGGCCACGGCTGCGCGCCTGGTCGGTGCCCGCGGTGACGGTGCCGTTCCTGACCGACGAGGTGGTGCAGGAGGCCGGCGGGCGCGTCGGCGCGTCCGCGTCATACCTGGTGGAGCTGTGCGAGTTCGCGGCGGATCTGGTGCGCCGCGGCCGGGTGCTGCCCGCGGTGACGCCGGCCGGTGCGGGACGTCCGCGGGCGCGGTGGCGCCCGGTGCTGACCGGGTCCGACGCGGCCCGCTTCGAGCACCTGCGCGAGCGGATGCCGCCCGCGTGCCGCGCCGAACGGACCGCCGGTGCGCTCGCGGGCGCCGCCCCGGCGCTGACCGCCGCACTGGACCGGCTCGTCGACGGGCTGGTCCGCACCCGGCTGGCGCTCGCCGGCGTCGAACTGGGCGATGCCGGGCATGAGGCAGCCGGGCATGAGGCAGCCGGGCATGGGGCAGCCGGGCATGGGGCAGCCGGGCATGGGGTGCTGTCCGCCTGGCTCACCGCGCTCGCCGGGGACGCCGGGTTCGACGCGGCGCCGGGCGAGGTGACCGGGCTGGCCCGGCGGCTGGACGAGTGGCACGCCGCGGCGAGCACCCGGGCCGCCGTGCGAGTGTGTTTCCGGCTCAGCCACCTCGACGACGACCCCGAGCCGCCGGACGCCACCACCGGCGTGGCGGAGCCCGGCACTGGACCGGCGTGGCTGCTGGAGTTCCTGCTGCAAGCCATCGACGAGCCGAGCGTCCTGGTGCCGGCCGGCGAGATCTGGCGCGACCGGATCGCCCCGCTACGGCGCTGGACACGGCGTCCGCAGGAGCGTCTGCTCGCCGGGCTGGGCCGGGCGGTGCGGCTGCATCCCGACCTGGAACCGGCGCTGCGCGAGCGTCACCCGGCGGAGCTGGTGCTGGACACCGAGGGCGCGCACCGGTTCCTGGTCGCGGCGGCCGACCTGGCCCAGGCCGGGTTCGGCGTGCTGCTGCCGGCGTGGTGGCGCGAACGCGCCGGGCTCGGCCTGGCGCTGCGGGTGCGCGAGCGCGACCCGGTCGCTCCGGTGCTGCGCGACCGCACCGTCGACCTCGCTTCGCTGGTCGACATGCAGTGGGGGCTGACGCTCGGCGGCCGTGTGCTCACCGACGGGGAACTGTCCGACCTGGCCCGCGTCAAGGTGCCCCTGGTGCGTCTGCGGGGGCGCTGGGTGCACCTGGACCCCGACCGGCTGCGGGCCGGGCTGGACTTCCTGGGCCGTGGCGGCGGGACGGCCACCGCCGGGCGGGCGCTGCAGATGATCCGGCTGCTGCCGCCCGAGGAGCTGCCGCTGCCGGTGACCGCCACCTCGGGCCGCGGCTGGGCGGCCGACCTGCTGAGCGGGGACCTGGCGCGCGGACTGGAGCTGATCGACGCGCCCGCGGGGCTGACCGCCACCCTGCGCCCGTACCAACGTCGCGGGGTGTCCTGGCTGGTGTTCATGGACGCCGTCGGCCTGGGCGCGCTGCTGGCCGACGACATGGGCCTGGGCAAGACCGTCCAGGTGCTCGCGCTGCTGCTGCACGTCCGGCGCGGTCCGACGCTGCTGATCTGCCCGCTGTCGGTGCTCGGCAACTGGCGGCGGGAGGCCGCCCGCTTCGCCCCGTCGCTGACCGTGCGGGTGTGGCACGGCACGCAGCGCGACCGGCCGGACGACCTGACCCGCGGCGCCGACCTGGTGCTCACCACCTATGCCACCGCGGCGCGCGACGCCGGCCTGCTCGCCACGATCGCCTGGGACCGGGTGGTGCTGGACGAGGCGCAGCATGTGAAGAACAGCGCCGGGCGCACCGCCCGCGCGGTGCGCCGCCTGCCGGCCCGCAGCCGGATCGCCCTGACCGGGACCCCGGTGGAGAACCGGCTGGCCGAGCTGTGGTCCGTGATGGACTGGCTCAACCCCGGCGTGCTCGGCGCCGCGCCCACGTTCCGCGCCCGGTTCGCCGTCGGTATCGAACGACACGCCGACGAGGAGGCCGCGGCCCGGCTGCGCCAGGCGATCCGGCCGTTCCTGCTGCGCCGGGTGAAAAGCGATCCGCAGGTGCTCGCCGACCTGCCGGAGAAGCGACACCTGCGGCATCTGTGCGCTCTGACCGCCGAGCAGGCCACGCTCTACAAGGCGGTCCTGGACGACATGCTGGAACGGCTGGCGGAGAGCACCGGCGGCGCCGGCAAGGGCATCGTGCTGGCCGGCCTGACCAAGCTGAAACAGGTCTGCGATCATCCGGCGCTGCTGCTGCGCGACGGTTCGCCGCTGCCCGGCCGGTCCGGCAAGCTGGACCGGCTGGAGGAGATCCTGGACCGGGTGCTGGCGCGCGGCGAACGGGCACTGTGCTTCACCCAGTACGCCCGCTTCGGCTCGATGCTGGTGCCGCACCTGACCGCCCGTTTCGGCGCGCCGGTGCGGCACCTGCACGGCGGCACCTCCCGGGCGCAGCGCGACGAGACGGTGGCGGCCTTCCAGGACGATCCACGGCCGGGCGTGTTCGTGCTCTCCCTCAAGGCCGGAGGCACCGGGCTCAACCTGACCGCGGCCAACCATGTGGTGCACGTGGACCGGTGGTGGAATCCCGCGGTCGAGGAACAGGCCACCGACCGGGCTTATCGCATCGGCCAGGGCCGCGACGTGCAGGTGCACACGCTGCTCTGCATGGGCACCGTGGAGGAGCGCATCGACGCGCTGATCACCGACAAGGGCGCCCTGGCACGCCGGGTGGTCGGCGCCGGGGAGGGGTGGCTGACCAGCCTGTCCACGACCGAGCTGCGGGAACTGCTGGCGCTGGACCCGGAGGCCGTCGATGACTGACGGGTTCGCGGCCGGTTTCCTGGCCATGTTCGAGGCGTTGCGGATGACGCCGGTGCTCGCCCGCGGCCGCCGCGCCGCGCGGGCGGGTCACGTGCGGGACCTGACGGTGTCCGGCAGCATCGCGGTGGCCCTGGTGCGCGGCCCGGACGAGGCGGACACGGCCCGTGCCCGGGTGGCGGTGCGGGCCTTCGGCGCGGCCGAATGGGCGCGCGTCGAGGACGACCTGGCCGCCCAGGCGCGGTACGCGGCGGACCTGCTCGCCGGCCGGATGCCGGCCGGCATCGAGGAGGTCTTCGACGCCGCCGGGCTGAGCCTGCTGCCGTTGTCGCTCACCGAGATCGCGATGGACTGCTCGTGCGGCCGCTGGCCGCGGCCGTGCACCCATCTGGCCGCGGCGCTGTACGCGCTGGCCGCGGCGTTCGACGAGGACCCGTTCCGGGCGTTCGCGTGGCGCGGTCGGGCCCGCGACGAGCTGCTCGTGCGCCTGCGCCAGGTGCGCGGCGCGGCCGTCATGGACGGGGAGGCGCCGGACCCGGCTCCCGGGGCGGACCCGGCTCCCGGGGCGGGGCCGGCTCCCGGGGCGGGGCCGGGCGTGTCCGGCGCGCCGGTGGCCGAGTCCGCCGGTGCGGATGTCGACCCGGAGGAGTTCTGGCGCGCCGCGGCACGGACCCGCCCGCCGCCCGCGCCGCCGGCGGCCACGCGGGCCGGCGCGGTGCTCGACGAGGCCGACCCGCCGGACCTGGCCGTCGACCCGGGGACGCTGGCCGACCTGCTGCGGCCCGCCTACCGGGCGTTGCCCGGCCCGTGACGCGGCCCGCCCGCCTGCCGGGCCGCAGGCCGGGCGGCCCGCCCGCCTGCCGGGCCGCAGGCCGGGCGGTGCGGGGCTGCCTCACCACGGGTCCGGGGCGTAGTCCTTCAGGAAGCAGCCGTACACGTCCTCGCCCAGTTCGCCGCGCACGATCGGGTCGTACACCCGGGCGGCGCCGTCGCTCAGGTCCAGCGGCGCGTGGAAGCCGTCCTCGGCCAGCCGCATCTTCGTCGGGTGCGGCCGCTCGTCGGTGATCCAGCCGGTGTCCACGCTGGTCATCAGGATGCCGTCGGCGAACAGGTCCGCCGCGCTGGTGCGGGTCAGCATGTTGAGGGCGGCCTTGGCCATGTTCGTGTGCGGGTGACCGGCGCCCTTGTACCCGCGGCTGAACACGCCCTCCATCGCGGACACGTTGACCACGTACCGGCGCGGGAACCGCGACGCGATCATGGCCGCGCGAAGGCGGCTGACCAGGATGAACGGCGCGGTCACGTTGCATAGCTGCACCTCGAGCAACTCGGTGGGCGGCACCTCGTGCACCCGGTCGCTCCAGCTATTGGTCGCCGCCAGGTCCGGCAGCAGACCGCCGGCGTCCACCGCGGACGGCCCGGCGGCCAGCGCCAGCGCGGTCACCGCCGCGCCACTCACCGCGGGCGGTCCGGCCGGTTGCCCGGTGGCCGGTTGCCCGGTGGCCGGTTGCCCGGTGGCCAGTTCCCCGGTGGCCGGTTCCCCGGTGCGCGGGCGGCCGGCGAGGAACTCCAGCTCCGGCAGCGGGCCGCCGGGCAACGGGTCGGCCTCGGCGGCGCTCAGGGCGGCGTACGAGCCGGGGGAGCGCCGCACCGTCTGCGCCGCGTTGTTGATCAGGATGTCCAGCGGTCCCCGCTGCGCCACCGAATCGGCCAGCGCCACCACCTGGGCCGGGTCCCGCAGGTCGATGCCGACCACCCGCAGCCGGTGCATCCACGCGTCGCGATCGGGCATGGCGGCGAACCGTCGCGCGGCGTCGTGCGGGAAACGCGTGGTGATGGTCAGGTCGGCGCCGTCGCGCAGCAGTCGCAGGGCGATGTACATGCCGATCTTGGCCCGGCCGCCGGTGAGCAGCGCCCGCCGCCCGGTCAGGTCGGTGCGGGCCTCGCGGCGGGCGTGGTTCAGCGCGGCGCACGGCGGGCAGAGCTGGTGATAGAAGGCGTCCACCTCCCGGTAGCGCACCTTGCAGATGTAGCAGCCGCGTGCGCGCCGCAGCGTGCCGGCCGAGGTGCCGGTGGTCGGCGAGCGCAGCGGCAGTCCCGCGGTCTCGTCGTCGATGCGACCGGGCGCGCCGGTCGCGGTGGCCGCGGTGACCGCGCGGTCGGCGGCGAGTTCCGCGTCGCGCCGATCCCGCCGGCGGCGCATCTTCGCGGTCTTGAACAGCCCCGACGTGGCCCGCCGCACGGCGACCGCGTCCGGATGCTCGACCGGCAGCCGTTCGGCCTGCGCGAGCACGTCCAGGCACAGCGCCAGCCGGGCGGGATCGATACCGCCGGCCGGTGTCGCCGTGCCGGCCGGTTCCTGGGTGGCGTCGCCGGTGGCGTCGCCGTGTGCCGGCGTGCCGGCCGTCGTGCTCGTCATGTCTCCTCCCGGGGCGTGCCGCCGTCCGCGACCGCCCCGCGCCGGGGCACTGTGCGCCGGTGGCACTGTACTGAGCGTGGCGGCGACGGCCAAACACCGCCGCGGACATGCCGCGTCGCGCCGTACCCGGGGCCGTCCGGGCACCGGTACGGCGGGACATGCCCCGAGCCGCCCGTCCCGTTCTGTCCCACCCCCGCCGTGTCTCGTCGCGTGCCGTCGCGAGCGGTCCCGGCGGCGGGTCACCCCGGCGGCGTGGCCACCGCGAACGAGCTGCGGTCGGTGAAGGTGTCCGTGCCGTCCGGCTCGTCGATGTAGAGCCCGCCGTCCCGGCGGTGGATCACGTGGCCGGGGTAGTTCGTCGATCGCAGCCGGACCGTCCCGGAATCGGCGTCGTCCAGCGGGCAGAAGGTCGCGTCCTTGCGGAACAGGTCCGAGCCGTCCGGCGCGTCGAAGCGCAGCCGGTAGTCGAAGTGGCGCAGGTATTCGCCGCCGCCGGTGGCGAACGAGAAGCAGGCGTCGTCGGCCAGCCCCGCGGACACGGTCAGCACCTGCGGCTCGCCGTCGGAGGACATCGCGGCGAAGTCGCCGTCGCGGGTCAGGCGGGTGTCCGGGTCGTCCGCCGCGGCGAGCACCCACGAGCCGGTGGTGAGGCGCCGCGGCGACGGCGACGGCGACGGGGCCGGCGAGGCGGCCGGGGCCGAGGCGGGAGCGGAGGCGGCGACCGCGGGCGCGGGGGGATCCACGTTGGCACGCCAGACCGCGTAACCCAGCGCCATCACCGCGACGATCGCGGCGCCTGTCCCCGCGGTCACCGCCGGGTGCGTACGGGTGAGCCAGCCGGCCCGTGGTTCCCGGACGTCCACGCCGCCACGTCCGTAGACGGTGCCGGACGGCGGCGGCCCCTGGTCGGTCATCGCGTCGATCGTCCTTCCTGCTCAGTGCCACACCGCAGGCCGTTCGGGCCCACACCGCAGGCCGCTCCCGCGTCGCTCCTGAGGCTGCTCCCGTGCCACGCCGGAGGCTGCTCCCGTGCCACCGGGCGTGATGGCGACCGGACAAGGAGGGTAGCCACCGCACGCCGGGCACGGGCCGCGGCGCGGCCGGGTCGTGACGCACGACATCACCCGGCATCGACAAACGTGCTCTAGCCTGTCATGCACCGTTCACATTCTGTCCGTCCCGGGGCCGGCAGCGGACGCCTAGCGTCCCTGCGCGGGCACCGGGCGACCCGGCGCCCCAGCCAGAACAGTCACCATGGAGGTCGGTCCGTGTCCCCTGCGTTGACCCGGCGAACCGTCGCCGCGGCCCTGACGCTGTCCACAGCGGGCTTGGCCTGCGCCCTGACCGCCGTCCCGGCGTTCGCCGACCCGGCCGGTTCCGGCCTGGTCATCAGCGAGGTGTACGTCAACGGCGGCTCGTCCGGTGCGAGCTACCAGAACAAGTTCGTGGAGTTCTACAACCCGTCCGGCGGCGCCGTCTCGCTGGCCGGCGACACCCTGCAGTACCGCGCCGCGACGAGCACCGTGGTGCCCGGCGGATCGCAGGTGTTCGCGCTGTCCGGCACCGTCGCCGCGCATGGGCACTTCCTCGTCCAGTTGCCCGGCAACGGCGCCGGCAGCAACCCCGGCGAGCCGCTGCCGGCGCCCGATGCGAGCACCGGCGGCAGCGTGAACCCGGGCGCCGCGGGCGGCACCCTCTACCTGGCGTCGAGCGGGTCCGGCGTGCTGCCGACCGACCCCGCGGTGATCGACAAGATCGGGTGGGGGACCAGCAACTCGCCCGAGACGAGCGCACCGACCGGCAACTCGCTCACCCTGAGCTACCAGCGTTCGGCGGACGGGACGGACACCGACGACAACGCCGCCGACTTCCACGTCGCCGCGCCCACCCCCCGCAACGCCGCATCCGACGGCGATGACAGCGGCGGGGACGGCGGCGATGACGGCGGCGGGGACGACGGCGGGCCCGCACCGCAGACGCTGACGATCGCGGCCATCCAGGGCACGGACACCGACACCTCCCCGTACGCGGGACAGAGCGTGACCACCGAGGGTGTGGTGACCGCGACCTACCCGGCCGGCGGCCTGAACGGCTTCTTCCTGCAGACCGGCGGCTCCGGCGGCCGGCCCGCGGACGACCGGACGCCGGGCGCCTCCGACGCCGTCTTCGTGTTCGGCTCGGACGCCGCCGGCGCGGTCACCGCGGGGCAGAGCGTGCGGGTCACCGGCACGGTGCAGGAATACCAGGGTGAGACGGAGATCGGCAGCCCGGAGGTCACCGCGCTGCCGGAACCGCTGCCCGGCGTCACCGCCGACGTGATCCCCTGGTCCGGCCTGGACTCCGATGCGGAGAAGGAAGCCCACGAGGGCGAACTGGTCGCGCCGCAGGGCGACTTCACCGTGTCGGACAACTACGACGCGAACTGGTACGGCTCGTTCGTGCTGGCCGCCGGGGACACCCCGCTGCGCCAGCCCACCGACGCCGCCCGCGCGGGCACCGCCGCGGCACGGGCCGTGGTGGCCGACAACGCCCAGCGCGCCGTGACGCTGGACGACGGATCGAGCTGGAACTACAGCTCGGGCGCGAACACCGGCCGGCCACTGCCGTGGCTCACGCCGGACAACCCGGTCAGCATCGGTGCGCGGGTGACCTTCCACGAGCCGGTGGTGCTGGACTACCGCTACGCGGCGTGGACGTTCCAGCCCACCGCCCAGGTCACCGGCGACGGCGCCGACGTGGCCACCTTCGCCGACCGGCGGGCCGCCAACCAGCGCCCGGCGGCGGTCGGCGGGGACGCCAGCCTGGCCACGTTCAATGTGGAGAACTACTTCCCGACCACCGGGGCGAAGTACGTCGCGGCGGGGCTGGGCACCTGCACCTACTACGACGACCGGGCGGGCACCCACATCACCGTGCGGAACTGCACCGGCACCGACGGCGGGGCCGGCCCGCGCGGCGCCGCGAACGACGCCAGCTTCGCCCGGCAGCAGGCCAAGATCGTCACCGGCATCAACCGGCTCGGCGCCGCCATCGTGTCGTTGGAGGAGGTGGAGAACTCGGTGAAGTTCGGCCAGCCGCGGGACACCGCCCTGGCCGGCCTGGTCGACGCGCTGAACGCCGCGGCCGGCTCGGACGTGTGGGCGTACGCGCCGTCGCCCGCCGCGGACAAGCTGCCGCCGCCGGCCCAGCAGGACGTGATCCGCACCGCGTTCATCTACCGCAGCGCCCAGGTGTCGCTGGTCGGACCGGGCACGGTGCTCACCGGCGACTCCGACCCCGGCGAGCCGTTCTCCATCGCCCGGGAGCCGCTGGCGCAGGGCTTCACCAAGGCCGGGGCCCGCGACGCGGACGCGTTCGTGGTGGTGGCCAACCACTGGAAGTCCAAGGGCTCCGGCACGCCGCTGTACCCCGGCGACGAGCAGGACACCACGCCCGGATCGGACCAGGGCGCCTTCAACGCGACCCGGGTGCGTGAGGCGCGCGACACCAGTGCCTTCGCCACGCGGGTGGCGCAGGGCCTGGGCACCGACCGGATCTTCCTGCTGGGCGACTTCAACGCCTACACGCACGAGGATCCGATGGAGGAACTGTACGCCGACGGCTACACCGACCTGGCCGGCGACCTGGACCCGGCGGAGTCCACGTATTCGTACGACGGGCTGCAGGGTTCGCTGGACCACGTGCTGGCCAACCCGGCGGCGCATGCCATGGTCACCGGCGCGGACGTGTGGCAGATCAACGCCCAGGAGGCGGTGGCGTACGCGTACAGCCGATACAACTACAACGCGACGCTGCTGTTCGACGGCGGTGACCCGTTCGCGGCCTCCGACCACGATCCGGTCGTGGCCGGACTGCACCTGCCGTCCACCCCGGCCGCGCCCGCCTGGAACGCCTCCACCGTCTACGACACCGGCGACACGGTGACCTATCACGGGTCCACATGGCGGGCCCTGTGGTGGACCCGTAACCAGCCGCCCGGGGACCCGTACGGGCCGTGGGAGGAGATCGCGACGGCGTCGGACGGCACCGCGATCTGGACGCCCACACGGGTGTTCACCGCCGGCGACGTGGTGCTCTACCAGGGACGGCGGTACGTCGCCCAGTGGTGGACCCGTAACCAGGCGCCCGGCGGCCCGTACGGACCATGGAAGGCGGCCGGCTGATCACCGCGGCACCGCCGGGCCCGGCACCTCCGGGCCCGGCCTGGCCTGAAACCGCGGCATCGACGATGATCCGAGGATGACGGCGAGTGGGGAACGCGACGCACCGGTGTCCGACGGACGGCGTGCCGTGTGGGTGGGCGCCGGGTACGCCGCGCAGGGCTTCGGCTATGCCGCCCTGGTCACCGCGCTGCCCGCGTACAAGGCCCGGCAGGAGCTGGACGACGCGTACGTCTCGGTCCTGCTGCTGCTGGTCTGCCTGGCCGCGGCGGCCGGGTCGGTGCTGGCCGACCGGGTCGCGGCGCGCTGGGGCAGCCGGTTCGCGCTCAGCGGCGGCCTGATCACCGTCGCCGCAGCCCTCGGCCTGACCACGTTCCGGACGCCGACCGCGGTCCTCACCGGGATCCTCATCGTGTGGGGGATCGGGCTCGGCGCGGTGGACGCCAGCCTGAGCATGCAGGGCGTACTGGTTCAGGCGCGGCTGCGGCGCAGCGTGATGAGCCGGCTGTTCGCCGCGTACACGGCTGCCGCCATCGTCGCGGCGCTGCTGATGTCCGGCGTCGCGGCGTCCGGGGCGGGCGCCGCGGTCACCGTCGGCGTCGCGGCCGTGATCGGCGCGGCGGTCGCCCTGGGTGGCTGGCCGTCCTTCGAGCCGGGGCGCACGGTGGCCGAGCCCGGCGGCGACCCGGGCGCCGCACGGCGCAGCAGCGGCCTCGCCCGGGTGATCCTGATCTGCGGCGCGCTGATCTTCACCGCGTTCCTGGCCGACTCGGCGGTCAGCACCTGGAGTTCGGTCTATCTGGACGATTCGCTGGCCGCGGCGCCCGCCGTGGTGCCGCTCGGGTACGCCGCCTATCAGGCCGCGGTGCTGCTGTCCCGGATGGTCGGCGACCTTGTGGTGCCGCGGACCGGCCGGGCGGTGGCCGCCGCGGGGTGCCTGGTGGTCTGCGCGCTCGGGTGCGGCCTGGTGGTGGCGGTGGCGTCGGTGCCCGCGGCGGTGGCCGGGTTCGCCCTGACCGGCATCGGCGTGGGCATTCTCGTCCCGTTGTCGTTCAGCGCGGCGGGCGAGGCGTCGGCCGGGCGCAGCGACGAGGTGATCGCGCGGGTCAACCTGTTCAACTACGGCGGCGCGCTGCTGGGCTCGGTGGCGCTGGGGGTGTTGTCCGAGCCGGTGGGTCTGCAGTACGCCTTCCTCATCCCGGTCGCCGGGATGGTGCTGGCCCTGCCGGTGGTGGGTGCGCTGCGCCGGTTGGCGGCCGGCCCGGCCGGGCTGCCGCCGCAGACGGTCCCGCCGCGCTGAGTCTCCCGCCGCGCTGAGTCTCCTGCCGCGCTGAGTGTCCTGCCGCGCTGAGTGTCCCGCTCCGCTGGTCCGCGGGCCGGAGCCGCCGCTCGCCGCCGTCAGAGCAGGTAGCCGCCGCAGGCGCGGATGTTCTGGCCGGTGATCCAGTGCGCGTCCGGCGAGGCGAGCAGGGCCACCACCGCCGCGACGTCGTCCGGGTCCCCGAGCCGGCCCAGGGCGGTGACCGCGGCGGCCAGGCCGGCGGCCTCCGGCGGGTTGAGCGACGTGAACAGATCGGTGCGGGTGGCCCCGGGTGACACCGTGTTGACGGTGATGCCGCGAGCGCCGAACTCCCGCGCGGCCACCTTGGTGAACTGTTCCAGCGCGGCCTTGCTCGCCGCGTACAGCGCATGGCTGGCCGCCGGCAGGACGGTGTTGACGGTGGAGACGGCGACGATCCGGCCGTTGTCCCGCATCAACGTGGCCGCGCGGCCCATGGCCAGCAACGGGATCTTCGCGTTGACCGCCATGACATGGTCGAAGTCGTCCGCGGTCAGGTCGCTGATCGCGCCGCGGGGGTTGATCGCGGCGTTGCTGACGAAGATGTCCAGTCCGTCGCGGACCGGCGCGAACATGTCGTCCACCGCGCTCACGGCCGCCTGATCGGCGCGGACCGGCACCGCGGCACCGTCCAGCTCGGCGGCCAGTTCGGTGGCCTTGTCGCGACGGTCCCGGTAGGTGAACACGACACGGGCGCCGTGCGCGGCCAGCCGTCGCACCACGGCCGCCCCGATGCCCCGGCTGCCGCCGGTGACCAGCGCGGTGCGTCCCTGCAGCATCATGACCGCGGACGCTACCGCGACGGCGACCGCCGGTATTGAACCGTTGCGAACAGTTGCGCGGGTGTGACACCGGCCATCCGCCGGACGTCGCGGGTGAAGTGTGACTGGTCGGCGTATCCGCACGCGGCGGCCGTACCGGCCAGACCGGTCCGCCGGGCCAGCAGGCCGACGGCGCGCTGGAACCGCGCCACCCGCGCCACCGCCCCCGGCGTCAGACCGACGTGGCGGTGCAGGCTCTTCTCCAGGTGCCGTCGGCTGACGCCGAGCCGGGCGGCGACCGCGCCCGGCCGGTCCGGCCCGCCGTGGCGTTGCAGCGCCCACCAGGCGGCCGTGACCAGCGCGGGCGGGCCGGAGCCGGTGAGCATCGACGTCAGCGTCTCGTCCAGCACGGTGCGCTGCGACGGCCAGTCCCGGGCCGCGTGCAGGCGTTCGGCGAGCTCGGCGTCCCGTCGTCCGAGCACGTCGGCGAGCGGCACGCCATCGCCGGCCAGCTCGGACATCGCCACGCCGAGCAGCGCCCGCGTGCCGGCCGGCGTGAGCCCCACGGAAACACCGGACGACCAGGTGGCGCCCGGGTCGGTGGCCGCGGTGACCCGGGGACCGGTGACCAGCCGCGCCCCGCCGCGGAGGTCGATCACAAGCGTGGTCAGGTTCAGCGGCAGCACCCGGTGCGGCACCGGCAGCGCGCCGTGGGCGGCGAATCCGGCGTAGCCCAGCACGTACGGGCGCAGCGCGGGCCGTGCGGCGGCGACGAGGGTGGCACACGGTCCCGGTTGCCTCCGGAGCGGGACGGAGTGCACGAGCTCCATCGCGCGGGCCTACCCGTCCGCGCCGGGGTTGTCGGCGCCGGGCTCCGCGCGGTCCGGGGCCGGTGGCAGGGCATGCCGGTGGGAGCGCAGCGGCGGCGGCATGGCGCCCGCGGTCGGCATGGACTCCGCATCGATCGTGTCCGGGTCCGGTCCCGGCGCGGGGGTGACGTCCAGGCGCGCCACGACCTGCGGCGGCGCGGTGCGGCCGGCGAACGGCATCTCGTCGCGGTCACCCACCGGCGGGTGCGGGGGCGGCCCTGGTGGGGGTGGCCCGTGCGGCAGCGACAGGTGCGGCAGCGGCGCGGCGGGTGTCGCGCCGCTCACGGCCGGAAAGGTCACGGTCGTCTCCGACGGTGCGCCGCCCGCCGGTGACGTCTCGGCGCCGACCGGTGCCTGGTCCGGGCGGCGGTGCCGCCCCGCCGGGGCCGTCGATTCCGCCGGGGCCGTCGATTCTGGCGGGGCCGTCGATTCTGGCGGGGCCGCCGGGTGGGCCGGACTCGCCGCGTACTCGGCCAGCCCGGCGCGGGCCTGCAGGCGGCGCAGCGGACCCGGCGCCCACCACGCCGCCTCGCCCAGCATCGCCAGCACCGCGGGCACCAGCAGCATCCGGACCACGGTGGCGTCCAGCACCAACGCGATGATCATGCCGACGCCGACGAAGCGCATGGTGGCGATCGACGACAACGCGAACGCGCCGGTCACCACGACGAGCAGCACCGCCGCGGCGCTGATCACCCGCCCGGTGCGCGCCAGCCCGGTGGTGACCGCCTCGGCGGTGCTCGCCCCGCGGGTGCGCGCCTCCACCATCCGGGACAGCAGGAACACCTCGTAGTCGGTGGACAGCCCGAAGACCACCGCGGCCATCAGCACCACGATGCCCACCTCCAACGGCGCCGGGGTGACCCGCAGCAGCGACGCGCCGTGGCCGTCCTGGAAGATCCACACCAGCGCGCCGAAGGTCGCGCACAGGCTGAGCGCGCTGAGCACCACCGCCTTCACCGGCAGCAGCACCGAGCCGAAGGCCAGGAACATCAGTACCAGCGTGGCCCCGGCCAGCAGGCCGATCATCAGCGGCAGCCGGGCGGCGGTGGCTGCCAGGCTGTCCACGTTGCGGGCCGTCGCACCGCCCACCAGCACACCCGCGCCGTCCGGCGGGTCCAGCGCGCGGATGGCCTCGACCACGTCCCGGTCCGCCGCGCTGAACGGGTCGGGGTCTGGCGGTGTCGCGGTGAACACCTGGAGGGTGCCCGTCGACCCGGCCGGGGTGACCGCCGTGACGCCCGGCAGGCCGGCCACCCGCGCGGCGACCGCGCGGCCCGCGGCGGCGTCGCCGCGCACCACGACCTGGATCCCCGAGGTGCTCAGCGCCGGATAGCCGGCCTTCAGCGTCTCCACGGCCTGCCGGGCCGGGTCGCCGGCGGGCAGGGTGCGCTCGTCGGTCTCGCCGAACTGCACGCCGCGGATCGGAGCGGCCAGCACCAGCAGCCCGGCCAGCAGCGGCAGCGCGACGAGCACCGGGCGGCGCAGCACGGCCGCGGCCAGGCGGGCCCATCCGGCGCCGGACCCGGCGGTGCGGCGGCGTCCGGGCAGGCGCACCGGCAGCCGGTCGACGCGCGGGCCCAGCAGCGCCAGCAGCGCCGGCAGCAGGGTCAGGGACAGCAGCGCGGCCAGCGCCACCGCGGCCAGCCCGCCGTACGCCAGCGACTTGAGGAAGCCCTGCGGGAACAGCATCAGCCCGGCCAGGGCGATCATCAGCAGGCTGGCGGAGAACAGGACGGTGCGCCCGGCGGTGGCCACGCTGCGCGACACCGCCTCCGCGGTGCCGCGGCCGGCAGCCTGTTCCTCCCGGAACCGTCCGACCAGGAACAGCCCGTAGTCGATGGCCATGCCCAGCCCCAGCAGGCTGGCCACGTTGACCGCGAACGAGTTCACGTCGTGCGCCGCAGCGATCGCCCGCAGCACGCCGAGCGCGCCCAGCACCGCGGTTCCGCCGACCACCACCGGTAGCGCCGCGGCCACCAGGGAACCGAAGATGAACAGCAGCAGCACCAGCACCACCGGCAGCGAGACCGCCTCGGCGAAGGCCAGGTCGTGCGCGGAGCGGCCGGCGGTGGCGTCGGCCAGCGGGGTCGCCCCGGCGGCCTGCACGCGGGCGCCGTCGACCGCGAGCCGGTCGTCGATCTCCCGGTACGCGTCGAGTTTGGCCCCGTCGTCGCCGCCGGCCAGGGTCAGCACGGCGACCGCGGACGAATGATCGGTGGCGGCGTACGCCGCGGCGGCCGCCGCGGACGGCGCCTGCCAGTACGAGACGACCGTGGTGACCGCCGAGCGGGGCAGCGCGGCCAGGCGCTGCTCGACCCGCTGGGCGAACTGCGGGTCGTCGATGGTGGTGCCGACCGGCGTGTAGACCACCACCACGTCACCGCTGCGGGCGCCGAGCGCGCGCTGCACCGTCTCGGCGGCCCGGGTGGATTCGCTGCCCGGGTCGTAGTAGCCGCCCTCGGAGAGCTGCCCGAACACGCCCATGCCCCAGACGCCCGCGGCGGCGACCGCGCACAACGCGATCACCAGCACGGGCCAGCGGAACCGGGCCACCCACGACCCCCAGGCGGCGAACACGGCCGCACCCCCTCTCCGGCTGGCCGGCGGCGCGCCTGCCGGTGTCCCGTCAGACAACCGGTGTCCCCTCAGATAAGCAGAAATCAGCGCAGCGTGGCGGCTTCCAGCGCGACTCCGCCGCAGTCGTCGTCGAACGACCGGTCGGTGCGCCACGTGACGGTGAGCCGCCCGTCACGCGGCGCCCGGTAGTCGATGACGAACATGGCGGTGGACATCCGGTTGTCGCGTTCCTCCAGCCGCTGCACGCGGGTGCCGCCGCCGGTGGACAGCGCCGCCTCCAGCCGTCCCCGTCCGGCGAACACTCCCACGTACACGCGCAGGGTGCGTTCGCCGGTGCCGGCCGGCGCGGACAGCGTGAAGCCGTTGCCGTCGCCGCAGGTGCGGATGCCGGTGGGGGTGCCGTCGGAGTGCGGCACCGGGGAGCCGCCCTCCCAGCGGAACCGTTGCGGGCTGAGCGCGTGCCGGAACCGGGGCGCCTGCGGGCGGCCCTCCACGATGTCGAATCCGCCGTCGGCGTCGCGTTCCTGGGAGAAGGCGTTCTGCTGGCCCCAGTGCACCCAGTCCCGGCGGCCCTCCGACGGCAGGTCGACCACGGCGGGCACGTCGCCGCGGGCGACGGTGACCGTGCCGGTGTCCGGCGGCGGGCTGGTGGCCGGCGGGGGCGGGCTGGTGGCGCGGGTGGGGCTGGGGCTGGGCGACGGGCTGGACGACGACGGCGACGGCAGCGGGATCACCGCCTGGTCGGGTGGGCTGCTGTCCAGGCCGCCCAGCGCCGGGGGCTGCGGCAGCGGAAGGGCGGCGGGCGGGTCGCTGCGCATCGCGCGGGCGACGACGATGCCGAACGCCACCACCACCAGCACCCCGGCCAGGATCACCGCGGCCGGGATGGCGATCTCGGCGAGATGGCGGCGGCCGTCGCCGGCCGGGAACGGCCCGGCGCTGAAGTGGCGACCGGAGCTGCGGTCGTCGTCGGGCACCGGCTCTCCTGTGGCGGGTGGGGGTGTCGCGGCGTCGCGGGCTCGTCGGGATGCGCGCCACCGCGGT
The DNA here is from genome assembly GCF_014646155.1 of Mangrovihabitans endophyticus. GTDB lineage: Bacteria > Actinomycetota > Actinomycetes > Mycobacteriales > Micromonosporaceae > Actinoplanes > Actinoplanes endophyticus. The sequence goes on from NZ_BMMX01000009.1 coordinate 173,111, forward strand.
GGGGGGAGACCTACGATCTCACCTCGGTCGCCGGGAGACCAGAGGAGGATCGGCAGTCGGCCGGACGGATGACCCGGCCGGCGACGCCCGCCGCGCCTGAGCTGCCCGTCAGAGCTGGGTGACCACGAGGTCGACCTGGCGCGCCCGCCCGGCCGGAGCGTCCCGCGGCTCGACCGTGTGCCCGAGGTCACGCAGCGCGGTGATCAGGTCGGCCGGTGTGCGCGGGGTGGCCCGCGCGTGCGCCAGCGACCGCACCAGGCGCCCCTTGGCGGCCTTGTTGACATGGCTCACCACGGTCCGTCGCGGCACACCGTCCACCCGGGTCTCGTGCAGCACACGCACCTGCACGGCCGCCGCCGCGGGCGCCGGCCACATCGCCTGGTAGGCGCCGGACCGCAGATCCAGCACCGGTCCGTCGACGGCGTCCGCCAGCGCCGGGGCCAGCGCGCGGCGCCAGTACGCGGCGAGCCCGCCGATCGGCGGCACGCATGCATGCACCGGGCAGCGGTACGCCGGGATGCGGTCGTGCAGGCGCACCACGCCCCACAGCCCGGAGAACACCACCGCCCGGGGCGCCAGCCAGGCCCGCGCGTGCGATGGCAGCCCGGCCCAGTCCAGCGCGCCGTACAGCACCCCGGTGTACACGCCGGTGGCCGGTGCGGCCGGCGCCTCGGGCAGGCCCGCGTTGCGGGTCACCTCACCGGTCTGCGCGGCGGACAGCCCGAGCATGGCCAGCGACGCGGCGACGCCCCGGGCGCTGCCGCGCCGGCACAGCCGGACCAGGCGGTTGAGCACCCGGGTGCGCTCGCGGGTGAGCCGGGGCAGGAACAGGCCGGCCGGGTCCAGCGGCGCGCCGGGCCCCGGCGCCGTCTTGCCTTCCGACGGCGGCAGCAGAATGAGCATCTTGCGAGGCTAGGGCACCCGCTGGGACCCGCGGCGGTCGGCGTCCACGGTGACCGTCGTCCGCACGGTGGCCTGATCGATCTCGGACACGCGCACGGTGAAGGCGACCTGGTACACGCCCGGCAGCGGAAAGGTGATCGCACCCACCGCGTGGTGTTCCGGGTCCAGCCCGAGCATCGGGGTGCGCACCGGTTCCAGGCCGCGTCCGGTCAGCGTCGACGTGACCGTCCACTCCTTCGCGGGCAGGGCCGCGCCGGCCGGCGTGTACACGTACGCGTGGATGGTGTTGTTCTCGCCGAGCTGCACCGGATAGATGTTGAACTGCAGGGTGAACAGGTCGCAGGTGAGCGTCTGCGACACGCCCTCCTCGGACACCGCGGCGGCGTCGGTGTCCGCGGTGCGCCCGGGGTTGACCTGCACCAGCACCGCGCTGATCGCCAGCACCACCGCGGTGGCCAGCACCTCCGCGCCGACCGTGCGGCGCAGCCGGGCGGCGCCCGCGGCCGGCACCTGGGCGCGGCGCACCAGCGTGCGGGCGTACCCGGCGGCGGTCAGCGTCACCGCCAGCACGGCCACCTTGATCAGCAGCAGCCTGCCGTACCCGGTGTGCACGAGCGCGGGCACCGACCCGACCTGCACCACCGCCTGCACCACCCCGCCGCCGACCAGCCAGACCACGGCGATCGCGGCGGTGCGCGACCAGGCCGCAAGGATCACCTGCAACACCCGCGGCGGGGTGCGCGGCAGCACGACCGTGGCCAGCGTGACCAGCCCGCCCAGCCACACCGACATGGCCGCCAGGTGCACCACGTCGGACGCCACGATCGCGGGTGCCAGCGGCGACGCCACCGCGTGACCCACCAGCGGCCAGGTGGTCAGGGTGGCCGCGCCGAGGGCGATCACCAGCGCGGTGCGGCCCCGCCCGGCCACACCGCGCAACACCGGTGGCAGCAGCGCGGCGACCACCGCCAGAGCGGCCAGGCGGGCGCACAGGGTCACCCCGTACGCGCTGGTGAGCACCGCCCGTAACGCCGAGGCGGAGAAGTCCCACAGCGGCCCGCCGCTGCTGTCCGGCGCCTGCGCCCACAGGGACGCGCAGGTGCCCGCGGCCACCAGCACCAGCCCGGCGCGCACCAGCACGACGGCCGGCCGGCGGGACAACCGCCGCGGCCACATCGACGCGAGCAGCAGCGCCGGACCGGCGATCAGGGCGAGCCCGGCGTACCCGGCGTACCGGGCGGCGGGCACCGCGACCGCCACCGACGCGTGGTCGCCGTCGCCGTCCGCGGCCGGCGGGGTGGCCGAGGGCGCGCCCACCGAGAAGGTCAGCCCGCCGGCCACCGGGTGGCTGTCCGCCGAGATCACCCGGTAGCTCACCAGGTAGGTGCCCAGCGGCCGGTCCGCGCGGCGCACCGGGATGCGCAGCACCGCGCCGCGCGCGGTGGCCTCGCCGGAGATGCGCCGGCCGTCCGGGGCGAGCACCGTGATGCGCCCGGCCACCGGCGTGATCGCCTCGCTGAACGTCACGGTGACCTCGGCGGGGGAGGAGCCCACGATGCTGCCCGGCGCGGGCGTCGAGGTCAGCAGGGCGGCGTGCGCCTGCGCCGCGCTCGCCGGTCCGAGCAGCACGACGAGACCGGTGACCACGAGGGTGACCAGCGAGACGAGAACGCGACGCACGCAGGGAAGAACGGATCCGGGCGGCCGGCGGTTCAACGGCCGGGCCGTCTCGTCCGTGGTGCGCCACTGCCCGGCCGTCGCCGGCGGGTGCGGTTACCATCCGGACAGGGCCGGCGCTCCCCGGCCCGGCTGTCGCATCCGAGCTGCCCACCCACGCCCTGCCACCCCGTCCCCGGCTGCCCCGGCCGCCGTCCGTCCCGCCAGGAGGCCCCGATGTCCGTTGATCCCCGCGCCGGCACGCCCGCGCAGGACGGTGACCTGATCGACGTCCCCCGGGTGATCTCCCGTTACTACACCGAGCACCCGGACCCGGGCGAAGCCGCGCAGCGGGTCGCGTTCGGCACCTCCGGGCACCGCGGGTCCAGCCTGCGCGCCGCGTTCAACGAGGATCACATCGTGGCGACCAGCCAGGCGATCGTGGAGTACCGCCGGGAGCAGGGCGTGGACGGTCCGCTGTTCCTGGGCCGGGACACGCACGCGCTCAGCGAGCCGGCGATGATCAGCGCGCTGGAGGTGTTCGCGGCCAACGACGTGCGGGTGCGTATCGACAGCCGGGACGGGTACACCCCGACGCCCGCACTGTCGCACGCCATCCTGCGGCACAACCGCGGCCGGAGCACCGGGCTGGCCGACGGCGTCGTGGTGACCCCGTCGCACAACCCGCCCGCCGACGGCGGCTTCAAATACAACCCGCCGCACGGCGGCCCGGCGGACACCGCCGCCACCTCGTGGATCCAGGACCGCGCGAACGCGCTGATCGCCGAGGGACTCAAGGGGGTGCGCCGGGTCAGCGCCGCCGGGGCGCGCGCGTCCGCGCTGGTGTCCGGGCACGACTACCTCGCGGAGTACGTCGACGACCTGTCCGAGGTGATCGACATGGCGGCGATCAAGTCCGCCGGGGTGCGCATCGGCGCCGACCCGCTCGGCGGGGCCAGCGTGGCGTACTGGGGATTCATCGGCGAACGGTACGGCCTGGACCTGACCGTGGTGAACCCGCGCGTGGACCCGGCCTTCGGGTTCATGACCCTGGACTGGGACGGCAAGATCCGGATGGACTGCTCCTCGCCGTACGCGATGGCCTCCCTGGTCGCTCAGAAGGACCGGTTCCGCATCGCCACCGGCAACGACGCCGACGCCGACCGGCACGGCATCGTCACCCCGGACGCCGGCCTGATGAACCCCAACCACTACCTCGCGGTGGCGATCGACTACCTGTTCCGGGCCCGCGCGCAGTGGCCGTCGACCGCCGCGGTCGGCAAGACCCTGGTGTCCTCGTCCATGATCGACCGGGTCGCGGCCGACCTGGGCCGGACGCTCACCGAGGTGCCGGTGGGATTCAAATGGTTCGTGCCGGGGCTGCTGGACGGCACCGTCGGGTTCGGCGGCGAGGAGAGCGCCGGGGCGTCGTTCCTGCGTCGCGACGGCAGCGTGTGGAGCACCGACAAGGACGGCATCCTGCTCGACCTGCTGGCCTCGGAGATCACCGCGACGACCGGGCGCACGCCCAGCGAGCACTACCGGGACCTGACCGCGAAGTTCGGCGACCCGGCGTACGCGCGGATCGACGCCCCGGCGACCCGCGAGGAGAAGGCGGTGCTGGCGAAGCTGTCCCCGCAGCAGGTGGCCGCCACCGAGCTGGACGGCGACCCGATCACCGCGGTGCTGACCACGGCGCCGGGTAACGGCGCGGCGATCGGCGGCCTCAAGGTGACCACGGAGGCGGGCTGGTTCGCGGCCCGCCCGTCGGGCACCGAGGACGTCTACAAGATCTACGCGGAGTCGTTCAAGGGGCCCGAGGCGCTGGCCCGCATCCAGCAGGAGGCCCGCGCGGTGGTGACGGCGGCGCTGACCGCCTGACAGGCGCCGGGCCTGGCACGCGTCGGGCCTGGCACGCATCGGGCCCGGCGCGACACAGCGCCGGGCCCGATGCGGGCCGTCAGGCCGAGACTTCGCCGCGGTCGTCGGTGGCCCACAGGGTGTGGAACGAGCCGTCCGCGTCCACCCGGCGGTACGTGTGCGCGCCGAAGAAGTCGCGCTGGCCCTGGATCAGCGCCGCCGGAAGCCGCTGAGCGCGCAGCCCGTCGTAGTACGCCAGCGCCGACGCGAACCCCGGCGCCGCAATGCCCTGCTGCGCCGCCAACGCCACCACGCGCCGCCACGCGTCCTGGGCGCCGCCCACCGCCTCCTGGAAGTAGTCGTCCACCAGCAGCGTGGCCAGGCCGGGCTGCTTGTCGTACGCCTGCTTGATGTAGTCCAGGAACTTGGCGCGGATGATGCAGCCGTCGCGCCAGATGGTGGCCATCGCCCCCGGGTCGATGTCCCAGCCGTACTCGGTGCTCGCCGCCTGGATCTGCTGGAAGCCCTGCGCGTACGCGACGATCTTGGACGCGAACAGCGCCTGCTCGACGTCCGCCTGCAGGTCGGTGCCGCCCGCGCCGGCCTGCGGTGCCGGGCCGGGCAGGCCCGCCGCCGCGGCGCGGGTGTCCGGGTCGCCGGACAACGCCCGCGCGAACACCGCCTCGGCGATGCCGCTGACCGGCACGCCCAGGTCCAGCGCCGCCTGCACGGTCCAGCGGCCGGTGCCCTTCTGCTCGGCCTGGTCCAGCACCACGTCCACGAACGGGTGGCCGGTCTTCGCGTCGTTCTGCCGCAGCACCTCGGCGGTGATCTCGATCAGGTAGGACCCGAGCCGGCCGGAGTTCCAGCCCTGGAAGATCTGCGCGATCTCGGCCGGCTCGTGGCCGCCCGCGCGCCGCAGGATGTCGTACGCCTCGGCGATGAGCTGCATGTCGGCGTACTCGATGCCGTTGTGCACCATCTTGACGAAGTGGCCGGCGCCGTCCGGGCCGACGTGCGTGCAGCACGGCACCCCGTCGACCTTCGCGGCGATGTCCTCCAGCAGCGGGCCGAGGGAGACGTACGACTCGGCGGAGCCGCCGGGCATGATGCTCGGCCCGTGCAGCGCGCCCTCCTCACCGCCGGACACGCCCGTGCCGACGAAGTGCAGGCCGCGCTCGCGCAGCGCGGCCTCCCGCCGGCGGGTGTCGGCGAAGTGCGCGTTGCCCGCGTCGATCAGCATGTCGCCCTCGTCGAGCAGCGGCGCGAACTCCTCGATCACGTCGTCGGTCGGCTTCCCCGCCTTCACCATGATCACCACCCGGCGCGGGCGTTCCAGGCTGGCCACGAACTGCTCGGCGGTCTCGGCGGGCAGGAACGTGCCCTCCGAGCCGAATTCCTCGACGAGTTCCTTGGTGCGGCGGTACGTACGGTTGTGCAACGCGACCGTGTGGCCGTGACGCGCGAAGTTGCGCGCCAGGTTGCGCCCCATCACCGCGAGCCCGGTGACGCCGATCTGGGCCTTCTCTGTCATGTTCTCGAATCCTTCCGTCGCCGGTCGCCTTCATTCTTACGTGCCCGCCTGCCGGGTGGTTCGATCACGGGGGTGACCAGGGGCATGTATCGGTCCGGTCACCAGCGCCCGCCCGCCCGCGCGCGCGACGACCATGCGGCGGTACGCTCGCTGCGATGAAGCGCGGCGAGATCTGGACCATCGGCAGCCCCGCCGATCTGCGCTACCGCGTGCTGGTCCTGTCCGCGGACACCTACAACGACCGGTCCAACGCCTCACCGTACTGCGCGCCGATCGTGCGGCAGCGTGGCGCGACCGAGCTTCCGCCGTACGCGGTGGCCCTCACCGAGCAGGATCCGATCACCGGCGTGGTGGTGGTCAACCGGATGCGTCGGCTGCCGGCCGCGGTGGGCGCCGAGCGCATCGGCATGGTCACCGGTGCGAGCATGGCCCGCCTGGCCGCGGCGGTGCGGGACCTGTTCGAGGTCTGACCCGCGCCGCCGCGGCGTTCCGCCCCGAGGGACCGGTCAGCCCAGCGGCTCGTACCGTGGCTCGCTGAAGTCGGCGTGCCGCCCGCCACCGGTCAGGTCCTGGCACCACACCCCGAGGAACGCGCCGGTGAACCCCCACACCTGAGGCTGCCCGCCGGCCACCTCCGTGGCGTGCTCGTCGGACAGCACCGTGGCGTCCAGATGCACCGGCCACCACACGTCGTCGTGCGCGAACCGCAGCACCGCACCGTCCACATCGGCGCGCAGCGTCACCGGGCCGTCCACCGGCACCGGCACGTCGTGCCGGATCAGCCGGCCGCGGTCGCAGCTCAGCAGGTCCGCGACCACGCGACCGTCGTCGTGCCGGGTCAGGTGCGCGTAGTGCCAGTTGCGGGTGTTGTAGTAGGCGACCAGCCCGGCCAGATGCTGGTAGGACGCGGGCGCGAACTCCACGCGTACCGCGAACCGGGCCCGGCGGTGCGCCAGCCGCCGCGCCACCAGGCTGGTCTCGGCCCGCGAGCTGGGCGACTGGCCGCCGCGCAGCCGCAGGTGGCCGGGGCGTTCGGTGAGGCTGACCCAGTCCGGGCCGGCCGGCCGGCGCAGGGTGCTCCACTGTGGTCCCAACTGCGGCGGTCCCAACTGCTGCGGTCCCAACCGCTGCGGTCCCGGCTGCGGCGGTCCCGGGTCCGGGCGGCCGAACCCGTCGCCGGTGTCCGGCCACGGGTGCGGGGTGAGCGCCGGCGCGGGCACCTCGGCGTGCGGCACGGCGCCGTCCACCCGCGGACACCCGCCGGCCGGCCAGGTCACCGATTGCAGCGCCGTCTCCCGGCCCAGCACGCAGGCGCCCCGTTCGGTCAGCGGCCGGGCGGTCAGATGCGCCAGATACCACTCGCCGTGCGGGGTGTCGACCAGGCTGCCGTGCCCGGCCTTCTGCAACTCCAGGTCCGGACGGTGCGCCGCGGTGAGCATCGGCCCGGCCGGGTCCGGTTCGTACGGGCCGAGCACCGACCGTGATCGTGCGACCGTCACCCGGTGGTCCCAGCCGGTGCCGCCCTCCGCGGTCACCAGGTAGTACCAGCCGTCCCGCCGGTACACGTGCGGACCCTCGGTGCACCCCGCCCCGGTGCCGTCGAAGATGATCACCGCGTCGCCGGTCAGCGTGCGCCGCGCCCGGTCGTACTCCTGCGCCACGATGCCGCCCGCCCAGGCCCGGCCCGGCCGCCAGTCGCACTGCACGGACAGCAGCCAGCTACGCCCGTCGTCGTGGAACAGCGACGGGTCGAACCCGCGGGCGTGCAGCGGCACCGGCGGCGACCACGGTCCCGCCGGGGACGGCGCCGTGGTCAGAAAGTTCGGGGTGTCCCAGAACCCGCCGGCGTACCCGGCGACGTTGGTGAACACCAGATGGAACAGGCCGTCGGCGTACGACAGGCAGGGCGCCCACACGCCGCCGGAGTCGGGCGTGCCGAGCAGATCCACCAGCCGCCGCCGGGTCAGCGCGCCACCCAGCTCCCGCCAGTGCGCCAGATCCCGGGAATGGTGCAGGCGCACCGCCGGGAACCACTCGAAGGTGGAGGTGGCGAGGTAGAAGTCGGCGCCCACGCGCAGCACCGACGGGTCGGGATGGAAACCGGGCAGCACCGGGTTGCGGATGGTGGCCGGGGCGGAACGTCGCGGTGCGGTGAGGGTCATCCCTGGACGGCTCCTTGCTGATCTGACCGGCGTGACCGCATGATCCGCCCGGCGTGACCGACCGTAAGGGCCGTCGAAAGATGCCCCAACAAGTTTCGAAACATGTTGGTGACTGCGGTGGCCCGGCACGCACACTGGGCCGCATGACCGGACTCAGGCCGCGTTGCACGCTGGCCACCATCGCCCGTGAGGCGAACGTTTCGGTGCCGACCGTGTCGAAGGTTCTCAACGGGCACAGCGACGTCTCCGCGACCACCCGGGCCTCGATCGAGAAGCTGCTCACCCAGTACGGCTACCAGCGCCCGCGGGCGCCGCGGCGGGGCAACCGCCGCGGCGACCTGATCGACCTGGTGATCAACGAGCTGGACAGCGCGTGGAGCCTGGAGATCCTCACCGGCGTGGAACGCGTGGTGGAGGAGGCCGGGCTCAGCCTGGCCGTCTCGGCGGTGCACAACCGGGCCAGCCTCACCCGGCGCTGGCTGCAGTCGCTTATCTCGCGCAGCTCCCAGGGCGCCATCCTGGTGCTGTCCGAGCTCACCGAGGAGCAGCGCGCCGAACTGGCCCGGCGCACGCTGCCGTTCGTGGTGGTGGACGGGGTGAACGTGCCGCCACCGGAGGTGCCGTCGGTGGGCACCACCAACTTCGCCGGCGGGTACGCGGCCACCGAGCACCTGCTGCAGTTGGGGCACCGGCACATCGCCGCGATCGGCGGGCCGGAGCCGCTGCTGTGCACCCGCGCCCGCATCGCCGGGTACCGGGCGGCGCTGGAGGGCGCCGGCGTCACCCCGCGCCGGGAACTGGTGCGCTACGGCGACTTCCACCATTCCGGCGGGGCGGACGCGGCCCACCGGCTGCTCGCGCTGGACCCCCGCCCGACCGCCGTGTTCGCCGGCAGCGACCAGCAGGCCACCGGCGTGTACGAGGCGGTGCGCGGCGCCGGCCTGCGGGTGCCCGAGGATGTCAGCGTGGTCGGCTTCGACGACCTGAACTTCTCCCGGTGGATGACGCCCGCGCTGACCACGATCCGGCAGCCGCTGCACGAGATGGGCGTGGCGGCGGCCCGCACCCTGCTGCGGATCATCGTGGGGGAACGCCTGGAAAGTCATCGCATCGAGCTGGCGACGGAGCTGGTGCTGCGCGAGAGCACCCGGCCGGCGACAAGCTGACCCGCCGCCGGGCCTGTCCGTTGCCGGGCCTGTCCGCCGCCGGGCCTGTCCGTTGCCGGGCTTGTCCGTTGCCGGGCTTGTCCGTTGCCGGGCCTGTCCGTTGCCGGGCCTGTCCGCCGGCTGGCCGTGTCCGTCGCCGGCCGCAGCGCCGTCTCAGCGGCAGCGGGTGGTGAAACCGGCGTTCGCCAGCCCGGCGCAGAACGACTGGCGTGCGCTCGTGTACCGCGACAAACGCCCGTCGGCGAACCACGTGGAGTTCGGCGGGAAGTCGAAACTGCCGTCCGGCACGCCGTCCCAGCCGTACCGGAGATCCAGGTCGATGTAGACGACCGCGCGGATGACGCCGCTCAGGTCGTAGGTGCCCGCCATGGCAGGAATCGGCCCGCGGTAGTTCATCAGCGCGAACAGCCGGCGCACCCACAGGTCGCCGCGCAGCGGTTCCAAGCCGGATGTGTCGCCACCGTCGGCGGTGAAGTTCATCATCCCGGACTCCGACACGATCATCGGCTTGCCGTGGTCCTGGGCGAACTTCATCATCGCCAGCACGTTGCCGTCATAGTCGAAGTTCGCCCACCGGGCCGCCGGATGGCCGTACTGGTCGGTGCCCACGTACGCGTTGCGGCACTGCAGCGTGCCGGTGTCGTAGTTCTGCGGCGGGGTGCCATTGTAGAGGTATCCGTTGTCGTAGACCGGCAGGCACAGCTCGTGCGCGAAGATCGACACGCCGATCCAGTCGACCACCGCGTCGCCGGGATAGAGCTGGGCGAACTCGCCGCGCACCGGATGGAACACGAACCGCCGGTTGCCGCCGGCCAGCAGCGTGTGCAGCCGGGCGAAGGCACCCTTGTACGACGCGCAGCTCGCGTCGGTGCAGTGGTAATAGCTGGACACCTCGTAGTCCAGGCGCAGGGCGAACGTGGCGGCGGGAAAACGGTTCATGAAGGTGATCAGGTTGGTGAACCGGTCGGCGTGGCGGCCCTGGGCGATCTCGGCGGTCACCTGCCGGGACCGGGCGGCGACGTCGTCGCCGGGGGTCAGGCCGGGCGGGTTGTCCTTCCAGGAGATGCCGACCTGGACGACGGCGCCGCGCTGCGCGAGAAACGTGGCGTAGTCACGGTGCGCGGCGCTGACCCAGTCACCGGAGCCGACTTCGTAGTAGACCGATCCGCCGGCGGGGTCCTGCGTGACGGAACTGAGGTCGTCCCAGGCGGCCCGGGTGGACTGCCCGGCGAGCAGCAGCCGCCCGCCGTCCGCGGCGGTGCCAGCCGGTACGACGTTGCCGGTTGTGCCGTTGCCGGTTGTGGCGTTGCTGGTTGTGTTGTTGCGGGTTGTGACGTTGCTGGTTGTGGCGTTGCCGGCTGTGCCCGCTGCCGTGGTGCCGGTGTTGCCGGTTGTGCCGTTGCCGGCTGTGCCCGCTGCGGTGATGCCGGTGGTGGGCGTGGTGCCGGCGGTCGCGGGGGTCAGGGGGAGCAGGGCAAGGGCGGCCAAGCCCGCGACCAGGGGGATGAGGGAACGTCGCATGGTGACCGACGGTAGTCGCGGTGGCGGCGAAGCCCGAGACGTTGCGCAACCAGGCGCCCCCGCCGTCCCCACCCCCGCCGTCCCTGCCCTGGCCGTCCCCGTCCCCGCCCCGGCCGTCCCTGCCCTGGCCGTCCCCGTCCCCGCCCCGGCTGTCCCCGCCGCCGTCCCCGCCCCGCCCCCGGCCCTCCGCCCCGCCCCGGTGGGCCCAGGTGGCATCGATCTTGAACTTTACGTGCCCGAATAGCACCTAAATCATCCGCTATGCCCGCCCGCAATTCTCAAGATCGGCGCGGTGGGCCGGGGTGGCGCCGTCGATCTTGAGGTTTGCGTGTCCACTTTGGGGTTCAGATGCGACATGTCGGACCGCTAACTACAAGATCTGTGAGTGTTGGTGTCAAGTGGTGGCTTGGAGGGTGCGCCAGATTTGGCGGGCTATGTAGCGTTTGAGGC
>NZ_BMMX01000010.1:0-7446 GCF_014646155.1 Mangrovihabitans endophyticus
GGCGCGGCGCGGAAGCCGGCGCGGCGCGGAAGCCGGCGCGGCGCGGAAGCCGGCGCGGGCGGGGCGGGGGCCGGGGCGTGCGGGGTGGCCTCGCGGCGGGGGCTGGTGAAGCGCGTTATTCACACACCCAGCAGGGTGCGCAAATGGCGCGGCGGCGGGGAGCCGTGCGACAGCATCGCGTCGTGCCAGGCGCGTGGGGTGGCGCCAAAGGGCCGCGCCGCCGCAATCGCCGCGACTTCGGTGTAGCCGACGAAATAGGTGGACAGTTGCGTCGACGTGAGCAGGGCCCGGCGCCACTTGCCGGCCGCCTCCCCCGCCTCTTGGAAGCCACGCTCGGTCATCAGGGCCATCGCCTCCCGCTCGGGCATCTGCTCACAATGCACGAGCTGGTCGATGATCGCGTTCAGGCTCATCCGCAGACGCATCTTCAACTGCTGCAGACGGATCGGCAGGCCGCCGAAGCCCGCCTCGGCCATCAGATCCTCGGCGTAGACGGCCCAACCCTCGACGAACGGGCCGGACCATCCGAGCGACCGGACGCGGGTGCCACCGCGGAACCGCCGCGCGTGCGCCAACTGCAGGAAATGACCCGGCATGGCCTCGTGCACGGTCAGGTTGCGCACCATGTGATCGTTGTATTCGCGATAAAACGACTCGGCCCGCTCGGCCGGCCAGTCGTCGGGCGTCGGGGCGATGCAATAGAACGTCGGCACCTCGGCCTTCTCCAGCGGACCGGGCGGGTCGCAATAGGCCACGGCGACGCCCCGGGCGAACTCGGGCATCTCCTCGATCACGCACGGGTCGTCGATCAGCGACACGAGGTCGTGTGCGCGGACGAAGTCGGTGGTCTCCCGCAGGCTCAACCGGGCCAGATCCACAATGGTCTCGTCGCTCGGATGCTCGCGGCCCAGCATGTCGAGCGCCGCGCGCGCGGTGTCGTCGGTGGCCGGACCGCCGACCAGCTCGGACGCGCAGTCGCGCAAGCGGGCGCCCGCCTCGTCGAACTCGCGCCAGGCAAGCTCCAGCACCTCGGCGGCCGGCAGCTCGGTGTCCAAGGTGTGCCACAGGCGCGCCTCCCACATGGGCCGGCCGAGCCGTGGATCGCGCCCCGGGTCACCGGTGTCCAGGCGGGCCCGGAGCCATCCGCAGAAGTCGCCCAGCGCCGACTGCGCCGCCGCGGACACCGGCTCCACCGCGGACCGCAGCTCCGGAGCGGCGTCGAGCAGCCGGGGCACCTGGTCGCGGATCAGCGTGGCCACCCCGGCGAACTGGCCCACCGCCGTCTCGACATGCACCCGGGGCATGTCGTGCAGCACGACGCGGGCGGTGGCCAGCGCGTCGGGCACCGCGGCGAGGCGGCCACCCAGGCTGACGAGCCGTTCCTCCACCGGCGCGAACGGTCGGGCGAGCAACGAGTGCAGCAGCGGACCCGGGTTGTGCACCAGCGGGTTCCACTCCGGCTCCCGCACGTCGCTCAGCTCGAACAGCTCCCGCTCGACCAGGGCGGACAGCATCTGGTGATCGACGTGGTCCTGTGGCCCGAGCCCGTCGGTGTTCAGCCCGGCCAGTGTGTCGGCGGCGTCGCGCACCATGGCCGCGCGCGCGGCGACGGCACCCGCCGAATGGTCCGGCAGCCGATCGTCGAACCGATGATCACCGGCCGTGGCGGCGATCAGCGGATCGGACTCCAGAAGCGCGTCGACGATCCGCTCGGCGATCACCGGGAAGTCGGACGTCTCGGGCTCCGCAGGGGTGAAATCCGGCATGGCTGAGAACCTACTCGCCGGGTGAGACATCCTCCGTTGCGCGCCGCGTGTCCACAAGGTCCGCGGCGCCGCGCTCGGCCGCGCGCACCGCTTCCGCGTACGCCAAGGAGGTCGACCGCAGTTCGTCCTCCGCGTCGCGTCCGGCGGCGCGGGCCTCGGCGACCATGCGCATGAGCGTGCCACCCAGGTCGTCGCCGCCGGGCAGCGGGACGGACAGGCCGGCCCGCTCCACGCGTTGCAGGAGCTTCGCGGCCAGCGACAGCGCGGGCTGGCTCAACGCGATGCCGTCGGTCGTCGACGAGCGCGACTTCTCCGCCTTCTTGATCCGCTCCCAGTTGGCGATGATCTCATCCACGCCGTCCACCGTCTCACCCGCGAACACGTGCGGGTTGCGGCGCACCATCTTCTCCACCAGCCCGCCGGCCACCTCGTCCACGGTCCATCGCTCGCCGTCCGGGAGGTCGGCGGCCAGCCGGGCGTGCAGCACGACCTGGAGCAGGACGTCGCCGAGTTCCTCGCGCAACGCGTCCATGTCGCCCTCGACGATCGCGTCGTAGGCCTCGTAACTCTCCTCCAGGAGGTACGGGGCAAGGCTGCGATGTGACTGCTGCTGCTTCCACGGGTCCCCGCCGGGCGAGACCAGCCGGTCCATCACCTCGACCGCGTCCAGCAGCCGCGCGCCGGGCGGATCCCACGACCCGTACATCAGCTCCAGCTCGGCCACCTGCGGCTCGCGAGCCAGGCGCAGACCGAGCCGGCGGGCGAAGGCGTCGTCTCCGCCGCCGGGACCGGCCAGCCAGACCAGGGTGCCCATCCGGCGCAGCTCGTCGATCACCGGGTCCGGATCCGGCTCGACGATGCGCACGTCGACGCCCGCGGCGCGCAACGCGTCCACCTGCGGGCCGGGCGCGGCGCTACGCACCGGGTGCGCCCGGACGAGATCCCAGGCCGCCGCGGTCAGCAGGCCGGCCGGCAACCGGGGCGACGTGACGAGCAGGACGATCCGACCGGTCACGCGCGACTCAGCCGACGTCGGTGACGGGCAGCGGCCCGGACGCGTCCGGCAGGTCCACCACGACCAGCGGCAGGGGCTTCCCGTTCGGGCCCTGCTCGGTGTAGACGTCGATCTGCGCCGGCTCGTACCGCGGGTTCACCCGGATGTCCGAGTCGGTCACACGCTGGCGCACCTCGTTGCGCACCGCGACCGCGCTGGCCAGGGTCTGCTTGGCCTCCGGCGAAATGCCGGAGGAGAACTGCTCGGCGGTGAGGCCGGGCTGCATCGCGCCGGTGGCCTGCAGCCGCCGGAACACCTCACGCACGTCGTCGTCGCTCGGGTTCGCCGGCTGCACCTTCTGGGTCAGGTTGTAGAGCAGGCCCTGCACCTCGACATACGTACGGACGTAGCGCGCGTCGCTGGGCAGGCCGAGCCGCTGGGCGTACTGGTCGAGCGGCAGTTGGCCGGGCACCGTGACGTTGTGCTTCTTGGCCACCTCGCCCAGCACCCGCCGGCTGACCATCGTGTTCAGCACGTCCCGCCCGGTGATCGGCATGGTGACCGGGCGCGCCGCGTCGCCACCCTGCTGGGCTGCGGTGGCGGCGGCCTGGGCGGTGAGCTTGTCCCGGGCGTCGTCGTAGACGGACTGCACCTGGTCCACCGTGATGGCACCGGACGGCAGGTAGGCGGCCACGTCGGGCTCGGACCGGCAGGCGCCCAGGCCGGTCACGGTGAAGGCCGCGACGACAGCGGCGGAGACGAGTCGGCGAGCACGAGGCATGAGTGTGACTCTCTCACGTCCGTGCCGGTCTGCGCCGCCGACCCCCGGCAGACCACCCGAGCCGGTGCACCGGTCGCGGTCAGGCCGGGGCGGGCGCCGGGATCTCGCCCAGCACGTCGCGCAATAGCTGCGTGCACCACTGCAGCAACGCCTGATCGCGCAGCAGGTCCCCGCCCACCCGCCGGGTGCTCGGCCGCGGCACGCTCACCTGGTCGTTCGCCAGCTTGTAGACGGCGTCCGGGTGGTAGCGCTTGAGCCGCATCTGCTTGGAGTCCGGCAACGCCAGCGGCGCGAACCGCAGATGCTTACCCTGCACCGAGACGTCCGTCAGCCCGTACGCGCGAGCGATCAACCGGAACCGGGCGACCGCGATGAGGTTGACCACCGGCTCGGGCGGCTCGCCGTACCGGTCGGTCATCTCGGCGACCACCTCTTCCAGCCGCGCCTCGTCCCGCGCCTCGGCAAGCTTGCGGTACATCTCCAGGCGCAGCCGCTCCACCGCGACGTAGTCGGTCGGCAGGTGCGCGTCCACCGGCAGATCGACCTTGACCTCGGTCTCCTCGGTCGGCCGCTCCCCCTTGAACGCCTGCACCGCCTCGCCCACCATGCGCACGTACAGGTCGAACCCGACACCCTCGATGTGGCCGGACTGTTCACCGCCGAGCAGGTTGCCGGCGCCGCGGATCTCCAGGTCCTTCATCGCGACGTACATGCCTGCGCCCAGCTCGGTGTGCTGCGCGATGGTGGCCAGCCGCTCGTGCGCCTGCTCGGTGAGCGGTTTCTCCCGCGGATAGAGGAAGTACGCGTACGCCCGCTCGCGCCCCCGGCCCACCCGGCCGCGGATCTGGTGAAGCTGGGCCAGGCCGAGCAGGTCGGCACGCTCCACGATGAGGGTGTTCGCGTTCGGGATGTCGATGCCGGACTCCACGATCGTGGTGCAGACCAGGACGTCGAACTCCTTCTCCCAGAAGCCGACCATCACCCGTTCCAGGGCGTCCTCGCCCATCTGGCCGTGCGCCACCGCGATCCGCGCCTCGGGCACCAGCTCGCGCAGCCGGCGTGCCGCCTTGTCGATCGACTCCACCCGGTTGTGCAGGAAGAAGACCTGCCCGTCGCGCAGCAGCTCGCGGTGGATCGCCGCGGCGACCTGCTTGTCGTCGTATGCGCCCACGAAGGTGAGCACGGGATGCCGTTCCTCCGGCGGAGTGGCGATGGTGGACATCTCCCGGATGCCGGTGATCGCCATCTCCAGCGTGCGCGGGATCGGGGTGGCCGACATGGTCAGCACGTCCACCGAGGCGCGCAGCGCCTTCAACTGTTCCTTGTGCTCGACGCCGAAGCGCTGCTCCTCGTCCACGATGATCAGGCCGAGGCTCTTGAACCGGGTCGAGTTGGCCAGCAGCCGATGGGTGCCGATGACGATGTCCGCGGTGCCGTCGGCGGCCTGTTCCAAGGTGCGCTCGGTTTCCTTCGGCGTCTGGAACCGGGAGAGCTGGCGGATGGTGATCGGGAACTGGTTCATCCGTTCGGTGAACGTGTTGAAGTGCTGCTGCGCGAGCAGCGTGGTGGGCACCAGGATGGCCACCTGCTTGCCGTCCTGCACCGCCTTGAAGGCCGCCCGCACCGCAATCTCGGTCTTGCCGTAGCCGACGTCGCCGCAGATCAGCCGGTCCATCGGCACGGCCAGCTCCATGTCGTGCTTGACTTCGTGGATGGCCGCGAGCTGGTCCGGCGTCTCGGTGTACGGGAAGGCGTCCTCCAGTTCCCGTTGCCACGGGGTGTCCACGCCGAACGCGTGCCCCCGGGACGCCTGCCGCGCGGCGTAGAGCTGGATCAACTGGGCGGCGATCTCCCGCACCGCCTTGCGCGCCCGGGCCTTGCTCTTCTGCCAGTCGGAGCCGCCCATCTTGTGCAGCGCCGGGTGCTCGCCGCCCACGTAGCGGGAGAGTTGGTCGAGTTGGTCGGTCGGCACGAACAGGCGGTCGCCGGGCTGGCCGCGCTTGGACGGCGCGTACTCGATCACCAGGTATTCCCGGTCGGCGCCGTTGACCTTGCGCTGCACCAGCTCCACGTATCTGCCGATGCCGTGCTGTTCGTGCACGACGAAGTCGCCCGCGCGCAGCTCCAGCGGGTCGATGGTGTTGCGGCGCCGGGACGGCATCTTGCGCATGTCCTTGGTGGAGGCGCCGCGCCCGCCACTGATGTCGTTGCCGGTGATCACCGCGAGGCGGGAGGCGGAGTCCACGAACCCGTGGTTCAGCGAACCGCAGGTGATCAGCAACTGGCCGGGCTCCACGACATCGGGCAGCGCGTCCCGTGGCGTCACACCCAGCCCCGCATCGCGCAGCAGCTCGGTGGCCCGCTGCGCGGTGCCGTGCCCCTCGAACACCAGAGCCACCGCCCATTTGTCGCCGGCCCATTCGGACAGGTCGGTGACCAGGCGTGCGGTGTCACCGTGGTAGAGCGGCACCGGCTGGGCGGCCAGCGCGATGGCGTCCCCGGTGTCCGGCGACACCTCGACCTCCGGGGTCTCCAGCCACGGCTGGTCGGCCGCGGCGGAATCATCGGTGGTCTCGGCCAAGCCGAACGGGGAGACGGTCCACCAGGGCCGGCCCAGCGATGCGGCACGCGCGCGCACCTGCGCCAAGCTCTGGAAGGCGGCCGCGCCGACGTCGATGGGCGCCTGCCCACCGGTCGCCGCGGCGGCCCAGCCGGCCTGCAGGAACTCCTCGGACGTACGGGTGAGGTCGTGCGCGCGGGTGCGGATCCGCTCCGGGTCGCAGAGCAGCACGTGCGTGCCGGCCGGCATGCAGTCCAGCAGCAGTTCCATCGAGTCGGCGCCGTCCACGTCGGTGCCCACCAGCGCCGGCGCCAGCGACTCCATGCCCTCCACGGGGATGCCCTCGGCCAGCCGGTCGAGCATCTCGGCCAGCTCGGGGTGCTGCGCGGCGAGCTCCGCCGCGCGGGCACGCACGTGCGGAGTGAGCAGCAACTCGCGACACGGCGGCGCCCACAGTCGCGGCGCCGGGTCGATGGTGCGCTGGTCGGCCACCGCGAAGGTGCGGATCTCCTCGATCTCGTCGCCCCAGAACTCCACCCGCGAGGGATGCTCGTCGGTCGGCGGGAAGACGTCCAGGATGCCGCCGCGCACGGCGAACTCGCCGCGCTTGGTAACCAGGTCGACGCGCGCGTACGCCATGTCGGAGAGCCGCCGCGCGACATCCTCCAGCTCGGCCTCGCCGCCGGTGGTCAACTCCACCGGTTCCAGGTCGCCGAGCCCCCTCAACTGGGGCTGCAGCAGGCTGCGCACCGGCGCGACGACGACCTGGACGGGCGCGCCCTGCGGGTGGGCGAGCCGGCGCAGCACGGCAAGGCGGCGGCCCACCGTGTCCGAGCGGGGCGACAGCCGCTCGTGCGGCAGCGTCTCCCAGGACGGATAGACGACCACCCGCGCCGGGTCGATCAGGCAGCCCAGGGCCTCGGCCAGGTCGTCGGCCTCCCGGCTGGTCGCGGTGACGGCCAGCACCGGCCGGTCGGCGCCCTCGGACGCGGCAGGCGCGGCGACCGCGGCGACCACGAACGGGCGCAGCGAGACCGGGGCGGTGACGTCCAGCGCGTCGGAGTCGGCGGTGGCGCCGAGACCGTCGGCGCGCGCCAAGTCACGCGCGCGGGCGAGGCCACGGTCGCGCAGGGCGGCCGGGAGGAGACCGGATAGCTGCACTTCACACTCCCACGAGCACGTCGAAAGCCCCCGGTCGCGGCGGCAACGGGGGGTACGAACCCATCGTAGTCCGCCGGACCGACAACCCCGATCGCCGCGTGCGCCCCTCGATGGCGCTATCGCACCGTGAGCCTCCGATGGTGCTATCGCACCGTGAGCCTCCGATGGTGCTATCGCACCGCCA
>NZ_BMMX01000010.1:7543-183779 GCF_014646155.1 Mangrovihabitans endophyticus
CCAGCATCCGATTGTGCTATCGCACCGCGAGCCTCCGATTGTGCTATCGCACCGGCAGCATCCGATTGTGCTATCGCACCGCGAGCCTCCGATTGTGCTATCGCACCGGCAGCATCCGATTGTGCTATCGCACAGGATGTCCGATTTGGTAGGGGCGGTCTGGGCGACAATCCTGCGGCGCTGCGGGGCGGGCCGGCACGGCGAACGCCCCGATGCCGCGACATCGACCGAACCCGGGAGGCAGGTTAAAGGTGCGGATTCTGTTGCTCGTGTCCGCGTTCGACGGACTGAGCCAGCGTGCCTGGTGCGCGCTGCGTGACGCGGGCCACGATGTCGGCGTACACCTCGCCGACGGCGCACCGGACCTGCTCGACGGCGTCCGCGCGGCCGCTCCCGACCTGGTCTTCTGCCTCTTCCCGTCGGACGCCACCCTGCACGCGATGCGGCGCGACCGTCGGCAGTGGCGCCACTGGCGCACGGTCGTGCTGCGTCCCGCCCCGGTCGGTGATCACGGACCGGCGCCGGTGGATCGGGCGATCGTCGACGGGCTGCCGTCCTGGGGCGTCACCGCGTTGCAACTCACCGACGACCCAGACACCGCCCGCATCTGGACCACCCGCACCTTCGCCATGCCCGCTGCGGCGCCCCGCAAGACCGCGCTGATGCACGGCCCGGTCGCCGACGCCGCCATGGCCTGCCTGAAGGACGTGATCGGCAAGGCGGCCGACCCCTCGTTCTCCGGCGTGCACACCGATCAGATGCCGACCGCGGCGCCGGGACAAACGGCCCGGCCGGCGGTGACACCACACGACCGCGCCCTCGACTGGGCGATGCCGACCGAGCAGATCCTCAGGCGCGTACGGGCGGCGGATGGCAACCCGGGCGTCCGCGCCGAACTCGCCGGGCTGAACGTGCTCGCGTACGACGCCCATCCCGGTCCGGCTCGCGGCGGCCGTCCCGGAAGTCTGCTGATGCGCCGGCAGGGCGCCGTGCTGGTGGCCACCGGCGACGGCAGCGCCTGGCTCGGACACCTGCGCGCCGACGCGCCCCAGGCGTGCAAGCTGCCGGCCACCACGCTGCTGGGCAAGCGGCTGCACGACGTGCCGCATTCGCCCGTGCCACCGGGATGTGAGCCGGAGACGCCGTCGGCGTACCGGCAGGTCCGCTACCGGCGCAGCGGCGGCGTGGGATGGCTGGTCTTCGACTTCTACAACGGCGCCATGTCCACCGGTCACTGCCGGCGATTGCTCGCCGGGTTGCGGCACGCGACCGCGCAGGACACCGATGTGCTGGTGCTGCGTGGCGGGACCGACGCGTTCAGCAACGGGCTGCACCTGCACGTGATCGAGGCGGCGGCGGAGCCGGCGAGCGCCGCGTGGCACAACATCCGTGCCTTCAACGCGATCTGCAAGGAGATCATCGGCTGCACCCGCCAGCTCATCATCGCGGCGTACGCGGGCAGCGCCGCGGCCGGCGGAGCGATGCTCGGCCTCGGCGCGGACGTGACCGCGGCGCGGGCCGGGATCGTGCTCAACCCGCACTACGGTTTCGGCCTGTACGGCTCGGACCTGCACACCTGGACGCTCCCCCGGCGCGTCGGCGCGGACACGGCGCAACGGCTCATCGACGAGAAGCTGCCGGTCAGCGTGGAACGGGCGGCATCGGCGGGCTTCATCGACGAGGTGGGGCCGCGGCATCCGGGAGAATTCACCGAGTGGCTCACCACACTGGCGGGCGCGCACGCGGACCCGAGAGCATCACGCGCCCGCCGGTCGGCCAAGGCGCGCAGGCTGGCCGCGGAACGAATCCCCGTGGACGCGTACGAGGCACGCGAACTGGCCGAGATGAGCCGGGACACGTTCGGCGACCGATCGGGGTTCGCGGCGGCCCGGCACGCCTTCGTGCACCGCACCGGACCCGCGCCCCTACCGGCCAGATTGCGCATGCCGGCCCGAGGACCAGATCCGACTCAGGCGGGGTCGGTGCCGCCCGGCCCAATCCCGACGCCGCCCGGCCCGATCCCGGTGTCGGCCGGCCCAATCCCGGTGTCGGCCGGCCCAATCCCGGTGTCGGCCGGCCCAATCCCGACGCCACCCGGCCCGATCCAGACGCCGGCGGGGCCGATCCCGACGCTGGCCGGGCCGGTGTCGGCCGGGCCTGTGCCGGCCGCCGTCGGCCAGGCGGGCTACCCGGTGTCGTCGGCGGTTCCGGCGGCCCCGGTCGTCGCCGGTCCGGGAACCGTGGTGCCGCCGCATCCGTCACCGTCAGTCCCCCATCGCCCGGTCAACACCGGGCCTGTGCCCAGCCCCCACTCGTCGGGCAACGGGTCGGCAAGTCCCCGGCGGACAACTCACGAGCCGAGCGGACATCGGCCATGGCCGCCCGAACCCGAAGGCCACCAGCCCGGACCGTCCCACCAGGAACCTCACCGGTCGGGCGGCCCCAACCAGGGACCGGGGCGCCCCGACCGCCCCGAGCAGGGAGGCCCTGGGCCGGGTTTGCGTCCGGCAGTGCCCACCTCCGCCTGACAGAGGCCCCTCTCCTAAGGTCAGTCCGCCCAGACCGCATCAGACCCACCCGCCGCATCAGACCCATCCAGGCCGCACCAGACCCACCCAGGCCGCATCAGACCCATCCAGGCCGCGTCGGATCCACCCAGGCCGCGTCGGATCCGCCCAGGCCGCGTCGATCTTGAACATAGCGGTCCGACAAGTCCGCCACGCCGCACCAAATCCGGCACCCAAACCGCAAGATCGACGCCATCGACGGATCGATCTTGAACTTCACGGTCCGATAAGTCGGGTAAGGCGGGTCGAACCGGGCCCACAAAGCTCAAGATCGACGGGGGCGACGGGACCGGGCGGGGCGGGACCGGGCGAGGCGGGACCGGGCGAGGCGGGACCAGGCGGGGCGGGGCGGGTGTCGGTGACATGTCCCGGACGTCCGGGAACCGTCCTGCGCCCGGCTATGAGACTTGCCTCAAAGCGCCCTCCCCGGGGTGGCTGACGTTACGATCGCGGGAGTCGGGACAGCGCCGTCCTGGCGTACGCACCGTTTCCGTACGCCTGGTGAAGGAGCGCTCCGGTGACCGACCTGCACGGCCAACTCGACCCAGACGGGCATGACGCGGCACTACGCGCCGACATCCGCCGCATCGGCAAGCTGCTCGGCCAGACCCTGGCCCGGCAGGAGGGCGAGCCCCTCCTCGACCTGGTGGAGGAGATCCGCGCGCTGGTGCGTCAGGATGCGCAAGCCGCCGCGGACCGGCTCACCGCGATGGACGTCACCACGGGCACCAAGCTGGCCCGCGCCTTCTCCACCTACTTTCACCTCGCCAACATCACCGAGCAGGTGCACCGCGCCCGAGACCTGCGGCGACGCCGTGCCCGCGACGGCGGCTGGCTGGACCAGGCCGCGAAGCGCATCGCCGAGCGTGGGGTGCCGGCCGACGAGGTCGCCGCCGCCGCCCGCCAGTTGGCGGTGCGGCCGGTGTTCACCGCCCACCCGACCGAGGCGGCACGCCGCTCGATTCTGTCCAAGCTGCGTCAGCTCGCCGACGCGCTGGATGCCGAGGCCGCCGCCGCGGTGCTGTACGGCGCGACCGACACCACCGCCTCCACCCGGCGGTTCGCCGAGATCATCGACCTGCTGTGGCAGACCGACGAGCTGCGCCTGGACCGCCCGGACCCCACCGATGAGGCCCGCAACGCGGTGTACTACCTGAAGGACCTGTACGCCGACGCGGCCCCGCAGGTGCTCGACGACCTGGCGGAGACGCTGCGCCAACTGGGCGTGGAGACGGCGCCCACGGCCCGTCCGCTGACCTTCGGCTCCTGGATCGGCGGCGACCGGGACGGCAACCCGTACGTTACGCCGGCGGTCACCCGGGATGTGCTGATGATCCAGCACGAGCACGGCATCCAGGCGACCGAGGCCGCGATGGACCAGCTCATCGAGGAGCTGTCGGTGTCGCGCCGGCTGCGCGGCGTCTCCCTGGATCTGTCCGCCAGCCTGGCCCGCGACTTGGAGTGCCTGACCGACGTGGCGCCGCGGTTCCGGCGCACCAACGCCGAGGAGCCGTACCGCCTGAAGGTCCGCTGCATCAAGGCGAAGCTGCAGAACACGCGCGTCCGCCTGCGCCAGGGCACGCCGCACAAGCCGGGCCAGGACTACCTCGGCAGCGACGAGCTGATCGGCGACCTGGATCTGCTGCGTGCGTCGCTGGCCCGCAACTCCGGCCAGCTCACCGCGGTGGGTTCGGTCGCGTCCGCGATCCGCGCCGTCTCGGCCTTCGGGATGCAGCTCGCCACCCTCGACGTACGGGAACACGCGGAGAAGCACCACGAGGTGCTGGAGCAGATGTACGCGCAGGTCGGCGAGGTCGAGGATTACGGCGCGCTGGACCGCACACAGCGCACCAAGCTGCTGGCCGACGAGCTGACCGGCCGGCGTCCGCTGTCAAACCTGGACACGCCGCTATCCGAGTCGGCGCGCAAGACCTTCACCGTCTTCCACACCATCCGCGAGGCGCAGGACCGGTTCGGCCAGGACGTGGTCGAGTCCTACATCATCTCGATGACCCTGGGCGTGGACGACGTGCTGGCCGCGGCGGTGCTGGCCCGCGAGGCCGGCCTGATCGACATCCACACCGGGCGGGCGCGGATCGGCATCGTCCCGCTGCTGGAGACGCCGGCCGAGCTGAACGCGGGCGGCGAACTGCTGGACGAGATGCTGTCCATGCCGGCCTACCGGGCGATCGTCAAGGCGCGCGGTGACCTGCAGGAGGTGATGCTGGGCTACTCCGATTCCAACAAGGAGGCCGGCATCACCACCAGCCAGTGGTCCATCCACCGGGCTCAGCGCGCGCTGCGTGACGTGGCCGCCCGGCACGGCGTGCGGCTGCGCCTCTTCCACGGCCGGGGCGGCACGGTCGGCCGCGGCGGCGGTCCGACGCACGAGGCGATCCTGGCTCAGCCGTACGGCACCCTGGACGGCGCCATCAAGGTGACCGAGCAGGGCGAGGTGATCAGCGACAAGTACACGGTTCCGGCGCTGGCGCGGGAGAACCTGGAACTGACCGTGGCGGCGGTGCTGCAGGCCACGCTGTTGCACAAGTCGCCGTCGGTGGACCTGGAGTCGCTGTCACGCTGGGACTCCACGATGGACACCGCGTCCGCGGCGGCCTTCTCGGCGTACCGGGAACTGGTCGATGATCCGGACCTGCCGGCGTATTTCTGGGCCGCCACCCCGACCGAGCTGCTCGGCCAGTTGAACATCGGGTCACGCCCGGCGAAGCGGCCGAACACCGACGCCGGCCTCGGTGGCCTGCGTGCGATCCCCTGGGTGTTCGGGTGGACACAGACCCGGCAGATCGTGCCCGGGTGGTACGGCGTAGGCACCGGCCTGGCCGCCGCCCGCGAGGCCGGGCTGGGCGAGGTGCTCAGCGAGATGCACGGCGAGTGGCAGTTCTTCAAGACGTTCCTGTCCAACGTCGAGATGATGCTGGCCAAGACCGACTTGAGCATCGCCCGCCGTTACGTGGAGACGCTGGTGCCGGAGAATCTGCGGCCCATCTTCACCAAGATCGAGGAAGAGTACGCACGCACGGTGCGCGAGGTCCTGGCCATCACCGGCGGCGACAGCCTGCTGGACGGCCAGGCCGAGCTGAACCGCACGCTGGGCGTCCGGGACACCTACCTGGAGCCGCTGCACCACCTGCAGGTGGCGCTGCTGCGCCAGTACCGCGATCTGGCCGAGGCGGACCGCCAACTGGCCACCTCACCGGGGCTGCGGCGGGCGCCGTCGGACTCCACCGCGCTGGAGCGCGCGCTGCTCACCACGGTGAACGGCATCGCCGCGGGCATGCGTAACACCGGCTGAGCGCGGCGGCCCGGGTCGAACGCAACGGACCGCGGCACCCCCGTGGCGCCGCGGTCCGCGTGTCCGCCGGCGATCAGCTCGTCTCGCCGGCCATCCGGAACGATCGCAGCCGGTCCACCGCGAACACGGTGGAGCCGATCACAAACACCGCTGCCATCACCACCGCGACGGGCAGCGAGACCCGCGTCGCCAGCACATGCGGGGCGATGCGGTCCGCGATGGTGATGACGTACTGCTCGATGGAGAGCACCTTGGTGCCGGACACCCACCGGCCCAGCAGGCCCTCCCAGACCAGGATGTAGACCAGGCCGACCAGCACCGGCCGCCGGGTGAGCAGGCTCAACAGCAGGAACAGGGCCGAGTACGCGCATGCCCCGACCGCCGCGCCGACCGCCAGCCCGAGACCCAGCCGGGCGGAGGAGGCCAGCATGCCGCCGATGAACAGCGGCACCGCGGACGTGACAGCGGTGACCACGACCGCCACCGCCAGCTTGGGCAGGATGATGTCGCGCCGCGGCAACGGCTTCGTCAGGATGTGCACGATGGTCCCGTCGTCCACTTCGGAGCCGAGCACGCCGGTGCCGACGATCAGGGCGGTCACCGGGAGCATCACGGCCAGGCCGAGGCCGACCAGCACCGGGGTGGCCCAGTCGGAGGGGTTCACGTCGTACCCGCGGCACAGCAGTGCCAGGCCGATCAGCAGCACCGGCAGCGGCAGCAGGAGCAGCGCCCGCCGCCGGCCGAACAGGCCGCGTGCGGTGATATAGGCGACCGTGGACATCATGCCTCCAGCAGGTAGGAGAAGACGCTCTCCAGGGACTCGTCGGACGGCAGCAGCTTGCGCAGTCGGATGCCCTGGCCGAGGGCGATCCGCGGGAGCGCGCGGGTGAAGCTGCCGTAGTCGCTGGCGCGGACGGTGAGACCACCGGTGTCGATCTCCACGCCGCTCACCGACTTCTCGCCGATGAGGGCGACGGCCAGGCGCCGGTCGTCGGAGCTCTGCACGGCGAACACGTGCGGCCGGTTGGTCATCAGGCGGCGGATCTGACGGTAGTCGCCGGACGCGGCGAGCCGGCCCGCCACGACCACCTGCACCGTGCCGGAGACCTGCTCGACCTCTTCCAGGATGTGCGACGAGAAGACGATCGTCCGGCCGTCCGCGCCGAGCCGGTGGAACAGCTCCAGCATGTGCATGCGCTGCCGCGGGTCCATGCCGTTGAACGGCTCGTCGAGCAGCAACACCTCGGGGTCGTGCACCAGGGCGGCGGCCACCCGGGTGCGCTGGCGCATGCCCTTGGAGTACGTCTCGATGCGACGGTCTTGCGCGTCGGTCATCTCGACCATCTCCAGGGCCCGCACGGCGGCGGCGCGCGGATCACTCAGCCGGTGCATCTTCGCGCTGGCCAGCACGAACTCCCAGGCGGTCAGGAAGCCGTGCACCGCCTCCCGCTCGGCGACCAGGCCCAGTCGCCGGTACACCCCGGGGTTGCGCCAGGTCGGCTCGCCGCCCAGGGTGACCGTGCCGCGGGACGGGTTCAGGAACCCCGACATCATGTGCAGCAGGGTGGTCTTGCCGGCGCCGTTCGGGCCGAGCAGCCCGGTCACCCCGGCCGGCAGGCGCAGGCTCACGTCGTTGACCGCGACCACGTTGCCGTACCAGCGGGAGACGTTGTTCAGTTCCAACACGGTCCCGGCACTCATAGCGAGGCCACCTTCCGGTAGCGGGCGAGCAACAGCAGCAGGCAGCAGACGATCAGCGCGACCGCCTCGATGCCGTACACCGGACCGAACCGGCCGACGCTCCAGCCGGGATTGGTGTCCGGCAGCAGCCACAGACCGACGCCGCTGATCAACATCATCGGGCTAGCCAGCCCGGCCAGGTGCTGGGCGTTCTGCGAGGGCAGGGTCTGCAGCACGCCGAAGACCGGCGTGGTCATCAGGAACACCGCCACGACGGCGCCGGCGGCGAACGCCCGCTTGCCGGTGAGCGAGGCGATCAGCAGCGAGATCGCGGCGAACAGCACCGCCCACAGCGCGCTGTAGGCCCAGGCCGGCAGCAGATCGCCGACCTCGTGCCACACGCCGCGCATCCCGTCGTCGGTGGTGAACGCGGCGATCAGGAACATGACCAGTTGCGGCACGCCGAGCAGCAGCCAGACGGCGGCCACCAGCGCGGCGAACTTGGCGCCGATGTAGTCCGCCGCGCGCAGCGGCCGGCTGAAATAGAGCGGCAGCACGCCGGACCGCATGTCCCGGGACACCAGTTCCGGGGCGACGATCGCCACGAACAGGATGATCAGCCAGCTCATCGTGTCGGCGAACTGGACGTAGTCGAGGATCACGATGTCGGCCTGCGCGCGTACCGCTCCGACGATCACCGCGACGCCGGTGACGATGCCGAACACCAGCCACGGGAAGATCTTGGCCTTCGCCGAACGCCCGAGGCCGAACGCGACGCGCAGGCCGTGCACGACGAGCGCGCCGATGACCGCACCACGGCCCAGCCGGGGACCCTCGTACCGCTGGTATCCGATGTCATGGATCACGCTTGTCTCAGACATCGGCGGTCTCCTTCGGCGTGAAGAGTTCGGCGACGCGGTGCCGCCGCTGGTCCAGGCGGTGCAGGGGCAGGTCGAGCTCGGCCACGGCGCGCAGGATCTGGTCGTACGCCTCCTCGGACTCCAGCGGCACGAGCAGCATCCGGCCCTCGTGGCGCACCGGCAGCCCCAGCGCTTCCAGGGCCGCGGCGAGCTCCGGGGCGCCCTCGCTGACCTCCACGGCGAGCACGTCGGACGCCTCGGTCATCGCCGACATGGACCCGGAGCGCAGCAGGCGCCCGCCCTCGATCGCGACAAGCGAGTCGCAGATCCGTTCCACCTCGCCGAGCAGGTGCGAACACACCACCACGGAGATGCCGAACTCGGCGCCGATCCGGTGCACCAGCGCGAGCATGGCGTCCCGGCCGGCCGGGTCGAGGCCGTTGGTCGGCTCGTCCAGCAACAACAGATCCGGGTCGTGCACCAGCGCCTGCGCCAGCTTGGCCCGCTGCTTCATGCCGGTGGAGTAACCGCCGATCTGGCGGTACCGCTCCTCGTAGAGCCCGACGTGGCGCAGCGCCTCGGACGCGCGTTCCCGGGCGGCCGTGCGGGGCAGCCCGCTGATCCGCCCCATGTGGGTGACGAACTCCGCCGCCGACACATCCGGTGGCAGGCTTTCGTTCTCTGGCATGTATCCGACGCGGCTGCGCACCTTGTCCGGCTCCACCGTGGGATCGAGGCCGAGGACGCGGACGCTGCCGTCGGTCGGCTCGATCAACCCCAGCATAATCTTGAGGAAGGTCGACTTTCCGGCGCCGTTCGCCCCGACCAGCCCGATCACCCCCGGCTCGACGGTGACGCTCAGGTCGGCCAGGGCAGTCACCCGCCCCCCGTACGTCTTTGTCAGCGCTTGCGTAACGATGAGAGTCACGAGGCACAGCGTAGGAAAGGCAAGCACGAACCGGGATCAGGTGAGACCCCGAGCCGACCCCGAGCCTTCTCAGGCTGCTCTCAGGAACGGACCGGCCCGCGCGCGGTGCTCTCAGTTGTCGATGCGCACCCCAAAGATCGGCAGGTCGCCCAGCTTCCGGTACGCGGCCAGGGCGTTCCGGGTCGCATCCACGGTGGAGTCGCGACCCCGCTGATCGTGGGGCGTGTCGAAGTAGACCATCGCCCGGATGTTCGGGAAGTCGGCGATCTGCCGGGCCACCATGCGATAGAAGTCGGCCTTGTGGCCGGGGTTGCGCGCAGATCCCCACACGCCCCACTCCGACACCATCAGCGGCTTGCCGGGGTGCCGCCGCACCGCCCAGCTATAAAAGCCGGGCCAGCCCGGTTTGCTGCTCATCCGCCGGTCGAGCATCTCGGCGAAGTCGCCGTGGCCGTATCCGGGATCGCTGTACGCGTACGTGTCGAAGCCGATCCAGTCGACCACGTCGTCCCCCGGATAGAGGTCGCCGAACCAGGGTTTCGTGGTGTGCGGCACGTACGCCATGTGCACGAGCACGGTGACCACGTTGTCCGCGCCGTGCGCGCGCAGCCGCCGCACCACGTGCCGGAACATCGCCGCGTAGTCGTCCGCGGTGTATCCGCTGCCGGCCTTCGCCCGCACGTCGTTCTCGGGCTCGTGGTGCACGGTGAGGAAGAACCGTTCCGGAAACTCCCGCTTGATGTGCGCCGCGAGGCGGTCCAGGAAGGCGTCCACCTTCGGGTCCCCCGCGGCGATCTCCGCCCAGGACGCGTCCCGGGGTTTCCAGTTCAGGAAGAGCAGCCGCGGCGCGCCCGGCTCCCGGGCGATGGCGATCTCCGCCTTGGTCGGGAAGAGCTGGCCGGTGCCCCGGTGGTACGCGTGATAGATGTCCTGCCGCCGACCGGTGAGTTTCTCGAAGTCGGCAAGCGCCGGCGCGCCCCGGCGGTCGGTGAAGGCGCCCGGCGCGACGCCCCATAGCGCCCCGCACGTGGGCACCAGTTTGACGCCGGTGCGGCAGGTCTGCCCACGGGCCGCCGGCCGTGGGCCGCCCAGCGCCGCAGTGGCAGGGGCCGGACCGGCCGACGCCGAGTCGGCCGGCGCCGAGTCGGGCGCGGCGGCCGAGGACGACGGGGACGGTGAGCCGGCGGCGCTCGGCGCGGTCGAGGCGCCCGGCAGACGCACCGTCGGATCGTCGCCCGGACCCGGCTCGGCCAGCGCCTCCGCCTGGGCCGCGCCCGGGTCACGCACCGACGACTGCGCCCCCGGCGGCAGGCCGAGCTGCTGGATCCCGCCGGTCCAGGCCCAGGACAACGTGGCGCTGACGGACAGGGCGAAGGCCGTCGCCGCGGCGGCGAGGTGCAGGAGCCGGAACTGGCGTGGGCGACGTCTCACGATCGAGGAGTATCGGGCTTTTATACGTATTTGTCCATTAAGAACACACCATCCCCGCCATCTTCCGCACCGGCCCACCCCCGCGGCTCGGACCGGACCCGACTCGACCGGGCCACGCCTGGCTGCGAAACTGTTCCCGTCGTCGGCCGCCAGGGGGATAGAGAAGTGAATGGTTCGGTGTTGCCCGAGGACGTGCTGCGTGACGCCCCGTCGTACACGCCACGCCCGCGCGAGCTGGCGGACCTCGAGCTTCTGCTCTCCGGCGCCTATGCGCCGCTGACCGGGTTCCTGGGACGTGCCGATTTGCAGGCGCTGCGTCGCGGCGGCCGGCTGGCCGACGGCACGCCGTGGCCGGTCGCGGTGACCCTGGAGATTCCCGCGGACATGGCCGACGGACTCCAGCTCGACGATCCGCAACGCCGGACCGTGGTGCTGACCGATCCGGAGGGCGCACCGGTGGCGGCCATCGAGGTGACCGACTCGTGGCCCACCCGCGACGGCCTGCACGCCGTGGGCGGCGAGGTGAAACGCCTCGGCGACGGCGGACACGGCCCGTTCCAGCGCTTGCGCCGGCCACCGGCCGAGGTCCGCGCGCTGCTGCCACCCGGCCGGGTGCTCGGCGTGATCGCCGATCGGCCGCTGCACCGCCCACAACTCGCCGAGATCGCGCACGCCGCGCGCACGCTCGCCGCGCACCTGCTGATCCTGGTGCCGATCAGCGGCCCCGGCCCGGACGGCCTGCCGCCCGAGGCGCTGGTCCGGGCCGTGTTCGCCGCCCGTGATCGGATGCCCCCGGCCACCATCGTCGTGGTGCCGCTGATGCCGCGCGGTGACGAGGTGCGCGACGCCCTGCTGCGCGCCCGGGTGGCCGGCGCGTTCGGGGTGACCCACGTGCTGTCCACCGGCGACATGCTCACCGGCGCCGGGCTGCGCGTGCTCGTCCCGCGCGAGCTGGCCTACGACAACCGGGACGGGCAGTGGCGCTGGCGGGAGGACATCCCGCCGCGCAACCGGCGCCTCGCGATGACCCCGGCGGAGATCGAGGACCTGCTCGACCGCGGGTTCCCGCTGCCCGAGTGGCACACCCCGCCCGCCGTGGCCAAGGAACTCGCCCGGATGCGACCACCGCGTCGCTACCGCGGTCTGGTGGTGTTCTTCACCGGCCTCTCCGGATCGGGCAAGTCGACAATCGCCCGCGGCCTGGCGGATTCGCTACGCGAGACCGGCGAACGGACCCTCACCTTCCTGGACGGCGACGTGGTGCGCCGGGAACTCTCCGCGGGACTCGGCTTCAGCAAGGCCGACCGGGACCGCAACGTGCGCCGGATCGGTTGGGTCGCCGCCGAGGTGGCCCGCCACCACGGCATGGCCGTCGCCTGCCCGATCGCGCCGTACGAGAGCGCCCGTGCGGCGGTGCGCCAGATGGCCGTGGAGGCGGGCGCCGGCTTCGTGCTGGTGCACGTGGCGACGCCGCTGGAGGTGTGCGAAAAGCGCGACCGCAAGGGCCTCTACGCCCGCGCCCGCGCCGGGCAGCTACGCGGCATGACAGGCGTGGACGACCCGTACGAAGCGCCCGAGGACGCCGAACTGACGGTGGACACCACGGACATGTCGGTGGCCGACGCGGTGGAGGTCGTGATCGCCTATCTGATCGAGAACG
The DNA here is from genome assembly GCF_014646155.1 of Mangrovihabitans endophyticus. Taxonomy (GTDB): domain Bacteria; phylum Actinomycetota; class Actinomycetes; order Mycobacteriales; family Micromonosporaceae; genus Actinoplanes; species Actinoplanes endophyticus. The sequence continues at coordinate 19,983 of NZ_BMMX01000010.1, forward strand.
GCTGGGTGGAACCCGCGCTGACCTGAGGCGGGGTGACCCGCGGGAAATCGAGAGTTACGTACCGGCGTACCGGCCGTTTACCCCTCGGGGGCGAAACGCCCGATAGCCGTCAACTCTCAACTTCACCCGCGAAAGGGCCGCCGATCCGATGGAAGCAGCTCGCCCGGTGTCCGCCGACCTGTCGCACTACCTCGGCATGCTGCGCCGGCACTGGTGGGTGGTAATCGCCGTCACCGCGGCGGGATTGGCCGCGGCGGCGGGTTTCACCAGCACCGTCCCGAAGGTGTACGAGTCCTCGACCGCGGTCCTGGTGCAGCCGGTCGACCAGGACGCCAACGCCACCGGCGGCCGGACCAAGGCCACCATCAACCTGGACACCGAAGCCCAACTGGTGGGCTCCGGAGCGGTCGCGACGCGGGCACAGCAGTTGCTGCGCTCCCCGCGCTCGCCGATCGACCTGGCCCGCGACGTGTCGGTGGAGGTGCCGCCGAACACCACCGTGCTGATGGTGCGATTCTCCGCGGACACCCCGGAGGGCGCCCAGGCGGGATCGCACGCCTTCGCCGAGGCGTACCTGCGCAATCGTGAGGACACCGCCCGGTCCGGCCTGGACGAGCAGATCAAGTCGTTGACCCTGAAGGTCCGGCAGTTGACGTCGAACCTGGCGGGCATCAACGCCCGGCTGGCCCGGTCCGCGCCGAACAGCTCCACCCGCAGCAACCTGGAGAGTCTGCGCAGCAACTCGCAGAACCAGCTCAACTCGCTGACCGGACGGCTGAACGAGCTGACCACCACCACCGTGGCCGCCGGCAGCATCATCAGCGATGCCCGGGTGCCGGACGCGCCGACCAGCCCGAACCTGACCCTGAACCTGGCCACCGGCGGCGTGGCCGGTCTGCTGCTGGGTCTCACCCTGGCCTTCGCCCGGGAGCGTCTGGACCGTCGCCTGCGCACCGCCACGGACGTCCGCGACCGCGCCCGCATCCCGGTGCTCGCCAGCCTGGACGAGCGGACCACCCCGCACTTCGACGACGTTCTCCAGCCGTACGGTCCCGGCGGCCGGGTCTTCAACCGGTTGCGCAACGAGGTGCTGGCCAGCATGAGCACCGGTGATCAGATCATCGTGGTCACCGGGGCCAGCCGCGGTTCGGCGTCCACGCTGGTGGCCACCAACCTGGCCGCGGCGTTGGCGCGCGCCGGCAACGACGTGGTGCTGATCGGCGCACACCTGCCGGACAGCGTGGTGGATGCCGCACCGCTGGCCCGGATGCTCGGCGTGGCCCCCACGCCCGGCCTGTCCGACCTGCTGGCCGGGCGCGTCGGCCTGGCCAACGCGATGCAGCGCACGCCGCGGATCCCGTCACTGCGGGTGATCACCACCGGCGGCGCCGCCACGGCGGCCGGACTGATGCAGTCGCAGCGGCTGCGGGACACCCTCCAGTCACTGCGCAAGCAGGCCGCGTACGTGATCATCGAGGCACCGTCGACCAGCAGCAGCGCCGACGCGCAGAGCCTGGCCAGCCTTGCCGACGCCGCGATCATCGCGGTCGAGCTGCGCCGGTCCCGGCGTCCCGCCCTGGTGGACGCGGTGGAGCAGTTGCGCCGCGTGGGCACCCCGCTGCTCGGCTCGGTGGTCCTCCCGCGGCTGGCCGGCCTGCGCACGGACACGCCCCGGCCGGCTGCGGTCACCCTGCCGACTCCGGCGAAGCCGGACACCGCGGACACCGCCATCATCGACACGTCCCGCACCCAGCCGATGAGCGTGCCCAAGCCGGCCGCCACACGCAGCGGTTCCGGGCCGGCCACTCCGCGGCAGACCCGCACCGAGGGCGTCGACGACGCGACCGCGGTCATCGACATGAAGACCGAGGCCGCGAGCGACGAGAAGTGACCGCCGTCGTCCCGGGAGCCCCCGCCCGGGTCGGCGCGGCGTCGCATGCCCCGCTGCGCTCGACGGCGCTGCCGGCCTGGCCGCTGACCGCCCTGCTGGCGCTCTATCCGCTGTGGTGGGCGCTGGGCCTGGGTGTGCTGATCTTCCCGATCCTGGCCGTTCCGATGCTGGTCCTGCTGACCCGCCGCCGGACGGCCGGGCGACGGCTGCGACTGCCGCCCGGGTTCGCCTGGTGGGCGGTGTTCCTGGCGGCCGTGGTGATCAGTCTGACCGTGCTCGGCGTCGACCCGGCGGGCACGGTGCCCGAGCCGGGTACCGCGCGGCTGCTGCCCGCGCTGTTCAAGCTGACCATGTACGCGTCGTTGACGGTGCTCCTGCTGTACGCCGGAAACCTGACCGAGCGGGAACTGCCCCGCCGCAAGCTGGTGGCCCTGCTCGCCTGGCTGTTCGTGGTGACGGTGGCCGGCGGCCTGCTCGGCATGGTGGCCGGCCGGTTCGAGTTCACCTCCCCGGTGGAGTGGCTGCTGCCCTCGCACATCCGCAACCGCGGCTTCGTGCAGTCCCTCGTGCACCCGTACGCGGCACAGATCATGGATCTGATCGGCGGCGAGCAGTCCCGCCCGGCGGCGCCCTGGGGATACACCAACACCTGGGGGAACAACTTCTGCCTGCTGGTCGGCTGGCTGGTGGTGGCGGCGTGGGCGTCCGCACGGCGACGCAACCGGCTGCTGGCCGCGCTGTGCCTGGCCGTCGCGGTGGTGCCCGCCGTCGCTTCGCTGAACCGCGGCCTGTGGATCGGCCTCGGACTGCTGGCGGTCTACGCCGCGGTCCGGTACGCGATGCAGGGCAAGCTGTGGGTCATCGCGGCCCTGGCCGGCGCCGCGGTGGCACTGATGGTGGCGATGGTCGCCAGTCCGCTGGGCGACACGGTCGCCGCCCGCCTGGACAACGGCAAGTCCAACGGCGTGCGGTCGTACCTCGTCGACCGGGCCCTGGACGGCATCGCGCACTCCCCCGTCATCGGGTACGGCGGCACCCGCAACACGATCGGCAGCCGCCATTCGATCACCGTCGGGCCGCGTCCCGGCTGCGAACGCTGCGGCAGCTTCACCGTCGGCGGCAACGGCCAGCTCTGGCAACTCGCCTACGCGCACGGCGCCATGGGCACCGTCGGGTACCTCGGCTTCTTCGCGTACGGCCTGTGGCGGTTCCGCCGCGACCGCACCGCGATCGGCATCGTGGCCAGCGGCGCGATCGTCTCCTCGTTCGCCGCCATGCTCTGGTACAACGCGCTCGTCACGCCGCTGGCCTTCACTTTCCTCGCCTATGCGCTGCTCTGGCGCAACCAGCAGTCCGACGTCACGGATCCACTCCGGGAGAACGCATGAGCCCTGTGAAGACCGCTCCCGCCGCGCTCACCGCCAACGAATCCGCGCTCCGCGCGCAGTACCTCGCCGAGGTCCTCGACCTGCTCTATCCGCCGCCGTGCGTCACCGGCCGGGACGCCGCGGAGGGCCCGCCGATCGCCGAGTACCTCGTGGTGCCGGACGCCCGCCGCCCCCGCTTGCTGGTACCGGCCGGTTCGCGCAAGGTGGCCGCCGCGGCGGTGCGCCGCTACGCCGAGCCCCAGTCGCGGAGCGCCCGGCTCAAACGCGACGCGGTGGTCGCCGCCCTGCGCACCGGCGCCTCCGGGGTGCTGCTGCGGGACCGGATCCGGGTGACCGGGCCGGTGGGCACGAGCATCGACGGGTACCTGCGCGAGGCGCTCGGCCGGGACCTGTCGGTCAGCGTCCACATCGGACCGGCGCGGGCCAACCGCAAGCCGGTGCTGCAGTTGATCAGCCCGGACGGGGAGACCTTCGGCTTCGGCAAGATCGGCGTCGGCCCGCTCACCCAGCGTCTGGTGCGGGACGAGACGCACGCGCTGACCGCGCTCGGCCGCAGCGGCCTGACCAAGCTGGCCGTGCCGCAGGTGCTGCATGCCGGGCGGTGGCGCGGGTTGCAGGTGCTGATCCAGTCGGCGCTCCCGGTGTGGTTGCCGCGCGCCCCGCTCAGCCCGCGCCGGCTGTCCGCCGCGATGCTGGACATCGCCGGCTGCTGCGGATATTCCTCCGGGACGCTGGTCGGCAGCACGTACTGGGCGGAGCTGCGCGGACGGCTGGCCGCAGTGGGTGACCGTCCGGAGGGCGCCGCGCTGGCGGAGGCCGCGGAGTCGCTCGCCCGGCACGCCGGCACCACCGTGTTCCGGTTCGGCGCCTGGCACGGCGACTGGGCGCCGTGGAACATGGCCAACCTGGCGGATGCCCTGCTGGTGTGGGACTGGGAGCGGTTCGCGCAGGGCGTGCCGGTCGGCTTCGACGCGGTGCATCACGAGTTGCAGCGCCGCATCCAGGCATCCGGCGACGCGACAGCGGCGGTGGAGGCCACCGTGCGCCGGGCCGCCGAACTGCTGCAGCCGTTCGGGGTGGCCGGCGAGGCACGCGAGCTGACCGCGCTGCTGTACCTGGTCGACCTGGCCACCCGTTATCTGACCGATCGACAGGCCGAGGCGGGCGCCCGGCTGGGCGTGCTGGGCACCTGGCTGCTGCCGGTGCTCCTCCGCCGGGTGAAGGAGCTCTAGCCGCATGGACGTACGCAACGTGCCCGCCCCGATCAAGCGGGTGGTGCATCTCGGGTCCCGGTCGTACGGGCGGCTCACCGCCCCGGCACGCATGACGCCGTCGTTCCTCATCTGCGGCGGCCAGCGCTGCGGCACCACGTCGCTGTATCGCGCGCTGGCCGCGCACCCGGTGGTGCTCAAGGCGGTGCTGCACAAGGGCGTGCACTACTTCGACACGTCCTATCACCGGGGCATGGGGTGGTACCGCGGTCATTTCCCGTTGCAGCGCAGCGCCGAGCGGATCGCCGACCGGTACGGCGTACCGGCGCGGACCTTCGAGTCCAGCCCGTACTACATGTACCACCCGCAGGCCGCCGCCCGGATCGCCCGCGATCTGCCGCACGCGAAGCTGGTGGTGCTGGTGCGTGACCCGGTGGAACGCGCGTATTCCCAGCACGCCCACGAGGTGGCCCGGGGCTTCGAGCCGGAGCGGGACTTCGGCAACGCGCTGGCGCTGGAGCCGGCCCGGCTGCACCGGCAGGAGGAGCGGCTGGCCACCGATCCGGCGTACTACAGCTTCGCGCACCAGCATCACGCGTATCGCGCGCGCGGCGAGTACGCCCGCTATCTGAGCGTGATGGCCCAGCACGTGGGCCGGGAACGCATCCACGTGGTGGAGAGCGAACGCTTCTTCGCCGAGCCCGAGCACACGTACGACGAGGTGCTGGAGTTCCTGGGGCTGCCGACCGGCCTGCATCGTCCCGAATTCGCCCGGCACAACGCCCGCCCGCGATCCTCCGACATGGACGCCGCGCTGCGCCGCGAACTGTCCGCCCACTACCAGTCGCACGACAACGCGCTGAGCGCCTGGCTGGGCCGGACCCCGATCTGGCGCCGCCCGTGACGGTCCGGGCGGCGCGGCCCCCGGCGACCAGTAGATCGACCACCACGGCGGAGACGCGCGGGGCGGAGACGCGCGGGGCCGCGCGGGGCGGACTGGCCAACATGGCCGGGTCCGCGCTGGCCGGGATCACCGGCGTGGCGGTCGCGTGGATCGTCGCGCGCGCCCTGGGCACCGCACAGGCGGGCGCCTTCTTCGCCGCGACCGCCGTGTTCGTGCTGGTCGGCGGGATCGCCAAGCTCGGCACACCGACCGGGCTGGTGTACTGGCCAGCCCGGCTGCGGGCCACCGGACGGGACCATCTGCTCGGTGTCTGCCTGCGTGCCGGCCTGGTGCCGGTGGGCGTGCTGGCGGTGGTGCTGGGCGTCGCGATGTGGCTGGGCGCACCGGCCCTGGCCCGGCTGAGCGCGGGCGCCGACCCGGCGGTGCTCGCCGATCACGTGGCCGGGCTGCGGATGCTTGCCGTGTTCCTGCCGCTGCAAGCGCTCACCGATGCGTTGCTCACCGCCACCCGCGGTTATCGGATGATGCGCCCCACCGTGCAGCTCGACCGGCTGCTGCGCAGCGGGCTTCAACTCGTCCTGGTCGGGGCGACCGGGCTGTGCGCGTTGTGGGCGTCGGCCACGCTGCCGGTGTTCGCGCTCGCCTGGGCGGCGCCCTATCTGCCGGTCACCGTGCTGGCCGCGATCGCGCTGCGCCGGATCCACCGCGCGCACCGCCCCGCCGCAGCGGGGCCGCCCTCGGCGGCGCAGCGGCGTGCCCTGCGCCGCGACTTCTGGCGTTTCACCGGCCCGCGCGCCCTGGCCAGCGTCGCCCAGCTCGCCCTGCAACGCGTGGATGTGCTGCTGGTCGCCGCCTTGGGCGGGCTGAGCGCGGCTGCCGTCTACGCGGTCGCCGGCCGGTTCGTGGTGCTCATCCAGTTCGCCAACCAGGGCATCTCGCAGTCCGTGCAGCCGCGCCTCGCGGAGGCCATGGCCACCGGTGACCGGGACGCCGCCAATCACCTCTACCGGACCGCGACCGGCTGGCTGGTGCTTGTCACCTGGCCGGTCACGCTGCTGGTCATCCTGTTGGCGCCGGACTACCTGCGGCTGTTCGGCGAGGGCTACGCGGCCGGCGCCCCGGTGGTCGTGGTGCTGGCCGGCGCGATGCTGGTGGCCACCGGCTGCGGCATGGTCGACATGGTGCTGGCGATGGCCGGGCGCACCTCGGCGAACCTGGTCAACGTGCTTGTCGCGCTGGCCGTGACGATCGGCCTGGACGTGCTGCTGATCCCGGCGCACGGCGCGCTCGGCGCCGCGATCGGGCTGGCCTGCGCGGTGGTGGCCAACAATCTGCTGCCCCTGGTCCAGGTCGGCCGGACCGCGCGGCTGCACCCGTTCGGTGCGGGCACGCTGGCCGCCGCCGGGCTGTCGGCGTTCTGCTTCGCCGCGCTGCCGTGGACCGTGCTGGCGTGCACCGGCCGCGGCCCGGCCGGGGTGCTCGCGGCGCTGGCCGTCGCGGTGCCCACCTTCCTCGCCGGGACCTGGCTGTTGCGCCGGCCGCTCGCGCTCGGCGCCTTCAAGCCCCGCAAGCTGATGTCAAGGAGGAGCCGTTGACCACCGACTACACCAAGGTGTTCCAGGACACCGATGCGGTGGAGAAGTACGAGACCGTGACGTACGCGCCGAACAGTTACGCGTCGCAGATCAACGAGCGGCAGCGGGATTATCTGCGCGGGCTCGTCACCGCCGAGTTCGGTGCCGGACGGGCCGTCCAGCACGACTTCGCGTGCGGCACCGGGCGTGCCATCCGCACGTTGCACGGGCTGGTGCGCGAGGCGCACGGATATGACACGTCGGCGGAGATGATGGCCAAGGCGGCCGAGGTCGGTTCGCAGGCGCAGTGGCACCTGGTGCCCACCGACGGCCCGATCCCGGACCCGGTGGACGCCGGCACACCCGCCGTGGTGACCATGTTCCGGCTGCTGCTCAACGTGGACGACCCGGTCCGGGAGCGGGCCCTGGCGTTCGCCGCCAAGGCGCTGCCGGACGCCGACGCCGGGCTGCTGGTGGTGGAGAACCACGGCAACGCCAGTTCCGTACGGCACCTGCGGTCGCGCCGCAACACCGGTCGCCGCTGGTTCGCCGAGCTGTCCCACGCGGACGTGGCCGCGCTGCTGGACCGGCACGGTTTCGAGATCGTGCGGCGGGAGGGCTTCTCCATGCTGACGCCGTCGATGCACCGGCACGGGCTGGCCCGGATGGCGGACGCGGCGACCCGCCGTCTGCCCGGCAGCGACGCGTACGCGGTGAACGTGCTGTACACCGCGCGACGCAAGCGGACCTGACGTGCCGCGCCGCACCGGGCGGTGCCTGGCGTCGCTGGGCGTCGCCGTCATCCTGCTGCTGAGTGCCGGGTGCACCGGGTCGCGGTCACAGCCGCGGCCCGCGGAGTCACCGGACCTGACCGGAACGCCGGCCGCCGTGGCGGTCAACCGGGGCCCGTTTGACGCCGGGCCGGTGCGCCCGCCCGCCGCGGGCGCGTACTTCGGTGCCTGGGTCAAGCCCGAGCGGCTCACCCACCCCGGCCGGGTCGCCGCGGTGGCCGGCTTGGAAGAGGACCTGGGCCGCCCGCTGAAGGTGCTTAACACGTACCGGCGATTCGACCAGATGGTGGGCACGGAGAGCGACCACGAGTTCCTGACTCAGGGCGTGACCCTGATGGTGAGCTGGGCCACCGGGGACAACCGCTCCATCGTCTCGGGCGCGCACGACGAGCTGATCCGTCGGCAGGCACGCGCGGTACGCGACGCCGGCGTGCCGATGCTGCTGCGGATGCGCTGGGAAATGGACCGCCCCAACCTGCGCGCCACCATGTGGTCCGGGCCGGACTTCGTCGCCGCGTGGAAGCACGTGCGGGAGTTGTTCCGAGACGAGGGGGCCACCAACGTCTCGTGGGTGTGGTGCCCCACCGCGGAGGGGTTCCAGCGCGGCGACGCCCCGGACTTCTATCCCGGCGACGACCAGGTGGACTGGACCTGCGTGGACGTGTACGCCGGGAATCGGTTCCAGTCGATCGGCCGGTTGATGGGCCCGTTCCTGCAGTGGGCGGCGCAGCGGCCCAAGCCGATCGTGGTGGGCGAGTTCGGGGTGGCCCGCGCCTGGGGCACGCAGGGTCGCGCGGCGTGGCTGCGGGACGCCGAGCGGACGTTCAAGGCCAACCCGCAGATCAAGGCGATCAGCTATTTCGAGTCCGATCCGGACGGTAACGGGCCGAACCAGCAGTTCCGGCTGACCGGCGACGCGGCGGCGTTCGCCGCGTTCCGAGAGATGACCAAGGACCCGTACTTCAACCCGTCGTGAGGTGTGCGGGGCGGCCGGTTCGATGCCGGCCGCCCCGCGCCGGCGCGGTCAGCGGCGAAGTTCCGCCGGTGCGGTACGCCGTCGGGCCGCGGCGGAGAGCAGGCGCAGCGCGTACGGGGCGTCGTGCCGCAGGTACCGTCCGGCCAGCCGACGGGGCTCGGTGCCGAGCCGGTGCGCCCATTCCAGGCCGGTGCGCTGCATCCAGCGTGGCGCCCGGTCCACGTCACCGGCCACGAAGTTGACCGCCGCGCCGCAGCCCATGAACCACGCCTGCGGCAGTTCCCGGCGCAGCCGGTCGATGACGATCTCCTGCTTGGGGAAGCCGATGCCCACGAACACCATGTCCGGCTTGGCCTGCTTGATGGCATCCCGGAAGGTGGCATAGACCGCGGAGTTGCGCTCGAACCCGTACTCCGGGCACAGGGTTCCGGCGATGCGCAGCCCCGGGCATGCGGCGGCGAGGCGTTCGGCGGCCCGAGACGCGCCGTCGGCGGCGTGCGTGGTGGCGGGCCGGCCCCCCACCACGAAGATCGACCGCGTGTCGCGGGCCAGTCCGGCGGACAGCGACCAGACCAGGCTGCTGCCCGCCACCCGCTCGGGCAGCGGCGTCCCACCGATCCGGCTGGCCCAGATCAGCGGCATGCCGTCGGCGACGATCAGGTCCGCGTCGTCGAGGTACGCGCGGACCCGGCGGTCCAGCCGCGCCCGGCGAAGGATGTCCACATTCGGGGTGATGATGCGCCCGCCCCGGCCAGCGGTCAGGGCGTCACGCACCACGGACACCACCTCGCCCTCGGTGATGCGGTCGATGCCCGTTCCGTCCAGGTGTACGCGGTCGAAAGCCTCGATGGCCACGTAACGCCTCCTTCACCCTCGTTCGCTCGTTATAGGCGTGAAACGAGTGAAGGTGGTCCAAAGTGGCACGGGTTATATATCTGGGCGGACTGGGACGAAGCGGAACGACACTCGTCGAACGCCTCCTCGGCGAGCTTCCGACCGTCTGCGCCCTCGGCGAGGTCGTCCACCTCTGGCAACGAGACGTACGCGACGACGAACGCTGCGGCTGTGGCGAGCACTTCTCCGCCTGCGCCTTCTGGCGTGCGGTCGGCGAACGGGCGTTCGGCGGGTGGTCCAACGTCGATGTCGACCGCGTGCACGCTCTTCGCGACGCGGTCGAGCGGACCCGGCACATCCCCCGGCTGGCCGCCGGCCGGGTCGGCCGAGCCGTGGTCCGCGAATACGCCGACTACTACGGCCGGGTCTACGCGGCGGCGGCAGCGGTGTCCGGCGCCGAGGCGGTGGTCGACTCCTCCAAGCACAGCTCCCTGGCTCACGTGCTGCGGCTGGCCGAGAACGTCGACCTGCGCGTGGTGCACGTCGTCCGGGATGCGCGCGGCGTGGCCTACTCCTGGACCAAGACCGTGGACCGGCCGGAGACCGACGGCGCGCAGACCATGACGCGCTACCCGCCGACCCGGTCGGCCATGCTGTGGAACGCGCACAACGCCGCGTTCGGGCTGCTCGCCCGCCGCGGCGTGCCGGTGCGGCGGATCCGCTATGAGGAGTTCCTGACCGATCCGCGGGCCGCGCTGGTGCGCCTGGCGGACTTCGCCGGCCTCCGGATCGCCCCGACCGACCTGGACTTTCTGCGGTCCGGTCACGCCGACCTGCGCACCGGGCACAGCGCGGCCGGCAACCCCATGCGGTTCACCGTCGGCCGGCTGCCGCTGCGCCACGACGACGCCTGGATGCAGGCGCTGCCGCGCGCTCAGCGACGGCTGGTCGGCGCCATGTGCGCGCCGATGCTCCGCGCGTACGGCTACCCGATCAATCCCGCGCAAGCGCACCAGGAGGCGTGATGAACTGGCCGTCCGTCGGCGTCGTGATCCCCACCCGCAACCGGCCGGAACTGGTGCGCCAGGCCATCGCGGCGGTGCGCGGCCAGCAGTATCCCGGCGACGTGCGGGTGGTGGTCGTCTACGACCAGGCCGAGCCGGACCACACGCTCGCCGCGACCGGCGAGACGCCGGTGGCCGTGCTCACCAACGCGCGGATGGCGGGCCTGGCCGGCGCCCGCAACACCGGCATCCTCGCCCTGGACACCGATGTGGTGGCGTTCTGCGACGACGACGACCGCTGGTCGGCGGACAAGCTGCGGCGGCAAGTCGCCGCGCTGCAGGCCGAGCCCACGGCCGAATTCGCCACCTGCGCCATCGAGGTCGAGTACGAGGGCCGGGCCACGCCACGCCTGGCCGGGCGCAGCCGGGTGACGGTCTCCGACCTGGCCCGCTCCCGGATGGCGATGCTGCACTCCAGCTCGTTCCTGGCCCGCCGGGAGGCGTTCGCACCGGACGCCATCGGGCTGGTCGCCGAGGACGCGCCGGGCAGCCAGAACGAGGACTGGGATCTGCTGCTGCGGGCCGCGCGGCGCGCACCCGTGGTGCACGTCGACGAGCCGCTGGTCCGGGTGCTGTGGGGGCGGACGTCGCATTACGCGTACGAGTACGCGACGAAGATCTCCTCCCTGCGCTGGATGATGCAACGGCATCCGGAGATCAGCGGCTGCCGACCCGGCGCCGCCCGGGTCTATGGCCAGCTCGCCTGCTGGTCCGCCGCCTCCGGCAACCGGGCCGCGGCGTGGCGGTTCAGCAAGGAGGCGGTGCGGGCCAACTGGCGCGAGCCGCGGACGGCCATCGCCCTGGCCGCGATCACCGGAGCGGTGAAGGTGGAGAACGTGTTGTCGGCGCTGCACCGGCACGGGCGAGGAATCTAACAAACCCCACTCTTTTCCGCACACCCGATCGCCAGGTAGTGTTCGGGCGTGTTCGAAATAGTGCGGTTGTCGCGACGCGGGTCGGAGGGCTGCTGATGCTGGCCCAACAACGCCAGGCTGCCATCCTCGACCGGGTCCGCGCCGCCGGTGGCGTGCGGGTCAGCGAGCTGGCCGCGGAGTACGGCGTCTCCGACATGACCATCCGGCGTGACCTGGAGTCCCTCGCGGACCGCGGCCTGCTGGCGAAGGTACACGGCGGGGCGACCACGGTCAGCCCCGGATCCGCGCATGAGCCCGGGTTCGCCGCCAAGAGCGTGCGCCAACGCGTCGAAAAGGCCGCAATGGCGATGCGGGCCGCGGCACTCGTCTCGCCCGGCGACGCCATCGCGCTGTCCGCCGGCACCACCACCGCGGGCCTGGCCCAACGCCTCGTCGACGTGCCATCACTGACCGTGGTCACCAATTCCATCCCGGTGGCGGACGTCTTCTACCGTGCCGGTCGCCCGGACCAGACCGTGGTGCTGACCGGCGGCACCCGCACGCCCTCGGACGCACTGGTCGGCCCGGTCGCCGTCGCCGCGATCGGCACCCTGCATCTCGACATGCTGTTCCTGGGCGTGCACGGGATGAGCGAACGAGCCGGCTACACCACTCCGAATCTCATGGAGGCCGACGTCAACCGCGCGCTCGTGGAGGCTGCGGAACGCCTCGTCGTCCTCGCCGACCACACCAAATGGGGAACCGTGGGAATCAGTTCGATCGTGCCGCTGGACCGGGCCCACGTCGTCATCACCGACGAGGGGCTCGACGAGACGGCACGCGCCATCCTTGAGGAGCAGGTCGAGGAGCTGATGGTGGTGAGCGCCCAGTGAGGCGCACCGCCATCACCCTGGCCGACGGGCGCGAGCTCATCTACTTCGACGAGCGGGCGGACGCGGACCGCTCGTTCCCGGACACCCGTGAGCTGCCGCCGCCACCGCCCACCTCGCAGTTGCGCCTCGACCCGCTGGTCGACGAATGGGTGGCGGTCGCCGCGCACCGGCAGAAGCGCACCTTCCTGCCGCCCAGCGACAAGTGCCCGCTGTGCCCGTCGACGCCGGACTTCGCCAGCGAGATCCCGGCACCCGACTACGACGTCGTGGTCTTCGAAAACCAGTTCCCCTCATTCAGCGACCGCGTCAGCCCGGACGAGATCACCGAACTCACCGAGCAGGTCCCGGTACGCCCCGGGGTCGGCCGGTGCGAGGTGGTCTGCTTCACCAGCGACCACCACAGCGCCTTCGGTCAACTGCCGGCCGCACGAGTCCGGACCGTCATCGACGCGCTGGCCGACCGCACCGCGGCCATGTCCGCGCTGCCCGGCGTGGAACAGGTGTTCCCGTTCGAGAACCGCGGCGTCGAGATCGGCGTGACACTGCACCACCCGCACGGGCAGATCTACGCCTATCCGATGGTTCCGGCGCGCACCCAGGCCATGCTGCGGGCCGCGGCCCGACACGCCAATCGCACCGGAGGGCGCATCCTCTACGCCGACGTGCTGGCTGCCGAGCAGAAGGCGCAGACCCGGATCGTGGCCGCCAACGAACACTGGACGGCGTACGTCCCGGCAGCCGCGCGGTGGCCGTTCGAGGTGCAACTGGCGCCGCATCGTCAGGTGCCGGACATCCCCGCCCTGAGCGACGCCGAGCGGGACGCGTTCGCCCCGCTCTACCTGGACGTGTTGCACCGGTTCGACGCGCTGTTCGACAAGCCGATGCCCTACATCTCCGCATGGCACCAGGCGGTGGTGGGCGCGGGCCGCGAACTCGGCTATCTGCACCTGCAACTCTTCAGCATCCGGCGCGCGGCGGACAAGCTGAAATACCTCGCCGGCTCCGAATCCGCGATGGGCGTGTTCATCAACGACATCGTCCCGGAGCGGGCGGCGCAGATGCTGCGCGACGCGATCTGAGGCGTCGGCGCGCCGCCGTCTAGGGGGCGGGGGGCCCGGGACAAGGCCCCCCGCAGGGAAGGACGGCAGGCGCATTGCCTACTCGGCCGCGTCGGGGGCGAGGAGACCCGATCGGCGCCCGGGACAAGGCAGCCGGATCGGCGGGCGTCTCTCTCGGCGTCGCGACCGTCATCCGTTCTGCCTTGAGAAACGACGCGGCAAAACAGGCGTTACGCCCGTGTGGAGGTTCCGACGGCGGATGTCGGCGTGCCGTCCCCGACACGCCGACATCCGCGACCGTCGCGCTCAGGCCAGCTTGCGGGCCAGGTTCTCGTCCAGCGTATTCATGAATTCGTCGGTGGTCAGCCACGGGGCGTCCTTGGCGATCAGCAGCGCCAAGTCCTTGGTCATCCGGCCACTCTCGACGGTCTCCACGCAGACCTTCTCCAGCGTCTCGGCGAACTCGGTCACCGCCGGGTTCTGGTCCAGCACGCCGCGGTGCTTCAGGCCGCCGGTCCAGGCGAAGATCGACGCGATCGGGTTCGTCGAGGTCTTCTCGCCCTTCTGCCACTGCCGGTAGTGCCGGGTGACGGTGCCGTGCGCCGCCTCCGCCTCCACCGTCTTGCCGTCCGGGGTCATCAGCACGCTGGTCATCAGGCCCAGCGAGCCGAAGCCCTGCGCCACCGTGTCGGACTGCACATCACCGTCGTAGTTCTTGCACGCCCAGACGTACCCGCCCTCCCACTTCAGCGCGGCGGCGACCATGTCGTCGATCAGCCGGTGCTCGTACGTCAGACCGGCGGCCTTGAACTGGTCGGCGAACTCGGTCTCGAACACCTCGGCGAACAGATCCTTGAACCGGCCGTCGTACGCCTTGAGGATGGTGTTCTTGGTGGACAGGTAGACCGGGAAGTCGCGGGACAGGCCGTACCGGAATGAGGCGCGCGCGAAGTCCCGGATCGACTCGTCGTAGTTGTACATGCCCATGCCGACGCCGCCGGCCGGGAAGTCGGCGACGTGGAACTCCATCGGCTGCGAACCGTCGTCCGGCGTGAAGGTGATCGTCATCTTGCCGGCCTTGGGCGCCACGAAGTCGGTCGCCTTGTACTGGTCGCCGTGCGCGTGCCGGCCGATCACGATCGGCTTGGTCCAGCCGGGTACGAGGCGCGGCACGTTGGACATGATGATCGGCTCGCGGAAGACCACGCCGCCGAGGATGTTGCGGATGGTGCCGTTGGGCGAGCGCCACATCTTCTTCAGCCCGAACTCGTCCACCCGCGCCTCGTCGGGGGTGATGGTGGCGCATTTGACGCCCACGCCGTGCCGTTTGATGGCGTTCGCCGCGTCGACCGTCACCTGGTCGTCGGTCTCGTCGCGGTGCTGAATCGACAGGTCGTAGTACTCCAGGTCGACGTCGAGGTAGGGCAGGACCAACTGCTCACGGATCTGCTTCCAGATGATCCGGGTCATCTCGTCGCCGTCGAGCTCCACCACCGGGTTGTTGACCTTGATTTTCGCCATCGGCCGGCGCTCCTCTCAGACGTGCGTAGCAGTACGAGCGTACTGGAGAGTTCTCGGCGGCGCGTCGACCACCCGGCATCGCGCCTGCTTCGCCCGGTTTCGGCGGTCGGCGCCCCCACGACGCAGGCCGGGACCGCAGCAGTCCCGGCCTGGTGGTGTGGTGCGGCGGTTCAGAGGCCGGCCACGTCCGACTGCTTGGCACGAACCGCCTCGGCGGCCTCCGTCAAGCCGGCCACCTCGGTGTCCGACAGCTTGTCCTCGACCACCCTCGTGATGCCCCGGGCGCCGATCTCGGCCTCCACGCCCAGGTAGACGCCCGAGATGCCGTACTCACCGTCGACCCAGGCGCACACCGGCATCACCGTGCCCGAGTCCTCGATCACCGCACGGGCCATCCGCGCCGCCGCGGCCGATGGGGCGTAGAACGCCGACCCGGTCTTGAGCAGGTTGTTCACCTCGGCCCCGCCGTTACGCGTACGGACCACCAGCTCCTCGATCTTGTCCGCGGGCAGCAGATCGGCAAGCGGCTTGCCGTCCACCGTGCAGCGGGACGGGACCGGGACCATGGTGTCACCGTGCGACCCGAGGGTCAGCGCCTTGACGCTGCCCACCGGAACGTTGAGCTCGCGGGCGATGAAGTTGGTGAAGCGGGCGGTGTCCAGGACGCCGGCCTGGCCGAACACCCGGTTCTTGGGGAACTGGGTGGCGATCTGGGCCAGCGCCGTCATCTCGTCCACCGGGTTGGAGACGACGATGACGACCGCGTTCGGCGCGTACTTCGCGATGTTCTCCGCGACCTGACGGACGATCTTGGCGTTGACCTCCAGGAGGTCCATCCGGCTCATGCCCGGCTTGCGCGGGAACCCGGCGGTGACCACCACCACGTCGGAGCCCTCGATCGCCTCGTAGCCCTCGCCGTTCGTGCCGGTCGTCGCGCCGACGACGGTCGTCTCGAAGCCCTCGATCGGACGGGACTGGTTCAGGTCGAGCGCGAGTCCTTCGGGACGCCCCTCCAGGATGTCGGTGAGCACCACGGTGTCGAAGATGTCGTACTCGGCCAGACGCTGCGCGGTCGTCGCGCCGTAAAATCCGGCGCCTACGACGGTGACCTTCTTACCCATGGCTGAAGTCCACTTCCTTTCGTTTTTTCCGACCGTATCAGCCTGATGACGCGGTATTACCGGCCGGTAGATCAGTCACTGACCACGGCACCGTAGGACCTCGCCAAGAGCACCGCCTGCGCCATGTCGATCTTCGCACCGGTGACGTCCACGTCCCGCAGGTCGACGTTGACAAGGTCGGCCCCGCGCAGGTCCGCGCCCTTGAGCACGGCATCCTTCAGCCGAACTCCGGACAGATCGGCACCCCGCAGATCGACCCGAGTCAGGTCGGCGCCGGTGAGATCCGCATCGGCGAGACGAAGCGCACCGAGTTTCGTGGCGGTCAGATTCTGACCGCGGAGCGAGACGAAGCCCCAATCGCCGCCGTCGACGGTCAGCGGACGCAGCCCGCAGTCGACGAATTGCGTGCCGGTGAGCTTGCAGTCGATCAGCGAGGCGTCGAAAAACGAGCAGCGTTGCAGGACGGACTGCAACATCGCGGTACGTTCCAGAACCGAGGCGTTGAAGCGCACGTTCCCGAATTGGCAGCGCACGAACGTGCACCCGGTGAGGGTGGCCTCGGACCAGTCGACATCGTGGAAGGCGCAGTCCTCGTATCGAGCGCGCTCGACCTCGGCAAGTGCCCAGTCCGCGCCGGAGTACGTCTCGTTGCACACCGTCTCGGCCACCCGACCACCTTACGGCGTGCCGACGGACGACTGCGGCAGCCCCGCAGGGCCGCCGTCGCGCTGGGCGTGTCCGCACACGCCTCCACCCGGCCCGCCGGAGCCCCGCGGCTGCCCCAAGCACTCAGCCGCGCCCTTCCGCCCGCCCAGCCGTAGCCCACGGCTGCCCGCAGGCACTCAGCCGTGCCTGGCGAATGTCATGCCCGTTCTTCAACAGCCACCAGCGACGGCCCTTCCGCTCGGAACAGCCACCAGCGACGGCCCGCCGCCCGGCTCGGAATCCACCGGCGACTGGCGATATCCACAGGCGAGGATTGTTGTCCGGCACCGCCGACGCCGGTGCGCCAACCTAGGCGACGTGTCGTTTCGCGCCCAGATTCCGCCGTCGCTGCGTACCGGTCCGTTCCGGGGCTCCGATGCCGTCGCCCAGGGGACGCTTACCCCGGTCGATGCTCCGCGGCGCCTCGTGGCGTCGGCTGTTTCCTGATGTCTACGTCCATCGGGACGCCGAGCTCGATCACACGATGTGGTGCCGGGCGGTCGTCCTCACCCTGCCGGACGGCGCCGCTCTGGGCGGCGTGAGCGCCGCTCTTCTGTGGGGAGTCGACCTGCTGCCCGGCAACTCGATGACGGTCTCGGTGGTGATGCCCCGCCGACGGCGGCTCCGCGCGGATCCCCGGATCGTCCCGCACTACACCGTGCTCGCCGAGCGCGATGTCACACATGTCGCGGGAATGCCGGTGACCACGCCGGAACGCACCCTTTTCGATCTCGCACGTCGCAACTCGCGGGCGGAAGCCGTGGTTGCCGTCGATGCCATGCTGCACCAGCGGCTGGTCACGATCGAGACGCTCGAAGCGCGGGCGCGGATGCGGCGCCATTGGCCGGGCCTGGCCCAGCTCCGTGAGGCGGTTCGGCTGGCGGAGCCACTTGCCGAATCGCCGATGGAAACCCGGCTTCGCCTGCTCCTGCATGACGCCGGTCTGCCGGCGATGACCGCCCAGCATGTGGTGCGCGACCCGAGCCGCCGGCTCATCGCCCGGGTCGATCTCGCCCTGCCGGAGCGTCTGCTCCGCTGCACGGCGGACGATGTGTTGCGGCACCCTGCCCGGACGGTGCGCCTGGTGGCAGACACCATCACCGAGCTGCGGCGGCTGCAGCCCGGGCAGCGAACACCGGCACGCACCCCTTCGACGGCGTCGGCCGAACCGGTCAGTGGTAGAAGTGCCGCGTACCGGTGAAGTACAGGGTGACGCCCGCCTTGCGCGCCGCCTCGATCACCTGGTCGTCGCGGATCGATCCGCCCGGCTGCACCACCGCCGTGACGCCCGCTTCGAGCAGCACCTCCAGGCCGTCCGGGAACGGGAAGAACGCGTCGCTGGCCGCCACGCTTCCCTTCGCCCGCTCCGCACCGGCGCGGGCCACCGCCAGGCGCGCCGAGTCGACCCGGTTCACCTGTCCCATGCCGACGCCCACCGTCGCCCCGTCGTGGGCCAGCAGGATCGCGTTGCTCTTCGCCGAGCGCACCGCACGCCACGCGAACCCGAGATCCGCGAGCATGTCCGGCGCGGCCGGCTCGCCCACCGCCAGCGTCCAGTCGCCCGGGTCGTCGCCGGTGGCGTTCACCCGGTCGGAGACCTGCACCAGCACGCCACCGCCGACCTGCTTCCGCTCGGCGGGCGGCGGGTTCCACGGCGGTGCCACCAGGACGCGCAGGTTCTTGCGCCCGCGCAGCGTCTCCAGGGCGGCCGGGGCGTAGGACGGCGCCACGATCACCTCGGTGAAGATCTCCGCCACCTGCTCGGCCAGCTCGGCGGTCACTTCCCGGTTCACCGCGATGACCCCGCCGTACGCGGAAACCGGGTCGCACGCATGCGCCTTGCGGTGGGCCTGCGCCACGTCCTCGCCCACCGCGATGCCGCAGGGGTTGGCGTGTTTGATCACCGCGACGCACGGCTCGGTGAAGTCGTTGGCGCTGCGCCACGCGGCATCCGCGTCCACATAGTTGTTGTACGACATCTCCTTGCCGTGCAACTGCTCGGCCTGAGCGAGGCCGGCCGGTGCCGCCGGGTCGACGTAGAGCGCGGCCTGTTGGTGCGGATTCTCGCCGTAACGCAGGGTGGCCGCCGGGCGCAGCCCGATGCCGGAGAAGGCGGGCCAGGACGACTCGTCCGCGGTCAGCGTGGTGGCGCACCAGTTGGCCACCGCGATGTCGTACTCGGCGATGTCCGCGAACGCCTCCGCAGCTAGCCGCCGACGCTGCGCGGTGGTGAAGCCGCCGTCCTTCAGGGCCTGCTGGATCTGCGGGTACGCGGACACGGAGGTGACCACCGCGACCGTCGGGTGGTTCTTGGCGGCGGCACGCACCATGGCCGGGCCACCGATGTCGATCTGTTCGACGCACTCGTCCACGCTCGCCCCCGACGCGACCGTCTGGGTGAACGGATAGAGGTTGCTGACCAGCAGGTCGAACGGCTCGATGCCGAGCTCGGCCAGTTGCGCGGCGTGTGCCTCCAACCGCAGGTCGGCCAGCAGTCCGGCGTGCACCGAGGGGTGCAGCGTCTTGACCCGGCCGTCCAGCGTCTCCGGGAATCCGGTCAGCTCCTCGACGCGGGTCACCGGCACGCCGGCGCCTTCGATCGTCCCCGCGGTCGAACCGGTGGAGATCACCTGCACGCCGGCGTCGTGCAGGCCGCGGGCGAGCTCGACCAGGCCGGTCTTGTCGTACACGCTGAGCAGCGCCCGCTTGATCGGCCGCCGCCCCTCGTCGGTGCCGTGCTCGCTCATGGGATCCGTACCTTTCTGTCCTGGATGGTCCAGCCCTCGCGCACCAGCCGGCCGATGTAATCGACGAGCTGCGCGCGCTCGGCCACCTTGATCCGCTCGGTCAGCACCGCTTCCGTGTCGTCGTCCAGTACGGGCACGCCGACCTGGGCGATGATGGGTCCGGTGTCGACTCCGGCATCGACGAAGAACAGGGTGGCCCCGGCGATCTTCACCCCGTAGGCCAGGGCGTCGCGCGGGCCGTGGATGCCCGGGAAGGCCGGCAGCAGCGCGTTGTGCGTGTTCACGTACCGTCCGCCGAATTCGGCGAGGAAGCGCTCGCCGACCAGCTTGAGGAATCCGGCCGACACGACCAGGTCCGGCTTGTGCTCGGCCACCTGGGCGGTCAGCGCCGCATCCCAGTCGTCGCGCGTGGCGTACGACTTGAGCGAGGCCACGAAGGTGGGCACGCCGACGGCGGCGGCACGGTCGAGGCCGGCGATGGCGTCCCGGTCGGCTCCCACGGCGACCACCCGGGCGCCGTACGCGGGATCCGCGCTGGCGTCGAGCAGGGCCTGCAGATTGCTGCCGGAGCCGGAAACGAGGACGACCAGCCGGGCGGGCGCGGGGTCGGTCACCCGACAAACCCTATCGCCGGGCAGTCCGGCCTCGTACAACGGGTCGTACGCGGGTGCGCGAAGAGCGGCGATCTTCGGTTATCCTGCCGATCCTTGCTTGACAGCGAATTCTCAGGAGGAATATCCGTGACGCCACCACCACCACCGAACTACGGCCCGCCCGCCGCGGCTCCGGGCAACGACAAGGTGACGCTCTGGGGCGTCCTGGGCATCGTGTTCGCCTTCTGCTGCTGGCCGTTGGGCGTCGTCTTCGCCATCCTCGGCCTGCTTGAGGCCCGCAAGGTGGGCAAGCCGCCCACCCTGTCCTACGTCGCCTTCGGCATCCTCGCGCTGGCGCTGGTCCTCAACATCGTCCTGGCGGCCACCGGCACGCT
Organism: Mangrovihabitans endophyticus; assembly: GCF_014646155.1. Taxonomy (GTDB): domain Bacteria; phylum Actinomycetota; class Actinomycetes; order Mycobacteriales; family Micromonosporaceae; genus Actinoplanes; species Actinoplanes endophyticus. Next base: position 40,503 of record NZ_BMMX01000010.1, read on the forward strand.
CAACAACATCGTGAACAACAACTGAATCGACCCTGGCAGGGGCGTCCCGGCGAACCGGGGCGCCCCCGTCAGGCGCGCCGCGGACGCGCGAAGGTGCGCGCGGCGAGCGCGCCCAGCATGGCCGAGACGGCGACCACGATCGTCGCCACCAGCGTCACCTGCCAGGCGACCGGTCCGATCCGGGCCAACCGCCCGTCTCCCAGCGGACCGGCGGACAGGTGCGCCAGCGCGCCGAGCACGAGACCGGCGACCGGGCCGGCGATCAGGCTCGCCCCGCACAGCCGTCCCCAACCGGGCGCGGGCGGCGGCGCCGCCGGTTCACCGGGGCGGGGAGGGCGCGGACGGGTCAGGCGACGCGTCAGCATCACCCCCGCCGACATGCCCGCCAGCACCGGCACCGACAGCAGCAGCGCGCCGGTGGCGCCCATCGGACCGTCCGGCAGGCCGGCCAGCAGCGGCAGCGTCGGCAGCGGGCCCACGGTCACTTCGGTCACCCGTACGGCCGTGTCGGCGCCCAGCAGGAAGCCCGGTCCGAGCAGGTAGGCCGCCGCCCAGACGGCCGCGTTCCCGCCGTAGGCCAGGCTGACCAGCGTGATGCCGGCCTGCCCGGTGACGCCGGTGCGGTACGCGGCGATGATGTCGGCCGCCTGCGCGCCGCCGACCGCGACGGCCAGGCCGGCGAAGGCGGCGCCCGCGGCGGCGATCAGCAGCGCGCCCACCACCCCGGTGCGCAGGCCGTGCCGGAGCACCGGCGGGATCCGCCGCGCCACGACCCGCAGCGCACCGGTGTGTCGCACCGCGCCGACAAGCGCCCCGCAGGCGCCGATGCCGAAGAAGTCCACGGCCGCCCGCAGCACCGAGACCTCCAGGCCGGGACGGTCCACCAGCACCGCGGCGAGCAGGCCGAGCACCGCGTACGCCAGGCCGACCGAGCCGGCCACGGTGAGCGCGGTGCGCATCGCCGGGCGCGCCCGGCCGCCGATCGCCCGGGAGACATGCAGACCGGCACGGTTCAGCCGCCACACCGCGACCAGGGTGAGCAGCAGCGGGGTGAGGCCGAACGACCCGATGGTGGTGCCCAGCGGGACGCCGTGCCCGAGCAACCACCCGGCCAGTCCGGCGCCGGCCGCGCCGCCCAGCCCCCCGGCGCCCTCGAACGTTCTGGCCAGGCCGATCACCGCGGCCACCGGTACGTACGTCAGAAGCGCGGCCCAGACGGTGGCGACGCCGGTCGCCACGGCCAGCGGGGCGCGCCCGCCATGGCCCGGCGGCCGGCGGGGGCTGGGCAGTTTGACGGTGGCCCGGTTGCCCGGCCCGGTGTCCACCCGGACGGTGGGATGCCCGCGCACGTCGACACGCCGCGTCTCACGGCCGGACACATCGACCGGCACCGTCTCGCGGTCGGCAACGTCCGCCGCCCCGGAGACCTCGTCTGGGTCGTCCGAGCCGTCCGGACCGTCGGGTGTCGTCGGCATCGTGAACTACTTTTCCATGACTGTGGCCACTGAGCGACGCAGATACGACGGCGCGCCGCCTTCGGAGTGCTTTCGGCACTGGTGAAGGCGGCGCGCCGACGCCCGTCGCTGCGGGCTCAGCTCATCACGTCGCGCATCAGCCGCGCGGTTTCGCTCGGCGTCTTGCCGACCTTCACCCCGGCCGCCTCCAACGCCGACTTCTTGGCGTCGGCGGTGCCGGCCGAACCGGAGATGATGGCGCCGGCGTGACCCATGGTCTTGCCCGGCGGGGCGGTGAATCCGGCGATGTAGCCGACCACCGGCTTGGTCACGTTGGCCTTGATGAACTCGGCCGCGCGTTCCTCGGCGTCGCCGCCGATCTCACCGATCATGACGATCGCGTCGGTCTCCGGGTCCGCCTGGAACGCGCGCAGGGCGTCGATGTGGGTGGTCCCGATGATCGGGTCACCGCCGATGCCGACGCAGGTGGAGAAGCCGATGTCGCGCAGCTCGTACATCAACTGGTAGGTCAGCGTGCCGCTCTTGCTGACCAGGCCGATGCGTCCGCCCGGGGTGATGTCGGCCGGGATGATGCCGGCATTGGAGGCGCCCGGCGACGCGATACCCGGGCAGTTCGGCCCGACGATCCGGGTCTTCTCCCCCTGGGCCACGTTGTGCGCCCAGAACGCGGCCGAGTCCTGCACCGGCACGCCCTCGGTGATGACCACGGCCAGCGGGATCTCCGCGTCGATGGCCTCCAGCACGGCCGCCTTGGTGAACGCCGGCGGCACGAAGATGACCGACACGTCCGCGCCGGTCTCCTTCATCGCCTCGCCGACGCTCGCGAACACCGGCAGCGCGGTGCCGTCGAAGTCGACCGAGGTGCCGGCCTTACGGGGGTTCACGCCACCCACCACGGTGGTGCCCGCCGCGAGCATGCGACGGGTGTGCTTGGAACCCTCCGAGCCGGTCATGCCCTGGACGATGACCTTGGAGTCCTTGGTGAGCCAGATTGCCATGTCGTCACTTCCCCGCAGCCGCGAGCTCGGCGGCGCGCTCGGCCGCCCCGTCCATCGTGTCCACCCGCTCGACCAACGGGTTCTTCGCCTCGTCCAGGATGGTCCGCCCGGCCTCGGCGTTGTTGCCGTCGAGCCGCACGACAAGCGGCTTGGTGACCTGCTCGCCGCGCTGTTCGAGCAGCGCGAGCGCCTGGATGATGCCGTTGGCGACCTCGTCGCAGGCGGTGATGCCACCGAAGACGTTCACGAACACCGACTTGACCGACGGGTCGGACAGCACCACTTCGAGCCCGTTGGCCATCACCGCGGCGCTGGCGCCGCCGCCGATGTCGAGGAAGTTCGCCGGCTTGACGCCGCCACGGTCGGCGCCCGCGTACGCCACCACGTCCAGCGTCGACATGACCAGGCCGGCGCCGTTGCCGATGATGCCGACCTCGCCGTCGAGCTTGACGTAGTTGAGGTTCTTGGCCTTCGCGGCCTGCTCCAGCGGGTCCACCGCGGACTGGTCGACGAGTGCCTCGTGGTCGGCGTGCCGGAAACCGGCGTTCTCGTCCAGCGTGACCTTGGCGTCCAGGCAGAGCACCCGGCCGTCGCGCACCTTGGCCAGCGGGTTCACCTCGACCAGGGTGGCGTCCTCGGCGGCGAACGCCGCCCACAGCTTGACGGCAATCTCCGCCACCTGGTCGGCGACCTCGGCAGGGAAACCCGCCCCGGCGACGATCTCCCGGGCCAGCGCCTGGTCGACGCCCCGGTTCGCGTCCACGGCGACCTTGGCCACCCGGTCCGGCTGTTCCTCGGCGACCTGCTCGATCTCCATGCCGCCGGCCACACTGGCGATGCACAGGAAGGTGCGGTTCGCGCGGTCCAGCAGGTAGGAGAAGTAATACTCCTCCGCGATGTCGGCCGTCTCGGCCAGCATCACCTTGCCGACCGTGTGGCCTTTGATGTCCATGCCCAGGATGTCCGTGGCGCGGGCCTGCGCCTCGTCCGCGCCGTCCGCCAGCTTGACGCCGCCGGCCTTGCCCCGGCCGCCCACCTTCACCTGCGCCTTGACGACGACCCGGCCGCCGAGCCGCTCGGCGATCGCGCGGGCCTCCTCCGGGGTCTCGGCGACGCCGCCGCCCAGCACGGGCAAACCGTGCCGTTCGAACAGGTCGCGCCCCTGATATTCGAACAGGTCCACGTGTCTCCTTCCGCTCGCGGCGCGCCCGCGTCGGCAAGCCGCACCGTTGCGTCCCGACCTGTGTCCGCGGCGCAACGTTGCGGCGCCGCGAGCAAGAGGATTGTGTCGCCGCTCCCTGCCAGAGCGGCCTTGTCTCGCAGAGTAGTCACCGGCGGCCGTGGTATGCCGCCGCGGGTGCGCGGTGTGCAAGACCACACACCGCCGCCCCTGCGCGGGGACCGCCTCCGGCCCTCGAACTGCCGGGCGCCTCGCACCGCCGGGCTATGGGCGGCCCGCTCCGCGTAACCGACTCGGCGGGTTGTCGTTGAGTGTGATGTCGGAGCGCTGAGCGGCCCGGCGGAACGGCCGATGCCCTGTCGGTCGAGGGGTGGCGGCGGGGCGTCGTGCGATAGAGGGGTCGGACGTGTGAGGGGTGCGTCCGACCCCTCCTTTTACCAATACTCTCCGAACAATTCGCGTGACGCTCAGCTCACCGGCTGCGACACATTGGCGCGCACCCATTCGACAATCGATGCGGTCGTTGCGCCCGGCGTGAAAATCTGCGCAACACCCAGCTCGGCCAATTCGGTGATGTCGTCGGGCGGAATGATGCCGCCGCCGAAGACCACGATGTCGCCGGCGTCACGTTCGGCGAGGAGTTCCAGCACCCGGCGGAACAGCGTCATGTGCGCACCGGAGAGCACGGAGAGACCGATGGCGTCGGCGTCTTCCTGAATCGCGGTCTGCACGATCTGCTCCGGTGTCTGATGCAGACCGGTGTAGATCACCTCCATGCCCGCGTCCCGCAACGCCCTGGCCACCACCTTGGCACCGCGGTCGTGGCCGTCCAGGCCGGGCTTGGCGACGACGACCCTGATCCGTGCTTGCATCTGCGACCCCTTCGGCGCTGTCGGCTCCCGAGCCGAACGGTAGTCCCCGGACCGTCGGCCGGTAACCCCTTCCACACATACCGTCGCGCCCCGTTCACCGCACACTCTCACCGACGGCCGACTAGGGAAGACGCCACTCTCATCGACCACGAATGGGTGGGGAGGACTACCCAATGCATGACTTTCCGTTTAGCCTCAGCGACAGAGAGCTAGCAACGACGCGTGCCCGAAAAGGTAACTAATTCGGACATTAGATGCTCAATACGGTCGTCGACTCGCCGAGAAATTGGTTGCGCGACTTGTGACCCGCGTTGCGTTTCGTTACCGTGTCCCACGGCTGTCGGCTGTTTGACTCAGTCGACTGCTCGGAGGCCCGCCATTCATCTGAAGTTCAGACGTGGTTGGTCATCGGTCGTTCGCCACTGACGGAGGGTTGTTCGTGCGCCAGCGCTTGTCGTCTGAGCCCGATCGCTATCGCGGCCGACGTCGTGTGCAGACTCCCCCACGCAGCCGCTACGCCGTGGTCGGCGCGGCTGCGTTCATGGGTGCCGGAGTCGTTGCCCTGGGCGCCGCCTCCAATCTTCCGGATGCGAAGGCGGTCAACCCGACCGTCCTGCAAAACCTTGAGCAGGCATCCGCCGCACAGGACGCGCTGACGGGTCGCGCGGCCCAGGACGATCGCGCCTCACGCGGATCGGAGCGCGCCAGCGACGTCACCACCAAGATGAGCGACGAGGAGATCGAAGCTCAGGCGTGGATGTTGCCGCTGGACGACTACACGTTCACCTCGGCCTACGGCGTCCGCTGGGGAAAGCTGCACGCGGGCATCGACCTGGCCGCCCCCGAGGGCACGCCGTTCACGTCGATCCACGCCGGCACCGTCACTCAAGCCGGATACAACGGCGCGTACGGCTACTCGATCACCGTCAAGCAAGACGACGGCACCGAGATCATCTACGGCCACGCCCGTCGCGTGCTCGTCCAGCAGGGCCAGACCGTCAAGGCGGGCGACACCATCGGCGAGGTCGGCAACACCGGAGCCTCCTACGGGACGCATCTGCACGTCGAGATCCACGTGGACGGCAAGCCCACGGATCCGGTCCCGCTGCTGCGTGACCACGGCGTCGACATCAAGCTGAAGATCGAGTCGGTCTTCGGGGGTCTCGCCGCCTCCTGACGCGCGGCCTGCGGTCTCGCCGCATGTCCCGCCCTCATCAAGTTGTCCACCGGCGTCCGATTGCCGGGGTGGATGTTCTCCCTCCCGTTGCGTCCTCCCACCATGCTCCTTGCATGGGGCCACATGATAAGTCTCGTCCGCATTTCACTCTTCCGGACCTAACACGGCACTGATACCGGGTACGTCGCATCGGTGCCGGTTTCGTGCATGGTGAGCGTTTCGGGAAGATCTTCGCATTCCACCGCGAGAACTCGTCCGGTTGCGTTTCGGTGGTGGCGACCACCACAGGTCCATCCGGCTCAGGGCGAGTCACGGCGTGCCGACAGGCAGGTGTCGGAACACGCCAAGCCGGGAGGACGTCATCATCGTGCGGCACCGAGCCACTACCCGAGGACGGCACCGCCGGGAGGACATCCGTCCCCGCCACCGTGCGCCACGGACCCCCGTCGCGCCACTGGTGCTGGGCGAGCGCGGCCGGCACGCGGCGATGACCGCCGCTCTTCTCGCCGGTGTGGGCACTGTGGGCGCCGTGACGGTGAGCGCCGCGACGGCTTCCGGCCACGCCGAGTCCGCGGCGCCGCAGGCGCATACCGCTTCGGGCATAGCCGTGCGTCACGACACGCCGACCAGCGTGCCCACCACCGGCGCATCGCCGACCGACGCCACACAGATGGGCGCCGCACAGATGGGCGCCGCACAGATGGGCGCCGCGCAGATCGGCGGGGCGGCAGCGCCGGTCATCTCCCGCATCACACCGGCCGCCGCGGCGGTTCGGCTCAAGGAACGGCCACCGCCGGTGGTCCGATGGGTGAGCCCGCTTCCCGAGGGGACCGTGACGTCCTGTTACGGGCAGCGCTGGGGGCGCCTGCACGCCGGTGTCGACATCGCCGCGGCGGACCGCACCCCCATCCACGCCGCGGGTGCCGGCGTCGTGGTGGCGGCGGGCGAGGCCGAAGGCTATGGCATTGCGGTGCTGATCGACCACGGCAACGGGTATCTCACGCACTACGGTCACATGTCGGCCGTCACGGTGGCCGAGGGCGACCGCGTCGAGCCCGGCACCCCGGTCGGGTACGAGGGATCCACCGGCCACTCCACCGGCCCGCACCTGCACTTCGAGGTGCACCGGGGCGCGTACAAGAATCCGATCGAGCCGACCGCCTGGATGCGCGAACACGGCGTGGACATCCCGGGCTGCACGACCGCGGACGAGTGATCCGCGGCACGCCCGGCTAGAGCTTCTCCACCGGCGCGTGCCGCAGCACCAACCACATCACCTGGTCGCCGAAGTCGATCTGGGCACGCGCGTTCGGGCCGTGCCCCTCGACGACGACCACCCGGCCCATCCCGTACCGCTGATGGTTGACCCGGTCACCGGCGGCGACCTTCGGCACCTGACGCAGCTCGCTGGCCGTGGACAGCTTGCTGGCGTCGACCCCGAGCCGCTCGGCGAGGCGCTGCGCCTTCGGGGTGCCTCCGGAGAAGCCGCCGCCGCGTCCGCGATCACCGCCGCCCCGGCCGCCCACCCCGCCGCCGGTGCCCGACCACGACGTGTACGATCCGGCGACCCGGTCCCAGCGAACCAGCTCGGCCGGCAACTCGTCGGTGAAGCGGGAGGCCGGGTTGTATTGCGGCTGGCCCCACGCCGACCGGGTCACCGCACGGGACAGATAGAGCCGCTGCCGCGCCCGTGTGATGCCGACGTACGCCAGCCGACGCTCCTCCTCCAGCTCGGTGTTGTCGCCGAGGGCACGCATGTGCGGGAAAACCCCGTCCTCCAACCCGGTCAGGAACACCACCGGGAACTCCAGGCCCTTCGCGGTGTGCAGGGTCATGAGCGTGACCACGCCCTGGTGGTCCGGATCGTCCGAGGGCAACTGGTCGGCGTCCGCCACCAGCGCGACCTGCTCCAGGAAGCCCTCCAGGGTGGCGGCCGGGGCCTGGTCGTCCTCCGCCTGGGCCTCCACCCGCTCGGTGTACTCCCGGGCGACGCTGACCAACTCCTGGAGGTTCTCCACCCGGCCCTGGTCCTGCGGGTCGAGGCTCTCCTCCAATTCGGCGAGCAGGCCGGAGCGTTGCAGCACCGCTTCCAGGACCTCCTCGGGCGGCCGGCTGCGGGACAGCTCGCGCAACTCGTCGAGCAGCGCCACGAAGTCGGTGATGCTGTTGACCGCGCGGGTGGAGATGCCGGGGGCGTCGCGGACCCGGCGCAGCGCCTGACCGAACGAGATCCGGTCCCGTGTGGACAGCGCTTCCACGCACGCCTCCGCGCGGTCGCCGATGCCTCGCTTCGGCGTGTTCAGCACGCGGCGGATGCTCACCGTGTCGTCGTCGTTGGCGATGGCGCGCAGATAGCCGAGCGCGTCGCGCACCTCCTTGCGCTCGTAGAAGCGCACGCCGCCGACCACCTTGTAGGGCAGGCCGACCCGGATGAACACCTCTTCGAAGACCCGGGACTGGTTGTTCGTGCGGTAGAAGACCGCCACATCGCCGGGCCGTACGTCCTCGTTGTCGCAGAGGCGGTCGATCTCCCGGGCCACCCAGTCCGCCTCGGCGTGTTCGGTGTCCGCGACGTAGCCGACGATCTGCTCGCCGGCGCCCTGGTCGCTCCACAACCGCTTCGGCTTGCGTGACGTGTTCCGGTCGATGACCGCGTTGGCCGCGGACAGGATCGTCTGGGTGGAGCGATAGTTCTGTTCCAGCAGGATGGTGCGGGCGTCCGGGAAGTCGCGCTCGAACTCCAGGATGTTGCGGATGGTCGCGCCGCGGAAGGCGTAGATGGACTGGTCCGCGTCGCCGACCACGCAGAGCTCACCCGGCGGCAGATCCTCTCCGCCCGCCCCGACCAGCTCCTTGACCAGCATGTATTGCGCGTGGTTGGTGTCCTGGTATTCGTCGACCAGCACGTGACGGAACCGTCGCCGGTAGACCTCGGCCACATGCGGATGCGACTGCAACAGGTGCACCGTCGACATGATCAGGTCGTCGAAATCCAGCGCGTGCGCCTCCGCCAGACGGCGCTGATAAAGCTCGTACGCCTCTGCCACGGCCCGCTCGTTGGGCCCGGATGCCCGGCCCTTGAAGTCGTCCGGCCCGACCAGTTCGTTCTTCAGATTGGACACCTGGGCGGCCAGCCCGCGCGCGGTGTATCGCTTCGGATCGAGGTCGAGCTCGCGGGCGACCAGTTGCATCAGGCGGCGAGAGTCGTCCGCGTCGTAGATCGAGAACGTGCTCTTCAGCCCGGCGTGCTCGTGCTCCGCCCGCAGGATGCGCACGCAGGCGGAGTGGAACGTGGACACCCACATCAGCCGGGCGCGCGGGCCGATCAGAGCCGCGACACGCTCCTTCATCTCGCCCGCCGCCTTGTTGGTGAACGTGATGGCGATGATCTGCCCGGGGTGCACGTCCCGGTCGGCGAGCAGGTAGGCGATGCGGTGGGTGAGGACCCGGGTCTTGCCGGAACCGGCACCGGCCACGATGAGCAGCGGTGACCCGGCGTGGGTGACCGCGTCCCGCTGCGGGCCGTTCAGCCCGGCCAGCAACGCCTGCGGATCGACGCGCCGGGCGGGCCGTCGTGCCGGCTCCGGCGAGCGCACGGCGGGAACCGGGAAGAGCCCCGCCGGGCCCGCGCCGGAGCGGCCGTCGGGAGCAGAGCCCGCGCCGGAGCGGCCGTCGGGAGCAGAGTGGGCGTCGGCGGGCCGGGAGTCGGTCGCCGATCGGCTGTCGGGGGTCTCGGAAGAAGCACGCATGACGGCGTGCAGTCTATGCCGCGCGTACGACAAGATTCCGGGCCGTCATCCTTCGCCCGACGCGCCGCGCGCGTCGATTCGTGCCGGATGCCCGTCGGGTGCGGTTCACGCTTCGCCGCAACCAAGCTGTCACCCGGCAGAGGTAGCGGTGACCAGGATCGATACATCAGGCTGTCAACGTTCGTTGATCCGTACCCCGATCGGGAGAACCGAATACCATGGACCACGCCCGCCTCCGCGGCCGGGCGGTGCTGCGCCATCTGGCGGCACCCGCTCTCGCTCTGGCCGTCGTCGCCACCGTGCCGATGGCCCAGTCCGCATCACCCGCCGCCGCGGCACCCGCGCCCGGCATGGCCCCCGCCAGCGTCTCGTACGGTCTGCCGCACGGCCGTACGGTGAACGGGCAATTCCTCAGCTACAACGACTTCCACGGCGCGATCGACCCGCCCGGGGGCAGCGGCGGCCTGGTCAACGGCACCCCCGCCGGCGGCGTCGAATACCTCGCCACCTGGCTGAAGAAGCTGCGCGCCGAGGCGAAGAAGCAGGGCCGGCAGACCACCACGGTCGGCGCCGGGGACCTGATCGGCGCCTCCCCGCTGGTGAGCGCGGCGTTTCACGACGAACCGACGATCGAACTGATGAACGAGGTCGGGCTGGAGGTCAGCTCGGTCGGCAACCACGAGTTCGACGAGGGCGTCGACGAGCTGATCCGCATGCAGCGCGGCGGCTGCCACCCGGTGGACGGCTGCCAGGACGGCGACGGCTTCGGCGGCGCCAAATTCCACTACCTCGCGGCGAACACCATCAGCAAGAAGACCGGGCTGCCGATCCTGCCCCCGATCGACATCAAGTTCATCAACGGGGTGCCGGTGGGCTTCGTCGGACTCACGCTGGAGGGCACCGCCGGGATCGTCAACCCGGCCGGGATTCAGAACGTCCGGTTCGCCGACGAGGTGGAGACCGCCAACAAGTGGGGTCGTCTGCTCAAGCTGTTCGGCGTCAAGGCCCAGGTCCTGCTGGTGCACGAGGGCGGTCAGCAGAACCCGCCGACGGGCACCAGCGCCGGCGTGTCGGACTGCATCAACTTCTCCGGTCCGATCACGTCGATCGTGGCCGGGCTCAACCCGGAGTTCAGTCTGGTCGTCTCCGGCCACACCCACCGCTTCTACACCTGCACGCTGCCCAACCGGGGCGGCACGTCGGTGGTCACCAGCGCCGGGAGCAACGGCACGATCATCACCGACATCGACTACACCCTGGACCGGCGCACCGGCCGATTCGCGCGGGTCGACGCCAAGAACGTGGTGGTGGAGAACGGCGTGCGCAACCCGGACGGCACCTGGAAGCAGGAGGGCGGGGTCTACGTCAAAAACCCCGACCTGGTGGACCCGGCGGCCAAGAAGGTGGCGGACAAATATCGTACGGCGGTCGAGCCGATCGCCAACCGCGTGGTCGGCAGCATCACCACGGACATCGTGCGGGACAACGGCGCCAACGGGGAGAGTCCGCTGGGCGATGTGATCGCCGACGCCCAACTGGCCTACACGCAGGATGACGACGCCCAGATCGCACTGATGAACCCGGGCGGCATCCGGGCGCCGCTGACGTACGCCGAAGTGTCCGGCGGAGAGGCTCCCGGCCAGGTGACCTACGGCGAAGCGTTCACCGTGCAGCCGTTCAACAACCTGGTGGTCACCCAGACCTTCACCGGCGCGCAGCTCAAGGACGTGCTGGAGGAGCAGTTCGTCGGGTTCGGCGCGCAGACGTCGCAGAAGATCCTGCAGGTCTCGCGCGGATTCACGTACGCCTGGAGCGCCGGCGCCCCGGCTGGCTCGAAGATCAGTGACATGGCGCTGAACGGCGCACCCATCGATCCCGCGGCGACGTACCGCGTCACCACCAACGACTTCCTGGCCAACGGCGGTGACGGCTTCAGCAACCTGACGCAGGGAACCGACCGCACCACCGCGCCGGGCTTCGACATCGACGCGCTGGTGGCCTACCTGGGCGCGGGTGACCCGGTGGCGCCGGGCCCGGCCGACCGGATCACCACGGTCGGCTGATCGGCGGTCCGCCGCCACGGCCGACATCCCTGCCACGCCGACATCCCTGCCACGCCGACATCCCCGCCACGCCGACATCCCCGGGTTCGGGCCGTTTCCTTGCGGAGCGGCCCGAGCGGGGGGATACTCTGCTCGTGATTCAGAGGGCGCGATTTTACTTCTACGGCACCGGCAGTCCGGCGGCCGTAGGACGCGTCTGAACGACAGACCTACATCAAGCCCCGGGCCGCACAGCCCGGGGCTTGATGCTGACTGGGCAGGGGCGGCCGGGGCCTCGGCATCCGAGGAGCAGGACATGACAGCCAACATGGTGGGTCAGCCGACCGGCGCGGACGAGCCGCTGGCGGACCACGAAATCCGCGCGATGCGCGAGCGGATAGACGAGATCGACCAGGCCATCATCGACCTGTGGCAAGAACGCGCACGCCTGTCGCGCGAGGTCGGCCGCACCCGCATGGCGTCCGGCGGCACCCGCTTGGTGCTGTCCCGCGAACGCGAGATCGTGGAGCGTTTCCGCTCCGCACTGGGCGCCGACGGCACACAGGTGGCGCTGATGATCCTGCGCGCCGGCCGCGGCCCCCTCTGACGGCAGCCCCACCACCCGCCGCACGCCCGCACGCCCGCGCACCGCGCCCCGCACGCCCGCGCCCCGCACGCCCGCGCCCCGCACGCGCCGCGCCCCGCACGCCCGCGCCCGCAGCGCCCGCCGATCTTGAACTTTACGTGCCCACTTCACCCCGATATACCCGACTTATCCGACCACTAACTTCAAGATCGCGCGCGACGAGCGCCCACCTCCGGCCGATCTTGGAAATTGCGGTCGGACAAGTCGGGCTTTGTCACATCAGAGCGGGCACAATAAGTCCAAGATCGACGACCCACACCCCCGGGCGGAGATCAACGACCCACACCCCCGGGCGGAGACCGACGACCCGCGCCCCGGGGCGAGGGCCGGGCCGAGGGGCGACGACCCGACGCAGGGGCGGCAACCCCACGTGAGACGGGATCAGCCGCTCGCGAACATCTCCCGAGCCTCCGCGAAGTGGCACGCACTCGGGTGACCCGAGCGATCCCGGATCTCCAGCTTCGGCTCCTCCTGCGCGCAGATGTCCTGCGCCTTCCAGCACCGTGTGCGGAACCGGCAGCCGGACGGCGGGTTCGCCGGCGACGGCACGTCACCCTCCAGCACGATCTGGTCCCGTTGCCCCCGCAGCCGCGGGTCCGGCACCGGCACCGCCGACAGCAGCGCCTGCGTGTACGGGTGGGTCGGCTGCTCGTAGATGGCGACGTCACCACCCGCCTCCACGATCTTGCCGAGGTACATCACCGCGACCCGGTCGGAGATGTGCCGCACCACCGACAGGTCGTGCGCGATGAAGATGTACGACAGCCCCAGCTCGTCCTGCAGACCCTCCAGCAGGTTGATGACCTGCGCCTGGATCGACACGTCCAGCGCGGACACCGGCTCGTCACAGACGATGATCTCCGGCTTGAGCGCCAGCGCGCGGGCGATGCCGATGCGCTGCCGCTGCCCACCGGAGAACTGGTGCGGGTACCGGTTCACGTGGTCGGGGTTCAGGCCGACGATGTCCAGCAGGTCCTGGACGGCCTTGGTGCGGCCGCTGCGCGGCGTCACATCGGGGTGAATCTCGAACGGCTCCCCGACGATGTCGCCCACCGTCATCCGCGGATTCAACGACGTGTACGGGTCTTGCAGCACCATCTGGATGTGCCGCCGGGCTCGGCGCAGGTCGCGGCCCTTGAGCCGGACCATGTCCTCGCCCCGCACGTTGATCTCGCCCGACGTGGGCTTCTCCAAGCCGACCAGCAGTTTGGCGAGGGTCGACTTGCCGCAGCCGGACTCGCCGACCACGCCGAGCGTCTCGCCCCGGTTGAGCTGGAGGTCGACGCCGTCCACCGCGCGGACCGCGCCCACCTTCGACTGGAAGACGATGCCGCGGGTGATCGGGAAGTGTTTGACCAGGCCCTTGGTTTCGAGGACAACGTCACTCATCGCCCACGACCTCCCTCCAGAAGTGGCAGCGTGCCGTGCGGTTCGGTTGGACCGCGTACGGCGGCGGGGGTGGATCCTGCCGGCAATCGTCCTTGGCATAGCTGCACCGCGGGTGGAAGGCGCATCCGTCGGGGATGGCCGTCAGCGCGGGCGGCAGGCCACGGATGACGTTGAGCTGCCTTCCCTTGTGGTCGAGCCGCGGGATCGACTCCAGCAGGGCCCTCGTGTACGGGTGGGCCGGGCGCGCGTAGATGTCGTACACCGGTGCCTCTTCGACCACTTTGCCGGCATACATGACCGAGATCCGGTCCGCGACGTCGGCGACCACGCCCATGTCGTGGGTGATGAGGATGAGGCCCATGTTGCGTTCGTTCTGCAGGTCTGCCAGCAGGTTCATGATCTGCGCCTGCACGGTCACGTCGAGCGCCGTGGTGGGCTCGTCCGCGATGAGCACTTCGGGGTCCAGCGCCAGCGCCATGGCGATCATGACGCGCTGGCGCATGCCGCCGGAGAACTGGTGCGGGTAGTCCGTGACGCGGCTCCGCGCGGCCGGGATCCGCACCTGGTCGAGCAGCTCGATGGAGCGCTTTTTGGCATCGCCCCGAGACATTCCCCGGTGCTTACGGAACAGCTCGCCGAGCTGGAACCCGACGGAGTAGACCGGGTTCAGTGCGGAGAGCGCATCCTGGAAGATCATCGCGATGTGGTTGGCGCGCACCTTGCGGCGTTCGGCCTCCGGCAGCTTCAGCAGGTCGATGCCGCGATAGCGCACCTGACCCTCGGTGATGAAGCCGGGCGGAGTGTCCAGGATGCCCATGATCGCCTGCGCCGTGACGGACTTGCCGCACCCGGATTCGCCGAGAATGCACAGGGTCTCCCCCGGCTTCAGGGTGAAGTTCGCGCCGTTGACCGCGCGGGCCACGCCGTCCCTGGTGCGAAATTCCACGTGCAGGTCGTTGACGTCGAGCAGGGGAGCCTGCGGATCGAGGCCCGGTAGGGCGTCGATTTCCGCCTTGATGTCGGTCATGTCGGGATCACCGCAGCTTCGGGTCGAAGGCGTCGCGCACCGCGTCGCCCAGCATGATGAAGGCCAGCACCGTGACGGCCAGGAAGACCGAGGGCCAGATCAACGGCGTCGGGGCGACACGTACGTACGGGCCCGCCTCGGAGATGGCGATGCCCCACGAGATCGCGTCGCCCTTCAGGCCGATACCCAGGAAGGACAGCGTCGCCTCGCTGGCGATGTTGATGCCCAGCAGGATGGTCAGCACCACGATGAAGGACGCGATCGAGTTGGGCAGGATGTGCCGCATCATCAACCGCGCCGGCCCGGCGCCGAGCATGCGGGCCGCCGCCACGTAGTCCTGGTTCTTGGCCGCGATGACCGACGATCGCATGATGCGCGCCGCGCTCGTCCAGCCGAGCACGCCGAGCGTGACGATGACCGCCACCACGCCGTTGTTCTGCGGGTCCTGCGACAGGCGCTTGGCGAGCACGATCGCGGCGAGCAGGAACGGCACGCCCAGGACGATGTCGATGAACCGCGACAGCACCGCGTCCACCCATCGGCCGAAGTACCCCGCGCTCAGGCCGAAGATCAGGCCGATCACCCCGGACAGCAGGGTGGCGAGCACACCGACCTCGACCGAGGCACGGGCGCCGTAGATGGTGCGCGCATAGACGTCGCAACCCTGGAAGTCGTACCCGAAGAAGGCCGATCCGGTGGGCCCGGAGTGCTGTCGGCTCAGGGTGCACGCTCGCGGATTCGCCGAGGTGAACAGCGACGGGAAGATCGCCATCGTCACGATGATCACGACGAGCACCGCGGCCACCCAGAAGATCTTGTTCCGCCGCAGATCGGCCCACGCGTCGGCGGCGAGGCTGCGCGGCTTGTCGCGCTTCGCATTGTGCCGCGGTTCGGGCGCGGCGGCGTCCGGCTGTTCTTCGGCGGTCGCTGCTTGGATGTCACTCATAGCGGATCCTCGGGTCGAGGGCGGCGTACAGCAGGTCGACCAGAAGGTTCACGACCAGGAAGATGATGACCAGGATGCTCACGAACCCGACGACCAGCGGGCCGTCCTCGGTCCGGATGCCCCGGAACAGGTTGAACCCGACTCCCGGGATGTTGAACACCTGCTCGGTGACGATCGCACCCGCCATGAGCTGACCGATGTCCACACCGATCAGGGTGATCACCGGAATCAGAGAGTTGCGCAGCACGTGCACGCCGATGACGCGCTGGCGCGACAGACCCTTGGCCCGAGCGGTACGCACATAGTCCGACCGCAGGTTCTCGGCGACCGACGTCCGGGTGACCCGCAGCTCGGTCGCAACGACGAGGCTGCCCAGCACCAGGGCGGGCATGAGGAGTTTGAAGAATCCCGGATCGGCGCCGGTGGTCGGCGGGAACCAGCCGAGCTTGATTCCGAAGATCAACTGGGTGAGCGGCGCCAGCACCACGATCGGCAGGGACAGGATGACCAGCGTGAGCACCAGGGTCACGTTGTCGAAGATGCTGCCCCGGCGGATGCCGGAGATGACACCGGCGACGATCGCCACGGTGGCCGCGATGATGATGGCCATCAGCGCCAACCGGATCGTCGTGGGCCACGCCTGGGCCATCATGTCGGAAATCGACCGGCCGGTCAGCGAGGTCCCGAAGTCGCCGGTCAGCAGGCCCTTCATGTAATACCAGTACTGCGTGAGGAAGGGGTCGTCGAGATGGTAACGCTCAGTTAGCACCTGACGGACGTTCTGGGTGATGGGTCGTTCGCCGGCCAACGCCTGGATGGGGTCTTCCTGGTTGGCGAACACCAGCGCGTACAGCAGAAATGTGGCCCCGAAGAAGGTGAGGACCATCTGCAGCAAGCGCCGCACGATGTAGCGGAACATGGGGATTGAGCGCCTTCCGCGAAGGATAAGCTACCGAGCGTCGTGGGCTTGGCAACTCGGCGTAGACATGAAAGACAGTGATGGCGTCACGGTTTCACATTTCCCGCGACGCCACCACCGTCAACTCGGACTGAAGGTCAGGCCATTTCGATCTTGTAGAGGTCCAGCTTCTGGAACAGGTCGACATTCACGTTCTTGACCCGCTCGGAGTGACCGAAGACGTTCTGCCCGAACCGCAGCGGGATCACCGGCATGTCCTGCGCCAAGATGTCCTCAGCCTGCTGCCACTTCTTGATGGCTTCCTCCGTGGTCGGCGCCTCGGAGCCCTCCTTCACCAGGCTGTCGAACGCCGGGTTGCTGTAGCCGTAGTAGTTCGACGAACCGGTCGTCGAGTACAGCGGGCCGAGGTAGTTCTCCATCAGCGGGTAGTCCATGATCCATCCGAGACGGATCAGGCCCACCGGCTCCTTCTTCTCGACCTTGGTCAGCAGGTCGGCGAACTTCGGCTCACCGACACCGGTGCAGTTCACACCGAGCGCGGCCTTGAGCTGGTTGCAGGTGGCGTCCACCCACGCCTTGTGCCCACCGTCCGCGTTGTACGTGATCTTGATCTCGGACGGGCCGCCCGCAGCCGTGTACATCTGCTTGGCCTTGGTCGGGTTGTACGTGCAGTACTCACCGCAGGAGTTCGGGCGGTAGCCGGCCACCACCGGCGACACGAACGCCGCCGCGGGGGTCTGCGAGCCGAGGAAGATCTGGTCGGTGATCTCCTGACGGTTGATCGCCATGGAGATCGCCCGGCGGACGTCCGCGTTCGCGAACTCCTTCTGGAACGTCGGGAAACCGACGAACTGGAACACCGAGTTCGGGCTCTTCTTGAAGCGGTCCCCCAGGTCACTGGGCGCGCTCGCGAGGCTCTCGATCGGGATCGTGGTCTGCACGTCGAGGTTGCCGGCGACCAGGTCGGCGTACTGCGCCTGGTCGTCCTGGTAGATCTTGTAGGTCACGCCGTCGACCTTCGGGACGTCGCCCTTGAAGTCGTCGACCTTCTCCACCTGGATCTGCGCGTCGTGCTGCCAGGCGCCCTTCATCTTGAAGGGGCCGTTGCCGACGATCTTCTCCTCGAAGCCGTCGGCGATCACGCCGGGCGCCGAGAAGGCCGCCTTGGGCAGCGGCAGGAACGCGGTGTAGCCCATGACCGACTTCCAGCCGGTGAACGGAGCCGAGAGCGTGACCGTGAAGGTGTTGTCGTCCACCTTCTTCAGGCCGGTCAGCGTCTTCGCCTTGGGCTCGGGCGCTTCCTTCGGGCCGTCGCCGTCCGGGTCCTCGGACTGCAGATCGGCGTAGCCCTCGATGCGCTCGTAGAAGTACGCCGCGTTCTGCCCGTTCGGGCCGTAGGCGCCGTAGTTCCAGGCGTCGATGTAGTTGTCGGCAACTACCGGCTCGCCGTTGCTGAACGTAAAGCCAGACTTCAGCTTGACGGTCCAGACCTTGTTGTCATCCGAGGTGATGGACTCTGCGGCCACCTCGACCGGCTCGTTCTTGTCATCGAACTTGATCAGCGGGTAGAAGAGCGCATCCAGCACTTCGGCACCGTTGGACTCGGTGGTGTTGGACGGGATCAGGTGTTGCGGCTCACCGATGCCAACGACGATGGTCTTGTCAGCGGAGTCGCTGCCACCCGACCCACCGCTGCTGCAACCGGCGGCCAACAAGGCGATGGCGGTCGCTCCGACCGCCATCTTCCATGGGCTTTTCCCAAGCATGGGAGTATCTCCTCAGGGGCGCTCACGAGGGGTTGTGTGAGTAGGTGCCACCTTCGCACGCGCTCCTGGGTGCCCGTGGCCGCTGTTATCAAGCCGATATTCGCCCGATACGCCCCAGCAGCGCGACGAAGATCATCTATGCCTGGAATAAAAGGCCCCTGACCTGCAATAACCACCCTTCGTCATGGCGATCTTACGGTGAATAGCCGATTGGTCCGACTTAATCTCCGAACGGTTGGCAGGACCCCCTCACACACCCCCGGACCTGCGGCTTGAGGCAATTTGTCCGCCCCGGCGGTCACTCTTGCGGGGCGCCTCAGACCAGGCGCCGGTCGGCCGCCCACCGCGACAGCTCGTACCGGTTCGACATCTGCAGCTTCCGCAGCACGTTCGAGACGTGCGTCTCGACCGTCTTGATGGAGATGTACAGCTCCTTGGCGATTTCCTTGTACGCGTACCCGCGCGCCAGCAGCCGCAGCACCTCGCGTTCCCGGTTGGTCAGTTGATCGAGCTCCGGATCCGCGAGCGGCACCTCGGAACGGGCCGCGAACGCGTCCAGCACGAACCCCGCCAGCCGCGGGCTGAACACCGCGTCACCGTCGGCCACCCGCTTGATCGCGGCGGCCAGCTCATCCGGGGAGATCGTCTTGGTCACGTACCCGCGAGCGCCGGCCCGGATCAGGCCGATCACATCCTCGGCCGCGTCGGACACCGACAGGGCCAGGAACTTCACCTGCGGATGGGTGCGGCGGATCGATTCCAGCACCGCTCGGCCGCCGCCGTCGGGCATGTGCACGTCCAGCAGCACCACGTCGGGCGTGCTCGCGGCGATCCGGCTGATCGCCTCGGACACCGAACTCGCCTCGCCGATGACGTCGACATGCGCGCCGAGCTCGGCCCGCACACCGGCGCGGAACATCGCGTGGTCATCGACGAGGAAGACGGTGAGCCGGCCACCCTCCGCAACGGGCTCGTTCATCTCGCCATCTCCTTCCCGGCGCCAATGCTCTCCCGCGACGAGACGGGCAGGGTCAGGCGCACTTCGGTGCCGTCGCCCGGGGAACTGCGGATGACCGCACGTCCGCCGTGGCGTTCCATCCGTCCGATGATGGAGCCACGGACGCCGTGCCGCGACTCCTCGATGGTGGCGATGTCGAAGCCGGCCCCGCGGTCGCGCACGAACACGCTTAGCTGGTCCGCCTCGACTTCGGCGTACAGCGACACGCTCTGCTCCCCGGAGTGCCGGGCGGCGTTGACCAGCGCCTCGCGCGCCGCGGCGACCAGGGCGGCGACACCCTCGTCGCAGTCCTTGTCGCCCACCACGACGGCCTCCACGCTTATCGCGTACGTGTCCTCGACCTCCGCCGCGGCCTGCTCCAGCGCGGCACCGAACCGTTCGGTCGGCGAAGCGGTCGGCTTGTAGAGCCAGTTGCGCAGGCTGCGCTCCTGCCCACGGGCCAGCCGCTGCACCTCTTTGATGTCCGTCGAGTTGCGCTGGATCAGCGCCAGCGTGTGCAGCACCTGATCGTGAATCATCGCGGCGAGTTCGGCGCGTTCCTGCTCGCGGATCCGGCCCTCGCGCTCGGCGCGTAGCTGGCTGAACATCCGCCACAACAGCGGCGCGACCACGACGCCGACGCCGGCCAGGCCGATCAGCGCGAACAGCACGCCGTTGAGCACCGAGTCCAGGCTGCCGGCCGGCGCGTACACCGCGACGATGCCGATGATGCCCACGGCGACCAGCACGCCGCCCCCGATGAACCGGAACAGGAACGACCGGCGGTCGCTCTCGGCCACCACCGCGGCCAGCCACGGCGCCTGCGGATTGTGCGCCCATTGACCGCGCCGCTCGGGGTCGGACTGGTGCCAGATCACGCCGGCGCCGACGGCGATGACGGCGATCAGCCATCCGGCCGTTCCGGTCAGGTCATCGCCGAAGACCAGCGCCTGGAGCAGCACGACGCCGACGCCGATGGCGGCGAACGGCAGAATAGCGCCGAAGTCGCGCCGGGTGGGCTGCTCGCCGTCCGGAACCTGCTGCGGGAGCACCGCCCAGTAGGCCGCATAGAGCATCAGGCCGAGCCCGGAGAAGCTCAGCAACACGACGAGCGCGATGCGCACCGCGATCACCGGAATGCCGAGATGGCGCGCCAGCCCGGAGGCGACCCCGGCGATGATCCGGTGGTCGCGCGGCCGGTACAGGCGGCGCGGCGGCACGGGCGCGGTGACGGTGGCGATCGGCTTCTCCTCTGCTCGCTTTCGAGCATCACACGCCCGGAGCCACGGGGCTACGGGGAACTTCCCGGAGCCTGGGACGCCCGCCGAGTCAGGGTGGCCTCAGGGTCGGCACCGGAAGCGGCTCGGGCCGGGGGACCTTCAGTATCGATGGCATGACCGACGAAGCTGCCGAGTCCCGCAGACCGGCGACGACGGAGACCGGTGCTCCGTCGTCGGACGCCCCGGCACCCGCCACCGCAGACACCACTCCCGGCGTCGTTTCGGGCGAAGCGTCCGGCGCCGTCGGCGGAACACATCCGGAAACCGAGCCCGCGCGGAACGAGGAAACCGAGCCTGCGCGGAACGAGGAGGCCACGGCGGAGTTCCCCGCGGCGGAGTTCCCCGCAGCGGCCACGCCGCCCGACGCCGGCCTGCCTCCCCACCAGGACACGCCACCAGCCCAAGGCCCGCCCCCGGGCCAAGAACCGCCCCCGGGCCAAGAACCACCGCCCCAAGGCGGGCCGCCGCCCGGCCAGGGTCCGCCGCCCGGCGCACCGGGTGACCCACCGCCCTGGTCCGGCGGCACCGAGGGGCTCAGCTTCTCGCGCGACAAGCTGATCCGTCCCCGCCAGGGCCGGTACATCGCGGGAGTGTGCGCCGCCATCGGGCGTGCCACCAACACCGACCCGGTGCTGTGGCGGGTGCTGCTGGCCGTGCTCAGCATCTTCGGCGTCGGCGTGCTGATCTATCTGGTCGGCTGGCTCACCATCGCGGGCGAGGGCGACGCCGTCTCCCCGGTCGAGTCGCTCCTGGGCCGCGGCCGGTCCGCCATGTCACCGCTGTCCGTGGTGCTGCTCGGCGTCGCCGCGTTGATGAGCTTCGCGTTCACCGTGAACGACGGGTTCCGTACCGCGCTGCTGGCGGCCGCGGTGCTCGGCGGCGCGGCACTGCTGCTGCGGCGCAACAACCGCCCGGCCACGCCCTGGGGCACGCCGCCGTCCGGGCGGGCACCGTCCGAGGGTGCCGGTTCACCCGCGTTCGCCGCGGCCACCCCGCACGCCGGCTTCGGTGCTCCGCCCGCCGGCCGCACGCCGACCGCCGCGCCGCAGACCGGGCCGCTGCCGCCGCGGCCACCCGGCGCGGCATCCGCGGGGGCGACGCCGCCCGGGCCCGCGGCGCAGCCGGAATCCACCGGCGGCTACCGTCCGCCGTTCGCACCGCACGGGCCGTGGGCACAACCCGCGTATCCGCCGCCTCCGCCTCCCGCCGCGCCCCGGCCGCGCGTACCGAAACCGCCGCGGGAGAAATCCCGGCTGGGGCGCATCACGTTCTTCGGGGTGCTGCTGGTGGTGGGACTGATGGCACTGACCTCCGCGGCCGGCGCGCACATACCGGTGGCCGCCTACTTCGCCGCCGCGCTGGCCACCATCGGGCTGGGCCTGGTGCTGGGCACCTGGGTGGGACGCGCCCGCGGACTCATCGCGCTCGGCCTGATCACCGCGATCGGCCTGGCCGCTGCGACCGCGGTGAGCGGCTACGACGGGCACGTCGGCCAGAGTGTCTACCGCCCGCAGACCGTCGGCGCGATCGCCGAGCGCTACGGCTTCAAGGCCGGAGATGCCACCGTCGACCTGCGCGACGTCGACTTCGCCGGCGCCGACCAGCGGACGTCGATCGGCATGAAACTCGGCAAGGTCCAGGTGTTGCTGCCGCCCGACGTGGACGTCACCGTCACGGTCCACGTCCAGCGTGGCCAGGTGAACGTGCTCGGACACGAATGGTCCGGTGACAATCTGGCCAGGCAGGTCGTCACCGATGACGGCGTCGACGGGCCGGGCGGTGGATCGCTGGCCCTGGATCTGGACATGGACACCGTTTCCGTGGAGGTGACCCGATGAAGCCGCACCGCGCCGACGGGGTTTCGCTGAGCTTCGGCCTGATCTTCGTGCTGGTCGCCGCGTGGTGGGCGGTCTCCCGGGTGGTTCACCTCCGGTTGCCGACCCTCGGCTGGCTGATCGCCGGCATGCTGATCCTGTTCGGGATGATCGGGCTGTTGCGAGCCATCCGGTCCGGGCGGCGCGCGGAGCCGGTGCAGGCGACGACGACCGAGCCGGCCCCGGACGACACCGCGGCCGGGGGGCTGCCACCGCAGATGCACGCCGACATCGTCCGCGAGCTGATGGAGAACTCCGCCGAGCGGTTCGGCCGGGACCACCCCGAGCCGTCGGCCCGGCCGGCCACCGAGCCGCCCACCGAGCCGCCCACCGAGGAGCTCGCGGCGCGACCGCCGACCGGTGGCAGGGACGACTCAGCGCGCGGGTGAACGGGGGGCGCCGCCCGCGGGTGAACAAACCCGCGGGCGGCGCAATAAACTCGGCGCATCCGAGTCCACTGCGCGAGGAGCACGCACCGTCATGACGCCGTTTCCCGCCGTTTCCACGGCCCCGGTGGCAAGCATCGGACCCCGCGCCGCTCGCGCGCTGACCGCGGAGTTCGCACGGCACAACACCGCCACGTCGGCGCTGGTGATCGGCGCCGACCACGCGTCCGGCGTGATCGCCGCGGCCATCGAGGCCCTGCTACCGGACGACAGCCTCACCCTGGTCGCCGGCGAGCGCACCACCGCAGATCTGCTCCGCGACCACATCACCGGGCTGGGTAGCTGGATCTCCGACCGGGTCAAGATCGTGGACACGCTGGCCGAGGCCGACCCGGCCGACGTGGTGATCATCGGCGAACCGCTCACCGGTACCGCCGAGGACGTGCGTGCCACCCTCGACGCGCTGACCAAATACCTCACCGACGGCGCGGTGGTCGCCATCGCCACGCCGGCGCTGCCCGGCCGCACCGGCGGGGCCGCCGCGGAGCTCTTCCGGCAGAGCGCGCTCTTCGGGGTCGGCTCGGACCTGGTGGTGCGCAACAATCCGCCGGTACGCGTGCACCGCCTACGGTTCACCGCGGCGCCCGCCGCTCGGGCCACGGCCCTGGCCCCGGCCTACCGCACCTCCAGCGTGCCGGTGTCCCGGACGATGCACATCGACTCCAACGGCATCGCCGCCGCGGGCATCGCCGCCGGCCTGGCCCTGTTGGCGCGGGTCGGTCGGCCGGGTTCCCGGCTCTGGCTCCTCCCGGCGATCGCCGCGGCACCGATCGCCGCGTTCTTCCGGGATCCGGAGCGGGACGTGCCCGGCGAACCGTCCGCGGTGGTGGCCGCGAGCGACGGCCGGGTGCTGTCGGTGGAGCGTCTGACGGATTCCCGCTTCGGCGCCGGCGAGTTCCTGCGCATCGCGGTCTTCCTCTCCGTCCTGGACGTCCACGTGAACCGGATCCCGGTCGCGGGCCGGGTCACGGACCACTTCGTGGAGGACGGCGGATATGCCAACGCGATGACCGCGGCGGCGGAACACAACGTGGCGGCCTACACCGTGCTGGACACCGAGCACGGCACCGTCGTGGTCGCGCAGCGCACCGGACTGATCGCCCGGCGGATCGTGCAGCGCACGCCGGTCGGTGCGCTCGTCGCCCGCGGGGAACGCATGGGGCTGATCCGGTTCGGTTCCCGCACCGACGTCTACCTGCCGGCCGACAAGGCGGAGAGCATGGTGACCGTGGGCGACCGGGTGCTGGGCGGCTCGTCGGTCATCGCCCGGTGGACGCGGTGAGGGCAATCACGGTGAGCGGGACCGCCGCCGTCTGCTGAAAGACAGGCTCTGCCGGGGCGGCCCCGAGAGGGGATCGCCCCGGCGGGACGAGCGCGGCTCAGACGCGGCGGGTGCGCACCCACATCACGGGGCCGCTCACCAGGTAGGCCGCCACCAGGCAGACGAAGGTCAGCCGGGGGTCGACGAGCGCCCCGACGACGGGCAGCAGCCACAGCCACGGCGGCAGCTTCACCAAGCGGGCCAATTTCGCGTACGGGAAGCTGGAGACCATCGCGAAGGCGAGCAGGGCGACCCCGCCCAGCAGGGCGATGCCCGGAATGGGCAGGTCGATCAGCACGGACAGGGCGAGGACCGCCGCCGCCATGGTGGTCGGCACGCCGGAGAAGAACTTGCCGTCCTTGGGCGAGACGTTGAACCGGGCGAGCCGGATGGCGGCGCACCCGGCCACCAGCATGCAGGCCACCGCGGCGGCCGCCGTCGGCACCGAGTGCGCCAGCGAGGCATAGACCACCACCGGCGCGGCGAGGCCGAACGAGCACATGTCGGCCAGCGAGTCCATCTGCGCGCCGAACGGACTCGACACCCCGAGCTTGCGCGCCAGAGCGCCGTCGAGGCCGTCGAACACCACGCACGCGACCAGGCACGCCGCGGCATAACGCAGGTCACCGTGCATGGCCAGGAAGATCGCCAGCAGGCCGAGCCCGAGGCTGCTCAGGGTGCAGGCGTTCACCAGGGCGAAGCTCGCCCGGCGGCGGACCGTATGGTCGCCGGGGAGCAACCCGCCGGCGTCCGCCTCCTCGGCGTCCGCGACGGGCTCGTTCGGCGCGACCCGGTAGCCGGCCGGGGACGTGGGGAGCGCCAGTGGCGTGCGGGTGGTCGGCGCGGCGTACGCGCGGGAACCGGTGTAGATCACCTCGGCCTGGGTGGCGGTGGCGGCGCGGCCGGACCGGCGCCCCACGCGCACCAGGGCCCGCCGCGCAGCGCTGCCGCTGCGGCGGATCCGGCCTGCCCAACGACGTCCGGCGGGACGCGGACTGTCCGTCGTACGACGCCGGCGCCAAGGGGTTCTCGGCACGTGCTCCTCCATCTGGATCGTCAGCCCGCCGAGATCCGCGGCGGGGCGGGGTGCCCCGCTCCCTGGGGGCGGTTACACCTTTGCACAGTGGCGGGACCTTGGCGATAGACCGCACGCGCGGTGGGCCACGCCCCCTCCCGCCTCAGCCGCCCCGGCAGTGACCTGATCTCGGTGTTGATTTTAACCGACCTTCGCCGTCCGCGACCTGGTCCAGCGCGGCTTGCACCACGTCCGTCAGCGGCTTTGCGGCGAGTTCGCTCGGGGTGCACCAGGCAGCCGCCGCAGTGGATCCGCCGGACTCCTGCACCGTCGGTCTGGTCGGCCGGTCGACATGGACTCTAAACAGCGCACGAATGACATGCCACGACATCGGCACGCCCTCCGGACCGACGGCCGCCGGGTCGTATCGGTGTGAGATTCCGAGCAGTCCGTCGACGCGCCCGCGCTGCGCGGTCTCCTCGAACAGTTCCCGGGCGAGGGCCCGTTCCGGAACCTCGCCGTGGTCGGTGCCGCCGCCGGGCAGGTGCCAGCGTCCGGCTCCGGGATAGCCCGGGGCGATGCGGGTGAGCAGGACGCGGCCGTCCGGGTCGGTGGCCAGCGCGTACGCACCGAATCGCTGGACCCGGTCCGGCCGCGCGAGCGGAAAGTCGGAAAGGTCCTGAATACTGGGAAGTCTCACCGCCGACTCGCCCAGAATGTGGGCGGCGTACGGCAGCAGGGGGCACTCCCGGGGCCATACCCACTCTGCCGCGTCGCCCGTGTCGCCACCCTCCCCACGCAGCTCGCCGGGGGCCGGCGTCACGTCGTAGACGATGCGATCGGTGTGCTGGACGACGCCCGAGCGCGGCAACAGCCGCACGTCCGCCGTGACCGACCGCAGCGCCCATTCCCGCAGCTCCAGCCCGGTCTCCGCGCGGAACCCGCGAACCAAGGCATCGACCGGATGCTCACCGTGGTCCACGCCGCCGCCCGGCAGTCCCCACAGTCCGGGGAACTCGGCCGCCGCGGAGGCGCGGACCATCAGCACCCGGCCGTCCGCACGGCGGCAGACGCCGTACGCGCCGACCCGTCGTGTCCGGACGGGCATCAGAGGAGCCGCGCCGCCCGCAGCGCCTCGGCGGTCACCTCGGTGAGCCGGTCGCCAGGGATGGCGGCCACCTCCGTGAGATCCACCCAGCACGCCTCGGACGTGGAGCCACCGACGTCCTTGACCACCACGTCGGTCGGCGCGTCCACCACGACGCGATAGAAGGCGCGCACCCCGTGCCAATCGATCGGGTAGCCCTCCGGACCGAGCGAGGCGGCGTCGCGGTGACTCGCCACGCCGAGCAGGCTGATCAGCCGACCGACCTGGCCGGTCTCCTCGACCAGCTCACGAATCAGCGCGTTGCCGGGCTGCTCGCCGTAGTCGGTGCCGCCGCCGGGCAGATGCCAGCGACCGGCACCCGGGTAGCCGGGGGCCACCCGGGTGAGCAGCACCCGGTCCGCCGGATCGGTGGCGATCGCATAGGCGGCGAAGCGCTGCGCCCGGTGCAGCCCGTCCGGGCCGGGCACGGCGTAGAACGACGGGAAGTCCGGGGTCTCGTCCGGCCGCAGGTCGGCGGAGGCGGCGGACAGCCCCAGCGCGTCCGCGGTGAACGGGCGCAGCCGCAGCCGCTCGACCTCCTCCACGGTGTGCCATCGGGCCAGGTCGGTCGGCTGGCCGACGCGATCGATGAGCTTGCCGCCGCGCACCGCCGCCGAATAGATCAGCCGGTCGGTGTGGATGGTGACGCCGCGGTGCGGCAGCGATCGCATGTCCGCCAGGACGTCGCGCAGTCCGGAGACGGATATCGACAGTCCGGTCTCCGCCGCGGTCTCCCGGACGACGGTGTGGTTCGGGTCTTCTCCGTGATCGACGGCACCGCCGGGCAACGACCAGACTCCGGGGGTGCCGGAGCGGGACGATGCCCGGACGAGCAGAACGCGACCGTCGGGGTCGGTCGCCACGGCGTAGGCCGCGATCCGGCGCAAGGGTTCCAATGCGGGGGTCACAACCGAAATCTTTCCCGCATTTTGTTACCCAGAGGATTCGTGTGTCGGATTCCTGACAGTGGGATCGCATAGAGTAATCCCTGATCAGAGGGCTGTCGCAGACTTTGAGTCCAGCAGAGACTACACAGGGTGACGACATCGAGGTGATATCGACCACCCGGCAACCCGGCCGAAATCAGGGTCCGGATCGGGGCACTCACCGAGGCGCCCGGACCCGCGCGACGGCACGCTGGAGGCATGACACAACACACCGTCACCCCGTACAAGCAACTGCGCCGGCCGATGGACGACCGCATCGTCGCGGGCGTCTGCAGCGGCCTCGGACGCTACTTCGACGTCGATCCGGTCCTGGTGCGCGTCGGCTTCGCGGTCGCCATCGCCCTCACCGGCGGAGTGGCCCTCATCGCGTACCCGATCATGTGGTTCGTGATGCCCGAGGCGGAGACACCGGCCCCCGCCACCGGCACCACGCCCGGCGGGCAATGATCCGGCGGGCGGATCACTCCCACTCGATGGTGCCCGGCGGCTTACTTGTCACGTCCAGCACAACCCGGTTGATCTCGGGCACCTCGTTGGTGATGCGGGTGGATATCTTGGCGAGCAGGTCGAACGGCAGACGCGACCAGTCCGCCGTCATGGCGTCCTCGCTGGAGACCGGCCGCAGCACGACGGGGTGCCCGTACGTCCGGCCGTCGCCCTGCACCCCGACGCTGCGCACGTCGGCGAGCAGCACCACCGGGAACTGCCACACGTCGCGGTCCAGCCCGGCCGCGCTGAGCTCCTCGCGGGCGATCAGGTCCGCCGCCCGCAACACGTCCAGCCGGTGCCGGTCCACCGCGCCGATGACTCGGATGGCCAGGCCGGGACCGGGGAACGGGTGCCGGTGCACCATCTCCTCGGGCAGGCCCAGTTCGGTGCCGAGCGCCCGCACCTCGTCCTTGAACAGCGTGCGCAACGGCTCGATCAGCGAGAACTGCAGATCGTCGGGCAGCCCGCCGACGTTGTGATGGCTCTTGATGTTCGCCGTGCCGGTGCCGCCGCCGGACTCCACCACGTCCGGGTAGAGCGTGCCCTGGACCAGGAACTCGACGTGCCGCTCGGCATCCACTTCGCGCGCCGCTGCCTCGAAGACGCGGATGAACTCCCGACCGATGATCTTGCGCTTCTGCTCCGGGTCCTGCACCCCGTCCAAGGCGTCGAGGAACCGGTCCGCGGCCTCCACCACCTTCAACCGGATGCCGGTGGCCGCGACGTAGTCCTTCTCGACCTGCTCGGCCTCGCCCGAGCGCAACAGGCCATGGTCGACGAAGACGCAGGTCAACTGGTCGCCGACGGCCTTGTGCACGAGCGCCGCGGCGACCGCGGAGTCGACCCCGCCGGACAGGCCACAGATCACCTGCTTGTCGCCGACCTGCGCGCGGATCGCCGCGGTCTGCTCGTCGATGATGTTGGACGGCGTCCAGGTCGGCTCGATGCCGGCGATGTCATAGAGGAAGCGCCGCAGCATCTCCTGCCCGTGCTCGGTGTGCGCCACCTCGGGGTGGAACTGCACGCCGGCACGTCGCGAGACCGGGTCCTCGAACGCGGCGACCGACGCCCCCGGTGTGGAGGCGGTCACCGCGAAGCCGACCGGCGCGATGGTGACGCTGTCCCCGTGGCTCATCCAGACCGGCAGGTCCGCCGGGAGGTCGCGCAGCAGCGTGCCGCCCTGCGCGGCGAGCAGCGTGCGGCCGTACTCCCGGCCACCGGTGTGCGCCACGGTGCCGCCCAACGCCTGCGCCATCGCCTGGAAGCCGTAGCAGATGCCGAAGACCGGCACCTCGTTGTCGAACAGCCCGGCGTCCAGGGCCGGCGCGCCCGGCTCGTACACGCTGGACGGGCCGCCGGACAGGATGATCGCCGCGGGGTCCTTGGCCATCATCTCGGCGACCGGCATGGAGTGCGGCACGATCTCCGAGTAGACCCGGGCCTCGCGGACCCGGCGAGCGATCAACTGGGCGTACTGCGCGCCGAAGTCGACGACCAGCACGGGCCGGGGAGTGCTCATGGCGGGCAGTTTAGTGCGGTCGGCGCGCAGGCCCGTCAGCGGTACCACGTCCGGGTCGGGGTGTAGGCGGCGTTCCAGGCACGGTCATAGACGCGCACCCGCACCGTCATTCGCCGCCCGTAACGCCAGGTCGGCACCGAGAAGCGGTAGGTGCTCGCCGTGGTGCGCTGCACCACCCGCCCGTTGACCAGCAGTTCCATGCGCGCGACCCGGTTGGCGTCGGAGCCGCGGACGGTCAGCCGCGCGGTGCCCCGGACCTTCCGTCCGCTCGCCGGGCCGCCCAGGATGCGCGCGGACGGACGGGCGTTGTCGCGGGTCACCACCTGGCTGACCCGGCTCACGTTGCCGAGCCGGTCGAACGCCCGCAGCATCAGCGTGATGCGCCCGTTGCGGGACCCGGATTTCCAGGTGAACTGGTACGGCCAGGTGGTGTCGGTGGACACCACGCGCCCGCCGACCACGAGCTGGATCTTGCTGATCCCCGCCGGGTCCGAGGCACGGGCGCCGGCCCGCACCACGCCGCGCACCAGGGCGCCCCGGCGAGGCGCCACGAACGCCACCCGCGGCCCGGTGTGGTCGGCGGTGATCCGTACCGCAGCGGTGGCCAGCACCGTCGACCCGGCCTTGGCCGTCACCGTCAGCGTCGCCGAACCGGTCACCGCCCGGGTGTTCACCCGCAGCGTCCAGGGCTCCGCGGTCGACGTGGCAAGCACGTCGCCGTCGAGTTCCGCGACCACCTCGGTGATGCCGGAGGCCGACGCCACGTGCGGACGCAGCGTGAGGGAGTTGCCCACGGTCAGTGGCTTGCTCACCCCGGACAACCAGAACGGCAGCGCCCGCAGCGCGTCGTCCGCGTCCACCCGCCCGGCTCCGGTCCAGCCGCCGGACAGCGCCCGGCCGGACGACTCCATCGCCTCCCGGATGACGGCCGGGCCCGGCTCCGGAGTGGTGGAGGCCAGCAGCGCCGCCACGCCCGCGGCGAACGGGGTGGCCGAGGAGGTGCCGCAGAACCAGCCGATCCGGCCGCCGACGTCCTGCGCCGGGTTGCACCCCGGCGCCGCCAGGTCCACCCAGTCGCTGCCGTAGTTGGACCACGAGTAGCGGGTGTCCGCGGAGGTGGAGGCGCCGATCGCCAGGACGGCCGGGATCGCTGCCGGATAGTGCCGCTGCGAGCTGCCCGCGTTACCGGCCGCGGCGATCACCAGCGAACCCCGGCCGGTCGCGTAGTCGACCGCGTCGCGCAGCAACTGGCTGTCCGCCGAGCCGCCGAGCGACAGGTTGATCACGTTCGCGCCGCGGTCCGCCGCGTACCGGATGCCCTCGGCGATGTCGCTGTACGAGCCGACACCGTCCGCGCCCAGCACCTTGACCGGCAGGATCTTGCAGTACCAGCAGATGCCGGCGACACCGGTGCCGTTGTTGCCGCTGGCGGCGAGCACCCCGGCGGCCATCGTGCCGTGGCCGTTGTCGTCGTACGCGTTGCTGTCCTCGTTGACGAAGTCGTACCCGGTGAGCAGCCGGGACGCGAAATCGGGCAGCGGCTTGACGCCGGTGTCCACCACCGCCACCACCACGCCGCCGACGCCACGGGTCAGGTCCCACGCATCGTCCACGTCCGCACGGACCGCGCCCCATTGGCTGCGGAACCCGGGATCACGCGGCGTGGTCCGGGCGACGCGTGCCGTGTGGTCCGGCTCCACGTAGGCGATCGCCGGGTCCGCCCGCAGCGTCGCCGCGGCATCGGTGACCTGGGTGGCCGGGACGTCCACCGCCACCGCGTCACCGATCTCCTCACTGTCCAACACGTCCACGTCGTCGTCGGTGAGCCGGTCGACCACGTCCGCGTCGTGCCGCAACCCGACGATCAGCGACACCGGCTCGGGGTCGGGTGCGGGCGCGGCGTGTGCGGCGGCCGGATACGCGGTCGCCACGAGACCCCCCGCCAGCAGACCGATCCCGAACCGCCTGATCGCGCCGTTGCGCATGAACGTTCCCCCCGCACTTCCCGACAGCAGTGCCGTCCACCGTCAAGGCGTCGGGTGGCAACCTCAGTGCCCGCCGGGTTGCGCTCCGGTAGCCGAGCCAGACGGACCGCTGCCGAGGCGTTGAGCAGCGCATAGACGTCGCTTACTGTGTGCGGGATGCGAACCAGGCGGATCATGTGGGTGGCAGTCGGCGTCGTGGCGGTGACGCTGGCCGGCACCGGCATTGCCGTGGCCCTGGCCGCGCGCTCCGAATCACCGGCCGCCGCCCCCGGCACCCCCGCACCGACCGCCGCGGCCCCGTCGACCAGCCCCGCGCCACCGCCCGGCGCGGACATCGAGGGCCCGCTCGACCTTCTGCTGATCGGCGTCGACACCCGGGTGAACGTTCCGGACTGGGAACCGCACGCCGACGCGCTGATGCTGCTGCACGTCTCGGCCGATCTGCGGTCGGGATATCTGTTCTCGCTGCCTCGCGACCTGCGGGTGGACATGCCCGCGTACGCGAAGGCCGGGTTCGGCGGCGGCCGTCACAAGATCACCGAGGCGATGAGCCTGGGATCCCGGGTGCCCGGCTCGAAACGGATCAGCGTCGAACAGGGCTACGAGCTACTCACCACGGTGGTGTCCGACTACACCGGGATCGACGAGTTCCAGGCGGGCGCGATCCTGAACTTCGGCGGGCTCTCCCGGCTCACCGACGCCCTGGGCGGGGTCACCATGACCATCGACCAGAAGGTGGTGTCCATTCACCGGCAGCCGGACGGGTCTCGGCGCACCCTACGGCCGGGCGGCGGCGGATATCTCGGACCGCAGGCCACCTATCTGCCCGGCACCCGCACCTTGCAGGGGTGGCAAGCGCTCGACTACGCGCGGCAGCGCTACACCCCGGGCGGTGACTACACCCGCCAGCGTCACCAGCGGCAACTCGTCAAGGCGCTGCTCAGCAAGGCCCGCGACGCCGGTCTGGCCACCGCCCCGGAACGCCTGCGCCCGGTGATCGACGCGCTCGGCGACAGCCTGGTGTACGTCGGCGGGCGCGGCCCCCTCGAATACGCGTACGCGCTGCGCGACCTGGACCCACGGAACCTGACCCTGGTCGGGCTTCCCGGCGACGCCGTCTATCACCACGGCGGTTACATCGGCGAGGAGCTGACCTCGGAGGGCACCGGATTCCTCAAGGCCCTCCACGACGGGCGCGCCGAGGCGTACCTGAGCGACCACCCCGCCCTGGTCAACAAGGACTGAACCCGGTCGACCGGGACTGAACCGGACGGTCACGGACGCGGCGGCGGGCCGTCCCCGGAGAGCCACGCGTCGAACAGGCCGCTCAAATCCCGGCCCCCGGCGGCACGTTCGGCGGCCGTCACGAACTGCGCGGTCGTCACGTTGCCGTCGCGGTGCCGCGCCGGCCACGACCGCAGCAGGCCGAAGAACGCCCGGTCGCCGATGGTGCGGCGGAGCGCGTGCAGGGCCATCGCACCCCGCTGGTAGACGGCCTGGCCGAACAGGTGCGGCACCCCCGGATCGTCGGTCGGGATCGACCAGTCCATCCGCTCGTACGCGGCATCGAAGCTCTGTTGCACCGTCCGCGTGCCCTCGTGCTCGTCCCACAACCACTCGGCGTAGGTGGCGAAGCCCTCGTTGAGCCAGATGTCGCGCCAGCGCTCCACCGACACGCTGTCGCCGAACCATTGATGCGCTAGCTCGTGCGCGACCACCGTGCTGTTCGGCCCGCGGCCGAAGAACGTGTCGCCGTACACCGGGCGGGTCTGCGTCTCCAGCGCGTAGTCGATCCGGTCGTCGTCGATCACCACCCCGCCGTACGCGTCGAACGGGTAGCGGCCGAACCGGCCGGTGAGGAAGTCGGCGATCTCGCCGGTGCGGGCGATCGACCGGGCGGCCGGGCCGTCCTGCGGCAGCGTCTCCGGCACCGCGGTCACCATCGGCTTGCCGTGCAGGGTGCCGCTGCGTATCCGGTACTTGCCGATCACCACGGTGGCCAGATAGCTGGCCATCGGCGACGATTCCGTCCAGCGCCACGTGGTCCAGCCGCCGGCCGTGGTGCGCTCGCCGGGAATACCGTTGCCGATCGCCTGCAATCCCTCCGGAACGGTCATGGCCAGACGCAACGTCGCCTTGTCCGAGGGATGGTCGTTGACCGGGAACCAGGTGCTCGCCGATTCCGGCTCGCCCACCGCGAAGGCCCCGTCCCCGGTACGCGTCCAGCCGCCCTTGCCGAGGAACTCGTTGTCGATCGGGGCGGGCGTGCCGCCGTACGCCACCACCACGATGAACCGGTCGCCGTCGGCGATGCCGGTGCCGGGCGTCACGACGAGTTCCCGGCCCTCCTGGCGGGCGCGGGCAGTCGTGCCGTCGACGGTCACCCGGGTCACGGTGAGGTGGGCGAGGTCGAGGTTGAAGCGGGACAGTCCCTGCGTGGCCACGGCGGTGATCGTCGCGGTCCCGGTCAGCCGGCCGGCCGCCGGGTCATAACGCAGATCGAGATCGTATCCGCGTACGTCGTACCCGCCGTTGCCGTACGTCGGGAAGTACGGGTCGCCCGCCCCGGCCGCACCGGGCCGGGGCGTCGTGGCCCCCGCCGTGCCGTCATCGCCGCCGGTGCATCCGCCGAGCAGCAGCGCGACCGCGACCGCGCAGGCCGCGGCGTTGCGCACCGATCCCCCCGTCCGCGCCGTCAGCGGTCCAGCACCAGGCTGACCTTCTGGAACTCCTTCACATCGCTGTAGCCGCACTTGGCCATCGCCCGGCGCAGGCCGCCGAACAGGTTCGACTGGCCGTCCGGGCGAGTCGCCGGGCCGTACAGGATCTCCTCCAGGGTGCCGTCCGGCTCGCCGGCGATGCAGAATCCGCCGCGCGGCAGCTTCGGGTGGCTGGCCGCGGAGTGCCACCACGCACCGCCCGCGGGCGCTCCCTCGGCCAGCGACAGCGGCTCGCCCAGCATCACCGCGTCCGCGCCGCAGCCGATCGCCTTCGCGATGTCGCCGCTGGTGGAGATCCCCCCGTCGGCGATCAGGTGCACGTACCGGCCGCCGGTCTCGTCCAGGTAGTCCCGCCGGGCCGCCGCCGCGTCCGCGATAGCGGTGGCCATCGGCACCCGGATACCCAGCACGGTGTCCGTGGTGGACCATTCGTCGGCGCCGACGCCGACGATCACACCGGCCGCGCCGGTGCGCATCAGGTGCAGGGCGGTCTTGTAGTCGGTGCAACCGCCCACGATCACCGGGAGGTCGAGGTCGGCGATGAACTCCTTCAGGTTCAGCGGCTCGTCCGTGCTGGACACGTGCTCCGCCGAGACGAGCGTGCCCTGGATGACCAGCAGGTCGACGCCGGCGTCCAGCACCACCGGGGCGAGCGTCAGGGTGTGCTGCGGGGAGACCCGGACAGCCACCGTCACGCCGCCCTCGCGCATGGTGGCGACGCGCTCGGCGATCAGCTCGGGGCGGATCGGCTCGGCGTACACCTCCTGGAGGCGTTTGGTGGCGTCCGCCTCCTCGCCCAGCGCGGCCAGCTCTTCGAGGATCTTGGTGGGATCCTCGTAGCGGGTCCACAGGCCCTCCGCGTTGAGCACCCCCAGGCCGCCGAGCTTGCCCAGCTCGACGGCGCTGGCCGGGCTCATGGTGGCGTCCGACGGGTGCGCCACGCAGGGAATCCGGAACGGGTACGCGTCCACACGCCACTCGGTCGACACGTCGTCGACGTCGCGGGTGCGCCGCGACGGCACGATCGCGATGTCGTCGAGGTGGTAGCCGCGCTGCGCGGTCTTCCCCATGCCGATCTCCACGACGTCACGCATGGCCGATCCCCTTCGCTGCGGTGGTGGTTCGGGGCCTTGTCCCTCAGCTTCTCAGCGGGAGTGGTAGTTCGGGGCCTCGACGGTCATCTGGATGTCGTGCGGGTGGCTTTCCTTGAGACCCGCCGCGGTAATCCTGATCAGCGCGCCACGCTCCTGCAACTCCGCGATGGTCTCCGCGCCCGCGTACCCCATCGACAGCCGCAGCCCGCCGACGAGCTGGCCCATCACCCGGGCCAGCGGTCCGCGGTACGGCACCTGCCCCTCGACGCCCTCCGGCACCAGCTTCTCCTCCGGCACGTCGTGCTGGAAGTAGCGGTCCTTGGAGAACGACTTGACCTGCCCGCGCGTCTGCATCGCGCCTAGCGAGCCCATGCCGCGGTACGACTTGTACTGCTTGCCGTTCACGAAGATCAGATCGCCGGGGCTCTCCTCGGAGCCGGCCAGCAGGCCGCCGAGCATCACCGTCTCGGCGCCGGCCACGATCGCCTTCGCGATGTCGCCGGAGTATTGCACCCCGCCGTCCGCGATCACCGGCACACCGGCCGGCCGGCAGGCCCGCGACGCCTCCATCACGGCCGTGATCTGCGGTACGCCCACACCCGCGACGATCCGGGTGGTGCAGATCGCGCCGGGACCCACACCCACCTTCACCGCGTCGGCGCCGGCCTCGACCATCGCCTTGGCTCCCGCGTACGTCGCCACGTTGCCGCCGACGATATCGGTGCCGGTCTCCTTCTTCAGCCGCGCGATCATCTCCAGCACCTGGCGCTGGTGGCCGTGCGACGTGTCCACGATGACCACGTCCACACCGGCGTCGATCAGGGAACGCGCCCGCTTGTACGACTCATCGCCGACCCCGACCGCGGCGGCCACCCGCAACCGGCCCTGGGCGTCCTTGGTGGCATCCGGGTACTGCTCGCTCTTGGTGAAGTCCTTCACCGTGATCAGGCCGCTGAGCCGGCCCTGCTCGTCGACCAGCGGCAGCTTCTCCACCTTGTGGCGCTGCAGCAGGCCCAACGCCTCGTCCTTGCCGACACCCACCGGGGCGGTGATCAACGGCATCTTCGTCATGACGTCGCGCACCTTGGCGCTGTCGTCGGTGACGAACCGCATGTCCCGGTTGGTCACGATGCCCACCAGCACACCGCCGGCGTCCACCACCGGCACGCCGGAGATGCGGTACTTGCCGCACAACGCGTCGACCTGGCGCAGGGTGTCCTCGGGACTGCACGTCACCGGGTTGGTGATCATCCCGGACTCGGAACGCTTGACCAGGTCGACCTGGGCGGCCTGATCCTCGGCGGAGAGATTGCGGTGCAGCACGCCGATGCCGCCCTGGCGGGCCATCGCGATGGCCATCCTCGCCTCGGTCACCGTGTCCATCGCGGCGGACAACAGTGGCACGGCAAGATCCACATTGCGGGTCAGGCGGGAGACCGTGTTGACCCGGCTGGGCACCACGTCCGATGCGCCGGGCTGCAGGAGGACGTCGTCGAAGGTGAGGCCAAGGGGCACGCTGCGGGCAGACTCGATGTCCACGGATCATCCTTGTCGGGCGAGGCGGGTTCTTCATCCTACTCATCACGCGTACGGCATCCGCGCAGGCGGACAAGACGTGCGGGCCACCACATCGGCACCCGGGGTGGGTACGGTGTCCATGTGCAGGACGAACCGATCGACCCGTTCAACGGCGACCCCGCCGACCCGGCCGCGGAGCTCGAGGATCAGGGCGGCGACGCCGACCCGGACCCGCTGACCGACGCGGAGCGGCAGGACGTGCTCGAGGACCTCTCCGACCTGGAGATCTACCAGGCGTTGCTGAGTCCCACGGGCATCCGCGGGCTGGTCATCGAGTGCGAGGACTGCCACGAGCCGCACTACTTCGACTGGGATCTGCTGCGGGGCAACCTGCGGCACCTGCTCCATTCCGGGCAGCCGCGAGTGCACGAGCCGGCGTACGACCCGGACCCGGACCGTTACGTCTCCTGGGAGTACGCGCGCGGCTACGCCGACGGCGTGCACGACACCCTGACCGAGGGCACCGACGACGACGCGCAGTCCTGACTCCCGCCCTGCGGCACCTCAATCCTCCGCCCGGCCCCGTCGACCCTCCGCCCGGCCCCGTCGACCCTCCGCCCGGCCCCGTCGACCCCGCCCAGGCACCGTCGACCCCGCTCAGCCGCCGGTCGGCCAGCTCCCGCACCGTCGCCGTCGGCCAGCTCCCGCACCGTCGCCGGTCGGCCAGCCCCCGCGCCGTCGATCTTGGACTTTGTGTGCCCGACTTGGTGCGCCATTCCCGACTTGCCGGACCGCGAAGTCCAAGATCGACCGCTCACCCGCACACCCCGGCGATCTTGCGGTTTCCGGTCGGACAAGTCGCTTTCGGTGCACCGAAACGGGCACACAAAGTCCAAGATCGACGGTGCGGGGGGCTGGCCGACCGGCGGGCGCCCCTGAAGGGGGCACGCCTGCGGGGGGCACGCCTGCCGGGGCACGCCCGCGGGGGGCACGCCCCCGGGGACACGCCCGCGGGCGTGCCGGCCGGCTACCTGCGCTGACGTCGGGCGTTGACGGCCACCCCCGCCGTCAACAACGCCCTACCGATCGTCAGGCCACCAAGCCCGCCCGGAACCCCGCCGCCACGGCGTGCGCCCGGTCGCGGGCTCCCAACTTCCGGAAGAGCCGCCGGGCGTGGGTCTTGACCGTGTCCTCGGACACGAACAGTTCTCGCCCGATCTCGGCGTTGCTCTTGCCGTCCGCCATGCCGCGGAGCACCTGCAACTCGCGCTCGGTCAGGGTGAGCCGCCGCCCCGCCGGGACCGCCTCGGCCACGCCGACCTGGGTGGCCTCGTTTCCCGGCCAGACTGCCGGCCGCCCGGTTGCCGGGTCGACCGCGTCGCCGCGCTGCACCGGGACCATGGGCGAGTTCGGCAGCATCGCCGGGACGGCGCCGCTGTTCGGTGAGCCGACCGGGCCGCCGTCGCGGTATTGCCCGCGGGTGGCCGCCGAGTTGGCGTTGCGGACGCCGCCGGCCACCGTGGCCGGCTGGGCATTGGCGCTGTTGATCGGCATGCCCTGCTGGGGACGGGCCGGCAGCAGGAGCAAGATCAGCGCCTTGGCGACGACGCTGACCAGGTCGTGTTCCACACCGCGGATCACTCCGCGGGCACCGGCCGCGACGGTGGCTGCGGCCACCCTCGGGTCTTCGGCGCCGAAGAGCACAACCTGTGCCTGCGGTGCACGGGAAAGGACGCGCCGGGTGAAGCCGACGCTGTCGGGACGGGTCACGGCGGTGTCGGCCAAGACCACCTCGGACGGCCTTTCGGCCAATCGGATCATGGCCTCGGTCTCGCTGACCGCCGTCCGGACCACCCCGGTCAAGCCGAGCCGGGCCGCGGTGGACGCGACGGTCTGGGCCGCCATGGGGGTACGGACGCACACGAGGACGGTACGCACAGTGATCCTCCTTCTCTCTCAGAGGAGATCACGCGAGGGCCGCAGCATTACGCGCTTTAGATGGAAAATTAGGAAAATAGGGGTGACACGTCGCCTCCGTGGGAGACGGGTTTGTGAAGACATCGATCAGGAGGGTGTGAGCCCCGGAAGACCGGGGTACACCCGCGGCAGGCCTGAGTCAGGCCCCCCATGGACGACACTCCGCGGTGCCGCGCGGGAGGAGGCTGTTGATGTCGAACGTTCGTAGACTTCCCGGGCCCATCGCTGACTTGTGGGACTGGCAGCGACTCGGCCGATGCCGGGGACGTGACAGCGCTCAGTTCTTCCACCCCGACGGCGAGCGCGGATCGTCCCGCAATCGCCGTGAGGCCAAGGCCAAATCCCTGTGCGGCGCCTGCCCGGTCCGGGCGGAGTGCGCCGCGCACGCCTTGGCCGTTCGCGAGCCGTACGGAGTCTGGGGAGGTTTCAGCGAGACGGAGCGGCTGCGGCTGCTCGCGGTCGGCTGGGAGGACCTCGCCGACCGCCGTCACGGACGCGTCGACCTGCCCCGGCTCGAAGCTCGCCTGGGCCGGCCCCACAAGACTGCGGTGCCCGCCCAACGGCAGGCGCCTGCCGCCTGACGCCGCCCGACGCGCGACGTCACCACACAGCTCACGGCTCGGCCTCCGGACGGGGGCCGGGTCGGCATGTTCGATGATTCTTCAACCGCATCGGTGAACATGCGGAAACCGTATGAGCGACTTTGCCCAGCCCGTCGCACCGTACGTGCGGGTTTGCGGAGTGCGCGGCCAGTTCGACGGTGGCCAGGCCCCCACGCACCGACGCGGCCGAGCCTGGGGGCGCCGGGCCGGCACCGCCGTCAGGTGATCGTCACCGAGACGCGGTGATATCCGGTCGCTCCGTCCGGGTCCGGCGGGGCCGGCGTGCTCGTCTGGGTCTCCCCGGTGGCGTCCGTCGCCCGCACCTGGACCGAATGCTCGCCAGCCGTGGCCGGCCACTGCCAGCTCCACTGCCGCCAGGTGTCCGCCGACACGGTCGACGCCAGCGTCGCGGTCTGCCAGGGCCCGTCGTCCACCTGCACCTCGACCCGGTCGATGCCGCGGTGCTGCGCCCATGCCACCCCGGCCACGGTCACCGTCCCGGCCGTTCGGGACGCGCCGTCGCGCGGCGTGTCGATCCGCGACTCGGTCTTGACCGGCGCGCGCTGCGACCACCCGCGCGGCACCCAGTACGCATCGAAATCGGCGAACCGGGTCAGTTCGATCTCGGTGATCCATTTGCACGCCGACACGTACCCGTAGAGGCCGGGGACCACCACGCGTACCGGGAAACCGTGCTCGACGGGCAGGGGCCGGCCGTTCATGCCCACCGCGAGCAAGGCGTCACGCCCGTCGCGCAGGACCGCGGTCGGGCTGCCGCACGTCCAGCCGTCCGAGGAACGCTGCACCACCTGGTCGGCGCCGGGCAGCGGCTGAACCTCGTCGAGTAGCTGCTTGATCGGCGTGCCTAGCCACAACGCGTTGCCGATCAGGTCACCGCCGACCTCGTTCGAGACGCAGGCGAGCGTCACGTACCGCTGCACCATGGGTCGCCGCAGCAGCTCGTCCCAGGTGAGGGTGATCGGGTTGCGCACCATGCCGTGCACACGCAGCCGCCATGTCGACGGGTCGATCTGCGGCGGGTAGAGCGCGGTGTCGATCCGGTAGAAGTCGTCGTTCGAGGTCACGTACGCCACCGCGCCGCGCGCTTGCGCCGCCGCCGGGACGCGGGGCGCCGGGGCGGCCGGCTCCGGCAGGCGGACCGCCTGC
The DNA here is from genome assembly GCF_014646155.1 of Mangrovihabitans endophyticus. Taxonomy (GTDB): domain Bacteria; phylum Actinomycetota; class Actinomycetes; order Mycobacteriales; family Micromonosporaceae; genus Actinoplanes; species Actinoplanes endophyticus. The sequence goes on from NZ_BMMX01000010.1 coordinate 80,787, forward strand.
CGCGCCTGGGTCACCGCCCGGCTTGAGGTCAGCAGGCGACCGCCGATCCCGCCCAGGGCGGTGGCCGCCGCCGCGACACCCAGCGCCCGCAGGAACCGCCGCCGGTCCTCGGCATCCAGCCGGGACGCCGCCGGGTCCGCGTCCGCCGAGCTCGCCGGATCCTCCGGGACGAAACCCCGGCCGGGCACGGCCAGGCGCAGCAGCAGGTGCAGCACCGGTACGGCCACCGCGGCGCCCACCACGGACGGCAGCGCGGCCAGCGCCCCCGCGTCGTGCCGGGTGACCGCGGCCAGCACGCCGATCAGCCCGAACAGCGCGATGCCGGCCAGCGCCAGCCGCCAATGGCGGACCGCCACCACGCCCAGCCCCCACGCGTAGGCGGCGAGCAGGATCGCCGTACCGGTGATGAGTGCCGTCTTGTCGTGCACGCCGAAGACCGCGACGCCGACGTCCTTCACCGGCCCGGGGACGTTGTCCACCACCACGCCACCGACGGCCAGCAGCGGCGCGGACAGCGGGCCGGCGAGCACCGCGACGACTTCGGCCAACCCGAGCGCCACGGCGGCAGCCGCCACACCGGACAGCCCGGCACGTACGGAAAGCTTCACCCGAACCATCCTGCCCCGGCCGCGGGCGGATGACCTTACGGCTCGCTTACGCCCCGCGGCCTACTCCGGCACCGCGGTACGCAGCGGGGGCAACGCCTCGACCAGCGCGTCGAGCAGCGCCACCGACGACCGCTCCGGCCGTGGCTCGGGCAGCTTCGGCGTGCCGTCCGTCGGCAGGTCCCAGTGCACCCGTCCGGGGTCCAGCGCGTCCAGGGTGGCGTACCACTGGCGCAGCGGCTCGCGGAGCTGCACGTGGGTGGCGAAGTTGCGGCGCCGCCGGGTGGGGTCCTCGTCGCGGCGGCGTTGCAGCGTGGCCACGTCCGGCAGGCCGACCAGGACGGCATCGGCGAACCCGAGACGCCCGGTCTGCATCGCGACCCGCACCACGGCCAGTTCCCGATCGAACTGCGCTCGCGGGGCCAGGCCCAGCGCCGCCATCCCCCAGGCGTAGTGCAGCCGGATCGGGTCGGTGTCGCAGAACGCGACGCCGTCGAGGCGTTCCAGTTCCTCCGCCTCGGCCCAGCGGCGCATCGCCACCCGCGCCCAGTGCCGGGCCAGTGCCGGGCCGTCGGCCGGTTCCTTGCCGGTCCGGGCGTACCCCGCGACGAACCGGCCGACGTGTCGCCGGCACCATGTCGTCTTCCCCGCAGCGGTCGGCCCCTCCACGACAACGATCACCGCGGCCTCGCTCCCTGTGTCGCCTGCCTTGCCCTTCCCGACACAGGTTAATGAGCGCCGGGCGGCCCGCCGCGCACCGGGAACCCGGGTACGCGTCTCAGCTCAGCAGCGGATCGGCGAGCAGATGCTCGAAGGCCAGTTCGGCCGCGCCGATGAGGGCCGCGTCGTTGCCCAGCTCCGGGGTGCGCAGGCGGATGTGCTCCCGGCACACGGGCAGCGCGATGGCGTTCAGCCTGCTGCGGATCTGCGCGGCCGCGACCAGGTAGATGTCGCGCAGCGTCCCGCCGAAGATGACCGCCTCGGGGTTGAAGATGTTGGCCAGGTTGCCCACGCCGAATCCGAGCCAGTCCCCCACGTGCCGGACCGCGCGCTGCGCCTGACTGTCGCCGCGCATCGCGGCCTCCACCACGTTCAGCACCGCCTCGCGACCGCTGTCGGCTTCTCGTCCGGCGTGTTTGAGCAGCGCGTACTCGCCGATCTCGGTCTCCCAGCACCCGCGTGAGCCGCAACTGCAGGGGCGGCCCTGCGGATTGACCACCATGTGGCCGACCTCGCCGCCGTATCCGCCGTGACCGGTGACCCGGCGCCCACCGGCGATGATGCCGCTGCCGACGCCCACGTCGCCGTACAGGTAGATGACGTTGTCCAGGCCGACCGCGGCACCGCGGCTGTGCTCGACCAGGGCGGAGACGTCGGCGTGGTTGCCCACGGTCAGCATGCCGATGTCGCCGAGTTCCGCGCCGAGCACCTCACCGACGGGTTCCTCCACCCAGCCGATGGTCGGTGCCAGCCGGACCATGCCGTCGGCGCGGCGCACCATGCCGGCCACGGCCAGCCCGCTGCCCACGTACCGCGCATCGTCCGGAACCGCTTTGCGCATCTCCCGCACGAAGCCGGCCAACGGCCGGATGGCGTCCTCGAACGGCATGCCGCGCGGCCGCTCGGTCTCCCGGCGATCCAGGATGCGTCCGCCCAGGCCGACGCGCGCAGCCCGGAGCCGGTCGACCTCGATGCTTATCGCGTACGCGTAGACCCGCGCCGACTGCGGCCGGACGACCAGCGACGGTCGTCCGGCCCGGCCGGTCTCCCGAGGGGTCTCCTCGGAGACCAGCCCGGCGCCGCTCAGCTCCGTGGTGAGCGCGCCGATGGTGCTGCGGTTCAGGCCAAGCCGGCTGGTGAGTTCCGCCCTGGAGGTGGCGCCGTGCACATGCACGTAGCGCAACAGCGTGCCGAGATTGTGCCGACGGACCTCCTCCTGGCTGGGGCCGGCCCGCATCAGCGTGCCGTCCCCTCGCCCAGGATGGGGTGGCTCATCGGGCCCCGGATGATGCCGCTCTGCGCCTGGACAGCGCATCGACGCTGGCCGCGACCAGCAGAATCAGACCGGTGACGATGTACTTGGTGCCGGCCGCGTAACCCATCAGGGTCATCCCGTTGTCGATCACCGCGATCACCGCGCCACCGATGACCGCGTTGATCACCTTGCCCTTGCCGCCGAAGAGGCTGGTGCCGCCGATCACGGCCGCGCCGACCGAGTAGAGCAGGATGTTGCTGCCGCCGGTGTTGGGGTCGACCGAGTTGGCCCGGCTGACGATCAGGATGCCGCCGATGGAGGCCATGAACGAGCCGATGACGAACACCGAGATGCGGATGCGGTCGACCGGGATACCGGCGCGGCGCGCGGCCTCGCTGTTGCCGCCGACGGCGTACACGTGCCGGCCGTACCGGGTGCGGCCCAGCACGAAGGTCCAGATGATCAGGAAGACCGCGATGATCGGGGCGACGATCGGCACGCCCCGCACCGAGTTGATCGCCGGGTTGATGCTGCGCTCGTGGGTCAGGACGGCGGTGGCCACCACCAGGAGCACGGCCAGCCCGCCGATGCGCATCAGCACGATGCCGAGCGGGTCGGTGACCAGGCCACGCGACGCCCGGCTGCGGATCTGGTTGAACTGCACCGCGGCGTAACCGAGCACGGCGACGATCACCATGATCCAACTCATCGTCACCGACAGGTTGCTGTTGGCCAGTTTGAGCACGAACGAGTTGTTGATCGAGATGTTCTTGCCGCCGCCCAGCAGCCGCAGCAGGACGCCCTGGAAGCCGAGGAACGCGGCGAGCGTCACGACGAACGACGGGATGCCGAGCTTGGCCACCAGCAGACCGAGCATGAAGCCGATCACCACGCCGGTGAGCATCGCCGCCGGGATCGCGCCCCACCACGGCCAGCCGTGGTCGGCCAGCAGGATCGCCATGATCGCGCCGCACACACCGCTGGCGAATCCGGCGGACAGGTCGATCTCGCCCAGCAGCAGGACGAAGACCAGACCCATCGCGATGAAAATGACCTGCGCGCTCTGCGAGAACAGGTTGGCGAAGTTCAGCGCGCTGACGAAGGTCTCGCGCGCGGAGCCGAAGATCAGGCACAGCACGATCAGGCCCAGGATGGCCGGCAGGCTGCCGATGTCACCGCCGCGGACCCGGCGCCAGTACGCGTTCAGGTGGCTGGCCGCCGTCGGCTTGGCCACCTCGGGCTTGCCGGTTTCGGCGGGCGTGGTGGTTGTGCTCATCGCTCGTCTCCCGAGGGCGTGATGTCGGCGTAGCCGTTCCCGTTCGACGACTCGGACGGCAGGCCCAGGTTGCCGCTGCGGCCCGCGGTGATCAGCTCCACCACCTGGGAATGCGTCACGTCGGTGGCCTTCACCTGCGCGGCCATCCGGCCCAGGTAGAGCGCGGCGATGCGGTCGGAGACGGCGAAGACGTCATTCATGTTGTGCGAGATCAGCACCACGCCGAGGCCGTTGTCGGCAAGCCGCCGGACCAGCTCCAGCACCTGCGCGGTCTGCGCGACGCCGAGCGCGGCGGTCGGCTCGTCGAGGATCACCACCTTGCTGTTCCACAGCACGGCCTTGGCGATGGCCACGGTCTGCCGCTGGCCGCCGGACAGGCTGGCCACGAGCTGCCGCAGCGACTTCACGGTACGCACGGAAAGGCCGGCGAGGGTGTCTCCGGCCATCTGCTCCATGGTGGGCTCGTCGAGCACCACGCCGCTCATCTTCTCGCGGCCGAGGAACATGTTCTGAACGATGTCCAGGTTGTCGCAGAGTGCGAGGTCCTGATAGACGACCTCGATCCCGAGCGCGGAGGCGTCCCGGGGGCTGTGGATCGCCACCTTCCGGCCTTCGTAGGTCACCGTGCCCGCATCGATCGTGTAGATACCGGCGATGCACTTCACCATCGTCGACTTGCCGGCGCCGTTGTCGCCGACGAGCGCGGTGACCTCACCGGGATAGACATCGAGACCGACGTCATGCAGGACCTGGACGGGGCCGAAACTCTTGTTGACCCCGCGCAGCTCCAGAAGAGGTGTCGCGGCCACGGATGTTCTCCTTTTCTAGTGACCGGAGTGGGGGGTGGGCGTACGTCCGGTGCCGCCCACGCCGTCGAGGGCGTGAGCGGCACCGTCGTCAGCCGTCTGGGGGCGTACCCCCGGTCTGTCAGGTCAGCTGATGCCGTTCTTGCTGCAGGCGTCCGCGAACTGCGCGGTGCAGACCTGCTCCTTGGTCACGAAGCCGTCGGCGATGACGTCCTTGACGGTGGACGCGGTGATCGACTTGGGCTGCAGGAGTACGGAGGGGACGTCCTTGCCCGACTCCGGGTCCTTCGTGGTGCCGGTGGCGGTGGTGGGCTTCTCACCCTTGGCCAGCGCGATGGCCAGCTCGGAGGCGGCGTCGGCCTCCTGCTTGATGGCCTTGTAGACGGTCATGCACTGGTCGCCGGCGAGGATGTTCTGCAGGCCCTGCACGGTGGCGTCCTGGCCGGTGACCGGGACCTGGCCGTTGAGCTTGTTCTTCTTCAGCACCGAGATGACCGCGTTACCGAGGCCGTCGTTGGCGGCGAGCACACCCTTGATCTTCTGGTTCTGGGTGAGCATCTGCTCGAAGATCGTGCCGCCCTGGGCGTTGTCCCAGTCCGGAACCGACTGGTCCGGGCCCTTGACGAACTCGCCCGAGTCGTACTTCGGCTGCAGGACGGAGTCGTAGCCCTGCTTGAACAGGGTGGCGTTGTTGTCCGTCGGCGAGCCGTTCAGCTCGGCCACCACCGGCTTGTCGTAGCCCTTGTCGCTGAGGCACTGCACCAGGCCCTCGCCCTGCAGCTTGCCGACCGCCACGTTGTCGAAGCTGACGTAGTAGTCCGCGCCGCCGTTGAGGGTCAGGCGGTCGTAGTCGATGGTGGCGATGCCGGCGTTCTTCGCCTTGTCCAGCACGGCCTTACCGGTGCCGGAGTCCAGGTTGACGATCATCAGGACCTTGACGCCCTGGGAGATCATGCCGTCGGCGATCGTCTGGAACTGGGTCTTGTCGCCCTGCGCGTTCTGGATGTCCGCCTGGACGCCGGCCGCGTCGAACGCCTGCTTGAGGAACTTGGGGTCGTCGGTGCCCCACCGCTGCGAGCTCTTGGTGTCCGGCAGGATCACGCCGACCATGCCGGCCGACGACGAGTCGCCGCTGCTGCCGGTGCTGGTGTCGCCGCTGTCGTCACCACACGCCGCCATGCTGCCGGTGGCCAGCAGGCCAACCGCGGCAAGGGCAAGCATTCCCTTACGCATTCCGTATGTCCTTTCGGGTAAATCCGGGCCTTCGTCGGATTCGCTGGACGCTGCCGGGAGGGGTAGCTCCCCAGGACGCCAGTGGATCTAGGAGCAGTTTGTTGTGCCCGGCAACGTATTCCCGTAGCGCCGGGTTACACAAGAAGTCTTGCCGCGGCTTTTTGTTGTCCGGCATAACAATCCGGCAACATGGGCGTGACACAGGCTCTTCGGCCTGCACAGCGCCCCCATGCCACGCTTAACCAATCGCCAGGCGTGCCCCACAACGTGACGCTAAGTCACGCCAACGGCCCAATCTGCCGGATCGTGAGAGAAAGATCTGCCGGATATCGTAACGGTATAGTAACGATGAGGCACTATAGGGATTTATGTCCGAATTCGCGCCCAGGTTGCGTCCGTCAATTGGACGAGAACGTCCGGATGAAGGGATACCTGCAATCCACGCTTTCCGGCTGAAACGTACATTTCGGTCAAAGTACGCGCAGATTCGTCCACTACTGTCGGCAGCCGACGGCGTTGCCCCAGCGGGCTGATGCCGCCACGCACGTACCCGCTGCTGCGCTCGGCGACGGCCCGGTCCGCCATCGCCGCGCGCTTGCCGCCCACCGCCTGCGCGAGCGACTTCAGATCGACGTCACCGGTCACCGGTACGACGGCGACCACCAACGCCCCGTCGACGTCGGCGATCAACGTCTTGAACACCCGCTCCGGCGCTACGCCGAGCGCCGCGGCCACCAGCGCCCCGTAGTTCGCCGCGTCCGGCGAGACCTCGTACGGGTGCAGACCATGCGCCACCTGGCGCTCGGTCAGCAGCGCGGTGGCGGGCGTACCGGACGCCTTCTTCGCCATGGGGCGGCACGCTACTCGCCTCGATTCGCCGCCCGCACGGAGCCTTCCCGGCACAGCAACACCACCGGATCGCCGGCCACCCGGGTCAGCACGAGCGACGCCGGGTTCGGACCGGACAACCGCAGGTCGCGGCGCAACCGCTCGGGCTCCACGGCAGACCCCCTCTTGCGGATCTCCACCCGGCCGACGCCGCGATCGCGCAACGTGGCGCGCAGGCGCTTCAGCGAGAACGGCATCACCTCGGCCACCTCCAGGCGCCGGGCCCACGGCGTGTCCGCCGGGACGTCCGCATAGACGTACGCGATGTCCGGGTCGGCCAGCCGGCCGGCGACCGTCTCGGCGAACTCGGCGACCAGGTGCGCACGGACCACCGCCGGGTCCGGGTCATACAGGTAGCTGCCCGGGGCACCGCACGGTGGGCGGGCGGCGCCGGTACCGGTGAGTTCCCGCCCGGCCGGCAACCGCACCGCCCGGCGCGGCGCGGCGGCGAGCGGGCCGAACCAGAACGCCGCCTCCACCAGATCGCCGCCGTCGGACACCCATTCCGCCTCGGCACCCGGCGGGATCAGGGCGTGATCGATGCCCGGCGCGAGCTTCAGCACCGTACGCGGCACCTGCCCGGCCAGCGCGAGCACGAAATCCCACGGCGGCGAACAGGCCCGCGGGTCGAACACCCGGCCCCGCCCGGCACGCCGACGCGCCGGATCGGCGAACACCGCGTCGAAGCGCTCGACCTCGACCGTGGTGGCATCCGCACAGTCCACCCGAACCAGGTGACTCAGGCCGCAGGCGGCGACGTTCGCGCGCGCCGCCGCCGCGGTCAGCGGATCGGCGTCCACCGCATGCACGGCGATCCCGGCGCGCCCCGCAGCCAACGCGTCCGCGCCCAGCCCACATCCCAGATCGGCCATCGTGCGGACGCCCGCGGCGGCAAGCCGGGCGGCCCGGCGCTCCGCCACCGACCGACGGGTCGCCTGCTCCAGTCCCGTACGGGTGAAGAACATCCGTTCCGCATCCGGCCCGAACTTGCCGGCCGCCCGGCCGCGCAGATCCACCTGGGTGAGCGCCGCCGCGGCCAGGTCCGCCGGGACGCCGCGGGCGCGCAGGGCGGACGCCGCGACCAGCGGATCTCCCCCGGCAACCGCAGCCGCCGCGGCAAGCGCGTCGTCGCCGGCCGGGGTTCGCAACGAGGTCAACAGGTGCACATCCACACGGTCATTCTCGCGGGTACGACGCGCTGGCACTCTGGTTGACGGAGTGCTAGTTCCGGCCTAGTCTCCGACTTAGCACTCTCACCACGAGGGTGCCAGCCGCCCGGCCCGTACGGACGGACGGCTGAGCACCAGGCGGACCGGCACCCGCGACGACGGCCCCGCCTGTGTGGCATGAGGCATCAGGCCGGCCGTTCCGGCGGCCGGCGACGACATCAAGTGCCCCAGGAGGGTATGCCCGTGACTACCGCGACCAAGGTTGCGATCAAGCCGCTTGAGGACCGCATCGTGGTCCAGGCGAACGAGGCTGAGACGACCACGGCGTCGGGCATCGTGATCCCCGACACCGCCAAGGAGAAGCCGCAGGAGGGCACCGTCCTCGCTGTCGGCCCCGGCCGCATCGACGACAAGGGCAACCGGATCCCGGTTGACGTCAAGGTCGGCGAGACGGTCCTCTACTCGAAGTACGGCGGCACCGAGGTGAAGTACGCCGGCGAGGAGTACCTGGTGCTCTCCGCCCGCGACGTCCTCGCGGTCATCGAGAAGTAAGACCTCACTGACAGTGCTGACCGCCCTGGCCCGGGTCACCGGTCCAGGGCGGCGGTGCGTGAAGGGACCATAAATGGCGAAGATTCTCAGCTTCTCCGACGACGCCCGGCACCTGCTGGAGCACGGCGTCAACGCGCTCGCCGACACGGTCAAGGTCACTCTCGGCCCGCGCGGCCGCAACGTCGTCCTCGACAAGAAGTTCGGCGCGCCGACGATCACCAACGACGGTGTCACCATCGCCAAGGAGATCGAGCTCACCAACCCGTACGAGAACCTCGGCGCCCAGCTCGTCAAGGAAGTCGCGACCAAGACCAACGATGTGGCCGGCGACGGCACCACCACGGCCACCGTGCTCGCCCAGGCGCTGGTGCGCGATGGTCTGCGCAACGTGGCCGCGGGCGGCAACCCGATCGCGCTCAAGCGCGGCATGGACGCCGCCGGTGAGGCCGTCTCCAAGGCCCTGCTGGACAAGGCGGTCAGCGTCAACGACCACAAGGCGATCGCCAACGTGGCGACCATCTCGGCCCAGGACGCGACCATCGGCGAGCTGATCGCCGAGGCGATGGACCGCGTCGGCCGCGACGGAGTGATCACCGTCGAGGAAGGCTCGGTGCTGAACACCGAGCTGGAGGTCACCGAGGGCCTGCAGTTCGACAAGGGCTTCATCTCGCCGAACTTCGTGACCGACTCCGAGTCGCAGGAAGCCGTCCTGGAGGACGCGTACATCCTGATCAGCACGCAGAAGATCTCCTCCATCGAGGAGATGCTGCCGCTGCTGGAGCAGGTCCTGCAGTCCGGCAAGCCTCTGCTGATCATCGCCGAGGACGTCGAGGGGCAGGCACTGTCCACCCTGGTGGTCAACGCGCTGCGCAAGACCGTGAAGGTCGCAGCCGTGAAGGCCCCGGGTTTCGGTGACCGGCGCAAGGCGATGCTGCAGGACATGGCGATCGCCACCGGCGGCGAGCTGATCGCGCCGGAGCTGGGCTACAAGCTTGACCAGGTCACCCTGGAGATGCTCGGCACCGCCCGGCGCGTGGTCGTGGACAAGGAGAACACCACCATCGTCGACGGCGGCGGACGCAAGTCCGAGGTCGACGACCGGGTGGCGCAGATCCGCAAGGAGATCGAGGCTTCGGACTCCGACTGGGACCGCGAGAAGCTCGGCGAGCGCCTGGCGAAGTTGTCCGGCGGCATCGCGGTGATCCAGGTCGGCGCGGCCACCGAGGTCGAGATGAAGGAGCGCAAGCACCGCATCGAGGACGCCATCGCGGCGACCAAGGCGGCCGTGGAGGAGGGCACCGTCCCCGGCGGCGGCGCCGCCCTCGCGCAGATCGTCTCCGTCCTGGACGGTGACCTCGGCCTGACCGGCGAGGAGGCCACCGGCGTCGCACTCGTGCGCAAGGCGCTGGTCGAGCCGATCCGCTGGATCGCGCAGAACGCCGGTCACGACGGCTACGTCGTGGTCGGCAAGGTCGCCGACCTGGGCTGGGGCCACGGCCTCAACGCGGCCACCGACGAATACGTCGACCTGGCCTCGGCCGGCATCATCGACCCGGTGAAGGTGACCCGCAACGCGGTCTCCAACGCCGTCTCGATCGCCGGGCTGCTGCTCACCACGGAAAGCCTCGTGGTGGAGAAGCCGACCGAGCCCGAGGCGGCGCCGGCCGGCGGTGGCCACGGCCACCAGCACGGCCCCGGTTTCTGACCGGTCGTTCCACGCGTGAAGGCGCGTCGCCCTCCCCGGCGGCGCGCCTTCGGCATGTCCGGGGACGCATGTCCCGGGGACCGGACGGTGGCCGCCCTGACCCGGGTGGTGCCGTGCGGCGGGGGCGTAGCATGCGGCGATGGACATCCGGGCGTCCGACGAGGACCGGCAGCGGGCGGTGGCCTCGTTGGAACGGCACACCGGCGAGGGCCGGCTGACGCTGGACGAGTTCACCACACGGGTCGAAGCGGTCTACGGCGCACGGACCCTGCACGACCTCGCCGCCGTCCTCAGCGACCTGCCCGCGGAGCCTGCCACCGAGCCGACCCCCAAGGATCACCGCGAGCTGCCCCTGGTGTTCGGCGTCGCGATCGTGGCGCTGGTGCTGTTGGTGGTCGTGATGGCCCTGCGCTGACGGCCCGGACGACCCCTGCATTCGGCGTCTCAGCGGTCGACCGGCGTGAAATCCCACACGTGCGGCGACCGGGCGATCAGATGCGTCGGCGGGCCGGGCAGCGCCTCCGGCGTGTGACGCCAGCGGGAGATCACCACGATCCGCTGGTCGGTCGACGAGAACACCTCGCTCGACACGTGCTGAGGCAACACCTCAAGCTTGGGCAACGCCTCGTCGCAGACCCAACTCAGCAGCTCGTCGAAGCCACTGCGGGCGGCCCGCACCTCCCACATGCGTGCGATCATTCTCGCTTCCTACCCTGCGACAGCGACCGTGGTCAATGACATGGCGGAGTCCGCCGGAAGATCGAGCGGGCTGGCCGCCACACCGGCCGCGACCAACCGCGAGCCTAGCGCCGCCACCATCGCGCCGTTGTCGGTGCACAGGCCCGGCCGCGGCACCCGCACCCGGATCCCGGCCTTGGCGGCCCGTTGCTCGGCCAGCACCCGCAGCCGGGAGTTGGCCGCCACGCCACCGCCGATCACCAGGGTTCGCACACCATGCGTACGGCAAGCGTCGATCGCTTTCGCGGTGAGCACGTCGCAGACGGCGTCCTGGAACGCGGCGGCCACGTCGGACACCGGAACGGGCTCGCCCGCGCGCTCCCGGGCCTCGACCCACCGCGCGACCGCGGTCTTCAGCCCGGAGAAGGAGAAGTCGAAGCGGTGCGCGGCCAGGTCCTTCGGCGCGGTCAGCCCCCGCGGGAAGGCGATCGCCCCGGCGTCACCGTCGCGCGCCGCCCGGTCGATCGCCGGGCCGCCCGGAAAGCCCATGCCGAGCAGCCGGGCCACCTTGTCGAACGCCTCGCCCGCGGCGTCGTCGATGGTCGCGCCCAGCGGCGTGACGCCGGCCGTGAGATCGTCCACCCGCAGCAGCGAGGAGTGCCCGCCGGAGACGAGCAACGCCACGGCAGGCTCGGGCAGCGGGCCGTGTTCCAGAGTGTCCACCGCCACGTGCGCGGCCAGGTGGTTCACGCCGTAGACGGGCTTGTCCGCGGCCAACGCGTAGCCCTTCGCCGCGGCGACCCCCACCAGTAGGGCGCCGGCCAGGCCCGGCCCGGCGGTCACCGCGATCGCGTCCACGTCGGCGAGCGTCACGCCCGCCTCGTCGAGGGCCCGCTGCATCGTCGGGACCATCGCCTCCAGGTGAGCCCGGCTGGCCACCTCGGGCACCACACCACCGAACCGGGCGTGCTGGTCCACGCTGGACGCCAGCGCGTCGGCCAGCAGCGTGTGACCGCGCACCACGCCGACGCCGGTCTCGTCACAGGAGGTCTCGATGCCGAGGACCAGGGGTTCGTCAGGCATTGCGCATCATCACCAGGGCGTCGGTGTTGCTGGGCTGGTAGTACCCGCGACGCACGCCGACCGGCTCGAAGTCGTACGTCGCGTACAGATGCTGGGCGGGTGCGTTGTCCACCGCCACCTCCAGCAGCGTCTTGGCCACCTTCCGGTCGGTGGCCTCATCGAGCAGCGCCTCCAGCAGCAACCGCCCGATGCCGCGGCGTTGCTGGTCACGGCGCACCGCGATGTTCTGCACCCACGCCTCCTCATGGTCGACGATCAGCAGACCGGCGTACCCGCACAGGGTCCGGCCGTCCGTCGCGATCCGGTAGAAGTGCCGCTGGGCCAGTTCGTTCCAGAACATCCCGGCGGACCATTTCTCCGCGCCGAACAGGTCCTCCTCGATGGGCAGCGCCTCGGCCACGTGCCACCAGCGGAAACGCTCGATGGTGATCACTGCAGGACGTGCTTGCGGCTAGCGGAGGCGACGGCATCCGGGTGACGCAGGTACAGCGGGGTCAACGGTTCGCCCGGCGCGCCGGCGCGGATCCGGTCGGCGGCCAGCGCCACCAGGGCCGCGCCGGGCGGAAACTGCACCCGTTCGTCGATCGGCAGCCCGAAGACCTCGCTGTAGCGGATCGCCCCCTCGCCCACCGCACGGTCGGCGTCGACCCGCACCTCCGCCGGGCGGCACACGTCCGGCTCGCCGACGCGGACGCCGTCCTGATAGGTCGCCACATAGACCTCACGCCGCCGGGCGTCGGTGGCGACCAGGACGCGTCCCGGCCCGGCGGTGCGGCCCAACGCGTCCAGGGTGCACACGCCGTACGTCGGCAGGCGCAGCGCCTGCCCGATGGCGGCCGCGGTCACCAGCCCGACCCGCAGACCGGTGAACGGTCCCGGCCCCAGACCGGCGACGATCGCGCCGACCTCTCGCAACCGCACGCCCGCCTCGTCCAGTGTCGCGCTGATCTGCGGCGCGAGCAGTTCGCCGTGGGCGCGCGGATCGACGGTGCGTCGCTCGGCGAGCCCCCGCATGCCGTCGTCGGTGACCTCGGCGACCGCGGCGACCGACGCCGGTGTCGCGGTGTCCAGTGCGAGTACGAGCACCAATGCAGGTTATCCGCACCGGGCCGAGGTCACCCGCGGGGATCCCAGTTGATCACCGGCCGGCCCGCGTCGGCCAGGGCCTTGTTCGCCGCACTGAACGGACGCGCGCCCCGGAAGCCCTCCCTGTTGAGCGGGCTGGGATGTCCGGCTTGCAGCACCACGTGCGCCGGATTGGTGATCAACGCGGCCTTCTTCCGCGCGTACCCGCCCCACAGCAGGAAGACCACACGATCCTCGCGGGCGTTCAGCGCACGAATGGTGGCGTCGGTGAACGCCTCCCAGCCCTTGCCGGCGTGCGACGCCGCAGTGCGGGCACGCACCGTCAGCACCGCGTTGAGCAGCAGGACACCCTGCTTCGCCCAGCCACGGAGGTCGCCGGATGTCGGCGGCGCCACGCCGACGTCCTCGGCCAGTTCCCGGAACACGTTGCGCAGCGACGGCGGGATGCGCACGCCGTCGTTCACGCTGAAGCTGAGGCCGTGCGCCTGACCCGGGCCGTGGTAGGGGTCCTGGCCCAGGATCAACACTCGGGTGCGATCCGGCGGGCACAGCCGGTACGCGGCGAACAGGTCATCGATCGGCGGATACACGGTGTGCTCGGCATATTCGGCGGTGACGAATGCGCTCAGCGCCCGCAGGCGGTCGCCGTCCAGGAGCGGCGTCAGTTCGGCGCGCCACGGCGCCGGGAGCAGGTCGGTCAGGATCACAGGTTCTCCAGGCGCTCGGCCCAGTCGCCGCCGTGCGGCACCAGGTCGATCACGCGGGTGTCGTCGTCGCGGCGGTCGATGCGGATCTGCAGGTAGGCGTCGTTCAGGTGGTCGGCCAGCCCGTCGCCCCACTCGACGAGCGTCACCGCGTGCTCCGCGGAGGCGTCCAGGTCCAGGTCGTCGATCTCGGCCCGCGGGTCCGGCCGGTCGCCGAGACGGTACGCGTCGGCGTGCACCATCGGCGGTTCGCCGCGATGCAGCCGAGCGATCACGAAGGTCGGCGAGGTCACCGCACCGCGGACGCCGAGCCCGGCGCCGATGCCCTGGGCCAGTGCCGTCTTGCCGGCGCCCAGCGGACCGGTGAGCAGCACCAGGTCGCCGGCGCGCAGGATGCCCGCGAGACGGCCGCCCACCGCCCGCGTCTCCTCCACGGTGGCTGCGGTGATCATGAAATCTTGTCCAGGAAGGGCAGCAACGCGGCGTTGACCTCCTCCGCCTTTTCGAGCATCACCACATGCCCGGAGTTGTCGATCTTCACCAGCTCCGCCTCGGGAAGGTGCCGCACGATCTCCTCCGAGTGAGTCACCGGAGTCAGATAGTCCCGGGTGCCGACGATGATCAGCACCGGAACCCCCCGCAGCGCGGAGAGCGCCGGGAAGCGGTTGTGCTTGTAGAGCGTGTGCAGGTATCTGGTCAACGTCTCGACCGGGGTTCCGGAGTTCATCCGCTCCACGAAGGTGACAAGCGACGGGCTGGGTCGCGGCTCGCCGAAGCCGTACCGCCGGGTCAACAGCCAGGCAAGGTCGGACGAGGCGGCGCGGGCACGGTCGATCGCCCCGCCGCCGAGGCGGGCGGCGCCACCCCACAGCGGGAAGAACGGCGCGCTGGCGCGGGCGACGACGGTGGGCAGCCCGAGCTTCGACTTGTCGATCAGGCCGGCCGAGGTGGACATCAGCACCACGCCGGTCACCCGGCTGCCGAACCACTCCGGATGCTGCTCCGCGAACGCCATGATGGTCATGCCACCCATCGAGTGGCCGACCAGGATGATGTGCCCGTCCGGCACCGCGGCGTCCAGCACCGCGGCCAGCGACACGCCGAGCGCGGCGATGTCGTAATCGCCGGCCTCCAGCCGCCCGGACCGCCCGTGCCCCGGCTGGTCGTAGAAGACCAGCCGATGATCACCCCGCTCGGTCAACAGTTGGCGCTGGAAGTAGAACGTGCCCATGTCCAGGGCAAATCCATGCACGAACACGATGGTCGGCGTGTCCGTCGGCGCGGGCGGTTCCACCACCTCCACGTGCAGTTCGGTGCCGTCCGCCGCGGTCACCGTCATCTCGTGGTCGCGCGGCTGGTCGCCGAACGACTCGTTCACGTGCGGATCCCCCGGCGCGTTGACCGACCGCCGGACCAGGACGCGTTCGACGGCGAAGGCGCCGGCCAGCCCCGCGGCTGCCACCCCGAGGACGGCACCGGCCACCCCGGCCTGCTTGGCACGCCGGTTCATCCGGCCGCTCCATCGTAGACGCGCGGCACCCGGCTGCCGCCGAAGCGCGTCACGATCTCATAGTTGATCGTCCCGGCTGCCTCGGCCCAATCGTCGGCGCTCGGCGTTCCGGCGCCGAACAGCGTCGCCACGTCGCCGGGCGTCACCGGCGTGTCACCGCAGTCCACGACGACCTGGTCCATGCAGACACGCCCGGCGATCCGGTGCACCACACCGCCGATCTCCACCGGGCCACCGATCTCCGCCGGGCCGCTGCGCGAGGCATGCCGGGGCACCCCGTCGCCGTAGCCGAGCGGGACGACGGCAAGCGTGGTCTCCCGGTCGGTCACATAGGTGAGGCCGTAGGACACGCCCTGTCCGGCAGGCACGCGCTTGACCAGGGTGACCCGAGCTCGCGCGGTCATCGCCGGATGCAGCCCGAAGTCCACGCCTGCCACCGGCGACAATCCATAGATCGCAATGCCCGTACGCACCAGGTCGAAATGTGTGTCGGGCCGGGTCAGAGTGGCGGCGGAGTTGGCGAGGTGCCGAACGTGCGGGCGGACGCCGAACCGTCCCGCCACCTCAAGCCCGTCGGCGAACGCGGCAAGCTGCCGATCGACGCTGGCATCTCCCGGCACGTCCGCGGACGCCAGATGGCTCCACACGCCGATCACCTCGACGTCGCCATCGGCCTGGGCCTTCGCGGCGGCTTCCATCAGAGCGGGCCACTGGGCCACCGGGGCGCCACCCCGGCCAAGCCCGGTATCCAGCTTCACATGGACTCGCGCGGGCCGCTGCGCCCGGCGCCCGGCGACGACCAGCTCGGCGAGTTGGCCGAGGCTGCTCGCGCTCAGATCGACCTCCGCGGCGACGCCCTCGTGCAACGGCATGCCCGGGGCGTGCAGCCAGGCCAGCATGGGCACGGTGAGACCCGCGCGGCGCAGCGGCAGTGCCTCCGCCAGGGTGGCGACACCCAGCCAGGCGGCCCCGCCAGCCACCGCGGCGCGGGCCGCGGGCACCATGCCGTGCCCGTACCCGTCCGCCTTGACGACGGCCATCACGTCGGCCGTGGTCCGGGCGCGCAGCGCCGTCACGTTGTCCCGGATCGCGCTCAGATCCACCCTGACCTCGGCCTGCCACACGGCTCCCACCCTACTGATCCGCCACGCCTCGCCGTTTCACCCCGCCAGTCCGCTCCGCCCGGCAGGCCGTTTCACCCCGCCAGTCCGCTCCGCCCGGCAGGCTGCCCCGCCCGGCGGTTTCGCTGCACTCGCCGGCTCGCTTCACCCCAGCAACTCGGCGAGTGCCGGGCGCAACTGCGCAGCGACGTCCGCCGACGTGACGGGGCCGCGCTCGGCCGCCCGGCGCCCGGCCAGCCCGTGCACGAACGCCGCAGCGACCGCGGCGCGCTCCGCGGGCAGCCCGCCGGCCAGCAGCGACCCGAGCAGACCGGCGAGCACGTCGCCGCTTCCCGCGGTGGCCAGCGCCGGTGAGCCGGTGGGATTGACGAAGACCTGGCCCGACGGAGTGGCGACGACGGTGCGGTCGCCCTTGAGGAGGACCACGGCGTTGATCCAGGCGGCCAGCTTGCAGGCGGCACCCATCCGGTCGGCGCCCGGGGCCTCACCCGCCAGCCGCCGGAACTCGCCGTCGTGCGGCGTCACCACGAGCGGCGCATTCCTCCGCAGGTCCTCCGCATGCCGGCCATCGACCAGCAGGGTGAGGGCGTCGGCGTCCAGGAGCACCGGCAGCGGGGAGGCCAGCACGCCGCGCACCTCGGTGCGCGCCGTCTCGTCGGTGCCCAGACCGGATCCACAGACCCAGGCCTGCACCCGGCCGGCATCGGACACGCGATCGGCAGTCACCACCGACGGGTGCGCGCGGACCACGTCGTCGCGCGCGCTGCCCGCGTAACGCACCATGCCGACCGGACCGGCGAGGGCGCCGGAGACCGAAAGCAAGGCGGCGCCCGGGTAGGTCGCCGAGCCGGTAGCCACGCCGACGACACCGCGGGAATACTTGTCCGATGCCGGGCCGGGGCGTGGCCACCACGCGGCGATGTCGGCCGCGTCGGGGATCCGCACCGCGGGATCGGCACGCAGCGTGGCGCCCAGACCGATGTCGACCACGTCGACGATCCCGGCGTGGGCGGCCGCCGGGCCCACCACGTGGGCCGGCTTGAGGCAGCCGAAGGTCACCGTCACGTCGGCGGTCACCGCGGCACCGGGCACGTCACCGGTGTCCACCGCCACGCCGCTGGGCACGTCCACGGCGACCACCGGCGCACGCCGCTCGGCGAGCGCCGCCACCAACTCCGCCGCCCGCGGACGCAGGCTGCCGCTGGCACCGATCCCGACGATGCCGTCCAGCACAAGATCGCAGCGCTCCGGCAGGTCGTGCACGGTCCGGCCGCCGAGCCGCCGCAACTCCCGCAGGCCGCCGGGGTGCGCACGATCCGGATCCAGCAGCAGCGCGCTGACCTGGGCGCCCCGGGCGGCGAGCCGGGCGCCGGCGAACAGCGTGTCGCCGCCGTTGTCCCCGGAACCCACCAGCAGCAGCACGCGAGCGCCGTACACGCCGCCGTGCGCGCCCAGCATGAGCGCACACCGCCGGGCCAGGCCGGCCGCGGCCCGTTGCATGAGCGCGCCCTCCGGCACGGTCGCCATCAACGCCTTCTCCGCCGAACGCACGTCCGCGACGCGCCACGCCTGTCGCATGCTCCGCCCCTATCGCCACTCGCTCGTCGTCATGTCGTACCGGCTCGTCATGTCTTACCGGCGGGGTACGACAACGTCAGGCCTCGGCCACCACCATCGCCGAGGCGATGCCGCCGTCGTGCGACAGCGACAGGTGCCAGCGGTGCACGCCGCGCTCGGCGGCGGCCGCGGCGACCGTGCCGGACACCGTCAGCCAGGGTCGGCCGTCCGGGTCGGCGACGATCTCGCAGTCGTGCCAGCGCAGCCCGGCCGGCGCGCCCAGCGCCTTGGCCACCGCTTCCTTGGCCGCGAAGCGGGCGGCCAAGGACTCCGCGGACCGCGGATTGCCGGAGGCGGTGAGCCGTTCACCGTCGGTGAACAGTCGATCCACCAGCAAGGGAGTGCGTTCCAACGCTCGGGCGAAGCGTTCGACCAGGACCACGTCGATGCCGACAGAGACGATCACCCCCTCAGCCTAAGACGTCGGCCGTCTTCGTCACCGTCGCGTGGTGCGCACGAAGTGGCGCAGGCTAATGCTCCGGGCCACGCCCCACAAGCCCTGTGCATGCCGCCGCCGCGGCCGGCCCGGCAGTTGTCCACAGCGGAGCCGTCCCGGGCGGCGGCGACCCTAACGTCGGCTCGTCCCGTTCCTGCGGCCGGAAGGCACCGATGCATCCCCCCATCGAGATCGACGCAACCGCCTTGCTGTCATCCGCTTCCCGTGTCATGGCCTGCGGTGGACTCATCGCCGGCGACGCCCGCGCGGCACCGGCCACGGTGCTCGTGCCGAGATGGGCCGCCGGTGACGCGGCGCGGCGCGCCGCCGGGGCCTTGGGTGCGCGGGCGATCGCCCTCGGCACCGATGTCACCGCGGTCGCCCACCATCTGCGCACCGCTGCGCTCTCCTACACCGCGGCCGACGAACGCGCCGCCGGACGCTTCCGCGCGATGCCGCGGACGGATGCGTGGTGACCGCGGTGACCTATGCCCGGCTGCGTGTCACCGACCCGCAACGCTGGCGGGACGTCGCGGCGACCTGGCGGCGGTGGGCGGACCACGCCGCCCGATGGGCGGCCGAGCTGACGGTGTGTCTGCGCCGGGTCCGACGCGCGTGGTCCTCCGGCACGGCTGCGGAGGCCGCCGGGTGCCGGCTGGACGCACTGCGACGGCACGCGGAACTGTTCCGCGTGTTGTGTTGGGAGGCGGACCAGGCGATCAGCGAGTTCGCCGAGGCGCTGGACCGCGCACGTGCGCTGCTGAGCCAGGCGCTGCGCCACGCCGCCGGGTGCGGCCTCTTCGTCGACGACGACGGCGCGGTCCGCCTGTCGCCGGCGGCCGATGCCGTTTCCGCGAGCCCTGAGCCTCTGGACTGGGGCACCACTACCGCGGTGCAGGACAGCGCGCGAGCCGCCGTGGCACGCGGTGCCGTCGCCCGGGTCACCGCCGACATCACCGCCGCCGTTCGGGTCGCCGGAGACGCGGACGCGACCGCCGCCGCGCGTCTCAGCGCCCTCGCCGGTGTGGCCGCCGACCGGTTGGCGGCCGGGCCGGCGGACGCGCCGCTGCCACCGTGCGACGCCCCTGCCGAGGTCACACGCCGCTGGTGGGACGGGCTCACCGTGGCGCAACGGCATTGGTTGACCGTGACCCGGCCGACGTGGATCGGCTCGCTGGACGGCGTCCCGGCGAGCTTCCGGGACCTGGCCAATCGATTGTCGTTGCCGGGCCTGCGCGCGGCGGAGCCCCGGCCGCAGGTCCGCGCGGCCCTCGACGCCCTCGGCGATCGCCTCGCCGATCCCGGCCGCCCGCGGGCGTACCTGATCCGGCTCGACGCCGCCGCCGAGGGTCGGGCGGTCATCGCGGTCGGCGACCCGGACCACACTGAGCACGTGCTCGTCCATGTTCCGGGCATGGCCGCGGGCCTCTCCTCCCTCGGCGGCGATCTCGGGCGGGCCGAGCGGGTGGCAGCGCATGCCGCGCAGCGGTCGTCCGCGACATCCGCCGCCACGGTGCTGTGGCTGGACTACGACGCGCCCGATTTCCTCCCCGAGGCAGCAAGCGCCCACCCGGCCCGCGACGGGGCGCACCGGTTGCGCCGGTTCCAGGCGGGGTTGCGGGCCGGCCACGACGGTCCCTCGCACGTCACCGTGCTGGGCCACAGCTACGGCTCGCTCGTGGTGGGGCGGGCCGCGTCCCGCCCCGGCCTGGCGGCCGACGACCTGATCTTCGTCGGCTCGCCGGGGGTGGGTGCCGATTCGGTCCACGAGCTGGGGGTGCCCGCCGCGCGGGTCTGGTCCTCGACCTCGCGGTCCGACCCCATCCAGCACCTGGCGGTGTCGCCCGGTTCGCTGGCCGCCGACATGGCCGCCGGTGGCGTGCTGCCCGCCCTGGCGTGGTCGGCCCTGGTGCACCCGGCGGAGGAACTGTGGCACGGCGCCAATCCCAGTGATCCGGAGTTCGGCGCGCGACGGTTCGTCAGCCCACCGGACGCCGGGCATTCCGGCTATTGGGATCCCGGAAGCCCGGCGCTCGACGCGATCACGGACATCATGCTCGGGAAGCGCGATGTCACTCCACGGTGACCGACTTGGCCAGGTTCCGCGGCTGGTCCACGTCATGTCCGCGGGCCGCGGCGATCTCACAGGCGAGGATCTGCAACGGGACGGTGGTCATCAGCGGCGCGAGCAGCGTCGGCGTGCGCGGCACCTCGATCAGGTGGTCGGCATAGGCCACCACGCCGTCGTCGCCCTGCTCGGCGATCACGATGGTGCGCGCTCCGCGGGCCCGCACCTCCTGGATGTTGGAGACCACCTTGTCGCGCATCACACCGCGGCCGGCCGGCGAGGGCACCACACATACCACCGGGGTGCCCTTGTCGATCAGCGCGATCGGGCCGTGCTTGAGCTCCCCCGCAGCGAATCCCTCGGCGTGCATGTAGGCGAGCTCCTTGAGCTTGAGCGCGCCCTCCAGGGCCACCGGGTACCCCACGTGCCGGCCGATGAAGAGCACCGTGGACGACGACTTCAGGTCGCGGGCCAGCGCCCGCACGTCCTCCATCTTGCCCAGCAGCTCGCGCAGCGCATCCGGCGTGCGACGCAGCCGGGACACCACGGCGGCCACCTCGTCGGCATACATGACGCCGCGGACCTGAGCCAGGTGCAGGCCGATCAGATAGCAGGCGACGAGCTGGGTGAGGAAGGCCTTGGTGGAGGCGACCGCGATCTCCGGGCCGCCGTGGGTGTAGAGCACCGCATCCGACTCGCGGGGAATCGTGGACCCGTTGGTGTTGCAAATCGCCAGCACGCGCGCCTTCTGCTGTTTGGCATGCCGCAACGCCATGAGCGTGTCCATCGTCTCGCCCGACTGGCTCACCGCGACGACCAGGGTGGACCGGTCCAGCACCGGATCGCGATACCGGAACTCGCTGGCCAGCTCGACCTCGCAGGGGATCCGCGTCCAGTGCTCGATCGCATACTTGGCGACCATGCCGGCGTGGTAGGCGGTGCCGCAGGCCACGATGAACACCTTGTCCACGTCGCGCAGGTCCTGGTCGGTCAGCCGGACCTCGTCCAGCACGATGTCGCCTCGCTCGGACAGCCGGCCCAGCAGCGTGTCCGCGATCGCCTGCGGCTGCTCGGCGATCTCCTTCAGCATGAAGTAGTCATATCCGCCCTTCTCGGCGGCCGAGGCGTCCCAGTCGATGTGGAACTCCTTGCCGGCGGCCGGCGCACCGGCGAAGTCGGTGATCTCGATGCCGCCCGGCGTGATCAGCACGACCTGGTCCTGCCCCAGTTCGATGGCCTCGCGCGTGTGCTCGATGAACGCGGAGACGTCGCTGGCGAGGAAGTTCTCCCCAGCGCCCCGACCGACCACCAAGGGCGAGTTGCGGCGCGCCGCGACCACCGCGTCCGGCGTCTGGACGTCGACGGCGAGCAGGGTGAAGGCACCCTCCAGCCGGCTCACCGCGCGGCGCATGCCCTCGGCCAGCGTCTGCGGACCCTCCGGGCTGCCGGACTCGCGCAACGCGCGCATCTCCGCCGCCAACAGGTGCGCCGCGCACTCGGTGTCGGTATCGCTGGTGAACTCCACACCGGTGGCCTCGATCTCCGCGCGCAGCCGGGAGAAGTTCTCGATGATGCCGTTGTGGATGACCGCGATGCGGCCGTCGCCGGAGGCGTGCGGGTGCGCATTGCGATCGGTCGGGCCGCCATGGGTCGCCCATCGCGTGTGCCCGATCGCGGTGCTCCCGACCGCGATCCCGTCGTCGACGCGATCGGCCAGCGCCTTCTCCAGGTTTGCCAGCTTGCCGGCCCGCTTCTCGGTCAGCACCTCATCCCGGTCGATGACGGCCACCCCGGCGGAGTCGTAGCCGCGGTATTCCAGCCGCCGCAGGCCGTCGAGAACGATGCTGAGCGCCGGACGCTTCCCGACGTACCCCACGATTCCACACATGCGTGGCAGCGTAGCCCAGCTTCGCTCATATGTCATGCGCGATTGCCACCCTTTCGAGCATGGTATGTGATCGAAATGCCTGGGGGTATGGCCCTGATCGGCAGCCGTCGTGGCACCGACCGCGTACCCTTCTTTCGGGTGACGGTTGCCGCTCGGCAGCCGCGGCCAGCCGCGCCGCCACGGCGCCCGCACCGGGAGAGTCGTTTGAGCAACCAGCCGCCCCCGCCGGATCCGACGTCACCGGCGGGTCCCCCACACGAGCCAGGCTCCGAGAGGCCCGCGCCCCGGCCGCCCGCTCCGGGCGGCGGTCCGGCGTCCGGGCATCCGTGGTCCGCTCCCGCAGGCGATCCCGGCAACCCTGGCGGCCCTGGCCCCTATCCACCCACCTCCGCCTTCGCGGTGCCCGGTCAGCCGCCCGCCGGATATCCCCAACCGCCCCCGGGCGGGGCACCGCCGGGCGCTTACGGCGGCCCTCCGGGATACGGCGCGCCGCCTCCGCCGCCGCCGCGGAAGAGCAACGTCCCACTCGTCGCGGTGATCATCGCGGTCACCGTGCTGCTGTGCGGCGGCACCGTCACCGCCGCGGTCATCGGCTACCAGATGGTCCGCGACCGGGTCTCCGAGGCGGTCGAGCCGATCACCGAGCCGACCCTCCCCGAGCCGGGCGGGAACCCGGCCGAGCCGGGGTGGCCCACCGGACTTCCCAGCGACCTTCCTGGGCTGCCTACCGACCTGCCCAATCTGCCGGACGGCAACGGCCAACCCTACGAAGTGGTCTATGAGGTCACCGGCGACGGACCCGCGGAGATCATCTACACCGAGGACGTCAGCCAAACGCCCAAGCGGGTGCGCGAGGTGGACCTGCCGTGGAAGGTGACCACCACCATGCAGGGCCCGTCGATGGTGTCGGTGACCGCGATTCGCAGCGGCGTCGACTCCGGCACCATCAAATGCCGGGCCACGGTCGACGGCGAGGAGGTCGCGCAGAAGACCCGTGAGGGGACGTTCGCCACCGTGTCCTGTCTGAAGTTCATCGTCGAATGAGTTCTGCCATGGCATCCGACCCGCTGGTGGAACGCATGCGCGCGTTCGGCACCACGATCTTCAGCGAGATGTCCGCGCTGGCCGTGCGCACCGGTGCGGTCAATCTCGGGCAGGGTTTCCCGGACAGCGACGGCCCGGCCGAGATGATCGCGGCGGCGGGCGAAGCGCTCAACTCCGGCGCAAACCAATACCCCCCGCTGCCCGGGATCCCCGCGCTGCGAGCCGCGATCACCGCTCATGAGCAGCGCTTCTGGGGGCTCACGCGGGATCCCGACAGCCAAGTGGTGGTCACCGCCGGAGCGACCGAGGCGATCGCGGCGAGCATCCTCGCGTTGTGCGAGGCCGGCGACGAGGTGGTGTGCTTCCAGCCGTACTACGACTCGTACGCGGCGGCGATCACCCTAGCCGGGGCGGTGCGCCGACCGGTGACGCTGCGTCCGGGCGCGGACGGGCGGTACCACTTCGACGAGGCGGAACTGCGCGCGGCGTTCGGTCCGCGGACCCGGCTACTCCTGCTCAACTCGCCGCACAACCCCACCGGCAAGGTCTTCACCGCCGACGAGCTCGCCCTGATCGCCGAGCTGTGCCACCGGCACGGCGTGTACGCGGTGACCGACGAGGTCTACGAACACCTCGTCTACACCGATGCGGAGACGCCACACATCCCGCTGGCCACCCTGCCCGGCATGGCCGATCGCACGGTACGCATCTCGTCGGCGGGGAAGAGTTTCTCCTGCACGGGCTGGAAGGTGGGATGGGCCACCGGCCCGGCGCCGCTGGTGTCCGCGACGCTGCGCGTCAAGCAGTTCCTCACCTTCGTCAACGCCGCTCCGTTCCAGCCCGCGGTGGCGGTCGCCTTGGGACTTCCGGACTCCTATTTCACCGAGTTCCGAGACGTCCTGCAGGCACGCCGCGACCGGCTGGTCGAGGGGCTCCGGGACGCCGGTTTCGGCGTGCTGCCCAGCGCCGGCACGTACTACGTGACCGCGGACATCACCCCGCTCGGCGGCGCCGACGGGGCGGAGTTCTGCCGGGCCATGCCCCAGCGCTACGGCGTGGTGGCGGTGCCGACCCAGGTTTTCTACGACGACCGGGACGCCGGGCGCCACCTCATCCGTTTCGCCTTCTGCAAACGCGAACACGTGATCGACGAGGCGGTACGCCGGCTGCGTGCACCGGCCTGATCCGCCCCGGCACGCCGGTGCACATCAGGCCGGTGCACATCAGGTCAGCGCGGATCAGGCTGGGCTGGCGGCCCGCACCTCGTCGGCGATCCGTTCCGCCACCGCACGAGCCTGATCCTCGCCGGCCGCCTCGACCATCACCCGCACCAGCGGTTCGGTGCCCGAGGGCCGCAGCAGCACCCGGCCCGTCTCGCCGAGTTCGTTCTCGGCCAGCGCGACCGCGGCCTGCACGGTAGGCGCGGCCGCACCCACGTGCCGGTCCGCCACCCGCACGTTGATCAGGACCTGAGGCAGCTTGTGCAGCACGGCGGCCAGATCGGCCAGCGACTTGCCCGACACGGCGAGCTGCGCCATCAGGTGCAGGCCGGTCAGCACACCGTCGCCGGTGGTCGCGTGCGCGGGCATCACGATGTGGCCGCTCTGCTCACCACCCAGCGCCAGGCCGCCCGCGTGCAGCACCTCCAGCACGTAACGGTCGCCGACCTTCGCCTCGATCAACTCGATCCCGGCCTGCTTCATGGCCAGGCGCAGACCGAGGTTGCTCATCACGGTGGCGACCAGGGTGTCCTTCGTCAGGGTCCCGGCGTCGCGCATCGCCAACGCCAGAATGGCCATGATCTGGTCGCCGTCGACCACCTCACCGGCCGCGGTGATGGCCAGGCAGCGGTCGGCGTCGCCGTCGTGCGCGATGCCGAGGTCGGCACCGTGCTCGATGACGGCCTGACGGAGGTCGTCCAGATGCGTCGAGCCGCACTTGTCGTTGATGTTCAGACCGTCCGGCTCGGCGTGGATGGCGATCACTTCGGCGCCCGCTTCCCGGTACGCCTCGGGGCCGACTTCGCTGGCGGCGCCGTTGGCGCAGTCGACCACGACCTTGAGACCGTCCAGCCGGTGCGGGGTGGCATCGACCAGATGCTTCACATAGTGCTCGGCACCGTCCATCAACTCATGCACCCGGCCGATCCCCGCACCGGTGGGCCGGCCGACCAGCCCGTGCCCGTCGGCGATCGCCTTCTCGATCCGCGCTTCCAGCTCATCCGGGAGTTTGGCGCCACCGGCCGCGAACAGCTTGATGCCGTTGTCCGGCATCGGGTTGTGCGAGGCCGACAGCATGACTCCGAGGTCGGCGTTGGCCTGACCGACGAGGTAGGCGACCGCGGGCGTGGGCAGCACCCCGACCCGGACGACGTTGGCGCCCACGCTCGCGAGGCCGGCCACCACCGCCGCTTCGAGCATCTCCCCGCTGGCCCTCGGGTCTCGGCCCACGATGGCCAGCGGCTGGTGAGTGCCATCGGTCTCGATCAGAACCCGGCCGGCCGCGACCGCGACCGAGAGCGCCAGTTCCGGGGTGAGGTCGCCGTTCGCGAGGCCACGAACGCCGTCGGTGCCGAAGAGTCGCCCCATGCGACTGGTCCTTTCGCTCCGGCCGCGTCCTGCACGGCAGGCGCAGGCCGGTGATGTCAATGCGGTAGGGATACGCCAAACGGCCGAGCGTGCCCAGGACTGGGGCACACTCGGCCGTTTGGTTCAGACGGAGCGCAAGGTCAGCGCTTCGAGTACTGCGGAGCCTTACGGGCCTTCTTGAGGCCGTACTTCTTGCTTTCCTTCGCGCGCGCGTCGCGCGTCAGGAACCCGGCCTTCTTCAACGACGGACGGTCGTCCGGTTCGCTGGCGACGAGAGCACGGGCGATGCCGAGACGGAGCGCGCCCGCCTGGCCGGTGGTGCCGCCGCCACGCAGATTGGCGATGACGTCGAAGGTCTCGGCCTTCTCGGTGGTCACCAGGGGCTCACGGATGAGCTGCTGGTGGACCTTGCTCGGGAAGTAGTTCTCAAGCTCACGGCCGTTGCAGACGATCTTGCCACTGCCGGGGACGAGACGAACCCGGACGATGGCTTCCTTGCGACGGCCCACAGTCTGGACCGGACGGTCACCGGGACGCGGGGCGCGGACCGGGGCCGGCGCGGGCGTCTCGACCACGACGACCGTCTCAGCGGGCTCCTCGACGGTCTCAACGACCTCGGGCTCGATGATGTCGGACATGCTGCTGCCTTCTCCCGCGCTCACTGCGCGATCTGGGTGATTTCGAACGGCTTCGGCTGCTGCGCGGCGTGCGGGTGCTCGGGCCCCGGGTAGACCTTCAGCTTCTTGATGACCTGCCGGGCGAGCTTGTTGTGCGGGAGCATCCCCTTCACTGCCAGCTCGACCGCCTTCTCGGGGCGCTTGCTGAGCAGCTCCTCGTAGCCGACCTGCTTGAGGCCGCCGGGGTAGCCGGAGTGACGGTACGCCACCTTGGTCTGCCGCTTGTTGCCGGTCAGCGCAACCTTGCCGGCATTGATGATCACCACGAAGTCGCCGGTGTCGACGTGCGGGGCGAACGTCGGCTTGTGCTTGCCGCGAAGCAGGTTCGCAGCGTGGGTGGCCAGGCGGCCCAGAACGACGTCAGAAGCGTCGATGACGTGCCACTGACGCTCGATCTCACCCGGCTTCGGGCTGTACGTACGCACAGAATTACCTTGTCTCGTCGTCGGTCTGGGGGCGCGCGCTGGTCGTGGCGAGCACGAACGACGAGCACGCCAAAAGCGGGCACTCGCAGCCGTCGCACAACAGCAGGCAACAATACCCGCCTGCGCGGCGCGCGGTCAAAACGGCCGGTGGTTCCAGAGAACTGATGATAACGCGCCGCGCGCCGCGCACCCACGCCGGGTGGGACGAGTCACCCGACCGGCATCGCCGGACGGCATCGATGCCTCTTAGCAGGCTCGAAACATACGGGACGCGAGGCCGAAATTACCCGACGGCACTCTTCCGACATGGGAAGTGGTGCGAACACCTCGGCGATACGACCGAATCATCCGGTCCGGCGTTTCGTCACCAGCACCACCCACGAGCCGCCGTCAGGGTTGAGGACGGACCTGACGGCGTCCGCCGAGCCGGTTGACGACCGGTTCGGCGAGGGGAAGCCGCGGTGTGTGCGGGCCGGAGGTACGGCGGAGAACGCAGGCGTGACATGGGAGCGGGTCGACGCTGAGGACGGCGGTCTCCGAGCGTGCCCTTCGGTGGACCGGCCAGCCACGCCGCGGCTTCTCGTCAACAGGGTCCTCGTGAGCAAGGACCGGGCAGAGCAGACATCCGGATGACGGGACGCACGGGAAGCACGCGCCGCAGCGTGATCACGGCTTCCGCCCTGGCGCAGCCGACCGCTTCGCTCTCGGGTTACACCATCGGCGTCACCGCCGACCGGCGCCGGGACGAGCTCGCCGGCCTGTTGGAGCACCGCGGGGCCCGGGTGGTGCTCGCGCCCGCGCTGCGCATCGTGCCCATCGCCGACGACGCCGACCTGCGCAACGCCACCCGCGCCTGTCTGGAGACGCCTCCCGACATCGTGCTGGTCAATACCGGCATCGGCATGCGCGGGTGGCTGGAGGCGGCCGAGGGGTGGGGCCTCGCCGATCCGCTGCGGGGCGTGCTATCCCGGGCCTATCTGGTGGCGCGCGGTCCCAAGGCTCGCGCGGCCGTCCGTTCCGCGGGCCTGCAGGATCAGTGGTCACCGGAGGGCGAGAGCTTCGAAGAGGTCGTCGACCATCTCACCGGTCGCGGCATCGCGGGCCTGACCGTCGCCATCCAGTTGCACGGCGAGAGCCAGCCGGAATACACCGAAGCGCTGCGCAGCGCCGGCGCCCGGGTGGTCGAGTTGCCGGTGTACCGCTGGGCACCGCCGACCGACCCGGCTCCGCTGCACCGCTTGGTCGACCTGATCGCCGGGCATCTGGTGGACGCGGTCACTTTCACCTCGGCAGCGGCGGTGAGTGCGCTGCTGCGCGCGGCCGGCCCGGACACCGCTCCGCTCGTCGACGCCTTCCGCGCAGACGTTCTCGCGGCCTGCATCGGGCCGGTCACCGCGGCGCCGCTGCGACGACTCGACGTCCCCCTGGTCACGCCCGCCCGCGCGCGGCTGAGCACGCTGGTGCGTACGCTCGTCGACGAACTGCCGAAACGAGCGGTGACGTTGGTGGTGGCGGGCCATTCGCTGACGCTGCGCGGCCACGCCACCATCGTGGATGGTGAGCTCCGGCCGCTCGCACCGGCTCCCATGGCAGTGCTGCGCGCGCTCGCCTCGGCTCGCGGCCGGGTCTTGTCCCGGGCCGCGCTGTTGCAAGCGCTACCGCGCGGAGCCGACGAGCACGCCGTCGAGATGGCGGTGGCTCGGCTTCGGGCCGGGCTCGGGGCCACCGGCATCGTGCAGACAGTGGTGAAGCGGGGCTACCGCCTGCCCACCTGATCGCCGGGGAGACCTCCGTGTGCACACCGTCGCAGGAGCGTGTGCACACGGACCTTCGTCGAGGGAGGGGACGTCACCCCACGGTGGCCGGCGAACCCCGTCCGTGCTCGTTGACGAGCGTTGCCATCGCGTGCTCCACGACACCGACCAGCACGGTCTTCACCGAATCACGATGCCGGGCGTCACACATGATCAGCGGGACATGCGCCGGGATCGCCAGCGCCTCCCGGACCTCCGCCGGCTCGTAGCGAGGGGCACCATCGAAGCAGTTCAGGGCCACCAGGTACGGGAGGTGACGGTTCTCGAAGTAGTCGAGCGGAGCGAAGGCGTCGGTGATGCGGCGCGTGTCCACCAGCACCGCGGCGCCGACTGCGCCACGAATCAACTCGTCCCACATGAACCAGAACCGCGTCTGACCGGGCGTGCCGAACAGGTACAGGATCAGATCGTCGGCCATGGTGATCCGGCCGAAGTCCATGGCGACCGTGGTGGTCTCCTTGCCGGGCACCTTCGACGCGTCGTCAACGCCCTGGCCGGCCGAGGTCATAACCGCCTCGGTGGTCAGCGGCTCGATCTCCGAGACCGCACCGACCAGCGTCGTCTTGCCCACGCCGAAACCGCCCGCAACGACGATTTTCGCGGAGGTGATCTCCTTGGGTTGCGCCCCCGCCCGCTCAGAGCTTGCGAAGTCCACTCAACACCCTTTCCAGCAGATCCATCCGCTCCGCGAAGCCTTCCTTGGGAGCGGCGCTGTGCAGCGACAACAGCCCGTCGGCGATCATGTCGGCGACGAGCACCCGGGCGACGCCCAGCGGGAGGCGCAGATACGCCCCGATTTCCGCGAGGGACTGCGCCCGTGGTTCGCACAGCACGGCGATGCGGTACTTGTCATGCCCGGCGAACCGGGCCTCTTGCATGGCGGCCTGGCTGGCGACCAGGACGGCCTCGATCGGAATGTCCCGTTGCGGTTCCGTACGCCCACGGGTGACCGCGTAGGGGCGAACCAACGCGCCACGTGGATCATGTGGCTGGGACGCACCCATGGTCGCGGTCACCTCTTCTCTCGGGCGCGTCAGACCTGATGCCCGACGGTCTCGCGGGGCGCGGGCACCAATGCGGCACCCACCCGCTCCACGAGCAGGGCCATCTCGTAGCCGACCTGACCGACGTCGCAGCTCCGTGCGGCCAGGACCGCCATCGAGGAGCCGTCGCTGATGGACATCAGGAACAGATAGCCGCTCTCCATCTCGATGATGGTCTGCTGCACCTCACCGGCGCTGAACATGCGCGACGCGCCGTCGGTCAGGCTGACCACGCCGGAGGTGATCGCCGCGAGCTGGTCGGCACGATCCGGGGGCAGATCGCGGGAGGACGCCAGCAACAGGCCGTCCGCGGAGACCGCGACGACGTGTGCGATGCCGGCGACGCTGTCGGCGAAATTACTGAGCAGCCAGCCCATGTCCTGCATGGTGGGGGGCCTGGTCACTAGTCGTTCTCCTTCGGAGCAGGGGCGCCTGCCGACGCGGTTTCGTTTTCCGCGCTGCCGGCAGTACGCCCGCGTTGCACACCTCGGTGGTACGCAGAGAGGAGGCCTCGTACCTCGTCGGGGCTGCGACGGTTCTGGTTGCGCTGGCCGGTCTGAACTCCACCGGGGACGAGCTGGGCCTGCGGCACCCGCTTGGGCAACCCGGAGCGGGTGGTGCCGGCGTCCTGAGGTTGCGCCGCTGCCATCGCCCGCTGCCATCCTTCGTCGGCGGCGGTCCGCCACGCTTCCGTTCCCGCATCGCGCTGGCGGGGGACGCTCGGCGAACCACCGTTCTCGGTGCCGGCTGTCGCCGACGCGCCGGCCGTTGCCGACCGAGATCCATTGTGCACGTTGCCCACCGACGAGGCACCTTCGGATGCCTGTTCGCTCGCGCCAGGTGAGCGTTCGCGCATCGGCTCCGTACCGGGCGCGGCCGGTTCCCGGCGGGGCAGGGGTCGCCCGGTGGACCCGCCGCCGGTGTTCGGTGCGCCTCCGGTCGCCGGGCCTGCTCCACCCGGCTGTGCGGATGCCGGTGCCGCATTGGGCGAGCCGGTGGACCGGGTGACCCCGGACCGGTTCGCCGACGACCCCGCGGCGGCGGGCGCCGCAGACGCGGATGCGTCGGCCGCGGGCGAGGCCGTGCCGGACGGGGTCGGTGGCGGCGCGTACCCCGCGGTCGGCATGCCCCAATCGTCGGGGTCCTGTCCGTCCCTGCCGCGGAACCAACTCTGCTGCATCTGCAGGAAGATCGGCGCTTCGGACCGATCCTCGGCCGGCGCGCGCGCGGGAGGCGGTGGCGGCGTCGGCATCGACGCGAGCGCGGCACCCCAACCGTTCGGGTGAGGGCTGGCCGGCACCGGCGGGGGCGGAACCTTTCGCCCGTCCGGAGTGATGAAACCGACCGCCACCTGGAGATCCGGCGAGGCGGAGGGCCGGACGGTGGGATAGGCCACCGTGGGCGATCCGAGCGCGGTCGGCGGGGGCACCGCCGACTCCGGGGCCATCCCGCCGAATGCCGTCCGGTCGGGCGCGGCCTGCCCGCCACGGGCGTACGCCGGTGACGGGGGTGCGGACGCGGGCGGCGCCGAGGCGGGTGGGGCGGACGCCGGCGGAGCGGACGCGGGCGACTGGGCAACCGGCTGCGCGGTACGCGTCGGCAGCGGCGGACGGTCGGCGGTGGGCGCGAAGCTCGGCGACACCGGACGCTGCGACGGCATCGCCGGCAGTGCCGGGTGCTGCGGGAGTTCCGGGTTCTGCTGGCCCCACGGCTCCGGAGCGATCGCCGGCAGGGTCGCCACGCCGCCGCGGGATCCTCCTTGGCTGTCCCAGGACGATGGGCCGCTGTCCAACTGGGGCGTGCGGCTGGTGCGCGGCGGGTCGATCGGCTGACCGGGGACGATCACGATGGACGCGGGCAGCATGACGTGAGCGATCGTGCCGCCGTCCATGTTGGCGCGCAGCTCGATCCGGATGCCGTAGCGGCTGGCCAGCCGGCCGACCACGGCCAGACCCATCAGCCGGAACGCGGCCACGTCGACGCTCGGCGGCTCGCTCAGCCGCCGGTTGAGCGTGCTCATCTGCTCCGCGGACATGCCCAGTCCCCGGTCCTCCACCTGTACGACGACGTAGTCTCGGACGCGACGCGCGTCCGCCACCACGGTGGTGTTGGGCGGGGAGAAGCGGGTGGCGTTGTCCAGGAGCTCCGCGATCAGCCGGACCACGTCGTTCACCGCCGCGGCGGTGATGGAGAGGTCGGTGTCGATGGCCCCGAACTCGATGCGGTTGTAGAGCTCCACCTCGGACTGCGCCGCGCGCAAGGCGTCGATCAGCAGCGCGTCCTCGCGACGTGGGGCGCTGGAGTCGGCCCCGGCGAGCACCAGCAGGTTCTCGTCGTTGCGGCGCATCCGGGTGGCCAGGTGGTCCAGCTCGAACAACTGGGCGAGGCGCTTGGGGTCTTCTTCCCCGCGCTCGATCTGGTCCAGCTCACCGATCATCCGGTCGACCAGGTTCTGCGAGCGCCGGGCCAGGTTGAGGAACATCGCCGAGACGCTGGTCCGCAGCGCGGCCTGCTCGGCGGCGATGCGGACGGCCTCCCGGTGGACCACGTTGAAGGCCTGGGCCACCTGACCGACCTCGTCGCGGTTCTCCAACCGGATCGGGTCACGCACCTGCCGGACGATGTCCTCGGCACCGCCGTCACCGAGGTTGCGGGCATCGCGTAGCCGCGCCACGGCATCGGGAAGGTCGCGGTTGGCCACGGAGAGCGCGCCCTCCCGCAGCCGCCGCAGCGAAAGGTTGAGCGACCGGGCCAGCACGACCGCCAGCGCGATGGCGAGAATGAGCACGATCAGAACGGCAACCGACTCGAGTGCGGCCTGCCGGCTGGCCGACGCGGTGTCGTCCGCCGCGAGGTCGACGATGCGCGACTCGAGCCGTTGCTCTGCCCAGCGCATCAGGTCCACCACGGCGCCCAGGGACTGCCTGACGTCGGACGGGGGCACCGGCTCCGCGCGGGCGAACCGGGTCGACACGTCGTCGGCCAGGTTGACCGCGTCACCGGTCACCGTGCTGTCCACGAGTTCCTGCTGCGCCGGGCTGGCCACCAGGGAGAAGGCGAGCAGTGCCTCCTGCTGGCTGGTCTGGGTGGCGATGAACGCCGACAGCGCCTCATCGCTGGTGTCCCCCACCGCCCGGGCCGCGTACGCGGTGGCCTCCTGGTCGGAGGTGCCGGCCTTGGCTCGGGTGAACGCGGCGAGGGCCCGCAGTCCGTCGGCCACGGTCCCCTCACCGGCGAACTGGCCCACCGAGTCCACGTAGCCGACCAGGTCGGTGATCACCACGCCGTAGCGAAGGACCGCCTCGGTGACGGTGATCTCGTTCCGGTTGCTGACCTGCGTTCGAGTGGCGTCCAGCGTCTTGAGGTGGTCGTCGATCCGGTTCAACCGATCCGCCACCGAGTCCGGCGGATCCGCCAGATCGCGGCGATCCTGGTTGTACTCCTGGATGCGTCGGTCCGTCGCGTCCACGGCCGCGGTGTAGGCGGACGCGGCCGGCTTGTCGGCATCCGAACCGGCCGGCGTCGCGAGGAACGCGGCCGCGCTCATGCGCTCGTCCTGCATGGCCTGCGTCACCTGGGACAGCCGCGTGGCGAGGCGAGTGAGATCCTCGACCTGCCCGGCGGCGACCGCCCGCCCGCCGATGTCCACCAGCCGTACGCCCGCGAGCGCCAGCACGGCCAACAACGGCACCAGAAGGATCAGGCCCAGTTTGGACCGGATCCGGGCATCTCGCAGGCGCGGAAGGCCGCGTCGCTGCCTGCCCGGCGACGCAATGCCGATCGGCGTCGAAGATCCGGTGCTCAAAGTGTCTCCTCGGTGTCCATCCCCGCATTTCTTCGCGCGTAGGGCGTCGGCGGCCCGGCCAAGGTACGTGCGGCGAAGCACGTGCCACACGCGGCACGGCCGCGATTTCATCAGAACTCACATAGCTTTGGGAAGCCTGGGATCCTCCGCGAAGGTCATGATTCCACGCGGCACAATCCCCTGTTCGCATCGACAATCGACAGCTCGCCGCTTTGACGTGCGCGAATATGACCTTGGCAACCGTGCGTGTTTCCTTGGTCACACTTTCGCCGGAAGATTCCAACCACTATGTGGGAAGTGCGTCTCGCCGCCATCGACAGGCGCAGCTTGACCGGGGACCTTCACGTTGGCAAGGTTTGCCGCGATCGAACGGACACCTTGTCCGTGTTCGCGGGGTCCACGACGGACACCGTAGCGCCATGAGGAGACACTCACCGTGAGGTTCACCCGCCGCATCACGGCGTCGCTCGCCGCGTCGACGCTCATCTCCGCCACCCTGGCGGGCTGCACCTCCGACGATGCGGCCGAGGCCACCGAACTCGTCATCGGCGCCGACTTGGCGTCCGGGTCGTCGGTGGACAACTCCTACGCCCGCGCCCTGCAGCTACGCGTCGAGCAGATCAACGCCTCGGGGCAGCTCGGCAATCGTCGGCTCGTGCTGCGCATCCAGGAGAATCGCTCGGACAGCACCACATCGTTGCGCAACATCAGCACCTTCGCCGACGACCCGAACGTGGTCGGCGTGATCACCGGCGCCTGCGGCGAGTGCGCCGCCGGCGCCGCCAAGACGATCAACGACAAGCACATCCCGACCATCGCGCTGGCCGCGGCCTCCGAGGTGAGTAATCCGGTGGCCGAGCGGCGGTACCTGTTCAAGCTCGGTCCGAACGCACCGGACAGCGCCGCCACCATGGTCAACGAGCTGACTCGGACCAAGACCGCCAGCGCCGCGGTGCTCTATACCGACGATCTCTACGGCCACGACGCCTTCTCGTCCGTACGGTCCGAGCTCGACAAGGCCGGCGTGAAGCTGAAGACCTCCACCATGGTCAAGCCGAACGCCACCGACATCACGCAGGCGGTGGGCACGCTGACCGACAGCGAGCCGCAGGCCCTGATCGTGCTGACCGGCTCGGACCAGGCGACGCTCGCGGCGATCAGCGCGAAGGCGGACGATTACAAGGGCAAGGTCTACTTCGATGCCGAGGCAGCCGCGGACCTGTTCGTACCCGAGGACGCCGCGGATGCCACCAACAACGCGATCATGGTCTTCACCCAGATCCTGGCGATCGACGACGTCATCGCGACCACCCCGGCGAAGGCCGCGCGCAAGCAGTGGTTCCGCGACTACACCTCGCGGTACGGCAGCTACTCCGGGGTCGCCGCGTTTGCGGCGGATGCCGTCGATCTCATCGCGAACGCCGCCGCCCGGGTCGGCAACGACCGCGATCGCATTCGTGACCTGATCGAGACGTCGCAGATGGATGGCCTGACCGGAGCCATCCGGCTCACCCCGGACAACCACTCCGGCTTGATGCCCCAGGCCCTGACCTTGCTCGTCGCGCGCAGCGGGCGCTGGCGGATCGCCGGCGGCTGAGCGGTGACACGGTGCCGGACACGGGCCAGGGTGACAGCCCGTGTCCGGACCACAACACCCCTGTGCCGTCGGCTTTTGGGCCGCCTTAAGAACGACGGTCAGGACTGGCCTTGCCCACCGGTAATTCCGTAACGTGCCCGGCATGACATTTCGGACCTGGGCCAAGCTCCTGGCCGCGACGCTCGGTGTCGGCGCACTGGCCGCGGCGAGCCAGCTCGGAGTCGCGTACGGCTTGGGCATCCTGCGCCTCACCCGGGTCCTCGACGTCCAGGAGCGCGACCAGTGGGTGGCGCAGCTCTCCTGGGTCGCCTGGATCGCGACGACCTCCGGCGTCGTCGGCGCGCTGAGCGGTGCGCGACTGCTGACGCTGTGGAGCCGCCGGAGCAACCCCGAGCGATCGGAGGCGGACCCGGACGCGGCCGGCGAGGCATCCACCGGGGCGTCCCGTTCGACCACCCCGGGCACCGGCGCGGTCCTCGCCCTGGCGGTGGCTGCCGGGGTGGGTGCGGCCGTGACCGTGCCGCTCACCATGCAGCCCGCCCGCACCGCCCAGGTCATCGGCGTGCATCCGGTCTTCGTCATCGGCCTGTGTGCCGCGCTCGGCGCGGTGGTCGGCATCGCCGCCGGATTCGCCTCGGTGACCCGCACGGTGGCGCGCTGGAGTTGCACCGCGATGGGTGCCGCGGTGTGGGTGCTGGCGGTGGTCTCGGTGGCGCCCAGCCTGGGCGTGCGCGATCCGCTCCCCTCTGCACGGCTCGGCGTGTTCGACGCCGGCTTCCTCGCCCCGGCGGTCACCCAGCGGACCGCGCTGTTCACCATGCCCGCGGTGGCGCTGCTGCTCGGCGCGGCCCTGGGCTGGGCCGCCCGGCGGCGGGAGTTCCCGATGCTGAGCGTCGCCCTGGCCGGGCTGCCCGGCCCGGCGTTGCTCACCCTGGCCTACCTGATCGCCGGCCCCGGCACCGGCGCGCACCGCTATCAGGTGGTGCCGTACTGGGCGGCGATGACCGCCGCGGGCGCCGGCGTGCTGGGGTCGGTGCTGGCGGCGGTGCTCCGTCGCGGGGACCACGACGAGGCGGATGTGGACGACGAGCCCACCGCCGAGCAACCGAGCGCTGCGGCAGGCCCGCCGCAGCAACCCGGACCACAGCAACCCGGACCACAGCGGCCCGCGACGCCCGCCTCGGCACCTTCCGACGACGCACCGAAGGCCCCCTCCCCGGCGCCGACCGCCGAGCCGGAGCGACACGAAACCCCACCGAAAGCGTCACCGCCGCGCGAGGCCGCCAGGCCCGACCGCGAGGCCGCCAGGCCCGACCGCAAACCCGCGAGGCCCGACGGCACGGAGGCAACCACCGGCGTACGCCCGGAGCGTGCCGCCGCGAGTCGGCGCTCCACCATGGCGGATGCGTTCCGCGGACGCACCGGGGAATGGCCGACCAGCCGCGGCGGTCGCCCGGCCGGCCCGCCCGAGGCGGCCGGTGGGGTGGCGCTCGGCGACCAGACCGCGCCGCTGGCAACGGCGCCCGAGCCGTCGGCCGCACAGGAGGAACCGAAGCGGCGCGGGCGTTTCGGCCGCAAGCGCCACGACGACGAGTTCGTGGACTGGGTGAACGGCCTCGGCTCGTCCGGGCGGCCGGACGGATCCGCCGCCGGGGCCGACCGGCCCTGATTCCGGTCCGCCGGACCGCACTGTGAAGCATTGGCAAACGTCGATGGAATGATCGATCGGGGATGTTCCCCGGCGCCGCACCGGCGATGAGGATGGGCGCAGGCCCGCAAGCGCCGGGTCATCGTCGAAGGCATCGGAGTCCGAACATGATTTCGAACCGGCCGGCTCGCTCCCCGTCCCGCGTTCGCCGCCTGCTCACCAGCCTCGCCGCCGTGATCGCGCTGGGCGGCACCGCCCTTGTCGCGCCCGCGGTGCTGGCCCCGGAGCACACCGCCGCGGCGGAGGCCTCCGTCTATTCCAGTTGCACCCAGTCACGGTGCTCGGCGGCGCGCACCGCGCGCTCCGGGTGGAGCCAGCTCGGCTGGCCGCTCAGCTCCGGCTGGTATAGCTGGCCGTACGGACAGTACAACTACACCGGCGGAACGTTCCAGAACCGCGAGGGTCAGTTGCCGGCCGGCGCCTCCTACAACGAGTACGACGTCTACCCGCGCAGCAAGGGCGCCGCGCGCGATGCCTACCGGATCGTGGTCAACCGCTCCACCAAGGAGACCTGGTTCACCCCGGATCACTACGCGAACTTCTACAAGCTCTGAGCGGTGGCGGGGCCCGCCGGGACGGGCCCCGCCTCCTCTCACTCAGGACGGCCGCACGTACAACTCCGCGCCGGATGCCAGGAACTGCTCGCTCTTGTCCCGCATGCCCCGATCCGCGTACTCCTTCAGTTCCTGCGTGATCTTCATGGAGCAGAACTTCGGCCCGCACATGGAGCAGAAGTGCGCCTTCTTCGCCGGCTCGGCGGGCAGCGTCTCGTCGTGGTACGCCCGTGCAGTGTCCGGGTCGAGGGCCAGCTCGAACTGGTCCTCCCAGCGGAAGTCGAAGCGCGCCCGGGACAACGCGTCGTCCCACGCCTGCGCGCCCGGATGGCCCTTCGCCAGATCGGCCGCATGCGCGGCGATCTTGTACGCGATGACACCCGCCTTGACGTCGTCGCGGTCCGGCAGCCCCAGGTGCTCCTTGGGCGTCACGTAGCAGAGCATCGCGGTGCCGAACATGCCGATCATCGCCGCACCGATCGCCGAGGTGATGTGGTCGTACGCCGGAGCGACGTCCGTGGTCAGCGGGCCGAGCGTGTAGAACGGCGCACCGTCGCACACCTCCTGTTGGAGGTCCACGTTCTCTTTGATCTTGTGCATCGGCACGTGACCGGGCCCCTCGATCATCACCTGCACATCGTGCGCCCAGGCGATCTTGGTCAGCTCGCCGAGCGTTCGCAGCTCGGCGAACTGCGCCTCGTCGTTGGCGTCCGCGATGCTGCCCGGCCGCAATCCGTCACCCAGCGAGAACGTGACGTCGTAGCGAGCCAGGATCGCGCACAGCTCCGCGAAATGGGTGTAGAGGAAGTTCTCCTCGTGATGCGCCAGGCACCAGGCCGCCATGATGGAGCCGCCCCGCGAGACGATGCCGGTCACCCGGCCGACCGCCAGCGGAACGTACGGCAGGAGCACGCCCGCATGCACGGTCATGTAGTCCACGCCCTGTTCGGCTTGCTCGATCACGGTGTCCCGGAACACCTCCCAGGACAGCTTCACCGGATCGCCACCCACCTTCTCCAGCGCCTGATAGATCGGCACGGTGCCGATCGGCACCGCGGCGTTGCGCAGGATCGCCTCCCGGGTTCGGTGGATGTCCGGGCCGGTCGACAGGTCCATCACGGTGTCCGCGCCCCACCGCGTCGCCCAGGTGAGCTTGTCCACCTCCGCGGCCACCGACGAGGTGACCGCCGACGTGCCGATGTTGGCGTTCACCTTCACCAGGAACCGCGACCCGATCACCATCGGCTCGGATTCCGGATGGTTGACGTTCGCCGGCAGCACCGCCCGCCCGGCCGCGATCTCGTCCCGTACGAGCTGCGGCGCCACGCCCTCGCGGATCGCGACGAACTCCATCTCCGGGGTGATCTCACCGGTCCGTGCGGCGGCCAACTGGGTACCCGCGCGGCGCCACGGCCGGCGTAGCGGCGGCAGTCCCACCTCCGGATCGCTGCCCGGCCCGGACGTGTCGTACAACCGCACCGGCTCGTGGCCGCCGCTCAACACCACCTCGGTGAACGGCACCCGGATGTCCGGGCGTTCGCCTTCCACGTACACCTTGCGCCTCATCTGTCCTCCCCTGGTCGGTGGGATTCACGGTCTGGCCTCGTCGTTCGCAGGAAGTCGTCACGGGAAGTGGTTCAGCGGTCCCGGGCCGCCGCCGATCTGCCAGGAGCTGCCGCCGAGCAGCGCCCGCGCGACGTACTGCTTCGCGCTCAGCACCGCGTCCGGCACGCCGCACCCGCCCGCCAGCCGGGCCGCGATCGCCGAGGAGAAGGTGCAGCCGGAGCCGTGGTTGTTCGCCGTGTCCAGCGGAACGCCTCGCAGATGCAAGGTCTCGCCCCGGTGATGCAGCACGTCCACCGCCAGTTCGCTGCCGGTGACCACCACCGCGCCACCGCTGGCGTCGGCCAGCGCCGCAGCCGCCGCGGCCATCTCGTCCACCGTGTCCACCCGCCGGTCCAGCAGCGCCGCCGCCTCGTGCCGGTTCGGTGTCAGCACCTGCGCGCACGCGATCAGCGGCCGGACCGCGGCAACGTCGGCGAGCCGGCTGCCGGATGTCGCCACCATCACCGGATCCACGACCACAACCGGCATCCGATGCGCCCGCTCGGCGATGACCGCGGCCACGTCCGGGTCGGGCACCATGCCCACCTTCACCGCGCGCACCCGCATGTCGTCCAGGACCGCGTCGAGCTGCGCGGCCACCATCGCGGCCGGGACCACATGCACGGCCCGTACGCCGCGGGTGTTCTGCGCGGTGATCGCGGTCAGCACCGAGACGCCGTACGCGCCGAGCGCCGCGAACGTCTTGAGATCCGCCTGGATCCCGGCGCCGCCGCCGGAGTCCGACCCGGCGACGGTCAGCACCACCGTCGGCGTCACCGGCCGCTCCGCACGCCGGTACGGGCACGGGCGTCGGCGAACGCCGCGGACAACGCCCCGGCGACGCGCTCCGGATCGGACGCCCGCATCACCGCGCCGAGCACCGCGATTCCCGCCGCGCCGGCATCCGCACACGCCCGAGCGCGGTCGGCGGTGTCGATCCCGCCCAGTGCCAGCCATCGGCGATCACCGGCGATGGCTGCCGCCCCGGCCGGGGTCAGCGCCGGCCCGTACCCCGGTTTGGTGGTCGTCGGATAGACCGGCGACACCGTCACATAGTCCACATCGGAGTGAGATGTCCCGCCCTCGGCTCCCGGGGCGGGCGCGTGACACGACCGTCCGACCAGGGCCGGGCGTTCGCCCGACTCCGCCGGGGACCGGTCTCGCTCGGCGAGGTGCACGGCGTTCCCGCCCAACGGGTCCGGCCCGGCAACGATCAGCCGGCCCGGCGGCAGCACGGCACGCAACGCCGCCGCCAGCGCGGTGCGCCGGGAGGGCGGCAGGTCGCGCTCGCGCAGCAGCACCCACTCCGCGCCGCCGCGCACGGCCGCCGCGACGGTCTCCGGCAACGGCCGCACCGACAGCGTGCGATCGGTCAGCACCACCAGGCCGGACGGGGTCACCACTGGCCCGGACGGGGTCACCACTGGGCCGCCCCCTCGTCCGCGGTGGACGCGAGCGCGTGGAAGCGGCGCGGTATCCGGCCGGCCGAGGCGGCGAGCATGCCCGCCTGCACCGCGTGCCGCATGGCGGTGGCCATCCGCGCCGGATCGGCGGCCCGGGTCACCGCGCTGGCCACCAGCACCGCGTCGCAGCCCAATTCCATGGCGAGCGCGGCGTCGGAGGCGGTACCGATGCCCGCGTCGAGCACCACCGGCACGTCCACCGCCTGGCGGATCAGTCGGATGTGATGCGGGTTCGAGATGCCCAGGCCAGAGCCGATCGGCGAGCCGGCCGGCATCACCGCGGCGCAGCCCACTCCGGCCAGCCGGGTGGCCAGAACCGGATCGTCGCTCGTGTACGGCAGCACGGTGAAGCCGTCCGCCACCAATGTCTCGGCCGCCCGCAGCAGTTCCAGGCCGTCCGGCAGCAGGGTGCGGTCGTCGCCGATCACCTCCAGTTTCAGCAGATCGGTCTCGAACGCCTCGCGCGCCATCCGCGCGGTCTTGACCGCATCCGCGGCGGTGTAGCAGCCCGCCGTGTTCGGCAGCAGGCGCACACCGAGGCGGGACAGCATCGGCAACAGCCCCGGACCGGCCGCGTCGACGCGGCGCAGCGCGACCGTGACGAGATCGGTGCCGGAGGCCACGATCGCCGCCTCCAGCGACGCCAGGCTGGTCGCCCCTCCGGTGCCCAGGATCAGCCGGGAATCCTTGAACATCTCATCCTCCTTGCGCCGCGGTGAGCACTTCCACCCGGTCGCCGTCGCGCAGGCCCGCCGCCGCCCATGCGGAGCGGGGCACCACTTCGCCGTTGACCGCCACCGCCACGCCGCGACGCGCCTCGGTGAGGGTGGCCACCAGGTCGGCGACCCGGCAGTCCTCGGGGATCTCCCGGCTCGCGCCGTTCACGGTCAATCGCACTCGAACCTCCCGGGATCGAAGGGGGCGAGTGACGGGTCGGCTCGCCCGGTCAGCACCAGGTCGGCGATCAGGTCGGCGGTGATCGGGGCGAGCAGGATCCCGTTGCGGTGGTGCCCCGCGGCCACCACGATCCGCGGTCCCGCGGCGCCACCCCGCGCGTACCGCGGAAGCGTCCCCAGCAGCGGCATGTTGTCCGGCGTGCCGGGTCGGTGGCCGGCCGTGGTCT
Source organism: Mangrovihabitans endophyticus (assembly GCF_014646155.1). Taxonomy (GTDB): domain Bacteria; phylum Actinomycetota; class Actinomycetes; order Mycobacteriales; family Micromonosporaceae; genus Actinoplanes; species Actinoplanes endophyticus. The sequence goes on from NZ_BMMX01000010.1 coordinate 122,633, forward strand.
CGGCGAGGGCGAAGTCGGCGAGCGCGGGCACCAGATCGACTGCCGCGCGGAGCAGGTCGAGCACCCCACCCGCGGTGACCGTCCGGTCCCCGAGTTCTTCCTGGGTGGCGCCCACCACGACCTCGCCGTCCGCGCGGGGCACCAGATAGACGTGCCGGCCGTCGGCCGCCCCGTCGATCACGTGCCGCAGCAGGCCGGGCTCGCCACGCAGGCGCAGCAACTGTCCCTTGACCGGCCGCACCGGCAGCCCGGTCAGGTCCGCCGTGCCGCACCCGGCTGCCACCACGACCACGTCGGCGTCCAGATCGGTCGCCTTGCCGACGCATTCCGGCACCAGGTGGCCACGCAGCCGAGCGCGCAGCGCGGCGACCACGCGCCGGGGATCCACCTGCCGGTCGGCGGGCAGATGGACACCCGCCCGCAGGCGCGGGGACAGCGCCGGTTCGCGCTCCCGCAGCGCGGTCGGGCCGAGCCGTTCGGCCGGCCAGAACCGCCCCGCCTCGGCGGCGTCGTCCGCGGTCAGCGCGACGCCCAGGGTGCCCGACGTGTCGAAGCCGACATCGGTGCCGAGCCGTCCGGCGAAGTCCGGCCACCGGCGGGCCGACTCGTCCAGCAGGGTGATCAGCGCCGGATCCTCGAAGCCACTCTCCCGGCCCGGAGCGAGCATGCCCGCGGCGACGTGCCAGGCCCCGTCCACACCGCCGGGATCGTGCACGGTCACCCGGGCTCCCCGGTCGATCAGGCGCCACGCGACGGACAGGCCGATGATTCCACCGCCGATGATCGAGACGTTCATGCGATCCTGCTCAGCGGCCGGGACAGGGCAGTGAGGAACCGTTGTGCCGCCCCGTCCGGATCGGCACGCAGCGCCCCGATCACCGCGACGCCGCAGCCGACGAGTTCGGGCAATCGCTCGACGGTGACGCCGCCGATGGCCACCACCGGCATGTCCGGCACCGCCCGCACCACGGCGGCCACCCCGTCCGGACCGATCGGGTCCGGCAGGCCCGTCTTGGTGGCGGTCGCGTACGCCGGTCCGACGCCCACATAGGTCGCGCCGCAGTCGCGCGCCGCTCGGGCCGCGGCGGGGGTGCGACAGGTGGCGCCGAGCACCGCGGCCGGTCCGAGCACTCGCCGCGCCGCCGCCACCGGCAGATCCTCGGCACCCACGTGCGCGCCGTCCGCACCGGCCGCCAGCGCCACATCGAGCCGGTCGTTGACCAGGCAGAGCACGCCCTGCGGGCGGCACCGGCCGAGGATGCGGGAGGTGAGCTCGAAGGCTTCCCGGTCACACATGTCGTCGTCGACGCGCACCTGCACGGCGAGCCGGTCGGTGGCGCCGAGCCGGGCCGCGACGGCGACCACGGCGCGGACCGTCTCCTCGGGACGATGGCCGGTGATCACGTGCAGGCACGGGAACGTTCGGTCCACAACATGCTCCTCCCTGCGCCGGCATGACCCGGATCAGGTTCGACGGTCGGGGGCCGCATCAGCCCCCCTCTCAGCCCGGTTCGCCGGACTCCCGTGGGGTTGTTTCCAAAACGGAACGTAACTCGAACTGGCCGCTGCGTAAAGACCTCAGCGCACGTCCCACACCGGTGCGGGTGTTTCGATCACCTCGCCGTCGCCCTGGAAGACCACGAAGCGGTCGAAAGCGCGGGTGAACCACCGATCATGCGTGACCGCAATCACCGTTCCCTCGAACTTGCCCAGGCCCTCCTCCAACGCCTCGGCCGACGCCAGGTCCAAGTTGTCCGTCGGTTCGTCCAGCAGCAGCACCGTCGCGCCGGACAGCTCCAGCAACAGCACCAGAAAGCGTGCCTGCTGACCGCCGGACAACGTGCCGAACCGCTGGTCACCCTGCCCGGCGAGCTGATAGCGGTTGAGGGCGCGCATCGCGAGCGCCCGGTCCCGGCCGTCCCGATGGTCGTCACCACGCCAGAGAATCTCCACCAACGTCCGGTCCACCAACTCCGGACGGTCGTGGGTCTGGGAGAAATGACCGGGCCGCACCCGGGCGCCCAGCCGGGCCGAGCCGGTGTGCGCCACCGGAGCGAGCGGGCCGCCGGTCACCGGCCGGTTCTCCGCCTCCGGCGCCGAGCCACCCGCCGCGAGCAGCCGCAGGAAGTGCGACTTGCCGGTGCCGTTGGCGCCGAGCACGGCGACCCGATCCCCGTACCAGACTTCCAGGTCGAAGGGGAACGTCAGATCGTCGAGCTCCAGGCTGCTGCAGATCACCGCCCGCTTGCCGGTACGGCCACCGCGCAGATGCATCCGCAGGGTCTGTTCCCGCGGTGGCAGCGGCGGCGGACCGGCCTCGGTGAACTTGCGCAGCTTGGTCTGCGCCGACTGATAGCGCGAGGCCATGTCCGAGTTGTACGCGGACTTCTGCTTGTACATCAGCATCTGCTCGCGCAGCTTCTGACGCTCCTCATCCCAGCGACGCCGGTTCTCCTCCAGCCGCTCGTGCCGGGACGCCCGCGCCTCGTGCCAGGACGCGAACCCGCCCGGATGCGTCCAGGCGCTGCCGCCCTCCACGGCGACCACCCGATCGGCCGTCTGGGCCAGCAGCTCCCGGTCGTGCGAGACGTAGAGCACCGACTTGTCCGAGTCGCGCAGCCGGGCCTCCAGCCAACGCTTGCCGGGCACGTCGAGGAAGTTGTCCGGCTCGTCGAGCAACAGCACCTCGTCGCTGCCCCGCAGCAACAGATCGAGCGCGAAGCGCTTCTGCTGCCCGCCGGAAAGCGTCCGCACCGGGCGGTCCCGCACCTCATCCCACGCCTTGCCGAGGATCGCCACGGCGACCGTGTCGAACAGCACCTCCGCGTCGTACCCGCCGCACTCGCCCCACCGGGCCAGTGCATGGGCGTAGCGGATCTGGGACTTCTCCGCGTCGTCCAGCGCGGCGGCGGCCTTGGCGAGCGCCGAGCCGGCCTCACGCAGCGCCGGCTCCACCAACGACAGAGCCAGGTCGCCGAGCGTACGGCCGTCGCCGATCATGCCGATGAACTGGCGCATCACGCCGAGCCCGCCGGAGCGCGCGATCGCACCCACGGCGACCGGGAGGTCGCCCGCCACCATCCGCAGCAACGTCGTCTTACCCGCGCCGTTCGGGCCGACCAGCGCGACCTTGGCGCCCTCGCCGACCCGGAAGGAGACGTCGGCGAACAATTCACGCCCGTCCGGCAGCACGTGCCGCACCCCGGCGACATCCACGTAACCCACCCGGTCATCCTGCCCGCCGGGACCCGGAACGGTCAGTCTGTTTTTCCGCTCACCCGCAGCACACGGTAGCCCTTCTGGCTGGCCACCCGGGCGACCTGCCAGCCGAGCGAGACCAGCCAGGCATGCAGCGAATCGCCGCCGAGGTGACGGTTGATCACCAGCCACGCGACGCCGTCCGACCGCAGCCGGGGAAGCCACCGTTCCAGCATCGCGTGCAGCTCCGCCTTGCCGACGTGGGTGGGCGGGTTGCTCCAGATCTGCTCGAACGCGACGTCCTCCGGCACCTCCTCCGGGGCGCCGACGTGGATCCGCAGCCCGAGCGCCTCCGCGTTGGTCCGAGTCAGGTCGCGGGCCCGTGCGTTCACGTCCACGGCGTACACGGTCGCCTGCGGCGCCTCGGAGGCCAGCACGCAGGCGATCGGACCGTATCCGCAGCCCAGGTCGAGCACGGCGCCGCCGGTCGCCGCCGTGGGAAGGTCGCCCTTGCGCAGCAGCACCGCGGTACCCGGATCGAGCCGCCCGGCGGAGAACACTCCGGAGGCGGCGGCGAGCGCATAGTCCTTACCGGCGGCATGGAACTCCACCTCGACCGGGCGGGCCGGGGCGGCCGGTTCGGCGCTGAAATAATGGTCGGCGGTCACCCATAAATTCTGCCGCGGATAAACGATCGACCGTCTCCGGGGTGCCGCACATGGTGTGCGTTCACCATCTGCCACTTCGCCCTACGGTGGTCGCCATGCAGCTCGGTTCCGCGCCCCATGCCCTTCGACGCGGTGCCCTTCGACGCGGTGCCGTCCATCGCGGTGCCCCGCGTCGCGGCTCCGCCCATCGCGCGGCACCGGACGGCGCGCTCGCCCAGCTCGTGCGGCACCGGGTGCCCCGGCAGCGGACTACCGATCCGGCCACCCGACCGCATCGCCGCTCGGCGGACAACGCGTACCCGGCTGCGGTGGCTCTCCCCCAGCGGACCTCCCCGTCGCCGCGGGTGTACCGGGCCGAGCGCCATCCGCGCCGCACCGCACGTTGCCTGGGGAACATGCTGACCGCCGTCATCGTCATCACGATCTGCGCCGCGAGCGTCCTGCTGATGCAGGACGACGGCGCCGACGCGCGGGCCGGGCAGTCCACCGGCCCGGGTGCGGCGACGCACCACCACGGCAACCGCGCCGCCGACGGCCCGTTGGACCCGCGGGCGGTCTTCCCCGGCACGCAGATCAGCGTCGGTGCGGCGACCTATCGGATCGAGCTGACCCAGGTCGACACCGAGTGCCGCATGGCAGTCACCGGAGGCCTCGGCGACATCCTCGCCGAAGATCGCTGCAGCCAGGTGGTACGTGCCCGGATGATTCCGCCGTACGGCGATCGGTTCCGAGTCACCGCGGGAGTCTTCACCCTGCCGGACGCGGACGGCGCCGCGCGCGTCCGTGATCGCATCCGATCCCTGGTGGAAGGCGGCGAGGGCAATTTCGCGCCGCTCGGCACGGGCCTGTCCCCCGCGCCGGAGCTTCCGTCCCAGGTGGGCTGGCAGGTGACCGACCGCTACCTGCTCTATTGCGTGGTGTCGCCGCGGGATGGCCGTCCGATCGCGGCGAGCGACCCCACTGGGCAGCGCATCGCCGAGGACCTGCTGGAGCGGTACCTGAGCGGCGGCGTGCTGAGCGCCTAGGCGATCGCGTCCGGCACTCGCAACCGGCGGGTGGCGTCCGCCCGACGGGCGTACTCGGCCTCCTCCGGGTAGCCGACCGCCACCAGGGTCAGCCCGTGCGCGGGTGCCACGGTGACCGCGCTGGACCGTTCCCGCAGGCGCAGCAGGGACGCCGGCCAGGACACCTCCCGGCGACCGTCACCCGCGGCCAGCATGGCACCCACCAGGCTGCGAACCATGGCCTGGCAAAACGCGTCGGCCTGCACGACCGCCACGGCGACGCCGTCCGGATCGCGCCGCCAGTCCAGACGGGAGATGGCCCGGACGGTGGTGGCATTCTCCTTGCGCTTGCAGAACGCGGCGTAGTCGTGCTCGCCGACCAAGCCCGCGGCGGCGGCGCGCAGGCGTTCCAGATCCAGCGGACGCACCCAGCCGAGGGTGTCGTGCCGACGCAGCGGTTCCGGTCCCCAACCGGTGTCCGCGACGCGGTACTCGTACCGCCGGAAGGTGGCGGAGAAGCGCGCGTCAAACGACGGCGGGACGGGCGTCACCGCGCGGACGCGGGCATCCGCCGGCATCAACGCGGCCAGCCGCCGCAGCAGCGAATCGCGCAGTTCCGCCCACGTCGCGCCGGGTACGTCGACGTGGCACACCTGGCCGGTGGCGTGCACGCCCGCGTCGGTGCGGCCGGCGACCGTCATGCCCAGCGGCACCCCGGCGCCGGTGAGCGTCTCCAACGCGGCGGTCAGCACCCCGGCGACCGTACGGCGCGTGGGCTGCACCGCCCATCCGGAGAACGCCGTGCCGTCGTACGACACGTCGAGCCGAAGGCGTTGCGCGGCACCACCCTCCGGGGTCTCGGGCCGGGCCTGCACGGTGCTGTCCTCCTGCATGGCGAGCTGTCCCGTCTCTGGCTCTGCTGGCAACGGCAAGGGCCCGGCGCCCCTCCAGGGGTGCCGGGCCCACCGAACCGACGAACGGCTCAGGCCTTGCTGGTGTCTTCGCCCTCGGCCTGGTCGCCGGGGCCCTCGGCACCCTTGTCACCGGACGCGCTCACCGGAGCCTCGGCGTCCTGGTCCGCGGTCGCGGCGGCGGCCGGGGCCTCGTCCTCGCGGGACAGCGCCTCCACCTTGTTCTGCTGAGCGGCGGCCTTGCGGGCGGACTTGCCCGCCGCCGACCCGGTGCTCGCCGCGATCTGCAGCTCCTCGACCAGCTCGATGACCGCCATCGGGGCGGCGTCGCCCCGGCGCGGGCCGGTCTTGGTGATCCGGGTGTAGCCACCCGGACGGTTGCCGTAACGCGGAGCGATCTGCTCGAACAGGGCGTACACGACGTCCTTGTCCTTGACGACGGTCAACACGCGCCGACGGGCGTGCAGGTCGCCGCGCTTGGCCTTCGTGATGAGCTGCTCAGCCAGCGGGCGCAGGCGCTTGGCCTTCGCCTCGGTGGTCTTGATCTTCCCGTGCCGGAAGAGCTCCGTGGCCAGGTTGGCCAGCAGCAGCTTCTCGTGCGCCGGGCTGCCGCCGAGGCGGGGACCCTTGGTGGGCGTGGGCATTTCTGATGCTCCTTGTGAGGTTTCCGTCCGGGATCGCCGGCGACTAGAGCTGCTCGGTCTCGCGGTAGTCGTCGGTGTCGTAGTCCACGTCGCCGAACGAGTCCACGACGTGCGCCGGGTCGAAGGACGGCGCGCTGTCCTTGAGTCCCAGGCCCATTCCGGCGAGCTTCATCTTGACCTCGTCGATGGACTTCTGACCGAAGTTCCTTATATCGAGAAGGTCGGCCTCCGTGCGCCCGATCAGCTCGCCGACGGTGTTGATGCCCTCGCGCTTGAGGCAGTTGTACGAGCGGACGGTGAGGTCCAGCTCCTCGATCGGCAGGGCCAGGTCGGCGGCCAGTTGCGCGTCCTGCGGAGACGGTCCGATGTCGATGCCCTCGGCGGTCTCGTCCAGTTCCCGGCACAGCCCGAACAGCTCGACCAGGGTCGAGCCGGCCGAGGCCAACGCGGTGCGCGGCGAGATGGACGCCTTCGACTCGACGTCGATGATCAGCCGGTCGAAGTCCGTACGCTGCTCGACACGGGTGGCCTCGACGCGGTACGTCACCTTCATCACCGGCGAGTAGATCGAGTCGACCGGGATGCGGCCGATCTCGGCGCCGGCGTTCTTGTTCTGCGCCGCGGTCACGTAGCCACGGCCGCGCTCGACGGTGAGCTCCATGTCCAGCCGACCCTTGCTGTTCAGGGTGGCCAGCTTCAGATCGGGGTTGTGCACCGAGACTCCGGCCGGCGGCTGGATGTCGCCCGCGGTGACGTCGCCGGGACCCTGCTTACGCAGGTACATGCTGACCGGCTCGTCGTGCTCGGAACTGACGGTGAGATCCTTGACGTTCATCACCAGCTCGACCACGTCCTCCTTGACGCCGGGGATCGTGGTGAACTCGTGCAGCACGCCGTCGATCTTGATGCTGGTCACCGCCGCGCCCGGAATGGACGACAGCAGGGTGCGGCGCAGCGAATTGCCCAGGGTGTAGCCGAAGCCCGGCTCCAGCGGTTCGATGGTGAACCGGGAACGGGTCTCGCTGAGCGACTCTTCCGAGAGGCTGGGACGCTGGCTGATGAGCACGCTGTTTCTTCTTTCTGTCGGGCCACCCGCTATTTGATGGCCGTCCGCAGTGTGTCGGGGATGCCGGCCGTGACCGGCATCCCCTTCGAGCGCTACTTGGAGTAGAGCTCGACGATGAGCTGCTCCTGGACCTGCGTGTCGATGACCTGCCGGGCCGGGAGCGTGTGGATCAGGATCTTCATGTCGCTCGGGATGGGCTCCAGCCACGCCGGCACCGGACGCGATCCGGCCTGCGCCTGCGCCACCACGAACGGGGTGAGCTGCTTGGACTTCTCCCGGACCTGCACGATGTCGTGCTCCTTGACCCGGTAGGACGGGATGTCCACCTTGATGCCGTTGACCAGCAGGTGGCCGTGCTTGACCAGTTGCCGGGCCATGTCCCGGGACGCGGCGAAGCCCGCCCGGTAGACGACGTTGTCCAGTCGCGACTCGAGGATCTGCAGCAGCACCTCACCGGTCTTGCCGGGCTTGGTGACAGCCTCCTCGTAGTAGCCACGGAACTGCTTCTCGAGTACGCCGTACGCGCGCCGGGCCTTCTGCTTCTCCCGGTGCTGGAGCAGGTACTCGGTCTCCTTGGTCCGGCCACGGCCGTGCTGCCCGGGCGGGAACGGCCGGGACTCGAACGGGCACTTCGGACCGTCGCACTTGCTGCCCTTGAGGAACAGCTTCATCTTTTCGCGGCGGCAGCGCTTGCAGTCCGCACCTGTGTAACGAGCCATGAATTCGTTCTCCCCCTCAGACCCGGCGACGCTTCGGCGGACGGCATCCGTTGTGCGGCTGCGGCGTGACGTCGGAGATCTGCCCGACCTCCAGGCCCGCGGCCTGCAGCGAACGGATGGCGGTCTCCCGGCCGGAGCCGGGTCCCTTCACGAACACGTCGACCTTGCGCATGCCGTGCTCCATCGCGCGCCGGGCGGCGGCCTCGGCGGCCAACTGCGCGGCGAACGGGGTCGACTTACGCGAGCCCTTGAAGCCCACCTGGCCGGACGAGGCCCAGGAGATCACCGCGCCGGTCGGATCCGTGATCGACACGATGGTGTTGTTGAAGGTGCTCTTGATGTGCGCCTGCCCGTGGGCGACGTTCTTGCGTTCCTTGCGCCGGACCTTCTTGACGGCGGCCCCAGCGCGTGCCTTTGGTGGCATATTCCTGTGCGCTCCTGAATGCTGACGAGTCTGGCCAACCCGCTGCGGGCATCAGCCAGATTTGCGGTGGGAGACCTACTACTTGCGACCCGGCTTCTTCTTGCCTGCGACCGTGCGCTTCGGACCCTTGCGGGTGCGCGCGTTGGTCCGCGTGCGCTGTCCCCGAACGGGGAGACCGCGGCGGTGACGGATGCCGGCGTAGCAGCCGATCTCGACCTTGCGGCGGATGTCCGCGGCGACCTCGCGGCGCAGGTCGCCCTCGACCTTGAAGTTGGCCTCGATGTAGTCGCGGAGCTGAACCAGCTCCTCGTCCGAGAGGTCCTTGGCGCGCTTGTTCAGATCGATCGCGGTGGCGGTCAGTGCTTCGACCGCACGTGTCCGGCCGATACCGAAGATGTAGGTGAGCGCGATCTCCATCCGCTTCTCGCGGGGAAGATCGACGCCGACGAGTCGTGCCATTGGCGGGCGTGCTCCTCGTTGTCCTTCGGAGGTCTGCGCCCGTCCACGCCCCGCCTGCCCGGGCGGGCCCCGGCCTCCGACCGGGGGTGGGGCCGCGATTCATCGCTGAAGTGATGCCGCGGCTGGGACGAGCTTGTTCTCTTGGTGCGATCCGACAGCGCCGGAGGGACTCAGCCCTGGCGCTGCTTGTGGCGCGGGTCGGAGCAGATGACCATGACCCGGCCGTGCCGGCGGATGATCCGACACTTGTTGCAGATCGGCTTGACGCTCGGCTTGACCTTCACGGTTTTGCCTTAACTCTCGGTCGGACGGACAGAACCCGTTACTTGTAGCGGTAGACGATCCGCCCGCGGGTCAGGTCGTACGGCGAGAGTTCGACGACGACCCGGTCCTCGGGAAGGATGCGGATGTAGTGCTGCCGCATTTTGCCGCTGATGTGAGCCAAGACCTTGTGCCCATTGGCAAGCTCCACCCGGAACATGGCGTTCGGCAGGGGCTCGATCACTCGGCCCTCGATCTCGATGGCTCCGTCTTTCTTTGGCATGTCCTCCGCTACCTGACACTGGGTTCGTAGGGCAGGCGACAGCGTTCATCCCAGGCCTGAGGGGGTCTGGACCAGCCGCGGCTCCTTGGTCCACCGAAGCGCTGATGGACACGAAAGAGTGGACGCTGCGCGCCGACTAGCCAGTGTACGCGCGCACAAAGTGAGACACCAAACCGAGGTCCCCCGCACCCGGAGTCGGGCGTGTTGCGCCCGGTAAGTAGCTGTTTATCCGTTTCAGTCAGCGATCACGGCGCCGACGAGACCGCCCCGATCCCCCGCCCCATCCGCCCACGATGCCGAACACCAGCGGGATGAGCATCCAGACCGGCCAGAAGTACTGCCATTGGCCGGAGCTCGCGCTCGTGATTCCCCAAATGATCACGCAGACGATGAACACGGCAGCGTAGCTCGACACCCAGCCCGGCAATCCCCGGGCGGGCTCCTTGCCTGCCGCAGCCGACTCCGGAGAACCACCCGTCTGATGCGGCTGGACCTGCGAGTGCGCGGCCGGAGCCGGCCCGGGAAGATCGGCGAACAGCCCGTTGAGGTCCCCGTACGTCTTCGCGGTGTACGCCTGCTGCACCCGCTCGTCGTACTCGTGCAGATCCAGGCGTCCCTCGTCGAGCGCCGCCTTCAGCCGCTCCGCCGCCGCCTCACGGTCGCCATCACCGACACGCATGTCCTCCGGGCCCATGGCGTACAGCATGACAGCGCCCGAGGCGGTCGATCAATTGATCACGTCGGCACTCTGACGAGAGGTGACGAGGTCGCCCAGCCGGGCCCGTCCACCGTCCGGCGCCGTGGTCACCCACACGCCGTCGTCCAGCAGCGCCATGGTGTGCTCGACGTGCGCCGCGATCGAACGGTCACGCGTGATGACCGTCCAACCGTCGTCCAGCTCCAACGTCCGCGGGGAACCCTTGGTGATCATCGGCTCGATGGCCAGCGCCATGCCCGCCACCAGCCGGGGCCCCTTACCGGGCTTGCCGTGGTTGAGCACGTGCGGATCCTGGTGCATCTCGGTGCCGATGCCGTGCCCGCCGTAGCCCTCGACGATGCCGTACCGCCCGGCCTTGCGGACGGTCTTCTCGACGCTGTACGAGATGTCGGTGAGCCGTCCGCGGCCGCCGGCCGCCCCACGGGCCGCAGCGGCGATCCCCGCCCACATCGCGTCCTCCGCCACCGCTGCCATGGTGAGCAGCGACGGATCGACCTCGCCTACCCCGACCGTGATGGCCGCGTCGCCGTGCCAGCCGTGCAGGATCGCCCCGCAGTCCAGAGACAGCAAGTCGCCCTCGCGCAGCACCTGATCCGGCGCCGGGATGCCGTGCACCACCTGCTCGTTGACCGAGGCGCAGATCGAGGCCGGGAAGCCCATGTAGCCCTTGAAGGACGGGACGGCGCCGGCATCGCGGATCACCTTCTCGGCGACCGCGTCGAGGTCCGCCGTCGACACGCCGGGAGCCACCGCTTCGCGCATCGCCTGCAGCGCCGCGGCCACCACCAGGCCGGCGCCCCGCATCAGCTCGATCTGTTCGGGTGTCTTCATCTGGATGTCCGGCTGCTGGCGGCGCATGTCAGCCTCCGTAGGACCGCAGGGCGTCGATGGCCCGTACGGTCACGTCCTCGACCGGCCCGGTCGCGTCGATCCCGACCAGCTTGCCCTGAGCGCCGTAGAAGTCGACCAGCGGCGCGGTCTTGTCGGAGTACTCCACCAGCCGGTTGGCAATAGTGTCGGCCTTGTCGTCGTCGCGCTGGAACAACTCGGAGCCACACCTGTCGCAGATGTTGTCCTTGCTGGTCGGATCGAACTCGACGTGCCAGATCTTGCCGCAGCCGCGGCACGTCCGCCGCCCGGACAGCCGTCGGATGACCTCGTCGTCGTCGACCACCAGCTCCATCACCAGGTCGAGCGCGGTGCCGAGGTCGGCGAGCAGCTTGTCCAGCGCCGAGGCCTGCGGGACGGTACGCGGGAAGCCGTCCAGCAGGAAGCCATCACCGGCGTCCGGCTCGGCGAGCCGGTCCCGGACCATGTTGATGGTGACCTCGTCGGGCACGAGCTGCCCGGCATCCATGTAGCGCTTCGCCTCCACGCCCAGCGGCGTGCCCTGCGAGACGTTGGCCCGGAAGATGTCGCCGGTCGAGATCTTCGGCACGGCCAGATGGGCGGCGATGAACTCAGCCTGGGTCCCCTTGCCGGCCCCGGGAGGGCCCACGAGTACAAGCCGCACCTACATCGCCTCGCTTCGGTGAGAACGAGTCTTTCCAAACGCGTGAGCCCCCCGGCTCCGCGTCGCCACTACCGGAGGAACCCTTCGTAGTTTCGCTGCATCAACTGGCTTTCGATCTGCTTCACCGTTTCCAGCCCCACACCCACCATGATCAGCACTGCGGTGCCTCCGAACGGGAAGTTCTGGTACTGCTGATTGTCCAGCCAGATGAAGAAGAAGTTCGGCAGCACCGAGATCAGACCCAGGTAGAGCGCTCCGGGAAGGGTGATCCGGCTGAGGATGAAGTCCAGGTAGTCGGCGGTCGGCTTACCGGGCCGGATACCCGGTACGAAACCACCGTACTTCTTCATGTTGTCCGCGACCTCGGTCGGGTTGAACGTGATCGAGACGTAGAAGTACGTGAAGAAGATGATCAGGAAGAAGTACGTCGTGATATAGATCCAGTGGCTGGGGTTCGCCAGGTTGTTCTGGATCCACTGCTGGTAACCCTTGAGGTTGTTCGGGTCGAAGAACTGCAGGTAGAGCTTCGGCAGGTAGAGCAGCGACGACGCGAAGATCACCGGCACCACGCCGGACTGGTTGACCTTGAGCGGGATGTAGGTCGAGGTGCCGCCGTACATCCGTCGGCCGATCATGCGCTTCGCGTACTGCACCGGGATCCGGCGCTGTGCCTGCTCGATGAAGACCACCGCGCAGATGATGACCAGCACCAAGGCGATCACCAGCAGGAACTTGGCGACGCCGCTGGACTCCTTGATCGTCCAGCCCTCACCGGGGAGCCGCGCGGTGATCGAGGTGAAGATCAGCACGGACATGCCGTTGCCGACGCCCCGGTCGGTGATCAGCTCGCCCAGCCACATCACCACGCCGGTGCCCGCGGTCATGGTGGTCACCAGCACCGCGAGGGTCAGCCACATCGGCAGCCCGGTGTTCTCCGGAATGATCTGGAACTTCGCGTTGTCCTGCGGGCACGCCCCGGCGAACAGTTGACCGGAGCGGGCCAGCGCGACGAACGCCGAGGACTGCAGGATCGCCAGGCCCAGCGTCAGGTACCGGGTGTACTGGGTGATCTTCGCCTGGCCGGACTGGCCCTCCTTGCGCAACTGCTCCAGGCGGGGAATCACCACGGTGAGCAGTTGCAGGATGATCGACGCGGTGATGTAGGGCATGATGCCGAGCGCGAACACCGAGAGCTGGAGCAGCGCTCCGCCAGAGAACAGATTCAGGATGTTCAACACGCCGCCGCCGGCGTCCGAGGTCTGCACCGCCTCCAGGCAGTTGCGGACGTTGGTGTAGGACACGCCAGGGCTGGGCAACGTGGCGCCGAGGCGGTAGACACCGATGATCGCCACGGTGAACAACAGCTTCTTGCGCAGGTCAGGCGTCCGGAACGCACTGGTAAAGGCGGAGAGCAACTTCTTCCTCCTGCGCGAGGTTACCGCCGGATCAGGCGGACGGGGGTGGGCATCGGTCCGGACGACCGATTTCCCTAGCTGGGAACGGACTCTAACAGCCTGGTGCGGCCGGGGTCAGGCACGGTGGCCGCATCCGCGGTCATCCGGGGCGACCGGACGGAGCGGACAACGGGCCGAGGGACGGTAAGGGGCTCCGCACCTGCACTCAAAAGTAGGAGGTTAGCGACATTGAGCCGGAAAGGGAATGCCGCCCTGCCGTCATTTCGACGTCAGGGCGGGCATCCTGCGGTCCTTACAGCTCGGTGGCCGAGCCACCGGCAGCGGCGATCTTCTCCTTCGCCGACTCGCTGAACGCGTGCGCCGAGACGGTCAGCGACACGCCGCCCAGTTCGCCGGAACCGAGAACCTTGACCGGCTGGCCACGGCGGACCGCGCCCGCCTCGGCCAGCTCGGCCGGACCGACCTCGCCGCCCTGCGGGAACAGCTCGGCGAGCCGGTCCAGGTTCACGACCTGGAAGACGACCTTGTTCTTGTTCTTGAAGCCCTTCATCTTCGGCAGGCGCATGTGGATCGGCATCTGCCCACCCTCGAACGCCGCCGAGATGTTCTTGCGGGCCTTCGAACCCTTGGTACCGCGACCGGCGGTCTTACCCTTGGAACCTTCACCACGGCCCACGCGGGTCTTCGCCGTCTTGGCGCCGGGCGCCGGGCGCAGGTGATGCACCTTGATCGCCATTACTCGACCTCCTCAACAGTCACGAGGTGGTTCACGGCGAAGATCATGCCCCGAATCTCGGGGCGGTCCTCCTTGACCACCACATCGTTGATCCGCTTCAGGCCGAGCGAGCGCAGCGACTCACGCTGCTTCGGCTTGCGGCCGATGTTGGAGCGGACCTGAGTGACCTTCAGGCGTGCCATCAGCGCACCCCCGCCGCTTCCGCACGCGCCGCCAGCATGGCTGCCGGTGCGACGTCCTCCACCGGCAGACCGCGCCGGGCAGCGACCTTCTCCGGCGACTCAAGGCCCTTCAGAGCGGCCACGGTCGCGTGCACGATGTTGATCGGGTTGGAGGACCCGAGGCTCTTGCTGAGCACGTCGTGGATGCCGGCGCACTCCAGCACGGCGCGCACCGGACCGCCGGCGATGACGCCGGTACCGGCGGAGGCCGGCTTGAGCAGCACGACACCCGCGGCCGCCTCACCGGTGACCGGGTGCGGGATGGTGGCCGCGATCCGCGGCACCTTGAAGAAGTGCTTCTTGGCCTCCTCGACGCCCTTGGCGATGGCCGCGGGCACCTCCTTGGCCTTTCCATATCCGATGCCCACGGTGCCGTCGCCGTCGCCCACGATCACCAGAGCGGTGAAGCTGAAGCGACGACCACCCTTGACGACCTTGGCGACACGGTTGATCGCGACGACACGCTCCAGGTGCGGAGTCTTCTCGACGGGCGCGTTACCGCGGCCCTCGCGGCGGTTGTCCCGGCGGCCACCCTCGTTGTTACCGCCGGACCCGCCGCCACGGCGCTGCTGACCAGGCATTGGTCTTCCTTCCTAGAACTCGAGTCCGGCTTCCCGGGCGGCATCCGCCAGGGCGGCGATGCGCCCGGCGTACTTGTTGCCGCCGCGGTCGAAGACGACCTTGGACACACCTGCGGTCTTGGCGCGCTCGGCGAGCAGCGCACCCACCTTCGTGGCTTGGGCGCTCTTGTCGCCCTCCGCACCCCGCAGGGACGCGTCGAGCGTGGAGGCCGACACCAGCGTGTGTCCCTTGTCGTCGTCGATGATCTGCGCGGTGATGTGCCGCGTGGAACGGGAGACGACCAGGCGGGGGCGCTCGGCGGTGCCGCGCAGGGTCCGGCGGACACGGAAGTGCCGACGCGCCTTGCCGACGGCCCGCTTGGAGGCGACCCCGCCGCCATTGCGGCGCTTGAGCAGCGTGGCGGTCACTTCTTACCTGCCTTTCCAGCCTTACGGCGGATGACCTCGCCCTGGTACTTCACGCCCTTGCCCTTGTAGGGCTCCGGCGGACGGATCTTCCGGATGTTCGCAGCGACCTCACCGACCAACTGCTTGTTGATGCCGGACACGCTGAACTGCGTCGGCTTCTCCACCGAGAACGTGATGCCGTCCGGCGCGGTGACGTTGACCGGGTGCGAGAAACCGAGGGCGAACTCAAGGTCCTTGCCCCGGGCGGTCACCCGGTAACCGGTGCCGTTGATCTCCAGCGTCTTGGTGTAACCCTCGGTGACGCCAGTGATCATGTTGGCGACCAGGGTACGCGAGAGGCCGTGCAGTTCCTTCGCCCGGCGCTCGTCGTTGGGCCGGGTGACCGACAGCTCGCCGCTCTCCGTCTTCGCGACCGAGATCGGCTCGATGACGGTGTGCGAGAGCTCGCCCTTGGGGCCCTTGACCTTGACGGTCTGGCCCGTGATGGTGACGTCGACGCCGGCCGGGACCGGGATCGACTTGCGTCCGATTCGCGACATGTCTTTGTCTCCGTTACCAGACGAAGGCGAGGACTTCCCCGCCCACGCTCCGCTTGCGGGCCTGCCGGTCGGTAAGCAGTCCCTGGGACGTCGAAATGATCGCGACACCGAGGCCGCCGAGCACGCGCGGGAGCTCGTCGGACTTGGCGTACACCCGAAGGCCGGGCTTGGAGACGCGCTTGATGCCGGCGAGGCTGCGCTCACGGTTCTGGCCGTACTTGAGCTCAACGACCAGCCGCTTGCCGACGGCGCCTTCCTCCGGCTCCTCGGCCGACCAGGAGGAGATGTAGCCCTCGGCCTTGAGGACCTCGGCGATGTTCGCCTTGATCTTCGAGAAGGGCATGGTCACCTTGTCGTGGTACGCCTGGTTGGCGTTGCGCAGACGAGTAAGCATGTCTGCGATCGGGTCGGTCATCGTCATAGGTATTCGTCAACCTTTCTCGCCGGGGTTCCCGGGACCTGCCGCGGGCCTACGGCGAAGCGGTATTGGTTCTGCCTTGTGGCCACGTCGCACGGACGCGGTAGGCGGGTTACCAGGAGGCCTTGGACACGCCCGGGAGTTCGCCGCGGTGGGCCATCTCGCGGATGCACACCCGGCAGAGTCCGAACTTGCGGTACACCGAGTGCGGCCGACCGCAGCGCTGGCAGCGGGTGTACGCACGCACACCGAACTTCGGCTTCGCGGCGGCCTTCAGGATCAGCGCCTTCTTCGCCATACTCAGTTCTCCTTGAACGGGAAGCCCAGGAGCTTGAGCAGCGCCCGGCCCTCGTCGTCGGTCTTGGCGGTGGTCACCACGGTGATGTCCATGCCCCGGACCCGGTCGATGCGGTCCTGGTCGATCTCGTGGAACACCGACTGCTCGGTCAGGCCGAACGTGTAGTTGCCGTGGCCGTCCAGCTTGCGCCCGTCGAGGCCGCGGAAGTCACGGATACGCGGGAGCGCGATGGACAGCAGCCGGTCCAGGAACTCCCACATCCGGTCGTTGCGCAGGGTCACCTTGGCACCGATGGGCATGCCCTCGCGCAGCTTGAACTGCGCGATGGACTTGGTCGCCCGGCGCACCAGCGGCTTCTGGCCGGTGATCGTGGCGAGGTCGCGGACCGCGCCGTCGATCAGCTTGGCGTCCCGGGCGGCCTCGCCCACACCCATGTTCACGACGACCTTGACCAGGCCGGGGATCTGCATGGGGTTGCCGTACTTGTACTGCTCCGCGAGCGCAGAAATGACCTCGTCGCGGTACTTCTGCTTCAGCCGGGGCAGGGTCTTGGTCTGGGTAGCGGCGGTCATCACAGGTCCTTACCGGTGGTACGGGCGATGCGAACCTTCTGGCCACTGTCGTCGATGCGGTAGCCGATCCGGGTCGGCTTGCCCTGGTCGTCCACGATCTGCACGTTCGAGATGTGGATCGGGGCTTCCTGCGTGACGATGCCGCCGGTCTTCGCACCACGCTGCGTCGTGCGGATCCGTTCGTGCTTCTTGACGCGGTTCACGCCCTCGACAAGGACCTTGTCCTGGCGCGGGTAGGCGGCGATGACCTTGCCCTTGGCACCCTTGTCCTTGCCGGCAATGACGACGACCGTGTCGCCCTTCTTGATCTTCACGGTCAGAGCACCTCCGGTGCCAGGCTGATGATCTTCATGAACCGCTTGTTGCGCAGCTCTCGGCCGACCGGGCCGAAGATGCGCGTACCGCGCGGATCTCCACCGTCACGGATGATCACAGCGGCGTTCTCGTCGAAACGGATGTACGAGCCGTCGGGCCGACGCTTCTCCTTGGCCGTGCGAACGATGACCGCCTTGACGACATCGCCCTTCTTCACACCGGCCCCGGGAATGGCGTCCTTGACGGTGGCCACGATGACGTCGCCGATGCTTGCGTAACGGCGACCGGAACCACCGAGCACACGGATGCACAGGATCTCCCGCGCCCCGGTGTTGTCGGCTACGCGGAGTCGCGACTCCTGCTGAATCACTTGAGGTCTCCTATGTCTGCCAGTTCTTCGAAACGCTCACCGAAGCTTGGCGGAACGACGGTTCCCGCCTTCGGCCCGGTAGGGGTCCGGCGGCGGGGTGGTTGGCTGGACACCGGGCCGATCCGTGCGGAGCCGGCCCGGCGCACTCACTTGGCCTTTTCGAGGATCTCGACGATCCGCCACCGCTTGGTCGCGGAGAGCGGACGGGTCTCCATCATCAGAACCCGGTCGCCGATGCCGCACGTGTTCTGCTCGTCGTGCGCCTTCAGCTTCCGCGTCCGCCGGATCACCTTGCCGTAGAGCGCGTGCTTGACGCGATCCTCGATCTCGACGACGACGGTCTTGTCCATCTTGTCGCTGACCACAAGACCCTCACGCACCTTGCGCTGGGACCGCGGCGTAGCGGTGGTGTTGTCACTCATGCTGAGCCTTCCTTTGGCATGCCCTGGGTGCGCTCGGTCATGCCGACACCTCATCCGGCGCGACCGAGAGTCCGAGCTCGCGCTCACGCATGATCGTGTAAATCCGGGCGATGTCCCGGCGGACGACCTGCAGTCGACGGTGGTTGTCGAGCTGTCCGGTCGCGCCCTGCACGCGGAGGTTGAACAGCTCCGCCTTGGCCTCCCGCAGCCGCGAGATCAGCTCCTCGTCGGAGAGCTCGCGCAGCTCGGCTGCCTTAACGCCCGCTGCCATCAGCTTTCACCCACTTCGCGTGTCACGATGCGGCACTTCATCGGGAGCTTGTGGATCGCGCGACGCATGGCCTCGCGCGCGACCGCCTCGTTCGGGAACGACATCTCGAACAGGACGCGGCCGGGCTTGACGTTCGCCACCCACCACTCGGGCGAGCCCTTACCGGAACCCATACGGGTTTCGGCCGGCTTCTTGGTCAGCGCGTGGTCCGGGAAGATGGAGATCCAGACCTTGCCGCCACGCTTGATGTGACGGGTCATCGCGATACGCGCCGCCTCGATCTGCCGGTTCGTCACGTACGCGGGCTCCAGAGCCTGGATACCGAACTCACCGAAGACGACCCGGTTGCCGCCCTTGGACGCGCCGTGGCGGTCCGGGTGGTGCGGCTTGCGGAAGCCCTTCGGGGGCTTACGCGGCATCAGCATTGGTCAGCCCTCCTGCTGCTTTTCGGCCGCAGCCGGAGCAGCGGCGGTGTCGGACGCCTCGGCCGGCGCAGCCTGCGACTGCGTAGCCTGAGACTGCGCGGACTGCGACTGCGCAGACTGCGACTGCGCGGCGGCGCGACCGGCGTCGGTGCCACCAGCGGTCGTACCGGACGAACCGGAACGGCCACGACGCGGACGGTCGGAACGCTCCCGGCGCGGACGCGACGGGGCCTCCTGCACGGGCTCGCGGCCCGGCACGGCGTCACCCTTGTAGATCCACACCTTCACGCCGATGCGGCCGAACGTGGTACGCGCCTCGAAGAAGCCGTACTCGATGTTGGCCCGCAGCGTGTGCAGCGGAACGCGACCCTCGCGGTAGAACTCGGTACGGCTCATCTCGGCACCGCCGAGGCGGCCGGAGACCTGGACCCGGATGCCCTTACAGACCGGGTTCTTCATCGCCGACTGCATGGCCTTACGCATCGCCCGGCGGAAGCTGACCCGGCTGGATAGCTGCTCGGCGACGCCCTGCGCCACGAGCTGAGCGTCCGACTCGGGGCTCTTCACCTCAAGGATGTTGAGCTGCACCTGCTTGCCGGTGAGCTTCTCCAGCTCGCCGCGGATGCGGTCGGCCTCCGCGCCCTTACGGCCGATGACGATGCCCGGCCGGGCGGTGTGGATGTCGACGCGGACCCGGTCGCGGGTGCGCTCGATGTCGACCTTGGAGATGCCGGCGCGCTCCAAGCCCTTGGACATCATCCGGCGGATCTTGACGTCCTCGCCGATGTAGTCCGAGTAGAGCTTGTCCGCGAACCAGCGGCTCTTCCAGTCAGTGGAGATGCCGAGACGGAACCCGGTGGGGTGAACCTTCTGACCCATTACTCGGCACCCTCCGTGCTCGGGGACTCGGCCGTGCTCGCGGACTCGGCCTTGGGCTCAGCAGCCTTGGTGGCCTTCTTCGCCGCGGCCTTCTTCGCCGGACGGGTCACCTGAACCGCCTCGACCGCGACCGTGATGTGGCATGTGCGCTTGCGGATCCGGTACGCCCGGCCCTGCGCCCGCGGCCGGAACCGCTTCAGGGTCGGTCCCTCGTCCACGAACGCTTCGCTGACGAGCAGAGCGTCCGGGTCGAGCCGCTCATTGTTCTCCGCGTTCGCAATGGCGCTGGCGAGAACCTTGTACACCTGCTCGCTCGCGGCCTGCGGCGCGAACTGCAGCACCGTCAGCGCCTCCTTCGCGGGCAGACCGCGGACGAGGTTGACCACCCGGCGCGCCTTGCTCGGCGAGATGCGCACGTGACGCGCAATCGCCCGCGCGCCCGGAAGCACCGGAGCGTCGCCCTTCGTTGGCATCGCTTGTAGCTCCTTGTTCCTCTGATCCGTGTATCTGCGTTAGCGACGACGGCTCTTGCGGTCGTCCTTCTCATGACCCTTGAACGTACGGGTCAGGGCGAACTCGCCGAGCTTGTGCCCGACCATGGCCTCGGTGATGAACACCGGGACGTGCTTACGGCCGTCGTGCACGGCGATCGTGTGCCCGAGCATGTCGGGGATGATCGTGGAGCGCCGCGACCACGTCTTGATGACGTTCTTCGAGTTCTTCTCGTTCTGGACTTCCACCTTCTTGAGCAGGTGGTCGTCGATGAACGGACCCTTCTTCAAGCTGCGAGGCATCTTCTAACTCCCGTTACCCGCGCTTGCGGGTGGCGTAGCGGCGACGAACGATCATGCGGTCGCTCTCCTGGCCCTTGCGGCGGGTACGGCCTTCCGGCTTACCGGCCGGGTTGACCGGGTGGCGGCCACCCGAGGTCTTGCCCTCACCACCACCGTGCGGGTGGTCGATCGGGTTCATCGCGACACCGCGAACGGTCGGGCGCTTGCCCTTCCACCGCATGCGGCCGGCCTTGCCCCAGTTGATGTTCGACTGGTCGGCGTTGCCGATCTCGCCGATGGTGGCGCGGCAGCGCACATCGACGCGACGGATCTCACCGGACGGCATGCGCAGCGTGGCGTACGCGCCCTCACGACCGAGGAGCTGGAT
Source organism: Mangrovihabitans endophyticus (assembly GCF_014646155.1). Taxonomy (GTDB): domain Bacteria; phylum Actinomycetota; class Actinomycetes; order Mycobacteriales; family Micromonosporaceae; genus Actinoplanes; species Actinoplanes endophyticus. Next base: position 143,532 of record NZ_BMMX01000010.1, read on the forward strand.
TCCGACGCCCGCGGAACGCGCCAGCTTGGCGCCACCGCCGGGGCGGAGTTCCACACCATGCACCGTGGTACCCACCGGGATGTTGCGCAGCGGCAGGTTGTTGCCCGGCTTGATGTCCGCACCGACTCCGGACTCCACCAGGTCACCCTGGCGCAGGTCCTTGGGCGCCACGATGTAGCGCTTCTCGCCGTCGGCGTAGTGCAGCAGCGCGATGCGGGCGGTGCGGTTGGGGTCGTACTCGATGTGCGCGACCTTGGCCGGCACGCCGTCCTTGTCGTTGCGCCGGAAGTCGATCAATCGGTACTGGCGCTTGTGTCCGCCGCCCTGGTGCCGCGTGGTGATGCGGCCGTGCACGTTACGCCCGCCCTTCTTGGGCAGCGGAACGACGAGCGACTTCTCCGGCGTGGACCGGGTGATCTCGGCGAAGTCGGCGACGCTGGAACCACGACGGCCCGGCGACGTCGGCTTGTACTTACGGATAGGCATGAATCACAACCCCTTAGCTGACCGGGCCGCCGAAGGCCTCGATACGGTCACCGTCAGCAAGCTTGACCATCGCGCGCTTGGTCGACTTGCGCTGGCCCCAGCCGGTACGCGTGCGCTTGCGCTTGCCCTCGCGGTTCGCGGTGTTCACCGTCAGCACCTGCACGTCGAAGATCTGCTGAATCGCGATCTTGATCTGGGTCTTGTTCGCGTCCGGGCGGACGAGGAACGTGTACCAGTTCTGGTCGAGAACGCTGTAGCTCTTCTCGGAGATGACGGGCGCGATGATGATGTCGCGCGGATCGGCGATCGTGCTCATGCGCCGGCCTCCTTGCTGCTGTCGGACGTGCCGAGGAACTCGTCCAGCGCGGCCTTGGTGAACACCACCGCGTCGGAGACCAGCACGTCGTACGTGTTGAGCTGACCGGCCTCGATGAGGTGCACGGTCGGCACGTTGCGCAGCGACATCCAGTTCAGCTCGTCGGTGACGGCCAGCACGACCAGCACCTTGACCGACGAGGTCGCCTTGCCGAGAGTCGCCAGGGCGGCCTTGGTCGACGGCACCTCGCCGGTGACGAAGCTCTCGACCACGTGCACGCGGCCGTCACGGGCCCGGTCCGAGAGGGCGCCACGCAGAGCGGCGGCCTTCATCTTCTTTGGCGTCCGCTGGCTGTAGTCGCGCGGCACCGGGCCGTGTACGACGCCACCACCGGCGAACTGCGGCGCGCGGATCGAACCCTGGCGGGCGCGACCGGTGCCCTTCTGCTTGTACGGCTTCTTGCCACCGCCGGCGACCTCGCCACGCGTCTTGGCCTTGTGCGTGCCCTGGCGCGCAGCCGCCTGCTGGGCCACCACGACCTGGTGCATCAGCGGGATGTTCGCCTGCACGTCGAAGACCTCGCCGGGCAGGTCGACGGTGCCGGCCTTGTTGCCCTCGGCGTTGATCACGTCAACCGAACTCACTGGACACCGCCCTTCTTCGCCGCCGTGCGGACCAGGATCAGCGCGCCCTTGGGACCCGGCACGGCACCCTTGACCAGGATGAGGTTGTTCTCCGTGTCGATCGCCTGCACCGTCAGGTTCTGCACGGTGAAGCGCTTGCTACCCATGCGGCCAGCCATCCGGACGCCCTTGAAGACGCGTCCCGGCGTGGCGCAGGCGCCGATCGAGCCGGGCGAGCGGTGCTTGCGCTCCACACCGTGGCTGGCGCGCAGACCGTGGAAGCCGTGACGCTTGACCACACCCGCGAAGCCCTTGCCCTTGGTCTTGCCGGTGACATCGATCGTGGTCCCCGGGGCGAACGCCTCGACGGTGACTTCCTGCCCGAGCTCGTACTCACCGGCGTCGGTGGTGCGCAGCTCCACAAGATGACGCCGCGGTGAGACGCCGGCCTTCGCGAAGTGTCCGCTCTTCGGCTTGTTGATCTTCCGGGGGTCGATCTGGCCGAACGCCAACTGGACCGCGGAGTAGCCGTCCGTCTCGGAGGTGCGGACCTGAGTCACGACGCACGGGCCGGCCTGCACGACGGTGACCGGGACGACCGTGTTGTTGTCCCATACCTGGGTCATGCCGAGCTTGGCGCCCAGGATGCCCTTCACTTGCCTGTCCATTGTCGCAGATCCCTACAGCTTGATCTCGATGTCGACGCCAGCCGGCAGGTCGAGACGCATGAGCGAGTCGACCGTCTTCGGAGTCGGGTCGATGATGTCGATCAGACGCTTGTGCGTACGCATCTCGAAGTGCTCGCGCGAGTCCTTGTACTTGTGCGGCGAACGGATCACGCAGAAACGGTTGATTTCCGTGGGCAGCGGCACCGGGCCAGCAACCTGTGCCCCGGTACGCGTCACCGTCTCGACGATCTTCCGCGCCGAGGAGTCGACGACCTCGTGGTCATAGGCCTTGAGCCGGATGCGGATCTTCTGTCCCGCCATGGTGGCTTCTGTTTCCTTCTCTCGATGCCGCTAACTGCGAAAGCGGTGGCCCTCGCATGCCCGCAGGACCGTCGATCCTGCGATGTCCGACCCCCGCGGTCGGGCGTGTCGCGGCCAATGACCGGACTCAGGCCGGCGACATGAACCTCGAGCTACTTGATCACGGGGATCGACAGTGCCGGCGGGCAAAAAACACGCCGGACACCGGGCGAGGGTGGCTGACCGCCTCGGCCGACCCGCTGACGCGAGCCATGGAAACGACCAACCACCCTGCGCGGACGCAACCCAACTAGTATGCCGGATTCTCTCCGGCAATGCTAATCGGGGTCGCAGACCCTAATTGTTGATCTTCGTGACCGTTCCGGCGCCGACCGTGCGGCCACCCTCGCGGATCGCGAACTTCAGGCCCTGCTCCATGGCGATCGGCTGGATCAGCTTGACCGACATGGTGGTGGAGTCGCCCGGCATGACCATCTCGGTGCCCTCGGGCAGCGTGACGACGCCGGTGACGTCCGTGGTCCGGAAGTAGAACTGCGGACGGTAGTTCTGGAAGAACGGGGTGTGCCGGCCGCCCTCCTCCTTGGAGAGGATGTAGACCTGGCCCTCGAACTCCGTGTGCGGGGTCGTGGTGCCCGGCTTGACGACCACCATGCCGCGCTCGACGTCCTCGCGCTTCACACCACGCAGCAGCAGACCGACGTTCTCACCCGCACGCGCCTCGTCCAGCAGCTTGCGGAACATCTCGATGCCGGTGCAGGTGGTCTTGAACGACTTCTCCCGGATGCCGACGAGCTCGACTTCCTCGTTCGGCTTGAGGATGCCGCGCTCGGCCCGGCCGGTGACGACGGTTCCACGACCGGTGATCGTGAACACGTCCTCGATCGGCATCAGGAACGGCTTCTCGGTCTCGCGCTCGGGCTGCGGGATCGCGGTGTCGACCGCGTTCATCAGCTCCATGAGCTTGCCGGTCCACTCCTTGTCGCCCTCGAGCGCCTTGAGCGCCGAGACGCGCACGACCGGAACGTCGTCGCCCGGGAACTCGTAGGTGCTGAGCAGCTCGCGGACCTCAAGCTCGACGAGCTCCAGGAGCTCCTCGTCCTCGACCATGTCGCTCTTGTTCAGCGCCACCACGATGTACGGCACGCCGACCTGGCGGGCCAGGAGCACGTGCTCCTTGGTCTGCGGCATCGGGCCGTCGGTCGCGGCGACCACCAGGATCGCGCCGTCCATCTGGGCGGCACCGGTGATCATGTTCTTGATGTAGTCCGCGTGACCGGGGCAGTCCACGTGCGCGTAGTGACGCGCCTCGGTCTGGTACTCGACGTGCGCGATCGAGATCGTGATGCCGCGGGCCTTCTCCTCGGGCGCCTTGTCGATCTCGTCGAACGGCGTGTACGGGTTCAGGTCCGGGTACTCGTCGTGCAGGACCTTGGTGATGGCCGCAGTCAGCGTCGTCTTACCGTGGTCGATGTGACCAATGGTGCCGATGTTGACGTGCGGCTTAGTCCGCTCGAACTTCGCCTTCGCCACTGGTGTCCTCCTGTGGACTGTGTCTCTTCTTCTCGCCCGGCACGCCGGTTGGGCGTTTAGGACTCTGTCGACTGCTCGTGCACGTGCGGTCCATGACGGACCGCACGCGCCTCAACGCTTCCGGCTGGCTTAAGCGCCCGTGGCCTTCGCGATGATCTCCTTCGCCACGCCCTGCGGAACCTCGGCGTAGGAGTCGAACTGCATGCTGTAGCTCGCCCGGCCCTGAGTCTTCGACCGCAGGTCGCCGACGTAGCCGAACATCTCCGACAGTGGCACCAGCGCCTTGACGAGGCGAGCGCCGGAGCGCTCCTCCATCGACTGGATGATGCCACGACGGGAGTTGAGGTCACCGATGACGTCACCCATGTTGTCCTCCGGGGTGGTGACCTCAACGGACATCATCGGCTCAAGGAGCGCGGGGTCGGCCTTGCGGGCCGCCTCCTTCATCACCATGGAGCCGGCGATCTTGAAGGCCATCTCGGACGAGTCGACCTCGTGGTACTGACCGTCCACCAGCGTCAGCTTGACGCCGACCAGCGGATAGCCGGCGAGCACGCCGTACTGCATGGCGTCCTGCGCACCCGCGTCCACCGAAGGGATGTACTCCTTCGGGATGCGACCGCCGGTCACCGCGTTGACGAACTCGTACGTGGGACCGTCCGAGGACATCTCCAGCGGCTCGACCGTGACGATCACCTTGGCGTACTGGCCCGATCCACCGGTCTGCTTCTTGTGCACGTAGTCGATCTTCTCGACCGACCGGCGGATCGTCTCGCGGTACGCCACCTGCGGCTTGCCGATGTTCGCCTCGACGTTGAACTCACGCCGCATCCGGTCGACCAGGATGTCGAGGTGGAGCTCGCCCATGCCGGCGATGACCGTCTGCCCGGTCTCCTCATCGTTGAAGACGCGGAAGGTCGGGTCCTCCTCGGCCAGACGCTGGATCGCGGTGCCCAGCTTCTCCTGGTCCGACTTGGTCTTCGGCTCGATGGCCACCTGGATGACCGGCTCCGGGAAGGTCATCGACTCCAGGATCACCGGGCTCGACGGATCACACAGCGTGTCGCCGGTGGTCGTCTGCTTCAGCCCCTGGACGGCGATGATGTCCCCCGCCTGCGCCGACGAACGCTCTTCGCGCTTGTTGGCGTGCATCTGGTAGATCTTGCCGATCCGCTCCTTGCGGTCCTTGGTGGAGTTGACCACCTGAGAACCGGTTTCCACGGTGCCCGAGTAGACCCGGACGTAGGTCAGCTTGCCGAGGTGCTTGTCGGTCTGGATCTTGAAGGCGAGCGCCGAGAACGGCTCCGCGTTCGACGGCTTACGCTGCATCGGCGTCTCGCCGTCGGTCGCGGTGCCCTCGATGGCCGGCACGTCCAGCGGGGACGGCAGGTAGTCCACCACGGCGTCGAGCATGGGCTGCACGCCCTTGTTCTTGAACGCCGAGCCGCACAGCACCGGGTTCGCCTTGCTGCCGATGGTGGCCCGCCGAATCGCCGCCTTGATCTCGGCCTCGGAGATCTCCTCGCCTTCGAGGTACTTCTCCATCACCGAGTCGTCGACGTCGGCCAGCGTCTCGAGCAGCTTCTCGCGCCACTCGGCAACGGTGTCGGCCAGATCCGCCGGGATCTCCTCGATCGCGTAGTCCTCGCCCTTGGCGGTCTCGCCGCGCCAGGTGAGCGCACGCATGCCGACGAGGTCCACCACGCCGATGTGGTCACCCTCCAGCCCGATCGGGACCTGGAGAACGAGCGGCGTCGCGTTGAGCCGGTCGATCATCATCTGCACGCAGCGGAAGAAGTCCGCACCGGTTCGGTCGAGCTTGTTGACGAAGCACATCCGGGGTACGCGGTACTTGTCCGCCTGCCGCCACACGTTCTCGGTCTGCGGCTCCACACCGGCCACACCGTCGTAGACCGCCACCGCACCGTCGAGCACGCGCAGGGAGCGCTCCACCTCGACGGTGAAGTCGACGTGACCCGGGGTGTCGATGATCTGGATCGTGTGACCCTTCCACTCGCACTTGGTGGCGGCGGAAGTGATCGTGATACCGCGTTCCTGCTCCTGCGCCATCCAGTCCATGACGGCGGCGCCCTCGTGGACCTCACCGATCTTGTAGGTGATGCCGGTGTAGAACAGGATCCGCTCGGTCGTCGTGGTCTTACCGGCGTCGATGTGCGCCATGATGCCGATATTGCGTACCTTGGCGAGCGCGTCTGCGGCGGCCACTTCTATTCCCTCTTCGTCGTCGTTCGGTGGTTTGAATGAGAATTTCCCAGAACGGTGGAGGCCAACCGTGTAGCTGGCGGCAACCGTCGGCTCAAGGGTGGTTCTGAAAAACTCTCATTACCACCGGTAGTGCGCGAAGGCCTTGTTGGACTCCGCCATCTTGTGGGTGTCCTCGCGCCGCTTGACCGCGGCGCCGAGGCCGTTGCTCGCATCGAGCAGCTCGTTCTGCAGCCGCTCGATCATGGTCTTCTCCCGGCGGGCCTTCGAGTACTGCACCAGCCAGCGCAGGCCCAGGGTGGTCTGACGCGGGGTGCGGACCTCGACCGGGACCTGGTAGGTCGCGCCACCGACACGGCGGCTGCGGACCTCAAGGGTCGGCTTCACGTTGTCCATCGCGCGCTTCAGCGTCACCACGGGATCGGTGCCGTTCTTCTCCCGGCAACCCTCAAGGGCGCCGTAGACGATGCGCTCGGCGAGCTGGCGCTTGCCACCGACCAGGATCTTGTTCACCAGCTGGGTGACCAGCGGCGAGTTGTAGACCGGGTCCGGGACCACAGGGTGACGCGGAGCGGGGCCCTTACGCGGCATGTCAGCTCTTCTCCTTCTTCGCGCCGTAACGGCTGCGGGCCTGCTTGCGGTTGCGGACACCCTGGGTGTCCAGCGAACCACGGACGATCTTGTAGCGGACACCCGGGAGGTCCTTCACACGGCCGCCACGCACAAGCACGATCGAGTGCTCCTGCAGGTTGTGGCCGACGCCCGGGATGTAAGCGGTCACCTCGATCTGGCTGCTGAGCTTCACACGAGCGACCTTGCGCAGCGCAGAGTTCGGCTTCTTGGGGGTGGTGGTGTACACGCGCGTGCACACGCCGCGCCGCTGAGGGCTTCCCTTCAGCGCCGGCGTCTTGGTCTTGCTCGTCTTCGCCTGGCGGCCCTTGCGGACCAGCTGCTGGATCGTGGGCACCGGGTTTCTCCGCTCCCTTCGGCCGCTTCCTACGGCGGCCGCACCGTCTTCGTTATGCCTCTTATGCGCCGTACGGTCGCGGACCGTCCGACACCCGCGGTCGGGCGTGTCGTCCGGCCCACGGTCCCCCACGCGTTCGACACGCGCATCGGGTTTGTCTTTGTCTGGGCTTAGCAGCCCGTCGTGCCGATGCCCCGCCTGTCGATCACTCGGGCGCACGCACGAGTTGCCCGGGCGAGCCCGGGCACGAGGGGAAAGAGTACCCACCGGTGGGACGCAGGTCAAAACGAGACCGCAACCCCCTGATGGACATCTCCGATTATCAAGTGTACCGGGTGTCCCGCGATGGCAACCCACCGGCGGTGCACCCCGTCGACACAACCCTCACGTGAACTGCAACAGGAGGCTCAACACGAGCCCCAGCAATGCTATTCCCATCCCTGCCGCGCCGCACGACAGACCGGCCACCGCCACGCCCTTGCCGGTGAAACGGATCCGGCCCGGAGCCCCGGAACGGCGGATCTGTCGCATCGAGGACAACCCCAAACCCACGCCGCCGCCGCCGACCAGCACCGCGAGCAGGCAGAAGGCGCCGGCCACCAGGGCGCCCCAGGAGTCCGAGGCGCCCGCCACCCCGAAGCAGAGGACCAGCACGGACACCAGCACCGAACCGATTCCCGCGATCAGCGCTCCGGTGGCCAGCCCGGAATGCACGGCCGGGATCTCCAACTGGACCAACCCGAACTGGGTGCCGGGCAGCGGATCCATGCGTGCGGGCTTCCATCGCTCCGCGGGCGACGGGGGCGGCACCGCGAAGGGAGGCCCGCCGGTCTGCTGCGTCATGACCCGAGCATGTCACCCGCACGTGCACCACCGCAGCCCGGGACGCCGCTCGCGCCGGACGATCAGTCGGTGTTGGCGTCGAAATCCTGCCCCGGCGTCCCGGCCACGTGGAGCAGACCGGCGATCACCGCGATCACCAGGGAGGTGAGGGCGAGGATGATGCCGGCCCAGGCGAGTCGCCGGCCACGGGTCAGCCGGCGGGACCCGAGCAGATAACCGTCGGCCGCGTACGCCTCGCGTGCCGCCTGACGAGCCAGCAGCAGCGCCATTGTGGCGGGAATCACGCCGCCGATGAACGCGCCGGTCAGCAGCGCCACCAGGCCGAGGGCGAACACGGCACGCGCCTTGGAGGCGGGCACCGGATCCGGATCCATCGGATGGCGCGTCGGCACGCCGACCGGAGTAGTCACCGCGCCATTTTAGGTCAACGACGAGGGCGGCCGTGCAATGCGCACGGCCGCCCTTGTCGGCAGCTCCGCCCGAAGGCGCCTCGGCAGCAGCCCCTGCCTCGTCGCGATGTGCCTAGCGGTACGACCCGAAATCGAAGTCGTCCAGCGGCACGGCCTGCCCGCTGGCGGGCCCGAAGCCGTAGTCGGTCTCCGGGTAGCCCGTCATCGAATAGACCTTTGCCTTCGCCTCCTCAGTGGGCTCCACCCGGATGTTGCGGTACTTGCTGATGCCCGTACCGGCCGGGATGAGCTTACCGATGATGACGTTCTCCTTGAGGCCGACCAGCGAGTCGCTCCGCGAGTTGATCGCCGCGTCGGTCAGCACCCGGGTGGTCTCCTGGAAGGAGGCCGCCGAGAGCCAGGAGTCGGTGGCCAGCGAGGCCTTGGTGATGCCCATCAGCACCGGGCGACCGGCGGCGGGCTCGCCGCCCTCGCCGACGAGCCGACGGTTCTCCGACTCGAACAGCGCCCGGTCGACCAGCACACCCGGCAGGAACTCGGACGCGCCGGAGTCGATGACCGTCACCCGCTTCAGCATCTGCCGGATGATGATCTCGATGTGCTTGTCGTGGATCAGCACACCCTGCGAGCGATAGACCTCCTGAACCTCCTGGGTCAGGTGGACCTGCACCGCACGCGGGCCCATGATCCGCAGCAGCTCGTGCGGGTCGATGGTGCCCTCGGTGAGCTTCTCGCCGACGCCCACGTGGTCGCCGTCGTGCGCCCGCAGCTTGACGCGCTTGGAGATCTTGTCGTAGACGATCTCGTCGCTGCCGTCGTCCGGGATCACGATGATCTTCCGCGAGCGCTCGCCGTCCTCGATGCGGATGCGTCCCGGGGTGTCGGCGATGGGCGCCTTGCCCTTGGGCACGCGAGCCTCGAAGATCTCCTGCACACGCGGCAGACCCTGGGTGATGTCCTCACCCGCGACGCCACCGGTGTGGAAGGTCCGCATGGTGAGCTGAGTACCCGGCTCACCGATGGACTGGGCGGCGATGATGCCGACCGCCTCACCGATGTCGACCGACTTGCCGGTCGGCAACGAACGGCCGTAGCAGGCGGCACAGACGCCCAGCTTGGACTCGCACGTCAGCACGCTGCGCACCCGGACCGACTCGACATCCGCACCGACGATCTTGTCGACCAGGATCGAGTTGAGGTCCGCACCGCGCGGAACCACGACGTTGCCGTCGGGGTCGCTCACGTCATCGGCCAGCGTCCGGGCGTGCACACCGGTCTCGGCGTGCGTGTGCACCATCAGCTTGCCGTCCAGCCGGTCCGCGATCGTCATGGAGATCGCCCGGTCGGTGCCGCAGTCCTCCTCGCGGATGATGACGTCCTGCGAGACGTCCACCAGACGCCGGGTCAGGTAACCCGAGTCGGCGGTACGCAGCGCGGTGTCGGCCAGACCCTTACGGGCACCGTGCGTGGAGATGAAGTACTCCAGCACGGTCAGACCTTCGCGGTACGACGAGGTGATCGGCCGCGGGATGATCTCACCCTTGGGGTTGGCGACCAGGCCACGGATGGCCGCGATCTGCCGGAGCTGGAGGAGGTTACCGCGCGCACCCGAGTTGATCATCACCCAGAGCGGGTTCTCGTGCGGCAGCGCGGTCTCCATCTCCTTGGAGATCTCGTTGGTCGCCTTGGTCCAGATCTCGATGAGCTCGCCGCGACGCTCCTCGGCGGTCATCAGACCCCGCTGGTACTGCTTGTCGATCCGGTCGGCCTCGACCTGGTAACGGCCGAGGATGTCCGGCTTGCGCGGCGGGCCGATGACGTCGCCCATGCCGATCGTCACGCCGGACCAGGTGGCCCAGTGGAAACCGGCCTCCTTGAGCGCGTCCAGGGTCGCCGCCAGGCTGACCTTCGGGAACCGTTCGGCCAGGTCGTTGACGATCCGGGACAACTGCCCCTTGCGGATCTCGTAGTTGACGAAGCGGTACCCCTGCGGCAGCGTCTCGTTGAAGATGACCCGGCCCAGCGTGGTCTCCACGATCACCGGCTCGCCCGGCGTCCAGCCCTCGGGGGCCTGCCAGGCCTCGCTGCCGGCGCCGTTGTCCACCTCGGTCACCTCGGTGAGGCGGATCCTCACCGGTGCCTGCAGGTGCAGCTCGCCGTTGTCGTACGCCATCACCGCCTCGGAGCCCGAGCTGAAGACCCGTCCCTCGCCCTTGTTGCCGGGCGTCATGTGGGTCAGGTGGTAGAGGCCGATCACCATGTCCTGGGTGGGCATGGTGACGGGCTTGCCGTCCGCGGGCTTCAAGATGTTGTTCGACGACAGCATCAGGATCCGCGCCTCGGCCTGCGCCTCGGCGGACAGCGGCACATGCACCGCCATCTGGTCACCGTCGAAGTCGGCGTTGAACGCGGTACAGACCAGCGGGTGGATCTGGATGGCCTTGCCCTCGACGAGCTGCGGCTCGAACGCCTGGATGCCCAGGCGGTGCAGGGTCGGCGCACGGTTCAGCAGCACCGGGTGCTCGCTGATGACCTCTTCCAGCACGTCCCACACGACCGGCCGCTGGCGTTCCACCATCCGCTTGGCCGACTTGATGTTCTGCGCGTGGTTGAGATCCACCAAGCGCTTCATCACGAACGGCTTGAACAGCTCCAGCGCCATCTGCTTCGGCAGGCCGCACTGGTGCAGCTTGAGCCGCGGGCCGACGACGATGACCGAGCGGCCGGAGTAGTCGACGCGCTTGCCCAGCAGGTTCTGCCGGAAGCGGCCCTGCTTGCCCTTGAGCATGTCGGACAGCGACTTCAGCGGACGGTTACCCGGCCCGGTGACGGGCCGGCCGCGGCGGCCGTTGTCGAACAGCGCGTCGACGGCCTCCTGCAGCATCCGCTTCTCGTTGTTGACGATGATCTCGGGAGCGCCCAGGTCGATCAGGCGCTTGAGCCGGTTGTTCCGGTTGATCACCCGGCGGTACAGGTCGTTCAGGTCACTGGTCGCGAACCGGCCACCGTCGAGCTGCACCATCGGCCGCAGGTCCGGCGGGATGACCGGTACGCAGTCCAGCACCATGCCGAGCGGAGAGTTGCGGGTGTTCAGGAACGCCGCGACCACCTTGAGCCGCTTGAGGGCACGGATCTTGCGCTGGCCCTTACCGGTCCGGATGGTCTCCCGCAGCGACTCGGCCTCGGCGTCCAGGTCGAGGTTCTCCAGCAGCGCCTTGATCGCCTCGGCGCCCATGCCGCCCTCGAAGTACTCCCCGAAGCGGTCACGCAGCTCGCGGTACAGCAGTTCGTCGGTGACCAACTGCTTGGCATCCAGCTTGCGGAAGGTGTCGAGCACCTCGTCGAGACGGTCGATCTCGCGCTGCGCCTTGTCGCGGATCTGGCGCATCTCGCGCTCGCCGGCCTCCTTGACCTTGCGGCGCACGTCCGCCTTGGCGCCCTCGGCTTCCAGCTCCGAGAGATCCTGCTCAAGCTTGGCGGCGCGCTTCTCGATCTCCGAGTCGCGACCGTTCTCGGACTGCCGCTTCTCCGCGAAGATCTCGTTCTCGATGGTGGACATGTCCCGGTGGCGCGCTTCGGCGTCCACCTTCGTGACCACGTACGAGGCGAAGTAGATGATCTTCTCAAGGTCCTTCGGGGCCAGGTCGAGCAGGTATCCCAGCCGGCTCGGCACGCCCTTGAAGTACCAGATGTGGGTGACCGAGGCGGCCAGCTCGATGTGCCCCATCCGCTCACGGCGGACCTTGGACCGGGTCACCTCGACGCCGCAGCGCTCACAGATGATGCCCTTGAACCGGACTCGCTTGTATTTTCCGCAGTAACACTCCCAGTCCCGCTGCGGACCGAAGATCTTCTCGCAGAAGAGTCCGTCCTTTTCGGGCTTGAGCGTTCGGTAGTTGATCGTCTCGGGCTTCTTGACCTCGCCGTGCGACCACTGCCGGATGTCGTCAGCGGTCGCCAGGCCGATGCGCAACTCGTCGAAGAAGTTGACGTCGAGCACTTGGTCTATCCCTCGTGTTTCGTTGCTCGGATGGGTTTCCAGGCCGGCGGGGACGTCCCGGTGAGGTGACCGTCACCGGGACGCGCTCCGTCAGATCTCTTCGACGCTGCTGACGCCCTCGTTGGGGCGCCGGGACAGGTCGATGCCGAGTTCTTCCGCGGCCCGGAAGACCTCGTCGTCGGTCTCGCGCATTTCCAGGGCCACGCCGTCGCTGGACAGCACCTCGACGTTGAGGCACAGCGACTGCAGCTCCTTGAGCAGCACCTTGAACGACTCGGGGATTCCCGGCTCCGGAATGTTCTCGCCCTTGACGATCGCCTCATAGACCTTGACCCGGCCCAGGACGTCGTCGGACTTGATGGTGAGCAGTTCCTGCAGCGCGTAGGCGGCGCCGTAGGCCTGCATGGCCCAACACTCCATTTCGCCGAACCGCTGGCCACCGAACTGCGCCTTACCGCCCAGCGGCTGCTGGGTGATCATCGAGTAGGGGCCGGTCGACCGCGCGTGGATCTTGTCGTCGACCAGGTGGTTCAGCTTGAGGATGTAGACGTAGCCCACCGCGATCGGGTCCGGCAGCGGCTCGCCGCTGCGGCCGTCGAACAGTTGCGCCTTGCCGTCACCGTTGACCAGCCGCTTGCCGTCACGGTTGACCAGCGTCGACTCCAACAGGCCCTTGATCTCTTCCTCGCGGGCGCCGTCGAAGACGGGGGTGGCCACGTTGCTGTCCTGCGGCGACTCGTGCGCCTCGATGGCGCGCAACTGGCGCTTCCAGTCGGCGTCCTCGCCGTCCACCTGCCAGCCGGTCTTGGCGATCCACCCGAGGTGGGTCTCCAGGACCTGGCCGATGTTCATCCGGCTGGGCACGCCCAGCGGGTTGAGCACGATGTCGATCGGGGTCCCGTCCTCCAGGAACGGCATGTCCTCGATCGGCAGGATCTTCGAGATGACGCCCTTGTTGCCGTGCCGACCGGCCAGCTTGTCGCCGTCCTGGATCTTGCGCTTCTGCGCCACGTAGACCCGAACCAGCTCGTTGACGCCCGGCGGCAGTTCGTCGCCGTCCTCACGGGAGAAGGTGCGGACACCGATCACCGTGCCGTTCTCACCGTGCGGCACCTTCAGCGAGGTGTCCCGGACCTCCCGGGCCTTCTCACCGAAGATCGCGCGCAGCAGCCGCTCCTCGGGCGTCAGCTCCGTCTCGCCCTTGGGCGTGACCTTGCCGACCAGGATGTCGCCCGGCACAACCTCGGCGCCGATCCGGATGATGCCGCGCTCGTCCAGGTCGGCGAGCATCTCCTCGCTGACGTTGGGGATGTCGCGGGTGATCTCCTCCGGGCCCAGCTTGGTGTCACGCGCGTCGACCTCGTGCTCCTCGATGTGGATCGAGGTGAGCACGTCCTGCTGAACGAGGCGCTGCGACAGGATGATCGCGTCCTCGTAGTTGTGGCCCTCCCAGCACATGAACGCGACGAGCAGGTTGCGGCCGAGAGCCATCTCCCCGTCGTCGGTGCACGGGCCGTCGGCGATGACCTGGCCGGCCTCGACCCGGTCACCCTCGAAGACCACCGGCTTCTGGTTGACACACGAGCCGGCGTTGCTGCGGCGGAACTTGTGCAGCAGGTAGGTACGGCGGTGGCCGTCGTCCTGGTGCACCGTGACGTAGTCCGCGCAGAGGTCCTCGACGACGCCGCCGACCTCGGCCACCACGACATCGCCGGCGTCCACCGCCGCGCGGTACTCCATGCCGGTGCCGACCAGCGGCGACTCGGCGCGGACCAGCGGCACCGCCTGGCGCTGCATGTTCGCGCCCATCAGCGCGCGGTTCGCGTCGTCGTGCTCCAGGAACGGGATCATGGCGGTTGCCACGGAGGTCATCTGCCGCGGCGAGACGTCCATGTAGTCGACGTCCGTACCGGGCACGTAGTCGACCTCGCCGCCCTTACGACGGACCAGGACCCGGTCCGCGGCGAAGGTGCCGTCGCTCTTCAGCGGGGCGTTCGCCTGCGCCTTGATGAAGCGGTCCTCTTCGTCCGCGGTGAGGTAGTCGACCTGGTCGGTGACCACGCCGCTCTCCACCTTGCGGTACGGCGTCTCCACGAAGCCGAACGGGTTGACCCGGGCGAACGTGGACAGCGCGCCGATCAGGCCGATGTTCGGGCCCTCCGGCGTCTCGATCGGGCACATCCGGCCGTAGTGCGACGGGTGCACGTCGCGGACCTCGAAGCCGGCCCGCTCACGGGACAGACCGCCGGGGCCGAGCGCGCTCAGCCGGCGCCGGTGGGTCAGGCCCGCCAGCGGGTTGGTCTGGTCCATGAACTGGGATAGCTGGGAGGTGCCGAAGAACTCCTTGATCGCCGCCACCACCGGACGGATGTTGATCAGGGTCTGCGGCGTGATCGCCTCGACGTCCTGCGTGGTCATCCGCTCGCGGACGACCCGCTCCATCCGGGACAGGCCGACACGGACCTGGTTCTGGATGAGCTCACCGACGGTGCGCAAGCGCCGGTTGCCGAAGTGGTCGATGTCGTCGGCCTCGTAGCCCTCCTCACCGGCGTGCAGCCGGCAGAGGTATTCGACGGTGCGGACGACGTCCTCTTCGGTGAGGGTGCCACGCTCGATCGAGACGTCGATACCCAGCTTCTTGTTGAACTTGTAGCGGCCGACCTTGGCGACGTCGTACCTCTTCGGGTTGAAGAAGAGGTTGTCGAGCAGGGTCTGCGCGTTCTCCCGGGTCGGGGGCTCACCCGGGCGGAGCTTGCGGTAGATGTCGAGCAGGGCTTCGTCCTGCCCGGCGATGTGGTCCTTCTCCAGCGTCGTCATGAGCAGCTCGGACCAGCCGAACCGCTCCCGGATCTGGTCCGCCGACCAGCCGATCGCCTTGAGCAGGACGGTGACGGCCTGCCGGCGCTTGCGGTCGATCCGGACGCCGACGGTGTCACGCTTGTCGATGTCGAACTCGAGCCACGCGCCCCGGCTCGGGATGACCTTGACACTGGACAGATCGCGGTCGGAGGTCTTGTCCGGCTCCTTGGTGAAGTAGACACCTGGCGACCGGACGAGCTGACTCACCACGACGCGCTCGGTGCCGTTGATGACGAAGGTGCCCTTGGGCGTCATCATCGGGAAGTCACCCATGAACACCGTCTGGCTCTTGATCTCACCGGTGGTGTTGTTGGTGAATTCCGCGGTCACGAACAGCGGCGCGCAGTAGGTCAGGTCCTTCTCCTTGCACTCCTCGATCGAGGCCTTGACCTCGTCGAAGCGCGGGGCGGAGAAAGACAGCGACATGGTGCCGGAGAAGTCCTCAATGGGACTGATCTCTTCGAGGATCTCTGCGAGGCCCGAGTGGGCGTTCGAAGCGTCCGTCGATCGGGCCTGCCAAGCCTCGTTTCCGACCAGCCAGTCGAAGGACTCCGTCTGGAGGGCGAGGAGGTTGGGAACCTCAAGTTGCTCGGTGATCCTGCCGAAAGAAATACGGCGGGGTGCGTAAGCGCTCGACGTACGGCTGGTCTTCGCAGGGCGGGAAGCTGCCAAGATGCGTCCTTCCGAGGACCGGTGCTGCTGATGCGGCTGAGCTGCGGGTGTTGAGCTGCGGGTGCAGCCTGTCTGCGTGCACTCCAATGGACCCCCCAGGGACTTATCCCTGGCAGGGCTCATGACAGAAGGCAGCGCAAACTAGCAGTGTAGCCGCATGGCTAACCGCTGTCCAGCCCCAACCGGCGGGTGCTGCGGAACGTGTCCCCGCGGGCCACCGGCGTCGAACGCCATCGCCACACGCGGAGCCGCTCAAGACGCTGCTCCCCTGCTGGTCCTGCCACCGGCGACCCGGAAGACCCGCACCGCGATCCGTGCGGCTCCTCCTGATCCACGAGACCTCCGATGCCGGAGACCCCGACGCCGAGGACCTCACGACCGTCGATCCGGAACACTGCCGGAAATCCGGGGCGAAGACCTGCGGCAACCCGTGGCCGGGCTCTCGCAAGCGCGGAAACTTGCTGATGTCAGCGTGCCTGTCAGCGGACACTCAGTCAAGGGCTGCACCGCGCGCCGTCGCCCTGCGGACGCGACCTAGCGACAATAGCGCACCAAAAGTGGAGCTTGTCGGTGTTTGTGGGTCGTCTTCCCGATGCCGCCCGGTCACCGTCGACGCCCACCCCGGCGCTGGAGGCGCGCCTTCAGGAAACGCGAAAGGCGGGAACCCACCGGGCTCCCGCCTTCGCGACCAGTCGCGTCAGATCACTTGAGGGTGACCTTGGCGCCCTCGCCCTCGAGCTTGGCCTTGGCCTCCTCGGCCTTCTCCTTGTTGACGCCCTCAAGGATCGCCTTCGGGGCGCTCTCGACGGTGTCCTTGGCCTCCTTCAGGCCCAGGCCGGTCAGCTCACGCACGACCTTGATGACCTGGATCTTCTTGCCGCCGTCGGCCTCCAGCACGACGTCGAACGAGTCCTGCTCGACGGCGGCCGGGGCCTCGCCACCGGCGGCCGGGGCGCCGGCCGCGGCGATCGCGACCGGAGCAGCGGCGGTGACGTCGAAGACCTCTTCGAACTGCTTGACGAACTCGGAGAGCTCGATCAGCGTCATCTCCTTGAACGCATCGAGCAGCTCGTCGTTGCTGAGCTTCGCCATATCAGGCAACCTTTCGTGTTGTTCTCTCGTCTGGGTGGATGGCTGTGCAAGGGCGGTCGGCCCTTACTCGGCGCCGTCCTTCTCGCGCTTCTCCTGCAGTGCCGCGGCGAGGCGCGCGACCTGCGACAGCGGGGCCTGGAAGAGACCCGCAGCCTTGGTCAGGTTGCCCTTCATGGCACCGGCCAGCTTGGACAGCAGCACCTCTCGGGACTCGAGATCCGCGATCTTGCTGACCTCGTCGGCCGAGATGGCCTTGCCCTCGAAGACGCCGCCCTTGATGATCAGGGCGGGGTTGGCCTTGGCGAAGGCGCGAAGCCCCTTGGCCGCCTCGACCGGGTCGCCGCTGACGAAGGCGAGCGCGGTAGGACCGGTGAACAGCGCGTCGAGGCCCTCGATGCCCGCATCGCTGGCCGCCCGCTTGGCGAGCGTGTTCTTCGACACGGAGTACTTCGTCTGCGCGCCCAGGGAACGCCGCAGCTCCGTGATCTCCGCAACCGACAGGCCGCGGTACTCGGTCAGCACGGTGGCCGCCGAGTTCCGGAACTGATCCGTGAGTTCGGCGACGGCAGTGGCCTTGTCGGCCCGGACCGGCTTGTCCGCCATGTCCCTCCTCTCTCATCGCTCTGCCCGCTGATCAGGCCGCAGATGAGAAACGCCCCGGCGCAAGGCGCACGGGGCGAGACATGGACGCGGAACTGCGCGCCGTCATGATCGCTGACCGTTCTGCCCTGCGCGGGTCGCCCACATGGCTGCGGGACCTTCGATCGCCTCCGGCCGCGCGACGGTGACGTCGTTAGGACGGTGAGGTCGTCAAGACGGTGAAGTCGCATGACGGGAAGCGATGACCAGCGGTCTTTGGGTGGAACTTCGCAAGAGATAATACGCGTCACGCACCGGTGCGCCAAATCCGGCCCCGGCCCGCTCGGCCGGGGCCGTCGGGACCGGCCCTACGTGCGGCTTCGGCGCACCACCGCGTACGCCGTGAAGGCCACCGCGCACCAGGCAACGGCCCAGCCGCACAGAAGCAGGAATGCGCCGGCGGACGGAAACACCGGCGCCGCGAGGGACCGGGACATGGCCATGATCGGCGGCGCCAACCACGGCGCCACCGACCCGTGCAGCCCCAACACGATGATCAGGACAACGCCGCTGACCAGCACCGCGACGCCGTTGCCCGCCGCGCGAGTGACCGCCCGGCTAGCCAGCGCGCCGACCGCGACCGCGGCCGGGATCATCAGTAGGTGCGCCAGCACCCCGGCGGCGGTCCCGGTCGTCATGGTGGGCCGGCCCGGCGCCGGTTCCCGGGCCAGCAGCAGCGGCAACGGCACGACGACCGCCGCCGCGGAGACGGCCAGCCCGGCAACGAGCGCGCAGGCGATGCCCGCCAGCGCCTCCCGAGGCGCACCCACGCTCACCCGGGCGAGGCGGCGCTGCACATCCGGTTCGGCGTCCAGCACGAGTTTGCTCTGCCAGGCGATCACCGGGAAAAGGACAAGCGCGGCGTAGCCGAAGGTCGGCGCGGGCGGTCCGACGCCACCGCCATACATGATCCCGAGCAGGACCACGGTGGCGATCGCCGGCGGCCAGACCCGACCACCTTTCGCGTACGCGTTCAGCCGCATCCGGGCGAGGGCGATCACCGTGGGTCCTCCTGCCGCGTCCCGAGCACGTCATATCCGTCGGCGCGCAACCGGGCCACCGTGCGGTCGGCGTCCGCACGGCGGACCGCGACTTCCACCACGACATGGTCGCTGCCGGGTGCCGGGACCTCGGCCCGTACGGACTGCTCGGCGACCGTCCAGCAGGCGGCCTCCATCAGCCGGGCCACCTCGCCGCGATGGTCGCTGATCAACACGGACCCGCCAGCCGCGGTCACCTCGGCCACGATCTCCGGCACCAGGTCACGGGCGCCCGAATCCAGGCCCTCCCACGGCTCGTCCAGCACGAGCAGGCCGGGTGGCGTCAGCAGCGCCTGGGCCAATCCCACTTTCTGGGCGGTGCCCTTGGACAGATCCGCGAGACGCGTACCGCGGTGCTCGGTGAGCTTCAGACGATCCATCCACCGTGCCACGCCGGAGGCCCCGCGCATCGCCGCCATAATGCGCAGGTATTGCTCCGCGGTGAACGGCTGATCGGCGGGGAAGCGCTCCGGCACCCAGCCGACGACCGCAGGCCGGTCCCGCACGGCGCCGCGCACCGGGCGAAGCACCCCGGCGGCGAGCTGGAGCAACGTGGACTTGCCCGCCCCGTTGCGGCCGAGCACGACCACGGCCTGCCCCGGCTCGACGCTCAGCTCCACGGCGCGCAGCGTCCACTGTGCGCGCCGCGCGTACCGGAACCAGACCTGATCGAAACGCACGAACGAAGCTTCGCACAGACGCGAAAGGCCCCCGGAGCACATCCCGGGGGCCTTTGATGCCGTTGGCCGATCAGGCGTCGGCGATCTCGCGCAGGTTCTTCGTCACGTTGGGGTCGATCGGAACGCCCGGACCCATCGTCGTGGTGACGGTGACCTTCTTGAGGTACTTGCCCTTGGCGGCGGACGGCTTGGCCCGCATCACCTCGTCCAGCACGGCGGCGTAGTTGTCCACCAGCTTGTCCTCCGGGAAGGAGGCCTTGCCGATGATCAGGTGCAGGTTGGAGTGCTTGTCGACCCGGAAGGCGATCTTTCCGCCCTTGATGTCCGCGACGGCCTTGGTCACGTCCATCGTCACCGTGCCCGTCTTCGGGTTCGGCATCAGGCCACGCGGGCCTAGGATCCGGGCGATCCGGCCGATCTTCGCCATCTGATCCGGAGTGGCGATGGCGGCGTCGAAGTCCAGCCATCCGCCCTGGATGCGGGCGACGAGGTCGTCGGTGCCCACCTCGTCGGCACCGGCAGCGACCGCTTCCTCGGCCTTCGGGCCCTGTGCGAAGACGATCACGCGAGCCGTCTTACCGGTGCCGTGCGGCAGGTTGACGGTGCCGCGGACCATCTGGTCGGCCTTCCGCGGGTCGACGCCGAGGCGCATGGCCACCTCGACGGTCGCGTCGAATTTGCTGGGGCTCGTGTCCTTCGCCAGCTTGATGGCCTCGGCGGGCTCGTAAAGCTTGCTGGCGTCGATCTGGTCGGCTGCCTTGCGGTAGCCCTTGCTGCGCTGCATTTCGGTGTACTCCTGTGGTAGATGGCGGGTGCGCGGACTGCGCCCCTCCCACTGACCGCCCGGGGGGCGGACGGCTAGATCTTGGTGACCTGGTTGAAGTTCAGCTCGACCGGCGTCTCTCGACCGAAGATGGACACCAGGACCTTCAGCTTCTGCTGGTCGGCGTTGATCTCGCTGATGGAGGCGGGCAGCGAAGCGAACGCGCCGTCGGTGACCGTCACCGAGTCGCCCACCTCGAAGTCCAGAACCTTGACCTCCGGCTTGGCCTTCTTCTCCTCGGCCTGCACCACCGGGGCGAGCCACTTCAGCACCTCGTCCAGCGACAGCGGCGCCGGCCGGTCGACCCGGTCGGTGGCACCCACGAAGCCGGTGACCCCCGGCGTATTACGCACGCAGGAGTAGGACTCGGGGATGAGATCCATCCGGACCAGAATGTAGCCGGGGAAGACCTTGTTCTGAACCTGGAGACGCTTGCCGTTCTTGACCTCGACCTCATCACGCGTGGGCACCTCGACCTGGAAGATGAAATCCTCCATGTCCAGGCTGGTGATCCGGGTTTCGAGGTTGGTCTTGACCTTGTTCTCGTAGCCGGCGTACGAGTGCACCACGTACCAGTCGCCGGGTGCGTACCTCAGCTTCTGCCGCAACTCCGCGACCGGGTCGTAGTCCTCCTCGGCGGGCGCGGCGTCCACCACGGCCTCGTCCTCATCGGCGGGCGCGGCCTGTGCCACGTCCTCGCTGGCGGCCTCCGCCGACTCGCCGGTCTCCGCCGTCGCCTCCACGGACTGCTCGTCCGCGGCCGAGGCGGTCTCGTCGTCGTACTCAGGCACGCTTGCTCGCTTCCCTCACGTTTTTCCTAGTTGCCCAACGCCCACAGAACGCCGCGGGCGAACAGGTAGTCGAGGCCCGCCACGAGCGCCGTGATCACGGTGACGAAGACGATGACCACGCTCGTGTAGGTCAGCAGCTCCTTGCGGGTCGGCCAGATGACCTTACGAAGCTCGCTCACGACTTCGCGGAAGAATCCGCCGATGCGGCCGAACAGACCACCCCGGCGCACCGGCTTATTCTTCGCCGGGCTGTCGGAGCTCGCCGTGCGCTCCCGCACCGCGGTGCCACCACGGCTCAGCGGCTCGTCTTGGCTCTCGTCATCAGCGGGCACGTCGTCGTCGGCGACGGTCTCGTCGACCACCCCGTCCTCGGGGCGCTCGTCTGCGGCGTCGTCACCGGGTCGCTTCCTCGCCACTTCGCCCTCTCCCGTCGTCGATGCTGAACAGTGCGGGCGCAGTCCCCGGCGCTCGGTGTCGGCGACAGTCCCGGCTGGACCTATGCAGGGGTGACAGGACTTGAACCTGCAACCTGCGGTTTTGGAGACCGCTGCTCTGCCATTTGAGCTACACCCCTGTGCGGCGGTTGACCGGCGCGCGATCACGCACCGCACCGGAGTGGGCTCACGATCGAGCAGGGGTCATCACCCCACGGCGAATCAGTGTACGGGTACGCCGTCGACTTTCCCAACCCGGCCCTACCGCTTGCGGACGATGGCCTGACCCAGGGACAGCACCTTCTCGCCATGGCAGGTGGCAGTGAGGCTGATCTTGGTCAGCCCGTCCTCGGTCACTTCCTTGACCGTGCCGGAGACCACCACTTCGGTGCCCTCGTCGGTATCCGGGACCGGCACCGGGCGGCTGAAACGCACACTGAATTCGACCACCGCGTCGCTGCCCCCGGCCCAGGCGGTGAGGGCCCGGCCGGCCAGCGCCATGGTGTACATCCCATGGGCGATCACGCCGGGCAGCCCCACATCGGTCGCGGTGCGCTCGCTCCAGTGGATGGGGTTGAAATCCCCCGAAGCGCCGCAGTATCGCACCAGGTCCGCCCGGGTGACGGTGAATGTGTGCGGCGGCAGCCCAGTGTCGCTCACTTGTCCTCCCCTCGCTGCACAAGCTTGGCCCACGCGGTGAGCACTCGCTCGCCGGACTCCGTCCGCACCTCGGTGCGCGTGGTGATGAAGTCGTGCCCGCCGCGCTGCATGACCTCGTCGACGAAGTTCTGACACACCAGCGCGTCGCCGGCCACCACCGGACGCTCGTACGCGAATTTCTGGTCGCCGTGCACCACCCGGCTGTAGTCCAAACCGAGCTCGGGGTCGCGAATGATCTGCCGGCTGCTGCTCATGGTGATCACCACCGGGAACGTCGGGGGTGCCACCACGTCCGCATATCCGGCGCGGCGAGCCGCCTCCGGGTCGTGGTATTCCGGGTCCTCAGCGCCGATGGCGCGAGCGAACTCCCGGATCTTCTCGCGGCCGACGAGGTAGGGATCGGAGGGCGGCCAGCTACGGCCGACAAAAGACGGGTCGAGGGGCATGACCACCAAAATACTCTGCGGCGACCGGGAGCCGGTCGCCGCAGCGTGGAAGTCGAAGTGTCAGCCCGAGCAGGGCCGCGGCGCGATCAGCGCGTCTCGCGGTGCAAGGTGTGCCGACCGTCCCGGGGGCAGAACTTCTTCATCTCGATGCGGTCCGGGTCGTTGCGGCGGTTCTTGCGGGTGATGTAATTCCGGTCCTTGCACTCCGTGCACGCCAAAGTGATCTTCGGACGGACGTCGGTCGCCTTGGCCACGGCGGGGTGCCTTCCTGCTCAACAGTTCTCGGGTCGACAAGCCAGCGTAGCCGCTGGGGTCGCGGACATGCAAAACGGGCGCCTGAGACGCCCGGGTGGTGCAAGTAGCGGTGGCCGGACTTGAACCGGCGACACAGCGATTATGAGCCGCTTGCTCTGCCATCTGAGCTACACCGCCGCGCCGAGTTTCACACCCGGGAAGAGCCCCCTTACGGAATCGAACCGTAGACCTTCTCCTTACCATGGAGACGCTCTGCCGACTGAGCTAAGGGGGCGCGCGCGATCTCTCGCGTGATGCGCAGAAGTAAGCCTACACGTCCCGGACTCGCCCGTGAAATCGGATACCCCATGGGGCGAAATTGCAGGTCAGACCACTGCGCGAAGGCGACGGACCTCACCGGCAGGCGTCGACTCGGTCTCCGTCTGAGCGCTCAACCACGCTTCCAGCCGCTCGTACGGCAAGGGCCGGCTGAAGAAGTAGCCCTGACCGTTCTCGCAGCCCAAATCGGCGAGCAGGTCCAGGGTGAGCTCGCTCTCCACGCCCTCGGCGACGACGGTCAGCCCGAACTCGCGGGCCAGGCCGATCACCGCGCGCACGATTGCCAGGTCACCCGAGTCGGTGGCCATGCCCTGCACGAAACTATCGTCGATCTTGATCTCGTCGACCGGGAGCTGGCGCAGATGCGACAGCGACGACACGCCGGTGCCGAAGTCGTCGATCGACAGCCGCACCCCCAGGTCCCGCAGCCGGAACAGGGTCGGCAGGGCGCGCTCGATCTCGCCCACCACGCCCCGCTCGGAGATCTCGAAGGTGAGCTGGCCGGCCGGAACGTCGTACTGCTTGAGCAACTCGTGGACGAGATCCGGGAAGCGGGTGTCGAGCAGCGTGCGGGCGGACAGGTTGAACGCCACCCCCAGCGGCCGATCGGCGTCCACCCACTCGCGGCAGCGCCGCAACCCCTCCGTGATGACCGCCTCGGTGAGGCGGGAGAGCTGTCCGGTGTGCTCGGCCACCGCGACGAAATCCTGCGGCGCGACCTCGCCGTGCGCCGGATGAGTCCAGCGCGCCAGGCATTCCACGCCGACCAGATGCCGGTCCCGGATGGTCACCTTGGGCTGGAAGTAGACGTCGAGCTGCCCGTCCTCCAGCGCGGTCCGCAGATCGCCGGCGATGCCCAGTCGGCGTACCGCCCGCGATTCCAGAGCCGGGTGGAAGAGCTGCACGCCGTACGGCACCGCCTTGGCCGCATTGGCCGCCAGCTCGGCACGGCGCAGCAGGGCCTCCACGTCGTCGCCGTGGTCGGGCTGCACGGTCACGCCCACCGCGGTGTCCACGTCCAGGGTGAGCGAGCCGACCACCATCGTCCCGCGCAGTTGCTCGCGCATCTGGGTGGCCAATTGGACGGTGGTCTCGGTGCTGGACGCCCGCATCGTGACAACGAACTCGTCGCCGCCGATCCGGCCGACCAGGGACCCGGACCCGGCAATCGCCCGCAACCGCTCAGCCACCTCGGTGAGCAGCTTGTCCCCCGCGGCGTGCCCCATCGACTCGTTGACCGCGCGTAAACCGTCCACGTCGAAGACGAGCACCGCGATCACCTCGTCGGCGGCGCGCACCCCCACCGACTCGGACAGCGCGTCGACGATCCGGCGACGGTTCGGCAGGGCGGTGAGGCGGTCGTGGTAGGCGTCGTAGCGCAGCCGTTCGACCAGCCTCGAGTTCTCCACGGCGACGGCGGCGTGCGCCGCGATGGTCTCCAGCACCTGCACGTCGGTGTCGCGGAAGGTGCGCGAGTCGCCGAGCCGGTTGACGACTTCGAGGCTGCCGATGGTGGTCTGCCCGGACAACAGCGGCACCGCGATGACATCCTTGATCTTGCTTTCGCGCAACAGGTGCCGCAGCCCCACCGTGCTGTCGAAGCGGGCGCCGACCGCCACTGCGTCGCCGCTGGCGATGGCCTGCTCGCGCAGCGGCGCCGGGCTGGGCGAGATGTCCAGCAGCCCCTGGTCGTCCACCCGGGATGTGAGCAGGACCTCGGGATGCCGGCCACGAGCCGGGAGCCAGAGTGTCGCGTACTCGGATCTCATCAGGGCCCGCACCCGGCCCAGCAGCGCGTCCGGAAGGCCGCCGTCGCCGCCCCGCTCGCGCACCGCCACCGTCAGCTCGTAGACGTCGGCCAGCGTGCGGTACTGCCGGAAGAATTCGGCGAACGACCGCAACACCAGGATCATGGCGACGACCAGCACGGCGAGCAGCGCCGCAGCCCAGCCGGTGGCGACGAGGGCGACCAGGAAGACCAGACCGACCACGATGTTGATCGCCGCGGTGATCAGGGACGTCGCGCTGGCCCGAAGGGTCGCCTGGCCGGCACGCCGGCCCTGGACGACGCCGATCACACCGGCGACCGTGGCGATCCCGACGACGGCGTTGGTGATGCCGGCCGCGAAGAGAATGCCCCACGTGCCCGGGCCCGCGCCGCGCATGGGCGGCAGCGCGGCGACCACGATGAGCGCGGCCGAGGCGCTGGCGGCCGACTTGGCCACGTTGAACCACATCTTGTGGACGCCGATGCGGGCGCGCAGTTGCGTCACCACCATGGCGACGGTGGCCGCGAAGATGACCGCCAGCGGCGGTAAGAAATAGATGGCCAGGACGAGGGGGACCTCGTTCACCAGCACCATGAAGCCCTCGCGGCGGATCACCACGTTGAGCACGCCGACGTTCGTGATGATCAGGGCGATGGTCGCGAGCAGTCCGCCCAGCCAGGCGTGGTACCAGTCGGGCTCGACCGCCCAGAACACCGCGGCCGACACCAGGACGAAGACCGCGAGAGGGTAGGTGATGAGCCAGGCGTATTGCGAGGAGCGCCGTGGGGATGTCCGCCGACTGGCCATGGCGTCCCCCATCAGTCGATCTTGTCAGGCTCTCGTTGCCCCGCCGGCGATCAATCCCAGACGATGTCGCCCTGGCTGGCCAAGGTCGTCGCGGGCTGCGCGCGGTGCGCACCTGCACTGTTGGGCTCGGCTGCTTGGCCGGCCGTGCCTACACCGCCGATCAGCGCAGCCAGCATCAAAACCAAGCCGGCAAAGCGGCCCAGCTTCTTCGCGGACATATCGAACTCCTGTAAGAGGGCCAGTTCTGGCGGGCTTCATGATGGTGCCACACCCCATGAGCGTCGGGCAGTGCTGTTCGGCGGGTCGAAGCCGCACATCCGAAAAACCTGGCTGAACGGCTGAGGCTCGGGTGAACTAATGAGAGATCAATTTGAAGATTTTAGTCCGCTTCGCCCGCTTATGACCCTCCGGACGGCGCGCACCTGTCAGGGGCGTTTGACGTCAGGAAGGCTTGACGAAAGACTGCCGTGGTGGCCCCGGACGAACCCGTGACACCCGACGAACTGGAACACCGGCACACCCTCGCCACGGCCACCGCCCGATACGACGAGCTCCGCATGCGCGACGCGCTCGCACCCCTGTCCGCCGAGCCGCTGACCCACGACGAAACGCTCGAACTCCTCGCCCTCAGCGAGGTGGTCGTGCGCAAGATCGGACACGGGCGACAGACCATGGTGCACACCGCACGCACCGCCGGCGCATCCTGGACGGAGATCGGGGACGCGCTGGGCACCACCAAGCAATCCGCGTGGGAGTCGCACCGGCGGTGGAGCGACCGGCGAAGCCCGTGATTCAGTCCCCCGTGGCCACGGGACGGTCGGTGTTGCTGTACGCCGACCAGGACCCCGGATAGAGACGCCCCACGCCGAGGCCCGCGTGCTCCAAGGCGATCAGATTGTGGCACGCGGTGACTCCGGAACCGCAGTAGGAAATCGTGCCCGCACCTGCGCCCACCGCCCGGAAACGCTCCCGCAACTGCTCCACCGGCAGGAAGCGGCTGTCGGCGCCCACATTCTCCCGGCACGGCAGGCTCCGCGCCCCCGGGATGTGCCCGGCGCGCGGATCGACCGGCTCCACCGCACCACGGAACCGGCCGGCGTCGCGCGCGTCCACCACCACCGCCGAACCGTCCGTCACGTCGTCCAGGTCCGCCAGCCGTTCCCCCGGCCACGGGCGCGGCGTGAACGTCGCCTCCGGACGCTGCGGCTCCTCCCGGACCAGCTCGCCCGCATACCCGAGAAGCCCGCCGTCCAGCAACGCCGCATCGTGGCCGGTGGCGCGGAGCATCCAGACCAGACGGGCGGCGATGACACCCCCACCGTCGTCGTACGCGACCACGATGTCGTCGTCACCGATACCCAGGGCGGCCATGCCCGCGGCGAACGTCTCCGGATCCGGCAACGGGTGCCGGCCCTCTTCCGGGGCACCGTGCCGGGCCAGCACCGCGTCCAGATCGACGAAGACCGCGCCGGGCAGATGACCTTCCTCGTACGCGGCACGGCCGGACCGGCCGTCCAGATACCAGCGCACGTCGGCGTACACCACGCGGGCACCCAAATCCTGCGCCCGCCGCCGGCTGACGACCGGTTCGATCACGTCCTTGTCCCTTCGATCCGGCGTCGCCGCTCAGCGGTAGTTGGTGAACTGCAGCGCTACTCCGAAATCCTCCTGCTTGAGCAGCGAGATGACCGCCTGCAGGTCGTCCCGCTTCTTCCCGGTGACCCGCAACTGGTCACCCTGGATCTGCGCCTGCACACCCTTCGGGCCGGCGTCGCGGATCTTCTTGCTGATCGCCTTCGCCTTGTCCGTCTCGATGCCCTCGATAACCTTGCACTCGATCCGGTAGGTCTTGCCGGACTGCTTCGGCTCGCCCGCGTCCAGCGACTTCAGCGAGATGTTGCGCTTCACCAGCTTCTCCTTGAAGACGTCGAGGGCGGCGGCGGCACGCTCCTCGGTCTCCGAGGTGATGGTCACGCCCGACTCCCCCGACTTGGCGATGCCGGTCCCGGTCCCGCGGAAGTCGAAGCGGGTGCCCAGCTCCTTCTCCGCCTGGTGGTACGCGTTGTCGACCTCCTGCCGGTCGACCTTGCTCACGATGTCGAACGACGGGCTGGCTGCCATGATCAAACTCCCGTTTCGTGGCGTCTCGGAGGATGGGCGGACCAGCGCCGCCCGGCATGCTGACCGTACCCGGTTGCGAGTACGGGCGGCGGTGCGGCTATCCTGATGTCCGCGCGCCGCGGGAGACTGCGGTGGCGTGCCCAGGCGGGTTGCCCGAGCGGCCAATGGGAGCGGACTGTAAATCCGTCGCGAAAGCTTCGAAGGTTCGAATCCTTCACCCGCCACCACCGGCACGACAAGGCCCCTCACCTGCTGAAACAGCAGAGAGGGGCCTTCTTCGTGAGTCTCACTCGATCTCACCCGGGACGGTTCGATCTCGCTAGCTGTCCCCCATACGTCCCCCGGAATTTCGGGGTCGATCAGCCGGGGTCAGGCTGAGGCCACCCGGCGGATCGGCCACAGCGCCGGGTGTGTCTACGCCGACTGCATCAGTGGCGGCAACCAGGTCAAACGGGCGAACCGAAAACGCGTTCTCGTGACCTGATGTAATGAGAGACGAACCTTGTTTCACTTGCAAGCTCCAGCAGGCATGGGCCGGCGGGTTGGACGCCCCAAGGGGCAGTGTCTACCTGGGAAGCAGGAGGGTCGGCGCAACATGACTGAGCGAGGTAGCTTCACCCGGTACACATATTGGTCCGAGCGTCGCGTCAAGGACCTCGCACGCGACCTTGAGATCAAGACAGATCCCGGCTGGAAAACCAAGATCACGGTCTTCAAGGTGCCGCTGATCTCGACCGGCATCGACTTCGAAAGTGCACCGCGCACACCACACCGCAACGAGATCGCGGCGCGAGTCGAACGCGCCCTCGGCGACCTAGCTGTCGAGGACTTTGTCACCCCTCCTCCTGTGAAGTTCGCTAAGGGAACTGGCCTCGTCCAGTTTTCTCACTTTGTATCCACCGAGCCAGGCAGGGTAGTTCTCAACGCGAGGACGCAGGCGTCTGATGGGACGAACGTTGTCATATGCATGTTCGGCAGCCAAGACAACGTTCCAGGATTCGTAGGCGTGCACGACCCGAGTCCGGCGGGATGGAGCTCTTCAGCCATGTTCTCTGTCACGGACTGGCTGGCGAGTAGATGTTCCGAAAATGACTCTCAGTGGGACGATCCAGAGTCGATCTCAGTCGAAGCAATGAAGATTGCACTAGAACAGGGGAACAATAATAAATATCAAGACGATCCAGACAGACCATGGAATCGTGGATACACATTTGGCGACGCTTCAGATTCGGAGTGGCTGGCGGAAATTTACAGTGATGTCAACCTAGATCAAGATCGCTGGTCGCTAGACGATCCGGTTGACCGGATCTTGGTCGGCGCACCAGTCTGGGTCCGCTCACCTAGAAGTAGTCTTCGCCGGTACCGCGATCTCCGACGCAACTTTAACAACAAAAACTCGGATCTTGATGGGCGCACCTAAACTTCGCCCAAGTCTCACCCACACCCCACGCCACCAGGCCGCCCTGACCCCCGATACACTACGCAATCATGGGGTGGGTCGAGGGCGTAGTCGCGGTCTTAACTAGTTGGGCTTGGCCGATCGTCGTACTTGTTTGCGTTCTGCTTCTCAAACCGCAGATCAAGGAATTGATCATGCGACTCACTCGGGTAACTGGTGCAGGCGTCGAAGCT
Organism: Mangrovihabitans endophyticus; assembly: GCF_014646155.1. GTDB lineage: Bacteria > Actinomycetota > Actinomycetes > Mycobacteriales > Micromonosporaceae > Actinoplanes > Actinoplanes endophyticus. Next base: position 172,957 of record NZ_BMMX01000010.1, read on the forward strand.
GAGTTTCACCAGCGGGTAGAGACTGCGAGCGATCTCGCAGAAGCGATTACTCCCGACGTGCCGGAGCAACTCAGCATCAGCTCGACAGATGAGGATGGCCATCCAACTACCCTCGCTGACGTACTGAACCAAGTAGATGAAAACCCGCTGCTAGGCGCTCTTATTGCTTGGCGCGAAGTTTCGGTTGCGATCACCGGAGCCGCTACGTCGACGGGAGTCGAGGGCCGAACTGAGCGAGCCATTTTGCGGAGTCTCCGAGATAGAGGAACGATCACAGCCGATGTTCTAGCACTCTATGAGCGTTTGTCCAAGATCCGGAATGAGATTGTGCACTCTCGGCCCACAGTAACCCAAGACGAAACGAAAGAGTTCGTGACCGCAGCTTGGCGCTTAGCAGCCGAACTGACGCGCATAAGCCCGTGCTAATGAAAACCCCATGCCACCTTTTACTCTTGGCTGCCGCCTAGCGATCATGCAGGGCTAGCCACGCCTGTCGCAGCTCCTTCACTCCGCCACCACCAGGACGAAACAGGGCCTCTCTCTGCCGAGACAGCAGAGAGAGGCCCTGTTCGTGAGTCTCACTTGATCTCATCCGAGACGGTTCGATCTCGCTAGTAGTCCGCCATACGTCCCGCAAGACTCGGTGTCGATCAGGCGGTGCCGGGCCAGCCAAATTCAGCCCGGAAGGCATCGATTCGGCGCAGCGCCGCTTCCTGCTCGCCGTAGAGGCACTTCGCATAGATCTTGAGCAGTACGGCGATGCTGTGTCCCGCCCACGTGGCAGCCAGGGCGGCCGAAACACCCGCGTTGAGCCACCCCGAGAGGCAGGCATGCCGCAGGCTGTACGGCACCGGCGCCACGCCGGCCTTTCGCTCGGCCGGGGTGAGGCCACGCTCCCGGGCCTTCCGCCAGGCCGTGTGCCGGGCGTTCGCGGTAACCGGTCGGCCGTTGGTCGGCCGGTACATCCCGCCGGGACCGCGCCGGGTGACGAACAGCCGGCCGTCCGGGCCGGGCGGGAACTGCTCGATGTGCCGGTCGAGCAGTGCGCACAGCGCCGGTTCGGCGGGGACGTCCCGGGTGTCCTTCACGCCCCGGTGCTTGAGTGCCCGGTACTCGATCGCTCCCCCGTCGTCGGTCCACCCACTGCCGACCTCGACAGCCGCCCCGCCGAGGTGAAGCCACCCCCACCCGTCCGGCCAGGTCGACCGTTCGTAGTGCAGATCATGCAGGTTCAGCACTTCCTCGGGCCTGAGTCCGGCGTAGTACATGGCGCCGAAGAACGCCTCCAGTTCTGGTGTGCTGTCCCGGACGGCGCGTAGCAGGCGGGCGGCCTGTTCGGGGTTGGCGACTGCCGTCCGGTCGACCTCGTCGGACTTCTTCGGGGCGGTCCACTTCACCCGGTTCATCGGGTGCGCGGGCAGGTGACCCAGCTCGACGGCGTAGCGGAGCGCCCCGCTGAACACGGCCTTCTTGCGCCCGATGGTGCTCGCTGCGGCGGCGGTGCCGTCGAGCTTCACGGCCAGGTCGTCGAGCACCTTCCGACGGTGGCCGGTTCCGCCAGGTCGGACAGCGAGACGGTGTTGGCCTCAAGCCACGTCACCGCGCTTGCCAGTTCCGCCGGCGGCGGTCCGGCCGTACGGCGCGGCTTGTTGAAGCAGCGCCTCAAACTGGCAGACGGCGAGCTGGCCGCCGTGCGCCGGCGGGTCCTCTACCTGGACGGCGAGCCGTTCAACACCAACGACAGCTACTTCCCGCTCGCGATGGTCCAGAACACCGAGATCATGCGGCCGGCGGACATCGCCCGGGGCGCCAACGAGGTCTTGGCCGAGGCCGGCTACCCCCAGGTGCGACTCTTGGACGAGATCTACGCCCGGATGCCGTCACCCGATGAGATCCAGCGGCTCAAGCTGGCACCCGGAACGCCGATCTCCTGCCACATCTGCACCGGCGTATGCCCGGACGGCACCCCGGTCCGCGTGGTGGTCAACATCCTGCCCGGAGACCGGCACGTCATCGTCTACGAACGCAACGGCATGAACACCGACGAACGATGACCGACTCCCCCACCATCCGGCCAGCCACGCCGGCCGACCTCGACACCCTGGTCGACCTGTTCCGGGCAACACGGAAGTGGCTCGCCGAGATGGGGTCCGACCAGTGGGCGACCAATCCGCCGGAGCGGGTACGCGGGCGGCTGGCTGACGCCATCTCCCGGGGTGAGTGCTACGTAGCCGAAGAAGACGGCCGCGTGATCGGGACGATCACCGTCGACGACTTCGCCGATCCTGAGTTCTGGAGTGCGGAGGACAAGCCGGAGACGGCGCTTTACGTGCACCGGATGATGGTGGAACGTTCCGCAGCAGGGCGGGACGTGGGTGGCCTACTCCTAGACTACGCCGAGGCGGTGGCGGCGAAGGCGGGCAAGGTGTGGTTGCGGCTAGACGCTTGGCGCACCAACGAACCACTACACAGATATTACGTAAGGAAAAGCTTCCGGCCTGTCAGGGTGATCAATCTCGCGCACCGGGGCTCGGGAGCCCTATTTCAGCGTACGGCCATTTAAAGACATTGGGATTTCCATATCAGTTAGCACCCAGAAAGCGGCTGAACACTCGCGTGTAATCCGGAGTAGAGAGCTTCCGAGTTTCCGATCCACTCCGCTCATAGAGATCTTGACCATAGAATGCTGGCTCGCCAATTGATCTCACTTTGAGGATCCCGACAAGATGACCTGCATAGTTTGCAAGACGTGCATCGGCAACAACTTGGGCCGCCAGCCGCCTATCCAAAGTTTTCGCCTCTCGCAATTTCTGCATTAACCATGTCCAATAAATGTTCATATCTTCGCCTCGAACGACCGCCTCGCGCTCAATTCCAACAATCGCAAATCGCTTTTTAAAGTGCTGGACAGAAATACCATCAATTGAGGCAATTCGGTTGGCGTCTTCTTGCTTGTCTGCAATTCCCAGCATAATATAACCGACAGAATCCCGGCCCATATTAGCCATAGCCGACATTGTCTTAGTGATTTTGCCCAGACAAGACGAGTCAAATTCGCGGCTCTGATCCAGTCGCAAAAGACCTTGTTTGCAGTCAAACATTTGCTGTTCGACTAAAGCGTTACCCATAATTGTCTCTACTTGCCACGCCCAGCCGTAGCGTCCAAAGTCTTCCGAATGGCCCGCATCTTCGAAGGCCGGTCGAAGGACACCTTTAACAGCATCGAACGAAGCCCTTTTGGCATCGCCAGTCCAATCGCTGCCGCCGGGTATAGAAAGTGGGCCTTGGCCCCGGGTGATCCCAGAGAGTTTGTCGGCAATCATCTGTGCATCTTTAACACGCATGCGCTCCTTAAACATCAGTTCAAAGATCGCCATAAAGATCGCGTGGAAGTATCGCGGAGAGTATCCTCCACGCCTCACGCCCACGAGCGTTGCAAAACGCGCATCACGATCGTCGAGAACACCCCTAAGAACATCGTAGGAACGCATAACATCTCGTTCTAAATCGTCACGGCCATAGGCGGTTATGGCCGCCGTTATTTGGCACGAACGAGCACTATCGTCCTCTCCCTCGACATTCTCTGAAAAATTATAATATTCATCCCGCGCATCACTGCTTGTGTTAGGTGTCGGATCTACGAGGCAGTCGACAAGGACATCTAAGATTACCTGCTCATCCAAGGAGGTTCGAACGTCTTCGCGCCTGAGTATTCCGTGCCGAACCCAGAAAATATCTTTTACATCGACACCGTAGTCAAGGTCGTAGTTCGTAATGCTAAGTTGCGGCATAAGACGAAGCGGAACACTGTCACCGGGGGATGTGTCACTCCTAATTCGGGACGAAATTATCCGAACCAAATTCGCAAGTGGAGATATGGTCCCCGCTTGCCTAAGTTCCTGACGCGACAGGCGCCGCCCACCCGAGTTGATCCTTCGGAAAACCTCATCAACACTGTTACTACTGTGCGCCCGAAAGACCGACAAGGCAATAGAGTAATTACAGAAGCGGACAGAGCGCTCACGTGACATTACCGGCATTCGCTGTGTGAGCGTGCCCTCATCCTTACGCGACTTAGTATCAGCAAGTGCGTCGAGATCAAAAAATTCGCCGTTTACGCCAGGTATTTCGTTCTCTATGAACGAAAAAATTGCATTCAAGCGCTGCAAGCCGTCGATAACTTCAAACGAATTATCTGCACCTAAACCGATTTCCGCTACCAGAATAAGTGGAATAGGAAGGTCTCGGAGAATCGAGTCTACAAGGCGCTGTTTTTCTGCAGCACTCCATACTAGTTTGCGCTGATATCTACGATTCACATCGAAGCGGTCAGCCAGATATAGAAAGTAGAGTCTCTGCACGCTTTCACTTCGAACCGAGAGTTCGGTCACCGTAGGAGAGGCCATTTAATCTCCAGCAGAAATTTGAATTAGCTATTTAAAGATGAATTAATCCAATAGCCATTTGTTTAACCTACGTTACCAGTCGCGATAGCATATGCGCCATTACCAACCTGCGCATGTTGGTAAGTTGCACCAGTCGCCTACCGGGCGAAATGAGGCACTCAGGCCGCACGACAGACTTCGGCGCTACTATCTGGCTCCTGAACCTGGCGACGGCGAAACGAACGTGCCTCGGCCCAAGAAGGTCACGAGCCGGCCTTCGTCGCGCAGCAGGTCGAGGGCAGCTCGTACAGTGCCGCGCGCCACGCCGTAGGTCTGGCCGAGGGTCACTTCGCCGGGCAACTTGTGCCCCGGCGGCCACTCGCCGCTTTCGATCTTCGCCCGGATCGAGTCCGCGACCTGCTCAGCGAAGGAGCGCGGAGACCAAGCGTCGACCATGAGGCCATGCTTTCACCTGTTCAACCACGCCATGCTGTCTATGCTGTTCTCTCGATGGACAGGGTAGACAGGTTCCTACTAGCCTCGTCAAACGACCGCACAGATGTCGAGAGGGTGGGATAACGGAGCCGGAGGACGGCCCCGAAGCCGCTCAGGGGCCGTCCTCGTCGATCGGCAGCCCTGTGCGTCGTGCGGCTGGGAGACGGATGCGGCCGGTACTCTGCCCCGGTGGCGCTCGGCTCGGACTTTCGGCGGCTCTGGGCGGCGTCCGCGGCAAGTCAGGCCGGCAGCGGGATCGGCTTCGGCGCGCTTCCGCTGGTGGCGATCCTGATTCTGCAAGCGTCCACCTGGCAGGTGTCGCTGCTGGCGACGATCTCCGGCCTGGCGGCGGCAGCGGTGGCCCTGCCCGCTGGGCCGTGGATCGAGTTTCGGCGCAAGCGGCCGATGATGATCGGCGCGGATGTGGTACGGGCGGGTGCGCTGCTCAGCGTGCCGGTGGCACTGGCCTTTGGTCTGCTGACGTACGCCCAGCTTGCGGTGGTGGCGGTGGTGCAGGCGTGCGGCGCGATCGTCTTTGCGGCGGCGAGCGGCGCGCACCTGAAAGCGCTTGTCGCACCGGCGGATCGGGCGGAGGCCACCGGGCGGCTGGAGGCGACGTTCTGGACCACGAACAGCGTCGGCCCGCCGCTGGGTGGGGCGCTCACCTCGTGGGTGGGCGTCGGCTGGACGATCACGGTTGATGCGCTGAGCTTTCTGGGGTCGGCTTTCGGCGTACGTCAATTGCGCGGTGCCGAGCCGGAACCGCCGGCCCGCACGGTCTCACCGGACCGTGCGGCGGAGATCCTCGCGGGGTGGCGCTACGTCTTCGGGCATGCGGGGTTGCGCGCCCTCTTCCTGAACTCGCAGCTTTTCGGCGGTGCGATGATGGCGGCCTCCCCGCTGCTGGGTGTCTTGATGCTGCGGGATCTGGGCTTTCCGGCCTGGCAGTACGGGGTGGCGTGGGGCGTGCCGTGTCTGGGCGGGGTGCTCGGCGCGCTGGCGCTCAAGCCGCTGACGCGACGGTACGGCGAACGCCGCGTGATGCTGGCGTCCGGTGTGGGCCGGGCGGTGTGGTTGTGTCTGCTGGCGGCCATGCCGGCGGGTCCAGGCGGACTGGCGCTGGTGATCGTGGTGGAGACGCTGGCGCTGTTCGGGTCGGGCGTGTTCAATCCGGCGTTCGCCACCTATCGGCTGACGCACACCGAGGACGGTCACGTGGCGCGCGTGATCTCGTGCTGGTCGATCACGTCGCGGGTGGCGCAGCCGATCGGCATCGCGGCGGGCGGCGCGCTGGCGGCGGCCACGAGTGTGCGGGTCGCGTTGCTGGTGTGCGGGGTGGGCTGCCTGGCGAGCGCGGTCTTGCTGCCGTGGCGGCGCAACCGGGACGCGGAGCCGGACACAGCCCGGCGGGGTCAGGCTGAGGTGCCCGCCAGTCGCGCGTCCAATTCGTCGAAGTTGGCCAGGAACCAGACGTGACGGCCCCGGTTGGATTCGCGGATCAGGTCGCGCAACGCGTTGCTCGCCGCCACATGCGCCGAAATGTCACCGATGATCGCCAGCCGCACGTGGTAATTGACGAACTTCTGCATGATCTCGCCGGCCACCCGGGTGTGCAGCGCGAAGAAGCTGTCGTCCAGGCGTTCGGCGGGCAGCGCGACGATGTCGGCGCCCGTCGTCGCGCCGATGAGGTCCAGGGCGTCCTGCGGTCCGGCGACGAGCGGCCCGTGCGCGTCGCAGACGAGGACGGGTACGCCGTGGCGCTCCGTGATGTGGTCGGGCATGGCTCCCTCCGGGGAACTCAGGACAGGCGCGAGCGGAAGAATTCCTTGAGGTCGTCCGGGAGTTCGTCGACGGCCAGGACGGCCGGGATGAGGTCACGGTCGCCGTGGTACGCACGGAAACCGTCGGCGATGGTCACGCCGTGTGCCGGCCGGTCGATCACCTCGACCTGGTCTCCGGCGCGGACCTCGCCCGGGGTGATCACACGCAGGTACGCGCCCGGACGGTTGGCCTGGGTGAACGTCTTCACCCAGTGCGGTTCGGCCATCTTGGCCTGGAAGGTGGCGCACGGCACACGGCCGAACGTGGTCTGCAGGATCAGATCCCGGCCGATCCGCCACGTCTCGCCGATCACCGCGCCGTTCACGTCCACGCCCATGGTGGTGAGGTTCTCGCCGAAGATCCCGCCCGGCAGATCACGGTCGAGCCGTTCCTGCCACCAGTCGTAGTCCTCCCGCGCGTACGCGTAAACGGCCTGGTCGTCGCCGCCGTGGTGCTTGATGTCGAAGATCTGATCGCCGACCAGCCCGCTGTGCAGACCGGTGGTCTTGGGTCCCGGCGCGCGCACCGCGACGGAATGCTCGACCGGCCGCTTGTTGATGCCGGTGACGCCGACGCTCTTGGCGGTGCTGGCCTCGGGCACGGCGAGATTCACCGAAAGGACCTTGCCGTCGCTGTTCATCGGAACTCCATCACCATGCGGTCTTCGATCGGGCGGTAGCCGAGTCGCTGGTACAGCGCGTTGCTGGTCTTGTTCGCCAGGTCGGTGTTGAGCACCACGTCCCGCGCGCCGCGGTCCAGCGCGGACTGGGTGACGACGGCGGTCGCGGCGCCGGCGTAGCCGTTGCCGCGGTGCTCCGGTGGCGTGTAGACGGCGACGATCCGCACCATGCCGGCCTCCGGGCGGCTGGCCATCGCCATGGACACCGGCTGGTCGTCCACCTGCCACAGCGTGAAACCGCGGTAGGAGAGCCCGTCGTCGACGGAGGCGGCGGCTCCGTGGCCGACCGACATGGCTTCCGCCTCGAACGCCTCCCACCAGCCGATCAGCAGCTCCCGGTCGTGAGGGTCGGCCTGCCGGGACGCACCGGACGGCGGCGGCTCGGGCGGGGTGAGCTTGTCCAGGCGGTACAGGCGCATGCGCATGCCGGGTGACGCCGGTGCGCCGGTGGTCCGCCGCCATGTGCGCGTGAACGCCTCGGTGTCGGCGGTCAGCCCGTTGACGCCGGTCAGGTCACGCCCGGTCAGCGCCTCGGCGAGGGTGTTCGCCGCGCCGGTCGGCATCGCGGACAGGTACGCCGGGAAGGGCGGCGTCTGCAGGAAGGCGCCGTCGACCTGACGGTGAGAGGAATGCCAGCCGAAGACGGGATCCTGCGAGCCGTACCGGTGTTTGCCGTGCTGGCGCAGGTTGGCGGTGACGGTGAGCAGCACGGTGTTCTCCACCGGCCGGGCGCGCAGATAGTCCTCGGCAGCGGCCGCGAAGGCATCGACGCTTCCGGACAGGTGCCAGGTCATGCCTCATCCTCGGACGTACCCGTGGCCGACGGCACCCCATTTTCCCCCGCACCGGTGACGGCCGGGCCGGGATCGTCGGCATGCCACGCGGCGGCGATGCGTTTGAGGCTGTCCCGTCGGGTGGCCGAGTCGTAGACCGTGCCGGCGAGCATGAGCTCGTCCGCGCCGGTGCGCTCCACCAGATCACGCAGACCGGAGACCACCTCGTCGGCGGTGCCGGCGAACTGCGTACCGGGAAGATGCGCCAAGGTCTGACGGTCCAAGTCGGACAATTCCACGGCGGCGGCGTCCGGCGGTGAGATGATCGGCCCGAGCCGACCGGTACGCAGGCTCAACGCCATGATCCGGCTGGGGCCGGCGAGGTATTGCGCCTCCTCGGTGGTTTCCGCCGCGATCACCGACGCGCTGACCATCACGTGCGGCCGGGTGAGGCGCGGGGACGGGCGGAATCCGTCGCGATACAGCCGCAGGGCGGTGCCGACGTCGGCCGACATGGCGAAGTGGTACGCGTAGCAGAACGGCAACCCGAGGGCGGCGGCGACCTGCGCCCCGTACGTGGACGAGCCGAGCATCCACACCTGCGGGTACGACCCGGCGGCGGGCGTGGCCACCAGCCGGGCGGTGCGCTCCGGGTCGATCCGCTCGTCGCCGAGCAGCGCCAGGACCGTACTCAGATGATCGGGGAACTGTTCGACGGTGAGGTGCGGCGACACCCCGCGCAGCGCGGCGGCGGTGGCCTGGTCGGTGCCCGGCGCCCGGCCGATCCCCAAGTCGACGCGGTCCGGGTAGAGCGCCTCCAGCAGGGCGAACTGCTCGGCGACCACGAACGGCATGTGGTTGGGCAGCATCACACCCCCGGACCCGACCCGGATCCGGGACGTGTGCGCGGCGACCGCCGCCATCAGCACCGGCGGGGACGTCGAGGCGACGGCAGGCATGTTGTGGTGTTCAGCGACCCAGAATCGCGCGTAACCCAGATCGTCGGCGGCGCGGGCGGTTTCGATGGTGCCGCGCAACGCATCCGTGCTGTCGTGTCCGGCGCGGACGGTGGCCAGGTCAAGAACGGACAGCGGTACCCGTGGCATGCGGCGAACGTACACCCGAGCGGACCTCGGTTGCCCCGGACGCGGTGCAGGTCACGTCCGCACGGCCGGGCAGATCAGCTCTGGCGGGCACGCATCCCCTGTACGGCGCCGGTGACCACGAGCAGACCGGCGCCGGGGACGGCCAGCCAGATCGGCCACGGATAGACGTGGCCGTCGGTGGTGACGGCCACCAGGCCCCAGACGACCACGTTGACCGCGGCCAGGGCGAGCCAGATGGTCCACAACACGGCGAGCGCGGTGGGCATCCGCCGGGCGGCACGCTTGCGCTCGGCCTCCCGGCGGGCGTTGACCTCGGCGGCGCTCAAGCCCGGTTTGGGCAGATCGGCGACGAGGGTCAGCAATTCCTCGTACGTCCGTGCGGCGTACGCGTCGCGCACCCGATCGTCGTACTCGTTCAGCGACAGGCGCCCCTCGTCCAGGGCAACCTTGAGCTGGTCGGCAACCTTGTGCCGGTCCGCGTCCGCGGCGCGCATCGACTGGATCTCGCCTGCCATGACCCGCTCCTTTACCGCCCCCGTCGATGCAGGCCACGCTATCCGAAACAGACCACACCTGACAGCGACGAAAAGAGACAACCGTGCGGTACGACGATCTGCTGCCGGCGCTGCGAGCCTCGTACGATGCTGAGGCGGCGACCCGCGACAGCCGCCCGAAGCAGCAGTTCAAGCTGGACGAGCGGGCGGCGTTCCTGGACCGGTTGCAGGTGACGCAGGCCCGGACGCTGCTGGACCTCGGGGCGGGCACGGGCCAGGACAGCGCTTATTTCCAGGACGCCGGCCTGTCGGTGGTGGCGGTGGACCTGTCCCCGGAGATGACGGCGCGGTGCGAGGCGAAAGGGATCACCGCGTACGTGCGAGACTTCCTGCATCTGGGTTTCCAGCCGTCGTCCTTCGATGCGGCGTACGCGATGAACTCCTTCCTGCACGTGCCGGACGCGGACCTGGCGGAGGCGTTGACGGCGGTACGCACGGTGGTGCGCCCGGGTGGCCTGTTCTTCCTGGGCTTGTGGGGCGGGTCGGATTCGTCGGGAGTGAAGGAGGCGGACAACCTGACGCCGAAGCGGTTCTTCGCGCATCGCCAGGACACGACGTTGTTGACTGCGGTGGCGCCGCACTTCGATGTGGTGGACTTCCACACGGTCGAGGACAACGGATGGCACTTCCAGTCCCTGACCTTGGCGAAGCCGCCGGAGTAGCCCCAGGCACGCCGCACAACACGCAGCCCCGCCGCGAGGCCACCCCACGGCGCGCCCCGCGCGCCGCCCCGCGCCCCCGCCCCGTCGATCTTGGACTTTGGGGGCCCGAATAATCACGCCGTGACCGACTTGTCCGACCCATAAGTCCAAGGTCAACGAGTAGACCTCCCGCCCGCCCGCCGATCATGGAGTTGCGGGTCGGATAGGTCGGTATTTATGGGCTCTATTCGGGCATCGAAAGTCCAAGATCGGCGCGGCAGGATCGGCGCGGCAGGGCAGGGCGGCGCACGGGCGGGGCGGCGCACGGGCGGGGCGGCGCACGGCGCGCGGGGGCGCGGCAGGGCGGCG
>NZ_BMMX01000011.1 GCF_014646155.1 Mangrovihabitans endophyticus
GTGTGGCGGTGTGGCGGTGTGGCGGTGTGGCGGTGTGGCGGTGTGGCGGTGTGGCGGTGTGGCGGTGTGGCGGTGTGGCGGTGTGACGGTGTGACGGTGTGACGGGCGCGGGAGCAGCTCCAGGTGGCCCTGAACCACGGCGTGATAGCGCTGCGGGAGCAGCGGCGCGGGAGCAGCGGGGCGGGCGCGTGCGGGCGTGGTGAGATCAGGGGTGTCGGCTGACCCGTGATCGAAGCGTGCCCGGGCCCGGACGGGACGTCAGGTGTTCTGCTTGATGCGGTTCGTCAGTTCCGCGATCTGGTTGTAGAGCGACCGCCGCTCCGCCATGTGCTGCCGGATCTTGCGGTCCGCGTGCATCACCGTGGTGTGGTCGCGCCCGCCGAAGGCCTGACCGATCCGCGGCAGGGACAGCTCGGTCAGCTCGCGGCACAGATACATCGCCACCTGACGTGCGTTCACCAGCACGCGGGAACGTGAGTGCCCGCGCAGGTCCTCCAGGCTCACGCCGAAGTAGTCCGCCGTGGACACCATGATCTGGTCTGCCGTGATCTCCGGTCCGGCGCCGTCCGGCACGAAGTCGCGCAACACCTCTTCGGCCAGGGAGAGTTGCACCGGCGATCGCGTCAGGCTTGCGAAGGCCGTGACCCGGATGAGCGCGCCTTCCAACTCTCGAATCGAATTGGACACCCGTGAGGCGATGAACTCCAGCACGTCGTCGGGCGCGTACATGCGCTCCTGGGCGGCCTTCTTCTGCAAGATCGCGATCCGCGTCTCAAGGTCCGGCGGCTGGATGTCGGCGAGCAGTCCCCACTCGAACCGGGTGCGCATCCGGTCTTCCAGGGTGGCCAGTTGCCGCGGCGAACGGTCCGACGTGATGACGATCTGCTTGTTCGCGTTGTGCAGGGTGTTGAAGGTGTGGAAGAACTCCTCCTGCGTACGTTCGCGGTTCTCCAGGAACTGGATGTCGTCGATGAGAAGGATGTCGACGTCCCGGTAACGGCGCTGGAACGCCTGCGTCTTGTCGTCACGCAGGCTGTTGATGAAGTCGTTGGTGAACTCCTCGGTCGACACATATCTGACCGAGCGAGCGTGGCCCAGCGTGGTGGCGTAGTGGCCGATGGCGTGCAAGAGATGTGTCTTGCCCAGGCCGGAGCTGCCATAGATGAAGAGCGGGTTGTACGCCTTGGCCGGCGACTCGGCCACGGCGACGGACGCGGCATGGGCGAACCGGTTGGACGAGCCGATGACGAACGTCTCGAACATGTACTTGGGGTTCAGCCGGTTGCCGTCGTTGCTGGTGGACCCACGGTCGTCGCGACCGACGCCGCGCAGATCGACCGGCGCGCGGCCGGGGCCGCTGTCTCCGCCGTGGCCCGCTCGCATCGCGTCGTCGCGGCGGTCGTCGTGGTGCCGCTGGTTCTCCCGCAGGCGTGCCGACTCGGCGGCGATCCGATGACCGCTTTGATCGTTGTGGTCCCGCTTGTCATGGCCGGGCCCGGACTGCACCGGCATCGCGGACGGCGCCTGCGGCGCGGACGTCTGCATCGGCGCGGCGAACAGCGCTTCCTGTCCGTCACGAGCGACCGGAACCTGCCGCGAGTATGCCGTGGTGTGCTGCGCGGAGCCGGTGGGGTAGCCGTCCTGGACGGGGTAGGCGGGCGGCCCGGGCGACACCTGCTGCGGCGGTTGGTAGCGGTTGCCGGCGGCCGGTTCGGCGTAGTGGCCCGGCTGGCCGGGGGCTTCCGGGGGCGGGGGCGGCGTGCCGTAGACGGTTCCGGGCCGGCCGGAGCCGTCCTCCGGCGGTCGCACGGTGACCGCGACCTGAATCGGCCGGTCCAGTCGCCGCGACAACGCGTCGGTTATCGCGGGGCGAAGCCGGGACTCGATCACGTCGCGGGTGAAGGCGTCCGGAACGGACAGCAGCGCGGTGTCCTCGACGATGGCACGTAGGCGGGTAAGCCGAAGGTAGGCACGTTGCTGCGCCGAGACGATCTCGTCCGCGAGCTCGTCCGTCGCCTCCGCCCATACCTGGCTCAGGTCGACCGAATCGGCCACCTCTGCGCCACCCCCATCGCCGCCGGCCATCCGACGCCTTGTTCGGTCTCCACCACTGCCGGTCGTCGTCTTGCGCGGGCGACGACCAGGCCCCCCCAACCCAGAAACCTCCTGCGTGCCGACGTGCACGGTGCCACTACTGTCCACAGGTTATCCACAACCTGTGCACGTGTCGGCGGTCGCTCCCCCGGCCGGATGGTAGGCAGGCTCCGGAAAGCCTGTATGGCGCGGGAAACAGGCTCACCGTGCCGAACGATTAACCGCCTCGTCCGGTTTTGGCCAGCTCGCGGAGGTATGTGAACTGTGCTGGAGACCAGCAAGCGGGCACGCTAACAGCGCTAGGCCCACTGCTTCAACTGCGGTATACCCGGGTGAGCGCTCGGGATGTGTGAAGATTCATGGGACGCGCAGAAAGACGGCCATCCGTGCCGATCTGAGATCATGCCCCGATCGTGAACGACCGTTCCGTCGGTGGGGGTTACGGCGCGTCGCCACCGCATAGTTGACCGGCCCATCGGCCCTGCGTAGGGTCGAGCGGTTGCTCCGGCCCGCTCTGCTAAGGTGGAGCGCGGTGTCGGCTGTCCTGCTGAGCGCATGCACTGCTTGATGTCGTGCACTGCATTCGTGCACCGCTGAGCATGGCTGGACCGGATGCATGCCAACCGCACCACGGACCGCTGTCGGTGCGCGACGGATGACGTTGCGCACCGAATCGCCTTCGAAAACGGAGTTCCTGACGTGAGCAAGCGCACCTATCAGCCGAACAACCGCCGGCGTGCCAAGACCCACGGTTTCCGGCTGCGCATGCGCACCCGCGCCGGCCGAGCGATCCTGGCGTCTCGTCGGTCCAAGGGCCGCGCCAAGCTGTCGGCCTGAGCCGACGGCTGGTCCCGACCCGGATGCTCAGGTAGTCATGCTGGCCGCCGCGCAGCGACTGCGGCGGAGCACCGACTTCGCCGCGGCGATCCGCGGTGGGCGGCGGGTCGGCCGGGGGACCGTCGTCGTGCACCTGTTCGTCCACGAGCCGGCGCAAGCCACCACGGCACGCGCCGGCTTCGTCGTGTCCAAGGCGGTCGGCAACGCCGTGACGCGCAACCGGGTCCGGCGCCGCCTGCGCGAGGTGACGCGCGACCGATTGGCCGGCCTCCCGGCGGAGGCGATGCTTGTGGTGCGCGCGCTGCCCCAGGCCGCCTCGGCGACGTACGACCAGCTCGGCGCGGACCTGGATGCCGCGCTCACCGCCGTCCGCAGACCTCGGCGGCCGCGATGAGCGTCGTTGCCCGAATGCTCCGGGCGGCGGTCGTCGCGTACCGTCGTTATGTGAGCCCGGCATTGCCGGCCCGCTGCCGGTTTTATCCTTCGTGCAGCGCCTACGCCGTCGAGGCGATCGAGCGGCACGGCGCGCTGCGCGGGACCGGATTGGCGGTCTGGCGATTGCTGCGCTGCCATCCTTTCCACCCTGGCGGGTACGACCCGGTGCCTGACCCGATCCGTCACCGTCCTGCCGATGTGACTGGAGCGTGAATTGAGTCTCGACTGGATCTACTCCGCCATTTCGTGGATCCTCCTGCAGTGGCACGGCCTGTGGGATGCCATCGGCGTCCCCGACGGCCGCTTCCTGGGCACCAACTGGGCGTGGGTGCTGGCGATTGTGTGCCTGGTGGTGACGGTTCGCGTCATCCTGTTCCCGGTCTTCGTCAAGCAGATCAAGTCCCAGCGGGCCATGCAGGCACTCCAGCCCAAGGTCAAGGAGCTGCAGGAGAAGCACAAGGGCGACCGGGAAACGCTCCAGAAGGAAATGATGGAGCTGTACCGGACCGAGAAGGCGAACCCGCTGATGGGTTGCCTCCCGATGTTCCTGCAGATCCCGGTCTTCCTGGGTCTGTTCCACGTACTGCGCCGGCTCAGCCCGGACAACGGCGGGAAGACGCTGTACGGATGGACGGTCCAGCAGTTCGAAGACGCCACACACGCGTCGCTGTTCACCGCTCCGCTGCCCGCCAAGTTCGGCTCCACCGCTGAGGAACTGGCCGCCCTCGGGGCGAACGGCACCACGGTGAAGATCATTGCCGGTGTGCTGGTCCTCATCATGATGACCACCACCTACCTGACCAGCCGCCAGATGATCCTCAAGACCGGTTGGGCCGAGGACCCGCAGCAGAAGATGATCCAGCGGCTGATGCTGTACGGCATTCCCCTGTCGCTGCTCGTCTCCGGTTCGCTGTTCCCGATCGGTGTGGTCATCTACTGGGTCACCAACAACCTCTTCACCCTGGGACAGCAGCAGTGGGTGCTGCGTAAGTACCCGCCGCCGCAGATGGCCGGGGCGAAGACCGCCGCCGCTCGTGGTGCGTCGTCCAACGGCAAGGGCGCCCCGGCGAAGCCGTCCGCGAAGGGCGCCCCGGCGAAGCCGGTCAAGGGCGGCCCGGTGCAGCCGTCCCGCACCGGCGGGCTGTTCGGCCGGGGCAAGAGCGCGCCGGAGCCGCAGGGCCCGGTGCTGGACGCCAAGGCCCGCGCGCCCAAGCCGGGTGCCAAGCCGGTGAACCCGAAGAAGGGCGCACGTCCCGCCGGCAAACCCAAGGGTTGATTCCCTGCAGACCTCCCCACGGCCGTGGGACGAGCAATCACTACGGAGATGACACCGTGACCGATACCAGCACTCCTGATTCCTCGGCCGTGGCGGCCGCAGACTCGGCGACGGAGGAGCCGGCAAAGACGGAAACCGCCACCTCGGACGGCGACCTGTTCCGTCAGAGTGAGATTGCCGCGGATTACGTCGAAGGCTTGCTGGACATCCTCGACTACGACGGCGACATCGACGAGCTGGTGTCGGCCGGGCGGCCGATGGTCGAGGTCGTCGGTGGTCGGCTGCAGCCGCTCGTCGGGCAGCGCGGGGCCACCCTGGAAGCGTTGCAGGAGCTGACCCGGCTGGCGATCTTCCGGGCGACCGGGTCGCCGAGCCGGCTCCTGCTCGACATCGGCGGATACCGCGCCAGTCGCCGCAAGGAGCTGGGGGCGGTGGCGCGCAACGCGGTGGAGAAGGTGAAGGAGCACGGTGACGCCGTGCGGCTGGAGCCGATGTCGGCGTTCGAGCGCAAGTGCGTGCACGACGTCGTCAACGCGATCGACGGCGTGGAGAGCGAGTCTGAGGGCGTCGAGCCGAACCGCCGGATCATCGTCCGGCCCGCCGAATGACGCGCGCATGACGGAATCCCGCTCTGGCGGGAGTGGCTGCGGCCCGGACGACCAGTCGTCCGGGCCGCATGCTTCTCCCCCATCCTCGTACGCGTCACCGGATCCGGGTCCGGAACCTCCGGCGGAGTCCGCCGCTGCGGCGTCACGCGTCTTCGGCGACCGTCTCGACCTGGCCGTTCGCTATGCCCGGCTGCTGATGTCCGACGGCGTGGTGCGCGGACTGATCGGGCCGCGGGAGGCTCCGCGGATATGGGAACGCCACCTCATCAACTGCGGCGTCATGTCCGAAATGATCTTTTACGGTGCTTCTGTTATGGATATAGGCTCTGGTGCTGGTTTGCCCGGTATCGTGCTTGCGGTGGCTCGTCCCGATCTCACCATCACTCTGGTCGAGCCGCTAGCACGACGGACCGCGTTCCTGTCCGAAGCGGTGACAGCGCTTGGCCTCGACTCGACCGTGACGGTCGTCCGTGGCCGAGCCGAAGAACTCGTCGGTGGACCCCCCGCCGCCGACGTCGTCACCGCTCGGGCGGTCGCACCACTCGACCGGCTCGCCGGTTGGTGCTTGCCGCTCGCCGCAGTCGGTGGCCGATTGCTCGCCCTCAAGGGTGCCTCGGCCGCGGACGAGGTGCGGGAGCACCGCCAGGCGATCGTGCGGCTCGGTGGTGCGGAACCTGCCGTCGTGCGTTGCGGTCAGGGCGTCATCGAGCCTCCGGCAACGGTCGTGGAGATCGTACGGGAGCGGGCTGTCGCTTCGGCCGTACGGGCATCGGGCCGGTCGCGGTCCGTGTCCGGCTCGGGCTCCGGTGCGCCGGCGTCCGACCGGCGCGGCGGCAAGGGCGGGCGCGGTGGCCGTGGCACAACCGGGCAGAGGAGAACGCGGAGGGGATAGATGGCCAGGCGGAGCGCGCGGAAGCGGACCGGAAGAGTTCCACCGTCGGCGCGCTCCCGCCCGGAGGCCGCCGGTCCCCCACGACGGCCGAGGGCCGCGCCGCCTCCCCGCCCGGCCGCTCCCGTGGAAGCGTCCTGCCCGCCTGCCGGTCTCGACGCCCCGCAGGAATGCGGGACGGGGTGGCCCAGTGAGCAAGCTCCCGTCCATGGGGCTGCCCTTCGGTTGCTGCCGGGATTTATGATCTTTCAAGCGCCGGTGATCGACGGACCGCGGACTCATCAGGCGGACAAGGATGGCAAGGCTCGCCCGGCACCCGTAGGCTGGCCGCGCGTCGATAGTGTGGACCGGTCGGCGGGAGAGTCCGGCGCTTCGCAGCCTCCTGCCAGACCGCACGCATCGCCAGCCGGTGCCACGGTGAGCACTCGCGGT
This sequence comes from Mangrovihabitans endophyticus, assembly GCF_014646155.1. Classification (GTDB taxonomy): domain Bacteria; phylum Actinomycetota; class Actinomycetes; order Mycobacteriales; family Micromonosporaceae; genus Actinoplanes; species Actinoplanes endophyticus. The sequence continues at coordinate 6,572 of NZ_BMMX01000011.1, forward strand.
GCCGACCCAATCCGATCAGGCAGGGACGAGACGGTGCATGACTTCGGCAGAGCCCCGGACGATGTTTCACGTGAAACTGACGCCCAACGAGGCGTAGGAGCCGCCGTCGATTTCGACGGCGGAGAGCGCAACGTCCCGCAACCGCGTGCCGGGAGTGGGTACGGCGAGGGGTCACAACCGACCGCCGGACGTGTCTATGGCACGCCCGGCGCGGACGCGTCGGCCACCACGCCTCCGGTGCCACGCACGGAGCAGGCCGTCTCCCCCGCCGCCCCCGATCCGGAGCAGCCGTCGGCGAACTCCGACGAGTATGTTTCACGTGAAACGCCGGGCCGGGATGAGGACGATCCGCCGCTGGCCATGGAAGCGTTGCGTGCTGTGCAGATCCTCAATCCCAGCGGCGAGATCATCATGCCGCGACCCGACCATCCGAGGGTCCTCTGTGTCGCCAACCAGAAGGGTGGCGTCGGCAAGACGACGACGACCGTGAATCTCGCCGTCGCTCTCGCCCTGCACGGCAACCGGGTGCTCGTCGTCGACCTCGACCCGCAGGGCAACGCGTCCACCGGCTTGAACGTGCCGCACCACGCGGGCGTCCCGGACGTCTACGACTGCCTGATCGACAACACGCCCCTCTCCGACATCGCCCAGCCGGTCGAGGGCATACCGAACCTGTTCTGCGTGCCGGCGACCATAGACCTCGCCGGCGCCGAGATCGAACTGGTGTCCGTGGTTGCTCGCGAGTCGCGCCTGGCGCGTGCCATCGCCGCCCACCCCGAGAAGTTCGACTACGTCTTCATCGACTGCCCGCCGTCGCTGGGACTGCTGACGGTCAACGCGTTGTGCGCGGCGCAGGAGGTCCTGATCCCCATCCAGTGCGAGTACTACGCCCTGGAGGGCCTGAACCAGCTCATCAACAACATCAATCTGGTGCGTCAGCACCTGAACCCCACGCTCGACGTGTCGACGATCCTGCTCACCATGTACGACCGGCGGACCCGGCTGGCCGACGCCGTGGAGCAAGACGTGCGGAACCACTTCGGAGGCAAGGTTCTGCAGGCAGTCATTCCGCGAAACGTACGGGTGTCCGAGGCGCCGAGCTACGGCCAATCCGTGATGACCTACGACCCTGGTTCGCGGGGCGCCACGAGCTATTTCGAGGCGGCGCTGGAGATTGCGCTGCGTGGGGTCGATAACGGAGGCGCCGCATGAAAAATCGTCCGCGCGGAGGCCTCGGGCGGGGCCTAGGTGCGCTGATCCCCACCGGGGCCGCGGCGGAGAACGCTGCGGCCGCTTCGGCGTCGGCGCCTCCCGCGCAGTTCTCCGTGGCCACGGAGCCGCCGCTCGGCGCGGCGGCCGAGCCCGAGCAGGCCACCGACTTGAGCCCGGTGCCCGGGGCCAAGTTCGCCGAGCTGTCGGTGACGGACATCGTGCCGAACCCCAAGCAGCCCCGGCAGGTCTTCGACGAGGAGGCCCTGGAGGAGCTGAAGACCTCCATCCAGGAGGTCGGCTTCCTGCAGCCCATCGTCGTCCGTGACCTCGGTGACGGCCACTACGAACTGGTCATGGGCGAACGGCGCTGGCGAGCCGCCCAGGCCGTCGGCAAGGAGACCATCCCGGCCATCGTCCGGGACACCCGCGACGATGACATGCTGCGGGACGCGCTCCTGGAGAACATCCACCGGGCCAACCTGAACCCACTCGAAGAAGCCGCCGCTTACCAGCAGTTGCTGGAGGAGTTCGGGGCCACGCACGAGGAATTGGCGAAGCGCATCGGCCGGAGCCGTCCGCAGATCTCCAATACCATCCGGCTGCTCAATCTGCCGTCGCCGGTGCAGCGACGCGTCGCTGCGGGAGTGCTCTCCGCCGGACACGCACGAGCCCTGCTGTCCCTGGAGGACAACGACTCCCAGGAACAGCTCGCCCTGCGGATCGTCGCCGAGGGGCTTTCCGTACGCGCAACTGAAGAACTCGTCTCGCTCGCGCTCGCCGATGGGCCGGCGAAGAAGGCGGCACCGACCCGGCGTCCTAAGGTGCATGCTCCGGCCCTGAACGATTTGGCGGACCGACTCTCGGACCGATTCGACACGCGGGTGAAGGTCGACATCGGGCGGAACAAGGGAAAGATCACCATCGAGTTCGCGACGGTCGACGACCTGGAACGCATCGTCGGCATGATCGGTGTGGAGGAAGAGGGAGGAGGAGGAGGCTCCTCCTCCTCCGAGGACTGACAGTACCGCCGACGCGTATCGAGGCGCGCGACCCCGTTCCGGGTCGCGCGCCTCGTCTTTGTGGTGGTGCCCGCTCTCGTGGTGGTGCCCGCTTGTGGTGGTGCCCGCGCTTAGTATCGCCGGGCGAGCCCGGCGATCTCGATGGTGGCCGGAAACGCGAGATGATCTTCATTTGATGCGTCAATTACTTCTCTGGAAGCCATTCTCCTGGGATTTCACGTCTCTCCTTTCCGAGCACGTACGACGTTTTGAACGCCCCTTTTCTGGTATTTCCACGGCACCGCAACCCCGCCGGCGTCTCCGTTGGCTTTGCTTCCGTCGGCCTTCCCCGTTCCGAGCCTTCTCGGTCGTAACATGAGCAGGATTCACTTATGAAGGGCGAGCGGCGACCGTCCCTCGGTGGCGTGGCGTATGGACGATGGCGCCTGCGTCCCAAGGTTTGCCGGAACTCGGAACTGACGGTCTCGACGGAGGTCGGCCGTCGTCCGGTCGGCGGTCACCCGGAATTGCCGCAGAGGTCGCCGCCGGTGATACAGCGGATCCCGCCTCGGTGCCTCTCTGCGGCGGGCGATTTTGACGGTCGCTTGAGCGCGATGCTCCGTCGTCTTCACGAGGGATCGGTGACAATCCGGCGCGAGCGTGGCCGGGACGGATGCCGCAGACATCGGCGGTGACGTCGCTGCGTGACCGCTGCGTAGGCATTGGTGTCCTCGCTCTGGTCCAGTCGCGGTGGCGTGCCCGCCCTTCTTCGGTCGCGTTGTCTGCCGCGAACGGCGTTGGCCCGATTCCCCGTTTCACGTGAAACCGGCCGCGATGGATGGCGGCTGGGGCGCACGGCCGAGGACACGGGCGGATTCGCATCCGTTGACCTCGGCGCCGGGCTCTCGTGCGCCGGGGCTGAATCTGCCGAGCTGTGGGACCGCCACGCCGCAGCGGCACCGTGCTGCCGGCCGTGTTCCTCTCGATAGGCGTGGGGCACGGAATGCGGCCGTCTTGGTGGCGAAGGCCATCGGTGCTCCATCTGCAAGCCCCTCGACCGTGCCGCCGATCGTTGGCACGGCAGCATCCCGCTCGGCAAAGTTCTGCGGCCTCGTGACGGCACCGGGTGGCGGTGTCGACCGCGATCTTGATGATCGCAAGGGATGCGGGGACGCGGTTTCACGTGAAACAGCGCCTTGCCCCGCGGCCTCAACCGCGATGATGCGGCGTACCTGGAGTAGCTCGAATCGCGCGATGCGCGGCGAGGTGGGGCTCCCCTACGCGAACGTTCGAGCCGAGTCGTGGTGGCGGTAACGGGCGGCGCACACCGGGCGAAGCCGAGTACCTCGTAGCGCGGTGATGCTTCGCGGCCCAGGGGAATCCCCAGGAGCCTCGGCGGCTGCGAGTCCGTGTCGTCCATAGCGTCGGCTCCGGATGTGGCCGCGTGGCGTCAAGCGGACCGTGCCCGGTCGGCGAATCCACCGTCCTCCGTTTCACGTGAAACGGCGCATGTGGCGGTGCGGTGCGGCAGCGACACCCATGCCCCAGGTGCCGTCGCCACGCTTCATCCTTGGACCCCGCCGCCCTTATCTCCCGCCCTGGGACACCACAGCCGATCCGCCTCAGCACGCGACGGCCAGGCACAAAGGTGGGTCCGGGTGAAGCTGAGCGAAGGGTGGGTTGCCCGGGCGAAGCTGAGTGTGCGAGGCGGCGCCCTTCGCGTGTCATCCCCGTTCGATCGCCGGGCTATGGGCGGTGACCGTCGGCTGGTGGAACCGCCCCGGGGGCAGGCGTCGACCGACCGGACCGGAGCGGATGCCTCGGGCCTGCATGATCGCGGCCTCGCGCATCCTCGCGGCCTCGCGGGCAGCCCTCCCCGCGGACGACGGCCGCGGACGACGGCCGCAGACGAAAGGACGCCGATCGTCCGAGCGACGAGGCGATTGCCGTGCCTGCCCTGGCTGTCGTCGGAAGTTCTGTAGTTCCCGGCAACGCTGAGGGGCGGCCGAGGGATCGTGCGGCCGAGTGGCCGCGGAGCGGGACGGAGGGGCGGGACGGATGGGCGGGATGGAGGGGACGGGACGAGTGGCGGGGACGAGTGGCGGAAGGTCCGGGGGCCGCGGGACGGCGGTCGGTGGGTGAGACCGAGGCATAGGGCAACCGGAACGCGCGAAGCGCGGCGGCGAGGGCGCGTCGAGGCATGGTGAAGCGGGGTCGCTCCCGTTTCACGTGAAACGACGAGGATGGCCCGAGCCGGGTTCTCCGATCGGACGGCGGCCACTCCCCGCCACGGGCAGACGAGCGGATGGCACCAGCCCGACGACGCTTCGGGTCGGATGGCGTAAAGCCCGCGCCGGGGCAGATTGGCCGAAGCGAGTACGCATGTATGCCCAGGCGGCCGAGACGCGTGCGCGAGGGATGAGCGGCGCAGGCCCGGCTGACGGAGGCGGGCCGCCAGCGGAGACCAGCGTCCGTCAGCGGCGGGTCGGCCGTCAGTGGAGGTCCGTCCGTCAGCGGACAGCCGGCTGCCAGTTGAGAGCCGTTGCCGGAGAGGGGTGGACGTCGGAGAAGAAAGAGCCAGAGGGTGAGACCGAGCCGGACGGCCGAAGCGGGAGAGGGTCCGGGATGCCGATCGGAAGGTCGATCGAAACTCAAGCCGAGTGGCGGCATGTTTCACGTGGAACAGCCGTGCCGCCCGGAGACCGTGCCGCCCGGAGACTGCACCGTCTGGGGACTGCACCGCCCCGAAACACCGCCGCCCCGAAACACCGCCGCCCCGAAACACCGCCGCTCCGAAACACCGGCGCCCGGAGACAGCGGCTGTTGGCCGCCATGGGGGATCATCGGGGGCTGCTCGCGGGGCTCATCCACAGGCGCCGAGAACGGTGCGGATCAGTGTCGAGACGGTACGGGTGAGAGTCGTCCGCGCGAGTGGTGACACCGCGTCATGGCCGCCGCGACGCCCTACGGTCCGGGAGCGTGCCGGGCCGAGAGGCCGTTGACCGAGTCGACGAGGGGCACATGCGCGCCCACCTGGGCCCATTACATCGGGGAACCGCGTTATCCACACCCTGTGCGTAAGCCTGTTGAGAACTTTTGTACGGGCCCCGTTTCACGTGAAACGAGCCGTCGTGACGGGGAGTGTCCACGCATATATCCACAGGCTCAGCAGGCCCACGACATGGTGTTTCACGTGAAACTGGGCCGCCTGTGGATAACGCCTGTGGATAACTTCACGCCGTCATGAGCGTCACTGTCCGCAGTACGAGGAGTGTCGTCGCGACTGGCCGATCGGCCGACGTCGGATCACCTGCTTCGCCGGAAATTGACCCGGGACAGTGTGCCGTGACCTCGACTAAGGTCGGTTCGTGCCCGACAACGCCGCCCCCCTGCCGGACTTCACGCGTTGGCCGTCGTTCCCCTTCGAGGGCGACCTTCGCGTCAAGGCGCTCGCCGCGCCGGTCGCCGAGGAGCCCCGCCGCAGCGGTGAAGACGCCACCGACTGCGTTGCCTGCAATACGCCGGACGATGCGTACATCTGGGTCAGTGAGCGGTGGCGCGTACGCGCCATGGACCGACCTACCGGCCTGCCGGTGGTCCTGATCCTTGAGTGTCGATCCCACCTCGACCTCGGAGATCTGCCGAACCTCCTCGCGGCCGAGCTGGGCGTCATGACGGTTCGCCTGGAGCGTGCCATCCGGTCGCTGGACGGTGTCGCGCGCGTCCACGTGAATCGGTGGGGTGACGGGTCGGCGCACATGCACATCTGGTTCCTGGCGCGACCACACGGTCGGCTGCAATTGCGTGGCACGTTCCTCTCCCTGTGGGACGACATTCTGCCGGTCATTCCGGAGCAGCAGTGGCGGGAGAACCTCGCGCTCGTGGCGGCCTGGCTGGCGGACTTCGGCGGGACCGCGAACGCCGAACCGCCGCACATCGCATGGCAGTCGCCGTCCACGATCAGCGACCCGAGCACGGCCGGGGTGCCGGAAACCGACGGGGAGCCGGAAGCCTCCCGGGAGCCGGGCGTCGCCGGGGACACCGGTGCCGGGGAGCCGGCCGTCGTTGCGGAAACCGACGCGACGGAGGTGAGCGGCACCGACAAGACGGCCGGCACCGTCTTCGTGAGTCGCGCGGCTCGGGGAGGAGAGAACGGGACTCCGTCGGACCGGGAAGCCGCCGCCGAGGATCAGGCCGGCACCCAAGCCCTCGCCGAGACCCAAGACCTCAAGGAAGCCGACCCGCCTCAGTCCGACCCGCCTCAGTCCGACCGGCCCCAGTCGGACCCGCCTCAGTCCGACCGGCCCCAGTCGGGTGTGGCCGAGGGGCCGGCACCGGCCGCTGCGATGCCGTCACCGGACGGCGAAACCGCGACCCGTCGATAGAGGAGGCGAACGGCGGCGAGCCCGGACGGCGTACGCGCGGTTTCAGCGACCGGCGGCGTCGGCGCGCGCGGCGGCGCGTTCCGTGAGCGTCGCCCACAGCTTTCCGAACTCCAGCCCGCTCGCCTGCACAGCGAGCGGCAGCAACGACGTCTCGGTCATGCCCGGCGAAACGTTGACCTCCAGGACGTGCGGTGTGCCGTCCTCGTCCACGATGAGATCCACCCGGGACAGGTCGCGCAGGCCCAGCGCCCGATGGGCCGCCACCGCGACCTCGGCGACGTGCGCGGCGACGGCCGGATCCAGCCGTGCCGGCACGTGCCATGTGGTCAGCCCGGCGGTGTATCGAGCGGCATAGTCGTACACGCCGTCCCGTGGCACGATCTCCACCGCCGGCAGCGCCTCCGGGCCGGATCCCTGGTCGACGACCGATACGGCGACGTCCATGCCGTTCACGTACCGCTCGACCAGGGCCGTCGCGTGATAGGCGAAGCAGCCGACCATCGCGGCCGGCAGGTCGGCGGACGACCGCACCACCGTGCCACCCAGGCCGGACCCACCCTGCGCCGGCTTCACCATCAGCGGCAGGTCGAGCCGCGACACGATCCGGTCGAGCACGGCCACCGCGCCCAGCTCGGAGAATCGGTCATGTGGCAGCGCCACCCAATCCGGCGTGGGGATGCCCGACTCGCGCAGCACCGCCTTGGCCGACGGCTTGTCCCATGCCAGCCGTGACGCCCGGGCGTCGCAGCCGACATAGGGAATGCCGCACAGGTCCAGCACACCCCGCAGCGAGCCGTCCTCGCCGGTGGCTCCGTGCAGCGCGATCACTACGGCATCCGGCGGATCCGCCTGCAACAGCGGGAGCAACGCGGCGTCGGCGTCGTGCATCGTCACGTCGATCCCGGAGGCGCGCAGGGCGTCGGCCACCCGGCGCCCGGAGCGCAGCGAGACCTCCCGTTCGTACGACAAGCCGCCGGCCAGCACCAGCACGTGCGGGTCGACGCTCATGCCACATCGGGTCCCGGTGCGTCCGCGGCAGCCGCGCCGCGGCGGTGGTGCGTGCGTCCGGCCGAGCCGAACACCGCCCGCATGGACAGTTCCTGTTCCATCACGCCGGACAATCGCCGTACGCCTTCCCGCAGCCGTTCCGGCGCGGAGAAGGAGAAGTTGAGCCGCATGTGCGCGGTGCCGGACCCGTCCGCGTAGAACCCGGTGCCGGGGACATAGGCCACCCGTGCGGCGATCGCCCGCGGCATCATCGCCTTGGAGTCCAGGCCGTCGGGCAACGTGGCCCAGACGAACAAGCCACCCTCCGGCCGCGTCCAGGTGGTGCCCTCCGGCATCAGGTCGGCCAGCGCGGACAGCAGCGCCTCGCGGCGCTCCCGGTACGTCTCCCGATAAACCTTGATCTGCTCCCGCCACGGCATGGTCGCCAGGTATTGCGTGACGGCGCTCTGTGCGAACGCCGACGGGCACAGGATCGAGGCCTCGGAGGCCATCACCAATTTCTCCCGTACGGCGTGCGGCGCCAGCACCCACCCCACGCGCAGGCCCGGGGCGAACGTCTTGGAGAAGGTGCTCACGTAGAAGACGCCGTCCCGGCGACGCGCTCGCAACGGCCGGGGTGCGCCGCCCTCGAAGCTCAACATCCCGTACGGATCGTCCTCGACGACGAGCAGGCCGTGCGCCGCGCAGATGTCGAGAACCTCCTCGCGGCGGGCGTCGGTGAGCGTGACGCCGGCCGGGTTCTGATAGGTGGGGATGGTGTAGAGGAATTTCGCGCGACGTCCGGACCGGGCGACCGCGTCGAGGGTTTCCGCGAGCGCGGCGGGGATCAGGCCGTCGGAGTCCATCGCCACGTGTGCCACCTGTGCCTGGGCGGCCTGGAACACGCCGAGTGCGCCGACGTAGGTCGGCCCCTCGGCGAGCACCACGTCGCCCGGGTCGAGGAAGACGCGCGCGATGAGGTCCAGCGCCTGCTGGCCGCCCACGGTGACCACCACGTCGTCCGGGGACGCGCCGTCGATGCCGGACATCGACATCACGTCGCAGATGTGTTCCCGCAGCGCGGCCGTGCCCTGCCCGATGCCGTACTGCAGGGTGCTCGTGCCCTGCTCGGCGGCCAGCCGTCCGAGCATCTCGCCCACCGCGTCGAGCGGGAGCGCCGCGATGTACGGCGAGCCACCGGCGAGTGACACCACCTCCGGCCGGTTCGCGACCGAGAACAGCGCGCGGATCTCCGAGGTTGTCATGCCCCGGACCCGCCTCGCATAGCGATCCGTGTAGTCGTCCTGCGTGGTTCCGGACACCTCATCCACCTCATTCGTCACAAGGGTCGGCAACGGAAGGTCATGCTAGCCACCGCGGGCATCCCGCCGCCTGCGGATTGGCGGCCGATCAAGGGGTGAGCGGCGTAGGATGCCTGCGGGGGCGCGGACGAGCACGTGTCAGGACCGTGCTTCGACGTCCGTGAAAGCGCTAGGTGGGGGGGCCGTCGATGTCGCGACGCCTGGTCAACTTGACCCTCGACACCCTCGAGGATCTTCCCCGGCCGTGCCGGGAGTGCGTCTATTGGGAACTCGACCCTGTCTCAGGTGACCGCGCCTGCGCCGCGGGCGACACCGCTTTGGAAAAGGAAGCGTGGGTGTCGCAGACGCTGCTGGAGTGGGGCTCCTGCGGCAAGCTCGTCTACGTCGACGGGATGTCGGCCGGCTTCGTGATGTATGCCCCTCCGGCGTACGTGCCGCGGTCGATGGCCTTCCCGACGTCTCCGGTCTCCCCGGACGCGGTGCTGTTGACGACGGCGCACGTGGTGACCTCATTCGCCGGGGGCGGTCTGGGACGGATGCTCGTGCAGGGCGTCGCCCGCGACCTGACGAAGCGGGGCGTCAAGGCGATCGAGGCGTTCGGCGACGCGAAGTACGGCGAGGCGGACGAGGGCGGCAATATGGCGGGTTGTCTGGTTCCGGTCGACTTTTTCCTGTCGGTCGGTTTCAAGACGGTACGCCCGCATCCGCGCTACCCGAGGCTGCGGCTGGAATTGCGGACGGCGCTGTCCTGGAAGTCCGACGTCGAATACGCGCTGGAAAAGCTGCTCGGGTCGATGACTCCGGAAAACCTGCTGCGTCCGGTACGCCCAGCGGCGGCGACCCGGTCGGCGGACAACTGACCGGGCGCCACCAGAGTGACTGCGGCCTAAGCGTTGCGTGACGCGAGGGCGAGACGGAGTTGGCGCACGTCGATCGAGCCGGTGGGGACGTCGTTCTCCACCGGGTAGTACATGCGCTGCACCGCGGCCAGCACCGCCTCCACCATCTGCTCCCGCACCAGCGGGTCGACCAGGCGTGCCCGGTCCTCCGGCGACGTCAGGTAACCGAGGTCCACCCGTACCGCGGGCATCCGGGTCAGGCGCAGCAGCTCCCACGTCTTGGCATGGATGCGGCAGTCCTGCATGCCGGTGCGCACCACGACCTCGCGTTGCACGAGGTTGGCGAGGCGCTCCCCCACCGTCGAGGTGAGGCCGTTGCCGGTGCCGTAGTGATAGGTCGCGACGCCGGAGGCGGCCTCGTTGGTGTTGCCGTCCAGATGCAATGAGATCAGCAGGTCCGCGTTCAGGCTGTTGGCCAACTGCGCACGCTCGGCGCCGGACATGATCCGCGTCGGCGACGGACCGCGGGTCATGTGGACGCGCATGCCTGCCGCGGCGAGCCGGCCCTCCAGCCGGGCCGCGGTGTCGTAGACCAGGTCCGCCTCGGTCCAGCGCAGCGGACCGTCCGGCACCAGCACGCCGAGATCCTCCGGGCCGCCGTGGCCCGGGTCGATGACGATGGTCTTGCCGACCAGGTTGGGCCCGGACTGGCGGAAGGCCTCGGCCTCGCGCAGCCACTGCGGCCGGCCGCCGACCACCTTGCGGCCGAGTCGGCGCAACGCGTTCATGGTCTGCGGGCCGCACGACCCGTCCGGGGACAGTCCGACCTCCCGCTGGAACTGGGCGACGGCGCGGGCCGTCCGCGGACCGTACATGCCGTCCGCACGCCCGCTGTCGAAGCCCATCTCCAGCAGGCGTTCCTGCAGGGTCCGCACGTCCTCGCCGACGATCAGCGACGGGATGGAGTGGAACAGAGTGCGGGCGCCGAGCTTCCAGCGTGCCCCGTCGAGCGCCTGCCACGTCTCGTCGTCCACCACGCCACCGACGCCGATGCCACGACTTTGTTGGAAGGCCCGCACGGCCGTTTCGCAGGCCTCGTCGAAGTCACCCTCGGGCGACTCGAGAAGTTCGAGACCGACCAGGATCGTCCGGATCTCCAAGACGGCAGGTCCGGTTTCTCCACGGCGGATCGCACGCACGCGCGGCTCCTTGGCATTCGGGGGAAGGGGAACGACTCCCGGAGCGTACTCCTCGACGCACGAGGCGGCCGGACATCGATGGCCGCACCGTGCGTCGCGTCACCGGTACGCCGACGCCCCGCATTCACGTGAATGCGGGGCGTCGGCGGTCGGCGTCAGAAGGCCGATTCGATCAAGTTGATCAAAGCGCCCTTGGGCTTGGCGCCGGCGACGGAGCTGACTGCCTCGCCGCCCTTGAACATCGTCAGCGTCGGCACCGACATGACCCGGTACGCGCGGGCGGTCTCCGGGTTCTCGTCGATGTTGAGTTTCACGATCTGCACCTTGTCGCCCATCTCGTTGGCGATCTCGGCGAGGAGCGGCTCGACCTTGCGGCACGGCGCGCACCATTCCGCCCAGAAGTCCACCAGAACCGGCTTGTCCGACTGCAGGACATCGCTCGCGAACGTGGCGTCCGTGACCGCCTTGGTTGCTCCCACTATGACCCTCCTGGTCTTACAGCTCGACGAATGAGGCGATGAAGCGTTCGGCGTCCAGCGCGGCCGCGCAGCCGGTGCCGGATGCGGTGATGGCCTGGCGGTAGGTGTGGTCCACCAGGTCGCCGGCCGCGAAGACGCCCGGCAGGTTGGTGCGCGTGCTGGGGTGGTCGACCTTGACATACCCGTCCTCGTCCAGATCGACCTGCCCTCGGAGCAGTTCGCTGCGCGGATCGTGGCCGATCGCCACGAAGACGCCGGTGACGTCGAGCACGCGGGTCTCGCCGGTCTGCGTGTCGCGCAACCGGGCGCCCACCACCTTGCCGTCCTCGCCGAGGATCTCGTCGATCACCGAGTTCCAGGCGACCTTGATCTTCGGGTTCGCCAACGCGCGGGCGGCCATGACCTTGCTCGCCCGGAACGAGTCGCGACGGTGCACGATCGTCACCGAGGCGGCGAACCGGGTCAGGAAGGTGGCCTCCTCCATCGCGGAGTCGCCACCGCCGACGACCACGATGTCCTGGTCGCGGAAGAAGAAGCCGTCGCAGGTCGCACAGGACGACACACCGTGGCCGAGCAGTTCCTGCTCGCCGGGCACGCCCAGCGGTCGCCACGCGGACCCGGTGGCCAGAATGACCGCCCGGGCGAAGTATTCCGTCTCGCCGACGAAGACCGTCTTCAGGCCCTCGGTGCCCGGCTCCGTGGGACGCTCGCCCAACTCCACGCGGGTCACGTCGTCGGTGATGAACTCGGCGCCGAAGCGCTCGGCCTGCTTGCGCATGCTGTCCATCAGCTCGGGGCCCATGATCCCGTCCGGGTGGCCCGGGAAGTTCTCCACTTCGGTGGTGGTCATCAGCGCGCCGCCGGACTGCACGCCTTCGATGACGAGCGGCTTGAGGTTCGCCCGGGCGGCGTACAGCGCCGCGGTATAACCGGACGGCCCCGAGCCGATGATGATCAGGTTCCGGACCTCGTCCACTGCCGACTCCTCCATCTGCTCGCGCCGGGGCTACCGGCGACTTTCGCACGCTAGAACCCAGGATAGGAAGTCGCCATTCCCCCACGACACTGTGCCTTCCGACTCACCGGGCCTTCCGACTCACCGGGCCTTCCGACTCACCGGGGGCGGCTCGGCGCCGTGCGGGCGCGGATCAGCGCACCGGCACTTTGGCGAGTTCGGCCGAGCCGGCACCGGGCGCGCCGCAGGTCGGGCTGCTGGCCTGCGCCCAGGTGCCGTTCGCCGCGACGAACCGAACGATCACCGCCGGCGCGCCGCGATAGCGGGCATAGTCCACGGTTCGCACCGTGATCGGCCCGGCGGCGTTGTCCCGCGCGACGGCGTCCAGGCAGGCGAGCAGGGCGGCGCGGGGCCGCAGCGGGTCGAGCGCGGCACTTGTCGCACCCGGCGATGACCGGTCCAGACCGGGCGCGCCCTGGATGCCGGGGTCGGCGGGAGCGGTGAACGGCTGCACCACACCCGTGGCGAGCGTCGTCTCGTCGTAGTCGGTGCCGCTGGTGGTGACCAGATCGGGGGCGGGAACTGCGGCGGCTCCCCCGGCCGCCTCCGCCGATTCCGCCGGCGCGAACATCGGCTCGGCGTGGTCGCTGGCCGCGGTCGACGACGCGGTGCCGGAGGATCGGACGAGCTGACCGACCGCGAAGCCGGCCACTGCGATCACCCCGGCCGCGACGGCAGCAGGCGCGGCCCAGCGCAGGCGGCGCCGCCGGGCCGCGGTGACATCGTTCCCGGCCCCGCTTCCCGGTACGGCGGAGAGGTGGCGCTGTGCGGGCGCGGTCGACGTGGCGGTGGGTACCGGGCGCGGTGCCGGATCCTCGGCGACCGCTCGCGCCGTAGGGGCGAACGCGGCGTCGATCCGGGCGGCGACGTCGTCCGGCATGGGTTCGGGAATCTCGGACAGGGCGCGCAATTGCTCGCCCACGGAAGCCATGCCGGCGGCCAGCGAATCACGCGCGGCACGCCACGCGGCGTCGTCGGCGACCAGCCGCGCGACGACCGGCTCGTCCGGGGTGCCGTCCAGCGCGCCGCCGAGGTAATCGGCCAGCAGGTCGAGATCGACCTCGCGGTGCTCGTGCCCGGTCACCGGCCTCCCCTCCCCTCGCGTGCGGACGTCGTTGGTGAGACGGCACCGGATGGCGTGTGGTTCCCGGAGGAATCGTGATCACCGTCTCCGCCCCGCAGATGTCCGAGCGCGGCGGCCATCCGGGCCCGCCCGCGGGCACAGCGGCTCTTGATCGTTCCCTCGGCGACGTCCAGGATCTCCGCCGCCTCGGCCACGGCGTAGCCCTGCACGTCCACCAGCACGAGGGCGGCACGCTGCTCGGGTGGCAGGGCGGCGAGCGCGGACCGGACGTCCATCGCCGCATCGTGGTCGGGCGCGGGCGCGGCGGGTTCCGGGGCCGCGGGCCGCGACTCCGCGGGCCGGGTGCCGTCGGGCAGCGGCACGGTCGGATGGCTGCGCCGTCGCCGGAGTCGATCCAGGCAGGCGTTCACCACGATGCGGTGCAACCAGGTGGTGACCATGGATTCGCCACGGAAGCGTGGCGCCGCGCGGTGCGCGGACAGCAGCGCGTCCTGCACCGCGTCGGCCGCATCCTCGCGATCGCCGATCGTGCGCACCGCGACCGCCCACAGCCGGTCCCGGTGGCGCCGGACCAGCTCCGCGAACGCCTCCGGATCGCCGTCGACATGGGCGCGCAGAAGCTCGGCATCGGTCGGCCCCGACTCGTCCATGCCGGAGCGATCCGCGGCGAAGCCTTCCGCGCGGGAGTCGTGGGATGCCGGGTCGGCGGAGTTCACGCCAGCAATCTACCGATTCGCGCGGCCGGTCGGCCGAGGCCGTCGCCGCTCGGTCAGTAACCCTCGACGGAGATCTTGTTGATGTCCACCCGGTAGCCGCCCCGACCATCGTCGGCCTCGGGCAGGTCGGTGAGGAAGACCAGAACGTACTGATACTTCTGCGCGTCGTCGAAGACGGTGAAGACCTTCTGCGTGCCGTCCGTCGTCACCGGGTCGCCGAGCTTCTTGTACGTCTTGACGATCTGGTCGTCGCCCTCGGTGTTGTCACCGGGGTCGTCCGGACCCCACATGATCTGCATCGTCACGCCGGGCGCCGACGTCTCCACGCTGAGGTCGGCGATGGTGCGCGGGGTGCCGAGGTTGATCAGCACGCCCATGCCGGCCTTCTGGTTGCCGAAGTTCGACTGCTTGAACCGCTGGGTCTTCCACGCGGTGTCGCCGTCGCCGTCGACGGTGTTCGTCGCCTCGCCGGTGTCGGCACGCGTGCCCTGCGGCGGGTCGACGATGCGCACCATGTCGCCGGTCAGCGGGATGTTCTTGGGTGTGGGCGAGTCGGTGGGCCCGCCGTCCTTCTGCTGCTGCGAGTCACCGGATGTGCCCGCACCAGCCGGTGCGGTGTTGGCCTGCGTGGTCTCGGTCGGCGAGGCCTGGCCCGAGTTGGTGATCGCCCGGATGCCGAACACCAGGCCGACGACCGCGATCACGACGAGCGCACCGACACCCAGCACGATCTTGCGCGTGCTGCGCACCGGCTCGACCGCGTTGCTTTCGGTGAACCGCAGCGGGCCGACGTCTTCGTAGTCGTCCGCCGCGTCCAGGCGGGCCAGCTCGGCCGCGAGCGCGTCCGCCTCCGGCGCCGCCACTCGCTGGTCCAGCAGGTCCATGGTCAGGTCGTCCAGGTAGGCAGGCACGCCGGCGCGCATCTGCCGTGGCGTGGTGAGGTTGCCCGCCGCGTCGCGGTTGGCGTCCGGCAGCGCGGACCGCCCGGCCTCCTGGTGCGGCCAGCGCCCGGTCAGCGCGTAGTAGAGGACACCGCCGACCTTGCGCACGTCGGTCTCGGTGCTGTCCGCCGAGTCGGCGCGGGCGTCGGCCAGCACCACGCGGCCGTCGTCGCCGATCAGCGTGGTGCCCGGATGCACGTTGCCGTGCACCATGCCGGTGGCGTGCACCGCGGCCAGCGCATCGGCCAGCGCCCGCGCGATCGCGGTGGCCCGGGCTGCGTCCATCGGCCCGTCCGTGCCGACCATCTCGCGCAGCGCCACCCCGTCGACCCACTCGCGGACCACGTAGGCCCGGCCGCCCTCGTCGATCGCGTCATAGACGCCGACCAGGTTGGGGTGGATGACGCGGCTCGCGTCGACTGCGGCCTGCAGCATCTCGGTGGCGGAGTCGCCACCGGGACGCCGGAGCACCACGGCCACCGGACGCCGGAGGATGACGTCGGAACCGCGCCAGACCTGACGGCCGGCGCTGTCGTCGTTGACGTGCTCCTCGAGCTGGTAACGCTCGGCCAGGATCTCGCCGACGGTGGGTGTACCGAAGGTCATGACCGGACCGGCCTCATCAGCCTCGGTCTCCCGGCCTTCGCCGACCTGCGTCACCCGTCCTCCCTCGATGCTGCGCCACGGATCCGTGGCTGGCGTCTGCGTCGGCCACGGGTCCGTGGCCGACGTCCACCGTGGGGCTGCCCGCCCGTGGTGGTTCACCGCGGGTCGCGGACCCCCGGCACGATACGGTCGATGGTGCTGGTGCGGTCGTGTCCATAGCGACCATACCCGCCCGCGGCTACGAGGCCACAGGTCATCCCCTGGCGCGGCCTCGCCCCGCGCCTGCCTGCGCACGCACGGATGAGCGGGAAGTCGCAGCTCATCGAGTTTTCCACAGCTTGTGCACAGGGCTCAACGGCCGAGCTTGCGGCGGACCGTCCCGACAACCTGTCCGACCTCACGGACCCGCAACATGGTCGCGGCGACGAGGTAGGTGATCATGATCGCGGCGCCGCCGACCGCGAGTCGCACGAAGGCCTCCGTCCGGTCCGGGGTGTCGCCACCCGGCAGCAGACCCACGATCAGCCAGCCCACCAGCGCGGCGGCCAGCGCGGCGGCGAGCACCTTCGCCAGACCGGCCACCATCGAGCCGAGGTCGAGGCGGCCGATCCGGCGGCGCAACACGGCCAGCGAGATCAGCGCGGACAGCACGTAGGACAAGGCGTTGCCGAAGGTCATTCCGGCGGCCGCGAGGCTCTGCGGCAGCACCACGAAGAACACCAGGTACGCCGCGATCCGCAAGCCCACCACCGGCAGGTTGATCAGGGCGACGGTCTTGTTGCCCTTGAGCGAGTAGAACGCGTACGTGCAGAGATAGCTGATGGACAACGGCATGACCGCGAACGCGGCCACCGCCAGGACGTCGCCCGTCGCGTACGCCGTACGCGGCAGATAGGCGCCGCCCTGGAAGAGGAAGACGGCAATCGGGGTGCCCAGCACGCCGTAGACCACCGCGATCGGGGCGAGCGCCGCCGCGGTGAGCCGGATGCCCCGGCTGAGGTCGGCGCTCACGTCGGCGAATCGGCCCTCGGCCGCCGCCGCGCTCATCTTGGGCAGCAGGGCGGTCATCACCGACACCCCGATGATGCCGTGCGCCATCATGGTCAGCAGGTAGACGTTGTTGAAGGCGAGCACGCTGGCGCCGGTCTTACCGGACACCCGGCTGAGCAGGTTCACCACCACGAAGACGGCGATCTGGTTGGCCGTCACGTAACAGAGCATCCATCCGGCCAGCCGCCCGATCTCGCCAAGGCCGAGGCCGCGCGGATCCCACCACCACTTCCATCGGAATCCCACCCGACGCAGGGCCGGCAGCAGCCCCGCGGCCTGGGTGATCATGCCCAGCAGGGTGCCGCCGCCGATCAGCGCGATCCGGCCGGGTGTCATGTCGGCCGGGTCCAGGCCCTTGGCCGTACCGAAGGTGACGATGAAGATCCCGCAGGTCGCGATGACGACGAGGTTGTTCAGGATCGGTGCCCACATCGGCGCGGCGAAGTGTCCCCGCACGTTGAGCACTGCCGCGATCAGACCGGACAGGCCGGTGAAGAAGATGATCGGCAGCATCAGGTACGCCAGCGCGGTGACCAGGTCCCGATAGTCGCCGGGCGCGTTGCCCGACTGGATCAACGTGATCACCGGGGCGGCGAGCACCACCAGGGCGGTGGCCACGCCCAGGCTGACCACGGCGAAGGTGAGCAGCTTCTGGGTGTACGCCTGGCCGCGGTCCGGCTCCACCTGCCGCCGCCGGACCAGCAACGGGATCAGCACGCTGGACAGGATGCCGCCGAGCAACAGCTCGTAGAGCTGGGACGGAAGGAAATAGGCGCTGGTGTACGCGTCGCCGATGCCGGCGCCCAGGGTCATGCCGATCAGCATGTTGCGGACGAAGCCGATCAACCGGCTGACCATGGTGCCGATCGCCATGATCGCGCTCTGTCCGGTGGTGCCGGAACCCTCGTCCGAGCCGCCCGGCTCGGACGGCGCCGGCGGATCCTGCGGCGGCAACGCCTGGTCCTGTGCGGCGCCGGCGCCGGGCACCGGTTCGTCGTCGATCGAGATCAGCGTCGCGCCGTCACCCGGCGGCGGATCACCGTCGGCCGCGTGCGCGCTCCGGTACAACCCACCGGTCACACCAGCCTCCTGTCGTCCGGCACCGAACGCTCACGATAGTGGCCGCGCCTCACACGTGGCGGCGCAGGAGGGTGCCGGGGACGGCGCCGGCCAGGGTCTCCACCATCCAGCACGCCTCCAGCGGCACCAACGGCTCGCTCAACGCGTCCAGCACCGTCGGATGATCACAGCCCGCTTCGGTCAGCGCGCCCAGCAGGTCTGTGACCGGGCGCAGATCGCCGGTGTCCGCGATGTGCCGGGCCAGCGGACGGGTGCCGGAGTACATCCCGTCATGCGGCACGCGGGACAGTTTGCCGGCGGCCAGGCGCATCAGGTCGGCCAGGCCCTCGTGCGGGAAACGGGAATCCGCACGGACCTCCGGGCCGCCGGAGGCCGGAGCCGCGTACGCCGCGATGGTCGCCTCGTCCAGCACATGGGGTGACGGCACCGGTGGTTGCGGCCACCAGCTCTCCGCGGCGAACAGCGGCAGCGGGGTCTGCTCGGGCAGGCACGGTGGCGGCGGCGTGACGTCGCGCCGCAGCGACCGGTACGCCACCTCGCGCATCGCCGCGATCGCCTGTTCGTCATCCTCGGCACGGGCCGGCGCGTACGCCGAGAGCAACGCCACCACCAGGCCGGGGTGCGGCAGCGTCGGATCCTCCAACGCGATCAGCCGGGCGCACAGATCGAGTTCGTGCCAGCGCAGCGCCGCCGGGTGCGGGCGTCCGGGCACCGTCCAGCCGAGTTGCACCGGCTCGCTGGACGCCGGCTGACGCAGGCCCAGGGACTGTTCGCCGGTGACCGGATCGACGTCCAGCACCAGCGCGTACCCGCCGGTGACCGGAAAGACGGCACGCAGCGGGGCGTGGTCGAGCGCGTCAGCGTCGTCGCTGCGCAGCCGCGCCCAGAATCGCGGGTCCTCGCTGAGGCGGATCAGTGACTCGGTGACGGGCACGCGGTCCATCCTGCCCGCTGCGTTCTCCCGCTGCCACGACCGATATCCTGGTCATCCCATGTCTGTGTTGAATTCCGCTCAGCGCAACGCCGTCGCGGAGCTGTTGCGGGTCTCCCCTGTCTCGGATGAACTCGGGCGGCGATTCGCCGCGGCCGGCCACGAGTTGCACCTGGTCGGCGGCTCCGTGCGCGACGCGTTGCTCGGCCGCCTCGGCGATGATCTGGACTTCTGCACGGACGCGCGGCCGGAGCAGACGCTCGCCGTGGTGAAGGGGTGGGCGGAGGCGATCTGGGAGACCGGCCGCGAGTTCGGCACCATCGGCGTGCAGAAGGCCGGCTTGCGGATCGAGATCACCACGTTCCGGGCGGAGGCGTACGACGGGATCAGCCGCAACCCGGTGGTGGCCTACGGCGACAACCTGCTGGACGATCTGCGGCGCCGCGACTTCACCATCAACGCGATGGCCGTGTCGGTGCCCGGACACGAGTTCACCGACCCGTACGGGGGTCTGCAGGATCTCGCCGCACGAGTGATCCGGACACCGGATTCGCCCGAAATGTCCTTTGGCGACGATCCACTGCGGATGCTGCGCGCCGCACGCTTCGCGGCAAAGCTCCGGTTCGCCCCCGATCCCGCGGTGGTCGCCGCGATGACCGCGATGGCGGCGGACCTCGACCGGATCACCGCCGAGCGGATCCGTGACGAGTTCACCAAGCTGCTCTGCGGCGCCGACCCGGTCACCGGGTTGCGGATGCTCGTGGACACCGGGCTCGCCGACCGGTTCCTGCCCGAGCTGTCCGGCCTGAAACTGGAGATCGACGAGCACGCCCAGCACAAGGACGTCTACGAGCACACGTTGATCGTGGTCGCCAACGCCGTGCGCCTGGAGAACGGCGGCGCGCCGGACTTCACGCTCCGGATGGCCGCGCTGATGCACGACGTGGGGAAGCCGGCCACCAAGGAGGTCGGCCGCGACGGGCGGGTCAGCTTCCACCACCACGAGGTGGTCGGTGCGCGGCTCACCAAGCAGCGCATGAAGGCGCTGCGATACCCCAAGGACGTCACGTCCGATGTGGTCCAGCTTGTCGCGCTGCACCTGCGCTTCTACGGGTACGGGCGCGGCGAGTGGACCGATTCGGCGGTGCGCCGGTACGTGACCGACGCCGGTGACCTGCTTCCCCGCCTGCATAAGCTCACCCGGTCCGACTGCACCACCCGCAACCGGCGCAAGGCGGCGGCGTTGTCGGCGGACTACGACGCGCTGGAGGCGCGGATCGCGCGGCTGCAGGCCGACGAGGATCTCGCCCGGGTACGCCCGGACCTGGACGGCAACGCGATCATGGAGCTTCTCGGCGTACCGCCCGGACCGGTCGTGGGCCGGGCGTGGAAGCACCTGAAGGAGCTGCGGCTGGAGCGCGGCCCGCTGGCCCGTGAGGAGGCCGAGGCGGAGCTGTTGACGTGGGCGCGCGAGCAGGGACACCTGTCCTGAGTTCGGCGGCGCGGTTCTGTCACACCCTCGGGGCATGATGGGCACATGCGGTTGCTGGTGAGCTCCCCGGTCGGCGCTCTCGGCGTGCACGTCGAGGCGGGCACGGTGGTGGGGGTGCGTTTCGGCGCCACCGCCGGGACGTCCGAGCCGCATCCGGTCCGCGACGAGCTGAATGCCTACTTCGCCGGCGCGCTGACGTCGTTCACGACCCCGATGGAGTTTCGCGGCGGGTCCGCATTCGAGCGCGCGGTCTGGGCCGAGATCGCGCAGATCCCCTACGGCGAGACGGTGACCTACGGCCAGATCGCCACGGCGCTCGGCGACCCCGGTGCCGCACGTGCCGTCGGCACCGCCTGCAATCACAATCCGTTGCCGGTGGTCGTCGCCTGTCATCGCGTGGTGGGCGCGGGCGGCAAGATGGTCGGCTTCGGTGGTGGACTGGACCGCAAACGCCGGCTGCTGGAGCTGGAGGCGCGGGTCACCTTCCAGCGCTCCTGGGGATAGTCAGCCGATCTCACGGGCCGCGTCATTCCAGGTGGCAGGGCCCCTCCGGCGGAAGCGGCGCGACGCTCAACACCGGTTTGCCGCCCGCCATGGTGCCCAGCACACAGGCCCCGCCGGTGGACGCCGCGAAATCGCCGCGGGCGCTGATGTCCGGCTTGAACAGCCCGGCCCGCGCCAGCACCGCCCGGACCGCATCGCGGTCCATCGGTTGCCCGGCGGCCTGGCGCAGCGTCAGCTCGGCCTGCAGCGCGATGACGCAGTCGATCGCGCCGTCCGCCGCCTCGTCGGCGATGTCGCCTCGCCGGGGAATGCCGGACCGCTGGGCCTCGATGACGAGCCGGGCGCGCTCGGCCGGATCACCGAGATCGACGACGCCCGTGCCGGCCGACGACGGGCCGATGGGAGCCGGGGCTGGGCGGTTCGGCGCCGGGCGTGCCGGAGCTGGGCGTGCCGGAGCTGGGCGGGTCATACCGGCGCTCGGCCGACGGATGCTGGTGTTCTGCTGCACGCAGCTCGCCACGCCGGGTCTCGGACGAGACGACAGATAGCCCGGCACCGCCCGCAGCGGTGGGGCGACCGAGGCGTCGGGCACGACACGGGCGAAGGCTGAGACGCGGGCCATCGGGCTCGCCGAAAGATGAACCGTCACCGTCCGGCGGCCCGCCGGCTGTCCGGCCGGATCGGTGCCCGGCCGCGCGCACGATCCCACCACGGCGACGGTAAGCACGAGCGCCGTGGCTGCGGATGCCCTGCGGTGCCTCACCCGCGAGAGCCTAGCGTCCACCCTGGCATCGTCCAAGGTCGATGGAGTGGCCGATTGTCGCTCCGCACACGACGCAGGGGTCGAGCCTGCAGGCTCGACCCCTGTGCGTCCGACCGTCGCGTCGTGGTGCGGAACCTCAGCGCTCGACGTCGCCCTTGATGAAGGCCTCCACGGCCGCCTTCGCGTCGTGGTCGCTGTACTGCTCCGGCGGGCTCTTCATGAAGTAGGAGCTGGCGGACAGGATCGGGCCGCCGATCCCCCGGTCCTTGGCGATCTTGGCGGCACGGAGTGCGTCGATGATCACACCCGCGGAGTTCGGCGAGTCCCACACCTCGAGCTTGAGCTCGGCGTTCAGCGGGGTGTCGCCGAACGAGCGGCCCTCCAGCCGGATGTACGCCCACTTGCGGTCGTCCAGCCACGGCACGTGGTCCGACGGACCGATGTGGACGTCGCTCTTCACCATCTCGTGCGGGATCTGGCTGGTCACCGACTGGGTCTTGGAGATCTTCTTGGACACCAGGCGGTTGCGCTCCAGCATGTTCATGAAGTCCATGTTGCCGCCGAAGTTGAGCTGGTAAGTGCGCAGCAACTCGACACCGCGGTCCTCGAACAGCTTGGCCAGGGCGCGGTGCACGATGGTGGCGCCCACCTGGCTCTTGATGTCGTCGCCGACGATCGGCAGGCCGGCGTCGGTGAACTTCTGCGCCCACTCCGGGTCGGAGGCGATGAACACGGGCAGGGCGTTGACGAACGCGCAGCCGGCGTCGATCGCGGCCTGCGCGTAGAACTTGTCGGCCTCGTCGGATCCGACCGGCAGGTAGGACACCACCACGTCGACCTCGGCGTCGCGCAACGCCTGAGCCACGTCGACCGGCTCCTCACCCGACTCCTCGATGATCTCCCGGTAGTACTGGCCGAGACCGTCGAACGTCGGTCCGCGCTGGACGGTGACGCCGGTCGGCGGCACGTCGCAGAGCTTGATGGTGTTGTTCTCGCTGGCGATGATCGCCTCGGTGAGGTCCATGCCGACCTTCTTGGCGTCCACGTCGAACGCCGCGACGAACTTCACATCGTTGACGTGGTAGTCGCCGAAGGTCACGTGCATGAGACCCGGAACCCGGTCGGTCGGGTCGGCATTGCGGTAGTACTCGACGCCCTGGATCAGGGACGAGGCGCAGTTGCCCACACCAACGACGGCGACGCGGATGGAGCCCATCGCGTTTCCTCCTTGTTCATCACGGCCGGTCCTTCGAGGTGGAGCCGGTGTTACGGGGGTCTCCCGTGGCCGGGTCGGCCGGGGAGCAGGGGGTGCGGCCGGATCGCTCATTGGTGATGAGCTCTTCCAGCCATCGAACCTCGCGCTCGCAGGCGTCCAGTCCATGGCGCTGCAGTTCGAGGGTGTACGCGTCGAGCCGGTCACTGGCCCGCGCGATCACGTCGCGCAGCCCTTCCCGGCGTTCTTCCACACGGCGTCGTCGTCCCTCGAGAATCCGCAGCCGCGTCGCCTGGTCAGTCCGGGCAAAAAAGGCGAAGTGCACACCGAAGCCGGCATCGTCGTACGTTTCCGGGCCCGCTTGAGCGAGCAACTCGGCGAACCGTTCCTTGCCTTCGGCGGTGATTTTGTAGACAACGCGCCCGCGCCGACTGGTGAGGGGCGGCACGATCTCTCCGTCGGCGGTGCCCGCCTCGCCGATCAGTCCGCTCGTCTGCAGGCGCTTGAGCGTGGGGTAGAGCGTGCCGTAGCTGATGGCCGCCCGCAGCGTGCCGAGCTTGGTGGCCAGCTCCTTGCGCAGTTCATAGCCGTGCATCGGGGCCTCTTGGAGGAGGCCGAGAATGGCGAGCTCTAACATGGCCACCTCCTCGATGTATCGGCTCGATACATCGCAACAGTAGATCGCTGGTGAACTTGGTGCAAGGTCGGACTGAAGTGCAATCGCCGCGCCACGCTGCGTGATGGCTGTCGCCGTTGCCGAGTGGACCGCGTACTCTCTTCGCCATGCGAACGCAGCGGCAGATCGTCGACTACTCGCTTCAGAAGCGAGCGCTGTTGCGTGACCTGCACAATGGGCGGATCGGGACACTTGAGGTCTGCGATGCGAGTCCCTACCTGCGAAATGCCGCGAGGTTTCACGGGGAGCCCACCGAGCAACGATGCCCGGTCTGCCGTCGTGACAATCTCACCCTGGTGCACTACATCTACGGCGACGAGCTCAAGCAGTCCGCCGGGCAGGCCCGCAAACTCGCGGAGCTGCCGGTCCTGGCGATGACGTTGCGTGAGTTCCAGGTGTTCGTCGTGGAAGTGTGCCAGTCATGCGCCTGGAATCACCTGGCCGAGCAGTACCGTCTCGGCCGGGACGCCCTGCATGCCGACGAACTGGAACGGGGCGAAGCAGTCAATTCGTCCCCCTCGGGCCGCCACCGCGAGACAGGGTCGTCGTCACATCACCGGGAGGGCCGACGGTGACCGCGCGGCCCCTCGCTAACGTGAATACGACCCCGACCGACACGGGCATCCAGCGCCGCACTCGGTCATCGAAGACATCCGACAGGACGGCTGCGCGGAGGCAGCCCACAACGTCCGCTCGTGGCACTGCCCCGGGAAGCCCCTCCAGGGCTCTCCGGACGGGCCACCGCGACCGGTAGGTGTGACCGCATGAACTCGTACGGCGATCAGCAGTCCCCGCGCGCCCGGGCCCGTGTGCCCGGACCGCCCGCTGCCGCGCCCGACGACGAACCGTCCAGTCCCCGCTTCTCGGACGAGGGCCGTCCCGCACCCGACGCGTACCGCCGCCCGGCCGGCGGCCGAGCCACGGTCGGTGGCTCGGCGCCGCGTGGCTCGGCCTCGGTGGGCTCGGCCTCGGTCGGCGGGCGCGCATCCGTGGGCAACGGGCCCGGCCCAGGAGGCGCCGGCCGGGCTCCGGTCGGCGCCGGCAACGCCTCCGTCGGTGGTCGTGCCGCCGTGGGTGGTCGTGCCGCGGTGGGTGCCCCGCCCGCACCACCCGGTTATCCGGGACACGGCGGCACCGGCGGCCGTGCGTCGGTCGCGCGTGCGGCGGTGCGTCCGGTGTCCCCGGCGGTCGGCGGCGGCCCCGGCCTCGACGGCCCCGACGGTCCGGGCAAGCGCGGCAGCGCTGCCAAGATCCTCAACAAGGCGGCCAAGAAGCGCCGCCGGGCGAACATCCTCACCGCGGCCGCCGCTGTCCTGGTGATCCTGCTGGGCGCCGGCGTGGTCGGCGGCACCTATTTCTTCGACGATGTGGCGCTGCCGTCCCCGAAGACCGAGGACCAGTCCAACGTCATCCTCGACGCCAAGGGCAACACGCTCGCCAAGCTCGGTGACCAGAACCGCACCGTGGTGCCGCAGGCGAAGATCAACATGGTCGTACAGCACGCCGTCGCGGCGGCCGAGGACAAGAACTTCTACACCCACAACGGCATCGACATGAAGGGCATCATCCGTGCCGCGTGGAACAACTTCTCCGGTGGTGACACCCAGGGTGCCTCCACGATCACTCAGCAGTACGCCCGGCATGCGGCCGACCTGAAGGACATCAGCTACAACCGGAAGCTGCGCGAGGCGGTCATCGCCCGCAAGCTCGAATCGACGTACTCCAAAAACCAGATCATGGGGTTCTACCTCAACTACATCTATCTGGGTGAGGGGCGTTACGGCATCGAGGCGGCGGCGCAGGGCTACTTCGGCAAGTCCGTGCTCACTCCGGCGGGTAGCAAGAACGCGATCACGCCGTACGAAGCGGCGGTGCTCGCCTCGATCATCAAGCAGCCCGAACCGACCGCGACGCACGGCGGCTTCGACCCCAACTACAACCTGCCGGACGCCAAGGACCGGTGGGAGTACACGCTGTCGAACATGCTGGAGATGAACTGGATCTCCCAGGCGGAATACGATGCACGCAAGTACCCCGAGGTCAAGAAGCCGAGCACGGGCAAGTGCACGACGTGCGCCGCGGGCAAGCCGGTCGGCATGATCATGCGGCATGTCACCGCCGAACTCCGCTCCATGGGCATCACCGAGCAGGAACAGCAGCGTGGCGGCCTGACCATCACCACGACCATCGACCCCGAGGTGCAGAAGGCCGCGGAAGAGGCGGGTTCGCGCAACAGCAAGAAGTCGGCGATGCACGGCCGGCCGAAGACCTACCAGGCTGCGGTGATCGGTATCGATCCGTCGAACGGCCGAGTTCTCGGCTACTACGGCGGGGACGACCCGGACGGGATCGACTACGGCGGTTACCTCAACGGCGAGGGCTCCGGGTTCAGCGGCTCCGGGCAGTCCCCCGGTTCGACGTTCAAGCTCTATACCCTTGCCGCCGGCTTGAAAGAGGACATCTCCTTCAAGACCACGTGGGACGGCACCAAGAAACGTCCGGACGGCACGAAGATCAATAACGCCGGCGCGGATGACAACTCCGTCTGTGATGGGAAGATCAAGTACTGCGACCTGGAGACGGCGACGATCCGGTCGTACAACTTCCCGTTCTTCTGGATCACCCACGAGATCGGCATGCAGAAGGTGATCCAGGCGGCAAAGGACGCGGGCATCGAGCATCTGGTCAACAACGACGGCAAGATGATCAACCTGGACGACACCGACGACGCCACCTGGGAGAAGAACTTCTCCGACGAGGTCGGGTTCGGCCAGTTCCGGATCATCCCGCTGGAGCACGCCGAGGGTGTCGCGACGATCGTCAACGGCGGGGTGCGGCATGAGGCGCACTTCGTCAAGACCGTGAAGCGCGTCGACGAGAAGACCGGCAAGCTTGTCGCCTACAAGAGCGAGAAGCTGGACGGCAAGCGGGTCTTCCCGGCCGACGAGATGTCCAACCTGGACGGTGTGCTGGCGAAATACCCCGCGCACGCCAAGAACACGCTTCGCAACGGACGCCAGGCGATCGCCAAGTCCGGCACCTGGGAGTACGACGACGGCAAGGACAAGCACGTCGGCAGCGGTGACACCTGGTTCGTGGGTGGCATCCCGCAACTCGCTGCCACGGTCTGGGTCGGCGGTGCGAAGAACAAGGTCGAGTTGCGCGAGGCCGGCGGCGGAGACATGTTCGGTTCGGGCACGCCGGCGCAGATCTGGGAAGACTTCCTCAACGCCGTGACCAAGGCGCTGAACATGAAGCAGGAAAGCTTCCCGGACCGCGTGGAGACCGGCGATCCGAACAGCAAGTACGCCAACGGGCAGCCCCCGCCTCCGCCGCCTGCGGATCCGCAGCCGGACCAGCAGAATCCGGGTTGTCAGTTGTTCCCGCGGCTGTGCCAGAACAACGACGGCGGCAACAACAACGGGAATAACAACGGCAACAATAACGGCAATGACAACGGCAACAACAATGGCAACGGTAATAACAACGGCAACAACAATGGCAACGGCAACAACAACGGTGGGGACAACGGCAACAACAACGGTGGGGACAACGGCGGCGACAACAACGGCGGCGTGACGACGTTCCCGACGTTGCCCAACAACCGGGGCAGCGACAGCGGAGGCGGCGGCGGCGAAGCCGTCCAGAGCCCCGGCGGCTGACCGGACCGCGACGACGGCGGCGGTGCGTGCACATCCCGGATTGGGTGTGCACGCGCCGCCGCCGTCGTCATGTCGGGTATCCGAGACGAGGGCCAGCCGCACGGATCGCTGCCGGGACGGTCGCGGTGCCCCGCCGATGCGGCATGATGCCAAGACATGAGCACCGATTCGCCCCCCGAACCAGACCGCCCCGCCACTTCGGACGGATTCGTGCGCGGCCTCTCCGAGGCCATCGGCGGCCCGTTGGGCGGGCACGCCGCCCGTCCGAGGTCCGGCAAGTTCTGGACGGCGGCGCGGATAGTTCTGGCTCTCTGCTGCCTCACGCTCGCCCTGCACTGGGTGCAGAAGTCGCCGTGCCAGACCGGCGACTGGCAGCAGAACATCCAATACACGCGGTTCTGCTACACCGACGTGCTGGCGCTGTACTACGCCGAGGGCCTCAGCGACGGCGACGTGCCCTACCGCGACCACCCGGTCGAATACCCGGTGGTGACCGGATACTTCATGGGTGCCCTGGGCCTTCCGGTGCACGCGCTCGGCGAGCGGTTCCCGGACATCAACCAGGGGCAATGGTTCTACAACGCCAACGCGGTGGTGCTCTGCGCGCTCGCGGTGGCGACCGCGGCGGTGATCCTCGCCCTGCGACGACGACGGCCCTGGGACGCCGCCATCTTCGCGGTGTCCCCCATCCTGTTCATCACCGCCACGGTCAACTGGGACTTCCTCGCCATCGGGCTGGCCGCCTTCGGATTGCTCGCCTGGGCGAGACGACGTCCGGTAGCGGCGGGGGTTCTCCTCGGCCTGGGCGGTGCGGCAAAGCTGTGGCCGTTGTTCGTGCTGGGTCCGCTGCTGGTGCTGGCGTTGCGGTCGGGACGCCTGCGGGCCTGGGCGTACGCGGTCGTCGGGGCGGTGGCGGCATGGGTGGTGGCCAACGCCCCGGTGTTCCTGCTCTACAGGGATAGCTGGAACCGCTTCTTCGAGCTGAACACCACGAGGCCCATCGACTGGGGCACGTTCTGGTACATCGGGCGCTATGTGGACGGCAAATGGAACAGCGGAGCGGCTGGCGATCGCGGCCCGTTCCAATGGCTCAGCGACCACATCCCCACCCTCAACACCCTCACGTACGCGATCTTCCTGCTCTGCTGCGTCGGCATCGCCGCGCTGTGCCTGTTGGCGCCGCGCCGGCCTCGGCTCGCGCAGGTGGCCTTCCTTGTGGTGGCCGCCTTCCTGCTGTTCAGCAAGGTGTGGTCCCAGCAGTACGTGCTCTGGCTGTTGCCGTTGATCGTGCTGGCCCGTCCGCGGTGGGGGGCCATCCTCGCGTGGACCGTCGCCGAGTTCGGATACTTCACCGCGTTCTATGCGGAGTTGCTCGGCGCCGGCGGCAAATCCGTCGTCCCCGAGGGCACCTTCGTGCTGGCCTCCACCCTGCGCCTGATCACCGTCGCCGTGCTGTGTGGTCTGGTGATCCGGGAGATCTGGAGGCCGGAACTGGACGTGGTGCGGCAGTCCTATGCGGACGATCCCGACGGTGGGGTGCTGGACGACGCACCCGACGCGGACTGGGTCGGCCGGCTGCGCGCGAAGTTCTGGCCGGCCGATGCGGCGGGCGGGACCGCCGGGATGGAGCCGGTCCCGGAGTCCTCGGCGACGACCTAGCAAAGCCAGGGGCCAACCCCGACCGGCCGGGGTGCCGACCGGCCGGGGCCGTCACCTCAGGCGGAACAGCACTCCATCGTCGAGATCTTCGCGGCGGATCCCCAGGGCATCCACCGAGACATCGCCCGCGCGTTCCCACGGCGTACCGACCGCGTCGGAGCGCAGCAGCAGAACCGTGCCGATGCCCCGGCCGCGCAGGTAATCGATGCTGGCGCGGTCCGGGAAGGTAGCCACGGCCGCGCGCAGCCGGGCCTGCTGGGCACCGGCGAACCCGCCACCGCCGTTGGCCACTTGCGGGAACGTCGACGTGGTCCACAACTGAACGGTCTGGTCGCTCAACGCGGCGGTGGGCAGCACGAGCAGCGGGCCGGACGCCGTTCGCATGGCGGCTGGCTGGTCCGGAACGGCGGGATGGGGGGTGGCGTTCCAACCCTCCGCGAGCAGGATCAGCATCGGCACCAGCGTGGCCAGGCGCAGCCACGGGCTGGGCCACGGTGGGATGCGGTGCGCCGTCAGGTGTTCCGCCCGTCGCGTCACTTCGGCGACCGCGCCGGCGGCGAGGATCGCCAGCAGGAGCGTCACCCACAGCATGAGCCGGCCGGGTATGCGTTGCTGGAGCGAGGCCGGAAGGTGGCCGAAGACCGGCAGGTAGGTCCATCGGCCGCCGACGAAGCTGGTGCCCATGGTGAAGATCAGCGAGGCGCCGAGGCCGAGCGCCAGGAAGAGCCGCTGGCGCCACGTCCAGATGGAGAAGACCAATCCGGCCAGCGCGAGGGCGTAGAGCACGAAGCCGGGAAGGAGGGTCATCTCGGCCGGCCAGTCCAGCGCGGAACGCGGCACGGCGTGCGGCAGGCCCCAGAGCCGGGATTCGGCCGGCCCGATGAGCAGGCTGCGCCACGGCGGCGAAAAGAAGGAGATCTCCTCGGTGGCGTGGCCGTCGCCCGGAACACGGAAGTAAGGCACCGCGATCAATGCCGCGACGCCGACCAGGATGAGTGCGCCCAGTCCATCGGCGACGATCAGGCCCCAGCCCAGCACCGGACGCCGAGCGGGTCGCCGGAAGCGCCGGATCGTCGCCGACGTCGCGATGGCGAGCAGGACGCCAGCGAGCACGCCGGCGAAGGGGAGCCCGAGGGCGAATCCGAGGCTGATCTGCCACGTGGCGACCAACCATCCGGCCGCCGCCCAGCCGGCCTGCCGTCGGCGGGGACGGAAGCCGCGCCGCATCGACCAGCCGTGACCGCGTGCCAGCATCGCGAGCGCGAGCGGGATGGCGCCTGCCGAGACGATGTCGAGATGCCCGGCCTGGGCCAGGCGCCAGGGTGCGAAGGCGAAGGCGACCGCGGCTGCCCCGGAGCCGGTGCGTCCCACGCCGAGTTGCCGGACCAGCGCGTATGCCCCGAACACCAGGAGCGCGTGCGCCAGGACGAACAAGATGTTGTAACGCAGCACGGCGGCGACCGGTCCGGTGCCGAGCATGCCGGCCGGCGCGTATCCCAGCAGGCTGTCGCCCCAGGCCAGGCTGTGCGGCGTGGGAAAGTAGGCGTTCGCCTGCCAGAGCCGCACGGGATCGCTCGGCAAGATGTGCCCGATCCAGGCGATCTGCCAGGCCTGCCGCGCCGGATCGTAGATGTCCTGCGGAAGCGTGTGCAACGGGTAACGCAGTGTCGGCCAGGTCATCAGCACGGCCAGGACCAGGGACGCGTACGCCGCAAGCGCCCACTCGTGCACCAGCGCGCGGTGGACCCGGCCCAGCACACGGCGGGCCCGCCCAGGTGCGCGATCGGCGATGGTGGCGAACGCGGTCCACGGATCCGGTGGCGCGCCCTCGGGGCGATCGCTGGGCAGTCGCCGTCGGGGGGCAGGTGCGGTCCGCGCGGCTGGCTGCTCCGCGCCGCCGACGGCCGTGCCGGCCGACGGCGACGCGGACGGCGGCTGCTCGCTCGTCATGCTGCTCCCCATACGACTGCTGAAGGTGTGGACGTCTCAGCTTCCGGCCCGGCCGCGCAGCAGGGCGATGTCCGCTGCCTGTCCGTCGGCGCCGCCCGGAGTCTCCACAATGACCGGTGCGCCGGCCGCACGGATGACGGCGATCACCAACTCCGGATCGATCTTGCCACTGCCGATGTTGTCATGCCGGTCGCGACCGGAGTCGAAGCCGTCCTTCGAGTCGTTGGCGTGGATCAGGTCGATCCGTCCGGTGATGGACTTGACCCGGTCGACGATGCCGAGCAGCTCCTCACCGCCGGCGTGCGCGTGACAGGTGTCCAGACAGAACCCGGCTCCGAACTCGCCCACCGCGTCCCACAGCCGGGCCAGATGGTCGAAGGTGCGGGCCATCGCGTTGTCCCCGCCGGCCGTGTTCTCGATCAGGATGGGCAGGGGCAGGCCACCGTCGGACTCGGCGTATTGAAAGGCCTTGCGCCAGTTGGCGAAACCCGCGTCCAGATCGGCTCCCCCGCCGACGTGCCCACCATGCACGATCAGGCCCTGCGCGCCCAGGTCCGCAGCCGCCTTCGCATGCGCCATCATCAGCTTGCGGCTGGGGATGCGGATCCGGTTGTTCAGCGTCGCCACGTTCACGATGTAGGGCGCGTGGATGTAGACCTCCACGTCCGACGCGCGCAGCGCCTCCGCGTCCGGCCGGGGCTGCGGGGTCTTATAACCCTGCGGATCGGTCAGGAAGAACTGCACCGCGTCCGCTTGGCGTGCGGCGGCGCCGGCGAGGGGGTCGACGGGATCGACATGAGCTCCGATGCGCATGGGAACGAGCCTACGACCCGGCTACGACACATCGATCTCGCGTCACCGCGCGGTCACGGATCTCGTTGACCCGTTGATCACACGGACCCGATCGGGGAGACCTCACATGGCGCGGCAAGTCCGGCACCGGCTGACGGCGGTGGCGCTCGGCGGCCTTCTGATGGGCGCTCCGTTGCTCACCAGCGGCACGGCGAACGCGGCCCAGGGCGGCGGCGCGACGGTGGCGTTCACCGGTGACGCGCTCCTTCCTTTCACCTGCAACAGCCAACCGACCGTCGGAGCCATGACGGTGGCCGCCGACTCCACCGTCCGGGTGCTCAACCGGACCGGGCAGGACGCGGAACTGCGTCTGGCCGGCGCGTGGGCCGGCACCGTGCCGGAGGGCGGAACCGCCGCGGTGATCTTTCACCGCACCACCACGCTGCAGCTGAACCCGAGCTGCCCGAGCGCGAAGCAGTCGCCTCCGGTGCTGGTCACCACCACGGATCCGTCGGTCACTCCGCCGCCGTCGGGCACGACCGACGCGCCTACCGGTGCGGCGGGTTCGAGTCCGCCGTCCCAGTCGGGCGGTTCCCCGTCCTCGGACGGACGGCCGAGCGGTTCGCAGCAGCCGTCGTCGAGCCGCCCGGCGACCGGCGGCGTGAACACCGGCACCGGGGGCGCGCGTGGCGGAGTGTCGAGCGGCGGCCACTCCACCACCCGGCGGACACCGGCCGCGCCCGATTCCCGGGTCCCGACTCCGACGGCGGCTGGGTCGAGCGTCGCTGGGGCGACCGGCGGGTCCGCCACGACGCGGAACTCCACCATGAGCGCCACGGGTGGCGGCGCACCGGTCGAAGTTCCCGCCGCTGCGGAAACTTCGACGCCGACCGATGCCGCATCGGCGTCCGCGGGTGGTGCGAATTCCACCGGCCCCGGCTCCCCCGCTCCGGTGGACGCGGGGCCGGAAGGTGCGTCCCTGGCGGAGCCGGTGGCCACCGCGGGTTCGGTCGCGGACAACCGAGCGGGCGGCTTGCTGGCCGCCGTGGCGCTGGTGTGCGTCTTCGGCGTGGCGACAGGGTTGATACGGTCATTCGTGTCGCTTCGCTCTAGAAGCACCTTTAGCCACTAAAATAGGTCATACAAGACTCCGCGGGGTGGTCGTCGCCGTGCTCATCGGTGTGGTCGTTCCTCCCCAGGTCCCACCCAACGAATGCGGACCGACTGCCCCGCGGCCTTACCGGGCCCCGTCCTGCGACGGGACCCTTTTTGCTGCTCCGAGTGTCCGCGGGTATGCTTCATCGGTTCGCAACGGGTGAGCCGCGGCCGTCTTTGACCGCGGCTTCGTTGCGGGAGACACAAGACCTCCTGCCGCGGAGAGACCGCGGCCGTTCAGCCCACAGGAGGTGAGAACGTCTTGCGTCATTACGAACTCATGGTGATCCTCGACCCCAGTCTCGAGGAGCGCACCGTCGGCCCGTCCCTCGACGCGTACATGAACGTGATCCGGACCGCGGGTGGTTCCGTCGAGAAGCTCGACGTGTGGGGCCGTCGCCGGCTCTCTTACGAGATCAACAAGAAGGCCGAAGGCATCTACGCCGTGGTGGACCTGCAGGCCACCCCCGAGGCCGTGGCCGAGCTGGACCGTCAGCTCCGGCTCAACGAGTCCATCCTGCGTACCAAGGTCATCCGGCCCGAGACCCGCTGACCGTCGTTTTTCGTCAGGGGGCTCTGGAAGTCTCCGACACCAACGACGCCAAGCGGCGAGGAGAAGATCATGGCAGGAGAAACCACCATCACCGTCGTCGGCAACCTGACCGACGACCCCGAGCTGCGCTTCACCCCGTCAGGTGCCGCCGTCGCCAAATTCCGTATCGCCTCGACGCCGCGGACTCTGGACCGGCAGTCGGGTGAATGGAAGGACGGCGAGCCGCTCTTCCTGTCCTGCAACATCTGGCGGGATGCGGCCGAGCACGTCGCGGAGTCGCTGCAGCGCGGTGCTCGCGTGATCGTGCAGGGCCGGCTGCGCCAGAGGTCCTACGAGACTCGTGAGGGCGAGAAGCGCACCGTCTACGAGCTCGAGGTCGACGAGATCGGTCCGTCGCTGCGCTACGCCACGGCGAAGGTGCAGAAGATGAGCAGGTCCGGCGGTGGGGGCTTCGGCTCCGGCGGCGGTAGTCGGCAGTCCGGCGGAGGCGGAGGCGGGGGCGGAGGCGGCAACAACTCGTCCTCCTTCGACGACCCCTGGGCGACCGCTGCCCCGGCCGGCGGCGGTGGCCGCTCCAACTCCTCTTTCGACGACGAGCCTCCCTTCTAGGTCTTTCAGTTCAGGAGTAAGCAATGGCGAAGGCTGCGGCACTGCGCAAGCCCAAGAAGAAGGTGAACCCGCTCGACAAGGACGGGATCACCTACATCGACTACAAGGACACCGCGCTGCTGCGGAAGTTCATCTCGGACCGCGGCAAGATCCGTGCGCGCCGGGTCACCGGCGTTACCTCCCAGCAGCAGCGGCAGATCGCCCGCGCGGTGAAGAACGCTCGCGAGATGGCGCTCCTGCCGTACACGGCGACGGCGCGCTGACGGGGGCCACCGATATGAAGATCATCCTCACGCACGAGGTCACCGGCCTCGGCACCCCCGGCGACATCGTCGAGGTCAAGGACGGCTACGGCCGTAACTACCTGCTGCCCCAGGGATTCGCGATCCGTTGGAGCAAGGGCGCGGAGAAGCAGGTCACGGTGATCCGGCGGGCCCGCGAGGCCCGGGAGATCCGCGACCTCGGCCAGGCCAACGAGGTCAAGGAGCAGCTCGCCGGGCTCAAGGTCACACTGTCGGCCCGGTCCGGCAACGGCGGGCGCCTGTTCGGCTCGATCACGTCCGCGGAGATCGTGGACGCCGTGAAGGCCGCAGGAGGGCCGTCGCTGGACCGTCGGCGCCTTGAGCTTCCCGGTCACATCAAGAGCACGGGCTCCTACACGGTGCAGATCAAGCTGCACCCGGAGGTGACCGCCTCGTTCCCGGTGAACGTGGTCGGCGCCAAGTAGTTCAGTTCGCTCCTCCTGCGAGGGCGTGCCGGGCATTCGCCTCGGCGCGCCCTCGCGGCGCATCGGGCGATTGCCGCGCCCACCGCGTGGTCAGACGATCGCCATGTCGACGAAGCGGGACAAATGTAGCTGAGCCGCCACCGTCACGGTGTCGGTCGGGCCGTTACGGTGCTTGGCGATGATGAAGTCGGCCTCACCGGCCCGCGGCGATTCCTTGTCGTAGTAGTCGTCGCGGTGCAACAGCAACACCACGTCGGCGTCCTGCTCGATCGACCCCGACTCACGCAGGTCGGACAACTGCGGGCGCTTGTCGGTGCGCTGTTCGGGTCCGCGGTTTAGTTGGCTGACCGCGATCACCGGGCACTCGATCTCCTTCGCCAGCAGCTTGAGACCACGCGACAGGTCGGCGACCTCTTGCTGACGGCTTTCCGTGCGCTTCGGTGACGTCATGAGCTGCAGGTAGTCGACCACCAGCAGCTTCAGGTTGTGCCGTTGCTTGAGTCGCCGCGCCTTCGCGCGGATCTCCATGAGGTTCATGCTGGGCGTGTCGTCCACGAAGATCGGCGCCTCGCTGATCTCGCCCATCCGGCGTGCCAGCTTGGTCCAGTCGTCATCGGACAGTTGCCCCGAACGCAGCACGTGCAGCGGCACCCGAGCCTCGGCGGACAGAAGGCGCATGACCATCTCGATCTTGCTCATTTCGAGCGAGAAGATGGCACTGGCGCAATTGGACCGGATGGCGGCATTGCGGGCGAAGTCCATCGAGACCGTGGAGTTGTGCGTGGGCACCAGGGTGCGGCCGGCCAGATAGAGCTTGTCGGCGTTGTCCACCGACACGCACTTGACCAGGACTGACGGCACCGGACGCACGTCGACCACAAGGCGGGCCGACGGCACCGCCGATGCGTCGCGGCGCGCTTCCTTGTGCCGCAGGGCCTTGTCAGTCACCCGGAACACGTCGTCGGGGGCGGTGATGTCGACCTGGTGAGCGCCGTCCGGCGTGGCCGTCCGCACACCGCCGTAGCCGAGGCCGGTGGCGAGCTCGTCGAGATGCTCCGCCAGCAGCGGCGATTCGGTGACGAACCGGCACGCACCGTCCACGGTGACCGAACCGGCGGCATCGAGCAGCCCGGCCAGCAGTGCCAGCCGCTGCTCGTGGGAACCGCGCCGGTAGGGCAACGGAATGTGTCGCACGTCGAGCACGCCGAGCCTCGGCAACGCGTCGAGCATGTCGGTCGCCGAGGCGGGTGTCCCGGCCGTCTCCGCGGCTTCGGCCTCCATCTGCAGAAGGATCTCGGGGTCGCCCGAGACACGCGTCGCGTCACCGGCGGCCAGCCAGGCTCCCAGAGCGTACGGCCCCACGGGCAACTGCCGCGGCGGCAGATGCAGCGCGCGGGGGTGCGCCACGGCGTGGTTGAACCGCCCGTCCGGCGCACGCAGCGTCGTGGCCATCTCCCGCGTCGTGTGGACGTGCGGTGCCCGATCCTGACGCGATTGTCCGGGCGTGTGGGTGGCCCACTGGTGTGCGCCGTCGGCGACGATGACCGTGCCGTCGTCGAACTCCACCTCGAAGCACGGCCGACCGACCATCACGTCGCTGGTGGCGATCACCGTCGTCGGGTGCCCATCCGCCCCGATCAGACGGTCGCCGACGGTCACCTCGGCCATCGTGGTCCACCCCAGTGGCGTCGCGAGCACCGTGTCCAGCGCCAGCGCCTTGCCCAGACCGGGACGACCGGCCACCACGATGAGCTGGCCCGCGTGCAAACCGTTGAGCAGGCGATCGAGGTCGGAGAACCCGGTCGGCACCCCGGTCATCACGCCGCCCTGCGCACCGACCGCCTCGATCTCGTCGAGCGTCGGCTGCAGCATGTCGCCGAGGGCGGCGAAATCCTCGCTCACCCGCTTTTCGGTGACGTCGTAGACCGCCTGCTGGGCGAGATCGACGATGTCGTCGACATCTCGGCCGCCGTTGCCGCCGGTGCCGTAGCCGAGCTGCACGATCTTCGTCCCGGCCTCGACCAGGCGGCGCAGCACGGCACGCTCGGAGACGATGCGCGCGTAATAGGACGCGTTCGCGGCGGTCGGCACGCTCTCCATGAGCGTGTGCAGGTAGGGCACGCCGCCCACGCGTTGCAGGCTGCCGGAATCGGCGAGAGCCGCGGCCACCGTGACACCGTCCGCCGGCTCCCCACGCCCGTAGAGATCCAGGATGGTGTCGAAGATGGTGGCGTGCATCGGACGGTAGAAGTCCGGCGTCTTAAGGATCTCCACCACGTCGGCGATGGCGTCCTTGGACAGCAGCATGCCACCGAGCACGCTCTGCTCGGCGGCGATGTCCTGGGGCGGCGACTTGTCGAACTGCGCGTCGCGGGGCGGTCCACCGTCGTCGTGCGGACGGGGACCCGGCCGTGCGTCGTCCGTGATCGACACCACGACCTCCTCCACTCATTCGACGACCGTTGCCGTCGCGGCGAGTCCTGCGACCGTGCCGCCACGACGGTGTGATCAAACCGGTGGGGTACGACACTTTCGGCGGAATAGGTCGTCGCAGCTCACCACCGGAGGCAAAGCCGACGCACACGATACGAACTCGCACGTCGAGGCCCCAACCGGCACGGTGGATGAGCCTTGGGACAACCTGTGGACATCTGGCCCCAAGCTGTGCACAGCCCTGTGCACAGCCTGTGTACAACTCGGACATGTGGTGCGCGATGATGCCCTCTGAGCAGGAAATTCGTGGTCCCCACGGTGTGGAGCAAGAATTTTTCGGCGGTTCACCCCGAACGCGCTACGGCGTGTCGTGCCGGGGCAGCGTGACCAAGCCGTCGCTGGGAGGCGTTGCGGTTCAGTCTCGGAGCGGTCACGCTTTTCGGGTGGACCAACGGGAGTGGGACTACGGTGCCCGCCTGCCGCGAGACAGGCGCGCGTCGGCCGCTCCGGCTAACCCGACAGATCCCGATAATTCCGAAACGCGCCCTGCGTGGGAGTCGATCACCGACACCGGGAGTATGCAACCCAGCCCCGAGGCCATCGCTTGGGCGCGACGTGCCGACGCCTGGGCGGAGCAGTCGGAGGGCGGCGACGGCCAGCGCAGCCGTTGGTCGGAGGTGGCCACCACCGGCCGCCCGGCCTTCCCGCCGGATGGGGTGGGCTGGCGCACCGAG
The DNA here is from genome assembly GCF_014646155.1 of Mangrovihabitans endophyticus. Classification (GTDB taxonomy): domain Bacteria; phylum Actinomycetota; class Actinomycetes; order Mycobacteriales; family Micromonosporaceae; genus Actinoplanes; species Actinoplanes endophyticus. Next base: position 44,338 of record NZ_BMMX01000011.1, read on the forward strand.
ACCGCCGAGTGGCGTGCGACGGAGCAGACGGCGCGCTGGCGGCAGACGACCGAGTGGCGTTCCGCGTCGGGCACCCACGGGTGGCGATCCACCACCGAGGCGTGGCAGACCGGGAACGGCGCCGAGGGCTTCCTGCCCGCCGTCGACGGCGGGCAGGAAGGGCAACAGCTCGCCATCTCCGGCACGGCCTGGCCGACGCCCGACGGTGCCGAGGAGGGGCGGGACGCCTCGGGCGGGACATGGCGCCGGTTCACCGAGCGCGTACCTCCGTGGGAGCAGCCCCCGCAGAGTGCCCCGCCGTGGCAGCAATTCAACGGATCGGCACCCTCCGCGCCGCCGTGGCAGTCATCGGCGATGCCGAACGTGCCGCCGGCGTCCGGTGCTCCCCCGACGTCCAGCGCGCAGGCCTGGCAGCAGTCGGCGCCGGCCTGGCAGCAGTCGATCGAATCGGCGCCGACGACGCCGTACGACGAGCCGCCGCCTGCGGCCGGTGCCGGGTTGTGGCAGAGCCCCGGCTACCGAGAACCCGGCTACGGGGATGCGGGGCGTGCGGACTACGGGCGTGCGGACTACGCGGATCATGGGCGCCGGGAGGCCGCCGGATCCGGACCGTCCTGGCAGCAGACGCCACAGTCCTGGCAGCAGCCAGCCGCACCGGAGGCTTACGGCGCGCCGGCATGGCCGTACGGCGACGACGGCCGGCACCTGGTCCGGGCCGACGATCGCGAACGGTGGCGTCAGGAATCCGCCGCTGGTTCGGCCGGCATCGGGGAACGTACCCGGCCGATCGGACGGCGCCGCGCCCCGGAACCAGACCAGCGTCCACCCGGTGACACCGGGTGGAGCACACGTTCGGAATCCGACGACTGGGCCGGTCATGCCGACACCGGCAGCATTCAACTGTTTCGGGAACCGCCGGGCGGGGACGGGCGAACCTGGGACCGCGACGACCGGACGGACCGGCGGCGGGGGACCGATCCGGCACCCACGTCGGGTGCGTGGGGCCGATCGCCGGAGGACTCCGGCGTCTGGAGCCGCGAGGACGAGTCGTACCGCGGTCGTGACGACGGGCGCGAGGCGTCACCCGGCTGGCGGCGCGACGACGTCGGCCGTACCGGCCGGACCGCCGGCTACGACCGGGACCCGGCCGCGTACCGGCGTGAAATCGAGGCTCCGCCCACGGATCCGTGGGCGGCGGAGGTCTCCGACACCGGCATCATTTCGACGTCCTGGCAGGGTTCCGGAACGGTTGGTGGCGACTGGCGCACCGAGATGCGTCCGCGACCGCATAACCCGAACCGGGTGGGCCGCCGACGTGCTCCCGACCCGGAGGAAGACCGCCGAGGATATGAGGCGGGGCCCCCCGGATACGAGGGCGATCCGGCGGCATACGACGACGGCCGCGGGTATCGGGAACCGCGGGACTACGACAGCCGGGGGTTTGCGGCTCCCGGGTACGAGGCTCCCGGGTACGCGGCTCCCGGATACGCGGCCCAGGCATACGGGAGCCAGGGGTACGAGACTCGCGGATACGCAGACCCCCAGGGATACGCAGACCCGCAGGGACACGCAGACCCGCAGGGATACGACGACCGGTCGACCTACGACGACCGCTCGGGCTACGCCGCGCCGGTGGATCCGCAACTGTGGCGGCGGGAGCCCGGCGACGGCGCCGTGGACGGCGCGAATTGGCCGGTCGACCCCGCTGCGGAACGCAACCGTGAAGCAGGAGATCACGCCGACCTCGGGTGGGACACCGGGGCGGCCCCGTCGGCACCCGTCCGGGGCACCGCCAGCTATCGCGGGAACAGCACCGGCGACTGGCGCCGGGAGCTGGCCGCGGAAACCAGCAGCAACCTGGCGGATGGCGAATCCCGCCGGTTCAGCACCGAAGAGTTCGTGCCGTTCCGCCCGTCCGGCAGCGCGGCGCCGGTGTCGTCGCGTCCCGCACCGGCGGACGCACCCGCCGAGCCGCCCGCGCCGGCTCCCGAGGACCGGGGCTACGCCGCCGACCGAGATCATGCCGCCGACCGGGAGTATGCCGCCGACCGGGAGTATGCCGGGGCCCGGGAGGACGTTGCCGGCCGGGAACAGTTGCTCATGGCCGGCGCGCCCGCCGACCGCTGGCAAGAGGCGGCGGACACGCGATGGCCGCCCCGCGCATCGACCGGATCGTACGAGCGCCGCCCGGTCGGCAGCCTGGCCACCGCCACCGGGCCGGCGGCCGATGATCTCCTCGACGCCGACCAGGACGAGATCGAAGAGAACACCGGCGGTCCACTTGCCGCGGTCGGTTACACCGTCATCTGGTACGGCGTGCCGGTGGTCCTCTTCGTCCTCTACATGCTCGTGCTGAATGGCAGCCAGCAGGCGCACGCGCTCAGCACGCTGGCCGGCGCGGCACCGCAGTTCGGCCTGTCACTGCTGCTCAGCATGCTCGTCGCGGTGGGGCTGCGATGGGCCAGCGGCTCGTGGAAGGCGGCCAGCGTCGGACTCGCCGCCGCCGTCATGGGCGGTGGCCTGGCGACCGTGCTGACGTCCGCGATCACCGGAAACTCGCTGAGCTGAGTGCGTTCCCCGGCCGGGCCGGCCGTCAGTCGAACAACTCGTGCAGGAAGCTCCGGCGGCGCCGGTAGTGGCCGTGGTAGCCGTGCCGGTAGTGGCCGTGGTGCCGGTAGTGGCCGTGGTGGCCGTACCGCGCACCGTGCATGCCGTGCGCGGTCGTCGGGTAGCCGGTCGTCGGGTAGCCGGGTGCGGAATGCCCCGGGGCGGGCGCGCCGTACGCCGGAGGCGGCGGAGGTGTGTAACCGCCCTGATGGCCGGGAGGCGGAGGCGGCGGAGGGGCGTACCCACCGGGCGGCGGGGACGCCGGCCGGGTCGGCGGCGCGGACGCCGGCCGGTTGTCCCAGGTGGCCTCGGCCTCGAAGAGCTTCTCCAATTCTCCGCGGTCCAGAAAGATGCCGCGGCATTCCTTGCATTGATCCACCGTGACGCCGCTGCGCTCGTACACCCGCATGTCGCCGTGGCACTTCGGACAGGTCATCTGCATCTCACAAACGGTACACAGCGGGGTCATCCCGCGGTGTGATCGTGTCCGTGACGCGCGGCGTAAGCGCCCCCGCCCACACCAGCAGGACGGCGGGATAGAGCAGGTAGCCGAACCGGGTGGTGGGCATCAGCAGGATGGCGGCGAGCAGGCCGAGCCCGGCGTAGCGAGCGGCAGACGCGGCCGTGCGCGGCGGACGCCGTACGAGCATCGCCGCGACGACGGCACCGGCCGCCACCAGCAGTCCCGCGGCGACGTACCGGCCGCCCGGCAGCCCGGTGGCGATGAGGTATCCGGGAAAGGGTGATTGGGCGGGACTGGTCACCACGCCGTGCCCGAGGGGAAAGCGGATCACGTTCTCCAGCACCGCGTCCGCGTCCACCAGCAGGGCCGGGATCAGCACCGCGACCGGCAGGCCGAGCGCCCAGGGCAGGTACCGGCGACCCTGGCCGGTGACCACCGCATGCACCGCCAGCACGACGACCATCGGCAGCGCGAACAGCTTCAGCGCGGCGGCGGCGCCGACCGCGACGCCGCAGGCCGCGAACCAGCCCCGCGCGCTCAGCGCCAAGGCCAGCACGCACAGCGCCACCACCGGCAGGTCGTCACCGCCGGTGGCCAAGGTGAGCGCGCAGATCGGCAGCACGGTGACCACCTGCACACCGCGGACCGGGTCCGCGACCGGGCGTGGTGCGGCGACGTTACGTCCGAGCAGCGCCGCGGCGCCGCCCACCGCGGCGACGGTGACGACGGCGAACCAGATCCGCGCATCCGTCCACCACAGATCGCCGAACCAAGCGCGTGGCAGCCCGAAGACCGCCATGCCGGGCTGGTAGGGGTGGTACGCGAGAAGCCGCTCGCCGGGCGGTAGCGCGCGGATCGCATCCGCCCCGAGATACGGCGTGCCGGTGCCGGCCAACCGTTCTCCCATCTGCTCGACGACCAGCACCTCTTCCTGCGCGCGACCGGCGTGACCGGCGGCACGTTGCACCGCCTGGATCACCAGCGGCAGCGCGGTCACCAGCGCCCACACCGCCCATGTCTGCGCGGCGCGTGCCGCCGGCCGGCGCAGCAGGAGCCCGAGGGACACCACGATCAGGGCGATGAGATAACCCCAGAACGCCACGGCGCCCCACGCCCGGTGCGGAAGGAGCGTCGAGGTGATCGCGGTGAGCAGCGCGAAGGCGGCGGAGACCGCGTAGAGCCCGGCGTCGAGGGCGAGTCCTCCGGCGGCCCGGTCGAGCCGCGAGAGCCAGGTCACGCGTGCAAGTGTGGCAGAGACCTGCCGTGCCCGGACGGGCGGCGACGGGACATCCGCACCACGGAGCCCGCCTCGTGCATGGGTTCGGCGAGCGCACCGGACCGTCCGGCGGTGCCGCGTTGCAGGGTTGCGGTGACCCGGTCAGCCCGCATCGGCCGGGCGAACAGATGTCCCTGCCCGGCCACACATCCCAGCTCGAACAACGCCCGCCGTTGGGGTTCGCTCTCCACCCCTTCGGCGACCACGACCAGGCGCAGGCTGCGGGCCAGGTCGACGGTCGACTGGATCAGCGCCGCCGCCTCCGGCGACGTCTCGACGGTCTGCACGAAACCACGGTCGATCTTGAGCTGGTGCACCGGTATCCGGGACAGCACGGACAGCGACGAGACTCCGCTGCCGAAGTAGTCCAGGGCCAGCCCCACCCCGGCGCTTCGGAGATCGTCGAGGGCCCGCCCCACCACGTCGAGCTGGCTGATGGTGAGGGTTTCGGCGAGTTCCAGGGTGAGCCGGTCCGGCGCGACGGCGTGCCGGCTCAGTCGTTCCAGGACGGCGTCCGGGAAGCCGGGATCGAGCAGGCTGCGGGGCGACACGTTGACCGCCACCGGCAGGTCGAATCCCGCCTCGCGCCAGATGCTCACGGCGGACAGGGATTGTTCGAGCACCGCGTCGGCGAACGCGGGTAGTTGGTCGGAGCGTTCCACCGTTTCCAGGAACCGCATGGGCGTGAGACAGCCGTGGTCCGGGTGCTCCCATCGGGCCAGGGCCTCGGCCGACACCACATCGCCGGTGCCCAGGTCGACGATGGGCTGGAAGTCCACCACGAACTCGCCTTCGGCGATCGCCCGGCGCAGTTCCCCGCCCAGCACCAGCCGGTTGACGTCGGCCGGGTCGCGGGAATGCGCGTACGTGGTGATCCGCCGACCGGACCGTTTGGCCTGGTACATCGCCACGTCGGCGCGCCGGAGCACCTCGGTGACGCCGCCGCTGCCGGGAAACAGCGCGATCCCGCCGCACGCCTCCACGGTCAGGCGCATGCCCTCCACCTCGACGCTGCTTTCCAGCTCGCGGAACAGCGTTTCCGCCCGGTGCGTGGCCATCGCGGGGGTCGGCAGGCCGGTGAACAGCACCGCGAACTCGTCGCCGCCGAGGCGGGCCACCAGATCCTGCGGCTGGGCGGCACGCTGCATCCGCGACGCGACCTCGCACAGCACCAGATCGCCGGCTTGATGACCGAGCGTGTCGTTGACCTCCTTGAAGTGATTCAGGTCGATCAGCAGGAGGGCGAGGACACCCTCGTCGCCGCGGCCGGCGTACGCGTCGCCGGCGCGGTCCAGCAGCTCGCGGCGGTTGGCCAGCCCGGTGAGCGGGTCATGCGTGGCGTGGTAGGCATGCTCGTCGGAGACTCGTTCCAGTTCCGCGTACGCGATGGCGTTGCGGATGCTGGTGGCCAGCGCGGACGCGAAGGTCCGCAGCTTGTACTTCTCCGACTGCTCCAGGCTGACCGAGGTGCGGAAACGCAGCCGCAACTCGCCCACCGGACCGGACCCCTCGTGCCCGCCGAGGACGGTGGTGATGGTGCAGCCGCCCCATTCCGGTGCCTGGCCCGGCGGACCGTCGTATGCCGCGCGGATCAGTCGGCCACCGGTGGCGTCGCGCAGTTCGATCTCCGCGTCGTCGGCGGAGAACAACTCCGGCGCCTGGACGACCGCGGATCGCAGCACCGTGGTCAGGTCGGTGTGGTTGAGACGATCGGTGGCTCCGGCGAGGCGCCGCCACGCCTCGTCGTCGGCGCGCCGTCGGATCCTGCTCTTGGTGGCCTGCTGCAGGGCCAGCACGGTCAGCGGCATGGCGACGATGAGCCACAGATCCTTGCGCACCACCAGGGCGATGGTCACCGCCAGGGCGAGGTTGGCCACGCGCACCGCGGCGACGATGTCCCAGTTGCGGCGGGCGGACTGCAGCCACGAGACGCCACTGGCCAACGCGAGGACGGTGTGCCCGAGCAGGTCGTCCACGATGGCGTAACACAGCGCGGCGGCGGCGAGGGCCAGAGAGAGCTGCGCGGGAGACGGGAGACCGGCCGGAGAGGACACCGCGGGCGTCACGCCGAACAGGGGCAGCGCGAGCGACGCGGCGGTGACCGCGAGCACTTCCTTGGCGACGTTGAAGGTGAGCTTCAGGAGGGTGCGCTGGGTCAGAAGCTGGGATGTCAGCATGCCGGCTGCGGCGGCGAGCACCGCCCACGGCCCAGGCAGGATGGCGAGCGATATCAGGACCGCGCCGGAGGTGATGGGGATCAGTCGCAGTTCCGCGCGGAAGCGGATCTGAATGACCGGTCCCGCGGCGGCGGCGGTGATGATCGCGCAGGCCAGCGGATAAATAGCGGTGCTGGCGGCGAGGCTGTCGAGCTCGAACACCGTCCACCCGAGGCACAAAAGGGCCCCAAACGCGACGAGACCGACATACGGCCGAAGCCGCCTGTCGGTCCTCGCGTCGTTCACAGCCGCTGCCTCACGCCTCTATGGTGCCGCGTGACGCCGGGCGAGTGTCAATGCCGAGCTTTCGCGCGGCGCGCCGTCGACGGCGTCTCCGATCTCATCCCCAGCCGGTCTCGCGCATGGCCGTCACCCCTTTGCCGAATGGATTCTTCGTGCTCCGTTGCGAACAACGATAGGAATCCGACGACAAGGATGGAAGCTGCATTTGTCGTTCGTTTCAGGAAATGCGAAGTAAGCCCGCTTCGTACCGAAATTGTGACCGTTCGACGACGCTGCGCACGGTTCTGCGATACGTTTAGGGGATAGCAGGTATGAGGCGGGCCAACCGCACAAAATGCCCGGTGGGCAGCCTCGTTGAACAGGTTTGTAATGTACGTCCGCGTGTGTGCGGACGCCCTTCGCATAACGTTTCTTATGGATCAATTAACGTTTGCGGTCCGTTCGGCCCGAATTTCGCTACGGAAGGCGGACGAGTGCTGACATTGCGTCGCCACATCCGGATTGCAAGCCAGTGTGCGAAGCGTTTTCTGGCCGTTTCACCGCGTTATTCAAACGTACGTTCTATAGGGTGGGCGCTGTGACCGACACGCACAAGCTGACCCATGTCGACGAGACCGGCGCGGCGCGCATGGTGGACGTCAGCGCCAAGACCCCGACCGTGCGCCGTGCCGTCGCCGCCGGCCGCCTCGCCACGACCGCCGATGTGGTCGCGTTGTTACGTGACGGCGAGCTGCCGAAGGGTGACGCGCTGGCGACCGCACGCATCGCCGGCATCATGGGCGCCAAACGCACGCCCGACCTGATTCCGCTGTGCCATCCGATCGCCGTCACCGGGGTGACCGTCGACCTGGAGGTCACCGACACCGGAGTGGAGATCACCGCCACCACGAAGACCACCGATCGCACCGGTGTGGAGATGGAAGCATTGACCGCGGTGGCCGTGGCGGGGCTGACCCTGGTCGACATGGTCAAGGCGGTCGACCCGGCGGCGAGCGTGGAGGCGGTGCGGGTGCTGCACAAGGAAGGCGGCAAGACCGGAGAGTGGGTGCGGCCGTGAAGGCTCGGGTGATCGTGGCGTCCAACCGGGCGGCCAAGGGCGTCTACCGCGACGAGAGCGGGCCGCTGCTGGTGGCGGTGCTCCGTGAGCTCGGGTGCGAGGTGACGGAGCCGCTCGTGGTGCCGGACGGTCCGCCGGTCGCCGAGGCGCTGCGCGCGGCGATCGCGGAAGCGGTCGACGTGGCGGTGACCAGCGGCGGCACCGGCCTCACGCCGACCGACCGGACTCCCGAGATGACTCGTGAGCTGCTCGACTTCGAGATCCCGGGCATCGCCGAGGCGATTCGCGCGTACAGCCGGGAGAAGGTGCCGACCTCCGCGCTGTCCCGCGGGGTGGCCGGGGTCTCCGGGCGCACGCTGATCATCAACCTGCCCGGCTCCACCGGAGGGGCGCGCGACGGGATGGCGGTGCTCGGTCCGATCCTGGCGCACACGGTGGATCAGATCCGCGGTGGCGACCATCCGAAGGCATAGGCTTCGCCGGTGAGCATCGAATGGACCGCGGCGCGGGAGGCCGCCTGGCAAGCGGGGCGTTCGACGGCATGTGCGGCGGAAGTGGTGCCGCTGGCTGAGGCGGACGGCCGCACTCTGGCCGAACCCCTCCTCGCCCTGACCGACCTGCCCGCCTTTCCCACGTCGAGCATCGACGGCTGGGCGGTGCGCGGTGCCGGGCCGTGGCGTCCGGTGGGTCGGGTGCTGGCCGGCGGGACGGCGGAACCACTGTCGGCGGACAACACGTGCGTGGAGATCGCCACCGGCGCGATGGTGCCGGACGGCGCGGACGCGCTGATCCGGGTCGAGGATTCCACCCGCGACGCGTCGGGGCTGGTCAGCGGGCAACCGCGACCGGTGCCCGACTGGCGCATGCCGGGCGAGGAGGCGACCAAGGGCGAGGAACTGCTGCCGGTCGGCACGCCGGTCGACCCGGCGGTTGTCGGGATGGCCGCCACCTGCGGCTACGACGCGGTGCGTGTGACGCCCGCGGTGCGCGCGGCGCTGTTGGTCTTCGGCGACGAGCTGCTCACCTCGGGGGCGCCGGGCGACGGCCGGGTGCGCGATTCGCTGGGCCCCCAGGTGCCGGCCTGGCTGCGCCGGTGCGGCGCGCGGATCACACCGGACGCCGCGGTCGGACCGGTCGAGGACACCCTCGACGCGCACGTGGACGCGATCCGGCAGGCGATGCGCACGGCAGATCTGGTCTGCACCACCGGCGGCACCATGCGCGGACCGGTCGACCACCTGCACCCGGCCATCGCGGCCCTGGGCGGCGAATACGTGATCGACACCGTCGCCGTGCGCCCCGGCTTTCCCATGCTGCTGGCCCGGTTGCCCGGCCCGGACGGGCGGGCGCGTCTGCTGGCCGGCCTGCCGGGCAATCCGCAGTCCGCGGTGATCGCCCTGGTGACGCTGGTGCAGCCGTTCCTGGCCGGGCGGCACGGCCGGAGCCTGCCCCGGCCGGCTCGGGTGACCACCACCGCGGCGGTGCACGGACGGCGTGGCGACACCCATCTGGCGCTGGCCGCGCTGGACCCCGACCGCGGCACGGCCACGCCGGTCGGCCACGTCGGCTCGGCGATGCTGCGCGGATTGGCGAACGCGGACGGCTTCCTTGTCGTGGCGCCACACACCGAGGCGGCGGCCGGTGACGCCCTGCCGTTCCTGCCCCTGCCGCTGCTCGCCGGAGAGCGGCCGGCCCGGCCCGCCGGAGGCGAATGATGACCCTCGTCCAGACTGAGATCTCCGACCAGCCGCTGGACCCGGCCGTGCAGGAGAAGGCGGTGACCGATCACCGGGCCGGGGCGGTCGTCACCTTCCAGGGCGTGGTCCGCGACCACGACCACGGTCGCGGCGTGACCCTGCTGGAATACGAGGGGCACCCCAGCGCCGCGGCGATCCTGCGCACGGTCGCCGACGAGATCGCCGCAGACCCGGACGTGTACGCCGTTGCGGTGGTGCATCGGATCGGCACACTGGCGATCGGCGACGTGGCCCTGGTCGCCGCGGTCTGTACCGCACATCGGTCGGCCGCCTTCGCCGCCTGCGCCAAGCTGGTCGACGAAGCGAAGGCGCGTCTGCCCATCTGGAAACGTCAGGTCTTCTCCGACGGCACCGACGAGTGGGTCAACTGTCCGTAGTGCGGCGCGCCGCCGGAACCATCGGCAGGCGGTTGGGCTTGCTCCACCGGTCGACCGGGAACGCCGGTGCCGCACCCGGGCGATGCGGCAGCGCGTTCACCAGGAGGATCAGGGCCAGCGCGTACGCGTTGACGGTGATCGGTCCGGTGCTGGTCCACATCTCAGCGGTCGCGAACAACAGGAGGGTCGCGACGGCGGCGGCGGACACTCCCCCGCCCGGGAGGCGTCGCCCCCGCACCGGGCGGCGTGTCGCGGTCCGGTGGCGGGCCGCGACGTCGATGAGGATCAACAGTGCCGGGAAGACCCAGATCAACTCATGTATGCCGGTCACCGGGCCGACGATCGCCCCGGTCAAGCCGACCACCGTGAACGCGGCCACCTCGTCGCCCTCGGCGTGCGCCGACCGGGCCCGGATCAGTCCGACCGCGAGCAGCAACATCGCGAACGACGACCACAGCAGCACCGGCGTGGTGGCCGAGTCGTACAGCCGGGCGAGGACCCCGGCGAGCGATTGATTGTCCGGCCGGGCAATGCCACCGGTGCGGTCCAGCCGCCAGAAGACCTCGGCGAACCACGCCGCGGTCTCGTGCGGCGCGGCGACCAGCGCCCCGGCCGCCAGCGTGACGCTGGTGATCAGGGCGGTGATCATCGGTCGCCACTGCCTGGTCAGTCCCAGGTAGACGATGAACAGGCCGGATCCCATGGCGAACACCGTGGCCAGCCCGGTGCCGACGCCTGCCCATGCGCCGTTGGCCCAGCCCCGGCGCAACCGAGTGGCCGGCGCGGTGCCGTCTGCGGTCTGTGCCGCTGTCCGGCCCGGCCACCACGCCTCCCGGCTGCGCACCCACGCGCCCCGGCGCAGCGCCACCACGTCGGCGACCAGCAACCCGAAGACCAGCAGATCGAGGGTGCCAAGCCCGAGCGTGGCACGCACCGGCTCGATCGCTACCGCCATCGCCACGGCGAGCAGCACGGCGATCCACCGCGGCCGGCCGTGCCGGCGTGCCATCGGCGCGGCCAGCGCCACCGCCGCCAGCACCAGCGCGGTGACACCGCACAGCGCGAGCAGCCAACCCGCGACACGCAACGGAACCCACGCCGAGGGCAGCAGGAAGAACGCGGTCGGCGGCGACATCGCGGTGCCGAGGTGGACGACGGGATCGCGGAACGCGTACAGCCCTCCGCCGGACAGCCAACTGGTCAGCGCGCCGCGGTCGACGGCCAGCCCGGCGAAGCCGTACCGGTCCGCGACGGCCCCCAGCACCAGGACGGCGCCAACCATCGCCGCGACGGTCACTGTGGACCGGCGCACCGTCGTGTGTGTGCGCGTGCGTTCCAACACCGGCATGGCGCGACCCCCATGTCGCTCTCGAACGGAGAGCTTAGACAGCCGCGCATGATCATGCGGCCCCGTACGGCCTAACGCGCATGCTTCGGGAAGGTCACCCCGGCAGTTTGCGTCCCGCGGTGGCGGACATCGCGGCAATCTTGGCATCGCGGCGAGCGGTGCGCACCGCACGGCGCACGCTGCGCTGCGACCGGCCGACCGCGTGGCTGGTGCGGTAGCGCAGACCCGGCTTGCCCTGCGTGTCGGCGGCTGCCAACAGCAAGCCGCCCAGCAGACCGAGGTTCTTCAGGAACTGGGTCTGCTGGGCGGCACGTTCGGGTTGCGGCAGCGCCCAGAACGGGTGACCCGCGACGGTGGTGGGGATCAGATTCGCGGCCAGCACGGCCGCCGCCGGCCGGGTGAATCTGCCGCCGGCCAGCATCAACCCGGCCGCCACGTCGACGCCGGCCTTGATCCGCACCAGGCTGCGCGCATCGCTGGGCAGGCGCGGATCGGCCTTCTCGATCAGGGGACCGACCCGGTCGGTGACCCGCTTCGCGGTGTCGACCTTGGCATCCGGGTCGATCAGGTTGCGGGCTCCGCTGATCACGAAGATCGAGGCGAGCATGGCGCGCGCAGCGCTGCGTACGGGCTTCATACCGCTGGTTATACCCGCACCGGCACGGTCATGCGCGGGATCGCGGGGACGGCCGGGCCGAGACGACGAAACCCGGCCTACGGCTGGGTGCGCAGGTACCGGCCGAAATGCGGCACGGTGAACGCCACCGTGCCGCGCTCACCGCTGTAGATGAGCCCCTTCTTGATCAACGCGTCCCGCGCCGGGGAGAGACTCGCCGGCCGGCGGCCGAGCGCGCCCGCGATCTCCGAGGTGAGCACCGCCGCGTCCATGTCGTCGGTGGTCTCGCCGCTCCGTGCGGCCATCGCCCGCATGTACTCGCGTTCCGCCGGGGTGGCGCGCTCGAACCGTGACCCGAAGAAGCCGACGGCAAGTTCCCCCTCCGCCTCCGGGGCGGCCACCCGGACGTCGTCCTCGGTGACCGGGGTCTGCGGAGCGTGGTCCCAGGTGGCCTTCCCGTACGCCTGCACGAAGTACGGGTAACCGCCCGACTTCTCGTAGAGCAGATCCAGGGCACCCGGCTCGTACGCCACGTCCTCGCGCGCCGCCGGAGCGCACAACGCGAGGTCGGCGGCGCCGCGGTCGAGCCGGTCGATCCGTTGGTATCGGAACAGGCGTTCGGAATAGGACTTGGCCGCGGACAGCACCGCCGGCAGGTGCGGCAGCCCCGCTCCGACCACGATCAGCGGCGCGCCGAGCTGGGACAACTCGTGGCACGCGGCGCACAGCGCGGAGACTTCGACCGGACCCAGGTCCTGCATCTCGTCGATGAACAGGGCGATGCCGGTGCCCACGTCGGTGGCCAGGGACGCCGCGTCGGTGAACAGCTCCACCAGGTCGATCTCGATGTCACCGGAGTCCGCCCGGCCGCGCGCGGCCGGCACGTCGATGCCGGGCGCCCACCGGTCGCGCAGCTTGGTGTTCGCGTCGTTGGCGCGCAGCGCGAACGCCTTGAGCACGCCGAGCACTTCGTCCACCCGGTCCGGGTTGCGATGGTGCGGGGTGAGCTCCCGCAACGCCATGTGCAGGGCCGCGCTGACCGGGCGGCGCAGCGGCTGGTCGGGACGGGCCTCGATCTTCCCGGTCCCCCAGAGTCGGCCGATCGCCGCCGACCGCAGCGAGTTGAGCAGGACCGTCTTGCCGACGCCGCGCAGGCCGGTGAGCACCAGGCTGCGCTCCGGGCGGCTGCGCGCCACCCGTTCCAGCACCACGTCGAACGCGTCCAGCTCACGATCGCGCCCGGCCAGCTCCGGTGGTCGCTGGCCGGCGCCGGGAGCGTACGGGTTCCGCACCGGGTCCACGGATAGCACCGTATCGGGCCGTCTAGCCGAATCGCTAGAGTGCCTGATGTTCTCCGGCCGGGCCGACCGCATCGATCGAGCGGCGTATTCGGCCTTCTAGCTCAGATGCTAGAAAGTCTTAGAGAGGGCTACCGGTCGCGGAGGCAGAGCACGAAGTCGAGCTCGTCCAGCTCGCTGTCGTAGAAGTACCACTTCGTGTACCCGTCGACCCCGCGGCACTTGGCCTCGGCGTCCGCCTCACCGGTGGTCTTGCCGTCCACCCGCCGCAGCACCTCGTACGTGCCGGAGGCGCATCCCACGATGGTCATCTCGGGCTCGTCGGCGGTGCCCTCGTTGCGCACGCACTGACCCTCCTCGACGAACCGCGCGTCGGAGCTGCTGCGTGGCTCGGGCGCGGCCACCTCGCTGGTGGTGGCCCCGGCGGTGGGCGTGCTCGCCGGCGCCTCACCGGCCGCGGCGTTGCGGGTGGCGCGGCTGATCAGCACGCCGCTCACCACCAGGCCGCCGCAGACGAGCAGCGTGAGCACCACCACCAAGGCGACCATCGGCGCGTTGCGGCGCGGCCGCGGGGCGGGCGGATCCCATCCCGGCGCGGGGTCCGCGCGGTACGGCGGCGGAGCGTACGGCCCGGAGGAATCCGACATCGGCGGCAACGACGGAGGGTGCCCGCCCCACGCCCCCTCCGGGGAAGCGGCCGCGTCCCGCCAGGGATCGGCCGGTTCTGTGTAGGGCTCGTCGGACCCGTCCGGCCAGGGCTTGCCGGGGTGCGGGCCGTGCTGGCTCATCGAACTTCCTCCACGCGGCGAGTTTCGGGTCAACGGTAGCGTGCCCCCGCCCGCCCGCCCGGCACGAAACCGCGCGGGCTCGCGCCGGTTGTCGGCAACGCGACCGGCGGGCGCCCTCGTTCTGCCGTTACCGTCCACCGTCATGCCGCTGACTCTCGCCGTGGCCGCGGCCGTCTTCGGCGCGGCAGCCGCGGCCTTCCTCCCCCGCATCACCCACCGGCTGGCGGTCCCGCCCGGCACACCGCCGCTCGCGGCGTGCCCGGACTGCGACGCGCCGTTTCCGCGAGGGCCGTCCGGCTGGCTGCGTGCCGGCGCCGGCTGCGCCTGCGCCGGGGCGCCCTGGCGCACCGTGCTGTGCGGCGCGGCGGTCGCCGTGACGCTGGCCGTGGGCTGGGCCCGCTCGCCCGCGCTCCCGGCGCTGCTGGTCGCGGGCGTGCTCGGGCTGCTGCTGGCCGAGGTCGACCGGCGTTGCCTGCGACTCCCCGATCCGCTGGTCGCCGCGCTGGCCGTCGTGGCCGGGTCGGCAGGGCTCGCCGGGTCGGCCGGTCGCGCGCTCGCGGCGGCGGTGCTCACCGGCGGCGGCTATCTGGCCGTGGCGGTGGCATCCGGCGGGCGGCTGGGGCTGGGTGACGTCAAGCTGGCCGCCGTGCTCGGCTGGCTGCTCGGCTCGGTGAGCTGGTCCGCGCTCGGGCTCGGGCTCGGGCTGGCGCACGCGATCAACGGATCCGTCGCGGTCACCGTGCTGACCGCGCGCCGCGCCGGGCGCGACCACCGGCTGCCGCTGGGACCCGCCCTGCTCACCGGCGCGCTGGTCGCCTTGCTGGTGTGCGGGCCCGCCCCGATCAGAGCAGCCTGAGCTGACGCTCCCGGGGACGGGCCGGCGTGGTGTCGCCGAGGCGGTCGAAGAGGCCGCCGTCGATCGCGTCCAGGAACGGCGTCGGCGTGTGCTCCCGCTCGCTGCCGTGCCGGAACCGGCGCGCGGCATGCGTGACATAGAGGCGATCCTGGGCGCGGGTGAGCCCGACGAAGAACAACCGGCGCTCCTCGGCGACCTCGTCGTCGCCCGGCGTCGCCCCGGGCCATCGCAACGGCAGCAGATCCGCCTCGCAGCCGACCAGGAACACCACCGGGAACTCCAGGCCCTTCGCGGCGTGCAGGGTCAGCAGGTGCACCGCCTCGGCGCGCGGATCGAGGGCGTCCACCTCCGCGCCGGTCGCGATCTCCTGCAGGAAGTGGGACACGTCGTCACCCGTGCGCCGGGCCAACGGCATCAGCAGGTCCGCCGCCGCCCACACGTCCTCCGGCGCCATCTGATCGCCGTCCAGCGTCGGCGCCGCGTACCGCTGCGCGAGCACCTGTGCGGCCAGCTTGACGCGCGCCGGGAGCCCGCCTCCGAGGCCCGAGGCGTGCCGCAACTCGCGGGCGATCTCCTGCACCCCGGCGCGGGTGCGCAGCCGGTTGTGCGAACGCTTCTGCACCGGCACGCCGGCCCGCGACAGCGCCTCGACGATCGGGCCGGACTGGGCGTCGGTGCGGTACAACACCGCGATGTCCGAGAACGACAGCGTGCCGGGTGCCACCGCCCGCGAGTCCACCCGGCCGGAGTCCAGCGAACCGTGCGACAACCCGCCGACCAGCTCGTCGACGGTGCGCACCACGAAGTCGGCCTCGTCCGCGACGGACGCCGCGAAATAGCGGCCGACAAGCGGAGATTCCGGATCGAGACGGGCCGGGTCGAGGCGACGTCCGCGGACCAGGGTGGACGGCGCGATGGCCTGCACGGCGGCGGCCAGGATCGGCGCGGATGAGCGGTAATTACGGGTGAGGCGCACCAGCCGCGCGTCGGTGAAGTCGGCGCTGAACCGCAGGAAGTACCGCACGTCGGCACCGCGGAACGAGTAGATCGCCTGGTCCGGGTCGCCGATCGCGCACAGGTTGCCGTCCGCCGGGCTGAGCAGGCGCAGCAACTCGTACTGGACCTCGTCGACGTCCTGGTACTCGTCCACGAAGATCCACTGCCAGCGCTTGCGGTATCGCTCCGCCAGGTCGGGCTCGTCGCGCAGCAGCGCCACCGGAAGCGCGATCAGATCGTCCAGGTCGACCAGGTCCTGCTGGCGCAGGATCTTCGCGTACGCCAGATCATCCGCGCCCGCCTGTTCCCGGGCCGCGGCGCGCTCCGCATCGTCGGCGATGCGCCAGTCGGCGCCCAGCCCGGCCGCCTTGGCGTTCTCACGCAGGATGGTCAAGCCGACCGCGTGGAAGGTGCCGACCGTGATGTCGTCCGCGACGTCGCCCATCAGGGCGGCCAACCGGGTGCGCATCTCCTCCGCGGCCCGCCGGGTGAAGGTGATCGCCAGGCAGCGTTCCGGGAACACGCCCAGTTCGGCGCAGAGGTAGGCGATCCGGTGGGTCAGTGTCCGCGTCTTGCCGGTGCCCGGACCGGCCACGATCAGCAGCGGGCCGCCCGGCGCAGACGCGGCGACGCGCTGCATCGCGTCCAGCCGGTCGAGCAGCCCGGTGCCCACCTCCTCCATGCCGGCCAGCATCGGTTCGAACGGCTCGTGCGGGGACGGCGGTGGCGGGATCGGAGGCGCCTTGGCCGGCGGCTCCTTTCGCGGTGTGGCCTTCGGCGCCGGGGCGCGGCCGACCGCGGGCTCGGTGCGGCGCTGCTGCGGCACCGGTGTCACGTCCGGCATGTCGAACAGCGTCTCTGCCTGTGCCGCACCGGGGCGTTTCACCTCGCCCGGCGCGAAGAGCGTGATCACGCCGTACTCGCCGTCGTAGCCCGGCACCCGGCGCACCTCGCCGCGGCGCAGCCGGGAGACCGCTTCCTGCAGATCCTCGCCGCCGGCCCGCCCGATCTCCGTGAGCGGGACGGTACGCAGGATGGAGAGTTCCGGGCCGAGGGCGGCGACCAGATGGTTGAGCGCACCGGCGACGGTCTTCGACTTGGCGCCCACACCGTTGATCTCGCCCAGGATCTCGTGCAACTGGATGAGGTGCTCCACGCTCTGCCGCCGGGGCTGCGCTCGTTCCCGGTCCGCGAGGTCCGCCACGCGGCTGAGCACACCGACGGTGAGCGGCTTGCCGCATTCCGGGCAGCGGCCACCGTGTTCCCGTGTCCGGGCCGGTTCCCAGTTCACGTTGCAGGCACGATGGCCGTCGGCGTGGTACTTGCCCTCCTCCGGGAAGAACTCGATGGTGCCGGCCAGTGAGCTGCCGGTCCGCATCGCCGAGTAGTCGGGCGTACCGGAGAACAACGTCGCCTCGCGGCCCAGCGCCGCGGGCGAATGCGCGTCCGAATTGGATACCAGATGATATTGGTCCAAGCTGGACACTCGCCAGTTCATCTCCGGGTCCGATGACAACCCGGTCTCCACCGCGGTGATGTGCCCGGCGAGATCCGCGTAACAGTCCGCGATGGCGTCGAAGCCGGACTTCGAGCCGAGCGCGGAGAACCACGGCGTCCAGATGTGCGCCGGGACGAGATAGCTCTCCGGGTCCGACTCCAGCACGATCTCCAGCAGGTCGCGGGAGTCCAAGCCGAGGATGGGCCGACCGTCGGAGGCCAGGTTGCCGATCCGGCCCAGGGCCGTGGTGACCCGCTCGGCAGCCGCGAAATCGGGCACGTAGATCAGGTGATGCACCTTGCGCGTACGGTCGTCGCGCTTGTAGATCGTGGAGATCTCCACGCTGAGCATGAACCGCGCGGCCGGGCTGCCCTGCACCGATCCGGGCAACTGCCGGGTGACCTCCGCTTCGTCGGCGAACCGATAGAGGCCACGCTCCGGCGTTTCCCGCAGGTTCTCCCGGAGATGATCGAACCAGGCCGGGTGGGTGAAGTCCCCGGTGCCCAGCACCGCGATGCCTTTGCGGCGCGCCCACCAGGCGAGGGTGGGCAGCGTCAGGTCACGGCTGCAGGCACGCGAGTATCGGGAGTGGATGTGCAGATCCGCGACGTACGTGTCCGCGGCGACCGAGGACCCTGCGTTGTCCGAGGGCACGCGCTGCATCCTGTCATGTCCGTCCGTCCGCTCGCGCATCGCCACGCGCTGAGCACTCCTATCGATCGTGATTGGTTACCGGGTTCGCAGGTCGACGACGGTCACCTGTGGGGGCACACCCACCCGTACGGGTGGACCCCAGAAGCCCGCGCCGTCGGTGACGTAGACCGGCGTGCCGTCCACCTCGCCCAGGCCGGACACCACCGGCTGCTGCAGCCCGACCAGCAGGTTGAACGGCATCGTCTGGCCGCCGTGCGTGTGCCCGGAGACCTGCAGGTCCACCCCATAGGGCGCGGCCTGCTCCGCGGCCAGCGGCTGGTGGGCCATCAGGATGACCGGCCGGGTGGTGTCCCGGTCGCCGAGGGCGCGCCGGAAGTCCGGCGGGTCGCCGACTTGCGCGCCGCCGAGGTCGTTGACCCCGGCCAGGTCCAGGCCGTCGAGTTCGATGCGTTCGTTGCGCAGCGGCCGTACGCCGAGGCTCGCCACCTCCGTCACCCACTCCTGGTATCCGGAGTAGTACTCGTGGTTGCCGGTGACGAAGTATGCGCCGCGCCGCGACTCGATGCCGGCCAGCGGTTCGGCGAACCGTCCCAGCTCGGCGACGCTGCCGTCGACGAGGTCGCCGACCACGCAGACGATGTCTGCCCCCACCGAGTTGATCACCTCGACGATCCGGCCCGCGTGCCGGGTGCCGGTCAGCGGGCCGAGATGGATGTCGGAGACCACCGCCAGGCGGGTGCCGTCCATCGCGCGGGGAAGCTTCGCGATCGGGATCTGCACGCGATCGATGCGCGGACGGCTGAGCGCGGTCCGTACGCCGTACCCGGTGACGCCGGCGGCGGTCAGCCCGGCGAAGACGGCCGCCCCGCGGGCGAGCACGAGCCGCCGATCGATGCCGGGCGGCGTCGCCGCGCCGGATGACGTGTCCGCAGCGGGCGAGCCGATGGGGCCGGCGGGTCCGGTCGGCGCGTCACCGGAGGCGGGCATGCCGGCGGTGGTCATCGCCGGCGTATCCGCCGAGCGGCGCCCCGCAAGCCGGATCACCAGGCGCGGGACCTCCAGCACCGCCAGGGTCAGGAGCAGGTAGAACGCACAGCCCAGCCAGAGATATCCGGGCCAGGCCAGCCAGGTGGCGTGGCCGGTGCGAGTGCCGATCAGGGTGGCCGGGACCAGCACGGCCAACAGCACGGCGATTCCGGTGCCGATCCGGCGTGCCGGTCCGGGGCGAAGCGTGTCCCGGACCAGCCGCTTCCAGAAGTACAGATGGATCAGGCCGATGACGGCGAAAGCCGTCACCACGACGGCGAGAACCATTCAGCCCCCCGCGAACGGTGGCAGCACGTCCACCGTCGATCCGTCCGGCAGCGCGGCGTGCCGGTCATGGCAGGCCAGCCCGTCGACCAGGAAGCTGGCCGCGTCCAGCACCGTACCGAGACGGCTGCCGTGCCGATCGGCCAGCACCCGCGACAGCTCGGCCAGCGAGGTCGCCGACGCGGCCTCGGTCCAGACGCCACCGGCCGCGGCCCGTGCGCCCGCGAAGTAGCGGACGGTCAATGCGCTCACGCTCAGCCCCCGATCGCCGACATCGGCCGTGCGGGCTGCAGGAACGCAGGGTCGTCGATGCCGTGGCCGGCGCGCTTGCCGAGGGTGGCCACCCGCCAGGCGTCCGCCACCGCGGAGTCCGAGCAGCCCCGGCGGATCAGCCCGCGCAGGTCGGACTCCTCGGTGGCGAACAAGCAGTTGCGCACCTGTCCGTCGGCGGTCAGCCGGGTGCGGTCGCAGTCACCACAGAACGGCCTGGTCACGCTGCCGATCACGCCGACCCGTGCCGGTGACCCGTCGGCACCGCGGTGGCCCGGGACCAGCCAGGTCTCGGCCGGCGCTGTTCCACGTGAAACCGGATCCGGGCGCAGGTCGAAGGCGGCCAGCGAGGTCAGGATCTCCTCCGCGGTCACCATCGCGTGCCGGTCCCATCCGTGCTGGGCGTCCAGCGGCATCTGCTCGATGAAGCGCAGCTCATATCCGTGGTCCAGGGCGAACCGCAGCAGCGCCGGCGCCTCGTCGTCGTTGACCCCGCGCATCAGCACCGCGTTGATCTTCACCGGGGTCAGCCCGGCGTCCGCCGCGGCGCGCATCCCGGAGAGCACGTCGGCATGCCTGTCGCGGCGGGTCAGGTCCTGGAACCGCTGCGGATTCAGGGTGTCCAGGGACACGTTGACCCGGTGCAGCCCCGCCTCGCGCAGCGGCACCGCCATCCGTTGCAGCCCGATGCCGTTGGTGGTGAGCGACACCCGCGGCCGTTGCGGCAGCCCGGCGGTCGCCGCCACGATGTCGACCAGGCCGCGCCGCACCAGCGGTTCGCCGCCGGTGAACCGGACCTCCGTCACGCCGAGGTGCGAGACCGCCACCCGGACCAGCCGCTTCACCTCGTCGTCGGTGAGTTGCTGGGCCCGGGGCATCCAGTCCAGCCCCTCCTCGGGCATGCAGTAGGTGCAGCGCAGATTGCATTTGTCGGTCAGCGAGACACGCAGGTCGGTCGCCACGCGGCCGAATCGGTCCACGAGAGCGCCGCGGTCGGCTCGTTGCTGCACCATGCTCACCGCTCGAACTTAGCCGCTTCGCGTCGCTGTCGCCGCTCGGTGGAGCCGATCACCGCAGCACCGCGTCCGCCGCGGCACGCACCGACGCGCGATAACTCGCGCCGAACGCCGCCGTGTGCACCAGCAGCAGATGCAACTGATGCAGGGGGATCCGCTCCCGCCAGCCGTCCGCGAGAGGCCAGACTTCGCGGTACGCCGAGAGCACCTGATCCAGATGCGGCGCTCCCCCGAAGAGGGCGAGGTTCGCCAGGTCGGTCTCCCGGTGACCGCCGTGCGCGGCCGGGTCGATCAGCCACGCCCGTCCCGAGTTCGCCCACAGCACGTTGCCCGGCCAGAGGTCTCCGTGCGTGCGCGCGGGCGGTTCCTCTGCGGCGTACCGGTCGATCGTCGCGATGATGCGCTCGACCGCCCGCACGTCGTCCGGGTCGAGGGCGCCGCGGTCGGCGGACGTCCGCAGGTAGGGCGCGAGCCGGCGGGCCGCGAACCAGGCCGACCAGGGCTCCGGCGACGGCGTGTTGTCCAGCGGGAGCGGACCGATGAAGCCGGGCCAGTCCGCGCCGAACGCGGACGCCCCGCGGCGATGCAGGGCGGCCAGCTCGCGGCCGAGCCGTCGGGCCGCCGCCGGGCTCGGATCTCCCGGTTCGATCCAGGCGACCGCGAGCAGGTCGTGCGTCACGGACAGCAGTTCGGGCACCGGGGCGCCGGCCTCGGCCAGCCAGCGCAACCCGGCCGCCTCGGCCGCGAAGAAGCCGTCCGGCGCCGACCCGGAGGGCCAGGACTTCGCGAACAGGGACGTGCCGTCGTCCAGCGTCAGCCGGGCGGCGCGACAGACCCCGCCCGGGACCGGAGTCTCCCGGATCCGCTGGTGCGTGAGAAATGTCGGGAGATGCTGCGGGTGCTCGCGGAGGTACGCCAGATCCACCGCCCTATCTTCCGCTTCCGGTTACGGCGGCCGTCAAACGGAGTCAAAATGTCGCCATGAGCCCTCTGCAGGTGCGCGCCTACCGGCCGACCGACCACAGCGCCGGGCGGCGGCTGTACGCCGAGCTGACCCGGGCGCAGCACCGCATGTACGGCGAGGCCGAGCGCGGCGACGGGGCGGAGTTCGAGGAGTTCCTCGCGCGGCTGGACCTGGGTGGTCTGTGGGTCGCCGAGCATGCCGACGATGGAGTGATCGGCCTGGTCGGTCTGATCGTGCGTGGACGCGGCGGCGAGGTCGAGCCGTTGGTGGTCACCGCCTCGCACCGGCACAAGGGCGTCGGGCGCACGTTGCTGGAACACGTCGCCGGGGAGGCCAAGCGCAGGGACATGCAGTCGCTGACCATCTCGCCGTCGTCCCGCAACGTGGAGGCCATCCGCAGCCTGCACGCCGCCGGGTACGACGTGGTCTCCGCCGTCGAGCTGACCCTCGATCTGGACCGCAACGGCGAGTGGCACCGCGACGGTCTGAAGCTTCACGAGCTCCCGTTCCGCTCCTGAGATGAGACCTCCCGTGCGGTGCTGACCTGCGGATCCACCGCACACCCCTGTGGATGAGGGCGTGTCGTCCACAAGCCGCGCAGTTCGGCGCGCCCGCCCCCGCGGCGGCGCGCCACGCTGCACCGCATGACGCCCGAATTCACCATCAAGGCCAGCTCCCCCGCCGACCTCGTGGCCGCCGTGCCGTTCCTGATCGGCTTCCATCCGGCGGACAGCGTCGTCGTGGTCGCCCTGCGCGGCAAGCGCGTCACCTTCACCGCGCGCCATGATCTGCCGCCGCCGGAGCACGGCGCCGCGGCCGCCGCGCATCTCGCCGACGTGGTGGCCCGGCAGGACGTCGGCGCCGTGATGCTGATCGGATACGGCGCGGCCACCGCGGTCACGCCGGCGTTGGTGCGGTCGGCATCCGCGCTGGAGCAGGTCGGCGTGGCGGTGCTCGACCAGCTCCGGGTCACCGAGGGTCGCTGGTGGTCCTACTACTGCACCGACCCGCTCTGCTGCCCGCCGGAGGGCAACCTGTGCCTACCCGACAACTCCCCGCTCGCGGCGGCGGCCACCTACGCCGGGCAGGTCGCGCTGCCCAACCGCGCGGCGTTGCTGGCGCAGGTCGCGCCGGTGACCGGGCCGGAGCTGGAGCGCATGGCAGCGGCCACCGCTCGGGCCCACGAGCGGATGGCCGGTTTGCTGGGGCGCGCGGGCGCCGACGCCGAGCGGACGGTTCGCCGGGCGGGCCGCTCGGCGGTGCGCGACGCCGAGCGGCATCACCGCGCCGGTCGCCGGTTGAGTGACGACGAGGTGGCCTGGCTCGCACTGCTGGTCGCCGCGGACCCGGTGCGGGACTACGCCTGGGATCGCATGCCCGGCCCGGAGTGGCGGATCGAGCTGTGGAGCGACGTGGTGCGCCGGGTCGCTCCGGATCATGTCGCGGTGCCGGCCTGCCTGGTCGGGTTCGGCGCCTGGCTGGCCGGCTCCGGCGCGCTGGCGGTGGCGGCGGTGGACCGCGCCCTCGCGCAGGAGCCCCGGCACCGGGTGGCCCGCATGCTCGGGGAGATTCTGGCGTTGGGCGTGCCGCCGAGCGTGGTGGACCATCCCGGCCTGGCACGCCCGTCCGGGGCCGATCCCGGCCCGGACGGGCGAGGCCGATCTCGTGCCGACCCCACCCCCGGCCGCGCCGGCCGGCGCGGCCGGGGCCGGTCGCGATGACGTCACGGCCGGAGCGTCTCCTGACGCATCGTCGCCGCGCCGCGATCCGCGGCTCCCGGCCGGCCGGCGAGCGAGGCGGCGCCCGGGGTGGGCGTGTCCGCGATCTGATGCAGGCCCGGCACCCGGTCCTCGATGACGAACGTCGCTCGGGTATGCGCCGGGGCGCCCGGACGGGTGACGTAGGGCAGGACACGGAAATCGGCGGTCATCGTCTCCCGGGTGATCCGGGTGCGGACATATCCGCGCTGGTTGTTCCAGAAGCGCAGGTGCGGGTTCCACGCGGCCCAGGGATGTGTCGCCGGGACCGCGTCCGAGCCGTCGCCGGTGGAGGTGATCGACGAGCAGACCAGCTCGGTGCCGACGGTGCGCGAGGTCGGGTCGGCGTAATCGAGTTTCAGCTCGTCGGCCCAGTGGGCGTGCACGTCGCCGGTGAGCACCACCGGGTTGCGCACCCTCGCGTCGACCCAGCCACGCGTGATCCGCTCCCGCGACGCGGCATAGCCGTCCCAGGCGTCCATGCTGGTCACCAGGGCCGGGCCGGAGTCGCTGTCCCGCTGCCCGAAGAAGACCTGCTGGCCCAGGATGTCCCAGTGGGCGGTGGAGCTGCGGAAGCCGTCCAGCAGCCAGGACTCCTGCTCGGCGCCGGTGATCGAGCGGGCCGGGTCGAGCGCGGCGGGACAGTCCTTGTACCCGTCTCCGCAGGCCTGGTCGTCGCGGAACTGTCGGGTGTCCAGCATGTGGAAGGTGGCCAGCCTGCCCCAGCGCAACCTGCGGTACAGCTGCATGTCGATGCCGCGCGGCACGGACGAGCGGCGCAGCGGCATGTTCTCGTAGTACGCCTGGAACGCGGCCGCGCGTCGGGCCAGGAAGTTCGGGTCCGGCTGCTCGGGCACCTCGTCGGCCCAGTTGTTCTCCACCTCGTGGTCGTCGAAGACCACGGCCCAGGGCGCGACCGCGTGCGCCGCCTGCAGATCCGGGTCGGTCTTGTACTGCGCGTGGCGCTGACGATAGTTGGCCAGCGTGACGGTCTCCGGGCCTGCGTGGTCGCGTGGGTTGCCGCCCGGGATGGTGTAGACGCCGGCCCGATACTCGTACTGGTAGTCGCCGAGGTGCAGGACCAGGTCCGGCTCGTCCTCGGCCAGCCGGCGGTACGCGGTGAAATACCCGTGCTCGTACTGCGAGCAGGACACGAACGACATGGCCAGCGTTCCACCGGACACCCACGGCGCCGGGGCGGTGCGGGTGCGGCCGGCCGGGGAGACGTGGCTTTCCGCGCGGAAGCGATAGAAGTAGTCGCGGCCCGGCAGCAGCGCGTGCACCTCGACGTGGACGGTGTGCGCCGCCGCGGCGCGCGCCACGGCGGTGCCCCGCCGGACGATCCGGCGGAACCGTTCGTCGTGCGCGATCTCCCAGTGCACCGGGACGTCACGGGTGGGCATGCCGCCAAGGCCGTCCTCGGCGAGCGGGCGGGGCGCCAGCCGGGTCCAGATGACGAAGCCGTCCGGCTCGGGATCGCCGGAGGCCACGCCGAGGGTGAAGGGATCGGTGCGCAGCGGGCCGCGTCGAGGGGTGGCCGAGGCGGCCAGCGGCCAGATGGTCATGGCACCGGCCGTGCCGGCCGCGGCACCGCCGAGCAGCAGGGAGCGTCTCGAAATAGCCATGCCAGCAGCCTGAGCGGCATGGATGAACGCCGATGGATCCGGGGATTTCCGGGGGGCGTTCAGACGGTGACGCGCCGTGCTTCGGCATAGACATTCATCGACTGTCCGCGCAGGAAGCCGACGAGAGTGAGTCCCGCCTCCTCGGCCAGTTCGACGGCCAGGGTGCTCGGCGCCGACACCGCCGCGAGCATGGGGATGCCGGCCATCCACGCCTTCTGGGTGAGTTCAAACCCGGCCCGTCCGGAGACGAGCAGCACATGCCCGGTGAGCGGCAGCCGGTTCTCCCGCAACGCCCACCCGATCACCTTGTCCACCGCGTTGTGCCGGCCCACGTCCTCGCGCAGCACCAGAAGCTCGCCGTCGCGCGAGAACAGCCCGGCGGCGTGCAGGCCACCGGTGTGGTCGAAGGTGCGCTGCGCGGCGCGTAGTTTCGGCGGCAGGTCCGCCAACATCGCGGCGGGCAGGGTCAGCGGGTCGCCGGAGACGTCGAAACGGGACCGGGTGCGCACCGCGTCGATGCTCGCCTTTCCGCACACGCCGCAGGAACTGGTGGTGGTGAAGGCGCGGGTCGGGTCCACCGCCGGCGCCGGCACGTCCGGGGCGAGCGTCACGTCCACGACGTTGTAGGTGTTCGGCGTCTGGTCGCCGGCGCAGAGCTGAGCGGTGACCACGTCGGCGGCGCCGCCGACGATGCCCTCGGTGAGCAGGAAACCCATGGCCAGATCGAGGTCCCGTCCGGGGGTGCGCATGGTGACCGCGAGCGGCTTGCGAGCGATCCGGATCTCCAACGGCTCCTCCGCCGCCACATGGTCGGGACGCCGGCGCGGGGCCTCGCCGGTCTCCAGATCGATCCGCACCACCGGTCTGCGGTTCATCGTCCTCGCCACGTCACGAGCGTATGCCGGGCCGCCGCAACCCGCTCGGGACCGGGATTGTTCGCGCCGCCGTCGGCCGTCGCCCGATCACAGACACGGCCTCGGCGGGATACGGTACGTACGTGGGGGGATTCGCGGCGGTCGTGCTGGCTGGTGGAGAGGCGCGCCGAATGGGCGGCGCCGACAAACCGACCCTGCCCGTTGGCGGGCAGTCGATGCTGACCCGCGTGCTCGCCGCGGTGGACGACGCCGATCCCCGCATCGTGGTCGGCCGGGTGCCCCCCGACCTCCCGGTCCACGTGCATTCCACCCGTGAGCAGCCACCCGGTGGCGGTCCGGTGGCCGCCGCGGCTGCGGGCCTGGCCATGGTTCCCGAGCAGGTCGCGCTCACCGCGTTGCTCGCCGCCGATCTTCCGTTGCTCACCGGCGAAGCCGTCGACGTGCTGCGCCTGACCGTCGAGTCGGCGCCCATGCAGGGCGCGGTCTACCGAGACGCGGACGGGCGTCGGCAGATGCTGTGCGGCGTCTGGCGCACCCGGGCGCTGCGCGACGCCGTCGAGCAGTTACGCGCCGCCCGCGGAGATCTGCACGGCGCCGCGGTTCGGGAGCTGATGGATCTGCTGCGCGTGGCCGAGGTGTCCTGGCGCCGGTCCGGGCCGCCGCCCTGGTTCGACTGCGACACCGACGACGACTTGCGAGCCGCGCAGGAGTGGGCCCGGTGAACGAGCTGGACCGGTGGGTCGAGGCCGCCACGGCCGCTCTCGGGCTGCCCGCCGACGAGGTGCGTACGCCGATGGTGCTGGACCTCGCCCGTGATGTCGCGCACCAAGTGGTGCGGCCGGGGGCGCCGGTCACCGCCTATCTGCTCGGGCTGGCCGTGGGCCGTGGCGCGGACCCGGCGGAGGCGGCAGCGGTGCTCGGCGCGCTCGCCGCTTCCTGGCCGTCCCGGGCCGGATCGACATTGACGCGCCAGGATCCGCCGACGCCGTGACAGACGCTCGATAGGGTGACGGCAAAGGGGGAGGCGATCATGACTGCGGAGGACCAGCCCGAGGGCATTCTGATGGACGAGTCCAGCACGGCCGACCTGCGTGCCAAGGTGACCGAAGCCTGGCGTGAGTTCGCCGGTGCGATGGCCGATCTGATCCCGGCGCTGGAGCCCGGTTCGCACGTCGACGTCACCCTGGACCCGACCGCGTCGGGCACCGGCACCGCCATCTACTCGGTCAGCATGCGCGTGCTGGACGACGGTGTGGTGGAGGCCTTGGCGGTCGGCAACGCGGAGTTGCCCGAGGGGTTCCGGATGGACCGTTCCGCGGTCGCCGACATGGTGGCCCTCGGCTGGTCGCCGCCCGGCGTGCTGGCCGATTCGGGTGAGTCGTTCGGCCTGCGCACCAGCACCGACCAGGCACGCCGGCTGGCCACCACGGTCTCCCGCACGCTGCGCGACGTCTATGGCGCACCCCATCCGGCGTTCCTCGTCTATCTGGTCCACGATGCCGACGACGAGCCGCTGGACACCGTGCCGCTCGGCACCGCCCGGCACGAGCCCGACCTCGACGCCGCCCGCCTCGACGATCTGGACGATGGCCTGGGCGGCGGGGCGGACGAGGCGCTGCCGCTGGACGACCGGGTGCGCACGGTGGTCGCGACCATGTCGAAGACCACTGTCGACCAGCTACAACAGGACGCGGACGGGGACATCGGCATCCGTGCCGGATCGGCGATGGTGTTCGTCCGGGTCCGGGACAACCCGCCGCTGGTGGACGTGTTCTCGCCGATCCTCACCGAGGTCGAGCCGACCGAGCAGCTCTATGTGCGGCTCTCCGAGCTGACCAATCGCATGCCGATCGGTCGCCTCTACTGCGCGCAGGACACCGTGTGGGCGTCCGTCCCGGTGTTCGGCCGCAACTTCCAGCCCACCCATCTGATGCTTGCCGTCCAGGTGATGACCGGTCTGGCCGACGAGTTGGATGACCGGTTGCACGGGGAGTTCGGCGGGCGGCGGTTCTTCGGCGAGGGCGACAAGCCTCCGGCCGGGCCGGACGATCACCGCCCCGGCATGTATCTCTAGGCCGGACCGCGGGCCGCCGGGCCGTCGCCGGGCTGCGGCAGGATCGGTGTCGGCATCTCCACCAGCCGGGAGAGCACCACCATGCTGCGCGTGGAGGTCACGAACGGCTCCGCGCGCAATCGTTCCAGCGCCTGCTCCAGGTGGCCGATGTTCGCGGCGCGCAGGTGCACCAGGGCGTCCGCCTCCCCGGACACGGTGTAGGCGCCGACCACCTCCGGATGCCTGCGGGTTGCCACCGTGATCTGCGTCGGCGTCGTGCGGCCGGTGCAGAACAGCTCCACGAACGCCTCGGTGGTCCACCCCACCGCCGCCGGTTCCACGATCGTGGTGAATCCCTTGATCACGCCACCCGATCGGAGCCGGTCGACCCGCCTCTTGACCGCGGGAGCGGACAGCGACACCTTCGCACCGATCTCCGCGTACGACGCTCGGGCATCCGCCACGAGAAGCGCAATGATTCGCTGGTCCACGGCGTCCGTCTGCAACGATTCGCCTCCAACGAGCAAGGTTTCGAGCTATTTCGAACGTACCGAGAGTACCTACCCTTTACCTCATGAGCCAGACGGAGCGCATGCCGCGAAAGCGGACATATCTCATGTGTCCCCCGGAGCACTTCGCCATCGAATACGTCATCAACCCGTGGATGGACACCGGCACTGCGGTCGACGCCGGACTCGCGCTCCGGCAGTGGCATTTCCTCCACGACACCCTGGCCGGCCTGGGCCACCGGGTGCATGTGCTGTCCGCCCAAGCCGGGCTACCCGACATGGTCTACGCGGCGAACGGGGCCTTCTCCGTCGACGGGACCGTCTACGGCGCCCGTTTCCGGCACCCGCAGCGAGCCCCGGAGGCCCTGGCACACCAAGGCTTCTACGCCGCCGGAGGGTGGACGTTCGCCGAAGGCAACCACGTGAACGAGGGCGAGGGTGACTTCGCGTACCTGCCCGGCGCGTACGGTGGTCTGATCCTCGCCGGTCATGGTTTCCGCACCGACCCGGCGGCCCACGCGGAGGCGCAGGAGGTCCTCGGCCGGCCGGTGGTCTCGCTCAAGCTCGTGGACTCCTGCTTCTACCACCTGGACACCGCCCTGGCGGCGCTGGACGACCGGCACATCACCTATTTCCCGGGCGCGTTCTCGGCCGCCTCGCAGCGAGTCCTCGCCCAGTTGTTCCCGGACGCGGTGATCGCCGATCAGGCCGATGCCGAGGCGTTCGGCCTGAACCTGGTCAGCGACGGACGCCATGTGGTGCTCAACGCCGAAGCGACCGGCATGGGAGAAAAGGTGCGCGCCGCGGGCTATCAGCCCATCCATGTGGATCTGTCGGAGCTCAAGCGTGGCGGCGGCAGCGTCAAGTGCGCGGTCGCCGAACTGCGGCCGCGCCCGTGAGCAATGATGGAGCGCATGACCGATGAGACCCGTACCGAAGAAAAGCAGGACGACGGCTCGGTGATCGTGGTGGGTCCCGACGGCCGGCCGATGGGCACGGTTGATTCGGACGGCAGCATGAAACCCGAGGAGCCCGGCAACCAGATCGAGCAACCGGCCAAGGTCATGCGCATCGGCAGCATGATCAAACAACTTCTCGAAGAGGTCCGCGCGGCGCCGCTCGACGAGGCGTCCCGCAGCCGGCTGCGGGAGATCCACCAGCGCTCGATCGTCGAGTTGGAAGACGGCCTCGCACCGGAGCTGCGCGAGGAACTGGAGCGGCTGTCATTGCCGTTCGAGGGCGAGACCCCGCCCAGCGAGGCCGAGCTGCGCGTCGCCCAGGCCCAGCTCGTGGGCTGGCTGGAGGGACTGTTCCACGGGATCCAGGCGGCGCTTGTCGCGCAGCAGATGGCGGCCCGGCTGCAGCTTGAACAGATGCGCGGCGGCGGCACCGGCCGGGCGGCGCTGCCGATGGGTCCGAACGGGATGATCCCCGGCATGCCCAACCAGGGCAGCGGGGAAGGCCGCGCCGGTCAATACCTCTAGTCTCGCCGCGTCAGAGCTCGAAGATCCGTTCCAGCGACGCTGCCACGCCGTCCTCGTCGTTCGTGGGCGCCACCTCGTCGGCGACCGCACGGACGGCGGGGTGGGCGTTGCCCATCGCGACGGCGTGCCCCACCCAGGAGAGCAGCGGCACGTCGTTGGGCATGTCGCCAAATCCGATCACGTCGGCCGGTCCCAGCCCTTCGCGCTCACAGAGCCACGCCAGGCCGGCCGCCTTCGTGACGCCGGCCGCGGAGATCTCCACCAGCGCCGACGACGACGAGTGCGTGGTCTCCGCGGTGTCCCCCAGCACCCGGCTGACCAGCTCGTAGAACTCGGCGGGTTCGCTGTCGGCCGAGCGCGCCAGCAATTTCGCCGCCGGGGCCGAGGTCAGCTCCTCCGGCGTGCTGAGCACCCGGACGGCGTGATGCTCGCCGTCCCAGTGCATCGGCCAGGTCGGCTCGTGCAGGAAGTGGCGGCCGTCGTTCACCTCGACGGCGAGCGCCACGTCCGGCACCGCCTCCCGCAACCGCTTGGTGACGTCGAGGAGCAACTCGGCGGACAGCGGCGCGGCCCGCAGGATCTCGTCGGTGTCCGGGTCGTAGACGATGGCACCGTTCGCGCAGATGGCCGGCAGGGGTTCCACCATCTGGTCGTAGAGCTGTCCCAGCCAGCGCACCGGCCGGCCGGTGCAGAGCACGGTGGGCACGCCCGCGGTCAGCAGCCGTTCCAAGGTCTCGGCAGTGCGCCGGCTGAGTGACCCGTCGGCGCGGATCAGCGTCCCGTCGATGTCGGTGGCGACCAACCGGTAGGGCAGGGCCGCGCGGCGTGGATCCGGGGCGGAGGCATGCATCACCTTGACAGTAGCCGGTCCAGGAAGCGAGCCACCCCGTCCTCGTCGTTGGTCTCCGTCACGTCGTCCGCCGCCGCCAGCACGTCCGGGTGCGCGTTCGCGACGGCCACCGTCTGCCAGCCCGCCCATGCGAACATCGGCAGGTCGTTGGGCATGTCGCCGAAGACGAGCACGTCGTCCGGGTCGACGCCGACGGCCTCGGCCACCACGGACAGGCCGGTGGCCTTGTCCACCCCCGGCGGGCAGATCTCGATCACGTCCAGGCCCGCTTGAGTGATCGACGCCATCTGCGCGGGGATGACCCGGCGGGCGATGGCCAGGAGTTCGTCCACGTGGTGACCGGGCGTGCACGCGTACGCCTTGATCACGTCACCGGTCAGGCATTGCGTGCGGGTCCGCTCCTCCACGGTCACTTCGTACGGCCAGCCGGGTGTCATCACACCCCACAGCGGCGCACCGGAGTGCTCCAGCGCTTCCACCATCACCGTCAGCGGGCCCACCTCGGCCTCCAGGTCCGCCAGCCGCTCGGCCAGCACCTGGCCGGGCATCCGCGTGGTGGTGAGGAACCTCCGGTCGGTCTGGTCGAGGACCCAGCCCCCGTGCGCCATCACCAGGAAGTCCGCTGCCGCGATGTCCGCCGTGGTCAGCTCGGTGAGGCGCGGACCCCGCCCGGTGGCGCCGACGATCCGGATACCCGCGGCGCGCACCCGGTCCAGCACCTCGTGGGTGAATGCGGACACCGTGTCGTCACTGCGCACCAGGGTGCCGTCGAGGTCGGTAGCGATCAGCTTGGGGAGACCGGGCCGTGCCATCGAGAACCTCCGTGGGTCGGGGCAGTCCCCCGCGGAGGGCGGAAGGTGAACGTTACACCGGCCCGGCTAGCTGCACCTATGTCTTTCGGTAGCGGGCCGGTGTATGGCCAGTTAGATCTTGTCGTGTCGGTCCCGCTCGTCGTCGCGGTCGGTCGCTCGATCCCGGTCGTCGGCCAGCGAGGTGAACGGAGAAGCCGACGACACGGACAGGTCGAACGGCTCGTCCGCCGGATCCATCTCGTCGTCCGCGTCACCGGTGCGGCGCCACGCCCATGCCGAGGCGTCGGTTTCTGCAGGCTCCACGGTGCCGGCTGCCGGGAAGTGACGTACGGACAGCCACAGCGCCACCATCGCGGCGGCGACTCCGACGAGCGCGCACCAGATGCCCCGCCCCGGCGCGAGGTCGATCTGGTCGGCGTCCAGTTGCAGGGTGACCAGCGCGCCCAAGGCCCGGCTGGTCTCGTCGAGCGTCGGCTCCACCGCGAAGAGCAGGCCGAGCATCACGCCGCCCGCGCTCAGGCCGACCAGCCGGGCGTAGCGGCGACCGGGCGCCGGGCCGAACAACACCAGCACCGTGGCGGTGACCAGAACGAAGACGCCGATCAGGTATCCCGCGGCCCAGGCGCCGAAATCGCCCAGGTCGGTGGGCACCGGTTGGTTGCCGGCCACGGTGGCGCCGAAGACCGTGGTGTCCACGGCGGTGACCTGCCACTCGGAGATCAACGACGCGAACAGGGCGATCGCGGCCAGTGCCGCGGTGACCGGGACCAGACGCCGGTCGGCGAGCAGGCCACGTAGCGTCCCCGACGCGTCCCACCGGCGCCGCGCCGACCGGGGCGCGTCGCCCGGGGGTGCGCCGAAGTCGATCACCGACTCCCCTTCGTCGCGCTGCGAGGCGGCCGGTTGCCGGGGCGGCGGAACCGGGCCGCTCCCGTCGGACGGCGTGATGGCGGACATGACATCCATGATGCGTGGCCCGATGTCCCGGGGCCACCCGATGTCAAGGGGTCCACCCAATCTCTAGGGGCCGATCCAGCCGAGATGAACTAGCGTCGGTGTCATGCCTATTCGCACTGCTAACGCTCGCTGGGAAGGAAACCTCACCGAGGGTTCCGGCACGATCGCCACCGGCAAGGGCGGTTACCAGGGTAACTACTCCTTCAAGTCTCGCTTCGAGGAGGGTGAGGGGACCAATCCGGAGGAGCTGATTGCCGCGGCGCACGCCGGCTGCTACTCGATGGCCTTCTCCAAGGGTCTGGCCGACGCCGGCTTCACCCCGACCTCGGTCGAGACCACCGCGAAGGTGCACCTCGACAAGAACGACACCGGTTTCGGTGTGACGCGGATCGACCTCGACACCGTCGGCGTGGTTCCGGGCATCGACGACGGCCTGTTCCAGAAGATCGCCGAGGGGGCCAAGGAGAACTGCCCCATCTCCAAGCTGCTGGCGCCGGGCGCGCAGATCGGCCTCACGGCCAAGCTGTCCTGATCACCTGACCGAGACGAAAGGCGCTGCCCCGCCGCCTACCGGGACACTCCGGCGACCGCCATGTCCCCGGCGGCGGGGCACAATGGGCTCGTGCCCGTCGACATGAGCCAGGAGCGGTTCGAGGAACTGGTCGGTGAGGCGCTCGACGAAGTGCCCGCCGAGCTGCTCGACGTGATGAACAACGTGGTCATCCTCGTCGAGGACCTGCCCCCGGACGGCGCCGATGACCTGCTCGGCCTCTACGAGGGGCACGCGCTGACCGATCGCGGATGGGACTACTCCGGCGTGCTGCCCGACCGGATCACCATCTATCGGCTGCCCACCTTGAAGGTGTGCGAGACCGAGACCGACGTCATCGACGAGGTCGCCATCACGGTGGTGCACGAGATCGCACACCACTTCGGCATCGACGACCGGCGCCTGCACGAGTTGGGCTGGGGCTGACCGATCCGCCGCCTTCCAGCAGATTCTTGGCGACGCCGCCTACCCTGTGCGTACACGCTCACAGGAGGACATGTTCATGCGCAGCGAACTCTTCTCGGCCGACAACCTGGAGAAGGAGGGCCAGCCCGGCCTTCGTCTGCAGAACTCCAAGTTGCTCAAGGCGGAACTCAACGGGGAATTCATGGCCCGCGTCGGTTCCATGGTCGCCTACCAGGGCCAGGTCAACTTCGAGGCGCTCGGTTCGGGTGGCATCGGGAAGTTCCTCAAGCAGAAGCTCACCGGCGAGGGCGTGCCGTTGATGCGGGTCACCGGCCACGGCGACGTGTTCCTGGCCGAGTCCGCCGCGGACATCCACCTCATCGACATCGAGCCGGGTGACGCCCTGTCCATCAACGGCGCCAACGTGTTGGCGTTCGAGTCGACCCTGCAGTACGACATCAAGATGGTGCAGGGCGTCGGCATGATGTCCAACGCCGGACTGTTCAACTGCGTCTTCTCCGGTCAGGGCCGGATCGCCGTGACCACCAAGGGCACCCCGGTGGTGCTCAGCGTCGACCAGCCGACCTATGTGGACCCGCAGGCCGCGATCTGCTGGTCGGCGAGCCTGCAGACCGGATATCACCGCGCCGACCAGCTCGGCATGGGCACCCTGCTGGGCCGCACGACCGGCGAGCGTTTCACCATGTCGTTCGCGGGCCAGGGCTTCGTGGTAGTGCAGCCGTCCGAGGAGCCGCCGGGTGGCCTGCACGGCGCCGCGCACGGTCAGCAACAGCAGGGCGGCATCCTGGGCAATCTGCTCGGCAACTGAGAACTGCTCGGCAACTGAGAACTGCTCGGCGCCGGGGGAACCGCTCGGCGCTGGGAACCACGACGACGGCCGGGCTCGTTCCGCCAGGGGTGAGCCCGGCCGCTCAGGTGACCCGGCCGTCGCGGATCCGCGTCAGCCACGCCGCCGAGTCGGCGAAGTCGGCATCCGACAGGCCGTCCTGCCCCGGGATGCCTTCGGCGTGCGCGGCCGGCGACCACCGATGCTTGGCGAAACTGCCCAGGAACCGAACCTCGGCGCAGATGCGCCGCAGTCCCTGCAACGCCTCCCCCATCCGCGGCTCGGCCACGTGGCCCGAGCAGTCCAGGAAGAAGACGTACGTGCCGAGCCGCTCGCCGGTCGGGCGGGACTCGATCCGGGTGAGGTTGATGCCGCGGACGGCCAGTTCGGTGAGCACCGCCAGCAGGGCGCCGACCTGGTCGTGGCGGATCGACACGGCCAACGAGGTGAGATCGTCTCCGGTCGGCGGCGCGGGCGGCGCGGGGCGTGTCACAAGCGCGAACCGGGTCACCGCGTCGGTCCGGTCGGCGATCTTGTCGGCCAGCACGACCAGCCCGTTACGCGGCACACCGATCGGCGCGCAGACGGCCGCGTCATGCACGCCCTCAGCGGTGCTGATCGCCGCCGCCGCGTTGGACAGGACGTCGACCACCGCGGCGTCCGGCAGGTTGGCCGCCAGCCATCCGCGGCACTGCGTGGAGGCCTGCGGATGCGCGGCCACCGACCGGATCTCCGTCAGCGGCAGGAGCCGCGGCGCGGCGAGCTGGAACTCGACCGGCAGCACCACCTCGCGGGTGATGACCAGCGGACTGCCGGTCGCCAGCTCGTCCAGGGTCACCGTGACCGCCCCGCCGACCGAGTTCTCCAGCGGAACCAGCGCGGCGTCGGCGTCGCCGTCCCGGACGGAGTCCATGGCCTCCGGGACGCTGCGTGCGGGTGTGCGTATCCCCCGCTCGGCCGCGGGAAGGGTGCGCAGAGCCTGTTCGGCGAAGGTGCCCTCGGGCCCGAGATAGACGAATCGCGTCGGCGGGGTTCCCGGCATGGGCCCAAGCTTAGAGGTCGGGTCGGAGGTGGGCGGTGCTGCGTCAGAAGCCGCAGGCGAGGACCCGGATGCCCGGCGGTGCCTGCTTCTCCACCTGGTCCACGCAGACGTCGCCTCCGGCGGCCACCACGGTGGGCGTGGCGGGCTTGCCGGTCGTCACCACTTGCAGCGGATCGATGTCCTGGCCGACGAGTCCGACCTCGGTGAACTGCCATGAACCCGCGCAGAACGGCCCGTTGACCACGTCGAGCTGCGCATCCGACGGGATGCCTGGCTGACCCTTCAGGGCGGACAGCACCCGTTGTTTGCTGGGCCCGGCGGTGCAGGTGCCGGCGGGCTTGGGGGTGGGCGTCGCCGACGTGGTGGGCACGGTGGCCTGCGGCTGCGTGGTCGCGGTAGGCGGCGTCGGGTACGTCACCGCGCCGCCCGGATAGCTCGGCGGCCCGACCGGAATGCCGGGTGCCGTGGGCACCACGGGCCACGACGGTGGCGGCACGGCACCGGAGGGGATGTTCGCGCTGCCCGACGCCTCGGGCGGCGCGGTGGGGTCCGGGGCGGGTGGCGTGCCGCACGCCGCGAGGAACGCGGCGAGGGTCACCGCGCCGACGATCATGGGGGCGCGCATCGGGCGCGGCCAAGCGGGAGACACGCGCTCATCCTAGGCCCCGGCCGGGGTGATGTGAGTCGATGGAGTCAGCGCGCGATGCGATGCCCGGCGGCGGTCAACGTGTCCATCGCCTCGGTCAGGCGCACGCTGGGCACCAACAGATAGTCGGTGTCGAAGGTGGAGAACGTCACGATGTTGACCCGGGCGTCCGCGAGCGGTCCCACCAGTGACGCCAGCACCCCGGTCATGGCGAGGTCCAGCGGCCCGATCACGCGGAGGCAGCGCCATGGGGTTTCGGCGGTCGCGCCCTCCGGCACCTGGTCGGCGGGGCAGATGATCGACGTCTCGTCGGGCGCCCAGGTCACCGACACCACGCTCGCATCGTCGACGGCCGCGCCGAGCGAGGGAGGAAGCGCCGTTCCGGCGGGGAGCCGGCACACGGCATACTCCTGGGTCAGCAGGTCGAGATCGAGCATGACCGCAGCGTACGTTCTTGATCGACTATGGCCCAATCCCCCGCCGCTGCGGTAATCACCACACCACGGAATGCTAAAGTCGCAGCCCCGGTCGTCACCGCACCGCGGACAGGAACGTCAACGAGGCCCTCACTCGACCGGCATCGATGAGCGGGGTGGCGATGGCGTCCACCGTGACCGGGGCGCCGGAGCCGTCGGTCTGCACGCGCATCAGACCGCGTGCCAGGCGCTCGCTGCGGATGGCGAGTAACGGCGGGATCTTTTCCACTTCGGGGATGTCCAGCTCGCTGCCGCCCTTGGTGAAATCGATCAGACGGAGGACACCGCCGATCAAAGGCTGCCCGAGGACGTCCTCCGGTCGGCCCAGCCCGAGCAGTTCGCTGCCGGATGGCGACACCGCGATGATCCTCATGCCGGCGTCGATGATCAGGCAAGCTTCCTGGGCTTCGGTCACGCTCTCCATCCAGCGCCGCAGGGCGGGGACGAACTCCACCTCAGCCGGCGTGCGCGCCTGCGGCACGAATGCTCCCGAGAGCGAGAGCTCGACGTGTGCCACTAGCACCTCCCTCGTCGTCCGTGCCGTTCAGGAATACGCGCGGCCCGAGCGAGGGGTTCAACCTCGCCGGGCCGGACGCGTACAGTCGGACGGCAAACGGTCACCGAAGGAACGTTACCGGCGGGTCGCGCGCTTGTCAGCGGCCGTTTGTCCGTTGCCGTACCACCGGTAGTCACTACCCGGACGGTAGGGCGCGTTCATCCAGGTCGCGGGGTGCTCGGCCACCGCGGACAGCTTCCTGGCCGTGGCCGGGGAGATGCGGGCGCCACCGGCGATCAGCAGGCGATCGAGTTCCCGGTGCGTCGCCACGAGGCATTCCTTCGGCAGGCCGTGCACGCTGATCACGCCGGAGCCGACGAAGGCGAGCACCGGGGTGACCGGGACGGTCAGCCCGACCGCTGTGGACATCGCGCGCGCGGCACGCTTGGCGTCGCGGCGGGCCTCCGTCACGTACGCGGGGCGCTTGCCGTTGATCTGCACGACGTCACCGGCGATCAGCACCCGGGAGCGGCCATGGTCGGCGACCGTCACGGCGTAGACGCCGCCGGGGCCGATGGCCAGGAAGCCGGCTCGATCGTCGGTGAGATCGGGCTCGTGGTGGGCCATGTCATCGGTGCGTGGCCAGTCGACGATGTGCCAGGCGGGGCCGAGCCGGTCGAGTCGGGTCAGCGCGCGTGCGCCGGCCGCCTCCAGGCGGCGTGCGTCACGCTCGGCGCGTCGACGGCGGGCCCAGCCCATCGGGTTGGAACGGCTCGGCTCCAGCTCCGCGGGTCGTGCAGGCAGTCGACGGTCGACAGGTTCCAGTGCTTGGGAGGGGGCAGACTCGGACGAGCGAGCGGGGAAGACAGTCATGAGCTTATGACCTCCGGCAAAAGGTCTGTGGCTTTCTTACCACTACGTTAAGTGTTGGACCCCCTACAGAGGCAACACCAACCGGCGCATGAAGACGGAGTGAAGGGGGATGAATGCCGTATTCATCCACTTCCTCTTCTTGCGGATGGCGCATGTGCTGTTGTGCCCCCCGACTCTCACAGGTCTCGTCCGCACCAAGTTAGCCTGACCTTACCGAGACTGCACGCCGTGCAGGTGATCTCTGCGAAAAGTCACAGTACGCTCGCCGCGTGGCGCATTACGTCGACAGCGAAGTCAGCCGGCTCACCACGGTGATGCTGCATCGTCCCGGACCGGAGCTTGCCCGGTTGACCCCCCGCAACAACGACTCCCTGCTCTTCGACGGCATCCCGTGGGTGGGCCGTGCGCAGGAGGAGCATGACGGCTTCGCCGCCGCCCTGCGGGAACGCGGCGTCGAGGTGCTCTATCTCGGCGATTTGCTGACCGAGACGCTCGCCGTCGCCTCGGCCCGCGCGGACCTCATCGACGACGCGGTCAACAGTCCCCGCCTGGGTGACGCCCTGCGCACCAGCGTGCGGTCCTACCTTGAGGATCAGGATCCACAACACCTGGCCACGGTGCTGATGGCCGGTCTGGCGCACGAGGAGGTGAAGCCGGATCCGGGCGGCCTGGTGTACCGGATGATGGACACGCACGACTTCGTCATCGATCCACTGCCGAATCTGCTCTTCACCCGCGACTCCTCGGTGTGGATCCGGGATCGGGTGGCGGTGACCAGCCTCGCCATGCCCGCCCGCAGCCGGGAGACCGCGCTCACCCGAGCGATCTACCGGCATCACCCACGCTTCGCCGGCACCGAGTTGATCTACTCCCCCGCCCTGGAGAACGTGGAGGGTGGCGACGTCTTGTTGCTCGCGCCCGGCGTGTTGGCCATCGGCGTCGGTGAGCGCACCACCCCGGCCGGCGCCGAACGCCTGGCCCGCCGGGTCTTCGCCGACGACCTGGCGCACACCGTGCTGGCGGTGCCGATCGCTCAGGAACGCGCCACCATGCACCTGGACACCGTGTGCACCATGGTCGACGTGGACGCGGTGGTGATGTACCCGAACGTGGCCGACTCGCTGCAGGCCTTCACCGTCACGGCCGGCCCGGACCGGCGTCCCCAGGTCGCCGGGCCCACCCCGTTCCTGGCCGCCGCGGCGGACGCGATGGGCATCGAACGGCTCCGCATCATCGACACCGGACTCGATCCGGTGACCGCCGAGCGGGAGCAGTGGGACGACGGCAACAACACCCTCGCCCTGGCGCCCCGGCTGTGCGTGGCCTACGAACGCAACGTGGAGACCAACGCCCAGTTGGAGCGGGCCGGCATCGAGGTGATCGCGATAGGCGGCTCGGAACTCGGCTCCGGGCGGGGCGGCCCGCGCTGCATGTCGTGCCCCATCGAACGGGTGTCCGCCGGAGCGTGAGTGACCGGCCGACGCCTCGTGCGGGGCTCGGCGGCGTCAGCGCAGCGTGAGCTGCCGGCCGATGAGCCCCTGCTTGGCGCGCCGCGCCGCACTGTCCAGCGGCGTGGTGTCGGCCAGCGTGTCCGCGTACCGTTTGGCGAAATCGGCCAGCGGAGCCTCCCAGTCCGACGCCTCCGGTGCCCGGGGCACGTCCCACACCGGCACCAGCAGGCCGTGTGCCCGGAACATGCCGGCGAACCGGGTGTCGTCGCCGAGTCGCAGATCGCCGGCGGCGGACAGCCGGGCCAGCGCGGCGAGGGCGGTGTCCTCCGGCTCGGCGAGCACCCAGCGCACGTGTGACTTCTCCGGCACCCGGCACCAGTACGCCGCGTGGGCGGCCGACATGCGCACGGTCGGATAGATCGAGGCGTTCGCCCGTTCCAGCGATGCGCTCACGTTCGGGTCGCCAGCCTGCTCGGCGTCCAGCCAGTACCCGAAGTCCTCGTGCACCGTGACGTCCAGCGGGCCGTCGTCGAGCACGTCCTGCAACCGTGGTCCGGGACCGGCCAGGGCGGGCACCGCCACCGTGTCGCCGGGCTCGGTGCCCAGCGCCGCCAGGATCGCCGCGGCGAGGTCTCGGGAGACGTCGCCGGACTGCACATGCCGCTGGAGGCCGACGAACGCCGTGCCGTCCTGGCGGACCATCGCGGGCAACGCCATCGGCAGCACCGTGGAGAGCACGATCTCGCGGTCGCCGTGCTCGGCGGCCACCTCCGGCTTGACGCGCAGCGGCGCGGAGGCCGCGGGCACCAGCTCGCGCAACGCGATCCACTGTGCCTCGTCCGCCAGGCCCTCGAAGGGCCGTGCGACGTAGATGTCGCGGATCTTCTCGCGCTTCGGCGCGGTGGCGGACGTACGCGGGCTCTTCCGGCGCTTGCTCATGGCGCATCAGCCTACTGGCATGGCACCGGCTTCAGCCGCGCGGCAGGCGCACCACGGCGACCGTGCCGCCGCCTTCTCGCGGGCGCAACGACACCCAGCCGTTCTGCCGTTCCACGATCCTCCGCACCAGGTAAAGCCCCAGCCCGGCGCCCGGGTGCAGTCGACGGTCGCCCGCCTCCGCCTGCCAGTAACGCTCGAAGACGCGCTCCACGTGTTCCGGCCGCACGCCGATGCCCCGATCGCAGACCCGGAACGTCACGGTGTGCTCGTCCGCCTCGGCGTGCACCTCCACGTCGGTGTCGGCCGGGGAGTATTTCGCGGCGTTGGTGGCCAGCTCGGTCAGGATGGTGGCCAGCGAATCGCGATTCCCGTACGCCTTGGGCAGCTCGCCCGGCAGCCCGTCGAGCATCATCCGGCGGCGCAGGTCCGCGGGCAGCTCGTCGACTGCCGCGCGGAGCGCCTCGACGAGATCGAACGGGCCGGACGGCGTGCCGCCCACCTCGCCGTCGTCGCTTGTCGCCGAGAGCAACCGGTCGACCAGGCGAGCCAGTTCCGCGGCGCGGGCGCCGATGATGCGCACCGCTTCCTGGCGACCGCCCTCGCCGAGCGAGTCCCAGTGGTTGGTGAGCGTGTCCGCGTATCCCTTGATCACGGTGACCGGGGTGCGTAGCTCGTGGCTGGTGACCGCCACCCAGAGGTCGCGGTTCTCCTGCCGCCGCGCCTGCTCGCGCGCGTCGCCGTGCACCGGGAGGCCGTCCCGGATGCCGTAGAGGCGCCCGACGTAGGCCGCGAGCAGTTCCAGCACCGAGTGGTGCGTGGCCGACGGCTCGCCGTCCTCGGGCGCGAAGTAGACGTGCAGCGAGCCGACGATGGCGCCGGACCAGTCGCAGCGGGCACCGAGGATGCGGTGCATCGCGCCGCCGCCATCGAGGTGGCTGGCGTACTCGTCGTTGAGGGAGTCAAGCGGGATCAGCAGGGTGCGCTCGGCGTGCAGTCGCGCGTCCGCGCGTTCCACCCGCCGGCCCAGCGCCGGTGCGCAGGCGCCGGACGCGGCGATCACGCGGCCCTGGCCGGGGCTGTATTCGGCGAAGCCAGCACCACGGCCGCCGAGCGCTTCCTGCGCCAGCCGGACGATCTGTCCCAGCACCGGCAGGCCCGACTCGCCGGCGTTCAGCCGGTCGAGGATCGCGATCTGACCCTGAGTCAGCGCGGTGTAGTCGGGATGCTCCGGCATGTCTGCGAGTCTGCCTCGATTCGGAGATTTTCGGCAGACCGGCCGGCATGGATCTTGGGTGTGGTTAACGAGTCCGTGACAGACATCACATTTTAGTAATGCGATCCATGACGTAGCGCGGCCGGTCCGTGATCACCCCGTCCACCCCCAACTCCAGCACCAGATCCAGGTCACGCCCGTCGTTGACGGTCCACACGTAGATCTGATGACCCGCGCCCCGCAAACTGCGGATCAGCCCCGGTCGCGCCCGGCTCAGGCCGATGCTCGGGCCGCCGATGCGGGCACCGAACGGCAGCTTGCCGCGGCCCACCCCGGGCGGCGGAATCTCCAACAGGTAGACCGTCGGCAGGGCGGGCGCCAGGGCCCGGATGCGGCGCAGGGCCAGCGCCGAGAACGACATCACGGTCACCGCGACGCCGACCTCCGGGGCCGGATCGGTGAGCCCGTGACGGCGCAGCAGGTCCACCAGGCGGCGCTCCACCTCGGCGCCGTAGCGCGACGGGTGCTTGGTCTCGATCAGCAGCCGCACCGGACGCCCGATCTCGCGCAGCGACTCCAACAACCGGTCCAGGGTGAGCAGCCGGGTGAGGTCGGGGTCGGGCGGCTCGTCCGGCGGCGGCTCGGACGCACCCGGATGCCACGAGCCGAAGTCCAGCTCGTCCAGCTCCGCCAGCGTCTTGGCGCTGACCAGGCCACGGCCGTTGCTGGTGCGGTCCAGCCGCCGGTCGTGCACGCACACCAGATGCCCGTCACGGGTCAGGCGTACGTCGCACTCCAGCCCGTCCGCACCGTCCGCGATCGCTCGCAGGTAGGCCGCGAGCGTGTGCTCCGGCAGGGCGTCGGCACCGCCACGATGGGCGAAGACCAGCGGATTCGGGTTCACAGCACCCGGGCCGGTTGCCCGTTCTCGCTGACCATGTCCCGGCCGGCCGCCGCCCAGGCCTGCATCCCACCGCTCAGGTTGCGCACGTTGTCCCACCCGTTGCCGCGCAGGTAGGACGTGACCTGGCCGGAACGCCCGCCGGAGCGGCACACGACGACCACCTCCGAGTCGGCCGGCACCTCCGCCATCCGGGCCGGCACCTCCATCATCGGCACGTGGTGGGCGCCGGGCGCATGGCCGGCCTCCCACTCGTCCGGCTCGCGCACGTCGAGCAGATAGGCGCCGACCTCGACCTCACCGGCGGACACGTGGGGAACTTCGGATCCGAACACGCCCTCCAGCGTAAAGGCCCGTGCCGGTCATCCGCCGGACTGGCCGGACGACGCGGCGTCGTTCGCCGCGATCCACTCGCTCATCTTGTCCGCCGCCATCGCCTGATAGAGCGCGAGCGCCTTCTCCCGGTCGGAGACCACCACGCTCTGCCCGTCGATGTTCTGACTGCCGACGTTCGGGCTGGTGAGGAACGTCAGGTTCGACGAACGCAGGTTGCGGAACTGGACCGCCATGTCGGTCAGCGAGAAGTCCTGGTCGACGGTGACCGCGGCGGTCACCGACTTGAGGAAGTCGTTGAGCTTGCCGGGGTTGGACAGCGTGCCGGTGCTCGCAGCCTTGTCCATCACGGCCTTGAGGAAGTCCTGCTGGTGCTGCATGCGGGCGAAGTCGCCGCGCGGGAACTGCTTGCGCTGCCGGATCCAGTCCAGTGCCTGCGCGCCGTTCATGTGCATGGTGCCCTTGTGGAAGACGCGGTGCGGCTTGTGAATCGACGTGATGGTCTGCTCGACCTTCAGGTCCACGCCGCCGAGGGCGTCGACGACCTCGCGGAAGCCGCCGAAGTCGATCGCCGCCACATGATCGATGTGCACGTCGGTCACGCACTCCACGGTGTGCACCGCGCGGGGCAGGCCACCGAACGCGAAGGCCGCGTTGATCTTCGCGCGGCGCGCCGAGTCGCAAGGCGCGTCGTTCGCCGTCGGGATGGGCACCCACAGGTCCCGCGGGATCGAGACCAGTTGGGCGGACTGGTGATCGGCCGGGATGTGCATGAGGATCAGGGTGTCCGCGCGCCAGGCGTTCTGCGCGTCCTTGGCGGCGTCCGGGTCGCGCGAGTCGCTGCCCACCAGCAGGACGTTCAGCGTGCCGTCCACCTCCTTGGCGGGCCGGCCACCGGTGATCTCGGAGAACGCGTCGGTGCGCTTCAGATCGTCGTCCAGGTTGGAGGCGTATCCGTACAGCGAGATCGCGGCGATCATCCCGATGATGATCACGGCGATGCCGGACACCAGGGCGATCCGGCCCCACCGCGGCTTCGGCTTTCCCCGGTACGGGCGGCCGGGACCGCCACCGTAGCCACCGCCGCCGGGACCGCCGCCA
Source organism: Mangrovihabitans endophyticus (assembly GCF_014646155.1). Taxonomy (GTDB): domain Bacteria; phylum Actinomycetota; class Actinomycetes; order Mycobacteriales; family Micromonosporaceae; genus Actinoplanes; species Actinoplanes endophyticus. The sequence continues at coordinate 88,144 of NZ_BMMX01000011.1, forward strand.
CGGGGCGGCACCGACCCGGACCCGGAGGCGCGCGGCGGCCGGCCGTCGGAGGGGTACCGGTCTCCCACGCCCGCCCGCCCGGAGGGGCGGCTAGGCGCGGCGGCGCGGCCCCCGGCGCGGGGCACCGAGGCGCGGCCCCCGGATCCGGGCACCGAGGCACGACCGGACGAATTGCCATAGGGCGACGTGGGCGCAGACATGATCCCAGGTTACGTACACCTGGTCCGACAAATGGGGTAACCGTCGGGGTACGGCACGAAGTGGGGAGGCAATTACTTTGAGTAGCCGAGTGAAGGCTGGTCGGCCGCGAAGTACTCGATCGTCCGGCGCAGCCCCTCCTCCGGGCCGACCTGCGGCTCGTAGCCCAGCCGGGCACGCGCCAGCGTCAGATCGGGGCGGCGGCGCTCCGGATCGTCCGCGCCGCGCTCGACCAGCTCGACGGCGGAGGCGCTGCCGGATAGCCGGACGATCGTCTCGGCCAGCGCGAGCATCGTCATCTCGTGCTCGGTGCCGCAGTTGATCGGCCCGGACTCGGTGGAGTCCAGCAGCAGCAGGATGCCGCGCACCAGATCGTCGACATAGGTGATGGACCGGGTCTGCGCGCCGGTGCCGTGCACGGTGACCGGCGCGCCGCGCAGCGCCTGGGTGATGAAGGTGGGGATGGCCCGACCATCGTCCGGGCGCATCCGTGGCCCGTACGTATTGAAGATCCGGACGATCGCGGTGTCCAAGCCGTGCAGGCGGTGGTAGGCCATCACCGCCGCCTCCGAGAAGCGCTTCGCCTCGTCGTACACCGCGCGGACGCCGACCGGGTTGACGTTGCCCCAGTAGGTCTCCGGCTGGGGATGCACCAGCGGGTCGCCGTAGACCTCCGAGGTGGAGGCCATCAGGAAGCGCGCGGCGTCGGTGACCGCCCGGTCCAGCAGCGCCAGGGTGCCCACCGAACCGACCTTGAGGATCTCGGTGGGCAGCTTGGCGAAGTCGGTGGGGCTGGCCGGCGAGGCCATGTGCAGGATCGCGTCGAACCGGCCGGGCAGGCTCGGCAGGCCCGCGGTGATGTCCGCCTCGATGAGCGTGAAGCGCGGGTTTCCGGCGAGATGCGCGACGTTGCTGCGCGAGCCGGTCACGAAGTTGTCCAGGGCGACGACCTCGCACCCCCGGGCGAGGAGCGCGTCGACGGTGTGCGACGGAACGAAGCCGGCTCCTCCGCTGACCAGAATCCGATGCCCGGCGCCGTATCGCTGCGTCACTGCCATGCCGGTGACTCTACGCAAAGACCGCCGTCGTGCCGGGGATGACCCCAGGGGGCGCCGTCCGCATGGTGTGCGAGCGGCGCCCCGCCGTGACGGACCACGGGTATCAGTGCGCCCCGTGCCCGGTGAGCGCACGCACCTCCAGTTCCGCGTACTTGTCGGCGTCGCTCTCCTTCGAGATCACCGTGCCGATCCAGCCGCACAGGAAGCCGACCGGAATGGAGATGATGCCCGGGTTGGACAGCGGGAACCAGTGCCAGTCGTGGTCGGGGAACATGGCGGTGGCGGAACCGGACACGACCGGCGAGAAGAACACCAGGAAGACCGCGGCGAACAAGCCACCGTAGATCGCCCAGAGCGCGCCGGAGGTGTTGAAACGCCGCCAGAACAGGCTGTACAGGATGGCGGGCAGGTTCGCCGACGCGGCCACCGCGAACGCCAGCGCCACCAGGAACGCCACGTTCAGGCTCTGCGCGAAGATCGACAAGGCGATGGCGATCGCGCCGATGATCAGGGCGGCGATGCGGGCGACCCGCACCTCGTCCCGTTCCGGTGCGGCGCCGCGACGCACCACGTTGGCATAGAAGTCGTGCGCCACGCTCGACGACGAGGCCAAGGTCAGCCCGGCGACCACCGCGAGGATGGTGGCGAAGGCGACCGCCGCGATGACCGCCAGCAGCACCGCCCCTCCGGTGTCGCCGCCGAGATAGTCGATGCCCAACGCCTGCGCCAGTTGTGGCGCGGCGGTGTTGCCCGCCTTGTCCTGGGCGGTGATCTCGTCGCCGCCCACCAGGGCCGCCGCGCCGAAGCCGAGGGCGAGCGTGAACAGGTAGAAGGTGCCGATGATGCCGATCGCCCAGAGCACGCTCTTGCGGGCGATGCGCGCGGTGGGCACGGTGTAGAACCGGGTCAGGATGTGCGGCAGGCCCGCGGTGCCGAGCACCAGGGCGATGCCCAGCGACAGCAGGTCCATCTTGGAATAGAACGTCTCCGCCGCGTCCGCGGTCTCCTTGCCGTACCGCAGACCGGGTTGCAGGAAGGCGTCGCCCTTGCCGGATTGCTGGGCGGCGTCGCCGAGCAGTGACGACAGATTGAACTTGTAGTGTGCGAGCACCAGGATGGTCATCAGCAGGGCGCCGGTCATCAGCAGGAACGCCTTGGTGATCTGGACATAGGTGGTGCCCTTCATGCCACCCACCGTGACATAGATGATCATCAGTGCGCCGACCATGATGATCGTGACGACCTTGGCGGTGTCCGCGTTCATGCCCAGGAACGTGGTGTCCGCGTTGATGCCCAGCAGCAGGCTCACCAGGGCGCCGGCGCCGACCATCTGGGCGATCAGGTAGAACACGGACACCACGATGGTGGACACCGAGGCGGCCGTGCGCACCGGTCGCTGGCGCATCCGGAACGCCAGCACGTCGGCCATCGTGAACCGGCCGGAGTTGCGCAGGAACTCGGCCACCAGCAGCAGCGCCACCAGCCACGCGACCAGGAAGCCGATCGAGTAGAGGAAACCGTCGTAACCGTACAGCGCGATCAGGCCGGCGATGCCGAGAAAGGACGCGGCGGACATGTAGTCGCCGCCGATCGCCATGCCGTTCTGGAAACCGGAGAACGTCCGGCCGCCGGCGTAGAAGTCGGTCGCCGTCCGGGTCTGCCGACTGGCCCAGACGGTGATCGCCAGGGTGATCGCCACGAACACCAGGAAGAGCACGATCGTCAGGGTGCGCGAGGTGGAGGTGCTGGCCTCCGCGGCCAGCACGGTGTGCGGCTCCATCACTTCACCTCGTCGGTCATCAGGTCGTCGTAGATCCGCTCGGCGGCCGGGTCGAACCGACGGGCGGCGAACCGCGCGTAGTACCAAGCGATGAGGAACGTCGACACGAACTGCAGCAGGCCGAACAGCAGCGCGACGTTGATGTTGCCGACCAGCTTGGCCGACATGAATCCGCGGGCGTACGCGGACAGCAGCACATAGAGCAGGTACCAGAGGAAGAACGCGACGGTCATCGGGAAGACGAAGCCGCGCAGCATTTTGCGCAGCCCGGCGAACTCATCGGAACGCTGGACGGCGAGATATCTCTCGGCGGGTGTGGTTTCGGTCGACACGGTTCACCACCTTCATCGGGGGCGGTCTTTCCGGCACCGTACGAAGTGGTAGGTCAACACCGAGGCCGCCGGTCACCGGCTGCGCCGAGCGGTGGATTGAGTGCGCTCAGTGGCGATAGCGCCCGCGGTAGTAGAGCAGCGGCGACGGGTCAGCGCCGAGGGTCATGGTCTCGATGACGCCTTCGGCGAGGATCGCCCACCCGCATGCTCGCCGATCGACCAGCCGGCACCCCGCCCAGGTGTGCGCGTCCCGCGGCACCGGTCCGTACGCCGTGTCGCTCCAGTCACCCTCGGCGAACAGGCCGCCCGGAGCGGGCAGCAGCCCGGCGAACCGATCGGCGGTCTGCTCGTCGCCGGGGCTCAGCGGTGTCACGGCGAACGCCCCGGATGCGGAGGCGGCGTCCCAGAAGTCGCTCTCCTCGTCGATCAGGCCCAGCACCCGGCCCGGTTCCCCGTCGGCGACAAGCATCGAGGAGACGGTGAGCCCGGCCGGGCCGGCGGTGGTCCAGAGCGTGACCGGAGCGGCGAGCCGGCCGCGCAGGCGACGGACCGCGGATTTGTCCGCTTCGGGGGTGGCGAAGGGATCGCTGGCGTGGATGCGGGCGCCGGGCTCGATGGGGTGCACGGATTCATTCTTCCCCGCTTGCGTTCTTGGCACGCGGGGTGTCTTCCCCCGTCCCGCCTGGGCAGGCATGCTGCCGATACCGAATTCCTACCGCGCGGCATGTTTGCCACGCACCGTGCCCGCGCGGGCAGGACCGGCTCGCCCGGGAGGAGGACGCATGGACGAGACGTGGCCGCAACCCGGTGAGATCCTGAAGGTCGGCGCGTCTGCCAGCGTCCAGTTCGCGGGCAACCGCGGGCTGCGGTTCCGCGTCATCCGCATCGACGCCGGACTCACCGCACACACCTATGCGGGCTGGCTCTGGCTGGAGGGATACGTGCTGGACCGGCACGGGCACGCGAGGCAGCGGCGGCTCATCTTCGTTCGGCGCGCCGGCCTGCTCCGGTTGGCTGCCGTGCACCGCTGATCAGCGATTGGGCGTGACCGCGGTCAGCACCTCGGGCATTCGGCGGTCCAGCATCGCCCCGGCCAGCGTGGATCCCGCCCAGAAGGCGGCGGCCCCATAGGCCACGCCGACCGGCAGGCCCAGGACCAACCACACGTCGCCCACCAGGAAATCGGCCAACTGCAACGGGAGCGCACCGACGAACGCGACGACCATCGCGCCCAGCGTCATCAGCCCCTTCGCCATGCCGGCGCCGGAGGAGGTGGCGAACGGATTCGTGGTGTCCGGCAGCGCGTAAGCGCCACGCACCGAGATCGGCAGGGCCACGGCAAGCCCCAGCCCGTACGCGGCGAGCAGCGAGCCCAGCAATGCGGCCGTCCGAGCCTGCTCGCCGGTGATCAGGCTGCCCAGCACGGCTACCACGATCAGCAGCGGGATCACATAGACGGACAATCCGGCCGCCCGCGTCCGCAGCTCCACCCGTCCGGGCACGCCGGCGACGATGTGCGAGGCATAGGCGGCGCCCTCGTAACCGAACTGGTTCGCCAGGCTGATCGCGGCCACCACCCCGACGAACGGCAGCATCGTCACCGCTCCGTTGCCGCTGGACAGCACTATCGGCAGGAAGACGCCGAGCACGGCGAACGTGATCAGGCTGGCTCGCCGGCGGGTGCCCCGCCACCAGTACCGGATCTCCCGCGAGATCAACGCGCCGGACCGGTTCCGCGGCAGCGCGCCGACCAGCAACTGCTCCACCATCGGGCGGGACTGCCCGGCCGTCCGGCCGCGACCGCCGGACACGGCCAGCCCGAGCATGGCCTTCTCCAGGCTGGACGCCCACCACCAGAGCAGCAGGCCGAGCGAGGCCAGGGCGATCACCAGCTTCACCGGCACGGCCCAGGCGCGGCCGTCGACGACGTCCGGGCCCATCGAAAACGCCGCACCCAGCGGCGTCCAGGCGACCACGTCGGCCAGCCGTGCGACGCGATCCCAGTCCGCGCGCTGCGCACCTGCGGCAAGCGCCACCTGCAGCGGCCCGATCATCGCGGCCAGCAGCGCGAACAGCACGGTGGCCATGTCACGCGCCCGGCGCGAGCGCAACGCGGTGGCGAACGCGCTGGTCACCGCGCGGCTCGCGGCAACGCACAGGAACAAGCCCAGCAGCACGCCGAGCATCTGCGTCGCCGCGGCCGGCACGCCTCCGAGTAGCGCCGCCGCGTGCACCATGCCGGCCGTGGCGAGCAGCATGGCCACCGCCGGCACGCCGGTCAGCGCGGCGGCGAACAGCCCGCGCACCAGCACCCGGCGCGGCAGCGGCAACAGCGCGAAACGGGACGGGTCCAGCGACTCGTCGACGCCGAAGAACACCAGCGGCAGCAGCAACCAGCCCAGCACCAACGCGCCGCCGCCGAGGGTGAACAGCGTCGCGGCGGCGCGCGGGTCGTCGAGGAAACCGGGCAACGCGAAGATCAGGTAACCGGCGATCGCGAGGAACAATGCGACGAGCACCCCGAGCACGAAGAGCAGCACGCGGCCGGTGCGCCCGCGCAGACCACCGGCGGTGACGCGCAGCTTGAGCCGGATGAACGTGCCGGGACCGGCGTTCACAGCCATGCCAGCTCGGAGCCGGTGGCGGTGCGCCCGCCGACCACCGAGACGAAGACGTGCTCCAGCGAGTCCTCGCCGCGCACCTCGGCGAGCGTCCCGCTGCGCCGGATCGCCCCCTCGGCCATGATCGCGACGTGGCTGCACAGGCGCTCCACGACCTCCATCACGTGACTGGAGAAGATCACCGTGCCGCCACCGGACACGTACCGCTGCAGGATGTCCCGGATCAGCGAGGCGGACACCGGGTCGACCGCCTCGAACGGCTCGTCCAAGACCAGCAGCCGCGGGCCGTGCAGCAGCGCGCACGCCAGGCCGATCTTCTTCTTCATGCCGGCCGAGTAGTCCACCACCAGGGTGCGGTTGTCGGTGCCCAGCGCGAGCACGTCGAGCAGTTCGGCGGCCCGCTGATCGACCACCCTGGGATCCATGCCGCGCAGCAGCCCGTGATAGGCCAGCAGCTCGCCCCCGCTGAGCCGGTCGAACAGCCGGGCGCCGTCCGGCAGCACCCCGATCAGGCTCTTGGCCCGCACCGGGTCCCGCCACACGTCATGCCCGAGGACGCGGATGTCGCCGCCGTCCGGTCGCAGCAGGCCGACCGCCATGGACAGCGTGGTCGTCTTGCCCGCGCCGTTGGGGCCGAGCAGCCCGAAGAACGAGCCGGCCGGCACGTCAAGATCCACCCCGGCGACGGCGGTCTTAGCCTCGAAACGCTTCACCAGGCCACGCAGTGCCATGGCCGGTACGGGCTCGGGGCCGCGTTGTTCGGGAACGGTCATGCCCCGAAACTAGACCCTGTGTGCTAGCCGGGCCACCCTGTCTCCTCGCGAACGCCGCAGGTCAGAGGCGCAATGACTCGGGTGCGTGCAGGCGCATCATGGTCGCTCCGATGTCCCGTGGCACCCGCCGCCCGGTGCACAGCGAACCGGCGATCATCACCGCGAAGGCGAGCGGCACGGTCCAGGCGGCCGGTTGCTCGATCGCCTGACCGGTCCATCCGGGCAGGTCCGGCCCGAGCACGGTGACCAGCACCGCGGCCATCGCGGCGCCGCCACCGGCCAGCACGCCGGCGGCGGCGCCGACGTCGGTCAGCCGCCGCCACCAGATGCCCAGCACCAGCAGCGGGCAGAAGCTGGACGCGGCGACCGCGAACGCCAGGCCCACCACCTGCGAGATGTCCATGTCCGAGACGAACAGGGCGAGCGTGGTCGGGAGCACCGCGGCCAGCACCGTCGCGATCCGGAAGTCGCGCACCGAACCGCCACGGTCGGCACCCATCATGTCGGTGAACACCACGCCCGCGACGCTGGTGAGCAGCCCCGACGAGGTGGACAGGAACGCGGCGAGCGCGCCCGCGGTGACCAGCGCACCGAGGAGTTGACCGAGGTGGCCGCCGCCGAGTATCGCCTCCGGCAGCAGCAGCACCACCGCGTCGGTCCGTCCCGTCATCAATAGCTGCGGGGTGTAGATCCGGCCGAGGACCCCGTACAGGGTGGGCAACAGATAGAACAGCCCCACCAGGCCGAGCACGACCAGGGTGGTGCGCCGTGCCGACGTACCGTCCGGATTGGTGTAGAAGCGGACCAGCACGTGCGGAAGGCCCATGGTGCCCAGGAACGTGGCGAGGATCAGCGAATACGTCGCGAACAGGCTGCCGTCGCCGCCGGGACGCAGCCAGTCCGCTCCGCGCCGGTCCTCGGTGGTGCTGACCACCGGCACCGGATCGCCGGCCGCGAAGCTGAGCCGGTCACCGCGGTGCACCGAGACGGTTCCGGCCGCGGTGCTGATCGTGGCGTCCTGCCGGATCTGCACCGTGGTGGCGGCCGGGAAAGTGGGGCCGGTCGGGGGCGTCACCGCCGGGCGCCCATCCGCCTGCCACTGCAACACCAGAAAGATCACCGGTACGGCCAGAGCGGTGAGCTTCAGCCAATATTGGAACGCCTGCACGAACGTGATGGCCCGCATGCCGCCGAGCGCCACGTTCGCCGTCACGACCAGCGCGACAAGCAGCGCGCCCCAGGCGTACGAGCCGCCGGTGAGGGTGCCGAAGGTGAGGCCGGCGCCCTGCAGTTGCGGCACCAGATAGAGGCAGCCGATGAAGACCACGAAGACGGTGGCGAGCCGGCGCAGGAACGGCGACCGCAGCCGGACCTGGCAGAAGTCGGGCAACGTGAAGGCGCCCGAGCGGCGTAATGGCGCGGCCACGAAGAGCAACAGAGCGAGGTAACCCGCGGCGAACCCGACCGGGTACCACAGCACGTCGACGCCGTACCGCAGGATCAGGCCGGCGATGCCGAGGAACGAGGCGGCGGACAGGTACTCGCCGCTGATCGCCGCGGCGTTCCAGGCGGGACTGATGGCACGGGACGCGACCAGGAAGTCCGAGGTGGTCCGGGCGAAGCGCAGCCCGTACGCGCCGATCCCGACCGTGACCAGCACGACCACGATCAGGCTGGGGAGCAGGTAGGGGTTCACCGGCACCGCGCCGGCCGGTCGGCCGAGGCCGCGATCATGGGCCCGGCCGCCGGACCACGGACAGGAAGTCCTGCTCGTTGCGTTCCGCCCAGCGTACGTACGCCCATCCGACGGCCACCAGGAACGGGAAGGCGAGCACTCCGAGGAGTAGCCACGGGAGATTGACGCCGAGAACGGTGACGGCGCCGACGGCCGGCGCCACGGCGAACAGCAACGGCAGCGCGCCCAGCCCGGTCACGACTACCAGCGCCAGCCGCAGGGCCAGCGCGAGTTGTGCGCGCACCAGGCCCTTGACCAGCGCCTCGCCGATGGCGGTCTGGGCGGTCAGCTCGGCGCGGGTGCGGTCCGGGGCGGGGCGCCGGGTGGCGACCTCGCCGAGCACAATGCGGGTACGCCGAGGCGACTCCATGCGGGCAGTGTGATCGCGGCGACGTCCCGATTCAAGGGAAAGGCAGACCGTCCGCACTCCACCCTGTGGATAACTCTGTGGATGGAGGAAATGTTCTGTGGATAACGCTGTGGATCAGCGCGTCCAATCGTTCTTCGCCGAGCGAATCAGCTTGTCTTTGAGCTCGCGGGTGTGCCGTCGACTCACCGGCAACTCGGCGCCGTCCACCGCGACCACGTAACCGGAACCGGTCAGTCGCAACTCCGTGATCAGCCGCAACTGCACCAGGTACGAACGGTGGATGCGGACAAACCCGGCGTTCCCCCACCGTTCTGCCAGGGTGGCCAGGGAGACACGGACCAGGTGGGACGCGTCCGCCGTGTGCAGGCGGGCATAGTCCCCCTGCGCCTCCACCCAGCGCACCGACGATCGGGGCAGCATCCGGGTGTTCCCGGCCAGTTCCACCGGAATGGCCGGCTCGTCCTGGGCGGCAATCGGTGCGGTCGCCGCCGGGACTCGGCCCGCGACCCGGCGCAACGACTCGGCCAGCCGCTGCGCCCGCACCGGCTTGCGGACATAGTCCGTGGCGCCCAGGTCAAAAGCGTCCACCGCACCGTCGTCGTAGGCGGTCACGAACACGATGGCAGGCGGATGCGCGAACCGCCGCAGCACGCGTGCCAACTCCATGCCGTCCAAGCCCGGCATCCGTACGTCCAGAAAGACCGCGTCCACCTCGGCGTCGCGCAACACCCGCAGCGCTTCGGTGGCGTCGCCGGCCCGGTGCACATGTGCCACCCGGCCGTCCGCGTCCAACAGGTACGCCAACTCGTCCAGCGCCGGGGGCTCGTCGTCCACGGCCAGCACGACCAGGTTCATGGGTGCACCCCCGGGTGAAACTTCGGCACCCGCATGCTCACCTTCGTCCCGGCGTCCGGTGCGGTCTCCACCACCAGGCCGAAATGGTCGCCGAACACCGAGCGCAACCTCTCGTCCACATTGGATAGGCCGACATGCTGGCCGTCATCGGTCTCCGGACGATCCGGGGCGAACACGGCCGGATCCATCCCCACACCGTCGTCCTCGACCGTGATGTGGCACTCGGCGCCGGCATCACGTGCTTCGATGCTCACCATACCGACGCCGGGCTTGCGCGACAGGCCGTGCCGGACCGCGTTCTCCACCAGCGGCTGCAGGCACAGGAAGGGCAGCCCGACCGGCAGCACCTCGGGCGCGATCTGCAGGCGCACCTGCAACCGGTCACCGAACCGGGCACGTTCGATGGTCAGATAGCGGTCGATCGACCGCAGCTCCTCGGCCAGCGTGGTGAACTCGCCGTGCGCCCGGAACGAGTAGCGGGTGAACTCGGCGAACTCCAGGATCAGCTCCCGGGCGCGCTCCGGATCCGTGCGGACGAAGGACGCGATCGCGGTCAGCGCGTTGTAGATGAAATGCGGGCTGATCTGCGCCCGCAGGGCCCGCACCTCGGCGCGGGCCAGCCGCTCGCGGGAGGACTCCAACTCGGCCAGCGCCAACTGGGCACCCGCCCATCGGGCCACCTCCAACGTCGCCTGCACCAGGCCCGGCGCCGGATGGTCGTCGATCGTCGCCGCCATCGCCGCGCTCGCCTGCCCGTCCGGTTTCGCCAGCGGCGCCACCACCGCGCCGCGGACCGCGCAGTCCACCCGGTCACACGGCAGCTCGGCCGCCGTCAGCACGATGCAACGCCCGCTCTTGAGAGCGCGCCGGGCGGCCGCAGCGAGCTGATCGCCATGGTGGCTGCCGCGGCCGTCGAAGGCCAGGCACCGGTGGTCGTCGGCGATGCTCAGCCCGGTCGCGCCGACAAGCGTGCGCAGATGCCGGGCGGCCTTGCCAGCCGTGGCCGCGTCCAGCCCGCCACGCAGCGGCTCGGCCGCCAGCCCGGCGGTGTGCAGCACCTCGTACGTGGCTCGCTGCATCGCGGTGGCGATGCCCCGGCGCGAGCGCAGCCGCAGCACCGCGATCACCGCGCCGGACAGCGCCGCAACCGCCAGTACCACCGCGCCGGCGGTCTGCACCCCACTGCTCACGCGCTGATCCTGGCCGCTTCGTCCGCGCCCGCCAAGACCGGAGGCGATACGCCCTAATACGCGCCCTTGCGCCGTAGCACGACTCCGATGGTGCGCCAGAGGATCGCCAGGTCGTACGTCAGGGACCAGTTGTCGACGTAGTAGAGGTCCAAGCGCACGGCCTCGTCCCAGGACAGGTCGGAGCGGCCGGAGACCTGCCACAGGCCGGTGATGCCCGGCCGCACCAACAGTCGCCTGCGGACGTCGCCCAGGTAGTCGCCGTCGTCGGCGGGCAGCGGGCGCGGGCCGACGAGCGACATCTCGCCCTTCAACACGTTGATGAGCTGCGGCAGCTCATCCAGGGAGGTGGCCCTCAGTTTCCCGCCGAAGGTGAAGATCCGAGGGTCCTGCTTCATCTTGAAGAGCATCCCGTCGGATTCGTTCAGCTCCTCCAGGGTGGCCTTGCGCTCCTCCGCGTCCACATACATGGTCCGGAACTTCCAGACCCGGAACGTCTTCCCCTCGTGACCGACCCGCGGCTGCCGGAAGAACACCGGACCGGGATCGGACATCCGGATCCCGATCGCCACGGCCAGCAGGACCGGGCTCAGCATCAGCAAGCCCAGGCCGGCGGCCATCCGGTCCATCAGGTTCTTCGCCAGCCAGCCGGGCCCGGACAGGGTGGGTTCCTCGACGTGCAGCAGAGGCAGGCCCTCGATCGGCCGGATGTGCACGCGTGGGCCGGCGATGTCGGTTAGCTGCGGCGCCACCACCAGGTCGACGCCGGTGCCTTCGAGCTGCCACGCCAGCCGGCGCAACTCGCCGGGCTCCGCGCTGGCCGAGCCACACACGGCGATGGTGTCCGCGGCCACCTCGCGGACCAGTTGCAGGACATCCCGGCCGGCGAAGACCGGGACCGGTGTCTCGATGCCACGGGCGGCCGCGTAGCCGTCGGTGATGTGGATGGCGACCGGGATCAGTCCGGCGGCCGGGCTGCGGGTGACCGCGGTGTAGACCTCCAGGGCCTCCGGCAACGTGCCGACCAGGATCATCCGGTGCGCCCCGTGGCCGGTGCGCTTCCGGGCGATGTGCAGCACCTGCCGGGCGAAATAGCGGCAGATCAGGATGAACAGCAAGCCGCTGAGCGAGACGACGGCCACCGTGCCACGCGACAGCGAGGTCACCGTGGCGAACGCGAGCAGCGAGACGCCCGCCACCACGAAGACCGACGCGCGTACGACCCGTTTGAACTCCTCGCTGCCCAGCCCCAGATAGCGGCGGTCGTAGCTGCCGTTGGCCCATAGCGTGATCAGCCAGCCGAGCGGCAGCACGATGTAGGCGAAGAAGAAGAACAGCGACTCGCCGTGCAGGAAGAACAGCGACCGCTCGCGGAAGCCGGACTGCGCCTTCTCCAGGAAGGTCGCGCCGATCCAGCTCGCCAGCAGCGTGGAGCACAGGTCGAGGAAGATCAGGACCAACGTGTACGGCCGGTGCCACCGGGACAGACGACGGCGTTGCCGTGTCCATGCCGACCGGGGAACGCCATTGGTCGGGTGTGGGTCTTGCTGCCACTCGAAGCTGTCGTACGGCACCCGGCTGCGCTTGGTCCCCGGACGGTGGAGGCTGGTGGCCACCTCGCTGACGTCCTCCCGCATCACGAACCCCCGTGGACCATTACGCACCGCCACGGTCGGTGCGGGCCGACGTCGCCGCCGACCCTGCCCCCATCGCAGCGAAGCGTGGGACCGAGCCACTATACCGATGTATCGCACGAGAAGAAGCGGACGTTGCACACGATCTCGCGCAAATACGCTGTGTGATCGGCCGGGTGGTCAGCGGATCAGCTTCGACAGTCGGCGATCGGCGAGCGGTTTGCCGCCGGTCTGACAGGTGGGACAGTACTGCAGGCTTTTGTCGGCAAACGCGACCTCGCGCACGGTATCGCCGCAGACCGGACAGGGCAGGCCGGTGCGCGCATGCACCCGCAGCCCGGCACGCTTCTCCCCCTTGAGCTCGGCGGCCCGCTGCCCCACCGAGCGTGCCACGGCATCCTGCTCCACCCGGCGCATGGCCTCGTACAGCGTGGTGATCTGCTCGTCGGTGAGCCGGCCGGTGAGGGTGAACGGCGACATCTTGGCGGTGTGCAGGATCTCATCGGAGTACGCGTTGCCGATCCCGGCCAGCACCTCCTGATCGGTCAGCACACCCTTCACCTGGCCGTTGCGGCTGCGCAGGCGCGTGGCGAACTCGTCGCGGTCCACGGCGAGCGCGTCCGGGCCGAGCCGCGACACGCCGGGCACCTCAGCCGGGTCGCGGACGAGGTAGGCGGCCAGCGACTTCTGGGTGCCCGCCTCGGTCAGGTCAAACCCAGAACCGTCGTCCAGCCGCACCCGCACGGCGATCGGACCGCTGCCCGGCTTGAGCGGCGCCGCCGACTTGAACGCGTCGCGATAGTGCAGCCAGCCCGCGCGGGCAAGGTGCACGACCAGGTGCAGTTCGTCGCCGAAGCACACGTCGAGGTATTTGCCGTGCCGCCCGGCGCCGGTCAGCGGCAGGCCGGTGACCGCGGTCGGCGGCGGGTCGAACGTCTTCAAGGCGCTGAACGAGGACACCTCGAAGCGCTGGACGAGACGGCCGACCGCGCGCTCGCGCAGGTAGGCGGCGAGCGCCTCGACCTCGGGGAGTTCGGGCACGACGTCAACGGTAGCCCCTCCGGGCACTCGCGCGGCGATTCGCGTACGGCCTAGGCTCACCCGGTGTGAAGGTCGTGATCGCGCACAATCGTTACCGGGAAGCCATCCCGTCCGGCGAGAACGTCATCGTGGACACCGAGATCGCGCAACTGCGCGAGGCCGGCGTCGAAGTGCTGCCGTTCATGCGCAGCTCGGACTCGATCGGCGAGCTGCCCGCCGCGCAGAAGGCCCTGTTGCCGCTGGCTCCGGTGTACGGCCGCGCCGCCCAGCAGGACCTGTCCCGGCTGCTCGCGAAGCACCGGCCGGACGTCCTGCACCTGCACAACCCGTACCCGCTGTTGTCGCCCTGGGTGATCCGGACCGCGCACGCACACGGTGTGCCCGTGGTGCAGACCGTGCACAACTTCCGTCAGGTCTGCGCGTCCGGCCTGTACTTCCGGGACGGGCACAACTGCTTCGAGTGCCGGGGCAAGGCGATCGGCTGGCCGGCGGTGGCGCACCGCTGCTACCGGGGTTCCGCGGCGCAGAGCGCCCTGATGGCCACCACGCTCGCGGTGCACCGGCCGACCTGGCGATCGGTGGACCGGTTCGTCGCGCTGACCGACCGCATCGCGGAGCACCTGTGCGACTACGGCATCCCGGCGGATCGGATCGTGGTCAAGCCCAACGGCCTGCCCGACCCGGGAGAGCCGGCACCGCTCGGCGACGGTTTCCTGTACGCCGCACGACTCTCCCCCGAGAAGGGCCTCGGACTGTTGCTGGAGGCGTGGCGGGCGCATCCCGAGGGCTCGCTCGGGCAACTGCGCATCGCCGGTGACGGCGAGTTGCGGCCGCTGGCCGAGCAGGCGGCCGCCGAGCGGGCCGACGTCACGTACCTCGGCGTGCTGGACCGCGCCGCAATGGCCGCCGCCCGCCGCGCCTGCGCCGTGATGATCGCCGTGCCGACCTGGAGTGATGTGCTCCCCACGGTGGTCCTGGAGGCGATGTCCGAGGGCCGCCCGACGCTCGGCACCGCGGTCGGCGGCATCCCGTACCTGCTGGGCGACGAGGCCGGCTGGCCGGTCGCACCGGAACCGGCCGCGCTGGCCGAGGCGTTGCCGAAGGCCCGGGACCAGGCCGCCGCGACGGCCCCCCGGGCGCGCCGGCGATATGTCCGACTGTTCCATCCGGATGTCCTGGTCAAGCGCCTTATCCAGCTCTACATCTCGCTCTCAGGTAATTCACATCACCTGGCCAGGTAGATCTTGATCGAAATGGGGGATGCTGTGCCGCGTGACAGAATCCCCTACAGCTCCTAAGACGTCCCGCCGTAACGTCCTGCTCGGCGTCGGAGGCGCCGCGATCTGCACCCTGGCGGGGGGCGGCGCGGGTTATGCCATCGCCAACACCGACGGCCGCTCGTCCACCGATGCGGACGACGCCGCGAAGTCCGATGCGCCCCAATACCGTTCCCGCCCCGACCTGCGCGCGATGGCTGACGTCACCATCACCACTCCCGCCAACGGCACGACGCCCGGCGGCATCCTCCTCACCCCGTTCGCCGGTGGCTGGTTGTCCGGCCCGCTCATGGTCGACGAGCAGGGCTCGCCCATCTGGTTCAAGAAGGTGCCCGACCCGGCCACCGTCGCCATCGACTTCAAGGCCCAGCGCTACCGCAACAAGCAGGTGCTGTGCTGGTGGGAAGGGACCATCGGCGGAACCGGTGGTCAGGGCGTCGGCCAGGGCGAGTTCGTGATCGCCGACAACCACTACCACGAGATCACCCGGATCCGGGCGGCCGGCAGCGAGCAGGCCGACCAGCACGACTTCATCATCACCCCGAACGACACCGCGGTCTTCTGGGTCTATGACCCGATCCCGTACGACCTCAGCCCGTACGGCGGACCCGCCGACGGGGTGCTGCACGACGGCGTGATCCAGGAGATCGACATCGCCACCGGGCAGAAGGTGTTCGAGTGGCGGGCGCACGAGCACATCGGGCTGGACGAGTCGCACGCGCCGCTGCCCAAGGGCGACAACGCACACCTGCCCTGGGACTTCTTCCACGCCAACTCGGTGGGTCTCGCCGCGGACGGCAACCTGATCGTGTCCGCGCGACACACCTGGGGCTGCTACAAGATCGACCGCAAGTCCGGGGAGGTCATCTGGCGCCTCGGCGGCAAGAAGTCCGACTTCACCATCGACCCGAAGGCCGCCTTCTTCTGGCAGCATGACTTCCGGCAGCGCCGCGACGGCACGTACAGCGTCTTCGACAACGGCGCCGGCATCGAGAAGAACCGCGACTACTCGCGCGGGCTGGTGATGCAGCTCGACGAGTCGGCCCGGACCGCGAAGTTCGTCACCGAGTTCGTGCACGACGAGAAGCTGTCCGCGCCGACGCAGGGCTGCTGCCGGGAGCTCGCCGACGGCGGCACCTTCATGGGCTGGGGCCAGATGCCCTGGTTCACCGAGTACGCCCCGGACGGCACCGTGCGGCTGGACGGCCACCTGCCGCTGAACAGCCAGTCCTACCGCGCCTACAAGGTGGACTGGTCGGCCGAGCCGCTCGACCAGCCGGCCCTCGGCCTGCACACCGAGGGCGGCAACGTGATCGTCAGCGTGAGCTGGAACGGTGCCACCAAGGTCGCCAAGTGGCGTGCCCGCGCGGGCGGCCAGCCGGGTGAGGCGCTGTCCCCGGCGGTCGAGGCGGACCGCACCGGCTTCGAGACGACCATGAAGATCGACGGCATGGTGGAGTACGTGGTGGTCGATGCCCTGGACCGCTCCGGCAAGGTGATCGGCACGTCGGCGTCCATCCCGGCGCGCGTCTGACAGACCCGCACCCGACCGGCCGCCCGTAACAGCGGCCGGTCGGGTGCACAACCACGCCAGGCGGTAGACACCCCCGCCCCGCCCCGTCGTCACGCCCCGTCCCGTCCCGCCCCGTAGCGCCGCGCCGCCCCCGTCCCGCCGCGTCTCGCCGCGCCCCGTCCCGCCGTGCCGCCCCCGCCGATCTTGAGGTTTAGGTGCCCGACTTGGGGCTCCATACCCGACTTGCCGGACCCGGAAGTCCAAGATCGACGCCGCGGGCGCCGTCATGCGCGCCGATCTTGGACTTCCCGGTCGGACAAGTCGGGTATGGGGTTCGAAGCCGGGCACCAAAACCTCAAGATCGACGTGACGTGACGTGACGTGACGTGACGTGACGTGACGGGGTCGCGGCGCGACGGCGGGACGCGGCGGGACGGGGCGGGACGGGGCGCGACACGAGGGGGCGGGAGGGGGCTCTGTGGAAGGCGGCTCCGTGGGTCGGCGCACCACCGCATACCGCCAGGGGCATCGGGGTCTCCTGACCGTGCCATCGTCCCGTGAGGACCGCGCCCGGCCTCTCCACCGCTCCGCCCGGCCGCCGCGATAGGTCAGCGGCACCTGGCACGCGCCGATCGACGACGAGGGGGCGGCGCCCCGTTCTTGATCTCATGAGGATGCACGTACGGGGGACGAACACAGCGCTCGGCAACAAAGAGCATTTATCGTCCGCATATGGAACTACGTCGTTGCCTGGCGGTCCTTCGTAGGGCGTTCGGCGTGGCCCGGCGCTGGGGCCCGTACGGGCGTCCCGGTGCCGTGACGACCCCACGCCTGGTGATGGACCTGGTCACAGTGGAGCATGCGTACGCGACCTTCCGTTCCGCGCTGCCGGAGGCGCGGGTGCACTATGCCATGAAATGCAACCCTCATCCGGATATCCTGCGGCGACTCCGTCGGGCCGGATGCTCGTTCGAGATCGCCTCGGCGGCGGAACTGGCGGCGTTGCACGCGGTCGGCGTGCGCGGGCGGGACGTGCTGTTCAGCAATCCGGTGAAGGCGGATCTGCACATTCAGGCGGCGCACGCGGCGGGTGTGTGGCGGTTCGCCGCCGATTCGCCGGAGGAGGTGGAGAAGCTGGCCCGGCATGCGCCGGGTGCGGCGGTGTACGCCCGGCTGCGCACCGGCGGCGGCGGGGAAGTGGGCAGCGAGGGCAAGTTCGGGGTGACCGCGCAGGTGGCGGCGGGTCTGCTGCGCCTGGCGCGGGAGCGCGGCCTGCGCCCGTACGGGCTGACGTTTCATGTGGGATCGCAGATGACCGAGCCGCAGGCATGGACGCCGGCGATCGCGGAGTGCGCGGCGGCGATGCGCGAGCTGGAGCGGGACGGGATCACCCTGACCATGGTGGACGTGGGTGGCGGGTTCCCGGCGCGCTACGACGTCGATGTGCCTGATTTGTCGGAGTACGGCAAGGTGATCCGGTCTGCGGTGGAGTCCCTGCCGTACCGGGTGGAGCTGGTGGTGGAGCCGGGCCGGGCGCTGGTCGCGGAGGCGGGCACGATGATGGCGACGGTGATCGGCTTGGCCGAGCGGGACGGTGCCCGATGGGCGCACCTGGACGTGGGCGCGTTCAACGGCCTGATGGAGGCGTTGGAGAGCGGCAATCAGTTGCGCTTCCCGGTGACCGATCCGCGCCCGAGCGGCCCGCGGCGGCGCTACCACCTGACCGGGCCGAGCTGCGACAGCCAGGACACCATCCTGTACGACGTGGAGCTGTCCGCGGACCTGGGCGTGGGCGACGCGGTTCTGATCCACGTCGCGGGCGCGTACACCAGCGCGTACGCGTCGACGTTCAACGGGTTTCCGGTCCCGGCCGTGCGGTGCCGGTGACCTCTCCCGGTCAACCGGACGAGGTCAGCCGAGCAGGGCGAACGTGCGCCAGACGGCGAGCACCAGCAGCGCGGCGACGATCACGGCGAGACCGACGCCTTGCACGACGTTGCGGTTCTTGGTCGGCGCGTACGCGAGAACGGCGGCGGCGACCCCGCCGACGGCCAGGCCGCCGAGGTGTCCGGCGACCGAGATGTTGGCGACCGCGAACGTGAAGATCACGTTGATCACGATGATCGGCAGGATCGGTGCGACGCTCAGATTCAGCCGCCGCAGGATCACGAAGATGGCCGCCATCAGACCGAAGACGGCGGTCGACGCGCCGGCGGTGGGCACGTTGGGCGGAGAGAACAGGTAGGCCGCGACATTGCCGCCGAGGCCGGCGATCAGGTAAAGCCCGGCGAAGCGCAGCCGGCCCAGGACACGTTCCATGTCCCGGCCGAGGATCCACAGCGCGTACATGTTCATCAGCAGGTGCAGCGCGCCGTAGTGCAGGAACATGGCGGTGATCAGCCGGTACCACTCGCCGGCGGCGACGCCGTGCAGGGCCGTGTCGCCGGGACCGTAGGACGCGTACCCGATGACCGATCCCCAGTCGGTGAGCGGCGTGGTGCCGCCGAGCAGGCCGCCCCAGCCGCCACCGGCCACCGCGCCGAGCCCGCCGGTCGCCACCGAAATGATCATGACGGCGACGTTGATGCCGATCAGGGTCCGGGTGACGGTGCCGGTGCCGCCCGCGACGCGGCCGCCGAAGGCGGTGCGGGCCTGTCGCTGCGTGCGGCGCCCCTCATTCACGCATTCGGGGCACTGGTGACCGACCGATGCCGCGTTCATGCAATCGGGGCATATCGGCCGGTCACAGCGCGTACAGCGGACGTACGTCTCCCGTGACGGGTGGCGGTAACAGACCGGAACCGTCTGGGGGACGTCACTCATGGCACAACGTTACCCGCGCTCGATCTCGACCCGCTCGATCACCACGTCCTCGCGGGGCCGGTCACCGGGGCCGGTCGGCGTGGTGGCGATGGCGTCGACCACCTTCGTCGACTGGTCGTCGGCGACCGCACCGAAGATCGTGTGCCGGCGGTTCAGGTGCGGCGTGGGCGCGACGGTGATGAAGAACTGAGAGCCGTTGGTGCCCGGCCCGGCGTTCGCCATGGCCAGCAGGTACGGCCGGTCGAACTGCAGCTCAGGGTGGAATTCGTCGGCGAACTGGAAGCCCGGCCCGCCGCGCCCGGTGCCCGTCGGGTCACCCATCTGAACCATGAAACCGGAGATGACGCGGTGCGAGATGGTTCCGTCGTAGTACGGGCCGTTGCCCTTCTGGCCGGTGCGCGGGTCCACGTAGTCCTTGGTGCCCTCGGCGAGCTCCACGAAGTTGCGCACGGTAGCCGGCGCGTGGTCCGGGAACAGCTGGAGACGAATCTGGCCGTGGTTGGTGTGCAGGGTGGCGTAAAGCTTCTCGGCCACGGGTACTCCTTCTGTCGTCCGACAGTCCTTTTGCCTTCCGGATCCTCCCCCATGTGTCTGATCGGGCGACGCGGGGGTACCTGAGAGGGCAACATGATGAGGGAGCGAACCTCAGGAGGTGGGCACTGGTGCTCGAGACGATGCGCCGCAAGCGCCGCAGCAACAAGATGAAGAGCGAGCTCGGCCAGAGCGTCGATCACTTCCGGCGGGCGGCCGCCATCGCTGCTCAGGAGACCGGCGCCACGGTCGGCCCGAAGTTCAACGCCGCACGTGAGCGTGTGCAGCCGGTGGCGGGCAAGGCCCGCGACGCGGCTGCGAGCGGCTGGGGCAGCACCGTGGCGACGCTGGGACCCATGGTGGCCTCGGCGGCGGGCAACGTACGTCAGGCGAACAAGGAAACCAAGAAGGCGGCCAAGGCGAACCGCAAGGCCGCGGAGAAGAACGCCAAGAAGCTCGAGAAGCGCACCAACAAGGCGCTCGGCCGCAAGCAGCGCGGCCGGAAGACCTCGACGCTGCTAGGGATCGCCCTGGTCGGCGGTGCGGTGGGTGCCGGAGCGGCGTACGCCGTGCGTCGGCGCCGGGCCGCACAGTGGGACGAGTACGACCCGGCGGAGCCGGTCGACACGCCCACGGCCGTGATCGACACCGCGGATGACGCGGCGTTCGAGCCGACGGACCAGACGGAGACGACCGCTCCGGCCGCCGGCGCGGGCCTTGACGCCGCAGTCGCCGAGGACCCGACGCTGCGCACCGGCACGGCGGACCAGACCTCGTCGACGCAGCACAGCCCCGAGGTGGCCCGCATGGCCAGCGGTAAGAACTCCGACTGACCGGAGAGGGAAAGTCGGCGGTCACCAGCCGGGTCGGATGCCTCGCGCATCCGATCCGGCTAGTCCCTTGTCGAAGATCCGGCTAGTCCCTTGTCGAAGCAAGCGGTCTCTGGCCTCCCGCCGGGGGCCGCTGCGGTCAGTCCGACGCGGTGACCGGTCGGCGGGCTCGTTCCGGGTCCAGCGACGGCCCCTGCGGCAGCAGCGAGACCAACTGGGCGGGCACCTCGACCGGTTTGGCGTCGTGGTAGCCCAGCTTGCCGAGCAGGTTGCGGGAGGCGATCGGGTAGCGGACGCCCGTGTCGGTCACGACGCTGACGGTGCCGGCGGTGGCCGGCGCGGTCGGTGAGGCCGCCGAGACGACAAGCGCTCCGTGTCCCCGGGGCACATGCACCAGGTCGGCCTGAACGCCGCCGGGCAGGGCGTCAGCGCGGCGCACCGGTGCGCCGGCCGGTACGGCCGGGTCAATGCGCACCGTGAGGGAGTCGTTCTCCGCCGAGGTCACGCAGACCCGCCGCGCGGAATCGAGCAGCGTCGGCACGGTCGCCGGGAAGCCCGCGGTGGACGCCGCGGCGGTGAGCACGGTGGCCGACCGTGGCAGGTTGCCGTAACGCGTGCGGTCCATGTCCTCCGGTTCGGCGCCCTCCGGGGCGGCACGCATCAACAACGCCTGCACCTCGGTGAGGTCCGCGACTCCGTCCGCCATGACCACGCCCCAGGTGGGCGAGCCGTTCGGGTCGCTGGAGACGCGCAGGAGCTGTCCCACCCGATGGTTCGGCATGGTCGGCGACGGCGCGCCGTGCCGCGGGATGCGCGGCGCCTGCAGGTCGGCGCCCACCGGGACGGCGTTCAGCCAGCCGGTGGCCACCGGAAGCGGTTGTTCGGTCCAGCCGAACCAGGTGCGCGTCTGCTGCACCCGGCTCCCCGGCACGAGGAAGCGCCGGTTGCCGAAGACCAGATAGATCCGGTCCAGCGCGTCGGAGACGAGCAGGGCCTGCGGTTTCCCGCCGGGCGGTGGCGCGGCGAGGGTGTTGCCGCCGGCGATCCGATCGCCGACCAGCAGCAGGCTCCGCGGTTCCGCGATCGGGGAGTCGCCCGCCCGCTGGGAACAGACAGTCCAGTCGTCGGGCAGCAGATGGTCGGCGTCGGGCAGCGAATCCGGGGCGTCCGGGATGCCGAGGGGCTCGCCCAGGCTCATCGTGGCCAGGCGGTCGGACGAGGTGCTGACCACCTTCGGCTCGGACGAGTTGGCGATCAGCAGGCCCGAGCTGTAGTTGATGATCGGATGCAACCGGTCGTCGGTCTTGAGATAGACGAAGCGCGCGCCGGAACCCTTCTCCAGGAAGACCACCGACTCGTCGCGCAACTCGACGGTGTTCGTGCCGGTGAGGATGCCGTAGACCAGGGTGCCGCCCAGCGCCAGCGTGGCGATGACGGCACCGACCAGCACCGTCATGCCGGCTCGCCGCAGCGGCGAGCGGTGCGGGTCGGGATCGTGGGTGACCAGGGCCGCCACCACCCGCTGCAGCGAGTATTGGTAGGAGTGGAGCTGGTCCTGACGCGACGGCACGACCAGCACTCTAGAGGCAGCGGTCGATGACTCACAGCCAGCCGTTGCGGCGGAACGCCCGATAGAGAAGCACGGACACGCCCAGCATCAGCGCGATCACCACCGGATAGCCGTACTGCCAGTGGGTTTCCGGCATGAAGCTGAAGTTCATCCCGTACACGCCGGCGATGGCGGTCCAGGCCGCCGAGATGCCGGCCCACGCGGCGATCTTGCGCATGTCGTTGTTCTGATCGACGGTCACCTGGGCCAGCCGCGCCTGCAGGACCGAATTGAGCAGGTCGTCGTAGGAGGCGACCTGTTCGACCGTACGGGTGAGGTGGTCCTGCACGTCGCGGAAGTACCGCCGGATCTCCTTGGGCACCAGCCGGCTCTGCGACGAGGTGATGGTGGCCAGCGGGCGCTGCAGCGGCATCACCGCGCGGCGGAACTCCACCAGCTCCCGCTTCATCTGGTAGATCTGCTGCACGGTGCTGCCGCCCTCGCGGGAGAACACTCCTTCCTCCAGGATGTCCAGGTCCGCCTCGACCTGCTCGGCGACGGCCACGTAGGCGTCCACCACGCGGTCGGTCACCGCGTACGCCACCGCCCACGGTCCCTGCTCCAGTAGGACGCCGCGCTCCTCCAGGTCGGCCCGCACCGGCGCCAGCCGGGTCGCGTCGCCGTGCCGCACCGTGATCACGAATCGTTCGCCGATGAACAGCATCATCTGACCGGTCTCGACGATCTGCGAGGTCTCGGTGAGCTGGCTGTGCGGCACGTACCGGGCGGTGCGCAGCACCAGCACGTGCACCGCGCTGTACTGCTCCAGCTTGGGCCGCTGCTCCGCCTTGACCGCGTCCTCGACGGCCAGTTCGTGCAGGCCGTACGTGTGCGCGATGGCGGACATCTGCTCCTGGGAGGGCTCGTGCAGCCCCAGCCACACGAAGGCGCCGTCGCGGGAACATGCCTCGCGCAGCGCCTCGTCCGGGCTGAACGTGCCGGGCTCGCGGCGGCCCGCGACATAGACCCCGCAGTCGACCACCGCGCTCTGCTCGCCGAGGTGGCCGGAGCCGTTGGCCTGTCCCTCGGCGGTGCCCAGGATCCGGTTCATGGCGCGCACCGGGGCGGTCCACGCCCGCTGCAGAGACCGGTTGACGGCCACCGACCGGCTGCGGCCGCGAACAGTGTTGTCGGCCATGGAAACCTCCCCCAGTCGCTGGATCCAGCATCCGAGGCTAACCGGCGGGCAGGAACGCCGGGCGGGCCGCGCACACCGTTCGGGGGGAGAACGGCTGCGCACGGCCCGCCGGGCGCGGGGGGTGAGGAAAGAGGATCAACGGTGCCCGCGAGCGAGCGCCGTTGAGCATTGTGATCCGGACGCCACCCGCAAGGGAAACCGAGAATGTGTCGGAAATCCGACACTATGTATCAGGCGGGCAGGAAGTTCCTCAGGCGCGCACCTCATCGATCGCCGCGGCGAGCCGGCGCACACCCTCATCGATCTGATCCACGGTCACCGCGGAGTACGCCAGGCGCACCGAGTGCTCCCCGCCGTCCAGCAGGAAGTCGCTGCCCTTGACGATGGCGACGCCCTTCTTCATGGCCGCCGGGAACAACCGGTCCACCGCCACGTCCTCGGGGAGATCGACCCAGAGGAAGTAGCCGCCGTCCGGCTCGGTGAAGGTGGCGCCGGGGATGTGCGTGCGGATCGCCTCGGCCAGCACCCGGGCGCGCTCGCCGAGGGCGGCGCTCACCGTGGCGACGGACCGCTCGATGTCGCCGGAGACGCAGAACTGGTGCACGATCGCCTCGGACACCATGCCCGGCGAGATGTAGAGGTTGGTGGCCTTCTTGGCGATCGCATCGATCAGCGCGGCCGGGCCGACCAGGTAACCGACCCGGACGCCGGGGCACACCGTCTTGGTGAAGCTGGATGCGTGCACCACCGCGTTGTCCGAGTCCATCGACAGCATCGACGGCAGCGCGTCGCCGCGGAAGCGAATGTCCACGTACGGGTCGTCCTCGAAGATGGTGAACCCGTACTCCACGGCCATGCTCAGCAGGGCGCGGCGCTTCTCCACGGACAGCGTGACGCCGGCCGGGTTCTGATAGTTCGGGATGATGTGTGCCAGCCGGGGCCGCAGGCCGCTCTCCAGCAGCGCACGCAGCTCGTCCACGTCGATGCCGTCCGGCTGGATGGTCACCTGGTGCACCTTGGCGCCCAGGTTCTGCAGGCTCAGCAGCGTCCGGTCGTACGTGGGCTTCTCCACCACCACGTCGTCGCCGGGCTGGATCAGGTGGTTGAACAGGAACGCGTCGGCCTGCAGCGAACCGTTCGTCACGATGACCTGATCGGCGGTGACCCCGTGCTTCTCCGCGATCCACTTGCGCAGCGGGACATAGCCGACGGAGGTGCCGTAGGCCGTCATCCCGGCGGGATCGGCGTCGAAGGCGCGGGCGGCGGCGGCCTTGAGGCCGGCCACGTCGACGATGTCCAGGGACGGCGCACCACGGGCGAACGAGATCAACTGCTCAGCGGTCATAGCCCCAGCTTACGAGGCGGCTCGACATGATTTTTTCATGGCTGCACCCGAACCCCTCCGCGTGGCCGGAGCTCTCGTGGTGCACGACGACGGCCGCATTTTCTTCCAGAAGCGCTCGCCCGCACGGAAACTCTTCCCGGACACCTGGGACATCGTCGGCGGTCACGTGGAACCCGGCGAATCGGTCGAGGAGGCGCTGCGCCGGGAGACGACCGAGGAGACCGGATGGCAGATCTCGGTCGTGCTCGCGGCCCTCGAACCGTGCTCCTGGACCGGTGACGACGGCCTCGCCCGGGTCGAGTCCGACTTCCTGGTCCGGGTCGACGGTGACCTCGAACGCCCTCGACTGGAGCAGGGCAAGCACACCGAGTTCCGCTGGCTGGCCGAGCACGAGCTGGACCTGCTTCAGGAGAACCGCGCTCCCGACGACACGATGCTCCGCCGCATCGTCGAGCAGGGCTTCGCCGCGCTGCGGCTTCTGGGACTCTCCTGACCTGGAGCTGTAGCACATTGGCTATCCTCGGCAGCTCGACACCCTCGCCGGAAGGAAACACCCATGATCGGTCTGGTTCTCGCCGCCGGAGCCGGGCGGCGGCTGCGGCCGTACACCGACACCCTGCCCAAGGCTCTCGTGCCGGTTGACGGCGACACCACGATCATGGACATCTCGCTGCGCAACCTGGCCGCCGCCGGGCTGACCGACGTGACAATCGTCGTCGGCTACTGCGCCGACGCGGTGGTGCAGCGGGTGGACGCCTTCCAGAGCAAGTACGGTGTGAAGATCTCCCTCGTGCACAATGACAAGGCCGAGGAATGGAACAACGCCTACTCCCTGTGGCTCGCACGCGACCACTTCGCCCAGGGTGCGCTGCTCGTCAACGGCGACACCGTGCACCCGGTGAGCGTGGAGCAGACCCTGCTCGCCAACCGCGGGCCGGGGATTCTGCTTGCCATCGACAATGTTAAGAAGCTGGGCGACGAAGAGATGAAGACGATCTTTTCGGAAGATGGCCGGCTCACCAAGATTACGAAGCTGATGGACCCGGCCGACGCGTTCGGCGAATACATCGGCGCGACGATCATCGAGCCGTCCGTCGCCGCGGGCCTCGCCGATGCGTTGAAGACCACGTGGGAACGCGATCCGAACCTCTACTACGAGGACGGCTATCAGGAGCTGGCCGACCGTGGCGGCGAGATCCGGGGGGCGGCCATCGGCGACGTGCCCTGGGTCGAGGTGGACAACCACGAGGATCTGGCCAAGGCACGGGACATCGCATGCCGCTACTAGCGCGCAGCGTCCAAACCCCGCTGCACATCGACGTACGCCGCGGCGCGGTCGCTGACCTGGGCCGCATCCTGGCCGACGGGCGCATCTCGGCGGGCGGTGACGTGGCGGTCGTGGTCGGCCCCGGCCAGGGCGAGCGGATCGCCGAGCTGATCCGCCCGTCGCTGCGCGCGGCGGACGTCTACACCACCGTCGGCGGCACCCTCGACGCGGCCATGGAACTGGCGGACAAGCTGCGGTCCCGGGCCTATGACGCGGTGGTCGGCATCGGCGGCGGCAAGACCGTCGACACCACCAAATACGCGGCCACCCGGTGGGCGCTGCCCATGGTGTCGGTGGCCACCAGCCTGGCCAACGACGGCATCGCGTCTCCGGTGGCCAGCCTGGTCAACGACGGGATCAAGGGGTCCTACGGCTCGCACATCCCGCTGGCCGTCATCGTCGACCTGGACTTCGTGGAGAACGGACCGGAGCGCATCAACCGCTCCGGCATCGGCGACGTGATCAGCAACATCAGCGCCCTCGCCGACTGGGAGCTGGCCCGCCAGGTCCGCGGCGAGCCGGTGGACGGGCTGGCCGCCTCGCTGGCGCGGATGGGTGCCGAAGCGGTGCTCACCATGCCCGGCGACATGAACGACGACGCGTTCGTCACCGTCCTCGCCGAGGCGCTGATCTCCAGCGGGCTCGCCATGGCCGTCTGCGGCAGCAGCCGCCCGGCCAGCGGCGGCTGCCACGAGATCATGCACGCCACCGACACGCTCTTCCCCGGCACCGGCTCCCACGGCGAGCTGGCCGGGCTGGGCGCGCTGTTCTGCACCTTCCTGCGCGAAGACATGACCCGCTTCGCGCAGATGTCCGCATGCCTGGCCCGTCACGGGTTGCCCCGCACACCCTCGGACGTCGGTTTGACCGGCGACCAGTTCGTGGACGTGGTGGCGTTCGCACCCCGCACCCGCCCGGACCGCTACACCATCCTCGAACACCTCGCGATGTCCACCGACGAGATCCGCCGGAAGCTGGCCGACTATGACCGAGCCGTCACCCACCCGTGAGCCCACGGCCGCGGACTTCTATGCGGTCAACCGAGGTGGTGGCCTGTTCAGCGAACTGATCAGCCAGCGCCTCGGCGCGCGGGTCGCGGTGTTCGCCAACCGGCACAAGCTGTCGCCCACCGTGCTGACCGTCGGCAACCTCGGCGTCGGCTGCCTGATCTCGTTCGTGGTCATCGCCACCGCGGGACCGGTCGCCGACGGCCGCGTCTGGGCCTGGGCGATCGGTCTGGTCGCGCTGGTCGGTTGGCAGTTCGCGTACGCGCTGGACTGCGCCGACGGACAACTGGCCCGAGTCACGCACCAGACCAGCCCGGCGGGGGCGCGCGTCGACGTGCTCTGCGATGTGGCGGCACAGGTCGCACTGGTGTCGGCCCTGGCCGCGGTGGCCCACGCGCAGGTGCCGGAGACACCGGCCTGGCTGCTGGGCGCGTTCGCCGGCACCTGGATGGTCAACTTGGTGACGTCGGTGATGCAGGCCGGTCCGCAGGCCGCCAGCATCGTCACCAGCACCTCGTTCCCGGTGCGGGTGGTGAAGCTGGTGCGCGACTACGGCGCCGTGATCGCGCTGGCGGGCGTGGTGCTGATCGCTGCGCCACAGTGGACGGTCTGGGTGGTCTGCCTGTTCACGTTGATCAACGCAGCCTTCCTGGCGGCGAGCATCGCGATGGCGGGGCGCAACTCCCTGCGCCCGCAGCCCTGACCCCAACCCCAACCCCGCGCAGGCATCCGCCAGCCGCGTTCCCGCCGGCCCCCGGCCCCCGGCCGGCCCCCCGGCCCCCCGGCCGCGTCCGCAGCCGGGCCCGCAGCCGGGCCCCGGCCGTCGATCTTGAAGTTTCGGGGCCACTTAACCGTCTCAGAACCCCGCATTCCGGACCACAAAACTTCAAGATCGATCCGACAGTGGGGGAGCGCGGGCGGCGCGTGGCAGGGGACGAGCGGTGCGGCACGGGTGGGTGCGGGTCGGCACGGAGAGGGCACGGGTGGGTGCGGGTGGGTGCGGGGAGGCACGGGTGGGTGCGGGCAGGCCGGGACTTACTCGTTTGGCTGGCGGTTCGCGTCGGCCAGGGCCTCGGACCACTTCTCGGCCACCTCCGTGACGTGCTCTTGGCCGAGCACGTCGTGGTGGGCGCCGGGGACGTTGAGCACGGTCAGCCGGGGTGCCTGACGACGCCAAGCGGCCAGGATGTGGTGGCCCGGCAGGCTCCGGCGCGCACGGAAATAGGTGACCGGTCCGGCGTACCGGCCCGGCGCATGATCGTTGGCGACCGTGGTGGTCTGCACGAAAAGCTGCCGGTCGGCCGGTGCCGAGGCCGGGCGCAGGCGTTCGGCGAGCACATCGCGCAGCGAGACGTTGCGCATCGAGGGGAACAGCAGCGAAACCCGGTCGACCAGCTCGTGCACGAGTCGTTCCGTCGCGGTGAGCATGACGCCCGGCGGGAGCACGTCGACCAGGCCGAGGAAGTCGACGGTGCGTCCGGCGGCGGCGAGTTGCCGGGCCGTCTCGTAGGCGACCAGCCCGCCGAACGAATGCCCGGCCACCCGTACCGGACCGGTCGGCACCACCCGCGCGATCTCGGCCACGTGGTCGGCGGCCAGTTCGCCGATCGGCCGCCGGGCGCCGTCCGGCGCATGCAGGTCGGTGCGCAGCCCGAAGAGCGGCCCGGTGCCGGTGAGGAGTTGGGCCAGCGGCCAGTAGACGTCGATGTCGCCCCAGGCGTCGTGCACGAAGAACATCGGCGGCAGCGCCGGATCGCCGGCCGCCAACCGAACGGCGCGCGGGGCGTCGTCGGCCCGCGGCGCGGCGGTCGCCGCGGCGATCAGACCGGGCAGCGTGGGGTCGGCCAGGAACGCCTCCAGGCCCACGTCGCGGCCCAGCACCTGGCGGACCTGGCGGACCAGGGTCATCGCCTGCCGCGAGGTGCCGCCCAGGTCGGCGAAGGTGTGCCCGCCGTCGGCGGTCGGTCCCAGCGTCTCCCGCCACAGCCGGCCGATGGTGGCCGTCACGTCGTCGACTCCGGCGTCGTCGGCCGCCGCAGCCGCCACCTGGGCCGCCTCCCGCTCGGCGGCGGCCAGCGCGCGGGCGATCCCGTCGATCGAGTCCGGGTTGCGCAGCGCCGTCAGGTTGGCCACCGGCTCGCCGTCGAGCACATAGCGGGCGGCCCGCTCGGACTTCTTGCCGTTGAAGGTGACCGGCAGATCCGGCACCGGCAGGATCAGTGAGGGCACGTGCGCGGCCGAGGCCTGCCGGCGCAGGCTCACCCGGATGGACCGGGCGAGGTCGGCGGACAGACGTACGCCGTCCTCCAGCACCACCAGCAGGGCCAGCCGGGTGGCACCGGGCACGGTGGGGTGCCGCTGCTCCATGGCCATCGCGTCGCGCACGCCGGCGATCTGCCGCAACACGGCATAGATCTCGGTGGGGCCGATCCGCACCCCGTCGACGTTGAGTACGCCGTCCGAGCGGCCGTGCAGCCGGGAAGACCCGTCCGAGTCGAATTCGATGAGGTCGCCGTGGGTCCACATGCCGCGGTTCGCGGCGAAGTAGGCCGCGTGCCGCCGGGCGCCGTCCGGATCACGGCGGAACGCGACCGGACGGGACGGGAAGGGGTTGCGGCAGACCAGTTCGCCCACCTCGCCGACCAGTTCGCGTCCCTGCGCGTCGACGGCGGCGACATCCATGCCCAGGCCACGGGCCTGGATGCGGCCCCGCCGCACGGGCAGCTCCGGGTGGCCCAGCACGAAGGCCCCGATGATGTCGGTGCCGCCGCTGATCGACTGCAGCGGCATCTCGCCCACGGCGTCGGCGACCCAGTCGAACTGCCAGTCGTGCAGCACCGCACCGGAGGACAACACGGCGCGCAGCGCGGACAGATCGGTCGCGTCCCGGGGCCGGTACCCGGCATCCTGACAGAGCTGCAGATAGGCCGGGCTGGTGCCGAGCACCGTCACGCCCAGACCGGCGACCAGCTCCCAGAGGGTTTCCGGGCCGGTCAGCGCGCGGTCGCTGAGCACGATCCGGCAGCCCGCGCCCAGCGCGGACAGTTGGCGGTTCCACACCATCCACGCGGTGGTCGAATGATGCAGGTAGACGTCCCCCGGCGCCAGGTCCAGGTGCAGCCGGTGCTCCTTCAGGTGCTCCAGGAGCGTGCCGCCGATGCCGTGCACCATCGCCTTGGGCGCTCCGGTGGTGCCGGACGTGAACATTACGAACAGTGGCGCGTCGAACGGCAGGCGCGGCCATTCGGCGGGCGGGCCGTCGGTCCCCTCGATCGTCGTGTCCAGCCGATACGCAGAGACCTTCGCCGTGGCCGGCAGCGGCCGGTCGTCATCGTCGAGCACCAGCACGACGCGCACGGCGGGCAGGCCGTCCAGCAAGGTGGCGAGGGTGTCACCGGGGGCGCCCGCCCACTCGCCGGAACCACCGCGGTCGACGACCAGCACGACCGGCTCGACCTGCGCCAACCGGCCGAGCAGCGCGGTGGGGCCCATGTCCGGCATGGCGGTGGACACTGCGGCCCCCAACGCCGCGCCGGCCAGCACGGTCACGACCGTGGCGGCGGTGTTGGGCGCGATGACCACCACCCGGTCGCCGGCGCAGACCCCGGCCGCGGCCAGCCCGGTGGCAGCGGCGGTGACCCGGCGACGCAGCGCCGCGCGGGTGAGATGCTCGGCGCTGCCGTCGTCGTGCACCGACGTCAGGGCGACAGCGTCATCGTCCACCCCCGGCAACGGGCGGAGGAGGTTCTCCGCATAGTTCAGGCGTACGTCCGGGAAGAACCGCGCGGTCTCCACGTCGTCGCCGTCGCAGACCGTCTCGGCCGACCCCTCCCAAGCCAGATCCGCCCAGCGCAGGAACTCGTCCCAGAAATCCCGGAAGTGTTCCACCGACCAGCGATGCAGATTCTGCGGGGTGGTCAGGTCACGCTGGGTCCGGGCCGCGCAGCGGGCGCGGAACTGCGCAAGCTGCGGCACCCGGTGCACCACCCGATCGTCGTCCCGCCGGAGCAGTTCGCTCATCGCTCACCTTCGCGCCCGGCAGACACGCGGCAGCGCACCGGCAGGGGTGCTGCACGGTCCTGAACAGCGAGAACGGCCACCGGATCATGGTAATCACGGGAGCAGGCGCGTGGGGTCGGTGTCCCCCGAGGGTCAGACTGCCGCGTACCCGCCTTGTCGCTTCAGCCACCGGAACGATCTGGAAGGCTGACCTGGCCTCGTGCTGTCGGAAATTGTCGTACCCCCCGACGTACGGTAATTCTGTCCAACAGCCGTGGCAGGCTCCCGAACATCCCCGGGCTATGCGGCCCGACTTTCGCCGTTTCTCCCAGGGAGCCCCGAGGCGGACGCCGACCGGGTTCATACCAGCCTTGGTATCCGTTTTGTCGGCCGTGATGGGGACCGCGCCCTTCAACGGCTCGGCCGTCCAAGGGGCGGGGTGCGCCGGTGCCCGATGGTGAGGTCCGGCCGTAGCTGGTGGCTGTCATCGCTGGTTCGGCCGTCGGTCATGGACGTCATGAGCCCGGCGTGACAGCCCTCTGCTACGGCTGAGCAGGCGGTGACAACCGCCAGCTACGGCCGGGTGCCCAGGGAGGGACCCGGCCACCGAGGGCCCCTCTGGTGTGCCGTCAGGTACGCGGACAGGGCTCCCACCGGGCTACGGGCAGCTCGGTCGCTGTCGCGTATGCGTCGCGGCGATCGAGCCGCAGCCGCTTCTGTCGGCGACAGTTTCTGCTGAGATCGCGCGGGACTGACCCCTCCGACCTCTGGCATACGCCAGACCGGCGTTGGTGTTGTTCAGTGGATCTTTCAGGTGATGGCGGGAGCGGAGGGCGTGGGATTCGAACCCACGAAGAGTTTCCCCTTACCGGTTTTCAAGACCGGCCGCTACAACCCTCTGAACTGCAGGAACGCCGACCGAGCCGACAACTTGGTCACGCCATGGGCGCCGCTGGTCGTGAACCAGGAGTCGCGCGGGTGCGTCTCTCCCAAAGCTCACGCAGTCCGGCCGACGGAACAGTATGCCTACAGGTTTGCCTCCGGGTTGTGTCGCTGCCACCAAGCCGCAAAGAGAGCCGCGAGTTGCTCCTTGGTCTCCTGTGAGATGACGTTCAGTCCGTCTTCCATCAGCGGCCTGGCGGCATGTTTGTAAACCTCTGGATGGTGCTCGACTGATGGGCATGTGAACAGAGCCAGCATCCGGAGCACTCGCAGCGTGTCTTCGCCGATCAGAGGGAAGTGGGCCTCCAGGAGCTTGAAGAGCGCTGCCCAAACCTTGTCTACGACGATGCCAGCGACCACCTGGGCGAGCCGCTTGGAGAGGCCCGTCAGGTTGTCAGTCAGGGCGCGTTCGAGGAATCGCTTACCTTGCTCTGAAAGGAACCTGAAGGCCCGGTTGATCTGCTCAAGACCCTGGACCAGAGCCACCAACAGAGTGCACCACGTGTGGTCAGCGAGTTGCTTCTTGATTTCGCGCGCAGACTGCTCGCCGCCGACACTTTGATCGATCTCGATAGAGATCTCCGGCCAAGTCTCAGCCATGAGAGTCTCAGCGAGTGCCCTCAGCCGGCCAAGGTCGGATGAGTACGTGACCGGATCGGAGAGATCCACTTGTTGCGGCGACGCGCCACTATCTTGAGGCCAGGTCGTCGCCAGGTGATCCGTGATGTCTAGGCGTGCGAGGTCAACAAAAGCCTGACGGTTTCGGCCGTTGAGGCTGAGCGCGCCGGTGCGCTTGTTTTTCTCGACCTTTGCTTCGAGTTGAAGCCGCCGATCGTTGCGCGCGTCCTGCGTGTCGGCAGCGAGGGTCGCCCAGCCCCGCCAGCCGTGCAGTGCGCCCCCGCAACCAGAACAGACACAACCGGGATTCTTGGCGTTCGCGCAGTTCGCTCTGTGACTGTTGCCTGCCATTCGACCGACCACCGTTCACCATCATCGCTCAACGTAGATATTTGATTACGTTAAGTCAGATCAGCGATCGCTCTCAGGTTGACGCTCGTCCCCGACAACCCTGCACTTCGGTCAAATCGGTCGGCCCAGACTGGAAAGCAACCGGTCAGGCACTTCTGGCTCGCGAGGCCAAGGAACCCCTGTCAGATTCCTGGTGGACAAGTCAGGAGGCCGCTGCCTCTCCATGTCTGCCGACGGACTCGCGGGCGGTGCCATCCACGGTCCACGTTCGGCAGGATTCTCCGGAGCCAACACGAGCGGCAGGCGCGAAACGCAGGACGCGAGACTGTCTCGCACTGTTCTCAATGCCCCTAATTCGACACCAGCATCAGGAAGTATTCCTTACATTTGGTTGGCACTCCCGATCGAGTTACATGGTTGGCATTCGATCTGAGAGAAGCGTAAGGTATCAGCGCTTAGATCATGTGTACGACTGTTTTGGCGCGGGGAGTGCTTGTGTACGAGGTAGATTTTCTGCCTGTCGAGAATGACGAACAAGATGGTGGCAAGAGTGGCGATGCGATCGCCATCCGCTTTACAGTCCCGGGACGCGCCACACCCGTCGTAGTCGTTATTGATGGCGGCTTCACGGCGGTCGGCCAGAAGCTTGTAGATCACATCAAGAAGTACTACGAAACTGTCGTTGTCGATCTGATGATCTCGACACACCCCGACGCGGATCATCTGAACGGCTTGTGCACAGTGATCGACCAACTCAGCGTCTCAGAGCTTCTCGTGCATCAGCCGCGGCTCCACAGAACTGATCTAACGGAATTCACCAATCTCGAAGCGCTAGACAATCTAATCAAGACGGCGCGGGCTCGAAACGTCAAGCTAACCGAGCCATTTACGGGGCTTTCGAGATTCAACGGCAGCGTCAAGATCCTCGGTCCAACGGAGAACTACTACGAGGACCTACTTGACGAAAGCCTAGGCTCGATCAAGGCATCAGCATTCACCGAAGCTTTCCGCCGCCACTGGGTTCAGCAAGTCGGCCAACTCCTCGACAAAGCTCTTACTTACCTGCCTGTCGAAACCCTAGCAGATGACGGCGAAACAACAGCGCGTAACAACTCCTCGGTAATTACCTTGGTTTCAGTGGACGGAGAACGCCTCCTCTTCACCGGCGACGCGGGGATTCCAGCCCTAGATACTGGCGCATCGGAGTATGAACGACTATTCGATTCTTTCGACCAGTCCCCGATTTCCTTCTTCCAAGCGCCCCACCACGGAAGCAAAAGGAACGTTGGGCCAACGATCCTTGACCGCATTCTCGGCCCCACGGAAGCCCCGTTCAGTAGCTACGTCTCCTTCATCAGTTCAGCAAAGGCGGCACCCAAGCACCCTTCCCCGAAGGTCGTGAATGCATTGAAGCGTCGCGGTTGCGACGTTCTCGCTACTGAGGGGCAGAGTATTTGCCACAGTGTTCCTGGGGTTAGTCGACCGGGCTGGGTTCCACTTGAGCCACTACCGCCGCTGGCCGAGGACGACGACGAGTGAAGGCTGGTGATCTGTTCGGCGACATGGATGCATACACGAGGAAGGCGCGGATATATCCAGCTCTAATCGCAGCACTTCCGGTTGCCGTGTTTGTTCTCCTGCTTTTGCCGACTAAGCCCCTCATGGCACTAGCGCCCCTGACAGTTTCAGTGGGGCTGATGTTTCTGGTGTCCAACGTCGTGCGACATATGGGTAAACGGCTTGAGAGCAAGCTGGTAGCTTCCTGGGATGGAATGCCAACCACTGAAATGCTTCGACTTGGAAGCAGGACTCCAGCACCAGCCGTTGCGGGGCGAAGGAAGATGCTCGAAACGGTGACAGGCACTCGGTTGCCTAACTGGAAGCTGGAGAGCGACCGCCGGGACGCTGCGGATGAAGTTCTGGTGACCGCGACACGCTCGCTCATATCCATGGTGCGACGCCGCACAGAAGAATTTCCGCTGGTTCAGGCAGAGAACATTGCGTATGGCTATGCACGCAACATGTTGGCGTTGAAGCCAATCGCCTTGATCGCTCTGTCGATCTGCTTGGTCGCTGACTCCTTATATTACTGGCGGAGCGGCGGCTCAATGGAGGTTTGGGTCGTACTCTCGATTCACATCATTGGGATCGCCCTCTGGTCGTCCTTTGTCCGTCGTTGGTGGGTACGTCAGGCAGCCATAGCATATGCCGATCGGCTGTTCGAGGCTCTCGATCAAATAGTCCGACTGCCTGACACCTCAGCCCCTCACCAATCCAAAGGATCTGGCGAGGTTGGCGCACCACCCTGGTCCTGATCTTTCTCAGTGAATAGCGCTTGGGGCCGTCGCTTGCGACGCGAAGCGCCCTTGACTGTGGAGAGGCGGCCCGGACACCATGCGCGCCGCCGTACCCGGAGCTCGACGGCTGTGACACGTCCTGCGGCCCGCACATGGGCAGCTAGTCCGCGTCGCTCAGGCCGTCTGGTCGGCAGCCGGCCAAATCCCTAACTCCTACCTCCGGGGTACTACCTGACGTCGAAGCGGCCCGACCCTGCCCAGCACGCCAGCCGACGGGCGTTCTGAGTGCCCAGGCCAGAGCGCCAGCGACGGCCTGGGTGCGTGCCCAGGCGGCGGCGTGAGCGGCCCGTTTCGGGCCGCCTTGAGAAGAAGTGGAGAAGATTTGAACGGGTTCGGAAGATTGGAGGAGGCCGGATCGGGTCTGCGCCATGCGACCGCATTCGGTGTGGCAGCGGCAAATGCCCCGTGAGTGCTCATTGAGAAACACAGCCCTATGGCGGGATTAGCGTGGTTTGCGTGCGAGTCCGGCGTGCGTGGCGGTGTGGTCGTGCATGAGGTTGGGATCGGGGTGTGGTTCGAGGTGTGGGTGCCAGTCGTTCGTGTACGCAAGGCCGGGTTTTGCGAGGTCGAGGCCGCTGAAGAAGGCGGTGACTTGGTCGCGTGTTCGAGGGTGGAGTGCGCCGTGGTTGCCGCTGGCCGCGAGGTCGCGTAGTCGGTGTGCCTGTGCCGGTGGTAGCGGGTCGAGGGTGGCGTGGGTGAGGGCGAGGTAGCTGCCGGGCGCCAGCTCTTGGACCAAGCGGGCAACGAGTTGGTGGGGGTGGTCGGTGTCGGGGAGGAAGTGGAGAACGGCGATGATCAGCAGGCCGATCGGCTGGGTGAAGTCGAGTCGTTGCGCGGCGTCGTGCAGGATCGTGTCGGGGTCGCGTAGGTCTCCGGTTGTGAAGGTGGTGTGCCCGTCGGGTCCGTCGGTGAGGAGGGCTTCGGCGTGGACGCCGACGAGTGGATCGTTGTCGATGTAGTGCACGCGGGTGTTCGGGTGGATGTGTTGGGCGATGTCGTGGACGTTGGGTGGGTCTGGGAGTCCGACGCCGATGTCGAGGAATTGTCGGATGTCGTGTTCGCTGAGGCAGCGGACGGCGCGGCGCATCCATTTGCGGTTTTCGCGGGCGGCCTGCTTGATGGTGGGGAAGGCGTCTTCGATGGTGTCGGCGGAGTGGCGGTCGGCGGCGAGGTTGTCTTTGCCGCCGAGCCAGGCGTCGTAGCGTCTGGCTGGTGGCACCTGGCCGAATTTGGGAGCGCACGGGACGGCCGGCTGTTCGTGACCCCGGGGTACGGCCAGAGCCAAAGCAAAGTTAGTTGATCTTCGTTTGTGCTGATGACGTGGGGGCCGCGAAACAGGCGCGGCCTTCCTTAGTAGACGATGGCGGTTCTCTACGCCAACCGTCGTCTACCAGAAAGGCCGCTCGTGTCAGTCTCGCACGCGGTCATCGATGTCGTCACGAACGCCGCCGGGCAGGCCGGACTGGGCCGGGTCACCACCCTGGCCACCGTGTTCGAGCAGGTCAAGGACCCGCGAAAGGCGAAAGGTGTCCGGCATCCCCTCGCCGCGGTACTGACGGTCCTGACCATGGCACTGCTGTGCGGGGCACGTGACTTCCGCCAGGCCGCCGACCGCGTCGCGGAACTCCCGCAACCGCTGCTCGCCGCCGCGGGCGCCCGCCGGCACCCGATCCTGGGCATCCGCATCCCACCTCGGCGCGACACCCTGCGCCGGCTGGCCGAGACCGTCGACGCCGCGGTCATGGACCGGCTGATCTGCACCTGGCTCAACACCCTGCTGACGAGCCCGCCGGTACCGGGCTGGCCCTGGACGGCAAGACCGTCCGCAACACCCATGCCGGCACCGGCCTGGACGTCCAACTGTTCTCCGCGATGCGCCACGACACCGCCGTCGTCGTCGCGCAAGTGAAAGTCCCGGACGACACCACCGAGGTCACCCAGATCGCCGCTCTGCTCGACGGACTCGACATCACCGGCATGACGATCACCGCCGACGCTGCGCACCCCAGCCACGACACCGCCCAATACCTGATCAAACAACAGGCGGGCTATGTCTTCACCGTCAAAGGCAACAGGCCCACCCTGCTCACCACGATCACCGAACGGCTCCCCGCCGCGGTCCCGGACACCGCAGCCGCCACCTGCATCGAACACCGCAACGGCCACCGGATCGTCCGCACCGCCTGGACCTCACCCGCAGACGGCACCGACTTTCCCGGCGCCGCACAAGTCTTCCGGATCCGCCGCGACACCTACGCCCCGGACGGTCAACGCGTCAGCAAACACATCCTGCACGGCATCACGAGCCTGACCTGCACCGCATCCAAGATCGCCGCCCACGTACGCCGACACTGGGGAATCGAGAACAAGGTCCACTGGATCCGCGACGTCCTGCTCGGCGAAGACGCCCACCACGCCTACCTCGGCAACACCGCCCACACCATGGCCGCGCTGCGCAACCTCGCCCTGGCACTCATCCGCCTCGCAGGCCACACCCGCATCAAACACATCATGGAACGGCACCACGCCGACAAGATGCTCATCCCCGCGCTACTCAACGCGGCCATCCGATAACTCACCGACTTTGCTTTGGCTCTGGGGGTACGGCGGTGGCCCGGTATCGAAGGAGACGTACGCGCGGGTGTGGAGAGCGGCGCGCGCTACGGCACTCACGCCGGTACAGCAGCGCTCACCGTTGGCCCGGCGACCGTACGATCTGCGGCACGCGGCGGTGTCGCTGTGGTTGAACGAGGGAGTGCCAGCTACCCAGGTCGCAGAGTGGGCAGGTCATAGCGTGCAGGTCTTGCTCAGGGTCTATGCGAAGTGCGTGGACGGTCAGTACGACGTCGCCCTTCGGCGTATAGGCAGGGCGATCAAAGAGTAAGTCAATGTCATGATGTTAAATGATCTCATGGCCTACGAACTTGATCGACCTGAACGGCTCGGCTCCGAGCAATGGGATGCTATCCAGGAGCACCGTGCGACATTAGTCAACGCCGTTGAGGTCGAGGACCGGTCGGCGATAGTTGGCAGCGCGAAAGACTTAATAGAATGCGTTGCGCGTTGCGTGCTGGTCGCCACAAAGAGTTCGATCGGCAATAGAGCGAAATTTCGTCCTGTTATTCGCGAAGCGCAAAAGTCCCTAGGGCGCTCTGCAGGAGATGACATAAGTGGCTCAATAGAGGTAAGAAAGATTGCCCAATCTGTGGAAGATATTGCTAATGGTGTGAATGAGCTCAGGAATAGAGTAGGTACCGGCCACGGCAGGGCCAAGCCGACGAATGTCGACGACGAGATGGCGACTGTTGCGGTAGACGCCGCAATGCTTTGGTGTCGTTGGGCGCTGCGGCGTCTCGGTCATATTCTAGCGGACTATCCAGCGGAACTTCTGAATGCTATCGAGACGCCGGTGCAGCAGATGAAACTCCAGCGGTTATTTAACGAAGTGCACTTGTTGAATCAGCCGGAAGATATCCAACACCGTATCGGTGTGGCTTTCGGACGCAGGGCGGCCGGAGGTTTCGGAAATGCGAAAATAGTCGGGATAGATCCCGTCCGTAAATCGGACAGTATCAGTGAATTTTCGGCTCAGTACCGCTTGGGAGTTGTAGAAGGCCTCATTTTCGACGCATCTGGCAGCATATGCCTAAGCAAATACTTCGTCGAGGACGTCGTTGAGATCGTGAAGCCTGTGCCGAATGGATTGCTGAAAGCCTCCGTCGATCGCCTTGAGGCTACGGCAAGATTCGCGACCTGGGCTGCCGGTCGGGGGTCGAACACGGTTGACCCCGCCGAGGTGGTTGCAAGCCTGCGGCATGTCAGTGGGCGCCTCGACCCTAAGTTAAGAGCTGAGATCGAGCGACTAATTGATTCTGTCAGCCACCTTGAGCAAGTCTGAACTGCTCAAGCCTTTTAATCGGCCCGCCTACCTAGTATATATTCGGATATTCTTCAGGACGGGGCACCGGTATTCGTAATATCCAATGCGCAGGTTTGTAGTGATCACTGGCGGATGGTCGGCCACAATCGCAGGTCCAAGGTTCATCGTCAGCGCCTACCGGTGTTGGAGAGAATCTAAGTTCGACTTCATCTGGCCTTGCAAGACTAAGATCGTTGACATGTAGTCGCATTTCCAAGCCGCCGCGGACGACGTTTCCCCCTACCGGGGAAACTGCAGTCCTTCCACCGCTTTGGTACACGAGGTCCGCATGGACTAGATATGTTCGGGGTTGGGTGATAACTAGCCAAAGGTGGTCCCGGCCCGTGCGGTCATTATGGACGAACTGCCACTTCTTTCCCTTGTCCGTTGGTGCCAGATCTCGATGCTCCCGGTTGAGTTCGGCCTGTGCCATTTTTCCTGCAGATTCTGCAGATGATTTCGCGGCGTCCGCTGATCGATCGGCCGCGTGTTGGGAGCCCTCGGCCGCTTCTGCACTGCGTCGATTGAACGACGCCGTGCGGAGCGCCACAACGAGTGCCGCCGCACTTATGAGGACAGCAAGAACGGCAAGGAAGGTCGCCATGTGCGGAATCGTAGACCGTGGGCCGAGAATTTCCGACTCCACCAGGCCACCTACGCATTAAGGTACCCTCCGTGTTGATTCACTGACTGCCGGTGACCGAGTCTAGGGCCAACGCCGTTCAGTTAGGGTCCGCTGGGAAACAAGCCGTAGCTTGGCGGATTCGGCTTCGTTGATCTGCTATGGCGGTCGGTGGCGAGGTTCTGGGGACGCTGGCGGCGAAGTTTCAGGTGATCATGCCGCATCTGGATGAGCGGCAGCGTCGTCTGCTGCTGGGCGCCGAGGCCCGAGCTTTGGGTCACGGCGGGATCCGGGCGGTGGCGAAAGCGGCCGGGGTTCGCGAGGCCACGGTCTCCGCGGGTGTCGATGAAGTGGAAGCCGGTGCACCACCGCTGGGCCGGGTCCGCCGGCCCGGCGGCGGCCGGAAACGGGCCACCGAACGGGATCCGGGACTGCTGGCCGCGTTGATGGCACTGGTCGAGCCGGATGAACGTGGTGATCCGATGTCGCCGCTGCGGTGGACGACCAAGTCGACCCGCATCCTCGCCGGAGAGTTGTCCAGGCAGGGTCATCGGGTCAGCGCCGACACCGTCGCGGACCTGTTACGAAAGAACGGGTTCAGCCTTCAGGCCAACGCCAAGACCATCGAGGGCCGGCAGCACCCAGACCGGGACGGGCAGTTCCGCTACCTTAATCAACAGGTCAAGGACCATCAGGCCAGCACCGATCCCGTGGTCAGTGTCGACACCAAGAAGAAGGAACTGGTCGGTCCGTTCTCCAATGCTGGCCGGCAATGGCGGCCAGCCGGTGAACCGGTGCGCACCCGCACCCACGACTTCCTCGACGACAGCCTCGGCAAAGCCGTGCCCTACGGCGTCTACGACCTGACCGCCGACACCGGCTGGGTCAACGTCGGCACCGACCACGACACCGCCGCGTTCGCCGTCGAGTCGATCCGCCGCTGGTGGTCCAGCCGAGGCTGTCACGACTACCCGAACGCCCGCCGCCTGCTGATCACCGCGGACGCCGGCGGCTCCAACGGCTACCGCACCCGCGCCTGGAAAGCCGAACTGGCCGCCCTGGCCGGGCAGACCGGCCTGCAGATCACCGTCTGCCACTTCCCGCCCGGCACCTCGAAATGGAACAAGATCGAGCACCGGCTGTTCTCCCATATCACCATGAACTGGCGCGGACGGCCGTTGACCAGCCACGAAGTCATCGTGCAATCGATCGCCGCAACCACCACCCGCACCGGGTTACGCGTGCACGCCGAACTCGACACCAATACCTACGACACCGGCGTGCGCGTCCACGACCGGCAGATCGCCGCGCTCCCGCTGCACCGCCACAACTGGCATCCCGACTGGAACTACACCCTGCAACCCGAGCCGTTTGAGCAGTTCAGCACCTCTCCAGATCCGTTCGACCAGCCCAGCCCCGACCTGGCATGGCTGCACCATCCCGCCCTGACCGGACTACCCGCCGGCGACTGGGAAACGCTGATCACGACCCTGCTCACCCTGCACAAGCGGCAACGCGAGGCCAGCCTGCACCAACGACGCGGACACCGGCCCCGCATGGCCGCACCCGGCACCGGCCGCCGACCCGTCCTCACCCTCGCTGACCGGCTGCTCGCCTTCGCTCTGCACTACCGGCTCGGGCTGCCGCAAGTCGCCGTCGCCACCCTGTTCACCGTCCGCCCTGAAACCATCAACCGCCGGCTCCGCGAGACCCGCCAACTCCTCGACCAGGCCGGATACAACATCCCACCCAGCGTCCACAAGATCGCCACCATCGCAGACCTCTACGCCCACGCAGCCAGCAACGGCATCCCCTCACCCAACATCAAGACAGCAAGTTAAATCTCTGCGCTCCCTTTAACTGAACGGCGTTGAGTCTAGAGCTCGTGGTCGCGCTATGGTCGCGACGAGCGAGATCCAGCCGCTCCGGCTGAGACCAAGTGAGACTCTGGATCAAGCGACCCGGTAAGCGGGAGCGTGGCGTTCGGCCAGCTCAGGACCGGCTTACCAGCGCTTCACGGAGCGGAGGGCGTGGGATTCGAACCCACGAAGAGTTTCCCCTTACCGGTTTTCAAGACCGGCGCCATCGGCCACTAGGCGAGCCCTCCCGTGCGGCACCCAGTCTGC
This sequence comes from Mangrovihabitans endophyticus, assembly GCF_014646155.1. Classification (GTDB taxonomy): domain Bacteria; phylum Actinomycetota; class Actinomycetes; order Mycobacteriales; family Micromonosporaceae; genus Actinoplanes; species Actinoplanes endophyticus. The sequence continues at coordinate 130,062 of NZ_BMMX01000011.1, forward strand.
CAGACCGGCCGGTCTCCGCGTGCGGCCCGGTGCGGCGCAGCAACCCACCCGCCGGATGGGCGGCCGTTGTGCCCGTTCAGGCCGCCGAAGATCGCAGGTCGGACAGCGTGTCTAGCACGTCGGCGGGCTCGGCGCCCAAATCGTGCATGCCGAACAGGTAGATGTTGTCGCCGGTGTCGACTTCCAGCAGCGAGGTTGTCATGCCGAAACGCTCGCGGCGGTCCAGGCGCAGCCGTTCCACCTCGGCCCAACCTACGTGCCTCCGCCCGGCATAGCCGGTGACCAGGGTGAGGCCCTCGGCGTCCGCCGCCAAGCGTATCGGCGCGACCAGGTCGCGCAGCGCCCAGATGGCGAGGCCGGCGGAGGCCACGCCGGCGATGCACCACTGCACGATGTCGTGCCGGCCGAAGGCGAAGACCAGCACCAGGACGGCGACCGCGCCGAGGCCCTTGGTGACGGGGATGACCGGCTTGATCTGCCACGGTTGCGCCGACGAATCTGAGGGTGGTTCGGGCTCTGGGGATGGGGACATGACCCAACTATTCCAGGGTGCGGTCCGTGGCTTCACCGCCACGCAAACGCGTACCGTCGGACCATGCGTGATGCGGTGATCGTCGCAGCGGTCCGGACGCCCGTTGGCCGGCGCGGTGGTGCTCTCTCCGGGGTGCATCCGGCCGACTTGTCCGCGCACGTGCTGCGCAGCCTGGCCGAGCGTGCACCGATCGAACCCGGCGATGTCGACGACGTCGTTTGGGGTGTGGTGTCCCAGGTGGGCGAGCAGTCGTGGAACGCCGGCCGCAACGCCGTACTGGCGGCCGGATGGCCCGAAACGGTGCCCGGGACCACCATCGACCGGCAGTGTGGTTCCAGTCAGCAGGCGCTGCATTTCGCCGCGGCCACGGTGACGTCCGGGCAGGCCGACCTGGTGGTGGCCGGCGGTGTGGAGTCGATGAGCCGGGTGCCGATGGGGTCGAGCGCGCAGGATCAAGATCCGTACGGGGAGGCGATCGCCCGGCGTTACGGCTCGACCGGTTTCAGCCAGGGCGTGGGCGCCGAGATGATCGCCGAGCGTTGGGGGTTCGACCGGCGGCAGCTCGACGAGTACGCGCTCCGCAGCCACGAAAAGGCGGCCAAGGCCCAGGACGCCGGCGACTTCGACGCGGAGATCACGGCCATCGGGGACGTACGCCACGACGAGGGCATCCGCCGGGACACGAACATCGAGAAGCTGGCCACGTTGCGCACCCCGTTCCGTTCCGACGGTGTCGTCACGGCCGGTTCCGCCTCGCAGATCTCCGACGGGGCCGCCGCGCTCGCCGTCACCACTTCGGCCTGGGCTGCCGCCCACGGCCTGCGCCCGTGGGCGCGGGTGCACACCGCCGTGGTCGCCGCCGCCGACCCGGTGATCATGCTGACTGCCCCGATCCCGGCTACCGCGAAGGTTCTCGCACGGGCTGGGCTCACCCTGGACGACATCGGGGCGTACGAGGTGAACGAGGCGTTCGCCCCGGTACCCCTGGCGTGGCTGGCGGAGACCGGCGCCGACCCCGCAAGGATGAATCCCCGCGGTGGCGCCATCGCGCTTGGCCATCCGCTCGGCGCGTCCGGAGCCCGGATCACGACCACGTTGCTGCACCATATGCGGCAGAACGGCATCCGCTACGGATTGCAAGCGATGTGTGAGGGCGGCGGAATGGCCAACGCAACGATCTTCGAGCTTCTGTAATCGAATATTCACCGTGTGGTGGCCACGCCTTCCCGCGAGTGACCGCCGTTACATTCGATATGGACGTCTTTTCTCGCACGTTTCTCCGGGCGGCGTCCGAGTCCGGCGTTGCCCTCTCGACCGTCAGCAGGCACATGCCGATCTTCCGGCGGTGCGTGGATCCGGATGATCACACCGTTCTGGTCGCGCTGTGCACGCAGGTGGACCGCCCATTGAGCGGCGATCACCTGCTGTTGCTCACCTCGCGCCGCCTCGTGGTGACGCAGGAATCCCGCGTTCTGCGCCGGCTCCGGCTTTATTTGAACGCCAACCTGCGGCACCTCAGCGGTGTGATGTGGAACCCGGACGTGCGTTCGTCCACCATGGAGTTCGCGGCCACCGCGGTGGACGGGGTGCGCGAACGGTTCCGGATGCGCGCCGTCGAGCCGGAGCACGTCTGGCACGTCAACACGCTTCTCACGCAGACCTTCCACGGTCAGCGACGATCATTGCCGTCGGCGGCCTGATCCCGGCACGTCGCCGCTGACCGAACAGTTCAAATCACGCCGCTGAGGAAGCCGCTGATCGAGCGTCGCAGGCCGGCCGGGTCCAAGCCGTGCAACCGCGCGTGGTCCGCCGGTGTGCCGTAGGCACGCTGTTCGGCCCGGCCCACGCCGAGGTGCAGGGCGCGATGGGGTAGGCCGGCGAGGGCCGCGGACACCCGTGCACTGGAGGTGCCGGCAAGGTACGGCTCGACCATCACCACGTCCCGGCCGACAAGCGATCGCAGACCGGCGGCGTCCAGCGGCCGGGGCGTCGTGGTGACGGCCACCGTGACGTCCATGTCGGCCGCCGCGGCGAGCACCGGGTCGAGCATCGGGCCGACCGCGAGCACCACCGGAGCACCGTCCGTGCCACGTCGCACCACGGTCAGCGCCGGCTCGATCGGGTATGCGCGGTTGTTGTGCTGCTCGGACAACCGCACGTAAACCCGATCGTCGTGACCGGCCGCGGCGCGCAGCAACGCCGGCACCTCGTCCGGGTGGCCCGGAACGTGCACCGTCCAGCCGTCCAGCGTGTCCAGCAACTGCACGTCGCCCGGCGACTGATGCGTGTACCCCTCGGCCGATCCGTCGTAGGAACCGCCGACGCTCACCAGCACCGCCCCCACGTCCTGGTGTCCCAGGTCCAGCTTGATCTGCTCGTACGCGCGATCGACCAGGAACGGCGCGTACGAGTGCAGGAAGGGCCGCATCCCGGTGAGCGCGAGTCCCCCGGCCACGCCGACCATGAGCTGCTCCCGGATGCCGACGTTGATCACCCGGTCGGGGTGGCGGCGCCGGGCCGGCTCGAACGCGGCGGCGGAGATGTCCGCGAGCACCATGGCGGTGCGTGGATCGTCGGCCAGCAGCGCGGTGGCGGACGTCACGAACGTGTCACGCATCGGTCAGTCTCCCTTCCTGGCGACGGCGGCCACGACGACGTGCGGCCGCTCCCGGTCACGGCGGCTCAGCGCGTGCGCCAGTTCGTCGTGGTCTCGTCCGTCTACGATGGAGGCGGTCCATCCGATGAACCGGGCGGCGATGCCGCCGGGCCAGCCGTGCGTGGCCGAGCGGTTGTCGATGACGATCGCGGTGAATGGCAGGCCAACGGCTGCGGCGTACGCGATGGCCTCGTGGTTGGAGCCCTCGTCCAGTTCCGCGTCTCCGAGCAGGACGAACGTGCGCGTGTTCGAGTAACCCTGCGCTCGCAGGCCGAGTGCGACACCGACGGCGAGGCCGAGCCCGTGGCCGAGAGAGCCGGTGCCGATCTCCACGCCGGGCACCAGGACCCGGTCGGGGTGGTGCCCGAGCCGGCTGTGCGGGCCGCCGACGTCGTCGAGCCAGGAGGGCGGGAAGAATCCCTTGGCCGCGAGGACGGCGTAGTACGCGGCCGGGCCGTGGCCCTTGGACAGCAGGAAACGATCCCGGTCGGGCGCTTCGACGGTCTCCGGGCCGATCCGTAGGATCCGGTCGTAGAGAACCCAGAGCACGTCGAGCGTCGAATGCGCGCTCGGTGCGTGCTTCTCGTCGCCGGTGATCCGCAGGAGTAGGGAATGCACGTCGGTGGCTTCCCTCGTGGTGACTGTCATGCCGCCAATCCTGCAAGTTAAAGTCAGGTTTAACTCAATGTCTGCGAGGAGTGGCGTTGGAAACACTCGGCATCGGCGACTTCGCCGCGCGCAGCGGCGTCAGCCGCTCCGCGCTGCGTTTCTATGAGAAAGAGGGCCTGATCCGGGCCGCCCGTACCGGCGGCAACCAGCGCCGGTACGCGCGGGCCGAACTGCGCCGTGTCGCCTTCATCCGCATCGCCCAGCAGGTTGGTGTGTCCCTGGAGGAGATCCGTGCGGCGCTGGCCACTCTCCCCGCCGGCCGCACGCCGACCAAGGCGGACTGGTCCCGGCTGTCCGCGCGCTGGCATACCAGGCTGGAAGAGCGGATTCGCCTGATGGAGCGACTGCGCGACCAACTCGACGGCTGCATCGGATGCGGCTGCCTCTCGTTGCAGCGCTGCCGGCTGATGAACCAGGACGACCGGCTCGCGCAGCACGGTCCCGGCCCGCGGCGGCTGCTCGACGGGTGAACTGAACCTTTCAGGGCCGCGACACGGTCAGCACGATCTTGCCTAGGTGGTCGCCGGCTTCCATCCGGTGATGCGCCCGCTGTGCCTGCGCCAGGGGAATCGACTCGTCGACCACCGGCCGGATGGCGCCCGATTCCACCAGCGGCCAGACCTGTTCGCGGACCTGCCGCACGATGCGTGCCTTGTCCGCCAGCGGGCGGGCGCGCAGCGTGGTGGCCGTGATCGTGCCGCGCTTGGCTGTCAGCGCGCCCAGGTTCAGCTCGGCGGTGCTCCCACCCTGCATGCCGATGATGGCGATGCGGCCGTCCGGGTTCAGCGCGGCGATGTTCCGGGCCAGATACTTCGCGCCGATGATGTCCAGGATGACGTCCGCGCCGCCGACCTCGGACACGAAATCCGCGGTGGTGTAGTCGATCACGCGATCGGCGCCGAGCTCGGTCAGCCGGTCGTGCTTGTGCGCCCGCGCGGTCACCGCCACGGTCGCGCCCAGCGCCTTGCCGAGCTGGATCGCGAACGTCCCGATTCCGCCGCTGCCGCCGTGCACCAGGAAGGTCTCCCCGGCGCGCAACCGTGCCAGATCCACCACGTTCGACCACACCGTGCAGGCCGCCTCGGGCAGGGTCGCCGCCTCGGTCAGGGAGATGCCGGCCGGTACGGGCAACAACTGCCCGGCCGGGACCGCCACCCGTTCGGCGTACCCACCCCCGGCGAGCAGCGCACACACCCGGTCGCCGGGCTGGTGGCCGGTCACCCCGCCGCCGACCGCGCTGATCACCCCGGCGCATTCCAAGCCCGGATAGGCCGGCGCGCCCGGCGGCGGTGGGTAATGGCCCCGCCGTTGCAGGATGTCCGCCCGGTTCAGCGCCGCGGCGCGGACGTCGACGATCACCTCACCGTCGGTCGGCTCCGGGTCGGGCACCTCGTTCCACACGAGCTTCTGGTTCTCGATCTCGATCGCATGCACCGTCCCAGCTTGCGTCATCGAGATCGGATGCGCAGACGGGCAGGTCCGCGGACGGCACTGCGTCCACGGGCCCGCCCGTCACGAGCGGTGCGCGTCGATCAGGCCGGGACGGTCCACTTCTGGTTCGCGCCGCCGCCGCAGGACCAGATCTGCAGCTTCGCCCCGTCCGCGGTGTTGTTGTCAGTGACGTCCAGGCACTTGCCCGAGCCGACGTTCACCAGGTCGTGACCCGACGTGTACGTCCACTGCTGGTTGCCGCCGCCGTAGCAGTCCCACAACTGCACCGGGGATCCGTTGGCGGTCCCGTTGTCCGTGACGTCCAAGCACTTGTCCAGGCCGCGCACCGTACCGTCGGACGCCATGGTCCAGGTCTGGTTGGCGCTGCCCGCGTAGCAGGTCCACATCTGCGGCCGGTTGCCGTTGGCGGTCGAGCCGTCCGTGACGTCCAGGCACTTGCCACCCAAGCCGGTGATCGCACCGGTGGCACCGGTGCCGCCACCTCCGCCACCGCCACCGCCACCGCCACCGCCGGACTGCGTGCCACTCCAGGTGAAGGTCGCCGACGTACGGGTGGGCAGGTTGTAGGTGAACGACTGCCCGCCCCAGTTCACCTTGACCGACTGGGTGCTGCCGCTGGTGTTGTAGGCGATCAGCGCCTTGGACCCGTCCGGGTTCTTCCAGGCCACGTTCTTCACCGTGGAGTTGGCCGTCGAGTCGATGCGCACCGCGCCCGGCCGCACGAACTTCGTCAGGTGCCCCATCGTGTAGTACTCGATCGTGTAGTCCACCTGACCGCTGCGCCCGTCGCCGTTGTGCACCGTGATCAGGCCGGTGCAGGTGCCGCAGCCGCCGTTGTGCGGACCCCGGTTCTGGTCCACCGCGAGACTCCACTTCGTCCACGACCGCGCCCAGTTCCGGGTGTAGTCGATCATGTTGGTCATGTCCTCGGCGTGTTGGTTGCCCACCCAGGTGCCGCCGGAATGCTCGGTGAAGTACTGGTTCATGCCCGGGTACTGGTTGTGCACCGACGTCGCCTTGCTCGGATCACCGCCGTAGCCGTGCCACGCCACCCCGCCGAAGTTCGGATGGTTGCGGATCGCGGCATCGTTGACGAGCGGGGCGCCCCAGGCGTCATAGTCGCTGTAGTTCCAGTCGTGCACCAGCAGTTTGGTGCTCAGTCCCGCGCTCTGCAGGGCGGGCAGCAGGTCGTTCTTGGCGAACGACTGCAACCCGGACAGCGGCCACTGCATGGACGGGTAGCCGGCACAGCAGCCGGGCTCGTTCTGCTCGGTCACATAGTTGACGTGTACGCCCTGCGCCTCGTACCCCTGGATGTACTTCACGAAGTACTGCGCGTACGTCTTGTAGTACTCCGCCTTGAGATAGCCCTGGTCGTACGAGTTGTTGTCCTTCATCCAGTACGGCGCGGACCAGGGCGAGGCGAACACCGACATCTGCGGGTTGAGACCCTTCGCCTGCCTGGTCAGGGCCATCACATCGGCGTCCCGGCTGAGGGAGAAGTCGCCGAGATCGCAACACGTCTCGTCGTACGAATAACTGGACCGCGCCAGATCGGACGAGCCGATCACGTTGCGTACCGCGCTGACGCCGATGCCGGAGGTCGGGCTGAAAAGTTTTGTCATGACATCGTTGCGGGTGGCCGCGCTGAGCGCGCCGCTACCGTTGATCAGCCAGGCGGCGGTGTCGGTGAACGATGCACCGGCACCCTCGAATTGCTGGTACGTGGTGTTCTCGTTGACGGTGATGGTCTGATTCGCGCCCGCACTGCTGGACGAGAAGCTGACCGGAGACTGTTGTTGCAGGCCACGCGTGACCGTGCGACCACCGCCATCGCTGGTGGTGGTGAGATAGATCTGGACCGGCTCGCCGGCGGCGAACGCCGAGGGTGCGGCGACGGCGGCGGCGCCGACCAGCGCGAGCGCGGTCACGCCGACTCCGATGGCACGTTTGGACATAGGTTGGGGACTCCCTTGCCGTGGTGGGGGCCTGGCTCCGGGACCTCGTAATAAACACCTCGATCGATCGCTTGTCAATCGACCCCATGTCGAGTCGATCAACGTTTGCGCAGCTCAGATCCTGTTAAGCAACTTAATAAAAGCCTTGTAGGAACGGTTCCGTCCGCCCCCGCGCCCCTGCCCGGTCCTGCGTCCGCGTGTGGCCAGCCCTCTCCGCGTCGCCCCCAGCCAGGTGCGTCGATCTTGAGCTTGCGGGTCCGATAAACCGGATGTGTCGGGACAATGCGGTCCACCAATGTCCAAGATCGAGGGGGCTGGGGCATCGGTGCGAGCCACTCGACCGCATCCTTCCGGCATTTCGGGTGCCTTCGGGTGCGGTGGGTCGGGGACGGGACCTGGCTGGCCGTGGCGGGGCGTGGCCGGGGCGGGAGCGTGGCTGGGTGGGACGCGGGGCGTGGCCGTGGCGGGAGCGTGGCTGGGTGGGACGCGGAGCGTGGCCGTGGCGGGAGCGTGGCTGGGCGGGACGCGGAGCGTGACCGGGGCCGGGGCGGGAGCGTGGCTGGGCGGGACCGGGAGCGTGGCTGGGTGGGACGCGGAGCGTGGCTGGGTGGGATCGGGAGCGTGGCTGGGCGGGACTGGGAGCGTTGCCGGGCGTGGCCAGGGCGGGACCGGGTGTGGCCGGGGCGGGGCCGGGGGCGGCTGGGCGGGGCTGAGCGTGGTCGGCCGGGTGGGGAATGTCGCGGCGCTGTTCGCATGAACGGGTCCGGCCGTAGCCGGTAGCTGTATGAACGGGTCCGGCCGTAGCCGATGGCTGCCTGAAGGCGCCCGTGGCGGCCGTGCGGCACGGCTGAACCGCGCCAGGCGGCCGTGGGCTACGGCTCGGGTCGTCTGGAGGGCTCGGTTCTGTGGTTGAGCTGCGCGAGGCTAGCCGTGGGCGCCGGCTGCGCGAGGCAGCCGTGGGCGTCGGCTGCGCCGCGGGCGCCGGACGCCGTGCCGCACCAGCGAGGCGACTGGCTGCGGTCGAGCCTGTTCGACCGGGCCGTTGCGTGGCCTGTTCGACCGGCCGTTGCGTGGCTCTCCGTGCCGTCGATAAGCCCTATGAGCTGCTGTTCCAACGAGACCACCGATCCAGCAGCGTAAATCTATTAACACTTGAGAATGGTCGTACCGCAACCTTTTATTGGCAAATTCTGCGCGTCTTTGCATGGGAAAGGGTGTTGGTGTGTTCCGATGTTGGCGGAAATGCTCATGGTGACCGGGTTCTCCCAGTCGTTCTCATCCGAGGGCGGCTAAGGCGTCGCAGGTCAACGCCTTCGGAGGGGATTCGCGCGAGTGCCCCGGTCCGGCAACGGAGGCAGATCTGTTCGTCCCGCCCACCCGTCGTGCATTGACCGCGGGCGCCCTCGCGCTCGCCGTCATCGCGCCGACCGTTGAGCTGTCCGAGCGTCCGGCGGAAGCCGGTGCTTCGGCCATGCCGGCTGTGCCGGACGGTTCGTTCGACCTGCCGGTCTCACTCGCGCAGCGCGATGTGGACCGTGCCTCGCGGTCGGCCGCGCGAACCCCGGCCGCGCGAACCCCGGCCGCAGTGCTGAACGCAGCCAGGCTGTCCGATTCCCCGCCGTCCGTCGCCGAGACCTTCGAGGCCGGGACGTCGGTGGCGGATGCCGGAGAGTTCGCGGTCCGGAGCCTGCAGAGCAGTCTCCGGCTCGTCGCGTCGACGGCGACGGGTCTGGGCACGGCCGCCTATGTGGCCGCACCGCAACTCCTTCGGGAGCGGCAGATCGGCGAGCAATGGCACATGGAGCAGGCGGCACGACGGCGAGCCGAAAAGGCTCGGCGCATCGCGCTGGCACGAGCACGCCGGGAGGCCGCGCAACGCCGGGCGGCACGCCTGCGGGCGGCGCGGGAGGCCGCACAGCGGCGGCAGGCCGAGCAGCGGCGGCAGGCTGAGCAGCGGGATGCGGAGCAGCGGCGTAAGGCGGAGCAGCGGCGTGCCGCGGAGCGCAAGGTCGCGAAAACCGCGGCGAAGCGGCATTCCTCCAGCACGTCGACGACCCGGCACACCCGCACGACGAAGCCCGCGGGCCGGAGCATGTCCGCGGTGATCGGTTACGCCTGGGCGCAGGTCGGCAAGTCGTACCGCAGCGGCGCCGACGGGCCGAACACGTTCGACTGCTCCGGCCTCACCATGCGCGCGTACGCCCAGGTCGGGATCGGCCTTCCGCACTCGTCGTCGGGGCAGGCGGCGATGGCGCGTACCGTCTCCCGGTCCGCGGCCCGCCCGGGTGATCTCGTCGTCGGTCCCGGGCATGTCGGCATCTACATGGGCAACGGGATGATGATCGATGCGGGCAACTCGCGCACCGGTGTCGTCTACCGCAAGATGTACGACGGCCTGCACATCGAGCGACTCTGATCCGTCGCCGCGTGCCCGCATAGGTGCGACAGCAGTCGGCACCCGCCCCAGGGAGGCGGGTGCCGACTTGCTGATCACTCGGTGGTGACCGATCGCCACCGGGCACAGGGATCTCTGCCACATGCACCCGGTCGGATGTATGACATAAGTGTGCCCGGGTAAGCCATCGATGACGCGCACCACATGTGCGTCGCCGCCCTATGGGCGAGATCCACCCTCAGCGGACGTATTCTCTGCTTTCCATCGATCTGCCGGGAAGGACATCTTTCATGAGCCTGGACCGCGCCGTCGCCCCGGACCCGTACGACATCCTGCCCGCCGTGCCGTCGTTCACGGTGACCAGCACCGATGTGGTTGACGGGCAACCCATGGACGACCTGTTCGCCCACCCCAGCGTGGGCGGTAAGAACCTTTCGCCGCAGTTGTCCTGGTCGGGCTTCCCCGACGAGACTCGGGGCTTCGTAGTGACCTGTTTCGACCCTGACGCCCCGACGGGCAGCGGCTTCTGGCACTGGACCGTGGTCAATCTGCCGCGTTCAGTGACCGAATTGGACCGTGGGGTGGATCCGTTGCCGGGCGGGGCCTTCTGCGTCCGTAACGACTACGGCGAGTCCGTGTACGGCGGGGCTGCCCCGCCGCCGGGAGACCGCACGCACCGGTACGTCTTCGCGGTGCACGCCATCGACGTCGACCAACTGGAGGTGGGCGCCCAAGCATCGCCCGCCTACGTCGGCTTCAACCTGGCGTTCCACACCCTCGCCCGGGCCACCATCCGTCCGACGTACCAGGTCAGCGGCTAACCACGTAGCACCGAGACGAGCCCGCCGGAATGGTGCCGGCGGGCTCGTTCGATGCCAAGCGGGATCAGCGCGGGGTGCGCGCCACCACGAACACCGACTGGCCGAACGGCGGGCGCACCACCGTCTCGGCCGCCTTGGTGAGCGGCAGCACCAGGCTGTCGTAGACCTTCACCATCGGCCCCTCCTTCGGAGCCAGCTTGAAGATGCTTGTCGCGCCGTAGTAGCCGATCAGGCCCAGCGCGTTCGCGTAGTGCAGCTTCTCGATCTCCAGACCGGCCTCGGTCATCGCCGCGCGCATGGTCTTCTTGGTGTACCGCCGGATGTGACCGGTCGCGATGTCGACCCGGCTCATCGCGAACATGAACGCCGGCACGATCAGGATCACCCGGCCGCCGGGCCGGACGAGCTCGGCCATGCTCCGCAGCGCGCCGACGTGGTCCTCGATGTGCTCCAGCACGTTGTAGGACACCGCAGCGCTGTAGTTGCCCTCGGTCTCCGTGGCCGGCAGCAGCAGCTCCCGCACGTCGATGCTGGGGTGGTCGGCCAAGCGCTCCTTGAGCTGCACCAGCCGGTCGGGGTCGGCCTCGGTCGCGGTGAAGCGGGGTAGGTGCTCCGCCCATTCCAGGGCGTAGTCGCCGAGCCCGCTGCCCACCTCGATCGGGTTGTCGCCCAGGTACGGGAGAGCCAGCTCGACGAACCAACGACGGTGGTTCACCGCGGTGGCGAGGCCTTCGAGCACCTCGGACTGGATCCGCTGGTCTCCAGTGATGTCTGCCATGAGTACGTTCCCTCGTCTTGCCTATCCGAGCTGACAGCGGGACCGCACGAGTTAACCACCGGTCGCGCGGGTCCGAAAGTCGAGCGGGGGGTTACCGCTCATTGTTTTCCTGATTGAGACGAACCTCGGGGGGTACGCCTCATCATCACACACATCTTAGATATCGGCTCGATCACGCATCGGCCACCCGTCACAACAACGTTACCAACCTCGGTTAGGCTCGCCGCTGCTATGACGATTACCGGCATTGACTCGACCGACCAGTCGGCAGACGGCGATGCGCTGCCGTCACAGGGTTCGACGCGTGCCGACGGTCTCGACGCGCAGTTGCGGACCCTCGATCCCGATGTGGTCCCCGAGCCGATCCCGGCCCTGCCCACCGAGGAACCGGAGCCTGAGCTCGCCGGTCGCGTCCGGTTCTGGCGCACTCTCACCTGGCGGGACACATTAGCGATCGTCAGCTTCGTGGCGATGGCGTTGTTCCTCACCGCGCCGCTCTGGCTCCATCTTGATCATGAACTGCTGGACGATCCGCAAGATCAGACATTCTTCGAGTGGATGCTGGCGCACGGTGCCCGTGTGATTACGGATGGCGTCTATCCATTCTTCTCCGATCGCATGAATTACCCCGATGGTGTGAACATTATGGCCAACACCTCGGTGTTGGCAGTTTCACTGCCGATGACGCCCATCACTGCGATGTTCGGGCCGCATGTGGCGTTCAACGTATTTCTTACTTCGGCGTTGGCGTTCACCGGCATCTCGTGGTATCTAGTGCTTTCCCGGCAGTTCGTGAGCTCGCGGCTGGCCGCCTGGGTCGGCGCGCTCTTCTGCACGTTCGCGCCGAGCATGGTGTCGCACGCGGGCGGGCATCCGAACATCGTCTCGCAGTTCCTCGTCCCGTTGATCATCTGGCGCACTCTCGCGTTGCGCGCGCCCGGCCGCGTCCTGCGCAACGGCCTGATCCTCGCCGGGCTGCTGCTCTGGCAGGCGTTCATCAACCTCGAAATCCTGTTCATGACCGCGGTGGGACTCGGCATTTTCTGCGCGGTCATGGCCATCACGCGTCGCAAGTCGCGTCCCGGCGAGGTGGCCACCTTCCTGCGCGGTCTCGGGGTCGCCGCGGCGGTGACCCTGGCGTTGCTGGCCTACCCGCTTTCGGTGCAGTTCTTCGGCCCGCAGAGCTACCACGGGTTACCCCAGTTCGTCCGCAACTTCGGCGCCGATCTGGCCTCGTTCACCGCGTACGCCACGCGGTCGGTGGCCGGAAACAGCGTCATCGCCGAGCGCCTCGCGCAGAACCCGGCCGAGGAGAACGCGTTCTTCGGCTGGGGTCTGGTCATCCTCTTCTTCGGCCTGGTTGTCTGGATGCGGCGCAACGTCGCGGTGATCACCATGGCCGGCATCGCGCTGCTGTTCGCGGCGATGTCGCTGGGACCGCGGGTCTTCCTCGACGGCATCAAGACCGGCGTGCCGGGCATCTGGGCGGTGTTGCACAGCGTGCCCGTGCTGAACTCCGCGGTGCCCACCCGGTGGGCGATGGCGATCGCCCCGGTGGTCGGCATCGTGCTCGCGCTCGGCTGCCAGCGCGCGACCGACCTGGTGAAGGCGCAGCCGTCCGCCCGTGGCCCGGTCCGGGTGGCGATGATCACCGCCGTCGCGATGGCGCTGGTGCCGCTGGTGCCGACGCCGGTGCGCTCGGCGCCGATGTCGCCAGTGCCGGAATTCGTCACGTCCGGGCAGTGGCGGGAGTATGTCGACGACGAGCATACGGTCGTGGCGCTCCCGCTGCCCGACTCCAGCTACCCCGACCCGCTGCGCTGGTCGGCGTACACCGGCTTGGACATGCGGATCGCCAGCGCGTACGCCCTGCTGCCCAACCAGAACCCGCTGGACCCGACCGACCGGACCGCGCTGTTCTCCCCGCCATGGCGGCCGACCAGTGGTCTGATGGCCTCCATCAAGGAGGGCAACCCGATCCCGGAGATCACCGACACGCGCCGGGAGATGACGCTCGCCGACCTGCGCTACTGGCAGGCCGGAGTGATCGTGCTCACCCCGCAGACGCGGGACGTGGACATGCTGCGTGCCATGAGCGATCTGCTGGGCTTCCGGCCCACCTGGACGGGCGGCGCGTGGATCTGGGATGTGCGCGCCATGGTCGATGACCCCGACGCCGTGCTGACCGGGCCGGACATCAGTTGACGCCTACTTGCTGCCGATGCAGCAGCCCGGGCACACCTTCGGCTGCGGCAGGGTGAAGGCCAGGCAGCAGGTCCTGCGCTGCACCTCGAAGGCGCCGGCCGGGCCGGGCACCATCTCCACGAGGTCGGCCACGCCCAGCACTCGCAGCAGGGTGTCGATGGCCTCCAGCGAGGAACCGGGCAGCGCGTCTGCCGAGCGCAGCACGACATAGGCCACGCCGGAGGCCAGCGAGCCGAGCAGGGTGCGCTTGCCGATGCGGACGCGGTCGTGGATGGCGTCCAGCAGCGGCGTCAGGTGGCTGTCGAGCAGGGACGCCCGGAAGGACTCCAGCAGGGCCGCCTCGTCCGGCACGACGTGGACCTGGGGCAAGCCGCGGTACGCGATCGGGTCGGACGGCAGCACGGCCACCGGGACGTCCGGACGAAGGCCCACGGTGACCATGCCCTCCGGGGCGTCGACGCGCACCAGGACGTCGGAGCCGGTGAGCAGCGGCACGCGGCGGGCCGAGGCCCAGCCGAGCACGGCCGGCAGGGCCAGCCAGTATGCGTAGGCCTTCCAGGCCAGGGCTGCTGCGGCGTGCGGGCTGGCGTGCCAGCGGCGGGCGGCCGATCCGAGCAGAGCGTCCAGATGCGGTGCGCCGGTCAGCGCGGCGGCCGGGATCCAGCCGGTGTCGTCCCGGACCGTCAGGTCGGGGGCCAGGCCGGGCAGCTCCGTGCTGGTGCCGAACATGGCACGCAAGGTCGCGATCACCGGGGCGAGTGGCTGCTCGGCGACGCTCGGGCTGCGGTCGAGGGCGGTGGTCACGGGCGAGTGCCGTCCGGGTGCCGGTTCGGTCGCGGCGTGTGCCGGATCATGCCGTCACCTCACCTCATCTCGTGTCGCTGCATCTCGGTGTTGCCGGGCGTCTCGGTGTTGCTGGGCATCTCGCGCCGGGCGGCCAACGTACCTGATTAAGGCTAGCCTAACCAACTCTGTCGAGTGGCATGTCCCCCTCTCCAACAGGTGTTCTTCCCTCAAATACGCGCAGCAACGGTGACCTCACCAGGCGTTGTGGCGTTGCCGCATTCGTCAAGGTATTTGTCGGCAAAGCGCTACTAGCCCCTTGCGGACACCGGGAGACAGCGACACTGAACTTCCCGTTGCGAAGGGGACATCCGTGATGACCACCTCGCCCGTGGAACGGGCTGCAGACCAGTTCGTGACGGCGCTCGCACAGTGGCGGGTCGAGCGCGGAATGACGAAGAAGCAGCTTGCCGCACGCATGGGCTTCGATCCCTCGTACGTCAGCCACGTCGAGGGGCGCAGGCACAAGCCCACCGAGGACTTCGCCCGTCGGGCCGAGGCGGTCCTCTCGGCAGGCGGTGCCATCTGGCACCGGTTCCAGGAGTACGACGAGCTCCGGCACGCTCGTGGTACCCCGCTGCACCGAGATCCGCCGGTGCCGGTGCAGTGGATGCCGCCCGGCACCGGGCTGATCGTGGAACAGGAGGTGGCCGCCCTCACGTACGACAAGGGCAATTACCGATGCCGGATCCGGCGTGCGCTGTACAACGCCGGTGTCGAACCGGTGACCCGATACCTGGTGAAGATCGCCGTCGACCGGTATCCGAACGATCCGTCCGGCTCCAACCGGCATCACCGGGAGCACCCGTTGACCTTCGAGGAGATGGACCTGGAGGCGTGGGCGGGAGAGGGTGACGCCGTCGAACGCATGGATCAGCGCCTCAAGCTGGACCGGGACGCGGCCAAGGAGGTGTGGCTGCTGTTCGCCAACGAGCATGGGCAGTTCCCGCTCTATCCAGGCGAGCGCACCACCATCGAGTACGCCTACACGGTCGGCGAGGAGAAGTGGGGGCAGTGGTTCCAACGGGCGGTGCGGCTGCCCACCCGCATGCTCACCGTCCGTCTGGACTTCCCCGCGGAGTTCGAGCCGCAGGTCTGGGGCGTCGAGGCTTCCCTGGCCGCCGAGGTGCCGGTCCGGTCGCCGCTGGAACGCCGCGCCGAGAACGATCGCGCCATCTTCGAATGGTCCACCGATGCTCCGCTGCTCAACGCCCGGTACCGGCTCGAATGGCGGTTCCGCGGTGCGGGAGCGCCGCGATACAACGAGGAGCCACCCGGGCCGACCGACCAGCGGCCCTCACAGCGGATGCGGGACATCGGCATCGTGCAGCGCGGATCCGACCTGTTGCGGTGGCGAGCCCGGCACTTCCAGCTACCCCGTGAGGAGAGTCCCGCCGAGGACGCGGTCACGGCATTGCTGGCCGCGCTGGAGCGGGTCGAGGCCGCGCACAACTTCAGCAAGGGCGTGGGCCTCGCCGCACCGCAGATCGGCCTGTCCGTGGCGGCGGCGGTGGTCCGGCCACCCGATCGCGGCGCTGAGCCGGTGGTCCTGATCAATCCGCGCATCGTGGCGGAGTCGGCGGACGCGGACGCGCAGTACGAAGGGTGCCTGTCGTTCTTCGACTACCGGGGACGGGTGTCCCGGCCGTTACGGATCGAGGTGGAGCATGCGCGGCACGACGGTTCCCGGGTGATCACCTCGTTCGAACGGGCAATGGCCCGGCTGGTCAGCCACGAGATCGACCATCTCGACGGCCGGCTGTACGTGGACCGGATGTCCGTCGACGCCGATCTGGTGCCGGTCGCCGACTATCGCCACACCGGCCAGCCGTGGCGATATCAGGCGCCTGCTAACTGAAACTGTCGTACCTCACCCGTATCGACGGCACCTGTAACTCGGCGAGGGTGCGCAGGGTCGCCTTGACCATGCGCCCGGAGCCGGAGACGAAGAAGTCGTGCTCGTTCCATGGGCCGTACCGGGCCACCACGTCGGAGATGTTGCCCCGCTCGCCGGGGAAGGTGGGGTCCTCGCTGCAGGCGGTGACCACGGACAGCCAGGGGTGGCGGGCCGCGAGCCGGTTGAGCTCGGCCAGGTCGTAGAGGTCGTCGCGGTTGCGGGCGCCGAAGAAGACGTGCACCCAGCGCGTCCGGTTGTATCGGGTGAGCTCCTCCAGCAGCGACTTGATCGGTGCCAGGCCGGTGCCGCCCGCCACGAACACCGCGTCGCGGGTGGACCGCCGGTCCAGATTCATGGTGCCCATCGGCGCGGCCAGCTTCACCATGTCGCCGACCTCCAGACGGCGTACCAGGGCGCTGGACACCCAGCCGGCGCCGATCGCCCGGACGTGGAATTCCAGGGAGTTGTCCCGGCGCGGCGCGTTGGCCGGCGAGTAGGTGCGCCACAGCCGCGGCTGGATCCGCGGGCACTCCAGGCTGAAGTACTGCCCGGCGCGGAAGTCGATCGGCTGCATCGGCTCCACGGTGAAGACCGCGATGTCGCGGGAGCGTCGCTCGTGCGCGACCACCTCCGCCCACCAGTACGGCGGGTTGGTGTCCGCCTCGGCGCCGCCGAGCATCTTCGCCGCGATCACCGCGTACGCGTCCGCCCAGGCCTGGTCGTATTCGACGCTCCATTGCTCGCCGGCGTATTCCCGCATCGCCTCGATCAGCGCGCCGCCGACCACCTCGTAGTGTTCGGTCTCCACGTGAAACTTGCGATGATCACGCCCGAGAGCGCGCAGATAATCGTCGAAACGCTCCGGGTCCTCCAGCGTCTGCACGGCGGTGACAATGGCGTTCAGCAGCCGCGACCGCTGCACATCCATGTGCACCGGGAAAAGCTCACGAAGGTCCGGGTACGACAAGAAGATGCGGGCGTAGAAGTAGCCCGCAACCTTGTCCTGGTGCTCCTCGACGAGACTCCAACTCTCCTTGAGTAATCGCGCCAGGTCTCCCATGAATTCATGGTGTTCACGCATGCCCTCGGCGCGACGCACGCCCGGTGCGACGGGCCGGCGAACCGCGAACCCGGTTCTATCGTTATGACGTGTCCGAAGATCTTGACCGCGCGCGCGTCCTCCGCGGCGTGGTGATCGCCGAAGTCGTCATCGTGCTGCTGCTCTCGCTGGGACGGTCGGCGGTCTACGCGGTGGTCGCCATCGTGGCCCGGCTGACCTCCGGGACCCCGCTGTCGCAGCAGACGGCAACCCTGAACCCGTCGCAGTCGCCACGGCCGTACCTCGACCTGACGTACCAGCTTCTCGGCATCGTGTTCGCGCTGGTGCCGGTGCTTCTCGCGATCTACCTGCTCGGCCCGCGGCGGGCCGCGCTCGGCGTCGACGCCCGGCGGCCCGCCTTCGACGTCGGCTGGGGCGCGACGCTGGCGGCGGCCATCGGGATTCCCGGGCTGGCGCTCGTGTGGGCCGCGGCCCAGCTCGGACTGAACGCGCGGATCGTGCCCGCGGCGTTGCAGCCGGTGTGGTGGGCCGTCCCGGTGCTGATCCTGGCCGCGGTGCAGAACGCCGTGCTCGAAGAAGTCATCGTGGTCGGTTACCTGCTCACCCGGCTGCGCAGCCTGCGCTGGCGGGCATGGCAACTGGTCGCCGTCTCGGCCGTACTCCGCGGGTCCTACCACCTGTACCAGGGGTTTGGCGCGTTCGTCGGCAACGCCGTGATGGGCGTCGTCTTCGCGCTGTTCTTCCTGCGGTGCCGTCGGGTGATGCCGCTGATCGTGGCGCACACCCTGCTCGACGTCACCGCCTTCGTCGGCTACACGTTGCTGCCCAAGGACTGGCTGTCCTGGCTGTGAGCCGCGCCGGGCGGCCCGTTGCGGTACAGCATCGTCGCGCGGGCGGCCACCGCCTCCGCCGCTGATCGGCCGCCCAACGTGGCGGCCAGCAGACTGACCCCCGGGAGGAGCCGGTTGGCGATGCGCAAGGCGGTCCACCCGGCGGCGGCCGTCCCGGCCATGCGGCCCAGCCGCCCGGCCGCGCCGGTGACGCCACCGTCCGCGTACGCCGGCTGCTGCGCCACGTGCAGGGCGCGGTCGGCCTCGGCCCGGCTGCCGTGCACCCGCGTCAGCACGAGGAGGTCGGCCGCGCGGTCGTGACTGCGCGGGTCGACGCCGTACGCCGCCGCGATGTGCAACACCAACTGGGCGTGGGTGAGCGCGGACGTGACGGCCAGGGCGATCGGTGCGTACGAGCCGGCGATGGCGGCCAGGCTGCTGCTGAGCCCGCCGAGCCGGGTGAACTGTCGCGTCGCCAGCCGGGCGACCGCGTCCCCGGTGGCGGCCGGGTAGGAATCCCGGACGTGACGGGCCCACTCGTGCGCGCGGGGGCCGATGCTGTGCACCGCGGCCAGCGCCAACAGTTCCGGGGCGTGGCCCGGGTCGGCGACCAGGTGGGACCAGATCTCGGGAGCCCATTCGGTGCGCGGCGGCAACCCCATGCGTACCGGAAGGATCGACGGTGGCGGCGGGTCGGCGGTCGGTTCCGCGGGCGGGGACGCCGGGATCGGCTCGGGTGAGACTTCCGGCGGCGGTGGCGGGGCCTTGACCGGGGCTGCCTTCTTGCTGGGGGCCGTCTTCCTGCTCGGGGCGGCCTTCTTGGCCGAGGCCACTCTCTTCGCCGGGGTCGCGCCCGTGGCCGGCGCTGTCTTCTCGACCGGGGTGGCCTCCTTGGCCGGGGTGGCCCGCTTGGCTGGGGTGGCCTCCTCGGCCGGGTTGGCCCGCTTGGCTGGGCTGGCCTCCTTGGCTGGGGTGGCTTTCTTAGCCGGCGCTGCGCCTGCGGGCGGGTCCGGGTTCGCCGATGGCGGTTTGCGGGCGGGCTCGGCCTCCGCCGCGCTCGGCTCCGGCGGTTGGAAGGTCACCGCCGGTGCGGCCTTGCTCCGGCGCGGGCGCGGGGCCGGATCCGCCTCGGGCTGGTCCTGCTCGGGCGTGCTGAAGGCGGCCCGCGCGCTGCGCGCCCGGGGCGGCCTGCGCCGCGGCGTGGACGGGTTCTCCTCCATGCCGTGGCAGCCTAGCCGGGTGACGGCCATTTATCCCGCCAGAAATCGGGCCGGCAGCCGGCCGGCAGCGGGCCGGACGCCGGGCGACTAGGCGTCGACCGGGCGCATCGTCGCGTCGACCGACATCCTCTTTGCCCGCCGCTGACGAGGTCCGGTATCCTCGACGGTCGGTGGCCCGCGGGCTGCCGGGGGAGACTTCGCCTAGTCCGGTCTATGGCGCCGCACTGCTAATGCGGTTGGGGTTAACCGCCCCTCCCGGGTTCGAATCCCGGAGTCTCCGCTCACCGCCGTTACGGATCGGCCCCTCCCGAGGGGTCGATCCGTTTCTGTCTGAGCATTGGTCGTCGACCGTTGGCCCTTCGATGCTTCCTGCAGAATGCATGCGCGCCACGATCGTGAATGCGACGAAAATTTTTTCCCGCGCCGTCTACCAGGCACCTGCCCGCCGTCCGGCTGCCACACACCGGTACGGATGGGCGACCCACAACGAATGCCTGTCCTTCAAAACGCCTGCCGCGCTGCCTATACAGGAGATGGTGCGTCCATGACGATCTATTTCGGGGAAGTGACTTCATGCTGCGACAGGGGGATCGATCCCTCATGGTCGCCGCGCTCGTCGCGACCGCTTCCGCGATCCTCTGCATCGGGGCGCTGGCCGCGTGGGTCTGGCGGCCCGGCCAGGGCTGCAGCGTGCACTGCACCTCGCCGATCGCGCTGGTCCTGCTGCTGGCGCTGTCCGTCGCCGCCGCGGTCGCGCTCGCCGACGCCGGCGGCGTGACCCGTTGGCCGACACGCATCGTCGGCCTCGTGGTTGCCGCCATCGCCCTGGTCACCATCACCGGGACCGCTCCGGGGCGCGCGCTGTCGGCCTGGCCGTCCGGGCTCGTCGACCGGCCCGACCGAACCGCCACGGCCAGTCAGGCGGTAGCCGTGCTGTTCGTGGCGGTCGGCGTGGTGACCCTGTTCGGCCGCACCGCCCGGGGGGAACGGCGAAGCCTGGCCGTCGGGGCGGCCACCATCATGTTGGGGTGCGCCGCGCTGACCCGGCGCGCGGTGCATCTGACCGCCACCGAGCGCCCTCCCGACCCCTTGGGGAAACCGGGCGCGGCGATAACGATCATGCTCGGCGCGGCGATCATCATCGCGATGTCCGCGTCCGCTCGTCGATTGCTGACCGCGACGCATCCGACACGGACCGGCCACACCGTCCTCACCATGCTGCCGGTCGTCGTCCTGCTGCCGCTGAGCGTGGTCCTGATGTACGCGCTCGGCGGGCCTGGCCGGTATGAGCTCACCCTGCCGCTCTGGGTCGGCGCCATCACGCTGTTCCTGGTTCACCAGGTGTGGGCGGTGGCCACCGACGTGGGGCGCGCCGAGCGGCGTCGTTTCGACCTCATCGAGTCGCTGTCCGACGGCATCGTCTCGGTGCGCGGCAACCGGGTCATCTATGCCAGCGACGTGACGTTGCGCATGCTCGGCATCGCCCCCGGCCCGGACCTGCCCCTCCCGGTGGAGGCCTTCTTCGGCACCCGGCTCACCGAGGTGGTCGACATCGTGCGGCGCCTGCAGGACGTCGACCCGGGCACCGAGACCCTCGTCGACGTCACCCTCGCCGACGGAGACCCACCGCGGGTCCTGATGGTCAGTGGCCGTCCGGCCTTCGCCCTGGCCGACACGTGGATCGTCGTCGTGCGCGACGTCACCGAACGCGTCCTCGCCAAGCGGGAGCTGAAGGCCGCCGCGGCGGCCCTGGAACAACGGATCACCGAGCAGGAGATGCGCTTGCTCCGGTACGGCGCGGTGGTCGAAGCCACCGGCGACGCCATCGTCACGGAAACCCTCGACGGCGCGATCACCGGATGGAACCCCGCGGCCGAGCGGCTCTACGGCTACACCGAGGCCGAGGTGATCGGTCGCGACCTGAGCCTCATCGTGCCGGAAGACCGCCGCGACGAACTGCGCGACATGCTGCGTCGGGTCGGGGAGGGCGAGACGGTTCGGCGGGTGGACACGGTCCGGATGAACCGCCTCGGCGGCCGCGTCGAGGTCGCCTTGACCGCCTTTCCCCTACCTGAGGCGGACGGTGCGATCGTCGGCGCCTCGGTGGTGGCCCACGACCTCACCGCCGAACGGTTGGAGAAGGAACGTTTCCGTGCGGTATTCGAAGCCGCGGGCGCCGGGCTGCTCATCGTCGGCCACGACGGGCTCATCGGCATGGCCAACCGGGAGGCCGAGCGGCTCTTCGGGTACCGCACGGGCGGCCTCATCGGGCAGGCCGCCGAGGACCTGGTGCCGGAGTCCCTGCGTGACGGGCACGCCGGCCACCGAGCATCCTATTTCGACAGACCCGAAGCCCGTCCGATCGGCGACGGCCGCCGGGTGCGTGCACGTCGGCGGGACGGCACCGAGTTCCCGGCCGTCGTCGGGCTCAACCCGATCGGCCGGGAGGGCCGCTCCGCCGTGGTCGTCTCGGTCGTCGACGTCACCATCCTGCAGCACGCCGAGAAGGTTCTGGAACGAAAGAACGCCGATCTGCGCAGGTCCAACCGGGAACTGGAGGAATTCGCCTACGCGGCGTCGCACGACCTGCAGGAACCGCTGCGCATGGTGGTCAGCTATACCCAACTGCTCGCCCAGCGGTACGACGGACGCCTCGATGAGAGGGCGGATACGTACATCCGATTCGCGGTCGACGGAGGTCGGCGCATGCAACGGCTGGTCAAGGATCTGCTGGCCTACTCCCGGGTGGGCACACGCAGCCTGCGGCACCGCCCGGTAAACCTGGGAAAGGTGGTCCGCGCGGTGGTCGACGACCTTCAATCGCTGCTCCGGGGGAGCGACGCCAAGGTCGTGGTCGGCGATCTGCCGGCGGTCACCGCCGACGAGTCCGGACTGTCGCAGGTGTTCCTCAACCTCCTCACCAACGCCATCAAGTTTCACGCGGACCGGCCACCCGTCATCCGCATCGATGGGCGGATCGATGGCGACGACGTCGTGTTCACCGTCGCCGACAACGGCATCGGCATCCCCGCCGCCCAGCTCGCCGACGTGTTCGTCATGTTCCGGCGCCTGCACGACAGGGAGCGATACGCCGGAAGCGGCATCGGCCTGGCCATGGTGCGCCGCGTCGTGGAACGGCACGGAGGCCAGGTCACCTGCGAGTCCACGGTCGGCGAGGGCACCACGTTCTCCGTACGGCTGCCGCGCGTTCCCGTCGACGACGAACCCGGCGGACTCTCCGTCCCGCCCCCGCGCGGGGACGCAGCGGTCCGCCCAGCCGCCGAGGAGCGTCATGCGAGTGCTGCTGGTTGAGGACAACCGCGGGGACGCGGCTCTCATATCGGAAGAACTGATGCGCATGGTCCCGGCCGCGCGCCTGCAGATCGCCCATGACGGGCTGGAAGCCGGCGAGCAGATGCGCTCGGCCGACGGCGAGATCGAGGTCGTCATCCTCGACCTGAACCTGCCCGGCATCGACGGCTGGCGGGTGCTGGCCAACATCCGCCAGGACCCGATGACCACGGTGACCCCGGTGGTCGTCCTGACCAGCTCGGAGGACGAACACGACGTCAACCGTGCCTACCGGCTCGGCGCCAACTGTTATCTGGTCAAACCGATCGAGTTGTCCACCTATCTGACCGTCGTCCGGCAGATCGCCGACTTCTGGCTACGCATGTCGCAGCTACCGTCGGGACCGGCAGACCAATGGGACGGTGACACGTCTTGACCACCGAACTCTCCGAAGACCGCTCCATCCTCCTGGTCGAGGACAACCCCGGCGATGCCGAACTGGTCGCGAACTTCCTCCTGGACGGCCCGGCCGACCGCGAGGAATTCACCGTCACCTCCGCCGCATCGCTTGCCCAAGCCTTGCGGCATCTCGACGACGCCGACTTCGACGCCGTGCTCCTCGACCTCAGTCTTCCCGACGGGCGGGGGGCCGACGTCGTGGCGGCGATCCTCGACGCCGGGCACATCGTGCCGATCGTCGTCCTCACCGGACTGGAGGACGAACAGATGGCCTGGGAGTGCATGACCCGCGGAGCTCAGGACTTCCTGCTCAAGGACGAAATGACTGCGCTGTCGGTGCGTCGTTCCCTCGGCTACGCCATCTATCGCCGTCGGCTCGAACGACAACGGGCCGCCGACGAGACGAGGGCGAGGTACCGCAGCCTGTCCACGCAGACCAGCACGACGGTGGTCACCGCATCCATGGCCGGCGCGGGACCGCTGGCCGAACGCCTACCCGCGGTCTACACCCGTGCCGTGGCCGATTACGTCGACCTGGTGGAGGAATACGTCGATGCCGTATTCAGCAAGAAGGGCAAGCCGCACGATGCCATGCAGGTGCTCGCCACCAGGATCGGAACCCTGGGCGGCGGACCACGCGACCTGCTCGACATTCATCTGGCCGCCGTGGACCGTCTCTGCGCGGTCCGGCCACCGCGCCGCGCACACATCCTCACCTTGGAAGGTCGATTGCTGGGGCTCGAGATGATGGGCCTCCTGGTCGATCACTACCGGGTGGGCAGCAGCCGTTACCACGACTATGGAGTGCCGCGATGACGATGAATCTGCGGCTCTACGTGACCGGCGGCACGCCCGGATCGATGCGTGCCCTGCGCAATCTGCGCGCGATCTGCCACACCCACTTCGACGGACAGGTCGACGTCGAAGTCATCGACGTGCTCGAACAACCCGACCTCGCAGAGGCAGACCGCATTCTCGCCACACCGACGCTGCTCAAACGGTGGCCCACGCCCGCACGGCGGATCATCGGCGACCTGAGCGACCCGGACAGAGTGCTTTCCGGCCTTGACGTCCTGCCGCTCGACCCAGGCGGCCTGACGCACGGCACGGCTACCGACGACGATCTCGGAAACGACAAGGACAGTGATGCTTGACCTGAGCGTGGGTACGCAGCTCCCTCTCGAACCATCGGGAATCGAGGGGCTGGACCAGATCGGCTACGGGGGCCTCCCGAGGGGACGAAGTACCGTGGTCTCCGGCACCGCCGGAAGCGGCAAGACGCTCCTGGCGATGCAGTTCCTCGTGGAAGGCACCTTGCGATACGACCAGGCCGGTGTCTTCTGCACCTTCGAGGAGTTGCCTGACGACCTGATGCACAACGTCGTCTCCTTCGGGTGGGATCTGCCCGCTCTGGTCGCCGACCGTCGGCTGAACTTCGTGGACGCCACCCAGCATCCCGGCGACGATTTCCTGGAGGTCGGCTCCTTCGATCTGTCGGGTCTGCTGGCACGACTGGAGAACGCGGTGCGCAAGGTGGGCGCCAAGCGCGTCGTCCTCGACGCCGTCGGTGGTCTCTTTCCACAGTTCTCCGACGCCAACGTGGTGCGGCGCGAACTCCACCGCATCTACATGGGACTGCGGAGCCTCGACGTCACCACCATCGTCACCATCGAACGCATCGAGGAGGAAGGACCGGTCGGTCGCTTCGGCGTGGAGGAATTCGTCGCGGACAACGTGATCGTGCTGCGGAACCGCCTGGAGATGGAACGTCGCCGGCGCACCGTGGAGATCCTCAAGTTTCGCGGCACCGCACACCAGAAGGGCGAGTTCCCCTTCACCATCGACCCGCGCAGTGGCATGACCATCCTCCCGCTGTCCGCCTTCGAGCTGGTGCAGCGCTCCACCGAAGAACGGGTGTCCTCCGGAAATCCCGAACTCGACGGCATGTGCGGGGGCGGCCTCTACCGCGATGCCATCATCCTGGTCAGCGGCGCCACCGGCACCGGCAAGACGCTCACGGTGTCCAAATACATCGAGGCCGCCGTCAACGCCGGCGAGCGCGCCATCCTCTTCGGCGGTGAGGAGAGCCCGGACCAGATGCGCCGTAACGCCGCCGGATGGGGAATCGACCTGGCCGCAGCCGAGGAGGCCGGCCTGCTGCGCATCGTGTGCCGGTACCCCGAGGAGATGGGTCTGGAAGACCACACCATCCGGATCAAGCGCGAGATCGAAGACTTTCAGCCGACCCGCGTGGCGGTGGACAGCCTCTCCGCCTTCGAACGCGGCACTGCGACCAAACCCTTCCGGGAATTCTTCATCGGACTCTCCGGCCACCTCAAACTCAAGAAGATCACCGGAATGTTCACCACGACGACCGCCATGCTCGGCCCGGGTGAGTCCCCCACCGACACACACATCTCGACCATCACCGACACCATCATCCTGCTGCGCTACGTCGAGCTGAACGGCAACATGCGCCGCGCCCTCACCGTGCTGAAGATGCGCGGCACCCGGCACGACCACAACATCCGGGAGTACTGGATCGACGACAGCGGCATGCACATCGAGGGCCCGTTCGTCGGGGTGCACGGCATCCTCAGCGGCGCGCCCATTTACGATTTCCGCAACGAGCGGGAACGCCTGGACACGATGTTCGAAACCGACCGATTCAACGGACGACCATGAGTGACAACACCTACGAGGGCCAGATCTTTTCGCGCGTCTTCTCCCGCGCCGACACCATCCGGCTGCTGCTCGTCGAGGACAACCCCGGCGATGTTCAGCTCATCGCCGAACATCTCAGCACTATTGCGGAATTCTCCTTCGACCTGCACCGGGTTGGCCGGATGGCGGCCATCGACGCGGCATTCGGGGCGGGCGAATTCGACGCCATCCTGCTCGACCTCAACCTCCCCGACTCCACCGGTATCACCTCACTGCAGACACTGCGTCGTACGCATCCGGAAAAGCCCATCGTCGTGCTCAGCGGCATGGTCGACGACGAGATCCGGCGGCAGGCGTTCGCGGAAGGCGCCTCCGACGTCATCGACAAGAACGACGCCGGGCGCGGTGCCCTCGCTCGCAGCGTTCTTTACGCCATCGCCCGTACGCGAATCCAGCGGCCGGCCGACCCGGATGCGGGGTCGGTGCTGGATGTCGATCCCAGTGCCGTGATCGTCACCGATCTGCAGGGAAAGGTCAGTTTCGCCAACGACGCCGCAGCCAGATTCTTCGGCTGCGATTCGGGTGATCTCGTCGGCTCGGAGCTGGGCATCGCCACCGAAGACGGCGAGACCGTGGAGATCGACGCCATCGCCGACGGGCAGCGCCGCGTCGGCGAGATGCGTTCCGTACGGGTCGGATGGCGTGACGAACAGTCGGTGCTCAACGTGGTGCGGGACGTCACCGAGCAGCGACTCCTGCGGGAGCAGCTCAACGAGGCGCAGAAATTCGAAGCACTCGGCCGCCTCGCCGGCGGGGTAGCGCACAGCTTCAACAACATGCTCGCCGTCCTGATGACCGCCGTCGACCTGCTCTACGACGCGGTGGAAGACTGCGGCCCCGCCGTGCCCATCCTCGGCCAGGTCGAACGCGCCAGCCAGCGCGCCGCCGCGATCACCCGGCAACTCCTCATCTTCAGCCAGAGTTCCCGTGCCAAGCCGGTGCCGGTGCCACTGAACGACCTCGTCCGCGAGGACATCACGCTGCTCGGCCGTCTCATCGGCGCCGACATCGCCATCGAGGCACACCTGGACGACATGGTCGGGTCGGTCTGGGTCGACCCGGTGCAACTCGAACAGGTAATCATGAACCTGGTGCTGAACGCCCGCGACGCCCTGCCCAACGGCGGCACCATCACGCTCGAAACCCGGCCGATCGACCTCGTCGACAAGAATGTGCACGACTTGGCACCGGGCCGCTACGCCAGCATCACCGTGCAGGACGACGGGACCGGCATGAGCGAAAAGGTCAAGGCCCACGTCTTCGAGCCGTTCTTCACCACCAAGACCCCGGAAGCCGGCGCCGGCCTCGGGCTGTCCACCGCGTACGGGATCGTCAGCCAGGCCAGCGGAGCCATCGCGGTCGCCAGCGAACTCGGCGAGGGAACCACGTTCACCATCCTGCTGCCCGCCGACGCCCCCGAAGTCGAGGACGAGCCGGCCGACACGGACCACCGGGTCGCCCTGCCCAGCGGCAGCGGCACCGTGATGGTGGTCGAGGACGAGGCGGACCTGCGCCACATCATCTGCCACTCGCTCATGGGCGCCGGTTACGACGTGGTGGAAGCCGCCGACGGCCTGGAGGCCCTGCGCGTGGTCGCCACCGGCGAAACCCCCATCGACCTGTTGCTCACCGACGTGGTGATGCCCGGCCTCGGCGGCTACCGCCTCGCCGAACGCATGGACAAGCGCCACCCCGGCCTCAGGGTGATATTCATGTCCGGGTACGCCGATGTGACCGCACACGTGCCCAAACTGACCGGGCCGAACGCGTTCCTCGACAAGCCGTTCGGGCAGCGGGCGCTGCTCGGTCTGATCCGGGACGTGATGAGTCTCTCGTCCGGAGCTACCTGAGCCCATGCCCCGTGGCCTGGGGTTTCGGCGGCTGCCGTCAGCACGGTCTGTGCCAGGTCCCCGCCGCACATACCGCGGCGCGGCCCCGGAACAGACCGTGCTAGAGTCGACGCCTAGTTGGCCTGGGAGCACCATTTCGGCGCACCTGGCGATCAAGCGCCCGTAGCTCAATGGATAGAGCATCTGACTACGGATCAGAAGGTTAGGGGTTCGAGTCCCTTCGGGCGCGCCACACGATCACGGTCATGACCTGCGGTAACGGCGGTCATGGCCGTTTTTCGTTTCCGCCGGTGGGATGGTTTGTCTCGGCTGGTGCTCCGGTGGTGCTCGGGTGCCGGCGTCATGGCTGGTGAGCGCTGTTCCGGGCCGGTTCGCGGCGTGCCGCCGGGTCCGGGATGACGGCGGGGCCAGGCTTCAGGCGCGAAGGCCGTCCTGGGTGCCAGTAGCGCCATGCCCCGGTGGTCGGAGCACATTGCTCCTCCCGGTTCTGGGGTGCTGCGTTAGTGCTGGGCGAGCCGGGTGAGGTTGTTGCCGTCGACGCGGTAGAGGGTCTTGTCCGGGTTGGTGGCGGCTCCGAGCTGTGCGTAGAACGTGTCGGCGGCCGGGTTGTATTTGTCGGTGGTCCATTCGACTCGGCTGTAGCCGTTGTCGGCGGCGAGGGCTCAGCTCTGTTTCAGGAGTCGGGTGCCGATGCCGTGGCGGCGGTAGCCGTCTTGGACGTAGAGCTCTTTGAGGTAGAGGGAGGCGGTGACTCCTTCGGCCGGCCACGACTTATGAAACACGCCCGGTCCGACCCGTAGCAGTCGCGAGGTTGTGGCGTGTCGTTAGCTGGCGAGTGAGCGGTGTTGGTGGTGGGCCAGTGGGAGGAAGACCAGGGTGAGTACGGCGGGCCACATCGCGGCCAGTGGTACCGCGTGCTCCGCGGCCCAGGTGTGGGTGGCCCAGGTCGGATTGCCGAACAGGTCACGGATGGCTGTGGCGGTCGATGAGAGCGGGTTCCAGGTGGCGATCTCGCCTAGCCAGGTGGGCATGGTGTCCGGGGAGACGAAGGTACTGGAGAGGAACCCGATAGGCCATACCAGCACCTGTACGGACACGGCTGACTCGGGTGTCTTGAGGAGAAGTCCGAGGTAGATGCCGACCCAGGTGAAGGCGGACCGCAGCCACAGCAGCAGGCCCAGGGCGGCCAGCGTGGAGACGAGACCGTGCTGGGGTCGCCATCCCAGGACCAGGCCGGCGGTCACCATGACGGCCAGGCCGGCGACGCCGTTGAGAAGGTCGGCCCAGCCGCGGCCGGCCAGTACGGCGTTGCCGCTGACCGGCATCGCGCGGATCCGCTCGGTGACGCCCTTGGCGGCGTCCGTGGTGACGGCCAGGGCCACGGACTCCAGGCCGAAGAGCATGGTCATGGCGAGCATGCCGGGGATGAGGTAGTCGGTGTAGGTCCCGTCCGGCACAGGCATGGCGCCGCCGAACAGGTACCGGAACATCAGCACGATCAGGACCGGGAACAGCAGCGTGAGCGCGATGGAGACCGGGCGCTGCTTCCAGTGCAGGAGGATCCGTCGGGTCAGGTTGGCGGCGTCGCGAGCCCACGAGCCGGATCTGGATACCGCGGTGGCGGTTGGCGTGCTCATCGTGTCGCCTCCCCGGCTGCTTGGTGCGGCGTCGTCGGGGCGTGGCCGGTGAGATGGAGGAACACCTCGTCTAGGGTCGGCTTGCGGGTCACCGTTTCGACCCGGTCGGGTCCGACCCTGGCTTTGAGTTCATCCGGGGTGCCTTCGGCGACGATCTGGCCAGCGTCCATGACCGCGATCTGATCGGCCAGTTGGTCAGCCTCATCGAGGTACTGAGTGGTCAGCAGAACCGTGGTTCCGGTACCGACCAGTGCGCGGATATGGGCCCAGACGTCGATGCGGGCGGCCGGATCAAGCCCGGTGGTGGGTTCGTCCAGGAAGAGCACCGCCGGTGCGAGGACCAGGCTCGTCGCCAGGTCCAGTCGGCGTCGCATCCCTCCCGAGTACTGCGCGGCGGACCGGTCGGCCGCCTCGGCCAGACCAAACCGCTCCAGCAGCTCACCAGCCCGTGTCCGCGCCACGCGGGCGGTCAGGTGACCGAGCCTGCCGAATAGCTCCAGGTTCTGCCGCCCAGTCAAAACCTCGTCCACCGACGCGTTCTGACCGACCAGGCCGATCCGGTAGCGCACCTGCCTCGGCTGGCGGACCACGTCCCAGCCGGCGACAGACGCCTGGCCGTCGTCCGGACGCAGGAGTGTCGCGAGAATCCGTACCGCGGTGGTCTTTCCAGCGCCGTTCGGCCCGAGCAACCCGCACACCGTCCCGGGTCGCACCTGGAGGCTGAACCCGTCCAGTGCGGCGTGGTCGCCGTATCGCTTGCGCAGGTTCCGCGCCGTGATTCCCGCCGATGAGTGGCCCCACCACTCTTCTTCGTATGCCATACGGAGAAGGTAGCACAGATCTCCGTACGGGATACGGAGTAAAGCGACTATGCTGAGGCCGTGACGACGGACAGCAGCAGCGCCGATCCCGCGCGGACGATCGCGCTGCTTTGGGGCACCCAGCGACTGCCCCAACGCGGCCCACGACACGCGCTAACCAGCGCTCAGATCGTCGCCGCGGCGATCGGGATCGCCGACGCCGAGAAGGACCTGTCCTCACTGTCGATGCGGCGCGTGGCCGAGTCGCTTGGCGTGGGAACCATGTCGCTGTACACCTACGTCGCCTCCCGCGCCGAGTTGGTCGAGGCCATGCTGGACTCGGTCTACGGCGAGGCCGTCACGCAGCTCGAAAAGATCAGCCCCAGCGACTGGCGTAACGGTCTGCGCCACGTCGCAGCCGCGAACTGGGAGATGTACCTGCAGCATCCGTGGACGCTGCAAGTCTTCACCGGCCGACCCCCGCTGGGACCCAACGCGATCGCCAAGTACGATCTGGAACTACGCGTCGTGGATGGCATCGGACTTACCGACATCGAAATGGACGCCGCCATCACCCTCGTTCACACTCATGTCGAAGGCCTAGCCCGCCGCAAACTTGAGGCTGAACGCGCCCGGCAACACTCAGGCATCGCCGACATCCAATGGTGGCAGGTGGCCGGCCCGGCGCTGGCCAAAGTGCTCGACCCCAGTCGCTTCCCCATCGCCGGCCGAGTCGGCACGGCCGCGGGACAAGTACACCAGGCCGCATACAACCTCGAACACGAATACGTCTTCGGCCTGGACCGCCTGATCGAAGGCATCGCAGCCCTGATCCACAGGCCCGACGCGCGATAACACCAGCGGCCTACGGATCAGAAGGTTAGGGGGTTCGAGTCCCTTCGGGCGCGCCACACGACAACGGTCATGACTTGCGGTAACGGTGGTCATGGCCGTTTGTCGTTTCCGCCGGTTGGGATGGTTTGTCCCGGCTGGTGCTCCGGTGGTGCTCGGGTGTCGGCGTCATGGCTGGTGAGCGTTGTTCCGGGTCGGCTCGCGGCGTGCCGCCGGGTCCGGATAGCAGCGGGGCCAGGCTTCAGGCGCGAAGGCCATCCTGGGTGCCAGTAGCGCCATGCCCCGGTGGTCGGAGCACGTTGCTCCTCCCGGTTCTGGGGGGGTGTCCCTATGGATTTCGTCAAGCGGCGAGGGCGTGTTCTGTGGTTCGGTTTTGGTAGGGCGTCTGGTCACGGAGCATGGCGAACAGGACGTCGACCCGGCGGCGGGCGAGGCAGATGAGGGCGGCGTTGTGTCGTTTGCCTTGGCCCCGTTTGCGGTCGTAGTAGGCCCGTGAGGGCGGGTGTGACAGGGACGCGAACGCGGCGAGGAAGAACGCGCGTTTGAGCTGTTTGTTGCCGCCCTTGGGTAGGTGTTCGCCGCGGATGCTGGTGCCGGAGCGGCGGGTGACGGGGGCCAGGCCGGCGTAGGCGGCTAGGTGGCCTGGGGTTTGAAGGCGGTGCCATCGCCGACCTCAAGCAGGATCCGGGCTGTGGTCCTGACCCCGATGCCGGGCATCAAGACCTCCGATCTTGCTAACCGTCAAGCGGCTGCCGCCTGTGGAGGCTCTCCAGAGAGGCCGAAGGATTTGATCGGGTCGTAGGCCTGGCCGGTTTGCAGGCAATGATGGAGCTGGCCGAGCATGCGGTTGAAGCGGTTGAACAGGTGGCGCAAAGCCGCTGCGTGTCGATCGCCTTGATCGCGTCGGTGCTGGTAGTGCTGCTTCGCAGGTTCGGCGTGAGTCGCGGCAACGAAGGCCCAGATGTAGCCGACAGCGGCGAGCCGGTCGTTCTTGACCCGGCGGTGGGTGACCAAGATGCTGCGTCCGGAGGCGCGGGTGACGGGAGCGGAACCGGCGTAGGCCTTCAGCGCTCGCGCGTCGGCGAACCGGCTGCGATCGTCACCGATCTCGGCCAGCACGCGGCACGATGACGTGGTCGGGGTGCTGGCGGAAGGCTTCGCCGGCTGCTTCGGCAAGGCCGTCGACGCTGGCGCACTCGGCGTCGAGTGTCGCAAGCAGCGCGAGAGCCTGGATGCCCATCGCCTTCTCGACTGCGGGCGGCTGACGCAACTGCGGCCGGCGCAACGCATCATGCAACTCGTCGGCCAGGTCCTCGATCCCGCGTTTCCGACCACCGCGCCGTAGGCGGCCTCCGGGTCCGGGACAGCTTCGCCGCAGCCGCAGGGGTCGGTGCGGTCGCCAGCACGGCGCGTGCATCCGTGCTGGTCAGATTCCCCGGCGTCCGACGAAGGTGTCCAGGAACGCGGGATAGAACTCGCGCAGCAGCGAACGCAGTTCGTTCGAGGCACGGGTGCGCCGCCAGGTGGCGTCCTGATGAGCGCGGGCGAGCACGGCGATAGCCCGGACCAGTTCGCTGTCCTGCGGCAATGCCCGATGGACGTGGGCGTCGGTGCGCAAGATGTTGGCCAGCACCATCGCGTCTACGTGGTCGGACTTCTTACGCGACACCGTCAGCCGTTCGCGGTAGCGGGCCACCGCCATCGGGTTGATCGAGTAGACCCGACGCCCCGTCGAGCGCAACACGGCTACCAGCAATCCGCGGGGCGTCTCGATCACGACCGGCATCGGATCGGTCGCGCTGTCGCCTACGGCCGCCAGCAGCTCCACGAGCTCGGCGAAGCCCGTCAGGTCGTCACCGATGCGCCGTTTGGCGACCAGTTTCCCTGCTCGTCGACCACCGCGACGTCGTGGTGCCGTTCCGCCCAGTCGATGCCGCAAAACACTGTCGAACCACGTTCCTCCCCAGGTCAGTCAGCCCGTGACGAAACCGCGCGGCGCCCTAATGACGAACCTCTGTGGCCTACCCTCCGATGAGCCGTTCGCGATCCCACCGGCCCGCACGGATCCTGTCTTCGCAGGTCAGAGCTCGGCGGCTCCCGGTACGCGAGATGTGTGCCGTGCGGGCTGCAATCACGATCAAGATGCTTGCCCAGCGACGGCCCACCGCAGCCATGGGTGCCGACCTTTTTGGAGACCTCAAGGCCAGGTAACGGGAAGGCATCCTCGTCGGTTGCGGCGGGCTGTTCGGGACTCATTAGGTAACGGGGAGTGCGGGATCGGAGCCGCGCAGCGAGGAGAGATCCGACCGTCCCAGTCTTGCTTGGGACGAGCTTGGCGGTCATCGGAGACCGGCCGTGCCGGCGGGCCCTCAATCGAGCCACGATTCCGGGCACGGGTGCCAGGCCAGGCGGGCCGAGCGTGGTGCCCTGTCGGCTACGAGAACATCCGGCCGATGCAGTCGCCGAGGATGCGGGCGGCGGAGTCGGCCATGATGGCCGCGAACGGACCGTCCGCCAGTTCGACGAGCATATAGCGCATGGACCGTAGGTGTGTCGCGATTCCGATGTGGTCGACGGGGGTACGCGCTGCTGCGACTTCGGCCCGTGCCGTCGCCGCCAGGAGCTCGGCGCGCTGTGCTTCGGTCAGTCGAAGCAAAGTGATCGCCTCCCGCACGGCACGGCAAAGCTTCAGTACATCGTCCGCGCGGTGCGCGACGGAGTCGTCGTCCACCGGTTCAGGAAACATGGTCGAGGTCCGGGCGCGCAAACGTGTGGTGAGGGAACCTCGTAGCGTGGCGCACGGCACGTCCTGGACGTCGCCGCCGTTCACCGGGGTTCTTCCGATCAGGCTTACCGTGCGGCTTCGCCTGGGGGTAGGCCCGCGAGTTCTTCCAAAAGCTCGTCGTAGTCCAGTAGGCGACGCTGAGCGATCAGTCTGCGGAAGGTCTGCATGGGTGCCCATTTCCTGCCCCGGCGTCGCGGCAGGTCGACGAGTGTTTCCATGGCCTGTTCCAGGGCCGGCAGGTCCAGGTGGTAGATGCAGTCGACGGACCCGGAGCCGTCGCCGAGGATCTTGAGCATGGAGGGCCGAGGCTCCATGGTCACGACGGCGAAGTGGGGCATGCGGCCGCGGCGCTGGGCGACGAGTTTGGCACCTTGGGAAACGCAGTCCTGGGCTCGGTCGGTCCTCAGCGACCACTTCGAGGACAGGGCGATATGGAGCCGGGAAGGGCTTCCGGGTCTTAGATCTGCGACGGTGACGTCGATGTTGAGAAGGGCCTCTTCGGGCATCTGCAGCAGAAGCTCGAGGGAGAGGTCGTCTTGAGCCCGCAGCCGCTGCGAGGCCTCTTCCAGGAGCCGTTGCAGGTTCTCCCGGTTGTTCGACGGGCTCATCGCGGCCACGGCGGCGGCGACCGGCGCGAGGTGCGCGGCGGTGTCGCTGCGGTCGCGGCGGAACCGGGGGAAGACGGTGAGGTGGCGATACTGTTCGAACTCTGCGGCCGAGGGGCTGTCTTGTATGCGCAGATCGGGTCGTAGTGAGTGGAGGTGCCGGCGGATGCCGGCCTCCATCTCGGTTCCCACGTCGGAGGGGCCGACCTGGTTCGGCGGGACGCCGATCGCCTCGAACAGGGCGTGGCCGAGTTCCTTGGACAGGGCGTCGCTGTTGTCGGAGGTGTTCGGGTTGCCTCCCGTGCGATAGCCGCAGAGTCGTTTGACGAAGGGGGCCGGCATCAGGTCAGCCTTGCACGGGGGCTGGTTGCGCCGTGTGCCCTGTATCGCATGCCGGTGGTCCCGCCCGGCCGGGTCATTCCACCGACTGGACCGGCAGCGCCGGTGCCGGGACGATCGGGTCGGAGGTCCGGGCTCGGCGCCACCGTCCTCCTTCGACCTCGACGTACGGCTCCGGGTCGCCCGGCTGCCAGGGCGCCAGGCGTGTGCTGACGAACCGGCCGAGGGTCGGCGCCGGCAGACCCAGGCGGTGGGCCATTGCCGGGTGCGGGGCGTAGTGGCCGAAGATGACGATGCCCTCCGGCTTGAGGTGCTTGCGCGCGTCGCGGACCCTCTTGGCGCTGTCTACCTGTTGCGCCGCGGTGAGCACGGTCGCCCGGTTGACCAGTTCCCCGGTGAGGTGACGGAACAGGTTGGTGACCGCGGTCTGGCCGCGGGTGGCGTAGGCGATGAGGTCGAGCTTCTGGGGGTCTTGGACGTGGAGCAGGGTGTTCTTCACCAGGTCGGCCCCGGGCTGGATCCAGAGGATGTGGTCGCGGCCACGGTCGTTGAGGCGGCGTTTGCCGTCACGTTGTCTGCCCATGGGCCGCAGCACGGCCTCACTGATCCGGATCAGTCCGGTGGCGAAGCGGGCGGTGTAGTCGTTGGCCCACACCACGAGGGCGATCTTGTCGCCGCGGGTGTACATCTCCTGGGGGATCTCCCAGTCGTACAGGTTGAGTGACCACTTGCAGTCGACGTCGACGCCGGCGACGCGGTAGTCGAGGTCTTCGCCGTCGAGGAGTCCGAGTTCACGCTGCAGCCAGATCTCGACCAGGGTCCCCACGTGCGTCTTCTCGGTCTTGTGCAGCTGCGTGTATTCCCACCGCCCGGTCCGCTGCCCGTCGTAGATCTGATCCAGCGCCTCGCGGATCGCGTATCCCGTGCGCACACCCGTGGGGTCGAGCCGTTCGATCTCGGCGCGGACCGACCACAGTTGCGGGTCCTCGGCCGGGGTGGGCGGCCGGGCGTCCGTCTTCGGCGCCACCGGTCCTTCGGAGTGCCGCGGGCGGTCCTTGGGCTTGGGCCGAGGCGGCAGGACGCGGCTGCGCGTGACGCGCAGGATGGCGGGCTCGGAGCGAGACGACGCCTCGTCCTCGAAGAGACCACGTTGGGTGTAGGACACGCAGCGGAGAGTGCCGGCACGGGCGGTTCAGGGTCAAATACCCGAGCCGTCGACGCGTTCGTCGGCCGTCTCGACACCCGTTCTGCCGGGTCGCCGGCGCACCGGCCCGGACGTGCGTCGAGACGGTCGGCGGCTGCGGTGAAGTCCGCCGGTCGCCTCGCGCGGGCCGCCGCGGGTCAGTTCAGGTGATTCCTGACGTGGCGGGCGACGGCCGCCGCCAGCCCCGACGGGACGGCGTTGCCGATCTGCTTGGCGATCTCGGTCTTGGACCCGCACCAGACGAAGTCCTTGGGGAAGTCCTGCAACAGTGAGGCCTCGTAGTGGGTGATCACCCGGTTCACCCGCCGGTTCGGGTCGTGGGGATCCCATTGCGGGTGCAGGTACTGCCCCTTCTCAGGCTTGAAGAACTCGGTGCGGATGGTCAGCGAGGGCGCGTCCCAGCGCATCCGGCCCATGACGTCGGTCGTGCCGGTCTTCTTCTCGCGCCAGCACCGTGAGAGCAGGCGGTCGGGCAGGTTGAACCGGCCGCCGCCGGGAGGGACGTGGTCGTAGCGTTCCAGCGACAGCGGGGTAGGTTGCCGACCGAAATGAATGTCGCGGCCTTTGAACTGTCCTCGGAAGCGTCGACCGAAGAAATCGGTCCACATGTCCGGCAACTCCGTGCTCGCGGGTCGTTCGTCGAGTCCCGCGATGCGGCTGCGCACCGTCTCCCACGGCTTGAGGCCCGCGGCGGGTACCTTCGCGTGTGTCGGGGTCGGCAGGGAGATCTTGCCGATGCGCGAGCCGATGACGATGGTTCGGGGCCGGCGCTGCGCGACGCCGTAGTCGGCGGCCAGCAGCACGCCGGGGGTGAGTTCGTAGTCCTTGATCATGCCGTGGTCGGCCTCCTCCATCAGCAGCTGGAACTCGCTGCTGCGGGAGAATCGGTCCACGTTCTCGATGACGAAAACCTGCGGCCTGGCGACCTGCACGAAGCGCAGGTACTGCTTCCACAACTGGTTGCGGGGGTCGTCGACGTTCTTGCTGCCGAGGTTGGAGAAGCCCTGGCACGGCGGACCGCCGATGATCACGTCCGCGGACGGGATCGCGTCGTTCTCGATCGTGGCGATGTCGACGGGATGGGTGTGCTCCTCGCCGAAGTTCGCGGCGTAGGTCGCCGCGGCGGCCGGATCGTGCTCCACGGCCATGAGCGGTTGGAAACCCTCGCGGCGGAACCCGACGGTCATTCCGCCGCACCCGGCGAACAGGTCGATCAAGCTCGGCTCACTCACGTGGAGCATGGTAGATGCCTTTCCGCTGGACATCGCCCCGGCGCGCCGTGGAGTAGAACACATGTCTGACGAATCGTGGGCCTCGTCACCCGGAGTGCGTAGATCCATGCAAGCCAACACGGGTCGTGACACCAAACCGGAGTTGGCGTTGCGTCGCACGGTTCATGCCCTCGGGTTGCGGTACTACGTGAACCGGCGGCCGATCAAGGCCGTACGCCGGACCGCCGATCTGGTGTTCCCCCGCGCACGGGTGGCGGTGTTCCTGGACGGGTGTTTCTGGCACGGGTGCCCGACGCATCACACCGTGGCCAAGACCAACGCGCAGTTCTGGGCGACGAAGGTGGCGACCAACCGTCGACGCGACGCGGAGACCAACGCTCGCCTCGCCGACGCGGGGTGGACGGTGATCAGGGTCTGGGAGCACGAACCGGTCGACGAGGCGGCGACACGCGTGAAGGACGCCGTCGCCCGTGCGCGGCCGGCGGCGGGCCGGGTGGACGACCGTCGCCGACGGTCGACGGGGCGGTGACATCGTTTTTTCGAACGGAACGCGGCAGTGATACCGCGCCGACGGCACGTTTCAAGTCGGACGCCCGCCGGGGACGCGCCGTAGGGCCGAACCTGCGCCGGCCCTACGGCGCCGGTCACTCGAGGGGGACGACGGCGTCTCCGCGGGCCGCTTCGCGGCGTACCGACCATTGGATGACCGACCTGCCGTGTGGGGTGGCGGTGACCGGGGCCGCCAGGGAGATGAGGGTGGCGATGTCGGCCGGGTCCGGTTCTTGCGGCAGATCCGCGGCAGGGCTCGGACCGTCGCCTCTGTCGCGGATGTCCGCGGCCAAATAGATCAGTGCTGCGGCCCGCCTGCCGTCGCCGTCGCGCAGGGCGGCGGCCTGTGGATCGACGTCCGCGAGGTCCGCGCCGGCGATCCCGGTGGGCGTGGCGCGGTGTTTGGCGTCACTGCCGACGAACTCGCGGCGAGGAGGCATGCGCCGCTTCCTCGTCACGATCTGGGCGCCCGGCAGTCCGGGAAGGTCACGTTCGATGACTCGGCGGGTCAACTGCGGCCACAGCAGGACGACGTCCTCCAGACGGCCGTCTTCGATGAGCCCACGGTAGAAGCGGATCATCGGACGCAGGCGGTTCTCCCACTCGTCCAGCTCCCAGGCCAGCTTCTCGAGGACGTCGACGAACTCGGTCGCCTTCACGGTTCCGGTGCGGGCTTCGAAGGTCGACGGCGGGTCTTCCGGCTTGCGTCGTGCGGCGACGAACGTCCGCGTGTCGGTGAGCGCCGTGAGCATCGGCCGCACCAGGCGGTAGTTGTTCCTCTTGCCCTGCACGTCGTCGCGGGAGGTCAGGCCGTACAGGTCCCGCAACTTGCCCGCGTCGCCGGAGCTGTCGACGTAGGCGTTGAACATCTTGTTCCGTGCCGTCGGGCGTAGGTAGGGCAGGTGTTGGCTGACCAGGGGCGGAACCTGCCACGGCTCGACGATCGGGTGCCCCTCGTCGTCGAAGCCCTCG
Organism: Mangrovihabitans endophyticus; assembly: GCF_014646155.1. Lineage (GTDB taxonomy): Bacteria > Actinomycetota > Actinomycetes > Mycobacteriales > Micromonosporaceae > Actinoplanes > Actinoplanes endophyticus. The sequence continues at coordinate 168,677 of NZ_BMMX01000011.1, forward strand.
TACTCCTTGAGCTGTTCGCGCATGGCCACCTCGTCGCGCATGAGCCCTTCGAAAGCCTCGTACAGGTCCACGCGGTGGGGCCCGTCGGGGTCGCGGCGGATGAACAGGCGGACCAGGTCCTTGAAGCCCCTGCGGTAGCCGAACCAGCGTCCGGCCTGCATGAGGGTGTCCGCCTGGAGCGCCTTGCGGGTGTAGAAGGAGATGGTCAGCCCTTCGACGGTGAAGCCGCGGGAGAGTTTCGCGCCGCCGACGAGGACCCGCCAGACGTCGTTGCGGTCGAAGTCGAGATCCTGCTGATGCTTCTGCACGTCCTGGTCGCTGTTGACGACCAGGACCGGATCGCCGACCTCCTCGATGCGTCGGCGTGCCTCGCCCAGCGCGTCCACCAGGGCGTCGAAGGAGGCAGGGACGGGGAATCCGTCGGCGCGGGCCCGGCACACCGGCCCGTAGTCCTCGTCCCACAACCGGCGGAGCCGACGGGCGGCTTCCGGCCGGTCGTAGCGGGCCGTCTTCCACACTTGGCGTACCAGAGCGGCCTGCTCGCTGTGCTTGTCGGTGCCGGTGGACTCGTGCACCAGCATGGTGTGATGCCGGTAGGGCGGCTGACCGTTGTCCTCCCGGTAGACCTTGACCGCGCCGGCGAGGACGAACGAGTCCAACGCCGTCAACATCTCGGCCTCACGTTGCCCCCGGTCCGCGGGCTCCTCCGAATCCGGCGGCGGTCCGACCGGGCGTACGAACGCCCGCTCGTTGGAGGTGGCCGGATCGTCCTTGTCGTCCTCGGTGTTCCACCCGACGTCGTGGAACTCCTGCACGCCCATGTAGTCCGGCGGCGGGTCCAGCGTGACGATGAAGTTCTTGGGGAAGATGTCGTCGGCGTCCGGGTCCACGAAGAAGTTGGCGAACGGGGTAGCCGTGTACATCACCAGCTGACCGCGCTGTAGGTGTCGGAGCAGGTCGGTGATGCCTTTGTTGATTCTCGTCCGTTCGCCGGGTTTCTTGACCGGGTTCTTGGTGTTGATGGAGGCCAGGTCGGACTCGTCGTCGATGATCAGGGCCGGGATCTCTTTGAGCTTGTCCCGCAGGGGCTTCAGATCCTGGATCAGCTTCTGCAGCGCGTTGCGCTCCTTCTTGACCACGAAGAGCTGGACGTCGGCCGGGAGCAGGTTCTCGGGGTCGTAGAAGGGCAGCTCGGGGCGGCGCAGATGCAGGCGTAGGCGGCTGCGTCCATGCTGGAGTCGCATGTAGTCGCGGTGCAGCAGGGTCATGCGTTCGATGCCCGGGTAGCCGCGGGTGGAGAAGTCGGGGCCGTGGCTGACGAACTTGCCGTCGAGCCAGTCCTTGTCGTCGGCGTAGTCGAACTCCTCCGCCGCGCCGCCGTCGGCCAGACCGCGGGTGAGGTTCTCCCGACCCACCAGCTCGCGGTCGAGGCGGCGCTGGGTTTGCGAGCGCAGCAGTTCGATGGTGCCGGTGAGTATGATGACCAGCCGGTATCCGGCGTCGACGGCCTTGGCGATGACACCGGTGAAGTTGGCGGTCTTGCCGCTCTGCACGTGTCCGACGACCAGCCCCTTGGACTGGTAGCTGTCTTGGGCGCTGGGATCGGACAGCCGTTGGACGACCTCGGTAGTGGCCAGGTCGAGCGCGGTGACGGACTCGGCGTTCCAGCCCTTCTGCTCCAGCAGGTACGACTTGTAGTGCGGCCAGTAGAACGCCATGTCGTACTGGCGCTGCCGGGTGTACCAGGGCTCCCACCGCAGGCCGACGGTGGTGTGCCGGATCGTGGCCACCGCGGCCGACGCCGTCATCGCCTCGGCGACGTCGTTCGAGACCCTCAAGAGGCGGTACACCAGGTCGCGGCGTTCGACCGTGCGCGGCTGCGTGCGACGGCCGGCGTCCCAGGACGGGTCCTGCGCGTAGTCCCAGTCGGCCAACGCCAGCGCCAACGCCCGCACGGCGGCGTTCTGCCGCTGGTCGTGTGTCCGTAACAGATGCACCAGGTCGTCGTCGGTGACCACTTCGTCGTCCTCGCGGTCGATGTTGACCCGCTTGAGCAGGTCCGCGGGAGCCTTGGCCTGCAACGCGGCGACGGCGGCGCTCAGATCGTCCTGCCAGTCCTCGACGGGTTTGGGCACGCTCGTCAGCCTCCCTTCACGAATCGGTCCGCCGGGGCCGGCGGTGTGTCAGGGGTCAGTGAGGTGACGTCGATCGTGTAGTCCACGTCGACGATCAGTTCGGGACGGACACAGGCGCGGGCCACGACGGCACGGTCGATCACGGGGAAGCCGTCGTCGACTCGATAGGCGGTGGGGATCGACCGTGTCACGAGCGGGTCGGGGTAGAGGCTGCGTTCGGCGTCACGCCATCCCGCCTGCGTCAGCCCGGCGTCCAGACGTCCTCGGGCGCCGCCGGCGGCGGCACGGACGACGTCGATCAGATCACCGAGTGTGCGGCCGGTCGCCGTGGACGCCGAGGTCACTTGCACCGAGACCAGCCATAGCGGTGTCTGAGGTAACGGCGTCAGCTGCTCCAGGCCGCCGATGCGATGCCGCCGCCGTTCCGTACGCGTCGTCTTGATCTCGAAGCAGCCGGTCGGGAAGACGAAGTCGTGCTCGTTGCCCTCGAAGCCCTTCCAGGCGTCCACGACGCTCCCGGCCGCTCCGGCCGCCATGCACGACCGCAGGAACAACAGCTCGCCGAAGAGCCCAGTCTGCCGCTCGGCCGACAGACCGCCCCCGGTGGACACCAGATCACGGAACGTGTCCAGGGCTGACCGGACCGCGTCCGCGATCGGGAGCCTGCCGACCTGGATCATGTCGGCGATGTCGGTCAACAGCAGGTAGGCCTCCGGCCCACGGTCGGCGTAGTCGACGGTCACCTCCGACCAGGCGCGCCCCCCGTCGATCACAATGGCCGCCTCGACTCGACGGTAGGCGGACAACTCGGGCAATTCGTCGGCCGACCGCGGTGTTCGCAACGACATCGACCGCCTCGGCGGATCGAACACGATCCGGCACTCGGGTTCACCGGCCACCCGGATCACCGAGGGCTTCGCGCCGAGATACTCCTCGAGCGCCGAACCCGTCAGATGCCGACCCGGCTCCGCCGAGGGGCTCACACCTGATCCCGGTAGCCGTATTCGGCCTGGACCGCGGCTCCCAGCACCGCGTCCCAGATCTCGATCAGATCCTTGTCACGAGGACCCCAGTGGTGGCCGCGGAAGTGTTCCTCGGTCAACAGGAACACCAACGTCTTCACCAGGGGCGCGTCACTCAGCCCCGTACGCCCCCCGGTGAGCATCGGCCGGTAGAACTGGTTGAGGAACACCGTGCGTTCCTCACGATCCAACTCCAGGAACCTGTCGGCGGGCATGCGCCGCCAGCGGATCTCGATCGGGTCCTCGTCCGTGCGCAGGGGCACCTCCGCAGAGATCACCCGCCGCACGTCCTTATGCAGGCCACGAGACGGTTCGATCACTGGACGGCGGGTGCTGCGCCGCTTCCGCGACTCCGCCAGAACCTCCTCGGCACGCTTCACATACCGCTCGAAGGTCACCCCGTCCTCGTCGACGGCCGAGGCGCCGGCCACAGCCAGACTCAGCTCGTGCGAGAAGACGATCCCGCTCTTCTCCGGGTTCATCCGGATGTGCGGGGCCACGGCCGCCCAGTCGTCGATCATCACCCGCGCCAACGCCCGTGTCTTGTCAACGGTGATCACGTCGTTCCAGCCGCCTACCTGCAACAGCCGGTCGTTGCGGTAGATGTAGAAGCCCTGGAACTCCCTGCCGTCGCGCCCGTACAACCGAAACGACGGACCGCTCGACTTGGGCGGCACCACGTGACATTCCAATCGGAGCGGCCGCTCGGCGCCCGCCACCGTCGCCACCAACTCCCGGGGATAGCCGGCCACCGCGGTGGCGGCGAAACCCAGCGGGTCCACCGGCGCCACCCGCTCGGGCGGGCCGGCCTCCTCAACGTCCCGGTCGTACACCTCGACCTCCACCCGCAGCCGGCCGTCGGCCAGCATCCGGTGATAGAGCAGACCCAGGTGCATGCGAAGCCGAGACCGCGACTCGGCCAACCAATCCCGCTCGTCCAGGTCGTTGATGCGAGGAAAACGCGTGTCCGACCACCGCACACAGGTCCCCCGACACGCGTCCACCCGCCGCAGACCGCCCGCCAACTCGCCCTCGACCACCGCCGGGTCCAGCACGTCACAGCTATAATCGCGCTGAACCTCCGCCTTGCGCAGACGCCGGCCGTGGAACGCCCCGTCGCCCGGCGAGGTGTACACCGCCAACGTGTCCGCGTGGCTGAACGAGGCCGCCTTCAGCCCGATTCCGAAGTGCCCCTGATCACTCGAGGCGTAGTCACGCTGACGACCGAGCCGCATCGCCTCATCCGCCTGATGCTCGTCCATGCCACGACCGTCGTCCACGACCGTCAGGGCAACCGGCTGACCGCCTTCGACCTCGAACCGGACCACCACCCGCGCCGCCCCGGCGTCGACACTGTTGTCGACCAGATCCGCGACCGCCGACTCCAACGTGTGATGCATCCCCAGGCTCTTGACCAGACCCGGATCCGGCTCCAGGACTCGACGTTCCACAACACCCGAAAGATCACTCACAGCACCCACGTGCACACCATACTGACGATCACGGACGGCAACACCGGAACCGTTCAGCCCATCGGCCGGCATCCACCGGACAGGTGGCGGACTCCATCGACCCCCTCGGTCCCAACGAGGTCATCGGACGGGTTCACGCGCCGTTCTGAACTCGGGCGGCACTGGAACATCGGGTCCACGGCTCGCTCCAGGAGCCGCGACCCTCACTCCTTGCCCTGCTCCGGCAACCTCGGTGCACGCTCGACGCGGTCGTTGCCGTCGGCGATTCGCCACCGCTCTCCATCGATCACGGTGTAACGCCCGGCGTCGGGGCTGTACCTGAAAAGGTGTTTCTGGCCCGATTCGCCGGACTTGAGAACCGGCGGGATGGGCACAGTGAGTAATGACGTCAGAGATCGTGGAGACACCGAAGAAGAGAAGGCGTGTCGGGCGGCAGCTGTCGCCGGAGCAGGCCGCGGCGGCGGCGATGGTCGCCGAGGCGAAGGCTCGTGGGCTGGAGCTGACCGGGCCTGGCGGCTTGCTGAAGTTGTTCACCAAGAACGTCCTCGAGACCGCGTTGAACGAGGAGGTGACCGAGCATCTCGGTCACGAGAAGAATCGGGCTGAAGCGGGCCGTGAGTCGGCCAACGTGCGGAACGGCACCCGGCCGAAGACGGTGACCTCGGACGCCGCCGGCGAAGTGCACATTGACGTTCCCCGCGACCGTGAAGGCACATTCGAACCGAAGATCGTGAAGAAACGGCAGCGGCGCTTGTCTGGAGTGGACGAGGTCGTGTTGTCACTGTACGCGAAAGGGTTAACCACTGGGGAGAGTGCGCCGTGAGGCGCTGTTGGATTGTGTGGAGGTGAGAGACCTTTACCGCTGTTCTGTCGCAGCAGAGCGGTGAAGCTGGGGGCAGCCTGATCCGGGAGGTGCCGGGGAGGGTGGCAAGCGGCCCTGACAACGCCGGGACGTGTCAGTACTGCCAGATGGTGCGGGTCCGGCTAGCGAATCGGAAAAAGGCATACGCGAGGAACCGGCGTTTACGTCTCCTAAGTGGTCACCGGCTCGAACCTGGTGGATCTGGGCCGGTCGCGGTGCGCACCCGTTCTTCATGACGGGCGGGGAACTCCTGGGCGGGGATTTTCACCTCCGTAGGGAGGCCATGGTGAAGGTCTGCGGCGTAGTCGTGGCGATGCCGCGGGGACAAAGTCGGGTGCCTCCTTCGATGAGCGATCCAGCAGTGAACACGGGAACCACCCGGCGACGGTTCCCGGCCATGGGCAGCCAGCCTGATGGCCGGGATAGGTGCACCGTCTGCTGAACGCGCCGGGTGGGGCGGAGCCGTCGTAGTACTCCGAGGTCGGGAGAGCCGATCACATGGGGAAGGACGGCAGCGGTTTGAAGAAGGAGAGGATGCTGTCATGCCGAAAGACGCGCTGCCGAATGGCAGTGCCTCGCTCGGACCGGTCCGGGAGGACGTGTTCGGGCGGGTATCGGGGATGCAGACCAAACTTCACCGTTGGGCTGCGGCCGATGCGGGCCGCAGGTTCGACGACCTGTTCAACCTCGTGCACGACCCGGCGACGCTGATCGTGGCGTTTGAACGGGTCGCGGGTAACACCGGGGCGCGCACTGCCGGTTCGGATGGCCTGACGGTCGCCCGAATCGAAAGGGAAATCGGCGTCCCGGCGTTTCTGGACGGCATCAGATCGGCGGTCAAGGACGGATCGTTTCGTCCGCAACCGGTGCGGGAACGCAAGATCCCTAAGCCGGGCGGGTCGGGCAAGGTTCGCAAGCTGGGCATCCCGACCGTCGCCGACCGGGTCGTGCAGGCCGCCCTGAAGCTTGTCCTGGAACCTATTTTCGAGGCCGACTTCGAGCCGGTCTCGTTCGGGTTCCGGCCTAATACTCCAGCCGGGGATCGTGATCACGGTTCGATGAGGGCTTGTCGGGCGTAGTGGCTGTTCATGGCTCTGGCTTGGT
>NZ_BMMX01000012.1 GCF_014646155.1 Mangrovihabitans endophyticus
GCGGGGCGGGGCGGGGCGGGCGCGACGCGGGGGGGGGCGCGACGCGGGGGGACGCGACGCGGGGGGGTGGGCACGGCACGCGGGGGCGGAGCCGGTACGAAACGGGAATGACGTGTTGCGGCACCGCGTCGACGGGGTTCGGCCTGCACATGCTCCCTCTGAGATCACCTCACGGGTCACGCGTCCGCAGGATTCCACAGGGATGGGACGAGACTGTTGCGTGCCAGCGTTATCCACCGCTTGTCCCCAGGAAGTTTCCCCAGCAGTGGATAACGCTGGCTCCCACAAACCACAGATGTGGACAACTCCTGGGGAAACCGCTGTGGACAAGTACGGAGGGTTATCTTCCTGTCCACCGGTGCGGGAAGGGTGTGGAATTCCTGTTGAAGGTTCTGGGGACGACGAGCCGGTACCGTTCCGGCGTTATCCCCAGGCCTGGGGGCAAACCCCGTGGATAGCCGGTGGATAGCCGGTGGACAACGGTGGACAACTTCCGCCCGGTCCGCGACTGTGGACGCAGACGGGGGTTTGTACCCCGGTTTCACACAGGCTGCACACCGGTGGATAACCCTCCTACCTGCGTAAACGCGGGTTCTCCACACTGTGCACAGCCCCGATGAAGATGACGAGTTATCTCTTCTAAGAAAACAAAAACCAATCATCACCGTTGTGGAAGGTGTGGATGCTCGTCAGACCGGCTTCACGGCCGTCGAGCCTGAAGAACTCACCGGGGGCGGGCGCACGCCGCAGCGGCCCGCGCCATAGAGTTCTCAAGTCCGCCCCTATAAGAGGAAGCACGCGGAGGACACCATGAAGTTCCGGGTGGAGCGAGACGCCCTTGCCGACGCCGTGGCATGGACGGCGAAGAGCCTGCCCAGCAGGCCGTCGGTGCCGGTCCTCGCCGGGGTCATGCTGCGCGTGACCGACGGCAGACTGCACGTCTCCGGCTTCGACTACGAGGTCTCCAGCCAGGTCACCGTCGAGGTGCAGGCGGACGCGGACGGCGCCGCGCTGGTCTCCGGGCGTCTCCTCGCCGAGATCACCAAGGCGCTGCCGGCCAAGCCGGCCGACGTCGCTGCGGTCGGCGCGCATCTGGAGCTGGTGTGCGGCAGCGCCCGCTTCACCCTGCCGACCATGCCCGTCGAGGACTATCCGACGTTGCCGGAGATGCCGTCCAGCGCGGGCACCGTGGATGCGCCGGCCTTCGCCGCCGCGGTGGCTCAGGTGGCCATCGCGGCCGGACGCGACGAGACGCTGCCGATGATGACCGGCGTCCGCATCGAGCTGAACGGTTCCAGCCTGGCGATGCTGGCCACCGACCGGTACCGCTTGGCCCTGCGTGAGATGGAATGGCAGCCGGACGACCCGGAGATCAGCCTGAACGCGCTGGTGCCGGCGAAGACGCTGAACGACACCGCGAAAACGCTCGGGCCCCTCGGCGGCGCGGTCACCGTGGCTCTGGCGCACGGCAACGCCGGCGAGGGCATGATCGGTTTCGCTGGCGGCACCCGGCGCACCACCAGCCGGCTGCTGGACGGTGCCAACTACCCGCCGGTCCGCTCGCTCTTCCCGGCCAGCCACAACGCCGAGGCCCGGGTGACGGTGGCCGGCCTCATCGAGGTGGTCCGGCGGGTGGCGCTGGTCGCCGAGCGCACCACCCCGGTGCTGCTGAGCTTCAACGACGAGGGGCTCGTGGTCGAGGCCGGCGGCACCGAGGAAGCCCGCGCCAGCGAGGCGATGGATGCCACCTTCACCGGCGAACCGCTCACCATCGGCTTCAACCCGCAGTACCTCATCGACGGCCTGCAGAACCTCGGAGCTCCGAACGCTGTGCTCTCGTTCGTCGACGCGTTCAAGCCCGCGGTGATCTCCCCCGCGTCCGAAGACGGCGAAATCGTGCCCGGTTACCGCTATCTGATCATGCCGATCCGGGTAACGCGCTGATACTGAGGGCGTAGAACCACACATTTGCTAGGGGGAACACCATGCAGCTCGGCCTTATCGGTCTCGGCCGAATGGGCGGCAACATGCGCGAGCGCCTGCGCGGCGCCGGGCACGAGGTCGTCGGTTACGACCGCAACCAGGAGATCAGCGATGCCGCCAGCGTCGCCGAGATGGTCGAGAAACTCTCGGCACCGCGGGTCATCTGGTCCATGGTGCCGGCCGGCCAGATCACCGACGAGGTGATCGGTCAGCTCGGCGAGCTGCTGTCCGAGGGTGACATCGTCATCGACGGTGGCAACTCCAAGTTCGTCGACGACGCGCCCCGGGCCGAGCATCTCGCCACCAAGGGCATCGGCTACCTGGACTGCGGCGTCTCCGGCGGCATCTGGGGAAGCCAGAACGGGTACGCCCTGATGGTCGGCGGTTCCGCCGAGGACGTCGCCAAGGCCCAGCCGATCTTCGACGCGCTCAAGCCCGAGGGACCGTACGGCTTCGTGCACGCTGGTCCGGTCGGTGCCGGCCACTACACGAAGATGGTTCACAACGGCATCGAGTACGGCATGATGCAGGCGCTCGCCGAGGGTTGGGAGCTGCTCGAAGCCTCCGAGTACGTGGACAATGTCCCTGGTGCGATCAAGAGCTGGCGTGAGGGCAGCGTGGTCAAGTCCTGGCTGCTCGACCTGCTGGACCGTGCCCTGGACGGGGACCCGGAACTGGCCAAGCTGAAGGGCTATGCCGAGGACACCGGCGAGGGCCGGTGGACGGTGGACGAGGCGGTCCGCCTGGCGGTGCCGCTGCACGTCATCGCCTCGTCGCTGTTCGCCCGCTTCGAGTCTCGCCAGGACGACTCCCGGGCCATGAAGGCCGTCGCCGCGCTGCGTCAGCAGTTCGGCGGTCACGCGGTCGTCAACTGATCCATGCACGTACGCCGGGTCGAGTTGACCGATTTTCGTTCGTACGAGCGGATCTCGGTTGATCTCGACCCGGGTGTGGCCGTTATCGTCGGCCGCAACGGGATGGGCAAGACCAATCTGGTCGAGGCCCTCGGATACGTCGCCACCCTGACCAGTCATCGGGTGGCGACGGACGCCCCGCTCGTCCGGGCGGGCGCCGCGTCGGCGGTGATCCGGTGCGCGATCGTGCACGACGGGCGGGAGTTGCTGGTCGAGCTGGAGCTTGTGCCCGGCAAGGCCAACCGCGCTCGGCTCAACCGCTCTCCGGTACGCCGTCCCCGCGAGGTGATCGGCGCGTTGCGCACGGTCCTGTTCGCCCCGGAGGATCTGGAGCTGGTGCGCGGCGAGCCGGCCGAGCGGCGCCGCTACCTCGACGACCTGCTGGTGGCGCGCCTTCCGCGGTACGCCGGAGTGCGCGCCGATTACGACCGGGTGATCAAACAGCGCAACGCGTTGTTGCGTACCGCTTACCTGACCCGCAAGGTCGGCGGCACGAAGGGGCAGGACCTCTCCACGCTCGCCGTGTGGGACCAGCACCTGGCGCGTCACGGCGCGGAGCTGCTCGCCGGCCGGATCGAGCTGGTCGCCGCCCTCGGGCCGCACGTGACGAAGGCGTACGACGCGGTGGCCGCGGGGCGTACGTCGGCCTCGGTGGCCTATCAGTCGAGGCTCGGTGACGGGCTGACGCCGGACCGGGCCGCGCTGGAGGAGGCGTTGCTGGCCGCGCTGAACGAGCGCCGCACGGCGGAGATCGAGCGGGGGACCACCCTGGTCGGTCCGCACCGCGATGATCTCCTTCTCGGCCTCGGCGAGCTGCCGGCCAAGGGGTACGCGAGCCACGGCGAGTCCTGGTCGCTCGCCCTCGCCCTGCGGCTTGCCGCCTACGACCTGCTGCGCACGGACGGCATCGAACCGGTGCTGATCCTGGACGACGTGTTCGCCGAGCTGGACGCGGGCCGCCGGGACCGGCTGGCCGGGCTGGTGTCCGGCGCGACGCAGCTCTTGGTCACCTGTGCCGTCGCCGAGGACGTGCCGAGTACCCTTCGGGGTGCCCGTTACGACGTCACACCCGGAGCGGTGACCCGTGTCGAATGAGCCCGCCACGCCGGCGCCCGACGGCGGACCGGCCGGTTCCGCACCGGACGGTTCCGCACCGGCCGGTCCGGAACTCGCCCGCGCCGTGCTCGACGCCGCCCTGGCCAAGCGGCGTGCCGCCCCGCGCCCCCAGCGACGGCGCGGCGGCCCGGGGGAGGGGCGGCGGCTACGGGGCTATTCCGGTCCGGGACCCGATCCGCGGGATCCGCAGCCGTTCGGCGCCGTTCTGGAACGCTTGATGAAGGCGCGCGGCTGGGAGAAGCCGCGCGCGGAGGCCACTGTCTTCGGTGCCTGGGAGAAGGTCGTCGGCGCGGACATCGCCAAGCACAGCCGGCCGGTGAAGCTGGACGCGGGCGTGCTGACCGTGGAGGCCGAGTCCACCGCGTGGGCCACGCAGTTACGCATGTTGTCGGCCACGCTGCTGCGCAACATCGCTCGCGAGATCGGGCACAACGTGGTGACCCGGCTGAACATCCACGGCCCGGCCGCGCCGTCGTGGGCTCGCGGACCACGCCGGGTGCAGGGCCGGGGGCCGCGCGACACCTACGGCTGATCCCGGGGTGCCGGCCGGGCCATGCAGAGCGAACGGTCAGTAACTGGCGAAGACCGCGAATCCGCGCTCCGCGCAGCGGCGATAGAAGCCGGCCAGGATGGCCAGTTCGGTGCGGGCGAACGTCCAGTGCGGCGGGTTGCCCGCGTCGTCGCGCAGCGCCGTCAGCCGGTGGTCCAGCCAGCGTAGCTGCTGCTCGGCGAGACGTCCGGAGGCCACCGCGTTGCGCATCACGCTCGCCACGCTGTCGAAGGTGACCAGATCGCCGTATGGTTCGTGGCCCTCGACGAAGCGCTCCAATCCGCCGGCAATCCAGGCGCACCCGTCCGGGTCGATCACTGGGTCCTCATCCTCCGCGGCCGCATCCGTGGCATACAGCACGCCGTCCAGCCCGAGAAGAAGATCGACCAGCTCGGTGTACGCGGTGGCGCGTACCGTGCCGGTCTTGGCGATGTGCAGCGCGAGGGCTCCGGTGGGTGCTGCGACATCGGGAGCATCCGCCACGGCGCCGAAGTCGACGAACTCCGCGGGAGCCACCGGGTCGTAGTATTCACTGGTCCGCGGCCAGTTGACCGCGACATTCTCCAGCCCCTTGTCCAGCGCCATGGGGCACACCTCTCCTCGACCTGAGCCGTGCGGCCGTCCGGCGGCGACACCGGCCCGCGCGGGCAGGGTACGGCACCACTGCCCACCGTTGCGAGGCAGTGTCGCAGCGCGTGGCCGGATTGTTCGGCAGGCGCGCCCTGGGGTGTGGCGGCCGCATCATTCGACATTGCGCACTACTGTCGGCTCGTGTAGGGGGACCCGTGGGTAGCGCCCTGCGGGCGGCTGCGGCAATCTGAGGCACCCGGAAGAGGGTGCCGGACCCGCAAATACTCGATCCGGCGGAGTAGAATCGAGACAGACCGGGAACGTCACAAGCGTTTCGTACGGCCCCTTGCCGCCCTGAGCGGTGATCGGCCCCTCGTCACGCTACGCGATGTTTTCCAGCCGATCACGATCCGCGGGCGACCGCGGCGACCGGCGCGGCTCGGCTCCACCGGTGGTCCGCCTTCTCCCGCGGGTTGTCGTGTGTGCCCTGCCCGCCGAGCGCCCGCCTGCCCGCCAACCCCGTGTCCGGTGCCGCACAACGGCGCCGGGGACGAGAAAGTGGCCAAGGGTGGCAGAGAAGAAGCAGGAATACGGTGCCGAGTCCATCACCGTCCTTGAGGGTCTTGAGGCGGTTCGCAAGCGCCCGGGCATGTACATCGGTTCCACCGGCGAGCGCGGACTCCACCACCTCGTCTGGGAAGTGGTCGACAACGCCGTCGACGAGGCGCTCGCCGGCTACTGCGACACCATCGACGTGATCCTGTTGTCCGACGGCGGCGTCTCGGTCACCGACAACGGCCGTGGTTTCCCCGTGGACCTGCACCCGAAGCTGAAGAAGCCCGGCGTCGAGGTCGCGCTGACCGTGCTGCACGCGGGCGGCAAGTTCGACGGGAAGGCGTACGCGGTCTCCGGCGGTCTGCACGGTGTGGGTGTCTCGGTGGTGAACGCGCTGTCCACCCGGATGGCCGTGGAGATCCACAAGTCCGGCCACGTCTACCGGCAGAAATACACCGCCTCCAAGCCCGGCCCGCTGGAGAAGGGCGAGGCCACCCAGACCACTGGCTCGACGGTGCAGTTCTGGCCCGACCCGACCATCTTCGAGACGGTCGACTTCGACTTCCAGACCATCTACCGCCGGCTCCAGGAGATGGCATTCCTCAACAAGGGGCTGACCATCAACCTGGTCGACGAGCGCCCCGATTCGGTGGATGCGGACGGCAACGGCCGCCGGGTCACTTTTATGTACGCGGGAGGCATCGCCGACTTCGTGCGGCACCTGAACAACACGAAGAACCCGATCCACAAGTCGGTGGTGGAGTTCGAGTCCGAGGCGCTCGAGGACGGCATGGCGGTCGAGATCGCCATGCAGTGGAACGAGTCCTACGGCGAGTCGGTCTACACGTTCGCCAACACGATCAACACCCACGAGGGCGGTACGCACGAGGAGGGCTTCCGGGCCGCGCTGACCAACACGGTCAACCGCTACGGCGTGGAGCGCAAGCTGCTGAAGAACGACGAGAAGCTCTCCGGGGAGGACATCCGTGAGGGCCTCGCCGCGATCATCTCGGTGAAGCTGGCGAACCCGCAGTTCGAGGGCCAGACCAAGACGAAGCTCGGCAACACCGACATGAAGAGCTTCGTGCAGAAGATCGCCAACGAGCGGCTCGCCGACTGGTTCGACCGCAACCCGGCCGAGGCCAAGACCATCATCACCAAGGCGTCTCAGGCGGCCCGCGCGCGCATCGCCGCGCAGCAGGCCCGCAAGCTGGCCCGGCGCAAGTCGCTGCTGGAGTCCGGGTCGATGCCCGGCAAGCTGGCCGACTGCCAGTCCACCGACCCGCGGGCGTCCGAGGTGTTCATCGTCGAGGGCGACTCGGCCGGCGGCTCGGCCAAGCAGGGCCGCGACAACGTGACGCAGGCGATCCTGCCGATCCGCGGCAAGATCCTCAACGTGGAGAAGGCCCGTATCGACCGGGTGCTGAAGAACAACGAGGTCCAGGCGCTGATCACCGCTCTGGGAACCGGCATCCATGACGAGTTCGACATCGCGAAGCTGCGCTACCACAAGATCGTGCTGATGGCCGACGCGGACGTGGACGGCCAGCACATCCAGACGTTGCTGCTGACCTTGCTGTTCCGCTTCATGCGCCCGCTGGTCGAGCAGGGGCACGTCTACCTGGCCGCCCCGCCGCTCTACAAGATCAAGTGGAACCGGAAGGGGGACGATGCCCAATACGCGTACTCCGACCGGGAACGCGACGGCCTCATCGCGCTGCGCCAGCAGAAGAAGGCAAACGCCAAGCCGGACGACATCCAGCGCTTCAAGGGCCTGGGGGAGATGAACTACACGGAGCTGTGGGACACCACGATGAACCCGGCTACCCGCACCCTGCGCCAGGTCACCCTGGACGACGCGGCGGTGGCGGACGAGCTGTTCAGCGTGCTGATGGGTGAGGACGTCGAGGCGCGCCGATCGTTCATCCAGCGAAACGCGAAAGATGTCCGCTTCCTGGATATTTGATTGGGAACGTTCTGAAACGCTGTCTCGCAAGGACGGCACGGCCCGTCCACAGCACGCAGCGTATTTCCACAGCCTTATCCACAGCTAAAAGCACAGCCTTCGGGCTTTTGTCCGAATCTTGGTTGAGTAAGGGTTAACAGTGACTGACACTCCCGAGCCCCCCGGCGACGCGACCGAGGAGAACCCGGTCGGCGGCGCCGTCACCGATCGGATCGAGCCGGTCGGCCTCGAAGTCGAGATGCAGCGCTCGTACCTCGACTACGCGATGAGCGTGATCGTCGGCCGCGCCCTGCCCGACGTCCGCGACGGCCTCAAGCCGGTGCACCGCAAGATCCTCTACGCGATGTACGACTCCGGATTCCGGCCCGACCGCGGATACGTCAAGTGCGCTCGCGTGGTCGGCGAGGTGATGGGCAACTATCACCCGCACGGCGACTCGTCGATCTATGACGCCCTGGTCCGCATGGCCCAGCCATGGTCGTTGCGCTACCCGCTGATCGACGGCAACGGCAACTTCGGCTCACCCGGCAACGACCCGCCCGCGGCCATGCGTTACTGCGTGGCCGGCGACACGCTGGTCCGCATGGCGGATGGCGACGAGGTGCGCATCGACACCCTGGTGCCGGACGCCGCGCCCTCCTCGGAGACCTCGATCGACATTAAGGTCGCGGGCCTCACCGGCGAGCCGGTGCGGGCGAACGCCTTCTTCCACTCCGGCACGCATCCCACCGTGCGGATCCTGACCACCGACGGCGACGAGCTGGTCGGCACGCGGAACCACCCGGTGCTGTGCGCGGTGCCCGGTGCGGCCGGTGCGCCGGTGCTGCGCTGGCTGCTGCTCTCCGAGCTGGCCCCGGGCGACCTCGTGGCGCGACCGGGCGATTCCTGGTCGCTGCCGGCGCCGCTGCGCAGCCCGGACATCGCGGACATCGATCACCCGTCGCGCATCCTGCCCGGTTCGGCCGCACCGACCGCCTTCTCGTACGCGATGGTGACCGGCGTGGCGGACGCCGGACCGCGTGCCGTCTACAGCATCCGGGTGGACACCGAGGACCACGCGTTCGTCACCAACGGGTTCGTCAGCCACAACACCGAGTCGAAGCTCGCCCCGCTGGCCATGGAGATGCTGCGGGACATCGACGAGGACACCGTCGACATGCAGGACAACTACGACGGCCGCGCCAAGGAGCCGTCGATCCTGCCGGCGCGCTTCCCCAACCTGCTGGTCAACGGCTCCGAGGGGATCGCGGTCGGCATGGCCACCAAGATCCCGCCGCACAACCTGCGGGAGATCGCCGCCGCCGTCCAGTGGTGCCTGGACAACCCCGAGGTCGACGAGGCCACCACCCTCGAAGCGCTGATCGAGATCGTGAAGGGACCCGACTTCCCCACCCGGGGGCTGATCGTCGGTCAGTCGGCCATCCAGGAGGCGTACCGGACCGGTCGTGGCTCGATCCGGATGCGTGCCGTGGTCGAGGTCGAGGAGGACCCGCGCGGCCGGCCCTGCCTCGTGGTCACTGAACTGCCGTACCAAGTCAACCCGGACAATCTCGCCGAACGCATCGCGGAGCTGGTGAAGGAGGGCAAGCTCACCGGCATCGCCGACATCCGGGACGAGTCCTCCGGGCGTACGGGCATGCGGCTGATCCTGGTCCTCAAGCGGGACGCGGTCGCCAAGGTGGTGCTGAACAACCTCTACAAGCACACCCAGTTGCAGGACACCTTCGGCGCCAACATGCTCGCCCTGGTCGACGGGGTACCACGGACGCTGAACCTGGCGCAGTTCATCCGGTTCTACGTCGAGCACCAGATCGAGGTCATCCGCCGGCGCACCGCCTACCGGCTGCGCAAGGCCGAGGAACGCGCGCACATTCTGCGTGGTCTGGTGAAGGCGCTCGACATGCTCGACGAGGTGATCGCGCTGATCCGGCGCTCGCCGACCGTCGAGGACGCCCGTCAGGGCCTGATCCAGCTACTCGACATCGACGAGGTGCAGTCCCAGGCGATCCTCGACATGCAGTTGCGGCGGCTGGCCGCGCTGGAGCGACAGAAGATCATCGACGAGCTGGCGAAGATCGAGATCGAGATCGCCGATCTGCGGGACATCCTGGCCAAGCCGCAACGCCAGCGGACGATCGTGTCCGAGGAGCTCGCCGAGATCACCGCGAAGTACGGCGACGACCGGTTGACACAGATCATCCCGTTCGACGGCGAGGTCTCCATGGAGGACCTCATCGCCCGCGAGGATGTTGTGGTAACAATCACACGTACCGGATATGCGAAGCGGACCAAGGCCGACCTCTACCGCTCGCAGAAGCGCGGCGGCAAGGGCGTGAGCGGTGCGTCACTGCGTCAGGACGATATCGTCAGCCACTTCTTCGTGATCTCCACGCACTCCTGGATGCTCTTCTTCACCAACAAGGGCCGTGTGTATCGCGCCAAGGCATACGAGCTCCCCGAGGCCAACCGGGTGGCCAAGGGCCAGCATGTGGCCAACCTGCTGGCGTTCCAGCCGGACGAACACATCGCCCAGGTGATCCAGATCCCGAACTACGAGGTGGCACCGTACCTTGTGCTGGCAACCAAGAATGGTCTGGTGAAGAAGACCCGGCTGGCGGAATTTGACTCCAACCGCAGCGGTGGCATCATCGCCATCAACCTGCGGGAGGATGACGAATTGGTGGGTGCCGCGCTGGCAGCTCCGGAAGACGATCTGCTCCTGGTGTCGAAGAAGGCCCAGGCGATCAGGTTCAACGCGACCGACGAGGCGTTGCGCCCGATGGGTCGCGCCACCTCCGGTGTCATCGGCATGCGCTTCGGAGAGGCCGACGAGCTCCTCGCCATGGAGCTGGTACAGGACGGGATGGACGTTTTGGTGGCCACCAACGGTGGGTACGCGAAACGGACGCCCATCGAGGAGTACCCGGTGCAGGGTCGGGGTGGTAAGGGCGTGCTGACTGCGAAAATCACGGAGCGTCGTGGTGGACTGGTCGGCGCCTTGGTGATCAGCCCGGAGGACGAACTGTTTGCCATCACCAGCAATGGTGGTGTGATCCGGACTCCCGTGAAGCCTGTACGGCGCACGCGGGATCGGAACACAATGGGGGTCAAGCTGATGGACCTCCCCGAAGGTGTAACCATCGTGGCGCTTGCTCGCAATGCCGACGAGCCTGACGAACAGGACTAGTTGATGACGGAGACAACGGCGAAGTCGGGGGGCCCGGGTGCCCCGACTACTCCGGTCGACGAGGAGCCGAAGAAGGACGGCGGCGCTGCGCAAGCCGGTCGCGAACCCGGCCGCGACGCCGCTGGTCGCGCGTCGGTTTCCGGCGACGCCTCGTCCCCGCCCAAATTCACTCGGGCGCCGGGCATGGCCCCGCCTCCGGGTGATCCGGCTGCCGACGGTGACGCCTCTGAACCCAAGCGGCCGGCATCACCGGCCGTAGCCAAGGCCTCGGCGACCGTGCCGATCGTCACGAAGGGCAAGGGCGCCGCTCCGGGCACCGGATCGCGACCCGGCACGGCACCCGGCAAGCCCGGTCAGCAACCGCAGCAGCCCGGCGGTGGCCCGTCCGGTCGCCCCGGTGACGGCCGTCCCGGCGACCCGGGTGCGAAGCGGCCCGGATCGGGCTCGGCGGCCGGCGGTGCCGCCGTGGGCGCCGCCCGCGTCGCCGAGACGATGCGGTCCGCCCGCGCCACGGTGTCGTCCGCGGCCGCCCGCGGGCCGCGGCGGGCACGGCTCAACCTCAAGCGGATCGATCCTTGGTCCGTGATGAAGTTCTCGTTCGCCGTGTCGATCGTGCTCTTCATCGTCGTGGTCGTCGCCACCTCCGTGCTCTACCTCGCGCTGGACGCCATGGGCGTCTGGACGGAGGTCAACAGCAGCCTCGGCGAACTGGTGAACGCCAGCGGCGGGTCCGCCTCCGACGGCGGTGGGTTCCGGGTCACCGCATGGGGCGTCATCGGCACGTCGATGCTCATCGGCGCGGTCAACGTGGTGCTCTTCACCGCCCTGGCCACCCTCGGTGCGTTCATCTACAACGTCTGTGCCGACCTGGTCGGCGGCGTCGAGCTGACCCTGGCCGAGCGCGACTGATTGCCGGGTTCGGGGGCGGCCCAGCGTGGCCGCCCCCGAATTTGGGTGGCAGTGCGCGATAAGCTAACCTTCGGTGTCGCTGCTGAGGGGCTATAGCTCAGTCGGTTAGAGCGCAGAGCTGATAACTCTGAGGTCGCTGGTTCGATTCCAGCTAGCCCCACTCGCACCTCGACACCGACACCGACGTGAGGAGAGGCCATGCTGAAGAAGCTTCTGGTGCTGGCCGGCCTGGTCGGCGCGGCAACTCTCATCATGAAGCGTGTCAAGGCATCCAGCGACGAGCGCGCTCTGTGGCACGAGGCGACCACAGCGCCCGACCTGCGATAAGCTTCGTTCTTTCCGGGGCCCTAGCTCAACTGGCAGAGCACCGCCTTTGCAAGGCGGGGGTTAGGGGTTCAAGTCCCCTGGGCTCCACCACACCACCTGTTGCGCTGGAAGTCGTTTCCGCCAAGGCGGGATTGGCAGCATTCGGGCCTGCGCCCGCCTTCGGGGCTCCTTGGGAGAAACGGCGTAAGTCGAGCGGGCTGCCTTGACGCCGGGTGCACGTCGTTCTCGGCGGGCTAGGCGCGTGGACCGCCGTTGCCGATGACCTTTCCGCCGAGCCCGGACCGCGACGTGGGCTGGCCGATCAGTTCGACGAGAACGTCGTCGCGACAATCGTCGCCGAAAACGGAAGTGACGGCGTCGGTGAGCGTCGCCACGAGCTGTGCGGTGACAGCGGACGCGTCCGATCGTGCGAACACTTCCTCACGCATGTCCATGGTGACCGACGGTGCGGCCGTGCTGAGCGCCGTTCCGCCGCGAGCCCATCGGCCGGCCGGAACGCCGATGAGTTTGACGTCCGTCGGGACGGGGATGCCCCGGCTGGCCGCGGCCAGCCGGGGCATCCCCGTCCCGACGAACTACCCCGTGGCGGGGGTCAGTGGCACGAGTGCGGCGCCGGGCCGTTGTCCACCAGACGGTACGTGTCGTCCAGCGCCGCGTCGCCCAGCTCCTCCAGGATCAGGTTCCCGTTCGAGGCCCGCTGCAGGTACGCCGACCGGTTGCTGATCGCGTACTCCTCGTCGCCCACGGCGGTGATGGTGAAGCGCTGCTCGGGCTTGCGGGGGTTGCAGGATGCCCCCTCGACGCGCAGCGAGGCCGTGGTCTGCGGGTGGTACTCCTGCCAGCACAGCGGCCGGTCGTTGGCGTCGTCGTACGCCTTGATCAGGTACTCGTCGCCGCCGAGGGGCTTCGGCACGAACAGTTGCCGTCCGCTGTCGTCGTCCGCCTCGCGCAGGAAGCCGTCCTCGGGCAGGGCCACGCCCGACTCGAAGGACTGGACGCGCACGATGGTGACCCAGCGGTCGCCGGACAGCACCGGGTCGGTGGCGGCCGTGGTCGGGGTGTCCGCCTTCGCCGCGGAGCCGGTTGTCGTGGCGGCTGTGGCCGGGCCGGCGACGCCGACCGCGACCATGGCGCCGGCGCACATCACGGTCGCGGCGCGAGCCATCATCTTCGCCTTCTGCATGGATCCCCCTCTGTCGCGATCCCCGTCCGTCCTGACGAGGATCTCTGTATGGCACGGTGTCGACCCTCGTGGCGTCGACACATGAGGAGAGACGCGCGAGTGGCGGGGGAGCCTGCACCCCGGAACGAAGTTTTTGCGACGACGGGTGATCCGGGGACGGGGGACCGCTTTCGCGTGTAAGAGTCAATGACCGTTCGGTTCTTGCATGGAGATCGTGCGCGCGAGAATATTCGCGTGTGACGATGCGCACGCTTCACATGTTGTCGACGGGTCAGGCGGCGGTCTTGCTCCGGTCCTCGCGCGCGCACGTGGTGGATCTGTGCATGCGTGGCCTGCTGCCATCCGTACGGGTCGGCGGGCAGCGCAGGATCCGGCGCAGCGACGTCGAGGCGTTGATCCAGCCGTCGCTGACCCGCGAGGAACTGCGATCTCTGTGGCTGCACCGGGCGGTGGCCGGCAAGGTGGTGGCGAATCCGTCGGCGGTGCTCGCCGCCGCCTCGATCAACCTCCGCCGCCTGCGCCGGCGCCATCCCGACGGGTCCGCATGGGAGTGGCTGGACCGCTGGGACGCGGTGCTCGACGAGGGCACCGAGGCGGTGCTGGAAGCGCTGACCTCGTCGGCGGAGTACGCGGTGAGGTTGCGGCGCACCTCACCGTTCGCCGGAATTCTGGCGGAGTCCGAGCGGCGGCGGATCCTGAAGGCGTTTGCGGACAGCCGGCACGATCATGCTCGGCCGTTGCGGCCGGAACGGCTGGAGCAGGTGCTGAGCAGCGTGTGAAGCGGCGGAACGGGCCGCGTCGGCATCAGCGGTGCAACCACCCCAGCAGGTCGGCGGGGGCGAGCTGGGAGGCGCGATCGCGATAGTCGGCGAATTCCTGCTCGGTGAGTAGTTCGCGTCCCGCCCCCGAGCTGCCGCGCCGGAAGAAGGCGCGGGTGTCTTTGAGCACGCCGACCGGGTTGGGGGCGAGTTCGGCGGCCCGCGAGCGCATCTGCGCGAACCCGGCCGCGTCGACGAGCTCGGGCCATCGCTGCGCGGGAACCTCGATGCCGAGCCGGGCGGCGATGCGTCGCATCTCACCGTCCAGGTCGGCGCTCAGGTCGGCGTAGTGGACGAGGACGACGTTGGGTTCGTGCCGTCGGTGCCAGGCGTCGCTGAGGTGCCACATGACGCCGGGCAGCGAGTCCATCGCGTCGGCCGGGGCGACGTCGTGGTGAATCCAGCCGAGCAACGAGTCGTGCATGGTGGGCGGCGTCTCCGGAGCCGCCGTCTCGTCGGGAGGGACGTTGCCGGCCAGTTCGGCGAGCCGCGCCCGATCGAGGTTGTTCCCCTGATGGAACAGGGACACGGCCATGTCGAGGGGATGCCGGGCCACCACGATGTAGGTGGCTCGCGGATCGATCGGCACGCCGTCCAGCGGCGTGTGCGTCTTGATGAAGCGGCGGTGCGGCTGGGCCTCCAGCCGGGCGTACACCTCATCGCGGTCGATCACCAGCCAGTCCAGCCACGGCGAGAGCGTGGCCAGCGGTGCGGGCAGCTCCGGCGTCTGGAAGATGAGCAGCGCGCAGATCATCTGCATCCATGTGGTGCCGCTCTTGGACCGGGTGCTGATCACGATGTCGCCGGCGCGGAATGGAAACCCGTCCCACCGGGCGCTGTCCTCATCCGATGATCGATATCGCACTCGACGGAGGATAAGGGCGGGGTGGTCGATGGCAACCGAATTTCGCTCAGGTGGCTGGCGCGGGTGCCGGCCGGCCGGCACCCGCGCCAGCCTGCTCGCGGGTCACACGGGCGATGGTCCGGCGCCGTTGCACGACGAAGTGGCCGCAGGTGAGGGCGTAGCCGAGGGCGAGAACGTCGCAGACGATACGCAGGCGCAGCGATACCGGCGGCAGAAGCGAAGCCGTCAGCGCGGTCGCCGTCCAGGTGCTCAGCAGGACGGCGTTGACCGTGTCGTGCGCGACCCAGCGCGGCACGCGGCGACCGGCCTGACGTCCGACCTCATCCAGCAACGCATGGCCCATGCCGGCGGTGAGCAGGCCGAGGAGAAGCGTCGCGAACATGGAGTGCGTGCCGCCGGCGACCGCGGCCACCGCAGTTCCCCCGACGAGCAGAGCGAGCCCGCTCACCGTGCCCACTCGCGCCCTGCGACGCTCTCTCACAGTTACTCAGAGTCGGCAGGTTGGGCCGGGGCCTGAGCCGAATGCGCTGCCGGTCGCGCCCGCGTGGCATCCCGCCCGTACGTGCGCAAGGATGGCGGCGTGATGGGAAGCTTGAAGCTTGAGCCGGCTGTTTCCCGGCTCGATCTGCTGGCCGCTCCGGTGGCGGCCGCATTGGAAGTCATGCCGCCCGAGGCACCGGTCGACGGCGACCAGGTGATGGTGGCGCCGATCGATCCGGACCTGGCTGACACCGCGGCGTTCTGCGAGGCGTACGGCGTACGTCCGGAGGAGTCCGCGAACTGCGTGATCGTCGCGGGTCGGCGGGGCGAGGTGACCCGTTACGCCGCGTGCGTGGTGTTGGCCACCACGCGTGCCGACGTGAACGGTGTGGTTCGCAGGTACCTGGACGCCCGTAAGGCCAGTTTCGCGCCGATGGCCGACGCGGTCCGTCTGACCGGCATGGAGTTCGGCGGGATAACCCCGATCGGGCTGCCCAAGGAGTGGCCGATTTTGGTCGACTCGCGCGTGGTCGCCACCCCGCACGTCGTCGTCGGTTCCGGGGTCCGGCACAGCAAGATCTCGGTCGCCGGCCCGGCGCTCGGCGCGCTGCCCGGAGCCGAGGTGATCGACGGGCTGGCCACGGAACCACGTTCCACGTGAAACGTCATCGACGGGTGTCGATGATCTCCCGCCGCTGAATCTCGGCCAGGGCCTCGCGCAGCATGGCCACCTCCTGGGCGCCCTGCACGGCGAACCGGCCGTCGATCACGAACGTCGGCACGCTGGTGATGCCCAGGTCGCGCGCGGCGACCAGGTCGGATCGGACCATGTCGGCGCCCCAGCCGGACACCAGGCAGTGCAGCGCCGCGTTGCGGTCCAGCCCGATGACTCCGGCGAGGGCGGCCAGGTCGGGGAATGACCCCACGTCGATGCCCTGGGTGAAGTGCGCCCGGTGCAGCACTTCGACCATGTCGGCCTGCCGTCCGTGCCGCGCCGCCCAGGCCACCAGCCGGTGCGCGTCGAAGGTGTCGGTCGCCACCGCCCGGTCGAAGTCGAGGATCAACCCCTCGCTCGCGGCCAGCGAGGTCACCTGGGCGAACATCCGCTCGGCCCGGGCAGGGCCGCCCAGCTTGGCGGCCAGTGCCTGCTTGACCGACATCCGGCGGGGTGGCGGCGACGGGTCCAACTGGAAGGCTCGATAGGTGATGCGCACCGGGCGGCCGAAGCCGGCAAGCGCCGCTTCGAGGCGGCGTTTGCCCAGGTAGCACCACGGGCACGTGATGTCCGACCACACCTGAATGTCCACGATCACTCCGTCTGCTCGCGTACCTGGCGTTTGAGGCGCGCCAGGATCGCCGTGCCGCCGCGGACGCGCAGCGGGCTGATCGCCTGGGCGAGGCCCATGGTGGCGTAAAGATCGTCTGGCACCGCGAGGATCCCGGCCGCGTCCGCGCCCGCCAGGCCCTCGGCCAGGATGCCGGCGAAAGCCCTGGTAGTAGGCGCCTCAGGCGGGCAGTCGAAGTGCGTCGTCACGGTGCCGTCCGGGCGCACGTCGGCCTTGAGGAAGAACGGTGTCTGGCATTCCGGGACCTGCTCCATGCCCTCGTGCGCGGCCATCCCCGCCGGCAGTGGGGGCACCGCGTCGGAGAATTCCAGCAGCATTTCGAGCACGACCTCGCGCGGCGCGGAGGCGAACTCCTCGACGATCTCGGCGAGCTTCGGCGGCATGTCGGTCACCCCCGCGACAGTACGCTCGGCATGGCAGCGATCACGCCGACGCGGTCGCCGGGTGGAGAGCCACGTCACTGAGGCTCAGGATGCCCACGGGCGACCGGTCGGCATCGCAGACCAGCAGCCTGCGGACCCGACGGCGGCGCATTGCCAGCACCGCCTCGTCCACCGTCGCCGACTGCTCGATCATGATCAGCTCACGGGTGGCGACCGCGGACAGGGGAGTGGCGCTGGGCCGCAGACCCTCGGCGACGACCCGGATCACGATGTCCCGATCGGTCACCAGTCCGGCGATGGTCGAGCCGTGCGTGACCACCACATCACCGATGCCTTGATCGCGCATCGCCTGGGCCGCTTCGTCCGCCATGGTGTCGTCCGGCAGATACACCACGCGGCGCGTCATCACTTCGCCGACCGCGTTCCTGTTCATGGTGAACCCTCCCCGCGTCGTCGGTGAAACGGATACCCGGGCGATTCGCCTGTTACACGTGGTGAAGGCGGTGAATCAGGGTGTCGCGATCGTCACGATGCATTTCCTCGCCACGAAGTGAAAAACTGTCACGTCGGCGGCGCATGAACTCGCGTTCAGGGGGTGAGCGGCAATGGCCTGGCGGCGTTTCGTGGCGATGGGTGACAGCTTCACCGAGGGCCTCAACGACGCCTATCCGGACGGCTCCTATCGCGGCTGGGCCGATCTGGTCGCCGCCCGCCTGGCGCTCGACTCCGGCCCCGACTTCCAGTACGCCAACCTCGCGATCCGCGGCCGCCGCCTCGACCAGGTCCTGGAGGAGCAACTCGAACGGACGCTGGCCATGCGGCCGGATCTGGTCAGCTTCGCCGCGGGCGGCAACGATGTGCTGCGGCCCCGGGCCGATGCGCGGGCCCTGGTCCGCCGGATCGAGCCAGCGATCGCGCGACTGCGAGCGGTTGGCGCTGACGTGATCCTGTTCCGATTCGCCGACGTCACCGCCCACCTGCCCGCCCAGCGCATCGTCGGCGCACGGGCCGCGGTGCTCAACGACGGTGCGCAGGAGACGGCGGAGCGCTACGGCGCCATCCTGATCGACCTGTTCAGTGACGCAGCCTTCCAGCATCCGGCCATGTGGAGCGCGGACCGGCTGCACCTGTCCGCGGCCGGCCACCGGCGGGTCGCCGGTCATGTGCTGAACGCGCTCGGCGTGGGCGTGGACGAAGCGTGGATGCTGGTGCCGCCGGTGCCCGCGCCGACCCCGTGGCTGCTGGCCCGGGGCGCGGATCTGCGCTGGGCGCGGGAGCATCTGGCGCCGTGGGTCGGCCGGCATCTGCTGGGCCGGTCCTCTGGCGACGTGCGCACCGCCAAGCGCCCGGAGCTCGGCCCGGTCGGGCACTGAGCGGAAAGCGATACGGTGAAGTCATGTCCGTCCCGAACGATCCGGCACCGCACCTGCAGGCCTATGCGCACCCCGAGAAGCTGGTCACCACCGAGTGGCTCGCCGCCAACCTCGACACTCCGGGGCTGGTCGTGGTCGAGTCGGACGAGGACGTCCTGCTTTACGACACCGGTCATATCCCCGGCGCGGTCAAGGTCGACTGGCATCTGGAGCTGAACGACCAGCTCACCAGGGACTATCTCAACCCTGCGGCGTTCGCCGCGATGTGTCGTGCCAAAGGGATCGGTCGTGACGACACGATCGTCTTCTACGGCGACAACTTCAACTGGTGGGCGGCGTACGCGCTGTGGGTGTTCAGCCTGTTCGGGCACCGTGACGTGCGGCTGCTGGACGGCGGTCGGCAGAAGTGGGCGAGCGAGGGCCGTACCCTGACGCGGGAGAAGACCGTCCGCGAGCCTGCCGCCTATCCCGAGCCGCTGCGCGAGGACGCGCCGCTGCGAGCCTTCCGCGATCAGGTCATGGCGCACATCTCCAGCGGTCGGCCACTGGTGGACGTGCGTTCGCCGCAGGAGTACACCGGCGAGCTCACACACATGGAGGCGTACCCGCAGGAGGGTGCCTTGCGGGGTGGGCACATTCCGGGCGCGGTGAGCAAGCCCTGGAAGTCCGCGGCCGGCGAGGACGGCACCTTCAAGCCGGCCGACGAGCTGCAGAAGATCTATCGTGACGACCTCGGCTTGGAGTCCGGCGATGACGTGATCGCATATTGCCGGATCGGCGAGCGGTCGAGTCACACCTGGTTCGTCCTGCATCACCTGCTCGGCTACCCGCAGGTGCGCAACTACGACGGTTCCTGGACCGAGTGGGGCAACCTGGTGCGCGCTCCGATCGCCCGCGGCACGGAACCTGGCGGGATGAGCTGACCGATCGGGAATGCCGCATGATGAACGATCGTTCAGGGTCGGCTTGACAGCAGGATAGAGTTTGCCTGTGACAACGCTAGATCAGCAGCAGCGGACGGGGGCGCCCGCTCCGCGCCGGCGTTCGCGCCGGGAGGAGATTCTCGAGATCGCCGTCGGCCTCTTCGCGGCACGGGGTTACCACGGCGTCTCGATGGACGACATCGGGTCCGCGGCCGGAGTCACCGGGCCGGCGCTCTATCACCACTTCGCCGGCAAGGAGGCGATGCTGGCCGCCGCCCTGATCCCGGTGAGCGAGGGCCTTTTGCACGGTGGCCGCGAACGGGTGGCCAGGCATCCCGATGACGCGCACGCCGCGCTGACCGACCTGATCAGCTTCCACGTCGAGTTCGCCCTGGAGAACCCGGCCGTCATCGCGTTGCATCTGCACGAACTGGACCGGTTGCCGCAGGAACCACGCCGGCAGATTCGCCGCCTGCAGAGGCTTTACGTGGAGGAGTGGGTCGGCGTGCTGACGGCGCTGCGTCCCGGCATCGACGCAGCGGAGGCACGTGTGCTCGCGCATGCCGCCTTCGGTTTGATGAACTCCACGCCGTTCCTCGGCGGCGAGGTGGACCGGGATCGCTGTGCGACCCTGCTGTGTGAGGCCACCGCGATTGCGCTGGTCGGCCAGTAGGGAATTCCCGCGTCCGATCGCTGATAGAAAGATGGACATGATCGACTCGCTGCTCATCGCCAACCGAGGCGAGATCGCTCGCCGCATCATCCGTACCGCCAAGCGGCTCGGCATCCGCACCGTTGCCGTGTATTCCGAGGCCGACGCGGGCATGCCGTTCGTCGTCGAGGCGGACGAGGCCATCTGTGTCGGCCCGGCAAATCCGGCACAGAGCTATCGCAACACCGAGGCCATCCTGGCCGCGGCCAAGTCCACCGGCGTGCAAGCCGTCCACCCCGGATACGGCTTCCTCAGCGAGAACGCCGACTTCGCGCGCGCGGTGGCGACCAACGGCCTGATCTGGGTCGGTCCGTCCGCGGAGGCGATCACCGCGATGGGTGACAAGATCAATGCACGCAACCTGATGGCGGACGCGGGTGTGCCGGTGGCACCGGGCACGCACGACCCGGCGGCGACCGTGGAGGCGGCGGTCGAGGCCGCGAACACCATCGGATACCCGGTGATGGTCAAGGCCGCGGCGGGCGGTGGCGGCATGGGCATGGCGGTGGCCGCCGACGAGGCCGCTCTGCGCGTCGAGTACGACAAGGTGCACAGCTTTGCCGAGCGCATGTTCGGCGACGGTTCCGTGCTGATTGAGCGCTACTTCCCGCGCGTACGGCACGTCGAGGTGCAGATTCTCGGCCTGGCCGACGGGCGGGTGATCGCGCTCAGCGAGCGGGAGTGCTCGGTGCAGCGGCGCAATCAGAAGCTCGTCGAGGAGGCGCCCTCCCCGGCGGTCTCTCCGGAGCTGCGGGAACGCTTCCTGGCCGCCGCGGTGCGCGCGGGTGAGGCGGTGAACTACCGCAACGCCGGCACGGTCGAGTGTCTGTTGGACCCGGCCACTGGCGAGTTCTTCTTCCTTGAGATGAACACCCGTCTGCAGGTGGAGCACCCGATCACCGAGCTCATCCACGGCATCGACCTGGTCGAGCAGCAGTTGCGCATCGCTTCCGGCGAGCCGATCACCTTCTCGGTCGACGCCCCGACCAGCGGGCACGCGATCGAGCTGCGGGTCAACGCCGAGGATCCCAAGCGCTTTCTGCCCGGACCGGGCAAGATCACCACCTGGTCGGAGCCCAGCGGTGACGGCGTCCGCGTCGACTCCGGCTTCGCCGCGGATACCACGGTCACCCCGTTCTACGACTCCCTGATGGCCAAGCTGATCGTGTACGGCACCGACCGGCAGGACGCGATCGCCAAGGCACGCGCCGCGGTGGCCGACTTCCAGATCGCCGGGCCGAAGAACAACCTGCCGTTCTTCGCCGAGCTGCTGGACAACGCGGAGTTCGTCGGCGGCGACTATGACACGGGAATCGTCGCACGGATGAGGTGACAGCCATGACGAGTGCGGTCTCGATCCGCGAGGTCGCCCCCCGGGACGGCCTGCAGAACGAAGCCCCGATCCCGACCGACGCGAAGATCGCGCTGATCGACGCGTTGAGCGGGACCGGAGTGGGGCGGATCGAGGCCGTCTCGTTCGTGCATCCGCGGGCCATTCCCCAGATGGCCGACGCGGACGAGGTGTGGGCCGGGATGACCCGCAACCCCGACGTGCGTTACTCGGCGCTGGTGCCGAACACGCGCGGCGCGGAGCGTGCCCGGCGTGCCGGATTCCGTGAGATCGAGGTCGTCGTGTCGGCCAGCGACACGCACAACCGGCGCAACCTGAACCGGTCCACGGCGGATTCGCTGGACGACATCGCCGCGCTGATCCCCCTGGTCCACGAGGCCGGGGCGACGGTGGAGGTCATCGTCGCGACCAGTTTCGGCTGTCCCTTCGAGGGGGACGTCGACCCGTCGGATGTCGCCTCCCTGGTGGAGCGGGTGCGCGCGGACGGGGCGGACCGCATCGCGTTCGGCGACACCACCGGGATGGCAACCCCGCGGCGCGTGCGTGACCTGCTGGCCGAGGTGCGCCCGGATCTGCTGCATTTCCACGACACCCGAGGGACCGGGCTGGCCAACGTGCTGACCGCCCTGGACCTGGGCATCACCGAATTCGACGCCAGCGTCGGAGGCATCGGTGGCTGCCCGTACGCGCCGGGGGCGGCCGGCAACATTGCCACCGAGGAACTCGTGCACATGCTGCACGACATGGGCATCGCCACCGGTATCGATCTGGACAAGCTGATCACGGTGGCGGAGATGGCCGAGAAGGTGATCGGCCGCACGCTCGCGTCCGGCGTGCTCCGCGCCGGACCCCGCACCAGGTTGGTGTGAGTCCGGCTCCGTGGCGCCGCCAGCTCGGCAAACGGGCCTGTGATGCTCCCCCGTTCTCGTTGTGTGGCCCCAAACGATGGGCTACATTAACGATCGTTCAGTTCCGATAGGGGGTCCTGTGTCGCTCGACAACGGCGGATCGCTGGAAAGCACCCGCAAGCGCGTGATCAGCGGGGGCGCGGAGCGTTACCACGCGGCCAACGCCGCGAAGGGGAAGATGTTCGCCCGCGAGCGGATCGCATCGCTTGTCGATGAGGGTTCCTTCGTCGAGGACGGGCTCTTCGCCAACAGCCTGGCCGACGGCCTCCCGGCCGACGGAGTGATCACCGGTGCCGCCCGCATCGCCGGTCGCGACGTCTGCCTGATGGCGAACGACTCCACCGTGAAGGCCGGGTCCTGGGGTGCCCGTACGGTCGAAAAGATCATCCGGATCATCGAGCGGGCCTATGCCACAGGCGTCCCGATGATCTACCTCGTCGATTCGGCGGGTGCCCGGATCACCGACCAGGTCGACCTTTTCCCCGGTCGGCGCGGGGCCGGCAAGATCTTCCACACCCAGGTCCGTGCCTCGGGCTCGGTGCCTCAGATCTGCGCCCTGTTCGGCCCGTCGGCCGCGGGTGGCGCATACATCCCGGCGTTCTGCGACGTGGTCGCGATGGTCGACGGCAACGCGAGCATGTACCTCGGCTCGGACCGCATGGTCGAGATGGTGACCGGCGAGAAGACCACGCTGGAGGCCATGGGGGGCGCCCGGGTGCACTGCGCCGAGTCGGGGGTCGGGCACTTCCTGTGCAAGTCCGAGGCGCAAGCGCTGGACGTGGTCCGTCAGTACCTGTCGTACGTACCGCAGAACTGGCGGGAAGCGCCCCCGCAGACGGCCGCCGCCGAACCGGCCGAGATCGACCTCGCTGCCCTGGTTCCGGCGAACGAACGGCAGGCGTTCGACATGCGCCGCTACATCCGCGGCATCGTCGACGAGGGCACCTTCTTCGAGATCCAGGCGCTGTGGGCCAAGGAGCTGACCGTTGGCTTCGCGCGTCTGAACGGCAGGCCGATCGGTGTGGTCGGCAATAATTCGCTCTTCAAGGGCGGGGTCCTGTTCGTCGACTCGGCGGACAAGGCGACCCGGTTTGTGCAGCTCTGCGACGCGTTCAACCTGCCGCTGCTCTTCCTCTCCGACGTGCCGGGGTTCATGGTCGGCTCGGCGGTGGAAAAGCAGGGCATCATCCGGCACGGCGCCAAGATGATCTCCGCGGTGTCGGAGGCCACGGTGCCCAAGATCTGCGTCGTCGTGCGCAAGGCGTACGGGGCGGGTCTGTACGCCATGGCCGGGCCCGGCTTCGAGCCCGATGCCACGCTGGCGTTGCCCACCGCGAAGATCGCCGTGATGGGTGCGGAGGCCGCGATCAACGCCGTGTACGCCAACAAGATCGCTGCGCTGGAGCCGGACGAACGAGACGCGTTCGTGGCACAGCGCCGAGCCGAGTACGAGAGCGACATCGACGTGTTGCGGCTCGCCAGCGAACTCGTCGTCGACACCGTCGTCGAGCCGGCCGCCCTGCGCGGTGAGCTCGTCCGCCGGTTCGCCGCGGCCCGCGGCAAGGAACGCGACTTCTCCCGGCGCCGGCACGGCGTCACGCCCGTCTGACAGGAGCACAAACGATGGTCGACTTCCGTCTCAGCGAGGAGCAGGAGGCGCTGCGTGCGAGCGTCCGGGACTTCGCTCGCGAGCAGATCGCGCCCGTGATCGCCGAGCACTACGACAAGCACACCTTCCCGTACGACGTGGTGCGGCAGATGGGCAAGATGGGGCTTTTTGGTCTGCCGTTCCCGGAGCGCTGGGGCGGCATGGACGGCGACTATTTCGTGCTTTGCCTGGTGCTCGAAGAGCTGGCCAGGGTGGACAGCTCAGTGGCCGCCACGCTGGAGGCGGCGGTGTCCCTGGGTGCCATGCCGCTTTTTCGGTACGGCACGCCGGCACAGCAGGAGCGCTGGCTTCCCGCGCTGGTCAGCGGTGAGGCGCTGGCCGGCTTCGGGCTCACCGAGCCGGGCGCGGGGTCGGACGCCGGGGGGATCACCACGCGAGCGGTCTACGACGACGCCCGTGACGAATGGGTGATCAACGGAGCCAAGGCGTTCATCACCAATTCCGGCACCGACATCACCACCCTGGTCACGGTCATGGCGGTCACCGGCGTCGGCGCGGACGGCGCCAAGGAGCTGTCCACCATCATCGTGCCCTCCGGCACGCCGGGTTTCACCGTCGCGCCGGGATACTCCAAGGTCGGCTGGTGTGCTTCGGACACACATGAACTGGCCTTCGACGACGTGCGGGTGCCCGGCGACAATCTGCTCGGAGCGCGCGGGCGCGGCCTCGCCCAGTTCCTCCGGATCCTGGACGAGGGACGCATCGCTATCGCGGCGCTGGCGACGGGACTCGCTCAGGGATGCGTGGACGAGTCGGTCACCTATGCCGCCCAACGGTCCGCGTTCGGCCGGAACATCGGGGCTTACCAGGCGATTCAGTTCATGATCGCGGACATGGAGTTGCGGGCGCACACGGCTCGGCTGGCGTATTACGACGCCGCGGCGCGGATGCTCGAAGGAACCGACTTCAAGCGGCACGCCGCACTCGCCAAACTGCACGCCGGCAACGCGGCGATGGACAACGCCCGCGCCGCGACCCAGGTGCACGGTGGGTATGGGTTCATGAACGAGTCGGCGGTGGGCCGGTTCTACCGCGACGCCAAGATCCTGGAAGTCGGTGAGGGGACGTCCGAGGTCCAGCGCCTGATCGTGGCACGCGACCTCGGCCTCTGATCTTGTGTAGGAATTCCGACTCGTTACCGTCGCATCCGCGACAACCGCCCCGCTGAACTCGGCAAACATCGACATTGTTGCCTACTTTCGAGCCATGTCGTCTGATCACGGGTCTGACTCCAGCGTTGGTCCGGGATTCGACGTCGCGCTACGCAGTCACCGGCTGCGGGCAAAGCTGACTCAGGAGGAGCTGGCCGTCCGCGCGGGTGTGGGGGTTCGCACGGTGCGCGACCTCGAACGCGGCCGGGCCTCACGCCCGCAGCGCAGCACCGTCGAGTTGCTCGCCGCTGCGCTGAGCCTGAGCGGTCCGGACCGGGCGGACTTCCTCGCCGCGGCGCGCCGAGGGCATCGCGCGACCAGTACGGTCTTCCCGGCGCCTCCGCCGGCTGAGACCGCGGTCGGCACACCACTGCCGGCCGCCACCGATCTCATCGGCCGCGACGAGGACGTCGCTGACCTCTCCGCTCGGCTGAACGCGCCCCTTCCGGCCGCGGCGCGGGTGATCACGCTGGTGGGCCTGGCCGGAGTAGGCAAGAGCGCGTTGACGCTGGTGGTGGCGCATCGCATCGCCCCGGCGCACCCCGGCGGCGTGGCGGGGGTGGTCGTCACCGAGGGGTCCACCGCGGGTGAGATCCTCGGCGCGATCGCGGCGGTGTTCGGCGCCGGTCGTGCCGAGGACCTGTCGGCGCGGCTCGACGGACGGTCCGCGGTGATCATTCTGGATGCCGTGGAACGCGCCCCGGACGCGAGCGCCGAGGCGGCTTCGTGGCTGCTCGATCACGTGGCCACGCTCCGTTTTCTGTCCGCCGGGCGGCACCCGATCGGACTGCCCTCAGAGCGTGTCTGGCCGCTGGGCCCGTTGCCGGTGCCGCCGGACGATCCGCCGCCGAGCCTGAAGGACGCCGTCGAATATCCGGCGGTGGCGTTGTTCGTCGACCGCTTGGCACGGGTACGCCGTGCCCCGGTCGAGGACGACGAGGTGCTGCCGCTGTCGCGGCTCGTTCGTCGGCTCGGGGGCCTGCCGCTGGCGATCGAGTTGGCCGCCGCGCGGGGCCGAGTGCTGACGCTGCCCGAGATGCTCGATCGTTACGGCGACCGGGTGCTCGACCTGTCCGGTGGTCCGGGTGATGCGGTGGTCTCCGTGCGGGACGCGGTGTCGGCCAGCTACGTCCTGTTGCGGCCGGCGGAACAGTTCGCCGTCCGCCGCCTGGCCATGCTGCGCTACCGCTGGTCGCTCGCCATGGCCGAGCAGATGATCGGTCCGGGCGTGGACGTGGTGCCGTTGCTCGACCGCCTCCTGGAACTGGGGCTGCTGGGCGTGCGCGGCAACCGCGCGCTGCGTTTCCGGCTGGTCGACGTGGTGCGGGACTTCGCCACCGAGCGTGCCGCGGCCGAGGGTGACCTGACCGCGGGCCGCCGTCGGCACGCCGAAGTGATGGCGGATCTCGCGCAACGCATCGCGCCCGGCCTGGCCGGCGCGCGGTTCTCCGACGCGGCGACCCGGCTGGACGACTCGGCGGGCGATCTGGGTTCGGCGCTGGCGTTCGCCGCGGGCGAGGATCCGCACATCGCGTTGCGCATCGCGGCGTCGCTGCCGCGCTGGTGGCGGCTGCGCGGCCGGGACGTGACCGGGCGGCAGTGGCTGCATCGACTGCTGGATGATCCCCGCACCGCGGATGCTGACCCGGCGGTGCGTGCCTGGGCGAGGGTCGGCCTCGCCCAACTGGCGTTGGAACACGGCGCCGGTGCCGAGGAGATCGAGTCGGTCACCGCGGCCCTGGCGGAGTTCACCCGGCTCGGCGTGATCTCCGGCCAGCTCACGGCGCACAACCAGCTCGCTGCGCTGTGGGTGACCATGGCCCGGCATGACGAGGCCCGACGCCATGGCGCGGCGGCGCTGGAGCTGGCCCGCAGAAACGGCCGGATCAGGGACATCGCGGTGGCGCAGAACAATCTGACATGGCACGAGATACGCGTGGGCGATCTGGGGGCGGCCGGTGATCGCCTGGCCGAGGTGGATCGGTTGGCGGCCCGTGCCGGGGAAAGCCGGCTCCGGGCCGTGGCGATGGCGAATCTGGCCGAGGTGGCGCGGCTGGACGGCCGGCTGGCCGAGGCGGAACGCCTGGGCCGCCGGGCCGCGGCGGCGTTGCAGGGCATCGGCGATCCGAATCATCGCCGGCGTGTGCTGGCCACCGTCGGACTCGCGCTGGCCGAGGCGGATCGCCTCGACGCGGCGGCGGCGGTGCTCGGCGAACTGCGACCGGCGGCCGACTCGGGCACGCCAGCGGACGGCCCGGCCGCGGTGCTCGACGGCACCATCGCCCGCAGCCGTGGAGACTGGGCCAGGGCCGTGGCGAGCTTCGCCCGCGCGGCGGACGCCTATCGCGGCAGGCATGATCCGCGGGATGTGGTGGTGGCACTGGTCGGCCTGGTGGCCAGCACGGTCGATGCCTCCGCACGTCAGGTCGCGGTGCGTCGCCTGGAGGAGTTCTGCGCGGCGACGGAGATCAGTCTGCTGCCCCGGGAACAAGCCGCGGTCCGTGGCCGGCGAGATTGAGAGCCGGTGGGTCGGGGAACGGGGCGTCGGCGTGGGCAGCCGACGCTGATTCCCCCCACGCGCCGGCCACCACAACGCCCCATCAGTACACGGCGTGACCGTGGCCTCTCCGGTGCCGGCTTTGCCCGTCTCCCCGGTGAACGGACAATCTCGGTGCACACGCACCGCCGGAAGCGGACCGCCGCAGTCGCGCCGCATCCCCCTGCGTGATCACCCTAGCCGCGTACGTGTGGTGATTAGCGGCAAAAGCGCCCTTGGTCCCGCGACCGAACTGGTTCTGCCGGTATTTCTGCCGGTAGCCGTCATCCGGGACAGGCGCCTCACTGCGGTGGAAGATGCACCTCGTCGTCGGTGGTGCCGGCGGTGGCGCACGGGTTGACCGCATCGCGGATCGCGCGCAGCGATGCCATCAGGCCGGTGAACTGATCGGCGGAGAGCGGCTCGATGAGCCACTGCTGAATGAGCTCCAAGTGCTCCGGCAGCACGTCGTCCAGCCGGGCCTTCCCCGGCTCGGTGACCACGGCGTACGACGATCGACGGTCGCTGGGGCATGCCTCCCGGCGGATCAGGTCGTCGCGCTCCATCCGGTCCACCACCCGGGTCACGCCGGACGTGGACAGCGAGGTCTGCGCGGCGAGGTCGGTCATGCGCAGCCGGCAACCCGGTGACCGGGCCAGTCGCATCAGCACCTCGAACTCGACCGGAGAGAGATGGTGCTCCTCAAGCTGCGCGGCGAAGCGATTCATCATGCCGGTGTAGGCCTCGGTGAACAGTCCGGCCGCGGTGAAGCGGTGGTCACTCAGATCGGTTCGCACCCGACAAGCATAACAGGCTATTGACTTGAGGAATATTGCTGGAGATATAGTTGCTCCGTCAGATAATATTTCGGGCGTCCTCAGGAGGGCAGTCATGACCGACACCGCCGCCAACAGCCGAGACTTCGAGGGTCTGCAGATCCCGGTCCCCGGCACCTATCTGCTGGACTCCGCCCACAAGCGCGTGGGTTTCGTCGCCCGGCATCTCATGGTGAGCAAGGTGCGCGGCGAGTTCGCCGAGGCGACGGCCACCGTCACCATCGCCGAGGATCCGTTGCAGTCCGCGGTGACCGCCGAGATCCAGACCGCCAGTGTGCACACCGGTCAGAAGGACCGGGACAACCACCTGCGCACCGGAGACTTCTTCGAGGCGGAGAAGTACCCGACCATGGTCTATCGCAGCACCGGCATCAAGTCCCACTCGGAGGCGGAGTTCGTGCTCGACGGCGAGCTCACCATCAAGGACGTCACCAAGCCGGTCGAGCTGCTGGTGGAGTTCGAGGGCGTCGGTCGCAGCCCGTATGGTTTCGATGTCTTCGGCTTCAGTGCCACCGCGGAGATCGACCGCGAGGAGTGGGGCCTGACGTACAACATGGCCCTGGAGTCCGGCGGCGTGATGATCGGTAAGAAGGTCAAGATCGAGATCGAGGGTGAGGCCATCCGCCAGGCCTGATCGCGACACCCTGCCCTCCCGGCGGCTCCTCTTGCAGGCGGTAATGCTTCGGTAGCGCTACGTCGATTCCGATGGCAAGGTGAATCGGGCGCCATGCGTGTTCGTGCCACCTACCGTGCCGGGAGGGCAGATGGGCAAGGCACTCTTCGAGGCAGTCGCCACCAGTGGGGACCGCAGTCGTTACCGCGAAAAGGTGCATCGCTGCCTCGACGTCCTCGCGAGCATGTTGAATGACGCCGGGTTCACCGAAGTCCGCTGGATGACCGGGCTGGAAATCGAGATCAACCTCATGGACGCGGCAGCCGAACCGGCCATGCGCAACACCGAGATCTTGTCCAACCTGGTCGATCCCGGTTTCCAGCCCGAACTCGGCCAGTTCAACGTCGAGTACAACGCCGCGCCGCGCCTGATCCAGGGCGATGGCCTGGCCGACTATGAATGCGACATCCTGGACAGCCTGCGAGCCATCGACGACCAAGCCCGCAAGGCTGAGAGCACCATCGTCCTGATCGGATCCCTGCCCACCCTGACGGCCGATCACCTGGTGCTGGCCAACCTCTCTCCCCACGAGCGGTACCGCGCGCTGAACGACGAGATCGTCGGTGCCCGGGGCGAACTGCTCACCGTCGACATCCGTGGCGTCGAACGGCTGCGCGCCGCCAACGACTCGATCGCCACCGAGGCGGCATGCACCAGCGCCCAGTTCCATCTCCAGGTGCCGGCGGACCGATTCGCCGCGTACTGGAACGCCTCCCAGGCCATCGCTGCGGTCCAGGTGGCGCTCGGTGCCAACTCGCCCTTCCTGTTCGGCCGACACCTCTGGGCGGAGACCAGAGTCGCGTTGTTCCAGCAGGCCACCGACACCCGCCCGGAAGAATTGAGGGCGCAGGGGGTTCGGCCCCGCGTGTGGTTCGGGGAACGCTGGATCACGTCGGTCTTCGACCTCTTCGAGGAGAACGTGCGCTATTTCCCGCCGCTGCTGCCGGTCCTCGGCGACGAGGATCCCGCGCGGGTGCTCCGCGACGGTGGCGTGCCGCACCTGGCCGAGCTGCGGCTGCACAACGGGACCGTCTATCGCTGGAACCGGCCGGTGTACGACGTCATGGAGGGCGTGCCGCACCTGCGGGTCGAGAACCGGGTGTTGCCGTCCGGACCGACCGTGGCGGACATGCTGGCGAACGCGGCCTTCTACTTCGGGCTATGCCGGCGGTTGGCCGAGCAGGACCGGCCCGTCTGGTCGCAGTTGCCCTTCGGCACCGCCGAGGACAATTTCCTGGGCGCGGCCCGCCACGGTATCGAAGCGACGGTGGTCTGGCCGCGGCTGGGCGAAATCGGGGTCACCGACCTGGTGTTGTCCACCCTGCTGCCGCTGGCGCACGAGGGTTTGGACCGGTTCGGCGTCGCCCCGGCACATCGCGACCGGCTACTCGGCATCATCGAGCAGCGCTGCCGCACGCGGCGTAACGGTGCGTGGTGGCAGGCGGCCTCGATGCGGCGCGCGGAGCAGCGGCGTCACCTGGATCGCACGTTGGCGCTGCACGACATGCTGACGAGATACGCCGCGCTGCAGCAGAGCAACGACCCGGTGCACACCTGGCCGGTGGAATAGGCCCGTCCGGAGATCCGACGGGCACCCGGATCACTCCTCGGAGCCGACCGCCTCGTCGGTGCGGGTGCCTTCCTCGCGACGGGTCTTCCGCCGCCCACGTCCGGTGGTCGCACCGCTGCGCGAACCGGCTCCCCGCGATCCCGCCGAGGCGGGGGAGCCGTTGCGGGCCGAGCCACGCCCGCCGCCGCTCGGGCTGTCCGAGGCGGTGGCCGAGGCATCCTCGGATTCCCGCGGCGGATTGATCCGCGCGATGGGCGGCGAAGCCGGGGGCGGTGCCACGGTGCCCCGCGACGGCGTCGGCTCGGGGCGCGCGGGATCCTCCCCGGAGCGGCTGCCGGAAGCCGGTTCCGGACTGGCGAATCCGGGTGCCGTGGCGGGCTTGGGAGCAACCGGCGGCGGCGCGACGGGTTCCGGGGCGACGGGTGGCGGTTGTATCGGGCGGGGGACCGCGGGCGTGGGCACTCCATCCCGCTCGGCTGGCCGGGCCGAACCGGTCGGCACCGGGCGGGCGGCGGGCGGCGTCGGCCGGTCCGCCTCGGCCGCAGGCGCCTGGCGAGGCGCCTGCTTGCTGGGTGCGGCCTTGCTGGGTGCGGCCTTGCCGGATGACGCCTTGCTCGGGTCGGCCTTGCCGGCCCTGCGGAAGGACAGCCTTGAGGGCTTCTTGCCGTCGGCCGGGGCCGCGGTCGCCGTGGGGGCTTGATCGGCCGCGTCGTCGGTTCCGGTGCCAGCGGTTTCCGAACGACCCGTCCCGGTGACTGGGCGATCATCGGCCGGGGTGCCGGCGGGCGCGGCGGCGCCGCGTGCCGTCGGCTCGCCCTCCTGCGGGCGGGTCTCCTTCTTTCCCCGCTGGGCCTTCCGTGGCGGGACCTCCCGCGCTGCGGCGGGCGGGGCCTGCTGCGGCGGGGTCGACGGGGGTTGATTGCGGGGGCGTGCCTCCCGGGCTGCGGCCTGCCTGCCCAGCGCCACCATCAACGCCGAACCGGCGAGGCCGGCAAGCACGGCGTACGGCGCTACCAGGTATGCCGATTCGAGAGGTCCCAGCGTGCCGGTCAGCCGCGGCGACAGACCGAGGAAAGCGACCGCGACCAGCAGCGGACCGACGGCTCCCGAGGAAGCAGTGCCCAGTCCCAGCTCGCGGCGCCGCACCGCGGGCCATGCGGCGATCATGCCGACGAGCATCGCGGCCAGCAGGGTCAGCAAGCCGCTGGGCAGCGAGATCGATCCGAGCCGGGCACGTCCGTCGTCGGCGAACTGCCAGCTCGTCAAGTAGGTAGCGGAGTCCCGATGGGTGCTCAGCTCGATGACCACCGCAGCGGTGGCCAGCCCCCAGAGCCACCCCGCCGTGGTCATCAGGTTGGCCGCCACCGGGCGGGAGACGACCGCCCAGTAAGCCACCACCAGACCCATCAACACGCCAAGGATTGCGTACGCCCCAGCGATGATCTGCGGTGAGAACGTCTCCGTGGGCACGGCGTACCGGGCTGGCAAGGCGATCAGCGCAACGGTGATCAGCGCGCCGATCGCTCCGGCGAGTGCGAGAGCGAGCCGCCACAGTCCCGAGGGGCGTTCGCGGCGCATCCGCGAGGCGATCACCGAGCCGAAGACGGTGGCGCTCGCCGCGATCCATGTCGCCCAGCCGAGACTGCCGAGCCACATGCTGTCGTCGGCGGTCGCGATCGCGGGCCACTGCACCACGCCCAGGCCGTATCCCAGGCCCAGTTGAGCAGCCCCGGTGCCGGCAGCCGCGCCTGCCGCGACCGCCGCCTGTGCTGTCCACCCCTTACCGGCCATGCCGGGCACTGTAGCGGTAGGCGACGATGCCTGCGAATTGGTCGCTGCGTCGGAGGACACCACGACACGATCGCCTGACCGGCGGAGGACCGCCGAATCGGATACGTTGACCCCCAGGGCAAAGGCTGCCATGGGAAGGGATCCGGCGATGTCCGACGAGCATGATCGGCCATCGCGGCCGGACGAGACGCGCCAGTTCTCGCCGTTTGACGACGAGAACGCCGGCGACCCTTCGCGAACAGCGGCCGGCCCAGGCGGCGTCGCCGGTCGTGGCGCGCAAGAGCCGGATCGTACGCAGCAGATGGACGCCGCCGACGAGACCGCGGTGACGCCGCGACGCGGCGAGCCGGACGCCACCTCCGTCATGCCCGCCGATTCGACGACGCAGGATCCGCGCGGCGGGGCCTGGTCCGGACGCGCCGAGGTGCGCCCGCCTCGGCCGGGCGAGAGCGAGTACACGCGGACCGAGTGGGACATGCCGCCGCCGGACGAGCCCCGTGGGCACTGGTGGATGCCGATTCTGATCGGGTTCCTGGCACTTGTCGTCCTCGCCCTTCTGGGCTGGGGCATCTACCTCATCGCACAGGCGACGAGTGGCGACGAGAATCCGGGCCCGACGGCGTCGGCGACCGGGACGACGACCGAGCCCACGACCGAGGCGACCACGACGGAACCCACCACCGAGCCGACGACGCCGGAGACGACCGAGCCGACCCAGCCGGCCGAGGTGACCGTTCCCGCCCTGCGCGGGCTGTCCCGCGAAGACGCCCAGCAAGCTCTGGACGACAAGGGCCTGGCGTACCGCCTGATTTTCCGTACGGCGGACGCGCCCGCCGACACGGTGATTGACAGTGATCCGGCGGAAGGGCAGGAGGTGCCCCCGGACACCGAGGTCACGCTCGTCATTGCGGCGGAGCGGACGACACCCGCGACGACCGCCACCGCAACCCCCACCGACACCACACAGCAGCAGCCGGAGGACTGAACCCCCGAGCAGGTTCAGTGCATGAAGCTCAGCGCTTGGAGCGCAGCGCGCGCGTGGCGACGACGCCGGAGTTCAGCCCCGGCTGGCGGCCGTTGCGCGCCCGCGGGTCCGGTGCCTTGCCGACCTGCCGCAGTCCGCTCACCTGGACGAAGATCGACCGTCGCTCTACCGCGTCGCCGGCCGAGTTGAGTTCGTATCCGTCGAGCCAGATCCAGCCCTCATAGGTGGGCCAGTCGTGAACGCGGATGACGCGGAAGAGCATCGGCGACGCGAATTGGACGCTCGCTGCCTTCGTCACATGTATGACATCGCCGGACCGAGGAAGCACGCCATCTCCTGACCTGAAAAGCCTTCGCTATAGCACATTTTGCGTCGATTGCACGCAGGTCGCTATTATGCCCATCTCGTGCATATTCGAACCCTTCGGCCTAGCCGCCTGCCGAAGCGTGCCACGGTGCTCGATTCCGCCTATTCGACACACATGCCGTGTCCCAAATGGATCACTCCATGATGGACCGGGTGCCGCCGCCGATCCCCCGCGATAGGCGTCGTTATTTGGGGTAAAGGACGAGGTTCGGCGGATCTTCAAGGACGCTGAGTGATATCCGCCGTACGGAAAGGGTGCACCACAGGAGGCCGTCGATGCAAGTTGCATGTCAGTCTTTGGTGACTATTGATCATTGATGGCGCTGCCTTCGGGGGGATGTCGGCATGCTGCGCAAGGGGTGACGCTTACGTTCGGAATTTGATCCATTACCGCTGGTAGACGTCGGGATGATGACCGTGGGATGAGTCGGAATCATTCATCGGCGAATGGCCCGCAAGTATGACAAAGTGCTGCACCGGCTTGGTGGTTCCACATCGGCCTTTTGTCCAATGATGGCGGCAATGCCGCGGCACAAGCGTATTGCGGCCGAAAGGACGTCGTCGGGTGTCCTCTCGGCCGAGTGCTACCGGGCCGATCTATGTCTTATTTGTGGGCATTTGGGTTGCCTGAATGGCGGAACCGTCCGGCGGTGGGCGGTCGCCGCCGTCTCCCTGCCCGAGTGAGCGTCGTTATCGATGGAAAGCGATCTGATGCAACCCCGAAGGAGGGAGTTTGTCATGAAAGCCGAAGTCAAAGGCCTCCACGTCGATCTCAGCCGCGCCGAGTGGATCAAGAGCACCCGAGGAGCGCATGCGGCCCCGAATCCGATCGAGGTGGCGTTCGTCGGTGAGGCGATCGCGGTGCGTGACGCCAAGAATCCGGCAGGCCCGGCGCTGATCTTCACCGCCGCCGAATGGGACGCGTTCGTGGGCGGTGCGAAGGACGGAGAGTTCGACCTGTAGCCCACCCGTTTCCGCGGCGCCACCGCCGGGACGGCTCGCCGCCGGGTCCCTCCGTCGCCCCACGGGGGTCCGCCTCGTTGAACGCTCTAGCGTGGATCGGTCCGCGCCGCCGGTGAGACGGCCGCCGAACAGGCAGGGTGAGAGAGATGACGATGGGTGCCGAGGACCTGAACAGCGGCTCTGCGACGGCGCAAGATCGCTTCAGCGGTGGCGTGAGCGCCTACCGGCAAAGCCGCCGTGAAGCGTCGGATGCCGAGGGCGATCTGCTGTCACGCCACGACGGATCGGCGCTGCCGACCCGGACGCCGGGCATGTCCTCTCCGCTCTCCGCCGGACTCGATGCGACGGGTCCGCTCGACCGGGCTGCGAAACTGCCCTCCCTGGACCTGCACGGCATGACCGAGCCGGTGTTGCCCCCGGCCGGCCTGCCTGAGACGTTGAGCCTGTCCATGGCGGATCACCCGCTGCTGCGGGGCCTGCTGCTGGAGTTGCCGGCGCGTGGCACGCTGCCGTCCTCGGACTGGCTGGACCGGTGGTTCGAAGCGGCGCGCTCGATCCTTGAGCTGCTGTACGTGCAGGAGGCCAGGCGCGGCTGACGTGGCCGGAGCGGTGCGGCTCATTCGGGCCGGAAACGGCGCAACGGCGCAATGACCTTCACGGTGTAGCGGCTGTGACGCATCGCGTGACGGATGCCGATGGCCAGCACCGCCACGCCGACGGCGACGACGGCGATGGCCGCCAGGTCGCTGTCCGGCACCACGATCACGTCCGCGGCGATGGGTAGGCCGACGATCGCCGCGAGGCCGGTCACCTGCAGCGGCGCGGCGATCAGCGGATGCGCTGCGGCGGCGCGCAAGGCGGGCGGCACCGGTGCGGACGGTGCCGTTGCGAAGGCCGCGGCGGACCACCTGATCTGGGTCAGCCGATGCAACCCGGCGGTGAGGGCGATCAGACCGGGGATCGCGGCCAGCAGCACCGCCGCCGGCGCGGACGACGGGCCGGGCAGCGCCAAGGCCATGACTGGCACCGCGACGAACACCGCGGCACCCGCGCCGACCAGCAGGGACAGGATCCGTGCCCGGCGCCGGAGGTCGGCCGCGGTGCGTGTCATCGGAAGCCCGTCCGCCAGCAGTCCGGCGATGAGCCAGACGACCGCGAGCGTGCCGACGACGATGAGGTCAGCCGTGGGTTTCACATCGACAGCCTCCACCAGCGGGGCGAACGGCAGAACCGGGTATCGCCCGGAGCGCGCACCCGTAAGGGGTGGATGTGCTGCCGCTAGGTGACCGATAGCCGACAAATGGCGGCGAGCGCCCGCCAGTAAATCCGGGCAGATGCCGCGAAAACCACAATGGACGATGTCGCACATCCGCGTCGAGTACGGCAGACGTTCACGAATCGGTGCGCTCCGGCTTCGCTCACACGGCGAAGTCGGTCACCGGATCGGTGCTGGCCGGCGGTGGGGTCGCCCGCCACAGCCCGGTCTTCTGCGCGGCCAGGCGCGCCAGGTATGCCGGGTTGAGCAGGACGTACCGGCGCCACAGGCGTTTCGGTTCCAGCCCGAGCCGCCAGAGCCACTCCAACCCGTATCGCTGCATCCACGACGGCGGGTTCCGCAGCAGGCCGGCGTGGTAGTCGAACGCCGCACCCACGGCGAGCAGCGGCATGTCCAGAAGCGGACGCATCGCGTACGTGAAGACTTCCTGCCGTGGGCAGCCCAGTCCGACAAGCACGATGCGCGCCCCGGAAGCCTTGATCCGGTCCGCGATCTCGGCCGGTTCGCCGGGCCGGTCGCTGCGGAACTTCGAGGCTTCCACGCCGGCGATCTTCAGGGCCGGGAACATCTGCTCCAGGGCGGGCACC
Source organism: Mangrovihabitans endophyticus (assembly GCF_014646155.1). Lineage (GTDB taxonomy): Bacteria > Actinomycetota > Actinomycetes > Mycobacteriales > Micromonosporaceae > Actinoplanes > Actinoplanes endophyticus. The sequence continues at coordinate 36,823 of NZ_BMMX01000012.1, forward strand.
AGACGGTCCAGGGTGGGCTGCGTGGATCCGTACAGATAGACCGGCAGACCCTCGGCGGCGGCATTCTCCAGCACCCGCAGCGTGAGCGTCGGACCATAGACGCGGTCCGGCAGCCGTGCGCCGTGCAGCAGGCCCAGCGCCCAGCGCACCGGTTGCCCGTCCGGGGTGACGAGGTCGAACGCGTTGAGCCGGCCGTTGTGGGCACGGTCCTGCACGCCGGTCATCACGCCGTGCACCGCCAGGGCGGTGACCGCGTACGGTGTCCGCTCGCGGGCCGCCGTGCAGATGCGAGCGGTGGCGGCGTCGTAGTCCACCGCGTCGACCAGTACGCCGAGGACGTTGCGCTTGCCGAGATCGATCATGACTGACTCACCTGGGCGCGCCCTCTACCCACTTGTCCACGTTCGCCTCGTAAATCTCCTGAAGGATCATCGGTACGTCGTAGACCTGCTTCCAGTCCGGGTAGTCCGCCTGGAAAGCGGCGTTCGAGCCGATCCACCACTTGTGGTCGCCGACCCGGTTGTCCGCCACGTACTCGGTGATCATCTCCTTGCTGCTGATCTTCTCGGCCAGGGCAAAGGCCTCCAGGTGCGAGGAGTTGGAGAACCGGCCGCCGCCCAGGTTGTAGACCGCAGCGGACCGCGGGTTGCGGAAGAACGCCTCGAAGGCGGTCAACACGTCGTGACTGTGGATCGAGTCACGAACCATCTTGCCCTTGTATCCGAAGATCTTGTATGTGCGGCGCTCCATGTTGCAGCGCATCACGTAACCCAGGTAGCCGTGCAGCTCGGTGGCCGAGTGCGCCGGCCCGGTCAGCGTGCCGCCGCGGAACACCGCAGTCCGCATACCGAAGTAACGACCGAACTCCTGCACCATCACGTCGGCGGCCACCTTCGAGGCGCCGAACACCGAGTGCAGGCACTGGTCGATCGACATGTCCTCGGCGATGCCCTGGTAGTACGGGTGGTCCTCGGGCAGCTCCCAGCGGGTCTCCCGCTCGACGTACGGCAGGGAGTTGGGCCGGTCGCCGTACACCTTGTTGGTGGAGCAGTGGATCACCGGGGCGTCGATGCAGTGTTCTCGCACGTTCTGCAACACGTTGAGGGTGCCGACCGCGTTCACGTCGAAGTCGGTGAACGGATCTCGCACCGCCCAGTCGTGCGACGGCTGTGCCGCGGTGTGGATGACCACCGCGATGTCGGTGCCGTAGCTCGCGAAGACCTTCGCCAGCGCGTCCCGGTCGCGCAGGTCGATGCCGTGGTGGGTGTACCGGTCACCGAGGTCGGCGGTGAGTTTCCGGACGTTCCAGGCGGTCGACGCCTCGGCGCCGAAGAATTCCTGGCGCATGTCGTTGTCGATGCCGACCACGTCGAGGCCGAGCCCGGCGAAGTGCCGGACCGCCTCGGAGCCGATCAGACCTCCGGACCCGGTTACCAGGGCGACAGTCACGTACGACACTCCTGTGCTCGGGGACGCGAAACAGCCGCGAGCATAGCGCCTCGATCGTCACGCTCCGCTGTTCCCCGCACGAGGCGGCACGAACAGGGGGTACCCAGCAGTTCCGAGGAATCCCCAAGCCGAGCCGAAGGCGACCGCAGAGGAGCGCCCACAACGGGTCGAGGGGTGCCCACCGAGGGGTGGGGTGGATGCCGAAGGCGACCGCAGAGGAGTGCCCACAGCGGGTCGAGGGGTGCCCACCGAGGGGGGTGGGGTAAGGATGCCGAAGGCGACCGCAGCGGTGCGCCCACAGCGGGTCGAGGGGTGCCCACCGAGGGGGGTGGGGTAAGGATGCCGAAGGCGACCGCAGAGGAGCGCCCACAGCGGGTCGAAGGGTGCCCACCGCACCGTGGGGCCGTCCGGGGGCTCGGCCCCCGGAGCAGACATGACGAGGCCCCCAGGTCCGCGCTTTCCGCGGACAAGGGGGCCCAGGGACTCGTGGGGATGGGGGGAGTTGAACCCCCACGTCCTTTCGGACACACGGACCTGAACCGTGCGCGTCTGCCATTCCGCCACATCCCCATGTGACGAACTCGCGAAGCCGTCGAGACCACTTCGTGAGGTTGCTCCGAGACCATACCCTGAAAGCCCCGAAGCGCGTTCACTGGCTGTGACAGATTACGCTGTCCGAGTCACATCAGGAACAACCAGTCACATCGAGAGCATAGAGACCCGCGATGCGAAGGAAGACTAGCACGGCATCGTGGGCCGTAATACGAGGGTCAGAAGTGCCGGCGACTCTTCGCTACAGATGCGCAAGCGGCCGCCGGATACCATCATGTCCTCGGAACCCGAGGAGGAGCCGGTGAGCGTGCTGCAGCGCTTTGAGAAGCGGTTGGAAGGCCTGGTCGAAGGGGCCTTCGCGAAGGTGTTCAAGGGTGTCGTGCACCCTGTGGAGATCCTTAATGCCATGCAGCGGGAGGCCGAGGCGCACAAGGCCATCCTTGCTGGTGGGCGGACCCTTGTCCCGAACCGTTACGTGATCGATCTCTCTCCGTACGACCACAGCAGGCTGGCGCCGTACGCCGCCGCGCTGGCCCAGGAGCTGGCCCAGTCGCAGGCGGAGTTCATCGGCGAGCAGGCCTGGACGGTCTACGGCGACGTGATCGTGGAGATTGAGCGCGGTGACGGGCTCGACACCGGCATGTTCCGGGTCACCGCGGAGGTGTACACCGGCGGCGAGGTCGCCCCGGTGCAACAGCCGGCGTACGACTCGCAGCCGGCCTATTCGCCGTACGACCAGGGCGGCGGCGGTGGCGGCTACCAGCAGCACGGGCACAACGGCCGCAACGTCGGGCTGGTCTCCGGTGACGGGCGTACGTACCCGCTCCAGATGGGCTCCACCGTGATCGGCCGCGGTGACCAGGCGAACCTGCGCCTGCCGGACGTCGGGATCTCCCGGCGGCACGCCCGGCTGGATTACGACGGCAGCCAGGTCGTGCTGACCGATCTGGGCTCGACCAACGGCACGATGGTCAACGGCCAGCGCGTGTCGGCGGTGGCGCTCAATCCGGGCGACATGATCCAGTTGGGTACCACCACCCTGACCTTCCGAGTGGACGGCTAGTCGCCTTGCCCGAGTTCGTCCTCACCGTCGCCCGGTTCGGCTTCCTCGTCCTATTGTGGATCTTCGTGTTCACGGTGGTCGGGGTGATTCGTCGAGACCTCTTCGCCGGGCTTCGGCCCAAGAGCATCGTCGCCACCCCCCGCGGCGTGGGTGGAGCGGTGAATCAGGGTCGCCCGGCGGCGAAGGCGAAGCGCGGTAAGGCGGCGCGCCAGCTCGTGGTGACCGCCGGTCAACTGGCCGGCACGCGGATCACGCTGGGCGAGAATCAGATCACGATCGGCCGTGCGGAGGATTCCACACTGGTCATCACGGACGATTACGCCTCGGCCCGGCACGCCCGACTGGTTCCGCGAGATGGCCAGTGGTTCGTCGAGGACCTCGGCTCGACGAACGGCACCTACCTCGATCGCGGTAAGGTCTCCGGGCCCACTCCCGTCCCCCTTGGCGTGCCGATTCGCATCGGACGCACTTCTCTTGAGTTACGGCCATGACTCTGACCCTGCGCTATGCCGCACAAAGTGACCGCGGTCTGATCCGAGACGGAAACCAAGATTCCGTCTACGCCGGACCGCGGCTACTCGCTGTGGCCGACGGCATGGGTGGCATGGCTGCCGGTGACGTAGCCAGCAACATCGTCATCGCGGCCATGGCACCACTGGACGAGGACGTTCCCGGTGACGCCCTCGTCGACGCGCTGCGCCACGCCGTCGGAACCGCCAACCAGCAACTCCGCGACACCGTGGACGCCAACCCTCATCTGGAGGGCATGGGCACCACCCTGACCGCCGTGCTGTTCTCCGGCAGCAAGATCGGGATGGTGCACATCGGTGACTCTCGGGCCTACATGCTTCGGCAGGGCGAGTTCGCCCAGATCACCAAGGACGACACGTACGTGCAGATGCTGGTCGACGAGGGCCGGATCAGCCCGGAGGAGGCGAGCAGTCACCCTCAGCGCTCGCTGCTCACCCGCGCGCTGGACGGTCGCGACATCGACCCCGAGTACTCCGTCCGTCAGGTGCAGCGCGGTGACCGCTACCTGATCTGCAGCGACGGCCTGTCCGGCGTGGTCAGCGCGGACACCATCGGCGACAGCCTGCGGGAGATCACCGATCCGCAGGAATGCGTCGACCGCTTGGTCAAGCTGGCGCTGCGTGGCGGCGGGCCGGACAACATCACCGTGGTGGTGGCCGACGCCACCGACGCGGACATCGTCGAGCAGTCCCCGATCGTGGGCGGCGCGGCGGCGCGTGACCGCGGCAACAACACGGTGGCGGACGCCTCCAGTGCGGCGGCGCGGGCGGCCGCGCTGCAGTCACCGCCACGGCCGGCCCAACCGGACAGCACCACCTACGGCGGTGAGGACGCGGAGCCGAAACGGCACCCGATCCGCACCAGCCTGCTGGTTCTGGTCCTGCTTGCGCTGCTGGGCGGCGGTCTCTACACGGGCTGGCGATACACCCAGAGTCAGTACTACGTCGGCGCGACCGAGTCCGGTCAGCTAGCCATCTTCCAGGGCGTGCCCGGCCAGATCGCCGGCCTCGATCTTTCGACGGTCAGCGAGACCAGCACGGCTCGCCTGGAAGACCTCACCACGGCCGCACAGGACCGCGTCAAGCAGGGCATTCAGGCGGACAGCCGGACCGATGCGGAGAGTCGGCTCGCGGATCTGACCGACGATGCGCCGGACAACCCCAACCTGAAGCCGCTCTGTCCGACGCCGACACCGGTGCTGCCGAGCGACATCGCGTCGCTGCCGTCCTCGGTGCCGTCGGCCTCGGGGCCCACCGTTGCGCCGTCCTCGGGCGGCCCGCAGTCCTCCGCACCTTCCGTGCCTTCCTCCGCCGCACCGTCGGCGGCACAGCCCACGCCGTCCAGTTCGCCGGACGCTCAGCCTTCCGATGTCGCTCCGCCGGTGGAAGACCCGGTCGGGTGCCGCCCGGTCGATTGAGCAGCCGCTTGCCTCGTTGGGGGACTCCTTCGTGACCGCGCCCGCCGCACCGGCTCCGACACCCGCCTCGACGGGTGAGCAGTCGCGTGTTCCCGGGGCGAAGACGCGTCGCAACGCCGAGCTCGCCCTCCTGCTGTTCGCCATGGTGCTGGTCGCGGTCTACGCCGCGACGGTGGAGGCGAATCAGTTGGACACCATCACCACCACGTTCTGGGTTCCGGCCGCGATTCTCACCACGCTGTTCCTGGGCCTGCATCTGGTGGTGCGGTTCCGCGCGCCGTACGCGGATCCGATCTTGATCCCGGCGGTCGCCTTGATCAACGGTTTGGGCGTGGCGTTCCTGCGCCGGTTGGACATCGCGAAGGCGCTCTCCGCCAAACAGCCCGAGCCGGGAGTCTTCGCCGGCACCGGCGGCCGTCAGCTCGCGTGGACCCTGGCGTCGCTGATCCTGGCCGCGGCGCTGCTGCTGGTGATCAAGGACCACAAGATCGTTTCCCGGTACGCGTACACGCTGGGCCTGGCCGGCATCATCCTGGTGATGATCCCGGCGATGCTGCCCAGTAGCCTCTCCGAGGTCAACGGCGCCAAGTTGTGGATCAAGTTCGGATCGTTCTCGATTCAGCCCGGTGAGTTCGCCAAGATCGCACTGGTCTCGTTCTTCGCGTACTACCTAGTCCGCAAGCGCGAGGTGCTGTCCATGGCGAGCCGGCGCGTGCTGGGCATCGACTTCCCGCGCGGCCGAGACCTGGGTCCGGTGATCACGGTCTGGCTGCTCAGCCTGCTGGTGCTGGTCTTCGAGAAGGACCTGGGCACGGCGCTGCTGTACTTCGGCCTGTTCGTGGTGACGCTCTATGTGGCCACCGAGCGTGCGAGCTGGCTGATCATCGGCCTGGTGATGTTCTTCGGTGGCGTCTACCTCGCCTACCTTCTCGGCTCGTGGGTCGGCGGTCCGTTCGCGAACTTCTACGATCGTGCCTCGATCTGGCTCGACCCGTTCGCGCCGCAGTACGTCACCAACGAGGGCTTCCAACTCGTGCAGTCACTGCTCGGCCTCGGCACGGGTGGCTTGTTCGGCACCGGGCCGGGTGCCGGCTCGCCGGGCTTCGTGCCCGAGGTGCGTACCGACTTCATCTTCGCCGGTATGGGCGAGGAGATCGGCCTGTTCGGCCTGTCCTCGCTGCTCGTGGTCTACCTGTTGATCGTCGAGCGCGGCCTGCGCGCGGCGATCGCGGTGCGTGACTCGTTCGGCAAACTGGTCGCCGGTGGCCTGGCGTTCACCCTGGGGTTGCAGATCTTCGTCATTGTGGGAGGTATCACCGGGCTGATTCCGCTGACCGGCCAGACCACGCCGTTCATGTCCGCCGGCGGATCCTCGTTGATGGCCAACTGGCTGCTCGTCGGGATGCTGTTGCGCATCTCCGACGCGGCTCGCCGGCCGGCCGAGGGCGGTCCCGCCGCGCAGCCTGCCGGGATCAAACAGCCGCCCGCCCAGCTCCACGGCGCCATGACGGAGGTGATCAGGCCGTGAACGCACCACTACGCAAGGCCAGCGTGGTCATTCTCGTGCTGTTCGGCCTGCTGTTCGCGAACCTCAACTGGGTTCAGGGGTACAAGGCAGACGATTACCGCACCAGCGACTACAACGGACGTGTCCAGGTCGCCGAGTACGAAGTTCCCCGCGGCGTCATCGAAGCGGACCGTCAGCCGCTGGCCCAGAACAAGGTGACCGACGACACTCTCAAGTACCTGCGGGTCTACCCGGACAAGAAGCTCTACGCCCCGGTGATCGGCTACAAGCCGGTCAATCTCGGTGCCACGGGCATCGAGCGCAGCGAGAACGAGTTCCTCTCCGGCGCCAGCGACAAGCTGTTCGCGGACCGCGTCAGCGCCATGTTCACCGGGGACAAGCAGGGCGGCGGCAACGTCGTGCTCTCGCTGAAGACCAAGGCGCAGGAGACGGCGTACCAGGAATTGACCCACAACGAGCGCGGCGCGGAAAAGGGCTCCGCGGTGGCCATCGATCCGCGTACCGGTGCCGTGCAGGCCCTTGTCTCGATGCCGACCTTCGACCCGAACCCGCTGGTCAGCCACGACAAGGAGGCGGCCAAGGCGGCGTACGACAAGCTGAACTCGGACAACGACAAGCCGCTACTCAACCGGGCGCTCTCGGAGACGTACCCGCCGGGGTCCACGTTCAAAGTGATCGTCTCGTCGGCGGCGTTGCGTGCCGGCTATGAGCAGAGCACCGAGATTCCGGCCGGGAACAGCTACACCGCTCCCGGCTCCGGCGCGCCGATCCACAATGCGGAATCGGAGACATGCCCGGGCGCCGAGGTGACGCTCAAGGAGGCGTTGACCGACAGTTGCAACACCGGTTTCGCGCAACTGGGCGTCAAGCTCGGCGCGGACAAGGTCAAGCAGGAGGCGCAAGCCTGGGGCTTCGAGCAGGACGACCTCACGGTCGGTGAACTGGACGACGGCGGACTGTCCGTGGCGGCCAGCCGCACCGGAGAGATCAAGAACCCGGACGGCAGCACCGACCAGGCCGGCCTGGCCCAGTCGTCGATCGGTCAGAAGGATGTCCGGATGACCACGATGCAGGGTGCGCTGATGGCGGCGACGGTGGCCAACGGCGGCCAGCAGATGCGGCCCTACCTGGTCCAGCAGCTACTCAGCGCCGACCGGCGGCCGATCTACAACGCCAGCCCGAAGACGTTGCGCACGCCCATCGACGGCCAGATCGCCAGCGACCTCAAGGACATGATGGTCAGCGTGGTGGAGAACGGAACCGGCCAGCGTGCCGCGATCGACGGCTTCGAGGTGGGTGGCAAGACCGGAACCGCGCAGAACGCAGTGGATGCCGACCCGCACGGCTGGTTCATCGGCTTCGCCTTCAACGAACAGGGTGAACCTGTCTCCGCGGCATGCGTCATGCTGGAGAACGTGTCCGGCGGCCACGCCAGTGCCGAAGCCGCCCGCATCGCCGGGCTCATCATGCGAGCCGCGGCGGGCCGGGGAGGCGACTGACATGATCAGCCCTGGGGTGAGCCTCGGCGGCCGATATCGGCTGGACGAGCGCATCGCGGGCGGCGGCATGGGCGACGTGTGGCGTGGCACCGACGAGGTGCTGGGCCGCACGGTCGCGGTCAAGATCTTGCTGCCGGCGCTGCTGGACGAGCCGGGATTCGCCGAGCGGTTCCGCGGCGAGGCTCGCACCATGGCGACCATCAATCACCCCGGTGTCGTCGACGTCTACGACTACGGCAGCGACCAGCACTTGGCGTTCCTGGTCATGGAGTACGTCGAGGGCGATGCCCTGTCGCGCACGCTCAGCCGGGTGGGCCGGCTGACCCCGGCACGCACCATGGCGCTTGTCGCCCAGGCGGCGGACGCGCTGCAGGCCGCGCACACCAACGGCATTGTGCACCGCGACGTGAAGCCGGGAAATCTGCTGGTCCGGCCGAATGGGACGCTCGTGCTCACCGACTTCGGCATCGCCCGCTCCGCCTTGGTCGGCCAGCTCACCGCGGCCGGCTCGGTGCTGGGCACAGCGTCGTACATCTCGCCCGAACAGGCCTCCGGGGCGGTCGCCACCCCGGCCTCGGACGTGTACGCGCTGGGCGTGGTGGCCTATCAATGCCTCTCCGGCCACCGGCCGTTCGACGGGGCGACGCCGATCGAGATCGCGATGAAGCACGTCCAAGAGTCGCCGCGCCCGCTGCCCGGGGACATCCCCCCGCCGGTACGCGCCATCGTGGACCGCGCCATGGCCAAGGACCCGGCGGCGCGCTGGGCCACCGCGGCGGCCATGGCATCGGTGGCACGCCAGGCCGCAGCCGGCCTCACCACGGCCGTGCAGCAGCCCGCGGTCAACGGCTCCGCGATGGGCAACCGTCCCGGCTCCGGCAGTCCGGTGCGGAACCACCCGCCGTCCAGCACGCACCATCGCCCTCGCTCGGGCGCGCCGTCCTCGGGACCGCCCGGACGCCCCGGCTCCGGATACCCGGGCCAGGGTCAGGCGAGACCGCAGTACCCGATGCCGCAGCAGCCGGTGTCCGGCGGCCAGGCCCGCGGTGCCGCCTCGGTGCCGCCCGCCCAGCAGTACGGCAACCCGCCGGGGATGGGACAGCGGCCGGCGGTTGCCGAGAACTCCGGCGGTCGGCAGGTGCTCATCGTTTTGGCCGTTGTGCTGGCGCTTCTCGTGCTGCTCTGCGCCGGTGTCATTTCGTTTCTGCTCAAACAGAACCAACTGGGCGCCGTAGGCGTATCGTCCGGTGACACCCCGGCCGCCCGAACGGCCGCGCTCGGTACGGGAACCGGGGCGGCAACGTACCGTCTTATCAGGCAGCAGGCGCACAGCCTGGACCAAGCGAGCGAAGGACGACAGACGCTATGACGGCGCAGGCCCGCTTGCTCGGCGGCCGCTATCAGGTCGGCGAGCTGCTCGGTTACGGCGGCATGGCCGAGGTGCACCGTGGCCGCGACCTTCGGCTCGGCCGGGACGTGGCGATCAAGATGCTGCGCACCGACCTCGCCCGCGACGCGACGTTTCAGGAACGGTTTCGCCGCGAGGCGCAGAACGCCGCCGCGCTGAACCATCCGGCCATCGTCGCCGTCTACGACACCGGCGAGGAGGTGTCCTCCACCGGTGAGCGGCTGCCGTTCATCGTGATGGAGTACGTCAACGGCCACACGCTGAAAGAGGTCCTCACCGCCGAGCAGCGGCTCCAGCCGCGCCGCGCCCTGGAGATCATCGCGGACATCTGCGCCGCCTTGGAGTTCAGCCACCGGCACGGCATCATTCACCGTGACATCAAGCCCGGCAACGTGATGCTCACGCAGAACGGCCAGGTCAAGGTGATGGACTTCGGCATCGCGCGGGCGCTGGCCAGCGGTGCGACCACCATGACGCAGACCAGCGCGGTCATCGGCACCGCTCAGTACCTCTCCCCGGAGCAGGCGCGCGGCGAGTCGGTGGATGCCCGCTCCGATGTGTACGCCGCGGGCTGCGTGCTGTTCGAGCTGCTCGTCGGGCACCCGCCGTTCGTCGGGGACAGCCCGGTCAGCGTCGCCTACCAGCATGTGCGGGAGGACCCGAAGGCGCCGAGCGAGATCAATCGCGAGGTTCCTCCGCCGGTGGACGCGATCGTCCTGAAGGCGTTGGCGAAGAACCCGCTGAATCGCTATCAGAGCGCGCAGGAGATGCGCGCCGACGCGTTGCGCGCGGTGGCCGGCCGGCAGGTGCTGGCCACGCCGGTGATGACGCATGACGAGACGATGGCGATGAACGGGCCGATGCATCAGCAGGCGGGCGCCACCACGATGACGCGCCCGGTGTCCGGCGGCCCGCCGCCACCCCACGAGCCGGAACGCAAGACGTCCTCGTGGGTGATGGCGGTGCTGGCGGCCGTGGGTGTGCTGGCCGTGGTGACGCTGGGCGTCGGGCTCTTGCTGTCGAAGAAGAACGGCGACGACGACCCGCAGACCCCGGCCACCGTGCAGATGCCGAAGGTCACCGGTCTGAGCGAGGACGACGCTCGGTCCGAGCTTGAGAAGAGCAACTTCGACAAGATCAGCGTGGGTACGCCGATCGAGACCGACGACTGCGACGACAAGGTGGAGAAGCAGTCCCCGACGGCCGGTACGCAGATCCGCGTCGACCAGCCGGTGAGCTTCCAGATGTGCACCTCGCCGGAGCTGACCCGGGTGCCGACCGGGCTTGAGGGCTCCACCCGCGACGCGGCCGAGCAGGCCTTGAAGGACGCCAACCTGGACCCCGAGTTCGACGAGGTGAGCAGCACCGAGCCGGAGGACCGGGTGCTGGACGTGGAGAAGGCCGGCGAGCAGGTGCCCCCGGGCACCAACATCACCGTGAAGGTGTCCCGCGGGAACCTGGCCGAGGTGCCCAACGTAGTGGGCAAGAGCGAAGAGGTCGCGACCGCGCTGCTGCAGAACGCCGGTTTCGAGGTGAACAGCAAGACGGTCGAGCAGGACGGCGGCATCCCCGGGACGGTGTCCAAGCAGGATCCGTCGGCCAAGGAGAAGGTGGAGCGCGGCAAGACCGTCACCATCTCGGTGATCACGGCCCCGGAGCCGGAGCCGACCGAGACGGAGTCCAGCAGCCCGAGCGAGCCTCCGGGTCCGGGCGACGGCGGGGGCGGCAATGGTGGTAACGGCGGCGTCGGGGACATCTTCCCCCGAGGCTGACCGGTCTGCTTGACGCGTGGGGTTGGTTCTCAGGCGGCGGCGAAGGCGGATCGCCGGCGGGCTTCCACCTCGGCGGCGAGCTGCGGCGCCCGAGCGACCGCGTCGTCGAGACCGCACACCGCCAGCCAGTTCGCCAGCATGGTGTGCCCGCCCTCGGTGAGCACCGACTCCGGATGGAACTGCACGCCCTCGACGGGGAATTCGCGGTGCCGCATCGCCATCACCACACCGGACTCGGTGCGGCCGGTCACCTCGATCGCGTCGGGCAACGTTTCCGGCATGACGGCGAGTGAGTGGTAGCGGGTGGCGGTGAACGGGCTGGGCAGGCCGCGCAGCACCCCCGTGCCGTCGTGGTGTACCCGCGAGGTCTTGCCGTGCAGCAGCTCCGGGGCGCGTGCCACGGTGGCGCCGAAGGCCGCGCCGATGGCCTGATGCCCGAGGCAGACACCGAAGATCGGGAGCTTCTCGGCGTACGCGGTGATGACGTCCATCGTGATGCCGGCCCGGTCGGGGCTGCCCGGACCGGGAGAGAGCAGGACACCGGCGGCCCCGAACCGGCCGACGTCGCCGACCGAGATCTCGTCGTTGCGTCGCACCTCGCACTCGGCACCGAGCTGGCCGAGGTATTGCACCAGGTTGAAGACGAACGAATCGTAGTTGTCGATCACCAGGATGCGCACGTGATCACCGCCCGGAGGCCGTCGGCGCGGGGGCGTTGGAGTTAACGTCGTACGGGATGTCGTCGGGCGCGCCCACGTCGGAGGGGTGCACCCCGTCCGCGCCGCCGGGGCCGCCACCCTGCTCGGTGCCGGTGCCCACCTGCACGTCGTCGAACGGCAGCAGCGGGGTCGCCCATGGGAAAACCACGTACCAGAGCAACGCCCCGATCACCGTCAGGAGCACGAGTGAGCCAGCCAGTTTGCCGTACAGGCCGAAGGGGAGCTTGCGCCAGATCCAGGCGTACATCGCCGCGCTATGCCTTTGCGATCTCGTCGGGCTTGCCGGCGTCCGGCACGGTGGGGTCGCGCTTGACCGTCTCCGCCAGTTGCGCGTGCACGATCAACCGTTCGTAGTTGTTGAACTTCGGGTTGCACGTGGTCAGGGTCAGCATCGCCTTGGTCGGCGTGACGCCCGGCTTGTCCGGCACCGGCGCGACCACCTTGACCGCAGTCGGCTTGACCACCTCATGCGAGGAGACCTTGTAGACATACCAGTTGTCGCGAGTCTCGACGCCGATCACGTCGCCGGGACGCAGCTCGTCCAGGCGCCAGAAGATCTTCTTGATCCGGTGCCCGGCGACCGAGAAGTTGCCGATCTCTCCGGGCAGCGCGGTGTCCGGGTAGTGGCCCGGCGCGTACCTGATGTCCTGCGGCGTGACGCCGTCGACGACCACCCACTCCTTGTCCAGCTTCGGAATGTAGAGGCGGCCGACCAGATCCTCGCCCGGAGCATCCGGCGCGGCCACGGTCGGCCCGACGCTGGGTGCCACGGTCGGGTCGTTCCACTGCTGGTCGAGGGCGTTGTTCAGGGAGTCCTGCTCGTCCTGCACCTTGGCCGCGTTGCCGAACACCTCGTAGCCGGCGAACAGCAGCACGATCATGCCGAAGGTGATCATCAGCTCGCCGCTGACGCGGATGCCGGTGCGGATGCGGGAGCCGAGCGTCGGCCGTGTCAACTCGGAGTAGACGCTGCGGTAGCCGTCCCCGGTCTGCTCCGGGCGGAGCTGAACCACCCGTTCGCCGCGTCGTCCGCGGCCGTCGCCCTCGCCGGGAGTCGCCGGTGGATCGGCGGCGACCGCGGCGCGCGGTGCGGGGGGCGCGGCACGTGCACGGGCGACCTGATCGGTGCCTGGCTTCGCCGGACCGGACTCGGGGGCCGACCGCTGCCGGGTGACCGTGCTGCGGCCCGAGCCGCCGGCGTCGCCGGGTGCCGCTCCGCCGTCGCCGCGCACCGGCGGCAGCAGGCCGGTGGGGGCGTCCACCATCGGAATCACCGAGGTGGCGGAGGGGTCTCGGGGCGCGGAGGGGTCTCGGGGCGGCCGGGCCGTCGGCACCGCGGGCGACTGCGGGGCGGGTCCGCCGGCCTCCGCCGCCGCGAGGTAGTCGAAGCCGGCACCGGGTAGGTGGGCGCTGGACTGGCTGCTGTGGTGGCGGTCGTTGACGAAGGGTGCCGCGGCCTCGCGGCCTGGTTCCGCCCCGCCGCCCGGCCGGACGGATCGGGTGGGGTATCGGCGCGGTGCCGATTCCGCCGCGGTCGACGTGCCGCCGTCGCGCTGGTGTCCATCGTGGCCGCGCCCCGGTGCCGGGGCCTGCGCGGACGTCTGAGCCGAGGGTGCCGGTGCCTGCTGCTCCTGCTGCCAGGAGAGACCGACAGCCGGGGCCAGGGGGCCGCCGGGCACCCCGTCGTCCGACGCGTCGGTGATGCGCGGAATGTAGGCGGTCTGAGCGTCGCTGTCGGGGGCGCGATGCCGCCCCGAGCGGGCCGCGCCGCCCGGCTGCTCCGGAGGCACCATCAACCGCCAGCCTGGGCGAATCGGAGGTCGCTCGACCCGTCGTAAGCCCGCACCGTCACGTTCCTCTCGACTGTCTCCGTGTAGCCAAGCCCGTAGTCGGCGACCGCAGCGCGGAACTGCTGGACGCCGTCCGCAGACTCCAACGCTCGATGCATCGCCGGGGGTTCGCCGATCGCGGTGATTCGGAACGGCGGCGAGAAGACCTGGCCGTGCAGCAGCAGCGTGTTGCCCACACAGCGTACCGCGCTCGTGGAGATGACGCGGACATCCATGATTGACATTGCCTCGGCGCCTCCGGCCCACAGGGCGTTGACCACCGCTTGGACGTCACTCTGGTGGACGACCAAGGCGTCGTTGGCCGGGGCGTTCGCGCCGATGTCGGAGGCCCGGCGGGGGGAGTCGTCCAGCACCACGGTGAGGCCGGGGCCGCGCAGCGAGGTGAAGCCGGCCGCCTTCCGCATGCTGTCCGCGCGCTGCCGAGCAGACTTGGCCGGCTCGTCCACCTCGGCCAGCCGGGCGGCGTCCTGGTCCACCTGCGCCCGCAGATCGGCAGCTCGCTGTTCCCGGTCGGCCAGGCGATCGCGCTTGTCCGCGATCAACTGGGCGAGCTGGGGGCGCCGGTCGTCGCGCAGCGCGGTGCCGTCGGCGGTGCGTGCGGAGGTGGTGAACAGCAGGCCGGCGGCCAGGGCGATCAGCGGGACGCCGACCGACCAACCGCGCTGGCGCTGGCCGCGGCGGCGCGGACGCAACCCGCCGAGCGCCCGCCGCAGCACGAGGCGCCATGACGGCGTGCCGGCGGTGTACTCCACTCGGTGTCCTCCTCGTGCGTGATCGTCCCGCCGTAGCATGCAGCGAACGGTCTTGACGTCGCGCGCGGCAATTTTTCTCCCCGGCGGGTGCCGGTGTGCGCGCCGTCTTGACTACGCTAGCCATCGAACAGTATTCGCCACGGGCAGTGAACCGGTGTCCCCGGAGCCGCTCTGCGGTGGGTTGTTCACCACTTGTTGCCTCAGGAGAGCACTGTGCCGAAGTCTCAGGTCCGAAAGAAGAAGGTCTACACCCCGCCGACGGACATCCGGCCCGCCGCGAACGCCGCGTCGAAGAAGCCGAGTCCGATCTGGCTGCCGTTCACCGCCGTGTCGTTGATCGTGATCGGCATCGCCTGGCTGGTGGTCTACTACCTTTCGGAACAGCAGTACCCGGTCGAGGCGTGGCGCTACTGGAACCTAGCCGTCGGGTTCGGATGCATGGTCGCCTCTCTGGGCATCCTGGCCCGCTGGCGTTAGGCCACCGCCGATCCCAGCCTCGTCGGGTTTTCGTGTGCGGGGCTGCGCCCCTGTGATTACCAGTGGGTAACATGAGGGCCAGCCAGCCGCAGCCGCCGACGAGGGAGTAGGGAGGCACCATCGCGATGGGCGCCGCTCAGATCGTTGCCACCGTTCTGGCGGGCGTCGTCACGCTCGCCGCAGTCGTGCTGGCGGTGCGTGCCGTCCTGCAGATGACCGCGGTGATCCGCCTCGGCAAGCCCGATCCGGAACGCTCCGTCGGTAAGGCCGTGCGCACCCGCACGATGCTGGCCGAGACCGCCGGGCACACCCGGATGCTCAAGTGGGGCACGGTCGGCGCTGCCCACTGGTTCGTGATGGTGTCGTTCATCATCCTGTTCCTGCTGGTGCTTGAGGCGTATTTCGAGGTGGTCGACCCGGCGGGTGGGCTGCCCGTGGTCGGCGGCTGGACGGCGTACGGGCTGGTCACCGAGATCATCGGAGTCCTGGGCCTGGCCGGCATCGTGGTCCTCATCGTGATCCGGCAGCGGTCCCGCCGCGCGCCCCGGAGCCGGTTCACCGGCTCCACGATGTGGCAGGGCTATTTCGTCGAGGCGGTCATCGTCGGCGTCCTGATCTGCGGATTCCTGATCCGCGGCTTCAAGGTCGCCAACGACACCTTCGAGTTCCCCCTGTGGGCCACGCCGGTCAGCCACGCCGTCGGCGCCGTGCTGCCGGCCGCGGCGGACGGCCCCACCTGGGTGGCGCTGGTCAAGCTGCTCATCTCCATGGGCTGGCTGATCACCATCGCGCTGAACGTGACGATGGGCGTGGCCTGGCACCGCTTCCTGGCGTTCTTCAACATCTTCTTCAAGCGGGACCCGGACAAGCCGGCCGGCTCCGGCCTGGGCCCGCTGCGGCCGATGATGACCGAGGGTAAGCCGCTCGACTTCGAGGAGGCCGACCCGGAGAAGGACCAGTTCGGAGTCGCGCAGGTGGAACAGTTCACCTGGAAGGGTCTGCTGGACTTCACGACATGCACCGAGTGTGGCCGGTGCCAGTCGCAGTGCCCGGCCTGGAACACCGCCAAGCCGCTGTCGCCCAAGCTCCTGGTGCTCTCGTTGCGTGACCACGCGTACGCGAAGGCGCCGTACCTGCTCGCCGGTGGCGGCAAGGATCTCACCGGCGAGGAAAAGGGAACCGAGGAGCAACTCGCCAAGGTGGACGTGCTGGCCATGGCCGAGGCCGAGCGCCCGCTGATCGGCACCGAACAGGAACAGGGTGTCATCGACCCGGACGTGCTCTGGTCCTGCACGACCTGCGGCGCATGCGTGGAGCAGTGCCCGGTGGACATCGAGCACGTCGACCACATCGTGGACATGCGCCGCTACCAGGTGCTGATCGAGTCGAGCTTCCCGTCCGAGGCCGGCGTGATGCTGCGCAACCTGGAGAACAAGGGCAACCCGTGGGGCGCGCCGCAGAGCACCCGCGAGGACTGGACCAAGGGCCTGGACTTCGAGGTGCCACGCATCGGCGAGAAGGAGAATCCGGAATACCTGTTCTGGGTCGGCTGCGCCGGCGCCTTCGAGGACCGGGCCAAGAAGACCACCCGGGCGGTGGCTACGCTGCTGCATGAGGCCGGCGTCGACTTCGCCATCCTGGGCGAGGGCGAGACCTGCACGGGTGACCCGGCGCGCCGGATCGGCAACGAGTTCCTCTTCCAGATGATGGCTCAGCAGAACGTCGAGACGCTCAACGACGCGGGCGTCACCAAGATCGTGGCCACCTGCCCGCACTGCTTCAACACGCTCGGCAATGAATATCCGCAGCTAGGCGGATCGTTCGAGGTCGTGCACCATACCCAGTTGCTGGCGCATCTGGTCGCCGAGGGCCGGCTGACGCCGGTGCAGCCGGTCGACGGGGGCGTCACCTACCACGACCCGTGCTACCTGGGCCGGCACAACCGGGTGTTCGCCCCGCCGCGGGAGGTCCTCGGCGCGGCCGTGCAGGGTGGCCTCACCGAGATGCCGCGGAATGCGGAACGCTCCTTCTGCTGCGGTGCCGGCGGCGCCCGCATGTGGATGGAGGAGAAGATCGGCAAACGGATCAACATCGAGCGCACCGAGGAAGCCCTGGCCACCGGTGCGAAGACGATCGCCGTCGGCTGCCCGTTCTGCTACACGATGGTGGGCGACGGGGTCACCGCCAAGGGCGAGCAGGAGAACGTCGAGGTAATCGACGTGGCCTCGGTGCTGCTGCGTTCGCTGAAGCAGGAGGCGTAACCGGCTCGGCTCGCTCCGGGAGTGGATGCTTTGGTCACGTACCGTTATCGAAAAGTCTCGGTGCGCGAGCCGACCCCGTGCGCGCCCACCGCGCGGGAGCTTCCGGCAGAATGAGGGCCGAGGTGAACCGATCATGGACGGCCTGATCCTGACCGCGGTGCTTCCCCTGGCAGCCTTCGCGCTGCTCACGGCGGGCAACGCGTTCTTCGTGGCCGCCGAGTTCGGACTGGTCACCGTCGATCGGGCGGAGATCGACCAACGGGCCGACGCCGGAGACCGGCGGGCCGGCACCGTCCGGAACGCCCTGCACGAGCTCTCCTTCCAGCTCTCCGGAACGCAACTGGGCATCACGCTCACCGCGCTGCTCACCGGCTACCTGGCCGAGCCGGCCCTGTCGCGGCTGTTCGTGCCGCTGATCGGGCCGGTCGCCGGTGACGCCACCGACACCATCGCGCACGTGCTCGCGCTCGTGCTGGCCACCATCGTGTCGATGCTGTTCGGCGAGCTGGTGCCGAAGAACGCGGCACTGGCCCGGCCGATGCGCGCCGCCTTGGCCACCGCAGCCCCGCTGCGCACCTTCTCGAAGCTCTTCAAGTGGCTGATCGGCGCCCTGAACGGCTCGGCCAACTGGCTGGTCCGGCGACTGGGCATCGAGCCGCAGGAGGAACTGGCGAGCGCCCGGTCACCGGAGGAACTCGGCCTGCTTGCCGCGATCAGTGCCTCGGCCGGCGCGCTGCCCACCGAGACGGCCACCCTGCTGCGCCGGACCATCCGTTTCGGCGAGAAACGCGCGGCCAAGGCCATGACGCCGCGGGTCGACGTGGTGGGGCTCACCACCACGGCCAGCGTGGTCGATCTGATCGCCGTGGCCCGGGAGACCGGACACACCCGGTTCCCCGTGTACGAGCGGACACTCGACCTGGTCACCGGCGTAGTCGCGGTGCCGGACGCGTTGGGTGTGTCGCCCGAGCGCCGGGGCGCGACACGCGTGTCCGCCCTGGCCCGTGAGCCGGTGCTGGTGCCGGAGAGCCTGAGCCTGGACAAGGTGCTCACCGCGCTGCGCGCCGCGGACGCCGATATGGCCATCGTGGTCGACGAGTACGGCGGCACCGACGGCGTGGTCACCGTCGAGGACCTGATCGAGGAACTGGTCGGCGAGATCGCCGACGAGTACGACGTGGAGGTGGCGTTCGCCGGCAGCGTCGAGGTGACCGCGCCCGGTGGCGACAAGACGTACCTGGTGGACGGCCTGCTGCGCGAGGACGAGATGGTGGAGCAGACCGGCTTCCGGCTGCCCGAAGGCCCGTACGAGACGCTTGCCGGTTTCCTGCTCGCGCGGCTCGGCCACATCCCCGCCGCCGGCGAATCGCTGGAGGCGGACGGCTGGGAGTTCACCGTGATGCAGGTGGACCGGCACCGCGTGGAACAGGTGCGGGTGGTCGCCCCGTCCGAGGAGGACGACGATGACTGAGGTCTTCGTGACGGTGATCCTGCTGGTCGGCAACGCCACGTTCGTCGGGGGCGAGTTCGCTCTGATCGCTTCGCGGCGTACCGCGCTGGAACCGCTCGCCGACACCTCCCAGCGCGCCCGGTGGGCGTTGTCCGCGATGAACCAGATCCCGCTGATGATCGCGGGAGCCCAGTTGGGCATCACGATCTGTTCCCTGGGCCTGGGTGCCATCGCCGAGCCGGCCCTCGCGCATCTGCTGGAGGGCCCGTTCGCGGCTGCGGCGTTGCCGGAGGACCTGGTGCACCCGGTGGCCTTCGTGATCGCCCTGGTCGTGGTGGTCTTCCTGCACACGGTGGTCGGCGAGATGGTGCCGAAGAACATCACCCTGGCCGGGCCGGAACGCTCGGCGCTCATCCTGGGCCCGTTCATGTTGGCCTTCTGCACCGCCACCAAGCCGGCGCTGACCGCGATGCGTTGGGCGGCGCGGGCGGTGCTGCGGCTGTGGAAGGTGGAGGCCACCGACGCGGTGAAGACCGTGTTCACCGCCGAGGAACTGGCCGGCATGGTCACCCAGGCGCGCAGCGAGGGCCTGCTCGGCACCGAGCAGTACGAACGTATCCACGCCGCGCTCGGTCTGGGTGACCGGACCGCGGCCGACACGCTGCGCCCCTGGTCCAGCGTCACCACGGTGGCCGAGGACGTGTCACCGGCGACCTTGGAGGCGCTTGCCACCCGCACCGGGCGCTCACGCTTTCCGGTGGTTCAGCGGGAGACCCGGCGGGTGCTCGGCTTCGTGCACGTCAAGGACCTTCTCGGGTACGAGACCGGCCAGCGTCGCCGGCCCATCCCCGCCGAGATCATCCGACCGTTGGCCGTGGTGGCGCCGGAGCGCAGCCTCGCCGAGTTGCTGCTCACCATGCGGCGGGACCGTCGGCACATCGTGCTCGTCAGCGACGGCCGCAGACCACTCGGCGTGATCACGTTGGATGACGTGCTGCACGCCGTGGTCGGCGAGCCGGCGCTGGCACCCGTTCGACCGACCACGTAAGGGTGCTTTCGCCGGTCTGACGCCGTGCCCGTGGGCACTTTTAACTCCTTTCCGGACAATATCCGCATGTTCCTCGCTCGGCGTCTCGTCCTCACCGCGGCTTCCCTGTCCCTGGGCGCGTCCCTGATCACCGGCTGTGCCCGCGAGGAGAGGCTGCCCGTCACCGGTCCGCCATCCCCGGCCGCGCCGAGCACGCCGCCGCCCAGCGCCGGGGTGCTTGCCGTCGACGGGTCGGTCACCACGCACGCCGAGCCCGGCGACGACGTGGGCACCGCCTCCACGCCCATCTCCGTGCATTACGCCTTCGACAGCAGTGCCGACGAGCCGGTGACCGACGTCGACGGCGGGCATCTGCTGCGGACGCTGGCGCAGAACGGCGGACGACTGCGACTCGTCCCCCGAGGCGACGGCCTCGCCGTGCAATATCCGAAGCGGTGCACCCTCCCGTCCGAAAAGGACTGCCCGCGCGCGATCCTGGAGGGGCTGCGCGACGACGACCTGAACCCCGGCATCCGCCCGCTGCGGTACGGCGCCTCGGTGCTGATGCGCCGCGAGGACCTCGCCGACGGCGCCAACGTCCTGCAGAAGGGCTATTCGGTGGGCGGCGTCAGCCAATACAAGCTGCAGGTTGACCACCTCGGCGGGCACCCGAGCTGTGTGATCGTGGGGGACGGCAGCCACATCTACCGCGCCGAGCCGGACCTGAACGTCGCCGACGGAAAGTGGCACCGGCTGGACTGCGCGCGCACGGACCGGGGCCTGGTCCTGTCCGTGGACGGCGTCGAGCGGGCATCGGTCCCGGTGCCGGCCTCGCTCTCGGTGGCCAACGGTGAACCGTTGCGCATCGGCGGCAAGGGGCCGAGCAATCGCAACGACCAATTCGCCGGCCGGATCGACGACGTCTACGTCGTCATCGCGTGATCTTGATGGAATCGAGATCCGTGTACGTCCGAACGGGACGGTAACGTCCCGCGCCCGATGGTAGGAAGCTTCCATGCTCTCTACCGTCGCCCGTGGAGCGGTCCGCGGGGCGCTTGCCGTCGCCACAACGGTCGCCATGACCGTTTCCGGCGCTTCCGTTGCGCACGCCGCGGCACCGCGTCTCGCGCTGACCGCGCTTTCCTTTGAACAGTCCGATGTCGACGTCACCCAGGGTTTCGCCGCCAACAAGCTCACATGGACGGTCACCAACACCGATCCGGACGCCGAGTCCATCGGGGGCACCGTCACGATGCGCATGCGCAGTTCCGTGACCGGCGCGCTGGTCGGCCACGACTGGGTCGCCAACTACGAGTTCGGCTCGACGTGCTGCTCCGACGCCGCATACGAGTCCGGTACGCCGCAGGAGTCCACGTACTCCTTCTACCTTCCGGTCCGGCAGTACGCCGACGCGACCACCGCGAGTTGGGAGGTCACCAAGATCACGATCGCGGCTCGCGGCACCACCAAGACCATCGGCCGCAACCTGCTCCAGGACTACGGGTACCGCTTCACCGCACACACGCTTGTCGACTCCTCCGGCCCGCGCGCCGATTACATCAGCCTGTACAACTCGCATCCGCCGTACCTGTACGTCGGGGACGGCCCGAACACCGTCAACTACGACCTCACCGTCCAGGACGGAGAATCCGGTTTCTGGAAGGGCCGGGTCCGGTTTGCCGGGCCACACGGCCAGAGCATCAGCACCACGTTCACCTGGGAGCGGGACTCCAACAGCACCGGCTTCCACTGCGGCATGTCCGGCGGCGGCGATCGCGACGGTACGTACATGCCGTGCACCGTCAGCATCACCCTGCCCGCCGGCGCCGCGGCCGGTAGCTGGCGGATCGCCGCACTGGTGCTGCAGAACAACGCCGGTGGCGTGGCCACCTATAAGAACCCGACCGCCCCGTCGATCACCGTGACGTCCAACGAGACGATGCGGGCCTCGGACTTCGTCATCGATCCCAACCCGGTGGACAACTGGCGCGACAACGTGCGGACCGAGCTCTCGATGAACGTCACCGGGGCCCGCCGGGGTGTCTCCGGCGTCTCCCTCGACTTCGGCATCGACGGATGCCGGATGTGGGGTACCCCGACGGTCAAGGATGACGGTCGCATCGCCGTGCAGGTGTCGGTGCCCCGCGGGGCCACGCGCTGCCGGGTGGAGGCCATCGCCATCACCGACGGCGCCGGCGACGTCTCGCTGTACGGTACGGGCTTCGACGCGCCCGACCCCGGACTCGCCATCACGCAGATCCCCAGCACGGAGGCGCCGGTGGCACTCGGCGCGACGTTGAGCCCGTCGACCCAGCCGGCCAGCGAGGTCGGCATGAGCTCGGTGAGGCTGACCATCCAGGCCGAAATCAAGGTGGCCCCGGTGGACGAGACCGAGATCCACGTCTACGACGCCGACGGCAACGTGGTCTCGCAGTCGTTCGGGGGCGCGAGCCAGGATGCGGACGGAACCGTGCAGAAGTGGCTCTACTTGCCCTACTTCACCCTGGAACCGGGCGAGTACACGGTCGGGTTCCGCCTGACCGACGCCTCCGGGCTGTCCAGCGCGTGGAACATGCCGGACCGGCCGAACAGCCGGGAACTCCCGGGCGGACCGCTGGTCTTCACCGTCACCGAGGGCTGACCGCGGTTTTCGGATTCTCGGGTGGGCGGGCGATCGACGATCGACCGCCCACACGAGTCTGCCCATGCCGTCGGGAGACACCCGGCGGCGGATACGCTGCCGGTGCGATGTGGCCGGGCGAGCGGAGGGGGACGCGGTGCAACTGACCTACTGCCACGACACGACGGCCGCGGACTGGCTCGCCCAGGCGTCGACCCCCGCCATGCAGTTGATCACCATGGGCCCGGCGGGCTTTCCGGCGTACGCGCGGCTGCGCTTCATTCCCGACCCCAGCCACCCGGGTCAGGTCGAGGCCGACGTCGAGGTCCCCGACGACCATCCCACGGACTGTGCCCTGACCGGGTGGGCTCTGCACCGGCTTGCCGCGTTCACCGCCACGCCCGGCGACTGCTTCTTCTGCGTCTGGGACGGCTACTCGGACGTGAAGCTGCCGCCCGAGGCGATGGACGGGGCGATGGTTGAGTTGCCGCACCGGCGATACGCCCTGCTCCGCGGGCCGCTGCGCGGCATCGACACGTGGCAGGACGACATCGGCGGTTGGCCGCCGGCATTCGTCTGGCCGTACGACCGGAGCTGGTGCTTCACCAGTGACGTGGACCCACATTGGGCGGGGATCGGCGCGACCCGGGCAGCGGTCGACGCGCTGCTGAACGATGCGGAGCTCGACGTGGTCCGGGCGCGCCCGGACGAGCCGCAGCCCACCTACTACTGAGGCGCACCGAGACCGCGGGTGCAGGGCCGGGCTTGAAGCTACCTTGCGGTGCAAGGTACCATGTCGTGCATGAGTGATGCCGCGCAGCTTTCCACCAGCCTGCGACGGGGAACCCTGGAGTTCTGTGTGCTGGCCATGGTCGAGCGCGAGGACTGCTACGGCACCGAGATCGTGCGCCGGCTCGGGGCTGAGCGGAGCCTCGCCACCACCGAGGGCACGATCTATCCGCTGCTGTCCCGGCTGCGCCGCGTCGGCTGGCTGAACAGCGAGTGGAGCGAGTCGCCGAGCGGCCCGCCGCGGCGCTACTACACGCTGACCGACAGCGGCCGAGCGGCGCTGGCGCACTTCCGAACCGAATGGGTCTCGTTCCGACAGACCGTCGATCGTCTCGTAGGGATCGGTGAACAATGACCAGCAATCAGACGGACCTGGCCGACGAATACCTGCACGAGGTGGAGTTGCGCCTCAGCGGTCTGCCGCTGCTGCAGCGTCGAGAACTGCTCGCCGCGCTGAAGGAGCACATCGCCGAGGCCCGCGAGCATGCCTCATCCGAGGGTGAACTGGTCGAGGTGCTGGAGCGCCTGGGCAGCCCGGAAGAGGTGGCTGCGGCGGCCTACCAGGAAGCCGGGACGCAGGCCGATGCGAGGACGCCCGCGTCGTCGGCCCAGCGGACCGGGCGGGTGGCGCGCCACGAGATCGTGGTGATGGTGGTCGGCGGCGTGGTGGCGCTTCTGGTCCTGGTCTCCGTGCTGCTCCTCATCCAGGGCAGGTCCACCGGGCACAGCGTGCCGGCCCGTCCGGCGCCGTCGGCCACCCGATAGCCCGGCCTCGCGCGTTTCGTGGGCGTATCGAAATTCGCATACGCCCCGGCAACGGTCGTCCGTCTTCAGTGGAGGAACAACCCCGGCGCACGGTCTGCGCCGGGATTCCCGACTGGGGGAGGACCGTGACCATGACATCGACATCGGTGCCGGGCGTCGACCGGCGGCGACTACTGCAGTGGGGCGGGCTGGCAGCCGTCGGCGCGCCCTTGGCGCATGCCGGGCTCGCGCACGCCGAACCGATCTCCGCCGCCTCGTCCGGGCACGACCGGATCCCGCCGGACACCCGGCCCGGCGGCGCCTACGACCGGTACATTGCGCGGTTGGCCGCCGAGGGCAAGTTCTCCGGCGTGGTAATGCTGTCGCACCGAGGCCGGACCGTGCTCTCGCGCAGTTACGGCATGGCCGACGAGGAGCGGGGGATCCGCAACCACGAGGGCACCGCGTTCAGCCTCAGTTCCGCGGGCAAGACGTTCCGCGCGGTGGCCATCCTGCAACTGGCGCAGCGGGGCAAGCTGCGGCTGACCGACACGGTGGGCGAACACCTGACCGGTTTCGCCGCCGACATCGCCGAGCACGTGAACATCCACCACCTGCTCTCCGGATTGTCCGGGCTGGATTCCCCGGACGAGGACGTGCAACGCATCTTCAACAGCGGGGAGGAGGTGCACGGGTATTACGAGCGGCGGGCCCGGCAGGCGACACTGGTCGGTGTCCCGGGCGTGCCCCGGAGCGCCCACGCGGAAGCCGAAGTCACCATTTCCGCGCTCATCGTGGAGGCGGTGACCGGCATGACGTACTGGGACTACGTCACGGAGAACGTCTTCCGGCGCTGCGGCATGACCGGCTCGGGGTTCTACACCCGGCCGCAGTGGCTGACCGATCCACACATCGCACACCCCGTACATGACGGTGGCCGACGGCAGCGTGGTGGACGCGCTGCACCACCTGGACCAGGGCAGCCCGGAGTCGTACATGCTGGGCAAGAACCCCGGCCGCGCCTTCATCGACGCCCCCGGCGACGGTGGCTTCAGCACCGCGCCGGACCTGATCCGGTTCGCGCACGCGCTGACCGACGGCACGCTGCTGGACCGGCCCTGGGCGGATGTGCTCTTCGGCGCGAAGATCCCGCACGGACCGACGTCGTTCGGCGCCTACGGGCTGGCGATCGGCATCGTCGAGGGTCAATGGGCATACCAGCGCGCCGGGGGCAATCCCGGTGTCGGCGCCAACTGGAGTCTCTATCCGGACACCGGCTGGGCCGGCGCCATCCTCGACAATCGGGACGGCGTACCACTGGTGGACCTCATCGGGCGGGAGAATCAGGCGGTCACCGGCGCGCCGCCGGACGATGGCGCAGGGGGCGGCTCGGGTGGCTGAGACGCGGGCGTATCGCGGGCATATGCAAAACCGCATACGGCCTCCTGGTCGAGACCGCACAGTACGTCTTCCGGCTCGACCGTGTGTCGTCGGTGGACGACGTGCTGGTCAACGCCGCCGGCGCAGCCCTCTTCGGCCTGGCGTCGCGCCGTTGGTGGCGAAGCGCGGCGGCAGAGCCGCAGGACCAGCCGAGCCGCACGCCGTCGCCCGTCCCGTGAGCCGCGTGTCCGGTCTGCGGTCATCGGCGGGTTTTGGTGCGGACCATAGGCTTCGGGCATGCGCGTTCTGATCGTGGAGGACGAGCCCTACCTGGCCGAGGCCGTCCGCGACGGTCTGCGGTTGGAGGCGATCGCCGCCGACATCGCCGGCGACGGTGACTCCGCCCTGGAAATGCTCAGCGTCAACTCGTACGACCTCGCGGTCCTCGACCGGGACATCCCCGGCCCCTCCGGTGATGAGGTCGCCCGGCACATCGTCGCCGCGGGAATCGGCATCCCGATCCTCATGCTCACCGCCGCCGACCGGATCGACGACAAGGCCTCCGGGTTCGAGCTCGGCGCCGACGACTACCTCACCAAGCCGTTCGACCTGCGGGAGCTCGTGCTGCGGCTGCGGGCGCTCGACCGCCGACGTGCGTACGCGCGACCACCGGTCCGGGAAATCGCGGGTCTGCGGGTCGACCCGTTCCGCCGGGAGGTCTTCCGTGACGGACGGTACGTGGCGCTCACCCGTAAGCAGTTCGCCGTCCTGGAGGTCCTGGTCGCCGCCGAGGGTGGCGTGGTCAGCGCCGAAGAGCTGCTGGAACGGGCCTGGGACGAGCACGCCGACCCGCTCACCAACGCGGTCCGCATCACCGTCTCCGCACTGCGCAAACGGCTCGGCGAACCGTGGATCATCGCCACCGTCCCGGGCGTCGGCTACCGCATCGACCCGCAACCGGACGCCGGGCGGCCGGGCGGCGGACGTGGATAGGCCGCAGGGGCTGAGCGTTCGCGTCAAGCTCACCCTCAGCTATGCCGGATTCCTCATGCTCGCCGGCGTTCTGTTGCTCGCCACGGTGTGGTTGTTCCTCCTGCGCTACGTCCCCGAACGCGCGCATCTCGTCCCCGCCCCCGGCTCCGACGAGGTGCCCAGAACCGGTGTCTTCCCGGTCCGGTCCGAGCTGCTGGACGCCTTCGCCCCGCGAGCCGCCGCCGTGCTGATGTTTCTGCTGGCCCTCGGGCTCGTCGGCGGGTGGATGCTGGCCGGCCAGATGCTCGCGCCGCTCACCCGCATCACGGATGCGGCGCGGCGGGCCGGCAACGGCTCGCTGTCCCATCGGATCCGGATGACCGGCTCGGGAGACGAGTTCCGGGAACTCTCCGACACCTTCGACGCGATGCTCGACCAACTCGAATCGCACGTCGCCGAGCAGCAACGGTTCGCCGCGAACGCCTCCCACGAACTGCGTACCCCGCTGGCCATCACGCGGACACTCCTCGACGTCGCCCGCAAGGACCCCACGCAGGTGCAGCCCGAGCTCATCGAGCGACTGCACCACGTCAACGCGCGGGCGATCGACCTCACCGAGGCGCTCCTGCTGCTCAGCCGCGGCGATCTGCTGGCCCGCGACACCGTCGACCTCTCCCTGGTCGCCGAGGAGGCCGCCGAGACCCTGCTTCCGCTCGCCGAACAGCGACGGATCACGCTGGACGTCACGGGCGCACCGGCCCGGACCAACGGCTCCGCCGAGCTGCTGCTGCGGATGGCGACCAACCTCGTCCAGAACGCGATCGTCCACAACCTCCCCACCGACGGCACCGTGACCGTACACACCGAGGAGCAGCACGGCACGAGCCTGCTGCGCGTCGAGAACACCGGCCATCGGCTGCCGCCGGACCTGGTGCCGACCCTCGCCGAGCCGTTTCAGCGCGGCACCGAGCGCGTGCGCACGGACGCGCACGCGGGGGTCGGCCTGGGCCTGGCCATCGTGCGGAGCATCGTCCGCGCTCACGACGGAACCCTCGACCTTGTCGCCGGCCCCACCGGCGGCCTGGTGGTCACGGTCCGATTCCCCGGTACGACATGAGGGCTCGCCGCAACGCCGCCGGGTCAGCAGTCCTCCGTGGAGGACTGCTGACCCGGCAGGTACAACGTTCTTATCCCTGCTTGACCAGCGTGAAGTCGACGGTGGTCACGTTGCCCGCGATGTCGAACACTTCGAGCTTGTTCGCTCCCTCGACGGCTCCGAAGACGCCGGGCTTGACGTAGTTCAGGTCCGACCATTTGTTGTCGGTCAGGTCCTTCACCGTGCCGTTGAGCACCGCCTTGTCGATCAGCCCCTCGTCGAACAGCTTGAAGCTGACCTCGCTGAAGACGCCGTCCCGTCCCTTCGAGCCGTCCTTCACCGTGACGGTCGGGGACTTCCGGTCGGGCCGCTGCTTGACCAGCCCGTGCAGTGCGTCGGCGAGGGCCTTCGCGTCCCGGTCGACCTGAGCCTGGGTCGCCTCGGTGGCGCGCAGGGTCGACTTGGCGGCCTCCAGCGCCGGCAACAGCGGAACCCAGCTCGCCGGCGTGTACCGGAGGCTTTCCAGTTTGTTCGCCCGGTCGACGAGCCGCTGGAGCTTGGCGGTCTTGGCCGCGACGGCCACCGGGCACTGGACGTACTCGTCGCCCTTGGCATGGGTGAGCAGGAGCGAGGTGGATCCGGTCTTCCCCGCCTTGAGGGTAACGGTCACCTTGCCGTCGCCGTCGATCTTCGGGGTGCCGGAGACCGCGACGACCTTGTCGTCCAGCGAAATGACGCTGACCTCGTCGTCCTTGTCATGCGGGGAGATGGTGGCCACGCCGATCGCCTTCTTCTTGCGCGGGTCCACCTTCAGCGGCGAGGCGTCACAGGTCAGCGTGTAGCCGCCAAAGACCTCGAATTCGAAGATCGAGATCCCGTACTTCGTGGTGGGCAGACCGATCACCCGCAGGTACCGGACATCCGTCGGTGTGAAGTCGACGACGTTCTTGGGGTCGTCCGACGACTTCTGCACGTGCGCCAGCTCGGTCCAGTGTTCGCCGTCGAGGGAGCCCTCCACGCGGTAGTCGTTCGAGGTCGCGGCCTCCCAGGTGACGACCGCCTGGTTGACGTTGCGGACCTGCTCCAGGTCGACTTGGAGCCACCGCTCGGTGGTGTACGGGGCGTCCTGCCGCTGCGACGACCACCGGGTGGTGGGGTTGCCGTCGTTCGCGTTCGTCACCGCCAACGTGGTGTTGTACACCGAGTCGGCGCTGATCGGCCGGCCGAGCGCGAGGTTCTCCCGACCGGAGGACGCGGCTGGCGCGTCGGTGACCCGGTCGTCCGGGAAGACCTCGAACTCCCAGAGGGAGACCGCGTACTGGGTGGTGCTCCGCTGCACGGACTGCATCCGTACGTACCGTGCGGTCTCGTCCATCTTGATCAGGTCGACGCCGCCGTCGGAGCCCGCACCGCTGGTGGCGAAGGCATCCCGCCAGGTCTTCCCGTCGTCGGAGAGCTGGATCTTGTACTGCTTCGCGTAGGACGCCTCCCACCAGAGCCGGACCGACTTGACCGGCTGGACCGACCCCAGGTCGACCTGGACCCAGGCGGTGTCCGAGAAGTTCGCGATCCACCGGGTCTCCGTGCTGCCGTCGGTCACGTTCCCGGCGGCCCCGCTGCCCGAGCCGGAGGCGGTGACCGGCCGGCCCAGCGCGCGGTTGACGCTCGCTTCGGTGGCGAGTTCCTTGACGGCGTACCCATGTCCGCCGGAACTGGTGACCATCAGCACCCGGACGAAGGTCGCCAGGGTGGGCGCGATCTCCAGATCCACGTGTCCACCCGAACCGTCCGAGGCGTAGCTGCGGTCGGTCCAGACCTTGCCGTCCAGCGAGGTCTGCACCAGGTAGCGCTTCGCGGAGTCGTCGCCCCAGGTGATTGACACCTTGGTCAGCAGGGTGCCGGGCTCAAGCTCCTTCTGCAGCCACGCCGTGCCGTCACCGGCCGAGTGCCAGGCGGTGGACTCATCGCCGTCGCCGGCCAGCGCGGCGGTGCCGCCCTTCGCGGAGCTGCTCGCCGTGTACGCCGACCGGCCACCCGGCGCGCTCGCCGTCAGCGGCACGGTCACGGTCCGACCGAGGTCGGCCCCGGAGCCGAGTGCGACGACGCCGTCGTATGCGCCCTTTGTGCCCTGGACGGCGACGTGCACCACCAGGCCGGGCCGGCTCGGGTTCGCGACGCTCACCACGGGGGTGTCGCCGGACTCGTCGAGGATCACGATGCAGGGCTGGCTCACCTCAAGCGAGTGCCCGCCGCCCAGGTCGAGGCTGCCCGCCTGGTAGAAGGTCGCCATGGTGCGGTGCAGCCCGGCGTGCCGGACCGCCTGGACCTTGGCGTCGTTGCGCAGCACCTCGACCGCCGGGTCTGCGGCGTACGCCTTGACCTGCGCGGGCGTCTTCGCCGGCAGGACCACGTACTGGTAGCCGGCGTCGGTCGGCTTGACCCCATGGTCGAAGTAGAGGGTGAAGGCGTCCCGGG
The DNA here is from genome assembly GCF_014646155.1 of Mangrovihabitans endophyticus. Classification (GTDB taxonomy): domain Bacteria; phylum Actinomycetota; class Actinomycetes; order Mycobacteriales; family Micromonosporaceae; genus Actinoplanes; species Actinoplanes endophyticus. The sequence goes on from NZ_BMMX01000012.1 coordinate 66,654, forward strand.
TCACCGGGTCCTGGTCGATCCAGTTACCCGTCTGCGCCTTGTTGGAGACGAGGACCTGCTGGTCGCCCGGGAAGACGTAGCCGACCTCGTCGTTGTACGCCCAGGTCGGGTGCGCGACGGCGGCGGAGTCGGTGCCGGCCGGCACGGCCTTGCCGTTGACCGAGGCGTTGGACTTCGCGACCGCCTGGTTCACGGTGGTGTGGATGGCGGCGGCCGAGTCGGAGTCGATCCCCGCGCCGAGCGCGACCATCTCGTCGTCGAAGTAGTAGTAGCTCTTGCTCCCCTTGGTGGCGGCCCGGTCGAGGGAGTAGACGCTCGCGCCGTAGGTGCCGTCGGAGACGCCGCCGGTGAAGCTGCCGCCGTTGCCGGTCGAGCCCTGGACCTGGTCCTTGACGTACGGGGCGGTCACTCCGGGGTAGTGGAACCAGTCGAAGGCCGGTCCCAGGTCGTACTCGTGGTTGTTCACCTGGATCGTGGTGCTGCCGGCGCTGTTCCAGACGATCTCGTTGCCGACCTCGGGACGGAAGATCGAGCGGTACTCGCTGCCGACCATCCGGCTGGAGTTCACCCGGGTGAAGATCCCGTAGTCGTCGCGGAGGTGGGAGTAGTACTCCGAGCGCCAGAAGTACTTGTCACCGGTGACGCCGTTGGTGCGGGTGCGGCCGTAGATGCTGTCCAGCACCGCCTGGTACGCGCTGGCGTAGAGCGGGTCGACGCGGACCATCTTCGTCAGCGGCTCGATGAACTCCGCCGCGTGGCTGGTGACGCCGCCGATGGTCGGCGTCGGGCGGTACCACAGGTAGAGCATCCCGAGGTCGCCGCGGATCATCCACCGGGTGCCGTCGATGATGTAGTAGGCGATGGTGTCCAGGTTGTCCCGGCTGAACGCGAAGGTGGTGCCGCGCGCGGCGTCCGCCCACAGGGCGACGTTGGTGAAGAGGGCCATGCCGTAGCCCTCGCTGTAGAGCTGGGCACCGTGCGCCCAGAAGCTGGCGTCGGGCTGGACCGCCTCACGCACCGTGCCGGAGTTGTCGACGGCGACGGTCTGGACCATCGTGTCGAACCCGGCGCGGATGTTGTCGGCGTTCTTGGTGGCGAGCGCCTCGAAAAGGTAGTTGGTGGTCCGCCATGCGCCGTTCGCGCCGACCGGGTCCAGCTTGCCGCTGTTGTGCTTCAGGGTGACCTGGAGCGCGTCGTCGCTCAGCGCGTCGCCGACAAACGTGGAGATGCGGCCCATCGCGATGGACTCGCCGATCTCCGTCTCCCACCAGTTGGTGTTCCCGGGGTCGACGGCGTCCCAATATCCGAGCGCACGCTCCAGGCCGTTGAGCACCTCGGGCTTCTCGTACCCCGGCGCCGACGGGTCGCGGTAGGCCTGGGCCATCGCGACCATCCGGTACAGCGCGATGTACGCCTGCCAGACACGGCCGTTGGCGGAGCTGGTCCGGTCCGCGTAATCCACGTCGGACCAGGAGCCGTCGGCCTGCTCGGATGCGACGTACTGCAGCGCCTCGGAGGTGCGGCCGAGGAAGATCCCGTTGGCGATCTTGACCTCGTCGCCCTGGGCCAGGTAGTACTCCCGCAGTCGCGAGATGATCGTCGCGACGCCCTCGTCAACGGATGCGGCGGATGCCGGCGGTGGTGCGACCGCGATCCCGAAGCCACCGAGTATGAGACTCAGGGCGACCGCGATATGTAATCTGATGCGTCTCATACTCGTCTCACATTCTCTCCATGGGGGTGTCCGCACGGCGCTCCAGCTCGGCGACGCCGATCTGGGAGTCCGCCATGCCGTAGAAGACGAAGGTGCGGCCCTCGATCTCCTCGACGGCCGTCGGGAAGACGACGTTGCCCAACGTCCCTTGCAATTCCTCGTCGGTCTCGGGTACGAGGAGCGGCTCCGGGGTGCGGGTCAGCACCCGACTCGGGTCGTTCGGGTCGAGCAGCATCGCGCCTGCGGTGTAGCAAGCGCCGTACGCGAGCTCGAAGCCCTTGACGTCCGCTCCGGTCACGCCGTGGTGGAGCACGAGCCACCCCTCGGGCACCCGCAACGGCGCCGGCCCACCGCCGATCTTGGACTCCTCGAACGGCATCTCCGGGGTGGCGAGAAGCTTCGACCCCCGCACGTACGTGAGTGCCGAAAGATCGCGCAGCACCTCGTCCAGGCCGACGTAACCGATCCAGATCGACGGACGTACGTCCTCGATGCCCGCCGGCGCCGGCGCGCCCTCTCCGGGGCGCAACCAGTCGAGATCCCACATCGGACGGTGCAGGAGGGCGAGGGCGAGCTGTCCGTCCGGTCCCGGGACAGCCTCCGGAAAGAAGACGACGTCCTTGTTCGGGAACAGGTTGAGGTCGGTGTCCAGCTCCGGCTGGTAGGCGAACCGGATCGGCCCGAGACGTTGCCAGGCCACCGTGTCCGACGACACCGCGAGAGCAGGGCAAGGTCCGAGCGGCCCGTACGCGATGTACGTCATGACGTGCATGCCGAGAGGCTCGACGAACGTGATCCGCGGGTCCTCGACACCGGCGTTCTGTCGGCCGTGTTCCCATCCCTCGTCGGGGGAGAGCACGACGCCGAGCCGCTCGACGCCGACCGGTACCCCGTTCTCGACCATCACCCGGGCGCGGCCGATGCGCGAGACGTTGCCCTGCGCCACCAGGCGGGGGAAGAGGTAGAGGTGTCCGTCGGGCCCCCACGCCGTACCGGGGTTCAGCACGCCCTCGACCTCAAGCGCGTTGCCCGGCTCGGGCCTCATGACGGTGCCGATCCGGCGCAGCCGATAGGGGACGGTCGAAAGGGGGGAGATCTGGTTCGCCTGGGTCATTACCTAGCCTTGAGGTGTGAGGTTCAGCCCTTGAGGGCCGAGCCGAGGTTCGCGGACTTGAAGTGCCGCTGGAAGAGCAGGAACAGGACGACGGCGGGGATCGCCAGGACGCACGCCCCGGCGAGGACGGCGCCCATCGGGTTCGCCTGGAAGGTCGAGTTCGCCTGCGAGAAGTTCGCCAGGCTCACCGCCAGTGGCTGCATGGCGGCGTCCTTCGTGACCAGGAACGGCCAGAGGAACTCGTTCCACGGACCGATGAAGGTGACAAGCATCGCGGTGAGGACCGCCGGACGGACCAGCGGAACCGCGACCGACACGAGGATCCGCAGCTCGCTCGCCCCGTCGATGCGGGCGGCGTCGAAGACGTCCCGAGGGATCTGGAGGAAGTACTGCCGGAAGATCAGGACCGCGACCGAGTTGATGGCGAACGGCAGGATCATCCCGAGGTAGCTGTCGGCGAGGTTGAAGTAGCGCACCACCATGACGTACAGCGGGACCATCAGCAGTTGGAACGGGATCGCCTGGACCAGCAGGACGAGCGCGAAGACGAGACCCTGCCCGCGGAAGGACAGGACGGCGAGCGCGTAGCCCACGAGCAGGCCGAGAACGAGGGTGCAGCCCACCACGCCGGCCGTCATGATCAGCGAGTTGAGCAGCGATCCGAGCAGGTCGATGGAGCTGTTGACGCCGACGAAGTTGTCCAGCGTCAGATTGCCCGGCAGCGGCAGCAGCCCGAGGATGCTGGTGTCCCGCTCCTTCTGCAGCGCACCGACGATCATGTAGTAGAACGGCACCAGCGCGAGGAACGCGCCAACGAGCAGGACGGCGAAGCGCAGCGCGGCGAGCAGGCCGTGACCGGCCCGGTCACTGTGCTCCTCGGTCGTCCGCGGAGTTCCGGCGGTCGCCGGCGTGGCGTTGGTCGCCATGTCAGCTTCTCCTCTCGGTCAGGCGGCGCGAGACGAGCGACAGGATCATCACGGCGAGCACGAGGATCATGCCGATCGCCGCGGCGACGTCGGGTTTTCCCTGCTGGATGCCCTTCTGGTACATCAGCAGCGCGGGCGTCATCGACGCGCCGTTGGGCCCGCCCCCGGTGAGCAGGTACGGCTCGGTGAAGATCTGGCCGGTCATGATGATCGAGAGCAGCACCACGAGCGACGTGACGGGGCGGACCCCGGGGAGGGTGACCGTGCGGAACCTGCGCCACGCGCCGGCACCGTCCACCTTCGCCGCCTCGTGCAGCTCCTGCGGGACGGCCTGCAGCCCGGCCAGGAAGAGCAGCACGTAGAAGCCCAGGTTCTTCCACGTCACATAGACCGCGATGAGCGGCATGATGAGGTGCTGGTTCGCCAACCAGGTGGGGTCCGGCGCGAGATCACCCAGCAGCCTGTTGACCACCCCGTTGCCGTTGAACATGAAGATCCACACGGCGAGCGTCGCGACCGATGCCGTGACGTAGGGGATGTAGTAGGAGACCCGGAAGAAGCCCTTCCAGTGGACGACCGCGTCGAGTCCGGTGGCGAGCAGCAGCGCCAGCACCACGGTCAACGGGAGGTTGACCACGAGAAAGACGAGCAGGTTGCCGAACGCCTGCCGAACGCTTGCGTCGTCGACCACCTGCCGGAAGTTGTCGAGCCCCACGAAGGGGTGCGGCACCGCAACGCCGGGAGCGGTGAAGAAGAAGTCGTGGAACGCCATCCACACCCCGAACCCGAAGGGGACCAGGAAGACGATGACGACGAACGCCGTGTAGGGGGCGCTCAACAGCAGCCCGAGCGGGTGCTCACCGAGGATGCGTTGGAGGCGCCGACGGCGCTGGGTGGGCCTGCGGTCGCCGCGGCCCGGGGGTGGGGCGCTGCGCGCAGTGCCCCACCCCTTCGACCGGGACTCCGCGTCACGGAGGGTGGTCATGAGTCTCCCTGTCCGTTCCGGATCAGCTGGAGATCTTGTCGATGTTGGTCGCCGCTGCGCCGAAGGTGCTGTTCAGATCGCCCTTGCCGGATTGCACGGCGCTGCTCCAGGCGTCGCGGAAGACCTGCATCTTCTCCGCGAGACCATCGACGGTCGGCACGTCGACGGCGAGCGGGACCGACGCGGCGAACGGCTGGAGGAACTCGTTCTGGGCGAGGTAGTCCGACGCGAGATCGGTGACGTCGGTACGGGTGGGGAACTGTCCCGTGGTCTCCAGCAGCGCCAGGTCGTTGTCGTCGTTCGTGGCGAACTTCGCGAAGTCCCACGCGGTCTGCTTGTTGTCGCACGCGGTGTAGAGCCCGATGTTCTTCGAGTCGGCGAAGGTCGACGTCGCGTCGGCGGCCTTACCGTGCGCGGTGGGCATGGGCACGACGCCGAACTCCACCTTGCCGTCGAACTGTCCCTTGCCCCACGGGCCGGCGACGCCCATCGCCGCGACACCGTCGGCGAACGGCCCCGCCCACATGTCACCGCTGTACGCCTCGGCGGAGGAGTAGCCCTGCGCATAGAGGGTCTGCCAGAACTGGAGCGTCTCCATGCCCTGCGCATTGGTGAAGGTGGCCTTGCCGTCCTTGATGAACTGCGTGCCGTCCGAATTGGCGAGGTAGAAGGGGTAGAAGTCGAAGAGCATGTTGGTGTAGTCCGAGGTCGCCGGCGGATAGATCGCCACATCCGCAGCGCCGGCATCCTTGACCGCCTTCGCCGCGGCGAGCACATCGGCGTACGTCTTGAGCTGCGGTTTCTCCGGGTCTAGCCCGGCCTTCTGGAAGACTGTCTTGTTGTAATAGAGCATGAACGGGTTGGTCTTCCAGGGGAGCTGGTAGAGGTCCCCGTCCGTGCTGCGGAAGCCGTCCGCCCCGGTGCCCGAACGGCCGGTGATGTACTTTTCGCCGTCGTCGAAGGTCTTCGAGAGGTCGACCAGACCACCCTGTTTGCGGAACGCGGGGACGGCCGCCGGTGCGGTGTTGAAGACCAAGCACGGCGTGTTCCCCGCGGTGATCGCCGCCCCGATCACGTCCTCCGACGAGCTGCCGGCCGGGATGGCCTGAGCCGTCACCTTCTCGTCCGGGTACTCCCCGTTCCACGCTTCGACGACCTTCTTGGTCCAGGCGATCTCCTGCTCGTTCGTCGAGGTCCAGACCTTGATCGGCCCGCTCGTCAGCTCGCCGCCCGTCCCGCCGTCGCCTCCGGACCCGCACGCGGCGAGCGGCAGCGCCACCGCCGAGGCTGCGGCCAGCGCCACCACTCGTGTCAGACGCCTCATCGCGGTATCTCCTCATCCGGGCCGTAGCGGCCCGATCGTCGTCTCCGTCGCCGGCGTCGTGGCGGGACGGCCTCCGCCGTCAACGCCTCGACACGGCGATCAAACCGGTTTGAATCTGCCGTGTCAAGATTGTTAATTCATGAGGCGGGCGTGTTTCGTGCCTTCCCTCGCATCACGGGCGCGAGTGCGGCAACCGGCATCAAAATCCCAGCTAGAAGCGCTCTGATGTCGATCGCGAGCCGCCTCGGGGACGAAAAATCCGCATGGCCGAGGTACTAAACTATTGCTAAACCATGCGCTAGAGTTTTGCCGTGATCGAATCCGAGCCCTCGCCCAACGGGGCGGCAGAGGCCGAGTCCAGCTCGCGCAAGCGCGTGGTGATCGGCGACGTGGCAGCCCGCGCCGGCGTCTCCAAGAGCGCCGTGTCCTTTGTGTTCAACAACCGCTCCGGCGTCAGCGCGTCGGCCCGCGAACGTATCCTCCGCGCCGCGGACGAGCTCGGGTGGCGCCCCAGCGCGCGGGCTCGCGCCCTGTCCCGCAGCCACGCCCAAGCCGTCGGGCTCGTCATTCGCCGCGACCCGGAACTGCTCAGCACCGACCCCTTCTTCCCCCAATTCATGGCGGGCGTCGAGATCGGGCTCACCGCACACGACTACTCCCTGGTCCTCCAAGTCGTCGCGGACGAGCAGTCCGAGCGTGCCGCCTACCACCGGTTCGCGGACGCGTCCCGCGTCGACGGCGTCTTCCTCACCGACGTGCGCATCGGGGACACCCGGCCGCAGGACGCCCGGGAGCTCGGGCTGCGCGCCGTCGTCATCGCTCCGGAGGACGCCGCGTCGGACGACGGCGTCGCGATCGGGATGAACGACTCCGACGGTGTCCGGCGCGCCGTCCACCACCTGCACTCGCTCGGGCACCGACGGATCGCGCACGTCATGGGCGCCCCCATGTACGTGCACACCGAAGCTCGGCGCCGCGCGTGGCGGGAAGCCCTCGTCGATCTCGGCCTGCCCGTCGGCACGGTCGTGACCGCGGACTTCACCGGAGCGTCCGGCGCCCGAGCGACGCACGAACTCCTCGATCTCCCCGAACCACCGACGGCCATCGTCTACGGCAACGACCTCATGGCCATCGCCGGTGTGTCGGCCGCAACCGACCGCGGTGTGCGGGTGCCCGAGGACCTGTCCGTCGTAGGGTTCGACGACATCCCGCTCGCGCCGTACGCGCTGCCACCCCTCACCACGGTCCGGCAGAACGTCGTGGCGTGGGGCACCGCCGCCGCGCAGACGCTCGTCGCCCTGGTCGAAGGACGGCAACCGCCGACCGTCCGCCTGCCGCCCGTCGAGTTCGTCGTGCGCGGAAGCACCGGACCGACCCGCGACCGGCGCCACGCCTGACCGCGAGCGTCAGGTCCCGGTATCTTGAAGCCGATAGCCGATCGCGTGCCAGGGGGTGTGTATGACTGTCGAGATGGTCGCGCCGGCCTGGATGCATGAGCAGGTCACCGCCGAGCAATACGCGACGTGGACGCAAGAGCAGTGCGCGGGCATCGAGATCGTGGATGGGATGGTCCTGGTGAGTCCGAGCGCCTCCAAGCGCCACAACCGCCTGGCCAGGCTCCTGGCGAACGCCCTGGATGCCGCCGCGGGTCCGGACTGGAACGCGGACACCGATTTTGACGTCCGGCTCCAGGATGTGCCGCTGAACAACCGTCGTCCGGATGTGACGGTGTACCGAGCCGAGACGATTGACGTCATTCCGACACGGCCCGAGCACGTGCTTCTCGTCGCCGAGGTGGTGTCTCCCGGGTCGGAGACGACCGACCGGATCGTCAAGGCCGATCAGTACGCGAGGGCCGGCATTCAGTTTTACTGGCGTGTTGAGCAGGCTGTCACTGGTGCGCCCATCGTCTACACCTACGTTCTCGACCCGGCGACTGGCCGTTACCGCGACGGCGAAGTCTTCGCTGGCGTCGTGAAGCTGACCGCACCCTTCCACGTCGAGGTCGACCTCAACGAGATCTAAGCGGCGGCGGCTCCCACCGACCTGGTCCGCGCACTTTGCGGACCAGGGGCTTCTCGGCTTGGAGCGGGTGACGGGAATCGAACCCGCTCTGTCAGCTTGGGAACTCGCGGAGGAGCCGCCGTTGACCCAGTTCGGCAGGTCGCGTGCGTGGTCGGAGTGGTCTGCGTTCCCCGCTGTTCCCCGTGGGTCCCCGCCGCTACGGGCACGCGGGGGGCACGGCTGGCGGCTCGCGGGCCCGCTATTTGAAGGGAAGGGGGCGGATGCGCATGCGCTCGTCGGTGATCACGACGAAGGCGCCCTTCGCGAGGTCGTCCTCGAACTCTGGGAGGTTGGCCGTCAGCACGGCGGCCAGCGACGCCGCGGATCGATCGGAGCGGCGGAAGAGGACGACGCTTGGTGTGTCCGCTCCCGAGCGGGCGAGGATCTCGCCGAAGTCGGTGTCTGCGGACAGCAGGATGCGCCCGTCTTGGACGGCGCGGGCGAGGACTGTTTCATCGGGCTCGCCGGCCAGATCGCAGCCGGTCACGTGGAGGGCGTCGTGATCGGCTTGCGTCAGCAGGGCGGCGACGCGGGTCGACAGGCATTCGTCGACCAGGAACTTCACGCCGACATCCGCAGCGGCAGTTCGCGTTCGTCGACGGCGAGCGCGGCGAAGCGCAGGCCGGCCAGGATGTCGTCCTTGGTCAGAGTGGGGTATTCGGCGAGCACGTCGGTGGCGTCGTACCCCTGGCCGAGCAGTCCGATGACGGTCGCCACCGGGATGCGGGTGCCGGCGATGCAGGGCACGCCGCCCATGACCCGATGGTCGATGGAGATCCTGTCGCTCATGGCTCTCATCATCGCGCCCAGGCGCCGGTCTTCGCCAGGAACGGACGGACAAGGGACCATGTTCGGAGCGAGTTGGGCGCGCGGCGGCAGCCACCAATGGCCCGCTAATGGCCCGCTTCCTATCGAGAGCCATCAGCATGACCCCGAGATCGTGGGGTTTCCGGGGCTCGGCCCTGGAGCAGGTATGCGAAGAGCCCCTGGTCAGCGCTTTCTGCTGACAGGGGCTCTTCGCGATGAGCGGGTGACGGGAATCGAACCCGCACTGTCAGCTTGGGAAGCTGATGTTCTGCCATTGAACTACACCCGCGTAGCGGCATCACTCTACCCGATCGTCGGCGGGTGCTGCGCGGCCGCCCGGCGCCTATGCCACGGCCGCGCCCACCAACGACCGCGCGGCTAACCGCGTCGACGGGTCGCGCCAGGTGTGGGTGATCGGCGCGGTGCGGGGGACGGCCGCCAGAGGCAGGGCGCCGGCCGGGCCGTGGTGGCGCAGCATGGCTTGCTCGACGGTGAGCTCGAAGAGCTGCCAGTCCACCGATGGCGAGGCGCGCAGGGCGTCGGCGAGGCGGGTGATGACGACGGGATCGGTGACGCGGCGGGCGTGGCCGGACACGTATGCCTCGTCGTCGCTCTCCTCGGGCGGGTAGGAGTGCAGGGCATAGCGCCCGTCGCGCTCCAGATCGCGGCGTTTCGGGGAGTCGACCACGAAACAGTAGAGCCCCTCGCCGGTGATCACCGGGGAGACCGGGTGCAGCCGTGGGCCACCGTCGGGGCGGATCGTAGCGAGGTAGCCCATGCCGGGCCCATACTGCTGCAGGAGTGCGCGGATCGCGGTGGCCAGCCGGGGCTCGGCGGCGGTGAATTCGGACCAGGAAGCCATGACGCGATCATATCGAACATGTGTACGATGAGGCCACCGAAAGGGCGTGCGACACACGATCGGTACAGTGTTGCGATGCTGCTCTCCGACCGTGACCTGGCCGCCGAGATCAAGGCGTCCCACCTCGCGCTGGAGCCGTTCGAGCCGGAGTTGATGCAGCCGTCCAGCATCGACGTGCGGCTGGACCGCTACTTCCGGGTGTTCAACAACCACCTCTACACCCACATCGACCCGGCGGAGACCCAGGACGAGCTGACGTCGCAGGTGGAGGTGCGCGACGGCGAGCCGTTCGTGCTGCATCCGGGCGAGTTCGTGCTGGCGTCCACGCTGGAGGTGATCACGGTCGGCGATGCCTTGGCGGCGCGGCTGGAGGGCAAGAGCAGTCTGGGGCGCCTCGGGCTGCTGACCCACTCCACCGCGGGCTTCATCGACCCGGGGTTCTCCGGTCACGTGACGCTGGAACTGTCCAACGTGGCGAACCTGCCGATCAAGCTGTGGCCGGGCATGAAGATCGGCCAGCTCTGCATCTTCCGCCTGTCCAGCCCGGCTGAGCACCCGTACGGCAGTGCCAAGTACGGCTCGCGCTATCAAGGTCAGCGCGGCCCGACGCCGAGCCGGTCCAGCCGCAACTGGCGCACGTGGGCGACCGGCTGAGGCGAGCCGCGAGGGAGAGGAACACCCCCGTGTATCTGATGATCTCGACATACCGTGTCCCGCTGGAGCAGGTCGATGAGGCGCGGGCGGACCATCTCGCGTTCCTGGGTGGACTGGAGGCGGACGGCCTGCTGGTGTCGGCCGGCCGGCAGGATCCGCCGGCCGGCGGCGTGGTGTTGCTGGCGGTGGACTCCGAGGCGCGCGCCCGCGAGGTCATGGCTGCGGATCCTTACGTGACCGGTGACCTCGCGACATATCAAGCGATCGGGTGGACCCCGGCCCGCGGCGCGCTGGTGAACTGGACGGCGGGCTGATTCACAGGTCGGCGCCGGTGAGCAGCCCGCGCACGGTCAACTCGGCCGACACGGCGGCGGGGCATTCGTCCACGATGACCGCCCCGCCGAGGTAGGTGGCACCCGCGGTGGTGATCAGCCGGGCGAGCGCGCGGATCTGCGCGCCGGTGGACGCCCAGTCGTCCACCACCAGCACCCGATCGTCCGATGTGAGCAGTGCACGGCGTGCGCCGAGGCGCTGCGCGTCGCCGCGATGGTCGGCGGGCACGTCCGCCCAGATCATCGGTTCGGCGGTGGGCCGCCGCGCGCCGGCCCGGTAGACCTCAACGAACCCGGCGTCGCAGGCCACGGCGACCAGCGGTCCGAGCAGGAATCCGGTCACCTCCGGCGACACGACGACGGTCGGCGCGGCGCCGGGGAACAACCCGGCCAGCCCGGCGCCCACCGAGCCCAGCACGATCGGATCTCGCCACCAGCCCGAACGGTCACTCACCAGCAGATCGTCGCCGACGTCCGTCCACCGAAAGGTGGCTTGCAGACGTTCGCGCAGGTCGGGCAGCACCCGGCCATCCTGCCATCGGATGCGCGGGTTGGCCGTACACCCGTTGGCAACGGCTGCACCGGGTGGTCAGAACCTCATCGGACGACGGGTCAAGATGATGCCGTCACGGGCCTTCATCAGGCATGCTGTTCGCGGTAGACGATGCCTTTCATCCCGCCGGGTCGTCACCCGGTCACCCCAGCCACCCGCGCCGGTCTCGGCGCGGCGGTCGTGCTGCTCGCGGCCATCTCGGCGGTGGAGATAGCGCAGGGTGGTCGGCCGGAGTTCATCGGGTTGCTGGCCGCGGTGCCGTTCATGGCCGCGGTCTTCGCGTTCTGGCGGACGGTGCTGAGCGTGGGCGCGCTGACCACCGCGGTCAGCCTGGTGTTCACCGCGATGGACGGCGAAGTCGGCATGGTTGGCATGGTCAACGTCGCCGGCATCATGGTGGCCACCGGCATCGCGGCCGCGATGGCGACGGTCCGGCAGCGTCAGGCCGATCGGATCGCCGAGTTGTTGCGCCTGGCGGCGGTGGCCCAGCAGGCGGTGCTGCGACCGATCGGGCCCCAGGTGGGCAACCTCGCGGTAGCGGGTCGATACATCTCGGCGTCGGCCGCCGCGGACATCGGGGGCGATCTCTACGAAGCGCTCGATACCCCGTACGGGGTACGGATCATCATCGGTGATGTGCGCGGCAAGGGCCTGGACGCGGTACGGCTGGCCAGCATCGTGCTGGGCTCGTACCGGCATGTGGCGTATGAACGGTCGGATCTGCGCACGATCGTGGCCGACCTGGACCGTGCGGTGGCGCGCAGCGTGGGCGACGAGGACTTCGTGACCGCTGCGCTGCTGGAGGAACGTGGCGGGACGCTCACCATCGTCAACTGTGGACATCCGGCACCGCTGCTGCTGCGCCGCGGGAAGGTGATCGCCTTGGAGCCGCCGGCGCCGGCGCCGCCGCTGGGCTTCGTCCCGGTGGCCGAGCCACGCGTGGAACGGTTGGAGCCGGGCGACCGGTTGCTGCTGTTCACCGACGGGCTGGGGGAGGCGCGGCGGGAGGGCGAGTTCTTCCCCACCGCCGACCGCGGCTGGCGGCTGCTGGGCCACGGCACGGTCGCTGATGGTTTGGCGTCACTGGAGACGGCCCTGATCGACTGGGTGCACGGCCGCCTCGACGATGACATCGCGTTGGTGCTGATGGAGTACACCGGGCATGCGGAAGCGCCCGCGGTTCCCGTGCCGAGCTGGGAAGTCGGCACCGCAGGGAGCTGACGTGCCGGTTTAGTAGACGCCGGCTTTCTCCGCGGCCTTCTCGGTCGCGGACTCCACGGGTTTCTCCACGGGGACCGTCGGTGCCTCGGACGGTGCAGGGGTGTGAACCGGGACGTCACCGTCGGCGGGTTCGGGTGCGCGATGCCGCCCGACATATCCGCGAGGTTCCTCGTCCCGTCGAGGTTCGGGAATCAGATTCTTGATCGAGGCGAACACGGCGACCTCCCCGGGTCTCGACGCGAGTGCGTACACGGGGAGCAACGAGTCGTCGCACTCGTCGATACGTCGTGCGGGTGGTTGTTCTGGCAAATGGCCGATCGGTTGCCCCGACGGCCACCCGATCGGTGACATTCGACGTCCCGGTCGGCGGTCGAAGCCGCGTCGGACGGGCACATTCCGGCGTATCACCTGGCGTCTTGTCGACTCCTACCGATGAGTAATACAGTGGGTGTTACTGACGGGTAACCCACGTCCGGAGAGCGGGGCCAGCCATGACCCATTACCACAGCAACCTGCGCGACCTGCAGTTCAACCTGTTCGAGGTCTTCGGAGCGGACCAGGCGTTCGGCCAAGCTCCGTTCGACGAGATCGACGCGGACACCGCGCGTGACGTGCTGGACGAGGTCAACCGGTTGGCCCGCGAGGACCTCGCGGCCAGCTACACGGACGCGGACCGCAATCCGCCGGTGTTCGACCCCCAGACGCACACCGCCCCGCTGCCGGAGTCGTTCAAGAAGTCGTACGAGAAGTTCATGGCTTCCGAGTTCTGGCGGCTGGACCTGCCCGGCTCACTGGGCGGCACGCTGGCGCCCCGGGCGCTGTGGTGGGCGATCGCCGAGCACGTGCTGGGCGCCAACGCGCCGATCTGGCTCTACGCCAACGGTCCGTCGTTCGCGCACGTGCTGAACATCGAGGGCACGCCGGAGCAGCGGGAGTGGGCCAAGCTCTTCGCGGAGAAGCAGTGGGGCGCCACCATGGTGCTCACCGAGCCGGACGCCGGGTCGGACGTCGGCGCCGGGCGCACCCGGGCCGTGCCGCAGGACGACGGTTCCTGGCACATCGAGGGTGTCAAGCGCTTCATCACCTCGGGTGAGCACGACCTCACGGACAACATCATCCACTACGTGCTGGCCCGCCCGGTCGGCGTCGAGGGGGTCGGGGGTCCCGGCACCAAGGGTCTGTCCCTGTTCGTGGTGCCCAAGTTCCACTTCGACCCGCAGACCGGCGAGCTGGGTGAGCGCAACGGTGTCTTCGCCACCAACGTCGAGCACAAGATGGGCCTGAAGGTCTCCAACACCTGCGAGATGACCTTCGGCGGCAACGGCATCCCGGCGAAGGGCTGGCTGCTCGGCGACGTGCACCAGGGCATCCGCCAGATGTTCATGATCATCGAGTACGCCCGCATGATGGTCGGCACCAAGGCGATCGCCACCCTGTCCACCGGTTACCTGAACGCCCTGGAATACGCCAAGAGCCGCGTTCAGGGTGCGGACCTGACGATGAACTCGGACAAGTCGGCGCCGCGGGTCACCATCACCCACCATCCGGACGTCCGTCGTTCGCTGATGCTGCAGAAGGCGTACGTCGAAGGGCTGCGTTCCCTGGTGACGTACACGGCGACGTGGCAGGACAAGGTGGCCATCGCGGAAGCGGCCGGAGACACCGAGACCGCCAAGGCCGCCGCCCGCGTCAACGACCTTCTGCTGCCGCTGGTCAAGGGAGTGGGCTCGGAACGGGCGTACGAACTGCTCAGCCACGAGTCGTTGCAGACCTTCGGCGGTTCCGGCTTCCTGCAGGACTACCCGCTGGAGCAGTACGTCCGGGACGCGAAGATCGACACCCTGTACGAGGGCACCACGGCGATCCAGAGCCTGGACCTGATCTTCCGGAAGATCGTCAAGGATCAGGGTGTCGCCCTGGCCACGGTGGCCGGGGAAATGCAGTCGTTCGTCGAGTCCGAGGCGGGCAACGGCCGGCTCAAGGAGGAACGGCTCGCGCTCGGCAAGGCGCTCGGCGAGCTCCAAGCCATCATGGGCACCCAGATGACCTGGCTGCAGGCCGTGCAGGAGGGCGACAACGGCGGGCTCTACAAGGTCGGTCTGACCTCTCGCCGCGTGCTGCTGGCCCTTGGCGACGTGCTTGTCGCGTGGCTGCTGCTGCGTGGCGCCGAGGTCGCGCTCGGCGCGCTGAACACCGAGGTGACCCCGTCGGACAAGAACTTCTACGAGGGCAAGGTGGCCGCCGCGCGGTTCTTCGCCCGCGAGGTGCTGCCGCGCATCGGCGCCGACCGGCGGATCATCGAGAACACCACCCTCGACATCATGGATCTGCCGGAAGAGGCGTTCTGATCGTTCTCCCGTCCCCCAGAGCAGGAGGCGGACCGGCGGACAACGACGTCCGCCGGTCCGCTGCCTGTCCGGTGTCAGCCGCGGGCGGTGTGCTCGGTGATCAGCGGCATCGAGTGGGGTTCGGTGGTCGCCCACGACCGGTCCGTGCGGTGCACGGCCAGACCGGCGGTCTTCAGGCCGCTCAGGGTCGCCGCTTCGGGATCCGGGCGCAGCAGCAGGGACACGTCCGACATGGTGGGGTTGTGTCCCACCACCAGGACCGTCCGGACGTCGTCTGGCACCCGCCGGAGCAGGTCGAAGACCTCGGTGCGGCCACCGTCATACAGGCCCGCCTCGTAACGGACCTCGGGCGACACGGCGGCCTCGCGGGCCTGGGAGAGCGCCACCGCGACACCATGCCAGGTCTGCCGGGTCCGAGCAGCGGGAGAGCACAACACCAGTTGCGGTGCGATGCCCTCGTCGGCCAGCCAGGCGCCGACGGCATCCGCGTCCGTCTCGCCCTGCGTGGTCAGTCTGCGGTCGATGTCGGTCAGCTCACCAGGGGTCTCGGCCTTCGCATGGCGCAACAGGATCAGGGTGCGCGCAGTCATGAACATCAGCTTGCCTGATTGAGTTTCGCCCTGCCGGGGTAACACGCAGGCGTTCGAATCGACCGAGGTCGTGTCTGCGCCGGACGGGCGGGGCACCCACCAAGGAGGGCCCGATGGGCATCGGCGGAAGCATCTTCCTTCTCGCGCTGGGGGCGATTCTGGCGTTCGCCGTCAACGCGCAGGTCAGCGGAATCGACATCAACATCGTCGGCTGGGTGCTGATGGCGGCTGGTGTCGTCGGTCTGATCATCACGCTGTGGTACTGGAACAGCCGGCGCCGCACCGTGGTCAACCGGGAGCGTGTCGCTCCGGCCAACGGCCAGGTGGTGAACGAATACCGTGAGGTGCGTCGGGAGGACCCGCCCCCGCCGCCGCCCACCTACGGTAGCTGAGCCCTCGGCACCGGCCCGCGACCCCTGGCGGGGGCTGCGGGCCGACGGTGCTCTGGGCCCGTTTCGGTGCGGTAGACCGAAATCCGGGACCGGCCGGTGGCGACGATGCGATCGGCCGGCGCGATTCAGGCGTACAGGGCGAAATAGATCGCGATGTGATGGCAGAGCGCGGCGATCAAGGTGCAGGCGTGGAAGAACTCGTGATGGCCGAAGACCATCGGCCACGGGTTGGGCCGACGCAGCGCGTAGAACACCGCGCCCACGCTGTAGATGGCGCCGCCGGTGACCAGCAGCACCAGATCGGCGACCCCGCCGCGGTGCAGCACGTCCGGCAGGATCGTCACGGCGGCCCAGCCGAGCGCGAGGTACAGCGGGGCTCCGACCCAGCGTGGCAGGTGCGGCCAGATGGTCTTCAACGCGACCCCGCCCAGCGCTCCGCCCCAGATGAGGGTGAGCATCAGGGTGGCCTTGGTGGTCGGCAGCAACAGCACGCAGAACGGGGTGTAGGTGCCGGCAATGAAGATGAAGATCATTGAGTGGTCCATGCGCCGCATGATCTGGTAGCCGCGTTCGGACCAGATGCGGCGATGGTAGAGGGCGCTGACGCCGAACAGCCCGCACACCGTGAGGCTGTAGACGGCGCAACTGACCAGCGGCGCGGCGCCGGGTCGGCTGGCCGCGATGGAGCAGAGCACGATGCCGCACGCGAGTGCGACGAAGAACGCGTACTGGTGAAGCCGACCTCGCAGCCTGGGCTTGCCGAGGTCGGCCGGCTTCATCCGGAACGGGGCCGATGGCGTCACGACGATAAGGCTACGGCACCGTAAGTTACTGCACGGTAGTGAAATCTCTTACTTCGCCGGGTCCACGCCACGCAGGATCAGCGGCAGCCGGGCGGCGGCGCCCGGGGACACCACCACCGGTACGCCCCAGTCCTGCCGGGTGAGGTGACAGGCGGCGTGCTCGACGTCGGCGTCGCAGGTGGCCGCCTGCGCCACCACCTGCAGCACGCCGCGCGGCACGCGCGGATCGATCACCAGCCGGCGGGACAGGTCCGTGGTGACGCCGGCGCCCTCGGCCAGCAGTTCGGGCGGGGCTGCGGACACCTCCAGGCGCGTGGACGGCCCGTACGTGTCGTCGAGTTTCTGGCCGGGAGCGGGAGTGAAGATCACCTCCAGCGTCATCGCGCCGGGCGGAACCGTGGCGGGCGGGCGTTCGACGCGGTGGCGTTGGCCTGCCACGGTGCTGACCGCGCTCGGTGCGAGTCGCGTCAACCGGTGTGCGCCGGACTCCACCACGATCACGTCCCCGTCGCCGGTCACCAGCACGTCGCTGGGCTCGGCCAGCTCCGCCTGCACGGTGGAGACGGCGTCGGTGTCCGGGTCGTATCGGCGTACCGCGCCGTTGTAGGTGTCGGCAACCAGGACCGAGCCGTCCGGAGCGGCGGCGACCCCGAGCGGGTGCTGGAACAGCGCCTTCCCGCCTGGCCCGTCGACGTGGCCGAAGTCGAACAGACCCTGACCGACCGCGGTGTGCAAGGTGCCGTCACGGATCCAGCGCAGCGCCGACGTCTCGCTGTCCACGATCCACAATCGATTGCCGGAGACGGCCAGGCCGGACGGTTGCGCCATCCACACGTCGGGCAGTGCGCCGTCGCGCAGCGACTCCACGGTGGTGCCCGCGTAGACGCCGGCGGTGCCGGCTACCGGATCGAACCACCACAACTGGTGGATGCCGGCCATGGCGACGATCACCCTGCCGTCGAACCAGACGACATCCCACGGCGAGGACAGATCGGCGGTACGGGAGTCCTGCCCCGCCTCGCCCCAGCCGGACCGCTCCCCGCCCGAGTCGGTCCGCCCCTCGGCCGGGGCGGACCGCCAGGGTCGCCCCGAACCGGCGACGGTGGTCACCTCACCGGTGGCCAGCGCGACACCGCGCAACCGGTGGTTGACCGTGTCCGCGACCACCACGTCGTACCCGGCGATCGCCGCGACCTCGCTCGGAAGCAGGCACAGGCCCTGCGGCTCGGAGAACGGCGCGCCACGCTCGCCGGAACCGATGCGCCGGACCACCGTGGCGCCGTCCGGGGTGATCTCGGCCAGCGAGTGCCGTGCCGAGTCGGACACCAGCAGATTGCCGCTCGGCAGTTCGATCGCCTTGCCGGGGAAGCGCAGCAGGGTGTCCGGTGGGTCGGGCGGCACGTACGGGCCGTCGCCGCGATGCAGCGTGCCCGCGGCATCGTGCTCGTTGATCAGATCGTCGAGAAGCCGGGAGAGGCCCTCCGCGTGGCCCTCGCCGGCCATCGACGCGACCAGGTAACCGGCCGGATCGATCACCGCCAGCGTGGGCCACGCCTTGGCCGCGTACTGCTGCCACAGGTGCATGTCGGCGTCGTCGACCACCGGATGCCGGACGCCATACCGCTCGACGGCGGCGGCCAGGGCGTCGGGGTCGCGTTCGTGCTCGAACTTCGGCGAATGCACGCCGATCACCACGAGCACGTCCCCGTACCGCTCCTCCAGCGGGCGCAGCTCGTCCAGCACATGCAGGCAGTTGATGCAGCAGAAGGTCCAGAAGTCGAGCAGCACCACCTTGCCGCGCAACCCGGCCAGGGTGAGCTCCTGGCCGCCGGTGTTCAGCCAGCCCCGCCCCCGCAAGTCGGGGGCGCGCACCCGAGCGCTCATCCGCCCGGCTTGAGGCAGAGCACCTTCGTCCGTCCATCGCTTGTCGGGTTCACCACGTAGGGCTGGCCGGGATCGTCACACTGCGCCTGATTGTCGACGATGGAGACCACCTGGAACGCGCCGGGAGCGCCGCAGTCCGCCTTCACGGCCTCGCTGCCGGACTTGGCCACGCAATCGCCCGCGTTCACGTCGAAGCCGCTGTCCGAGCCGCGGGAGATCAGCCACACGATGCCGATGGCGACGCCCACCAGCAGCGCCGCGCCGACGATCACGGAGATGAGCGTCGGAAGCATCCGCACGTGCGGGGTCTCCGGCTTGGCCGCTGCGGTCTCCTCCGCCGCGTCGGGCTTGAATTGGTCGAAGCGGCCCTGCTCGGCCTCACCGGACGATCCGGGCCAGGACGCGGTCTCGTCCGCGACCGGCGGCGGCGCCACGGTGGCGCGATTGGCCGGCCCGCCGAAGCCATTCGGCGAGGGTTCCTCGCCCGGCTGCTGCGGGACGAAACCCGGCTGCTGCGGGACGAAGCCGTTGTCCATGCCCGGCTGCCGACGTGCCGACGGCGGGAAGCCGTTCTCCACCGGCGGCGGGGCATGCATCGAGGACAGGGCGGGCGGCGGAACGTACGGGTCGCCCGGGCCGGACGGGGGGCGTCCGGAGATGTCGGTGGTGTGTTCGCCGTACGGGTTGGCGCCGAACGGATCGGGCCGTCCCTGCGCCGACGGACCCACCTGGCCATGACCGCCGGTGCCCGGATCGTTGGGGCCGGGACCGCCCGCACCGGAGCCGTATACCGCCGGGCCGGACGACCCGGGACGGTCTCCGGAACCGCCGTGCCCGCGTCCGGAGACGTCGGTCGTGAACTCGGTGTACGGAGGCCCGCTGGGAGGCGGTGCGGAATCGGCGGGCGGCGACGAAGGGACGAACGGCGGCGGCGCCACCCGGGCGCTCGCCGCGGCGCGGCCGGAGTACGGATCGGACGGACCGGATTCCGGAGTGCCGCCTTCCCACGCGTTCGGCGGGTCCGCCGGTGCCGGCATATCGCGATCGTCCCGATACGGGTCGTCGAGCCGCCGTGCGTCGCGATAGGGATCGTCGTCTCGATGCGGATCCCCGCGATGAAGGTCGTCGCGGTAATCGTCGTGGGGGTAATCGTCGAGGCGGACTTCCTCCTCGCCACGATCGTCATGAGCCGTCGAAGGGTCGGCGGTCGAAGCGGCACGACCGTAGACCCGGGCCTGCGGCTGCCCGGCGGCCCTGGACGGCAGCTCCTCCTGGGGAGCCGGCGTGGCCCTGCTGGCCGTGGGCACCGACGCGCTCGCGGACACCGCGCGGCCTCCCGAGGTGGGATGTCCCTCGGCGGCCTCCCGTGGTTGCGGCACGGCGGCATCGTGCTCGGCCGGGCCCGGCTCAGGGTCACCCACCGGGGCGAAGCCGGGAGCCGGCGCGCGCTCCGCGAAGCCGGGCTGCTCCGGCCGGTCCGCCGAGCTGGGCGGAGCATCGAAGGGCCGCGGGCCGGAGTCCGGTTCGCCGAACGGGGACCGGGCCGCCGGCTCGCCGAACGGGGACCGGGCCGCCGGCTCGCCGAACGGAGACCGGGCCGCCGGCTCGCCGAACGGAGACCGATCGGCGGGCCCACCGAAGGGCGCCGGTGGGTCGGGCATGTCCCCACGATCGGTGTCGCCACGCCCCGGGTCGGCGGAGAGCGCCATGCCGAACGGTCCGGGGCCGGAGGTGGGCCGCTGTCCGGGCGCGGGCTGCTGAGCAAAGCCGGGCTGTTGCTGCTCGAACGGCGAGCGCTGTGACTCGTACGGCTGTGATTCGTACGGCTGTGACTCGTACGGGCCGCCGCGGTCGGCCGGTGCACTGCCGAACGGACCGGTCGGATCGAACGAACGCGGCCGTTCCGCCGGGCCGCCGGGCTGTTCCATGGGGCCGCCGGCTTGCGGCCGTTCCGCCTGGCCGCCGAGCTGCGGCGGGGGACCGAACGGGGATTCCCAAGGTGCCGGCTCCGGCCGGGACGACGGGTCGCGCACCGGAAGGTCGGAACTCATCGGCTTGCCGGGCCCGGAATCCGATGCGGCCGGGCCGCCGGGGAGCGGAGGCGGCGGCATCGCGGGGGGCGGCGGTGCGCCGAGCGATGGTTCACGCCGCGGGAGCGCGGACGAATCGGGGTCCGGCGCTTGCCGGGTGGCGGGGGAGCGCGGCGCGTCCGGCAGGTCGGACAGGGTGGCGCCGGGCACACGTACGCGCTGATCGCCGAAGGCCGAAATGCCCGCCGGACGCGCATTCGGGGTGTCCGAGAGCGACGTCGGACGATCCCGCTCGGCGAAGCCGGCGGGGTTGCCGAAGCCGGCGGGGTCGTCGTGCGCGGAGGGGCCACTGTGTGCGGACGGCAGGTCGGCGCGGCCGGGCGAACCCGCTGCGAAGCCGTGCACGTCGTCGTCCGATCGGTAGGGATGCGGTTCCTCGCCGGATGGCGGTGCCCACGGGGATCGATCGGGCGCGCCGCCGGGCTGCGGAACGCGGGCCGCCGCGGAGACCGAGGCATGCCCGGTCGCGCTGCCTCGCGCCGGCGCCGGACTACCCTCCACCGCGCCGCCGCCTGCCGGGCTCTCCGGGCGCGCCGAGTCCTGGTCGGCCAGTCCGGGCTCCGGCCCCGACGACGGGCCGAAACGGGATGCCGCCGGGCCGAAGACCGGGCCGGACTCGGCAGTCGGAATGCCATACCTGCTCTGGTCGCTCACCTGCCGGTTCGGCTCGGCCTGGCCGAATTTCGGCACGGCGGGCACCACGAAGGGGGAGCCGCCGTTGGGTGTGGCATGCGGCGGCGGCTCATAGGAGGTGGGCTCGGGCATCGGTGGGCGCGGTGCGCGGCCACGGTCGTCGGCGTCGGGCGGAAAGCCGTCGGCGCCGAAGCCTTCCGACGCGGCGCCGGACGGCGGTTGACCGCCGTACTGCCCCTCGGACGTCATTCGCGCCTCCTTCGTTCTTGTCGGCCCCGCCGCTGAGCACGGACGCCGTTCCGGCGTGCGCCGCGCCATCGTGCCAGCTATCGGCCTGGCCGTGCAGGGCCCGTGGCCTCCCGTAGGGAGCGGGAGACGGCCCCCGATCGCCCCCCGGCCGACCCGGCCTGAAGACAACCCGAACAACCGTACCGGGCGATGCGGCTCGGAGGAACTCCGGTCCGGCCCCGGCGACACCGGAGATCTACGCACGAATGAGGCGGGCAGACATGCGCAACGGCCCGCCCGGGTCGTCCCCGGACGGGCCGTTTCTGCTGCTCAGATGGCGATCGCTGGGCGGTCACCTGATCTGGCGCTGGGCGAAGATAGCAATCTCGTCACGCATTGCCTGCGAGGGAGCCGAAAGCCATGCGCGGTCGATGGCCCGGTTCTGGCGGTTGATGAGTCGGCGGGTGCGGATGCGGTTGATCATGCTCACGGTGGTGCTCACTCCCTGGGCCTTCGCGGCCTTGTCACGGTGCTTCGTTGCGCACTACCAATTGTGCGTCGGTGAGCGACGAGCAGCCAATGAATCAGGGGGTGATGCGCAGCACCAGCCTCATCTTCTAAGGTCCGCCAGCATTGCTGCCGAATAATCTAAGTCCAGGCGAGAAGTGCCCCCTCCGGATCGGTGAGGAAGTCGCCGATGTCCCGCAAGAACCGGGACCCCAGTTCGCCGTCGACGATCCGATGGTCGAAGGACAGGCCCAGAGTGGTCACCTGACGCACCTTGATCTTGCCCTTGTGGACCCAGGGCGTCGGCCGGATCGCGCCCAGCGCGAGGATGGCCGACTCGCCCGGCGGCAGGATCGGCGTGCCGGTGTCCACACCGAAGACACCGACGTTGGTGATCGAGAACGTGCCCCCGGCCATCGCGGCCGGTGGGGTCTTCCCAGACTTCGCGGTCCGCACCAGCTCGTCCAGCGCCGATGCGAGGTCCCGGAGCCCGAGCCGCCCGGCATCCTTGATGTTCGGCACGATCAGCCCACGCTCGGTAGCCGCGGCGATGCCGAGATTCACGACGTCCTTGACGACGATCTCGTTGGTCGCGCCGGACCATGTCGAGTTGACCATCGGATGCCGCCGGATCGCGAGCAGCGCCGCCTTCGCCACCAGCAGCAGCGGCGAGATGCGTACGTCACGAAACTCGGGCCGACCCTTGATCTTGTCGAGGGCCTTCAGTGACCGCGTCACGTCGACGGTCAGGAACTCGGTGACGTGCGGCGCGGTGAAGGCGGACGCCACCATGTTCTCCGCGGTGAGCTTGCGCACGCCCTTGACCGGGATGCGCCGCTCGCCGCCGGCGATCGTAGGTCCGGGTGCCACCGCGGCCGTCTTACCCGGCGCGGCGGCGGCCCGCTGCACGTCGTCGCGCGTCACCGAACCGAGCGGGCCGGTGCCGCTGATCTCGGCGAGGTCCACGCCCAGATCGCGGGCCATCTTGCGCACCGGCGGCTTGGCCAGTGCTCGGTGCCCCGGCATCCGTGGTGAGGCGGGCCGTTCCGGCTCCGGCAGGACTGGATCCGGGGTGGCCTCCTCCGGCGCGGGCGCGGCCGGTGCTGCCGATGTGGGCCGCGCGGCGCCCACCCGCGGCCGTCGCTTGGCAGTGACGTTGCGCGGTCCGTAACCGACCAGCACCGCGGTCCGTCCGCCGGGCGCCGGACCACCGATCAGGCCGGGTTCCACCGCGCCCTCGGCCGGCGCGACCTCCACCGCCGCCAGCGAGGCTGCGGACGGCTCCGGGGCGGCGCCGTCCGCCGGCGATGCCGGCCCCGCGCCGGGCTCGGTGTCGATGGCGACGATCGGCATGCCGACCTCGACGGTGGTGCCGGCATCGTGGTAGATCCGGGTCACCACCCCGGCCCACTTCGCCGGGATCTCCACTGCGGCCTTAGCCGTCTCCACCTCGACGATCGGCTGATTCAGCTCGATCGTGTCGCCCACCTTGATCAGCCAGGAGAGGATCTCTCCCTCGGTCAGTCCCTCGCCCAGATCGGGCAGGTTGAACTCCTTGATCCGCGACATCGGCGTCACCATCCGAACGTGCGGTCGACGGCGTCCAGCACCCGGTCGAGGTCGGGAAGGTACTCCTCCTCGACCCGGGCCGCGGGATAGGGCACGTCGTACCCGGTCACGCGCAGCACCGGCGACTCCAGCGAGTAGAAGCACTCCTCGGTGATCCGAGCCGCGATCTCCGAGCCCAGTCCGAGGTTGCCCGGCGCCTCGTGCACCACCACGCACCGCCCGGTCCGGCGCACCGACTCATATGCCGGCCCGAGGTCCAACGGCGAGAGCGTGCGCAGGTCGATGACTTCCAGATGGCGTCCGTCCTCCGCGCCGGCGGTCGCCGCGTCCAGCGCGGTGCGGACCATCGGCCCGTACGCCAGAATCGTCGCGTCGGTGCCCTCGCGCACGATGCGCGAGGCGTGCAGCTCGGCCTCGGCCGGCCGGTCCAGCTCCACCGTGCCCTTCTCCCAGTACCGCCGCTTCGGTTCGAAGAACACGACCGGGTCGTCGCTGCTGATCGCCTGCTGGATCATGTGGTAAGCGTCGGACGGGTTGGCGCAGGTCACCACCTTCAGACCGGGCGTGTGGGCGAAATACGCCTCCGGCGACTCCGAGTGGTGCTCGACGGCGCCGATCCCACCGCCGTACGGGATCCGGATGACGATAGGCAGCCGGACGTTGCCGTTGGAGCGGTAGAACATCTTCGCCACCTGGGCGACGATCTGGTTGTACGCCGGAAAGACGAAGCCATCGAACTGGATCTCGCAGACTGGGCGAAATCCGCGGATGGCCAGGCCGACCGCGGTCCCGACGATGCCTGCCTCGGCGAGCGGAGTGTCGATGACCCGGTCCTCACCGAAGTCCTTCTGCAGCCCGTCGGTGATGCGGAAGACGCCACCGAGCTTGCCGACGTCCTCGCCCATGATGATGACCTTGGGATCGTTCTCCAACGCGCGGCGCAGGCCATGGTTGAGGGCCTTGCCCAGGGTGAGAGTCTCGGCCATCAGTGGTCACTCCCCTCGAACGCCGCGTGGTAGGCGACGAACTGCTCGCGTTGCGCGTCGACCTCGGGCGAGCCGTTCGGATACGCGTTGTCGAAGAGTGTGACCGGCTGCGGATCCGGCATGGCCAGTACGCGTTCGCGCAGGCTCAGCGCCAGCGACTTGGCGGAATCGTCCACGTCGGCGAAGAAGGTGTCGTCCGCGATCTGCTGCTTGGTGAGGAACGTCCGCAAGCGCAGGATCGGGTCCTTGGCCTGCCACGACTCCACCTCACTGGCGATCCGGTATCGGGTGGGATCGTCCGAGCTGGTGTGTGCGCCCATGCGGTAGGTGTACGCCTCGATGAGCGTCGGTCCCTGTCCTTGACGGGCGTTGTCCAGTGCGGCCCGGGTCACCGCGAACGTGGCGAGCACGTCGTTGCCGTCCACGCGTACGCCCGGGAAGCCGTACCCGTCGGCCCGCCGGTGCAGCGGAATGCGCGTCTGGCGTTCCAGC
Organism: Mangrovihabitans endophyticus; assembly: GCF_014646155.1. Classification (GTDB taxonomy): domain Bacteria; phylum Actinomycetota; class Actinomycetes; order Mycobacteriales; family Micromonosporaceae; genus Actinoplanes; species Actinoplanes endophyticus. The sequence goes on from NZ_BMMX01000012.1 coordinate 91,732, forward strand.
GGTTCGGAGATCGCGTACTGGTTGTTCTGGCAGAAGAAGACGATCGGCGCGTGGAACACCCCGGACCAGACGAAGGACTCGTTCACCTCGCCCTGGCTGGTGGCGCCGTCACCGAAGTAGGCGATCACGGCCTCGCCGTCCGGGCCGCCGGTCTTGCCGTCCATGGTGATGCCCATGGCGTAGCCGGTGGCGTGCAGCGTCTGCGAGCCGATGACGATCGTGTAGGTGTTGAACTTGAACTCGTTGGGGTCCCATCCGCCCTGGTCGACGCCCCGGAACAGGCCGAACGGCATGATCGGGTCGATGCCGCGGGTGTAGAGCACGCCGTGCTCGCGGTAGGTCGGGAATGCCATGTCCTGCGGTCGCAGCGCCCGGCCCGAGCCGACCTGTGCCGCCTCCTGGCCCAGCAGGCTGGCCCAGATGCCCAGTTCGCCCTGGCGCTGCAGAGCGGTGGCCTCGGTGTCCAGGCGGCGTACCGTCACCAGATCCCGGTAGAGCTCGCGATATTCGTCGTCGCTGAAGTCGACCGTGTATGTCGTGCCCTCGGCGGTGGTGACGCTGTCGACTCGCTCACCGTCGGGGGTGAGTAGTTGGACGAAGCCACCGGCCGGGACGTCGGCCCCGACTTCGCTCTCGCCGTTCGCCATCCGTGTCTCCCTGTTCCTCATCTACGCCCGCGGCGGGTGTCGCCCGTCCGCACGGCTGACCGCTGGGTGTCGCCGCGCTGGACCGGGTGAGGTTGCCGCGCGACGTCTCGGCAAGGTCAGGAACCCTGCCGGGGAGTGACGGCCCCCACCGCTCCCCGCTGGTATGCGGGGGCGACGGCAGCGGTGCCATCGTCACCATCCTGACAGAGAACGTGAGCCCGGTTACAGAGCAGGTCGATCACATCCCGGAAATTATGCCGTCGCGGTTCTCGGGGCTTTTGTCCGGTTAGCTGTTTTTCGTCACCTCACTTCCGTACGAAGGAACGGCTTCGGCCGCTGCCGATATGGGCGTCCGTCGTTCACCCCAGCACTGGAGCGATTCAAAAAGATCTTTCCCTGGGGAGGGCGGTCCGGTGCCGGAGGGATCGAAGAACGAGCGCCTCGTGCCGCCGTTGCGGAGGTTGCGCCGGAGGCTGAACGGCATCTACCGAGCCGACGGCTTCGCCGGCCCGACCCGCCGGTACGTGCTGGTCGTCGCCATGCTGGTGGGCTTGGCATCGCTGCCGACCCTGGCGGCGATCCTGGCCGGGTCCAACGAGCTGTCCGAGGGTGACACCGGCACGATCGACATCCCGTTCCTGCCGCCGCCCTCGTCTGCGCCGGTCATTCCGTTGATCCCGGCGCCGTCGTCCGCGGTGCCGTCGTCGTCGCAGCCCGCGTCGCCCGGTGCCGCGTCCGCTCCGGGGCCGGTCTCGTCCCCCCACACGGCGCCTTCGCCAGGGTCTACCTCGTCCTCGGGTGTGTCGCACGCTCCGGATGCGTCCACATGGCGGCCCGGCGCGGCGACGGCCACCCACGGCTCGGCAGCATTCGCCGACGAGGGTTCGGGCCGGGCCGTGAAACACGGCGGCGTGACCGGGTCGGGCGCGGCGAACGGCGCCGGTGGTGACAGCTCGGATCATGCCGCCGGGTTTTTCGGTGTCAACGGCGCCAGCGGCACCGCCGGCGCGGATGCTCCGTCCGCGCCGGACGGCAACGGCACGTCCGAGCATCCGGCTGGGCCCACGCTGCCCGCCGGTCCGGCGGAGCCCAACAGGCCGGCGCAACCCGCGGGTCCGGCGGAGCCTGGGGGTCCGGCCGAGCCCGGGGGTCCGGCCGAGCCCGGGGGTCCGGCGCGTCCAGGCCGACCGACGCAGCCCGACCGGCCCGCCGACCCCGCCAAGGAGGAGCGGTCACGGCGTAGCCGCACCCCATGTCACGAGCGCAGCGCGGGCGGGTCGCGCCCCGCGCCGCACAAGCCGTTGGCCCGGTCGCCGTGGCGCGACAACGTCGACTCCCCGGTGCGCAACCATCATCGCAACGGCGTTCGCGGTGATCGCGACGGCCGCGGCCGGGAGCGCGCACGTCATGTCGCCACTGGTGCGCACCGAAAGCAGCCTGCCCGCGCGGACCGCACAGGAAACGTCGGCGGCCACCACGCCAGCGGCGCGAGCAGCCGGAGATGACCAGCGTCTATACGGCGACCACGCGAACACGGTGGAGTCCGGTATAGCAGGCATACGTTTGCGACGACTTGCCGCGTCCGGGCGGAATTTCGGATCTGAGGCGTTACGTGTCGTCGCCCAGGCGGTGCCGGTTCGTCTCGATCCAGGCGTCTATCGCGTCGCTGTCGTTCGGATCAACACCCTCGGAGATCAACTGTGCCACCGCCGCCGTCGCTGGGCTGCGTCGTTCGCCGGTTGCGTAGAGACGCGCGAACTCCGGGATCATCTCCTCAAGCACCTCGCCGGTCTGCTCCACCGCCGCGGCCGGCAGACCCCGTTTGCCGATCGCGTAAGCGGACCAGGCACGCGCCACCTTCGGCAACATGGCCGCGTCGTCCATGTCGAGTACGGCGCGCCGGTGCACCCAGTCCAGCAGGAACAACTCCGCCACCGCCGGGCTCCACCGCAACGGGTCCGAGTCGGGCAGGGTGGCCGCGTGATCCAGGATCAGCCCCAGGCAGAAGTGCAGGCTCGCCGCTTCGTCATCGGCACGTATGCGATCGAGGCCGAAGCGCCCGGCGGACGGCGAGGCGAGGAAGTCGCGTGCCACCTCGGGGGCCGCCGGGTGTGGTGGTTCGGGCAGCGGCGGGGTGGTCGCGGTGGGCAGCAACGCCAGGCGGGCGCCGGCGAGCGCCCGGTCGGTGGACAGCGATCCGGATGAAGGCAGGTCGGTCAGCTCGTCGGTGACCTCCAGGTGGCGGTGCACCTCCCCGCGCAACCGGCCCGGATCCTCCTCGCGGAACCACGTCAGCTCGTCGTCGGCGCACATTTCGCGGACCTGCCCCAGGATGCGGTCTGCCGGGCCGCCCACGAAGACGTCCTTGGTGATCCCGATGTTGTGATCGATGAGCGCCACCACGGCGTGTTCGGGGCCGCCCTCGTGCGCGTCGTCGTAGGCGAATGTCACCAGGTAGGACGTCTGGTCGCCGTACACGTCGCCGTAGGCGTAACAGCCCGTCGGGCGCACCCGGCCGAGCTGCGCCGCCCACCCCGGCGCCTGCGCCCCACGCCGGACCTCGGCGGCGCCGTCCGCATCCGGCACCAGGGCCGCGAACACCTCGCGGATCGTGGTGGCGTCGGCGGTGCGTCGCCGGTGCGTGGCGCTGAGGAAGTGGCCGACGAACGCGCGGACGGCCTGCACCCGATCCGTCTCGGCCACCGAGTAGATGCTGCCCAGTAAGGCGGTGCCGAGCATCTCGGCGTCCAACGCGCAGTCCAGCTTCGTCACGTCGCGGGCGGCTTGCAGGACCGCTTCGTACGGAGTCTGAGGTGCCGGCATGGGCCGAGCCTACTCGCGACGCACGGCGGTCGAATTACTCAGATCGGACCACGGTCAGGGCTTCGCGGGCCTGCGCGTACGCGTTGAGCACCTCGCGCACCGGCGCCACCACCTGCTCGCGGGCCACCTCGGTGACCGACGCTCGCAGCCGTTGTTCGGCGCGTTTGCGGGCGCGCCCGGCTGCCCAGTTGATCACGGGCGTGATCAACAGCCAGAGCAGCAGACCCGCTAGCAGCCCGCCGAGCAGCAACAGGGTCGGAAGCGGTACCTCGCCGACCTTCGGCGTGTCGAACTCGGGCAACCCGAGCACCCGTACCGCGTACCCGGCGATCAGCCATCCCAGGCCGACCACCGCGGCCAGGGTGACCACCCACTGCAGCAGGCCGACCACCCGCCACCACAGCGGGCGGCGGGACACCCCCAGGTCGGTGGTGGCGACCGCGCGGTCCAGGGCATCCGGCAGGTCGGCGCTGCGGGAACGGGCGGCGGCGTTCAGGGGCGCCGCCCAGATGGCCGGGATCGGCGCGGCGGCGCGGTCGGCGACGGCCCGCACGGACAGGCCGACCGCGGACCGCTGCGCGGCGTCCGGCTCGGGGAGCGAGCTGCGCGGCACGATCTCGGACTCCGTCGATTCCGGCAGGTGCAGCCGGCGCAGCGGGTCGGGCCGCAGACGGCGCAGCCCGCGCAGCACCGGCCAGCCGGTGGACGCGGCGGCGCGGTGCCGGTACGCGTTCCCGGTCGCCGCGGCCACCGCGGGCACGCCGGCCGAGGTGGCGAGCGCGTCGGAGAGCTGCCGCACGGTCGCGCGGTCCACTTCGTCCTCGGCTGCGGGCGGCCCCATCGTGCCGGCCAGCTCTTCGCTCACCGTGTCCAGGTCGGCCGACAGCCGACGCAGCGCGGCCTGCCGGTCGGCGACCGTCTTCTCCAGCGCTGCGCGCAGCTCGGTCAGCATGCCGGGCTGTTTTGCGGACGTGGCCATGACCGGGGACGTGGTCAGCCCGTCGTCGCCGAGCAGCCGCTTCAAGTCGGTGAGCACCACGTCGGTGTCGTCGGTGGACAGCCGATCGGCCTGGTTGAGCACGACCACCGTCACGTCCGCGTGTGAGCGGAACTTCCGCAGGTAGGCGTCGTGCAGGACCCGGTCGCCGTACTTCTGCGGATCGACCACCCAGACCATCTGGTCGACCAGGCCGAGCAGGCGGTCCACTTCGAGGCGGTGGCTGCGCTCCACCGAGTCGAAGTCGGGCAGGTCCAGCAGCACCAACCCGTGCAGGGCGGCCTCGTCGTCGCCGTCCAGCGCGCTCTCCCGGATGAAGCGCTGGCGTGGCAGCACGCCGATCCAGTCGAGTAGCTGATTGGCTGGCTCCAGCGGACCCCATACGCAGGCATGCGCCACGCCGGTGGTCGGCCGGCGCACGCCGACCGGCGACAGCCGGAGCCGGGCCAACGCGTTGAAGAGGCTCGACTTGCCGCTGCCGGTGCTGCCGGCCAGGGCAACCACGGTGTGGTCCCGGGACAGCGACAGCCGGCTGCCCGCGCGCTCCACCAACGTGTGCGCCGCCACCAGGTCACCGTCCGGGAGATACGGGTCGACCACGCGCAGGAAGCGAGACAGCGCGCTGAGCCGTTCCGCCAGGCGTTCCGCGTCCACCCGGTCGTCGCCGTGGCCGAGCGCGTCCCGCACCTTTTCCACCAGGCTCACGACGGTTGCACCAGGCTCATGACGACGTTCCTCCGGAGGGCGCGGTCAACGCGAGTTCTTCCCGGGCACGTTCCACCGCGGTGGCCGCGTGGCGCAACCCCGCGCCGGGATCGGCGTCGAGCCCGGCCGCAGCCGCGCGCTCGGTGTAGCGCGCCGCCTCGGCGTTGAGCAGGTCCGTGATCCGTTCCATCAAGTTCTCCCGGGCCCGGCCGGCGAGCGTGCGGATCGCCTGGTCGCCGAAGATGGCCTCAAGGACCTTCTGCGCGGCGACGGTGGTGCCCGCGCCGACGGCAACCTCCGCGCCGGTGGGGATGAAGGCGGTCGAGGTGAACACGGCGATCATCACCGCGAGGCCGGCGCCGTTCACCGCGTACGCCGCACCGCGCGCCACCACACGCCGGTCCCCGGCCTCGGCACGGACGAGCTCCAGCACCCACTGCTGCCAGTCCCGGACCAGGCGCTCGGCGCGATCCGGGAGATCGGGCGCGGGCCGTTGCAGGGCCGGTTCCAGCAGCGCCACCCCGGCCGGGTGGGCCTGCCACGCCTGCCAGGCCTGTTCGGAGGCGTCCGCGCACACTCCCCGGATCAGCGTGACCAGTTGGGACTCCAGCGCGTCCTGCAGGTTGCGGCCGGGCGCCGGGCGCCCGGTGAGGGCGGCCACCAGCCGGTCGCGGACCTGTCCCACGCGCGATTCGAGGGTGCGCAGGAACTCGCCGGTGCCGATGAATTCCTGCCAGCGTGCGAGCACCTCGCCGCGCAGCAGGCGGCCGTCCTGCAGCCCCTGCTCGATGGTGCGGCGGGCGGTCCGGTAGGCCGCGATCACCCGCTCCTGCAGCGCGGCGGCGGCACGGCTCTGCTCGTCGGCGGCCTCGGCCAGCCCTTCCACGGTGGGCTGCAGCGCCGCGAGTGCACCGTCCAGCGTCTGCCGCACGACCGCGGCCCGCGCGCTCGCGTCCACGGCGAGCTGCGCGAACCAGTCGCGCAGGGGCGCGGTGACGTCGTCCGGCAGCAGCCCCTGAGCCTCCAGGTGCGTTTCCGGCATGACGAACAGCGGGGCGGCCGACATGTCATGCGCGGCCAGCATCTCGCCGAGATGCGCCGAGACCTCACCGGCCGCCTCGGCTGGAACGCGGTCGAGCACCAGCGCGATCACGGTGCCGCGCAACCGTGCGGTGGTCAGCAACTCCCACGGGACGGCATCCGCGTATCGGGCTGCCGTGGTCACGAAGAGCCACAGGTCGGCGGCGGCCAGGAGCTGGGCCGCCAGGGCGCGGTTGCGGTCCACCACCGAGTCGATGTCCGGCGCGTCCAGGAAGGCGAGCCCCGACCCGAGCGCGGGCGCGGGGACCAACTGCAGGGTCCGCGGGTCGGTGCTCGACTCGGTGATGCGTGTCAGGCCGGGCAGCAGTTCGCCCTGCCGGAACCAGGGCAGGTCGTCCGGGTGGCTGACCAGGACCGGGGAGCGGGTGGTCGGACGCAGCACGCCGGCAGCGCTGACCGGTGCCCGGACCAGACTGTTCACGAGCGTGGACTTGCCCGCGCCGGTGGAGCCGCCGACCACCACCAGCAGCGGTGCGTCCAGACGCGCCAGGCGTGGCAGAAGGTAATCGTCGAGCTGTGACACCAGCGCCGTACCCACCCGGCGGGCCTCGTCGGCGGAGGGCATGGCCAGCGGATAGGTCGTCCCGCCGATGGTCGCCCGCAGGCGGCTGAGCGCCTCGGCCAGCCGCCCGAGTGCGGGCGGTGGTTCCGCCATGACAGGCGGTTCGGACACCGTGTCCGCTGCGGTGGATTGCTCGGTCGTGGGACCCTTCACCTGCGCATCCCGCCGATCGGCCGGGGATGACGACGACTCGGCCGGGGATGACGGCGACGGTTGGCCAGCGTTTGGCGCCGGAGCCGGGGCGCGGTTGTCCGGGGCGGCGTCGGCGGCCGTCGCCTGCTCCGGCGGCCGGGCCTCGACGTCGTCCTTCTCCGGTCCTGGCGCGGAGGCGGCGGCGGAGGCCGGCGATCCGACCGCGTCACCGTGCGTCGTCACGGGTAAAGCGTGCCCGATCGATACGACACAGACAACAGGTGCCGCTGTGCCGTGACCGGACAGGAATGTGGGGAACGCAACTTGCGCCCAGTTGGCTCAACTTCGATTTGACGATGCCGATGATCGTGGCATCATTGAGCCAGGTCCGCTCAACTTGGGCCGGAGTCAGCACGAAGCAAGCCAGCATGAAGCGAGGAAGCGAACATGGCACGAGCGGTCGGCATCGACCTCGGCACCACGAACTCCTGCGTCAGCGTTCTGGAAGGAGGCGAGCCCACCGTCATCGCCAACGCTGAGGGCTCCCGGACCACCCCGTCCATCGTCGCCTTCGCGCGCAACCAGGAGGTGCTCGTCGGTGAGGTGGCGAAGCGCCAGGCGGTGACCAACCCGGACCGGACCATTCGTTCGGTGAAGCGGGAGATCGGCACCAACTGGTCGATCGACATCGACGGCAAGAAGTACACCCCGCAGGAGATCTCCGCGCGGGTGCTGATGAAGATCAAGCGGGACTCCGAGGCGTACCTGGGCGAGCCGGTCACCGATGCGGTGATCACCGTCCCGGCGTACTTCAACGACGCGCAGCGCCAGGCCACCAAGGAGGCCGGCGAGATCGCGGGCTTCAACGTCCTGCGCATCGTGAACGAGCCCACCGCCGCCGCCCTGGCGTACGGCCTGGACAAGGGCTCGAAGGAGCAGACCGTCCTGGTCTTCGACCTCGGCGGCGGCACCTTCGACGTCTCGCTGCTGGAGCTCGGCGAGGGCGTCATCGAGGTCAAGTCCACGTCCGGCGACAACCACCTCGGTGGTGACGACTGGGACCAGCGGGTCATCGACCACCTGGTCAAGACGTTCCGCGGTGCCAACGGCATCGACCTGAGCCAGGACAAGATGGCGCTGCAGCGTCTGCGTGAGGCCGCCGAGAAGGCCAAGATCGAGCTGTCCGCCGCCACCACGACCAGCATCAACCTGCCCTACATCACGGCCGGCCCGGACGGGCCGCTGCACATGGACATGACGCTGAGCCGGTCCGAGTTCCAGCGCATGACGCAGGACCTGCTGGACCGCACCAAGGCGCCGTTCGAGCAGGCGATCAAGGACGCCGGCATCAAGGTCGCCGACGTCGACCACGTCATCCTGGTCGGCGGCTCGACCCGCATGCCCGCCGTGTCGGACCTGGTCAAGCAGCTCACCGGCAAGGAGCCGAACAAGGGCGTCAACCCGGACGAGGTCGTCGCGGTCGGCGCCGCGCTGCAGGCCGGCGTGCTGAAGGGCGAGGTCAAGGACGTTCTGCTGCTCGACGTGACCCCGCTGTCGCTGGGCATCGAGACCAAGGGTGGCATCTTCACCAAGCTGATCGAGCGCAACACCACCATCCCGACCAAGCGCTCCGAGGTCTTCACCACGGCCGAGGACAACCAGCCGTCCGTGCTCATCCAGGTCTTCCAGGGCGAGCGCGAGATCGCGGCGTACAACAAGAAGCTCGGCACCTTCGAACTGACCGGTCTGCCGCCGGCGCCGCGCAACGTGCCGCAGATCGAGGTCACCTTCGACATCGACGCCAACGGCATCGTGAACGTGCACGCCAAGGACATGGGCACCGGCAAGGAGCAGAAGATGACCATCACCGGCGGCTCCGCGCTGCCGAAGGACGACATCGAGCGCATGATGCGCGACGCTCAGGACCACGCCGACGACGACAAGAAGCGGCGTGAGGACGCGGAGACCCGCAACCTGGCCGAGCAGTTGCAGTGGCAGACCGAGAAGTTCCTCGCGGAGAGCGGCGACAAACTGCCCGAGGACAGCCGGGACAAGATGAACGAGGCGCTCGGCAACCTGCGCAGCGCGCTCGGCGGCCAGGACATCGAGAAGATCAAGTCTGCGCACGAGGAACTCGCCAAGATCTCCCAGGAGGCCGGTTCGCTGCTGTACGCCCAGCAGCAGGCCGACGGAGCCCAGGGCGCGCAGGGTGGACCCGATGCGGACGGCGCACAGGCGCCGGGCGCCGGTTCGGCCGGTTCGGCCGGTCCGTCCGCGAACGCGGCGGGTGGCCAGGACGATGTGGTGGACGCCGAGATCGTGGACGAGGACGAGAAGAAGTGACCGCCGCGGAGGACGAGAACGACGGTCGGACGACCGAGCGCGTCGTCATCCGCAACCGTCGCAAGATCAATCCGAACCAAATGCCGGCAGGGGAATCCGTGAGCGAGGACGAGGCCAAGGCGAAGGCCAAGGAGCAGGCCGGCGGTGCGCACCGCGCGCCCGAGACGGACGAGAACGACGCATCGGGTGCCACCGAGTCCGCGGAGCGCACGGAACCGGCCGCGGGCGAGGCTTCCGGGTTGGGCGCCGAGCTGGAAGCACTGCGCACCGACCTCGAAGAACGGACTCGCGACCTGCAACGGATCAGCGCCGAGTACGCCAACTACCGCAAGCGGGTCGATCGTGACCGGGCCACGGCAGCCGAGCAGACCACCGGTCACGTGCTGACCGCGCTGCTGCCGGTGCTCGACGACATCGATCGGGCCCGCGAGCACGGCGACCTGGTCGGCCCGTTCGCCACAGTGGCCGAGTCGCTGAACGCGGCGACCGGGAAGCTGGGACTGGTCGGGTTCGGTGAGAAGGGCGATCCCTTCGACCCGACCCGGCACGAGGCGGTGGCGCACCAGACGTCGGCCGACGTCAGCGAGCCGACGTGCGTCGAGGTGATGCGCCGTGGTTACACCCTGGGCGAGCGCTTGCTGCGTCCCGCCCTGGTCGCGGTCGCTGATCCGGAGTGATCTGCTCGATTGTCCCGCCCGCCGGCTCAGCGGCGGGCGGGACGTCCCGATTCGTCAGGAGGGGGTGGACCAGATGAGTTCGAAGGACTGGCTTGAGAAGGACTTCTACGCCGTCCTCGGGGTGAGCAAGTCCGCCTCGTCCGACGACATCAAGAAGGCGTACCGGAAACTGGCGCGGGAACTGCACCCGGACCGCAACCCGGGCAACAAGGACGCCGAGGACAAGTTCAAGGCCGCTTCCGAGGCGTACGACGTGCTTGCCGACGAGCGCAAGCGCAAGGAGTACGACGAGATGCGCTCGTTGTTCGGCTCCGGGGCGTTCCGCCGCGGAGCCCGCACGGGCGGTGGCGGCGGCACCCAATTCGACCCGTCGGACCTGTTCGGCGGCTTCACCGGGGCCGGTGCCGGCCAGGCCGGTGGCGACCGGCGGTTCGGTGGCGCCGGCTTCTCGGACATCTTCAGTTCGATCTTCTCGGGCGGCACCGGCGGCGGCACGCGCCGCGGGCCGCAGCGCGGCCGTGACGTGGAAGCCGAGGTCACGCTCGATTTCGTGCACGCGGTGAAGGGCACGACGCTGCCGCTGACGCTGCGCTCGCCGGGCGTGTGCGACACCTGTCACGGCAACGGCGCGAAGCCGGGCACCACGCCCCGCACTTGCCCGCAGTGCTCCGGAACCGGGCTGATCTCCCGCAACCAGGGGTCGTTCAGCTTCTCCGAGCCGTGCCGCGAATGCCAGGGCTCGGGGCAGATCGTGGACGACAAGTGCCCGGAATGCCGTGGCACCGGCGGGGTGACCAAGAACCGCACCATCAACGTCCGGTTCCCCGCGGGCGTCGCCGACGGGCAGCGGATCCGGCTCAGTGGCCGCGGCGAACCGGGCGCCCGCGGCGGCACCGCGGGCGATCTGTACGTGCAGGTCCGGGTCCGTCCGGACGAGTTGTTCGGGCGCAAGGGCGACGATCTCACGCTCACCGTGCCGATCACGATGGCCGAAGCCGTGCTGGGCGCCGATCTGCGGGTGCCCACCCTCGACGCGCCGGTCACCTTGCGAGTGCCGCCCGGAACGCCCAGCGGCCGGACGCTGCGCGCGCGGGGCAAGGGCGTGGCGCGGCGCAACGCCGAGGCCGGCGATCTGCTGGTCACCGTCGAGGTGCAGGTGCCGGCGTCGGTGTCGGACGAGGCTCGGGACGCGCTGGAGCAGTTCGCCAAGCTGACTCCGCCGGCGGCCCGGGAGCGCATCGAGGCACGGTTGCGCCGGTCTTGACACCAACCGGTGGCGAGCTGACACACAACGGGGTGGAGGGGACCTTCGGGAAAGGGGCGGCACATGTACGAAGAGATCAACATCTCGGTGGAGCAGGCCTCCGACGCGAAGGTCTTGATCATCTCGGTGGCCGCGCGGCTAGCCGGTATGCATCCACAGACCCTGCGGCAGTACGACCGGCTGGGACTGGTGCAAGCCGGTCGCGCCGGTGGCGGGGGCCGGCGTTACAGCGAGCGCGACGTGGCGCTACTGCGCGAGGTGCAGCGCCTCAGCCAGGAGGACGGCGTCAATCTGGCCGGCATCAAGCGCATCATCGGCCTGGAGCAACTGGTCAGCGACCTGCAGGAGCAGGTCGCGGAGCTCACCCAGGAACTTCGGGTGGCGTACGCCCGGATCGCCGAGATGGAAGCCATGTCACCGTACGCGCCGAGCCGCGACCTCGTCCGCCAGGAACGTCCGTCCACCGCCCTGGTGGTGTGGCGTCCGCGTCGCCCGCACACGTGACGGCGCGTCAGCGCCGCCCGAACAGGGCGAGCCGACGCGGATGCCGGACCAGGCCGCCCTCGATCCATTCCTGGTAGTCGAAGAGCTCGGGGCGGGTGGACAACACCCGGCAGTTGTGCGCCCAAATGGCCATCGGCTCGTCGCCGACCTCCTCCGCGCGCTCGATGTATTTCTTCAGGCGGCGCTTGCGCTGCGACGTCGCATTCGACCGGACGCCGTCGGCGGCGTAGATATACATGCAGTGCAGCGCGAACCGGCGCGCCGGACACTGCCGGTCCATCGCCAGCTCGAACAGCGTCGGCCCGAGGACGTCGCCGGAGATCAGCAGGTCCCAGTCGAACGGCATGGTGTCCAGCGGGACGGACTCCGGGTGATAGGCCCAGGCGCGCAGTTCCTCCGGCCGGGGGTCGACCGGGTTGGCGAAGCCGGGGAATCCCGAGTCACGCTCACGCACGCTCACGCCGCCGCCTCGTCCTCATCGAGCCGTCTCATCACCGAATCGAGCGAAACGCTAGCGTGCCGGACGGTTCCGACGGAAGGTGCCCGGGATCACAATGTGATACTCGTCGGTAGCTTTGAGCTGCCCGAATGATGATGAGATCAGTCGGTCGCCGGTACCCGTTCGGTTGTTCGGCGGGTGGCGGCGCGTCGGCGCAGCCACGACTTGGCCCAGGCGTAGTCCGGGATGCGCGCCAGCAGCGGACCGCTCACCACCGTGATCAAGACGTACGCGGTGGCCAGCGGGGCCAACTGGGGTTGCACCCCCGAGACGACCGCCAGGCCCGCGATGACCACGGAGAACTCGCCTCGTGGCATGAGTGCCAGACCGGCCCGTAACCGGCCGGGCAGCGCGATGCCGGCCTGTCGTGCCGCGACATAACCGGTCAGCACCTTGGTCGCCATGGTCAGCACCGCCAGACCGAACGCCGGCAGGAGCACCGGTGGCATGTCGGCGGGGTTGGTGGTGAGCCCGAAGAACACGAAGAACACCGCCGCGAACAGATCCCGCAACGGCGACAGCATCTCGACCGCGTGATGGGCGACCTGGCCGGACAGCGCGATGCCGACCAGGAAGGCGCCGACCGCGGCGGAGACGTTGAGCTCAGCCGCGACCCCGGCGACGAACAGCGTCAAGCCGAGCACGCTGAGCAGCAGCGCCTCGGCGTCCTGCACCGATACCGCCTTGGAGATCGCCCCGCCGTACCGGATGGCGAGCACCAGCACCGCGATCACCGTCACCACCGCGACGGCCAGGGCCTGCATGCCTCCGACGAATCCGACGCCGGCCAGCACCGCGGTGATCAGGGGCAGATAGAAGGCCATCGCGAGATCCTCGATGACCAGCACGGAGAGGATCACCGGGGTCTCCCGGTTGCCGAGCCGGCCGAGATCGCCGAGCACCTTGGCGACCACGCCGGATGACGACACCCAGGTGATGCCGGCGAGCACGAGGGTGGCCTTCCACCCCCAGCCGAGCAGCAGCGCGAAGGCGGCGCCGGGCAGCGCGTTGAGCAGCGCGTCCACGATGCCCGCCGGCGCCGCCGACCGCAGGTTACCGACGAGTTCGGTGGCGGAGTACTCCAGACCCAGCATGACCAGCAACAGGATCACGCCGATCTCGGCGCCGACCTCGATGAACTCTTCACTCGCCGACAGCGGCAGCAACCCACCGTGCCCGAACGCCAGCCCGGCCAAGAGGTACAGCGGGATCGGGGAGAGCCCGATCCGGCGACCCAGGCGGCCCAGCATGCCGAGCGCGAAGAGCAGCGCGCCGACCTCGATGAGAAGGACCGTCGTGCCGTGCACCGGCTCAGTCGCCGATGTCGCCGGCCAGGATGGCGGTGACGCCGTCCAGGCCCTGCCGGGTGCCGACGACGACCACCACGTCGTTCGCCTCGAAGACGAACGAGGGGCCGGGCGAGGCGATGACCTCCCGGTCGCGCAGCACGGCGACGATGGACGCCCCGGTACGCGTACGAGCGCGGGCGTCGCCCATGCGTCGCCCGACGAACATCGATCCCGCGGGGATGGCGATCTGCTCGGTGAGCAGCCCCGCCGCCTGCTGGCGCAGACCGGCGAGCTGCCCCAGCATCAGCGAGGCGCCGAGCACGTCGGCCAGCGCCGCCGCCTCGTCGTCGGTCAGTGGTATCGAGGCCAGGCAGGCATCCGGATCGTCGACGTCGTAGAGCACCAGGTCGCGCCGGCCGTTGCGGTGTGAGACCACACCGACCGTACGACCGGAGTTGGTCACCAGATCGTGACGGACGCCGATGCCCGGAAGCGGAGTCTGTTCTACCCGTACACGCACGTCTCTACGGTAACGGCCATGAAGATCATCTGACCCGTACGTTCACTGGTGACTCGTCATGTCACCGGCGCGGGTGGCCTGCGCGGCGGTGCGCGCGGGTGGCCGGGTCACCACCAACAGCGCCAGCCCGGCCGCGGCCAGACCGGTGCAGAGCACGAAGGCCAGCCGGAAGCCGAAGTGCTGGGCGAGCCCGAACAGCGGGCCGGCGAGCATCGCCCCGAGCGGGAACGCGTTGGTGAACAGCGTGGTGGCCTGCCCGGGCCGGCCCGGCAGCATGTCCTGGACGTAGCTGATGCCCAGGCCGGTGACCGCGGCGATGAAGGTCGCGTTGACGATCTGGGCGGCGAGCAGCATCCCAACCGCGTGCGAGGCGCTGGCCAACGCGTAGTAGGCCACGCCGCAGGCGCCGCCGGCGAGGATCAGGACGCGCGCCGGCACGCGGGTGGACAGGGCGCCGAACCCGAGCATCAGCGGGATTTCCAGCGCGGCGCAGAGGCCGAGGACGAGTCCGGAGTCGGACACTTCGCCGCCCAGATCGCGGCTGACGTACAGCGGCAGCGCTTGCACCGCGAGGGTGAGCGGCGTCTGGAGGAGGATGAAGCCGATGCTGGTGAACAGCAGAACGGGCCACGACGCGTCGGGCGCGTCGGAACCCGTCGGCCCGGTCGGTCGCGGGCGTTCCGGCGGCCCGAGCTCGCGCAGCCACACCACCCCGACGAGCAGCGACAGCGCATAGAAGACGGCCGCGGTGCCGTAAACCAATCGAAACCCACCGGCCTCCAGGATGACCGCGGCCATCGGCGGGCCGGCCACCCAGGCGATGGAGAAGACGGTACGCAGCGCGCTGATCCCCATCGCCGCGCGTGCCGGGCTGTTGCGCTGCAGCACCTGACGCGCGTACGCGAAGGTCTGCGGGAAGAGCGCGTTGGCGACCGCCGTGGCGGTCACCGTGAGCAGCAACAGGATCCAGTAGCTGCGGATGACCGACGTCAGCGACGTGCCGATCACTCCGGCGGCGGCGGCCGTGATGATGATGCGACGGCGGACGGCCCCACGGTCGGATATCCGACCGATCAGCGTGGAGGAGACCACGCCGGCCAGCGGCGCCGCGATGAGCAGGCCGGTGACCTGAAGCGGGCCGGCCTCCACCTCGGTGGTCAGGAACAGGGCGAGGAACGGCATGACGATCGAGACCGACATGCCCACGCTCAGGAAGATCAGACCGAGGGGGAGCAGGGCCCGGCCAACGCTCGGGCGCGGTGGAGTCTGAGCGGCCACGACTTCTCACCGTACGGGTCTGCCGATCGAGAACCGAGGGATGCGCCACGTGTCCGGGATCACGTCCGGCCGAAGAAAACGAGGCCCGGAGGTATCGACACCGGTGGTTACCTTCGGCGGTCCATCTGATGAACGGAGAATTGCTCGTGTTCAAACGTGGACCGTCCGGACCCTTTCTCGCCGCCGCCCTCCTCGCGGCGCCCGTGCTCGGTGTCCTCCCGGCATCGGCGGCCTCCGCCGCCTGCCCGCACCTGTCCAGTGACTTCAACGGCGACGGCTACGCCGACGTGGCCGCGGGGGCGCCCGAGGCCGGGGACGTCCCGTCCGGCTCGCTGTCCGGTGCGGTGACGATCGCCTACGGAGCGGCGGACGGGATCGACACCGGGTCGACGCCGCCGCACACGTTCACCGCGCGGTCGGTCGTCGAGGCGACCGGCGACGAGGGCTCGCTGGGCTCGCTGGGCTACCAGATCGCCACCGGCTACTTCGACGGCGACTGCTTCGCCGATCTCGCCGTCAGCGGACAGAACCGGGTCGCCGTTCTCTACGGTTCGGATTCCGGCCTCGGAACGGACCGCGCCAAGCTGTTCGACAAGTCGAGCATCGAGGGCGGCGAGACCCGGATCTGGTTCGGTGACGCGCTCGCGGCCGGTGACTTCGACGGCGACGGCCTCGACGACCTCGCCATCGGTGCCTCCGGACTGCACTGGAACCGCGAGGTCGGAACCCCGGACACGGACGACGACGGCGGGGCGGTCGGCATCCTGCCCGGGTCGGACTCCGGCCTGACCACCGACGGTGCCTTCTGGCTGACCCAGGACAGCCCCGGCGTGCCCGGCGGTGCCGAGTCGCTGGACGGCTTCGGCCGGGCGCTCGCCGCGGCCGACTTCGACCTGGACGGCCGGGCGGACCTCGCGATCGGCACTCCGTTCGAGGCGCTGAGCGCGGGCCCGGTGGGCGCGGTCGTCGTGGTGCGCGGTTCGGCCGAGGGACTGACCGGCACCGGCGCGCAATGGTTCGACCAGGGCACGGCCGGTGTGCCGGGCAACCCCGAGGAAGGTGACCACTTCGGCCGCGCGCTGGCGGCCGGGGATCTCACCGGTGACGGTCGTCCGGATCTGGTGATCGCGTCGCCGGACGAGGCCATCGGGCAGATCAGCAGCGCCGGCGCGATCGCGGTGCTGAAGAGCGGCCCCACCGGGGTGAGCGCCACCGGCGCCCTGGGCTTCGACCAGAGCGACCCGCAGATCCCCGGCGAGGCGGAGAACGATTTCTTCGGCGCCGCGCTGGCGATCGGCGACCTGAACCGGGACGGTCGTGCCGACCTGGCCGTCGGGTCGCCGAACGAGTCGGTCGGGAGCGCTCCGTACACCGGCGCCGTGATCCTGCTGTACAGCGGCTCCGGGGGGATCACCGCGACCGGGTCGCGGTGGCTGGACCAGAACTCGACCGGAATCCCCGGCGCGAACGAGGACAGCGACGCGTTCGGCTCCGCCCTGCACGTGGTGCCCGGCGCGTACGGCGGCCGGAACGCTCTGGTCGTGGGCTCGCCCGGCGAGGACACCGGTTCCGCGCAGGACAGCGGCGCCTTCACGGTGGTGCCCGGCGACGCGGCCGGCATCCCCGGACCGACCGGCTACTTCTTCGGTCCCAGCCGGCTCCCCGACCTTCCCGGACGCACCGACCTGGGCAGCAGCCTGGGCTGACGGGCCGCCCGGTCGGCGACGCGGTGGTGTCGCCGACCGGGCATCGGTGAGTTCCGTTGCCGCGGTGGATCGGCCGACCTAGAGTTGAGTGGAACACGCTCAAGTCTGTCAGCGTTGTCGCCGGGTGGACCGCACCGATCAGGGGAGCACATGAAACTCGAACGTCTGACCACCAAGAGCCGCGACGTGATTCTGGCCGCGGCCGCCGACGCCACTGCCCGCGGGCACGCCACGGTCGAGCCGTGGCACCTGGTGCTGGCGCTGTTGGACACCGGCGGATCCACCGCCCCGGCGCTGTTGCGCGCGGTCGGTGCCAACCCCGCCGATGTCCGACGGACCGCGCTGCACGCGATCGAACAACTTCCCGTCGCCCGGGGCTCCAGCACGGCCGAGCCGAGCCTGTCCCGCGAGCTGACCAACGCGGTGAACGAGGCGCATCTGATCGCCAAGCCGCTGGGTGACGAGTATGTGTCCACCGAGCACCTGCTGGCCGGCCTCGCCCGCGTCGGCGGACCGGTGGGCAAGGCCCTGCGCGAGGCCGGGGCCGGCGAGGACGCCCTGGTCGCCGCGTTCCCCGCGGTCCGCGGCGGCGACCGCAGGGTGACCAGCCAGGATCCCGAGCAGACCTACCAGGCGCTGGCGAAGTACAGCGTGGACCTGACCGAGCTGGCCCGCGACGGCAAGATCGATCCGGTCATCGGCCGGGACACCGAGATCCGTCGTGTGGTGCAGGTGCTGTCCCGACGCACCAAGAACAACCCGGTGCTGATCGGCGAGCCGGGCGTCGGCAAGACCGCCATCGTCGAGGGGCTGGCGCAGCGCATCGTGGCCGGTGACGTCCCGGAAACGCTGCGCGACAAGAAACTGGTCTCCCTGGACCTGGGCGCGATGGTGGCCGGCGCGCAGTACCGCGGGCAGTTCGAGGAGCGCCTCAAGTCGGTGCTGGAGGAGATCCGCAACTCCGACGGTCGGGTCGTCACCTTCCTCGACGAGTTGCACACCGTGGTCGGCGCGGGCAAGGGCGAGGGCTCGATGGACGCCGGCAACATGCTCAAGCCGATGCTGGCGCGCGGCGAGTTGCGCATGGTCGGCGCGACCACGCTGGACGAGTACCGCGAGCACATCGAGAAGGACCCGGCCCTGGAGCGGCGCTTCCAACCGGTGGTGGTCGGCGAGCCGAGCGTGGAGGACACCATCGGCATCCTGCGCGGGCTCAAGGGCCGCTACGAGGC
Organism: Mangrovihabitans endophyticus; assembly: GCF_014646155.1. Taxonomy (GTDB): domain Bacteria; phylum Actinomycetota; class Actinomycetes; order Mycobacteriales; family Micromonosporaceae; genus Actinoplanes; species Actinoplanes endophyticus. The sequence goes on from NZ_BMMX01000012.1 coordinate 110,011, forward strand.
GCATCACCGGGTGCAGATCACCGACGGTGCGCTGGTTGCCGCGGCAAGCCTGTCGGATCGCTACATCAGCGACCGATTCCTACCGGACAAGGCCATCGACCTGATCGATGAGGCGGCCTCCCGCCTGCGCATGGAGATCGACTCACGTCCGGTCGAGCTGGACCAGTTGCAGCGGGTCGTGGATCGGATGCGCATGGACGAACTGGCGCTGGCCCGGGAGACCGACGAGGCGTCCCGCGCCCGGCTCGCCAAGCTCAAGCAGGATCTCGCCGATAAGCAGGAGGAACTGACCGCGCTGAACGCCCGATGGGAGCGGGAACGCGGCGGCCTGAACCGAGTCGGCGAGCTGAAGAAGACCCTCGACGAGGCCCGCGGCGAACTGGAGCGCGCGCAGCGCGACGCGGCGTGGGAGAAGGCGTCGCGCCTGCAGTACGAGGAGATCCCGGCCCTGGAGCGGGAGATCGCCAGCGCGTCCGCCGCCGAGGAGGAGAAATCGGAGCCTCCGATGGTGAAGGAGGAGGTCGGCGCGGACGACGTCGCCGAGGTGGTGGCGTCCTGGACCGGCATCCCAGCCGGGCGCATGCTTGAGGGCGAGACGGCGAAGCTGCTGCGCATGGAGGATTCGCTGCGGGCCAAGGTGATCGGGCAGACCGAGGCGGTGGCCGCGGTCTCCGGCGCGGTGCGCCGCAGCCGGGCCGGCATAGCCGACCCGGACCGCCCGATGGGCAGCTTCCTGTTCCTGGGCCCGACCGGCGTCGGCAAGACCGAACTGGCGAAGGCGCTGGCCGGCTTCCTCTTCGACGACGAACGGGCGATGGTACGCATCGACATGAGCGAGTACGGCGAGAAGCACTCGGTGGCTCGCCTGGTCGGGGCGCCGCCGGGATATGTCGGGTACGAGGAGGGCGGACAGTTGACCGAGGCGGTTCGCCGCAGGCCGTACTCGGTGGTGCTGCTGGACGAGGTGGAAAAGGCCCATCCGGACGTCTTCGACGTGCTGTTGCAGGTCCTCGACGACGGGCGCCTCACCGACGGGCAGGGCCGCACGGTGGACTTCCGGAACACCATTCTGGTGCTCACCTCGAACCTCGGCTCCACCACCGACCCGATCATGGGTGACGAGGAGCGGCGCAACGAGGTGATGGCGGTCGTCCGGGCGCACTTCAAGCCGGAGTTCCTGAACCGGCTGGACGACATCGTGGTGTTCCACTCGCTGACCAAGGACGACTTGGCCGCGATCGTGGACATCCAGCTCGGAAGACTGCGGGCACGGCTGGCCGAGCGCCGTCTCAAGCTTGAGGTCAGCGAGCCCGCGGTGGCGTGGCTCGGCGATCACGGATACGACCCGATCTACGGCGCGCGACCGTTGCGCCGGCTCGTCCAGTCGTCGATCGGCGACTCGCTGGCGAAGGCCTTGCTCGCCGGTGAGATCACCGACGGGGACACGGTGATCGCCGACCTGTCCCCGGCCCAGGATGGCCTGACGGTGCGCCGGGCCTGAGCGGTCGACGCGAAGCGAAAGGCCCCGGATCTCTCCGGGGCCTTTCCACTAGCCGGCCTTGGCCACCGCCTCCCGCTGCCGGTAGGCGTGTGTCATGAGGATGTCGGTCAGGGCGAGCAGCTCGCCCCGGTCGGACCAGATCCGGATGCCGTCGCGGTGGAGCTCGTATCGGACGTCTTTGTAGCGGGATCTGGTGTCGTCATGGTGAACGACGGTCAGAGTGTCGGCGTGGGGCATGGGACTCACCGGTCCTTAACGGGTCTGGGGCGGCCGCGGCGTGGTCACGCGGCCGGCTTAAAGGGGTAGGCGCCCGGATCCGGTCTGCCTGGGCCCCAGCCATCGGGATGCGGGGGCGGCGACTCGGTCGGGCAGCAGGCAGCGCCAGTCGGCTGGGAAGCTCTCGGCGCGCCACGAAAGGGAAGTGTATGGGTCGGCGTGCCTCCTGTCGCCCCCCTGATCGAGCGACCTTTTAGGCTGGTTTCCTCCGGCGTCGCCCGATGTTGCCACAGCGTGACGTTCTGGACACACGGGTCGCAGAACTGGAAACCGCCCGATACCTTGAGTGGATCTAGGAGGGGGAAGCGTGACCGATCCGACAGGCACACACGCGACTAGTCCGGCGGCCCGCCCCACGGTGGTGACCGTTTCGTCCATCTTGTTGTTCGTCGCGGCGGGGCTCACGGTGCTGAGCGGAGTGCTCTCGATCAGCGTGGTGGGCCGGATCGGCGACGTCTACCACGACGTCTACGGCAGCGGTTCATCCGGTGAAGCGGACATCGCCGTCGCTGCCACCGTCGGCGCGGTGGTCATCAACCTGTTGATCGCGGCCGGGATGGTGGTGCTCGCGCTGCTCAACAACCGGGGCAAGAACCCGGCGCGGATCGTCACGTGGGTGCTCGGCGGCCTGTTCGCCTGTTGCAGTGCGGGCGGCACGATCCTCAACGGCGTGGCCGGTTCGATGGACCTGCCGGGCGCCGACGGCGGCACCGGGGTCAGCCCGCAGGAGTTGGAGCGCCGACTGAACGACGCGTTGCCGTCCTGGCTCAACCCGGTGACCGTGACGCTCGATGTGCTGGCCGTGCTGTGCGTGCTGGCGGCGCTGATCCTGCTCGCCCTGCCGGCCGCGAACGCGTTCTTCCGCAAGCCCGCTGCGGTCGGCTGGGATCCCTCGCAGCCTTATTACCCCGCCCAGCCGGGTGGTCAGCCCTATCCCGGCGGCCAGCCTTACTCGGGTGGCCAGCCTTACCCGGGCGGCCAGCCTTACTCGGGCGGCCAGCCTTACTCGGGCGGCCAGCCTTACTCGGGCGGCCAGCCTTACCCGGGTGGCCAGCAGCCCTATCCGGGCGGGCCGTACCCCGGTCAGGAGTCGGCCCCGCCCGGCTACCCGGCATACCCGGGTCAGCCCCAGCCGGGTCAAGCGCAGCCGGGTCAAGCCCAGCCGGGTCAAGCGCAGCCGGGTCAAGCCCAGCCGGGTCAAGCGCAGCCGGGCCAGCCACAGCCGGGCGACTCGCCGTCCGGTCCGCCACCGTCCGGCGGCGCGGGAGCCGACCCGTGGTCCACGCCGGCGCGCGAGGAGCCGCCGCGGGATGACGAGTCCGACGGACCGCCGAAGCCGCCTCCGTCGGATCCTGCGCCGCCCGCCTGAGCGGGACGGCCAAAACGGGTAGGTTCGGTGCGACGGATCACCCGGGAGAAGCCGATGTCTCACCCTGTCCAGGCTCCGCCGACACCACCGGCCGCGAGCCCCTCGTCTCGCCCGGTGGCGGTGACGTCTGCCGCCGCCGTGCTGTGTGTGATGGCAGTCGTCGGATTGGGCTACGCCGTCGCGACGGTGGCCGTGGCCCCGGGGCTGACGGACCGATTCCGCTCGTCCGCCGTGGGCGTTCGTCGTGACGCGGTGGAGGGATACGTCACCGTGGTGTGGATCGGTGCGGCAATCGCTCTCGTGCTCGCACTGGTGCTTGTCGCGCTCTATGTGACGCTGGCGGTGGGGTTGCGCCGCGGAAGCAACGGCGCCCGCATCGCGACCTGGGTGGTCGCCGGGCTCGGACTGATCGCCGGTTGCGGGTCCACGGCCACCGTGTTGATCCAGCGCCGCGGCGAGCCGGTGCCGGGCTCCATCGGTGCGGCGCTGGCGGACGCTTATCCCCACGGTTGGATCGGCTGGAACGTGACCCTCGCGGTGGCGCAGATGCTGGGGTACATCCTTGTCGCTGCGCTGCTCGCAGCCGCGCCCGGTGCCTATTTCGGCCGTCGGCCCGCGCCCGGCCGCCCGCCGGTCTTCTATCCGCCCGTCCACCAGCCGGCCATCGGATACCCGTCGGCGGTCGGCCAGCCCGGGGTAGCACCGCCCGCGGCCCCGGTGGGACCGCACTCCGTGGCGAGCAACCCGTGGGCCCGCCCGCCCGGTGATGCGCCCGGCGCCGCGGGTGGGACCGGCTACCAGCCCGCGGCACCGTCGGCACCCGCCCCCGGCCCGGACGACGAATTCTGGTCCCGGCCGTCCACCTGACCACCCGGCCGATACGCTGCGTCATGCATCGATCGCGCTTATTGCGATCTCGGGGGCGGCCTTCAACGCAATCCCTAAAGAGATGTGCGTCACATTTCAAATAGTGGTGCCATTGCCGTCCTCCGCGTTTCCGGGTCCTCCGAACGGATGGCATCGACAGATAATGATGTCCCCAAGTCGTCCGTATGGACGCCATCTGCGATACCACCGGGCAACTGTTCGTCGTCGGACGGCCAAAAGCATCGCGACGACGACACGCGGTCATGGGCCGGCGTGGCGAGTCGATCAGCCCTCGGGTGGCCACGCATTGCCCGGGGAAATGGGCTTTGAGCTGCATCTATGGCTCTGTGTGACGGTCCACGGAGCGGGATCTGTAAATAATGCGTCCTATTTAACGGGCCGGAGGTGCGTGCCCATTGGCGGCTTTACGCACCGGCGGGGCGGAACGTTCCGGTTTCCGTTCAGCCAGTACTCTCGATGTCATGGAAGTCCTGCATGACCTGCGTAAATCCACGAGCACCTGTGTGGTTGCGCTGCGTCGTGCGCCGCTTTCGCGGGGTCGTGAGGCGACGGTGCCGCCGCGCCAGACGACCGCACCCGACGTGCATGTCGGCTCGGCCGGTGGGGACCGACGGGAGCGCGGAATCGAGAGATTCACATTGTGGGACGGCTCACTTCCAGCACGGAGACCGAGGTCTCTACGACGATCAGCAGCGACCTCACGGCGGCTGAGGCGTTGCAGGAGGCAGAGACCGAAGTCGGTGTCGGGATATTGCTCGTTTCATCGGGGTAGGAACGCTGCACGGTGGCGGTCGGCCGCCGTGCCGATCGCCCGACCTGGCGACCCGTCTCGGACTTACGGCCTGAAAGGTTAGCCGGTTCGTTCCTGCGGACATGCAGGAGAATCGATGCAGTTGGTGGAAGGATGGAGATCGTGGGAACAGCGTTGGCGGAAATGACAATGCCGCAGATCTCGCCGCTTGCCGGCGAGCCAATTGAACGAGCCGATGCCGAGCGTCTCGCGGGGGTGTTGAAGGCTCTCGCGGACCCTGCGCGGCTCCGGCTGCTCAGCCTCATTCAGTCCGCTACGGACGGTGAAGCGTGCGTCTGCGACCTGACTGCCCCGCTCGGGCTGTCGCAGCCGACCGTGTCGCACCATTTGCGGATCCTGACCGAGGCCGGCCTCCTGGAGCGCGAGAAGCGCGGCGTCTGGGCGTACTACCGCCTGGTGCCGACCGCCATCGCGACCATCGCCGACCTGCTGACGCCGCCGCGCAAGCGGGCCACCAAGAAGGCGCGCTGACCTCAGGGCGTACGCCTGGCGTCACCGTTCATGGCTGTGGCGCCAGGCTGGATTACCTCTCCATTCGCCAGTCCACCCCCACGGACCCGAAGGAGCACGGGTGAACTACGTACCGGGTGATCTGCGAGACCAGCTCACGCACGTGGGATACGACGTGGTCCAAGCAGGGTTGGTCTGCGGATCCGGCGGCAATCTGTCCGCCCGCATCGCCGACGACGACGCCTGCTGGGTCACCGCCGGCGGCACCTGGCTCGATCGGCTCAGCCGCACCTCCTTCACCGCGGTGCGCATCTCCGACGGTTCGCCGGTGGAGGGCCCCACTGGGCCGGGCGCCCCGCTCCCGGCGCCGCGGCTCGAACCGAGTAGCGAAGTGGCCCTGCACCTGGCGCTCTATCGTGCCCGGCCGGACGTCAACGCCGTGGTGCACCTGCATCCGCAGACCACGCTGCTGCTCGACGCGCTCGGAGAGCGTGTCCGGCTGGTCACCACGGATCATGCGTTCTATCTGCGCCGCGTGGTCACGGTGCCGTTCCGGCTGCCGGGCACCACCGAGTTGGCCGCGCTCACCGCGGCGATGGCCGCCGACGGCACCGACTGCATGGTGCTCAGCCAGCACGGCTGCGTGGTCATGGCGGACAGCGTCGAACTCGCCCACAAGCGGGCGCGCAACCTGGAAGAGGCGGCGTTGCTGACGTACCGGGCGCTTACCGCCGGGCGGTTGGACAGCCTGCCCGACTGCCCCGAGGCGTTCGTCGAACGGCTCGACGGGGCCGCGGCAATCGCCGTCTGAACCCGCCCGGCCTGGACCGGAGCTTCCGCACAGCTCGGTCAGCGGCGGTGGCTGCGCGGCCGATGCGGCTCCTCCGACCCGTCATCGTCGTGCACCGCATCGGCCAGGCCGGCGATGCTCGCCGCGGCCACGACGCCGACCGCCGCGGCGGGCCCTGCCTCCGAGGCGGTCCGGCGGGCCTTCCGCTCCCGAACCGCCTCGATCACGATCGGCAACACCGAGATCAGCACGATCAGCGCGACGACCGGCAGGATGTAGTGGTCGATCTGATCCCCGATGGCGTCGTAGATCTGCTGGGCCAGGAGATAACCGACCAACAGCACGCCGTCGCACCAGAGAATCGCGCCCACCACGTTCCACAGGAGGAACTTGCGGGCAGACATGCCGAGCGTGCCGGCCACCGGGTTCAAGAAGGTCCGGACGATCGGGATGAAGCGCGCCAGCACCACGGCCTTGGCCGGTCCGAACTTGTCGAAGTAGTACTCCGCCTTCTCCACGTATTCCCGCTTGAAGAGCCGGGAGTCGGGCTTGTCGAACATCCGCCGCCCGTAGCGAGCCCCGAGGAAGTGGCCGAGCTGCGCACCCAGAATCGCGCACAGTGGAGCTCCCACCAGCAGGCCGACCAGCGAAAGTCGGGTGCCGTCACCGAAGAAGGAGTCGGCCACGGGGGAGGACGCGACACCAGCCAGGAACAGCAGGGAGTCGCCGGGGAAGAAGAACCCGGCGAGGAGGCCGGTCTCGGCGAAGAGCACCACCCAGACTCCGAAGAGTCCGAAGGTGTGCACGAGGTCCGTCGGGTCCAGCGGATTGAAAGCCAACTGCTCAGTCAGCGCACGCACGTCCACGAGGAGCCAGGGTACCGGCCCGGACCTTCAGATGAGCTGTGTGAACGCTGAGACCAGCACCTCAGCGGTAGTCGTCCACGATCCCGGCGAAATGCCCCACCTCGAACGGGCCGGTTTCCGTCCACGCCGTCGGCTGCGGAATACTGCCCGAAGGGGGACAGCGCGGTCCGGGCCCTCATGTCGTACAGAATGATCAAGGAGCCTTTCGATGCCTATCGCTTCGCCTGAGGTCTACCGCGAGATGCTCGACCGTGCCAAGTCCGGCGCGTTCGCCTATCCCGCGATCAACGTGACGTCCTCGCAGACCCTGAACGCAGCCCTTCAGGGCTTCACCGAGGCGGGCAGCGACGGCATCATCCAGATCTCCACCGGCGGCGCCGAGTACGTCTCCGGCCCGACCGTCAAGAACATGGTCACCGGGGCGGTGGCGCTGGCCGAGTTCGCCACCGAGGTGGCCAAGAACTACCCGGTCAACATCGCCCTGCACACCGACCACTGCCCGAAGGACAAGCTGGACAAGTACGTTCGTCCGCTGCTGGCGATCAGTAAGGAGCGGGTGGCGAACGGCAAGGCGCCGCTGTTCCAGTCGCACATGTGGGACGGTTCGGCCGTGCCGGTCGAGGAGAACCTGCAGATCGCCGAGGAGCTGCTGACGCTGGCGGCGGCCGCGCACATCGTCCTGGAGATCGAGGTCGGCGTGGTCGGCGGCGAGGAGGACGGCGTCTCCGCCGCGATCGACGACAAGCTCTACTCGACGGTCGAGGACGGTCTCGCCACCGCTGCCGCGCTGGGCCTGGGCGAGAAGGGCCGCTACATGACGGCGCTGACCTTCGGCAACGTGCACGGCGTCTACAAGCCGGGCAACGTCAAGCTCCGCCCGGAGATCCTCAAGGAGATCCAGGAGGCGGTGGGCGCCAAGTACGGCAAGGAGAAGCCGTTCGACCTGGTGTTCCATGGCGGCTCCGGTTCGCTGCTGTCGGAGATCCACGGTGCTCTCGACTACGGTGTGGTGAAGATGAACATCGACACCGACACGCAGTATGCGTTCACCCGCCCGGTCGCGGACCACATGCTCCGCAACTACGACGGCGTGCTGAAGGTGGACGGCGAGGTCGGCAACAAGAAGGCGTACGACCCGCGTGCCTGGGGCAAGCTGGCCGAGAACGGCCTGGCGAAGCGCGTCGTGGAGGCATGCGAGAACCTCCGGTCGACGGGCACCACTCTCTCGAAGTAATCATCCCATCACGGCCGGTCCCCGTTGGTGGGGCCGGCCGTCGTCGTGTTGCAGGGCCGCGCCGCGGGATGGGTACGATCGATCACTTCTCCGACGGCTGGAGGTGATCGTGCTCGGCATTGCGGGATATGAACCCGAGTGGCATCACGACGCCGAGGCCCTGGCCGCCGTCCACCGGCACCGTTTCGTTCGCCTGATCGGGCGCAAGCTGCGCTCCGGCTGGCTGATGTGGGACATGGCCGAGCGCGGCTGGTTCGCCGACGGTCCGGTGGTGCTGCACTTCGGCTCGACGCAGGTCGAGATCACGCACCGCAAGTTCGACGAGTGCGCCATCACCTGGGACCAGATCGATCTGAACGTGCCGATCGACTGGTATGAGCATTTCGACTGGCGCGCCGACCCGACCGCGGCGCTGCGCAACGCCCGCGGGCGTCCGCTGCGCGCGGTCAACATCATCGAGTTGATCACCGTGGCACAGTGGCGGCCCCGGATCCTGCACGGAGTGGAGTTCCTCTTCGAAGGCGCCCGGCTGGCCGTCTACAACGCGATGGACGAGAACGGGCTGACCGACGTGCCCGAGGTGGACCTGCCGGTGCACAACTGGCGCCGGGTGCACGTGGCCTGACCGGCAGGTCAGTCCACCGTCAACGCGTGCATGGCCCGGTCCAGGTCATCCGTCACCACGATGAGGTCCGACTGGTCGCCGTGCGGCGAATCGGCCAGCAGCGGCCGGAGCAGCGCCTCCACCGGCAGCGCCCGCCAATGCTCGACACCGAGGAAGACGAACGCCCCGGACGGGCCGTCGGTCCGGTAGAACGTCTTGGTCGCGGCCTGGAAGACCTCCTGCACCGTGCCGGCGCGTCCGGGCGCGAAGACGATGCCGCCGCGGGCCAGCCGAAGGATCGAGTCCTCGCGCACCGCGTTGGAGAAATATTTGCCGATCTGACCGGCGAACAGGTTCGCCGGCTCGTGGCCGTACAGCCAGGTGGGCAGGGCGAGGCCGCCGTAGGTGAGCCGGCCGACGAGGTCGTGCGCGGCCGTCGGCGGCGCGGGGAAGGCCGCACGCACCTCGATCGCGGCGGCAGTGTATGGATCGTGGTCCAGGAAATCCGGAACCGGCGCCAGCATGTCGATCGCGCGGTGCAACTCGGCGGCTGGTCGCGCGGCGAAATAGGCGCCCAAGTTGGCCGCCTCCATCACGCCCGGACCGCCGCCGGTGACGATCAACCGGTCGGCGCGGGCCAGCCGCCAGGCGAGCGTCGCGGCCATCCGGTAGGCGTCGGAACCGCGCGGTTCGGCGTGGCCGCCCATGATGCCCACTGCCCGGTTCGCGGCATGGTCGACCGCCCAGGCGTCGAGGGCCTTGCCCAGTGCGTTGTCGATGCCCGCGTCGTGCAACCGCTGCGCGATCGCCTCGCGGATGTCCGGCGTCGCCCCGCCGTGCGTCCGGAAGTGCTGGTAGACCCGGGTGTCGTACATCTCGGCGAAGCCGCCCTGCGCGAAGCCCGAGGCCAGATCGTCCGGGGTGTAGAGGATGGCCGGATGGGTCGGGTAGGGCCGCGTCTCGAACGGCGGCACCAGATGCGCGCCGCGCCGGATCAGATCGGTCTCCACGTCCGCGTCGGCCAGATGACACCCGACGAACAGCGTTTCCCGTACGTCCACCGCGCTCAGATCCGGCGGATCCTGATCCAACCGGAGGCCGAGCACGATCAAACCGGCCAGTGACCGTTTCGCCAGGTGGGTGTCGAGTTCGGCGCGCGATTCGATCTCATTCGCGGTGGCGTCGAAGGGTAGGTCACCGGTGGCTTCGACGGCGAGGTTGCCACGGTGCGCCGGCGCGAATGGATCATCGGACATGACTCGTAGCGTATGCCGGGCGGACAACGCGGCACGTCGTACGCCCCCTCGGGAATCGGTGGCCGCCGGACCGGTTGAATGGAGTCATGCAGAATCTTCTCCCGGAGCCTCCCGCCACGCGCCTGCCCGTCTCCGAGGACGCCGACACGGCGCTCGGAAGGGCAGCGGAGAGTGGCACCGACGCCGCCTACCAGCAGGTCGCGGCGGACTATCCGGCTTACAGCGCGGCCTGGGCCGCACTGGCCGCGAACGCGCTCGCCGCCGATCAGCCGGTCACCGCGTACGCCTACGCGCGCACCGGCTACCACCGCGGTTTGGACGCGCTGCGCCGCAGCGGCTGGAAGGGGCACGGACCGGTGCCCTGGTCGCACGAGCCGAACCGCGGATTCCTGCGTTGCTTGCACAGCCTCTCCCAGGCGGCGGCGGCGATCGGCGAGTCGGATGAGGCGGCGCGCTGCGCCCAGTTCCTGCGCGACAGCGACCCGGCCGCCGCCGACGCCCTGACCTGAGCCGCGCCCGCCGTCGGCGCCCCCGCGGTCGATGTGCCGGTCCGTCGAGCCCAGGTCATAGGCACCGACTATGACGGTGGGTGCCGGATCGGCGCTACCGCAGGCTTGAGCGCGGCGGAAGCCTGGAACCCATGATCGTTCTGGCTCCCGCCGACCGCCGCACCGCGCCTGGTCCGGTCGCCGGTCTGGTCGTCGCCGTGCTGCTCGGCCTGGGCGCGACGGCGGCCGGCGCGGCGGTGCCGGTGATCGGCGCACCGGTCTTCGCGGTGCTCACCGGTGTGGCGCTGAGCCCACTGCTGCGTCGCCGCGCCGCGCTCTGGCATCCAGGTCTGGACTTCGCCAAGGGCCGGGTGCTGCAGTTCTCCGTGGTGCTCCTGGGCGCGCAGCTTTCGCTCGGCGAGGCGGTCTCGGTGGGCGTCGACTCGCTGCCAGTGATGCTCGGCACCCTGGCGGTGTGCCTGGCACTCGCCGCCGTCCTGGGCAGGCGCTTGGGCATCGGCCGCGACCTGAGCACGCTGATCGGCGTCGGCACCGGCATCTGCGGTGCCTCGGCGATCGCCGCCGTCACGCCGACGATCCGGGCGCGCAGCACCGATGTGGCGTACGCGATCTCCACCATCTTCCTGTGCAACATCGCCGCGGTGTTGCTCTTTCCGCCCCTGGGCCACGCCCTCGGCCTGGGCCAGGAGGCGTTCGGGCTGTTCGCCGGCACGGCGGTGAACGACACCAGCTCCGTGGTGGCCGCGGCGAGCACCTACGGGCCGACCGCCGCCCAGCACGCCGTCGTGGTCAAGCTCGTGCGCACCTTGATGATCATTCCGATCGTGCTGGCGCTGGCCGCGACGGTCCGGCACCGAGACGGCGCCGCGCCGGCGGAAGCGCGGCCGGCCCGCTGGCGTGCAGCCGTGGCGCTGGTGCCGTGGTTCCTGGTCGGGTTCGTGCTGGTCGCGGCGCTGAACTCGGCCGGGCTGATCCCGGCCGCCGCGCACCCGCCCGCGCACCGGGCCGCCCTGGTGTGCATCGCGGTCGCGCTCGCCGCCATCGGCCTGTCCACCGACGTGGCCGGTCTGCGCCGGGCTGGGCCCCGTCCGCTGCTGCTCGGCGTGATGCTGTGGGTGGCGGTCAGCGCGACGAGCCTCGGCCTGCAGGCGCTGACGCTGTGACAGACTGCCGACGATGCCGTTGCCGCCCTGGATCAGCGACCTTCCGGCCTTGGACCTGCTGTTGTCGGTCGCCGAGACCGGCAGCGTGGGCCGGGCCGCGCAGGCGCACGGCATCACGCAGCCCAGCGCGAGTGCGCGGATCAACCGGCTGGAGCGTCGGCTGGGCGTCCCGCTGCTGGTGCGTTCCCGACGGGGAAGCCTGCTCACGCCGGCCGGCGAGGCGGTGGTCGCCTGGACCCACGGCGTCGTCGACGCGGCGCAGGCGTTGGCCGACGGAGTGCTCACCCTGCGCGCCGATCGGCAGGCCCGGCTGCGTATCGCGGCCAGCCTCACGGTGGCGGAGTACCTGCTGCCCGCGTGGCTCCTCACGCTGCGCCGGAGCCATCCCGATCTGGACATCTCGGCGGGCGTCGCGAACAGTGCGGACGTCTGCGTCGCGGTCCGCACCGGCGCGGCCGACCTGGGATTCGTGGAGTCGCCGGACGTGCCCGCGGACCTGAGCGCCCGCGTGGTGGGAGAGGACCGGCTGGCCCTGGTGGTGGCCGCGGCCTATCCGCTGGCCGCCCGCGCATCGAGTGGGCTGCGTCTGCGGGACGTGGTGAACCAGCCGCTGCTGCTCCGCGAACCCGGCTCCGGCACGCGGGACACCTTCCTGCTGGCGGTGGAGAACGCGCTCGGTGCCGCGCCGCATCTTCCGCACGCGACAAGCCTCGGTTCCACCACCACCATCATGGCGACGGTGCGGGCGGGCGGCGGCGTCGGCGTGATCAGCGCGCGGGCGGCGGCCACCGCGGTCGCCGCGCGGGAACTGGTGGAGCTGGCGGTGACGGACCTGGACGCCCGTCGGCCGCTGCATGCGGTCTGGTTGGGCCGGACGCCGACCGGACCGGCTGCGGAGCTGCTCACCGCGGCCCTCGGCGGCCCGACCGGCGCCGCCGCCGAGACCGGCTGATTCGCGGCGTCACAGCCCTTCGGCGACGGCCGCAGCGATCTTCAACCATGCGTCGCGGGTCGGGCCGGACAGGTGGCCGTACCGCAACGGCTCACCCGAGTCGATCAGTTTCTCGTACGGTGCGAGCAGCACCGCCCGGGTGCGCGCCGCGAAGTGCCGCTGGATGGCGGGCAGGTCGATGTCCTTGCGGGTGGGCGGCATGGACACCACGCTGATGGCCTGCCGCACCAGGCGCTGGCGTCCGCTCTGCTCCAGGTGGTCGAGCATGCGGGCGGCGGTCTCCGCCGAGTCGTTGCGCGCGGACATGGTGATCACGAGCTGATCGGTGGCGTCGATCGCGGCCTGCCAGTTCTGCGCCCGTACGTTGTTCCCGGTGTCCACGAAGATCAGCTTGTAGAACCGGCTGACGATCTCGCGGATCTCGGCGAACGCGTTGGCGGTGAGCATCTCGCCCGCGGTGGCCGATTCGTCGGAGGCCAGCACGTCGAACATGCCCTCGCCCTGGGCGCGGACGTACTGCGACAGATCGCCCACCCGGCCGTGTGCACCCCGGAACAGGTGCAGGTCGCGCATCATGTCGCGGACCGTACGGGCATGGAAGTCCTGCTGCGCGCGCATGCCGAGGGTGCCCTGGGTCTCGTTGTTGTCCCAGGCGAGCACGTATCCGCCGCGCTTCTGCCCGAAGGTCATCGCGAGCAGCAGCACGGCGACCGTCTTGCCGGCCCCGCCCTTCGGGTTGACCACGGTGACCTGGCGCAGGCCGCCGAAGTTGCGGCGCACCATCTCGACGTCGCGCTTGTAGTCCAGTTCCCGCCTGCCAGGCGCGATGCGCAGCAGCCCGAGGGTGGACTTCTGGAGCATGGCGCGCGGACCCATGGTGGCGGTCGGCTCGGCGGGCTTTGCCAGGCGGCGGCGCGCGAACTCCTCCGCGGTGGGTGTGTCGCCGGGGTTCCACGGCACCTGCTGGTACGGATCCACCGGCTGATAGGGATCCGCCGGCGGGGGGCCGGCAGAGTGGGGACCGGCGGCCGGTGGCGCGGCGGGCGGTGGCGCGGTAGGCGGCGGGCCGGCGGGTGGTGACGCGGCGGGGCGCGCGCGCTGACGCGGAGCGGCCGGCGGTCGCTGGTCGCCCGCCCCGCGCGGGCCGGGACGGTAGACGGCGCCGTTCCCCGGATCGCCGGCGGCGCCGGGGCCGGGGCCGGGGCCGGGGCCGGGCGGCGGGGAAACCTCGTCCGGTCGCCGGGCGGGTGCCTCATGCGGTCGCCGGGCCGGTGCGTCCGCCGGACGCCGGGCAGGCGCCGGATCGGACGCGGCCGGGCGCGCGGTGCCCGTGCCGGACGGACCGACGCGGCCGCGATGTGGGCTGCCCAGCCGGTGCATGTCCACGTCATCATCGGCGGCGGGCGGACTCGCCTCGGTGGGCTGCCGCTGCGGCGGCTGCGCCCACGGCGAGTCCGCGATGCCCGTGGGCGTGTCCGCCTTGCCCGTCGGGGCATCAGGTCGCGGCGAGTCCGCATCGGCCGGTTCCTCGGCATGCTGCGGAAGGTGCGGCCAGGCGCCGTTGGCCACGCGCGGCTCCCCGGCCGGCGGCGGCGTCGCGACGTACGGCGGAGGCGGCTGCTGCGCCGGCGGTTGCGGGCGGGCGGGCGGTTCCGTGGCGCGCTCCGTGGGCCGGTACACGCCATGCTGCTCGGCCCCGCCGGAACGGCCCGGTGGGGTGGAGGCGGGCGTGGTGGGCCGCGATTCGTGCGGCACCGGCTTCCCGCCGTGCACCGGAGTCTCCAGCTCCTCGGGCGGCCAGAAGGGCTCCACGTCCCGGGCGGGCGGCGTGGCATTCGTGCCCGGGACGTAGACGCGGTCGGCGTTCTCGTCCTCCACTGCTGCAACCTCCCCCAGGTCTCCTACCACTTCAGACTGGCACAGCCGATCGGTTCGCGTACACCGCCCAGGCACCCGGTTCGATCCACCAGGATCGCTTGCGAGCCATCGATCCGCCTACCCCGTCGTCGAGAAAGTGCAGTTCACCGTCGCGGGGAAGCACCGAGGCGGCGCGGCCTCGGGCGCGGCGCACCTCGACGCGCACGCGGTTGCGCCGGAACCGGCGCCTGCTGACCACGGGCACCGCCACGGCCACCTCGACCCGGCCGTCGCTGGGATCCCCGGCGGCCAGCAGCGGCAGGCCGTCGACTGTCGCATAGCCACCGGCGTTGCCGATGGCGCACGCGAGAATGCCGTCCGTGCCGTCGGACAGCACCGCGTCGTCCACCTCCACCCGCCCGCGCCAGGTCACCGCGCGTCCGTGATCGTCCGCGCCGCCGATCAGCGCACCGTCCACGGTGACCGAACCGGCGTCGTTGCGCAGCAGATCGAGGCGCCGCACGTGGTCGCCGAGCACTGCGGCGGCTACCTCCTCCGGCGACCTCGGCAAGCCCAGTTGCGCCGCCAGATCGGCGGGTGCGGCGGCGTCCAGCGGCAGGATCGCCACCGGCGGCAGATCCGGCACGGTTCGGTCCGCGGCCAGGTCGGCGGGACGTTTGCTGGGCGGTGGGGCGTACCGGCGGACCAGCCGGCGCAGCACCGCGCGTAACTGACTGTCGGTCGCCGAAGCCACCACGAGGCGCAGGCCGCGGTCGTCCCGCGGCCAGGTCAGGCCGTCCGCGCGCGACGGGCCGTCGAGCCGGGTGAGCACCGCGTCGATCTCCGCATCCGAGGTGGCGACCACGGTGTCCACCCGCGCGCCCCCGGCCCGAAGCGCGTCGGCGCATTTCAGCACGGGGACCCGCGGCGTGCAGCGGTCGTCCTTGCGCGCGTCGGATCCGCACGCGCCGCAACCGCCGCCGCAGGCGTCGCCCTCGGCCAGGCTCAGCAGGACGACGTCGAGCACGGCGTTCACAGCACCGGGTGCCGCTCGATGACCGCCTCGCGGCCCGGACCGACGCCGACGATGGAGACCCGAGCGCCGACCCGGTGCTCGACGAACTCCACGAAGCGTTGCGCGTCCTTCGGCAGGTCCTCGAAGGAGCGGCAACCCGAGATGTCCGCCTTCCAGCCCGGCAGGGTCTCGTAGACCGGTACGGCGTGGTGGAAGTCGGACTGGTTGACCGGCATCTCGTCGTGGCGCACGCCGTTCACGTCGTACGCCACGCAGACCGGGATCTCGTCCAAGCCGTCGTAGTTGTCGAGCTTGGTGAGGGCGAAGTCGGTGACGCCGTTGATCCGCTGGGCGTACCGGGCCATCACCAGGTCGAGCCAGCCGATCCGGCGTGGGCGGCCGGTCGTGGTGCCGTACTCGTGACCGACCTCGCGAAGGTAGTCGCCGAACTTGTCGTGCAGCTCGGTGGGGAACGGGCCCTCGCCGACCCGGCTGGTGAACGCCTTCAGCACCGCCACCACGCTGTCGATGCGCGTCGGCGGGATGCCGGCGCCGGTGCACGCCCCGCCAGAGGTCGCGTTGGAGCTGGTCACGAACGGGTAGGTGCCGTGGTCCACGTCCAGCAAGGTGGCCTGGCCCGCTTCGCACAGCACCACCTTGCCGGCATCCAGCGCCTTGGACAGTTCCAGGGCGGTGTCGCCCACGTACGGGCGGAGACGGTCGGCGTAGGACAACAACTCGGCGATCACGTCGTCCGGCTTGATCGCGCTGCGGTTGTAGATCTTGGAGAGCACCTGATTCTTGAAGGAGAGCGCGGCTTCCACCTTCTGCCGCAGGATCGATGCGTCGAAGATGTCCTGAATGCGTACGCCGAGGCGGCTCATCTTGTCGGCGTAGGTCGGCCCGATCCCGCGACCCGTGGTGCCGATCCGGCGCGCGCCCAGGAACCGCTCGCTGACCTTGTCGAGAGATCGGTTGTACGACGGGATGACGTGCGCGTTGGCGCTGATCCGCAGGCGCGAGGTGTCGATGCCGCGGGCCTGCAACCCGTCGAGTTCCTCGAACAGCACCGCGAGGTCGACCACCACGCCGTTGCCGATCACCGGCGTGACGCCCGGCGTGAGGATGCCGCTCGGCAGCAGGTGCAGGGCGTACTTCTCGCCGTCGATGACCACCGTGTGCCCGGCGTTGTTGCCGCCGTTGAACTTGACGACGTAGTCGAGACGGTCGCCCAGAAGGTCGGTGGCCTTACCCTTGCCCTCGTCGCCCCACTGGGCGCCGACCAACACGATCACTGGCACTTCTCAACACGCCTTCCGTCTTACGTGTGATGTACGCGGAGAAGCCCGAGTACTGGTGGAGTTTACGTGACGGCAGCGTGTGCGACGTGCGGGCGCGGGCGCTGGGTAGGATCTGCGGCCGTGCGCGTACTACTGATCGGCTCCGGCGGGCGCGAACACGCCCTTGCCGTCAACCTGGCCGCCGACCCCGCCGTGGAGCACCTGGTCGCGGCGCCCGGGAACCCCGGCATCGCTCAGATCGCGGAACTGCGCGCGGTGCAGCCCGCGGATCCCGGCGCGGTCGCCGACCTGGCCGCCGAGGTGGGCGCCGATCTGGTGGTGATCGGGCCCGAGGCGCCGCTGGTGGCGGGCGTGGCAGACGCCGTACGCGCCAAGGGGATCGCCTGTTTCGGACCGTCGGCGGCGGCGGCGAGGCTGGAAGGCTCGAAGGAGTTCGCCAAGGACGTGATGAGCGCGGCCGGCGTGCCCACCGCTCGCCATCGGACCTGCGGCACGCCGGACGAGGTGCGGCGGGCGCTGGACGAGTTCGGGCCGCCGCACGTGGTCAAGGACGATGGTCTGGCGGCCGGCAAGGGTGTGGTGGTCACCGAGTCCCGCGACGCCGCGCTGGCACACGCCGGTGACTGCGGAAAGGTCGTGGTCGAGGAATACCTGTCCGGGCCGGAGGTGTCGCTGTTCGTGGTGACCGACGGCACGTCGGCGGTCCCGCTGTTGCCCGCCCAGGACTTCAAGCGGATCTTCGACGGAGATCAGGGGCCGAACACCGGCGGCATGGGCGCGTACGCTCCGTTGCCGTGGGCGCCGGATGATCTGGTGGTCCGGGTGATGCGGGAGACGGTGGAACCGACCCTGGCCGAGATGCGCCGCCGGGACGCGCCGTTCGCGGGCTTGCTGTATGTCGGGCTGGCGATCACCGCCGACGGGCCTAAAGTCATCGAGTTCAACGCGCGTTTCGGTGACCCGGAGACACAGGCTGTGCTGGCGCTGCTGGACACGCCGCTGGCGGGCCTGCTGCGCGCGGCGGCGACCGGGACGCTGTCCGCCTGCCCGCCCTTACGGTGGCACTCCGGCGCCGCGGTCACCGTCGTGGTGGCGGCGGCGAACTATCCGGGCAAGCCACGCACGGGCGACGAGATCACGGGCGGGGAACGCCCCGGAATCATCCACGCGGGCACGGCTCGGCGAGCAGACGACGGCGCGCTGCTCTCGTCCGGTGGCCGGGTGCTGTGCGCGACGGGTGTCGGCCCGGACCTGGCGGCGGCGCGGGATGCGGCGTACGCCCTGGTGGACGGGGTGGACCTGGCGGGCGCTCAGCACCGCACGGACATAGCGTTGAAGGCCGTGCAGGGCAAGATCATGGCCTGACCACCGAGCCCGCCGCCGCACCCGGCTCGCGGCGCCGCGCCGCTCATGCCGCGCCGCGGCGCTCGTGTCGTGCCGGGCCGCCGCTCGTGTCGTGCCGGGCCGCCGTTCGTGCCGGGCCGCCGTTCGTGCCGGGCCGCGCCGTTCGTGTCGTGCCGGGCCGCGCCGTTCGTGCCGTGCCGGGCCGCGCCGGGCCGATCTTGAGGTTAGTGTGCCGGTTACGACGGGAAAAGTCCTGTTATGCCCGCCCGCAAACTCCAAGATCGGCGCGGATGTCAGGGGAACGCGCGCCGATCTTGAGCCTTTGGGTCGGACTTGTCGGTCATGGTGTGCCAACTCGGGCACACAAACTCCAAGATCGGCGGGGCTGGGGGCCCCGTGGGCTGGGCCCCGTGGGCTGGGCCCCGTGGGCTGGGGGCCTGTGGGCTGGGCCCCGTGGGCTGGGGGCCTGTGGGCTGGGCCCCGTGGGCTGGGGGCCTGTGGGCTGGGGCCCCGTGGGCTGGGGCCCGTGGGCTGGGGGCCTGTGGGCTGGGGGCCTGTGGGCTGGGGGCCTGGCGTTATGCCTTGGGGATGTCGAACAGCTTCGCCACCTGCGCCGCCAGGCCCAGGTCGCCCTTTGCCTTGATCTTGCCGGTCATGAACATCATCATCGGGTTGCCGTCACCCGAGACCACCTTCAGGAACGTGACCGGGTCCATCGTCATCGCCAGCTTCGGGTCGCGGACCGGTTCGTTGGTGACCGTGCACGCACCGTTTTCGATCACCGTCTCGTAGGTGTCCGTGCTGTCGCCGGGACCTCCCGTGATGTTCCAGTGGATCACCGCCTGGGTGCTGCCGGCGCGGTCCGCGCGGAACAGGGTCGGCATCCGGTTGAAGACCTCGTCGAGGATCTTGGAGCGGTCCGGGCCGCCCATCACTTCGGCGATCTTCGAGTCGGGGGTCGACTTGACGAGCTGAGCGAACTCCTTCGGGCCGATCGACGCGAAGGATTCGGGCTTGAAATCAGTCATCGGTGGACCTTTCGGAACGATCGTCGGACCTACTCACGGGTAACCCTATCGACAACACCGCGGTCACGCAGTCTGCCACCACCAAAGGATCGTTTGACTGATGGGTGTCGATGAAACAGGCTCCCCAACATGTCTTTGGGTGACGGCGCCTCCTCCCGCACGGCCACCATGCGGGCCACCGCGCACCCGGTGCGGTTGCAGATCATGTCGCTGCTCGCCGGTGCCGCGATGACCGCCGCCGAAGTGGCCCGCAAGCTCGGCCTGACGCACGCCAACGCCAGCTATCACCTGCGCCGGATCGCCGAAGTCGGCCTGATCGTGCCAGCCGGCGAGGAACGCATCCGGGGTGGCGTCGCGAAGCGTTACCGGTACGCGGTGGGTGACGACCGTGACCGGATCCTGGCCGCTGCGCGTGACCTGCACGAGGCGGCACGGCCGCCGGGTACGCCGGGAACCGTGCGCACCTCCACCGCCGTGGCCATGTTCCGGATGGAGCGCTGACGACCGCGGCGGCACTCTTCATGCTGGGCGGCCGCGACGTCCGTACGCTGCGGCACAAGCTGCCGGAACGGGTCGAGGCGCCCGTGGGAGAATCGGTCGCGTGACCATCCCCAACGTGCTCGCCGCCCGGTACGCCTCCGCCGAACTCGTCGCCCTGTGGACGCCGGAAGAAAAGATCCGGATGGAGCGGCGGCTCTGGCTCGCTGTGTTGCGGGCGCAACGCGACCTCGGCGTACCGGTCGGGGACGGGGTGGTCGAGGCGTACGAAGCGGTGGTCGACGACGTCGATCTGGCGTCCATCGCGGCGCGGGAGCGGGTGACCCGGCACGATGTGAAGGCGCGCATCGAGGAGTTCAGCGCGCTGGCCGGGCACGAGCACATCCATAAGGGAATGACGTCTCGCGACCTGACCGAAAACGTCGAGCAACTGCAGATCCGGGCCTCGCTGGAGGTCATCCGGCGGCGGACCGTCGCGACGCTGGCCCGGCTCGCTGCCCTTGCCGTCGAGCACAGCGACCTGGTGATGACCGGTCGTTCGCACAACGTCGCGGCGCAGGCGACCACGCTGGGCAAACGGTTCGCGTCGGCGGCCCAGGAGCTGCTGATCGCGTACGAGCGCCTGGACGACCTGATCGAGCGCTATCCGCTGCGCGGCATCAAGGGCCCGGTCGGCACCGCCGCCGACCAGTTGGACCTGCTCGACGGCGACACGGCGGCGCTGGCCTGTCTGGAGGAGCGGGTCGCCGGGCACCTGGGCTTCCGGCGGGTGCTGGCCAGCGTCGGCCAGGTCTATCCGCGCTCCCTGGACTACGACGTGGTGGCCGCCCTCGCCCAGATCGTGGCCGGTCCGTCCTCTCTGGCCACCACGATCCGCCTGATGGTGGGCCAGGAACTGGTGACCGAGGGCTTCAAGCCGGGCCAGGTCGGATCGTCCGCCATGCCGCACAAGATGAACACGCGCTCGTCGGAGCGGGTCAACGGGCTGGCGGTGGTCGTCCGTGGCTATGTTTCGATGGTCGGGGAACTGGCCGGGGACCAGTGGAACGAGGGCGATGTCTCGTGCTCGGTGGTCCGCCGGGTGGCGTTGCCGGATGCCTTCTTCGCCGCTGACGGGTTGTTCCAGACATTCCTCACCGTGCTCGACGAGTTCGGCGCCTATCCCGCGGTGGTGGCGCGCGAGCTCGATCGGTTCCTGCCGTTCCTGGCCACCACCAAGATCCTCGTCGCCGCGGTGCGTAAGGGCGTGGGCCGGGAGACGGCGCACGAGGTGATCAAGGAGCACGCGGTCGCGGTGGCACTGGCCATGCGGGAGAAGGGTGTGTCCGACAACGACCTGTTCGACCGGCTGGCCGCGGATGGTCGGCTGGATCTGTCCCGGGCCGAAATCGACGCCATGGTGGCCGACCGCGCCGCCTTCGTGGGCGCGGCGGGCTCCCAGGTCCAGGCGGTGGCCGACCTGGTGGCCACGATCGTGTCAGCGCATCCGGACGCGGCGGCATACGCGCCCGCACCGATCCTCTGAGCGGCACGGGACGCCTCGAAAGTGGTCCGCGTCACGCCGAACGCCTGCTCAGAGTCTTGAGCGTCGGTCTGCCGACAGCGGCCGATACGGAGATCGGCGAACCTACAAGGTAGGCTTCGGGCTGCTCGCCCCGTAGAGGGGCTCCCAACTGCGCACCTACAGTCAGGAGTGCCCGTGGCTCGCGTCGTCGTCGACGTCATGCTGAAGCCGGAGATCCTCGATCCGCAGGGCCAGGCGGTTGCGAACGCGCTGCCCCGCCTCGGAGTCACCGACGTCACCTCGGTGCGCATCGGGCGGCGCATCGAGATCGACTTTGATGGTGAACCGGATCTCGACCGTGCCCGGGAGATCGCCGACAAGCTGTTGGCGAACCCGGTGATCGAGGACTTCACGGTCAGCCTTGCCGAGGTCCCGGCGGAAACCGCATGACCATGCGGATCGGTGTGGTCACGTTTCCCGGTTCGCTGGACGATGGCGACGCGGCTCGGGCCGTGCGCCTCGCCGGCGCCGAAGCGGTCCGTCTCTGGCACGGCGACGCCGACCTGCACGGCGTCGACGCGGTCGTGCTCCCCGGTGGCTTCTCCTACGGCGACGCGCTGCGCTGCGGTGCGATCGCTCGCTTCGCGCCGGTCATGGAGACGGTCGCGGACGCCGCCCGCGGCGGCCTCCCGGTGCTCGGCATCTGCAACGGTTTCCAGATCCTGTGCGAGGCGCACCTGCTTCCCGGCGCGCTGACCCGCAACCAGCATCTGCACTTCCGCAACCGCGACCAGCACCTGCGGATCGGATCCACCTCCACGGCGTGGACCGGCCAGTTCACCGCGGACCAGGAGATCCTCATCCCGGTGAAGAACGGCGAGGGTTGCTTCGTGGCCGATGCGCGTACGTTGGACGAGCTTGCGGCCGAGGGCCGGGTGGTCGCCCGTTATGTGCGCGGCAACCCGAACGGATCGCAGCGGGACATCGCGGCGATCACGAACGAGGCCGGCAACGTGGTCGGCATCATGCCGCATCCGGAACACGCGGTGGAGGCGCTGACCGGGCCGTCACTCGACGGCCTCGGCTTCTTCGCCTCCGTCTTGCACACCCTGGCCGGCGCGCCGGCAAGCAGCCGGTAACCGGCAAGCGGCCAGTAGCAGGGGGAATAGCTCATATGACCACGCAGCCCGAGACGGCCGCCGACGACGTTGTGGCGCCGCCAGCGATGCCGAACCAGTCGGCGTCCGGGTTCGGCGGCAAGCCGACCGGATTCGCCGCGACCGATGTGCTGGCCGAGGGGTTCGGCACGCCGGACACGGTGGAGCGGGCCCGCAGCACACCCGACGACCTCCAGCCGCACGCCGAGCTGGGTCTCAAGGACGACGAGTACGAGCGCATCCGGCAGATTCTGGGGCGTCGGCCGACGGCCGCCGAGCTGGCGATGTACTCGATCATGTGGAGCGAGCACTGCTCGTACAAGTCCAGCAAGGTGCACCTGCGGCAGTTCGGCGAGAAGGTGCCGCAGAACACCCGGATGCTCGCCGGCATCGGGGAGAACGCGGGCGTCGTGCAGATCTCCGACGAGCTCGCGGTCACCTTCAAGGTGGAGTCGCACAACCACCCCAGCTTCGTCGAGCCCTACCAGGGCGCGGCCACCGGCGTCGGCGGCATCGTGCGGGACATCCTCGCGATGGGCGCCCGTCCGGTCGCGGTGATGGATCCGCTGCGCTTCGGCGCCGCCGATCACCCGGACACCGCCCGGGTGCTGCCCGGGGTGGTCGCGGGCATCTCCGGATACGGCAACTGCCTCGGCCTGCCCAACATCGGCGGCGAGGTCGTCTTCGACCCGTGCTACCAGGGAAACCCGCTGGTCAACGCGCTGAGCATCGGCGTGCTGCCGGTCCAGCGCCTGCAGCACAAGGAAGCGGCCGGGGTCGGCAACGTGGTCGTGCTGCTCGGCGCTCGCACCGGGCGCGACGGCATCGGCGGTGTCTCGGTGCTCGCCTCCGCCACCTTCGACGATGCGGCCGGTCAGCGACGGCCGTCGGTGCAGGTGGGCGACCCGTTCATGGAGAAGCTGCTGATCGAGAGCTGCCTGGAGCTCTACGACGCCGGGCTGGTCGCCGGCATCCAAGACCTGGGTGGCGCCGGACTGACCTGTGCGCTCACCGAGACGGCCGCCGCGGCCGGCACCGGCATGCGGGTCTGGCTGGAGCGGGTTCCGCTGCGCGAGCCGTCCATGTCCCCCACGGAGATCCTGGCCAGCGAATCCCAGGAGCGCATGCTGCTGATCGTGACGCCGGAGAACCTGGATGCCGTGCTGGCGACCGCGGAGAAGTGGGGTGTCTGGGCGACCGCGATCGGCGAGGTCACCCCCAGCGAGGCCGGGGGACAGCCCGGTCGGCTCGTGATCACGTGGAACGATCACGTCGTGGTCGATGTGCCGCCGGGCTCGCTGGCCGACGACGGCCCCGTCTATGCTCGTCCGCTCCGGGAACCGGGCGACCTGATCCTGCTCCAGGCGGATCACGCCGAGACGCTGCCGCGGCCGTCCACTCCGGACGAGCTGCGAGAGACCCTACTGCGCATGGTCGGCGCGCCGAACCTGTGCGACAAGTCGTGGGTCACCGAGCAGTACGACCGGTACGTGCTGGGCAACACCGTGTTGGCCCAGCCCGAGGACGCCGGCGTGCTGCGGATCGACGAACGCACCGGGCTCGGCGTGGCGCTGTCGGTGGACGGCAACGGCCGATACGCCCGGCTCGACCCGTACGAGGGAGCGAAGCTGGCGCTCGCCGAGGCGTACCGCAACGTGGTCGTGACCGGTGCCGAGCCGGCCGCGGTGACCGACTGCCTCAACTTCGGCTCGCCGGAAGATCCCGCGGTGATGTGGCAGTTCTCCGAGGCCGTCCGCGGCCTGGCCGATGGATGTCAGCAGCTCGGCATTCCGGTGACCGGCGGAAACGTCAGCTTCTATAACCAGACCGGCGCGGCGGCCATCCATCCCACCCCGGTGGTGGGCGTGCTGGGCATCCTTGAGGATGTGGCCCGCCGCGTCCCGATGGGCTTCCCGGCGCCGGCCGACGCGGACGGCGATCTGCTGTTCCTGCTCGGCGACACTGAGTGCGAGCTCTCCGGGTCCGAGTGGGCCTGGGTCACCCACGGCCATCTCGGGGGCCGCCCGCCACGCGTGGACCTGGCCAAGGAGCAGGCGCTGGGTGTGCTGATGGCTCGTGCGGCTCGGGCCGGACTGGCCGTCGCGGCGCACGACCTCTCCGACGGTGGACTGGCGCAGGCGCTCACCGAAAGCGCCCTGCGCCGTGGCGTCGGCGCCCGGGTGAGTCTGCCGGAGTCCGATGACCCGACCGTCCCGTTCGTGCACCTGTTCAGCGAGTCGGCCGGGCGCGCGCTGGTCACCGTCGCGCGTGGACACGAGCAGGCGTTTGTCGAGTTGGCCGCCGAGTGCGGCGTGAACTGCGCGCAGATCGGCACCACCACCGGCGAGCCGGAACTTGAGGTGCGCGGGCAGTTCACCGTGTCACTGGAGGAACTGCGCGCCGCGCACACGGCGACCCTGCCCGGTCTGTTCGGCGGCACGGCCGAGCTGGCCAACCGGCACGGCGCGCCCGAGGAAGCACAGCGGCCGGAAAGCACGACGCTGGCTCCCGAGACGCCGGCGCTGCCGGACACCGAACCGTCCCCGGGCCCGTCCGTGACTTTGGAGCTGACGGACCCGGCGCGTAAGGGCGGCGAGGAACCCCGCGAGGGTGCGGCCGACCCTTCCGGATCCTGAGGCACCTTCCGAGCAGACGATGAGGGCCGGTCCGCATCAAGCGGGCCGGCCCTCATCGTCTGCGTGGTGCGTTCTTCAGTCGTCCAGCCAGTCGAGCGGACGCCGCTGGCCCGGGTGCGTCGACTCACGCGGTTGGCGGGGCGGTTCGCCGTGTCGCCCGCCGCCCTGCTCGCCGCCGTAGTAGCCGCCGCGGTCGTCGTACGCGTTGCCGCCCTGGTCGTACCCGCCGCGGTAGTCGCCGCCGCGGTAGTCGTCCGGCCGACCGTAGCCACCCCGGTCGTCACGTCCGTACTGTCCGGAACCTCCGGCGTAGTTTCCGTCGCCGCCCCCGGCCGGGCTGCCGTAACCGCCGCGCGGGTCCGCGCCTCCGGCACCGTAGCCGCCACCGGAGGACGGGCCGTTTCCGTACGCCCCGCCCGGTCGTGCGCTGCCGTAGTCGCCGCTGTGGCGGCCCTCGTCGTACTGCCCACCGCGCGGGTCGCCGCCGTATTGGCTGCCGCCGTATTGCTGGGGGGCGGCGCCGCCGCCGTACTGCTGGGTGCCGCCGCCGTATTGGCCGTCGTCGTACTGCCCGCCGCGCGGGTCGCCGCCGTATTGGTTGCCGCCGTATTGCTGGGGGGCGGTGCCGCCGTACTGCTGGGTGCCGTCGTAGGTGCCGCCGCCGCGTGGGTCGCCGCCGTACCGGCCGCCGCCGTACTGCTGGGTGCCGCCGCCGTACGGGTTGCCGCCGCGCGGGTCGTCGGTGCCGCCGCCGTATTGGCCGTCGCCGTAGCCGTTGCCCCCGCTCGGCGCTCCGTAGGCGTTGCCGCTGTCGATGCCGTCGGCCGGGGCGTCCCAGGAGCCGTAACCGCCGCGATCGGCGGCACGGTCGGGCTCATGGCCGTAGCCACCGGAGGCGTAGGGCCCGCCGTCTGCGGGCTCGGGGCGTGCCCGGCCGGAACCAGCCGGCGGGTAGTCGGTCGGCCGGCCATAGCCGTCATGGCCACCCGGCTCCGCACCGCGGTAACCGCCGCGGTCGTAGTCCGGCTCCGGGTACCCGTCCTGCTCCGGGCGGTACATGCCGGTCGGCTCGTCGAAGCGCTCCCGCTCGCCGCCGTAACCCCGGTCGCCGTACGCCCGCTCCTCGCTCGCGCCGTACGGCTGTGCGCCGCCGCCGTAGGTGCCGCCGCCGTACGGCGTGCTCGCCGCCGCCGCCGTTGCCGCGGCGCTGGCCGCCCCCGGCGGAGGTGACCACTGCTGGCCGGCCGGAACACCGTACGGATCGGGAAACTCGTCGTCCGCCGGGATGGGCGGGACCGCCTGGTGCAGCATGGTCTGCGCGTCCGACAGGGAACCCGGCCCGAGCGTCGCCACCATGGTGGCGTCGTTGGCGTTGCTTCCACCCATGGGCGCGCCCACGCGCGTGGCGTCGGCCATGCCGCCGTAGGGCGCCGCGCCCGGCACGTTCGCGCCGTCGGGGTCGTCCGCTCCGGGGTCGTCGCCGCCGGCCTCCCTGCGGCGCATCAGCACCAGCACGATCGCGCCGACGCCGGCCGCGACCAGCAGGCCACCGATGATGATGAACAGCATCGAACCGGAACCGCTGTCGTCGGCGTTGGCGGCCGGATCGGTCGCCGGGTTGCTGGCTTCCTCGGTGGCCTCGTCGGTGGCCTCCTCGGTTGCTTCCTCGGTCGCCGACGGCGTCGGGCTCGCGGTCTCCGACGGTGTCGCCGACGGGGAGGCGGCGGCGATCGGCTTGAGGGTCAGCGTCACGTTGACGGTCTTGTTCGCGCCCGCCTGCACGTTTGTCGACGCCGGGTTGAAGTCGTCCTTTATCGCGCCGATGGAGATGGTGCCGGGGGTGATCGGCTTGCCGTCCGACGAGGTGAAGACGAACCGGCCGTCGCCGTTGGTGGTGGTGGAGTATTGGTGGTTGCCGCTGTCCTTCATCAGGACCTGGGCACCGGAGATCGCCTTGCCGTCCGGGTCGCGCACGCGCCCGCTGATCTGGCGGACCTGGGCCGGCTTGTCCGGTCCGCGCACCGTGACGTTCTGCGAAGCCGTCCCGCTCTCGCCGTTCGCGGTCGCCTTGACCTGAACCTTCACGGTCTTGGTCTTGCCGTCGTCGACCGGCCCGGCGGTCAGGTTCGCGGTGAAGTCCTGACTGCCACCGGGCTGCAGGGTGACCGACGGCGAACAGTCGCCGGCGCAGTCCATGCCGCTGACGTTGACCCGCACCGAAGCCGGCTCGTCCTGGCTCGGGTTGCGGACCGTGTACCGCATGGTGGTGCGCCCGCCGGCGTCGACATTGGTCGCCGACAGGCTGGTGATCTGCACGTCGGGCGGCGCTGCCAGGGCCGGCGACGCCGCAAGGGCCACCGTGCCGCCGGCAAGCGCCACTAACGCACCAGCCTGGACAGCCCTGGCTCGGAGGTGCGTCGTCACGATTACCGCCTTTCGCACATGGAAGGACCCACTAGGTATACGCCGTCGGCCACTATGCCTTGTCACGGGTGTTTCGCGCGACCCAGGGCCGCTTGGAGTTCTTCGCACAACGCGTCGTATCGTCCCGTCGTGTCCCCTGCGCACAATAAATCCGAGTCGGTGGACCAGGCGTTGGACGCGCTGGATCGCGGCGTAGAACCCGAGCGTGTGGTGCTGCGCGATGCCGTCCGAGCGCTGCTGAGCGAGTTGGCACGGCGTGCGCCCGGCCGATCGGTGGAGGTCCGCGTTCCACCGTTCGGCGCTATTCAGTGTGTCGCTGGTCCCAGACACACCCGCGGCACACCGCCCAATGTGGTCCAAACCGATCCGATGACCTGGCTGTTGGTCGCCACCGGGCGACTGAGCTGGGCGGACGCCACGGCGTCCGGACGGGTGCAGGCGAGCGGCATCCGTACGGATCTCACCGAGGTGCTGCCCGTCCACCCGTCGCGGTGAGCGCGTCGCCCGTACGGCCGGAGTTCGCGCCTGGCGAACGGGCTGTCCCGCACCGGTGGCGCGTACACTGGTGCGTCGGAGCAGAGCAGTATTACTAGCAGCACACCGTGATTGCTCTGCAGCACACCGTGAGGGAGCGAGCAGGTGCCCCGAGGCGACGGCCGGTTGACCGACGATCTCGACCCCCAGGAGCGCGGCCCGCAGGACGCCTGCGGCATCTTCGGAGTCTGGGCTCCGCGCGAAGAGGTCGCGAAGCTCACTTATTTCGGCTTGTTCGCGCTGCAACACCGCGGCCAGGAGGCCGCGGGCATCGCGGTGAGCGATGGTTCCGGTGTGGTGGTCTACAAGGACCTCGGCCTGGTCTCCCAGGTCTTCGACGAGCCGACGTTGGCCAGTCTGCGCGGCCATCTGGCGATCGGACACACCCGGTACTCCACCACCGGCGGGTCCAACTGGGAGAACGCGCAGCCCACCATCCGTGCCACCACGGCGGGCACCACGATCGCCCTGGCGCACAACGGCAACCTGGTCAACACCGCTGAGCTGGCCCGCGAGGTCGCCGACCGCGGGCTGGAACCCGACCAGGCCACCTCGGACACCGCCGTGGTCACCACGTTGCTGGCCAGTCGGCCGGATCTGTCCGTGGAGGCGGCCGCAATCGAGGTGCTGCCGCGGCTGCGCGGCGCGTTCAGCTTCGTCTTCATGGACGAGGGCACGCTGTACGCCGCCCGCGACGCCCAGGGCGTCCGGCCGCTGGTGCTGGGCCGGATGGAGCACGGTTGGGCGGTGGCCAGCGAGACCGCCGCCCTGGACATCACCGGCGCCAGCTTCGTGCGCGAGGTCGAGCCCGGCGAGATCATCGCCATCGACGAGCACGGTCTGCGTTCCACCCGGTTCGCCGCGCCGGAGCCCAAGGGCTGCCTCTTCGAGTACGTCTACCTGGCTCGCCCGGACACCACGATCTCCGGGCGCAACATCTATTCCGCGCGGGTGGAACTGGGCCGCAGGCTGGCCTGTGAGCACCCGGCCGAGGCCGACCTGGTGATCGGTGTGCCGGAGTCCGGCATCCCGGCGGCCATCGGCTACGCCGAGGAGTCCGGGATTCCGTACAGCGCGGGCTTCATGAAGAACGCCTACGTGGGTCGGACCTTCATCCAGCCGTCGCAGACCATCCGTCAGCTCGGCATCCGGCTCAAGCTCAATCCGCTGCGCGAGGTGGTGCGCGGGAAGCGCATCGTGGTGATCGACGACTCCATCGTGCGCGGCAACACGCAGCGCGCCCAGATCCGGATGTTGCGCGAGGCCGGCGCGCTGGAGGTGCATGTGCGCATCTCGTCACCGCCGGTGAAGTGGCCGTGCTTCTACGGCATCGATTTCGCGACCCGGGCCGAGCTGATCGCCAACGGTCTGGAGCTGGACGGCATACGTCGTTCGATCGGCGCCGACTCCCTCGGGTACGTTTCCCTCAACGGCTTGGTGCAGGCCACCGAACAGCCCAAGACGCGGCTGTGCATGGCCTGCTTCGACGGGCAGTACCCGATCGAACTGCCGGCCGGTCATCTGATCGGCAAGCACCTGCTGGAGAGCGTCGGCAAGCGGGCGACCATGCCCGATGCCACGCCGCAGGAGAGCACCGCCGCGGTGGCCGAGCTGGAAGCAGAGTACGAGGCCAGGGAGTACAGTCCGGGCGGTGCCAACGCTCTACAGCACCCGTGACCCGCACCATCAGCACCGGCGAAGGGAACGAACGTGACGCACGTGTCCGAGCGCAATAGTGCCGGATCGAACGGGCCCGGTAACGCCGATGTCCAGCCGTGGACGGCGGGGTCGGCGCGTGGCGGGCGTAAGCGGGCGGTCACGTACGCCGAAGCGGGTGTCTCCATCGGCGCCGGCGAGAAGGCGGTGGAGCTGCTGAGGTCGAAGGTGAAGAAGACCACTCGCCCGGAGGTCATGGGCGACCTGGGCGGCTTCGCAGGTCTGTTCCGCTTGAACGTCGGCAAATACCGCAGCCCGATCCTCGCCTCGTCGACCGACGGGGTGGGCACCAAGCTGGTCATCGCGCAGCAATTGGACATCCACGACACCATCGGCATCGATCTGGTCGCCATGGTGGTGGACGACCTGGTCGCCTGCGGCGCCGAGCCGCTCTTCCTGCTGGACTACATCGCCTGCGGCGAGGTGGTGCCGGACAAGGTCGCCGAGATCGGCGCCGGCATCTCGGACGGCTGCCGGTACGCGGGTTGCGCGCTCCTCGGCGGCGAGACGGCCGAACACCCCGGCGTGCTGCGCCCGGACGAGTACGACGTGTCCGCGACCGGTGTCGGTGTGGTGGAAGAGAGCGAGATCCTCGGCCGGGACCGGGTCGAGCCCGGTGACGCGGTGATCGCGATGCGGTCCTCGGGCCTGCACTCCAACGGCTACTCCCTGGTCCGCCACGTGCTGCTCGGCGCCGGCCGGATGCGGCTCGACACGGTGGTCGATGACTTCGGCCGCCAGCGGACGCTGGGTGAGGAGCTGCTCACCCCCACCCAGATCTACGCCAAGGACTGTCTCGGCCTCATCGAGGAGGCCGATGTACGGGCGTTCTCGCACGTCACCGGCGGGGGCATCCCCGGCAACCTGGTTCGCATCCTGCCCGAGCACGTCGATGCCGTGGTGGATCGCTCGACCTGGCGCCCGCAGTCGATCTTTGATCTCATCCAGGCCAAGGGTCGCATCGAGGACGGCGAGATGGAGGCCACGTTCAACATGGGCGTCGGCATGTTCACCATCGTCTCGTCCGATGATGCGGACCGTGCGATGGCTTACCTGACCGGCCGCGGTGTGGAAGCGTGGCAGGTCGGCGAGGTCATCGAGGGCACCGGACAGGTGCAGATGGTGGGTCAGCACACGCGCGGTTGAGTTGTGCCGGTGTGAAATGATCCGCGTGTGTCGATGTCTGACACATGCGGATCATTTGTTTGTGCTCAGCCGGAGAGGATGAGGCGTCGGGAGGTGAATCACGTGGGCGACGGGACGTGGAGCGGCATGCGCGGCATCGCTACCACCCCGAGCTACGTGGTCATGCAGCCCACCACTCTCTGCAATCTCAACTGTTCCTACTGCTATCTCCCGTTCCGCGGCAGCGACCGGCGGATGCCTGTCTCGGTGGCGAGGGCGGTGGCCGGGGCGGTGCGTCCATGGGCGCGTTCCGGGCGGTTCTCGGTCGTCTGGCACGGGGGCGAGCCGCTGGCCAGCGGGCGCGAACACCTGCTCGCGCTGCTCGCGGAGTTCGACGACGACGTGGAGCACCACGTCCAGACCAACGCGACGCTGATCGACGATGCCTGGTGCGAAATGTTCCGCGGTCGCCAGATCCGGGTCAGTGTCAGCGTCGACGGGCCGGCCGCCCGCAACGCCGATCGGATCGGCCGGGGCGGCAGACCGGCCTACGACCGCATCGTGCGTGGCATCGAGGCGCTGCGCCGACATGACATTCCGTTCTCGGCGCTGTGCGTGGTCAGCCGCCCGGCGCCGGGGCTGGCGGCCGAACTCTATGCGTACTTCCTCGACCTGGGCTGCGACGTGCTCGGTATCAACGTCGAAGAGCAGGAGGGCGTCAACACACGAGACAACCGGCACCCGGCGGCCGATGTGAGCGGCTTCTGGTCGGAGATGGTTGCCGCCTGGCGCCGTGACCCGCGCATTCACCTGCGCGAGATCGAGTGGACCTTGCGATACGCGGAAGCGGTGCTGGACGGCACAGCCGACCGGGTTCTGCCCCGCGAACTGGACCCCATCCCCACGGTGGCCTACGACGGCTCGGTGGTGCTGCTCTCACCCGAGTTGGCGGGCTTCTCCGACAAGCGGTACGGCGACTTCGTCAGCGGGAACGTGCTGCACACCCCGCTGGCCGACATCCTGGACGGCGCCGTGACGCGGACTCCGTGGATCGGCGAGTTCCTGGACGGGGTCGAGGCCTGTCGAGCCCGGTGCCCGTACTTCGGGTTCTGCGGCGGGGGACACGCGGCAAACCGATATTTCGAGCGAGGCCGGTTCGACGTGACCGAGACCGAGCACTGCCGCAACAGCAAGATCCGCCTATTGGAGGGAGTCCTGGACCATGTCCGAGACCACCAGCAGCCCACGGCTGTCTGACCGGATGGAGAACGCCCGGCGCGGGCTGACCGCGCTCATCGCGGAGGCGGGAGTGGCTCGCGCGCGGCGCGATGAAGTTGCGGCGGTGAAGGACCAGCGTGCGGGCGACGGCGGCACGGCGGTCTGCGCGTGGAACCACTTCGAAAACATCCCGACGTTCTACAACTGGAACAACCGGCCCCGCTGAGCGGCGCCGAGGTGCTCCGCGACCCGGCTCGGAGTCCCGGTCGAGACGCGGGATCGAGGAGGGTCCTGGCCCACGCGGAAACTGCCGACCCGCGTGGGCTCGAGAACATCTGATGTGACCACCGCACACACGAGCACGCGGTAAAGCCGCGTGCTCGGTGCGAGACGGGTCAGCGCCTTGTCGGCGACCAGCTTTCCTGGTCGTCGTCCGCGTCGTCCGCGTCGTCGTCGACGAACTCGTCATGGTCGTCGTCGTAGCGATGGTCGGACTTACCGGCACCCGCCAGTTCGCGCTGCAAGGCGGTGAGGTCGGTGTTCGGGGAGTGGTATTTCAACTCCCGCGCCACCTTCGTCTGCTTGGCCTTAGCACGGCCGCGCCCCATGGCTCGACCCCCTCGCACAGAATTCGGGGCAGCCCGAAGGCGGGCCCCGATGACGTCAGGCATCTCTCGTGGCTCTTACGGTACATGGGCGATGCCCGCTTCGGCACCTCGGGTTGCGTGTGACACGGGCACGAGTTGTGTTGTTCCTTACCTGAGGTGCAGGCTCCGCAGCCTGCCGACCTCCGACATGCGTCGTTCGGCCAGCCGGTCGGCAGCCGCCGCGGGCGGCACCGACTCTTGCGCGGCCAACTCCAGGATGCGCCGGGTGGTGTCGAAGATCCCGGTGGCCCGCAGCTTGGCCCGGTCGAAGTTGAACCCCTCGATTTCGTCGGCCACCTGGATCACGCCGCCGGCGTTGACCACGTAATCCGGCGCGTACAGGATGCCGCGCTCCTCCAACAGCTTCTCCACACCCGGGTGCGCCAACTGGTTGTTCGCCCCGCCGCAGACGATGCGGGCGCGCAGTGCGGAGACCGTGTCGTCGTCGAGCGCGCCGCCGAGCGCGCACGGCGCGTACACATCCAGGTCGGCGGTGATCAACGCGTCCGTGTCGGCGACCAGCTCGATCTCGGGGTGGGCATGCCGCGCCCAGTCCCGCGCCGCCTCGCTGACGTCGGTGGCGACCAGCCGGGCGCCGTCCTCGATCAGGTGACCTGCCAGGTATTTGCCGACCTTGCCGAGCCCGGCGATGCCCACCCGCCGTCCGGCGAGCGTCGGGTTTCCCCAGGCGTGCTCCGCGGCGGCACGCATGCCCTGAAAGACTCCCCATGCGGTGAGGAGCGAGGAATCGCCGGCCCCGCCGTGCTCCGGGCTGCGCCCGGTGACGAACCGGGTCTCCCGGGCCACCAGGTCCATGTCCGGCACATAGGTGCCGACGTCGCAGGCGGTGTAGTAGCGGCCGTTGAGCGACTGGATGAACCGGCCGTACGCGCGCAGCAGCGCCTCGCTCTTGAGGCGTGCCGGGTCGCCCCAGATCACCGCCTTGCCCCCGCCCAGATCCAGACCGGCGAGCGCGTTCTTGTACGCCATCGCCCGGGACAGACGCAGGACGTCGCTGAGGGCGTCCTCCTCCGTCGCGTACGGGTAGAACCGGGTCCCGCCGAGCGCCGGGCCGAGCGCCGTGGAGTAGATGCCGATGATCGCCCGCAGGCCGGTGTGCCGGTCCTGGCAGAAGACGACTTGTTCGTGCGCGGCCTCGCTGCCGTCGCTGTGATCGAACACGCCCATTGTCGAATCTCTCCCTCGTGGGGTCGATATGCTGGCCCAGCCGTGGATGGGCCGGACACTTGGGAAGCTTAGGCCCCCACGGGGGAGCCAACGGTGCGTCTTTTCGTGAAAGGATCGCGCCGTGCCGTCACTGTTCGCCTCGTACCTGCGGGTTTACGAACCCCTGACTGCCTTCGACCGGGACCGGCAGATCTTCTGGCGGCGGTACGCCCGTGAGGGGCGGGCGCTGGGACCGCTGGAGGGTCCGGTCCGGCAGCGCACCGCGGTGCTGGAGGCGCTGGGCGCTGGCTGGACCCGGCTGCCCGACCTCCCGGACGAGGCGTACATGCTGGAGTGGGGCGACTCGCTGCTGGTCTGCCCGTGGAACCTGCGGCTGCGCGTGGCCGAGGCGGCGCTGAACGCCCGCGACGGCGTGCCCACGGTGCTGGCCGATGCCTTCGTGCCGCCCGTGCTGGCCGGTCAGGCGAAGGCGATCGTGGACGACTGGCGCAGCGGGGCCAAGGTGCTGGAGCGGGGCGTGCCCCGGGTGCACGAACAGGTCGCGACCTGGGGTGTGCCGCTGCGCTGGTTCGTGTTCGTGGACCTCGACGAGCGGGACATCGCGCTGTCCGGCGAGCGGCGCACTCTGCGCTACCGGACGGAGATCTCCAAGGCCCGCCGGCGGGCGCACCGCGGCGTCTCGGTGCTCCGCAAGTCGCTGGGCGATGCGCCGATCACCGAGGCGGTCGAGGAGGGCACGCGTTGGCTGGAGGAGTTCCATCCGCGTTCGGTGGTGGAACTCGACTATGGCGGTTTGACGAGTCTGCTGCCGGATGACGATCTCCAGCAGGACGATTCGCCCGGTTTGGTGGCAGCCGGCCTTTCTGCCCTGTCTCGTGGTGATGCAGATCAGGCCACCGAGGTGTACGAGAAGCTCGTCGCCCGGTGGCGGGCGGTGCAACTGCTGGAACGATGCAATTGACCTGCGCAAATGTGTGAAAGGTGAGACGCGAGGGCGGCTCGACGGGGTCGCCAAGTCGAACACCCTTCGTGATCGACAGTCGACGAAGCGCGATTTTCGGTCCAAACGAGACACTATCTGGCGTAGAAAACACGTAAAAATCGGGCATGCTTCAACCATCTATCTAGGGACGTTCGGCCGTTCGGCCCATGTCGGACATCGGGGACTAGCCGGACCATGAAGTACGCACCGGCCGGCGGGACCCCGGCCGATGTCTGTAGGTACCTGTGGAGGAGTGACCGATGGCATCGCGTACGCACGATCCTGAGCCGTTACTAACCCCGGCCGAGGTGGCGTCGATGTTCCGCGTCGACCCGAAAACCGTCACCCGGTGGGCGAAGGCGGGCAAGCTCAGCGCCATTCGGACGTTGGGCGGACACCGCCGTTACCGGGAGTCGGAGGTTCGTGCCTTGCTGCAGGGGCAAATTCCCACGCAGCGTCAGGGCGACTGACCACCGTCGACCGCAGAACGAGGAGGGGCGTGCGCTGGGGAAGGCGTTCGCCCCTTTTCGTGCCCGACGGACGCGCGGTCACCGATGTGTCTCCGGGCAGGAACACCGTGTCGACCTATTAGCGGACGGCCATTGACCGGTAACGTTGTGCCATGGGGAAGGTCACGCGGCGTCAGCTGACCGACCTCCTCGGCATGCTCGGCGTCGTCGCCGTCCTGGCCGGCTTGGCCATCGGTCTTCCCGCCGTCGACGCAGCGCTTCCGGCCAACCGCCCGGTCAGCCCGGACCGACGGTACGAGATCGGTGCCGGGGTGACCGTGCTTCCCCCCTCCGGTGCGGTGCTCGACGTGACCGCGACCCGACCTGGCGATCTTCGGGGCAGTGCGCTGTTCCGGCTCGGGCCGGTGCGCTACCTCATCGCCGTCCGTCCCTTCCACGGCGACGTGGAAGCCGCGGCGGCAAGCCTGCGCGCGCGGATCACCGGCACCCCTGGCTATCAGGTCACCGGAACCCAGCGCAGCATCACCACCGACTACGGCCGGCAGGGGCTGCAAGGCGGATACACCGCCCCAGGTCGCAGCGGCCGGTACGCCGTGTTCGTCGCGAGCGGCCTCTCCGCGGAGGTCACCGTCGCCGGGGCGGATCTGGACCTGGGGCACCGCCTGTCCGCCGTCGAGCGGAGCACCATGAGCCTGCGATTTCCGGAGCAATCGTGACCGCGGTGCGGCCGGCACCGACCGGCGGCACCCTGCGCGCGGGCCTTCTCCGACAGCCCGCGTTCTGGGTGGTCGCCGCTCTGCTGGCGGCCGGCATGATCCGGATCACCGCGATCGGTGTGCACCTCGGCACGGAATATCCCCGCGCCATGCTGACCGCGACCGTCCTGTTCGCCCTTCTCGCTGTCCCGTTCTGGTGGTTCGTGGTGGAGCTGGACTTCCTGGAACGGGAACCGGCGGCCTTGCTGACCATGGCCTTCGGCTGGGGCGCGTTCGTGGCAACCAGCGTCTCGCTGCCCGGCGGCGCGGCGCTGGACGACCTGGTCGCCAAGCTTGGTTCGCCGACGCTTGCCGCGGACTGGGGGGCTGCCCTCGCCAGCCCGACCGTCGAGGAGATCGCCAAAGCGGCGGGCATCGCGGCCATCGCGCTTGTCGCCCGAGGGCATGTCAACAGCGTCCTGGACGGCGTGGTCTACGGCGCCATGGTGGGACTGGGATTTCAGATCGTCGAGGACATCGTCTACGCGCTCGGCGCGGTGGCGCTGGCCGGCCAGGGTGACGAGGCGCAGCCCGTGATCGCCACCTTCCTCCTGCGTGGCTTCCTAGCTGGGGTGTGGAGCCATACGCTCTTCAGTGCCCTGGCCGGCGCGGGCATCGGCTTTCTGGTGGTGCACCGGGAACGCCGGTGGCGGGAACGGATCGGCGTGGCGGCGCTGGCCATGCTGGGCGCCTGGGGCTCGCACATGCTGTGGAACTCGCCGCTGCTGCGCGACGGGCTGGGCAACGGCCTGCTGGCGTTGCTCGCCGTGCTGGTGTTCAAGGGTCTCCCGCCGCTCCTGCTGATCCTTTACCTGGTGCGCCGCGCGCACGACCGGGAGGCGGACTACTACGTCGGACAGCTCTCCACCCTGCACGATCGGGAGGTCATCACGGATCGCGAGCTGGCTGTCCTGCGTTCCGGTTCGCGGCGCGCGGCGGCCCGGTGGTACGCCGACGAACGAGCCGGTCACCGGGCACGTCGAGCCGTGCGTCGCCTGCAACGGGCCCAGGCCGGGCTGGCGGTCGAGATCAGCCGCTCCGGCCCGGCCGAGCGTCATCGCGACGAGATTCGCCAGCAGCGCAGTGTGCTGATCCGGCTCGGGCATCCGGAAGCCATCGACCCGCCCACCGCGTCCGGGACCTGGCGCCGCCGCGCGTGGGCGGTGATCAGCACCGTGGTGGCGGTCGCCGTCGTCTGGGTCGCGTTGAGCGCGCTCGGCGGAAGCTGACCGGAGAGGCCGCTTCCGCTCAGTCGCGCGGAGGGATGCCCCCATCGCCGTCGACGACCGTGTCCGGCGTGCCGTCCTCGTCCAGGTCAACCATCGTGATGTCGACCTTGCCATCACCGTCCGTGTCGAACTGGTAGAGATCGGCCTTGCCGTCGCCGTCGGTGTCGGAGACCCAGACGTCGGGCTTGCCATCGCCGTTAGTGTCCGTGGCGAGCAGGTCGACCCGGTCCTCACCTCGGGTCTCGACGGTTTCCTTCGGCTCGGTCATCGATCATTCTCCTCGACTAGGGGTTCCTCAACGGTAGGGTGCCGCGGCGGAGTCCGCGACCCGAGCAGACGGTAACGTGACTCGCCGTGGACGAGGCATCTGACGGCCTGAGTCTTCTCGGCCCGGGCGGGGAGCTCGGCGAGCGGATGGGCATCGAATTCACTGAGGCATCGCCCGACCGAGTGGTGGCCACCATGCCGGTCGAGGGCAACACCCAACCGTTCGGGCTGCTGCACGGCGGAGCGTCATGCGTGCTGGCCGAGTCGTTGGGTTCGGTCGGCGCCGCGCTGCACGGACAGACCGTGGACCGGCCCGTCGCCGTGGGCGTGGACATCAACGCCACCCACCACAAGGCCGTACGCGCAGGTCGGGTGACCGGGGTGGCGACGCCGGCGCATCGCGGACGGACCATGACCACCTACGAGGTCGTGATCACCGACGAGCGGGGCGATCGGGTGTGCACCGCCCGCATCACCTGCCTGCTGCGTCCCGCTTAGGCCGTGTTCTCCGTGTGGCGCAATCAACGAGTTGGCCGTCGGCGGTGCGATTCTTGACCCCTCCACGTACCTTTTGGTGCGTGACGGAGGTACCACAGCACGCGATCGACGACGCCGCGAATGTGCTGCACTGCGCACTGACCGGTGACACTGACGCGGTGGTCGGCACCTTCGATGCGGTGGTCGACCGCTCCGGGGTGGTCGGCGCTTACGACGTCGCCTGGTGCCTGGCCGCCACCATGGTCGGGCAGAACGTGCCCAGCGGCGGGGCGTGGACCCTCGACTTTCCCGGCATCGATCAGGCGCGTTACGACAAGCGCTGGGTCGCCCGGTTCGTCAGCGCTTACGTGAACGGCGACGTGTCCACCGGGGAGGCCCTGTTCAGCGCGGCCATCGCGGACGGTCAACTGCCGGACTGCCTGCTCGCGCTGGCCGGCTCCACGGTCGCCACACTCCGGCACCGCGCGGCATGAGCCTCCCCGCCACGACCGGCGACCTTCCGGCGGCAGTGTGAGCCCGCTTCTGGATCGCGTACGCAAATTGCTCGCCAAGGCCGAGGATCCCGCCTGCACCCCGGCGGAGGCGGAGGCGTTCACCGCGAAGGCCGCCGAGCTGATCGCCAAGTACGGTGTCGATCGCGCGCTGCTCGCGGCCGACGGCCGTACGCCGGATCCGGTGGGTGATCGCATGATGACGGTCGTCCCGCCGTACGCCCGGGACAAGGCTGCGCTGCTCGCCGTGGTCGCCTTGGCCCTGCGGTGCCGGGTGGTGCACCTGGAACGCCGCGGCGGCGCGCGTACCCACCTGTTCGGTCACGACGCCGACCTGGAACGGGCGGAGCTGTTGTTCACGTCGTTGCTGGTGCAAGCGGCGCATGGGCTGACCGCGGCGGCAGTGCCGAGCGGTGAACATCCTGCGGCGTTCCGGCGCTCCTGGCTGGTGGGATACACCGAGGCGGTCCGGGGGCGGCTGCTTGCCGCGGAACGGGCGGCCACCCGGGAGGCGGAACGGTCCGCAGGCACCGGCGCCGAGCTGGTTCTGCGTGACCGCACCAGCGAGGTGGAACGGCGACGCGACGAGGTCTACCCGCACCTGACGAAGGTCGGTCCGCGGAGGCTGCTGGGCACCGGCCGGCGACAGGGATATGCCGCGGGCCGGGTCGCCGATCTGGGATCGCAGCGGCGGCTGTCCCACTGAACCGTCAACGTGGTGGAGCCGGCGGGTCCCGCAGCCGGTCAGGCGCAGGCGTTCAGTCGTCGAACAGCTCCAGCACGCCGGAAACCGTCAGCACTCGCA
The DNA here is from genome assembly GCF_014646155.1 of Mangrovihabitans endophyticus. Taxonomy (GTDB): domain Bacteria; phylum Actinomycetota; class Actinomycetes; order Mycobacteriales; family Micromonosporaceae; genus Actinoplanes; species Actinoplanes endophyticus. The sequence continues at coordinate 149,369 of NZ_BMMX01000012.1, forward strand.
GCACCAGGCCCTGCGGATTGACCGCGCGGAACGGCACCTTCTCCGCCTTGGCGGCGTTCATACCGTCGAGCAGGGCACCGATCGCCTCGGACTCGATGAAGGCGGTGTCGGAGAAGTCGATGATCACGCCGCCGGCGCCGGCCTCGGCAACCGCAGCCAGCACGATGTCCCGCAGGTCGTCACGAACGGTGATGTCGAGCTCTCCGCCGAGCCGGAGGCGGACGACATCACCTTCGTGGTGACTTGTGATGCAGTGGTCGGGTTCGGCCATGGCGTGATCGTAGCCGTGAGGCAATCAAGCTGCCGGGGCTTCGAACTGCGCCCAGACGTGCTTGGTCTTGCCCTCCACGTACCATCCGATGTCGAGGGCCAGCTTTCGGGCGAGCTGAAGCCCCAGCCCGCCGGCACCCGGCGGGCGAGCCTCGGCGAACTCGGGAATGACCAGCGGATCGTGATCCGCCACGTCGAGCACGAAAACGACCTCCGCACGGCCGAGCCGCACAATGGTCGGTGGCAGACTGTGCCGCAGCGCGTTGGTGGCCAGTTCGGTCGCCACGATTATCATCTTGTCCGGGACGTCGCCGAGTTCCGCGTTCGGCGAGAAGGTCTCGTTGACGAGCGTCTGCTGCAAGGACGAGCGCAGCACGCGGAGCTCGGTGGCAGTGCCCAGCACCCACTGGCGGATCTCCGTGGTGGCAGGCGGCAGCGACGACGTCAGTGAGGCCATGCCTCATGGTGCCCGATCACGGTGCGTTCCATTCGCGCGGGCACCCACTTCGAGACGCACCCGACGTCATCGGTGGAGTCCATGCCCAGTGCGGCAGCACTCATCCGTCGGCCGGTGGCAGGCCCATCAGTCGGCGGATGGCGGCGACACCGAGGTCATCGGCCTCCTGATCGGCCTTCATCGTCTCTCCGAAGCTGGCGCGGATGGTGCTCCAGACGCCGTCGTGCTCGGCGATGATGCGGTAGACGGAGAAAGGGCTGCCCTTCGGGTCGTTGTAGCGCTGGATGACGACGTCGTGCGTGCCGGCGGGCGCGTTCCAGCCCTCGCCGGTGCAGCGCCAAGGGGTGTGGTGAGATCGCGGCGGCGGCGTCCGGAGAACTCGGCGTGGCCGAGGCGGAAGACCGTGTCCGGCGGTGCAACAAAGCCCCCACATGCGGTAACGCAGGTGAGGGCTTGCTTGACCCGGTTCGGATCGTGGTGGCCAGGGGCGGGGTCGAACCGCCGACCTTCCGATTTTCAGTCGGACGCTCGTACCAACTGAGCTACCTGGCCGCGACAACGCTGAGCGGTCCTGACGGGACTTGAACCCGCGACCTCCGCCTTGACAGGGCGGCGAGCACTCCGACTGCTCCACAGGACCTTGCTATCTAGCTGTACTGCAGTGCCCCCAACGGGATTCGAACCCGTGCTACCGCCTTGAAAGGGCGGCGTCCTGGGCCACTAGACGATGAGGGCAACGCCGCCATCATTGCATACCTGGCAATGCTCGGCGGTGTGGGCCCCAACCGGCCTCGCTTGAGGCGAGCAAAAGCATACGTGATCGACCGGCCAGCCTCCAAACCGGTATCCCCGGTCCGGAAAACACCTGGTCACGCTGCTGCCGCCCGAATCACCCGTACGGCGTCGGCGAGGCTGCAGAGCATCGGCACCTCGCCGGGTAGCGCCTCCGGCGACCAGCCGGGCCCGGCTGCCGCCACGAGCATCGGGCGGCGCGGACCGGTGAGTAGTCGTTCCAGGTCGGAGGGGTGAGCGGTCTCGGGTAGCTGCGACCACATCACGACCACCGCCGGCCCGGTGCGGGCTACCGCGTCGGACAGGGCCCGGGACGGTACGCGTGCCCCGAGCATGCGTGTGGGCGTACCGGCCTCGGCGAGCGCTGCCGCGAGTGCTTCCAGGGGAAGGGTGTGCTGCTCCTCGTCGGCGGCGGTCAGCAGGACTCGTGGCAGGTAGGTGGCCGACGGCCGGGGTACCGCGCCGAGGACTTCGCTGATGCACCGGGAGGCGAGGTGCTCGACCTCGATGAAGCGTTGGGTGGCTTGATAGCGCGCGCCGATGCCGATCAGCACGGGCAAGATGATCTCATCCCAGGCGCGGACCACCCCGTGCCCGGCGATGGAGGACTGCAGGATGTCCCGGGCCGCGGGGGCGTCCAGGCGCATCGCGGCGCGAGCGAGGCCGCGTGCCGTCGGCCCGGCCCGGCCGACGGGGATGGCCAGCCCTCCGCCGTCGCGCGCGGGGCGGCGGGGGCCCGAGATGCCAGGGGCGGCGCGAGGTGTTCCGATGCCGGGTGCGGGCATGTCGTCGGTGGCACCGGGGGCGGCGTCGGCGGTGGGCCCGCCCGCGGCGGGTTCCCGCTCGGGTGTGTCGGCGGTGACATCGTCCGGTCCGGTGCCGATGTCCAGGGGCACCGGCACCCGACGTGCCCACGCGGCCGCTTCGGCCGGTGCCACCCCCTGTGCGGTGAGCCGCCGCATCACCTGGAGGCGGTCCATGTCCTCGGCGGTGTATCGCCGGTGCCGGCCGGGAACATGCTGGCTGGGCCCCAGCCCGTACCGCTGGTGCCAGGTGCGGAGCGTGGTGACCGCGACGCCGAGCCGGCGTGCGACCGCTCCGGCCGTCAGCGCTTCATCGCCCACCTGAGGTCTCCGGAGCGTCGGGCGGCGTGCCGGGTGCGACGAGCAGACCGGCCACACCGCGCAGCCACGGCGCGTACGCCCGGGGGTCGGCGCCGATCGTCGGCATCAGGGTTTCGACGTGTTCCCAGCGCAGGTCCGCCACCTCGTCCGGGTCGGGCATCAGCTTTCGACCCTGCGGCATGGCACCGACCAGCACATGGTCGTATTCGTACTCCACGCGTCCGCTGGCCGGGTCTTCGGCGTAATAGGTGTAGACCCCTACCTCGCGCAGTTCCACGCCACCGACGCCGATCTCCTCGACCAGGCGACGGGCGGCGGACACGGCCAGGTCCTCGCCCGGCTCCGGGTGCCCGCAGCAGGTGTTCGCCCAGCGCAGCGGAAACCGCGTCTTGGCCGCCGAGCGTTGCTGCAGCAGCACACGTCCCTGCGCGTCTCGCAGGAAGACCGAGAAGGCACGATGCAGCCGGCCGGGCACCTGATGTGCCTCCTGCACGGTGGTCTCGCCCATGGGTCGTCCGTCGGTGTCGACGAGTTCGACGAGGTGTTTCTCGCGGGACAGGGTCATCGGGAGCCTCCGGTGATCCGGGCTGCGGCGAGCTTGCCGGAGATCAGCACCATCGGCACGCCCACGCCGGGCTGGGTGCCGGAACCGGTGAACACCACGTTGTCGAGTGCCGGGTGCAGGTTTCCCGGGCGGAACGGGCCGGTTTGGCCGAAGGTGTGCGCGGAGGCGAACGGGGTGCCCGCGGCCATGCCCTGCGCGGCCCAGTCGGCGGGGCTGACGACGCGCAGCACCTCCACCCCGTCGCCGAAGCCGACGTAACCGCGGCGTTCCAGCACGCGGATCAGGTCGTCGGCGTAGCGCCGATCCATGCCGCCGCGCCAGTCGATGTCCGCGGCTTCCAGGTTGGGCGTGGGCGCCAGCACATAGTAGGAGTGCCGACCGGCCGGGGCGATCGACGGATCGGTGTGCGTCGGATTGGTGACCAGCAGGGAGGGATCGCTCATCAGGCGGCCCTTGTGGATCACCTCGTCGAAGGTGGCGGCCCAGGCCGCGCCGAAGTGGATGTTGTGGTGCGCGGTCCGGGTGTACGCCTGGCGCGATCCCACGTGCAGGACCATGCACGACGGCGAGTACCGCAGCCGCCGGGTGCGGCGCGGCGGGAGCAGATCCCGGTACGCGACGGGCAGATCCGGGTTCAGCACCACGGTGTCCGCGGGCACGTACTCACCGTCGGCGGTGATGACCCCCGTGGCCCGCCCGCCGGCCGTGGTGACCTTCGCGACGTCGGTGTCGTAGCGGATCTGGACGCCGTGTTTCTCGGCCGCCCCGGCCAGCGCCTTGGGCACCGCGTGCATACCGCCGCGGGGGTGGTAGACGCCGGCCACCGAGTCCAGGTAGGCGATGACCGCGTAGATGGCCAGCGCGTCCTGCGGCGCCAGTCCGGCGTACATCGCTTGGAAGGAGAAGATGCGCCGGGTGCGCGGGTCACGGAAGTATTGATTGATCTTGGGTTGAAGCCGCCGGAAGCCGCCCATCCCCAGGAGCCGGAGAAGGTTGAGGTTCAGCAGGTCGGCCGGGCTGTCCATGTTGCGGTCGATGAAGTCGGTGCGCTCCAACCGCCACAGGCGCCGGGCGAAGTCGACGAAGCGCAGGTAGCCGTCGGCCTCGCGAGGGCCGCAGACGCGAGAGATCTCCGCGGCCATCCGCACCGTGTCCGTCCGCACGTCCAACGTGGAGCCGTCCGGGTAGTACGCGCGGTAGGCCGGGTCCAGCGGCGTCAGGTCGAGCCAATCGGACAGGTTCTCGCCGACCGCGCCCAGCGGCTCGGCGATCAGTTCAGGCATGGTCAACACGGTCGGACCGGTGTCGAACTCGTAACCCTGCAGGGAGAGACGGCCGGCGCGCCCACCGGGCGCGAATGCTCGCTCCATGATGGTCACCCGACGGCCGGCGGCGGCCAGGTGCAGGGCACAGGCGAGCCCGGCCAGCCCGGCTCCGACGATGACCACCCGGTCGGTGGGCCCGGTCACGGTACGCACGGCAGCTCCTGCGGTCGAGATGTCAGGTTCATCATGCCGCCCGATGCGTCGCCGTCACGGCAAGGTCCACCAGCGCTGCCCGCGCGTCGTCGTGCAGCGGAGCGTCGGACAGCGCCGCGACACCCTCGTCGACCCGTTGCCGGATCAGGCCGCGGATTCGGTCCGGGGCGCCGGTGTCGGAGATCACCTGGGCGATGCGAAGGGGGCTTGAGCCGTCGGCGGGGTTGACGACTCCGGCGGGGTCAAGGGTCAGCTCCGCGAGCTGGGCCGGGGTGGCGAGCTGCCGGGCGAGCATCAGCAACGCGGTCGGCTTTCCGGTACGCAAGTCGTCGCCCGCCGGTTTGCCGGTCACCGCCGGGTCGCCGTATACCCCGAGCAGGTCATCGCAGAGCTGGAACGCCTCGCCGATCGCGGTGCCGTACCGGTCGTACGCGTCCTCGACGGCGGAGTCGGTGCCGGCCAACGCCAGGCCGAACTGCAACGGGCGCTGCACGGTGTAGCTGGCGGTCTTGTTGCGGGCGACCAGCAGCGCCCGGTCCACCGTCCAGGCCTCGGGCTGGTGCTCGCCGAGCATGTCGAGGTATTGCCCGGCGACCGCCTCGGCGCGCATCCGGTCGTATCGGGCGCGCGCCGCGAACAGCGTCGACGTGGGCAGCGTCGCATGCGCGAGTAGCTGGTCGGCCCAGACGAGGCACAGGTCTCCGACCAGGATCGCGGCGGCGTCACCGAACCTTTCGGGGTCGCCGCGGCGACCGTCGGCGATGTGTTGCGCAGCCAGCAGCCGGTGCGCCGTCGGCGCACCGCGCCGGGTCGCCGAGGCGTCCATCACGTCGTCGTGCACCAGCGCGAACGCGTGCATCATCTCCAGCGCGGCGATGGCCGGCAGGATCGGGCCGACCGGCTCGCGCGGGCCGGCGAAGCCACGCCACCCCCAGTAGGCGAACGTCGGGCGCAGCCGCTTGCCCTGCCGCAGGACCAGGTCGCGAGTGGTGCGCGCGAAGCCACCGAGGGCCGGGTCGACGGCGTCGAGCTGGGCGATCTGACTGGCGAGGAAGTCAGCCAGGGTTCCCTCGACGGCCGGGACCAAGCCGTCTTCGTGCACGGACTGGCGGGGTATCACGGGCGTGAGGATGTCGTTGGGCACGCGGATGACAGTACCCACGTAACATGAGTTGAGTCGATTGCTGAGTCGGTTTTTAGCGAGGTGCGCGGTGGATATAGACCTGGACGAGGCTTATGAGCGATGTCGCGAGCTGCACCGGCGACACGGACGCACCTACTACCTGGCGACGCGTCTGCTGCCGCGGTGGAAGCGACGGCACGTGCATGCCTTGTACGGTTTCACCCGCTATGCGGACGAGATCGTCGATCGCACCGAAGCGTTACCGCCGGAGGATCGGGCCGCCCGGCTGACCGCGTGGTCCGAGCGCTTCCTGGCCGGCCTGGCCGGCAAACCGGTCGACGATCCGCTGCTGCCGGCCGTGCTGCACACCATCGCGGTCTTCGACATGGACCTGGACGACTTCGCGTCCTTCCTGCGCAGCATGGCGATGGACCTCACGGTCACCTCGTACGCCACCTACGCGGACCTGCTCGACTACATGGAAGGTTCGGCCGCCGTCATCGGCACGATGATGTTGCCGATCCTCGGCTCGCACGACCCGGCTGCGGCCCGCGAGCCGGCCCGCCAACTCGGGTTGGCGTTCCAGCTCACCAACTTCATCCGGGATGTGGATGAGGACCTGGACCGGGGCCGCACCTACCTGCCGGATGCGGACATGGCCACGTTCGGCGTGACCCGCGACGACCTCGCGGAACGGCGCGCCACCCCGGAGATCAAGGCGCTCATCCGGTACGAGGTGGACCGGGCACATGAGCACTACCGGCGGGCCGCGCCGGGCATCCCGATGCTGAACCCGGGCTCGCAGGCGTGCATGCGAACCGCGTACCGGCTGTACGGCGGCATCCTCGACGAGGTCGTGGCCGCCGACTACGACGTGTTCGTGCGGCGGGCCACGGTGCCGAATCGTCGTCGCGCCGCGGTAGCGCTGCGTAGTCTGGTTACGCGTCCCGGCACGGAGGTGGCAGCCGCATGAAGACCGCCGTCGTCCTGTTCACCCGCGATTTGCGTGTGCGCGACAACCCCGCCTTGGCCGCCACCTGCGCCAACGCCGAGCGCGTGGTGCCGCTGTTCGTCTTCGACCCGAAGCTTCAGGAACTGTCCGCGAACCGGGCGAAATTTCTGCACGAGGCGCTCGCCGACCTGCGTGACACTCTCCGTGACAAGGGAGCAGACCTGGTCGTGCGCCGCGGTGATCCGGTCGCGGAAACCATCAAGGTGGCGCGCGAAGTGCATGCCGAGGGCATCGCGCTGGCCGCCGACGTCAGCAACTACGCCCGGCGCCGCCAGCGCGACCTGGAACGCGAGTGCGAGAAGCACCGCATCGCGTTGCGCTCGTTCCCGGGCGTCACGGTGGTGGACCCGGGAGCCGTGCAACCCGGCGGCAGCTCGGACCACTACAAGGTGTTCACGCCGTATCACCGGTCCTGGGCGGCGAGCAAATGGCGCGACGAGGTGGCCACGCCGCGCCGGATCACGCTGCCGGACGGTCTTGCGGTCGGCCGCATGCCGGCCCAGCCCAAGGGAGAATCCCCGGACGCGGCGACCGGCGGCGAGACCGCCGGCCGGCGCCGGTTCAGCACCTGGCTCGACCACATCGGACAGTACGACGATCTGCACGACGACATGGCCGCGGATCGCACCTCGCGGCTCAGCCCGTACCTCCGGTTCGGCTGTGTCTCACCGCTGGCGGTGGCGAACGCGGCGCGGGACAAGGGCGGGGCGGGCGCCGAAGCGTTCGTCCGGCAGCTCGCCTGGCGCGACTTCTACTACCAGGTGACCAACGCCTTCCCGGCGATCTCCACGCGGGCGTACCGCAAGTCCGGCGACCACGACTGGCGCTCCGACGACGACGCCCTCCAGCACTGGCAGAACGGCCTCACCGGGGTGCCGGTGGTGGACGCCGGGATGCGCCAGTTGCGTGCCGAAGGCTGGATGCACAACCGGGCTCGGCTGCTCACCGCCGCCCTGCTGACCAAGCATCTGGGCGTCGACTGGCGGCCCGGCGTGCAATGGTTCTTCCGCTGGCTGCTGGACGGCGACGTGGCGAACAATTCGGGCAACTGGCAATGGACCGCGGGCACCGGTAACGACACCCGGCCCTACCGCCGGTTCAATCCGATCCGCCAAGCCGAACGGTACGACCCTGACGGCGTGTACGTTCGTCGCTACGTACCCGAACTGGCGTCCGTCGAGGGTAAGGCCGTCCACCAGCCTTGGCGGCTTCCCGACGATGTGCGCCGGGGCCTGGATTATCCGGCGCCCCTGGAGTCACACCGCGACGAGGCGGTCTGGCTCCGACCGTGACATCCCGCCCGGTTCGCCGGGTGGGAGTGAGCGGGCTCTGCCGGCACGTTGCGTTCGTCCGTTCGTCCGGCAGGGCCCGCGACAACGTTCCCCGCGGCGCAAACCGGAAACGCTCCCAACCCGTACGGGCGAGCGCGTCGGCCGACGAACCTTAAGATCCGCTGACATCCGCGCCTCCCGGTGCCATCCGGTGCAAAGCTGGGGCCATGGGCGAAGCACAACACGTTGACGTGGTGGTCATCGGTCTCGGGGTCGGCGGCGAGGAAGTGGCCGGGCGGCTCGCCGAGTCCGGCCGCACGGTGGTCGGCGTCGAACACGGCCTTGTCGGCGGCGAGTGCCCGTACTGGGGATGCGTGCCGACGAAGATGATGATCCGCGCCGGCGACGCGCTGGCCGAGTCGCGCCGCATACCCGGCCTGGCCGGCTCGTCGACGCAGACCCCCGATTGGGCACCGGTGGCCAAACGCATCCGGGAGGAGGCGACCGACAGTTGGGATGACAAGGTCGCGGTCGACCGCTTCACCGGCAAGGGCGGGACGTTCGTCCGCGGCCGGGCCACCATCGTCGGCCCGGGCCGGGTTCGCGTCGGCGACCAGGAATATCAAGCTTCCCGTGGGCTGGTCATCGCCACCGGCACCGCGGCGGTGGTGCCACCGGTCGACGGGCTCGCCGGTACGCCGTACTGGACGAACCGGGAAGCGGTCGAGGCCGAGACCCTGCCCGGCTCGCTGGTGGTGCTCGGCGGCGGGGCGATCGGACTGGAACTGTCGCAGGTGATGGCCCGGTTCGGGGTGGACGTCACGGTGATCGAGGGCAGCGAGCGTGTCCTCGCCATGGAAGAGCCGGAATCCTCCGAGACGGCCGCCGCCGCGCTGACCGAGGACGGGGTACGGCTGTGCACCGGGGTACGCGCGCAACGGGTCGGGTACGCCGACGGGCAGTTCACCGTGGACCTGAGCGACGGCACCTCCCGTACGGCGGAGAAGCTCCTGGTCGCCACCGGCCGCGCGGCCCGGCTGGGTGACCTCGGGCTGGAGAACGTCGGGCTGGACCCGACCGCCCGCTTCCTGACCACCGACGAATGGATGCGTGCCGGGGAGAAGATCTGGGCGGTCGGCGATGTCACCGGCAACGGCAATTTCACCCACATGGCCATGTACGAGGCAGACGTCGCGGTGCGCGACATTCTCCGTCAGGGCGGACCGGCCGCGGACTACCGCGCGCGTCCGAGGGTGACCTTCACCGACCCGGAGATCGGCGCCGTCGGCATGACCGGGAAGCAGGCCCGCGACGCCGGGCTCGACGTGCGGGTGGGACACGTCCCGCTGCCGCAGACGTCCCGCGGATTCATCCACGGTCCCGGCAACGCGGGGTTTATCAAGATCATTGCGGCGGATGGCGTGGTGGTCGGTGCGACGACGGCCGGTCCGTCCGGTGGCGAGATGATCGGCGCGCTCGTGCTCGCGGTGCACGCGCGTGTCCCGCTCGCGACTCTGCACAGCACCATCTGGGCGTACCCGACCTTCCACCGGGGCATCGGCTCCGCCCTACCTCCGGTTTCCTGACGGCGGCGTGCCGGTCCGCTTCGGTTTATCGGACCGGTCCGCGGGAATGGCCTTGAGATGTTGCAGCAGATCCTCTCCCGGCTGGAACGGGCCCGCGTGCTCGATGGTGTGAGCGACTGGCTGCAGGGCCGGGTTCAGCAGTTGTCCGGTCCACGTGCCGTGCAGGACGCGTTGCACGGCACGTGGCTGGGTCATCCCCTGCACCCGGTCCTGGTGCAGGTTCCGGTGGGCGCGTTCGTCTCGGCCTCGGTGCTGGACTTCATGCCGCGTGGCCGGCGGGCGGCGACGACGCTGATCACCCTCGGGGTGGCGAGCGCGCCCGCCGCGATGGCCGCCGGGCTGATGGACTGGTCGCAGATGACCAGCGACCGGCGCCGGGTGGGCTTGGTGCACGCCACCGCGAACACCGTGGCGTTGGGCCTCTATGTCAGCTCGTTGATCGCCCGAGGTTCCGGGCGCAAGGCCCGCGGCGTGGGACTCGCCCTGGCCGGGCTGTCGGCCGCCGGTGCCGGTGCCTACCTGGGCGGCCATTTGTCGTACGCGCAGAGCGGCGGCATGAATCAAGCGGCGCCGGAGATCAGCCGGGTACCGCAGGAGTGGACGAGGGTGGGATCGCTCTCCTCGCTTCCGGACGGGAAACCAGCGGTACGCAAGGTGGAGGACGTGCCGATCCTCCTGTTCCGCACCGGCGGCTCGGTGAGCGCGATGATCGAGCGGTGCTCGCACGAGACCGGGCCGCTCGGCGAGGGCGAGATGGTCGGATCGGGGTCCGACGCCTGCGTCGTGTGTCCCTGGCACGGAAGCACCTTCCGCCTGACCGACGGCACCGTGGTGCACGGACCGGCGGCCAACGCTCAGCCCATGCTGCGCACGCGCGTCCGCCAGGGGATGGTCGAGGTCGCCCAGCCGTAGGTCGGGCGGGTGCCCGGTCGCTCCACCTCGCCCGGCGGATCCTCTGCCAGTTGGGTCGTCGGCCGGCCGGGGAGGGGCCGTGAACTGGGCAGATGCACGGCAGGGGTACCCGATTTGGAGCCTGCTCGACCAGGGGGGTAATGTTCTCTCTCGGCAGGGAAACGGGCGAGAGCGCGACCGAGTCGCGACGGCCGTCCTGCAAGTCCACTTCTACGAAGGCGTGACAGCTTGCTGCGCGCCGGACAGTAGCGGGCGTACTGGGTCGAATCGACACCAACCGGGAGATACCGGTTGACAACGGAGATACGACCTAGTAAAGTGGAGCGAGTGCCCCGCTGGTGGCCAGGGTTTGGTTCTGGTTGTTGGTGGTGTGTGGTTGTTCTTTGAGAACTCAACAGGGTGTTTTGTTTAGCCAGTGCCAATTGTTTTGGTGTGTCGTCTGG